>NZ_CP150223.1:4800000-7008155 GCF_037969925.1 Paenibacillus sp. FSL R7-0189 | reverse complement strand
TGAAAGGGGTAGGAAGTAATTCCTCCGATTTTTTAAAAATATACTACAACACTTTCTGGTATATCGGCAATGGTTAATGCTGCTATTTCTGACAACACTGTTTAAGTTTCTTTCAGAACAGCTACGCTTATGATATATTTTTAATATCTAATTACAATATTACATTAGGGAGCGATATAGAATGATCAAACATATTGTGTTTTTCAAATTAAAAGATCGGTCCGAAGAAAGCGTAGCGGCAACGGTAGCGGTATTGCGTAATATGGAAGGCAAGATTCCGCAGCTTCTCTCCATCGAGGTGGGTGCTGACATCATTCATTCCGATCGTTCCTTTGATATTGCTCTAGTCACAGAAGTGGCTTCTCTAGAGGATTTACAGGCGTATCAGGTTCATCCGGCTCATAAAGAAGTTATTGCTCACATTAATGAAGTCAAAGAGCTCTCAATTGCTGTAGATTACGAAATTTAAGCTGCTGCTTGAATATAGTATCATCATTTTATACCGGAAGCGGTGACAGGAATGCGTGAGCTTGAGTATCCAATGGAAGCGTTAACTTATTTAGTCGTTTTTCTCGGAGCATGTTTCGTAATGTTCTTCTGGCTGAAACGCCGTGGCAAACGCGGTAAGTAGAGATTAGGACGATTCTCTAACTATTATCGATATGGGGGTATTGCTGTGTATTATGTCAACCGCAATCAAATCGAAACCATTCTTGCTCAAATCCCTGATATTACCGCTGGTCTTCGGACTGTAGCAGCTTCCTGGGATGGTACAACACTAACCGGACTAATACAGGAACGCAGCCTCCATCTGGCAATAGAGGTTGTAACAGACGTTGGTAGCTGTCTCATTGACGGGTTTATTATGCGTGATGCTGGAAGTTATGAGGATATAATTTCTATTATTCATGAAGAGAAAGTGCTAGGTCAAAGTGAGATTTATGAAAGATTGATAGAATTAGTTGCTCTGCGTAAGCCACTCGTTCAGGATTATTATGCCTGGGAGAGAGGTGATCTGCATCCACTTACCCCCATTCTTTCGGAAGTGCTTGAGCAGTTTGCCGTTGAGGTACGGAAATATTTGGACCAGGAGCTTGGAGCCAGTGTACCGCTATAATAGCATAGGATAGAATCACATAGAATAGGCGATAGCCGTGAAAGAGAGGGGTTCCTTTATGATGAAGATGGGGCAGGAAAACGGATCGACAAGACAAATGATTATGACGCTCCTGAAGACGAAAGGAACACTGACCATCGGCGCGCTGGCAGAAGAATTGGGAATTACAGAGATGGGTGTCCGTCGTCATGTGCTTCAGCTGGAGCAAGAAGGGCTTGCAAAGACAAAAGTGGTCCGGCAAGCGATGGGGCGGCCTTTACATATGTACTCATTAACGGAGAGAGCCGAAGAATATTTTCCGAAAAGTTATCACAACTTGGCTTTGGAGCTTCTGCGTGAATTGGATTACGGCAGTGGACTGGATGCTGTTAATACATTATTTGAAGGCCGCCGCCGCCGGATGCTCGCTCAGTATGCTCCGATGATGGAACGGCGCAATTTGGAAGAACGCGTCGCCGAATTATCTTCTATCCAAAATGCCGGTGGATATATGGCAGAATGGAACCGTGAAGAGGATGGCTCATATGTCATAAGGGAGTACAATTGCCCGATTCGCCAAGTGGCTACCCAGTATCGTAAGGCTTGCCAATGTGAGCATAGTCTTTTCGAAGAACTGCTGGATGCTAAGGTAACACGTAATGAATGTATGGCAGAGGGCGGCCATTGCTGCCGCTACGCTATCGTACCCAAAAATGTTACTGACAAAACTTCTGAAAAGTTATAATAATTAGTCACAAGACAATCCCCTGCTGCTTATGATATAGCAGATATAGGCATTAGCCCGGTAGAGCGGGGAGCAATGAATTTAAAGGAGAGATGAAACGATGAAAAAGGACACCAAAGGTTTATTATGGGGCGCTTTAGTCGGCAGTGTGGTTGGATCGGTGACAGCATTGCTGTTCGCGCCTAAACCAGGTAAAGAGCTGCGCAAGGATATTGCAGAAGGAACTACCGCTGGTATTGAAAAGGTTCAAGAACTTGCCGTTCAAGCGGGAGATAAGAGCATTGAGATTTATGACAAGGCAAAAGATTCGATTGGGCATGTAGTGCATGAAGTTCGGGAATGGAGCAAATCATGTGCGAATGCTGTTGATGAAGAAGAAAAAATTACAGTAACTGTCAGCGGCATCGCTACAGAAGAAGCTGTAGAAGCAGTTGACGCTGTAGAAGCTGTTGAAGAGGCTGCTGCCACTTTGGAAGTGGAAACTGAGTTGGTTGAGGCCACTATAAGTGAAGATGTAAGTGAAGAAGCCAGCTTTGAAGAAGTCGTTCAAGATGACAAGGTTAATAAAGAAATTCTATAATGGAACCGTGGTTTAAATCCTCTGTTTCAGTGGTAAAAGAGTACTCATTCTCTTATAATAGAGCCGCTTTTTCGCATTGGGCGGAGGGTGGCTTTTTTAATTAGTTTGCACCCGCTTGTTAAATGATGGAAGAAGACTACTCTTGAACTCAGAGGGCAAAAGGAGTAATATCTGCAATTGGGGCTGAAAGCCAGGTACATTTTGTTTTCACCTTACATAAGCTACACAAAACAAGTAGAAGGAAGCGGTGTGTTCGTGCAGCAAGCTATAGCAATATTAGACTCAGGTGTGGGAGGGTTAACAGTTGTCAAAGAAGTGATGAGGCAACTCCCGCGGGAGAAGATCATTTATTTCGGAGATACTGCCCGAGCTCCGTACGGACCCCGTTCGACCGAGGAAGTACAACTGTTTACTGAACAAATTGTAGATTATTTGATCCAGTTTAATCCTAAAATGATCGTTATCGCTTGTAATACCGCAACAGCTGCGGCACTCGATTATATCTCAGCTAAGGTCTCCATCCCTGTAATTGGGGTGATTCATCCCGGAGCCCGCGCAGCAATTAGCGCAACCAAAAGCGGACATGTCGGCGTGATCGGTACGGTAGGAACCATCAACAGCGGTGCTTATACTAACGCATTAAAGCAGTTGTCCCCTTTTGTTGAGGTTGTAAGTCAAGCCTGTCCAGCGCTTGTCCCACTCGTCGAGCAAGGCAAGTTCCGCTCAGAGAAAAGTTACGATATCGTAGAAGAGGCACTAGAAGGCATTAAAGACACTAACATCGATACTTTAATTTTAGGATGCACTCATTATCCATTTCTTGTAGAACCCATTGGTGAGACTATGGGATCGGGAGTCAAGCTGATCAGTTCTGCAGATGAGACCGCTCGTGAGATCAGCACAATTTTATATGATAAAGGCAAGCTGTCCATCGGGGATGAAAGTCCAATTCACCAGTTTTTCTGCAGCGGTGATGCTGAGATGTTTCAAAGCATCGCGCGAGACTGGCTTGGAGAACAAATTAGACGCACCCCAGTAGTGTGGCAAGTATCCACGTTATAAGCAGGAGCAATGTTGAATTGAATAGGGACAAACTCCATGGGAGTGTAAAAGAAAAACAGACTGGGAAAGCACATTTCCCAGTCTGTTTTTTTGAAATATAAGCACTTATATGCTGCGGAACTGTAATATCCTTATTTTTCATGAGAAACGGTTGCCATCTATAAAGGGCGATGACGTTGTTTTTTCTTGTGATTCATTTCTCCTTCATGCCGGGTAGTGGCGCTTGCATACAATAGAGTTAAGTGCTGTATGCCGCTGTTTTTGTATTGCTGTATCAGCAATTTAAGGCCGAGAGGATGAGACCTAATGCGACAATATATTGCAAACAGGGGAGATACCGTAAGCCGAATTGCCGCTCTACATGGATTAACTCCTGAGCATGTTATTCAAGGTAATCCATGGGTTGGGAGACAATCTTATTTATACCCAGGTCAGGTTTTATTTCTGCCATCTTCGCCGCGTAAAAGGTATGCTGTGCAGGAAGGGGACACTCCAGAACGGATAACCTCATTATTTAAGGTGAATTTAGAGGATTTGGAGAAGCTTAATCCTGGTGTGACCTCAGGGCGCTGCTGTACACCTGGAAAAATACTTGTCATTCCACCCCCAATTCCAGACCGCGTGGTGTTTCTGCGCGGGGAGTACGGTCCGGCTGAGGTTGAGAGCGACATTGACAGCTTGCTTGACCAATACCCGTTTATACAAGCAGCCACAATAGGCACGAGCGTGCTCGGCAAGCCGCTCCATGTACTCAAGATCGGGAATGGCACTCGTCATCTGCATGTTAACGCCGCTTTGCATGCCAATGAATGGCTGACTTCGCCATGCTTGATGTCCTTCATAGAGGAGTATGCAGCAGCTTATGCTGAAGGCTTGGAATGGAATGGACACAGTCCTGAGGTTTGGTTCCAAAACTGGACATTATGGGTCGTGCCTATGGCTAATCCAGATGGCGTGGAGCTGGTTCAGGAAGGGGTTTTGCCAGACCATCCGTTTTATGATGACCTCATGAAATGGAATGGTGGACGAAGCAGCTTCCGGCATTGGAAAGCTAACATCCGCGGTGTGGATCTTGGGGATCAATTTCCCGCTCATTGGGAAGAGGAGCGGGAACGTCGGGGAGTAAGGCTGCCCTCACCGCGGGATTACAGCGGCCCTGAGCCGCTGAGTGAGCCAGAAGCAGCCGCTCTGGCTGCCCTGGCTGAGGCAGCGCCTGGCGAAGCTGCAGTGTCTCTGCATAGCCAAGGAGGAGAGATTTATTGGAACTACCGGGGGTATGAACCTCCCGAGAGCCGTGAATTAGCCGCGCAGCTGGCAGTTGCGAGCAGTTACCGGGCAGTGGAGCTGACTGGAAGTGATGCCGGATATAAGGATTGGTTTATTCAGACCTTCCGCAAACCTGGATTTACGGTGGAGCTGGGGATCGGCAAAAATCCGCTGCCACTAGCAGATTTTGAAGATATGGCCTTGGAAACAGGACTTATATTGGCAACGCTCCTTTCTAATGTGAAATAATTATGAAACATTTGCAGTAAACTTGCGTAAAATAAAACATGGGGTATGGCCGCTGTCGTCACTACACGTTATCCGCGGCTGTATCCTTTTTACTTGGGAGGAGGGTCACCATGAAACTGAAAAAAATACTGTCACTAAAACAATGGTCCCATATCTTCAGTAGCTCCTGGCAATACATCCGCTCCCCTAAAGTAGCAATGGGGGACAAGCTGTTATTTACAATTCCAGTATTGCTCTATTGGGTCTTGCCGGACTTCATGCCATTTATTCCGATCGATGATATTGGAGTGACCATGCTGCTGATGGGCTGGTTCGTGTCACGAATGGGGCGGAAATATCCTGCACTTCAGCAGGGTGAATAGGATCGCACCACACATTTTCGACAAGAACTTCAGAGCTAATTAGCTAATATAGTTGCTTTTAGATGTCATTTACCTTTAAAATAAGTAATTGAGTATTTAATTTTCGGACTAGGAGATGGAATATAGATGAAGGTCAAAATTACCCGCAATGCGGCTAAAGTGATAAAGAAACAAATGGAGCTTGAAGGAAACAGCGAGTTGAAGCTGCGCGTAGCAATTACACATGCACACGGTGATCATGCTCACTACGGACTGGACTTGGACACGCCTAAAGAGAACGATGTTGTAGTGTCGACAGATAAGGAAATCGATGTTATTCTAGATCCGAGTCAACCACTCCTTGATGGCGTGGTCGTTGATTATTTGTATCTTCCACAAGAAGGTTTTGTCATTACGAATCCGTCTAAAGGTAATCACGGCGATCACTAAACGCTCGCCTGGAAATTTCGAACACAAAGAAGGGTTGCTCCATGGCTAACGAAATACAAGTGTGCGATGAATGTAATTTCATGAAGTTGAAAAGTATTATCCCTAAGCTGCAAAAAATGGCACCTGATGCCGAGATCAAGGTCGGCTGCAAGTCGTACTGCGGTCCATGTGGCAAACGGGCTTTTGTTTATGTGAATGGTCGTTATGTGAGTGCTCCAACGGAGGATGAAGTGTTGAAGAAAGCAGAAGCTTTTATCAAACAGCCCTCCGTTCAGAAATAATACTGAGTTCTTATCAACTAAGATAATAGGGTCGATCCCTCTTCATTCTCAGAATAAGTAAAAGTAAACAGAGCAGCGATTCTCCTGTTATTGGAGGATCGCTGCTCTGCGTTTTCTGTTCATTGACGGCTCTCTTCAATCGTGTCCATCATCCCATCATTTCTCCGTCTCCTCATCTCATCGACCCATCGTCCCATCATCTCACCATCTCATCGACCCACCATCATCTCCTCATCCCATCATCCTATCATTCCACCATCCCACGATCTCCTCATCCTACAAGGGTTACGGACTCAGATGACGTTATTTGCGTGTTTTTAGCTGTTAATGCAAGATTTCGGACCCCATGGACGCTATTCCTCAGAAAAGAGGCTCATATCGGCGTTTTTCAGGCTAATAGCTGCTCT
The DNA here is from genome assembly GCF_037969925.1 of Paenibacillus sp. FSL R7-0189. Classification (NCBI taxonomy): domain Bacteria; kingdom Bacillati; phylum Bacillota; class Bacilli; order Caryophanales; family Paenibacillaceae; genus Paenibacillus; species Paenibacillus sp. FSL R7-0189. Next base: position 7,001,678 of record NZ_CP150223.1, on the reverse strand, counting down.
GGAGTCCGTTAGCATTCCAAACCTCGGATATTGCTGGGTTTAAGGTCAGCTGTGTCCGTTAGTGAGATACTTCGCGTATCTAAGTCGGAAAACCCAACGTGCTTCCAACAACGATCAGGAGTGAATGTCCAACATAGAGAGGATGTCGCAGCAGCCCTTTTCGATAGTTTTGTGGACAGTCTCTTCATTTACCGGGATATAAGCTTAAGGTGCAGATTGTGTATTCTTAAGCTTTTTGATTCCATCATATTTCATGATATCGTCGGAGATCTGTAGGCGGAGCTTGCTGGTCTCATACCCGATGCTGCACTCCCCTACGTCCACGGCTTCGCGGCTTTCGAGGCTATAACAGGTTCCGCTGGCAAATTGCCCATTCTCGCTGGGGAGATAAGACAGCTTTGCATCGGCATAGGCGCCGGATCGCAGCGTTACAAGACGCTCATGCCCGCTAAACAGATTATTGCCCATGAGATAATAAGGATCACGTGAGATCCCGAGCAAATGGAGCAAGGAAGGTGTAAGATCCAACTGACCAGCTGGAGCTGAATCTAGGACAGAGGCGTTAAAGCCTGGCAGATGAATGAGCAAGGGAACCTGATGCATTATTTGCTGCATATCGAGTGCGCTAAGGCTTTTGCCGAGAAATTGTTCGTAATAAGCGATCTCCTGGATCGAATTATCATGATCTCCATAGAAAGCAACAATGGTATTATCCCACAGCCCACGCTGCTTCATCTCTTTGACCATTTCCCCTAAAGCTTCATCCGTATAGTGAACAGCCTGCAAATAATCTCCGAAGATCGTGCCCTTGAACTCTCCAGTATCAAGCCCTTGTTTATCTGCAGGGAGAGAATAAGGATGATGGCTGGATAGTGTAGTCAAAAATGAATAAAAAGGCTGCTGTATCGTTTCTGAAGTGTTCATAATATCGAGGGATTGCCGTAAAAAGGATTTGTCACCCAGAGACCAGCCTAGAGGTTCGTCTATTGTATAGTCTTTTTTGTTATAAAAATGGTCATAACCCATCGCGTTATACATAATCTGCCGATTCCAGAAGCTACCTTCGTACGCATGAAAAGCATTGGTACTGTAGCCCTTTGATTTCAAAATAGCAGGCAGCGTGTCAAACTGATGATCCGGGTAACGGACAAATACCGAGCCGGAGACCAGCGGGTACAGGGAAGCGTTGGACGTGAAATCCGCATCGGAAGTTCGGCCTTGTGAGGTCTGATGGTAGTAGTTACTGAAATAGGTGTTTTCTTTGATTAGAGCGTTCAGATTAGGCGTGATCTCCTGGCCGGATATTGAGCGTCCAACTACAAAGTTCATAAAAGCTTCAGCTTGAATAACAACAATGTTGCTTCCGCTGTATTCTCCAAAGCTGTCATTATTGGCACTTTGCTCAGTGTTTTGTTCATTGAACCAGAGCTGCATCGAGGTGGCTTCTTCTTGTGAAAGCTCGGGCTGCGGACCTAGATGATCTTTAGCATATAAGTAAATATCATAACCGTGAAAACCGATTAGTCCGGTTACGTTATACATGGCGAGACTCCACCAGTTGCCAGTGAATAGATCTTTAGCCCAGGTAGTAGCGTAGATGTGGATAGGTCCAAAGGTCAGCACGCAACCTAGCACCAGAGCAACGATCCCATTCACGCTTCTTTTTAGCGTCCTGCTTAGGCGTGAAGAGCGGCGGGAATAACCGGTTTGAGAATAAGAGTGAGATTGCCCATAACGGCGAGGGACGGCATTAGACAAGTATGTATGGGATTTGCGGCGGTATAATCCTACGCCGATTCCGTATGCAATAAGAAATAGCCAGTCAGCGAACAAATAAAGATCGGAAGGACGCAGTAGGGCGAAGATACTTCCACCAAGCGCATCCATCTGTCCAGCCTGAAACAATACGGGTACCGTGATAAAATCCTGAAAATAACGATAGTAGACGATATCCGAATAAATAAGCAGCGTCAGAAGCAAGTTTATACTTAACAACGTTATCGTCTGTCCCCGGCGGGGAAGCCACAGGGTCCAAAAAGACAATAACATGACTGAACCTACAGCGATCCATTTGTCCTGCTGGTTCATATCTATATTGGGAGCATGCAGCCCACTATGCAGAAATAATAACTTGGCCAGCATGATGCCAAGAAAAAGGAGATAACCGATATATCGGGAGCGAATCACAGAAGCTATTGTACTTGTTACGGTTGTGCTGCTCCGACTTGATGGAAAAACTGACATTTTGAAGCCTCCTAGCACAGAAAATAAATAAAACGAGAAGAAACAACGTTGTTGTCTTTTTTAGATGACAAACGTTTCTCTTAGAAATATAAGAGCGTAAAGGATGGGTGTTAAACTAAAACTGTCTTATACTCGGAGAAAAACGGACACCCTCCTCATACGATACGAGGTAGATGTCCGTTCTGCATTCAAACCAATGGTGATCCTAATTATTTCGGATTTCTAGGTGGAAGTGGACCCAAGTATTGATAATATTGACACTCGATACGTCCGTTATACAGTTTGCGGCGTTTGTCTGCCTTACGACCGTAAAATTGTTCAAATTCCTTGTAAGGGCTAATCGCAAAAAATGACCATGTTGGCAGATATATCATCATTTCACCAAACTGGCGGGTCAGCTTCTCCACTTCTTTGTCATTACTGATGCGTTCACCATATGGAGGGTTGGTGATGATACAACCATATTCTCCTTCAGGTCTTGCTTTGGCGGCAGCCATCACTTTGAAGGTGATTTCTCCGGACAGTCCAGCACTCTTGGCGGCGGCTTCAGCAATTTCAATTGCTTCTGGATCGATGTCCGTACCCGTTAATTGCAAAGGATAATCGTCGCGCACAGCATCGAAAGCTTCTTCGCGAGCCTCTTCCCAAAGATGTTTCGGAATGACTGGCCAATGTTCAGATGGAAATGAGCGGCGTAGTCCTGGTGCAATATTCCAAGCGATCATGGCGGCTTCAATTAACAGTGTTCCCGAACCACAACATGGATCGAACAGCGGCCGATGGCCATTCCAGCGGCTAAGCTGGATTAGTGCAGCAGCCATTGTTTCCTTCAGTGGAGCCTCTGTTGCATGTCTGCGGTAACCACGTTTGTGAAGTGCGGGTCCTGTGGTATCTAATGTGATCAAAGCGATGTCATTTAATAAAATCACTTCGATCACATATCGAGGACCGTTCTCCGGGAACCAGTCTGTATGATACGAAAGCTTCAGCTTCTCGACGATGGCTTTTTTGACAATCCCTTGGCAAGCGGGTACACTCGTTAGTTGTGATTTATGGGACCGTCCTTCAACCGGGAATTCTCCATTCTCTGGAATCCAGTCTTCCCAAGGCAAGGCTTTAACCCCTTCGAATAACTCGTCAAAGGTTTTAGCAGGGAATTGGCCCATTTTAACCAATACGCGGTCAGATGTACGCAGCCACAAGTTACAGCGACAGATATCGATGTAATCACCGCTGAATAATACTCGTCCGTTCTCGACCTTGGTCTCATAACCCAGTTCGTTTAATTCGCGCGCTACCACAGCTTCTAAACCCATAGGGGCAGTAGCGATTAATTGTAATTTGCTCAAATACTCTCAACTCCGTTTAACTTGTAGATAAATACAAAAAGCCAGTACAATAAGAAGAGACGACATTGTCGTCCTTTAAAGCATCCATACAAGTATAGGGGAATGTGGGACACTTCACAATGCCCGGCATTCCATAAATCATAAAATGTTCCCCGTCATCCCTTACTATGAGCAAACGGGGGATCCTCAAAGGAGAATCTTTATGCTTACGCAAGAAGAATACAGTGAACAACTTTATACAGAGGACGAAATTCTGCTTCAAGTAAAAGAAGCAATCGTCCAAGCAGGCATGCCGCCGGTGTCTGTCGAGCCGGGGTACGGAAGACTGCTCACCATGCTAGTTAGACTGTCTCGCTCTAAGCGTATTTTGGAAATTGGCGCACTTGGCGGTTACAGCGGAATTTGCTTGTCCCGCGGTTTCTCTGAAGGTGGCACACTGACTTCGCTAGAGCTGAGAGCCGACTATGCCGAGCTTGCCCGACGTAATTTAGAGCTGGCAGGCTTCAGCGATACTACGGAGTATAGAATAGGACCCGCAATGGACAGCCTGAAGGCACTGGAAGCAGAGGGCGCTAGGTTCGATTTCTTTTTCATTGACGCAGATAAGTTGAACTACACTAACTACTTGGAATATGCCATCAAGCTGGCCAATCCAGGAGCGATCATTGCGGGTGATAATATTTTTCTCCGTGGACGGACCTTAAATACAGATAGAAATGGTCCTGCCATCCTGGCTGTGCGCCACTTCAATGAGATGATCGCCACGGATGAACGTCTTATCAGTACATGTCTGCCTGCCTATGATGGATTGGCGCTAGCGATGGTGAAATAGCTGATTAGCGAAATAACCGCGGTGTTGTTACTTTGTACAGCTTCAATCGAACCCAAATCGTATTAACCAGCAGCAAGCAGCCGGATATAATGAAAAGCCCCTCAATTCCGATGTAACCTGATAGAAAGCCGCCCAAGATAGCTCCCAGCATATTGCCTAGCGCCAATGTACTGCTGTTGAAGCCGAATGCGCGGCTTTCTTTTCCGTCAGGGGTATAGGAGCGGATAAGCGCATTAACGCTGGGCAACAGTCCACCCATGAAGACTCCCATTAGGAAACGGACTATAATCAGCTGCCAGACACTAGTTACGAATGCCTGCGGAATTAGGAATAGTGAAGCGCCAATTAACGCATAGGTCAGAATACGATGTGCGCCGACTTTGTCACTTAGCTTACCAAGCAAGGGAGAAGCCAGCATATTGGAGATCCCTGTAACGGCACTGACCATTCCGGCCAAGAAGGCTATATTCTCGGCGGGTCCATTTAATTTTTCTACATAAAGTGGCAACAAGGCCATAGGACTAATCATTGCAAATTGCAGCAGAAAGGTTACACCGAATAGAGCTGGCAGCTGAGGGATTTTGATTAATTCCTTCAAACCTGCGAGTACAGAAACCTGCGGTTCCTGTGCAGCTTCGGCGCGGTCGAATTTTTCCTTAACAAGAAATAATGCCAGGAGAGAGGCGATAAAGAGCAAGGCCCCAACGACATAAAAAATCGGCCGAAATCCGATTAAATCGGCAAGTAAGCCACCAATCAGTGGCCCTAGAATTGTTCCTGCTACAGATCCTGATTGCATTAATCCCATGGAGAAGCCCATACGTTCTTTGGGGGTAGTACCTGACACCAGTGCGATGGAGGCGGGATTGAAGCCAGAGATTGTACCGTTTAAGAGACGGAGCAGGAGCAGCTGTAAAGGGGATTGTGCGAAGCCCATTAATACCATGACAATAGCCATCCCAAAGCTGGAACGCAGCAACATGATCTTACGGCCATACTTGTCTGCAAGCTTGCCCCATAATGGCTGGAATATGAAAGAGGTTAAGAAGTTTGCGGCAAAAATAAGTCCCGCCCAGATTCCAATTTCATGTTCACCCTGGACACCAAGATCCTTCGCAAGGTACAAGGTCAGGAAGGGTGTAATCATTGTCATTCCAGCATTCACCAAAAATTGCCCGAACCAAAGCACTAAGAGGTTGACCTTCCAGGTCTCCCATTTCTTCATAGTGCTTTCACATCCTTTCAAAGAATTTCAGAGAATATATGATTCACGGAAAAAATGCCATTTTATCAGTATATCATTTTTTGCAGCTTAATGTGTGCAACACATGTCATAGTAATGTCATAGGATTGTCATTCCAAACTCTTCGTATTAGTTGTTACAAGCTTTTAAAAAGGGCATAATAGTAGATATGCCGATTAAAAAAATCTAATAAAATATAATGGAGATCTTATCATGACCTACAATGACACTTTTATCCGCGCCTGTAGAAAGCAGGACACGGAGCACGTTCCCGTATGGTACATGCGGCAGGCCGGCCGTTATGATCCCGAGTACCGTAAAATCAAGGAAAAGTATTCATTGCTTGAAATCTGCAAGCAGCCTGAGCTGGCAGCGGAAATAACCATGATGCCCGTTCGCAAGCTGGGTGTGGATGCGGCCATTTTGTATTCCGACATTATGAATCCAGTTGCTTCAATCGGAGTGAAATTCGATATCGTTAAGGATATCGGTCCAGTAATTGAGAATCCGATCCGTAGTGCAGCTGATGTGGAGAGACTAAAACCGATTGATGTAGAGGGTGATCTTAGCCACATTTTGGAAACGATTGCTATTTTGGATAAGGAACTGGACGTTCCTTTGATTACTTTTGCAGGCGCGCCGTTTACAATTGCCAGCTATTTGATCGAAGGTAGACCTTCCAAGGGGTATATCCGTACGAAAGAGCTAATGTACAGTGAACCCCGTGTCTGGGAAATGCTGATGGACAAGCTGGGCGATATGATTATCACTTACCTCCGAAGCCATGTACGGAGTGGAGGCAAAGCCTTCCAATTGTTCGACAGTTGGGTTGGTGCGCTTGCTCCACGCGATTTTGAAACGTATGTGCTGCCGACGGTTTCTCGTATTTTTTCCGAATTATCTGATCTTGATGTACCGAAAATATACTTTCCTGGTGTGAGCTCTGGAGAATTGCTGCCAAGTCTTACGAAGCTTCAAGCAGACGTAATCGGGCTGGATTGGCGTGTTAGCTTGACTGAAGGCCGACGCAGAACAGGCAATAAATTTGCGATTCAAGGAAATCTTGATCCATATTTGCTTACAGCTCCGATGGACCTCTTGAAGGAACGCGCGAAAGCACTGATCGATGAAGGTGTGCTTGAGCCAGGTTATATCTTCAATCTGGGCCATGGATTATTCCCGGAGGCTTCATTAGATAAACTTAGAGAATTGACGGAGTATATTCACACTTATTCTCAGGAAGTATTACAAAAAACGGCTAAGCAACGTTCGTAAAAATATAAGAATTTATATGTTCCACGCTATTAAATTGTAAAGGGGACGGAATCCGTGACAGTAAAAATAGGTGTTCTCGTCATGTCGTATGGCACTCCTAAGAGCCTAGAAGATGTTAAGGCTTATTACACGCATATTAGACGGGGGAATCCGCCATCAGCGGAGCAGCTTAAAGAGTTAACCGACCGTTATGAAGCAATCGTCGGGGGGGTATTCCCACTGCGGGAGAATACAGACCGGCAAGTAGAAGCTTTACAAGCAGCATTAAATGCGGATAAAGCGGGAGCAGATGTTGAATTTGTCTGCTATCAAGGCTTGAAGCATGCCAGTCCCTTTATTGAGGACGGCGTTGAGGCTATGGCGAAGGATGGCATTACTCAAGCAGTGGGTATTGTTTTGGCGCCACACTATTCCAGTATGAGTGTGGGGAGCTACATCAAGCGTGCTCAGGAAAAGGCTGATGCATGCAAGATTGACATGGGTTTTGTAGAGAGTTACCATATGCATCCTGAATTGATCGATGTGTTAAGCCAAAGAGTGTCAGCGAAGCTGGATCAATATATTGAAGCAGGCGCGACCCGTGATGAGATTCGCGTATTATTCAGCGCTCATAGTCTTCCAGAACGTATTCTGGCTATGGGTGATCCATATCGGGATCAACTGCTGGAAACTTCGCAAGCAATTGCAGCTCAGGCAGGCGTAACCAACTGGCAGTTTACTTGGCAAAGTGCTGGTCGCACAGCTGAACCGTGGCTCGGTCCGGATATTCTGGACACGCTGCAACAGCTTAGTAAAGAACAGGTGGAATACGTATTGGTGGCCCCTATCGGATTCGTATCCGATCATTTAGAGGTACTGTACGATCTCGATATAGAGGCAACAGCCGTAGCTTCGGAGCTTGATATGCGTCTTATGCGGATCGACTCACTGAATAGTGATCCCGCATATATGTCTGTATTGAGCGATGTAATTCGTAAACGACTGGAGCAGATGAAGGCCGCTCAATCATGATTGGCCCCACAAGAAAAATTGTTATCATAGGCGGAGGGCTGAGTGGACTCAGCGCCGCCTTTTATATTCGTAAATTTTATAAAGAAGCGGGTATAAAGCCTGATATAGTCTTGCTTGAGAAAGAGAAAAACCTCGGTGGAAAGATTGAAACCTTACATCGCGATGGTTTTGTGATTGAAAAGGGACCAGATTCATTTCTAGCGGAAAGGGCGGAGATGTGCGAGCTGGCTAAGGAATTGGAATTGGATCACGAGCTGGTATCCTCCAACCCTCTTGCTAAGAAGCGATATATCTTGCAGCGGGACAAGCTTAATCCTCTGCCAACCGGTCTTGTACTCGGTATCCCTACCGAACTGAAACCTTTTTTATCAAGTGGGTTAGTTTCGTTTGGGGGCAAAATACGTGCGATGATGGATTTTATTCTTCCTCCGCGGCGTAATGATGAGGACGAATCGCTTGGTGAGCTTATTGCGCGACGTCTAGGATCTGAAGTGCTGGAGAATTTAACTGAGCCGCTCCTTTCTGGCATGTACGGCGGAGATATACAAAAGATTAGCCTGCAAGCTACATTTCCGCAATTTGGAGAATTAGAGCAGCAGTATGGGAGCCTTATTCGTGGAATGCGCACAGGGCGAAAGAATAAAAAGGCACAGGAAGGTACTACACAGAGTACCTTCCTCACGTTCCGCAAAGGGCTGCAAAGTCTCGTGCATAGTCTGATTTATGAGCTGCATGATGTAGAACAACGGACGGAGTCTAACGTAGTTTCTATTCAGGCTGCTGGGAGTCCTTCTATCTATGAGGTAGAGCTGGAGAATGGCGAACGGTTGCTTGCGGATGATGTATATATCACTGCGCCTAATTTTTCGGCTGCTGACTTACTTCGTCCCCATATGGATGTTACAGCGCTGGAAGCGGTGGATTATGTTTCAGTAGCGAATCTAGTCATGGCTTTTAACAAAAAGGATATTGTTAACGAATATGATGGATCGGGTTTTTTTGTGCCTCGTAAAGAAGGGCGAAATATTACTGCCTGCACATGGACATCTACGAAATGGCCGCATACGGCTCCTGATGATAAGGTGCTTTTACGCTGTTATGTGGGTCGTTCTGATGATGAACAGAATGTTCAGCTGCCTGATGAGGCTTTGACGGAGCTTGTACTTAAAGATTTGCGAGAGATCATGGGCATTACTGCGAATCCAATATTTACGGAAATCACCCGCTTAGAGCATTCCATGCCGCAGTATCCTATAGGACATCTTGATAATATTACCGAATTCCGCAAAGAATTAGCAGCTTCGCTTCCTGGTGTGTATGTCATTGGCGCCGGATTTAATGGCATAGCAATGCCGGATTGCATCAAGCAGTCCAAGCTTATTGCGGAAAGCGTTGCTAAACAGCTAATGAATGAAATGTGAGTACGATGACTAAATAAAACAGTGAAGCGAAGCATGAGGCGCTTCACTGTTTTTCTTTAGTTAGTAAAATTTTCTATTTCTATCGACTCTCTTATTTGTAGGGTGCTGTGATAGATATGCTATAATAAAAACAATTTGAGAGTAGAGGAGATCACAGAAACCATGTATCCGCCGCGATCGCGTTCTAGACAAAAGAACAAACATAAGAGCAAACGCAAGCGCAGAACGGCCTGGGCTTGGATCAATGCAGGTCTTCTTCTGATGATTACCGTGTTATTGACTTATAGCTTTACGAATGACCCTGACAAGAAAAGCGCCTCACCGCCTCCGGTTGCAGAAGCGACAGCTACGCCTATACCGGAGAGTAGTGATCAGCCTCAGACAGCATCTCCGGTGGTTGCAGTTGCAACGCCTGAAGCTACGGAGACGCCAAGCCCTTCTCCTACGGCAACTCCAGAGCCAACGCCTACACCGCAGGAGGAGCCCGAAGAGATCATTGAAACACAAGCTCCTGAAGCGACAGCGACCCCTGCGAAGGATGAGGACAGCTCGGAAGCAGCAAATAATGATCCAGTGTCTGGTCTGCCGTCAGATGATGACGCGTCTGGTAAGACGGTGACTTTGAATTTTGGTGGAGATGTTATATTTTCCGGGAAAGCTGGAGAACTGCTGGAGAAGAAAGGTTATGATTATTCGTATGCCGCATTGGAGGGTCTGTTCAAGAAAGATGATCTTACGATCTTGAATCTGGAAACTCCAGTGACCACAGGTGGCGTAAGTGCCACTAATAAGCAATTTGTATTCAAAGGATCACCACTCGCTCTGGATGCGCTTAAGTCAGCTGGTGTGGACGCAGTAAATATGGCGAATAATCACACGCTTGATCAAGGAGAGCAAGGCTTGCGAGATACCCTTAACCACCTTGCTGAAAGAGGAATTCCTTATGTGGGTGCGGGGCTTAACAGTAAAGAAGCATATTCGGCGCAATATTTTGAACGTAAGGGCATTAAGATCGCTTTGCTGGGATTCACCCGGGTGATTCCTACGTCGGATTGGATGGCAGGAAAAAATAAGCCGGGACTTGCCTCCGTATACGATAGTGCAGAAGGACTGAAGGCTATTGCTGCAGCCAAAAAGAAAGCCGATTTGGTGGTCGTAGTTGTCCATTGGGGTAAAGAACGGGTAGAACAATATGATAAAACGCAACAGTCGCTGGGCCATAGCTTTATCGATGCAGGAGCCGATCTTGTCATTGGCGGCCATCCACACGTGCTACAAGGCGTGGAGCCATATAAGGGCAAATGGATTGCCTACAGCACCGGGAATTTTATTTTTACGAGATCTACAGTGCCTGCCACTTGGGAAACTGCGGTTTTTCAGGCGGAATGTAGTGTAAAAGGTCAATGTTCCCTAAAGCTGAAGCCTATGAAAGCCGAGCTAGCACAGCCTGTGCCGATGAACGCAGTGGATGGACAACTTTTGTTAAAAAGAGTAGAAGCTCTATCCGCAGGACGGGTAAAGATCGGCAGCGACGGTAAAGTCACTCAAGTTACCAAATAGGGTTCCTGGGAGGTCCTTATGATGAACAATTTGTGTGTAGCCCATCGAGGGTTTTCCGGTAAAGCTCCAGAGAATACATTGGCAGCCATTCGGATGGCGATTGCCATGCCCTATGTGCACTGGATGGAAATTGATGTCCAGCTCTCCAAAGACGGCGTTCCTGTTGTCATTCATGATTATACGTTGGACCGGACGACCAATGGTCATGGCAAGGTGAAGAACATGGACTGGGAATATATCCGGCGTCTGGATGCGGGGAGCTGGAAAGGGCGTTCTTTTCAGGGCGAGCGGGTGCCTTCTTTGGAAGAGGTGCTATCACTAGCCTCCGGAAGATTGCGTCTGAATATTGAACTGAAAACAGTGGGAGATATGTATCCTGGCATTGAGAAGACGGTGACGGATCTTATTTCTGCAAAAGGTATGCGGGACGACGTGATCTTGACCTCTTTTGATACTGGAGCATTAAAAAAAATCAAGGAAATTGATTCCCGTTTTCGCACCGGATTGATCTTTGATTCCAGATTTGGCAATCCTGCACGCAGGCTGCATGAACTGGATTGCTCTTTACTTTCGATTAGCTTCTCGCGTCTGAATCCTAGACTGGCCAAGCTTTTGTCCGAGCGAGGGGTGGAAATTATGGCTTGGACTGTGAACAAAGCGAAAGAGATGCGTCGCTTAGCCGACATGCATTCTGATATAATGATCTGTACAAACCGCCCGGATATATGGGGCGACACCTTTCTGAAGGTATAAATAATCCAAATCGATGGGAAAGAGAGCTGACTGTTTATGTGCGCTGCTGTTAATAATCTATATTGTGTTGGACGCAACTACAAGCTACACGCGGAGGAATTGGGTAACAATGTGCCAGTGGAGCCGCTCATCTTCATGAAGCCCTCACATGCGGCTGTTTCCCTCGATAAAGCAGTAATTAAGCTGCCAAAGGATGCGGGTCAGATTCATTATGAAGGTGAACTTGTACTGCGTATTGCACGTGATTATACACCCGGCATGAGCGTGGAGGATCTGGTAGATGTAATGGCACTGGGACTGGATTTCACGCTGCGTGATGTGCATAATGATCTGCAGAAGAAAGGTTTGCCGTGGACGCCAGCTAAAGGCTTTAAAAATGCCGCACCACTCACCCCTTACATAGCATTTCCAGATAAGGAAGAGCTGGAGGGAACTGATTTTACAGTGGTGAAAAATGGGGTGGAAGTACAACGCGGCAATGTTAAAAACATGATTTTTTCACTTCAAAAAATTGTTGATTTTATCGCCGAGCGCTACGGGTTAGGGAAAGACGATGTGATATTTACAGGTACTCCGGCAGGCGTGGGTCCTACTGTAGCTGGCGACGCTTTCGAGCTGTACTGGGGCGACAAGCTGATGGGGACTTGCCTGATCGGTTAATAGATCTGTTGGAGATGAATCTATGCAGTGGGTTATTGGCGCTTTAGGCGCTTTGATTGTTGCGGGAGCGGCATATTGGAAGCAGTCTTTAAGTCTCTCTGGCATGATTGCCGCGGTAGTGATGGGCACTATTTATTTTGGTGCCGGAAATGCTTTTTGGTTTGGGATATTGCTGATCTTCTTCATCACTTCAAGCCTGCTGTCCAAACTTCATCATGATAATAAAGCAGAATTAGAGCTGACGTATGCTAAGACGGGCCGCCGCGATGCCGGGCAGGTCTTTGCTAACGGTGGACTTGGCATGGTTCTGGTTCTCCTGAATGCGATCTTCCCGCATGAGCTGTGGGGGTTCCTATTTATTGGTGTAATGGCTACAGTAACCTCGGATACATGGGCTACGGAGATCGGAACACTGAGCAAGAAACCGCCTCGTTCTGTCCTTACGGGTAAAGTTCTTGCTGCCGGAGCTTCGGGAGGTGTATCCAGCTTGGGTACGCTGGCGGCAGCAGCAGGAGGCGCACTCATCGGTGCGTCAGCTTGGCTGCTGCGAATGATATCCGGCATGCCGGATCACTCTTTCGTGCTGCTTACCCTAGCAGGACTTGCCGGAGGACTAGTCGGCGCCTTTGCCGACTCTATCCTTGGTGCAACCGTGCAGCAGATGAACCGCTGTACCGTATGCGGCCGCGAAGTGGAAGGCTCACAGCATTGTGGGGCTCCAGCTGTACACGCAAGAGGCTGGAAGTGGATGAGCAATGATGCAGTCAATGCCATCAGCTCTATCCTCGGCGGTGCAGCTGCCTTACTGCTGAGCATGATCATTTAGCATTTGAATTTAAGCTTTGAACGGCACAGTTTAGGGAGGGACCGATGAGTAGCGCATCCAATCAAAAACATACTGCTATTCTGGATGCCGCATACGAGCTCTTCGGTTCAGGTGGATTTTACGAAACGAAGATGTCGGAAGTGGCGGAGCAAGCCGGGATAGCAAAGGGCACCGTTTATTTATACTTCAAGAGCAAGGAAGAATTATTCATGGCAGTGACGCGCCGCGATTGTGAGGGATTTCTCCTGCAATTACAGGAAAGGCTGAAGGCTAGTGATACTTTGGCCGGTAAACTGTCGATCATTGCTAAACATCACCTGAATTATTATTATGAACGCAAGAGGCATACGAAGCTCTTTTTCCGTGCCCCTAACAATAATCCTGAATTAGTGGCGTATATGACACAATTTATGGAGCAATACATGCAAGATGTGGTCAAGGTATTATTAGAAGGTGGAGCATCCGAGCCTGAGCTTATGGCACAGTCCTACATAGGGATGTTGGATCGTTTGAAGATGGATATCTTATTTGATCCGTCTTTTACGGAGGAGGACGCGTATAAACGCGCTGATTTCGCTGCTGGTCTTTTTATTAGAGGGGCCATGATCACCTGAATTTTGGATAGGATGATAGACCGGATAAATAGCATTGGTTAGATGCGGCCGGTTTTATGAAAATATAAGGCAAGCGAGGAAATAGCATGAATATTATGACCGTGGAACATCTTTCCAAGAGTTATGGCGAGAAAGTACTCTTTAGCGACGCTTCATTTGGTATGGACGATCGGGATAAAATTGGCTTGATCGGTGTGAATGGAACGGGTAAATCAACCTTTTTACGGATTATTGCCGGTCTGGATACTCCGGATGGTGGGCAAATTGCCATCGGGAATAATGTAAGAGTACAATATTTGGCGCAGAATCCTCCTTATGATCCTATGAATACAGTTTTGCAGCAAGTGTTCGCCGGGGATGATCCAGACCTTGCTACCATGCGTGAGTATATGGAGACTATGTCCCAGCTTGAACAGCAGCCTGGTAATGCTGAACTGGAAGGAAAACTAGTAAAGATTGGGCAGGCGATCGACGCTGCGGGAACATGGCATTTGGAGAGTGAAGCCAAAAGCGTGCTTACCAAGCTAGGCATCTTAAAGTTTGATGCGCTAATGGACACACTTTCTGGTGGACAACGTAAACGTGTAGCTCTGGCAGCTGCACTGATTACCCCCTCTGAACTGCTGATTCTTGATGAGCCTACCAACCATATTGATACGGATTCCGTGGCTTGGCTGGAGCAATATTTGCAGAAACGGCGCGGCGCTCTTTTGATGGTGACGCATGATCGTTACTTCCTGGAGCGTGTGGCTAGTGTCATGCTAGAGCTAGATGGTGGCCAGCTTTATCGTTATGAAGCTAACTATTCACGGTTTCTAGAGCTTAAAGCCGATCGCGAAGAACGAGAAGCCTCTGCCGAACAGAAGCGTAAGAACCTGCTGCGTACAGAGCTGGCTTGGATTCGTCGCGGTGCCAAAGCCCGTTCAACAAAACAGAAGGCAAGAATCGACCGCTTCGAAAAGCTGAAAGAGAGTACAGGAAGCAGCTCGAACGGTTCGTTGGATATTTCTGTGGCTTCTACACGTTTAGGTCGCAAGATCATTGAAATTAATGACCTGTCGAAAGCGTTGGATGGTCGTCAGCTAATCAAAGATCTCAGCTATATCGCTGTACCCCAGGATAGAGTGGGCATCGTCGGCCCGAACGGCAGCGGCAAATCAACACTCTTAAATATGATTGCAGGTCAGCTGCAACCCGATAAAGGTGAAGTTCAGCTTGGCGCTACGGTTAAGCTTGGTTACTTTACACAAGAGCATCAGGATATGGATGACAGTATGCGTGCCATTGAATACGTGAAGGAAGAAGCAGAAGTGATACGGACAGCAGACGGCAGTGTGATTACGGCTGGTCAAATGCTGGAACGCTTCTTGTTCCCTCCTGCGATGCAGTGGACACCGATCTCGAAGCTGTCCGGTGGCGAAAAAAGACGCTTGTATCTGCTTCGTGTATTGATGGGAGCACCTAACGTATTGCTTTTGGATGAACCTACGAACGATTTGGATATCGGCACATTGGCTGTATTGGAAGATTATCTGGATGAATTTCCGGGTGTCGTCTTTACCGTATCCCATGACCGTTATTTCTTGGACCGTACGATAGATAAGCTGATTGCTTTTGAAAATGGCGATATCCGGATTCATGTGGGCGATTATACGGAATATGAAGAATGGCTGGCCAAAAATGTACCGCCACGCATTGGAGAATCGAACAAAGAAGATGGAAGCTCAAAGCGAAAAGAGGCCGCGGACACTGGCAGCAACCCTGCACCTTCAACGGCTCCCAAAACAAAACTCAAATTCAGCTTCAAGGAACAGCGTGAATATGAGGGCATTGATGAGCAAATTGAGCTTGCAGAGCAACGTTTGACGGATATTAGTGTACAGATGGAGGCGGCTTTTGCTGACTCTGGAAGGCTGCAGGAGCTAGTAGAGGAGCAACGCCTAGCCGAAGCAGAGCTGGAGCGTCTTATGGAACGCTGGACCTATCTGAACGAGCTTGCGGAGAAAATCGCTGGTAAGGCTTAAACCCGTTGGATGGTTTTGAATGAAAATATGGGAGGGCTCTGTGTGGAAGATAAACTTAAAGCTGCCGTAGCCCTACGCAACGCTGGTAAAGCGGAAGAAGCCAAAATGATGCTGTTTGAGCTATATGAGCAGAATGCTGGGGACGCTGAACTTCTATATCAATTGGCCTGGACGCATGATGTGCTGGGTTTGGAGCGGGCGGCAGTACCCTTTTATGAGAAAAGCTTGGCGTTAGGATTACCCTCTGAGCAGAGAGTTGGCGCTCTATTGGGACTGGGCAGCACCTACCGGACACTCGGAGAATACGAGAAGTCAAAAGGTCTTCTGATGCAGGCTGTTCAGGAGTACCCGGAGAATAAGGAATTTCCGGCGTTCCTAGCCATGACCTTGCACAATCTTGGAGAGCATAGTCAAGCGATGGAGCTGCTGCTTAAGCTGTTGGCAGAAACCTCTGCGGATGAAGGGATAAGAAGTTACAGTAAGGCCATTTCTTATTATTCAGATAAGCTGGAGCAAGTCTGGGATTGATGCTAGCTTTTATATCGCATTAATACTTACGAAGTACTATCCGGACACCACTGACCTTAAACGCAGCATTATTGCACATTTGGAATGTTTACGGACTCCGCAGTCACTATTAGCACAAAAAGCTCCTAATACGTAGCTTTTCAAGCTAATAACGTCAATGGGGTCCGAAACAGTGCCCCATAGGCTGAAAATTGGCGAATAACATCATCTGGGTCCGTAAGCACCAGCCGAAAGTGATGACCACCGGAAATTCCGGCAGTGTCTGTTGAAGAACAAGCGAACCACCAATAAAAAAAGAGTAGGGTCCTCCAGTAATTGGAGAATTCTACTCTTTTATTTTTCTACTCTTTTATTTCGTTCCGTCCACAGCAATCATTTGCACTACAGACCGAGAATCGCCGGGTACAATGATTTCCTTCGCATTCATCTGGGAAGAGCCATCTCCGTCCAAGAAGATACCCTCCAGACCCTTGGCAGGAACTGTCTGGAGGATCGCTGAGCGGAAATCTGCCGCTGTTGAGAGCGTTGGGGTAACAATCAGCCAGAGCTTTCCTGTGTTGTCATACACCATGCCTGAGCGCAGGCGTTTCTCATCAGCGTAAGGAAGATGCTCTTCAGCTACTGCCGCTTCCCATAAGTCTTCGTGTCCCAGATTCATACTAATGCCACCTTGCGCAAAATAATGCTGGCGATCAGTAATCTTCAATTCTTCTCCAGAAGAGACAACCTGTACGGAGAAGCTACGGCTGGCACCATCCCAGACAAGAGTTCCACGTGCGTATTTAGCATTGAACCAGCCAGACCCATAACCCTTCTGGGCCCCGTTGACTGGAGTATCATTCATGATAGCCATGGATAAAAGCGCATCTTGATAGAAAAAACCACCGTTAATCCCATATGCATTAACTTGCCGTAAAGGGACACCCGCGGCCCTGAGCTTAATATCTTCAGGTGAAAGTGACATCATATAGAGCTGCACATTATCTGCACTCACTGTTTCCAAAAAGCTATAGGCGTGAGGAAGACCTTTAAAGGGATCTTCCTTGTGATTTCTAAATACCAGAAACAACGATAGCGCTAACCCCGCTATCAATAACACCAGGAGTGAGACGATAAGTCTCTGTCTGCGCCTCCAGAGCTGTTTTAGCTTGCCAGAGCTAGCCTCAGTTTGTACCCACATAAGCAGCGAGAAGCTTAGCAGTGTTCACTACAGCTTGCTTATGCGTACGTTCCATGGAGTGGGAGGCATGTACACCTGGGCCAATCAATGCTGCACGGATATTGTTTCCGCCTCTGAGCGCTGCGGAAGCATCGGAGCCGTACATAGGATAAATATCAACGGCATAAGGAATTGCGAGTGCCTCTGCCAGTTCAATCAAACGGCCTGTCATAACATAATCGTAAGGGCCGGAAGAGTCTTTTGCACAGATGGATACATCGGTTTCTTTACAGCTGAGATCATCACCCATGGCGCCCATATCGACGGCAATCATTTCATTGATTTCACCAGGAATCCAAGCTGTACCATGTCCCACTTCCTCGTAGTTAGAGATGAGGAAAGAAAGGTTGTGGAGAGGTTTCCAGCCTTCACGTTTAATACTTTCCAGTAATCCAAGAAGGGCAGCCACGCTTGCCTTGTCGTCTAAATGACGGGATTTAATGTAGCCGCTAGGCGTAATCACTGCACGTGCATCGAAAGAAATGAAATCTCCGACGGAAATGCCAAGCTTGAGTACGTCTTCTTTAGAAGATACCAGCTCATCAATACGTACTTCCATGTTCTCCTCTGATCGTTTGAAGTCACGAGCGTCTGGATATACGTGAACAGATGGATGGCTGGTTAAGATGGTTCCTGTATAAGTTTTGCCGCTGCGGGTATGGATCGTGCAATATTCATTCTCAATGCTGTGCATGGCGAAGCCGCCTACTGAGGTCAGTCGCAGTGTACCGTTAGCTTTAATCGAGCGTACCATGGCACCAAGTGTATCCACGTGAGCGCTGATGCCAATAGTACGAGAGGGATCTAGGCCCGGGACGTTAAGAATTACGCCGCCTTTTTCATTCCAGCTTAAAGGTATGTTCAGCGCAGCTGCTTCTTCAGCAACTAGTGTCATTACCTGTGCAGTGAAACCGCTTGGGCTGGGGGTATCGAGTAATTTTTTTAGGATGGAAAGTATGTAGTCTTCATTAGGTTGAATGGTAATCATTAGTTAAGCCCTCCTGTTAAGCCATCATTGTCTGTGTTAAAAGAATCCAGTGAAGTGTCGGCATCACGAAGCTTGGTAAGCTCAGCAGTTAAGCTTTTAATTTGCTTTTGTAGTTTGTATTGACGAAAAATGCCGTAAGAGCCCACGATGATTCCGCCAATTAACGCGCAGCCAAGAATAACGAGTATAAGTGGTATATTAACCACATCAAAACCGAAATTGACTTGAACGGGATCAACGTTGATGACTGCGAATATGGCGGTTAGCAGCGCGAAGATTAGACCCGCAATTAGTGACCATTGAATTCTCATTGAATTCTTCCTCCTCAGGGGGATATAACAATATAAAATCCCCTGCCCAGATAGGGCAAGGGATTAATGTAATACTAAGCTCTCTGCCTTATTTGGTCAACTGTTCCATTTGCGCGATAACACTTTCGAACACACTCATCGCTTCGCGAATCGGCTCAGGAGACGACATGTCAACGCCTGCTTTTGACAAAATATTGATGGAGTAATCACTGCCACCGCTCTTCAGGAAGCCGAGGTAACGATCTACCGCCGGTTTGCCTTCTTCAAGGATTTGTTTGGCAAAGCTAGTCGCTGCCGAGAAGCCTGTTGCATATTTGTAAACATAGAAGCTGTTATAGAAATGCGGAATTCGTGCCCATTCCATCTCGATATCCTGATCTACAACCATTTCTTTGCCGTAGTATTTGACATTCAGGTCGTAGTAGATACTCGAAAGATCTTGTGGGGTAAGCGAATCGCCCTCTTCAACACGCTGATGAATGATCTTTTCGAATTCTGCGAACATCGTTTGCCGGAAAATCGTTGTCCGGAACTGATCGGCATAGTAGGTGAGCAGATACATTTTTTCCTTAGGATCTGTAGACTTTTTGAGTAGATAATCCATAAGCAAAGCTTCATTGGTAGTCGAGGCAACCTCTGCAAGGAAAATGGTATACTGTGCATCCCGATAGTTCAGAGCGTTGTCTGAAAAATAAGAGTGTAGAGCATGACCCATCTCATGTGCCAGAGTAAACATACTGTTCAGATTATCGTTATGGTTCAGCAGGACGTATGGGTGTGTGCCATAAGGGCCCCAGCTGTAAGCTCCAGAGCGTTTATTCTCGTTCTCATAGACATCAATCCAGCCATTGTCGTAGCCTTTTTGCAGCACATTCAGATAATCTTCACCCAGCGGTTTGAGGCCTTCTTTGGTAATTTTCTTCGCTTCTTCGTACGTGATATCTAGCTTATATTCATCTACTAGTGGTGCAAATAGGTCATACATATGTAACTCATCCACACCAAGCAGCTTTTGACGCAACTTCATGTAACGGTGCATTAAAGGAAGACTCTCATGAATCGTATCGATCAGGTTGGTATATACCTCTTTTGGAATGTTATCACCGTAAAGAGACATTTCCATTACAGATGGATACTTGCGGACGTGTGAGAAAAAGACGTTTTTGTTCACATTGGCGCTAAGCGTTGCTGCGATGGTGTTTTTTTGCTTACGATAGGTGTCATAGACTGCTTTAAAAGCATTTCGGCGAACCTCGCGATCGGAGCTTTCCAAGAACTTGATATAGTTGCCGTGAGTCAGCTCGACCTCTTTGCCATCTTCATCTTTAATCTTAGGGAATTTCAGATCTGCGTTGTTCAGCATACTAAAAATGTTCTGAGGCGCTTGTGCTAGGTTTCCAACTTGGGCAAGCAGAGCTTCCTCAGCCTTGGACAATACATGCGCTTTCTCACGTTTCATCTCTTTTAAAGTGAAGGTGTAAGCGGACAGTTCAGGATCAGCAATAAATTGATCCAGCTTCTCAATAGGCAGTGCCAAGATTTCTGGGGTTACAAAAGAAAAGGCTTCGCCTGCTTCGATCCCAAGCTTCTTCGCTTTGGAGGACAAAGCTTGATATTCAGGATTAGCAGTGTCTTCATCCTGACGCATATGAGCATAGACAAAGAGTCGCTCAGTGGAGACGGACAGCTTGTCATCCAGCTCAAAACATTGTTTCACAGCTTCTGCGGAATCAAGTTTACCTTGGAAATCAGCAGCTTTTTTGATCAGTGATTTAGCTTCAGCATATTCTGCATCCCAATCCTTCTGAGAGGCAAATATATCTTCAAGCTTCCAACGATTCTCAGCAGGTACTTCACTTCTCTTCAATAATTGTTCCATAGAAACCCTCCTAGAATGATGAGATGTAGTAGGCATAATCTCCCTCGGCAATACTGTGGATGATATTTCACCCGGTAGCAAGCTGAGCACAAGTAGAAGAGGGATGGACTTGAGTGTAATAGGCATGACGTCCTCCTCTTTGAAAAGTAGAGTCAGCTTATTATGTCCTGCTAAGTCCTGATTATTAATATTTAGTCTTCTTTATATGGTAGTTATGCCAACAAGCTATAAATAACAAAGATGAAAGCAAACAGAATCATTACGACCGCAGCCATGGCCATGCCCCGCTTTAATTTCGGCGGGACACGATCCTTGGTCATAATTAATACTGCGCCTAGACAGAGGACTAGGACAACATAAATCGTGAGATTTTCGTTATTCATTTCCTGTTATACCTGTTTGAAAGCTGCAATGATGTTTTTGTACTCTTCTTCATTGTCTTTATAAGATTCTTTGTTGAAGCGGTTATTCACCCATTGCATCATCGCTGGACGACTCAGGAAGGTATGTGTTTCTTCTCCCCATTGATCGGAAATTTCGCGGAGTACAATGTAGCGGCCTTGAACTTCTACCGTCATCATATTCCATTTGTCTGTTTTGTATATTTCATGTTTTTTGATCATTATCATTACCACCCTGGCGATTTTTGGCTTTTGGCTCAATGATAACGCACTGGAGAAGGGAAAAGCAAATTAAATCATATATTAAGGGTTGGGTTTGATTGATTTGAACAGAAGATTGCAGTATACTATAGTTATACGCCATATATGGCGGTTATTTTTAGGAGGTTGTTCAATTGAAAGGTACAGTAAAATGGTTTAACGCAGAAAAAGGTTATGGTTTTCTTCAAGTAGAAGGCGGCGAAGATGTATTCGTACACTTCTCAGCAATTCAAGGTGAAGGATTCAAGACTTTGGACGAAGGTCAAGAAGTAGAATTCGACATCACTGATGGTAGTCGCGGACCGCAAGCTGAAAACGTAGTAAAATTATAAGAAACAGCAGGACAGTTAAGCTGTCTGCTACAAATATATAATTTACTTGGCAAGCCCTTGCAAGAGTGGTTACCAACTTACAGAACACAGTTCTTTCGGGAACTGTGTTTTTTTACGCCCACTATAGAAGTTATCCAAAATGAAAAAGGTCGTTGCACTCCAGTGAAGGGGAGTGCAACGACCTTTTTGTATTATGAAATAATACCAACCCTAATTATAGGGAGGCTTTTTTGTTCTTTTTTCTGAAATAATTGATCGGATCCAGGTTGGATTTCAATAAATGCTGTCCCAGAAACCCTGCAAAAGCGAGTAAGCTGAAACCCGTAGCCACTATATAAAAAATATAACGCCCCGCCTCTTGATAAATAATGCCGCCAAAGGTACCGCTAAGCAGCCCAGACGCACTTGACCAAACGACGGTGAAAATGGCAAGACCTGTTGCCCGAAGGCGATCCGGAATAATCCGGGTGATATAACGGACAGATGTTACATAAAAAACACCAAATGATATACTGTGCATGGCTTGAATGGCAATCATTGAGCCTGGATGATCCGCTAGGGACATCAAAAGAAAACGCAGAGCATACATCAGACTCCCCAAGGCCAGCAAGGGCAATTCTTTGAATTTGTCGCCGTATCTGCTGAGGATAAATAATACAGGGATCTCACTAAGAGCTGACGCGAGCAGTGCCCAGCCAATGATTTCCTCACCAGCGCCTAGTTGTTTTAGACTGATCGTCAGAAAGGCTTCGTTCATTCTATGGCCTAACGCGAGTACAAACACACACCCGAAGAACCACAGCACCTCTTTTTGCAACAATATATCTTTAAGTCCATTTTTGCTATTATCAGCTTCAGCTGTGTCCTTATCTTGATTCGTTGTTTCTATAACAGCAGGTCTTTTAACATCCTTAAGTCCTAGGGTAATTAAAAGTGCAGCAATAATGATGATGATACATAGGGTCAAGCTCCAAGTAGAGCCCAATGCTCTTAATGCATAGCCAACGGTTAGAGCAAAGAAAGAATAGCCTAAGGAGCCAAAAACGCGAATGGTAATGAAGTTCCGTCCGTGTCTTTCGGCAACTTTGATAGCCATTGTATCGGCAAGCGGAAAAACTGGGTAATAGAAGAAGTAGAAGAAGGACAAAATAAGCATGACAGATGAAAATTCCGTCGCTCTGGCTAATAGAAGACCAGTTACTAATTGACCCGCAAGTAATATGAACATGATCTTTCGAATGGTGCCTAACTTATCGCTTATCATACTCCAGAATAGATTGGATAGGATGGAGATAAGGGGGCCGAGGGAATACAAGTAGCCTATCTGAGAACTGCTAAACCCTAAATGTGTGTAGAATAAAGGAAAGTAGGATACTACAAGGACGCTGGTACCATATATGGTAAAGAGAAAGGAACGCAGCCAGTTTTGATCGCTGTAAAGGCTGCCGGTCCGTTTTGAAAACATGGATTGCACTCCTCCGAAATTGAAATATGCCTAGTATAGCATAAAGCAATGGGGAGATGTTTTTAAAAACTGCTGTATTTCTGAATCTTTCATGATTTTACGAAAGTGATTTTGTTGTTTGTACAAATACGCCTGATCATATTATAATAAGTGGTGATTTGGATAAGGAGACAACAATGTGGAGGCACTGTCATTGAGTGAATTAGAGCAAGGCCGTTACCTTAGCCCGCGTGGTCCACTGGGACTTATGAACAGGGTCTATAAGTACGTGCTGCCGGAAGTGAGAGAATGTCTCCATTTCTGGCGCCAAGATGCGAACGGGATTCCCGATCCCGAGCTCCGGAAGCAAGCACTTGCCAGCATTGAAACTAAAGAGTTTCATTGCATAGGCGGTGGTATTTATGCCGCCGGCAATTTATCGATGAAACATATACTGATTCCGCTAATTGTTGCTTATCAAACTATCAGTGATTATCTGGACAACTTATGTGATCGCAGTACTTCGCTTGATCCTGCAGATTTCAGGCTGCTGCATCAATCTATGCTGGATGCTATTGATCCAAATGCTGAGCCAGGTAATTATTATGCGCTTCGAAGTGAACAGAATGACGGCGGATATTTGTACAGGCTGGTTCGCAAATGCCAAGAGATGATTTCTTTGTTGCCAGGTTATTCCGCTGCTGCAGCGGAGATTCGAGAACTGGCTGTGCTCTATACAGATTTACAAGTGTATAAGCACATCCGCCCGGAACTCAGGGAAACAGCCCTGAAGGAGTGGTGGGAGGAACAGGGCAGTCGAGCACCACATCTGCAATGGAATGAATTTTCGGCTGCAACGGGATCAACGCTAGGTGTATTTATGTTATTTCTATCCGCATGTGATCCGAAGCTGAACCAAGCTTCTGCGGCTTCGATTCGAGCCGCGTATTTTCCGCATGTATGTGGTCTGCACATTATGCTGGATTATCTGATTGATCAGGAAGAGGACCGAGCAGGCGGTGATCTTAATTTCTGCAATTATTATGATGACACGGATACCATGCTGAGTCGGATCGCTGCAATGGTTGAGTGGGCCCGTAAGGATGTTCGTAATCTTCCAGAGTCTTCGATGCATCGTATGGTGATTGAGGGATTGCTGGCACTTTATTTATCTGATCCGAAAGTTAGCGAACAGCGGGAAGTTCGCTCTGTATCTAAAAGCCTGATGAAAGGCAGTCCGCTTACAAGACTGTTCTTCTTCGCTAACAGCCGTTGGATACGCAAACGCTTTTTGTAACCATGTCGCGAAGTTATTTTTATAAGAAGTATCAGGCTTCGCACAATTTTAAGGAGGAACAACAGAATGTCTAAAATTCAAAAAATCGCAGTATTGACTAGTGGTGGAGATTCACAGGGAATGAACGCCGCTGTTCGTGCGGTTGTAAGAAGCGCACTTTATTTCGGTATTGAGGTATTTGGGGTGCAACGTGGTTATCAAGGTCTGCTGAATCGCGATATATTCCCAATGGATCTTCGCAGTGTAGGAGATATTATTCAACGTGGCGGTACTGTTCTGCAGTCTGCAAGATGTCTGGAGTTCACGAAACCGGAAGGACAACAAAAAGGCGCGGATATCCTTAATGAACTGGGTATCGATGGTCTAGTAGTTATCGGTGGAGATGGTTCCTATAAAGGAGCTAACAAATTAAGTAAACTCGGTATCAAGACTATGGCTTTGCCAGGTACGATTGATAACGATATCTCCTTCACAGACTACACTATCGGGTTTGATACAGCGGTTGGCGTTGTTGTAGACGCTATTAACAAGTTGCGTGACACTATGTCCTCCCATGAACGTTCTTCGATTGTAGAGGTTATGGGACGCCACTGTGGCGATATCGCGCTGCATGCTGGACTGGCTTCCGGAGCAGAAACAATTCTTGTGCCGGAAATGCCGTATGATTTGAATGAAGTTGCTGACCGGATGCGCGATAATTTTATCAGAGGTAAACGCCACAGTATCGTAATTGTTGCCGAAGGCGTTGGCAAAGGTGAAGATGTGGCTCAAGCTCTGAAAGACCGTCATGCTTCTCTGGATGCACGTGTTACTGTACTCGGACATATCCAACGTGGTGGAACACCAACTCCTGGAGACCGGAATTTGGCTAGCCGTCTTGGCGATTTTGCCGTACGTAAGCTAATCGAAGGTGAATCCGACAAGGCTTGTGGTATCATCAAAGGTGAATTAACCCTTACGGATATTGATCTCGTTGTAAATACGAAAAAGGGCTTTGACCTGGAGCTGTATGAGCTGGCTTCCCGTCTTTCCCAATAATTAGCGACCCTATATATAAAAAGGAACAGCTGCGAGATTCGCACTGTTCCTTTTTTGTGTAATATGGATCGTTAACTCTGTGGTTGTTCCTGTGTGTATTGTGCGGCATAACGCCGTTGAACTTTGATAAGCCGAGACAATAGCAGGGTCGCACCGATGGCAAGACCGGTGATAAGACCAATCCAGTAGCCGAATGCTCCTAGATCTGTGTAAGTTGCAAGTACATAACCTGTAGGTAAGCCAATTACCCAATAGGCAATAAAACAAATGATAAAGGCTGGGTTAACATCCTTATATCCGCGAAGCGCACCTTGAGTAGGTGTAGCAATCGCATCTGAGATTTGAAAAAAGATTGCATAGATCAGGAAATGCTGAATTAACGAGATGACATCGGGTTCATCTGAATATAGACCAGCTACATGATTTCCGGCAAATAAGAGTAATAAAGCTGTGGCCAGCGAAAGGATTGCCGCCAGTCCGATACCCATTATGGCATATTGGCGTGCATCCTTTTGTCTGCCAGACCCGGTCTCGAAGCCGACGAGGATGGTAAGGCTGATGCAAATACTGAGCGGAATCATATAGAGTGTTGTTGCAAAATTGATTGCTGCCTGATGCGCGGCAATTGTTACGGTATCAAATCGGCTCATTAACAAGGTTACAGCGGAAAAGACAGCTGTTTCGAAAAAAATTGAGAAACCGATGGGTACTCCGATTTTGAGCAAATCTTTAATGCTGTTTAACGATATAAAATAGAACTTACGGAATAATCTGAGATTTACAAAGGCCTGAGAACGATATATGAACAGTAGAGCAACGGCAAATATAACCCAATAGGTAATAGCTGAAGCGACCCCAGCACCAACGCCCCCGAGACGAGGGAATCCGAAGTTCCCGAAGATGAGCAAATAGTTCAAACCTACATTTACAGGCAAAGCTATTAGTGTAATACACATGGATACGCGTGTTTGCCCTAAAGCGTCTATACAGCTACGAAGTACCGTATATCCAAACAGGGGGATAATTCCGAACGAAATAGCACTGAGAAAGCGGAAAGCAACATCTCTTACACCAGACTCCAAGTTCATAAAATTAAGAATAGGTGACAAGGCAAAGCTGCCAATTAGCAAGACGATGATCGAAACAATCAGTGACAGCCAAATACCTTGTGTGACTTGAAAGGCAACATCCTTATCCTTTTTGCTCCCGATGAGCTGTGAAACAATAGGTGTGATCCCCATAAGAATACCGCTGAGACCGGTTTGGATTGGAATCCAAAGACTAGTTCCTATCGCAACTCCTGCCAGATCGACGGTTCCGAATTTACCGGACATATTAGTATCAAAGAAGGTGATCGCGGATAAAGCAATTTGTGTAACAAGGATTGGGAATAAAATATGAAAAAATTGTCCTGCCTTTTGTTTTAAAGAGGTGGTCTGTATCATAATTCTGTGCCTCATTCTTTAAGATTTTTCAAGGAATAGGTTAAATAGTTCAATAAGTTTCCGTTAAAAGACCCGGCAGACGCCGGGTCTTTAGCATACATATATCAGATCAGCTATAAATAATAAGGGCTGTATTCATTGTTTTTCGTAATCAACATCGGCAGTATAGCGATTGTTGGCGTTCCAGAGAAGGAACTCATCCACGTTCTCATCTTTTAAAGCGCGGATTTGATCTTCCACCTGTTTTTTACCATATTTCACATAATGACCACTTCCGAGCCAGCTTGCTGTAAAGTCTTGAATCCAAGGTCGAATAACGGGTTTATAGCTGCCCAGTGGATCAAGCTTCTTATGTGTATCAACCATGGAACCTTTGATTGTAGCGTAAGGATCTAAGTCGGGCTCTTTCACGCCAAACCATCCCGTTGAATAGTGGCTTGGATAAACCATTGGACTGATAACATCCACATTCTTGGATATTTTAACAAAGTCCTGGCCGATACCCTCAGCAGGGGCAGATGCGGCATATCCAAAAATATCTACGGACACACGGACACCAAGTGGAGCTAGCTCTGCTTTGGCATATTTAACAAAATTAGATACGATTTCTACGCGTGAGTCAGTGGTTTTAGTGTATTTAAGGGTATCAGCACGTTTTTCGAATCCTTCCGGAAAGCGAACATAGTCGAACTGAATTTCTTTGAAGCCGAGCTTAACAGCTTCCTTGGCGATATCCACATTGTATTTCCACACATCTTCATTATAAGGATTAACAAAGCTGTCGCCGCCCTTATTCTTCCATACAGTGCCGTCAGTATTAACAAAAGACATCTGCGGGTTCTTCTTGGCAAGAATAGAATCTTTAAAAACAACAATCCGGGCGATAGGATAAACATCATGTTTCTTCAAACGTTCCATTAACTTATTGATATCTCCAATAAAAGGCTGAGGGTTACCGAGCTTCTGGAGGTCGGCATTATCGGTCTTATACGTGATATAACCCGCATCGTCCTTAATGTCTATTACCATTGAGTTAAGTTCGGTTTGGTCAAGCAATGTAAGCAGCTTTTCCATTCGTTCCCCACCAGCACTGTAGGCGGTAACATAAATGCCTTTTACTTTGGGTGCGTCTGGTTGTGGATCGGTGTGTAACATACTTTCTGAGTTTGTTGCTTCAGGTGAAGCGCTTGGAGCTGGAGTTGCTACATTCGAATTGTTGTTTTGTTGTGCAATGATGGGGGGATTCATGGCGGACTTCAAAGCGATCGCCACTTCAGCGTCATGTTGGTTCTGTTGTACGCCTACGCTTCCCAAGGCCATCATCAGTAGAGCCCAGGTGATGTTCATTCGTTTTTCTCTCCCTTTATGTACTTTCCCCTAAATTATATAGGAACGGTTGCTCCCAAAAAGAACAGTGTTGTAACAATATTAGCTCAGATTGGGAATAAAAAACCGCCTTTGTTGTTTATAAACGAGATGTATGGATTCGAAACGGTATGAAAAAAGTAAATGCCGCCTTAAATCGGCAACAGGGCCGAACCCAAGGCGGCAACTATCAAGACTTCTCTTGCGGCTTGCTCATTGAAGATACGCAGAATTCTGATGTTCACAGATGCTGTAATGGATAATATCCATGGCATCTGCAGGTTCCAGAATACTTAGCCCGTCTCGCAGAACGATTACTGAATTTAATTCGTCCTGTTTGAGAAACGGCATCATATCAGGATACCACCTCATGACGATTGCTGACAGTTTTACCGTTTCCATTTCCACAAAAATCACCCTTTCCTTTTTCGATAGTTCTGAATAGATTCAGTGTTCATCGGAAAACGAAGTGCTTTGGAAAAAAGAGGGGTAAATCTCAATCTTTATGAAATTGTTAGGGTTCTGCGTGTGTATAATATATCATAATTCTGAGGTTGGTGCATTTTCCAATACTAGGAATTTTTATTTCCTCATTTTGTCTTTCCGGAAGGAACCCATAACACCAACTGTTTCAACAATATTTACAAAAGCTTGAGGATCTGTCGTGCGGATGATACGTTGTAGCTCTGCAAGTTCGTAGCGGGTTGTTACCGTCATTAGCATGTCCTTTTCAACGTGAGAATAAGCACCTTCTGTTTTAATCTTTGTGACACCTCGTTGAAGGCCTATTAGATGTTGCAGTAATTCATCTGTACGGTTTGTTACAATATATACGGTTACCTTTAAGTGGCTGATATGAATCATATCCAACACTTTACCTGTTACATATATAGATACCATTGATGAAAGTGCTAAATTCCAGTTCTGGTCAAGATAAGCGGCCGCCAGGATAACAAGTCCATTTAAACTTACTACTACATTGCCGACCGGGAAATCTCGGTATTTAGTGATAATTGAACCCAAGATGTCAAAACCTCCGGAAGAACCTCCTGCACGGAAGGAGATACCACAGCCAATCCCAACGAGAACTCCGCCAAACACAGAGGACAGCAGCATATCTGTAGCCACCAGATGCTCGGGAATCACTGTTAAGAACCAGGTTGTAAACACAACGGACAACATGCTCATAATAATAAATCTCCGGCCTAACTGGAACCAGCCTGCAGCCAGCAGAGGAATATTAAAGAGCAAGTATAGGAGGCTTATGTTTAATGGAGTGAAATAACCCACTAACATGGAAAGCCCAGATACACCACCACTTAGTAAACGGTGTGGAATTAAAAATAGATTAAATCCACTGGCGATCAGTGCTGCCCCTAAAAAAACAACCAAACAATTCAAAATCTGTCTTAACAAGTAAATCCACCCTTATATATATATTTAAAAAATTAAAACATGAAAGCAATGAAAAGAAAGGAACCCACTGGTATTCTCACATGTGTTTGTGATATAATGTATAGGATATTCTTGAGTAGAACGTTACAATGGTATTTTTGCATTGCATCGGATGTAAAGCTACAGTTGCTCAGGTACAACAAGGTACCTGATGATTAGGGAGGCTTTTCGTCCCAAAAGCGCTATATCATGCAGAAAATAGAGCATGATTGGACAGCCTATAAATGTGTTTACCGCTACTTAAGAATACAGACAAGCATGTGGAATGTCCACTGTATAGAAGGAGCATGAATAATTTGAAAACATTCGCAGAATTTGGCTTGGAGCCAAAAGTGCTACAAGCAATCACAGAGTTAGGATTTGAGGAGGCAACACCGATACAGGAACAGTCGATCCCATTAGCATTGACTGGGTCGGATCTGATCGGTCAAGCTCAGACTGGTACAGGTAAGACTGCTGCTTTTGGTATCCCCCTCATTTCGAAGATTAACCGTGAAGACGAAAAAATCTTGGCCCTTATTATGGCACCAACACGTGAGTTGGCCATCCAAGTGTCAGAAGAAATTGGCAAACTAAGCCGTTTCAAAGGTCTTCGCTCGTTGGCGATTTATGGTGGACAGGATATTGGACGTCAAATCCGTGGATTGAAAAAGAAACCACAAATCATTATTGGTACACCTGGTCGTTTGCTCGATCACATCAACCGTAAAACGATCCGTTTGGATGATGTTCAAACCGTTGTATTGGATGAAGCAGATGAAATGCTGGATATGGGCTTTATGGAAGATATTCAGACTATCCTGAAGCTCGTTCCTGCAGAACGTCAAACCATGTTGTTCTCTGCTACAATGCCACCAAACATTCAACGCCTAGCTCAACAATTTCTTAACAACCCGCAACATGTCTCCGTTATTCCGAAACAAATCAGTGCCCCACTGATTGATCAAGCTTATGTGGAAGTGCCTGAGCGTCAAAAGTTTGAAGCTCTTAGTCGTTTGATTGATATGGAATCACCTGAATTAGCTATCGTATTCGGACGTACTAAGCGCCGGGTTGATGAGCTTGCTGAAGCTTTGCAAAAACGCGGATATTCTGCTGATGGATTGCATGGTGACTTGTCACAGAACCAACGTGATGCTGTAATGCGTAAATTCCGTGATGGCAGCATTGACGTGCTGGTAGCTACTGACGTAGCGGCACGTGGTCTGGACGTATCCGGCGTAACTCACGTAATTAACTTTGACTTGCCACAAGATCCTGAAAGCTATGTACACCGTATTGGTCGTACAGGACGCGCAGGTAAAGAAGGTACGGCTTGGTCATTCGTTACTCCACGCGAAATTGATCACCTGCATTTGATCGAACGTGTTACTCGTCACCGGATTACTCGTAAACCTTTGCCAACAATGGCTGAAGCTATTGAAGGTAAACAACGCGTTACTGCTGAGCGTTTGCTTGAAGTGGTAGAAAGCGGAGAGTTGAACGAGTACAAAGGAATTTCTATTCAATTGCTTGAGCAATATGATTCCGTACAATTGTTGTCCGCAGCTATGAAGCTTCTCACTGGCGACAAGAAGGATTCCGCAATTGAATTGACTCCTGAAGATCCAATTCGTGCTAAACGTCGTGGTGGCAAAAACGATATCCGCAGTGGCCGTAAACCTAATGGTGGTTATGGCGGAAACCGTGGTACTTCCGGTGGCAGCGGTAGCGGTGGCGGATACCGTGGTAACCGTGATAATAACGGTGGCGGTAGTCGTGGTGGCTATAGCAGCGGTGGCAGCAACTACGGTAGCGGCAGTGGCGGCTATGGCGGTGGCTATAAAGGCAACCGTGATGGCGCACCAGCTCGTGACGGTGGTGCAAACCGCAGCGCAGAGCGTAAACCATACACTCGTCCAAGCAGCACGAGCACTCGTCCTGCAAAACGTGAAGATTTCGATAATTAATACTTCGTCAAGATACCAAAGAAGACGAGATGCCGCATTGCGGTTCTCGTCTTCTTTTTGCTGAAATATAAGGATGTTTGGTGAATTGTTATGTCCTTAGTAGGGCGCGAATTTGTTTTGTGTGATATTAGTATCCGAATGTACGAGTGATGATAACGAGCAAGATAAACAATACGAGGATCGTGCCTGTAGAAGTCCAACCGCCGAAGCCAACAGGTGTAGACATGAGATAACCTCCTTTAGAATGTGGGGATTTTGGTATTTCTTATGGTTACAATCCTAATATATGGACTATAAAGGCTTTACGTATAGACGATAGTCTATAATTCAGAAAGTTGGGCTATGGAAATGAGGAGGTCAAATGAGGTATAGTTAAGATATGTAGTATGTAAGAGACAGAGGAGGAAGGGAATTGGAGTTTAAAGGAGCAATGGGCGGCTTATACCGCGTGACAGAATGGATTTCACGTATCGCAGGCAGTAATATCTTATGGGCACTATGTTCCGCCCCGTTTTTGTTTTTTGGTGTTTTAAAGATGATTATGTTAGGGACAGGCGCAGGTGGAGCGAACGAGCAAATTACATTGAACTGGGCAATGGGGATTTTAGCGCCCTTTACGGTGTTTCCAGCTTCAGCCGCTTTATTTACCGTAGTGCGTAAATGGGTAATGGGGAATACGGATGTAGGAACTTTTCGTACATTTTTTCAGGGGTATAAAGAGAACTATGTAAAAAGTATGCTCGGAGGAGTTATCTATACATTGATGTTTGTTGTTATGTACGTTGATGTAACAGTTTACATGACACAAATGCCTAACTTCAGAATTGTTGGTATTTTGATGTTGGTGCTGATGATACTTTTGTCGGTATCCATGTTTAACTTCTTTTCCATTGTGGTTCATTACCAAATGGGCTTCAAGCAAGTGATGACCAATTCTATATTGCTGACTATAGCACGCCCAATTCGTGTGTTCTCTACATTGATTGCAGCCGCAGTTCTTGTTTATATCGGTCTTAGATATCCGGCTCTTTATTTCATTTGTATTCCAACGTTGATTGCAATGGCGGCCTTCTTTAACTTCTACGCTACTTATAATAAGCTACAGCTGCAAGTAGAAAAGAAGAAGCTGAAAGAGCAGGAAGAAGCAGAAGCAGCAGCATTGAACAATCGGAATGAATATGACGACGATGACGACGATGATGATGACTACGAGGATGAAATTGATGAAAAGGACACCAAACGCATTTAACAAAAAACTGGATTAGCGTTGGATATTTCCAGGTAATTAATTCCTGTGTAAAAATAAAGCGCATACAGGTTTACTTTTTCGTTAAAACGCAATATAATAATAACAAATCCTGCGATGTACGTTACGGTTACTCGTTGTTTTGAACCAATGATAATGTCTTGGGAGATCTACACGAAGCGCAGCTGAACCGCCCTGTCTATATGACTTGGGGAATTCAAAAACGTTTTCTGCGATCACCCACCTGCTCTAGCAGGTTCAGAAGACACTGTAGCCGGACGGCATAAGCGGGTTTTCTCTTGTTTAAGCCAAGGCGCCCTGTTTCCCGTGAATAATGGGAGCGGGCGCTTTTTTGTATGTCTGGAATAAAGGGAAAGTGAGTTATACCCTTTTGTTCCTGAGACAAGAGTGTTACACTTAGAATAATGAACTTGGGATTTGTAGAGGGGGAAGAATTTTGTCGTTAAAAAGAACCTTGGTTGGCTTATTCCGCAGTCATGATGGAACAAGCGACCGCGCCAAAGATCCGACATTAAAAACGCGTTATTACAATCTAACTAAAGACAAAGCATGGGAAGAAGTTTCATCGACTTTAAAGAAAGTTCCTGGATTTAAGGTGCTTCACGAAGTGGAGTCTGTAGGTGAGATTACTCTTGAGAAGAGAACGGCATTTGGCCGTACGCTGGACATTACGGTATCGGTGCTTAATACGACGCCTGTTCGTTGTGGTGTAGATATGTATTCTGCATCTAGAGGTTCACTTGGTGATCTCGGGGCGAATTACCGTGTGATTCAACGCTTGTATGCATCTTTGGACAAAAAATTAGGAAAATACAAAGCAGACTGATTTTTAGAGGCCCGTCAAACCCTTCTTGCTTAGGGATAGTATGAATGCGTTTACGTAAACGGTGAGCTGCTCAGTGTGTTATCGATAAATCTTTCTATTACAAAAAAAGCGGGAGAAGGATGGACCTTCTGCCGCTTTTTTAACAGAGATTATTAAGTATTGTTGTAATAACCGCTACTGATTGGAGAATTAGAGCAGCTTCTTCACAGCAGCAATAGCATCTTCATAGTTAGGGTGCTCGGTCATTTCACTCAAATATTCAACATATACGATCTTGTCGTTCTTATCCAGAACAAAAATGGAGCGCATATCTAAGCGGAATTCTTTAATCAGCACACCATAGGCTTGTCCGAATGAGGTTGCTTTGTGATCGGATAGAGTAATAACTCGATCGATGCCGGCAGCACCGCACCAACGAGCTTGGGCAAACGGCAGGTCCGTGCTTACAGTGAGAATTACCACATCGTCACCAAGCTCTGCGGCTTCACTGTTGAACCGGCGGGTCTGTGCGTCACATACCCCGGTATCAAGAGAAGGGACAACACTGATCAGCTTGATTTTACCGGCATAATCACTTAGAGACACGTCTTCCAGGAGATTCTTGCTCAGAACAAAATCGGGTGCAGGATCACCAGTTGTTAGCTTAGGTCCTACGAGAGTGATGGGGTTGCCTTTAAAAGTAGCTACGCCTGTTTTTTCTTGCGTCATATCCTTGTTTTCCTCCTCGAATTATAATATTGGATTCTTACTGCCACAATAAATTATAATCTTAATAGCAGGAAGATGTCCAACCGGACAAGATATATATGTAAAGGGATGGGTGTTATGATATTTATTCGGTACGAAAATTGGAAAAGTTATGTCCGGTATTATCCGGTAACCTGTCTGCTCATATTGGCCAATGTGATCATGTTTATCCTTATGGCAGTTAACGGAGGATCAACAAATATTCAAACGCTTGTTGATTTTGGTGCTATAGTTGATGTGAGTCCGTACAAAGAGGAACTGTGGCGCTATCTGGCCGCTATTTTTTTACATAATGGGTTTTCCCATCTGTTCTTTAATTGCTTCGCTCTCCTGGTGTTTGCACCGCCTCTGGAGCGATTGCTGGGCTGGTGGCGTTATGCGCTGCTCTATCTGGTGGGCGGATTTCTGGCAAATGTGCTTACAATTGCGATTAGTGCTCGCTCAGTAGTAGAGTTTGGTACGGTCTCGGTTGGTGCTTCTGGAGCAATCTACGCCATTTATGGTGCATTTTTATACATTGCAGTTATTCAACGGGCCATGATGGATGAGGGCTCGCGTAAAACTTTATATGGATTGTTAATAATCGGGATCATTATGTCGTTTGCTACACCAAATGTGAATTGGGTTGCGCATCTCGGAGGTTTGGTTTCTGGCTTTTTCGTATATGGGCTAATTATTCGTATATTCAAAAAAAGCCTAAGACAGGGGCGATGATGGAGTGGAGCTAAGACAGCTGCAATATTTTTTAAAGGTAGCTCAAAAAGAACACGTAACAAGAGCGGCAGAAGAGCTTCATGTAGCGCAGTCTGCGGTAAGCCGTCAGATTCATCAGCTGGAGCAAGAGCTTGGGGTTGATCTATTCATGCAAAAAGGGCGCAATCTGCAGCTTACGCCTGTTGGACAGCTCTTTTGCAAGAAGGTTGAGAGTATCCTTAAAGAGTTGGAGCATTCGGTAAATGAGGTGCATGAATTTCTGGATCCTGAGCGTGGAGAGATTCGGATCGGATTCCCGCATAGTCTTGGCACACATCTCATCCCGACTATCGTTGCAGATTTTCGTAAATATTATCCTCATGTCAAATTTCGTTTTAAACAAGGATCTTACCCTTCTTTGATAAAAGACGTATTGTCTGGAGAAGTGGATTTAACTTTCATTTCGCCTTTTCCGGAGAATGATGAGCATGTCTCGGGGGATATTGTAATGACTGAAGAGTTGTTTGCGATTCTTCCTCAGAATCACAGGTTGGCAGGAGAGTCTGAGATCCGGTTGGAACAGCTGCAAAAAGAGAAGTTTGTTCTATTCAGCCAAGGCTATTCGTTAAGACCTATCGTTTGGCAAGCTTGCTTGCAGGCGGGATTTCAACCGCAGATTGCATTTGAAGGCGGAGAGACCGATACCATTCGTGGTTTGGTGGCCGCAGGGATGGGTGTAAGCCTGCTTCCGGAGATGGCGTTCTATCAGACGAATCCTCTTCAACCAGCTCAGGTGAGGGTTGTGGAGCCTGCGGTGACGAGAACGGTTGGCTTGATCTACCGTACAGATAGTAAATTGCCGCTGGTGGCACGTTCCTTTCGGACTTTTTTAATCTCCTACTTTAAAGCTAGACAAAATAATACCCCGGTCGGCTCTTAGCCTTCCGGGGTTTTTGTTGTTTAGAGGTATGCGATATTAGTCGCGGTTGCCTAAAAAGACGGTGATTAAGCGAAGCAGTTCAAGCAAGGATACTAGAGCAGCGGCAACATAAGTTAATGCAGCGGCGTTGAGAACCTTTGCTACTCCGCGTTCTTCTTCGTTACGGATGAAACCTTGTTCTACCATGACCTGACGAGCCCGGTTACTGGCGTTGAATTCTACAGGCAGGGTTACGAGCTGGAATGCAACAGCAGCTGAGAAGAAAATGATACCCAAGCCTATAAGATTAAAGTAACCGAAGATGAAACCTGCCATCAGCATGAAAGGCGCGACACCTGATGCGAAATTAACTACCGGGAACATCCGGTGACGAAGTGTCAACATAGGGTAACTTACTTTATGCTGAATCGCGTGGCCTACTTCGTGACAAGCGACAGAGATTGCAGAGATGGAGCTTTCATAATACACAGGCTCTGATAAGCGTACAACCCTGTGGATGGGGTCATAATGGTCTGAAAGTGTGCCTCTTACAGGTTCAATCGGAACATCGTGTAAGCCATTGGCGTCGAGCATACGTCTAGCTGCTTCATATCCAGTCAGGCCGTTCGAATTAGCTACCTTCGACCATTTGCTGAAGGTTCCTTTAACTCTAAACTGTGCCCACAATGAGAAAAGAAAGGCAATAATTACTAACAGGTACATAAACATAGGTGCATTCCTCCACTGTATTGTAAATATGGTATTTACATTGGCGGTCCTTGCGTAAGCAATAGCCGGATCGCTTCCATGCAGGCTAATCCCTGAGGGAGCAGATTTGAAAGTACGCGACTGGCCTGTCCTGGCTTCAAACCACTTATAAGAGGTTCAAGGGCTTTTACTTCCCGTTCTAGCCGCTGCATTTGCTGCTCTAACTCGACTAATTTATCAGAGACGTCGGTTTCTGGTGTTGCCTCATTCCATTTGCCTAGCATAGATTTGATTTCTTCCAATGAATACTTGTCATGCTTTAATTGAGTAATACGTTCTAAAGCAGCCAAGGTTTCATGGCTGTATAGCCGATAATTTTTGGTGCTTCTAGATTCCGGGGAGATTAATCCCAGTTTCGTGTAATAATCAATAGTTCGTTCACTAATGTGAGCAGCCTTAGCTAATTCTCCAATTCGATACAAAATCATATCCCCATTTAATCTCGCCTCACTAATTGAATACGACTGCCGATAAGTGGCGGTCATCTTCTAAATTGATGGTTTCTTATGCTATCTGTAATGATAACAAACTGGAAACCATACAGTCAAACGTCATACTTTCATAAAGTATATGCAGCAAAGAAGGGTTAATTCATGAACGGTGATCTGTAGTTTCTATACAATACACTCAAACTCAAAGGGATATCAAATTTGAAGAATGATTGGGGATGAAAACTATAAGTTACCCCAATACATAACATTAAATGTTATGTATTTTGTGATTTTGGTAAAAGATGCGTTCAATAATTAGGTAATATAAATGAGATTGTACACGTAGTTATTTTAATGAAAATGCAGCTAGAATCAGGCCTTTTGGACCTCTAGTCCATTAGTACTGTGAAAATTTCGTGTGCTCAAATAAAATAAAATAAAAACATTCCCAAAATAGTCTTGTCAATTTACCTGACTTCTGATTATAATGACATTAAGAGTTTCACGCTTTGTTAGAAAATATAACATTGGGGAGTGGGGTAAAAATGAAAAAGAAATGGTTGATGATGTTACTGGCCATGATTACACTGATGATTTATCCGGTAAGTGCTTTTGCAGCGGACGGTCCGACGAACGTTGACTTACAAGTCGGATTGGACACAGCGTTTACCTTCCTGGCATTCATTTTAGTATTCTTTATGCAAGCAGGGTTTGCAATGCTCGAAGCGGGTTCGGTTCGGATGAAGAATGCAGGGCACGTAGCAGGTAAGACAGTACTCACCCTGGCTATCGCAAGTCTTTGCTTCTGGGCTATCGGCTTTGGACTTGGTTTCGGTAACGGCAATGGCTTCTTCGGTACTACAGGCTTCTTGTACGGAGGAGATTCAACCGCAGCTTCTTTTGAATCACTTGCATTTTCTGATGTTACTTTAAATGTTAAATTCTTATTCCAAATGGCCTTTGCAGCAGTTTCCTTGGCTATCGTATCTGGTGGTATGGCAGAACGTGCGAAGCTAAGTGTGTATATCATTTTCGGAATTTTGTTCTCCGTCGTAATTTATCCAGTTGTAGCTCACTGGGTATGGGGCGGTGGCTGGTTGGCTGAGCTGGGAATGCAAGATTATGCAGGTTCCACAGTTGTTCATCTTACAGGTGCAACGGCAGCAGTGGTAGCAACCATACTGCTTAAGCCTCGGCTTGGTAAGTTTAATAAAGAAGGAAAACCAGTGATTATTCCAGGTCATAACCAAGTATTTACTGTACTCGGTGTTATTATCCTCTGGTTTGGTTGGTTCGGATTCAATCCAGGTAGTGCTTTGTCCCCAATGGGCGGTTTCTTCGGTCACGTAGCCCTAACTACGAACATCGCAGCAGCAGCAGGTGGTTTGGCAGCTCTAATTGCATCTTGGTTGTATTTTGGTAAATCTGATATTCCAGCGATGCTGAATGGTGTTCTAGCTGCATTGGTTGCAATCACAGGAGCATGTGCTTTCGTTGATCCATGGGCAGCAATCATTATTGGCTTTGTAGCCGGTGCTTTTACATTCATGACTTCCCAATGGCTGGAACGTGCAGGGCTTGATGATCCAATCTATGCTTTCTCGGTGCATGGTATTGCGGGGATGTGGGGTGCAGTTTCAACGGGTCTGTTCGCTGTACCTGAGCTTATTACTAAAGGCGGCTTGGTAGGTGAAGCTGGGTTGTTCTACGGTGGCGGTTTCCATCAACTAGGGGTTCAAGTGCTGGGTGTGGTTGGAACATTTGTTTTCGTAGCCGTTCTTTCTTTCATCATCTTGTATGTAATGAAGGTAACTATCGGACTTCGTGTTACAGAAGAAGAAGAATTGATGGGTCTGGATATCAGTGAGCATGGTACTTACGGATACCCTGAACAAA
Organism: Paenibacillus sp. FSL R7-0189; assembly: GCF_037969925.1. Taxonomy (NCBI): domain Bacteria; kingdom Bacillati; phylum Bacillota; class Bacilli; order Caryophanales; family Paenibacillaceae; genus Paenibacillus; species Paenibacillus sp. FSL R7-0189. The sequence goes on along the minus strand of NZ_CP150223.1, from coordinate 6,962,407 downwards.
TGAAATTGATCGCAGATTCGGAATCCAAAACCCTTAAACAATAATATTTCACCTCGGACAGGGAGGCGGACCGTGTGGCATCGATGGAGTTAACAGATGAGTATAATGAAGAAAGCTTTAGGACCATCGTATTGGCCGGTTCGTCAGAGGAGCTTAGGGAGAGGCGTGTTGCCTGTCAAAAAGTACTTCTCGAACAGTTGAATGTTATTCCTATAGAGGAATGGATGTTCCGTGTGAATACTATGCATGATCTTATTGCCCAAACCGCAGTACTCATATGTGAGGCGCAGTTGAAAGAGGCGGGCTATGGCCCGCCTCCCTGTGCTTATTCCTTTATTGTGTTTGGCAGCAGTGGGAGGCAGGAGGCAACGCTTTGGAGCGATCAGGATAATGGCCTGATAGTCGAAGGAGAGCCTGATGGGGAAAAAAATCGCTATTTCGAATTTTTCGGAACTTTGTTATCCGATATGCTTGAAGAAGTAGGGTATGAGAAATGTGCGGGGAAGGTGATGTGCTCCCAAGTTATGTGGCGTAAGACATTATCTGAATGGATAGAGCAGCTTGATAGCTGGAGAAATCAGTTGGAATGGGAGCCGATCCGGTATCTTATTATTTCTTCTGATATGCGTCATGTGGCAGGAAGCGTGGAGTTATCAGCGAAGTGGCAAGAAACTTTCTATGAAGGCTTTGCGGAAAATGAGCAGCTGTCTAATGCTGTTCTTCGCAATACAGTACGCCATAAAGCGACTTTGAATTTACTGGGACAGGTGTTAACAGAACGGTTTGGTGATTATGCAGGCGGATTTGATGTTAAGTATGGGGTCTATATTCCGTTAGTGAACATTGTTAGACGGTTGTCCTTACTACATGGCATTAGAGCTGGCTCGACATTAGAGCGGATTGAAGCCCTTGATAGGCTTGGGAAATATCAACATTTAGAGGATATTCGCAGAGCTTTCTTATTAGCAATGCGGTTGCGAGTGAACACGCCATATAGTGTTCAGGATGGATTGTTAATCAGCAGTGATTATGTAGCTGAGAGTGAATTGAAGAATAAGCAGCTGCTGTCTGAGCTGCGTGAAAGCCTGCTGCTTGTCAGACGCCTTCACCGGGCGCTGCAGCGTCAGCTCCGCTCAGCGGAAAGGTGGCGGTCATGAGGGAGCCGAACAAAAGCGGAGGATTCTGGAGTAATCTAAGACAAGGTGGAATGCCCTCGGCTATCGCTTCGATGAGAGGTGGCGAAACTGCGCAACAGACTGCGCAGCAAATGGCCTTTATTCGATCTTTGATGCGAGAGAAGCGGCGTCCTGAGGTGCTACATACCCCATTGTCTGAACTAGAGACAGTGATCTTTGATTTAGAGACGACAGGCTTTTCCCATCAGCATGGGGATGAGATTATGTCTTTTGGAGCCGTCAAGGTTGTTGGAGAGCAGATTAAAGAAGAAGAATGCTTTTATACACTGGTGAACTGTCAGACGGCTATTCCGGAGGATATTACAAGGCTGACTGGGATTACGGAAGAAATGACACAATCCGCTCCCTCCTTAATGGATGGTCTTCATAATTTTATGTCCTTTGTAGGTCAGAATGTGCTGGTGGCACATGCAAGCTCACATGATAAGGCTTTTCTTAATGCTGCTTTATGGAAAACCTCTAAAGTTCAGCTTACACACCGTGTGCTGGACACGATGATGTTAGCGCGTTGGCTTGAGCCACAACGAAGTAATTATTCGCTGGATGAGCTGCTATATGTGCACGAAATTCCGATTCATGGCCGTCATCATGCCTTGGAAGACGCAAAGATGACAGCGCAGCTGTGGGTGATCTACCTTCGGGAAATTTCGGAGCGCGGCCAAGTGGATACCTTGGGAGATCTCTATGCTTATTTAAGTAGAACGTGAAGCGGGGCTTGGGATAAACCGCGGGACAAATTACCGTGGTCATCAGGCAAACGCTCAATATAAAATCCGTTCAGAATTGGATTGCCGCTGTCTTTGGTGTTGGGAGAACCTATAAGATAGAGGGCAAACTCAGGTCCTAGTGCTGTTAATCCTTTATAATCGGTAACTGAAGGGATAGGTGCTGAATGTGGGTGGGAATGAAATAGACCGATGATTGTCGGTTCGTTGTAAAGAACATTAATCCACTCTTCGGGGTGGGGAGTGAAGGTGTGCAGCGGGTCTGGCGCTACGTTGCGCAAGGGTACGTAAGTATCAATGAGCATGCCACCCGCTGCGGCAGCACCCAGCAGGACTCCGCATGCTTCATGCGGATAACAGGACAGCAGGTGCTTCCCCAGTGCTTGCTGTACGGAATATTTCAGTCTTATTGGCTGGACATTTCCCTGGAATGCTGCCATTTGTTCACCCCTCTCTCTTCTTTAGGGTTTCGTCGCAGACGAAACCCTCTTTTTTATTATAAAAGTATATATTATTGTGTAAAATATGAATGGTTTGAAATTTAACCTAATGAGGGTACAATAGTAGAAAACTATTCCAATTGTAAAGGAACAGATGACTATGAAAGCAAGTAACAAATTAAATATAACAGTGTTGCTCATAGTTGTATGTGTTGCTGTGTTTGCGGTGTGGCATAATCGGGAGCCAAAAGCAGAAGCTGTGCTTGCGCAGCAAAATGAGCTGCCGATGAAGAGTGGACCTAAGGCTGGACTGCGTGCACCTTCGTTTTCACTTCAGGGAACAGATGGGACTACCTATGTTGTTGATGGCCCCAGAGATAAAGCGGTAATCCTTAATTTCTGGGCTTCATGGTGTGATCCCTGCCAGCAGGAAGCCCCTGAACTTAATACCATGGCCACTAAGTATAAGGATGTTCTAGATATTTACGGTATTAATGTGAGCAGTCAGGATTATAAACCCAATGCTGAACGTTTTATCAAGAAATACGGTCTTGTGTTTCCGGTTATGTTTGATGTAAAAGATGAGGTGTACAGCAAATATAATGGAGCTGTTTTTCCCACCAATGTGCTCATTGATAAGAATGGAGTGATCTCCGAGATTATTTTAGGTATTCTTAGCCCTGAAGAGTTGGAAAAGAAAATAATCAAGCTTACCGAATCATGAAGCGGGCTGTCCATATAAGAGACAGATCTGCTTTTTTCTCCAAACAGCAAAAGTCTAAAGATCAGCGATTCTTCTTATTGGAGGATCGCTGATCTGCGTTTTTGGTCATACGCGATTTGCTTTAGTGGACCACAAGCATTAATTTCACTATACCGTGGAGCAGAAATGGCTGGAACCCCGAAGAAAGCCGCGTTAGAACAATTAGGGAATTTCTCCCCATAAATTTGAGATCTCGGGTCATTCAACGAATAATTAGGGAAAATATCCCTCTAATTTAGCTGTTTTGGTAAAAAATAATGAAATCACCCTAATTTTTAGGGAGGAATTCCCTGTTTCTGTTTATTTATAGCAAATATCGGCTATTTTCAGGGAGTTTTTCCCCAATTACTCTACCTCGCCACGAACCCGCACTCGCATCCCCCACATCCCGCACCCGAACTCGCACCCCATGCATCCCGTACATCCCTCAACGCCCACTGCACACCGCACACCGCACACCGCCCACCGCCCACCGCACACCGCACACCGCACACCGCCCACTGCCCACCACCCATAGTCTATGCGCTAAAGTAATAGTCCGTTATATAGCCTATTTAATAAAAAAGAAGCTGCCCTATAAGTAGAATTCTACTTTTGGGAAGCTTCTTTTTTTGTCTTACAAAAGTCTATAAGTGATCAATTAATGATTGACCAGGCCTCTAGGTTCATTGCTGGTTGTCTTCTCATTCTCCAAAGAGAGCTCATTGAGAAGCGCGTAGCGCATACTGTCAACAAGTGCCTCCCAGCTGGCTTCAATTACGTTACTGGAGACACCAACCGTACTCCAGGTGTCTGTGAAGTTCTTGGATTCAATCAATACCCTTACCTTCGCTGCAGTCTGATCCTGTTCATCTATTACACGGACTTTATAGTCGGATAGATGCATTTCCTTTAATTGTGGGAAATAGGTCTGTAATGCTTTACGAAGCGCGTTATCGAGTGCGTTGACTGGACCGTTACCTTCAGCAGCAGTATAAAGATTCTCACTGCCAACTTTCAGTTTAACGAACGCTTCAGATACTACTGGATGTTCTGCGGTTTTCTCAACTAACATCTTGAAGGATTCAAAGGTAAAGGTTTCATTCATCTCGCCGGTAGCTTCCCGAAGGAGTAGCTCCAGTGAGGCATCGGCACCTTCAAATTGATAACCTTGATGTTCCATCGTTTTAATCTTCTCGATCACCCGGCGAGCCTGCTCGCTGCTTGGATCCAGATTTAAACCCATATCCTGCGCTTTGGAGAGTACATTGCTCTGTCCAGCCAGTTCGGAGACCAGCACACGCTGCTTGTTCCCGACAAGCTCAGGAGCGATATGCTCATAGGTCCGTGAATCACGCATGATGGCGGAGACATGGATTCCACCTTTGTGGGCGAAAGATGCATTTCCGACATAAGGCTGATTTACCGGCAGATTAACATTGGCCACTTCACTAATATAGCGGGCAGTGTTGGTAAGCTGTGATAATGAATCGCCTGGAATACAGTGATAACCCATTTTGATCTGTAGTGTAGGAATAATAGAACATAGGTTGGCGTTGCCACACCGTTCACCGTAACCATTAATGGTACCTTGTACTTGCCGTGCTCCAGCTCCGATGGCGCTAAGTGCATTGGCAACCGCTAACTCACAGTCATTGTGAGTGTGAATTCCGAGATTGGCTCCGGGTAATTGTTGATTTAGAGCGGTAACAATCTCATGAATTTCATAAGGTAAGGTTCCACCGTTGGTATCGCACATTACAAGCCAATCTGCTCCGGCTTCCCGGGCTTTGGACAGAACAGCTGCTGCATATTCAGGATTATTCTTGTATCCGTCGAAGAAATGCTCGGCATCAAAAATCACTTCAAGGCCTTGGCGTTTCAAGTAGGATATGGAGTCGCCGATCATGGCGAGGTTCTCCTCAAGCGTAGTCTGTAATGCAGTGTGTACATGGAAATCCCAAGATTTTCCGACGAGTGTAGCAGCAGGAACCCCTGCGTCAATCATACGTTTTAAATTGTCATCGTTTTCGGCCAAGGAATTCTTACGCCGAGTGCTGCCGAACGCTGTAATTTTGGCGTTCAGATGAAGCTCCTTGACTCTTTTGAAAAATTCAATGTCTTTATTGTTGCTTCCCGGGATGCCACCTTCAATATAGTGCACACCCAGATCATCGAGTTTCTTGGCAATCTTCAGTTTGTCGTCAGCCGACAGACTGATGCCTTCACCTTGGGTGCCGTCGCGTAATGTAGTATCGAAGATGGAGATGGACTTAGACATGAGAGTCCTCCTTATAGGGAAATGAATTTATATATTATAGCATTTTTACGCGGGAATGTAACAAAGAACTTTACAGCCTCTTAAGTTGACCTAACCGCAGCGGAGAGTTATTCTAAATTGGACAATAGAAAACCTGAGGATAAGAAGGTAGATATTGTGCAGAATGTTGATCAGTATTATCCAACGAGCGGCAGGGTTATCCTGCATGTCGATATGAATGCTTTTTACTGCTCTGTGCATGAGGCAGAGGACCCTGACCAATATAGAGGCAAAGCTACTGCGGTTGCGGGTAGTGTTGAATTGCGGAAAGGGATCATAGTGACTTGTTCCTACGTCGCCCGCAGAATGGGGATTTCGACGGGAATGCAAGTTCAGAAGGCGCTTCGTATTTGTCCATCGCTTATCGTTATTAAACCGGACTTCCATTTATACCGCAAATATTCTAATGCTTTTATGCAGATTGCATATAGCTATACTCCGTTACTGGAAGCAGTGTCCATCGATGAATGTTACCTTGATATAACTGGCTCCAGACAATTCGGTACACCCATGGAAATAGCGGAGACGATTCAGCGCCGTATAATGGAAGAATTGGGCTTGCCATGCTCAGTGGGGATCGCTCCCAATAAGCTGCTTGCGAAGATGGCTTCCGATTTAAAAAAGCCAAACGGCATTTCGGTGCTGCGGCTGCGGGATGTGCCTAAGATTTTATGGGACAAGCCCTGTAATGAAATGTTCGGCATTGGTGGAAAAACAGCAGAAAAGCTCCGCAAACTGGGCATTTACAGTATTGGTCAATTAGCAGCGGCTGATGAAAATATGCTGGTTGAGAATTTCGGAGTTATGGGCTCATGGCTAAAGCGTGCCGGCAACGGTATTGATCATGGGATCGTTAACCCTGAGCGGGAGCAGAGTAAGTCGATTGGGCACACCACAACATTGCCGCGGGATGTCGTAGGTCTTGCTGAGGTACGACCGATTTTGCTGAATTTAAGTGATCAGGTAGCTCGGCGATTGCGTAAGCAAGGTCTTGTTGCCTCAGGGGTACAGCTGACTATTCGGACGCCCGATATGAAGACTATAACCCGCTCGCGTCAGCTAGAGGCTCCTTCGGAGAGTGGGGAGGATATCTACAAGTCCGTCTGCGATCTATATGTTCGTCATTGGAATGGGGAGAAGCCTGTGCGGTTGCTGGGTGTGACCCTGCAGGGCTTGATTGCTAAAGAGGATTCCGCCATTCAGCTTGATTTGTTCGATTACGAACGTCAGCCTAAGAAAGAGTCTCTTAACAAGACTATGGATATGCTGCGTAATAAATTCGGTGAAAATGCAGTGTTAACTGCCGGGATGTTAAGCGATTCTCACTCTGCAAGGCTCCGCAATCATAAAGAACGGGGCACTTCACTGCAAAAGGATAATCTTCTATCTGTCGAGTCTGATAAAGAGTGACAAGAACATTCTATGACATGTCAAAATAGGTGTCGTAGAATGCGTCAGAAATGCAAACGTATTGAAAATCGATTGAAATTGTATTCTTTTTATATTAATATGAGAAAAATAAGACGCTGGTACAACAGCGCTGTATTGCTCAACGGGAGGCAGAGATAAAATGGCTAAGTACACTTGGGTCGAAAAAGACACTTGTATCGCTTGCGGTGCATGTGGCGCAACGGCTCCTGATATTTTTGATTACGATGATGAAGGTTTGGCAGAAGTTATTTATGAAAATGACGGAAACCACGGCATCACAGCGATTCCGGATGATTTGTTTGATGATCTCCAGGATTCTTGTGATGGATGCCCAACCGATTCTATTAAAATTGCGGATGAGCCTTTTAACAAAGAGGGATAATTAACCGGGGTTTTGTAACTTCCAGCACAACATAAAGACATCTCCTGCGAACTTTTGTTCAGCTAGGGATGTCTTTTTTGCGATGTCTGACCGATATTAATGTAGGAAGGAATTATAAAATTTCGGAGGTTCCGATGAAAAATTCTCAGCACCTCAAAGCATATGTACAGATGCATCCAGACAATAAGATGGCATGGTACTTGCTGGGTAAGGAATACTATAAGAACGGTCAACAGGGGAAAGCTAACTATTGCTTCAATCAGGCTGGAGAAGTATATGAAGCTTTCGAGCATAGTAAGGTGCCTGCGGAAACGCTGCGGGAATATGAGGAAGGGCTGCTTCAGGCAAGCCGCCAGCGGGACCGAAGGCAGCAAAGATTCCGCTACATTATGCTTGGGCTGATGCTTCTATTACTGGTTATGGTGCCATCGGCTGTGGCTCCGGGTCTAGATATTGCGGGAGATCAGGATACGGTCCAAGACACGGTTACTTCTGAAGTTAAAGATCCGCTTGATCAAAAAGATATTGAGAAGGAACCCGTTCTTGAGGCACGAAAAATGATGTATACAGCGCAAGAGAGTGGAGCTTCGGCTTCGTCAGGGAAGCTGATGGCAACTATGCTAATGCGCAAGGAACCGTTTCAAGCTGCTATTTTGGGCATGGAGCGGGAAGGGAAGTGGCTGCTGTGGAAAGAGAAGCTTCCGCTGAATTCCACATTGCAGAAGAATGGGAATGGACGGTTGGTATACCAATCCTATGATTCAGCGGCATGTGCATGCGAACCGCCAGAGCAAGGGGAAGTTGCGGAGGATGCAGCTGAGTGGCAGGGGGATCAAGAGGAGCTAGCTACATTATGGAGTGCAATGAGGGCTTATCAGAATCATAAAGGCAAGCTTCCGGTTTCCTTGGCGGAATTGACTAGACCTTTTCCGGAGAATTGGATTGGCGGGACGACACCAGTCATGAAGCGTGATTTCAATTCTCTAAAGGAAGTAGCAACTGCTAAGGCACTTGGGATACCAGAAGTTGCGGAGGAGCCTCCAAGCTCAATTGTTGAGGCGGGAATGGGCATACCGACGGCGTTAAGCGAGAGTGGAAGTAATGGAAAGGGCGTTCCCTTTTTTGACCAGCCGCTTAGAGTGATTGTGGATAAACAAAAACACCGCTTGGCAGTAGTCAGCGGCTCTGTTATTCTGCGGAATTATGAGGTAGGTCTTGGGGGAGACAAGACTCCAGAAGGCAACTTCATCATTACAGATAAAGTGGTCAATCCAAACGGTCATGATAATGGGGAGTTCGGAAGCCGCGGACTACAACTTTCAGATAGTAATTACGCTATTCATGGCACCAATGAGCCAGAAAGTGTCGGCAAGGATGAATCCCTTGGCTGTATTCGGATGAGTCGAGAAGATGTGGAAGAACTATTCGCTATGATTCCAAAAGGAACAAAAGTGGTGATCAGTAAAGGGGTTCTGCCTGAAAAGCAGCTGCTGCCGGCGAAACGCTTCAACCCTGCTGCTCCGTATGATCAGACCAACCCCCACAAAGTATATCACTGGCTGAATTAGTTCCCGGCAACTATAAACAGAACGATGATGAGAAGAATTAGTAAAGTTAAACTTACGCCGATCCACATTAGCGCTTTACGATTAACTTCTTCTTTCTTTTGCTGCAAAGTTGGTGGTTTACGTTTAGTTGACATCCAGCATACCTTCTTTCTCTCTTAATCGCTGATTACCCCTATATTGTAATGCGTTTACAAGAAAATTACTATACTTTGGGTTAAGCTCTCTGCACACTTACAGGGTAAAATGCTTTTCTTTTGTTCAAGAAAAGGCTAAAATTAAGAAGAAACCTACAGAATCGGGTAGACACGTGGATTAGTGAAGTACCCCTTAAGGAGCGAGAACGGTGTTGTATCGTAATTTTGGTAAACCAATTTTCTTTAAGCTGGACCCTGAGAAGGCTCACCATCTCGTCATAGGTGGATTGGATAAATCATCATCAGTTCCAGGGGGAAGCGCGGCATTGCGTTTAATGTATGGCGTTCCTGAAACGGCAGATTTAGCAGTTGATCTGTTTGGCATACATTTTCCGACTCCAGTTGGACTGGCAGCAGGCTTGGATAAGAATGCCGAGGCCGTATCCGGATTCTCTTCGATCGGATTCGGATTTATGGAAGTGGGGACGGTTACCCCTAAGGGTCAACCGGGAAATGATAGCCCGCGTTTGTTCCGTCTTCCCTCTGATGAAGCTCTGATCAATCGTATGGGCTTCAATAACGAAGGGGCTGACGCTATGGCAGAGCGTCTAAAAAAATTAAAAAATCGCAGAGTTCCAATAGCAGTAAATATTGGACGGAATAAAATAACTAGTAATGAAGCGGCTCATGAAGATTATCGTCAGTGTATCCGTACGCTTTATCCGTACGGTGATTTTTTTGTGGTCAATATCAGCTCACCAAATACGCCGGGGCTGCGCAGTCTCCAGCATGGCAGCGAATTAGCGTTCCTGCTAGCACAAGTAAAGGAAGAAATGGAGATTCAGCGTAAAGCCACCGGCATGAATAAGAGCTTGTTGGTTAAGATTGCTCCAGATGTAAGTGATTCTGAATTGGAGTATATGGTTCAATCACTGACAGAAGCTGGTATGGATGGTATTATTGCTACGAATACTACATTGAACCGGGATGGACTTAGTCATGAAAAGGCTAATGAGACAGGTGGATTAAGCGGTAAGCCACTTCGTGACCGGTCAACGGAAATTATTCGTAGGATTTATCGCCAGACTGAAGGGAAGATGCCGATCATAGGTTCAGGGGGCATATTCACCAGTCAGGATGCGTATGACAAGATAAGAGCAGGCGCAAGTCTGGTCGAAATTTATACAGCACTCATCTACGAAGGACCGGAAGTTAACCGCAGGCTGCATGCCGGATTACGGCAGCTCTTACGGCGGGACGGATTCAGTCATATCTCTGAAGCAGTGGGTGCTGATCATCACTGATTGAAGGAGTCGAAAGGACAGGAGGACGAAGGCGATGGACGGCAGGGACTGGGGAACTTTTTTGCTTCCATATGAACAGACTGTGGAAGAATTGAAAGTTAAATTCAAAACAATGCGTTCGGAGTTGAAGAAAAGAGAGGAATACACGCCGATTGAATTCGTAACTGGTCGTGTAAAGCGGCTGTCAAGCATTTTGGAGAAGGCTAAGCGCCTGAATGTGAAGATGGAGGATCTGGAGACAGGCATTGAAGATATAGCCGGGATCCGGATTATGTGCCAGTTCGTGGAGGATATCCGCAGAGTGGCCGAATATATCCGGGCTCGTAAGGATCTTGAAGTCCTGTATGAGAAGGATTACATCACCAATTATAAAGAGAGCGGCTATCGCAGCTTTCATATGATTATTAAATATCCTGTGCAGACAGCTCTGGGACAAAAAATAGTGCTCGCAGAGATCCAGATTCGTACACTAGCTATGAATTTCTGGGCAACCATAGAGCACTCTCTGAATTATAAATATCGGGAAAGCTTGCCGGATGAAATGCGAGTGCGCTTGAAAACTGCAGCTGAAGCAGCCTCCATCTTGGACAGCGAAATGTCCAGTATTCGTGATGAAATTCTGGAAGCGCAAAAGACCTTCGAGGAAAACTCGAATATGACGACTCAAATTCTCAAATCTATTCATCAATTGTATTTTTATCATTTGGTGAATGAGGCTATAGATACTCAGGCTCGATTTAACGAAATATGGCAGGCTCAGGACATGGAAGCGATGAAGGAGCTTCTGGATCATGTACGGGGACTTCTCTCCGCAGCTAAAAAGGATAGTTTGCCGGATGGCTTATGATCCGTTGTACTTGGCTTATCTAGTGTACTTTAATCGTGACCGGGATTATTTCGAATGTCACGAGGTGCTCGAAGAGCTATGGCTTGCCAAGCAACGCGACCCATTGTACAAAGCACTTCTCCAAGTAGCTGTTGGGTTGTACCATTGCCGCAATAATAATATGCGTGGTGCAACGATTATGCTAAGTGGGGCTGCTGCCAAGCTGGAAGAATATTCAGCAGTGACACTTGGCATTAATTTGGCTAAGCTAGTGGTGGAAGTGAAGGATTATGTTCGCCGCTTGGAGTCGTGTGAGCAGCAGCCATTTTCTTATTATGATCTGACTATAGAAATCATTGATCAAGGTCTGGCGGACGAAGTGAACTCTGCGGCTATGGTGATCACACCGAATAATCCTCAACGACGAGGTCCTCAAAGACCGACCTCTTCTCATCGTAAATAATGATCCTCTATAAATGAGTATTGCCAAAGGGACACCCGTAAGGGTGTTCCTTGAATCTTTAAACACCTAAATTTTAGCAGTACTATCAGGAGGACGGCATCATGGCGGCACAACTGCCCAGTTCTTTCAGCGAGCGTATGATGGACTTGCTGGGAACGGATTATAATCAATTTGCGGATTCGTACAAGGAGACCCCTAACGGAGGCGTTCGTGTTAATACATTGAAAATTTCAGTGGAGAAATTGAAAGCTCTTTCCACTTTAGAGCTGGAACCCATTCCGTGGTGTCCAACCGGATTCTATACAGAGGATGGGGCCAGACCAGGTAAACATCCACATTATCACGCGGGATTGTATTACATTCAAGAGCCAAGCGCTATGGCACCTGTGGAACTGCTTGATGTACAGCCAGGAGATCGTGTCCTTGATTTATGCGCTGCACCTGGGGGCAAATCCACACAGATTTCTGCCAAGCTCTCAGGAGAAGGCTTGTTGGTTACCAATGATCTTCATCCAGAACGCACGAAAGCCTTAGCCAAAAATCTAGAGCTGTATGGGGTGCGCAACGGTATCGTATTAAACGAAAGTCCAGATCATATTGCAGCGGCATTCCCGCTTTATTTTGACAAAATCTTGATTGATGCTCCATGCTCAGGTGAAGGGATGTTCCGTAAAGACGAAGACATGGTGAAGCAGTGGGATTCAGGTACACCTGCCAAATATGCTGCCATGCAGCGGGATATTTTACGTTCTGCTGCAACAGCGTTGGCACCGGGAGGTACACTTGTCTATTCCACCTGTACATTTGCTACAGAAGAAAATGAGGAAATTATAGCGGAGTTTATTTCTGAACATCCACAGTTTTCGGTGATTACAGTTGGAGGTACTGGCTCGTTTGCTCCAGGTTTTGGAGAATTATCAGGGACGGCAAGACTATGGCCGCATAAAGTAAAAGGTGAAGGACATTTCATGGCTGTGCTGCAGCATGTAGGGCCAAAGGTATCTGCGGAGGAACGTGATCAAGCCGAAGTTAAGTTGAGCGCAGTTACACGGAATACGAATAAAAAAGGCACTGCTCATATTAAATCCGCAAACAAACCAGAAGCCAGACGAGGGAAAGAAGGTAAGTTCTCTAATAAATCTGCTGCTGGCGCTGAACGTGGCCGTCAAGGTTCAGGAGAAGAGCAAGCATTGGCTGCATATGGAGATTTTATAAAAGATCAGCTTGGCTGGGAGCCAAAAGGGTATCCGATTTTCTTCGGTGATCATCTGTACATCTCCCCACTACCTAAGGAAAGATTAAATGGATTAAAGGTGATTCGTCCAGGATGGTATGTAGGACATGTCCGTAACGGCAGATTTATCCCAGGACATCCAATGGCTACCGCGTTACACCCTGAAGAGAGCTGCCGAAGTGTCTCACTTTCCAGTACGAGTAATGAAGCTATTTCCTATCTTAAAGGAGAGACATTGTTGATTAGTCAAGAACGTCTCTCTATTAAAATAGGAACTACCCAAAAAGGATACGTACTGGTCTGCATAGATGGTTATAGTGCAGGCTGGGGGAAGTGGCAGGACGGTGTGCTCAAGAATGAATATCCCGCAGGCTGGAGGTGGATGTAAGAATGAGCCTATCAGGGAAAACTGCAAAAAAGCAGCGTTTAGATAAAGTATTGTCCCATATGGGGGTAGGATCCCGCAGCGATATTCGTAAACAAGCCAAGCAAGGTTTAATTACCGTGAATGGTGCAGTCGTCAAGGATAGTGGATTTCATGTAGACCCTTATCACGATAAAATTGTGGTTGGCGGCGAGCTTGTTACCTATCGCGAATTTATTTATCTTATGATGAATAAGCCACCGGGAGTCCTCTCGGCAACAGAGGACAAGCGGGATCGGACCGTTCTGGATCTTTTAAAACAGGAATATGTACAGTTTGAACCTTTTCCTGTAGGAAGGTTAGATAAGGACACAGTAGGGCTGCTTCTGCTCACCAATGATGGAAAGCTTGCTCACGAGCTACTATCGCCACGCAAGCATGTCCCTAAGACGTATGAAGCTACAGTTGAGGGAGACGTAGATGCAGACGATGTAGCGGCTTTTGCGGCAGGTGTCGAGCTGGAAGATGGATATGTTACTTTACCTGCACAGCTAACTATATTGGGAAGAGAACGCGGCAGTAAAGTAATCTCACATATTTCGCTGATCATCACAGAAGGAAAGTTTCACCAGGTGAAGCGAATGTTCCAAGCTGTCGGCAAAAAAGTCACTTTTCTGAAACGAGTATCTATGGGAGAATTGAAGCTGGATGAAAGCCTGCCACTGGGAGCTAGTCGTGAACTTACGCTAGAGGAACTGGCACTCTTAAGTACAGAAGCACCAGAATAATAATATATAGAAAAAATGGTATATAAATTGAATTTGGAAACTTGGGATAAGGGAATGGAGTGACGGAGGGGAAATTTGGAACTGTAAGAGCGATAGCGACCGCCTTTGTTTCCGGATTTCAACCACTATTAAACGGTATAAATCAAGAAATCTGGAAACAACAGCGGCTGGAAGTCCAAATATTCACCGCAGTTGCGACTGAAACTTAACTCAAATAGCCAGGTTCAATATATATAGAAAAAGAAAGACAAGGATGGTGGGAGTATGAGATACAAACTGATTGCACTAGATGTAGATGGTACACTGTTGAATGATGATCACCACTTGAGCGCTGAGAATAAAGAAGCCATTGCTGAGGTTACGCGTCTTGGCGGGCAAATCGTGTTATGTACCGGCCGCAGTCCGCAGAACTCGATTCCTTTCATGGAGGAAATGGGATTATCTGGTTATGTGCTAGGTCATAACGGAGCTGCAACGGTTCGTGTGAAAGATCGGGAAGTGCTGCATCAATACGGTATGGATGCTCGTGGCCTTGACCCTTATATTGATTATTGTAGAAAGCATGATATTCATTATGATGTGAATACGGCTTTTGATATGTATGTAGATAATGTAGAAAACCTGACCAAAGAAGCCAATTATATGTATGAACACTTCCGTATCGTGCCGGCTACACTGCCAGCATGGGAAGATTTCCGTGAACCGGTTGTTAAGTTTACTGTATTTACACAACCAGAAATCCTTGACGAAGCTGAACGTGAATGGCGTACTTGGACCCATGAGTACAATATTTTGCGCAGTGGTGAATTTTTCGTTGATTTGATGCATCCGGAAGCCTCCAAGGGCAACGCCTTAAAGAATCTGGCTGTGAAGCTGGGAATTCCGCAAGAGGAAGTTCTTTCGATCGGTAATTATTTTAATGATATTTCTATGCTTACATACGCGGGTATGGGCGTTGCGATGGATAATTCTCCGGTTGAGGTCAAAGCGGCAGCGAATGCTGTCACGGGGTCTAACAACGAGCATGGTGTGCGAGATGCGCTGGTTAAATATTGTTTATCTTAAGTTTTTAGGATTTGTAAAATAAATGTAAAAGGAAAGCATAAAGCGGACTTGAATCCGTTTTATGCTTTTTTTACGTAATATACTTTAACTCAGGCTTTTTTGGCGATAATTTTTTTTAACTTTATTTCGGACTTCTTCCCGGTTGAAGGTCCAACTTGTTTGATGAAGAAGGAAAGTAGTAAACCAAGGATGCCAATTCCTACAATAACGAGGTAGGCATCATTGATGCCCTGGATGGTAGCTTCCATCATCATGTGATCCTGTGTTGCACTCTTTGCGACATTTGTCGCCATCAGCTGCTGCATATGAGTCGCGGTACGGCTCATCATGATAGTTACAAGCAAAGAAGTACCTATAGCGCCGGCGACTTGTTTTACGGTATTGGAAATGGCGGTTCCGTGTGCATTAAGCTTAGCCGGCAATTGATTTAATCCTGCAGTTTGTATAGGCATAAGGAACATTGCCATTCCGATCTGCCGGCCTGTTGACATGAAAACCAGATAGATGTAGCTAGTTGAGTCCGTTAAGTTAATAAAGCTTAGAGTCGTGGAGATTGTTATTAGCAGACAGATGATGGCAAGCCATTTTGCCCCGAACCGGTCGAACAGCTTTCCGGTGACTGGCATGAGTAGTCCCATCACAAGCGAGCCGGGAAGCAGAAGCAAGCCCGACTCCATAGCCGAATAGCCGCGGGCACTCTGAAGGTACAGAGGAAGCAAAATCATATCTGCATACATCACGATTGTAACTGCGATGCTTATAACGGTGGTTAAGGAGAACATATTGTATTTGAAGGCCCGGAGATCAAGAAGCGGGTTGTGAGAAGCCAGCTGCCGCCAAATAAATAAACCAAGGGATAGGGTGCCCGCACCAAGAGCCAAGAGCACCTCCGCACTCGTCCACCCCGCGCTGCCAGCCCGGCTGAACCCATAAAGCAAAGATCCAAATCCGATAGTGGATAGGGCGACACTAATCATATCAAGCTTGGGATAGGAGCGTTTCGATACATTTTTCAAATATATAAATCCGCAGACAATAACAACGACAGTGGGTGGAATTATTCCATAGAACATGGTTTCCCAACTGTAATGTTCCAAAACATATCCGGCCAGAGTAGGTCCGATCGCAGGGGCAAAAATGATGGCCAATCCGACCGTGCCCATGGCAGCACCTCTTTTTTCAGGAGGGAATAGCGTTAAAATGACATTGATGAGCAGTGGCATGATAATCCCTGCGCCGGTTGCCTGAATCAAACGTCCTGTCAACAGAACCGGGAAGCTTGCCGCGATGGCCGCAACGATCGTTCCAGTCAGGAAAATGAACATGGAAGTCTGGAAAAGCTGGCGGGTAGTGAAACGCTGCATTAAATAAGCTGTAATCGGGATCAACACACCGTTCACCAGCATGTAACCAGTTGTTAGCCACTGAGCGGTTGCAGCAGAAATATTGAAATCATTCATTAATTCTGGCATGGCAACACCCATTACCGTCTGATTCAACGTCGCAAGAAAGGCGCCGAAAATCATTACGAACAAAATGGGTCCTTTTCTTAAGGTACTGATGTTTACTTCTCTCTCTCTACTCACTCCACTACATCCTTTCAAATCTTTATTTACAATCAGTTGCTGGTCCTCTTATAGGCATAACGCCACCAATTCTGTGTCGCAACTTCTCAAGCAACATCCTCAGTGTGTACTTAAAATGTTGCTGAGTTGTTAGGCACTTGTTAATGAGATATTAATTCTAATAACCACGACTTGTTTAACATTTATTTAACATCTGTAAAAGATAATAGAGCAGCATCAGATAAACAGACTACAGCACAGAATGCTTGGAGGAATGTTAATGAATGATAGTTTTTTGAAGGCCTACGCAGCAAAAGTCAACAAAATTATTGCAAGTATTTTATGGTTTGCTTTGATCGGATTTTGTTTTTTTCTTGGTGGCGATCAGGTAAGAGTGGAGGTGGTTTTCTCACTTTTGCTGGAACTGCTGTTTGTCACATTTTTTATTTTCAAAAAGAAATATCAGCTTCAGACCACAGTCATTTTAGTAGTTGCCATTTTGACATGTACCATTCCATACATAGAATCGCCCGGTGCGGGAATGTTGATCGTGGTTGTACTCTGCGTGGTTTCCTTGTATTTAAACAAAGCTTTGCTTTATGGTTTTGGCGGGATGTATAATCTTTCGTATTTCGTAATCTATTATTCAGAACATCATCAATTCGATACAACCTTCTTTATGACCATAGGTTTTATTGAATTGACTATTGTGGCTTTATACTTTGTTTGTAAACGAAGTTCCGATTTGATCCAGTTATCTCTTCGCAAAGAGGCCGAAGCCCAAGAGCTTTTGGCGGCGATGGATAAAATGGTCAGTGTTATTCATGAAAACACATCCGGGTTAAATGTCGATATCGCGCATTGCAATAACGATATCGGAGTTTTAAAGGATATCAGCGATACGATAACTGCGAATATCCAGGAAGTAGCGGAAGGAATTATAGACCAGTCGGAAAGCATCACTCATATCAGCGGAATGATGCATGAGGCAGATAGGAAGATGTCCGAAATCAACCAGTTGTCCCAAAGTCTGGCCGGCACCTCGGAAGCTACTGGTCAAGTAGTCCGCCAAAGCTCAGACAGGATTCATCAAATGGGCGAACAAATGAACATTATCAACACAGCGGTAACGGACTCATTGACCACAGTCGAGGAATTAAACCAAAGCATGGATGATGTAAATACTTTCCTGGGTGCGATCAACCAGATTTCTGATCAAACTAATCTGCTAGCTTTAAACGCTAATATTGAAGCCGCAAGGGCTGGAGATGCCGGTGCGGGGTTTGCTGTCGTAGCCAAAGAAATCCAAAAACTAGCTCAGCAATGCTTAAATACAGTTAAGCAAATCGACGGAATTATTAACAATATCAAAAGTAAGACTCAGCTTGTAGTTGAGAAGGCGAATAATGGTATTATCGCTGTTAAAGAAGGAGAGACGATCAGCGGGCAAGTACTCGAAAGCTTCGACAGCATTAAGACTGCATTTGAGCGTATTGATCGATTCATAGCAAACGAACTGGATATGACCGATCATGTGAGTGTAATCTTTTCACAAGTGAGCGTACAAGTTGAGAATATCTCTGATATCTCCCAAAAGCATGCTGCGGCAACGGAAGAGATGCTGGCAACGACTCAGGAACAGGAGAAAAATATCGATATCATTTACGAATTTATCGGCAGTATCAAAAGCTCAAGTATTCGGTTGCAGCAACTGATTGAGAATAGGTCGAAGTAGAACTATTTAAGGTAGCTATAAACTGTGGCCGTTTCTCGGTATTTTACCAAGGAACGGTTTTTTCTCGATTTCCCAGCAGAAATTGCAGGCCTCCTCACTTAGTGAAGGCTTCCGTTTCACTGTAAACAAATAAACAACTCATTAATAAACGAGTTGTTTTTCTTACACAGATATTAATTATTAGCAATCACAAAGGTTGCAAACACTAGGCATGATTAAAGTACTCTCTGAGGATGAGATAGCCAACAAACAGGACAATAAACTCTCTAACCATTCCTTATTCACTCCTCATGTGAGGCTCAGTCTCACTAATCATTGTCTCACTGATCATTTTTGGGGTTTCAATTTCACGTTACTTCACTTTGTTGTACACCCTCTGGAAGTGGAATCTTTTTCTTTTTTAGCAGCATGTAAATCCCTAGAAGAAAAAATAAAACACTGCATCCCATCCCGAACAATGCGCTGGAGCTGATTGCATTAGCGGATTTTTCCATCAAAAGCAGAGTGTATTGAGTCACCACAATGGAAACCATTGCATCTATAAAGCTAATTATTTTCAGCGTAGAGACAATAGGACCTTTCAGATGCCGGTTAGCCATAGTTCCGTAAATGGCAAACCCAAGCTTGGAGAAAGCAATAGTTGCTACCAGATAAACAATGTAACCTCTGAATATTATCACATCACCGACAAAGTACATCCTCATACAGACTAACAGATAAGTGATTCCTAGAAGACAAAGGAAAGCACCACTTCGCTGATAGACATGAAATTCTATATTATATCTTTGTTCGGGGTCCTCGGTATTCTTGGCCACTGTATATTTATACAGTGCCTGACCTCTTGCGGCACAAAGGATTAAGTAATACAACGCGTTTATGATGAACCATCCGGAAAGGAGATAGAGACCGAGGATCAACTTGCCGATGCCCATCAAAGCATTAATAATAAGTGAAGCAACGTTTGTTACGGCAGCTCGGTCTTGATAATCTAACAGGTTGCGGTCAAGTAAATCCTTAATATTTATCTCCTCCCTTCATGTTGTAATGGGTCTTCAGAATCTCGTATCAGTGTCTTACTTTCCTAGTAGAGCATTAGCTTTTTCACACACCTCGTAAATCTTGTCAAACTTCTGATCGATCAGAGGCGCTACCTTGTTCGTTTTTTTCTTGCTGATACTGCTGAAGAGAAAATATGGGATGATCCAGCCTACGAAACCGGGGACTGCTAGAATTATAGAAAGCGGCAGCATGTCAGCTTGATTAGCAAATACAGAACCAGCCATAAACGATGTTCCAATAACACCAATAACATAGGCAACCACAGAAGCACCGATGACTTTGGAACTCTCCAGTGTCTCAATTTCGGCAACAGCGGCGTCAAACTGGCGTTGCAGGCGGGTCAGTTCAACTTTATTACGGATCTTGCGGTCCCGCTTGAACTTTATGGTTACGGAACCAACATTCTGAACTGAGGTTGAAGTACCTTCCAGCGCCCAGCCAAAATTGTTATATCCGTCTGTATATACCGACTCCATTTTGCGTTTTACTGTAATATCTTTGTACTCATAGCCGATAAAATTAGATTCATTTCTTGTGATCTCACTCATGATAATTTCTCCTTTATTTTAAAAAGTTAATTTGTCGAACAATTGCTGCCTCACCTGATGTGATCATTTTACCGTCGATATATTTATGAATTGCTTGCAAATTGTTTATAAAATATTAATTGAAGAATCGTAATGAACTGGAATTGAGGTGTATTTCTGTTTAATGAAAAAAACAGTCTGAATTCGTTTTGCGAATTCAGACTGCTTTTTTTGATCTTATCAAGATAATGAATTATGGTTTAAGGGAATTACTTATTTCTCAGCTTTTAATTGGACTGTGAATGTCGTGCCCTTGCGTAGCTCACTCTTAACAGATATGGTTCCACCGACTAGTTCAATAACACGCAGTGAAAGAGCAAGACCAAGGCCGTTACCCTCCCCGGAGTGAGAAGTATCGCCTTGATAGAATTTATCGAAAATATGTTTCATCGTCTCCTCGTCCATTCCGCAGCCAGTATCTGATACCATAACCGTAATTGTATCTTCATCTGAAGTCTGCGATAAGGTGATGCTACCGCCAGGGGGTGTGAATTTCAAAGCATTGGAGAGGAGATTAAGCCATACGATCTCTAGCATGCTTTCGTCGGCATGAATGATAGCACGGTCCTCTATATCCGCCACAAATTCGATGTTCTTTTCTTCCCAATAATTTTCAAAAGTAAGGGCGCAGTCGCATAGCTGCCTGCACAGATCATAGGGCTCTGCAACGTGATTAATCTCCTGATTGTCCAATTTGTTTAGCTTCAGAATATTGATCACCAGTGTCGTTAATTTTTGGGAGGCCGAAATGATAGTTTCAGTATATTCCGTTCGAAGTTTTGGCGACAAATCAACAGTTTGCAATGCCATTGCGTAACTATGAATGACGGATAATGGTGTTTTAATCTCATGGGATACATTCGATATAAAATCATTTTTGAGGGTTTCAATACTGCCCAGTTCTTCAACCATCTTATTAAAATCCTCGAACATCACGTCTACATAATCCTTTTTATCCGCTCTGTGAAGCGGCTCAAGATAGACTGAAAAATCTCCCTCTGCTACCTGGTTTGCCGCCTCGCTGAGTTTACGCATGGGTTTATCAAAGGCGATGTACTTTTGCCGTGCGGTGACAAGGCAAAAAATGAAGGCAACAATGATCCAATATCCAGTGATTCCAAAGATGTATTGAGTTGGAACGCGTTCTACTGAAATGTAGGCGTCGTATATAAGTGCTTGACCTGCTGTTAGCGTGGACAGCACAATAAAGGTCCACAAAAACTCTTTCCATGAAAAACGCTTGGACTTGAACCGGGCATGCTGCTCCTGCCTCTTACTCATTGCAGCACTGCCTTGTAGCCGAGCCCATGCACTGTCATGATCTTGAAGTCCACACAACAAGAGAACTTGTCGCGAAGTTTGACGATGTATACATCTACGGCACGCAGGCTGGTTTCGCTGCCAATGCCCCAGAACTCGTCCATTAGCTGGGCACGGGAAAAGGTATGTTTGGGGTAGGAAAGCATTTTGTAGAGTATGTTGAATTCCCGTACCGTCACAGGGATTTCCTCATCGTTTACCGTTGCTGTCATATCATCCGCGTCCATCATAAGACTTCCTACCCTCAGTTTTTTTTCGTGGGCAATATTTGCACGTCGAAGTAAAGCGCCCACACGCATTACCAGTTCGTCCATATTGACCGGTTTGACCATGTAATCATCAATTCCAGCGCGAAACCCTTTTTGTTTTGAGGAAATATCATCACGAGCGGTAACAAAAAGAAGGGGGATCGTTTTGTTAATAGCCCTAACCGTTTCCGCAAATTCAAAGCCGTCAATCTCTGGCATCATAACGTCTGAGATGATAAGGTCATACAGGCTGTTATACATCAAATCATATGCTTCTCGTGGGTTTAAACACCCTTTAGCGTCGTATCCATTATTGCAAAGATAGGTGCAGATAATTTGATTAAGCTTTATATCATCCTCGACAACAAGGATATTAACCATGAAAATCATCCTTTCTAAGAAAACTAAAATAATTATAAGAGTTATATGTTAAGAAAATGTTTGGATGGATAGAGAAACTAAAAACATACTTATCATAGCATAGTGATATACCGAAACGGATTGATAGTATAACTCAGCTGAACCTCAGATATCTGGAAAACTTGGAAGAATTGGAAAAATGCAAAACTTTAGTATTTCTTCTGAGTATCATAGCGAATTCGAATGGAAGATAAGTCGTTTACAGGTAATTATAACCATGATAAAATTAGCGGTGGGACATGCGTCCGTAAGCTAATTAAAACTAATTGAATGTCCGCGTTAAAGGTAAAATCATCGAAAGATGATGACACAAAGCCATGGGTCTAAAGCCTTTCGACAGAAGGAAATGATCGCCAGGCCGCCATAGGGATGTCTTATGAAGCATAAAGGATAGCTCTAAGAATATGTAGTCTATTTTGAGCTCTTTTATTATTTCGACCTATACGGCGTTACATTATCGCAAGGGGCCGAAAGGGGAAGTACATGAACAGTTTTTTCAAAACAATAGGTACTAGTTTGGCAGTAGGTGCTTTATTGCTGTCCGGAACGATCGGATGGATGTCTAATCCTGGAGTAGTGTCTGCAGCTACCTCAACAGCAGTAACCGCGGATCAGATGATCAGCAAAGTAACGGCAGCCTCCAAAGCAATAAAGAATTTCCATCTGGATGTGACCAAAAAACAGGATATTCAAAGCGGCGGGGTGCGTATCAGCAACACCAACACTCTGAAGCTGGATATCAGCCGTCTGCCGAATTTTGCCGCAGCAGGTACTGTCGCTAGCAGTCTTTTAGAAACATCTTACAGCTTGTATGCCAACGATAAGGAGTTTTACTATCTTGTAGACGGAAGTGAGCTTATCGATGAATCTGAAGACGATTCTTCAGGTTACGACGATGACGGGGAGCCGATCGATCCTGATGCACAGTATTGGCTTGGACTGGAGAAAACGGAATGGGATGCCTTTTACTCTAAAGGCCAATACGATCCTGTTTCCATGCTTGATTCGGTAAAAAGTTATAAAAAATCCATGAAAGTCAGCACTGCTGGCGCACAAACGGTCTTACAATTCACTGTAACCGATCCGACAGCAGCTAAGGGGATAATCAAACTCTATGACCAGGAGAACCTCTGGGATGGTGAGACAGTTCAACCCAAAAGCGTAACGTGGAAATTATTCGTCAATACTAAGACCTGGCAAACGGAAAAGCTGACAGTCGATCTGAGTTATGTGCTGGTAAGTGATGGAGCAAAAGATACATACACCACGAAAATTGAAGCTAAATACTCCAAGAATAATAAAGGTACAGCCATTGTAAAACCGGCCGAACTAGAAAAATAAGGACGATTCATATCGAGCAAAAAGCGCTGTTCCGCTGAACAGTGCTTTTTGCTGTATTCAACAGCAGTTGTTTATTAGTTGACAAGAATAAATCATTGCTGTAATTTATATGTATGCGCATGTATATAATATTTTGTTTAAATATAATTTAATGAAAGTTGGGAAAAAGATGATAGCACTAGACACAACATTAACTTTTCGCAGAGGACTGACATTAAAAAATCGAGTGGTTATGGCTCCAATGACCACGCGAATGAGCTTTTATGACGGTGTAGTAACACAAGATGAATTGAAATACTATTCACTAAGAACGGGCGAAGTAGGTGCGGTCATCACTGCGGCAGCAAATGTACAAGAGGGTGGAAAAGGATGGGAAGGTGAACTTAGTGTTTCCTCCGATCAATTTATTCCTAGCCTTAGCCGATTAGCATCTACTATTAAACGAAATGGAACAAAAGCTATTTTACAACTATTCCATGCAGGAAGAATGACAGATTCAAAAATACTACGTGGCGTACAACCAGTTTCCTCCAGCGCCATTGCTGCCGAACGTCCGAATGCAGAAATTCCAAGAGCATTAACAGAAGATGAAATTTTCGGTGTAATTGAGGATTTTAAAAAAGCGACTCAACGAGCTATTCAAGCTGGATTTGACGGGGTAGAAATTCATGGAGCAAACACATATTTAGTCCAACAGTTCTTCTCTCCACACTCCAACCGTCGTGATGATCAATGGGGCGGAAGCTTAGAGAAAAGATTTAATTTCATTAACCAATTAGTGGATGCGGTTATTGCTGTCGTTGACAATTCAAAGGTTAAGGATTTTATTGTCGGTTATCGTTTTTCTCCAGAAGAATATGAAGAGCCTGGAATTAAAATCACCGATACCTTTTATCTCATTGATAAATTAGCTGATAAAAAGCTAGATTATCTGCATATTTCATTAGGGGATTTTAAGAAAGTATCTGCATCAGAAGATTTTAAAGAAAAATCAATCCTGCAATATGTACATGAGAAAATCAATGGCCGTGTACCTTTAATTGGGGTCGGAGATATCCGTACCAAACAGGACGCAGAGGACACGTTGACAAATGCTGAATTAGTAGCAGTAGGACGTTCTCTTATCATTGATCCTCATTGGACAAGTAAAGTGCTGGAGGGTAATGAAGATATCATCAGAAGAGTACTTGCTGATCAAGATAGAGAAGAACTCGTAGTAGAGAATGGTATTCTAGAATTCCTTAAATTAATGATGCCTGATCGTTTACGCTAAACCCAAACACAGTTTTGAGCGCTAAATCTATAACGTTCCGCGGTAATTCCGCGGAACGTTATTTTTCTGTAACGACTCTATTCCCTCTTTAAGATTGTTGTCGTATGTTTCAACATTCGATTCATGAGATTTCGCCGTTCTGTTTTTATGTCGGTGTCGCTTTTCTTTAATGCGTCGCGGATGGGGATGATCTCTGTAATTTTCCTGCCACTTTTTATTCTTCGATCTACACAAGTCGGGATGTAACCTACGTTAGTTATACTCGTGTGTCCTTTTTCATCCTTCTTTATTTTAAGCGTAAGAATGATACCGCTTTGTGTATAAGGAATATTCATTAGTTTAGTCGAAACAAAATTCCCCAATGAGTAAATAACGAATTGTTTTTTTCCACGAAGCGCTAACGGTTGTAGAACATGTGGGTGAGACCCCAGTATGATGTCGGCGCCATTTTTAAAGAAGAGATTGACCAGCTCTTTTTGCCTCTTGTTTGGAGTGTAACGGTATTCGCTTCCGAAATGCAGATAAAGCAAGACTAGATCGACTTTCTTTTTTAAATCTCGAATCTCCCGAATGATTTTGGGCGTAGATATCCGGTTAACCAGCCATGGCTTACTCACTGGTACAGGAATTCGGTTGGTTCCTGCTGTGTAGGAGAGGATGCCGATCGTAATTCCTTTGACGTTTTTAATAAGAGTTCTCTTGGATTCTTCTAATGATTTAGCTGTTCCCGTGTGGTCGATTCCATTACGGTCTAGAACTCGTAACGTCCGAACCAGACCCGGGGCACCATAATCCATGCAATGATTGTTGGCCGTTACTAATACGTCGAATCCGGCTTGCTTAAGTGCAGGGGCCAGTTCGTCTGGACATTTGAATATCGGACCGCCTGAACGTGGGCTTTTCCGGCATTCGGGGCCACTTCCAGCAAAGGTGGTTTCGAGATTGCCAATTGTCAAATCAGCCTGTTTTAGATAAGGAGCTACTTTTGCAAACAGGGGGCTGAACGAATAGGTTCCGTCAGGCTGTTTAGCATCCGAAATAATATAACGTTTGACCATTAGATCTCCCACAGCAGCTATTTGTATTTCAGTCATGGATATCCACCTTTTTATTATTTTCATTAGGATATGGCATAAAGTTGTTATGGGTTATTCTTTCTTTAAGGCAAACATTTTTGTGGCTTTTTATTTAAAATGTGACCCAACGCATAATCACTTTATTTAGATCGTCTAAATTTAAGGTATTCATTTTTTTCAAACTTTTATAATTTGATTCAAATCCTCTTTTTTGTTTGGCAACCATAATAAAATAAGGTTGTTGATAAACATTATCAATCAAACATTGGAGGCTAAAGAAATGAGTACACAATTCAAAAAAATCGCCGAGGATACTTACTGGATAGGCAAAATCGATAACCGCCAGGTTCCATTTCACCGCCTGATTCTGGCAAAAGGAACTACCTATAATTCTTATTTATTAAAAACAGGTAAGCCAACTGTCATTGATACCGTAGATATGGAATTCGGACGTGAATATGCCGAGTGCCTGGGTGAAATGATTGATCTTCTAGATATTCATTACATTGTAATTAATCATACAGAGCCTGATCACTCTGGTGGACTGGCAGCTCTCGCTGCCAAGGCTGCAAATGCCACGATCGTATGCACCGAGATTGCTGTTCCAGAATTGCAGGAAATGTACAAGCTTCATAGCCGGAACTTCCTGGTGGTTAAAGATGGAGACAAGCTGGATATTGGCGGGAAAACGCTGCTGTTTAAAGAAACACCGTATCTCCATACCGCCGAAACGATGATAACCTATTGTATCGAAGATCAAATCTTATTTCCTTGTGATATTTTCAGCACGCATGTTGCGGTGGAGAATCTATTCAGCGATGAAGCCGGGTTTGATATTACGGAAGATTTCCAGGGCTATTACGCAGCTATTATACATCCTCATAGAAGATATGTAAGAACACTGTTAGAGGCTGTTAAGGATCTTGAGATCCGGATGATCGCTCCTTCCCATGGGTTTGTGATCCGGGAGGACATACGTAAATATATCGAGATGTACGCCACATTGAGCCGCGAAACGACGCAAGGAAAAAAGGCAACCATCGTTTATACCACCATCAAAAACAGTACCAAGAAGATGGCCAAAATTATACAGGATTGCTTGCAGGAAAATAATATTGAGACAGAGGTCTGGGATGCAGATAAAAGCAGTGCCACCGATATTCTGAACAGCATAACGTCAGCTGACGCGGTCTTTATTGGCAGCTCCACTAAATACGCGGACATGATTGGGAATCTGGAGAACATTCTGAAAGAATTGCACAATATGAATCTGGAAGGCAAACTTGCTGCAGCCTTTGGCTCCTACGGTTGGAGTGGTGAAGCCATTGAAGTCATTCAGGATTATCTGAATGGAACAAACATGACGGTGCAAAGCACATCTGAGGTTATTAAATCCACGGGGATGACACATGTAGAGTTCCCTGTACGAATCAGGTTTTCCCCGAAAGAGCCTGAGAAAGTTCAAAAAATTAAAAATGCGGCTGAATTTGTATCGGATTTGCTGCTGAGTTCATTTTAGGGAGGGGAGCATAGGATGACAAAACATTACGTTATTGTTGGCGGAGGAGTTGCCGCCGTCCATGCCGCCAAAGCCATCCGTGATCAAGATGCAGAATCGGAAATTTCGATCCTCGGGGAGGAAAGTCAACTGCCCTATAACCGGATTAAGCTGACCAAAGGGCTGTTTACCGACCTGCACAGTCAGAAGGTGCTGATTAAAAAGGAAAAATGGTACCGCGATAACCGAATATCCGTAAAAACCTCGACCCGAATCCGTTCTGTCCACCCGGACCGGCAAATTGTTGTGACAGAAGATGGGCAGAGTGTTTCTTATCATAAGCTTTTATTGTGTATGGGAGCGAAGAATCGTGCACTCTCCCTTGAGGGCTTCGGCCTGAACAATGTTCATACCCTCCGGGATATGAACGACGCGGACAGATTGAAAGAAAACCTGCAGGATGGCAGCCATGTAGCCGTAATCGGTGGGGGAGTACAGGGAATCGAAACCGCTTGGGCGCTGCATGAAGCTGGATATCAGGTAACGGTGATCGAAGCTTTTCACCGGTTGATGGGCAGACAGCTTGATGAGAAATCCTCACAGCTCCTTAAAGAGAACCTTGAACAAGCAGGTGTGAAGGTTATTCTTCAAGCAGATGTGGCGTCTATTACAGGAACAGAGTTTGTTACCGGAATTACGCTGGATGACCAATCTCATTTTTCCTGTGACCATGTAGTCTACTCTATTGGTATTGTACCGAATACGGAACTGGTAAGTGGCTCGAATATTCAAGTCCGGCAGGGCATTATCGTAAATGAACAAATGCAAACAAATGATCCGCAAGTGTATGCAGCCGGAGATGTGGCTGAAATTAACGGGCATGTGGAAGGACTGTGGGGCGGAGCGATTGAGCAGGGCCGGATTGCCGGCAGTAATATGGTTGCCAATCTGACGGCGTATCGTAGAGCTGTTCCGGTTACCTTGTTTACTGCCTTTGGTATCTCTTTATTTTCGATAGGCAACGTGGATGAACAGTATTGCGATAAGGCGATAAGCGGAGATGACAATGGGGCGTATACGCGTATCTATGTGAAAGATAACACAATGATCGGTGCGATATCCTGGCAAGGTGCAGCTGCTTCTCTGGGGTATAAAACCGCTGTAGAGCACGGCATCTCCCTTGAGGGGATCGATGTTAACGGGGGTAGCATCGAGGAGATTATGGCTGAAGTACAAACCAGGTTGAACTAAACTATTAACTTTTTAGGAGATGATAAAGATGAAAAAATACATTTGTCTACCCTGTGGTTATATCTATGATCCGGCATTAGGCGATCCCGATGAGGATGTTGTTGCAGGCACTGCATTTGAAGACTTGCCTGAAGATTGGGTCTGTCCGGTATGCGGTGAAGATACCAGTCATTTTGCGCCGGTTGAAGACAAAAAAACTTCTGTATCCTAAAGGAAAGTAGGAGTTGTACAAAAAAATGAACCACAGGGGGGACAGTTATGAAGGAGCATTCTTGCCAATACGCTGCTGAACCTTGTACCCGCAAGGTGCCTATTTTTGCTGCGTTAAGCGATGACGATCTCTCCCGGATCAGCGCTATGATCAAGCATCGTAAATTTACTAAAGGTCAACCTTTAATTCTGGAAGGGGCGCCGTCAGATACGCTGTACATTATTCAGCGAGGGCATGTTAAATTATCCAAAACAACTCCTGAGGGCAAGGAACAAATTTTGCACATCTTGACGAATGGAGACTTTTTCGGGGAACTGAGCATTTTTAACAGCGATGAGCTGAGTAATTTCAGTGCTTATGCTCTGAAAGACACTAACATTTGTATGCTGACCCGAACGGATATGGAGCAGCTGATGAGGGATAATCCGGATATTTCGCTCAGACTACTGAAGAGTGTGACCAAAAGACTAGCCCATACGGAAAATCTGGCGCAAAGCCTGGCGACCAAAGATCCCGAAATACGAATTGCTTATATGATCATGGAACTCAGCGACAAATATGGTAAGCAGCGTGGCACTCATATTCATATTGACCTTCCGTTGTCTCGTGAAGAGCTGGCCAGTTATGTTGGGGTCACCCGCGAAACTATTAGCAGAAAATTCTCAAGGTTTGAAGATTCAGGTCTTATTGAGCTAATCGGAAACAAGCAAATGCTCATTATAGATCCAGCCGGTTTGGAGAGTTATATGGGGTATTAAGAGGATTACGGTGTATTGACCGATCTGTATGACACCGTGGGTGCAGAACATACGCTATATGGGGCCACACTCCGATACTTGTCGTTCCCAAAGGATTTCAGTATGATGAATACTATATAAACTTGTCCCTATGGGCTCGATTAATCGGAAGATGGCGAGGAAACCCAATGCAGAAAAGGAATAGCAGAAAATTTTTCCGTATCAGGCTAGAGGAAATGATTCAAACCTTGCGACATGAAATTCATTCGGGAAGTATAGCGATCGGCAGTTATCTTCCTTCAGAAAGTGACTTAGAGGTGCGTTTCGGACTTAGTAACGCTTCTGTGCGTAACGGGCTTAAGGTGCTGGTGGATGAAGGCTTAATTGAGAAAATTCCGCGTGTTGGCAATCGGGTAATTCCTCCGGTAGAGGAAGGCAGAATGACGATTAAGTTCGGATATGTGAACACCATCCCCAAGCTTGTAGAGATGCAAGAGCTACTGAATGAGTTCGGCAAACGCTATCCGCATATCGACGTTCAGCCGCTCGAGTTGTCTTCAGGAAACTACTCGACATCTTTGAAGGAATACTTGCAGTCGGAAATCATGGATGTCGTACTGATGAATAATAACAATTATCAGGATTTTTTGGAGCAAGGCTGCACGGAGCTGCTGGAGCCGATGGAGGAACAGCCGGACACGTATCGTTTTCTTTCCGACCCGTTCCGGTACGGTGACGGTAATCGCGTTCGCGCCTTCATTTATTCTCCAGTCGTGCTTTGTTATAATAAACAGCATTTTAAGGAAGCCGGCGTATCACCACCCGACAGTAGCTGGACTTGGGACGATTTGTTCGCTAATGGTCGAAAGGTAGCAGAAGGTCATGACTGGTACGGTTTTTATTTTTATTTGCCTTCTCGTAACCGGTGGCCGTTGTTCCTGCTTCAAAGCGGCACAACGTTTGCGGCAGAACAGGATGACGAAGGGAAATACCGGTTCAGCGGCTCAAAGCTACTCGACAGTTTAGGAACCATCCGAAAGCTGATAGGCATGAAGGATGTATTTCCAGCCGTATTGTCCGAGAGCGATGCGGATGCGGAAGCCTTGTTCTTGCAAGGCAAAGTGTCCATGATTATGACGACCTATTACTTCTTGAATCAATTGCGTCAATCCGATTTGGCATTCGATATTGCTCCATTGCCGCGGCTGCAAAATGCCGATACGCTGCTGATTATAAACGGACTGGCGGTTAACAGTAAATCACAGAACAAGGATGCATCCATGCTACTCGTCGATTTTCTCACCTCACACGAGGCGCAACTGATCATTAGGCGCAAGACGCTGAATATTGCAGCCAACCGTTTGGTGATGGATTGGGAAGGCGAGGAAGTGGGGTATCGTCCGGCCCGTTTTCAGCTTTACCGTGAGATCTTCCCTACCTATCGTCTGGTTACAGAGCTGGGTTTAAGCAACCTCCAGTTGAAAAAGATTCAACGCGATATCATGATGTTTGTATCAGGTCTACTGGACAACGACGAGTTATGCCGCAGGCTTGAGGAAATATTGAATGCGGTAAATCAGGAGACTCCGCACTCTTGAGGACTGAAAGTTTATGTGAAAATCCTGCACAGGTTCAATTCTGAATCTGTGCTTTTTGTTATGTTGAAGTATTTGTTTGTTGTACAAGAATTGACTCATATATGACTCATAATAAACATAAAAACATGTTGACTATGCTTTTATTGTTATTATATGATGCAATAGAAGTCAGATATGAGTTAATGCGAACTTGATTTTATTAAGGTGGTGTAGCTGCAAAGATGGAAAAGGAAGGCGTTTATTTTCACAATGTTTCGGAGCTGGTTCATAAACCCTATCAATCTGGATTGCATCTCCAGCGTTTTCCGCAGCATGTGCGCAATGGCTTGTCAGAGAAAGGAAGAACCAAAGCTATACAATCGAACGGCTGCGAATTGCGGTTTGTCACCGAATCCAAGCATGTTAGGGTTACTGTCGGATCGAATGATAGTAACGGCCGCGTTGTGGTATGCAGAGGGGATTTTTTTCATTCTCAGCATTTTCTGCAGGCGGGTACGGTAACTACTCTGCACTTGGAGGAGCCGGAACGTTTTACAGAGGTATCAAGTAAGCGGCTGAATCAGTCTGGATTTTCCTCTAACGTATGGCGTTTGCATTTTGATCGTTTCGGAGCTGTTTTCTACGATGTGGATGCTTTTGATTGTGAAGTACGTGCGCCTAGACCGGATGAGGTACCGAAGCTTTCAATGCTCGCCTATGGATCTTCCATCAGCCAGAGCGCGGGATCCACGCATCATTTCAATGGTTACTTACAGCAGACAGCGCGCAGACTTGGTGTGGATGTGCTAAATCTTGCGCTTAGCGGATCTTGTTATTGCGAGGACGTAGTTGCCGATCATCTGGCTGAGCGTGAGGATTGGGATTTTCTATTTCTTGAACTTGGTGTCAATATGCGTGCTGTAGTGTCTCCCGAGGAATTCAAGCGTAGAGTGTCTTACATGCTGGACCGGGTTATCGAACGTCATCCTGACAAACCTGTCTTCGTTACTACGATTTATCCGAATCGTGCAACGTATTTTCTTGATGCAGGCCATCTTCTTCATGTCCAAGAGGGGATTTTTAACGAAGTGCTGCTTCGTTACTGTGAGAGCAATAAACATCCACAACTACATCTGCTGGATGGCGCATCAGTCATGCGCGATCTTACCTCGCTGACCTCCGATCTGATTCATCCTTCCGATTATGGACACACGTTAATGAGCGAGCATTTAGCAAAACTGTTGCGGCCCATGATCGAGCCCCTCCGAACTTCTAGTCATTCTACTGAAGTGTCCCCAATTTTATAATAGGGAGTTGATGGAAATGAAGCGTTGGATGCTTACCATGGTGGGAGTTTCATTATTAGCCGTCTCTATGAATGGATGTTCCTCTTCTAATAAGGGGGGAGAAGAGCAAGCAGAGGAGAGTCCAGAAAAAAACACTGCTTTCTCCATATCGTTCCGGAGCGGAAACATTTCGTATGCAGACAATCATCCGAATATTAATGATGACAAATGGGTCAAAAAGCTGGAGGACCTTACAAATACAGTTCTTAACATCCGTTTGATGCAGCAGAAAAATTTTGATTCGCAAATGATTCAAATGTTCGCGATCAACGACATTCCGGATGTCGTGCAAGCAAGCTCTGGGCTGACGAACCCTCAGTTGGCAGGTTCCGTGGAAGCCGGAGTATTCATGCCCCTAAATGAATTGCTTGAGCAGTATGGGCAGGATCTTCTCAAGAAAGTTCCGAAGGAGGCATGGGAGAAGGAGACCGATGCGAAAGGTAATATCTATGCGATTCCGGAATGGCTGTCCAATCCGTCACGCCGGGCAACTTGGATTCGTGCGGATCTTTTGGAACAAACAGGGCTGCCAGAGCCTAAAACAGTAGATGACTTCCTGAATGTCATGCGTGCTTTTAAGAAGCTGGGTGTGGAGAATCCTTATATGGGCCGGGAGGACTTTGTATATTCGGATATGTTCTTCGGATCTTACGATACCTTTGCTAATTTCTTTATGAAACAAGGGGATCAAATTGTCCCGAAATTTATGAATATCGAAAATATGCAAAAGACGATCCAAACGTACAAGACAATGTTCGACGAAGGACTGATCAACAAGGAATTCGTCACAATTAATCCCACGAAATTTAAGAACGATATTCTTGCAGGCAAGGCGGGCATCTGGAACATGAATGCGAACCTGTTGATCCAATGGGATCAGCAGCTAAGAGAACAGGTGCCTACTGGTAAAATGAAGCTGATCGCCTCGCCCACAGGGCCAGACGGTAAGGGGGGACTTCGTCTTGTCGGTACGGTGCCGCGAGCGTATTTAATTAACAAGAATGCGAAAGACCCTGCCGGGATCGTCAAGTTTTTCAACTGGATGGTTAGTGACGAAGCGGAGAAGTTTTTTACCTTCGGAATTGAAGGGGAAAACTACACTGTAGAGAACGGAAATATTAACTATAACAGACCGAAAACAGCTGATGAAGTTGATGAAGAAACGTTCCGTCAAATCCTGCTGTGGTTCGTACAGGATACTACCTACAATAAAGGTGCGCTTAGTCTCACACCCGAAGGAAAAGATTTGATGAAGCTCTACGACACAGTACTTGCGAATGAGGGACGCGACGGGATTCAATTTGAACCGCAAGTAAAAGGCTATCAGAAAAACCCGGACATCACTCCAGGTGGAGATAAATTGCCGCCTGTTATATTGACGCATGTGATCAATATGGTATACGGCAAAAAGCCGATCTCCGACTATCCGAAGGTGGTGGAGGAATGGCTGCAGAAAGGGGGAAGTGATGTCGTCAAGGAAGCAACAGAACGTTATAACAATAACGACGGTGTGATTTTGTCCCGACATTAATAAGCTGCACCTCAAAAGAGGTTTGAACTCCATAATGCTTGTGATTACCTATACCATGACAGGGAGGAATTCATTTGAGAAACGGACTATATAGGAAAGCTTTTCGAGTGGGCATTAGAGTACTGTTGGCTTTGGCTTTGTTATATTCGCCTTTGGAAATGCAAGCGCTTACTGAAGTTTATGCAGACAAAATAACCGATGACTATGTTACGCTCTACGAGGAAAACTTCGATGACCCTGACAATTTTGGATCTACCGGTGGTATTGCCATTCCGGGGCCTTGGCTGCAGGAAGGCGAAGGAAACAGTATGGCGAAAACTTCGGTTTCGTCCACGGCCCCGTCCTTACCGAATCTGGTGAAAATCGATGGCAAGGATGCATTGGCGCTGCCAGTGAATTCGACGGGGTACCGCAATCTTCAATTGAGTTATTATACACGGGCATCCTCCTACATCGGAGGAAGCGTCATCGTAGAATGGTCAAGTGACGGAGGGATAAATTGGACAACGTTGGAGGAATTTAAGCTGCCCCCAGGAACGCTGGAACAAAAGAACAGTGAGCCGAACCAACTCAAAGTCCAAAACTTGGGCAGCGGAGCTGACAACAACCCGAACGTCAAAATCCGGGTTCGTGTGGGGGAGCTTATGAGCGCGAATATGTACATTGATAGTGTCGCCCTCAAAGCTCAAGCGATTCCCGGAATACCACCCGCAGAGACACCGGTGCCAATCCTTACACCGGCTGAACCTAAGCCGTTTGTGGTTCCTGAAGGCGTTAAGCTGTATGAAGATGTGCGGATTGGGAATGCTGGAACGCGGCCGATTTATACTTCGATTGCCGTACCCAAGATCCTGCCTCAAGCACCCGTGCCAGTGATGGTATACATTCATGGCGGAGGTTGGAATCACGGAGACCGGAAGCAAGCCCTTGCCAGTATCTGCAACTATGTAACCAAGCGAGGATATATCGGAGTATCGCTGGATTACCGCTTAACCCCGGAAGCGCCATTCCCGGCGCAAATTCAGGATGTGAAGCTTGCTATTCGTTACTTGCGCGCGCATGCGGCAGAATACCATCTGGACCCGAGTCGGATCGGTGTATGGGGTTCGTCATCAGGGGGGCATCTGGCCTCACTACTCGGTACGACTGGGAACATTAAGTCAGGCGAGACAATCACATTGGATACAGGACATACCGTAAATGTTCCGGATTTGGCAGGGAATGGCGGTTGGCAGCAATATTCTGATCAAGTGCAAGCCGTTGTCGATCTCTACGGTCCAGCGGATTTTACAACAAACTTCGCTAATAGCTATAAATCTGTAAAAGCGCTTTTAGGCGGGAACGACGCGTTCTCTGTGCCAGACCAGGCAAGGTTGGCCATGCCTGGCACTTATGCGTCACCGGACGATCCGCCTTTTTTCATCCGCCATGGGGATGTGGATGCAACGATCCCATACACGGACAGCATTACGTTCTCCAATCAATTGAAGGATGCAGGCGTGAAAGTGGTCGATGTAAAAATTGTACCTAAACAAGGTCACGGTTTTATAGGCGAAGCGGCTGAGCAAGCAAGCGCCGAGGCTTGGGCTTTTATGGATCAATATGTAAAGAATCGAATGGCAACAACACCTGATGATGAGGTTGTATACCGCGATCTAGCCAGTCTGGCACCGAGCGACGATGCAGTCATCGACAGCAGCAAGCCCACTGTAAACTTCAATAGCGCGACGGGCAGCAGCAATGGATTGTTCAGTATTTCTTCTGGCGCCGAGAACAAGAAATATGTGTATTTTAAATTTGATGTCTCTTCATATAGCAATCCTGCAAACAGGTACATTTTTAATGTTGCTGCCAAAAAGGGTTCATCCAATGCGGACCTCGAACTTTCGTTATTCGGCCTAAAGGATACAAATTGGACTGAATCGGAGCTGACTTGGAGCAATGCGCCTGTCACGGATCTGACCATTGCTTCGTTAAGTGGGAAATTTACCGTAACGGCAGACAAATCAGGAGCTCCACAGGTTTACAGCATCGATGTGTCCGAGTTTGTCAGAGAAAGATTGTCCGCATCGGGCGGTAATATCGCTTTTCTGCTTGGTGATGCGGCAAGCACTGGAATTTCCCTCAATGTCTATTCGAAAGAAGCTAATGGCAACAGCAACCCCCGTCCACAGCTTGTTGTTCAAGAAGCGGTTGCACCTTCAAGCGACCATGAGAAACCTTC
This sequence comes from Paenibacillus sp. FSL R7-0189, assembly GCF_037969925.1. Lineage (NCBI taxonomy): Bacteria > Bacillati > Bacillota > Bacilli > Caryophanales > Paenibacillaceae > Paenibacillus > Paenibacillus sp. FSL R7-0189. The sequence goes on along the minus strand of NZ_CP150223.1, from coordinate 6,926,426 downwards.
CTGGCCGGATGGAAGTTCTCTGAAAGCAGTCAATATAGGTACAGAGTTCATTCAACTTTCATGGCCGGCCGCCAGCGATAATCAAGGTATCGGCTCCTATCGCGTATACCGGGATAACACCCTGTTATCCAATGTTACCGGTGCAACGTACACAGCCGTTGGGCTTAGCCCTAGCACGGCGTACAGCTTTAAGGTTGAAGCGGTGGATCAGTCGGGCAATACATCCGTACCGCTTTCTTTTACGCGGTCAACGCTTACAGAACCCATCATTCCTTACGCGATTGCAAACGTGACAGCCAGCGACAGCGATGGCAATATCGCAACGAATACCATCGATAATAACTTGTTCACCCGTTGGTCCGCCGCAGGTAACAGCCCGTGGGTCCAATACGATTTAGGCGAACGGAAGCAGATCAGTTATTTAGGTATTGCCGTTTATAAAGGTGACACGCGTACGGCTCAATTGAGTATCGAAACTTCAAATGACGGTTTGGCTTGGACTACCATATGGACTGGTGCAAGCATGTACAGAACCATAGAGATGCAACCTTTTGATCTTCCTGACACAGAAGCCAGATATGTGCGGATCGTGGGTCTTGGAAATTCTGATGGCAGCGCGTTTACAAGTTTATCGGAGGTAAACATCTATGCGCCGTTCGCAAATGGCGATACACCTGTAGCCAGCATCCCGAACTACACACCTAATCCCCCCCGGGAACCGATCCCATTCACAGCTCCCGGATTAACCGAACCTGAGGGTACGGTGCATCCGGTTCATTCCTCACCTACTACCACTGGGCGCATCTTGAACGTGCTGGACTATAATGCTGATCTCGCCGATAACGACACAGATGACGGTATTGCTATTCAAGCTGCCATAAACAGTGCTGAGCCCGGCGATGAGGTCTATTTGCCGTCTGGGGTTTATAATTTGAACTCAACATTGGATACTCTTGTCAATTTGAAGCTCAAGTCAGGAGTAAACCTTCGCGGTGAGGATCAATCAACAACCATCCTCAAGACATCTCTCAATAAGGTAAAAAACAGCGCCCTGATGAAAGTATCCGGACAGCATGATCTGTCCATATCTAATCTCACATTGACTTCTACCTGGAACGGTGTCTACACGACGGATCATAAAGTGAACAACCCGGACGCAGGTGGTCCCGACAGCATGATTACCATCGCAAATTTTGGTGAGGTTCCGTCATACAACATCACGGTTGATGGGGTTACTGTAGAGAAGTATTCACGTATGGGTGTGCGTATCGACAACAGCCGTGATATTGTAGTACGCCGCAGCACGTTCCGAAATGCGACAGATGTAGGTCCGGGCGGTGCTGGCTATGGTGTGTCGATTCAGGGCATGGCCAAACAGGACCGCAACGGGTATGAGAACGACACGGTTTGGAATGTTGTGGAGGACTCCCATTTCGAAGGCCCTTATTTGCGGCATGGGGCGCTGATCCAATTTGTTGCCCATAACAATGTTCTGCGAAACAATCAGTTTATGAATACAAAGCTGGATGCCATCGATCTGCATGGAGAACTCGAATATTTGAACGAGATATACGGCAATGTGATTAGTGACATTCCCTACGGCGCGGCGATCGGGCTGGGAAACACCGGGGGTACAGCACCCAGCAATCACAGTAAGTCAGGACCGCGCAACTATATCCATGACAATACGATTCGTAATACAAGAGAAGGAATCAATGTAACTATGGGCACTCCGGATACAGTCATCGAGCGAAATGTGATTGAAAATACAACTCATATAGAGGACGCCAAAGGCATTCAGATTTTGAACGGGCCAGGTACAATCATTAAGGAGAATATCATTCGCAACAATACTGCGTCGAATTATTGGGCTGTATCCCTTGAGCATGATCCCGGCGACAGCAAAGCAAATGATATCGGAGCGGGCGACCCGCAGGACGTTCAATTGATCGGAAATTCGCTGATTGGCAATACGAACGGCATTCGACTTCTTGCTGGAAAAGGGATCATCCTGCAAGGGAATCTTATTGACAGTATAAGTCGCAATTATTTCAAAAATGATCATGTGGTAGTAGAGGGTTGGCCGTTACCGAATATACCCTAAAGAAAACACAAGCTCACTCATAGAAACTCCATATTGCAAGCGCTTTATTGTAGGTAGAATGAGGTTAGATTCATTCACTATTCAAGGAAATGGAGGAAGGCCGATGCCACATATTGAGATTAGGATGTACGAAGGCCGAACGAGTGAGCAGAAGGAGGAGATAGTCACCGTATTCACGCGGGAGTTATCCCGAATTATTGAACGGGATGAACGATTTATTACCGTCGAATTTCAAGAAATTCCCCTGGATGAGAATGCTCCGGCGAACCTGCTGAAAACAGGATCTGTAGGAAACGGTTATGAAAGCTAAGTTAACTGGGGTTGACCTTATTAACTACAAAGCCGACACGAAAAGATCCTTGCTTTTAAACATGTGGAAATTCAGAGCACTCTATGTGATTGCGATTCCCGGGATCTTGTATTTCATCATTTTCAAGTACTTGCCGTTGGCTGGTTCAGTTATTGCATTTCAAAACTACAACATTTTTAAAGGCTTTACAGGCAGTGAATGGGTGGGACTTGAGCACTTTAGGACGATGTTTCAATACCAGGATTTCGGAAGAATCTTGAGCAATACAATTCTTCTAGGCTTGTATGATCTTATATTCGCCTTTCCGGCTCCAATATTGCTTGCACTTCTGCTGAATGAAATTCGGCTTGTGTTTTACAAACGGTTTTTGCAAACGGTGGTTTATATGCCCCATTTCCTGTCTTGGGTAATTGTCAGCGGTATCGCCTTGGGTATCCTCTCCCCAGGAACAGGGATTGTGAATCAGGTTTTACAAGCCTTCGGCTTTGAACCAATTTATTTTCTTGGTGAAAATTCATACATTCGCACGATTTTGATCAGTTCCGGTATCTGGAGGGATTCCGGGTACGGTACGATCATTTATCTGGCCGCGTTGGCAGGAATAAACCCAGATCTTTATGAGGCTGCTGAAGTAGACGGAGCCGGGCGCTGGAAACAAACCTTAGCCATTACACTGCCGTCTCTGATACCGACGATTATGATTTTGTTCCTTCTCCATATCGGGAGATTTCTTGATCTTGGCTTCGAGCGGGTATGGGTATTCCTGAACGCGCTTAATACCGGGAACGGGGAGATTCTGGACACTTATATCTATAAGGCGGGGCTGCTGTCTCAGCAATACAGCTATACAACAGCAGTGGGGCTATTCAAGTCGGTAGTTGGACTCATTCTGGTGCTCATCGGCAACATTTTGAGCAAAAAAACAACCGGTGAATCGCTGTATTAATCGCTCTTTATGGAGGTAGGGATGATGAGAGTACGCTATACTCGCGGCCAGAATCTATTTAATGTGTTCAATCTTTTGTTTCTGACCGCTCTCGCTTTGGCTATGTTTCTGCCGTTTCTGAATGTGATTGCCCAGTCCTTTAGCAGCTCTGAAGCAATTATTAATGGCAGGGTAGGTTTGCTGCCAAAGGAATTTACCGCGATCAATTATCAGTACGTTTTCAGCGATCATTCCATTTGGCGGGCGTTCGGTGTCTCCGTCTATATTACGGTACTGGGCACCGCAATTAATCTGATTGCGACAGCGTCTCTCGCTTATCCGGTGTCGCGGCCGGAATTCCTAGGACGTAAATACATCGTCATGATGGTATTGTTCACTATGGTATTCAGCGCCCCTCTTATTCCAAATTTTATCCTGATAAAAAATTTGGGGCTTATGAACTCCTTATGGGCACTTATGATTCCGGGCGCCATCAGCGCTTTTAACTTTTTCGTGATGAGAAGCTTCTTCATGCAGCTGCCTCAGGAGCTGATAGATTCCTCTAGAATCGATGGGTGTGGCGAGCTGCGGATCATTGTCAACATGGTACTGCCGTTGTCCAAACCGGTAATGGCCTCATTGGGGATTTTCTACGCCGTCGGGCACTGGAATACGTACATGAGCGCTCTGTATTATATCAACAAGCCGTCTTTATGGCCTCTGCAGGTGATGTTGAAGAAGCTCTTCGAGACGGACGATATCAGCATTGATCCGGCTTCCTCAGTGTATAGCTCTTTGGCCCACACCTCACCTGAGGGCATTAAAATGGCTGTTATCATTGTCGCTACTATTCCGATTATCATGATTTACCCGTTTCTTCAACGCCATTTCGTTAAAGGAATGATGGTCGGATCCGTCAAATCCTGATCTATCATAGTGTGGTAGAATAGGAACGCGTTAAGCGAGACGAATCGGAAGGTGGTATCCATGGATGAGATGTGTATTAATCGTAGACGACGAGCCCATGATTCGAAAGGGACTTTCTATCATGATCCAGCAATGCGGCGAGCATCCGTATAACATTAAGCTGGCCCAGAATGGCGAAGAGGCAATTCAGCTCATTATGGAGGAGCAGCCGGATTTTCTTTTTACAGATATCCGTATGCCCAAGGTAGACGGACTGGAGCTGTGCCGGCGGCTGTCGGAGATGGAGACGGATATTCAGACTGTTGTCATCTCGGGTTATGGGGATTTTGAATACGCCCGCCAATGCGTGTCCTATGGAGTGAAAGAATATCTCCTGAAACCCGTGAGCAAAGGGAACCTTCAAAATGTGATCGCCAAACTGGAAGCGCATAGAGAGAAGTTAGAGAGTTTTGTCTCTGTCGCTAAGCTCGATGAATGGATCGTGCGTATGGATGATGCCATCTGGACCTTGGATAAAGAGAGGCTGTACCTTGTACTGAAGGAATGGGAAACTGACTTCCTCCAGCGCAAGATGAGCCGAAGTCAGCAAAAAGAGCTTCTGGAAGAGGGCTACGCTTTGCTCGTGAAGAAGCTGCTTGTCAATTCAGTTACACCCGGTAAAAGCGTATTAGACTTGTCCGCAGCAGCTGGATCTGAGCAGTTATTCCACTGTTTCGCAGAAGCGTCAGCAGCTATATTGGAAGAGCTTCGTAGAAAGCGCAAGGGTAAAGCGAAGGATCCGATAGAGGAAGCTAAAGCATTTATAGAAAAGCATCTCGCTCAGGAAGTATCGCTGGAAGAAGTGGCGGAAGTGCTTGGACTAAATGCCTCTTATTTCAGCCAGATGTTTAAGCACTCAACGGGAGAGACCTTTGTACATTACCGCATAAAACGCAGGATGGAGAAGGCCAAAAGATTGCTTGCCGATGCAAGCTATCGGATCACCGATATTTCCTATGAGGTCGGGTATGCAGACCATCCTCATTTTACGAAAACGTTCAAAAAGTTCACCGGGCTGGCTCCTTCCGAGTATCGCAACCAGCTGGGGATCGATTGATGAGAAAGAGTCTGTCGAACAAGCTGTTCGCCTCCTTTCTCACCGTCATTCTTCTATCCTTGTCCATGGTTGGATTTATCTCCTATTTTCAGGCTTCGGCTGAGCTGGATAAGTCTTCAGAGAAGTCCATTGCCCAAGTTATCAGAAGTGCGTCTTATCAAATGGATCTGTATTTGCAAAATTATGAAAAGGCTAGCGATTCCATCCTGTCCTACAATCAAGTCAAGGAGTTCCTGGATATGGACCCAGAGGATAGCTTCTCCTACTATCAATATACGAATGACATTCAGAAGTATTTGTTTCGTTCTTTGTTTATTCTGTATCCTCAGATTAATCTGATGTACATCATCGGTGAACACGGCAAGGCCATTAGCGATGATAACTCCTATCAGGCGCATAGCCTGCAGTTTCATCCTCAGGAACGCTACCGTTTCTTAAGCGAACATACGCCGGAGAGCGGCCGCATCACCATTCTCAACACGAATGTGATGAATGAAGGGGATAAGAACATTATTACGATGGTCCGACGAATCAGAGGGGTCTCTTCCTATCGTCCTAAAGGTATAGTGGCCATTGAATTTAAGGCAGAGGATCTGGCCCGCATATGGGAACCTCTTGATCTGGGACAGGGCGGGTCCTACTTTATCATGGACGAATTCGGCAAACTCCTCTATCGGGCGGAAGGGAATAATAACCACCCTGGGTTATCTGCTGAGCACATTCAGAACGTATTTCAACACCCAAATGACTCTGTGGTGGAAAAAGTAGACGGGAAAGAGTATTTGTTCGTGTCGAGAAAATCCGAATATTCCAAATGGCAGCTTGTAGTATCCATACCCGTTGGTGAGCTGCGCAAGCCTATTTCTACCATTCGTACGACCACGCTGGTGGTGGGAGTTCTCACGCTTGTAGGCACACTGCTCCTTGCAACCTGGTTCGGACGATCCATCACGAAGCCCATCCTGATTCTTAAGGAGGGCATGAGGGAAACGGAAAAAGGCAAGTGGCGCAGGCTTGAGATGAACGGCCGTCAGGATGAGCTGGGGGGATTGATGCGCAGCTACAACCTCATGGTGACCCGGCTGTCCGAAATGATTGAGCGGGTATACGAAGCGGAGCTTACCACCCAGAAGGAGGCTCTGGAGCGTCATCAAGCTGAATTCCAGGCACTCCAGCTGCAGATTAATCCGCACTATCTATATAACACATTAGAGACTATCAAATGTTACGCGGTCGTTCAGGATTCGGATGAAATCACAGAAATAGTGGAGGCCATGGCATTCATGCTTCGCTACTCCATCCAAACTAATCTGGAGGAAATTACGATTGCCAATGAGCTTAATCATGTACTGAGCTACATGACGATTCTCAAGCACCGGATCGGCAGAGAGTTCGAAATTGACGTAGTGATTCCGCCGACGCTGCTACTGGCTAAGATGGTCAGGCTGACACTTCAGCCCTTGATCGAAAATATTTTTCAGCATGCGTTTCCCGAGGGAATTGAAGACAAGCACTATATTCGAATCGACGCCAGAATAGAGGGAGACCGTTTTCTAGTTCTTGTAGAGGATAACGGCGCAGGGATGTCCCGCGAACGGCTTGATAAGCTTCGTGAGAAGCTGAATCTGAATCAGCTGGCGGATACGGAAGGAGATTCCCTCTATCATAGAGGTGGAATCGGGCTCATGAACGTGCACCGGAGAATTCAAATGGTGTTCGGTGAACAATACGGGTTAAGTGTCGAAAGCGTGGAGAATGAGGGAACCCGGCTGATCTTATCTATGCCTGCGGAGTGAGAAGATAGATGTTTTCAGAAAAAACTACTACTAGGAGGAAATATGCAATGAAAATTGATTTGACTGGTAAAATTGCGCTTGTTACAGGGTCCAATGCAGGGATAGGCCGACAAATCTTGGAGACTTTGGCTGCTTCCGGCGCCAAAGTGGCGGTAAACTATTTGTTTGGTTCTGCGGAGGAGACGGTTGACGCGATCCGTCAGGCCGGAGGAGAAGCTCATGCTTTTCAGGCAGACGCAACAAGTCCTGCCCAATTGGACAATATGGTAAAGGAAATAGAGGAGCATTTCGGCGGAACCATCGATATTCTCGTCAACAATGCAGGCGGTATGATCAATAGGGTTCCAAATACTGAAATGAACGAAGAGCATTACAACAAGGTGATGGACGTCAATTTTAAATCATGCGTGTTTGCCTGCAAAGCCGTAGCAGCAGGAATGATTGCCAAGAAAAGCGGTAAAATCATCAATGTATCTTCCCTTGCGGCCCATGACGGCGGCGGACCGGGGGCTTCCATTTATGCAGCGGGCAAAGCTGCGGTATGGTCTTATACCAAGGGACTTGCCAAAGAGCTGAGTCCTCATGGAATTAATGTAAACGCTATCTCTCCCGGATTTATCGGTCAGACCGCTTTCCATGCTACCTTTACTGCGGATGCGGCAAGACAGGCAACGATTGCAAAGATTCCGCTGGGCCGGGAAGGTGCTCCACAGGATGTGAGCAATGTGGCACTCTTCCTCGCTTCAGAGCTGTCGGATTATCTGACAGGCGAAATTATTGAAATTAACGGAGGCTTGTTCATGCGATGATGAACCTTAAGGAGAAAGCAGATACTTTTTCCTGGGTTGGTCTTGAGGTGGATAAATTGAAAATGGAGCTGGATCCCTTCCGGAGAGAAGAGATTCTGCTCCCGTCAGAGCCTGGTGGCTGGTGGCACCAATATGTATGTCCCCAGCATCATACTGAGCTAATCTTCGATGTTATGGAGCAAGATGCGTTTGTTTTTTCTTGCCCGAAGGGCTGCAAGCTGGAAGGTGAACCCTACCGGGGAGCATGGCTGGTATACCGGCATCAGGCGATGGCGCGATACGCCCTGCAAGCTGCCGCGGTATTCGCCGCAGACGGAGAAGAATTCTATAGCAGCTTAGCCCGGAAGATTCTTGTCGGTTATGCAGAGCAGTTCCCCTTGTATCCGGTTCATCCCGATGCCCAACCCTGGATGCTTAGTGGCCGTGCCTTTCATCAGGCGCTGACAGAGGCTATCTGGTCCACCACGCTTATTCGGGCCTATCTGCTTCTTGTGGACTATGGAGTAACGTTCACTGAGGAAGAAGAGTTGAGGCTTCAAACATTCTTCACGATGCTGGAGGAGAGCATGGAGCAATACCGCCACATCCTCATTTACGAGAAGAAGAATGCAGAGAACAATTATACCGCATGGCTGAACGCTAGCCTGGCTTGTGTATATGCCGCCAAAGGCACCAGAGAAAAGCTTGCTTCTTTGCTGGAGGGAGAAGGCGGATTCTATCATCATCTGTCCATTGGCGTGAAGCCAGATGGCTTTGAATTTGAAGGCAGCACGTACTACCACATTTTTGTATTGCGGGCTTATCTCATAGCAGCCGAGATGTCCGGGCGCTTTGGGGTTGACCTCTATGCTGCCAAAGGAGATCAGGGACAATCCATCCGTGGCATGTTTCAGTTGCTGGTAGAGCTTAGCGGCGATAACGGGGAGCTTCCAGCCGTGCATGATGGTCCTTATGCGCGCGTTCCTTTCGCCCGAGAAATTGCTGAAGTATTTGAAATAGGTATTGCGGTTTACAAAGACCCGAGTCTCCAGCCAATACTGGCGAATGCTTATAGGTATCTATATGGACAGGAATTAAGGACTGGTCTGGAGGCAGTGCTGTATGGAGCAGGTGAGAGTAAGGAACTTCAGACCAGTTACAGGGTGAGAGACTCTGTTCTACTGCCGGATTCCGGATTCGCCGTGCTCCGCCACCCGGGCAATCCGTTGTCCGTTCTGGCGGATTTCGGAGAGCATGGCGGATCACATGGGCATTTTGATAAGCTTCATATCACGATTATGCACCGATGGGGGGAGGTTGCTCCCGAGCTGGGCATGGTTCCTTATGGATCTGTTTTGCGGAAGGAATGGTATTCCGAAACCGCGAGCCATAACACGGTTACCATCGGAGGGCGCTCCCAAGCTCCACATACCGGAAGGTGCTGTCAATTCCGTCAGGAAGGCATTGCTACGTACTTATGGATTCGCTCAGACGGCGCCTATGAAGGAGTTGTTCTAGACCGGCATCTTGTATTGGCCGGCGGTTGGCTGCTGGATTGGTTTCATGTTGAGCAGGTGACGGAGCGGGATCAGGAAGTGGACTTATGGTTTCATCCGACGGGACATTTGCTGTTACCGTTCGACCTTCACCGTGTCCAGACGGACTCTCCGGCAGTCCTTGGTCTGGAAGCAGGTTATGGCTCAGTAGAAGTACTGTCCGCAATGAAAAATGAGACGGATTGTCCGTTAAATACGGAGTGGAATATCCGTTATGATGGAGTGAGCAGCGGCCGGGAGTATGAAGTATCCACGAGTACTCTACTGGCGCCCGGCTCCACTATGTATGAAATCCGCACACCGGGTAATGCCGAAGACCCGAGTAGATTGCTACGAGGTATTATGCTTCGGCACAAAGGACCGTCGGTTAATTTTATTACGGTTTATCGGGACGGTCACGAACCTGCTGTACTGAAGCTAGTGAGTCAGGTGGGCGAACCGCCCCGAATCCAAATAGCAACAACTGGGCAAGTAGTGGTCTATTGCCTTGACCCTAAAGCGGGACTGATTCAGGAAAAGTCCCGGAATACGGAGGAGTAGAGATGTTAGAACCTTTATTTCAACCTACCAGCGGCGTACTCGACCTGTCATATGGGCCAGATGAACATACAGATGTTGGAGAGAATCCTCCGCGGTTTACTTGGATGCCTGCATGTCTAGAAGAGAGTATGTACGAGCTGCAGATCTCCTCAAACACTGGATTTGAGCCGGAAGGTACGTTGACCTACAGCAGAATTCCCTATAATTTGTTTACCCCGGATAAGCCGTTGGCGCCCGGCTCGTATTATTGGCGATACAGTCTTATCGGGGAGAATGATATCCGTTCCGAGTGGAGTAAAGTAAGAGCTTTTGTGGTGGAGGATGAATTGCCGCTAACGCCACTGCCTTCCCGTACAGAACGATATTCAACTGCTTCCGCCCACCATCCGCGGCTATGGCTTCAAGCGGAGCAACTTCCGTCTTACCGGGAAGTTGTCCGCCAAGACCCCATTTCCACTGGCTGGGATGACTTCCTGAAGCATTCCGTTTTACCCTGGACAAAGCGCGAGCTTATTCCCGAGCCTGCACCGTATCCAGATAATAAGCGTGTCGCCACACTATGGCGGCAGATGTATATGGACTGCCAGGAAGTTTTCTATGCTGTCCGGCATCTTGCTATAGCTGGAGTTGTGTTGGAGGACGAGGCGCTTATCGCCAAAGCTAAAGAGTGGCTGCTTCATGCGGCAAGCTGGAACACGGATGGTACCACCAGCCGGGATTACAATGATGAATGCTCCTTTCGCATAGCCGGAGCGTTGGCATGGGGCTATGATTGGCTTCACGGCTCTCTGGTGGAAGAAGAACGCCTTAAGGTAAGGCAGGCGCTACTGCGAAGAACCGGGCAGATCGCATTCCATGTCATCGAACGTTCCCGCATCCATCAAGTTCCTTATGACAGCCATGCGATCCGCTCTTTATCCTCTGTACTCGTACCGTGTTGTATTTCCATGTTGGGTGAGGAGGAGAAGGCGCAGGAATGGCTTGATTATACGCTGGAGTACTTCTCCGCCATGTATACTCCATGGGGTGGCAAAGATGGCGGGTGGGCCGAAGGTCCGATGTATTGGACCACTCAGATGGCATTCGTTACGGAGGCGCTCAATCTAATTCGCAAATACATGGCAATCAATTTCTATGACCGTCCTTTCTTTCGCAAAACCGGTGACTTTCCGCTCTATTGCTTCAGTCCGGATACCGTGAGGGCCAGCTTCGGCGATCAATCGTCACTGGGAGATCCGGTCAATCTCAAGACGGGCTTCAATATCCGCCAATTCGCCGGTTTAACCGGGAATGGCCAGTACCAATGGTATTTTGAGCAAACTAAGGAACTGAACCCTGACACCCAGATGATCTTCTATAACTACGGCTGGTGGGATTTCCGGTTCGATGAGATGGTTTATCGCACGGATTATCCGCAGATTTCTTCAGAGCCACCGGTGGCTGCAGAACCTCTGAAGTGGTTTCAGGATGTGGGATGGGTCGCCATGCATCATCGGATGGAGGATCCGCAGGAACATATCATGCTGTTGACCAAGAGCAGCCGTTACGGCTCTGTGAGCCATAGCCATGGGGATCAAAACGCCTTCCTGCTGCATGCCTTCGGCGAGCCTTTGGCTATTGAAAGCGGCTATTACGTTGCATTCAACAGTACGATGCATATGCAGTGGCGCAGGCAGACCCGCTCCAAGAACGCAATTCTTATTGACGGCAAAGGCCAATATGCTGGCACGGACAAGTCGAAGAACATGGCAGCCTACGGCAAGGTGTTGAAGGCGTATAGTACGCCCGGAATCAACTACACGCAAATGGATGCCACCGAAGCCTACCGCGAGAATGTACCCTATATCAAGCGGTATGTGCGGGAAATATTTTTCTTTGATAGCGCTTACTTTGTTATCGCAGACAGTGTCGAGCTGGAACGTCCGGGAAAATTGGATTGGCTGTTTCATACACTGTATCCCATGAAGTTGAAGGAACAATCTTTTAAAGTAAATGGTAAAAAAGCTCAGATGGAGGGCAGATTTGTCTATAGTTCCTCGGGAGAAATGACACTTAGCCAAAGCAATCAATTTACAGATGTAGATCCGAAAGAATGGGAAGGGCTGCCCGAGCATTGGCATTTGACTGCCTCTACCCAAGAGGCCGTAAGTCATCGGATCGTTACTCTTCTGATTCCCCAAAAATCAGGAAGCCGGGATTACGTATCGTACTTTATGGACGATCAGGACCATGGGGTTCATGTCTACTTTACGAATCAGGGAATTACCCACCGGGTTGAGATCCCAAAAGCTTATTAGCCTTAAAATATCTTCATTTACGTATACACCCCATTGTACAAGGAGAGGGTTATATTATGAAAAAATGGATTGGCATCTGTCTGGCTACCGTAATGGGTGCTACCGTTATTGCAGGTTGCTCGAACAAGGACAAAGAAGAGACTGCCGGAGGTTCGTCAAATACGCCGCAGAAAACTGAATTCTCGATCTCGATGCGGACGCTGGCTTTTAACTATGTTGAGAAATCACCCGACTTGAATAAGGACAAATGGGTGAAAAAGCTGGAGGAGATGACAAACACAGACTTGGATATAGTGTTGGTTCCTCATAAAGAGTTCGAGCAGAAAATGGTGCAGATGTTCGCCACTAATGATATTCCGGATGTCGTTCAAGGCTCGGGCGGCGTAAATGGCAAGGAAATGGCTGGTTCCGTTGAAGCTGGTGTGTTCATGCCCTTGGATGATCTGCTGCAGCAAAACGGCCAGAACCTTTTGAAAGTAATCCCGAAGGAAGCTTGGGAGAACGTCACCTATCAAGGGAAAATTTACGCAATACCGGAGTTTCTGTCCAATCCCTCCCGCCGGGCGACTTGGATTCGCAAGGACCTGCTGGATCAAACCGGCTTGCAGGTTCCAAAAACGGTCGATGAGTACTTGACTGTGTTGCGTGCCTTCAAAAAGCTGGGGATAGAGAACCCGTACATGGGCCGTCAAGACTTCAAATATGCGGATGCTTTCTTTGGCGCTTATGATGTTTTTCCGTATCTGACTATGTTCGAGGAAGTAAACGGCCAGGTTCAGCCGAAGTTTATGGATAGCGAAAATATGATGAAGGCGTTACAGACCTACAACACCATGTATACAGAGGGTTTGATCAACAAGGAATTTGCCACCATTAACCCGACCAACTACAAAAATGCGATTCTCTCAGGAAAAGCGGGCATGTGGACGATGAATGCCAACGAGCTTCTGCAGTGGGAGCAACAATTGAAGGCTACGACGCCATCCGCCAAGCTGGAGATTATTCCTTCGCCAGTGGGAACTGATGGAAAAGGAGGCTCCTACTTGTACGGCTCCGCTACGCGCACCTACTTTATCAAGGAAGGTACGAAAAATGCTGCGGATATCGTGAAATTTTTTGACTGGATGTTGAGCGAAGAGGCTGAGACCTTCTTTACCTTTGGGATCAAGGACGAAACCTATAAGGAAGAGAACGGCAAAATCGTATACACTTCTCCTGCGGATTCCGCTGCTATAGATGAGGAGCGCTACCGCCAGTCTTTCCTCTGGATGGTGCAGGATACTACTTATAATAAGGGTGTCCTTAACATGACAGAAGAAGGCAGAAGCTTGATCAATGTATATGATACTATTCTGGCTAATGAAGGCCGTGACGGAATTCAGTTCGACCCGCGGCTAGATGCCTTGGTGAAGAATCCAGACATTGCACCTAACTCGGACACGGCTCCTCCGGTACTGCTGACGCACATGGTAAAGATGGTATATGGCAAGGAACCTATCAGCGACTGGCCGAAGGTTGTGGAGGAGTGGCTTTCTAAGGGCGGTAACGATGTCATCAAGGAAGCTACGGAAAAATATAACAACAAAGCAGGCGTCACCATGCCACGCAGATAAACTTATCCTCCAGGGGAGTTGGAATTCAATTTAAGGGCTGCCGAGAGGTAGCCTTTTTAGTTAGGACCAGTTTACTTTAATGCAATATCCAAAGTATGGATTATATGGTAAGTTAAATAGAGACATTCTAATGAACTATCTAAAAAGAAACGGAGTGATTTCATGAAGATGCGGAATTCAAAATTTTTATATTATCTTGTCTGGATCATAGTGGGGGCGCTCTTATTACATTATGGCAACTCGCTAATTAGCCATTACACTGAAGAGGCACAAAAGAACTATCAATTAGAAAATACTGTGTGGATCACGGCTATTGTCCCGTTTGTCTATGGGATCTATCTGGCGTTGTTAGAAGGATTACCTAAAGCTTTTATTGTTAATTGGCCGCTGTTGTTTATTGTGTTTCTTCCAAGTTTTCTTCTGCTTATGTATCCGATTTTAGTAATGTATTTTAACATTTCGAACATAGAGATTTACAAATTTGCAAGCATACATGATGGGGTAGTATTTGGTCTGGTTAGTGGAATGGCACTAGTTAAATCTCTAACGACAAACCGTTAACGAGATTACAGCATTGCTGTTACAGAATTATTGGAGCAGTATAAAATAGTTATATGCAAAATCACCCTTTCAATTATTTGGGTTTTATTGCAAGATATTTATGCATCATGTATTTTATTGAATAATAAGGGGGAGTGCGAATAATGTTATCATCCACAGAGCTTAGCAAGCTGAACGAAGTGAATTACAGGGAGGACCGATTAGAGGCACTTAATCATTTTTATGAGGATCTCTGTAATAAGAAAGTAGCCGATGGCTATATTTATTCTCTTAGTCGTTATGGAAAAATATTTGCTAATGGAGCGGGGGGACGCTTCAGTTACGAAGAAGATAGCGACCAAGAATTGAAAACGGATACAATTTTTCGAATCGCTTCTATTACCAAGCTGTTTACGGCAACAGCGATCTGGCAGCTTGCAGATGATGGAAAAATTTTTATGGGACAACCAGTTAGTTCTATTCTTCCAGAGTTTGATGCCGACCCTTTTAAGCCGATTACAATTGCTCATTTACTGACTCATACCTCCGGCATCGCACCTGATCATGGAACTATAAGTGATACTTACTATAAAAGTGCATGGTGGTATATTTATGAATCAGAGCTTGGAAAAGAAAACTGGATTAAAGCTGGACTTTCCTATGGCATTCGTTTTCCGGTAGGGACTCAATGGATGTATTCCTCGTTTGGATACGTGGTTCTTGGTGCAATTATTGAGAAAATAACAGGTGTTTTTGCAGAAGATTACATAATGGACCACATTGTAAAACCGTTAGGCATGACAGATACTTTCTTTGATATACCGCCTGAGAAAGCTGGTAGGATCGCTATTCGTTCGGAAGAAGCCAAGGAATATCTTCAGAAGCTGCAAAACGGGGAAATTACGGATGAAGAACAAAGGTCTGAGGAAGAAATCAAGACTCCCGGAACTGGTGGGGGACTGTATTCAACCGTTAATGATCTACAAAAGTTCGGAATCATGCTGCTTAACCATGGGGAATACGAAGGGGGTCATGTCTTAAGTCGGATGGCTGTTCAGAGAATGACCAAGCGGTTCAATTCTGAAAAAATTCCAAACTACGCATGGGGAGATGGAGGAGCGGATAGACCATACGGTCTTGGGCCAGACCTTCGATATAATGAAAGTACATCTTATTCTGAAGGCACTTTTTTTCACGAAGGATGGGGGTCTTGTTCTTTGGTCGTTGATCCGGTAGAAAAGCTGATTGCCGTTTGGTATATCCCTTTTCATAAAAATATATGGGACGGTAGAGGGATTTTCGGTACAAACAATGTGATCTGGTCCGGACTCGAATAAGAAAAAGACTTTTTTTATGTGATATCTATAGATAGGCAGGATGTGACTTATGTTTGAGATGATAAAGCACCGCTTTCGCATTATGAGGGCGGTTGCTTTTGTTACTTATAAGGAATGGAGTGCGTACAGGACGCATTCGATGGTTTCTATTTTTGTAGGCCCAGTGTACTTTTTAGTGCAGTATTATATATGGAGCGCTGTTTATAGCGGGGAATCTTACATCAACGGGATGTCACTCTCCCAAATGCTTTCCTATTTTTGTGCTACGATGTTGATCAACTATCTGACTATGGATTTTGCCGATTGGAATTTACAAATGCTTATTCGTACCGGGAAATTCATTACGTTTTCGTTAAGACCGCTAAATCATATGTTCTTTGCTTTATCTCAGAAGGCAGGGCATAGGGTACTTGGGCTTTTGTTTGAATTTTTACCTTGCTTTATGATCTTTTTCTTTATTTTTCATATTGATGTCTTACCCGCAAATTTACTATACGCGATTCTTTCAATAGCTATGGCGTTTATGATGAATTTTTTCATTCATTATAGTATTGGAATGGTCGCCTTTTGGATGGTGCAATCCTCTAGTATTCGTAATTTTTTTAATCTCTGCGAAGGGATATTTTCAGGATCGCTGATTCCATTAGTATTTTTCCCAAAATCCTTACAAATGGCATCCTTTTTCTTACCCTTTCAATATACGGCCTTTCTTCCAGCAATGGTCTATACAGGTAGCTATACTTTAGCTGATATAAGCTTACCTATTCCTCAAGTGTTATTGCTGCAGCTCATAGCCGTAATTATTGCCGGAGTTGTCTGCCGGGTGCTGTATGCGGTGTCGCTTAAGCATTTTACGGGGGTGGGCGCATGAAACGTATGTATCAAATATATAAAACCTGCATGAAGGCGAATATTGCTTCTGCTATCACTTATCGTGTTAACTTTATTTTTAATAGTCTTATCATGCTCATAGGGAATGTGCTGTTTCCTCTAGTAACGGTATTTATTTATAATTCGAATGCTTCATTTGCAGGATGGACCTTTAAAGAGGCGCTGTTAATTCAATCCGTTTTTATTCTGTCTACGGCTTGTGCCGGGATTTTTTTTAACGGAATTATGTGGAATACGATGTCTCATGTTGTAGAAGGGACTTTGGAAGTGGTATTAATTAAACCGACCTCGAGCCTTTTTCTGCTGTTGGCCAGATCTTTTGAGTTCGAAAGTATCGGGCTTTTAGGTGGAGGAGTAATCATGTTCGTATACGCACTTAGCGGAATCGATGGGATGACCATAGGCTCTTGGTTATTGTTCCTGTTGTTGTTTGGTGCAGGGCTGCTTGTTATGTTCGGTGTGGCGCTTATTGTGGCAGCGATTTCCTTCAAATGGGTGGCGAATTCCCGCTTGCCGGAGATGTTTGAGAGCATTAAGTCTTTTGGACGTTATCCAGGGACGATTTTTCCTAAGGCAGTCGTAGCTGTGAGTTCTTTTCTGTTTCCGGTCTCCATGATTGCCTACTTTCCAGCATCTACACTGATTGGCCGATGGGAACCCTATTTTTTTATAGCGATTATTCCTTGTGTATTATTTGCTGCCTTCGGAATTTGGCTCTATACATATATGCTTCGCAGTTACAAAAGCGCCGGAGGATAAAAGATTAGTTAAGATCTAAGAAGGAGAATTTCACTTGGACATTATTACCGTCAAGAACTTAACCAAGCAATATGAAACCTATCACCGTGGACAAGATGCAAAAAGTGTATTTAAAAGTCTGTTTCACCGTGAAAAATCGATAATTACCTCTGTAGAAGATCTTTCGTTTAGTGTTGGAAAAGGAGAAATCATTGGCATTCTGGGTCCAAACGGTGCAGGGAAATCTACGACTATTAAAATGCTGACAGGCGTTCTCTATCCTACCTCGGGCGAAATAAATGTTCTAGGGTACAACCCTCATAAGCAGAAAAATCAATATGTAAAACAAATCGGGGTATTGTTCGGACAGAAATCGCAGTTAATATGGGACATTCCCCCTTTGGATAGCTTTTATATGAACAAGGAAATCTATGATATTCCTACGAACGACTTTCGTACAAGACTAGACCAATTTGTAAACATGTTTGAGATTGGCGATATTATTACTAAGCCCACGCGCACCCTTTCCCTGGGAGAACGAATGAAATGCGAGTTTATTATGGCGATGCTTCATTCACCACCTGTGGTTTTTTTAGATGAGCCAACGATCGGGCTGGATGTAATAGCTAAACAAAGAATCAGAGAATTCATTAAGCAAATGAATCAGGAAGGCACCACATTTATTCTGACAACACATGACTTGGAAGATGTAGAGCGTTTGGTTCAAAGAGTACTTATAATTCATCAAGGGAAAAAAGTATATGACGACAAGTTCTCTGAACTTCGACTGCATCTGGGTGCCCAAAAAGTAGTTAGGCTTTCAGCCGCCACAACTATTGGAAATATTGATCTGCCTGGCACTCAGATATCGGAAAGAATATCGGATTACGAAGTGGAGCTGCTGATCGATACCGAGCAATGTAAAATGGGCGAGTTTCTGCATATTCTTAGCGAAAAGGTAGAGATCCTTGATATATCCATTAAGGAGATTCCCATTGAAAAAATTATCAGCTCCATTTATGAGATGGATATGGGAGAACATATTCAAGCTTGAGAACGGATCATCTGCAGATTTAGATCGAGCATGGACCATAACTTTTCAGTGATTTCTTTTGCAGAGCAAGGATTACTATGGGTAAACCACCATTCAATCACTCCGACAGTCGCCGAACTTAAAAATTGCACAGATATATCTTTACTCAGCTCATCGAGATTAAAATTGTTTTCTAAAAATTGTACCTTAATCTGCTCATTTATCATTTCTTGTAATTGGTTTCTAAAGGAGAGCAGAGCTTTGTTTCTTAATAAAGTCTTATAAAAAAGAGCATTCTCCTCCAATTGTTCCAGCGTGCGGAGCAATGACGCCTTCGAGGGATTGGGTTCGGTTTCATCCTCCACTGCGGAGCAGCTTTCGATTAGTTGCTGGAGCTGAGCCTCCAGGCATTTATCCATCAGATCGTATTTGTCCGCATAATGGGAATAAATCGTTCCGCGGTTTACATCAGCACGCTCTGCGATTTCGTTGATCGTTATTTTTTCAAAATCTTTTTCAGCCATCAGTTGAATTAATGCATTCATGATGGCTGTTTGGTTTTTTTTAATTCTTCTATCCATGATAAGACTCCCTTTTTATTAAACAATGTATTGTATTTTGTTGAAAAATCAACAAAACCGGTCAAACTAACGATTGAACCCTACCGGAGATGTGATAATCTGATTTTATCGAACAGTTGATCAAAATTCAACAAATGTCTAAAAAGGGATAGAGGAGCTAAATATGAGAGTTTTAGTTTTTGGAGCGGGAGTATTAGGCAGCTATCTTGCGCATGTTCTAGTGCGTGGGGGAAATGATGTCACCATGCTTGCCAGAGGAAAGCGAGCAGAGCAATTGACGAAAGACGGACTTGTGCTTCGCCATTATTTTCAAATTAAAAACACTGTGGATACAGTAAAGGTCATCTCTACGCTTCGATTCGATGATCTCTATGATCTTATTTTTGTTGTTATGAAATATAATGATTTTCCATCTGTGTTACCTATTCTAGCTGAGAATCAGAGTCTGAATATAATTCTTGTGGGGAACAATGGCGATGCTCTTGGCATGCAAAAGGATCTCCAGGAAATGAGCAATGTGAGGAAAAATATACTCTTCGGATTTCAACTTAGTGCAGGAATTCGGGAAACGAGCGGTCGCGTTATTAAAATACACGCAGGAGGGCAAATGGTACTTGGCAGTTTAGACGGTGAGATTCCAATAAAACACTTACTGGAAAAAGCGTTTGAGAACGCTAAGTATAAGCTAACTTATCATGAGGATATGGATGCTTGGCTCAAAAGTCATATCGTGCCAATAGTGGCTTTGAACTCCCTTAGTTATCTGCATGACGGGGATTTGAAAAAGGTATCTAAAGATAAGAAGCTATTAAAACAAGCCATTTCAGTAATGGACGAGGGGTTTCAAATCATGGAGCAATTAAGCTATACTGTTACTCCAGCAGGTCAAGTTAACTTTGTTCGAAAGCACAAGCAGGCTGTATATTATGGTCTGGCAATAATTCATAAATTACCGTTTATGAAATTAGTGGACGGTTCTTTCAGCGAAATAGCGGCTTTGTTTAATTCATTTGATATTTTGAAGCAACAAGCAAACATTGCAACGCCCAATTGGGATCAACTTAAAAAACAAGCGTTTTCGAAGTTTAATGCAAATGTATAACAATCTTGTTCAGGAGGTATACAATCGATGGCTATATATTTTATAAGGCATGGAATAGATGATGAAGGCTTTCGTGGGGGTTGGAGTCAACGTGGACTTGTAGTAGAGGGATATAGACAAGCCGAACGTCTTGGATATTATCTTAAGGAAAATCAATCTAGCTTTAACATAACCCGTATTCTTTGTAGTGATTTGCAACGTGCGTTAGATACAGCAAATGAGATCGCCAGAGAGCTTGATTTGCCTGTTGAAAGCAGCCAGTATTGGAGAGAAACGAACAATGGTGTAATCGCTGGAATGCCTCATGAAATCGTAAATGAACGATACCCGGGTCTTTATTTCTCGGCTTTAAGAATGGATGAGAGATTTCCAGGAGGAGAAAGTCCTCAGGAATTTTTTACGCGAATAAGTTCAAGTTTCTCAAAACTATGTAATGAACTGGAGAGTACTGATCCAAATGAAAATGTAATTGTGGTCACTCATGGTGGCGTAATTAATGTTATATACCATATTTTAAAAGGGCTAACGTGGACGAATAAGAATGCTCATTTCCCGACTTCATATACTAGTATTCATAAAATAGAGTATCAAGTAGATAAGTGGGCAGTTACAGCAGAAAATCTTACGGAACATATATCAAGTGATCAGGCTGCTGGTATGGCCAATTGATTGGGAGGTACAAATATGGGTTTATTGAATGCGCTGATTGAGCAAGCCAAGAATCCTAGAGGGTTCGTAGGAAATATCATGATCAAAATCATGAATCAGGCACATACCAACATCACAACATGGGGACTTAGAAAAATAGAAATTAAGAGCGGCGATCCTATCCTGGACATAGGCTGTGGTGGCGGTCAAACTATACATACGTTAGCAAAACAAAATAAACAACATGAAATTTACGGCATAGATTACTCAGAACAAGCTGTAGAGACATCTATTCAAAAAAACAATAAGGCTGTAATCGCTGGTAAGGTGAAAATTAGTCAGGGAGATGTGTCAGCGTTACCGTTCAACGATGGATTTTTTGGGACGATCACAGCGATTCAGACACATTATTTCTGGCCGGACCTCGAACACGATATAAGTGAAGCATTTAGGGTGCTGATGGCAGGCGGTACATTTGTTATTATTTCTGAGATCTATAAAATCAATTATCATATGAAGCAATTCACTAAGAACGAAGAGATGGAGCAGTTATTTCGGAAATCGGGCTTTCAGACGGTAAATATTCACGAGAATAACAAATGGAGATGTTATGTTGGAAAGAAATAAAGCGGCCGCACCGCCCCAAAAAGGACGACACAGCCGCTTCGTTTCACCAGCTATTTAAGCCGGGAAGGTATTAAACAAACAACGAACGGGAAATGATGACCAGCAAGATGAAAAGTACCAAAATCGCTCCGGTCGAAGTGAAGGCTCCTCCATGAAATTCACCCATGATTTATTCCTCCTCAACTTATGTCTTCTTCTCAATTGCTGTGACTGATGTCGCAGCTTTCTGAGATAATGACATCATATGCCGAAGAGGGCCTGTTGTACTGGTCTATGGCCTATTGCTCGTCAATATGGGCTTTTAGGATACGTAATCCTTTAGGAAGATGATTTTTAAGCTGCCCTAAACTCGCTTTGCCCCAACTAATCGGCAAACCATCTAAAGTTACAAGTGTCCATCCATGTAATTCGCTGGGGACAGGCAGGCTTTCACCACGTAGCCAAGCATGTATTTCCGGGCCATCACTGCTGAGATTAAAGCTTCGTGAAGCTTGTATGGGCTGTAGTGCCATAGCTAATGCATGAGCAGGTTCAATCCGATTTTTCTTCAAATGGGCGATATGTAGTCCAGCTCGTGGAATACGCAGTCCGTCCAGCAGCCCGGTATGGAGATTGCCATTAAAGGATTCTGGCAGCAAATAAAGGGATTCGCCGAAGAGCAGTGGCACACCTTGGCATGAAAGACCAGGCAGTTCTACCGCAGCCCAGTCTTGAAAAAGCTGGTAGGCATCGCGTACAGAAGAATTAGTTTTTGGGTTGTTTTTACTTCGGCGTTTTTTGGC
The DNA here is from genome assembly GCF_037969925.1 of Paenibacillus sp. FSL R7-0189. Taxonomy (NCBI): domain Bacteria; kingdom Bacillati; phylum Bacillota; class Bacilli; order Caryophanales; family Paenibacillaceae; genus Paenibacillus; species Paenibacillus sp. FSL R7-0189. Next base: position 6,904,195 of record NZ_CP150223.1, on the reverse strand, counting down.
GTTGCGGTTGGCATCATCATTCACGGATGCAGTGTCAATTTGCTTACGCAGGAGTGCTACAAAGTGACCTTCGCCCTTTTCTAAATGCGGCCAAAGGCGTTTGCAGGTGAGTAGTTCCATATCGGGGTAACTAGCCGTCAATCGAGCAATGGTTTCTTCATTCTCTTGACGGTTAAAGGTGCAGGTAGAGTAGGCTAAAGTACCCCCTGGTTTAAGCATAATGTAGGCGTCTTGCAGGATATCCCATTGTCTCGCTGCGCACATAACTACATGAGCAGGAGACCACTCTTGAATGGCTTTTGGATCTTTTCGGAACATGCCTTCTCCAGAACAAGGAGCATCCAGCATAATTCGGTCAAAAGCTTGCGGGAAACGCGCAGATAGCTGTTCTGGTGTTGCACAGGTTACGAGGGTATTCTTAATGCCCAGACGTTCAACGTTCTCTGCTAGAATTTTTGCGCGTTCCGGATGAATCTCATTAGAGATTAAGAGGCCTTGTCCCTGCATTAAACCAGCGATATGCGTAGTTTTACCTCCAGGGGCTGCTGCAAGATCGAGGACGGTTTCACCGGGTTCAGGTGCCAGCAGTTCAGCTGCGGACATTGCGGAAGGCTCCTGAATATAATATAGTCCAGCGGCATGGTAAGGATGCCTGCCTGGTCGAGCGGGCTCATCATAATAAAACCCGCCCTGGCACCATGGGATAGGTTTCAAATTAAATTGTGAGACTGTACGGTCCACCGCAACTTGGCCTATGGCTGAGGTGCTTTTTAGCGGATTAAAGCGCAGTCCTTGAGTTCGTGGTGCTGAATAACTTTCTAGAAAAGCATCTGCCTCTTGCCCCAGCATTTCTTTAATAGATGCGGTGTAAGAGGCAGGCAGCTGTTCTTCCTTCATAGCTCATTCTCCTTTTTCTTAGTTGCTGTTTCATGTTTATACCGATAAAATCAAGGTATGGGGAACGTAATCGTACCTGAAATTCTACATATATTCAACTATATCATAATTGCCAAGTCTTACAGTACACAGGGCAATTGTAAAGGGGATGTACCATATGAATTTGCTGCAAGCGCTCTTCTTCCCGCCGGAGCAACCCGGTGGTGTATCATCTATGATCCCTTATCTTCAGGAAAGATTCCGTTCAAGCCGTTGGGAGATGGATTTGTTTTGGCTGCCTAAGCGGATTCGCAATAAGGGGCATGAGGAAGTAATATTCGAGACGTTTGATTGGACGCAGTATGGAGAAAGTCCGATCGTTCAGAAATATATTCAGACCTATCGTGATTATTTATGGTGGACTAAACTGCGGATGAGTAAGCCCTATGATCTTATTCATTCTCATCATCCGATTGCGGGCTTAGCAATGAAAAAAGTGTTCCCTGATACTCCGTTAATTCATACCCTGCATTCCAGTTACGAGCGGGAATTGATTCTAAATGGAGCGATTTCCGAGGATGGCTTGGAGCATCGTTTTCTAGTCTCACTTTATCGTGAGCTTGAGCATGTTAGTGATCGATTAATGACGGTGTCGCGATCTTTTGCAGATTATGTGGCCCCTTATATTATTGATCCTTCTAATATAGGTGTTATTCCGAATGGTTTTGATGAAAAAAGATTTAAGCCTGTTCCGCATGATAATGCTATTCCGCAGCTAGTGACCGTGACACGTCTGGTTCCGGCTAAAGGAATAGATATATTACTCAAAGCTTGCGCGGAGCTTAAAAATCGCGGCCATGAGTATGTACTGCATATTATTGGCGATGGTCCTTCACGTGCGGATCTGGAAAAGATGGCCCAACATTTAGGGATCTATAATGAAACGATTTTTTACGGATATACGCTGCACCCTGAAGAATTCATGCCATTTTTTGATATTTTCGTATTGCCCTCTCGGGCGGAGGCGTTCGGTTCAGTGTTTGCGGAAGCGGCACTTAGCTGCCTGGCTTTAGTGGGGACAAATGTGGGCGGAATACCGGAGCAGATTGAAGATGGTGTGAATGGTTTATTGGTCAGTCCTGATGATGAGATTGCTCTTGCTGACGCATTAGAGAAGGTGATATCTGATCCGGCTTATCGTTATGAGCTTTCACGTTCCGCTTGGGATAAAGCAAAAAGCCTATATTCGTTGACACGAGTTGCTAATGAACTTAAAAAAACCTATTTACAGTATCCCTCAGGAACGAAAGGGTGAGCAGCTATGATTCCATTTCGCTTTCTGCATACTGCTGATTTACATCTGGATAGCCGTTTTGCCGGGCTGGCGCATATTTCGCCAGCCATTCGTGCTTATTTACGTGAGTCTACCTTTGCCGCCCTCGGGCGGCTTGTCCGCGTTGCGATCCAAGAGAATGTTGATTTTATTGTCATTAGTGGAGATGTGTACGATGTTTCAGATGCTTCATTACAGGGACAGCTGCGATTTCAGGAAGCGCTCAAAGAACTCGGTGAGCACGGGATTAACGTGTTCCTGATTCATGGCAACCACGATCCGCTTGACGGACTGCGTCTGACAACGGAAATGCCAAAGCATGTTATCGTATTTGGCGGAGAGAAGCCAGAACACGCTACAGCTTACCGCCGTATAGATGGCCAAGAAGTTGCCATCGTTAGTGGAATCTCTTATCCAACGGCGAAAGTGACGAACAACACAGCTGTAACCTTTTCTCGTATACCTGGCAGCCGCCTGTTTCATATTGCGATGCTGCATGGCAATGTAGACGGTGATTTGCTGCATGAGACCTATTCTCCTTGCAGTCGCAGGGACCTTATCGAACGGGGTTTTGATTATTGGGCGCTTGGACATATTCATAAACGGAGTGTACTGCATGAGAAGCCTGTGATTGTGTATCCAGGCAATATACAAGGGCGCAGCATTAAGGAAACCGGTGCTAAAGGCTGTTATATTGTGGATGTAGATGAGGCTGGAAGATCCGCTCTGCAATTTCATGAACTGGATTTCGTTCGCTGGCAGGTTAGAGACCTATCTATAGAAGGATTAAGCAATGAAGCAGAATGGATACAGAAAGTGGAGCAGGTTATTGAAGACATCCGCGCGGAGTTCCCGGAGCTCATGTCGGTGGTCAGATTTCGTCTGATTGGACGAGGGGACGTACATAAAGTATTGGCTGAAAAAGGGGCGGCAGAGGATCTGCTGTCAGAACTCCAGCGCCGTGAGGCGATTAGGGCTGAGCGTAAAGATTACAAAGGGCTTGTCTGGACCGAAGGGTTCGCCATCGAGTCCGGCTTAGCTATTGATCGCCAACGCTTATTGGAAGAAGATAGTTTTCTTGGAGAAATGCTGCGCATTGCAGAGCATACGGAACATTCTCCGGAAGCGCTCGAAGAACTATTAAATAGTGCGCTTAAACCGCTATTGGAGAATCAGGAGCTGCGTAAGCTGTTGTCTATGACTAGTCAAGAAGAGAAGTTGAGCTGGCTACGTGGTGCAGCAGAGCAGGGAATCACGATGCTTGGTGGGATGGATGATACTGTTGAAGCGGCGGAAAGTCTTTCGTATCTACAAGCCGGAGGGCAAAACGATGAAAATTGAACATTTGCATATCAATGGCTTCGGGCGTCTTCACAATCGAGAGATTCATTTAACGCAGGGAGTGACCGTACTTTATGGGCGTAATGAAGCAGGAAAAAGTACGACACTGCAATTCATACGCTCTATGCTGTTTGGAATTCCAAGCCGTGGAAATCCCTTGGAAAGGTATGAACCTATGCAAGGTGGATTGCATGGGGGGACCCTGAAGATACGTGACTGTGATGATGGTTTGTGGACCATTCGCCGTTTTGCTTCAGGTGCTGAGGGATCAGGAAGAAATGAAAAGCTGAACATTACAGTAAATCATCCAAATGAAACGACTCAAGAGCTAGGACAAGCTGAAATGGAAAGACATTTACTTGGGGGGATCTCTAGGAGTATGTTCCAGCAATTGTTCGCAGTTTCACTGGACGAGCTGCAGGAGCTTGCTGCCCTTCAATCTGAGGAGATGAGCAGCTTTCTTTTTCATGCAGGTATGGGCGGTGGAGGTGCAATCATGCGTGCGGAACGCCGTTTGGTGCAGGAAGCTGAGAAGCTGTACAAACCTCGTGGCAAGCTGCAAGAAGCAGCAAAAGTTGTGCAAGCCATTGAAAAGCTTGAGCGCCAAATGGTTGAGAGCCGTTCTTATCTCCCGCGATATAACGATAATATAGTGGCATTGAGGGCAACGGAGTCGGAGCTAGATGAATTGGAGCAACAGCGTAAGCTCACTGGAGAGCAGCTAGTGATGTTTCGAAAAGCACAGGAAGTCCGTGAGCTGTGGTTAAAGTGGAGCGAGGCTCAGCTAGAGCTGCAAGGATTGCCATTGATTTTAGCCTTTCCTGAAGAAGGGGCAACTCGCTTTCAGGCATTTGAAGGAGAAATTCGTAATGCACAGGGATCAGTAGTACGTTATGAACGTCTTCTAAGCGAGCTTACTATTGAACTGGCAAAGAACCCTCCAGATGAAGTATTAGCAGCGCAGGGGCCTGCTTTGGAGCGGCTGGACCGGCATCGGAGCAGTTACGAGAACCGTAGAACGGAAAGACAGCGGCTTGAGGGAGAATTAACAGCGCTGAATGAGCATTTGCGGCGAATTCTGCGCGGCATTGATGTGAGCTGGGGCTCTGCAGAGCTGACTTCATTCTCCGGTACAGCAGCGGATCGTGAAGCTGCACGGAAGTTTGCGGCGGCGTTCGCTAGTTATGACCGCCGCATGGAGGCGGAGGGTGCAACGCGGCAGTCGTTGCGATCCCGTTTGGCCGCTGCCACAGCGTCGCTCCAAGCAGCAGAACGGGCGCTGGCGCGTGAGCATGCTACCGGCGCGGAATCTTTTGCGCAGCTGGCTCCCCGCAGCGCCCGTGAAGTGCTGCAGCTGTGGGACGAGCTGCAGCAGGCGGCCGAACGCTGGCGCGAAGCGCAGCTCAGCGAAGGGCCAGCGCGCGGCACCGGAAGTGACGGCCTTGGCGCGAAGCGCATGGCCGCGCTCTACCGGCGCCTGCTGTGGGCTGGGGCAGCACTAACCGTGCTGCTGCCCGCAGCGCTGTGGCTGACCGGTGCTCCGCCGGCCAGCGCCGTGCTTGCGATCGGCCTGCTGGGTGCGGCCGATCTGGCCCTTTGGGCCGGCTTGCGCGGAGCGCGCCGGCCGGAAGCGTCCCCGCCAGAGCATAGCGGGGACGTCAGCGCAGCCGCAGCCGAGATGCTGCGGCTGCGGGGCAGCTGCTCTCCGGGGCGGAGCCGGAGAGCGTTGTGCCGGGGCGGCGGACGGCCGCCCCGGGGTCCAGCCCTGACGCAGGCGGGCTGGAGGCCTCCATGAGGGAGCTTCGCAGGCTCATGGAGGCTTGGTCAGCTTGGCGGCAGCGCATCGAACGCTATGCCGCGGAGCGTGATGCCTGCCGCACGGAGCTGGAGACGCTGGCAGGCCAAGAGAAGCTGCTCGCTGAAGAAATGCACCGGGCGGAGGCGGCATTTACGGAAACTGCTGAGCAATATGAAGAATGGCTTCGCCAACGCAGGCTGCCTGAAGGGTTATCCCCTGAAGGACTGCCGGATATTTTTGCTATGGTTGAACAAGGGAATGAGCTGCTGCGCCAAGAGAATAAACTCTCCTTACGATTGAAGGAGCTGGAAGCAGAATGTAACATGTTTGAGGAGGAGCTGCTCACACTTATCTATGAGTCGGGTGCTGATCTTGGCGACGAGTCTGGTGTAGCGGCAGCTGGCTTTGAAATAGATCCGCAAGAGGGGAAACGAATATCTGCGTTATCCTTACTAAGCTGGCTGGAACTGCGAAAAAGAGCGTGGGATGATCTGAAAAAGGACTTGATTCGCCGGGAAACTATGCAGTCAAGATTGCAGGATGTGGATGAAGAACTCAAGGAGAGCCACAGGATATTAGGTGAGCTGAGAGAACAGCGTGAGCTTCTGATACAAGAAGGCGGGGCGACTGGTGGAGAAGACTTCTTACGCAGGTCAGCAGCTGTGCAGCGGCGCAGTGATCTGAATAAATCGATTCGCCAGTGGGAGCTTGTTATGTTCGGTGGTTGGGAGGAAGAGCGAGTTACTGCTCTGCTGGAATTATTAAATCATCATGATGCGGAAGCATTGCAGCTGAAGCGGTCATTGGCTGAAGAATTGATGGAACGGCAGGAAGAGGGTTGGAACACCCTGCTGGAGCAACGAGGCAAGCTGCTTCAGGAAGGGGAGTATCTGAAGGAGCGCTGCGTGGAGGATTCCGTTATTCAGCAACTGGAAGAGCAGAGAGCAGCCTTGCGGATCGTGGCTGATAAATATGCAGTGGCAGCGATAACTGCCGAACTAATCGGGCGAACTCGTCGTGTGTATGAGCAGGAGAAGCAGCCACAGGTATTACTGCTTGCCTCAATTTATTTCTCCAAGCTGACGGAAGGGGAATATAAAAGGGTTGTTATGACACTGGGGCACAAAGAGCTGAAAGCTGAACATAAGAATGGGGGATTACTAGACAGCGGACTGCTCAGCCGAGGGACGGCAGAACAGCTGTATCTTGCCATCCGGCTGGCACTGGCAGAGACCATGTCACGGCAAGTATCGCTGCCGCTGTTATTCGATGATCTCTTCGTTAACTTTGATGAGTCTCGTCTTCATGCTGCGCTTGGACTTCTTGGAGAACTGTCGATCTCCCGCCAGATTGTGATGATGACCTGTCACAAGCATGTGGCGGAAGCGGCAGCACGTATGATTCCTACAGCAGCGGTTATTTCCGTGTAGTTCGGGTGATTGGTTTTACGGATACGAGACTGTTCCCCTTCTCCTTTGAGTTCGATGAAGTATTACTACCTGGTGGAGAGGACCATGGCGTGCGCAGCAGCTTGACAGCCCAGACCAATGATAAACCTCCGAAGATTGGGTAGAACACGGAGAGCAGTGAACTAAAGCCAAACTGGCTCAGTAAATAGCAGACCAACATCAGAAGTGGTGTGATTAGTGCAGTTGATAGGGGAAGCCGTTGCTTAAGCTGTACAGCTACTCCATAAATATCGGCCACAAAAGTGCTGAAGATCTCCAAAAAGATCAGTAGGAGATATATAGTTTGCACTACAGTACCCAACCGGACGGCGATGCTGCCCATCGGAATTTCAAATTTGAGAATCCCTGGCATCTGTGAGCTCATTGCGAAATGTGCGGCGATCAACATAAAACCAATCCCGGTACCCCCAATAATACCGCCCCATACAAGGGATCTTTCTTCCTCTGTGTGACGAGCCATAGGGACTAAAACAGCTTGTGCCATCCCTAAATTAAAGGCGGTGTAGAGCAGCGGTGACATCCATGCGCCAAAGAGAGAGCGATCGTTATCAAGGAACAGGAACCGTCCAGCTCCCGGAATTTGAAAAGTATTAAAAATAATGATAAGTGACAGAGTAAGCATTAAAGGTACAACAATACTGTTCATTTGCAGAATACCGGAAATTCCTCGTTTTAGCAGAAAGTATGAACCAAGCAACGTGATAATTAGTCCAGTCTGATAATGAAGTCCGAGATGCTCCTGAAAAATAGCGCCGGCCCCTGCAAGCATAATACTGTTTACTCCGATCAGGACGACCATCGTGAACAAACTGATGGTGCTTCCGACCTGTTCCCCGAAGAGGTGGCGGTTAAAGTCTTCATAGGATTCCGCTTCTATTCGCCGAGCAATGACCATCATTTTTGTACCCAGCCATATGAACAATATAGTTGAGAGCAGGATGGTCAGGACTGCCCAGTGCCCGTAACGTGTGAAAAATTTTAATATTTCCTGTCCGGTGGCGAATCCGGCTCCTACAATGGTGCCAATATAAGTGAAAGCGATCTGTAATGTTCGGACATGTGATTTCATGGCTCCCCTCCTAATAGTTTTACGAAGCTAAAGAAAAATCATAACGAGTGCTATGCAGGATAACCTTGTGTACTCTGTATAGTACAGGTTATGATGAGGATCAGTAGGACATGACTTCCGTCGTAATTGCTTTATGATCAGTGATTAATTTGTACGGAATGTCTGCGATTATAAAGGGTATTGGAGGTTCAAAGTCATGGAAGTGTTGAAACAGCGGATTTTGGAAGAAGGTGTCGTCGTTTCGGATGAAGTGCTGAAGCTGGATGCACTGCTAAATCATCAGGTTGATCCACAGCTTACGATGGAAATGGGACGGGAGTTTGCCGGGAGGTTTGCGGACTCAGGAATTACACGTATTGTGACCGTTGAATCCTCGGGCATTGCCGTGGCATTTGCCACCGCGTATGAATTAAAGGTGCCGCTAGTTTTTGCACGCCGCAAAAAAACTCTGTTAGCTGATCCAGATGCGCTTTGCGAAAGAGTTCCGTCTTTTACAAAAGGTATCGTTACTGATATTATGTTGTCTCGCCAATTTATCTCTCCAGAGGATAAAATCCTCTTTATCGATGATATTATTGCCAATGGTGATGCAGCGCGTGGGTTGATTAAGATCATTCAACGTTCTGGCGCCGAGCTAGTTGGTCTTGGTGTTGTAGTTGAAAAAAGCTTTCAGGCAGGGGCTCGGACGATCAGAGAGCAAGGCATTCGTCTGGAGTCACTCGTAAGAATTACCTCTCTAAATGGAGGCACCATCGAATTTGGGGAATAACCTAATTGGCAATAAGAACAGGCCTATTTTTTAAACAACTGCTTTTCACCCTATGGATTTTCCTTTATAATAAAAATTAGACATAGGGAGGAGGCGTCACAATGGGGAAAGAACCGGTGACTGAACAATTTTTTATTGATAAATTAACCGAGGCCAAGGATCATTTCGAGCGTGCGCTGGACTGCAAACACACGGAATTCGACGATCTGTATCCCTATATGATTGAACATCCTCAGTTTTTTTGGTACAAACGCTATGTAGCCTGGTCAGAGCTTCTGACAATCAAAGGTTTGTGTGAAGAGTTATCCTTTCCTTGGAGGGAAAAATTCACTACTAACCAAGTGGAGTATCTGGAGCAACGTGTGATGTCCGCTAAAGTTCTTGACTTCTGGTTTGAGAAGAATGAAGCGCTGATATAAGAATGCTTTAGTAGACATGCAAGTCGTTAATTGCCTACATGAGACCCAGATGATTTATCATTTGGGTCTTTTTTCTGAGACTAAATAGGACAAGCTATGACAGGAGGGATTAATGATGATTAGCGATGAGCAATTGGATGCTTACCGGATTTCCGGTGAGAAAATTCGTGTAGTGCGCGATGGCTTGGAAAGTAACGACGTAAAAGGGATAGTTCTTGCATGGGATGATTCTCAGGTGATGATACGTCGTCAGAATAGACGAGTAGTGAAGCTGGATCGCAATTATTTATTCCAGCCATTTAGTGAACCAAGACAAGATCCGGATAATATATAATCTTCACAGTAATAATCTTCATAATACAAAACAGCTCCTCGCCCTACTGGGCGGGAGCTGTTTCTGTAATGTCATTTGGGACTATATAGTTAGAGCAAGTTCAGACGCATTCTCTTCTCTGGAGAGTATGGAGAGTTCTGTGGACAGTCCAAGATACGCGCGCATGCGCAGCATCATTTCTCTACGGAAGCCTGGCCATAATATATTCATCTCTCCTTGAAATCCTCTGCAGGAATATAATGCTTCGACTCCTCGCTGATCTTGGCGAACGGTAGTAATCTTCAAATCATGGGAGCTCAGCTCGCGCGTAACCTCTTGAAGCATTAGTGACGTCTTCTTAGTGGCACCAGATACGAGCTCCATATATAGCTGAGGGGTCTTAAACAGGCCGCTTCTACTGATTACACGGCAGTCGCGTTCGAAAACTTTATGAATAAACGTTAGCAGCAAATAGCTTCTGACCAGGGACAGTTCTTCTTTAGTTACTTCTTCATCAATAATGGATGTGTTTAGCTTCGTAGTCGCCATTATAAATCACCTCATTTATATTATGCGAACTTTTGTTCTCATTATACCTTATATTCGGCAACAAAAGCAATAATTATCCATAAATTAATGAATGATAAGAAAATGACGGAAATATATTGACGTTGGATTCTCAGCGTGGTATGATCTATCTTGTGACCGCAATAAGCGAGTCATTATAATACGCGGTCATGGCGGAATTGGCAGACGCGCTGGCTTCAGGTGCCAGTGGTAGCAATATCGTGGAGGTTCGAGTCCTCTTGACCGCATAGCTAAAAGGATTATAGAACTGCTCCAGTAGCAGTTTTATAATCCTTTTTTTTGTGTTTTTCAGCAGACGGTAGTGCTTAAGCGAAAGAAATCTTTAAGAAACATCTCCTGAGGCTTACGGACCCAGATGAAGCTATTTGCTCATTTATCGCTTTTTGAGCATAGTATCGGACCCCAGTGCAGCTATCGCATAGGAAAAGGATCGAACTTGGCGTTTTTTATACCAATAGCGACTGTGGGGTCCGATAGGAATCTAAATGTGCTCTAAAGCTGCGAATAAGGTCAGCTGAGTCCGATAGCATCTTCGTACGCGCAGATTGGAGAAATACTAATTTGTGTTTTACTTCTAAGCTACTCACCCCGCGGAATCATCATCACCTAAGGCTTACGGACCCAGCTGACGTTATTTGCTCATTTATCACCTTTTGAGCAAAGTATCGGACCCCAGTGCAGCTATCGCATAGGAAAAGGATCGAATTTGGCGTTTTTTATGCCGATAGCGACTGTGGGGTCCGATAGGAATCCAAATGTGCTCTAAAGCTGCGAATAAGGTCAGCTGAGTCCGATAGCATCTTCGTACGCGCAGATTGGGAAATACTAATCTGTGTTTTGGTCCTTCGCTATCTGCAATAGAGGCACTACGTTCTGCTTTAAGCTACTCGCCCCGCTGAGTCCGATAGCGCCTTCGTACGCGCAGATTGGCGAAATACTAATCTGTGTTTTGGTCCTTCGCTATCCGCAATAGCGACACTGAATTTTGCTTCTACGCTACTTAACCCGCTGAGTCCCATAGCAACTTCGCGCGCGCAACTATGCTTGAATCCAATGAAGTTTGTTGTCTAGATCAAAGTCTAAGACCCGAAATAAAACAGGTGCACCCAGCAACCATTGCATTGCAATTGGGACACACCTGTTTTTTTATAGGATAATGAATTACACGGTTGCTCTACGCAGCATCAAAAACGATAAAAGAGCGTACACGACTGTCAGAGGCATGGACCACAAGGCAAGTTCAAATGCGGTATATCCAGCAAACCAGTTAAAGAGGTCTACCCACCACTGATTATAGGTCATTAACAATACGCCGAGACTGCACAGGATAAACGTAACCCCTGAGAAAATGAACAAACCGCTTCGGCCAAATCTCCGGAAGATGCTGGATATCATCAGCCCCAGAAAAAACATATGCAGAAAGAGCGCAAAATACATCCATAGCTGTTCGAGGGCATTACCATTATTTAAATAGGGCAAATGAAAATAATGTAGTTCCAAACCCCAGCCACCTGTCAGTTTGCTTTCAATGATGGAGAGCAGGTAGAGGAGAATTGAGTAGACGGCGCTAGTTATAATAGCCATTAAGGAAGTGCCTATGAAATAATCCGTTCTTCGTTGGCTTAAGCCCAGAGCAAAGGGGAAGGTCTGCACCAAAATGAGTATACCGGTGATTAACATATAAATGAAGATAGAAACCAGACCGCCGGTATAAATCGGTTCTTGGATGAAAGAAGCGACGATGACATTTACCAAGAAGCTGGATAACAAGATTACCCAAGGCGTATACAACCATAACCACTTATCTCTGAAATGCATTTTTAACATACCTGCCGTAGGATTCATTACACGGTCACTTCCTTTCCTAGAGATTTTTTATTTGTGAGATGAACAATTAATTGCTGTAAAGATACAGGTGAGATTTCTAAGCCTAACTTTTCAGCATGTGCTTGATCCTTCACGTTGAAGCCGATAATGGTGGCTGTAAGCAATCCGCCAAAAGACTCGCGGGAAATGACTTGTTTGCCAGCGATAAAATCTTCGATCTTTGCTGTCGCGCCGATTACCGTAACAGCTTGCCCACGAAGGGCTTCAGCATCTTCGTTAATAATTAGCTTGCCGTTGTCGATGACGATAACATGCTCTAAAAGCTGACTTACTTCATCGATCAAATGGGTGGACAAAACAACCGTACGTGGATTTTCAGCATAATCTTCAATTAGGCGATCGTAAAACAGGCTTCTAGCTACTGCATCAAGACCTAAATAGGGTTCGTCAAAAATGGTAAGCGGAGCACGGCTGGCTAGACCTACTACAATTCCTACAGCCGAGAGCATACCTCGGGACAGCTTTTTTATTCTTCTTTTTAATGGCAGATTGAAATCCTTGATTAAAGAGTGAGCATATTCCCGATCAAAGTTTGGGAAAAATAATTCGGATACCTCCAGTACATCGATGATTCGGTACGTGTCCGGATACCTTTGGCTTTCCTTAATGAAGCAAATCTGCCTGAGAACCCGGTTATTCTCGTACGGATGTTCACCAAATACGTTCAGGACACCACTTGTAGGGAAAAGCTGAGCTGTGATCATATGCATTATTGTGGTTTTTCCTGCACCGTTTCTGCCGAGTAGCCCGTATATCTTATTTTTCTCCAAAGAAAAACTGAGTTCATGGATGGCAGTGACATTTCCGTATGACTTAGTCAATCCTTTGATTTCAACGACTTCATTCATGACTTGTTGTCTCCCCTCTGAATCATAATTGTTAATTGATCCAACGTAATTCCTAATTTTTCAGCTTCACGGATCATGGTTACTACATACTGTTCATAAAATTGTTCTTTTCTCTTCTCCATCAATACTGCACGCGCTCCAGAAGCTACAAACATACCGATTCCTCGTTTTTTGTACAATATCCCTTGATCCACAAGCAAATTCACACCTTTCGCAGCCGTAGCCGGATTGATCTGGTAGAAAACAGCAAACTGATTTGTCGAAGGAACTTGTGACTCCTCCAGCAGTGTTTCTTCGATGATGTCATTTTCTATTCGTTCGGCGATCTGCATAAATATCGGTCGTGTATCATCCATTAAGTTTCCCATGTATTCACCGCCAACTCCATTGGTTAGTTAGTTATGTAATTAACCATATATGCAACGAAGTTAATTGTCAATATTTTTTAATTATTTTGGGCTGTATCCACATAAATAAAGGCTGCCCAGAATGCTCTGGATAGCCTTTTATTTGCATTACATAAATGCTATGATTTTGTCCTTGGTAAAAAAGAAGGGGGAGTTCAGCTATGAATGATTATGGTCCGGATCTGTTCAAAGATACTGCAAGCTATTACACCAGATATCGCCCGCTATATCCGTCCTCACTGATTCGATATCTAGTGAACAAATTCTCACTTAACGGAGAGGGCCGGTTGCTGGACTTAGGTTGTGGTACTGGGCAGTTAGCGCAAAGGTTTACGGATTGGTTCGAAAAAATTGTTGGCGTAGATACTGAACTAGAGATGCTAGAAGAAGCAAAGCTGTTATCAAAGTACAACAGGGTTGAGAATGTTAGCTGGCAACAGGGGAGAGCGGAAGAACTATCCAATGACTGGGGTTCCTTTCGTCTCATCATGATGGCTAAGGCGTTTCACTGGATGGACCGAGAATCCATTCTTGAAATTCTCTATCACAGTTTAGATGATAACGGCGGTATTGCTGTAATTGATACTTTTAATGAACAACAAGAACCGTTACCTTGGCAACAAAAGGTAGATGAAGTAGTGAAACGCTGGTTGGGTGACGAAAGAATAGCCGGGAACAGTACATATAGACATCCACAAGAAAGACATGAGGATGTTGTAAAGCGATCCAGTTTTACAGATGTTGAAAGACAGGTGTTATCGAGTTATTCCATCACTTGGACTGTTGATTCTATTCTAGGAAATTTGTATTCTACGTCTTATGCCTCTAAGCGATTATTTAGAGATAACTTAGAACGTTTTGAAGATGATATGAAATCAGCTTTATTAGAAATAGAGCCTACAGGTATATTTACAGAGGAATTGTCGGTTTCAATCATTACTGCCTTTAAAAAAGAAGCGGATTTACGATAAAAACCGCGCATTGATCTCACCGCATCCTGCTGTGTTAGGACTTAGTTTAAGGCGAAACGTGTTCTTTTTTAGTATGGATTTTACTTGCTTAGGCGTAAGAGAAGGGTTCTTCTGGAGTAATTGCGCGATCACACCCGAGACGATAGGTGTTGAGACACTGGTACCGGACAGTACAAAGTAATCTTTAGCTATCCGCAAATAAGGAAGCTCGCGATCCAGCTTGGATCGTGGGGCACGAAGGGAGATGATCGTTTCGCCTGGAGCAACGAGATCCGGTTTCTTCCTTCCTCCCGGTGCGGGTCCACGACTGGAGAACCAAGTGATTCGGTCGTCCGCTTGCGTGAGCGTGCGACGGTCATCCACTGCACCGACAGTAATTGCTGAAGGACTAATCCCTGGAGATTCGATCGTACTGCGTCCCGGTCCGCTGTTTCCAGCTGCTATTACAACGTTCAGTCCGGCTTTAATTGCTTTTTCTACAGCTTGGCAGAGTGGATCATCTGAACAAGGAAGATTCACCTTACCTCCGAATGACATCGAAAGAATACGAAGATTAAGTCTTCTCCGATTCGCAATACACCATTCAATTCCTTTAATGATTGTGGAATCATATCCATCGCCATTTTTATCGAGTACTTTGACACCTACTATCCCTGCCTCTGGAGCAGGGCTTTTGTATTTTCCTTTACTCATCCAACCGTTGCCTGCTGCATCCCCTGCGATATGAGTTCCATGGCCGTTATCGTCATAGGGCTGTTTTCTATGATTGATAAAATCTTTAAAAGCAACTATGCGGTTAACAGGGCGAAACAGGTCAGGGTGCCGATACACCCCTGTATCAAGAATAGCAATATTAATCCCTTTTCCGGTAAGCCGCTTTTTCTTTTGGGCAGCTGTGGAACCAATGGATGGTGTCGCTATATTAAGGGATGTTTTTTTGACTTGATCCAAATAAATTTTTTCGATACCATCCCAGCGGCACATCCGGTTCAGGCAGTTCTTTGAAACTTTGGATGATATCGAATTGAGCAGGTGAAGATGATGTCTGATCGGAAGGTCGTGGGATTTTAAATGGTTTTGTAAAGACTGTAGCTGGGCTGTAGTTATTTTTTGTTTGAATTTAATGATAACTGGAATGGAATTTGCCTTATGTGCTGGAAGATAGGAACGTTGAACTCTTTTTCTCAAAGAATGGTGCATTTTCGAATGATATTGCTCTAGCCATTTTTGACCGTTCATTAGTAATGAATCACCTCTTGAAGGTATTATATGCACTGCAGAGCTAGTGGACACGAAACTATGAAACTAGGATTTAACACATTTTCAGATTTGTAGGTGAAAGAGAGGTCAAACATTACGATTCTTGCATTTACTAACGTATCCTAAAAAGAAAGTGGTGAAGTAAATGGCAATTATTAAAAAACCAGTTAACAAGAAAGCAGTTATGGCTAGCAAAGTTCTCGCGGCTAAAAAAGCGAAAGCAGCTCCTACGAGAAAGAAACGTAGAATTAGACAGACTCTGGATAGATTTATTGTTGTTGCTATTGGTACAAATGCAACGGGTACACCTAAAGATACTACGGGGTGGTCAGCTTCATTGAGAGCTGGAACTACAACGGTAACTGCTGATTTTGACGAATTTGGTGTAGTTAGATTCCCAACAATTAGTACCTTAACATCAGTACCTTATCTTCTCACTTTAAGAGATGAGAGTGGAGCTACTATAAGAAGTTTTAACGTTCCCGCAGACCGCGAATTTTTTGTGGCTAGATTCTAGTTTGGACAAGCCAGGTCAAGTAAACAGCATGTGTCGATTTTATATCGATGCGTGCTTTTTTTTATGTATTTTTCTAACTTTGATTCAAGTGAGTGATTTGTTACAGACAAACAGAATGGGGGGATGCCATACTTTCAGCATCGTATTTTTGGGAATATAGTACAAAAATGGATATAGGGCGGGTGAGAGGTTTCGTGAAAGAAAAAGGGAATATATCAGGTATTCAATATTTTTTATTAGGATTGCTTGTATTTTTAATGTTAGGAATGGATATGTTCATCATGGGATTAGATCAATGGTTATGGGGGGATTTGTTTAATATAGACGACTTTTTTGTCAGCCCTTGGTACGTACTAGTTGTTCATTGGAGCATAGTCACCATATTGTGGACAGTTGGAGCTATGATATTTCTACTTTGGTTCAGGAAGAGGAAGTTAATTGAAAAGGTTATATCTTTGCGTTGGAGCTCTAAGGTCATTCCTTTGTTAATTGTAGCTTTTATATCAAGCTTTTTGTTCGCTGTGTTGGAATTTTGGATTAATGGGGAGAGCATTCCACAGATTTATAGAGAATATGAAAACTTCAAGTTAGAACATGGTTTTATGGGCATATGGGTTGCCTTGGTTCAAAACATATATTACATTGTGGAAGCTGTACTAGTTGTACTATTGGTTGCGCTAATGCAGTCTGCAGGAGAAGTATGGTTTAAGAATCCTTCTCTTCCTTATGGCGGAATAGGTTTAATGCTGACTTGGGGATTAGGTCATTTGACACATGGTCTGCAAAGCGGCTTGTATATTACTGCTTTTTCTTTGGTGTTTGGCTGGCTGTTTGTGAAAGCGGGTAAGCAGTGGTGGCCAAGTTTTCTGTTCATCTGGCTTGTATTTGTTTTATAATATTTAGTTTAACGGGGGGATACCATTGTACAATCCAGAGAAGAGAACAATTACTACTGAAAGATTGATTTTAAGACCTTTTGCATTGTCTGATGCACAGCGTGTCAGTGAGCTCTGCAATAATTATAATGTTTACAAAAGTACATTAACTCTACCTTATCCATACCCCATTGAATGTGCGTTATCATGGATTGAAACACATGAAGATGAGTTCAATAATGATAATTCATATGAATTCGCTATTACTGATAAAAATACAAACGAGCTGTATGGTGCTATAGGACTGAGAAATAACCGGACACACAGAAACGGCGAGCTTGGATATTGGATAGGTGAGGATCACTGGGGTAATGGATATGCTACAGAAGCAACAAAAGCGGTCATTAATTTTGCTTTTACAGAAAAACATTATCACAAAGTGTATGCCAGATTCTTTGCTACAAATCCTGGTTCGGGACGGGTTATGCAAAAATCTGGCATGCTGAAAGAAGGCGTTTTGTTACAGCATATTTATAAAGAAAATGAGTTTGTAGACCTTATTCATTATGGGATTTTAAATGCGAGAGCTACTGACTAACGCTTGGATTTCATACACCACTATTTGAAGTCACGCCCATTGGGCGTGGCTTTTTTTATTAGAAATGCTAGTCCGCTTCAACGGACAATAATGAAATTCCTTCTTATTTAAAATTAAAATAAAATTCTTGACACTTCTCATTGATAACGATTATCATAGGAAGCGATTAGTGAAAATGAAAATCATTATCACTACATGAAACGTATAAATATCATATTCGGAGGGATAGATTTTGAAAAAAATATTAGTACTCCTGGTTGTTGCAGCGCTTACTGCAATGACTGCTTGTTCGTCTACTAATACAACGGACAATCGAAAAAATGAAGCAGTAACGAATACAACTGCTAATGAATCGAAAGAAGCGAATACAGCGGAAGCTGCCGGCAAGGTGTACAGTCTGGAGAATGATGGTGTGGATGAAACATTGTTCAACGAAGCCTTAAGCCAATTCCCTTCTACAGTACCGGAGCGTATTGTAACAACTTCTGTACCGTTAACAGAAATGCTTTATTTGCTCGGCATAACTCCGGTAGGTGTACCTACTTCAACGAATCCAATCCCTGCTGATTTCGAAACAATTGATCGTATTGGATCTCCTATGGCACCGGATCTGGAAGTAGTGACAAAACTTGAACCAGACTTGCTGCTGGGAGCGGAATCACTTCGCAGCACATTAGACAAATCGCTAGAAGGAATCGACCTACAAAAAGCATATTTGAGAACAGAATCATTCGAGGATTTAAAGCTTAGCCTCAAAGTTTTAGGCACTTATTTTAATAAAAAAGATGAAATGAATGCTGCTTTAACTAAGATTTTGGACAAAGAAAATGAGCTGAGTCAATTAGCCGAAGGCAAAGAGCTGCCAAGCGTGCTGCTCGTAATCGGAACCGCGGATTCTTTTATGGTCATGAGTGAGAAATCTTATTTAGGTAGCTTAGTGAAAAAGCTTGGTGCTGATAACATCGCAACTTCTGTATTGAAAGTTACTGACACTTATTCACCTATTAATATGGAGAACATTGTAGCCGCTGATCCAGACATCATTCTCGTACTCGCTTCAGGCGACCACGGAGCGACAGAGGATAAGTTCAAAAAAGAAATAGAGAAAAATGAAACTTGGACAAAGCTCTCAGCTTATGCAAATAACAAAATCAACATTCTAGATTACAGCGTATTCGGTGTTACTTCGATCCTTAACGCCGAGACAGCCTTAACCGAAATTGCAAAATACTTCTATGAATAATTAAAGGAGACAGCAAGTGATAAATACATCTCGTAGCAGAATTATTGTTATTGTAACGTTAGCACTTGCGCTCGTTGCCGCCATAATTGCGATTGGACTAGGCTCAGTATACATCCCCATACCAGACATCCTAAGCACAATCTTTGGGTCAGCGGCAAAAGCGGTGAATGCCACCATCATATGGGATATTCGTCTGCCGCGTGTATTACTGGCGATGATCATTGGGGCAAATATCGCGGTTTCAGGCGCTCTGCTGCAAGCTGTGATGGGCAACCCACTTGCTGATCCAGGATTGACCGGTGTAACGAGTGGAGCGGCTGCATGTGTGCTTGTCATTATGCTTGCAGCACCACAATATACGGAGTTTATTCCAATTGCGGCTTTTGTTGGTGGACTAATCGCTGCAGGGATTGTATATGCATTAGCGTGGAGAAGAACCGGCATTTCGCCGATCACTATTATTTTATCAGGAGTTGCTGTGAATGCTCTTTGCGGGGGATTAATAGGACTCCTGACCATCATGTACAGCGACAGACTTCCGGCAGCAGTCCAATGGTTGAACGGCAGTTTGGCTGCAAAAGGGAACAATGCCTTGATGATGGTTTTCCCGTATGCCATTGCAGGCTGGATCTTATCCTTTTTCGCGATCCGCAAGGCGAATATTATACGTTTAGGCGATCAGGTGGCTTCGAATTTAGGTGAAAATGTGGATCGAATTCGTATTCTACTTTCCTTGCTGGCAGTATTTCTAGCGGCTATCTCTGTAGCGGCTATAGGGATGATTGGCTTTGTTGGACTTGTTGTGCCACATATGGCTCGATTGTTGGTGGGTTCAGACTATAAATTTCTTTTGCCGATGAGTATGGGACTTGGAGCATTGGTATTGTTGATAGCAGATACAGGTGGACGTACCTTATTTGCACCTTTAGATATTCCTGCGGGTATCCTTATGGCGGTGATCGGTGGACCATATTTTCTATACCTGATGAGAAAGAAGGCGTTCTAACATGTTTACTGTCGACTCTATTTCGATTCGGTATGAGCAGAAAAACATTATTAACAACTTCTCTTTTTCCGTAAAAAAGGGTGAAATCGTCTCGATTATAGGACCAAACGGTTCAGGTAAATCTACATTACTTAAGGCGGTATCACGACTAATTCCATATCATACGGGTGCGGTCACACTCGATGGTACGGATCTAAAGTCCATGACCGCCAAACAAGTGGCTCGAAAAATGTGCATGCTGAGCCAGAAGAACCAAGCGCCTAATGATATGACCGTGATCGATCTCGTCTCCTATGGAAGGTAT
This sequence comes from Paenibacillus sp. FSL R7-0189, assembly GCF_037969925.1. Lineage (NCBI taxonomy): Bacteria > Bacillati > Bacillota > Bacilli > Caryophanales > Paenibacillaceae > Paenibacillus > Paenibacillus sp. FSL R7-0189. The sequence continues at coordinate 6,884,304 of NZ_CP150223.1, read as the reverse complement.
CCTCATAAAAAATGGTTCGAAAAATTAAATCATGAGGATATGGAGATTGTCCACTGGGCACTGGAAAAGACACATTTAAAGGATTATAAGGATCGAGCAGTTTCCTCGTTATCCGGTGGTGAATCACAGCGTGCTTGGATTGCTATGGCCTTGGCGCAGCGCCCTTTGGTTATGTTGCTTGACGAACCGACCACTTACTTGGATATTTCGCATCAGCATGAAGTTCTTGAGCTAGTACGTGAGCTAAATCAAGACATGGGGATGACCGTCGTGATGGTGTTGCATGACCTCAATCAAGCCTCTACCTATAGTGACAGTATTGTTGTGGTGCAGGCGGGTGAAAAAGCGATGTATGGGGCACCAAATGAAGTTATGACAACCGATATGATCCGGAATATATACCGAATGGATGCCGAAGTTCAATATGTTCCTGCAGAGACGAAACCTCGTATTCATTTGCTAAGTACCGTTCGCTAGATTCGTGGCTAGATTACATAACCTATTAATGGAGGGATTTTATAATGAAGAAGCCTGTAGATGTAGAGAAAAATAAAGAAAACTATTTGCAATTTATTGCGAATCGTAAAAATCTGATTTTGAGCTTAATAGATGACGAAGGAAAACCTTTTATCAGCTATGCTCCTTTTGTTAAGCATGAAGGCAAACTTTATATTTACATTAGTAAGATCGCCGAGCATTACCGATATATGGAAAATAACGAGTTTGTAGATGCGCTTCTAATTGCAGATGAGTCTGCAACGAATAATAAATTTGCAACGGAGCGTGTGCGGTGGAATTGCACTTCAAGCAATATCGGGAATGACGGGCATGAGGAGATCTTTGAATTGTTTAATGCTGATCATGGGGCGGCAATGGTGAATTTGCTGCGTGGATTGGATTTTTCATTGTTTGAATTGACACCTGTTCAAGGGCGTTATGTTGTTGGTTTTGGCTTGGCCTTTGACATCGACGTAGATGCGAACCTGTTCAACCATGTGGTGATCGACAAGAAAAAAGATGAAGTTGCCACTGTACAAGGGAGCAAATAATCTATGACTTTCACTTTAGTGTTGCCAATCTGGCAAGCGGTACAAACGCGATTTCATAAAATGGTGAAGGCATTGCCGGAAGAGGATCTTAACCTTAAGCTAGGGAACTCTACGATTGGGGGATTAATTCAGCATAATGCGGAAGTTGAGTTTATGTTCGCAGAGTGGTTTTTTGCAAGACCTAATCCTCTAGGCGACAAGGCAGCATATTCTACATTGAATGAACTCGTTGATCTGCTGACTGTTTCCAATGAGAATCTAACTGCTGCGATGCAGGAGCTTCCGGAAGAAGCGTGGCATGTGAGTGTGGAGTCGGCTTTTGGCACATCTACACCGCTTGAAGCGATAGGCAGGCTTATGTATCATACAGGCATTCATGCCGGACAGATTTCGCTTATACAGAAAAATGCAGTCCGAAGTGAAGTGAGTAAATTGGGAAATGATTGATGAGAAAACGGCAGAAATGTCGTTTTTTTTGTGCGTAAATAAGGAGTTTTTAAAAGGGAGCTTGGTTACTTGTTGACGTTCTTTTGATGTCCCTTGATGTCCTTTTGATGTCCTCTGCTGCCTCTGAATTTGGTATAATGTAGGGGATTATAAGGGGGCGCTGATTATGACAGAATACTTGCGAGGCCAAATTGCTAAAATGGCGAATGTGAATATGGAGACGTTAAGGTATTATGAAGAGCTCGGATTAATTAGCACTCCCTTACGTTCAGAAGCTGGTTATCGTCTTTATTCGGATGAGGTGCTTAGCCGACTTGTTTTTATACATAATGCTAAACTGTGTGGTTTCACTTTAAAGGAAATCAAGAAGGCACTCACTAAATCTGAAAGCAGCGGCATTAGCATAGATGATTTTGTAACTGTTGTGGATAAGAAAATGGATCGAGTTCGTGGCGAAATTGCAAAACAGGAAATAAAACTAACAGCCCTCGCAGATTTGAGAAAAAATTTGTTAGCCACAGATAAACATCCAGGCGTACAGTCCACGCTCGAAATCCTAAAAATGGATTCTTAACTTGACCTTGTAGTCTCCTACAGACTTTACAATCTGAGTTGAAAAGAATTGTAGGAGGGATTAACGATATGGAAAAGTCAAGTACAGAGCAGCTTGCAGCGATCAAAGATTATCTGCGACAAAGCAACCGATTGGATAGCAAGTCTATCGGGCAAATACGGCAGGAGATGTCCGCGACGGCTGCGAACATGCCCATTCCTACGGATGTTATCGTCGAGCGGGTCATGATTGGGCCCGTAAGTGGAGAGTGGATTATTCCTGTGAAATCTGCTCCACCCGCTGATGAAGTGATCCTTTATTTCCATGGTGGGGGTTTTATTTCTGGGACTTGTGAATTTTATCGGGATTTGGTTACACGAATTGCAAAAGCTAGTGGTAAGAAAATCCTAATCATTGAGTATCGCTTGGCACCAGAATTTACTTATCCGGCTGCTAACGAAGATTGTATAGACGCTTATCTGTGGCTGCTCGCGAATGGATATTCTGCCGGGAATGTCGTGCTTGGAGGGGATTCTGTTGGAGCCAGCCTTGCGCTGATGACGTTGATTACTTTACGGGATGCGGGTGTGGAATTGCCGGCGGGTGCGTTTTTTATCTCGCCGCATACAGATCTCGTCCTTTTGGATGGTGAATCGTATCTGAGTCGAGCGGAGTTTGATCCAACAGGCAGCATAGAAGGAAATAAACGAATAATTGATGTTTATCTAGGTGCTCGGACAGAACTAGCTCCTATATTATCTCCCTTAAGGTTGGATTTGCAGGGATTACCTGATTTACTTGTTCAAGTAGGCGACCACGAGGTATTGTTAAGCGATGCAACGAGGTTGTCTGAACGAGCACAAGCCGCGGATGTTCATGTAGAACTGGAAATATGGGAGAACATGTGGAGCGTCTTTCACTTTTTAGCTTATATGCTGCCAGAGGCGCAGCAAGCGATCGCGAATGTCGGTAAGTTTGTTAGAACAAGGCTAGATCGGATTGAGCAAAAAAGCAGATGATGTTGCCCGCCTTCTTGAGAGATCAAGGAGGTTTTTTGGCGAAATCGTTAGGTTCGCAGAAGGTGGATTGCTAGATGCTGGGCTTCTTCATCATAACGGACCGTATTGCAGCTATTTGCTCAATTCAGCGCGTTTGACTAACTTTTCGGACTGCATAGCTCTTATTGGCACATAAGAACGCCGAAAAGGTGGGGATTTGGGTGGATAGCTGCATTTGAGTCCGATAGCATGGTGAATTACGGTGATTTTCGGAAATAAGGGCTCCTCAGTCCGAATTCATGTAGGAAGGGGGCTACGGAGAATTAGACACCAGACGTGTATCTAAGTTTAATAAATGGGTGTGAGTATATACTGATAATGATTTAACGAATGACAAAGTGGTAATATTGTCAGTTCGTTTTTGGACATGATATGCTATGATAATTACCACCAGAGATAGAGCGAGGGGAATACATATGTCGAATGATCTTCCATTATCAAAAGAAAACATTTTGGACGCGGCTGAACAAGTGCTCCGGCGTTTTGGCCCGGACAAGACTTCTGTTGTTGATGTAGCGAAGGTGCTTAAAGTAAGTCATGGTACGTTGTATAGACATTTTTCCAGTAAATCTGCTTTGCGAGAAGCAGTAACCGAAAGATGGTTGCAGTATAATATTTCAGAGCCTTTAAAGAATATTTCAGAGCATTTTGATGGGAATGCCAAAGAGCAACTCCGATTATGGATGGACACGCTGATTCGTAGTAAACGCACCTATGCTGTGGATGATGCCGAAATGTTTGCTATGTACGCAGCTGTAACTTTAGAAGCGGTGGATATGATTACCCTACACGTAGATCAATTAATTGGGCAAATTGCAGGCATTATTGAAAAAGGCATACAATCCAAAGAGTATAGAGTGGTGGAACCAGTGGTAACGGCTAGAGCAATTTTTAATGCTACTTCGCGGTACCATCATCCAGCACATGCTATAGAGTGGCAGTCGGCTACGATTGATCAGGATTTCGCCTCTGTTTGGGATTTGCTCCTTTCCGGGATTTCTTTGTAGCATCTAATTAAAACCTTCTGATGTTCAGGAGGTTTTTTTGTGTCTTAAAGGGGGATAAATCCCGTAGATTAGGCTGAATTGAGCGACTAGCAGCAGATGAACGGTATAAATCCCGTAGATTAGTCTGAATCGAGCGAGTTGCAGCGAATGAGCGGTATAAATCCCGCAGTTTAGTTTGAATTGAGCGACTAGCAGCAGATGAACGGTATAAATCCCGTAGATTAGGCTGAATCGAGCGACTTGCAGCAGATGAACGGTATAAATCCCGTAGATTAGGCTGAATCGAGCGACTTGCAGCAGATGAACGGTATAAATCCCGTAGATTAGTCTGAATCGAGCGACTAGCAGCGAATGAGCGGTATAAATCCCGTAGATTAGTCTGAATTGTGCGAGTTGCAGCGAATGAGCGGTATAAATCCCGCAGTTTAGTTTGAATTGAGCGACTTGCAGCGAATGAGCGGTATAAATCCCGTAGATTAGTCTGAATCGAGCGACTAGCAGCGAATGAGCGGTATAAATCCCGTAGATTAGTCTGAATCGAGCGACTAGCAGCGAATGAGCGGTATAAATCCCGTGGATTAGTCTGAATCGAGCGACTGTTGCAAAATATGTGAAAAGCGAATTAGAATGACAAATATTAAAAAATGTCACTTGTAATTTGTAATCGATCGATTTATAATCAGACCAACAAGAAGGACAAAGTAATAGGAGGAATAAATATGAACCACAATTTAGCTGGAAAAGTAGCATTAGTAACAGGTGCATCGAGAGGCATGGGCCGGGAGATTGCGGAGAACTTGGCACAACAAGGTGTGAAGGTGGTCGTTAACTATTCGAGTAACCCCGGCAAAGCCGAGGAAGTCGTAACCGGTATTAAGCAAAAGGGTGGAGAGGCCGTCGCTATTCGGGCAGACATCAGCCAGGTGGCAGAACTTGAACAGTTATTCCAAACCACACTAGAAGCTTATGGACAACTCGACATTCTCGTCAATAACGCTGGTATTATGATCACGAAGCCGATTCTAAATATGACAGAAGAGGATTTCGACATGCAGTTTGCGATTAATGTGAAAGGCACCTTTTTTGCTTGCCAGCAAGCAGCTAAATATATGAATGATAACGGACGGATTATCAATTTTTCAACTTCCGTTACGGGTCAAATGTTCCCGACCTACAGCGTCTATGCAGGAACTAAGGGAGCAGTGGAACAAATCACTCGTCAGCTGGCCAAAGAATTTGGACGAAAAGGAATCACTATCAATGCTGTTTCACCGGGACCTGTGAATACGGAGTTATTTACCGTAGGAAAATCAGCGGAAGAGATTGCGACCGTAGGGAATATGAATTCCTTTGGACGTTTAGGCGAGCCTGAGGATATCTCAAACATTGTGTTGTTCTTAGCCAGCAAGGAATCACAGTGGGTTACAGGGCAAACGATCCGTGTGAATGGTGGATTTATTTAAGCTGGTGGCTAAAGGGATCTTTTTAATAGCTGAATGTGGTCAATCCTTCTAATATGAATGTAAATAAAAGGAGGAGTGAACCATGACGCAGATCATCTGCTCACCAACTAAATATATACAAGGACATGGTGAAATTCGTAAGCTGGGAGATTATTGTTCGCAGCTTGGAGCGACAAGAGCTTATGCCATTATTGATCCTTATATTTTCTCTGTGTACAAAAAAGAGATCACATACAGTTTTGAAATGAACGAAATGCCACTAGTGATGACTGAATTCAAGGGCGAGTGCAGCAGTAATCAGGTTAATGAGATAGTTGCAGCACTTGGCTTGAAGGATGCGGAAGTCATTATAGGGATTGGTGGCGGCAAGACCCTGGATACGGCAAAAGCAGTAAGCCACATGAGTAACCTCCCGGTAGTTATTGTACCCACAGTGGCTTCAACGGATGCACCTTGCAGCGCTTTATCAGTGTTGTATACGGATGAAGGAGACTTTGACTGTTATCTTCCATTAAAAAGAAATCCCGATCTGGTTATCGTAGACGTCGATATCATTGCCAAAGCTCCTGCAAGATTGCTTGTTGCTGGAATGGGTGACGCGTTGTCTACTTTTTATGAAGCAAGAGCTTGCCGAGAATCTGGGGCTATTACCCATGCAGGTGGGACTAGCACAATTGCAGCCCTTTCATTAGCTCGTGCCTGTCTGGATACCCTTCTAGCAGAGGGTGAAACGGCATTAAAAGATGTTAAGCAAGGCATTACCTCTCCTGCGGTGGAACACATTATTGAAGCCAATATTTACTTAAGTGGCATTGGGTTTGAAAGCGGCGGACTTGCTGCGGCGCATGCGATTCATAATGGATTGACGCTGCATGAGGAATGCAGGAATACTCTTCATGGTGAAAAGGTTGCTTTTGCTACGATCGTTCAGCTTGTACTGGAGAAAGCACCATATGAAGAGATTGATCAGGTGATTGATTTCTGCAAAAAAATCGGCCTTCCCGTTACTCTCAAAGATCTTGGGATTACCAATAAGGATATCAATCAGTTGATGACTGTAGCTGAAGCTAGCTGTTCTAAGGATAGCCCCATCTGGAATATGCCAATTGAAATTCAAGCACTGGATGTGCTGGAAGCTATTCTTGCCGCAGACGCACGGGGACAATAGAAAAAACTCGACTGTAAATTATTGCGAACCTTCCTCGTACATATTTAACCTTCGTGAACCAAACAATGAGAACAATTGTTTAAGACGAAGGAGGCGTTCCTCTTGATGAAGGACAGTCGAAGTTTCAAACGTTATTTACTGATTTGGATTGCTGTTGCTGCTCTAATGGTTACTTTAATCGGTTCCGTGGTACCGTCTGTTTCAGCTGCCGAGTCCAGAGACAACCCTACAAACACACCAAGTGAAGAGAAGGCATCTCGACGTAATAAGGTCGTAATTATTATTGACGATTTCGGCAATGACATGAAGGGGACGGATGAAATGTTTTCACTGCCGATTAAGCTTACGGTGGCGGTCATGCCCTTTTTGCCTACATCTGTGAAGGATGCCACACGCGCGCATGAACGCGGAGATGATGTTCTTCTCCACTTACCGATGGAGCCGCGCCAAGGTAATCCTAAATGGCTTGGACCAGGAGCTGTACTGGCCAAGATGTCTGATGAGGAAGTCCGTCAAAAAGTAGAGGCAGCACTCGATAATGTGCCTTATGCTATCGGCATAAATAACCACATGGGCTCTAAGATTACCGGGGACGAACGGATTATGGGTGTGATCTTATCCGTGTGCAAAGAGCGGGGATTGTTTTTTGTGGACAGTAAAACCAACTACCGTTCTGTTGCTGGCAATATGGCTTATCGAATGGGGCTGCCGCGTGTAGAGAATCATATCTTTTTGGATGATACACACACAGCCAATCATGTCCTGAAACAAATGGGCCTCGTAAATAACCTGGCGAAGGATCAACGATTCTGCGTAACCATTGGTCATGTTGGTGTATATGGAAAAGAAACCGCCGCAGGCATCCGCAGCGGTGTTGAGCAAATAAAAGATGATGTTGAATTTATAGGCATTTCTGATCTAGTCAAAAACGAAATGAACTGGAACTCGAATCCTACACTTCCATAAGATAAGCTACTATGCCTCCAGCAATCGCTTCTGCAATTTCTTGTTGCCCTTTAGGGGTGCATAGCTTTTCGCGATCTGTCGGACTGCTTACAAAACCCGCCTCAACAATTACAGTTGTGGCGGTTATTTTGTTGAGTAAATAAAAGGGCTTACCCGGTCTTGTCTCAGCACGGATATTATAGAGACTGTTTAATTGTTGCTGAATGGTCTGGGCAAGGATAAAGCTGCGGCCTTCTTGGCGATATAATACAAGCGGACCATGTTTGGAAGGAGAAGGTGCCCAGTTAACATGGATGCTGACCACTACGGTAGCTGGTAATGTCTCAGCCAGTTCTTTACGCTGGGCAAGATCGCGCAGATGTCGGGATTTACTGCGCAGCCAGCGGTTCTCATCACTTGGGGCATAATCTCCATTACGATTTAAGGCAACATCAAATCCATCGCTGCGCAGCAGCAGAAATAATCGGCGTGAGATATCTAATGTAATATCCTTCTCAAGAATGTTGCCGTAGGAAGTACCTCCGTCGATCCCCCCATGTCCTGCATCAATTAAGATCATACGGTGGCCGTGGCTTAAGAGATGCTGACGTTCATCATTCACTACGGGTTTGGATGGAGTTGCAGAAGCATATGCACTCCCCACAAACAGCATTAGAAGTCCAACTGTAGTTAAAGTAATACGTAAGCCGCATATTGCAGCTGCTGTCTTGGAATAAGCTTTATTTCTCCCATTGTTCAAATGAACTCCTCCTTGCATGTGAATAACCTCGTGCCCTAGATTCTTTGTTAGATTGTGCTTTAATAGGTAAACCTATTCGAACAATCCGGGACAAGAGTTTAGATATATGCTCGCTGGTGCACACTAAGAGCATGGAACGACGCTGGTTATCTTAATTCACTTATAATGTAGGAGGTGTTACAAATGGCTTCCGGCGGCGATGAGCTTGTAAAGTATATCACTGAGAAGGTAGTTGTTTATATCGAGGATCCGCGTGCCATTCATGCTCGAAGAGCGGCTACTAAGCAGCCGTGGTCACAGAAATGGTTCGGTATGCTTCCGCTGGGTTGGTCGATCTGGCGAAGCAAATGGAGCCACAGTGATAAGGATTGAATATCACAAATAACAAATAACCTTCCAGTGCCTAATCGAGGGTGGCAGCGGAAGGTTATTTGTTATTTTTAGTTATAGATATTTTTGTCGGGCAGCTTGTGCAGTGTTCCGATAGCCTGCAAGGCAGTGAGTGGCAAATACCGTCTTCCTTCTGGCCCTGATGCTGCGTAAACGGTAGGCATGTTGTTTATTGCTTGTGTTTTATTCGAAGCAGGCAACCAGTTTTGATAACCTGTAATCATAAAAGGGGCCCCTACGATATCATTTCGGCCAGCGGCTTGATAAGCGATACTTTCCTTGGGACGAATCAGTGCGGCGATATTGTCACCGCCTACAGCAAGCAGTTTTGGGGAGGTCAACCACATGATATTTTTATAAGGATCATCTGTTCCCCCGCTTTGATAGGCAGAAAGCGGCGACAGGTCAGTAGTTAAGTTAGTGATTACATCCGTTTCTGTCTGCTGCCCTTTAAGCACTTCTTCCGCTTTACTGAGCGTCCATGGTAAAACTTGGGGTACGGAAGCATTGATAAAAATCGTCTTATCGTCAATGGCGATTTTCCATACGGGTAGAAGTGGTGCATATAAGGCTGTAAGTTTTATTTTGCCTGTAAAAGATGAAGGTATAAGTCCTTCCTGCACCAAAAATTGGCGCAGTTCTAATAAACTATAGGGGAGACCGTAAGTGCCAGCTCCATATTCGCTAAGCATATAACCACCTTGATCCGTAGCCGAAATGATCATGTAACCGATCCGCTGTTCACCTTTCATAACGTTGACAAGCCAGCTATGAGTACCTGGACCCAGAGGATAATATTCTATTCCTGCGTCCTTCCAGGCTGTAAATGGAGCTTCTGCTGCGAGCTTGTTCAGTGTACTCTTGGCAAATTCTTGGACCGTACCGGGTGAAGGTAAGATATCCATCTGCAGTACAGGTATCAAATCCTGTGTGACTGAATCAACTACACTTACTCTGGAAGCGGCAAGCGCAGAAGAGGAACCGGAGCTCGTTGCGATGAGTCCGATGCATAGAAGCAGGAGGAAGCAGCTTTGACCTGCAAGAAGCAGCCTCCGCCGTACACTTATTTTCATGGCGTCGTTCACCTTTCTTTGTTATGAAATATCAGAAAGTATAAGCTTCCTTTTTATTGTAGAGGACAAGCTATAAAAAGGCTGTTGCTTGCTGTCGCGCCGGAAGGCGGAAGTTCTCTTGTTTTTTTGCCTGCTTTTAGCGAGTAGGGTCGCATTCTATAGGCTCCGCAGATGAAACAGTCCATAGGTTACCGCAGAAACTGCGATTTGCGGCTCATATTGCCAAATGGTCTCTTGGCGACGACGGTTATACTGTTCTTGTGTCGCTAGGCGTTTTTCTTCATCAGGCTCCTTCAACAGCTCTCCATAATAGACATCAATGATGTCCAGCTCAACCCTTAGCCGCTCACGCGCCTGTTCTGCCCAAGTATAGTCCAGTTCGGCTAGCTGAGCGGTAAGATGAGTTTCCAATAAGTCGGTAGCGGCTGCTACTGTCATTTCGTAAGGCTGGATATGCACATTTTCCGGCAAGCGTGGCATCATCTCTTTCGTGGAAACTTTTGCATTAAAATCATCAATGATGGTTCCCTTTGTTAGAGAGATGCCAAGATAATGGAGCTCTTCCCGTTTCAAATCGCAGCTCATCTCCACTTTATAGCAGACACTTAGCCATGGTTCGTAAGCGGCAGAGAACAGCGTGTTCCGCTGTCTGCTACCCGGGTCCTCAAATAAGTAAAGGCATTTACCTTCGTCCCGAGCGGCGTTCCAAATTTGTTGCAATCGCTTGCTTCCGTAAATAATATCCTCTCTGCGGATCATCCCGGGTCCAATTCGTGGGAGTGCCGGCACAATGCCGAAGTAGCGGGCTAGAATACTTTCCTCCGGGTCAGTAGATGGAGCATTCACTGCCTCTGAGCCCGGGGAGGCCGGACCGAGTAAGTCAGCGCTGGCCTCTGCATCGTTTGTTACACCTGTAGCTAGGCTTCCGGTGACAACTTGATTCAAGATGCCAGCACTACGATTTGCAATGGGTGGAACCTCTACTGCAGCTTGACTGTCGTATTTTTCCGGATCAAAAACAAAGGTGAAAGAAAGGGTCTCAGGATCTACACCTGTGCGCTCCACGAATCCCCAATAATACGGCCGGTCGGTGAGCATTTTGTCAGCTCTAGGTGATAATTTCACAGTTACGTGAAGGGGCGAAGCCTCAATGATGGAGCATTCAGTGGCTTCAAGATAGTCCATCACATGCTTGCGTACTTCCTGTGCGGTGAGGGTCATGTCGCAGTCTCACTTTCTTTTTTAATACCCTGTGTCAATTCACTGAGGGATTCACCAATATGGTCCAGCTCATGCCGCAATTCTTCGTCGGAGCGGGATTCGAGCATGATTTTGTATAAACTTTTCTCCAGCGATTCCTTCTTTTCAAAACGTTCCAGGATTACATCCAGCCCGCCAATCACCATTTCAAACATATTGATTTTCTCATGCAGCAGATGCAGGATATGTTCTTCAATCGTGCCTTGAGTAGACAAGTTGTAGATCACTACGTCATTTTCTTGCCCTAACCGGTGGACACGGCCGATCCGCTGCTCCACGCGCATGGGATTCCAGGGCAGATCAAAGTTGATCATATGGTGGCAAAATTGCAGGTTTATCCCTTCACCACCGGCTTCCGTAGCAATCATAACTTGAGCCCGGCCGCGGAAAAGATCCATCATCCAATCTTTTTTGCCACGGTTCATGCCGCCGGAATAAGAGACACACATCAGCCCATGTTCACGGAAATACTGCAGTAAATACTCTTGAGTTGCGCGATATTCCGTGAAGACGATGACCTTTTCATTCATTTCTTGAATGAGTGCTAAGGTTGTTTCAGCTTTAGTGTTTGTTTTAACGGTACGGAGGGTCTGTAGCAGCTCCATCATCCGGTCTCTTTTTGGTGAATCCGCAGGCAGCTTTTTGATCAAATTAACTAAAGTGATAAAGACGGCATCCCGGCTGCTGCACACCTCACGTTGAAGGGTTACCAGAGAAAGCATGCTGCTAAGATTGCCGCCGGATTCCTGATACTGGTCTTTGACAAAGGAAGTAACACTGTTATACAAATCTTTCTCTTCTTGGGAGAGAACTAAGGGGATATTACGGACTTTTCGTTTCGTGAAATTAACTGGACCTTCACCACGGCGATTGCGGATCATGACCTTCGAAAGCTCGTCCCGCAGTTGACCTTCATTCTTGGGCTGGCGTTTATCAACCACGAAATTCGAGGCAAAATCGCCCTGATTTCCAAGTTGCCCCGGCTTCAGTATAGTGATCAGATTAAAGAGTTCGCCCAGATCATTCTGAACGGGAGTCGCGGTGAGCAGCAGGCAATATTTTTTGCGTAATTGCTGTACAAATAGATAATTGGTCGATTTTTTATTCTTCAGCTTGTGAGCTTCATCAATGATCAACATATCGTATTCATTTTCCAGCAAGATTTCCTTATGAGGATCTCGTTTGGCGGTATCCATCGATGCGACGACTATGGCGTTGCCCCACGAATAGGCTTTTTTCTGAGCGACAGCAGTGATGCCAAATTTCGCATTCAGCTCACGAACCCATTGCAATACTAGAGAAGCAGGTACGAGAATAAGCACTTTGGAGACAAGACCGCGTACGAGATATTCTTTGAGCACTAGTCCTGCTTCAATGGTCTTGCCCAGTCCAACCTCATCTGCAAGAATCGCGCGGCCTGACATTTCGAACAGAACCTTATGCGCTGTATCCAGCTGATGGGGAAGAGGGGACAAGCCGGATAAATGCTTCATACATTGCAGCTCATCGAAGCTCGTTACTAGACCTGTTTCCTCTCCTTGTACGGCAAGCTTAGATAAACGGTAGTCTCCCCATGGGCCGCCCTTTTCCAATTTGAGCTCCAGATCTTGCAACCAATTCCGGTCAAAAGAAAGAGGAACAGGCAGTATCGGCGCGGGTGTTCCCCCTTGCTGGGGTAGAGAATTACGGAATAATTGCGTCATAATGCAGCCTCCTCAAGCTCGGATTTATATCACCATTCGTAAGAGTAGTATGCTCGTAAACGAGAGAATTCATAACCTCCTATTTTTCACGATAGCCTTTAAAAAAGAGAGCAAGAGCGAGAAAAAGCAGCAACGTTTGCGATAATTCGGCAACTTGACTCTATTTTCGAATAAGACCTTCGATACAATATGTGGTATAGTTTAAAAGCTGACGCACACAATATATTGTGACAAAAGCTTGAAAATGTATTTTTTATAGAGTGCTTAGCTGGTACTTGTTATTGACAAGATGAGCTTCCTACATACACCTGTTAAGCAGTGGAGGATGGTAAGGGAGTTTTTGTTGTGGGCCCATACCTTGGACCGGTAACTAATATCTACTACACATGCGGGAGGTTTTTTTATTGAGTAAAGTGGAACGTAAGCAACGCCTTGAAGGGCTAAGTGAAAAAATATTTTTGGATCGTTATGCTTGGAAGGATGCAGACAGCAACAATGCTAAAGTAGGCGATGTTGTATTGGTGCTGACCAAAGATGATCCGAAGTTTCCAACTAAGGAAGTCGGAGAAATTGTGGAGCGCAGTGGTCGAATCGTAACTGTAAAGACGCGCAGTGGCGAACTCGTGAAATCGGATGTTGAAAAGTTGACCCTTAATATAGAAAAAACTCCTGAGGAAATGTGGGACCGTCTATCCACAGCGATGGCTTCTGTAGAGAAGACACCTGAGCTTCAAGCAGAATGGGCGGGCAAATTCCGTTCAATTCTGGATGATTGGAAGCTTGTGCCGGGTGGACGTATTGCGGCTGGTGCAGGTGCTAGTGAAGAATTAACATTGTTCAACTGTTATGTAATCCCTTCTCCAAAAGACAGCCGTGGCGGCATCATGCAGACATTGTCTGAAATGACGGAGATTATGGCCCGTGGTGGCGGGGTGGGCATTAACCTGTCTTCATTGCGTCCTCGTCGTGCGATTGTTAGAGGGGTTAATGGTTCATCCAGTGGTTCCGTATCTTGGGGCGGTTTGTTTAGTTATACTACGGGGCTTATTGAGCAAGGCGGCAGCCGTCGTGGTGCGCTCATGCTGATGATTAATGACTGGCATCCCGATGTTGAGGACTTCATTACCGTGAAGCAAACGATGGGCCAAGTCACTAATGCTAACCTTTCGGTATGTGTGAGCAATGGTTTTATGAAGGCTGTAAAAGAAGATCTGGACTGGGATCTCGTATTCCCGGATACAACCGATCCTGAATATAACGAAATGTGGGATGGCGATCTCGACAAGTGGAAAGCTGCCGGCAAAAACGTTATCCATTATCGCACTGTAAAAGCGCGTGACGTGTGGCGTACGATCATTGAATCGGCATGGAAATCCGCTGAGCCGGGCGTTGTATTCATGGAATACTATAACCAGATGTCTAATAGCTGGTATTTCAACCCGATTATTTGTACAAATCCGTGTGGTGAACAAGGCCTGCCTGGCTGGGGAGTCTGCAATCTGTCTGCGGTGAACTTGTCCAAGTTCTACGATGAGAAAAATCATGATGTGGATTGGGAAGATCTTGCGACTACCACACGTTATTCCGTCCGTTTTCTGGACAATGTAATTGATAAAACACCTTATCATTTCCCGGAAAATGAAGCGAATCAGAAAAAGGAACGCCGCGTGGGTCTCGGAACCATGGGATTGGCGGAGCTGATGATTAAATTGAACATCCGTTACGGCAGCCCGGAATCGTTGGAGTTTCTGGACAAGCTATACGGCTTTATGGCTCGTGAAGCCTACCTTGCATCGGCAGAAATTGCTGGAGAGAAGGGTTCCTTCCTAGCTTTTGATACTGAGAAATATCTAATGAGCGGCTTTATGAAAAATATAGTCGAAGCGTATCCAGAGGTTGGCGAAGCAATTCGTGAACACGGTATGCGTAACGTTACAGTGATTACACAAGCACCTACAGGTAGTACAGGTACAATGGTGGGGACTTCTACGGGAATTGAGCCTTATTTTGCCTTCAAATATTTCCGTCAAAGTCGTCTTGGCTATGATGAACAGTTTGTTCCAATCGCTCAAGAGTGGCTTGAAGCTCATCCAGGTGAAGAGCTGCCGGACTACTTTGTAACTTCGATGGATCTGTCAGCTAAAGATCATATCCGTGCGCAAGCAGCGATCCAACGCTGGGTAGATAGCTCCATTTCCAAAACAGCGAACTGCCCGTCTGACTTTACGGTTGAGGAGACGGCTGAGCTATATGAAATGGCCTTTGATCTAGGATGTAAGGGTGTTACGATCTACCGCGATGGAAGCCGTGACGTTCAAGTGCTGGAAACCACGAAGAAGGAAGACAAAAAAGAAGCCGCTCCGGTTGCGGCAGAGGAAGCTACAACTACTGTAGAAGCAAGTACAAGTGTTGTAGCAGCAAGTCCAGCGCCTCAAGTGACTACAAAAGAGGCGGATAAACAATACAAAAAACGTCCGCAGGTTCTGCGCGGCGCTACCTATAAAATCAACACACCATTTGGGATGGCATATATTACGATCAATGACCTTGATGGAATACCGGCTGAAATCTTCCTGAATGTAGGTAAAGCAGGTTCTGACGTCTTTGCTATGGCAGAAGCACTAGGCCGTGTCTGCTCCTTGTTCCTCCGTTACGGAGATCATGGTGAGAAAGTGGAGCTGTTGATCAAACATCTGAAAGGCATTGGCGGATCAGGAGCTATCGGCTTCGGCGCGAACCGTGTTGAATCCATTGCTGACGCTGTAGCTAAGGCACTGGAATCACATGTGCTGAACAATGCTCATGATGATCATGTACCTGCTCCGATTGCGGCAACTTTGGAGCTGGAGGATTTCAATGAAGCGTTAAATGCGGAGATAAAATCGAGCGTTCCGTCAGCTACGGAAGATGGACATGGTGGTCATCATGCGCATAACCATGCTACGGCTTCCCGTGACCTTTGCCCATCCTGCGGCAGCGCCTCGCTGATTAATATTGAGGGCTGTAAGACTTGTGGCAATTGCGGGTATAGTCGCTGTGGGTAAACGTTAGAGCCAATAAGTGTTTTATGGGAAATGTGATTTTTCATTTTAAATGAGATAATGAGAAACATACATCAAACTGCATATTAACTCATTGGAGGGGATGACATGTTTGTTATCAACCTCCTTTGTTTTAAATAAGCGAATAAAGCTCTATTGGGAAGCGGGGTGTCGTAAGTTAAGGTTACTCATTCGACCGAAGCCATTTTTAGACGAGAGTTTATCTGGGTACATTACTTGATTATTTGAAAGGAAAATTATGAATCGATGATTATCTTTTTTTAAAAAAGCTTCTTTGTATGGTAAAAGTTTAATGTATTCACCGTATAAGCTTGATGTGAAGCAATTAGAAAATTTAGCTGAACTTACGAATGTTGATGTCCAAATATTTTTAATTGTATATCCCCAATCTTTGATACAACTGTTTAAAGAAGATCCCTCCAATACAGGTACGCAATCCACACAACAAAAATAAAAATATGTCTGAAGTGCTTGAACGAAAACGGATATCATAAAAAAATATGGAATCTATCTCTTGTAACTACTTGTCCATTTTATGATTGTTTGCTGGTTGATATTTGTCCGAATTGCAACCAATTCTTAAGGATATATGGTGATAAGCTAAATGGTTTTACTTGGGGCGAACCGTTACATGTATAGGGTGCTGAAAACCGAATGTAACAAACTAACGAAAAATCATA
Organism: Paenibacillus sp. FSL R7-0189; assembly: GCF_037969925.1. NCBI lineage: Bacteria > Bacillati > Bacillota > Bacilli > Caryophanales > Paenibacillaceae > Paenibacillus > Paenibacillus sp. FSL R7-0189. The sequence goes on along the minus strand of NZ_CP150223.1, from coordinate 6,867,686 downwards.
AAGGTATTAGAAGAACTAATCAAGTTCTGTTTATCCGCATTTACCTAGCTCCCCCCATTTGAATGTTTCATATTATAATGCATTCGAGTTGTAGGAGGATCTAATGAAAAGAAAAATTGCAAAACGCAAAATATCCAGAAGGCTAAGTAAGCCGTTAGTTCATCCAAGAGTTGCTCCTAAAAGAGTATTTCGTCAAGCATTTGATCGTGAGAATATATTAGGACTTTTAGAGCTCTGCAAAACTAATTGGCTGGGATTTACAGAGGCTAGTAATAATAATATATATTTCATTAAAGTTGATCAGGTAACGAGTACCTCCATTATTGGGTTAAGAGTATGGGAAGAACCTGGATGGAGGAAAGGTCGCAAAGAATATGTTACAGTCCCATTCACAGAAATCGGAGGACTCGTTGGATGCAGAGACGGTACCTTGCCCTATCCAGGGGGGGTGGTTATAGTTTGTATTAGTGGTCGTGGAGGGGGTGTTACTGGTCCTAACGGTATGACGAAACTACGAGATACTTTGCGTTCTAAACTTACATCAACTCATAAAGGTATAAACCCAAATAACATTTTTCATATTAGTTGGAATAAAAATAATGATTCCAATCCTTTAGGCACACCTCTTATTAGTGATATATTAAAAGCTATCAAATTAAGAACTAGAAATATCACACCAAGCTATCTTGCTATTATTGGCCACTCTTATGGAGGGTGGGCAGCTTCTATGTTATCAAGAGTTACTTCGCCTCCAAATTTTGTGGCACTTATTGATCCAGTGTATGGTTCAACCAATACAATGACATCAAGTGATACACCAAGAGGAAAAATAATTAAAAATTGGTACCAAAAATTTGGTATTACTGCTGGTGAACCTTGTACTGGTATTGGAAGAATTAAATGTTCTCCTGCTAGAGATGGAGTAGCATGTGGGTATCAGAATGTTCCAGGAGCACAGAACATCAACGAGGTATTCCTAAAGACTTGGAATGGGACAGTAAGGACTGTCCCCTGTTTAGGAAAGAACCCTGTTTCCTTGCATGCTTCACACATAGATATTGATGATGATGAATGGATACACCGTCAAATATTTGATCAAATCAATAAAGATCTATCTAAACAGATTGAAATGTCAAAAAAGAAAGCCCGAAGAAAATAAACTCTTCTGGTAATATCCCTTCAAGTAGACACTCAAAAACCTCAATATTATTATTGGGGTTCAGTATACCTCAATTAGGTTATTCTGTTTCGAGTACGTAAGTTTTAATAAATCTATTCCCTAAAAATAAAAAAGTTTTTTGAAAATAATCAATTCTTGAGACATTCTTAATCTCCCCATACCGTTTGCTTATTAGAGTAGGAAGAGAAGGTACTCTTATTTATTCGGATGGTAGCTTATTACTGGATCCAAAATCAATTAATGACAATGAATTTATGGGACGAAGATTGAGATGAGACTGCTGAAAAAACTGAATATTTTCACCAAAATTAATTGGAAGATTAACAACTATGCACCATATTGTCATTTTAAATGCATACTACAATAAAACCCAAACTTGAAGGTTTGGGTTTATTGCAATGCTGCTTAACAATTCTCAATTACTTGTAAAATAAGCACCTTATATACAGAACGTTAGTTCTTGTTTTGCGTAAGTAGTGATATACTAAAATTAAATAATTAGTTAGAAATTTTTAGAGTTTGATTTGTTTCAATGTATTGTTTGTTTGGGACATTAGTCTATGACAACAAAAAAAAGACAACAATCGGCATGTATCATCTGGTATTATTGGACTATATTACCATGCATGGAGGCGTTGTTATGAATGGAATTATTGAACCTAAAAAATTTTATCAGATTAACCTAAACGATCCTTTCTTTGAAACGCTAAAGGAGGATTATCCTGAATTTGAACAATGGTTTAAGAAAAAGGGGGATGAAATAGCCCAAGTATTTTATAATGAATCAGATACGCTGGAAGCCTTCCTATATATGAAGACTGAAATAGGTCCAATTAATGATGTTCAGCCCATACTCGATGGCGGACTCTGGTTAAAGGTCGGAACTATGAAAGTTAATCCTCATGGCACAAGACTCGGAGAGCGGTTTATAAAAAAAATTCTCGATTATGCCATTGTTAAGGACATCTTAAATATTTATGTTACTGTTTTTGAAAAGCATCAAAAATTAGTAGAAACTTTTAAAAAATATGGATTTAAAGTGAGTGGGAAAAAAATATCTTCTGCAGGTGAAGAATTAGTATTAACAAAAAATTTGAAAAACACAGTTAATAATACCCTACAAGATTATCCACTGCTCATATCAAGAAATAAAGCTAAACATTTGTTGGCGATAAAACCGAAATATCATACTAAGTTGTTTCCGGATTCTATTTTGAAAAATGAGAGCTTTGATATCATATCGGACGTTTCCCATACAAATAGCATACATAAAGTGTATCTCTCCTCGATGCCTGGATTAGCTTCTGTTAAAAAGGGGGATTTGTTGGTAATTTACAGAACCAAAACAGAAAATACATCTGCTTGGTATACATCTGTTGCAACTTCTATTTGCGTAATTGAAGAAGTTAGAAGCCCTCGTGAGTTTTCAAGTCTAGAATTGTATATGAAATATTGTAAAAGTTACTCCGTATTTAATGATTCTGAATTGTTAGAATACTGGTATAAAAAAGGGCGCGTCTACATAATCAAAATGACATATAATATTGCCTTTAGAAAAAGGTTAACTAGAAAAAAATTGGTTGAAGAAGTTGGGTTAAATGAGAAAGATTATTGGGGTTGTATATCTCTTTCGGATCAGGAATTTGAAAAAATACTAACATTAGGTGATGTTTATGAAAGTCTTGTTATCGATTAAACCTGAATATGTAGAAAAAATATTTAGTGGAGAAAAAAAATACGAATATCGCAAAGTCATTTTTAAAAAGAATGTTGATACCATTGTCGTATATTCAACAATGCCTGAGGGGCGAATAGTAGGAGAGTTTAAAATTGATACGATCCTATTTGATAGTCCTGAGATAATTTGGAGTAAAACAAAAGAGTATGGCGGCGTCAGTGATTTATTCTTTAAAGAATACTTTGCAAATAGACAAGAAGGATATGCAATAAAAATAACTGAGCCAGTAAGATATGAAAAGTCAATAGACCCTAAGCTTGAGTTTAAATCTTTCCATGCCCCTCAGTCATTCTGTTATATATCTTAGTATTTATAGTTTTTTAGTAAGGGTGGATCAATGAATATTTTTACAGAATCTAGAATTATTTGAGGCGAATTCGCCCAAGCTACATAAACCCAACGACAACTAACGAATCTGTCCAGTGGAATTTATTCTACCCTGCAAGAACAGTAACGAATATAGAGATCGATAATAGTGGTAAAGGTTGGAATTGCGATTTGGTAAGTAACAACGTATTTACGCGGTGTGTCTGGTCTGTGAACTCGTGTCTAGCTAAGCTTTTTAACACAAAAAACACGCGTACTTGTCTAACAAAGGTACGCGTGTTTTTGTTATTCCACTACGAGAGGAATTATTTTTACATCTCTAAATTTTTGAATGCGTAAGGCAATAAATCCCTTAAACTCAGCTCTAAGATTTCTTTTTTCTCATTGGTTAAATAGACAGGCATGTCGGGCAAACAGAATTCCGATAATACTTGTCTGCAGATACTACATGGCGGCAGAAAATCCATTGTGTCACCTGCTACAGCTATAGCCTGAAAATCACCTTTAGTATAGCCCTTTGTAATAGCCGTGAAGATTGCTGTTCTCTCTGCACAATTAGTAGCGCCAAAAGATACATTTTCTACGTTTACTCCATTAATAACATTTCCATCTTTAAGCAATAAGGCTGCTCCAACTGGAAATTTAGAATAAGGGGCATAAGCAGCTTTCTTTGTGTTACGTGCGCTTTCCATTAATTCTTCTTTATTCATAATACTCACCCTTTTTAAATAAGAATGAACCTTTCGGTCCCCTTATCGCCAACTTTAAGGTTGGCAGGACTTCTAATATTATAGTCACATCAAATGGTTGTCAACATGTACTACTCCATAAGTATCATTAAGGAATCATAGCTTTAAAATATAACTAGATATAGTAAATAGAAGTTACACATATTAAGCCCGCCATGGTAACCTTATCTTAAAAGCGACGAGTAGAGGGGTTTTGTAATGTGGGAGCGGCAGAGAATACATTTAAACAAAAAATATTGAGCAAAAAACCGGGTATTATAACATATGGGATGACACCACCGAAGGCAAGCCACGCACCAGAAAAGGTCTCGGAAATCGCCCAGAAACAGGTTGAAAGACTTAAAAATCTTGATTTAGATGCGTTAATTCTGTACGACGTTCAGGAAGAAGTAGATAGAGTGGATCATGAAAGACCTTATCCCTATTTACCAACGATTGATCCGGCTGTCTATGGTGATAAATATCTAAGACAGGTGGAGGTCCCAAAGATAATTTACCGGTGCGTCGGTAATGATACAAGAGCCCAGTTCGAGGATTGGGTTAAAACTGACGACAATGAAGATAGATTTTCAGTGTATGTGGGCGCTTCGTCAAGTAAACAAGAGGTGAAATTGAATTTACCAGATGCTTATGAGCTAAGTAAACAGTTAAATAGTAATTTAACTTTTGGTGGAGTTGTCATTCCGGAAAGACATATAAAAAAGAATGATGAGCATATACGGGTTGTCGAAAAGACCAACAATGGGTGCAACTTTTTTATCACTCAGGCAACTTATAATGTAGAGGCATCTAAGAATTTATTGTCTGATTTATATTATTACTATACAAATAACGGTTTTGAGATGGTTCCTATTTTATTTAATCTTGCACCATGCGGCACAGCGAAAACATTACAATTTATGAAGTGGTTAGGGATCAGTATCCCGGGATGGTTAGAAAACGAGTTGAAATACTCGAATGATATTTTGGATAAATCAATCCAGCTATCGCAAAAAATCTTTGAAGAATTACTAGATTTCGGGCTGGAGAAGGGAATTCCTATTGGTTGCAGTATTGAAAGTGTTTCAACAAGTAAGTTGGAGATTGAAGCGTCCGTACAGCTTGTTAAAGATGTGAAGGCCATTTTAGATAAAAAGCTGCCTACCAAATAGAAAAAGATTCCTCAAAATATTGAGAAACCCAGGTCATTTAAAGACCATGGGTTTCTTTTTAGGTTATATGCCACTAGGGTCAACTAATTAAGCATTATAGCCGAAGCCCAGTATAGTAAAAGACTTGTCCTGATCTTCCGGCACCATTCTGATTTCTATCTGATGCTCCCCGCTAGCCTCATTTTGATAAAGAATTACCGGATTGCAATGTGTCCAGTTATTCTCATGTGGATCAGCGGTGACTACAAGACAACCATCGACGTAAATGTTCGCCTTGCCGAATTCGCTGCTGCCAGAATCCTTGTATACGAGGATGAGATTTTTGCTTGTTATCGTCAGCTTGAAGCTGTGTTCCCCAGACGACGCTGAATGCATCCAATTTTGAGGGAATTCCGGAGTTCCGAAAGAATTGGCATCCATTTCTACCCGCTGCAAATCGGTATCGATCCCCGAAAATCCGCCTACCTCAATCCTGCCTGCGTCAATATGGCTTTTGCGGTCCAGCAGGAGGGTTCCCGCAAAATCATTCCCGATGACCGGATGCTGATCCAATAGGAGATCATCTTCGTCCATTAGCGTTTTGTGGGTTTCGGAGAATAAATAAGCCAGACAATCAGCCATCACCCGGTGACCCTCATTAGTAGGATGATAGATATCATAGAAAAATTGCCGTTTCGAGAGGATGTTCCCCTCATTTTTGCTTAGGCGGAACTGCCCGGATACCGCATCCTTTACACTAACCATAGGAAGATTATAAGCTCGGCCAATGGGGGAGAGCCGTTCCTGCAGGTTCCAGTCATTCATAAACACGCTGAACAGGAGAACTACTGCCGGTCTATTATCGGCGGAAAGTATTTTTAGGCATAAGCTTTCAAAACAGTTGCCTTTCGTTTCATCCCCTTCGTCGTTTACCGCAAATTCCACCACCACGATATCCGGTGTTACAGAACCTTCCCGGAGAATATCCCTTTCATAACGGATGACCCCAAGCTCGGATGGTGTTCCACCTACCCCAGCCTTCACAAAATGGATGTTCCCGCCACCATTCGTACCGAATAATTCCTTAAATCTCAGATACGATTGGTAGGCATAACATTCTGTATGGATCGGTTTAGCGCCTGCTCCCTGAGTAATGGAACCCCCAATATAAGCAATCGTGACATCCTCACCTTTTATAGCCTTATGGATGGCAGTTTTTAATCTTTTATTATTGCCCGGATGAAGCAAGGATTGGGTAATGATCTCCCGGTATTCGTTAGAATCAAACGCTACAGGCGGTTCAATGACTAGCTCTGGTACAGAATAACCGTCATGCAAATAAAAAATTATACTCGCAATGGCCAGTTCGCCTTCATGTTTAAATTCAAAGGCGAATTTGCCGAGCACTGCATCCTCTTCAGACCATTCCAAATCCTCCAACTTCAAGAGAATCTCAGAACCGTCGGAGGGACAGGGCACACGTATGCTGCTGCCTGTTTCGTATTTGCTGGTTTTGCCCCAGTTCTGCAATAGAAAAGAGATGGGTTCGTTCTGCTCAGGATCCCTTCTCACAGACACTCCAATACTATGAACCAATTTGCGAAATCCAACGCAGTTTCCTAGCAGCTCCAGTATTGTCTCATCAGTGACGCCGCCAATATATCTGGCCTTGTCGATTAGATAGTTACCTTCCAGATAAACTTCCTGTGAAGGTGGACCTTCGGCCCGGGCTGTCGCCTCAATCGCGGTTTCGTAGAGCACAAAAAAACCGTTCCTGCGTTCAGCCGGATCCTTGGGTGCCTTTGGACCTTCAATCTTGCCTTCTGTAATGATCCCGTTATTGTTTTTCATATTGATCATCCTCGCTTTTTGTATAAGCTTTTCTTGTTATGGATGCGCTTGCAAAAAACATATTTTTATTTGAAGGAATACCTGTTAACAGTAACACCAAATATCCAGATTGTTCAACCGATAAACAAAGTTTCGTTTAATAATTACAAAAAGTTGCTAGTTTACACATGGATGTTGAAATCGCTTACTTATATAATGTGCCTAGTCATACGAAAATAGGATGCTTAAGGGGAGAATTATCATGCCTACGAAGGAATTGCACCTTGTGAAGCAGGGAAGTGCTGCCAAGATTTACGTAGACCCCATGGGGAAAGATTATGAGGGATTACGCCGGGTGGCACAGTCTTTTGCAGCAGATGTTAAACAGGTAACAGAGGTAGAGCCTGAGATATATACACAATTGAACGAATTGGATGGAACAGTCATAATCGCTGGGTCGATAGGGAGTAATGATTTTATCGATGATTTAATCGCGGAGGGAACCGTTGATGTATCGGCCATCCAAGGTAAAAGAGAATGTTATAAAATTCAGGTGGTTGAACAACCCACAGCGGAAGTGGACAAGGCGCTCGTCATTGTAGGAAGTGATAAACGGGGGACGATTTACGGGTTGTATTCGATCTCCGAAAAGATTGGAGTTAGTCCTTGGGTGTACTGGGCGGATATTGTGCCGGAGAAGAAGCCGGCATTGTCCATTCCTGATAACCAGCTTCATGTGATCTCCAAGGAGCCTTCGGTTAAATATAGAGGTATTTTTTTGAATGACGACTGGCCGTCTTTAGGTTCTTGGGTAACTCAAAGCTTTGGTGACTTTAATGAAGATTTCTATGACAAGGTATTTGAACTCATTCTTCGCTTGAAGGGGAATTATTTATGGCCGGCGATGTGGAGCGCCGAATTCAGCCTGAATGGTAAAAGCAGCCCGATTGCCAACGCCAAGCATGCACAAGAATACGGAATTATTATGGGGACCTCCCATCATGAACCCTTATTCCGGGCAGGCAGTGAATGGCAGAAGGTATACAGCCAATACGGAACAAGTAACCTATGGGATTTCGCCCGTAATAAACAGGCGATTACAGATTTCTGGGAAGACGGAATCAAGCGCAATCAGGCCTTTGATAACTTGATTACCCTAGGCATGCGGGGGGAAAGTGACTCTGCGCTGGAGGGCTCCGACCAGGAGAATATTGATCTGCTGAAGGATATTATACTTACGCAAAAAGAACTATTGAAGAAATACAATCTTGAACATGCACCGCAAATTTTGGCCGTTTATAAGGAAGTTGAGCAGTACTGGTATGGCACTGCCGGGGTGGAAGGGTTGAAGGACTGGGATGTTCTGAATGACGTTACGATCCTGCTTGCTGACGATAACTTTGGCAATCTCCGCAAAATCCCGACGAAAAACGAACGTAACCGCAGCGCAGGATGGGGGATATATTATCATTTTGACTATCATGGTGGTCCGCATTCCTATGAATGGTTAAATACGACCCCGCTTGAAAAAGTCTGGGAGCAAATGTGTATGGCATTCGACTATGGCATCCGTGATGTATGGATTGTGAACGTCGGAGATTTGAAGCCTATGGAATTGCCCATTTCCTACTTTTTGGATTTGGCCTACGATTTTGAGGCTTGGGGGACAGGTGCAATCAATCGGATTGTGGAATACACCAACCGTTGGGTAGAGCAGCAATTCGGATATGCGCTGGAACAAGAGACATGTCTGGGAATCGCACAATTGTTAGGTGATTATACCCGGATGAACGGTCGGCGCAAGCCTGAAATTATTTATCCGTCCACCTTCAGTCCTATCCATTACAATGAGGCGCACAGAGTTCTGGAGCAAGCGGTGATGATCGAGAGGGCTGCCAACAAATACGATGAGCTAATCCCGGAACAACTAAAGGATGCTTACTTCCAGCTCGTATATTTCCCTGCTGTTGCCTCGGCCAATGTGGTCAAAATGCAAATTTATGCAGGACTGAACCATCTATACGCTAAACGAAATAGTATGTTGGCAAATACTTACGCTGCTCTGACCTGCGAAACCATCGAAAGGGATAAGCATCTGGAGCTGGTTTATAATAGCGGAATTTCGGATGGGAAATGGCAGGGAATGATGAGTTCCCCTCATGTAGGGTATATACATTGGAATGCAGAAGGGTGGAAATATCCGGATGTAAACACCCTGACTCCCGCCAGAGGTTCTTTAATGATTGTCGATGTGGAAGGAACGGAACAAGCGTATGTTTCCGGCACAGCTAATCTTCCGGTAATTACAAATCTTCAAAAAGAAAACTATCGCATCACAATCAGTAACGGTGGAGAAGCGGGTTTTGAATATCAGGTGCGGAGCAGCGTGGATTGGATCAAGCTTGAGAAAATACGCGGCTGGATTGAGACAGGGGAGACGCTTCAGGTTTCCGTAGATTGGGAGAAGGTCAAAGAAACATCGACGGGCGAAATTACGATCTCCGGTGCCGGAAATATAGTTAAGGTGAAGGTAGCCGTGGATTGGATAGACATTCCGGATGTGCCACCGATGACATTTATCGAGGCCCATAATATCGTGTCCATTGAAGCGGAGCATACCATAACTCGTGTTTCGAAATCAGGGGTGGTATGGAAGACCATTGACAGCTATGGACGTTCTTTATCCTCGGTTAAAATGTTTCCGGATGCTGTATCTTTTGAACAACCGGAGGATGCACCTTATCTGGAATATCGGATTCTAGTGCAGCAGGACACCGATTATAGCTTAACCGCGTATATTGCGCCGACAAACAATCTGTCACAAACTAGCGGGTTGAAATATGCGATAGGTTTCGATGATCAGGCACCCGTGATTAAGGATGCTTTACCAACGAACTTTGAAGGCGGCAATCATGATAATGAACCATGGTGCCGCGCGGTTATGGACAATATTCATGCTGTGACCACCAGCCATGCTTTAACAAAGGGTCTTCATACCCTCCGCTTTTACGGATTGGATGCGGGTCTGGTTCTGCAAAAGCTTGTATTGTCCGCTGCCCAGCTTCCTTATTCCTATTTAGGGCCGGAGGAGAACTTTTATACTAGCGGGACTGCGTCCATTCTTAGTTAGGTTGAATTAAAAGGGCGAACAACAGGGTTGTTGCTTCGAATCCTCCGTTATTTCAGGGCAGATGACGGAGGATAACCCTTTATATTTTTGAAAACGTTGCTGAAGTAGGCGACATCTTGATAACCACAGTGCGCTGCCACTTCGGACACATTAAAACCACCTGCCGATAGAATCATCTCAGCATTGTTCACCCGCACCTTGTTTATAAATTCTTTATAGGTGGAGCCAGTGTTCTGCTTAAATAGCTTACCAAGATATACGGGATTTAGGGCAACCAAATCTGCCAGCTCCTTGATCGTGACTTCCTCCGAATAATGATCCATGATATAGGTCATCACTTTTTGGATTCTTAGATCTATCAGAGGTGTTTCTTGATGGTGGGCGATACTTAATAAGCGGTACACTATCAGTTGAAAGATGGCCCGGGCTTTCATTTTGTAGAAAGGTTGTTTGCCCATCCAGACATGTGAGAATTCTTTAATATCCTCTAGAATCTCTTTAGTTCTCCAATTCCTAGTTACAGTCTCAAAAGGGAGCTGCACATGATTGTCCTCACCCTCCCAGAAAAAATTGAAGGCAAAGGAACGCATGGGTGCTTCCTTAAAGGTCTGAGCTTCCCGAATGCTGCCAGAAGGGGCATAGAGCATATCTCCGGCTTCAACCGTGAATTTCTCTCCATTAATAAAATAGTCAGACTTCCCTTCTACGATGAAGGTAAGATCATGGAAATCAATTTCACTCCTCGTAATCTCCCAATCCGGGAAGGATCGGCGATCAACGAACAAAAAAACACGGGGAACAAGATTTTCATATTTGGTAATGTCCATTTCTACCACTCCTCCTTCCTAATAAATAGAGCCGCGCTAATACCGATTGGTATATTATACAAAAATGAAACCGATTAAGAAATGGGATTGTAAATTGACTTTGCGCAATCAGAAGAATACAATAGTTTTATGACTATCGAACAATATTCCTTAAAAGATGATGAAAAGCGAGTGAAGATTTTTAAAGCATTAGCAGAAGTGAAACGAATTGAAATGATTCGTTATCTTCATCTCCATAAGGAGAACAATACATGTGGGTCCATTGGTGAATCTATGGGAATGGACAAATCCAATGTGTCTTACCATCTGAAGATTTTGTATGAAGCTGATTTAGTAAGTGTCACACGTATGGGGCAGAATAAGATTAGCCAGCTTCGAGAGGATACGTTTAGCGAATTATTACCGGGTTTCTTGGACAGTTTATAATATGTCCGGAAACCTATAATTTTTTCTTGATAGTTTGATAGTTTTATAACTATTTGATAATCATGTACAGGGTTTGGTTAATAGTTATAGGTAGCAGCAAAAATAAATATTAATGGAGTAGTGATCTATGAATCAGTTGAAAAATAAACAGGTCCTGTTAATTTCACGTCCTGTAGGCATGCCAACCCAGCAAAATTTCGAGTTCAAAGATATTCCTGTAGTTGAAGCAAAAGAAGGACAAGTTGTTGTACGTACGTTGTATTTGTCAGTGGATCCTTATATGCGCGGAAGAATGAATGATGCTAAATCGTATGTTCCTCCGTATCAGCTTAATGAAGTCATCGCTGGAGGACTTGTGGGAGAGATCGTAGACTCCAAATCGGAGCTATTCAAAGCTGGAGATAAAGTCATCGGTATGCTGGGCTGGCAGTTATATAATACTGTAGATGCTAAAGCAGTAACCAAAATTGATGATTCGATTGCACCTGTATCGGCTTACTTAAGTGTTCTAGGTTTAACAGGGCTCACTGCATATTTCGGTTTACTTGATATCGGTCAGCCGAAAGAAGGAGAGACTGTCGTAGTGTCTGGGGCAGCGGGTTCAGTGGGGATGTTTGTTGGACAGATTGCCAAAATCAAAGGCGCTCGTGTCGTTGGGATCGCAGGTAGCGATGATAAATGCGACTATTTGAAAAATGAACTTGGCTTTGATGCAGCCATTAATTATAAAACAACGGAAAATTTAGGCCAGGCTTTGGAAGAAGCATGTCCAAATGGTGTTGATGTTTATTTTGACAACGTGGGTGGGGCGATTTCAGATGCTGTGATGAGCTTGCTTAATGATTATGCACGTATTCCACTATGTGGCGCTATTTCTTCCTATAACAGTACAGATGGAGATATGGGTCCCCGTATTCAGAGCAGATTGATCAAAACCCGCTCCCTTATCAAAGGATTCGTTCTTAGTGATTACGCAGCCCGCCAGTCAGAAGGCCTTCAAGAGCTTGGAAAATGGCTAACAGAAGGTAAATTAAAATATGAAGAAACAGTTGTTGAAGGATTCGACAATGTGGTGGAAGCATTCCTGCAATTGTTCCAAGGTGCGAACCTAGGGAAGATGCTTGTTAAGGTGAGCGACTCCGAATTCTAAAACAACACAAACAGCCCTGGTAGAGACTTCTATATATCAGGGCTGTTTGTATTATCACCAATCTAATTCGTTCAGACCATACCCTGTTTGGACTTCATGCATTTAAGATTGTATGTGCGGCCATAGGCTTTCGCATATTTGACGATTCGCTCAATCATGCTGGTGTCATTCAGTTTGGTAAACGGGCACGGATCGGGGGCCGTATTTACTTCCAAGATCCATGGTTTAAGGCGTCGATCCAAGGCAATATCCACACCGATTTCCTGCAGGCCGGGATAGGCTGTGCTTAGCTGTCTGGCGGAGTTCACTCCAATTTGTTGCATGGACCGGATCAAGGCGCTACTATTCTCTACGTTTGTGTAGGATTCTAATAATGCCTCTACCGGATAAATCGTTCCCCCTTGGCTCCCATTCGTAACCACTTTGCGAGGATGAGCAACGCGACCCGCAATGCCTGTAGCTTCCCACCCACCCTTAAGATTTCTTTGCACCATTACCCGGATATCAAATGGCCTTCCTTCATAAACCAAAAGCCAAATCCCCTTTTGCACCAAATAGGATTTTCCTTGGGTCTCGCTAAAGATTGCCCGATAAGCCATCTCGTAATCAGAAAATGTATGTTTATGCGTACCGGATTGATAGCTGTAGGCTGGTCGTTTTTTGGCGGAATGATCTTGTGATCTTTCAATCCGGATTACACCCTGTCCCAAAGATCCACAGCAGGGCTTAATGTACACCATTCTATGTTTTTGCAACATCTCATAGAGTACGTTTTTATTCATTTTTTTCGTTACCGGGATATACTTCCTTAGCTCTTGTTTTCTAAGCAGTACCCTTGTTTTCGTCAGCTTATTGGATATCCGCCGTATTGGCTCCTTCATTTTGTTCCTCCGTTCTATATATCTATAGGCTATATTACGGGAATACGCAGTTTTTGCTTGGGCAACCACAGAATAATAGAACACATGCAAAGAATTCTACATATGAATATTGGAGGCATTTATTAAACTTGGGCTGCAGCATGCGGTCAACGGGAGGCGGCTATGATGCTGCTCGGTAAATTGCAGAATAAGGTGCAAGAAGTAATGGACGAATACCCTTGGTACAAGGGGCTGGTCGATGGGGAGAAAACGAATTATAACTTGCAGAACTTACCTCTTATGTCTTCGAAAACACTTGAAACCTTCTATTATAACCAACCCATCGATCCTTCTTGGACTGTTTATAGGACGTCTGGTACAAGCTCAGGCCGTAGAAAAGCAATCCTCTACTCTGAGGAAGATGACAAATACTATGTGGATATTAAAACGAAGCTATTCGGCGAGCTTATTGCGGGAAGCGGATGTAACAGAGCGTTGGCGGATATGGGCACTGGACATGCAGCAAATACTGCGCTGACCATTTTTGAACGGTTAGGATTGGAAAAAAGTTCAATCCCCTTTGAACTGCCAATCGAACAGCATATTGAACAGCTTAAAGCTTTTAAACCTGACTTGCTCTATACGATGCCGTCCATCCTTGACCATATCGTATATGCTGCCGGAAACCCGCGTGAATTCGGAATTCGCAAGATTATTTTGGTAGGGGAAATTGCTCCACCCGAGTGGCAGCGGAATATGGCTGGCTTGTTCGGTATTGATCCTAGAGACATCATCGATACTTACGGCTCCATTGAAATCGGTACGATCGCTTATTACTCCCATGATCATGGCAGGTACATTTTTGCCGACGGAATTTTTGCGGAAGGAATCGGGGTTCATGAGTTAGACGAAGAAGTAAGGCCACTTCGGAACAATGAAAGTATTCTGGTGCTTACCTCAACTGTCCGCAAGATGCTGCCAGCTCTTCGTTTTGTTACTTATGACGTTGTAAGGGATTTTAGGCCTGTGATGATAGACGGGGTTGAACAACAAAGCTTTGAGTCTATTGTAAAAAGAGTGGGTCAAGAACTGAAGCACGGTGAGAAGATCAGCCTGTACGATATCGAGCAGGTCGTATACCGTCATATTGAAGATGCGATCATTCGGGTCAAGGTAAAAAACAATGCGCTCTCTATTTATATCAAGAGTAAATCTGTGAAGCCCTCTATTATTCCGGTAATCAAAGAGGAAATCAGGGAGTGTATTCCGGAAATCGGGATGATGATTCGCAACCATCTGCTTGATGATATTGAGATCATTATAGTAGCTAAAGGGGAGCCGCTGGCCAGCGGGCAGGTCAAGAACAAGAAGTTATATTATCAGAAGGACAAAGCTAAGGTGGACATAAATATCCAAGGCGGTATCTTGTCGACTATCGGAAAAACACCATTAATCAAGCTGAATAATCTGTTCCAGAACAGTGAGTTCGAAGTCTACGCAAAAATGGAACTGCTAAATCCGGGAGGAAGTGCGAAAGACCGTCCAGCTCTGCGGATGATCCATGAGGCATGGAAGGAAGGGAAAATCGGGCCGGGAACTACTATTATTGAGTCGAGTTCGGGAAATATGGCGATTAGCTTGGCGATGATTTGCCAATATTTAGGGCTGCGATTTATTAGTGTGGTTGATCCAAGAACTACCACAACAAATCTGCAGATTCTGAAAGCATTAACTGCAAAAATTGACTTTGTTAGCGAACCCGATCCCGAGACCGGTGAATATCTGCCTGCTAGACTGAATCAAGTGCAGCGACTCTTGGAGGAAATACCGGGCAGCTACTGGCCGAATCAATATGCAAACGCAAATAACTATTTGTCCCACTACCATACGACCATGAAAGAAATCGTGACTGAGCTTGGCGAAGTGGATTATTTGTTTTGCAGCGTAAGTACATGCGGCACGATTCGTGGCCTCGCGGAATATGTAAGGGATCAGGGTCTGAAGACTAAGATTGTTGCCGTCGATGCGGAGGGAAGTAGTATTTTTGGTGGCAACAAAGAGAAACGGCGGTTCCCGGGACTGGGTGCTGGCATCGTACCCCCTTTCTGCAGAACGGATTTAATCGACCGTATTGTGCATGTCTCAGACTTGGATATCGTAAAAGGATGCCGAGCACTCGCCCAGAATGAATCGATTCTGGCCGGTGCATCCTCGGGGGCTAACCTTGCCGCTGTTAGGCGTATGGAGCAAGAAATGGCTCCAGGATCTGTCTGTGCGGTGATTCTGCATGACAAAGGGGAGCGTTACCTCGATACAGTATACTCTGACCCATGGATTCAGAATGAATTTGGGCAGGAATTCTCGCCTGACGGTGGAGATGTTCTTGCTTAACGAACGGCAAAAGGAGGTTGTGGAATGCTGTATTTAAACGATCGGGACATCCGGGAGGTGGGGCTTGATTGGCCTTCTCTCGTGGAATCGATAGAAACTACGGTGCGCATACTTGATTCTGGAGATTACGCGCAGCCCGTAAAACCTTACCTAAGGTATAAAAATCCTCAAAATCGTATTATTGCAATGCCCGCATACGTAGGGGGGAACGTGAACGCAGCAGGGATCAAATGGATTTCCAGCTTCCCGGATAATATCCAGGTTGGTCTTCCCCGCGCGCATAGCATCATTGTCTTGAATGATCCCATTACGGGCGAGCCTATATCCGTCCTAAGCTCTCCGCTCCCCAGCATCGTAAGGACAGCTTCCATCAGTGGACTGATGATTGGTCACTTTTTGCAGGCTCGTTCACTTGAACGGATTCATCTTGGCATTATCGGCTGGGGACCAATCGGGCGATATCATTTTCAAATGGTTATGGCATTGTACGGAGATCGAGTTGAACGTATTCGCATCTTTGATATAAGGGAAGTAGATTTGTCAGACATCTCATCTATATATAAGGATAGGATAGAAGTGGAGGAGACGTGGGCGGACGTTTATCGAAAGTCCAATATCTTTATCACCTGTACCGTATCCAATCATAGATATATCGATATGCTTCCGGCGGAAGGTAGTCTTCTACTGAATATTTCACTGCGTGATTATAAGCCTGAGGCATTAGCTTCGGTGAAGGCCATAATCGTCGACGACTGGGATGAGGTGTGCCGCGAGAATACTGACATACAGCAGCTCCATCTGAAACATGGGTTAACTCGTGCCGATACCCGAATGATTACCGATGTTGTCTCGCGCCATTGCCTGAATGAACTCAGAGCAGATGAGCCGATTTTCTTTTGTCCGATGGGGATGGCGGTTTTTGATATCGCAACAGCGGTATACTTCGTGAAAAAGGCGAGAGAAAAAGGGATCGGGACTGAGCTACAGTAAGGTGGTAGGCATACGTTCGCTATGGGATTTTTTATAGGTTATTGTGATGTAACTAGACTATGATCCGTCACTTTTAAGGGTGGATTGCTGTCTAGTTTTTTTATTGTCTTGTTAACGTTCCATTCATAATACTCTGATAATCTCTATAAGTGTTAGGCGGATGATCATCCACCCCAATAAATGATGACTCGGAGGATAATAATGTTAACACCTATGAAAAAAAGGTTGATCGCTGGTCTGACTCTATTGGCTATAATTAGTGCCGGCTTAGGCGCAAGCTTGGTATTTCCCGGGAAACAGGCCTCGGCTGAGACCAAAATGGGTCAAACCGCGCTACCGGCAGCTCAAATTGAAGCATCTGCCAAGCTCGATGATGCCGCAGGACTGACTAGCTTCGTTGATGGAATTATGGAAAAAGATATGAACCGGCTGCAAATTCCGGGAGCGGTTATCTCCATTGTAAAAGACGGCAAGATTATTTTAGCCAAAGGTTATGGCAGTTCCAATCTGGAAGAAGCGGCACCGGTTGATCCGACAACCAGCATGTTTCGAATCGCTTCAACAACAAAGCTGTTCACCTGGACAGCGGTGATGCAACTGGTCGAACAAGGCAAGATAGATCTGGACACTGATATTAACACCTACCTGAAATCAGTGAAGATCCCTGCTACTTATCCTGAGCCGATCACGATGCGCCATTTGATGACACATACAGCGGGGTTTGAAGAGGGTGGAGTGGGTTATCAAATCACTACCGACCCTGCCAAATTGCCGGGATCAATCTCGGAAACACTCAATGAACATATGCTGGCACGGGTAAGACCTCCCGGAGAGATGAGTTCTTATTCGAACTTCGGGGCTACACTCGCGGGTCTGATTGTGGAGGAAGTCAGCGGTGTTCCTTACAATGACTATATACAAAAGTATATTTTCGATCCGCTCGACATGAAATATTCGACTGTGGTAGAGCCTTTGCCGGAGTCATTCATACCCAATCAAGTTGTAGGGTACACGAGTGAGAACGGCAGCTTTATTCCTGGCACACCTACCTTCGAGGGCGGCTTTCGTCCTGCCGGCTCGGGTACAGTATCAGCAGTAGATATGGCGCACTTTATGATTGCCCATCTGCAGAACGGGAAATATGGTGACCAGCAGATTCTTAGAACGGAGACCGCAGAACTAATGCATTCAACGGCGTACCAATTCGATAAACGTCTGCCGGGAGTAGATCTGGGGTTCTCTGAGAAACGCATCAATGGTCTTAGACTAATTACTCATGGTGGTTCCGACCCCATGTTTAATACCGAGTTTTATCTTGTGCCTGCCAAGCATATAGGTATCTTTGTTTCCTATAACGGCGGTCAGGGCGGTGATTCCGCGGCAGGCCTAGTCCATGCCTTTTTTGAGTGCTATTATCCCGATCCTGAAGCGAAGCGGCCTGAATTCTCCACTTCTGCGGAATCTGTTCAGAAGTATGTGGGAACCTATCAATTCACACGCCGTAACCACAGTGATATTGATAAATTTTTCAATTTTTTTGCCCAGCTAAATGTTAAGGTAGAGGATAATAAGCTATCTTTGGGAAGGGGTAGTGAACAACAGCTGTACAGAGAAATCGGTCCGAATCTGTTCCAGCTCGAGGGAGGTACCGAACAAATCGGCTTCCGCACAAATGATTCCGGTAAGGTTACACATATGCTCTTAGGTATGGCACCGGAAATGCCGCTGGAGCGTACGCCACTCTTGAATCAGAATAAGTTTTGGCTTATTTTACTTGGCGGCTCGGGGTTGATTTTCATCACTGCATTGCTTGGACTAATCTTCTCCAGACGCAAGATCAAGGCGATGACGCCTCCGGAAAAGTGGGCCATCCGCTTATCTGCGGGAACTGCTGGGTGGGCGCTGCTATCTTTCTTCACGATATTTATGGTGGTTATGTCCATGGACACGATGCAGAAGTTCAGCGGTATCAGTCTTTTGCTTTCTCTCAGTTTAGTTATGCCAATCCTTTTGGTTGGACTGACTTTAGCTTTGCTAATCTCGGCTATACTGGTTTGGAAAAATAAATACTGGACAGCTTTCAAGCATGTGCATTATACACTAGTGGCACTTTCGGCTGTAGTGATGACTCTGTTTTTCTACTATTGGAACCTGTTGGGTTGGCAGTTCGGATAACTTCGTTTCTTGTCAAGAATATATCATATATAATGTAAGCTTAAGAGAGGAGGCAAATCGTGGCTACTATACTTATCGCTGATGATGATGATAACATCCGAAAGCTAATGTCTTTGTTTTTGCGAAAAGAAGGTTTTGGCCTCAAAGAAGCCAGGGATGGTACCAAAGCGCTGTCCATTATAGAGAACTCGCGAGTCGATCTCGTCATCCTAGATATTATGATGCCAGGATTGGATGGTTGGGATCTGTGCAGAGAAATCAGGCGCTCTGATGCCAACATTCCCCTCCTCATGGTGACGGCTAAAGGAGAATCTGCACATAAAGTGAAAGGTTTTCAACTCGGCACGGATGACTATCTGACCAAACCGTTTGATCCGCTTGAACTGGTGATGCGAGTAAAAGCTTTGCTTAAACGCTCGCTGGTCGTTTCTTCCCAGTCTGTGCAGTTGGGCAATGTGGTGCTTAACCGCCGCACTTTCCAGGTTACGCGTGATGAAGAACCGGTAACGATTCCTTTGAAGGAATTTGAGCTACTGTTTCTGTTGGCTAGTCACCCCAGGCAAATCTTCACAAGAGAACAGTTGATTTCTCAAATCTGGGGATTGAACTATGAAGGAGACGGCCGGACTGTAGATGTGCATATAAGCCGGTTGAGGGAGAAATTCTGCGGTAACGACGAGCAATTTCAAATCGAAACGGCCCGCGGCCTAGGATACCGGCTGATCCCTGCGCTATGATCAAGACATTGTATGTACGCGTCGTTCTCACGTTTCTAGGCATCATCATCTTTAGTCTGATCTGTTCCTTTTTCATTGGTTTGTATGTCTTTCAGAAACAAATAAGTTACGAGGGACAGAATGAAATGATCACAGTGGGGAAGGAGATCATTCACCGTTATGATGACGCCAAGCCTGAGGATACAGACGAGTTCTTGAATAGTATGGTTAAGGTATCTGCATACCCTATCCACCTGTATAATCATTCCGGGGAATATACCTTCTATGGGCTTAAGGATAGTCCGGCCGTCACTATCACCCCCGATGCTGTGAAACAAGTGCTGCAAGGAAAACTCTATCGTTCCTCTGCGAAAGATAAGGATACCTTTATCGGGATGCCCTTTATGTTTAACGGGGAGTGGCAAGCAATGTTCTTGCAGTATTCTGCCGAGAACGAAAATATCGTCAATCGGATGCTGCTCTTTGTGCTTTTACTCGTGCTTTTACTGGGTAGTCTATGCATTCTTATTGCCGCCAGATATTTGGTGGAGCCGATCAAAGCTTTGACGAATGCGACAAGAAGGCTAGCCAAGGGTGATTTCGAGGTAGCGCTTAAAGTAAACCGAGTAGACGAAATAGGGGAACTGACACAAAGCTATGTGGAGATGGCCGGGGAGTTGAAGCAGTTAGAACAGATGAGGCAGGATTTCGTATCCAACGTGTCTCATGAAATTCAGACACCGCTTACGTCTATTTCCGGCTTTGCTAAGGCATTGCAGAACAATGATCTAATCATGGAAGAGGAACGTTCTGAATATCTTGATATCATCATTGCTGAGAGTGAGCGTCTGTCGAGGTTAAGTGATAATTTACTGAAGCTCGCTTCCCTGGATTCTGAACATCATCCTTTTAACGCAGATTCCTTCAATCTTGACGAGCAGATTAGAACCATCGTTGTGACCTGTGAGCCACAATGGTCAGCCAAAGGCATCGTTATCGATCTTGAGCTGCCGGAAGCTGTCAAAATTAAGGGTGATGAAGATCAGCTGAAGCAAGTATGGATGAATTTGCTTAGCAACAGCATCAAGTTCACACCGGAAGGCGGGAACATCCGCATCAGTATAGATGACAGTGCAGCAGATGTATCGGTCACCGTCAGTGATAACGGGATCGGGATTTCCCCGGAAGAGTTCAACACCGTATTCCAAAGATTTTATAAAATAGACAAATCACGGAATGGAAACAACAATGGCAATGGTCTGGGACTTGCAATCGTTAAAAAAATTGTCTCCCTGCATCAGGGAAACATAGAAGTGGACGGTGCGGTTGGAGCGGGAACGACGATTATCGTCAGGTTGCCCCATAAGTGAAATTAAAGGTTTGTCTGATTCTTGGATTGCCGTACGCCAAACATAATGAAATCCTTGAATTGCCGGTCCATAACCCGATCTTCCTCCGTAACCACACCCCCCCGCTGATGAGTAATAATGACGGCTTTTTGTAAATACATGAAATACAGGTGGGTGGACTTGTGCAGAATGTCCAGCCACTTGTTTTTTTCCTCCGGAGCGACTGAAATTGTCTCAAGGAGAATTAACCGTGAATACCAGCCTTCCATAGCCTGCTTAAAGTCAGGAAGTTCCGCGGGATTTTTGGAAAGCGTGCTGTAGTAAACTCCAAAAATGGCATCATAGTAGATCAGGGCTTCCTGATGATCTCTTAACGCCAGATATTTATCCAGAATGTTCTCCAATGACTGTACAGGGTGTTCAAAATCAAAATCAAACAGCAGCTGTCCAAACATCCGCTCCAGATTAAGGGCATAGATTTGAGCGGCTAACTCTTCCTTGTCCTTATAATGATGATACAAAGTACGCCGGGAGATGCCGGCTTGTTCCGCAATCTGTGCCATATCCGTGCGCTCAATACCTTGAGCACAGAATAAGCTAAGCGCTGTATCCTTAATGATCTCCCTTGTCATTTGCATTTGCTTTTCCCGCAAATTCATTGATTTTCTCTCCTGTCTTGTTGCAACTCTTCCGCTGCTTCTAGCACTATTTCTGAGCTGGCTTCGAATTCATGAGGAATTTGCTGCCCACTGAATAGGGGTTCTGCCGGTTGATCGCATCACCTAACCAATTCAGAAGCTTCACACCATCCTGTTCAGCCTGAAAGAAGGTCTCTCTGGTGGCAAAAGTGTGCGGAGTTGTACCCGTCTTTGCGTTCAGTCCATAGTCGGTGAGATAGTAATAATAATTAGGTAAAGTGGCTGCCAAAGAAGAAACAGATTGCCGCATTTCCTGTGACCACTCATTAATGATGCTTTGATCTCTTGGCCCCTTGTAATCGTTGATGTTGTTCTGAAAGTGGATCAGAATCTCGTCAAATACCGAGTAGGATTGCAATATTATCGCATTCACAGGAAGTAGATGGCCGTTCGCTTTAAAAGCTGCCCCGATGATATCCGCTTCAGGGGCATATCCGAATTTCTTCACGAAGTCTGCCTGCCATTCCTGCTTCACAACATTTGGCCACTTGTCTGATTTCAAGAAGGAACTGTCCGAATATTGGAAGATCTCGGAGTCCTTGTAGTGAGAGGCGATCTCGGGAGCCCAAAAAGCGGACCCAAAGCCACCAGCACTTTCGCCAGCAATCAGTAGTTTGCCGGGTTTATCCACGTTGGCATATATCCAATCGAGGCTGCTTCGTACATTATTGCTGCCGTTATAACGCATAGTAAAGGGACTACCGTCATCTTTTTTATATTCAACCGTGCGGTTGCCGATATGGAAGTCACCAGTTGAATAGGGAAGATAGACCACATTCCAGCCATGAAAAGGATTGGCAGGGTTATCCGTATCCATCATGCCTCTCAGCAATGTAAGCATATAGAAGGGGATGTTGGGGAAATAGTTGCCTGTATCTCCACCTTTAATAAAGTTCATAAGCTTGATGGGGTGTGCGGCACTTTGGGCATCCCAGCTGGCCCCGCCCCCGGAAAAGAAGATGATCCAGTTATTATTTTCACCCTTTTTATTCCACAAAAAATACTCTGATCCATCACTTGATATGACATTTCCGTCTAGCGTGACTTTATTCCACTTGTAAGGCTTCACTTCCGCGATTACGGGGGTGGTAGTCGCCGGTCTTTTGATTACAAAAGCGCTGATTACAAACATGGCAATCAAAACAAGGCTGAATAACCCAATACCTGTGAATATTGTGATTTTCCTCATTTTTCTCATATCCATCTCTCCCTTACTCGGAGTATACGTCAAGATTACTCATTGCACAAGGTGTATACTTAAAAGCATAAGAAACAATCGTGAGAAAATATATAAAGAGGTGTCCTACGTAACCTTTGATCTATGGCTACAGGGACACCCCGATTTTTGTACGTTACTTTATTAGTTTTGCTGCTTCGATTTCAAATGTTTTTAGTTCGTAAGGTTCAAGTATAAAAGTAATGACAGGTTCAGTGTGGACTTCCCCTTCAGGACGCTCCATTAGATTACACTCTTGCCACGAAATAATATTCAAGTCGCTAGTCATATCAATTTGCTGGCGGCTTCCGGAATAGTCGTGTACACGTACGATTAATTTTTGACCATCCTCAGACTTCTTAATCGCAGAAACCATAACCGTCTGTGTAGAAAGGCGAATAAGCGACTTGGTTGTCACTTCTGCTTGCCCCATGGTGCTCCGTAGAGGGTTGTTGACGGACCAAGCTTGACGGACGGTGTCACCCTGTAGCCAATCCCCAGTATGAGGCAGGATAGAGTAGGTGAAAGTATGTTCGCCTTGATCCGCTTCAGGGTCAGGGTGCGTTGCCGATTTGATTAAGGATAGACGCATTACATTATCCTTGATGTCATAACCATATTTGCAGTCGTTCAGCAAGCTAACGCCATAACCACGATCTGATAAATCTGCCCACTGATGCCCCACAGTCTCGAATCTAGCGTAATCCCAGCTAGTGTTCCAATGTGTTGGACGCGTAACATTACCAAATTGGATATCATAAGTGGCTTCGGTAGCTCGTATTGCAACAGGGAAAGCTACTTTCATTAGCTGTTGTCGCTCATGCCAGTCTACCTTCGTCACGAAATCGATACGACGATGGTGTGCATGTAAGATCATTTGCTGCTTAATCGTGGAATCCATATAACTCCATGTGAATTGTACAACACATCGCAGTGAACCCTTTTCTATGACTTCAATGCTGCGGCAGTCGGTGACTTCACGTTTCTTTTGCTGATAGTAGATGTCAATGTCCCAAGCTTCATGGGCTAGGGGTTTATCTTCAAACACTTGGAACACGTTACCGTGACTTCCGTTTGCTAATACTTGTCTTTGTTCATTTATATCATAGATGGATACTAATTGACCTTGTTCGTTCCATTCAATATCGAAGTGAGGCGTTGAAATTCCTGATTCATTTAGCTTGAATGGAGCGCTTAGAGACTCAGAATTCACATCTTCTACGAAGGAAATGGTTGTATATCCGAGAGAAGGAATGTTAGATACTTCAACGATCCAGCGGTCACCTTCACGTTGAGCTTGTAGTTGTTTTCCTTCTGAGCTTATCCAATGTCCTGTTTCCATCCCGGCTTCAACAGTAATTTCTACGAGTTCTGTCAGCTCCCAAGCAGCATTGTTCCAGATCGTATATTTACCGGCTTCATTTCCGCTCACAAGTGCCTTACTGGATTGCTCCCAGACAGACTGACCTATTGCTTCTGCTTGTGCATATTCAATCGTACTGTCTTCATATACTTCACGAATCGAAGAGCCCGGAATAATATCATGGAATTGGTTGCGCAAAATAATTCTCCAGCCCTCGTCTAAATCGGTCTGACGATAGTTCGACCAGTCACCTGTCATCACACTTTGCAGTGTATTTAGCCATTCCGCCTCACGGTATAGCAGTTCAAGCTTACGGTTCATCCGCTTATTGTAGGCTTGGCTTGTATAGGTGCCGCGGTGATATTCTAAGTAAAGCTCGCCATCCCATACATGGACATAACGATCCGTATTTGCAACAGTTTCTTGCAAGTTACGGAAGTAGTCTCCCGCTGTTCCTGTTTCAATCTTCGGCAGACCGGGAAGATCGTTTAGCCGACGGCGCATCTCTAGCATTTCACGGTTCACACCCCCGCCACCATCGCCATATCCGTAAGAAAGTAACAGATTGCGATTCACTTCTTTATCCCGGTAGGTATCCCAAATTCCTTTTACAGTCTTAGGAATAATCCGGCCATTATAAGTGTAGAACCAAGAATCTTCTTCGGACCAAGGCTCTGGCGTTGTAATAAAATGTGTTAACACCTCTGTGCCATCAATCCCACGCCATTGAAAGGTATCATGTGGCATCCGGTTATATTGATTCCAGCTAATTTTTGTGGTCATGAAGGTATTAATTCCTGATTTTTTTAGAATTTGTGGCAAGGACCAGCTGTAGCCAAATACGTCCGGCAGCCATAAATAGTCACATTCAACCCCAAATTCATTACGTAAGAAGCGAGTTCCATACAGTAATTGACGGACTAGAGACTCTCCTGAGGTCAAGTTGCAATCTGCTTCAAGCCACATGCCGCCGCCAGCTTCCCAGCGTCCTTCAGCCACACGTTCACGAATATTTTCGTAGATTTCTGGATAGTCATTTTTGATATATTCATAGAGTTGCGGCTGAGTCTGTAAAAAGGTATAGTCCGGGAACATTTCCATCAGACGTAGTACGGTTGAGAAGGAACGCGCACATTTCTCACGGGTGTGTTTCAATTGCCACAACCAAGCCACATCAATATGGGTATGGCCAATACAGGTAACTGTGACGGGTGAGGACTTCTCCATTTTATTAATTTCATCACGCAAATAATTGCGGGCTTTCCCGATCGAAGCATAGAAGTTGTCTGAACCAGGACGAGACCAGTCGATCAGAAGAAAGGAGCGGTCTACTGTACTCATAAGTTGTGTATATTCTGGAGTTTTGGCATCGAGTACGTTCAGCGTCTCGACTACAGCAAGCGCGGTAAAATAGAAATCATCCGTTGCTTCATCCAGCCAACAAATTTCAGCCATGCGAATGCCATGTGTCTGATCCTTTTTAGGGCCGCCTCCTTCGAGTCCCGACCATAACCGGAAGGTCAGTGGAAGCTGAGTGCCTACCGTTTCATTTGGCAAGAACACTTCGGTATGATTGGAATCTACACCTTGATAGGGTTTGCCGTTGAAAAAGAATAAGGATTCAAATCCGGAGTTGTTTCCAGCACCCGTCTCGCCAAAATCAAATCGACCCAGTACTCTACGGCCTGCCCAAGTAGCGGGTACGTCTATATTTGTCGTTAGCCATAAATACAAATCGCGGCCTTTCCAGGTATCGCCAACTCGTAGCTCAGACCATTCTCCATCCACGGGCGGTTCGGCTGCAATTTCACCTTGTTCGTCAATCATTGAGTTGAAAAAAGGAATGTGTATACGATCCCGGTAACGATATTCGGAAATTTCGTTTAGTTGGGAGTTGAGTTTGCGTTTGGTTAGAAACATGAGTAATAGCCCCTCCAATATGTTGATGGGGGACGAGGAAATTAAGATCTATTTGGGTTATTATAGGTTTGTTTGGGGGGTAGAAATCAACTATAGACGATTTTTTGTGAGTTGTAAACTCTCGGTGGAGAGAAAAGTTGGAGCGCTAGAATTTATAAATAAAAAATGCATGCGCTTCCATTGCAGAAAAAGAAGTGTGATGTTAAGCTTCTAATCCTAAAGGTGATATTCAGAAAGAAGGTGGCTTTGTTGAATGTAAAGAAATTTTATCAAAACCATTTGCAGAAAAAACTGTTCAATAAAATATTAGCTATATACTCTTCAATCATCATAATTACGTTAATAGCCTCTTCCATTACCGTATATAAATACTATGAACAGACGATCACTCGCCAACATGTAGATGCCAATCGGGAGGTGCTGGATTATGTAAGTTTGTATATGAATCAGCAGTACGAAAGCATCCAAGTGGCTATCCAGCAAATATATAGCGATGCCTCTGTCAGTGAGGATTTGTCCTACTTTTTGCAAAATGATTATGGGGATTATCTTAAATACCGTTTAGATCAATATGCAGATATAGGGAGCTCCGTTCCTCATACGTTCGATACGTATTTCAAAACCTATTTGAATCAGAAAAATGGGATTTATGACGTTATTTTGTACAGCACAGAGAAAGAATTTTATTATTTATATAAAAATAATACCCGGCAATTCTACTTGAGCGACATGGACGGTTCTAAGCAAAAATTATCCTTACCGAAGAATGGCTGGGTCTCGCATGAAACCAAATTAGTGCTTAAGGAAATAAGAGAAGACAATAACAATTTATATACAATGACTAGGGAAATTAAAGATCCGATTACACTGAAAACGATCGGTATGCTCATAGTAGATTTTGACGCAGAACTTATTTCAAAATGGCTTGGCACAAAAGTTGCAGAAAATAATGGTCAATTGTTGGTCTTAACCCCAAGCGGTGACGTTATATATGATTCATTGGGAAGGTATATGGGACAGCGATATCCACATATCGATGCGCTTCATGCCGATGGCTGGACAACACTGGATGGGATCTCCAAGGTTAACTTAAATACAACGAATAGCTCAGGTCTTATTATGGCAGGGATCATTCAGAAGTCACAGGTCAACAACGAAATGAAAACGGTTCGAACTTGGATTATCGGAATTACCACAGCGCTTATTATTACTGCAATGTCTTTTACATACGGAATTATTTTACGTTTCTCTAAAAAAGTGAAGATCATTGTCAAATCTATGAAGCGCTTACAGGAAGGTGATTTGAGCACACGTATTCACCTTAATCGAGAAGATGAATTGCAGCTAATTGCCAACAATTTTAACTATATGTGTGAAAGACTAGAACTCTATATTAACAAAGTGTATATTTCGGAGCTTACCCAGAAAAATGCTGAGCTAGTTGCACTTCAATCACAGATTAATCCACATTTTTTATATAACACACTTGAGGCGATTAGGATGCGGGCAATTACGCAAGGAGCGAAGGATGTAGGTCAGATGATTTACATTTTATCGACATTATTTCGAACGATGATTAAGAAAAGTATGGTCGTTACAATATCTGATGAGATTGAATATTGTAATTTGTATCTGGAGTTGTTCCAGATTAGACATAAAGATAGGCTCCAAATCGAATCACAAATAAGTCCAGCTTCCATGAATTGTTCTATCGTTAAATTGCTTATTCAACCGGTTATTGAAAATTATATTGTTCACGGATTTAGACCTGACCGTTTTGGCAATCTCATCCGTATTGAAGTTACTGAATCTGGCGGGGAAATTCAAATTGCTATAAGTGATAACGGGAATGGAATTACTCCCAGCAAGCTAACAGAGCTACAGCAAATGCTTCAAGTCAGTATGAGAATGGATGAACCTCCTTCTTCGGTAGGCCTATGTAATGTGAATGAACGAATTAAACTTTATTATGGGACTGAATATGGATTGACGATCGCTAGTGAAGTAAATAAAGGAACAATAGTCATCATGAATATACCAGTAGTAAGGGAGAGTACTAATAAGGCACAATATACTTATCGTGGATGATGAACCTCTTATTCTTGAAGGATTACGTTCAGTGATTGAATGGGAAAAATATGGATTGAGAATCGCGGGACAAGCGTCTAATGGGGAAGAAGCTTTAGAATTTCTGCGCAATCATAATGAAGGGATCGACATATTAATTACTGACATTACGATGCCAAAACTTACGGGACTTGAACTGATTCAACAAATAAAGGTTTTTGATTCAAAAATGAGATTTATTATCTTGAGCGGCTATGAACAATTTGAGTATTTAAAAGCTGGAATGAGTCTAGGCATTGAAAATTATATTCTCAAACCCATTAATATAAATGAATTGGAATCAACCATTGAACAAATTGTTGAAGTGCTGAATCAAGAGGATGTTGAACAATTTCATGCTAAAGAGGATTGGCAAGTTCTGCGCAACAATATTCTAAACCGCTGGGTAACTGGCAATATAGGTAGGCAGGAGCTACAGCACCGTTCAAAAGTCTTAAATATCTCACTGGACTGTTCATTTTTTACGGTGGCTGCGATTCGGCTTATCACCGAACAGGATGACGATGAGGGGCAGGATAAACTCCACAGGAATCAGCTTATGGATGAATGTTATCGTATCGCTGTGAAGTCATTAGAGCAACTTGGAACCGTTATTGTATTTATAGATATGGAAGGTGATCTTGTTCTTATTATTGCTGAGCGGGCTGAAGCTGAGAACAAAGAAGAGCTTTATTGTGTACTGGAACGAGTACAATATGAGATTATGCATGAGTTGGAGAAGTCAGTCTGGATAACGATAGGAAATAAGGAGCATGCTTTTCAGGAAGTCCCAAAAAGTTATAAAAAAGCGAAGAGTTTATATGTTGATCATCTAATGCTACCTGGCTACCCGATTATAGATGCGGAACAACTGTCAAAGATGGTTCTGCACGAGGAGAAGCTCGAAATTGATTATGAGGAATTCACCAAATTATTATTATCTGGAGACCGTGAAGCTACGAACCAGTTTATCGCAGAAACGTTCGAAAAGCTGTTTGGCTGTGGCATGATTACCCGTATTGATAATTACAACGTAGCGATTGAGTTAATGTTGATTGCCAAGAAAATGGAGAAAAACTCTAATTTTAGTGCCGTGTTTAATCCATTGCTGCGCATACATACTATTGAGCAATTGGTGCACCATGTGCAGGAAAGTGTGAAAGAAACACTGGACCAATTATCGTTAGTAAGTGATGAGCTCAGTCCGAATATGAGATATATGGTTGATCAAGTAAGCAAACACTATAGAGAAGAGCTATCCCTGAAAACGCTCAGTCAGCGTATGGAAATGCATCCTAATTACTTGGGACAGCTATTTCAGAAGGAAATGGGCCGTAGTTTCTCTGATTATGTTAATCAATTTCGAATTGAAAAGGCAAGACAATTGCTGCTACAAACTACGTTACTAACCAACGAAATTGCAGCTGAAGTAGGGTATCCGGATCCAGCATATTTCTATCGCCAGTTCAAAAAATCAGTAGGTGTATCGCCGACAGAGCTTCGGAATATGTACAAAAAAGCAAAATCCTAAAATAAAGGAAATGTTCCTGGCTATCCACGTTCAAGTACGGGTTTCATGGACGCTGATAACGAGAATGTTTCCTTTTTTTTGCTCAAATTTAAGGGGAAATAGACTTTTTAAATGTCCTTTCTGCTGTGGATCTTTAATTTTTACATCTGATTCTGGAGTTTTTCAACTTTATGAAACCGCTTTTATAGCGCAGAATTAAGGGTAGTTAAAGGGGCGAGGGAAAAAGATCGAAGGGATATATAGGGGTTGTTTGGGGATAGAGAGAAGGGGGATGTGGAATAATGCCTGCATTTTTCAAAAGTCTAATTAAGGATAAAGTACTCTGGTTTATGGTATTACCAGGGACATTATGGTTCCTGATCTTTTGCTACTTACCGATGTTTGGAACAGTAATTGCATTCAAGGATTTCAAGATTCATCGGGATGGATTCTTTGCAAGCGTTTTAAATAGTAAGTGGGTTGGCCTTGAAAATTTCAACTTTTTGTTCTCGACGGAGGACGCCTATATCATTACAAGAAATACGATTCTTTATAACTTGGCGTTGATCTCTCTCGGTTTAGTTCTTGCGGTGGGCATTGCGATCACCTTGAATGAACTTGTGAACAAACGGACGGCTAAAGTTTATCAAACGGCGATGTTTATGCCTTACTTCCTTTCTTGGGTCATTATTAGTTTCTTTACCTTCAGCTTTCTGAGTGTAGATAAAGGAATATTGAATCAAGTGGTTGTTTACTTCGGAGGCGATCCTATTTCCTGGTATGGGGATACTCGCTTTTGGCCATATATCCTAATTTTCATGGGGATTTGGAAATCAATTGGTTATTCAAGTGTTGTTTACTTAGCGGCTATAGCGGGTATCGACAAGTCCTACTATGAAGCGGCTATGATTGATGGGGCCAGCAAATGGCAGCAGATTAAGTTTATTACACTTCCTTTGCTTAAACCTTTAATGGTAACGCTAACGATTTTAGCGATTGGTGGTATTTTTAGATCAGACTTCGGTTTATTCTATCAAATCCCTCGGGATTCAGGTGTTCTATACTCCGTAACGAATGTTATCGATACTTATATTTATCGAAGCATGAGTACGACAGGTAATCTAGGAATGAGTACAGCGGCGGGTCTATATCAATCGATTGTTGGATTTATCATGGTGCTTGTAACGAATTCTATTGTGAAAAAGATCAGCAAAGAGAATGCGATATTCTAGAAAGGAGTTAGTGACGTTATGGCAGTATTCAAACGTAAGCCAAAAGAAATCGACAACAACGCCATTACTCCTTTATGGAATGTGGTACTCAATATTATAATTGGCATCTTCGCTTTTACTTGTGTGTTTCCGTTCTTGTTTGTCATAGCCATTTCTTTTACAGATGAGAAAGTACTTGCTCTAAATGGATTTAGCTTGTTACCCGAAAAATATAGTTTAGCAGCTTATCAGTTTGTTTTTAACACAGGTGATCAATTACTTCGTTCCTTTGGAGTTACTTTGATGGTTACTGTACTAGGTACGCTCATTAGTTTATTTCTAATAACAACTTATGCGTATGTTCTCTCTCGAAGATCATTTCGCTATCGTAATTATTTCAGCTTCTTCGCCTTCTTCACGATGTTATTCTCAGGCGGAATGGTTCCCAACTATATCGTGGCTACGCAGTTTTTACATTTGTACAACACGATATGGGCTTTGATATTGCCAATCGCGATGAATGCATTCTTTATTCTAGTAATGCGGACCTTCTTCCAGACTAGCGTACCTGATGCACTCATTGAGGCTGCCAAAATTGATGGGTCTGGTGAGTTTCGGACCTTCCTGCAAATTGTACTTCCAATCTCTTTACCGGGGATTGCAACGATTGGATTGTTCTGTACGCTGGGATATTGGAATGATTGGTTTAATGCCCTGCTGTATATAGATGATGCTAGTCTTGTTCCACTCCAAGCGATGCTGATGCGAATTCAGAATAATATGGAGTTTGTCATTCAGAACAGTATGCAGATGGGATCAAGCTTTGAGATTGCTGCAACCTTGCCAACAGAAACCGTTCGTATGGCGATGGTTGTACTGGCAACCTTGCCTATAGCACTAGCGTATCCGTTCTTCCAAAAGTATTTTGTACAAGGTTTAACCGTGGGCTCTTTAAAGGAGTAACACTACTAAGATGTATTTATTCGAATCGCTAGGATAGGAATCGATATAAATAAAGCGTTCATTAATCTAAAGGGGGAAAATAGAAATGAAAATGAAAAAAGGCTTAACACTCGCTCTTGCAGGGACAATGCTTTTTTCTGGCCTTCTAGCTGGATGTGGTTCGAATAATAATACAAATGCTGCTAAAGAAACAAACAATTCAGCGGCAGCAGGGAATTCAGCAGGGAACACATCAGAATTAAAGCCATATGAGCTGAAGATGTATTTAATTGGTGGACCTCAAAAGGATTTGGATCTTGTCTTAAAAGAAGTTAATAAATATACCCAAGAAAAAATTAACGCGACGTTGAACATTACGATGTTCGATTGGGGCGATTACGATAAGAAGATGCAAGTCATCACCGCTTCTGGTGAGCCTTATGATATTGCCTTTACCTCTTCTTGGACAAATGACTTCCGTCGTAACGCTGCTAATGGTACGTTCTTGGGTCTGAATGATCTGCTAGATAAGTATGGTAAGGAAACGAAAGAAGTTTTGGACCCTCGTTTCTTAGAAGGAACTAAGATTAAAGGTGAGATCTATGGTGTTCCTGTAAATAAGGAGCTTGGACAGCAATGGGTATGGCGCTTCAATAAGAAATATGTTGATAAATACAACATGGACATTTCCAATATCCGTACATTGGATGATCTAGAGCCACTTCTTAAAACGATTAAAGAGAACGAGCCGGGTGATATTACACCGCTAGCTGTTCCTAAAGGCTTTAAACCATTTATGCCATTTGACTATGTACTAGGTGATGAGTTACCTATCGGGGTCTATATGGATTCCACAGATGGCAAGGTTGTTAATATTCTGGAGACACCTGAACTTGCAACATCGTTAGATACGATGCGTAGACTTTACACAGCAGGTTACTTACGCCCAGACGTTGCGACACTTGAAGGTATTGATAACATTAAGACGGGTAAATGGTTTGCCGATCGCGAAATTACACAACCTTATGCAGAAAAAGGTTGGTCTCGTTCAGCAGGTTATGAAATTGTAACTTCGCCTATGCATGAGCCTTATGTATATACACAGTCCGCCGCAGGTTCGATGCACGCGATTTCCGTAACCTCAGGTGATCCTGAACGGGCTATGATGTTCTTGAATCTTTTGAATACAGATAAGTACTTACGCAATTTGCTCAACTATGGTATTGAAGGCACTCATTATAAGAAAATCTCCGAGAATGTCATTGAAGATCTGCCAGCTATGCAAGATAGCTATGCAATGCCAGGCTTCACACTTGGAAACATGTTACTGACTTATCTGCATGCTGATGACCCTGCTGATAAATGGGATGCTTTTAAGAAGTTTAATGATTCTTCAAAAGAAGCCCCTACCTTCGGTTTTGCATTTGATCCTACACCTGTGAAAACAGAAGTAGCGGCTATCAACAACGTAACTAAAGAATTTATGCCAGCGCTATACACAGGTTCTGTTGATCCTAAAACATATCTGCCAAAAGCAGCGAAGAAATTTAAAGAAGCTGGACTTGATAAAGTCATTGCAGAAGTTCAAAAGCAACTTGATGAGTGGAACCAGACAAAGAAATAAGCTAATGAACGTAACACGCCTAAGATTAATCACTAAAGGTAACACAAATAGGATTAGTGGAGACGGGCAGCTATGCTGCCCGTCTCTCTATCTATCCCCATTTATTATGAAGGAGTGAGAATATGGAACAATTCCGACTTCCCACCATCTCTATGCCGAAGCTGACGCTTCCTCAAGCGGTTCAAGAAGTATTAAACGAAGCAGAGGAGAAGTTAGCTCATCGGCCGAAGCTATTGCAGCTCTTTAAGAATTGTTTCCCTAATACGCTTGAGACAACGACTAAGCTTATGGATGATGGAACAACGTTTGTGATTACAGGAGATATCCCGGCTTCTTGGTTGCGAGACTCTGTGGAGCAGGTTATGCACTACGTGCCCTTTGCTAAAAACGATCCCGATCTTCAGCGGATTATTGGCGGGTTAATTAAACGTCATATCGAGTATATTCATATCGATCCGTACGCCAATGCGTTTAATGAGACGGCGAATGATTGGCATTGGAGCACTAGCGATATTACGGAAATGTCCCCCTGGGTGTGGGAACGTAAATTCGAGATCGATTCTCTTTGTTTTTCCATGCGTCTGGCTTATGCCTATTGGAAAGAAACCGGAAAGGCTGATATATTCGACGCCGGGTTTAAGGCAGCAATGGTCAAAATATTCAACCTGTTCAAAACTGAACAGCGCCATAGTGAATTATCTCCATACCGCTTTACGCGTAACAATGGGATTCCTGAAGATACACTGCGTAATAACGGCCTGGGTATGCCTGTTAATTACACGGGCATGGTCTGGTCCGGGTTCCGCTCGAGCGATGATGCTTGCGACTTCCATTACAACATTCCGGGGAATATATTCGCTGTTGTTGCATTACGTCATATGCAGGAATTCGCTGAATGGGTATTCCGTGATCTTGAATTTCTGGAACAGCTTAAAGCATTAGAAGCTGAGATTGATCACGGAATTCAATTGTATGGTATTTATCGTCATCCGAAATTCGGTCCAATCTACGCCTACGAGACCGATGGTTATGGCAACTACTGCTTGATGGATGATGCGGGAACACCAGGACTCATGTCGATTCCTTATCTCGGCTATGTTACCGCAGAGGATGAAATTTATCAGAATACGAGACGATTTGCTCTGAGCAAGGAGAATCCTTTTTATTTTGAAGGAACCGCAGCGAAGGGAATCGGCAGTCCGCATACTCCCAAAGACTACATCTGGCATATGGCATTATCGATGCAAGGTTTGACGGCTTCCACTAAGGAAGAAAAGCTGGAGATGCTTGCGATGTTAGAAGCTACAGATGCGGATACTGGCTTTATGCATGAGGGATTCCATGTTGATGATCCGAATACGTTCACTAGAAAATGGTTCGCCTGGTCCAATAGCCTGTTCTCCCAACTTGTCTATAAAACGATGAAGGAAGGACTACTATGAGCAGCCCGAGCAGACCTGTAATCATATTTTATGATTCTGATTTTCCAATTTCCAGTCCCATTCCTAGCGATGCGATTACATCCATGAGTGAGTTCGGATCTATTGTAAATGAGAATCAGCTTGCAGAAACGCTTCGCGAAACGGAAGGCGGCTGTTTCATCAATCTGCATGCACCCTATTTCCCCAAA
The DNA here is from genome assembly GCF_037969925.1 of Paenibacillus sp. FSL R7-0189. Lineage (NCBI taxonomy): Bacteria > Bacillati > Bacillota > Bacilli > Caryophanales > Paenibacillaceae > Paenibacillus > Paenibacillus sp. FSL R7-0189. Next base: position 6,832,498 of record NZ_CP150223.1, on the reverse strand, counting down.
ACGGCCTGGATAGCCATTCTTGAATACCTGCAAAGAGGTGGCGGGCTGATTAGCATTGGAGGCGCACCCTTCAAACAACCTGTTCGTTGGGAAAATGGCCAATGGCATGTGGAAGCGGAGCAGACTTCCTATCATCAGGAGCTGTATATTCATGAGGCACTTCATGTTGAATGCTCACGCAACCATTCATTGCTTGCCTCGGATGTCATTCCTCTGCTTAAGGGTCAAGAATCTCTTTTTCTAACGAGTGCGAATACATGGAACCTCGTGCCACATACGACAAAGACGAGTGATTTACCACATCAAATGGGCTCTGCAGGTCCGATGAGCACACGGATTTACCCACTATTAAAAGGAGTTACACTCGAGGGTCGGGAAATTTCTGCGCCAGTAGTTCTTTGGGAGAATACGAGCGGTTTATTTGCAGGCTCACGCTGGCTGTTCGTAAATACACCTGCAACAGCTTCTTTTTGGGAGCAAAAAGGTCCTTTCGCGATATCCAATTGGGCTCGTTTCTGCAGCAAGGGTGTAACGGAAATGTGGGTTAAGCCCAATTACGCGTCTTATGAATTAGGAGAACGTGCTTCCCTAACCCTTCAGATTCAGCAGCTTGAACGAGTGAGACCTTCTATGCGTAACGAAGATACATGGAATTTCACAATTCATGTAGAGCATGAATCAGATACCTCTTTGAAGTGGTCTCAGAGTTTGGAAATGAAGGCGAATGCTGAACTAAACATGGTGCGTCTGCCTATTCCTTTGGAGATAAGTAGGGGCCTCTACCAGATTGTCTGTGAAGCAGAAGCCAGTGATGGTGAGGTTCGCATTCTGCGCCAAGGGTTCTGGGGTCATGTTCCTGAGCTGCTGGCAGCAGGCAATCCGGTAACGAGCGGCAGAGATTATTTTATAAAAGATGGGCGTCCGCTACCAGTGGTCGGCATGACTTATATGGCGAGTGATGTGGCGCGGAAATTTCTATTTCTACCGAACGTGGGAGTTTGGGACCGTGATATGGGCCAGATGCGGAAGGCCGGGATTAACTGGATCCGTACAGGGATCTGGACAGCTTATCGCAATGTGATGCAAGACGATGGACATGTCTCGGAAGAAGTATTGCGGGCGATCGACGCCTTCATCATGACGGCGAAGAAGCATGATCTTCAAGTGACTTTCACGTTCTTCTCCTTCACACCGGAAACGTGGGGAGGGGTAAATCCTTATCTGGACCCACAAAGTGTGGAAGCTCAGAAGCGGTTCATTTGGTCTATTGTATCTCGTCATAAAGATTCTTCGAATGTAGATTGGGATCTTATTAATGAACCGTCGATGTTTGATCCGGCACGTATTTTTTCGGACGGCCCGAGTTCATGCCATGATCGTTTTGAGCGACAAGCCTTTATGGAATGGCTACAAGAAAGACATGGTGTAATCGACGTGCTGCAGGAACGCTGGAATATGACACCTGCACAGCTTCCGAACTTTGCATCTGCAGGGCTGCCAGAAGCAAAAGAGATTAACTTCGACGTACAAGACATGCACAGTGCTAAGAGGGGAACACGCTGGTTGGATTATTGTTTGTTCTCTATGGAGATGCATAACCGTTGGGTGAAACAATTATACGACGCCATTAAGGAGCAATGTCCAGCTCAGATGGTTACGGTTGGTCAGGATGAGGGACTAGGAGCGCAGCGACCTTCGCCGTTCTTCTACGAGGAGGCGGTGGATTACACCACTGTTCATTCCTGGTGGTTTAATGATTATCTGGTGTGGGATGGCATTTTTGCCAAGACGCCTAATAAGCCAAACCTAATTCAGGAGACTGGCGTCATGTATGTAGAAACTCCAGATGGCCGAGCCAAACGTTCAGAACAAGAGCTGCAGAATTTGCTGGAACGCAAGTATGCTTACGCTTTTGGAACGGCAGGTGCGGGGGCTATTCACTGGATCTGGAATACGAATTTCTATATGGATAATGCGAATGAGTCCCATATCGGAGCACTGAGAGCAGATGGAACCGAGAAGCCTGAGGCAGGCGTATCTTATGATTTCGGGAAGTTTATAGAAGGTATCCGTGATATATTTGGTGATCGGAAATTGGAAGAGATTGCGGTGGTGTTCCCTTATTCGAATGATTTCTCTAATCGGAAGTTGGCTTTTGCTGCTACAACAGAGCTTACCCGCATTCTGTCTTATGAGCTCAAGATGTCTTTTCGGGGGGCTTCCGAATACCATCTAGATGATTTGGAGAAGAACCCTGCGAAACTGATTATACTGCCAAGCGCGCATAACTTCGCTGATGCAGCAATGGAACGGTTGTTACACATTGTTGAAGAGACAGGAGCGGTATTGCTTGCCACTGGACCGTTAGGCATTGATGCCTATTGGCGTTCTTCGGATCGGTTGAGTGATATCCTTGGCAAACGTGAATTGCGTAATGTGCGCCGCGAAGAAGTGCTTATGTTTCAAGGTCAAGTCCTGCCTGTCTCTTTCGGCCACCGCCGGATAGCTGAGGTGACAAAGGAAACGATCATTCAAGAAACTGGTGGAAGTTCAACTATAGAGACTGTCGTGAACCTTCCGCTTGGCAAGGGTCGACTCCTATGGAGCCCACTGCCAGTTGAATTGAGTGAGCGTAGGGATACTACGGCTGCACTTTACCGCTACGCGGTTAATGCTGCTTTTGTGGAATGTGATTTTGAATGGATTAGTGGTGGGGACTTAGCGGGTATCTACGGACGGAAATTGAGCTTTGCTACGGGTGCGCTTTTTACCTTCGTGTCGGAATATGCCCAAGATGCAAAGATCGAGGTGAAGGATTCAGCCACTGGCCGAACCTATTCGTTCGTGTTAGAACAGGAACGTTCTGTTCTCTTTGCTACGGATAGTAAAGGAGACTTGCTTGGTGTTTATCGCCCGCAGGAAGTCGAGATCCATGTAAATTAACCACATCTTCTACATTAAGCATCTTGGTAGAGAGAACGCATTGCATATAAGGAGGTCTTCACTTTGGAAAGTTCAAATCAATCTATTAAACCTCAGACTGCCCATATCATTTCCCATACACACTGGGATCGGGAATGGTATCTTCCCTATGAGAAACATCATGTACGCTTAGTAAAACTGGTTGATGAATTACTGAACCGGTTGGATGAGGATAACGAATTTAAGAGTTTCTATCTGGATGGACAGACGATTATTCTGGATGATTATCTTCAGGTACGTCCCGAAAATCAAGAGCGGCTACAGAAATATATTACGGAAGGTCGCCTTCTAATAGGACCTTGGTATATTTTGCAGGATGCGTTCCTTACTAGTGGGGAGGCCAATGTTCGTAATATGCAGATTGGCCATCAGGATTCGAAGCGTTACGGAGAACCCTCCAAAATCGGTTATTTTCCGGACACCTTTGGTCTAGTCGGCCAGACTCCACAATTAATGCGGCAATCCGGCATCAATAATGCCTTTTTTGGAAGAGGTGTGAAGCCCACTGGATTCAATAATACGGTGTCAGATGGAGGTTACGAATCCTCATTCTCGGAGCTGATTTGGGAAGGTCCTGATGGATCAAAAGTGCTGGGCATCTTATTTGCTAATTGGTATTCTAACGGAAACGAAGTGCCTGTAAATGAAGCAGAAGCCAAAGTGTTCTGGGAGAAAAAGCTGGCAGATGCGCGGAAGTTTGCCTCTACAGGTGAGCTGCTGTTCATGAATGGTTGCGATCATCAGCCGGCTCAACTGGATTTGCCAGAGGCTATCGAAACTGCGAAGCGGTTGTATCCAGATATGGAGTTCATTCATTCGAACTTTCCTGATTACCTTAAGGCCGTAGAGGGTGTAATGGATCGCAGCAGCTTGTCGACTGTAAAGGGAGAACTGCGGAGCCAGCATACCGATGGATGGGGTACGTTAGTGAATACCGCGTCTGCGCGTGTCTATTTGAAACAGATGAATCAGGAAGGGCAAATCTTGCTTGAAAAGTTGGCCGAGCCACTTGCTTCGTTCGCACATTTACTGGGCAAAGAGTACCCCCATCATCTGTTCAACTATGCATGGAAGACATTAATGCAGAATCATCCGCATGATAGTATTTGTGGATGCAGCGTGGATGAGGTACACCGTGAGATGGTCACCCGTTTTGACAAAAGCCGTCATGTGGCAGAGACCATTGTTGAGGGTAGTAAACGAGTGATTGCAGAAGCTGTGAATACGTCCGGGTTTACAGCATATGGTGAAGACGTGCTTCCACTAGTTGCGATGAATATGACGGGTTGGAGTCGCGCGGGTACTGTGAGCATTGAACTTGATGTGGCGCGTCTATATTTGCGAGAAGGGTTCTCTCTGGAAGAAACGGCTAGCCGTATGATTGGAATTGACTTGCACGATCGTGTGTTAGTAGACGATCAAGGGAATGATATTGCCTGCCAGATGGAGGACTTAGGGCTTCAGTTTGGTTATGATTTGCCAGATGACAAGTTCCGTCAGCCGTATATGTGCCGCCGGGTAAGACTTACCTTTGAAGCCGTAGAAGTTCCTGCGCTAGGTCTTCGTTCATATGCTTGGGTTCGCCGGGCAGATGCAGAACTGCCAATAGCCGCTGAATCTTTGCTACAAGGAGATCGGGTGCTGGAAAATGACGTTATCAAGGTAGTTATTAATGATGATGGTTCGTTTATGCTAAGTGACAAAACTAGTGGAGTGACCTATCAAGATCTTGGCGTATATGAAAACACCGGGGATATCGGCAATGAATATATGTACAAACAGCCAGAGGCCGAACAAGCTCTGACGACTAAAGGACTAAAGGCTAATATTTGTGTACTGGAAAATACATCGTTTCGCGCCGCTATAGAAATTAAGCATGACTGGGAGATTCCAGCTTCGGCAGATGATAAGCTGGATGAGGAGCAGCGTGCACTGGTTTACTATCCGGAGCGCAAAGCTCAGCGCAGTAGTGACACAGTCATTCTAAAACTTCGTACTGTAATCACCTTGGAGCGGGGCGGAAAGGGATTGCATATCGAAACGACAATAGATAACCAGGCCAAAGATCACCGGATTCGTATACTGTTTCCGACAGATTTGAACGCTGCTACGCATCGTGTAGATTCGATGTTCGAGGTTGCTGAGCGGAATATTGAACCAGCCACAGAATGGAAGAATCCGAGTAACACGCAACATCAGCAAGCCTTTGTTGATATTAGTGATGGGAAAGCGGGTCTAACCGTCGCTAATTTTGGATTAAATGAATATGAAGTGCTGCGAGATGGGCGTAACACTATTGCGATTACACTGCTACGTTCTGTTGGTGAACTTGGTGACTGGGGGCTATTCCCTACTCCAGAAGCGCAGTGTCTTGGAGAGCACGTTGTTCGTATGGAGCTAATCCCGCACACAGGTGAGGGTATAACTTCTGGTGCTTATGCTGAAGCTTACCAATTCCAGGTTCCGTGGATTGTATGCCAGACAGATGTACATGCAGGCGTGGTTGCGCCGGTGTATACTCCATTCGATTGGGAGAGTAAGGAACTTGCATTTTCTTCACTAAAAATGAACAAGCAGACTGGAGACTTGCTGCTGCGTTGGTATAACATGAGTCAGCAGAACACCAACCTGTCCTTCCGTTCAAGTATTCCACAGCAGTATTTCTATAAAACGACGATCCTAGAAGAGGAGAGCCACCCAGTCTCTAGTGATGAGAAAGAGAAAGGAAGCTTTGACTTACAGATCGGTCCATGCGAAATTGTAACGATTGGTATTAGAAAATAAATGAAAAAGGACGGTATCCAGAGAGTCGTATGACTTTTGGATATCGTCCTTTTTTGTATAAATACGTATCTTATGAAGAAGATTTGCCGCGCGCAGTGGATCCAAGATGATCAATCTGCTCTTCTAGAACCGCACTTGCTTTGCCTAAAAACTGCGAAATAAGGGCGAGCTCTTCATCCGTATAAGAAGCTGCGAGCTTAACCATGGCGGTATGGAGCGGTTGGTACGTATTAATGACATCATCTTTATTCTCATATAATGGCACAATAATCACTTTACGGCGGTCATTCGGGTCATTTTGTCTGCGGACATAGCCATTTTTTTCGAGCCGGTCTATTAATGCTGTAACACTTCCGGTGGTCAGACCGGTTAATTTAGACAGTTCTCCGGCAGTGATCGGACCTTTCTCCCGTAGAATATCTATAGATAAGAAATCATTATTGTATAACCCAAGTGAGGCGGCTACATTTTGTTGGTACAATACCGTTCGGTTTCCCAAACTGCGCATAAGCAAGGTGAATTGTTCCTGCTCTGGTGTAGGTTGTTCGTGGCTTGACAAAAGATAACGCTCCTTTTAAAATAATTATATCTTGATAGTCAAGATATTAGATTATAAAGTTATTTGAAAATTTTGTGATTTATCAAATACATTCTATCGAAATTAGAAATGTTTTGCAAAATAATTGCAATACAACAACTTTGGGCAACCATATGGATAGAAGATATAACTACGAACCAGTGGGTTGAATTGAGAGGGGAATAGATGTGAAAGAGACTATTGTTATTAAAGGTGCAAGAGAGAATAATCTGAAAAATGTCTCGCTCACGATTCCTAAGTATAAGCTAGTTGTCCTGACAGGACCTTCGGGATCAGGCAAATCGACGCTAGCTATGGATACACTACAGCGGGAATGCCAAAGACAGTATTTGGATTCCATGGGCATGACGTCAGATACGATCAGTAAACCAAAGGTGGAGTCTATTATTGGACTGTCTCCGTCCATTAGTGTTGGACAACATGTCACCAATCGTAATCCCCGTTCGACAGTCGGGACTGTCACTGACATCTATACGTTTGTCCGGTTTATCTTTTCCAGATTAGGCGAGCAGGTTTGTCCTTCCTGTAGTGGCAGCATCCCACCTTCTTTTGAAGCGAGGGGATTGCTGATCGAGGAAGACGAGGAAATGGATGGTCAGACGATGGGTTGTCCACATTGCGGAGCAGAGCTTGAGAAGCTGGGTATGTCCCACTTCTCTTTTAATAAACCGGAGGGAGCTTGTGAAGCCTGCGGTGGTGTTGGATCTGTGGCAACAATAAATGAAGCGGCGGTGTTTAATCCAGAGCTTAGTATGCGTGAGGGTGGGGTTGCCTCGCTGAATGGTGTTCATCGTGATATACAGATGCGTATATTATTGGCCGCTGGCAAGCATTTTGGCTTTGAGTTTGACCCGGATCAGCCCTTAAAAGATTACGGTGAAATTCAGCGCGACTTGTTGTATTACGGAGTGGAAAGTGAGGCGTTTAAGCGCCATTTTCCCAATGTTAAGCCGATTCAAGGCACCAAATTTGAAGGCGTCATTCCTGGTTTGTGGCGGCGTTACAAGGAGAAGGAAGGAGAAGCTGGTACACAGGAAAAAGACGGCGGATTTTTTCATGAGCAGCAATGCCCGGAATGTCTTGGCGCTCGTCTGAAAAAAGAAGTTCGTCTCGTACGGGTAGCTGGCGCATCGATTACGGAGGTATCGGATTGGTCATTAAGCGATGTTTACGAGTGGACGAAAGGCTTGGAGGCGGCTTTGCCCGCCGAGGGACTTCATCTGCTTGAACCCATCCTTCACGATATGCCTACCCGACTAAAACGGATTATCGATGTTGGTCTAGGTTATCTTTCTATGAACCGTCAGACGGTCTCCCTATCTGGTGGAGAGGCACAGCGGCTGCGCCTTGCCTCATTGCTGGGGTCAGGTCTGACTGGAGTGTTATACATTCTAGATGAACCGACGACCGGGCTTCATCCGCGGGATACTGTTGGCCTCATTCGTGTGCTTCAGGAGTTACGCGATTTGGGGAATACGGTGCTCGTTATCGAGCATGATATTGAGATGATGCGCGCTGCCGATCATATTATTGATATGGGTCCGGGTGCTGGTCTGGACGGCGGGCAAGTTGTTGGCGAGGGCAGCATTGAGGACTTGATGGCAAGCGAGACTTCTGTTACGGGAGCCTATCTTAGAGAAGAGCGTCATAAGACTGCTGCATATGTTCGCCGGAAAGGTGACGGAAAACAGATCACCATCCGACAGGCTCAATACCGGAACATTGAGATCCCGGAGGTTACATTTCCTCTAGGTTGTCTAGTTTCTGTAACTGGGGTTTCGGGTTCAGGCAAGTCGACGCTAGTCTTTGATATTCTTGCGCAAGGTAGTGCGAAAGAACATGAGCAAACAGGCTGTGCGGAGATTGCAGGCTTAGATCAGGTTGGAAATATAGTGATTTTTGACCAATCGCCCATGGGGAGGATGTTGCGTTCTAATGTAGCGACATATACAGATGTTTTCACACATCTGCGCCAGCTGTTTGCTGCATTGCCGGAGGCGAAAAAAAGAAAACTGACCTCCAAGCATTTTTCCTTTAACACACCGGGTGGACGCTGCGAAACCTGTCAGGGTCTTGGGGTGCTGACTGTAGACATGAATTTCTTACCCGATTTGGAGGTTAAATGCCACGTTTGCAAGGGGAGAAGATTTACGGATGAGGTTCTCCAGGTGAAATATGATGGATATTCCATCTCGGATCTGCTGGACATGTCCGTGCAGGAAAGCTTGCCAATTCTTAAGTCGGAAGCCAAAATGGCGGGGATAATCGAGACGTTGTGTGAGGTGGGTCTCGGTTACCTTAAATGGGGACAATCTGTCAAAACCTTATCTGGTGGTGAAGGGCAACGGATTAGACTGGCTAAAGAGTTGAGCAAACCTTCCAAAAACCATACCCTCTATCTGCTCGACGAACCAACAACAGGCCTTCATCCGTCAGACATCAGGCAGCTCCATACCTTATTGAGCAAATTGGTTGATACGGGAAATACGGTCGTGGTTGTGGAGCACAGCTTAGAGTTGATTCGGGAGTCCGACTGGGTGATTGACATTGGCCCTGAAGGTGGCGTTGTGGGCGGTAAGCTTGTAGCTGAAGGTACACCGGAGCAGGTTGCTGAAGTGCGGGAATCCTACACAGGGATGTTCCTGAAACGGATTCTGGCTGTAGGGATGTAATCAAAAAAAGGAGGTGTCCAAAAGCCATGAAAATGGCTAGGACACCTCCTTTTTTTGAACTTAAACCAACCACTGCTCTCAACTCTAAACTTCGTCTGAACGTTTGAACCGATCCCATTCACGCGTACTTAACACTTTCGGAATAACAGATGAATTTACACGTACGTAGCACATTAGGATTAACAGATGAATTTACACGTATGTAGCACTATAGGATTAGCAGATGATCATGAGTCGATGGTGTTTGATCCGCAGATGATTAGGATACGGTAGCATCAGACAGCGAAAGACTAAGCTTCGGCGGTATCGGACTCAGCAGACCTTAAATGCAGGAAAATCCGTCATTTGGAGTATTATCGGACCGCATAGCTCCTATTGGCGAAAAAAACGCCTTATAAGAGCCTGTTTCTAAGAAATAGCTGCACTGGAGTCCGATGGATTGCTGAAAAGGCGATAAATTAGTAAATAGCATCATTGGAGTCCGAAAGCCTCAGCAGGAGATCATGGTGTCAGCAGCAGTAGCAGTAGCAATAGCAATAGCAGTTGACCCAGCGAATGACTATGCTTCGGCGGTATCGGACTCAGTAGACCTTAAATGCAGGAAAATCCGCCATTTGGAGTATTATCGGACCGCATAGCCCCTATTGGCGAAAAAAACGCCTTATAAGAGCCAGTTTCTAAGGAATAGCTGCGCTGGAGTCCGATGAGTTGCTGAAAAGGCGATAAATTAGTAAATAGCGTCATTGGGGTCCGGAAGCCTCAGCAGGAGATCATGGTATCGGCAGCAGTAGCAGTAGACCCAGCAAATGACCATGCTTCGGCGTATCGGACTCAGCAGACCTTAAATGCAGGAAAATCCGTCATTTGGAGTATTATCGGACCGCATAGCCCCTATTGGCGAAAAAAACGCCTTATAAGAGCCAGTTTCTAAGGAATAGCTGCGCTGGAGTCCGATGGATTGCTGAAGAGGCGATAAATTAGTAAATAGCGTCATTGGAGTCCGAAAGCCTCAGCAGGAGATCATGCATCTAGCGCAGCTTAATCGAGCAGACGTCCATTATCATGCCATTGCCCGTACATTTTATTTTCTTTAGTGTTTGTTATGAATTTGTCTAATTTACTCTTAAATAAATCTGGCTGATGTTTATTGCTTTGGATCGTGTCGATCCGAACTCTTTTATAAAGGGGGGGAAAGGCCCGGAAATTCTCATATACTTGCCTGTCCTCTTTTAGCCTTTGCTCTATAATCTTATCTACTATAAAAGAATCAGGGTTCATATCAGGAAGTATCCGTTTTCCTTCAGCACTCATTAACCCCAGCTTTTCGAGGCGGCGGACCCGTTCTTTGTTCAATTCAGTCCAAGAGCTTTTTTTACTTCGGGGAGAGAGTCTTTGCGCCAGCTCTGTTTCCGAAATTTTCTTTTTCACTCCATCGATCCATCCAAAACACAAACATTCCTCAACTACGTCCAAATATAGCAACGTTTCTGGGTTTGGCTTCATACTAACGAGTACCCAACAAGATTTTTCAGTCTTACAATTCTCCTGCAGCCAAACTCTTAAATCTTCTCTCGTTTTTACTGTAATTAGATTTTCAATCTCCATAATTAAAATACAATTTCCTTTCTAGGTATGGAGTGGGGCAGATTGCCCATTAGTGTTTAAATAGCTTCCGCTGTTACCTGATACCAAAAAAGAGAATAGTCATTCATGGTGGAAGCGTGGCCTAACTGCCGTAACATAGTAGATATATTACCTCTATGATAAGTCCCGTGATTGACGACTTGCAACACAATTTCTGATAGGCGTGTTTGGCGGATTCCGGCGAATGGATTGTCAAGCAGAATGGTTTGCTCCAAATCGGATTGGTTGTGTAACCATGCTTTGTATTGTTCCGATAGCTGTGCAAAGATATTTACGTACTCATCCACAGAATCTAGAATGCTCAAATTTAGCGGGATACTTTGTTGAAAAGCCTCAGGCATAGCAGTGCCTGTTAAAACAAGATACCACATCGTATCAACCGCATAGATATGGCTAAGGGCATGAGCGATGGTGGGAAATGAGCTGTTCACTTCTTGACTTAGCACAGAAGCCGGGAGTTCCTTGATTCTCCCCAGGATAGTTTGGTTTCCCCATGTGTGGTATTTAAACATTTCTACTGGATAATTTGTCATTCGTATTGTCTCCTTTTGAATTGTCATGGATTTGTTTTTGTTACTGTTGTTAATATAAAAGAAGAAGTATGACATCAGACTGTCATACTTCTTCATAAAGTTTGAGTGTGTTTTGAAGCTGCTCTTTTAAAATACCTCGCAATGCAGGGGGTTCGAGGACTTCGGCCCCGCTGCCGAAACTCAGCAGAATGGACCAAAGCCAACAAGCTTCCAATGGCTTATACACAGGAATTCGCATCGTCATGCTTTTATCAGAATGAAATTCCTTGTCGACTTGATGAAACTGATCCAAAGCTTCTGCCAAAGCCTCAGGGCCCACCCGGATTACTATTTCCTCCACCTGATCTACCCTGTTTGAACAGCCAGCCTCTTTGGGTACTTCATGTTGTGATTGAAAGGTATCCTGCGTCAGGAACAAATTCAGCATCCGGGAAAGACGAAACTCCCGATAATCCTGCCGTGCCCGGCAATAACCATAGATGTACCAGTTGCTATATTTAAAATGAAGCTTTACTGGTTCCATTTCACGGGTTGTACGTTCATTTTTTACACTGATGTAATCAAAACGGACAACATTTCGTTCCGCTATAGCCGCACGTAAAAGAGGAAGTGCGTCAGGATCCGTACGCCGGGTTTCAAGATCCACCGCGAGACTAGAGGTCTGTGGCTCCGTTCCAATCGTTTGCAGCCGTTCAATGGTTCTTTGCGTATGTTCATCTTCAAACACGGAAGAAAGACTGTTAAGTACAGTAATCAGAGAAGTGACATCATACGAACGGAGCAGGCTTTTATCCATTTTATATCCGTCCATGATGCCATATCCACCTTTAGTTCCCTGATATGATACGACCGGGATACCAGCGGCACAAATCACATCGATATCCCTATAGATCGTTCGCTGGGAAACCTGAAACTCTTCAGCCAGCTTGGAGGCAGATAAAACTTCGTGGTTCAATAGCTTGTAGATCATAGAAATCAATCGTTCCAATTTCATGTGTGCATTCCCACCCATTAGTCCATTTCGTGTTACAGCGTGATTATATCATAGATTTTTTCGGGCTAATTTTGGGAGGGAGGAGTTTTGTTGTTGGTGATGAAGTAATATCCTATGACAGAGTCTGACAGAGCCGATTAATTTATTTATAGATTAAATCCGCAGGCTCTGATAAATGATTAACAGAAATAATAGCATCGTTTTTTTTCACAGGTGGGGTCCAATATTGCTCATTCCCAGGCAGGTCATCGAACCATTCGGCGTCCTTTGGACAATCTAGAATCATGAATTTTCCGTATTCCTGATCTCTGGATTGATGGTATTTGAGATAGGCTTTCCCGTTATCAATGGCGAGAATTTCTATTTTTCCTGAGGTGTGGCTCATGGATAAGCGTACTCTTTTGCCAAGTCCTGAGGTTCTAGTTTTGGCTTCTTCTACAATTTGATAGACTTGCTCGAGCGGTAATACGAAATCCCGGTTTCCGGCAACGGGCCGGTTCACAAAGAAGTAGTAGGGTGTAACGCCAGCCCATGAAAGTCGGTCCAGTAGTTCCCCTAAAATAATGGGATCATCGTTGATGCCTTTGAGGATGGGAGTCTGATTTACGACAATTGCCCCTGCGTTGTGGAGAGCTTTAAATGCTTTTTTGGCTTCAGGTGTGATTTCACGAGGATGATTGATGTGCGCCATAACATAGATTCGTTTGTCTTCGGTAGAGTAAGTACGAATCAGCTCCAGCAGCTCTTCGTCTTCAGAGATCCGCATCGGATTAAATACGGGTATCTTCGAACCTAGTCTAATGATTTTAACATGCTCAATGCTTCTTAGATTTTCAATAATGGATCTTAGCTTCGGTGTGGAGAGAATTAAACTGTCCCCGCCCGTAAGAAGTACGTTGTTAATCTCCGGATTCTTTGCGATATACTCCAAGCCCGGAGAGACATCAGCCATCGCCTCTTTCACGTCATTTCGAAACAGACGCTTACGGAAACAGTAGCGGCAATAAGCCCCGCAGACCTCGGATACAATCAGTAGTGCAGTGGTTCTATACTTGTGCTGACAACCAGGTACCACATAATTCGTGTCCTCATCGGAGGCGTCCCAGCGCCCATACTCCAGCAGTTCACCTTCGTTAGGAATAACCAGCTTACGGATGGGATCTTCTGGATCATCCCAGTTAATCAAAGACAGATAGTAGTCATTTACACGAAAAACAAATTTTTCTGTAATTTCTTTCAGATTCTCTTTTTCCAGCTCAGACAACATAGCTATTTTGTTAATATCCGTGAAGTACTTTACCTTTTGCACGTACATCTCTCCTTTGTCTCGTAGTGTGAGAAATGAGGGAGCCTTAGTGTCAAAGGCCAATCTACTGCCAGCAGGGTCCAAAAAAAGCACAAAAAGAGACCCTTAGCAAGGGTCTCTGGTTATGTAAATAACATGAAAAGCAGACCCATCCACTGCTGACGAGGTTAGCTGACGGACTCGGGTAAGATGGTACCCTACATTCTAATGCTCAATGATTCGCCCCAATTAACTGGTTCCCCCGCTTTTCAACTGTAAAAGTTGGAAATTAAGCGTAGATAAAGTATACCCTATGAAGTTTTGAAAAGTCAAAAGAGAATCCTAGATTCACCTTCAATTGCTAGCGCTACTTCCGCCGAGTAGTTTAGGCAACAACGTTAGCAGCTTCTCCCGGGTTAACGCATCACTGGAGTTCCATTTGCTTCCGTCGAGCAGATAAACATGTCCCTGACGTACTGCCGGGAGACTGTTCCAAAGTGAACTGTCTAGTAGTCGTTCCATTGCAGCTCGCGAGTCTTTGCGTTCCGGAATGAACATGAAGATATGATCTCCGGCGTAGGCAGGCAGTCGTGTTGGATCCACTTCGGCGAACCCTAACTCTTCGTCCAATATGGCCTGAATCTCTTCGGTCGGTTGTAAACCACATGGGGCATAAAGCGCAGTGGAGAATCCGGACATTCCCATAGCATATAGATGATCTCCATGATCATAGACCAAAGCAGAGGCGGTTTCTCCAACTTGGAGAGTTGTCGAGTAAAGCTGCTGCCACATGGCTGCGTTTTTGATTGTGAATGACTCCAGCCATGCTTCCGCTTCGCGCTGTTTACCTAGCCAACTGCCTAATGTCCGCATTCGGTTGTCGAGAGGCGCAAATGAATCAAAGGTGAGTGTCGGAGCGATACCAGAAACTGCTCTGTAGGCTCTTTCATCACTATTTGCCAAAATGATCAAATCTGGGTTTAGGGAAGCGGTCAACTGCGGGTCCAGTGGAAACCCGACGTTGGCGAGCTTCTTAAGTCGATGTTTATAGACGCTGTTCCGGGCGAATGCTTCATCTCCACCGATAGGCTTTACACCTAACGCGAGAAGGTCGCCAAGTGTCTCGCCATGATAGACAATACGTTTCGCTCGTTCAGGAATTTCCACCTCATGACCCGTCCAATCCTTGACGGTAAGCTTACGACCTTGCTGATGTGCATATTGTCCGGGTGTAACTCCTGTTTTTTGCCGAAAGCGGCGGCTGAAATAGTATTCATCCGAGAAGCCGACCAGTCTGGCGATTTCCCGCAGTGGTTCAGTCGATTCCTGCAGGAATCGTTTGGAATGATTAATACGCAGATCCGTCAGGTATTCAAGCGGCTTTTTACCCGTAAGCTGTTGAAAGATCGGTGTATACTGCCAGATCGATATCCCCGCCCGTTCAGCCAACTGCTTCACGGTGATACTCTCTGTATAATGCTCCTGAATGAATGTTATGGTCTTTTCTACGGATTCCGTAGGACTTGGCAGGTGTTTGGAAGGGTAATTATGCTCAAAAAGTAGCAGCAGCAATTCTTGGAATTTTAATTGTCGCTTGAATTGTTGTACATCATCGGTATTATTCCTGTTCATGAGCAGCTCTTCGACTAGTCGGATTACCTTGGTGAACGGGTGCACAATTAACTCCCGTCTGCCGGAAAGCAGCTCTCCAGAATATCGTTTAGGATGCTTGGTTGTATAAATTGCTGTAAAGGTGATGAGGTAATAATACAACGTCAGCTCCTGGTTGTTCGTACTATAGGAGATTCCAGGAGATAGTAGATAACATTTATCCGTACTTAGTATCACGCTTTGATCATCGAGGTTCAATTGTCCGTTCCCTCCAGTAAATATGAGAAGGGTATAGTCCTGGGTTGTACGCGTTATAGAGCTTGAATCGGCAGCTTGAATCATCAGTTCGGCCTCGTTTAGCTGAAATAACAGAGAGTGGAGTGGGGGGCAGGACGATGATGTATGCAGCATGGGTTCAGCCTCCGTTCATTTGGTGAGAATGATTATCAATGAATTCATTGTATATAAAAAAAAGAAGCATATCAACAGCTGTTGACATGCTTCTTGCAGTTTTTTATCAGCCTTGTGTTAAACACTTCATCTCGGAAGGTTATTTCATATTCAATAGCTGTGGAATTTCGCCAAGCAGCCATTCTCTTGTTGTCGCATCACTTGAAGTCTTCATGATGTCTTGTGTATAGACATATCCGTTCTTGACGGCAGGAAGGCTCTTCCAGATAGGGCTCTTTAATAGATTCTCTGTGGATTGTTTTGCTTCTTCTGCCACTGGAGTCAAGATGAATATCCGGTCTCCGGCATATTCTTTCAGGACTTCCATGGATACTTCCTGGAACCCTTTACCTTCATCAAGTATCTTCTGAATAGCTGGAGTTGCCTTGAAGCCATTCTCCCCATAGAGTACCTGTGAAAGTCCGGTTGCTGCCATTATAAATAGTCTGTCTCCTGGATAATAAGTGAAGACCGCAGCCGTTTCGCCCTCTTTCATGCCTGCGGATTTCAATTGCTTCCACATGTTCTCTTCAGCGGTTTTATACTGGGCAAGCCATGCTTCTGCTTCAGTCGTTTTACCAACAATTCCACCAATGTCCAGCATACGTTCCTGGAGTGGGGCAAAGGTATTAAATATTATCGTTGGTGCAATTTTGGAGAGCTGCTCGAAATCAGCTTCATCTGTGCCCGCATAGATGATCAAGTCAGGCTGAAGCTCCAATGTTTTTTCCAGATTGATAGGGAAGCCTACATCCTCCACACCTTGCAATTGATCTTCAAAAACCTGGCCTTCCCCCATAGAAAGAGGATAACCTACCGCCTGCACACCAAGTGCAAGCAAATCGCCATAAGTTTCTCCAGAATAGATAATTCGCTGCGGATTCACTGGAATCTCTACAGTATGTCCTATGTAATCTGTATAGGAGCGGGTAGTCGCTGCAGCTTCATCTGTACTGCTATCTGAGGGTTCTGCTGAAGGTGCCGCGGTTGCAGCGGAAGAGTTCCCGGTTGCGTTCGCCGTACTATTGGCAGAGGATTGTTCCTTTGAGTTTCCGCACGCCAGTAGCAATGTACTCAGCAAAAATAGTACACATACCACAGCGAAGGACTGTCTTACCTTGTTCATATCTTATTGCCTCCCTATTATATGTAACGACCACCAATAATGATAATCATTCTCGATTAAAAACTATCATAAATTAAAGACTCTTTTTACTCAATGGACAAAAAATAACCCCGTAATTTGATTTGTACAATCAAGTAAAAAGGATGTGGTTGAAATTATTTTAAATTATTTTTAGCTGCTTGGAAAAATACTCTAAATAACAGCAATGGAAAGAAAGAGAGGGAGCTTGCCTTCATAACAAACTTGGCAGAAGGAATCCCTTGAAGCACATAGGATTGTGGTGTTTTTTTGAATCTGATTATTGTTATGTATTAAGATGTTCAGGTGATGCAAAAATTCAGGGTTGTCCGCATTGATTGTAATCGTTATCATTACGTGGCATGTTATCTACCGTGCTTGACGTCAGTAGAAGGGCTTTGTTATGGTTTTTATAGTCAAACGCAAGCCGAAATAGCTTTTTGTAGAATATGCAGAAGGTTTTGCGTAAGATATTCTAACCAAACATAATACGAGGGAGATGGTTGATTGTGATCAAAGGAATTATTTTTGATTTTGACGGAACGATTATCGACACGGAGACTGCTTGGTACACCGCATTTAACGAGGCTTATGCAGAATATGGAGTGGACCTGACGCTTGAACAATATTCCACCTGCATCGGCACGAGCTTGAACAGTTTTAATCCTTATGAATATTTGATGACTGATCTTAAGCTCGCAATTGACAAAGAAGAGTTCAGCAAGGCTGTTAAACAGAGACACAGCAAACTGATGGAGCTTGAAACAATAAGACCAGGTATTCAGCATTATCTTGATTCTGCCAAGGCAGCTGGACTGCGCATAGGGCTGGCCTCAAGTTCTTCCCTGGAATGGGTGGAAAAATATCTGAATCAATTGGGTATTCGCGAGTATTTCGAATGTGTTCGGACTGCCGACCATGTGGCAAAAGTGAAACCAGATCCGGAGCTATATAACCAAACGTTAGCTTGTCTTGGAATCACAGCTGATGAGGCGGTTGCTATCGAGGATTCACCGAATGGATCTAAGGCAGCGGCAGCAGCTGGCATCCGTTGCATTGTGACGCCTAACGAAATTACTAATTTTCTTGAATTCGATAAGCAGCACCATAAAATTGATAATCTAAGTCTTCTTGAATTTGATCATGTAGTTACTCAACGTTGCTTCGTATAGAGAAACCGAGAAACTGAGTTCAAATTAAAGGGGGATACCAAATTGAGAGCCGTACACTTTGGAGCGGGCAATATTGGCAGAGGATTTATTGGGCCTATGTTGTCGGACTCCGGTTACAACGTTTGTTTCGTCGGAAGAAATAAGAGTAAAATTGCCCAATTGCAAAAACGTGGCCAATATCCTGTCACCCTAGCTAACAAGAACCGGGACAGCTTTATCGTTGATAATGTTACAGCGATCAATCTGAATGATACTGAGGACGTTACTAGAGCTATAGCAGAAGCTGAAATTGTGACAACTGCAGTCGGAATATCCGCTTTACAAGATATTGCTGAGACCATTGCGCAGGGCATCGAACGAAGGCTTGAAAACAACAGAAATCTCACCCCTCTTCATATCATCGCCTGTGAGAATGGGATTGGAAGCAGTCAGAAGTTGAAAAAATCTGTTTATCGATATATGAAGCAATCCTTCAAGGAGCTTGCTGACCGCAATGTCGCTTTTCCCAATGCGATGGTTGACCGGATTGTACCTATGCAGAAAAATACAGATTCACTTGAAATCCTCGTTGAACCCTTCAGTGAGTGGGTTATTCCCCGCAGTGGAATGATTGGTAACTACAATGAAATTAAAGGCGTCCATTATGTAGATTCGCTGGCGCCATACCTCGAACGGAAGCTATTTACTGTGAATACAGGTCATTGCAGTGCAGCCTATTTTGGATACCTGGAAGGTTATACTAGCATTCAAGAAGCGATGTCTGATCCCGAAATCAGAGCTCGTGTTCACGGGGTGCTTAAGGAAACAGGGACCTTATTGGTGCATTTATATGGCTTCAAGCCCATAGAACATGACCGGTATATAGAAAAGATGATGGAACGATTCACTAACCCCAACTTTAACGATAAAATTACACGTGTCGCCCGCTCCCCGCTTCGCAAGCTTTCACCTAATGATCGACTCGTAAAACCGGCAATGCTTGCTCATGAACTTGGTTTTGAGACCTCACATTTAGTCTCAGCTATTGTTTCTGCACTTTATTTTGATTATGAAAAAGATCCAGAAGCCTTACAGCTTCAAGCGGACATCCGAAACCACGGGCTAAGTGAAGTCATTGCTACACAACTAAAAATCCCTACGGAGCATCCGCTTCATGGTCGCATTATTTTGGAGTCCAACAAATTACGCGCGAGATATCCTCATAGGACTAGAATGAAGACAGTAAACGTCAGGGTACCCTACTTTTAATATAAATTGATGGTTATAAAACTATAAAAGAGTGTTCTCTGCTGGATGGGCAAGAACACTCTTTTTATAGGTTATGAAGTTCTGTAAGTGTCCCTAATCCAATTCAATCCGCAGAACAACCGGAGTCTCACTGCGAACCGAGGTTGTTTTTATAATCAGGGCTTCATCGGTTCTTTCCCATGCAGGTTGTTCCTCAAAACCTAAGATTTTGATCTGTTTAATCATCCCATGGAAGTGAGCAGAGTTTTCTTTAAGGGATTTGATTTGCACTATACCGTTGTTTGGATAGACAAGAACATTAGCGTAAAGATAACTGCCTTTTACCGTAAAGCGGATATCTTCATTGGTGAAAATCTTCGTGATCCCATCTGTAAACTGACCTTCAACGATCTCTGTAGGGCCTTCCCCGAAGGTGCGCCAGTAGGTCGTATCATAGATTGCTTCACCATTCACCTTTAGCCATTCTCCGATGCCAAGCAGAATCTCCTGATCCTGAGCTGGAATGCTGCCGTCCGCTTTAGGACCTATATTCAGCAGCAAGTTGCCGTTTTTGCTTACGATATCTACTAGATCTCTGATAATTTCTACGGCAGATTTATAATCATTTTCCGGAGTATAACACCATGAATTTTTAGCAACTGCTGTATCCGTTTGCCAGAAATAAGGTTTAAGCTCGGAGAAATGACCTCTCTCAATATCTGGGATTGCTGAGCCAAACATGAAGGCATCATGCTTATAATTGATTGCAACCGGAGTTCCCCATTCCTCTCCCTTATTGTAATAGTAAGCGGCGAACTTTTTGAGATAGGGTTTGAAGGCAGCTGTATGAATCCACCAGTCAAAGTAAAAGATTTTCGGTTGATAATTGTCTACCAGCTCGCAGCAGCGAATCAACCAATCCTCCAGAAATTCTTGATTGGGTGGGGAGCCGAATAAATCGTGATGATCGGGTTCGGGCATAGATGGCCAATAGAAATCTCCACATACAAGCGGTTCATGGATATCGGAATCAAATTCCTTGCCATGAGACAGGAAGAACCAGTGCTCAGCTCTATGGGAAGATACACAAAACTCTAATCCCTGCTGCTCAAAAGCGTCTTTCATTTCCCCGACTAAATCCCGCTTAGGACCCATCTCATATGTGTTATAGTGGGAGTAAGCGCTCTTATACATTTGAAAGCCGTCATGGTGCTCTGCAACAGGCATCACGTATTTGGCACCAGATAATTTGAAGAGACTGGCCCATTCCTCAGCATTGAAATGCTCAGCCTTGAACAAGGGGATGAAGTCTTTATAACCAAAGGTTTTATGCTCACCATAAGTAGCAAGATGATGTTCATATTCCTGCGAACCCTGGATATACATATTTCGGGGATACCACTCATTGGCGAAAGCCGGAATAGAATAAAGGCCCCAATGAATGAAAATACCAAACTTAGCGTTCTCATACCACGTAGGCACTTGAAATTGACTTAGTGAATCCCAATTGGCTTTGAAACTTCCAGTTGCGATCGTATCTTCGATTACTTTTAAATATTTGCTTTTATCCACCATTTTGCAATCATCCTTTCAAACGATTATTTCTTCTTCATTGTAGTGATTAGAGGTGGAAATCAAAATGTAGGACATTAACTTTTAGATGTACAAAACTAACCTGATAAGGCGGAGTAAGGGATGGATAACCATGTTTTGCTTACAAATTATTTATCCAATTTAAAGGTTGATTTATTTATGGCTGATTACAATCTTTGTGGCCGTGACTGGAGAGATCTTGACTACACACCTGACTATAGTAAATTTTATTTTATTTGCGATGGGGAGGGTTGGTTAAAGATTGGCGATCGAGAATATTATCCGAAGCCTGGTCAGCTTTTTTTGATGCCTGAGGGAGTTAAGCAATCTTATTCTTGCATAAGTGATCAACCCTTTGAGAAGTATTGGTGCCATTTCAGCGCGAAAGTCGGAGACATCAATCTATTCAAAATGTTAGAGCTAAGTCATGTATGCAGAGAAGTAGATCCTCATGTAATCCAAGAGATATTCAGCAGCCTAACGAGTCATATGAAATCTGATGCGGTGTATGCTCATTTATTAGCCAAAAGTAAGTTAATGGAGTTATTTTCTTATTTTATTATGAACATAGATGTAGACGAAATCACCTTTAAGAATCTGAGCTCGATCGAAAAATTAACGAAAGTATTAACGTACATAGACGCTCATATCGAGCGAAATATCACCATACACGAGCTTGCCGAGATTGCGTACATGCATCCCAACTATTTTATCCGGCTATTTAAACAGCAAATCGGAGTTCCACCCATACAGTATATCACCCGAAAAAAGATAACTAAGGCCAAGGAGCTATTGAGGGGGACGCAAAGTTCTGTCGGTGAGATTGCCCATGATCTTGGTTTTAGCGATCTCTATTATTTCTCCAAACAGTTCAAAAAAAATGTAGGTTTAAGCCCTTCGGAATTCAGACAAGGAACAGTAGCAGTGAAATAAATAAAAGAAGACCGTCCTGTGTGGTAGAAACCAACCAGAGACGGCCTTTTTTATAAGTGGAAGAGATTAGAGCAGTGAGACAGTGAAACGGAAGATGTACGGGCGATTAGCCGGCAGAGTGAACTCTTCGTGGGTTGGTGCGCCCCAGCTGTCGTCCCCGCCAACACCCATTTGCTTGTAGTTAACTCTTAGTACGCTTTTGTTCGAGACTGGCAATTTATAGACGTGGTCATGGGCTTCCAGTTCCTCAGGCTTCCAAGGCAGGGCATTAATTTCGATAGGCGTTGCACTTTCAAAATAGAACCCTGATCCATCGTTGCTCTCTGTAATAGAAGCGAATCTGACATCAGTCTTGTTGCCGCACTCTTGAGGTTTGAGATAAGGTGTGAATTGATCACTGACCTTACCAGTGTAACGTCCAAGTGGGGCTCCGGTTTGTCGATCCCAATAATTCTCATGAGGTCCGCGGCCGTACCATGACAGGGTATCAAGACTTCCATCTAGAACGAACATCATTCCGAACTCAGGGATTTCTGGCAGAACGCTGCTGCCCGGACTCAATTCTTGCGTGATCTCTAAAGTCCCGTCAGCACGAATCACATACTGGACCCGAAGCGTGGAATCCGGACTTGTAGCCAGAAGGTAGCTGGCAGAGACGAAACAGAGAGAGCCTTCGGTTCTAAATGTAAAGCTGATTAAGTGTTGTTTATGCGATGCCTGCTTCCATACTGCACACCGCTGTGGCAATTTATTACCACAATCATTATCAGTGACTGCTCTCCAGAAGTTAGCTCTTACAGGCTCAAGCAGACGTTCTTTGCCTGAGGAACGATAAGAGTTCAGAGCACCCGTAGTGGTACTAAAGCTCAGTTCGAAATTATCACCTTGTACATTCAAAACATTCTCAAGCTCGCTGACACGCAGTGGTTCTGCGATTGTCTTTGAGGTATTGGTTACAAAACGGGGTGACAGAATGAACTGTTCCCAAGCGATTTCGTGATTGGCTTCTGCCCATATAGTTGCTGAAGGCTGAATAAAGGAAAGATTCAGAACTGCTTCATGATTGCCACGCAGTGAATCCAGCTCGTAAGGAACTTTGCATGAAATGCTCTCACCTGGTGCACATGAGATCTTCAGCAAGCCTTCTTGTGCAGTTACTCCGTCTAAACGAACTTCCCATTTGAGATCGTATTCCTTTAAGTTGGTAAATAAGAAGGAATTGCGAATCTGGAAGAGTCCTTCTAGGATATTTTCAGCCGTTACTTTAATATTCTGATAACATTTTTTGACCTCAAAGAGCTTAGGAGTAACCGTACGATCAGCAAAAAGCAATCCGTTGCCACTAAAGTTGCCATCATGAGGCGATTCACCAAAGTCCCCGCCATAAGCGAGATATTCAATTCCCTCGGAGGTGTGGGTCCGAATGGCTTGATCTACCCAATCCCAAATGAATGCACCTTGAACAATATCATATTTGTCGAACAAGTCACAGTATAAGTGCAGCCCACCGCATGAATTGCCCATGGCATGACTGTATTCGCAGAGGATATAAGGCTTTTTCGGATTATTAAGCGCATATTTTTCAACATCCTGCGGTTTAATGTACATAGTAGATTCTATGTCACTTGCTGCTTCCGATTCTCTACAGTGGAAGATTCCCTCATAATGAACGGGCCGCGAAGGATCGATTTCTCTCAGGTAGTCGTGCATAGCGATAAAATTGTCGCCTCCGAAAGATTCATTGCCGAGAGAACAAATGATGACTGAAGGGTGGTTTTTATCCCTTTGCATCATGGAGTTGCAGCGGTCAATGACATTGGCCCGCCATTCCGGTTTGCTTCCAGGGACATTCCCGTCATTCAACCCTTCTTGGCT
Source organism: Paenibacillus sp. FSL R7-0189 (assembly GCF_037969925.1). Classification (NCBI taxonomy): domain Bacteria; kingdom Bacillati; phylum Bacillota; class Bacilli; order Caryophanales; family Paenibacillaceae; genus Paenibacillus; species Paenibacillus sp. FSL R7-0189. Next base: position 6,809,001 of record NZ_CP150223.1, on the reverse strand, counting down.
GTATGCCCAGGTGCCGTGAGTTTCCAGATTAGTTTCGTCAATCACATATAATCCGTATTCATCACATAACTCGTACCAGACAGACTGATTCGGGTAATGGGAGGTTCGAACAGCATTAATATTATGTGTTTTCATTAATTGGATGTCGCGCAGCATATCTTCTTTGGCTAAAGCACGACCTGTGTCACAAGAGAACTCGTGGCGATTGACGCCCTTAAGCACGATTCTTTTGCCGTTGATCTTCATAAGTCCGTCTCTAATCTCAAACTTGCGGAATCCAACCTTACAGCTGACCGTTTCTTGTGTATGCCCGTTGTCGTCATTTATAGACAGGACTAAGGTATAAAGATAAGGGGTTTCAGCACTCCATTTAAATGGCTGCTCAACCGGGGCAGAAAGCTTGAGTTGCTGGACGCCTTCTTGCTCAAAGGAACCAGTAGTGGAGATAGGAGTCTCCCAAACAGGCTGGTCCTCTTTATTGTAAAGCTGCATTTGCAGTGTATATGGGCTTTGCTCATTAAAGTAATTTTCCACCTGGATATCTACATTTAAATCCGCATGTACGAAGTTTTCATCCAGGTCGGTGTGGACGAAGTAATCAGCAATATGAACGGAAGGCGCCGAATAAAGATAGACTTCCCGAAAAATACCGCTAAGGCGCCAGAAATCCTGATCCTCTAGCCAGCTGGCATCACACCAACGATAAACCTCGACAGCTAGTTTGTTGTCCCCTGCAACTAAATATGGGGTGATATCGAACTCTGATGGAGTAAATGTATCTTCACAGTACCCGACAAGTTCACCGTTTACCCAGACGTAGAAAGCGGATTCAACACCCTGAAAGCTTAGGTACACCGGTTGACCATTCCAAGACTCAGGTACAGTAAAGGTTCGTAGATAAGAGCCTACTGGATTATATTTTGTTGGGGCAAAGGGGGGGTTAAGCTCTGGCTCGGATTCCGCCCAAGGATACCGGAGATTTGTATATTGTGGATAGTCGTAACCTTGGAACTGCCAGTGGGACGGTACAGGAATTGTATCCCAAGTACTGCAATCGAAATCGGCTTTATAGAAATCCACAATTCGTTGATCCGGTGTTTCGGAAAAAGCGAATTTCCAAAGCCCATTGAGGGTTTGGTAGAAAGGTGAGATTTCTTTATCGTTAGTTAGCGCTTGGGATAAACTACGGTAAGGGATCATGGAGGCATGTGCATCCAATCGATTTAATTCAAAAGTCTCTGGGTTGTTATTCCATTCCGGATAACCGTTAGCAGGTGGCTGGTAGACAAACTTTGCTCGCATGAGTTGATCTCCTTTATAATCATTGTAATGTTATTATATTCATATTATAAGTTGAAGTAATGTTAGGATAAATAAAAGAATTTTAGTCCCGGATAACAAAATATGAAACGAGGACTTTTTTATGGAGAGCAAAATTATTTTTTGCCAAACAGAAGATGTAAGCATGCTGCCGCTTTATGCTACAACCCTTGGATTTTGGGAGCACCAGCCAGAAACTATACGTCCTGCAGGCTTTCCAGACTATCAAATACATCAGATTCACGAAGGTAAGGGTGAGCTTATCATTCATGAGAGCCGATATCTCGTGGGTCCAGGGGATGTGTTCTTTTTGTTCCCGGATATTCCTCATTCGTATGCCCCTATCAGTGGGAAGGAGTGGAAGGTATCATGGGTCTCGTTCAATGGCAGAGAGGTTGGTCAAATGCTGCTCTATGCGGGCATCCGCGAGTCTGGTCCTGCTAGATTAAAAGAAGATCAATGGCTCAATCCTCTAAAGCAAATCCTTATGCTGCCAGATAGCAATGAGCTGGAAACCAATTTAGCACGATCAAAACATCTTTACGCATTGCTTCTGGATTTAAAAAGAAAGCTAGTATCGCCTCTGAATGAGGCACATGAATTGGAGCGAATCAAACCGGTGCTGCGTTATATAGAGAGCAATCTGCATAGGACGCTTCCTTTAAAGGAGCTGGCGGAGATTATTTCTGTATCGCCACAGTATTTATGCAGGCTTTTTCAAAAAACAATTCATGATCGACCTGTAACCTATATCAATAAGCAACGTATCAATTTGAGTAAACAGCTTATGTTTAATGGACGCGATAAAAAAATGTATGAAATTGCCCAGCTAGTGGGCTTTGATAATGCTAGTTACTTTTGTTTGGTGTTTAAAAGATTGACAGGGATGAGTCCTGAGCAATTTAAGCAGCTGCATGGTTTGGATTAGATAAACGCTTACTTGTTACCGTCTAGCACAACATGATATAGTTTACTTGAGTTCCTTCGATGTTTTTTTACTGCTTAGCCCATACTTTTACTGCCACAAGAATTCAATACATAGAACCAAATTAACGATCTGAAATGACGAAAAGCATCAGGAAGGAGACATCATTTTGAATGAGAAGCTAAAGCAAGCCTATGAGCGTTTGAACTTGCCTGAAGACGTTACCCGGGAGGAATTGAACAAAAGGTTAGATATTCATTTGAAACGCCGTCGATCGAATTCGACTGAAGATGAGGTCGCAGCTTATGAAGAGGAATTCCGCGCTTACAAAACCATCCTAGATGGCTTGGATCAGAAGGAGATTCAGGAAGCGGAGGACAAGCGCCTGGAGAAGTGGGGAGCCATGTCCGGAGTAGCACGTAAATCGGAGAATTTCTTTCGGCTCTACAAAACGCACACTATTATTTCTATTATCGTGCTGCTGGTGGTTATCTTTGGGGGGAAAGCGCTCTATGATCAGTGGCAGGAAAGAAAATATGAAGCTACGCTCCCACCGGTAGATGTTCGAATCATGTTCCTAGGCAACTATGAATCTCAGGACTCGTCAGGTAAGAATGAAGAGCTAAAACAAGAGATTATCAAACGTTACCCGACCTGGAAGAGAGTGGAGGCAGAAATCGTTTATCTACCCTCAACAGGTGGGACGGACGGTGGAGTCTTGGATATGAGCTATATGCAGCGGGCTATGGCGATGCTGGCAGCCGACCATCCGGATATCCTGATTATGGATGATGCTACTTTTGAATGGATTGGCCAGCAGTCGGGACTGCAAAATCTGGAGTCGTTTATTAAATCCGCAGGACTTCCTCTGGACGATAACCGTTTGAAACGTATGACTAACCCGGAGAGTGGTCAAGAGCTGATTACTGGCATAGATATCACAGATACGGATTTTGCTACAGAACTCCCTATCCATTCTAACCAGATGATCATCGGAACGTTAGGGCAAGATGACAGTAAGACTAAATCAACTGATTTTGTTGAGTTTTTACTTAAACAGATCACTAATCAATAAATTAATAGGGCCGATGTTGTATGGATGTTCATACGACATCGGCTTTTTTATGATCTGTAGAGCTTGCGGTACGCGATGGGTGTCTGGCCGACTATTTTTTTGAATACAGCGTTAAAGGAGTCGATGTCACGGTAACCAACTAACTCGGCAATCGTATTAATTTTATGTCCAGAAGTACGCAGCAATTCACAGCTTTTATGCATTTGCAGATTCTTCAAGTAGGTCCCAAAGGACTGGCCAGTATGCTTGTGGAACATGCGCTGAAGATGCCTGCTGCTCCACTGTGAAATACGGGCTAATTCGGCAAGTGTAATCTTTTCCGACAGATTATGCTCTAGGTATTGAATGACTTGCGTGAAGTCTGCCATATCCATCGTAGATTTGTCATCTTCTCCGTATTTTTGCCTGTACACTGCTATGATTAATTGACTTAAGAGGGTGTAAAGCATTGTTTTGGAGCCCATACCGGATACCGACATTTCATGATATAAATTCAGCATTAAGCGCTCAATAGAGCCATCTCGATCTGAGACGGAAAAGTAAGATGAGCTGCTACTCCCAAGAGTGGCTAGGTGCTCCCGGATAGATGGCTCTTGAAGGACGATATTTAATTGCTCCACCATTTGCATATCAAAAAGGCAGTTATAGACGATCAGGCGATTCCCTAAAGTATCAGAAGATGCTGGACGGAACACATGGGGGGCACCTACAGGAATCACGAACAGCATTCCTTTTCTAACGGGAAAGATCTCATTTTCAAGGTGATGAAAACCTCTTCCTTCAGCTACATAGCAATACTCAATAAATTCATGAGCATGAAAAGGGGCGTGGAAGTTCTCTGAATAGCGGTTAACGAGCAGATGCAGATCGTTTTGAAAAAAGATTTCATTTTTGAACAACTCGGTGGTTCGTTGCATATTGAATTCCCCCTTCCAGATTCATGGCATGATTGCAGGGGTATGATGTCCTTTTTACCGGGTGATGAAAGCGGTAACGCAGCTATAATTATAGGGCAAAGACTAATTTGTCGCTATAGAAGGAGGTTTTTATCTATATGTTCGGCATTACTAAGCTTCGTTGTGAGTACAAAGAAAATCCGCTAGGAATTGATGTGATCAGACCTAGAATCAGTTGGCAGTTAGTTTCAGATGACAGGGACTGCATGCAGTCTGCTTATCAAATTCAAGTGGCTGAGAATATGCTTTTTCAAGGCAAGCTATGGGATACAGAGGAAGTAAAGTCTTCTCAATCGATCCATGTTGAGCTTGAAGGTCTGCTGCTGGAAGCTCGCACGCGTTATTATTATCGGGTTCGGGCATGGAATCAGAATGCAACAGACTCGGGTTGGTCTGAGGTTGCATTTTTTGAAACCGGAATATTAGATGCAGGGAATTGGCAGGCGGAGTGGATCAGCGCTCCTACAGCCTCTTTTTCACAAGATTCTGAGATTTGCCCACAGCTTCGTACATTCGTGGATGTAAAAGGTCCAGTGGAAAGTGCAAGGATTTATGTTACTGCTTTGGGCTTGTATGAACTGCAGCTGAACGGAAGTCGGGTGGGAGATCATTATTTTACTCCAGGCTGGACCAGTTACAGTAAACGGCTGCAATATCAAACTTATGATGTCACAAAGCTTCTGCATGAAGGTGCGAATGCGTTAGGCGCACTGTTAGGCAATGGCTGGTACAGAGGGTATTTGGGCTGGGATAATCAAAAGGAGATTTATGGATCAAAGACTTCACTTCTGCTGGAGCTTCATATCCGGTACGCAGACGGTTCAAATGAGCTTATTAGCTCAGATCAGAATTGGCAGGCTGCAAAAAGCGCAATTATGATGTCTGAAATTTATAATGGTGAAACCTATGATGCTCGGCTGGAGCTGGATATCACCGATCCTTCATCAGAAGGTTGGCATCCAGTGGAGATTATTAACTATTCCAAAGCGATTATCGTTGCCCAGGAAAATGTGCCAGTGACACAAGTTGAAACCTTGAAGCCGATTGCACTGCTGACTACCCCGCAGGGAGATAGAGTGCTGGACATGGGCCAGAACATGGTAGGGTGGTTAAAATTTAATGTGAAAGGTCAATCTGGTCAGGCGGTAGAACTTCAGCATGCTGAAATATTAGACCGGGACGGAAATTTCTACACGGAGAATATGCGTAAAGCGAAACAGTGCATCCGCTATACTCTGAAAGGTGGAGAGCAAGAGACGTATGAACCACACTTCACTTTCCAAGGTTTTCGGTATGTGAAGCTTAGTGGGTTCTCAGCAGATCTTCAACTAGAGGATTTCACAGGAATTGTGATGCACTCCAATATGGAACGTACGGGTGATTTTCAGTGCTCAGATCCACTTGTGAATCAACTGCATCACAATATCCTGTGGGGGCAAAAAGGGAATTTCCTCGATGTGCCCACTGATTGTCCACAGCGTGATGAGCGGCTCGGCTGGACGGGGGATGCTCAGATGTTTGTCCGCACAGCCTCTTATTTGATGAATACGGCACCATTCTTTACGAAATGGCTGCGGGATTTGAAGGCAGACCAAACCCCTGAGGGCGGCATTCCGTTTTTTATTCCAGAGCTGAGAGCAGCTCCTCCTGGCGGTGGAGATACTAACCATTCTTCTGCGGCCTGGGGAGATGCAGCTACGATCTGTCCATGGACAATCTATGAAATGTATGGCGACAAAAGGCTGCTTGCAGAGCAATACGAGAGCATGAAGCAATGGATTTCTTATATTTATGCACAGGGAAGCAATCCCTATCTATGGAATACTGGGTTTCATTTCGGCGATTGGTTGGCGCTTGATTCCAAGCCAGACAGCTATGTAGGGGCTACAGATCGGGATTATGTCGCCACCGCTTTTTATGCCTATTCTGTTTCTCTGACTTTGAAAGCGGCAATAGCCTTAGAAAAATCGGAGGACGTGGACTATTATAGTGAGCTGCACGCCAAAATTATAAAAGCATTCAGTGATGAGTTCATAACACCTGCGGGAAGGTTATCCGTCTCTACACAGACTGCACAGATATTAGCCTTACGTTTCGATCTTGTAGAAGGGGTCGCCAAAGAACGTGCAATTCAGAAGCTCACTGAGCTGCTTGCTGAAGCTAAGGATCATCTGACTACTGGATTCGTGGGCACACCTTATCTGAATCCTGTGCTCAGCGAGATTGGAAATAACGAACTCGCGTATAAGCTTCTTTTTCAAAAGGATTATCCATCCTGGCTGTATCAGGTGACGAAAGGTGCGACGACGATTTGGGAGCATTGGGATGGGATCAAGGAGGACGGCAGCTTCTGGAGTGCAGATATGAATTCTTTCAATCATTACGCCTATGGCGCAATAGGTGAATGGTTGTATCGTTACGTTGCAGGAATTGGAACAGATGAGTTGGAGCCTGGCTTCAAAATCGTTCATATCAAGCCACAGCCAGGCCCCGGTCTGGATTATGCAGAAGCTAGTCTTGAAACCATGTACGGAAAAGTGGAGTCAGCGTGGCGGCGATCAGAGGATAATGGAATGGTGATCCACGTTACGATTCCTGCCAATACCAACGGTATTGTCGTTCTGCCTGGAGCCAATCAACTAGGGTTATTAGAAAATGGAGTTCCTGTAGAGCAGTCCAGAGGCGTGCACAGCATCAGCTTGGTCGATAACGGAGTGAGACTCGAAATAGGTTCGGGCAGCTATCAATTTACGTATTCTTTATAACCTATACTAGGGGGCTTCCTAGTGTGAACTGACATCGAGGGGTATTCGGTGTCAGTTTTTCGTTTTCGAATTGACGAATGTAGAGAGGAGTTATTATAATGATTTATATTGATATGAACTAAGTAATATAAATATAAATCAAATTGGAATTCACAAGGAGGAAGACAAAAGAATGAAAACAGAAGGAAAATTGACGATACATACGCAGCAGCGGGGGGCGGAGTTAGGCGATCTATTCGGTATTTTCTTCGAGGATTTGAATCATGCGGCCGATGGTGGGCTTTACGCTGAGCTAGTTCAGAACCGATCTTTTGAATTCGACCCGATTGACCGGGCAGATTATCATGCGCTGATGGCTTGGGAGCCTGTAGAACGTGGAGATGGAAAGGTGAATATCTCTGTAGAAGACAGCAAGCCCTTAAATGATCGTAACCAACATTATGTTGCCATCGATATTGTGGCTGAAGGTGACGGCGTTGGCCTGATGAATCTAGGCTTTAACAGTGGTATTCCGGTAAAAGAAGGCGAGAATTATAACTTCTCGGTGTATGCCCGCCGGGAGACAAGCTTTGATGTGCCGCTTACCGTAAACATCGAAAGCACAGACGGCACCATTCTTGGTGAAGTGGAAATAGCCGTTAGCAGCTCGGAATGGAACCGATATGAAGCCGTTATCACAGCTAATAGCACTGACACAAGCAGTCGTCTTGTAATCGTTACCAAAGGTAGCGGGAAGGTATATCTGGATATGGTTTCTCTGTTTCCTGAGAAGACCTTTAAGAATAGACCCGGAGGCATGCGTGAAGATATTTCGCTGCTGCTCGCTGATTTAAAACCTAAATTTATGCGGTTCCCAGGAGGATGTCTGGTGCATGACGGTTCCTTGGATCCAGATGACAGAGACTCCATGTACAGATGGAAGAATACGATTGGGGATGTTGCACAAAGACCGGCAAGACGCAATAACTGGTCATATAATCAGACGCTTGGGTTAGGTTATTATGAATATTTTCAGTTCTGTGAGGATATTGGAGCTAAGCCGATCCCCGTTCTTCCGGGCGGCTATGACCCGCATCATAAACGGATGGTCCCGCTGGATGAATTAACGCCTTGGATTGAGGATGCTTTGGATTTAATTGAATTCGCCAAGGGGGATTCTTCCACGAAGTGGGGAGGCATTCGTGCAGAACTGGGTCACCCCGAGCCTTTTGGGCTGGAGTATGTCGGCATTGGGAACGAAGAGGTAGGTACACCCTTTTTCGAGAGATATCCTTACTTTCATCAAGCCATCAAAGCAAAATATCCGGAAATCAAGGTCATTAATTCTAGTGGCCCGTTCTCTGCCGGCCAGGAATATGAACGGGGCTGGACGTCGGCAAAAGAGAATAAGTCTGACCTCGTAGACGAGCATTATTACTGTACACCTGAATGGTTCCTGGCTAATCATCATCGTTATGATGACTTCAAAGCGGATGAGCCAAAGGTATTCCTCGGTGAATATGCTTCATGGGGCAATACCTATTACAATGCATTAGTAGAAGCAGCATTTATGACAGGTCTGCAAAATAATGCTCATGCCGTTGGCTTAGCTTGTTATGCTCCAATGCTCTGTAATGTGGATTATATCAACTGGAAGCCGGACCTGATCTGGTTCAATAATCATGAAGTGTACGGAACGGCAAACTATTATGTGCAAAAGCTATTCATGAACCATCAGGGAGATCATTTGCTGAAGATGGAAGCAGATGGCTTCACGGCAACGAAGGAAAGCAGAAAGGAAGCGATCACTGGAGCCGTCAGTTTCGGTGTGGATGCCTCTGCTGCTCGTTTCTCCGAGATCACATTAGTCAACAATCTTACGGGAGAAGTGAAGACGTATTCTGACTTATCAGAGGAGGTTTCAAATCTGCCTGACCCTGCTCAGAACAGAACGGCTAAACGGACACTAGAGCTTGGTGAGACAGAGTGGGAAAACTATACTTTGCATTTTAAGGCTACACGAACCGCAGGGAATAAAGGGTTTATCTTCTATTTTGGTAAAGCAGATGATCAGAATCATTTGTACTGGGAGCTTGGTGGCTGGCAGAATCAGGATTCGATTGTGGCCTCAATTATCAACGGAAGAAATTCTGTTCTGACGCATGCTATGTTTACTGTTGAAACAGACGTAGAATACGATCTTAAGCTAGAAGTAGTGGGCAGACATATCCGTACTTTTATTAACGGAGAACTGGTGAATGAGACAGAAGATAAACTTCCGGTCATTGAACCGCTGTATTACACGGCAAGTGTGGAAGATTTAACGGGGGATATTATCCTCAAGACAGTAAATGTACAAGAGAACAGTGTTTCTGCAGAGGTTGTACTGGAATCTTTGGTAAAAGAAGCACTGACCATCGAAGTCTATGAAATGTCGGGATACCAGCTTGAGGACGAAAATAACTTTGAGAATAAGCAGCGGGTCTCTCCGAAACAAACCAGCTTTAAGACAGAAGGAAGCAGCTATACTTATGAATTTCCGAAGCAATCGGTGACAATTTTCAGAATAAAATAACGAAGACGCCCCCATGAATCTCTGGCTTATTAAAGATTCATGGGGGCGTTTCTATGACTATTACAAGTTAACTTAGCCGTTCACACGCAGTCGAATCACATTCCAGGAAGCTTTTGCGAGAAGGGCTTTTACATGTCCACCCTCAACAATGGCTTTGCCTTGGCTAGGCATCACATTATGTGGATTGGATTTGGTATTTACAGCTTTAATATCTTCATGTTCCAGTACAATATGCTCAATAATGTTTACGGAACTGAAGCTGCGCAGATCCACGTCGAGCTCTAGTCCTTCGGATAAATGGCGGTTTACAGCGAAGACGGTTACTTCATTCAGCTCCTCGTTGTATACACTAATGGCTTCCAAATAAGGCACATCAGTGAAATCTTTGGAATCGTATTTAGGGCTGGAAATCAGCGGGTGAAGTACGGTTCCACGACCATAAAGGGAAGCATGCAGGTACGGATAATAAGTAGTCTGCAGCCAAAGCGGTCCGCCATTTTCAGTCATAATTGGGGCGATAACATTGATCAGCTGCGCTAAGCAGGCCATTTTCACACGATCAGCATGCTTCAATAATGAAATAAGACAGCAGCCCACAACAAGTGCATCTTCAAGTGTGTACACATCTTCGAATTCTGGCGGTGCGATCTGCCAGTGTTGTTCGGCACGGCTGCTGCCTTGTGATTTCCATACATTCCATTCATCGAGCGACAGATTTATTTTCTTTTTGCTCTTTTTCTTCGCTTGAACATAATCACAGGTGGCAGCCACACTGCTGATGAAATGATCCAAATCCATGGAGCGGGCTAGGAAGTTAGGCGTGTCGTCATTGTTGTTATTGTAGTACGTATGCAGTGATAAATAATCCACATTATCATAAGAAAGATCAAGCACGGTAGCTTCCCACTCGGCAAAAGTGTCCATACCGCTGCCGGAGCTGCCACAAGCCACAAGCTCAAGCGTTGGATCGACCCAGCGCATAGCTTTTGCAGTTTCGTTCGCTAACCGGCCATATTCGACCGCGGTTTTAGCTCCAATCTGCCACGGACCATCCATTTCATTTCCGAGGCACCAGGTCTTAAAAGCGTGGGGCTCTTTATACCCATGAGAGATCCGCAGGTCACTGTAGTAGGAACCGGAAGGATGATTGCAGTACTCTACTAGATTTCTAGCTGCATCGATGCCGCGTGTTCCAAGGTTAACTGCCATCATGACTTCGCTGCCTACGAGCTTAGCCCAATCTGCAAATTCGTTGGTACCCACTTGATTGGTTTCTGTGGTCCACCAAGCTAATTCAAGAGATTGCTTGCGTTCATGCTTGGGTCCAACCCCATCTTCCCAATTGTAACCGGATACAAAGTTTCCTCCAGGATAACGGATGATAGGAACGTTTAGGGCACGAATAGCTTCGATGGCATCGTTCCGAAAACCATTCTGATCCGCAGTAGGGTGACCCGGGTCATAAATCCCACCGTAAACTGCTCTTCCTAAATGTTCGATAAATGAGCCGTAGATCCGCGGGTCTACTTCAGCTAGTCTGAAATCTTTGTCAATAATCATTGTCGATTTAATCGGCATGAGTGTACAGCTCCCTCTAGTTGAATTAATGATTTCACTAATTAAGTAATTGTTTTATGATTACATGATACTGATTTTAGCTTATAATAAGCAATGAATTAATTTAGGATTCGTTAAAATACTAATTCAATAAGCATAGGAGACGTTGAAATGTACTTAACCACAGATTCTGAATCCTTGCAGGTGTATGAAGCACTGGCAAGTGAAGTTAGGCTGCGAATTATTGAACTTCTGGACCGCAGAGAGATGCACATCAAAGAGCTGGCAGCGGAGCTCTATCTTAGTAGTGCAATTGTTAGTACTCATGTAGCAAAGCTGCAAAAAGCAGGCCTGATCAGTTCTAAAATGAGACGAGTAAATGGAGGGACCTATAAATATTGTTCTTTGTCTGCGAATTACCTGCAGATTAAATTATCGGGCTCCCGTGGAGTTGCCAGAAAGGTGGTTGAGGTGTCTATCCCTGTAGGGCAATATACCGATATTCAGGCTTCACCTACCTGCGGGATTGCTACTACTGAGAAACTGATCGGCTATTATGATGATCCACGTTATTTTCTGGACCCGGAACGGGTGAATGCCGGCATTGTATGGTTTGCGAAAGGTTCTATCGAGTACAAGATTCCAAATTATCTATTTCAAGATCAAGTGGTGCAAGAGATTGAGATTTCACTGGAAATAGGTTCCGAAGCTCCACATGTAAATGAGAAGTGGCCGTCGGATATCGGCTTTATGATGAATGGACAGGATTTAGGGAAATGGACCAGTCCGGGCGACTTTGGCCTCACTAGAGGACGATTAAATCCCATTTGGTGGCGTTCGGATGTTAACCAATATGGTTTGCTTAAGGTTCTGCGGATTAATGCAGGTGGAACCTTTGTGGATGGGCAGCAAATCTCAGATATTACCTTGGAGGATGTACGAGTAGAGCAGGATCAGTGGACCTTTCGTTTAACGGCAGAGAATAGCGGACGGAGAAGAGGCGGACTAACCATATATGGCCGTGGATTTGGGAACTACGAGCAAGACATTATGTTTAGAGTGTATTACGAATGATTTCGAGTTTGCAGGTAAAGTGTTTATAAGATTCTGTAGAAAATTTAAGCTTGTGTACCAATTATTACCTCTGATAAAATAAATATAAAAAATATATTGTAATGAAAACGTTTTTATGTTAATTTAAATCTATAAAAACGTTTTTATTCGTAAAGGAAGATTGAATCATTATGGAAAAGGTAACGATCAAAGATGTTGCCAGAGAGGCTGGAGTCTCCATTTCTACGGTTTCCAACGCGCTAAATGACGTAGATGTATTGAACCCGGAGACCAAATCACATGTTCTTAAGGTTGCGAAGCGATTAAATTATGTTCCTAACCTAAACGGTAAGCTCCTAAGGAACGGAAAAACCAAAATGCTGGGTTTTTTCACAACAAGTGTGTCGGGTCCATACTTCTATAAACTGGTCGAGTCCATGTCGCGTGAATGTGATCGACTAGGTTACGGGCTGAATGTATTTGTTACCAAGGATAAACAAGTGATTATGAGCAATATTCTAGGCCGGCGAGTGGATGGTGTCATTATCTACGAGGAGCTGAGAATAGACGAAGAAGAAATTGCTGCAATGGTGAAAGACAAGATTAAGGCTGTATTTTTAGATCGACCGCTTAAGAACGACACGATGGGAAGCGTGATTTTTGATTCCTTTGAAGCGGGGTTTGAAGCGACCAAATATTTAATCAGTCTAGGGCATAAAAAGATTGCTTACATATCTGGTGTGGATGAGATGTACGACAGTGTTCAGCGGAGAGAAGGATACTTAGCTGCTTTGCGTCAGTATCAGCTACCCACTCATGAAGAGTATATTATACAAGGATATTTTGAAGAAGAAAGCACTTACAACGCTATAAAATCTTTTCTTCATTATAGTCCTGATAAAATACCTGATGCCTTCTTGGCAGGGAACGACTTGAGTGCGATTGGATGTATTCAAGCTTTGAAATCGCATGGATACGAAGTTCCGCTAGATGTTAGCGTTATGGGGTTTGATGATATTGATATTGCGCAGTATTTCTCACCACCTTTAACTACGGTAAGAAATCAAATTGCTAGACAAGGTATTTTGGCTATTAATCACCTAGTTCGCATGATCCAGAAGAAGGAACAGGGCGAGATGATGAAATTGGCAGGTGAATTAGTCGTAAGAGGTTCTAGTCAAGTAAAGATTGGTCGGTAAGAACACATATATGTAATGGGTTCAAGATTTTACCCGATCATTTTTTATAATTTTGTTGTTTTGGGAGGGTTTTTTTTTCAAAAAAATAAAAACGTTTTTATTGTGTGGGGATCATGATTTGGAGGGGAGAAGAAAAAGTGGATAAATTAGCCGTAGTGCCAGCAAACGGAAAGAATCCAATGAGCGGGAAAAAGCCTATGGGGCAGAGGGTCAAAGAATTTGTAATTGATTACAAGAGACAATGGGAAATTCAATCCATGGTCATCCCGGGAATTATTTTTATGATTATCTTTTGTTTTATTCCGATTTACGGATTGACGATTGCTTTTAAAAGCTACACCGTAATTGATACGCTAGATTCTGCACCTTGGGTAGGGCTCGATAATTTCAGAATTATTTTATCTGATAAATATTTTTGGGACGCTGTAGTCAATACATTAGGGATCAGCTTTCTGAAATTAGCCATAGGGTTTGTTATTCCTATTATTTTATCCGTTATGATTTACGAATTAAGTGGCGGACGCTTTAAAAAGATAGTGCAAACCATCTCTTATTTACCACACTTTTTGTCCTGGATCGTTCTCGGCGGGATGCTGATTGCCTGGTTTTCCTCATCCGGTATGTTTAATGAGATTATGCTCAGTTTGGGACTGATTTCGAAACCGGTAAATATTTTGCTTGATGCGAATAAATACTGGTGGATTGCAACGTTATCCGATATTTGGAAAGAGGCTGGTTGGGGAACGATTCTCTACTTAGCCATTATGTCGAAAATAGATCCTACTTATTATGAGGCTGCCAAAATAGATGGCGCAAGTCGTATGAGACAAATTTGGAATATTACGCTTCCTAATATGAAGCCGATTATCAGTTTAAATCTGATTCTCACTGTAAGCGGTTTATTAGGATCAAATCTGGATCAAACCCTGGTATTGATGAATTCTCAGAACCGCGTTAAGGCGGAGGTCATTAATTCTTATGTGTATCGTATGGGTATGACGCAAGGTGACTTCTCTTATGCTACTGCTGTTGGTTTAGGTGTCTCCATCGTTTCAGTCATCCTACTGATTAGCGCCAACAAAGTATCCAGTAAATTAAATGATAATCAATCAGTTCTGTAGAAGGAGGCATTTCTGTGAATCGTACGGTGGCTAAAGAAGATCTCGATAGTCGAATCTTTAATACCTTAAATATTATCCTGCTCTGTATTTGTACAATCATTATTGTCGTTCCTTTATGGAATGTAGTCATATCCTCTTTAAGCTCGGGTAAGGCGCTTGCGGAAGGCGGATTCATATTTTGGTCTCCAGAGTTCTCCTTGGAAAATTATCGTGCTGTATTTCAAGATGAGACCATTGGTTTAGCGTTCGTAGTATCGCTTGCCAAAACATTTATTGGTGTCATTACCCACGTATTCTTTTGTGCCATGATCGGTTATGGCTTGAGTAAGAAATACATACGTGGACGTAAGCTGTATGTTGCCATGGGTGTAATCACCATGTTTTTCTCAGGTGGAATGATCCCTACGTATTTATTGATTAAATCATTAGGCCTCTTAAACAGCTTCTGGGTTTATATTATCCCGGCCTTGTTCAGTTATTATGATGTAGTTATTCTAATGAACTTCTTCAGAAATGTACCGGATTCACTTGAAGAGTCAGCCAAAATTGATGGTGCAGGTGACTGGCGCATTTTCCTAAAAATCTTTATCCCTCTTTCCATGCCGGCTATGGCCACCATTGCGTTATTTAACGGGGTTGGGCAGTGGAACGACTTTATGACCACTAAGTTATATATTACCGATCAATCGCTCTACCCGCTGCAGATGAAGCTCTATGAAATCATTGTTCAGTCGCAAACACAATCCATGCAAAATGTTGGTGGATCTGCGATTATCGAAACTACGACTAAAGGGGTTCAACTAGCAACAATTGTCATTACAACTTTGCCGATTGTTGTGATGTATCCAATATTACAGAGGTACTTTATCTCAGGCATGATGATGGGGGCGGTGAAGGAATAGTAAGTAAATCTCCAAGTAGTGAATGCTTACAAAACTTTTTAGGGGGAAACAAAAGATGAACAAAGCATTTGGGAAAAAAGGACTCAAACTTTGTACGGCACTTATGGCTGTTGTATTAGTATTTACAGGTTGCGGATCGAAAGGTAATTCTGACAGCTCCAGTAAAGAGTTAAGCTCCATTGAAGGCCGTTATACTATAGATCCGGAAACACCGGCATGGAAGCTGGATACAAAAAAAGAGACAACAGATCTGACTTGGTACGTGAATGCAGACTGGTGGAATACTGATTTCGGAAAAGACCTTGTCACTAAGAAAATTAAAGAGGATTTAAACATCAACATTAAATTCATTACAGGCGATGACACTAAGCTAAATACGATTTTTGCCGGCGGTGAAATGCCAGACCTGTTGACTATTTTTGATTCCAACTCTCCAGTCGTACAAAAAGCTGCTACATGGGCATTGCCTTTAAATGATCTGGCAGATAAATATGATCCTTATTTCAATAAAGTTGCAGAAAAAGATACGATGAACTGGTTCCAGTTAGCTGATGGCAAGACCTATGGATACCCTAACTATTCCAATACGCAAAACGATTATGATAGCGGTAACATCCCTGCCAAAACAGCCTTTGTCATCCGCAAGGATGTTTACGAAGCCATTGGAAAACCAAGCTTTGGAACTCCTGAAGAATTTAAGAGTGTAATGCAACAAATCAAAAAGCAATTCCCGGATATGATTCCTTTTGGTTTTAACTCCATTGGTTCAGGTACTGGTTCTTTGGGTGATGCACTGCAGGACTTTATCGGTGTGCCGATGGAAACTGAAATTGGTGATTTCTACAACCGGAATCTGGATGAGGATTACCTGACTTGGTTGAAGACATTAAATGAAGTCTACAGAAATGGTGACATCAGTGATGACAGCTTTGCTGATGACGGTACTGCCTTTGAAGAAAAAGTGAAATCAGGTAAATACGCAACAATGCTTCTAGATGGAACACCGCAACAAAGTGGTAACCTGCAAATCTTCATGACAGAAAATCCAGGTAAGGAATATGTCGCTATTGATGGACCACAAAGTACTGTTGGACATGAGCCAACATTGAATCAATCTGGAATTACAGGTTGGATGATTAGCTATGTTACTAAAAAGGCTAAGGACCCTGCCAAAGCGATTCAAATTTACACTTATTTGCTCAGCGACGAAGGACAAAAGCTCATGAACTACGGTATTGAAGGAGAAACCTATAAAGTTAACGACAGCGGTAAAATTGAATTCTTGCCTGAAATCAAAGACCTGCAATTAAATAATGCCGATAAATTCAAAAAAGATTACCGGATGGGCGAATTTATGTTCTTTGGACATGACCGTGATAAAGCGCTGAGTAATGACGCATTCGCAGATTCCATTAAACAAATGCAAGAGTGGGGCAAAGGAAAGCTAAAACCACACTTTATTCTTGAAAACATTAACCCGGCTCAAGGAACGCCTGAAGCTCGCAGTCTTACTGCAATTGATACTACTTGGAACACTACGCTTGTAAGTATGATCCGCGCTAAAGACGATGCTACATTCGACAGCACCTTAGCTGCTTACAAAACATTTTTAAATGATAACAACTGGGATAAGATTGTAGAAGTTCGTTCTGAAAAAATGAAAAACAACAAAGAAAAATTAGGCCTTAAATAAGTTAGAAAATAGAATGTGGCCCCTTCACTGGGGCCTCTTCATAGAAAGATGGAGGGAAACAACATGCCAGAGCTTAAAATTTATCAATCCACCGGGGAGAATACATTGTTTGTAGAGCAAAGTCTGCAACAATTAACTCCAATTGCTGACGCAGAGGCGACCACTACTGTAACTATTGACGAGAATCAAACCTTTCAGGAAATGGATGGCTTTGGAGCATCTTTTACGGATTCATCCGCTTATTTGATTAATCAAGTCCTGGACAACGAACAGAAAAAGGAAGTCATGAGCAAGCTTTTTGACGCACAAGATGGAATTGGTTTGTCCGTATTAAGAAATCCAATGGGGGCATCGGATTATGCTAGAGATATTTATAGCTATGATGATAGACCTGCACAGGAAACGGATACGGAATTAACCCACTTCTCTATCGCACATGATGAAGCAGACATTATCCCTTTGTTGCAACAAGCTCTGGAAATTAACCCTGAGATCAAACTGATGGCTTCTCCATGGAGTGCACCAGGTTGGATGAAGACTAGCGGATCGATGATTGCTGGAGAACTTAAACAAGAATATTATCAGGCTTATGCCGATTATTTTGTTCGATATATTCAAGCTTTTGAAGGGCACGGATTGCCAACTTATGCTGTAACACCACAGAACGAGCCTTTATTTGAACCCAAACACTACCCTAGTATGTTAATGTTGCCTGAGGCGCAAAAAGATTTCATTAAAAACTACCTGAAGCCGAGCTTTGTTAAGCATAACATCGCTACAAAAATTCTCTGCTACGACCACAACTGGGATCGTCCAGATTATCCGTTAACCGTGCTCGATTATGCAAAAGATGAAGTGGATGGTGTAGCTTGGCACTGGTATGGTGGCAATGCGTCAGCGCAATCAGAGGTTCTGAAAGCTTTTGCTGATAAAGAAGTGCATTTTACAGAAGGTTCTGGTGGAGAATGGATTCCTCCGTTTGAACAAGCCTTCTCCAATGTAATGAGGACAGGGATTGATATTCTTAGAAATCATAGTAAATCCTTTGTGTTATGGAATATGGCCTTAGATGAAAAGAACGGCCCAACCGTACCGGGTTTTGGCAAAAGTACTTGTCGTGGTGTTGTGACAGTCAACCAAGAGACCAAGGAGCTTACGTATACGCTCGACTATTATGCGCTGGCCCATTTCAGTAAATTTATTCGTCCGAAGGCTGTGCGCATTGACGCCTCCACCAATCAAGAAGTGATTCGTTCCGTAGCTTTTAAGAATACAGATAACTCTATTGCAGTTGTTCTGTTCAACGATGGTGAAAAGGCTGAGAATGTGGCTTTGAACTTGCCGGGAGCGGATGAATTATCTTTCCGTTTGGCGTCAAAAAGTGCTTTATCCATTTTGATAAAATAATTGCTGGACGTAGCTCAGAAGCATTCGAATCTTGATTCGGGTGCTTTTTTCATGAAAATAATCGTATAAAAAATCAATGTTCGGTAAGCAAAGTTTTGAATTTACGGATTTTCAATAATAGTAAATAAAAATGGCAGTCCAGAGCTGATGTTCAGCATCTGGACTGCCATTTATTTTTTTGTGTAATTGGATTGCCAGTTCTAACGTTCTAAACGGTAACCACCGTGAAATACAGGACCCACATATTCATTAAACGCAAATCCATTACGAATGGCTGCGGAGACAAAATCTTTAGCTTTTGCAACAGCCTCATGAACCGTTAAGCCATTAGCTAGACCGCCTGTAATTGCTGCGGCAAAAGTACATCCAGCCCCGTGATTGTGAGCGGGTTCGATTTTGGCTGTTTGGAATACAGTGTACTCAGAACCGTCGTAGAAGATATCAATCGCTTGATCGCCGCCGAGTGCTTTGCCGCCTTTAACCACGACATTACGTGCACCGAGCTTATGAATCAGACGGGCAGCTTCTTTCATTTCCTCAAGGGTAGTAAGTTTGCCAAGACCTGAAAGAACACCTGCTTCAAACAAGTTTGGGGTGACCACAGTTGCTAGTGGTAGCAATAAGTCACGAATAGCCTCAGCGCTGTCAGGGTTCAAGACTTCATCTTCACCCTTGCACACCATAACTGGATCAATAACTACATTAGTCTGAAGATTTTCTTTGATCGCTTGCTCTGCAACGCGCACAATTTCAACACTTCCAAGCATACCTGTCTTCATGGCATTAACCGGGCCACCAGCGAAAATAGTTTTTAACTGCTCAGCAACAATGGAGGCATCAATTGGATAAACATTATGGTGCCAGCCGTTGTCCGGGTCCATAGTAACGATAGTGGTCAAGGCACTAAAGCCGTAGGTACCATACTCTTCAAATGTTTTTAGATCCGCTTGGATGCCTGCGCCACCACTGGAGTCGCTGCCTGCAATAGTTAGAGTTTTAATAATTTGAGTCATGGTTACGTCCCCTTTATATATGTCTGAATTCATAAACAACGCATTGCATTGATTATAACAAAAAATAGCACCTACGTCTTTCTAAAAGCAAGAGCAAGGTTGAAAATACCTTCCTCTAACAATTCCCACCCTTAGTCCAGCTTCTCTGCGTTTGGGTCAGCAATGAAGAGCGGTCCATGATTATCTGTAAAGAACTTCATGAGGGTCTCCACTACTTCCTGCTGTGGGGATGTTTGAGCTTTATGTATTCCGATACTGCGGAATAAATAACCCCATTCTCCCTTATCGTAATAGGCAGCACCCTCGTCCTGATAGCCATTCGCGTCTGCTTGAAGCGTATATCTGACCGTTCTGGCTTCAGCTCCTGCAGTACCTAAAATATGCTGTTCGCTAAACTTAAGCGGATTATTAATGGTAAATCCCAACGCGTCAGCCCATTCGGCTTTTTCCGGGAAATAGGCTCCGATTGCAGTGATAGCACAGCCTATACAAGTCCAAGCCGTATCTGAATAGTTCATGTTTTGTTCCGGATGGTTCGGATCCTGAAAGGTAACTCCATAAGAACCGTTAGCGCCGACAACCGCGGTAGCCTGCCATCCGGCAGGAGCGAGTAGAAGATAACCTCCACCGATATCAGGGCGGTAGACCAGCGTTGCTTCTACTTGGTTTTTCATGTCTTGAGATATAGCAAAGGTCATTTCAGGTATGGGGGGGATTTCTGTGTTTACATATTCGCTGCCACTATCAATATTTAGCTGCGCGAGCGTGGTATGCAGTGGAATGATGACCTGCCCATTATCGGGATCACTGCTAGGAAATTCGAGCATTTTTAGAGTGGAGCTGGGTTCGTTATCTGCTTCATTATTAGTTTGTGCGTTGGTGGACGGGGGTGGAGTGGTGGGCGTTCCCCAGTCGAGCCCTTTATATCCAATCAGCAGTACTAGTACAATTACGACGCACAATATTGAAGTTAAGATCCAGCCGTTTCTAACGCTTTTTCGTTTGGATTTCATATATGCTGTACCTCCTTTGATCTTACTTATATAGACCTAAGAATGGAGTGAAAAGTTTCTTACATAATCTTTATATTTCTGAAGTTCTTCATGATCGGGCGGGATAGAGCGGGAGTCCGTTTCTTAAACCCTGCATATCAATATAGAAAGAATTTCAAACAAAGCGTGTAGGAGGGCGAGTATGGTTACGATTAGTTTATGTATGATAGTACGAAATGAAGAAAAAAGCTTGCACCGATGTTTATCTACCATTGCAAGTCTCGTAGATGAAATTGTTATCGTGGATACAGGCTCGACGGATAAAACAAAAGAGATTGCGTTGTCCTTCGGAGCTGTAATTTATGATTTTGAATGGATTGATAATTTTAGTGCCGCACGTAATTTTGCCTTTAGCAAAGCTACTCAGGAGTACATTTTGTGGCTTGATGCGGATGATTATATAAAGGAAGAGGATCAGATTCTTTTAAAAAAACTAAAAGAAATCCTGCCGGGACATATTCACAGTGTGAACATGCAATATAATCTGGCTTTTGACGAAGCGGGAAATGTCACAGCTAGTTTACGCCGCAACAGGCTGGTTCGGCGCAGCTGCAACTTTCAATGGATCGGGCCTGTTCATGAGTATTTAGAGGTAGGTGGTCCTTCTTTTAGTAGTGATGTCTGCATCACACATGAGAAAGATAAGGAATACACAGATCGTAATTTGCGGATTTATCAAAAACGTGTTGCACAGGGTGAAGTATTTTCGCCGAGAGACCAGTATTATTATGCGAATGAATTAAGAGATCATGCTATTAATGAAGAGGCTTGCAAATACTATGAGATTTTCTTAGCGGGTGGACAGGGCTGGATTGAAGATAATTTTCAGGCTTGCCTAAAGCTTGCCGAATGCCGGGAACGGCTGGGGGATAAAGAAGGTGCATTTGAAGCGTTATGTAAAACCTTGCAGTATGATAAACCACGTTCAGAGTTTTGTTGCCGACTGGGGGCACTTCTGCTGGAAAAAGGCCAGTTGCAACCAGCCGCATACTGGTATGAGCTAGCGATTCAACTACCGCGGGATTACGATTCGATGGGGATGAAGAATGGGATCTTTTATACCTGGCTGCCGCATCTTCAATTGGCACTCTGTTATGATCGTCTCGGCCAACACGAGAAGGCGAATCATCACAATGAAACGGCGTTGAGTTTTTATCCATCCCATCCTAGTATGTTATATAATCGCACCTATTTCAAAAATCTGCTTGGCGATAAGTATGTAACGCTTCAGGCTTAATTTAGTAAAAGAGATGCCCCAGCCGTTCTGATTATGACTGCTGGGGCATTTATGTGTTTTTTGGAGCTTGCAAGATTACTGGCGGTGGGGAACCTTCCCGTGATCCCCGGCAAGCTTCGCAGATTCGATTAGATTTCCGCGTACGAAGTAGCTATCGGACTCAGCTGACCTTAAACGCTGCTTTATGCCACATTTGGAATTCTAACGGACCGCATAGTCGCTATTGACCTGAAACACACTCGATTTGGAGCAATATCACAGTAATAGTTGCACTGGAGTCCGAAACTGTGCTCAAAAGGCGATAAATGAGCAAATAGCGTCATCTGGGTCCGGAAGCAGGGGGACATGGTGGATGGTTACTGGATGTAAGAGTAAAGTCAGGGGTGTAAGATTCCCGGCAGAGTAGGCGTAAAGGTGTGGCGGATGATTACTGTGTGTAAGAGTAAGCTCGTAGGTGGATCATTATCAGCAGCGTAGGAGTAAAGGTAGACAGTAATTAATATTCAGAAGATATCCCAAAGAGGGTAACCCAGCATCCATGAACTAGATGCTTGGTTACCCTCTTTTAGTAAGCTGGATTGTATTGTTGTTCCTTCTTATAATCGTTTGGAGGGAGACCTACTTCTTGTTTGAAAAGCTTGGAGAAATAGGAGTAGTTGCTATAGCCGACTTTGTTCGCGACGGTATATACAGACATATTTGTGGTTTCTAATAGATGTTTCGCAGCCGCGATTCGGACGTGGATGACGTAGCTTCCTAATGAAACCCCAGTTTCTCGTTTGAATATCCTTGCCAGGTAATCAGGATTGAGATAAACAATTTCAGCCAAATCATTTCGGGTCAGGTCATCGCCGTAATGTGAATGAATGTATTGTTTGATTTCTTCTGCGACTGACTTAGGCTGGGCAGCAAAGTCACGATATTTCATGGCTGTAGTGACAAGGTATTTAAGATATTCTTCCATATCCTCGATTGAATCCAAAGAGTGCATAGATAATTTATCATTAGTTTTGCCAGAGTATAATTTGTGCGATCGTATCCCTTTCAGGTTGAGAAATGAATAGACTAGCTGAACTACATCTAAACGGAACAAGCTAAGGACAGAGGTCTCAAGTGTTCTATTGTTAAGCATGACCTTTAAATATTGTGTAACTTCTACAAGAAAAGCAGTGAATTTATTCTGGTTCAGCAGCTCTTCCAAATAGGCAAGATCCGGTGGTGCATAGCCCGGTTTATTTTGCTGCAGATAAGCCTCCACCAAAAAGGTCTGATTTCTGCATCTCGTAATTTCCTCATCCATAGTCAGGGATTGTTTTAGAACATTCCCTACATTACTCAGTTTATCGTATAAGCCAATATTGCAGCAGACATCACATTTTAAATAAGGATTCGCCTTTTGAATAAAAGAAGAACATAATGCTTCAAGCAGTTGCGTGTCTGGTGCCTGGTTCCATTTTAAAATGGCGATCCAGTTATAATCTCTATATTCCAGAATGCTTTCGATGGTAAAACAAGGGTGCTGAAACAATTCGTACATTACATTTAGCAGGGCAAAATCAAACAGATCCTTTTCTTCTTTTCCCATGCTGCCATTGTAAGGGAATAAGTTAAATATCAAAGGCTGTAGAGTATCGCTCATTTGATAGGAGAGGTTTTGTTCTTCAATGGCATGTGTGATGTCTGCCAACTTAATCGGAAATGATGTACTGCCACTAACTAGCTTCCGCCAAAAATGTTCAAGAATCTTCGCCTGATTTTTTTGCCAAAAGTAACCGCCCTGAATGGCTTTTTCGTTTTTTTGCTGCTCTTTTGCTTGGGTGACCGCCTTTTGGATGATCAACATCAGCTTGTCAAATTCAATGGGCTTGAGGAAATATTCAAAGCTCTGCAATTCGATTGCTTTCTGCGCATAGTTGAAATCTGCATAATTGGTAAGAAGAATTGTCTGAATACTATAATTTCCCTCGCGAATCCATGCTAGTAATTCCAGTCCGCTGCCCTGCGGCATTTCAATATCTGAAATCAGAATTTGAACAGAATGCTTTTCTATTATTTCACGTGCTTGAGCGACATTATTAGCCGTATAAACAGTATCAATGTGGAGTGATTCCCAATCTATTTTCTTTTGCAATGCGGCAATAACATAAAAGTCATCATCAACAAGCAGTACATTCATAGTTTGCTCTCCATTCATTTAGATTTATTAGGAAGCTTCGGAAGATATAAGATTACACTAGCGCCGCCGCCCTCCAAATTGGAGAAGGTGACGGTTGCTCTTTTTAAATATAGGTACTCTAGTCTTTTAAGCGTATTCATAATGCCGATTTGCGTACCTTTACTTTGATCCAAGGGCTCTCCAAGATTAAGTTTCTCTAACACCTGAGGTGGAAAACCGGGACCGGTGTCGGTGAGCTGGATAACGAGCATTTCTTCTTCCTGTTCCATCTGTAATCGTTGTACTGTAAGTCTGATCTCGGCTTCATGTTCGCGTGAAATCGCATATTTAATTGAATTTTCGATAAAGGTTTGCAGCACTAACGGTGGAATTTCCACACTGCCTGCCTGATCCTCTTGTTCGATGTAATAAATAAATGCGTCCTGATAACGTTGCTTTTGAATCTCCAAGTAGGTTCGGACATGCTCGATTTCATCCTCCAACCGGACAAAATTCTCGCCATTCTGAAAAATGTAACGGAAATATTTAGAGGTAGACAACGTCATATTTTCAATTTCTTTATACATATGAATTTGCGCCATGCTATAGATGCTAGTCAGACAGTTTAAGAAAAAGTGTGGTTTAATCTGTAGCTTCATATAGTCCAGCTGTATTCTTTGTTTCTCCAGTTCCTGCTCGTACATAGCGATTTTAAAGGTTTTGATTTGTTCAACCAAGCCTTTAAACTGAGTGTTTGCTTGTTCCAGCTCTATAATCTCACTGCTTTTGAAATCTGCGGGTTGCCCAGACTCATTAATGAAAGCAAGGTTATCGGAGAAGCTTTGAATCGGACCTAACACTCTTTTTTTGAAAAAGAGCAGAACAATGCATAACGTGGAGGTCACAATGAAGAACAATAACATAATAAGCAGCTGGGCAATCATGATTTTTTCGAATATGCCATATTTAATGACCATTTTGGTGCTGAAGGTGGTGTCTGAGAATGCGCTGTTGATGGTTGTACGCGATTGCAAAAGATTAGCGAATCCTTCATTTTCCGTTATTAACGTTCCGCTATTGGAGATCGGACTGGTTAAAGGCTGTTCATTCTCATCTACTAGAGAAACATAACCATTGGCGCCAAGATTAATTTGGCGTAGCGGCCGGATCAGATTATCTGCGGAGATCAGTCCAATTAAATAACGATTGTAATAGGGCACGATATTAATTACATAATAATGGTTGTTCACAAGAATAGGCGTCCATTTGGAATAAAACTTCTCATACATCTCCTTATCATCAATATAAGAAATAATCTTCTTTTTCAGCTCCCTGTAATCCGTATAGGTTACGCTGATCGGTGCACAATTCAAAAAATAGGTCTCATTTTTCAAATAGTAGAAGAAGTTATACTCATGCCCGTAGTTTTTTTGCAGCTCGGTAAAGCGTTTGAACAGATTATCATTTGCTTTTAAGAACTCGATACTGTTGACCCCGTAAGTATTCATCGTTAGTAAGCTCTCATCGTTCCCAAGCGTCCAGCCCATATAGTGATTAATGTAGGCAAAATCATGATTAATACGATTGATGTAAAGCGCCGCAGTATCCTGCAAATTTCGAGTGGACTGCTGCTTAACGATGGAAATGGAAGCGATGCTGATTCCTAAATCCAGAATAAGGACTGTGAATGAAACCAACATCATGACTTTTATATAATGGCGAATGGGGTAGGTTTTGTGTTTCGCTGTTTTTTTGATCATAAAGTCATTATAAAACCTCTGCGTGAAAAAAACATAAGAACTCGCTATCGATTTCCCTCAAAGTCCGGATAGCACATACAGAAGTCGGGATACTGTTATTTAATCTCCCCAAGTAGAGCATTTAGCTTTTGTATTTTTTGTAAGCGAATTCAAAGGTCTGGATAACCGTCTTAATGTGTCCGGAATACGAAAAAATAAGAAGTTATTATAAAGCTATTCAGATGCATTTTGATAAATTGAAATGGGGGATTAAGAGATGAGTCAACACAGTAAGAAAAAAACTGCAAAGAAATGGACTGTGGGTCTGCTGGCGGCTGCGATGGTATTTGGAATTGCTGGCTGCGGCGGTAACAACGGGAATAATGCAGCGACAAATGAAACGAGCAGCTATAACAAAGAAGGTCTGCCGATTGTGAATGAGCCTGTGACACTTAAAGTGCTGACTGTCCGTTGGGGGAGTATGGGGGACACCTTTACGCAAAACCAATGGCTGAAGGATCTGGAGAAAAATACGAATGTCAAAATCGATTGGCAAGTAATGTCCTCCAATGACTGGGGTGAGCAGAAGTCGATTATGCTGGCAAGTGGCACGCTTCCGGATATCGTTTTGGGAGATCAAACCTTTGGGGATGCCGATATCGTAAATAATCTGAGCTTTTTCCGGCCGCTTGATGATTATATCGAGCAAAATATGCCTAATCTCAAAGCAGCTATGGAAGAAACCCCAGAAATGAAAAAAATCAGCACATTTCCTGACGGAAAAATCTACTCCCTGCCAACAAGACTTCCTGCACGTCCAAAAAGCTCACGTCAGCCTGTGATTAACAAGACCTGGCTGGACAAATTGGGCTTGAAGGTGCCTGAAACGATTGATGAGCTTTATAACGTGCTCAAAGCTTTTAAAGAACAAGATCCGAATGGGAATGGAAAACAAGATGAGATTCCTTTTATTGAAATTGGTAATGACTTGATTAGTCCTTTCGGAATTGCCGATTTAAATAACAATAATATGATCATCAAGGACGGAAAAGCGATATATTTCCCTATTTCGGAGGAGTTCAAAGAAGGTCTCAAATGGGAAAATAAATTGTATGCGGAAGGCTTGCTAGATAAAGAGGTATTCACTCAGGACGATACGATGAGATCGGCTAAGTTCCAGAATCCGGATGCTCCAATCGTAGGCTTTACGTACCAATGGACTCCAGACGCCGTGTTTGGGAAATGGAGCGATCAATATGTGACGATTCCACCGATTGCCGGACCAGATGGTAAACGTTATACGATCGGGAATCCGATTGGGATGAATCTTAACCGTAATGAGCTGCTGATCACCACGTCCTGCAAATATCCTGAGGTTGCCGCACGTTGGGCAGATCAGTTCTATACTGACGAAGCGAGCATTCAGAATTTCTGGGGTGCGATTGGAACGGTTATTAAGAAAAACGATGATAGCACTTATACATTGATGGATCCACCAGCTGGAACCAGCGCAGATGCTTGGTATTGGGATCAATCGCTACGTGATTTTGGACCGAAATATGTGAGCCCATCCTTTGAATCGAAAATTGTCCTGAACCCTGAAAGTGGAGATGGACTGAAGCTGCAGCTGGATAAGCTGGGCAGTGAATATGTAACCACACCTTTCCCTAACGTAATGTACACTTCTGAGGAGTTCGAGGAGCTGCCAACCTTGACTACGGATATCGACAGCTATGTGAATACTATGCGGGCGCAATTTATTAGCAAAGGCGGAATTGACGAGGGCTGGGATGCTTATGTGAGCAAGCTTAATAAAATGGGACTTGAAAAGTTAGTTAAGATTCGCACGGATGCTTACAGCCGTTATATGAACGTGAAATAACCTATTCGTCTTTCGAAAAAGGTGCTGCCCTGCAGGATAGCTGTGGGGTAGCATTCTCTATTTTAAATAAGGAGGGGATGTCATGAAATCTAGTCCACTTCATTTCGGGCGGAAATTCGGACAAATCAAACAAAATTGGGGTCTCTATCTATTGCTTTTTCCTGCTGTAGTTCTGACGTTATTATTCGCGTACAAGCCAATGTACGGGGTGCTGATTGCTTTCAAGGATTATAGCCCGGCGTTGGGAATTGGAGGCAGCCCTTGGGCAGGATTCAAATACTTCGAGAAATTCTTTCATTCCTATCAATTTTCATCAACGATTAAAAATACACTGATCATCAGTGTGTACAGTCTGATTACCTTTCCGATTCCAATTATACTGGCGCTGATGGTTAACCAGATGAGACCAAACCGGTTCAGACGTTTTTTCCAGACGGTGTCCTATATGCCGCACTTTATCTCCACGGTAGTAATGGTGGGTTTAATGATGATTTTGTTCTCACCTAGCACCGGACTGCTGGGCAATATATATAGTCTTTTTGGAAAAGAGGCTCCTGATCTGATTGGCTCCGCTGGATTATTCAGCAGTGTATATGTTTGGTCGGATGTGTGGCAGCATGTCGGCTGGGACAGCATTATCTTTATCGCTGCGCTCTCCGCAGTTGATCCTAGCTTGTACGAGGCGGCAACCGTAGACGGAGCAAGCCGGATGCATAAAATTCGTTATATCGATATTCCGATGCTGATGCCAACAGCGATAACCTTGCTTATTTTGCGGGTCGGTGGATTGCTTGGGGTTGGTTTTGAAAAAGTGTACTTAATGCAAAATGACTTGAACATCACTTCAAGCGAAATTCTTTCTACTTATGTCTACAAAATTGGCTTGCTCAGCAGTCAATATAGCTTTTCCTCGGCGATCAACCTATTCAACACCGTTATTAATTTTATTTTATTGATCATGGTCAATCAGATTTCTAAAAAACTAAGCGAAAATAGCTTGTGGTAGAAGGGAGGAGAATTGAAATGGGAGGTTTAGAGACAGTTACTAAAGGGAATGTGGGGAAAATAAAGAAGAATCGTTCTTCGGATACTATAATGGAAATAGTGATGTATGTTATATCAGCAATTTTTCTAGTTATCTTAATCTATCCGCTATATTTTATCGTCATTGCTTCGTTCAGTGATCCTTCCGCGGTGGCGGGGGGGCAGGTTTGGTTATTTCCTAAAGGGTTCACCTTCGATGGTTACAAAGAGCTGCTGCGTCATGAAAATATTTGGATCGGTTACTGGAATACCATCATGTATACGGTGGTAGGGACGGCAATCGGTTTAATTGTAAATATTTCTGCGGCCTATGCGTTGTCCAGAAAGGATCTTGTGGGACGGAAATATCTTTCCCTGTTTTTCATCTTTACGATGTTTTTTAATGGGGGGTTAATTCCGACTTTTCTAACGATCCGTGATTTCCATCTGTACGACACATTTCTGGTGATGGTACTGCCTTTCTCCGTTGGGGTGTTTAACATTATCGTTGCCCGCACCTTTTTTCAGTCGAGTATTCCGGGAGATTTATGGGAAGCTGCACAGATCGATGGTTGTGGAAATCTTCGATATTTTGTACAGATCGTTTTGCCACTATCGAAGGCGATTATTGCCGTGCTGGGTCTATGGATCGCCGTTGGTTACTGGAATTCATATTTTAATGCCTTGATCTATTTGAAAAATCCTAATATGTATCCCTTGCAGCTGATTCTGCGAAATATTCTGATCACCAATCAGATGCAATCGGGGATGGGAACCGGGGAAGCTGCGCAAATCGCACTACGACTCGCCAATATGATGCGGTATTCTGTTATTATCGTGGCAACGGTTCCGATTATGTGTGTGTACCCCTTTGTACAAAAATACTTTAACCAAGGGGTAATGATCGGCGCAGTGAAGGAATAGTACATTCGGCTATTCTACTAACATTCATTCGTAAGGAGCAAGAACGTTATGAAAAAGCAACAAAAAAACAGGATATATAGAACAATCACCGTCATTCTTTTAGTGACAACGTTGCTTGCTAGCCTTACTGCCTGTAAAGGGAGCAATGGGGTTAATTCTGTTGAACCTGAGCCGGGCGGATTTAACAAAGAAGGATTGCCGATAGTGGATAAGCCTGTGACGCTGAAAGTACTCACTGTCCGGTGGGTAAGCATGGGAGATTCTTTTACCGAGAATCAATGGCTCAAGGATTTGGAGAAGAACACGAATGTCAAAATCGAGTGGCAGGTGATGTCCTCCAATGATTGGAGTGAACGGAAGTCTATTATGCTGGCCAGCGGCACACTTCCAGATATCATTTTAGGGAGTCAGACCTTTGGAGATGCGGATATCGTCAATAATTTAAGCTTATTTCGGCCGCTAGATGATTATATTGAGCAAAACATGCCTAATCTCAAAGCAGCTATGGAAGAAACACCGGAAATGAAAAAAATCAGCACCTTTCCTGACGGGAAAATCTACTCGCTGCCTGCAAGATTACCCTCACGTCCTAAAAGCTCACGTCAGCCTGTGATTAATAAAACCTGGCTGGACAAATTGGGTTTGAAGGTACCGGATACGATAGACGATCTTTATAACGTGCTAAAAGCATTCAAAGAACAAGATCCGAATGGAAACGGAAAACAGGATGAGATTCCTTTTATCGAATTAAGTAATGATCTAATCAGTCCCTTCGGAATTGCAGATTTGAATAATAACTTCATGGTGGTCAAGGACGGAAATGCGGTTTATTACCCGATTTCAGAGGAATACAAAGAAGGGCTCAAATGGGAGAGCAAATTGTTTAAAGACGGATTACTTGATAAAGAAGTATTCACTCAAGACGAAACGATGAGATCGGCAAAGTTTCTAAATCCGGATGCCCCAATCGTAGGCTTCTCTTATCAGTGGACGCCAGACGCTATGTTTGGCAAATGGAGTGATCAATATGTGACCATTCCGCCAATTGCTGGACCAGACGGGAAGCGCTACACCGTTGGGAACCCGTATGGGATGAATCTGGAACGCAACGAGCTGTTGATCACCACATCCTGCAAGTATCCAGAAATTGCAGCACGCTGGGCGGATCAGTTCTATACCAATGAAGCCAGCATTCAGAATTTCTGGGGTGCCATTGGAACGGTGATTAAGAAAAATGACAACGGTACGTATACATTGATGGACCCTCCAACCGGCACCAGTGCGGATGCTTGGTATTGGGAACAGTCACTCCGGGATTTTGGGCCGAAATATGTAAGTCCAGCTTTTGAAAAGACCATCTTTCTAAATCCTAAAACCGGAGATGGACTGAAGCTACAACTCGATAAGCTGGGAAGTGACTACACAACACCACCTTTCCCCAACGTAATGTACACTGCAGAAGAGTTTCAGGAGCTGCCGACCTTGACCACCGATATTGATAGTTACGTCAATACAATGCGTGCTCAATTTATAATCTCAGGTGTTATTGACGAGCAGTGGGATGACTATGTGAAGCAGCTACGGGGGATGGGCCTCGAAAAGATGGTGAAAATTCGGACAGATGCTTTCAGCCGTTATATGGGCGTTGAATAACAAGAAATGAGGTTTTTACTTGATGGGAAATATAATGAAAGAGCCAACCCCTTTGGCGACCCAATTAAAGCTGCATTCTGAACCAGGCAGTAATGCTGACGCGATTATTCAGGGGGAGTGCTATCGGTTCACTGTCTTAACTCCGGAGCTTATCCGGATGGAATATAGTGAGGAAGGTTTTTTCGAAGATCGGGCGTCGCAGACCGTTGTGAATCGCAATTTCCCGGTTCCAGAGTTCAGCGTAATAGATCTGGGGAATAAACTTGAGTTGATAACGGAGCGTCTGCATTTAACTTATGACAAGCAGCCTTTCTCCCGGCATGGTCTCAATGTTCGGGTGAGAAACGAAGCGGGTCACCTAATGAGTGTCTGGAATTATGGAGATACAGTCCAAGATTTGGGAGGAACAGCACGTACCCTGGATAATGCAGATGGTGCCATTCCGCTGGAGCACGGACTACTTTCACGTGCGGGGTATACGTTAGTTGATGATAGCACCTCCCTAGTACTGGAAGAGGATGGACGGGTCGAGCTACGGGCGTTGGCTGGCCTCGATGTTTATTTTTTTGGATACGGTCATGATTATTTGCACTGCTTGAAGGATTTCTATCACCTTTGCGGTCGTACGCCCCTATTGCCACGTTATGCCCTTGGCAACTGGTGGAGCCGTTATTACCGATATTCAGAAGAAGAATACAAAGCGCTAATGGAGCGGTTTGAGCTCGAGCGAATTCCGTTTTCCGTCGCTGTTATAGATATGGATTGGCATCTCGTCGATATTGATCCGCAGTACGGCAGTGGTTGGACGGGTTATACCTGGAACCGGGAACTGTTTCCGGAGCCTCAAAGATTTTTGGCATGGCTGCATGAAAAAGGACTTCGAGTAACGCTCAACGTACATCCAGCAGACGGTGTACGAGCGTTTGAAGATCCTTATCTAGCCATTGCTGCGGAGATGGGTATGGACCCGGAAAAGGGTGATGCTGTAGAATTTGATATTACGGATCCGAATTTTTTGCGAGCATACTTTAAGTTTCTGCATCATCCGCTAGAGAATGAAGGTGTGGACTTCTGGTGGATTGATTGGCAGCAGGGTGGAGTGACTAAAGTACCGGGACTAGATCCGCTTTGGATGCTGAACCATTATCACTATCTGGATAGCGGCCGGCGAGGCAACCGGCAGATTACTTTCTCACGTTATGCAGGTCTTGGCAGCCATCGTTATCCTGTGGGCTTCTCTGGAGATACCATTGTCACTTGGGAGTCGCTGGATTTCCAGCCATACTTCACAGCCAACGCCGCTAACGTGGGATATGGTTGGTGGAGCCATGATATCGGGGGCCATATGAATGGTTATTTAGACGATGAGTTGGCAATGCGCTGGGTGCAATTCGGTGTGTTTTCGCCTATTCTGCGGTTACATAGTTCTGCTAGTGCCTTTAACAGCAAGGAGCCATGGCGATTCAATAAGATTGCGGAAGATGTGATGAAGGATTGCCTGCGTTTGCGGCATAGTTTACTTCCCTATCTGTACACGATGAATCGCTATGCCAGCCGCGATAGTCTTCCGCTAATCCGACCGATGTATTATCATCATGCGTTGTCGAATGAAGCCTATGAAGTGCCCAATGAATATTATTTCGGAACGGAACTTATTGCCTGTCCGATTACACAGCCGGTCAATCCAAAGGTAGGCGTTGCCGAATTTAAGGCTTGGTTACCTGAAGGGATTTGGATAGATTTTTTTAACGGAAGAGTGTACGACGGTGGCAGAAAGCTTTCTCTTTATCGCAATCTTGAGAATATCCCTGTATTAGCTAAAGCAGGTGCTATTGTGCCCATGGCAGATCTGACGCAATTCACCTCTTCAGTGGATAATCCGAGGCATATGGAGGTCCGTGTATTTGCGGGAGGAAGGGGTCATTTTCATCTCTGGGAGGATGAGGGCGATACTGCGGAGGATCAGGACGATCAATGGTGTGATACAGAAATGATCCTGGAAATGGGGGATAGAGCCAGCTTCAAGATTCTCTCTGCTCAGGGAAATACAAAGGTTGTGCCTGAGCGGCGATCATGGAAGTTGTCCTTTGTTGGTTTTGCTGATACGAAGGTACAGGTATTCGCTGGCGGCACAGAAATCGAAGCAAACATAGACTATGATGAGGCTACACATACGCTTACGATCATGATCTCGGATCAAGCGGTAGAGCATTCCTTGGAGGTAACGTTCACAGATGCCCGGATTGCGGTGAATTCCGTAGATGATGAGGTGTTCAGCCTTCTGAACCGTGCGCAAATTCTTTTCC
Organism: Paenibacillus sp. FSL R7-0189; assembly: GCF_037969925.1. NCBI lineage: Bacteria > Bacillati > Bacillota > Bacilli > Caryophanales > Paenibacillaceae > Paenibacillus > Paenibacillus sp. FSL R7-0189. The sequence goes on along the minus strand of NZ_CP150223.1, from coordinate 6,775,490 downwards.
AATTGAAAGAGCAAATTTACGATGTAGTCAAAGCAGCAGTAACGCCGATGGCGGCCCTGGCTTCTCTTGCCTCGTTGGATCTTGAACATACACTGTATGGAGCGTTATGTGAAATACTATCGGCAAGACTTTAAGCACTATTTCATTTAATTTAATAAAAAAGGAGGTTCTCTCTGTGCGCTGGCATAAAGAGAACCTCTTTTTTATTAGGAATGAACCGCTTCTACTTAATTAGCAGGGTTTGAATGGCATGAGCCGGAATCATGTTCTCAGCCAGTTCGTCATGGAAGCGCAGGGTGAATGGAAGCTCTTGCTCTGTGCGGTTCATAACGATAACAGCAATAGTGCCATCAGGGTTGCGGAAAGCTGTTGTTTCAAGCTTATCTGTATATTTAGAGAAACCAATACGTTTAGCACCCGGACGAATATATTTACTGAAGTGCCCGATGTAATAGAAAGAGCTCTCAAAAGTAATTTCATCGTTTTTGGTATCTCCGATAATTGGAGCATCGCAGTAATTTCCTACATGGTTAGGTCCACCTTGCTCATCCAAGACAATGTTCCAGTCCGTCCAGCTCGACATCCAGTTGTTCAGATTGCCAATGATATCATGTCCGTAACGTTCACCGGTGTTCCATGAGCCGAGATGAACGCCACCTTCTTGGCAGCCTTCGCTGAAGAACAGCTTTTTATCTGGGAAACGATCATGAACGGCAGAGAGGGCTTCGAAGTGATCACCGGAATACCAGTGAAAGCAGATTCCCCATATGTATTTGGACGCAACTTGATCTTCAAAAGCAACCTTAGCACGGTCATACACCCGTTCTTTATTATGATCCCAGATCATAACCTTTACATGGCTCAAGCCCGCTTGTTCCAGAGCAGGTCCCAAGTAGTCACGCACAAAATCCTTTTCTTCTTCGGCGGTATACAGGCAGGAATCCCATCTTTGTACAGCTTTGGCTTCATTCTGAACACTGACAGCCCAGATATCAATCCCTTCTGCAGCGTACGCCTCAATATATTTAACGAACATGTTAGCCCAAGCCTTACGATATTCAGGCTTAAGAGCTCCGCCTCCGTTCATTTGCCCGTTTGTCTTCATGAACGCTGGAGGACTCCATGGGGAAGAGAACAGACGGAAATCTTCACCTACAGCTGCGGCAGCATTTTTTATGAGGGGGATAACCGACTCGTGATCTCTGGAAATATCGAACGAACGTAGCTCCGCATCGCCTTCCTCTACATAAGCATAGTTGCCCAGTGAGAAGTCGCAGCTTTGGATATGTGAGCGGCAAAGGGTATATCCAATGCCGTGCTCAGGATGAAAATAAGCGTCGATGATTTCTTTTTGTTTAGCTGCACTAAGTTTAGCGATAGTAACGGCAGAGGACTCCGTAAGAGCTCCACCAAAGCCTTCAATTTCTTGATACTCCAGATCATCATAGATATTGATTAGCTCTGATTCGACTCCTGACGTATCGGGAAGGAAAATCAGAGGGTCCTTTTCTGTTAAACGATCCGTGGTTTCTTTAGCGGTTTGAATGACGCGAATAGTTTTACTCATAATGCTTGATAACCTCCTACATATGAATTCTGTCTTTATTATAGAAGGAGATTCACTGCACTTTGAAGAAACTATATGGCTAAGAACCTCAACAATCTGGTCATCGACTACTATAGAATGAGGAGCATATGCGATGGAAACAAACAGCGTTCAAATTAGTCTGTGTGGATTTATCCGCCATACTCAGCCTTTTCGGCAACTATATCGCAGTGGGTTGGATACCTATATCATCAGGCTGCAAGCAGAAGGGGAATGTGAAGTCCTTATCGATGGAGAAATGACTGCCGTAGTGCCGGGGGATCTATTGTTATTTAAGCCCTACGATATATATGATCTGAGAATCGGTGAAAAGAAAAGTCCTTTGGGACATAGTGTGGACTATTTTGTAATGTGTACAGGGGAATGGGTGGACCACTGGTGGAACCTGCGTGAGCGACCCAAAAAGGTTAGAATTGCGGATGATGGTAAGCTGCAAAGTATATGGCAACAGCTTGATCTGGAGAATAGAAGACTAGATGGGGGTAGCCCTGAAATACTTGAAGCACTATTTAAAGCTTTATGTTTGTTGTTAGATCGGGCTATGGAAGAGGCACCTGCATCATCTTCGGCTTCGCTTCTACACGGACTTAAAATGAAGAGTTATGTGGAGGAGCATGCTACTTCAGAGATCAGACTAAAGGACGTAGCTGCTCATGCTGGAATTAGTGTGACAAGGGCCGTACATTTATTCAAGATCCAATTCGGTTATTCTATTATGCAATATGCGGGGCAAATCCGGCTTGCGATGGCACTGAGATTAATGGACAATACCAATTACACCTTAGAGCGTATAGCAGAGGAGACGGGGTTTGGAAGTTACACCTATTTTCACAGGGTGTTTCGGGAGCGTTATGGTGTCTCGCCAGGTATCTATCGAAAGAGAGAGTAGAAGGTTTATCAGTAAAAAGAAGCTGCCCCATAAATCATAGAGTAGGACTCAGGGGCAACTCCTCGATTAGACGTTAATTATAGTAAGGCCAGCCAGCAGAATCCCATTCGAGATCACTGATTAACAATTTGGGTGCGCCATTCTCAGCGACACTGTAAGCATGGCGGACGATAACGTTGGTTCCGTATATATCCTGTCCACCAGGACCCGCCCAAAAACTGTTGCCGCTATCGATGACCGTAGCCCCGCCATTTTTCATATCGGTACCGTCCTTCGCATAGAAAGGCCCCAGTACGCTGGTTGAGCGTCCCACTGCAATTTTATAGGTGCTGTTTACGCCTGAGCAGCATTGGCCAATGGATACGAATAGATAATAATATCCGGTGTTTGGATTGTAAACCATGCTGGAGCCTTCAATCCCCCCGGATTTAGTCGCAATGCGATACGAGTTGCCCGTTGGCTTCATGGTTGTTTTGTTGATGGAGGTAATGTAAATCCCGTTGCTCCAGGAACCGAAGGTCATCCATAGGTTTCCGTTAGCATCTGCCGTAATGTTAGGATCAATGGCGTTATAATTGGAGGCGTCATTAGACGAGATAACGACACCTTGGTCCGTCCATTTTCCCCCGGAGATCGATTTAGTAGTTACTAAACCAATAGCAGACACTCTTGAGCCGAATGTGGAGATAGAATAATAGAGGTAATAGGTACCGTTATAGTAGAAAATTTCTGGGGCCCATACATCTAGCCCTTCTTGATTGGGAACGTAAGAGCTCCACCAGGAGGGTTTCGAGGTATAAATCGGGAGGGAGCGAATATAGTTAGTTCCATCGTTTGAAAACATCACTTGGAGACCTGATCCCGTGCTGAATACCCAATGTGTGTTCCCCTCTTTGATATATGAAGGGTCGTGTACGTTGGTATCTCCAGTCAGATTCCAGGTTGCTGCATAAGCTTGCGATCCTCCTGAGAAAACAGTTGTAAAAAGCATTAAAAAAGACAACAATAACAACCGATAACCTTGCCTACCTTTTTTCGCCATATTCCTTCTCCTTTTAGTTTAGATTTCCCTAAAGTGTTTCATTGTTTTGCGATTGATAACGCTTACATAATATCTTGTATTATTTCTCTAGTCAATGATTCTTTTGGATCAATAAAAAAGCAAATCTCAGCCATTGGAGACTTGCTTTTTTATATTTTTATAATAAATCTGTGATCGCTTGTTCAAATAATCTGACACTATTTTCCCAAGTCCATTTGCGCGAATATCTTTCCCCCTGCTCCGCTAATTTAGTTCTTAAGTTGGGATCACGTATTAAGCGGATGACATCTTCACCGAGCCGGTTCTCATATCGATAAGAGAGCAAACAGTTTTTCTTGTGATGGGCGTATTCCATATTCCCACCCGAATATACACAGACTAACGCTGCTCCACAACGCATGGCCTCAAGTCCCGGTAAAGAACCTGTATCAAAAATACTTGAGCTAACAAAAATATCCGCACCGTTATAGTGATAGCAGAGCTCCTCATCATTTGCTGGCGTAAAGAACCGATATTTGCCAGTAGCTTTCATTCTTTGGAGAATTTCTGAGGTGTTGAACTCGTCAGGCGGACTGATGAAGTTAATATTTACATCGGGATATTGGCTTTTTACGTAATCCAGCTGTTCTATAAGATAATCTTGCTCGCGGTGCCAGGAGAAGCCGCGTTCTGTTTTTCTTAATATAGCTGTTATGTTTAAAGGCTCTTGAAGACTGTGACGGATATTCATATTTTTAAAAGAGGAGCTAATGCCAATGGGCACGATACTGCCGGTGATGCCATGATTTAAAAAGATCAGCTCCTGCTGCCAACGTGATAAAACGATTAGATGCTCAGTGATGTGATAGGAGGGGAAGGAGCGTCCGTTATCCGGTAAAAAAGGAGGCTCATAACATAAAGATAAACGTACATGAACCCCTTTTCCTTGTTTGCTTGCTGCTTGGGCGATGGGGACAGTTGTATAATAATTAGAAACAATGACGTCTCCGGGAGGAAAGTCATGCTCGTGAATATTCATATGTGAGGAGCGGATTACGTTTGCGCGCACATCATAAGAAATAGCGCCATCCACAGGCAAGAGGAGGTTGACCTGATGGCCCAAATCTGTCAGCCCATTGGTGAGCTCTACCAGCATACGTTGTGCTCCGCCATGAGATAAGGTCAGAATAGGGAATGTGAATCTCATTGATAATCCCGTCCCTTCCAAGTTAGAGCTGTAATAGTGAAACAATATGATTCAATCGTTATGTTTCTTATTTTATTCAGCTCCTATAGAAAAGTACCATTTAACAAGTTTACAAACAAAAGTAGAAGGAAGAGGGATTAGTATGAGTGAAATCATTATCGAATGTATGAGAAGGCTCGATCAATCCTTGGGGTATGTGGAGCAAGCTGTAAATAAGCTATCGACCGAAGAGATATGGTTTCGTCCAAAGTCAAAAATGAATGCCATTGGTAACCTATGCCTGCATATTGCGGGCAGCGAATATCAGCATCTGGTCAGCGGAATCGGCAATAAGCCAATAGAAAGAGATAGACCTAATGAATTTTTGACCAGAGGCGGTTATTCATCACAGGAATTATTGCAGTATATGCTGAAGGTCAGGGAAGAAAGCCGTGAGGTGGTGGGCAATTTGACGAAGGCTGATCTAGAACGGGAGGTCACCATTAGTTTCCCTGAGGGGGCTGGAATGGAGAATTATACTTGGAGTATTCAAAAGATTATGATCGGAGCGGTAGAACATTATTCCTATCATACAGGTCAAATCGTATATGCCTCCAAATTGCTGCAGGCAGAGGATGATCATCTGCTCAATAACTGGAAACACTATTTTTGAGCATAGATAAAGCTGGGATAGATGCGCAGCTGCTGCTAACACCTATCCTCAGAAGTGGGTTTTTATTGTGTTATAGGAGCAAGCTTCTTCAGTAAAGCAACTGTATCATTAACCTCCAGATCCTTGATATCTTCTAATGACACATCGATCATTGGCTTATATTCTTGGAGTTTGCGCAGGAAAGCTTCGGTATGGAATAATCCGCTGCCTGCTTTTCCGTGGTATGCTTTTTCACCATCTTGATAGATATCTTTTAAATGCGCCAGAATGATACGATCGCCGAATAATCTGAAGGAATCATCGACAATTTGATCCTGCAAATGCGCAGCCGTGCCAATAAAATTACAAGGGTCCAATACAACACCTATACAGCTTGATGGGACTTCATCTAAGATGCGGCGCATCTTGTCTGGTGTAGAAAGTGTATGTGTGCAGACCCCTTCTAGTCCTAGAAAAACGCCCCATTTTTCAGCTTCCTCTGCAAGTTCTTCTATAGTTGCCCTTAACGTATCCCAGCCGATAGCTTCGTAATGGACCGGATCTTGTGCTTGAAAAGTAGTCAGCGCACCGGTCTCTGTTGCCACCATAGGTGCGCCGAATTGGCGGGCATAACGAAGATGCTCTTTAAAACGATTGATCTCAGCTCTCCGGATGACAGGATCCGGATGAACAGGGTTGATGTAACAGCCCAAAACACCGATACGTATTCCTGCTTTATCAAATTGTTCGCCAATATAGCTGGCAAGACCTGGACTTAGTTTACCGGTAGAAGTGTCGATGTCCTGAATGGCTTTGGATAATGCAAGCTGAACAAAATCGATATCATAATTCTGAAGGGTTGCAGTTAACGACTTGAGCGGCAGGCAGCCAAATGTGTGGGCTAGAGTTCCGTATCTGATGGGTAACCTCTCCTTTAATAGAGTAAGTATGAGTAATAACCTTCATAATAGTAACGCTTTCATAAGGATGCAAGTGATTTATCATTATCGCCGGTCAGGAAATTGATGATTTCAGTGTTGACTCTATCCGGTTGCTCATGATTAATGCCGTGTCCCGCACGGGGGATGACTTGGTAATGAAACTTTCCGTCCTCTAAAATATCTATGAAATCCTTTGATTGTTTTAATGCGTGTTCTCCTACTAAAAAATAGAGCTTATCTCTGACGGCAACTGCGGCGTTTCTATCGTATTTTTGAAGCTTATGAACAAACATAGCTTGTTGATTATGAGTGCGCATTAAAAGGATTAGATGAGCAGCTACTTCTGGGTGATTGTCAAATAAAGGGGAGTCAGGCGCACTTAACTTCTTCAGCACTTTCAGTAAATTGCGATCCGTGGGAACCAGAATCTCTGGGAACATCATCATTAGCGTTTGCAGCATGGCTTTGATTGGTGTGGTGACCATTCCGCCTTCCAAACAAATCACACGGTTCACTTTGTCCGGTTGCTTGGTCGCATAATTAAAAGCAATATAGGCGCCATTTGACACCCCTGCAATATTAAAGACGTCTATGCTCAGATGTTTGGCTATTTCATTAATCCATTCCACCTGCTCAAACTTTTGTTTATTAAAGTACGCATTAGGAATGCTTTTTCCGGGTCCGCCCAGAGTATCAATAGCGATGCAGTAAAAATGCCGCGATAATTCCTCGATGTTAAGGAGCCACATGACCGCCGAGTTATCACCAACGCCATGAAATAGAAATAAGGGGGGATTACTCTTTTGCCCGGTAAGGATACAATGCGTCAGCCCATATGTGGTTGGGAGATCGAGTTCTTCAAGAGGAATAGGCCACTGATCAACTAGCTGTTGGTAGGACTGCCACACTTGTTCTTTCGCCTTGGCATTCTTAAAGCTATTTACCATCACAAACCTCCTTAGTGAAAAATACAACATCTGTATCTTATTCCAATAAGTATACTACGAGAGTGCGGAAGGAGGGGCGAGAAATAGAAACATTCCTGTGAAAAGTGGGGGAGCAGAAGGTGATTAGAGGGTGAGTAGATGGTGATTAGATTAGATAGATTAGTTTAGATACCTGTTGCTTGATCACCTAGTAGTCACTAGGAGCCAGATAAGTGTATTTCATACAACTAAATTGCTACTTTACTCTCACTTCGGTGATATAGATGTACTTTGTACAACTATATCTCTCGTAATTAGCTGATTTAGCTAAATTGGGCGAATTTAATTGCACAAAGTACACTTAATACATTAGGCGTGAGCATTGAAGTATATTTTAGTTGTAGATTGTGCAATTAAATAATGCATGCCGGTCTTTTTTGCGGTAAATTTTTGATAGGGAAGTTATTAATAACGTTCTAGGGGGGGATTATTATGCTTGTTGAGCTAAAGGAAGCTAGCATTTCAGATGGACGCGATATTTTTGAGATGATTGTGGAGATAGGTCCGGGGGAAAATGGATTCGTCAACAATGGATTTGATCTGGCTTTCAGTCAATTTCCTGATTTCATCCGGGAGAGGATAGCACTTTCACAAGGTGATAATCTTCCACCACAGTATGTAGCACAGACCAACTACTGGCTACTGATTGACTCCTATCCCGTTGGTGTCGGAAAATTAAGACATTCCTTAAATGATCAATTGAGGAAGTCAGGTGGACACATTGGCTATAGTATCAGACCCAGTGAGAGAGGAAGAGGTTATGGTACGATTTTTTTGGCAGAGCTGTTAAAAAAAGCTGCGGACATGGAGATTGATAAGGTCATGCTGACTTGTGAGCCGGACAATATATCTTCGAGAAAGGTTATTGAAGCGAACAAAGGAAAACTACATGGCATTAAGGATGAAAAATGTAACTACTGGATCACCTTAAGCTGGTTTGAAAAATAGTGGAGGAGTTGCCAAGAGGCAGCTCTTTTTTGTTATTCACGAGGTTATTGTAGTTTATCCAATGTAGATTCGTCTAAAATGTGAAAATAATTTAAAATTTTGTTGAAAGCGCTCTATTCAAACACAAACAAATAGTTTAAAATCAAAACAAACAAAAATAAACAAAAAAACAAACATTCAAAAACGGAGGTATTCACAAATGGTACAAAACTTATGGGATTCATCTCGGGAAACGAAATTAAACGGGGGATTGGATGCTTTAGTGTTCCGCTCTAATCTGCTGGGAGAAGATCGCCGAGTCTGTAACTTTGGCGGAGGGAATACCTCCAGCAAAACGATAGAATTGGATTTTCGCGGGCGTGAGGTAGAAGTAATGTGGGTGAAGGGCAGTGGTTCTGACCTTGCTACAATGAAAGCAGGCAATTTTACCGGACTAAGGCTTCAGGATATTGCCCCGTTATTTGAACGTGATGAAATGCCAGATGAAGAGATGGTAGCTTATCTCGCAAATTGTATGATTGACCCTAAACATCCGCGTGCTTCCATCGAGACGTTGCTGCATGCGTTTTTACCTTTCAAACATGTGGATCATACGCATCCAGATGCCATTATCAGCTTATGCTGTGCGCATAACGGTAAGGAAATTGCCCGTGAGATTTATGGGGATCGTTTCGTATGGGTGCCTTACATCCGTCCAGGCTTCACTTTATCCAAAATGATTGCCGAAGGTGTGCTCGCAAACCCGAAAGCTGAATTAGTGCTGATGGAGAAACACGGTCTCGTGACTTGGGGGGATACACCTGAATCTTGTTATGACAAAACAATCTCCATAATTAACGAAGCGGAAAGTTATATTGAAGAAAGAATTGAAGATCAGAACCTATTTGGCGGCCGCAAATCAGAAGCACTTCCAGAAGCAGAGCGACGGGCTGTAGCGGCCGCAGTGATGCCACTGATCAGAGGCGCAGTTAGCGATGAGCGTAAAATGATTTTGACCTTCGATGATGCGGAGGATGTGCTGCGTTTCGTAGGAGGGGCTGACTCGGAGAAGTTATCTGATGTAGGCGCAGCTTGTCCGGATCATTTGGTACATACCAAAATGAAGCCGCTTTTTGTTGCGTGGGAGCCAAACACCAATGATATCGATGGCTTGAAGGCGAAGCTGAGCGAAGCGATTAGCGCTTATAAGGAGCAGTACAAAGCATACTTCGACCGTAATAAACATGAGGGCGATGTAATGTTCGAGGCTGCGCCACGTGTGATCCTGATTCCTGGCGTGGGCATGATCAACTCAGGTAAAAGCTGGAGCAATTCTAAGATCAGCGGAGCCTTGTATCACCGGGCGATTGCTGTTATGCGCGGAGCTACTGCACTGGGAGATTTCGTCTCTCTTAGTGAGAATGAATCGTACAATGTGGAATATTGGCCCCTGGAATTATATAAATTATCACTGGCTCCGGCAGAAGCGGAGTTCTCCCGTAAAGTTGCCTTTATTACAGGTGGTGCCGGGGGAATTGGGAGTGAGACGGCTCGTCGTTTAGTATCAGAAGGGGCGCATATTGTATTGGCAGACCTCAATCTGGAAGGTGCACAAAAAGTAGCGGAAGAGATTAACGCTAAGTATGGTGAAAATCGTGCATTCGCCGTTAAAATGGACGTAACTCAGGAAGAGCAGGTAACCGCAGCATATGCGGAGACAGCACTTTTTTATGGCGGGGTCGACATTATCGTTAATAATGCTGGGCTTGCAACCTCCAGTCCGTTTGATGAGACTTCATTAAAAGAGTGGAACTTGAATATTTCTGTACTGGGCACAGGATATTTCCTCGTTGCACGCGAAGCTTTTAAAGTGATGAAGGAGCAAAAAATCGGTGGCAGCATGGTGTTCATCGGCTCCAAAAATTCTATTTTTGCAGGAAAAAGCGTTTCGGCTTACAGTTCTGCCAAGGCGCTCGAAGCCCATCTGGCCCGCTGTATAGCAGCTGAAGGCGGAGAGTTTGGCATCCGTGCCAATACGATTCTGCCCGATGCAATTTTACAGGGATCAGCCATCTGGAATTCGAACTGGCGTAATGAACGGGCGGCTGCTTACGGGATTGAGCCGGATCAATTAGAGGAGCATTACCGTAAACGCACGACGCTGCTAGTTAATATTTATCCGCGTGATATTGCCGAAGGCGTTGCTTTTTTTGCTTCTTCCAAGTCAGAGAAAACTACGGGTTGTATGCTGACAATCGACGGTGGAGTGCCAGCAGCTTTTACTAGATAAGAGGTAGCTTGAATATAGATAGGGATAACGGAGGGAAATCATGCTGATTGCAGACAGATATGAACGAATCGTAGAACTAGTGAATGAACGCGGCAGCATCCGTGTCTCAGAATTGAGTACATTATGCCAAGTGACGGAAGAAACCATTCGCCGCGATCTGGATCGATTGGAAAAAGCGGGGCGGTTGCTGCGTTCGCATGGCGGAGCAGTTAGCCTGCGTGACCGGCAACCGGAGACCCCTTATGCCGAACGAGAAATCATGAATGCAGCGGAGAAACAGCGGATTGCCCGTGAGGCGGTAATGATGATTAAGCCGGGCGATCGAATTCTGCTGGATGCCAGTACAACGGCTTGGTATATGGCTTCGCATTTGCCGGATATGCCGCTTACTGTGTTGACCAATTCTACTAGAGTGGCAGCAGAGTTAAGCGGGAAGGAGCGGATCGAGGTCTTTTCTACAGGCGGACAGCTGAGCCGCAGATCAATGTCCTATGTTGGTCATTTAGCAGAACGTTCGCTTGAATTGTATTACGTGGATAAGATGTTTTTTTCCTGCAAAGGATTTCATCTCGAACGTGGCGCTAGTGAATCAAATGAGCTGCAAGCTATGGTGAAACGAAAGATGATTTCTATAGCGGAGCAAGTGATCTTATTATGTGATTCCAGTAAATTTGGAATACAAGCGTTCACACATTTTGCGGCTCCTAGTGATGTGGATGTCCTAATAACGGATTACAACCCTGTTGGAGAACAAATGAAGCAGTTGCAGAAGCTGAACATCGCAATAACGACGGTGTAGTAAATAGTTGTGCAGGAGGTGAAGGCATGAAGGTATCGATGTTTATAACTTGCGTCAGCGATGCCGTGTTCCCGAAGGTCGGGGAAGCCATGGCTCGTCTGCTAGCCAGGTATGGCGTACAGCTGGAGTTCCCGGAGGTGCAGACTTGCTGCGGACAGCCTGCGTACAACAGTGGATATTGGAATGAAGCGCGGCAAGCTGCACTTACGATTCTACAGGCTTTTGATGACAGTGATTTTGTCATTGCACCTTCCGGATCCTGTACGGGGATGCTTCATCATTACCCTAAGCTGTTTCAGGATGATCCGGTTAATCTGGTCAAGGCGCAGAATTTGCAACGCAAATCCTATGAATTTAGCCAGTTTATGGTGCAGGTACTTGGCGTAACTGATCTAGGAGCAGTCTTTCCGCATAAGGTTACCTATCATCCTTCCTGTCATGGCACAAGGATTCTAGGGATTCGCGACGAACCTATGCAGCTTATGCAAAATGTGAAGGCGATGGAGCTGGTGCCACTGCCTTTTGCTGAGGACTGCTGTGGGTTTGGTGGAACCTTTGCCGTGAAAATGTCTGATATCTCCGGGGCAATGGTCACTGAGAAATCAGATCATGTGCTGGAGACGGAAGCAGAAATCCTAACGGGTCTGGATATGGGTTGTCTGATGAATATTGCCGGGAATCTGCGTTACCGCCGCGAACCCGTTCGAGTTATGCATTTAGCAGAACTGCTGTATGAGGGGGTGACTGATAAATGAGCCAAGCCACCACCAATCCTACGGCGGGTTCAGAGAATGGAAAGCCAGCTACGGTAAAAGAACGTGCAGACTTGGCGCTGAATAATGACTTTTTACGCAAGGCTGTTCGTTTTACCACGGAGAGACTGCGTGATGGAAAACAGAAAGCGGCTAACGATCATGGCCACTGGGAAGAGTGGCGTGAACGTGGGCGGCAAATCCGTCTACACACGATCGCCCATCTTGATTACTATCTGAACCTTTTTGCAGACAAGGCAAGAGTAAACGGCACACATATTCATTTTGCAGCAACGGGTGAAGAGGCTGTGAAGATTGCCCTTGAAATCGCGCAGCGAAAACAGGCAGCTTCTGTGGTCAAATCCAAATCAATGGTTACAGAGGAGCTGCATTTAAATAAGGCGCTGGAATCCATTGGTGTGGAGACCATAGAGACGGATCTGGGGGAGTATATTATCCAGCTTGCCGGGGAAACCCCGTCACATATCATTATTCCGGCGATTCATAAGAACCGCTACCAGATTGCCGAGCTGTTGTCCAAAGAGGCAGGAGAGGAGCTTTTGCCCGAAACTACTATCCTTGCTGGATTTGTAAGGCGTAAGCTGAGAGAGAAGTTCCTTGATGCGGATATCGGAATGACTGGCTGTAACTTTGCTATTGCAGAGACGGGTTCGATGGTGCTGTTCGAGAATGAAGGTAACGCTCGTATGGTCACCACTTTACCGAAAACGCAAATTACCCTGATGGGGATGGAGCGGATTATTCCTTCGTGGAGTGATCTTGAAGTGATGGCTACATTATTGCCTCGTTCGGCAACAGGGCAGAAGTTAACGGTATATATGTCGGGTATTTCTGGTCCCCGCAGGGATAATGACGGTGATGGGCCGGAAGAGCAACATATTATTATTCTTGATAATGGTCGATCTGAGCAGCTAGGCGATCCTGAGTTTCAGGAGCTGCTGAACTGCATCCGCTGTGGAGCTTGTCTGAATGCTTGTCCTGTCTACCGTCATATTGGCGGTCATGCATATGGAGGAACGTATAGCGGACCTATAGGAGCGGTGTTGACTCCGGCGTTGAATAAAAATGTAGATCAATGGGATGACATCGCCTCAGCCTCTAGCCTGTGCGGAGCATGTTATGAAGCCTGTCCGGTCAAAATCCCTCTGCATGATATGCTCATCTATTTACGGCGGCGTAAGGTAGAACGTGGTTATGGGGATAAGGCAGAAGGTCTCGGCATGAAGGGTTTTGGGGCGATCATGGCGAAGTCACAGCGATTTAGTAATGTGATGAAGGTAGGTAGAATCGGGCAAAAGCTGCTCGTACGAGACGGAGGAATTCCGTCGAAACTGGGGCCGCTGAAAGGTTGGAACAATTATCGGATCGCCCCGAAGCTGGCAGATCAATCCTTCCGTGAGAGCTGGAAGGGGCTGCAACAGGAGCTAGACAAGAACAGTCGCGAAATGGACCCGGCGATACAGAAGCGAATGGAAGATTTACTAGCGAAGCGGAAGCCGGAAGAGCTGGAAGGAGGGGCCGGGCATGACTGAAGAGACGCACAGTAACTGGTTGGAACGTATGGAGCAGGATTCACGTGAACAGCAGCAGGCATTCATGAATGATATCGCACGCCGCCTGAAGCGGCCGAGAATTACTGAAGCTCCTGCACATCCTTTTCGCGGCGCACCGCAGTATTGGCAGCAATTCCAGTGGAGTCCGGAGGAAAGGATTGAACAATTTACGGCGAATTTTCAAAGCGCAGGTGGTCATGTATTTCGTATGGAGGATATGGATGAAGCCAAAGCTTTCATCGTCAGCAAAGTCAATGAGATGCTCGCACGGTATATTCTCCGGCAAAATGTCACCGAGCTAGCAGCATTTCGACTAGAGGAGGAACTCACAGATACACGGGTGTCTGTCTGGAATACAGATGATCAGGAGGCATGGAAAGCTAGGGCGGCCGAGGCTGATATTGGAATTGTGATTGCGGATTATGCAGTTGCCTATACAGGCTCCATTACTGTGCTGTCCTCTGAGAATAAAGGCCGTTCAGTCAGCTTATTACCTACCGCATTAATTGCCATCGTTCCATTGGAGCGGCTGAAGACTCGTCTCGGTGAGGTGCTTATTGATTTTGATGAAGCTGGGCCATCGGGGCTGCCGGCGGGCATTCACTTTATCTCCGGACCTAGCCGTTCAGCGGATATTGAGAATGATCTGACGATAGGCGTGCATGGTCCAGGAATCGTATTCGCTTTGCTAGTAGGCTGATAGGAGATAAGGAGTGTTGTATAGGGATGAATACACAAGCTCATAATCAAATTCAGAATCATATTGCTGTTGATATCGGAGCCTCTAGTGGGAGAGTGGTCTGCGGAACCTTGCAGCAGCCGGGAGGAACCCTGTCTATAGAAGAAATTCATCGCTTCAGTAATGGATTCGCTGAACAAAATGGTAATCTATATTGGGATATAGATTATTTAGTTGCTGAAATCGTCAAGGGCTTACAGCAGGCCAAGGCTAGAGGGATCGAGCGCTGCACCGTGGGCATCGATACTTGGGGTGTCGATTATGTACTTCTCGATCAGGAGGGAGCGCGGATCCATGAGGTTTTTTCTTATCGTGACTCCCGAACGGATGGAGCGATAGAGAGGCTGCATCGCAATATCTCAACTGAAAGCGTTTACGAAAAGGTGGGGATACAATATCTCCCGATTAATACATTGTATCAGCTGTTTGTGCATGATCAGGCGGAGCTGGAAGCAGCACATTCCATCCTGCTGGTCCCTGATTATCTTTATTATCGGCTTACGGGTCGCAAGATTAGTGAAGTGACGATAGGTTCCACCTCTGGGATGCTGAATCTTCACACTCGTGATTACGATGAGGATCTTCTGTCGGTGCTTGGTCTTTCAAAAGAGCAATTCCCTCCCTTAACAGAACCTGGGGAACCCGTTGGGAGGTTGACGGAGGACTTGGCGGCTCGCGGTGATCTTCCAGATTGCGAGTTCATAGCAGTAGCCTCTCATGATACAGCATCAGCTGTATTAGGGGTTCCGGCAAACAGCGAGAACTGGGGATTTCTCAGTAGTGGTACTTGGTCACTCATCGGGGTGGAACGGGGTTCAGCCATCACAAGTCCAGAGGCAATGTTACGCAACTATACGAATGAATGGGGAGCCTACGGCTCATTCCGGTTTCTTAAGAATATTATGGGCATGTGGTTGATTCAAAAGGTTCGTGAGGAGTACGGCGGACAATACAGCTTCGGCGAGCTGGTAGAGCTGGCAGCACAAGAAATCCCTTTTAGATCAATCATTTATTGCAATGATGAACGATTCATGAATCCACAGAGCATGATTGACGAGATCCGGAGCTATTGTGTGGAAGCAGGACAGTTGGTTCCTCAAACGCCTGGGGAAATGGCTCGATGTGTATTTGATAGTCTTGCTTTATCTTATTATTTCTACATTCAGGATCTCCAGCAATTGACGGGTGACAACTTAGAGAGGCTGCATATCGTTGGCGGAGGTGCGAATAACGGTCTGTTGTGCCAGATTACGGCAGATCTGCTGGAGATGGAAATTCACGCCGGACCAACGGAATCTACGGCTTTAGGCAATCTAGTGGTGCAGATGATCAGCACGGGTGCTGTAAATGATCTTCAAGAGGCGAGAGAAATTATAAGTCGTTCATTCCAAGTTACATCTTATATACCGAAGGGGATGGACCCCACGACCAAAAAGGCGGCTTTGGCACAGTTCGCCCGGCTGCAGGCCGTTAATTAGTAGCTAAGTTAAGAGGCACGCGAGCCAAAGAGAGGCAAAAGTGCCTCACCTAAAACACACTAAGCTAAAAATCAGGAGGCTCAATCATGGAGCAGAGTAAAGAGAGCTTACAGAGCATTCAGAACAGCTACAATGAAGCGAAAAAGCTTTACGCACAGCATGGGATCGACGTAGATAAGGTGTTGCAGCAGCTAGCGGAAATTAAGATTTCTTTGCATTGTTGGCAAGGTGATGATGTGAAGGGATTTTTGAATAAGGAAAAAGAACTGAGCGGCGGGATCGCAGTCACTGGAAGTTACCCGGGGAGGGCCGGGAATCCGGAGGAGCTGCGCCGTGATTTGGAACAGGCCCTTGCACTCATCCCAGGCCAACATAAAATAAATTTACATGCTATTTATGCGGATACAGAAGAGACTGTAGATCTCGATGCTTTAGAGCCTAAGCATTTTGAGCGATGGGTGAGCTGGGCCAAAGAGCAGGGACTCGGATTGGATTTCAATCCTACCTGTTTTTCTCATGAAAAAGCAAACGATGGCTTCACACTGAGCCACCCAGATCCTGAAATCCGCAACTTCTGGATCGCTCATTGCAAGGCCTCACGTCGAATCGCCGAGTCCTTTGGCCAGGCATTAGGTCAGCCTTGTGTGACTAATTTTTGGGTTCCAGATGGTTACAAAGATACGCCGATCGACCGTTTGTCACCAAGGGTACGGCTTCAGCAGTCACTCGATGAAATCTTCAGCGAGGAAATCGATCAGCAATATAACATTGATGCTGTAGAAAGTAAGCTGTTTGGTATTGGTTCGGAAAGTTACGTGGTTGGCTCACATGAATTCTATATGGGTTATGCGCTAAGCCGGGGCAAGGCGGTGTGCTTCGATGCTGGGCATTTCCATCCAACCGAGACGATTTCGAATAAGCTGTCTTCCTGGCTGCTGTTTGGGGATCAATTGCTGTTGCATGTTAGCCGTCCAGTACGCTGGGATAGTGATCATGTGGTAACTATGGACGATGAGCTGCTCGAGATTGCCCGTGAACTGGTTCGTGGCCAGTTTCTGGACAGAACGCATATTGGGTTAGATTTTTTTGACGGAAGCATCAATCATCTTGCTGCTTGGGTGATCGGAACACGAAATACATTAAAAGCTTTGCTTCGTGCCATGCTGGAGCCAATCGAGCAATTGAAGCAAATTGAGCTGGATGGAGATTACACTTCAAGACTTGCCTTGGTCGAGGAATTTAAATCGTATCCGTTTGGAGCCATTTGGGATTATTATTGTGCGAAGAATGGCGTACCGGTCCGGGAAAGCTGGCTAAATGAAGTAAAACAGTATGAGGCAGAGGTTTTATCGAAAAGATAGAGGTAGAAGTAGAAGCAGAACGAGCTTTGACAATATAAGTAGATAATAGATAGGCGGTTACCAGCAGGTGGCCGCTTTTTTTGTTTATAAATCGTACATTATTTGAATTCAGCTCTGATCTCTGCTATGTTTTATCCAAAAGAGAGCGAGGCGTAAACTATGAAACAATATGGACCGAACCCGAATACGCTCTATCCCAATGATCAAATTAAAAGTATCTGCTATATAAAAAATGCGATTACAAGAGACAATATCATTGTTGGCGATTATACCTATTATGATGATATAAACGGTGCAGAGAAGTTTGAGGAACGTGTGACTCATCATTATGATTTTATTGGCGACAAGCTTATTATTGGAAAATTCTGCGCGATTGCCAAAGGCATTGAATTTGTCATGAATGGTGCCAACCACCGGATGAATTCGGTTTCGACCTATCCGTTTAATATTATGGCACATGGCTGGGAACAGGCGGTCCCGGATTTAAAGGATCTGCCGCTAAAAGGTGATACAGTCATCGGAAACGATGTTTGGATTGGACAAAATGTTACGATTATGCCAGGTGTGCATATTGGAAACGGAGCAGTTATCGCAGCCAATTCTACAGTTGTAAAGGATATCCCGGCGTATAGTGTAGCTGGAGGAAATCCCTGCAAAGTGATTAGACAACGTTTTGATGATGAAATGATCGAATATCTTGAAGCGCTGAAGTGGTGGGATTGGGATGCAGAGCGAATCTTTAATAATCTTGAAGTGTTATGCAGCAGCGATTTAACGAAAATCAAAGCGATCGATTAATCGTAAGTAGGTTCAGGATACGGACTTTAGTTTATCTTAAAGATATAAACCTCAATTGAGGGAATACTTTAGGTATGTACGTCATATGAACCTTTCGGAGGGAACCGGCAATGAAGAAAGATAAGGTCAAGAATAGCATGGAGCTCACTGCAGAGGAATTTCCATATAGCAAAGAAAATGAGGAAATGGTAACGCAAAATTTTTGGACGAAAACTAAAAAGTTTGCAGGCAAAATTCCATTTACTAAAGATGCTATCGCGATGTATTATTGTGCCGTCGACGCTAAGACACCTTTATGGGCGAAAGGAATTGCTTTCGGTGCATTGGCTTATTTTATTTCTCCTATAGATGCTATACCCGATGCGATTCTAGGCCTTGGATTTACAGATGATGCAGCGATTATCGCAGCAGGCATTAAAGCGATATCCGGTCAGGTAACCAACGAACATAAGGAAAAGGCGGAAGCGTTTTTTAATGGGGAAAAATAAAAGGTGCAGCATTAAGCTACACCGTTATATCTGTACTTTCAGGACAGCTTTCTGCGGAAAGCTGTTTTGTTTTGTACACCTCGCCCCAATCTTTCATGAGTTTAATAATAGGAATCAGTGTCTTGCCGAATTCAGTTAAAGAGTATTCGACTTTTGGGGGAACCTGATGGTAGACCTCACGGTGTACAACCCCATCCTCTTCCAACTCTCTTAGTTGCAGGGTCAGCATACGTTGGGTAATTCCCGGGCAGATCCGGCGGAATTCGTTAAAACGTTTCGTGCCATCAATCAAGTGATAGATGAGAATTCCTTTCCATTTGCCTCCTATAACGTCCAGTGTGAATTCTACAGGGCAAGCTTCTTTATTGCTTTCCGGGAAATTTCCGAAGCCACCTTTTCGGTCACGCATAGCTGTTCAACTCCCATGGTATCATTTTGTATACTACATAACATTATTGTGCGTACTTTTAAAGAAGTGATATATATACTAATATTAAGCATGTGATCGGCAAACAGTCAAATGCCCGTCGATTCTAATCAAGTAAAGGGAGTGTTACTCATGGATACTTTATCGTTAAACAAGAATGAAATCCTGTCTGCATATCAGTTCAGACATGCAACTAAAGAATTCGATAGCCATAAAAAAATTAGTGAATCGGACTTTCAATTTATATTGGAAACTGGACGATTGTCACCAAGTTCATTCGGATTCGAGCCTTGGCGTTTTGTGGTAGTGCAAAGTCCGGAAGTACGTGAGAAATTACGTCCTAATGCCTGGGGAGCACAAAAGCAATTGGCAACCGCAAGCCATTTTGTGCTTATTCTCTCACGTCTTCCTAAAGATATGGCTGCTGACTCCGATTATATTAAAGGGATCATGGAGAATGTGCAGGAGTTGCCTCCGCAAGTAATGGAAGGAAAACGTAAAGTTTTTGATAAGTTCTTGAAGGTTGATTTCGGACTGATGGCGAATGAGCGGGCGATGTTCGAATGGAGCTGCCGGCAGACTTATCTGGCACTTGGGAATATGCTGACATCAGCTGCGTTAATTGGGATCGACTCCTGCCCAATAGAAGGTTTCGATAAAGCAAAGGTTGAGCAGATATTGGCAGAAGAAGGTATTATGGACGCTGAGCATTTTGGAATCTCTTGTATGGCAGCTTTCGGATATCGCCTGAATGAACCACGTGGTAAGACGCGTCAAGGTGCAGAGCAAGTAATTCAGTGGGTTTAACGAAATTGAATTTTAATCTTTGAGCCTGTAAAGTCTCTGTATTCTGGGGATTTTGCAGGTTTTTTTGCGATATTTCTTTTAAGATTCAAAAAGTAATTGAAAGTTTCATGAAAACTCTGATACCCTTATGAAGGTGACTCAATATTAGCGCTATCGCTTTAACTTAATAATGAAGGGATCCTGCATCATGAAAATCATTCGCATTATTATCCAAGTGTTCCTGCTATATTTGTTCTACTTGGCTGGGGACTATCTGCAAAAGCAACTGCATCTCCCCGTGTCCGGGAGTATCGTAGGATTACTGTTACTTTTTGTTCTATTGCTATTCAGGGTCGTGCCTGTGAAGTGGATTGAAGAGGGTGCAACAACGATATTAGCTTATCTTCCGTTATTTTTTATTCCAGCGACAGCTGGGATCGTGAATCATATGGATATCTTTAGTGGTAGAGGTTTACTATTAATCCTAATCCTTATCGTTAGCAGTGTTCTCACGATTGCCGCAGCTGCACATTCTAGCCAATGGCTTACTAGTGTAAACAACAAGCTGAAAGCGGGTTGGAGCGGCAAGAGACTAAGCGAAAAGGGGAAGGAAATATAATGTTTTTTATCGCAACAGGTATTGTACTGCTTAACGTAGCTATTTATTTGATGATGTCAGTAGTATATAGACGATTTCGTATTCCTGTACTTATTCCCGCGCTTACAGCAACAGTGATTGTTGTAACTTTACTGCTATATTTTCATATTCCGTATGATACATATATGATAGGCGGCCAATGGATTAAT
Source organism: Paenibacillus sp. FSL R7-0189 (assembly GCF_037969925.1). NCBI lineage: Bacteria > Bacillati > Bacillota > Bacilli > Caryophanales > Paenibacillaceae > Paenibacillus > Paenibacillus sp. FSL R7-0189. Next base: position 6,754,983 of record NZ_CP150223.1, on the reverse strand, counting down.
CAGCTGCTCGGTCCTGCTGTAGTCTCGTTAGCCTACCCATTATATAAACAACGTAATGTGTTGATTGAGAATCTCCCGGCGATTCTGGGCGGAGCGATTGTGGGACTGCTTATAGGGATGTTTAGTGGACTGCTTTTGGCGGCAGGTCTAGGATTCTCTAAATTATATGTTTTATCTTTATTACCTAAATCGATCACTACACCTGTAGCGATACAGATCTCGAACAGCTTAGGTGGGGACTCTTCTTTAACTTCCGTATTTGTTATGATTGCTGGATTTACTGGTGCGATTGGCGGACCTTTTATCATCAAGCTGTTTAGAATTCGTAGTGAGGTTGGAATCGGAATTGGTCTCGGAACTGCTTCTCATGCTCTAGGAACAGCAAAGGCCTTGGAATATGGTGAACAATCCGTTTCGATGAGCTCGGTTGCGATGACTGTATGCGCGATAGTTGGTTCTTGTATCGGCCCACTTGTAGCGTGGATGATGTACCCTTAAATTATTCTTTTAATTGGACTATGTTTGCAAAACACTCCATCGGGTAACTATAACTAAGGAACAAAAAAAGCAAAGCACCTGAGGAGGATTTCACATGTCCGATCACACACAAGATGAAGCGGAAATCCGCAACAAGGAAAATAAAGAAGGCGATTCATTAGCTGAAATTAAGAAGATGGAGAACGGTGTAGACATCGAGCCAGAGGCAGATGAGTGGGTAGCCAAACCTGCTGAATCCTCACACCCAGATCCGCTTCCCGATAATTTGGAGTAAATGATTCGGAAGACAGGCTGTCCTTTAGGGGACAGTCTGTTTTTGTTGATGATTGTAGTAAGTATTGTATAATAAATAAAAGTACAACCTCATCAGAGTGTTTTCTCCAAGTTCGTCTTAGCTTTTCGCAAATTTCACAGATCTTTGCCAATGGGGAGGAAATGGAATGCGTAGTCGAAATGAGAACAGCCGTTACCGGCAAAAACGTGGTGAGGCTCTCGCAGGAAACTTTGAGAAAAAGTACGGTTCAAACTTTGGCGTACGCAGTGAGCTTAAGATGGATGCACTGAAGAATCAAAACGACGATCAGTTGCTGACGACACCTCATGAAGAAGAGCATAAATAATTAGAAAATAACGAGTGGGAGACTTTTACTCCTGGAATTCTGGAATGAAGGCATAACCTTTTGGGTTATGTCTTTTTTGTGCGCATATTTCCTGAACGATCAAGACATAATAGGGCCGGATGGGCAACTAAGAAAATAATGACAACGAGAGGCGGGATTAGGTCATGATTATTCCTATATTTTCGTTAAGTGAAGATATAGCAGTTACTGTGGTGGGCCAATACTTTTTTTATTTTATGGTCTATTCCTTTTTAGGCTGGGTATTGGAAGGGACCTATAATCTATACAGTAATGGAAGCTTTCGCAAAGAAGGATTTCTAAAAGGTCCATTTAAGCCGATGTATGGCTTTGCTCCACTATTGCTATTGATTGCTAGAGATTTGACGCTGCCACTTCCGCTTTTCCTATTTCTTGCGCTAATCATTCCTTCTGCTGTTGAATTTATAAGCGGTTGGCTGTTAAAAACGGTATTCCATAAGCAATGGTGGGATTACTCAGGAATGTCTTATCAACTGCAAGGGCATATTTGCCTGCGTTTTTCTCTATATTGGTGGGGGCTTTCAGTAGCTAGTGTGTATGTAATTCAGCCGCTTATGGAGCTTTTATATTCGGGTGTTCAGCCTATTTGGAAATTCGTGCTTCCGATCGTGGGGTTCTACTTTATGGCGGATTTATTATGGACCTGCTGGAGCCGTTATCGGATGGAGAAAACCCCTCAATATCAGAAATAATGGTTTCCTATATGTATACAATGAGTCTTCTTTTGTGTATCAAGCACAAACATTTCGTGGACAGGCATTTCGATATTGCATATCCGTTTCTAGTCATAAATAATATAGCAATATATTAAATACTAGACGGACTGGTGGCGATAACGATGACAGGGAAGATTCTAGTGAGCGCATGTCTGTTAGGGCATAAAGTACGTTATGATAATGGCGATGTTCCGTGTCTCGATGCCCGATTCCTAAAGTGGTATGAGGAAGGGCGTTTTGTCCATATTTGTCCAGAGGTAGTGGGCGGTTTGCCAACCCCTCGTCCTGACGCACAGCGGCAAGGAGATCGGGTAGTGACGGGGGCAGGCACGGATGTTACCGAGCCATTTATGAAGGGGGCTCAAGCCACACTAAAGCTGGCTAGGGAGCATCAGGTTGCATTAGCTATTTTAAAACAAGACAGTCCTTCATGCGGAAGCCTGTATATTCATGATGGAACCTTTAAAGATACGAAAGCACCGGGAGAGGGCACCACTACGGAGCTGTTGAGGAAAAATGGGTTTAAAGTATTTGGCGAAGATCAGCTGGACGAAGTCGAGCAGGAACTCGCACGTATGGACGGGCAGGTTATTCTTTAAGTAATAAATAGGTTGCAGGATACATAGTGTGTATAAGGGGAACGAAGCAGTGTCCTTGGGAGAGGAAATGCCGTCCGATGAGCCATCCTTCATTTGGGATAGGAGGCGGACGCAGATGAGTATTGATCAGCTCATTGCTTTGCTCGTTCTTGTCATTATGATCGTACAGCTTGCTGGCACAAAAGGTAAACACTAAGTCTCACCTCATTGTAACTGCTTCCGGAGCTCAGGATTTTTTGAGTTCGGAAGCTTTTTTTGTCCCTGGCTATGCATATTGTGAAATCTAAAGGATTCCTTCATAGTGATGTCTAATATACATATAGTGGGTTTTTGGGAAGTCCAAGGAAAGAAATTAGGGGGAACTATGAAATTTAGAACATGGATAATCATTGTTCAGTTGTTTATGATTGCTGTGCTTGTAGGCGTTTTGGCGGCCGATCTAGGTAAGCCAGGCTCAGATGAGTCTAAACATGATGATATTTTAATACATTTTGATCAAAAAGATTTAAACAGGATAAAAGAAACGGTTCAAAGGTTTAGTGAAGGTAAAGGGGATAACCTGATGTTGATTGAGCCAACCACGGATAGTGGACGGTTAATTCATGATTTCTATTCTAATGGTAAAGAGCTTCATTGGGTAAAGGATGATACAAGAGATGCATGGAGTAATAGTCCTGGGAAGATCGAATATGTATGCAAGGCGATTGAACTAATAGAGACAGGTGAGCGGTTTAATGTCGAGTTATCCCAATGTAATGTTCAGCCAGACGGTGAGAAAATAAATGTGATCAGCTTTTTAAAAGAAAGATTATAAACCCATTTACGGAGAGGATGGATGATCAATATGCCGATGTCTGAGTACTATCAAGGAATTCGAGGGAAAGTGGGCTCAGAATTATTAATGATGCCTTCCGTAGCTGCAGTAATAAGAAATAAAGAGGATGAGATTCTATTCATCCGCAAGCCAGGAGAATCTTTGTGGGGATTGCCTGCGGGAGCGATTGAGCCAGGGGAGCGTCCTGGAAGAACCTTACGCAGAGAGGTATATGAAGAGACAGGGTTGATGGTTCATCCTATGTCTATTTTAGGTGTTTTTGGTGGAGCGAAATATAGATACGAATATAGTAATGGCGATCAGGTAGAATATACGGTTATTGTATTTGAGTGCTCTATCATCAGAGGAACGCTTAGAGCTATAGATGGGGAGATCGAAGAATTTAAATTTTTCAAAGAGAACGAGCTGCCAGAGATTGCAATTCTATATCCTAGAGAGATTTTTATAAAAGACCGAGAGAAGACTGCAACGATATTTGAGTGACTGAGAGGAGTGCCTCATGAAGACCTACATTTATATGGTTAGACATGCAGTGTCACCTTTTGTATTAGGGAATGAGCGGGAACGGGGATTATCCGAAAAAGGGCACGCAGACGCTTATAGAATCAAAGAGCTTTTGGCGGAGGAGAAAATTACACATTTTGTCTCCAGTCCATATAGACGAGCCGTAGAGACGATCAAGTATTTGGCAGAAGCTTCGAACCAAGAGATTGAACTGTATGAAGAACTCAGAGAACGAGCAATCGGAAGTGTCGAGATTGAAATTAGTGAAGATGACTTTCTGCAGGGCATTCGGACATCATTCAGCGACAAATATTATAAAATGCCGGATGGAGAGAGTACTCAGGAAGCACAAGAGCGTGCAATTCCTGTTATCAAGCAATTAATTAAACAGCATAAAGGCGGCAAAATCGCTTTAGGTACGCACGGGAATATCATGACCATTATCCTGAATTACTTCGATAAGAAGTATGGATATGAGTTCTTTGAACAGACGTCCAAGCCGGATATTTATAAGCTGGAATTTGAAGAATTGGAGCTTACCCATGTGGAGCGGCTGTGGGACTCCGAAGTGCTGAACAGATGAAATATTTTATAAAGCTGAATGCACTAAGCGTACTTTATGCCTTTATGTTATTTATTGTAATAGAGCTGCCATTGAATATTTATCGAATCAGCAGAATTTCAGGCTTGGTGGTTCCCAATCACAGAACCTGCAGATAAACCTGCACCGGTAACAGGACTGATCATAATAGGAGCCATGATTATTTATCCGTTTTATATCGCAATGATTAGTATTATCGCAAGCATCACTTTTAAGTCAGACGCTGGATAGAGGTTGGAAATGAGGATCAATGATTTGAAAGAAAGACTTTTTTATACTTGTATCTGCCTCGTTGTTATTGTATTGGGGTTAAGCTCTAGAGTATTCACGAATCAGCTGCCTTTGTTTGTATCTAGACATTTCGGAGATGCGCTTTGGGGCAGTATGGTTTATTTTATGTTTCGGGTCCTACTGGTAAATCAAAAGCTAAGGCTCGCCTTTGTATGGAGTTTGGTGTTTAGCTTCGGCATAGAATTTAGCCAGCTGTATCAAGCGGAGTGGATCAACAGCATCCGATCTACAGTATTGGGTGGTCTAATTCTCGGAAAAGGATTCCTATGGATCGACCTCGTTAGATATTTGGTTGGCATTACCCTTTGTTATGGATTGGATCAATACTTTCACCAAAAGGTGCACCGAAATGATAAATAGTGTTTATTGGAGAGGAACCTTTAAATGGTAAATAGTTTGATTGTGGTATGCTTGCTTACGATGATTATTCACACGGCAGAAACCTTATCGTATTCGGTACGATATGCCGGAGTGAAGCTGAACAAGATAGCCATTGCTTTATCTCTCACAGGCATTATTGTTCTCGTCTCAAGAACTGCAAATATGATCCAAGCTCCACTGACGGCTAAATTCGTAGATTATGCCAAAATACATTCTGATTTTCCGCTTCTAAATTACTTGAGAATTATATTATTGGCTTCTTCCTTAGGAACATTAATTGCCATTGCTGTTTTTCCTACCTTTGTCGGCTTGTTTGGGAGAATCATCTCTAAGCTTGAAATTGAGGGTTCTATCCCAAAACTGCTTACCAGTGTAACGATCGGGCAACTAAAGAACACAAGAAAATACATAAGAAAACCAAAAGTGAATCTATATAACTTCAGATACCTGGGGATTCCTAAACGATTTATTGTGATGAATGTTTTTGTTACAGCCTTTTACACCGTAGGTGTCATATCATCATTGTATGCTGCTCATCTAATGCCTCAATATAGCACGACTGCTTCTCAAGCTTCCGGACTGATTAACGGTATGGCGACTATTCTGCTGACCATATTTATCGACCCACAGCTTGGTCTAATTACCCATAAGGCTACTGAAAATGTAGAATACCGTGATCAGCTAGGAAAAATATATGTGGTATTGATGGGTTCTCGATTTGTAGGCACTATATTTGCTCAGCTCCTGATTGTGCCCGCAGCCCAGCTAATTAGTATGTTAGTGAAGCTGATTTGAGCCAGTGGGGCTAATCATTAGCGAAGTTTAGATTCTGCTGCTCTTAGAGCTAGCGAGATCTTCTGCTCCCAGCTGTAAATATTCTGCTGCATGGAATGAATTCGTTTCATTTGCTCATAGGATGATTTCAATTCTGTAGCGGCTCTAACTGCATCACCTTGCTTAACAGCTGCTTTATATTGTTTGTCAGCATCCGCGCGTACTTTCTGCGTGACAGTGAGATTCTTACTTTCGGCAGTTATTTGTTTCTTTAAAGCAGTGATGGGTGCTAACGCATCTTTGACGGGTTTAAGCTTAGCAGCGGTTTGCTTGCGAGCGGCTGCCAAAGCGGTTGTCTTTGTCTTAATTTCGGCTCGGGCCAGGGTTACAGCAGCCTTTAGTTTATTACGCTTCAGTTCCAGCAATGTGACTTTTTTCAAGTCTTTAGCTTTCTTGGCTGCGGTAAACTGTTTACCGAGTGTGCTGTATTGTTCCAGAAGGGGAGCGTGTTTCTTCTGAACTGAGGTTGCTTCTGAAGATAAGCGGCTTAACAGTGCTTGATCTGTTGACTGTATGACGGAACGAATAGATTTCAGAGTGTCATTATTCTGCTTGCGTAACTTCTGAATTTCTGAGTTATCTGTCTTGAGGGTGGCTTGAAGCGCGGTATAATTACCATGAAGACTGTTAATGTCATCCAGCGCGGCATCCCAGCCAGTAGCAGCAGACACAAGTGTAAGGTTACAGGTTAGGAAAGCTGCTACCAGCACTAATTGAGCCACCCATTTTAAATCCCTAATTCTGAAAATGTTCTTTCTACATCTGGCGGTACCTTTTGGTTTAAACATTCATCTCAGCTCCTTAATGAATTAGTTAATATACGCAAAAAAGCACCTCCAAGATAGGCATTGACGCCTGTCTTGCGAGGTGCTTCTCCCGCACAGAAATATAAAAGATGCTCTTACTATAACTTGAAATTAATGGATAGTCAATGGACAATAGAACGTTTGTTTGCTTGTTTTTATAATTGTGAAATACAAAGGGGAGTAAATATGAGTTCACATCTAGAGTATGGGCACGATCGAGTGGCCCTGATTACCGGAACCTCCAGTGGATTTGGATTGCTGACAGCGCTCAATTTGGCTGGACAGGGGTTTAAGGTGATAGCAACCATGCGTGATTTAAACCGTAAAGCCGAGCTGGTGCAGCAGGCAGAGCAGGCAGGAATTTTAAAGCAGCTTCATTTAATGACCATGGATGTCACCGACAGCGATTCTATAGAGATAGCAATATCTTCAGTACACGAAACATTTGGAAGAATTGATGTTCTAGTCAATAATGCAGGTTTTGCCATTGGCGGTTTCATAGAAGAAATATCTATGGAGGAATGGCGGCGGCAAATGGAGACGAACTTTTTTGGATTAGTGGCTGTGACAACAGCTGTGCTGCCCATTATGCGAGAACAGCAGAGCGGCACGATTATTAATGTGGGAAGTGTAAGCGGATTATCCGGATTTCCAGGTTATGCGCCTTATGCAGCTTCTAAATTTGCTGTTGAAGGTTTCAGCGAAAGCCTGCGTCATGAAATGTCCCCTTATGGAATACGGGTGGTATTAATTGAACCGGGTTCCTTCCGTACACCGATATGGGGAAAAGGCATGGAGCAAATTCGACGTAAGGAGGATTCTCCGTATAAAGAACGTCTTGACGCTGTGCTACGATATTCCAAACATACTGCTGAGACAGCGCCTGACCCTAGTCAAGTGGCTAATCTTATCGGTCGTATTACCGAAATGAAAGCACCACGGCTACGTTATCCTATCGGCAAAGGCACGCGAATCTTAATCTTAGGCAAAACGCTGCTTCCATGGAAATGCCTGGAGAGAATTATTGCGAAAGAATTGAGGGGATAGGATGGAGTCATCCATAAATATAACAATCATTAAACTAATAGGTTATATGTCCAGTTTGATGACCGTTTTTTTATGGCTAATTTTTATATTCATCAATCCATATGCTGAGATTACGAATCGCTCCACTCTTGTAATTAGTATAATTATGTTGTTATTACCGGCGGGGTTATTAGCAATAGGTGTCTTTTTAAACAGAAGTCGGCTAATGCTGCTTGCATTTATCTGGAGTTTTCCCTACAGTTTATATATGTTATTAACGCCCGGAATCTTTAGGTTGTTCGGGATTACGAGCCTAATGTATTTACTTTGTTTTGTGTTATTTAGAATGAACAAGATTAGATATTGAACAAGGATAGAGGTGTGCCGATGCTAGAATCGTCCGGAATCCATATCTGCTTCAACGCAGATGGCCGTGAAATAGAAATCCTCGATGTTACTCCATTTGGCAAAGATAAATTTCGAATTGAAGAGACACCGATTTTTAATCCGGCTGTTACAATGGGAGATATTATACAGGTGAAGGAAGAAAATGGAGTCTATTATTACCAAGAGACCGTCCAGAAATCTCCTTTCAAAAGATACGCTTGGCTGCTTAGCAAAGAGGCTGTTGATTCAACGGCCATTGCAGATTTTAAACATAGAATTATAGAGAATGAAGGCAAATGTGAGTTGATCTTTGGCGGTTTGTTCGTCATTCATATTCCTAAGAATACTTCGATTGATGTTGATGGGGAAATGAATCGAATTATTGAGCGGTTCGAGATTTGAATACTAAGAAAAATGCTGCGTCATGAAATGCAAGGAAACTTGCACACGATGACTGCAGCATGGAGAATAGAAGAAACGCTTTTTATTTTATTTCTTCCATAAATGTCTTGAAATTTTCAGTGATTTCTTTTGATTTAGTATGGTGCAGATAATGTCCTGCATCAAGTTTTACCAATTTTCCTTGTTTAGAATTTTTGACTTGCTCTTCATGCAATGATATCCAATCTTTTAAGAGAGTATCATCCCCTTGTACAAAGAGCAAAAGGGGAAGATCCTTTGGAAAAGTTGAATTTAGAGCCCCTTTATAATTAGAAGACATATGTTCCACTTCATTTAAGTGAGTGTAATTATAAGTGTTTCTAAGTGTAAATAATCTCAATTGTTCTTTAGTTTCATCATCAAACGGCAATCCAACATAGGGGTTTCCACTTGTTTTAAATAACAATCTGCCCAAGCCTGAGTTTCTAAGTAGTTTTAATTTTCCTGTTGGTATTTTAACATTTGTTCTGTCTTCTGTTGCAATACTGTTATCAATCCCGACAAATGCACTCACTTCGTTTGGATATTTGTTCACATAATTCAAACTGTACATACCGGAAATAGAGTGTGCCATTAGAATATAACGGTCAATATTAAGCTGCTTTACAGCTTCATGAATTTCACTTACAATATTTTCCGTGGTTCGTTCTTTTTCAGTTCTATCACTTAATCCATAACCGAAAGGCTCAATCGCGACAACTTTGTAAAATGGAGATAGTTCATCTATCAGCAGTTTAAAATCAAGTCCCGGTGCCACCGTTCCATAACCAGGTAAGAGTACGACCGTCTCTTCGCCATTTCCTTGAATCAAAACATTCATATTTTTACCGTCGACGCTTACAGACTGACCATAGGGTTTTATTTTAGCTTGGTCCGATTTATTAAGGAAAATATTAGCGACAAAAACAGTCACTAGAAAAACTACTATTGCAGTAGCTAAAGCCCCTAAGGAAATAAGTATAATTTTCAGCGGTTTATTCATCCTTTTTTTTATAACCTCTTCTTCTGGTTTCACTCGCATCTTCTCCTGTTCTAATCGCTTTATTCTAGCTACCTTAACGAGTCGCTAAAGGAAGCTTACCCGATGAAGATGAACTATACATGACGACAATATGAACTGAATATGAACCAGCTGAAAAAGTTTGACTCATTAAAATGAATGCGAGGTGAGCAATAATGTTGAAATTTATGAAGCAATGGTTGCCGAGTATTATGATCGCAGTGGTTATTTCTTTGTTTGTTAGAACCTATGTTGCTGAAGCCATGCGAGTTCCAACGGGCTCTATGATCCCAACGATTCAAATCAATGATCGCTTAATTGTTGAGAAAATGTTATGGATGACCACACTGGAGCATGGAGATATTGTTGTATTTACGCCACCTGTAGCTGGTGATGAGAATAAAAGATATGTAAAAAGGCTAATGGGGCTGCCTGGAGATACCTTGGAAATTAAAGATGGCGAACTTTACCGAAACGGAGCGATGGTTAACGAACCTTACCTCAATGAACAGATGGATTACACTTTTGGACCGGTTACGGTACCCGCCGATCATTATTTTTTTCTTGGAGATAACCGGAATATAAGCTATGATGCTCATCTGTGGGATACTCCATTTGTGTCGAAGGATAAGCTGATTGGGAAAGTGATCGCTGAATTTAGCAATCCCTTTTAGGTAGTGTGTAAGACGGATAAATGTAAGGCTTAATCTCTAAAAATAGATTTAGGGGTGCTGAAGTCGCGGGGGTCTTTTGAACTAACCGAGTGGTTTAATGAGACTTTAACCATATTGTTACTTTGGAAGAATTTAGCTATCCTTAAGGTAAAATATACCTACATATAGTAAGGGGTGCTGAATTTTGAAAGCTCATGTCACAGATCTCAAACATGGCGATTGTCTAATAGCAGATACATTCAATAGTGTTGGCCTACACGTGCTTCCGAAGGGGACAGTGGTCTACGGAGAAGAAATCACCATCCTGATGAGGCATCAGATTGATTATGTCGATATTGAACCACGCATGATGGCGCTGGATAATGAAGAAATGAATGTGGCACAAGGGATAGATGGTAATTTCGATCAAGCCATCCAAAACTATGAATCTATATTTCTGGAAGCACTCAGCAAGGGTAGCTTTACGCAGTCGGATGTTGATAATACGCTGCAGCCATTGCTGGAGAAATTGGATGAACAAAAGGATGTCGTTTCTTTATTATTGCTGCTTGAACGTGATGATATCAGTACATACAATCATTCATTGCAGGTCGGACTGTTATCTTTTTACATAGCGACTTGGTTAGGTCATACAAAAGCCGAAAGATTTGAGATTAGTAGAGCCGGTTATTTGCACGATATCGGAAAAAGCCAGATTGCTCCACATATCTTAAATAAGACGGATAACTTAACTCCTGAAGAATCAGAAGAACTAAAACGTCATACTACGTATGGATACGACATTATCCTTAAATCGATGAATGACGAAAAGACCGCACTAGTGGCGCTTCAGCATCATGAATTCGAGGATGGTACAGGTTATCCTAACAATCTCCGTAAACAGGACTTGCACCCGTATACGCAGATTGTTGCTGTCGCAAATACTTATGTAGGCATGACCTTAGGAAGAGCGAATCAACCGAAACAAGGCCTGATTAACGTTCTTCGCAAGGTACATGAACTTGGATTTGGCAAGCTGAATGGAAATGCGGTACAAGCTCTGATCGGACATTTATTGCCGAATTTTGTGGGTAAGAGCGTTCAGCTTAGCAATGGTGAGCAAGGTACGATTATTATGAATAATCCGTTGGATATTTTCAAACCTCTGGTAAAAATAAATGAGACTACGTTCAGAGACTTATCTAAAGAGCGTAATTTGACTGTTGAAGAAGTATTTATTTAACGAATATTTTTGTGGCGAAAAATAGTAAGGCTATCTCCTTGATCCGTAAAATCAGGGGATAGCTTTTTTGTGTTATAATCGGAATTGGGTTAAAAACCCTTCAATATGGAATAGGAGAGTGCTTATCGTGATTATCAAATTCATTCGTTTACGTTAATTTGAGGTGCAATTCAATGATGACATCATCCATTTTTTTGAAAATGTATTGAGTCTTATTTAACTGTGCATTCATTGATAAAATTCGAATGAAATGAGGAATGAACAATGAGCGAAAAAATAGTAAAAGTAAACGGAATTGATATATGCTCGGAAAGTTTTGGAGATCCTAGCAATCCTGCGATATTGCTGATTATGGGTGCCACATGTTCTATGGTTTATTGGGATGAAGAGTTCTGTCAGCGATTAGCAGATACCGGACGTTACGTTATTCGTTATGATAACCGGGATGTCGGACGTTCCGTTGTTTATGAGTCTGGGAGTTCCAATTATACCGTGATAGATATGGCTAATGATGCCGCTGGGTTACTAGACGCCTATAATATTGAACAGGCAAATATCGTTGGGATGTCCTTAGGCGGAATGATTGCACAAGTCCTTGCTACACGTCATCCGCAAAAAGTTCTAACCTTAACCTTGATCGCATCAAGTTTTTTCGAATCTGATGATAATGATCGGAACTTGCCTCCTATGGATGAGCGGATCCTCGCATTCCATGCAGATGGAGCAACACTGGATTGGTCTAATGAGGAAGCGGTAGCCAATTATTTGGTTTCAGGTTCCGGCATACTCTGTGGTTCAAAACATAAATTCGATGAGAAAAGAGCGTATAAACAAGTAAGGATGGAAATAAAACGTGCCAACAACTTGCTTAGCATGTTTAATCATTCTCTCCTTACAGGGGATGACGACTACGAGGGCAAGGCAAAAAATATCATGGTTCCTACCTTGGTTATCCACGGCACAGAAGACACGGTGCTTCCTATAGAGCATGGCTTGGCACTTGCTGCGGAAATTCCTAATGCGTCGCTTCTAACCCTGGAAGGAACGGGCCACGAAGTCCACCCGGATGATTGGGAAACCATAATCAAAGCGATTTCGAATCATACATTAGGCGGTAAAGCTTAACAGGGCTTAAAGAGTAAATTAAAGAAGGGCTACAATTCGGTGTTGCCGATTGTAGTCCTATTTTTTTCAGGATTACTTTGTCCCTAGGAATTAAACCGCTTCACTAATTTGTCTTTATGTGCAGTAAAAGCCTCTTCTAAAGTGATGCCATATAAGTCGGCTAACAATGCGATATTTCCGAGAACATCCCCGATTTCCTCAATCAAGTCGTTTTTCAGTTGCTCTGGAGTGCGAGTCGATTCATCCGGTCGATCTCTGCCGATTTCATAGGAGCGTACAGCTCGTGCTACTTCACCTGTCTCTTCCATTAAGAATCCCACTCTTATAAAAGGACCATAAGTAGTCCAGCCTCGTTCTCCATAAAAATGATTAATCCATTTCTGCACATCATTAATTTCCATATTATGTAGCACTCCTTAATCTTTCACATGATTTATACTCCAACATATAGTATATTAGATAGCGGACATTATCAATATATAGTTTGGAGATGGAATTTTGAAATCAATATGTGTTTTCGCAGGATCGAATTTAGGGGGACATGAGGATTATAAAGCTAAAGCTGTTGAACTTGGTAACTACATGGCTATGAATAATTATCGTTTAATTTACGGTGGCTCAAAAATCGGATTAATGGGTGAAGTCGCTAATGCTGTTTTGAATGGTGGAGGCGAGGTAATCGGAGTAATGCCTAGAGGATTATTTAATGGGGAAATGGTACATAGAGAATTAACGGAGTTGATAGAAGTAGAAGATATGCATGGCCGTAAAGCAAAAATGGGAGAATTGGCAGATGGCTTCATTGCTTTACCTGGAGGGTTTGGAACGTATGAGGAGCTTTTTGAGGTTTTGTGCTGGTCACAAATTGGCATACACAAGAAGCCGGTAGGGGTTCTAAATATCAGGAATTATTTTGATCCTCTGCTGAATCTGATTCATAACAGTATCCAAGAAGGCTTCTCTAATTCTTCGCATCTCAGTCTGCTAAACGTATCCAACGAGCCGTTGGAACTCTTAACTCTATTGAAGGAGTATGTTCCGCAAACGCTAGAGCAAAAGTGGAAACAGCTCAACTAGAAGAAGGAGAACTTACATGAATTCAGAATTTGCATTTACTGATTTCCCTGTGTTACAAACTGAACGATGCACACTACGTAAAGCAACAGAAAATGATCGCTATGATATATTTGAACTTTATTCCCAAGAAGCCGTTGTAAAATATATGCCATTTACACCCTTCATTTCGGTCGAGGATGCGATAGATGAAATGAAATGGTATGACAAAATTTTTAAGGAACAATCCGGTTTACGGTGGATGATTGAAGATCGTGAGACTCAAAAAGTGATTGGAACCTGCGGATTTCTGAATTATGAGCAAGATCATCATCGTGTGGAAATTGGGTATGACTTAATGCCTGCTTTTTGGGGAAAGGGGATTATGACAGAGGTAGTGAACCGTGTTATGCAGTTTGGCTTTTTGAACATGAGACTAAATAAAATTGAAGCGAGAGTGGAACCGAAAAATGAGGCGTCACTTATATTGATGAATAAGCTCGGCTTCTACAAAGAAGGGGTCTTAAGGCAACATGAGTTCGAAAAAGGTCGGTATGTGGATCTTGCTGTCTTCTCTAAATTGAAAAGTGAATACCGCTGAATTTGAATTTCACTAGTGGATTGGCTATGATAAATATAGAGAAACGCTACAAGAGGAGAAATGAGATAATGACCCCCGAGAATCAAATTGAACAATTTAAGAAGCTTAAGCACGATATCACTCGTTTCATGTTGATTTATAAATTTGCATTGGATGAGATGGAAACAAAGATTGAGATCCTAAAACAGGAGTTTCAGTCTCTGCATGATTACAGCCCAATTGAACATACCAAATCGCGTATTAAGTCACCAGAGAGTATCATGAACAAAATGCTGCGCAAAAATGGTGAATTATCGCTGAATTCAGTGAAAAATTGTATTAAAGACATCGCTGGTCTGCGGATCACCTGTTCTTTTATCTCTGATATCTATCATGTTAGTGAGATGCTTCAGAAGCAGGATGATCTAACGGTTCTTGAGGTGAAGGATTATATTAAGAATCCTAAACCTAACGGATATCAGAGTCTTCATTTGCTGATTCAAGTCCCTGTTTTTATGTCCGATCGCCAGGAGCTTGTCTGTGTAGAAGTTCAAATTCGTACCATTGCTATGGATTTCTGGGCAAGCCTCGAACATAAAATCTTTTATAAATATAATAAATCAGTACCTGAGAGCATGACTCGTGAGCTGAAAAATGCGGCGGATGCCGCCCATGCTCTTGATCTGCAAATGGAGCGTCTGCACCGAGATATAAAAGAAATTAAAGACGATGATGAAGATGATCTTAGCTCTTTCGAGGAGGAGCTTCGCCGTATAGTGGTTCATAATAAGCAGTTCACACTTCCAGCTAACTTTATTAAACTGCTTGACGATAAATAAGCTGTTTTGTCCGCCTAGAGTTATCCGTTTCGTTTCGGGTGACTCTAGGTTTTTTCTTGTATACATCATTGCCATAGATAATTAGAATAGAGTATTCTCAACTAGAAGAGAAAGGTCACTTCAGCTTCATCATTTTTACATAAAAGGAGAATGAAGATGAGCGAGCGTACACTTCGCGCCATTACTGTGAATCAAATCGGATATCCGCTGGATGGAGAAAAAATCGCAGTATTTACAGGTGCTGAGCATGATTTTCAGGTAGTTGATGTTGATAGCGGGACTATTGTGTTCAAAGGTAGTTCAGATGCTGGAAGATTTGATAAAGCCAGTGGAGTAACTTTGCACACAGGTGATTTCTCGGAGGTCAAGGCTGAGGGAAGATATCGGATTGAGCAGGGCGAGGGTGTAGCTTCGGCATCCTTTACAATCTCAGATCAGCCTTATCATGAGCTTCAACAGGGCTTGCTGAAAGCTTTCTATTATTATCGCTGTGGCGTTGAATTGACTGAAGAATATGCTGAAGATTGGAAGCACAAGGCGTGTCATACCGCAAAAGGGATTGTATATGGGCAACCGGATCTTCAACTAGACTGTTCGGGTGGCTGGCATGATGCAGGTGATTATGGAAAATATAGCGGTCCCGGAGCGAAAGCTATCGCGGAGATGCTGCTTGCATATGAATTATATCCCTCGGCTTTTGTAAGCGCTATCCCATTGCCTGAAAGTGATGGATCTACGCCAGATGTGCTGCTGGAATGCAAGGTGGAGCTCGATTGGTTGTTTAAAATGCAAGACTCCGCAACAGGTGGTGTATACCATAAACTGACTACGCTAAGCTTTCCTGGACTGGATGTTATGCCTGAGGACGATACAGCGGATCTGTACTTCTCACCAATATCTGCTACTGCTACTGGAGATTTTGCTGGGGTTATGGCTATGGCTGCAAGAGTGTACGAGTCTTTTGATGCTGCTTATGCGCGGAAATGTCTGGATGCTGCAGGGGCAGCATGGGAATGGCTTGTTCAGCATCCAGATGTACCCGGTTTTACGAATCCGCCTGAGATTAGCACTGGAGAATACGGGGATGGAGTCGATAAGGACGAGCGGTATTGGGCAGCGGCGGAGCTGTATCGTACGACAGGGAAAGAGGAGTATCATCAAGCTGTTCTCCAGCTAGTGCAGCTGGCTTTTCCAAAATACAGTTTAGGCTGGGGTGATATGGGGGGCTATGGCACTATTGCTTATCTGTTAAATGGTGAGGAGCAAGCAGACCGTGCTTTATATGTCTCGTTAAAAGAAGGGCTTGTTGCTGAAGCGCAACGATTAGTGGAACAGAGTCGTGAGGAGGGCTATAGGATCTCTTTAAAAGAGGAGGACTATATCTGGGGCAGTAATATGCTTGTAATGAACAATGCAATGCTGCTGCTGGCGGCTGAATATTTTAGTGGAGACTCCGGTTTTGCGGACTGTGCCTTAGATCATCTACATTATCTGATGGGGCGTAACGTATTGGATATCAGCTATGTTACCGGATTTGGGGATCATGCCGTGATGAATCCGCATCATCGCCCTTCTGTAGGTGACCAAGTGGCTGATCCGGTGCCAGGATTGGTGTCAGGGGGGCCAGATCGTGGGCTGCATGATGAATATGTAGTTGAGCATTTACAGGGAAAACCAGCTGCGCAGTGCTTTGTCGATCATGAGCTTAGCTATTCTACGAATGAAGTGACGATCTATTGGAATTCACCTGCGGTGTTTGTTGTGGCCCGGTTTAATCAATAAAAAGCAATAGTTCGAATAGGGAAAGGCGTCCTGGTTCTGGATGTCTTTCTCTTTTTTATAGTTGAAATGCGATATTCACGCGGGATCTAAGGCTCAAGCAAATGATTGAGCAAGGTTAAGCCTATTTCTCACAAGCGATTCCGTCTTTGTCACGGTCGCTTTTTTTATTGGCATTATAGAGTTCTTTCGATACATAGGGTTTATTTTTCGTTTTGCCGCCTTTGTTCTTGGTTGAGCTGGAAATAGCAACTCCACCTTTGTAATCTTTGTTTAGCTCCGAGCAGTTTTTGTAGGTTTTGACCTTGGATTCTGCGCTTGCTGTATTTAAGGTACCGACGGATAGAGTGAGTAGCAGGCCTGATGCTAGACAAATGTTTAAGATTTTTTTCATGAGAACATCTCCTATAAAAATCTAATGGAATTGATGATTGCGTAGTATCGTATGTATTTTATATTACCAGTTTAATTCATTGAGGTATACATTATTGGTGGATTTGGAAACAGTGTACATATTTATGAGTGAAGTGGGGGAATAATTAGATTCAATTCACATGTAGTGAACAGGCTACGAATGAGGTGATTCTAATTAGCAAAAAGAAAATGGCGACTGCTCTAATTGCAGGGTTGTTGCTTCTGCCGGGAATGGCCTTGGGTGCATCAGCCCCCGTTACTATGACTCGCGTTAATGGAGAACTGCTATCGGCTATGCCCAAGCCAGCTCCGGAGTCCAAGCGCATTATATTACCTTCTGCAATTCAAGCATCAGAGCTATACGGGTTCGGATTACAGCATCGGAATGCCTCGATTCAATATTCGATCTTCTCCAAAGAATTCAAAAAGATTATGTATCCGCGGTTTGTTGAACTAAACTGGGTAACGGGTGTCTCCAGCCCCTGGATCACGAACTACGAGGTCACTAAAGAAACGATAATTAACAAGAACTCAGAGGTCATAGAAATGCGTTTGGATACTGCGACTTCAAGTGGACCAGCACCTTCTATATTTTTGACAATCTCACTTGTGCAAGAGAAGAATAGCTGGGTGATTACCGGAGTGACATCGGACCCTGAGCTGCCGCGTGGCGGATTGCCTAGGAAGTAGGTATGTTATGGATAAAAAGAGCAAGCGTATTAGGGGATTCCCATACGCTTGCTCTTTTTTTGATTCGAAAGCACAATCGTTCAGTCCACGCGGTCTGTTTCTCCACAAATCATCAGTGACAATGTTCAGCCCAGAGTGGCAATGCCAGCTCGAGTCACAAATCATCAGCCTACGTTGGTGATTAATTAAGAGACCTCGCGTCAGACATCGTTACGGACCGTATTGCAGCTATTTTGGCATTATGATCGTTCTGGCGAGAGTTTCGGACTGTATGGCTCTTATTCCCCTGAAATCACGCATTATAGGAGTACTTTTGGGTGAATAGCTGCATCTGAGTCCGATAGCATGGCTAAATCGCCGAAATTGTGAAAATAAGAGCTCCTCGGTCCGATCACCACCAAGCTCCAGTGGATTTGGAGTCGCAATGTTCAGCCCAGAGTGACAATACCTGCTCAGCGTCACAAATCATCAGCCTACGTTGGTGATTAATTAAGAAACCTCGCTTCACACATCGATACGGACCGTATTGCAGCTATTTTGGCATTATGATCGTTCTGGCGAGAGTTTCGGACTGTATGGCTCTTATTCCCCTGAAATCACGCATTATAGGAGTACTTTTGGGTGAATAGCTGCATCTGAGTCCGATAGCATGGCTAAATCGCCGAAATTGTGAAAATAAGAGCTCCTCGGTCCGATCCCCGCCAAGCTCTAGTGGATTTGGAGTCGCAATGTTCAGCCCAGAGTGGCAATGCCAGCTCGAGTCACAAATCATCAGCCTACGTTGGTGATTAATTAAGAAACCTCGCGTCAGACATCGTTACGGACCGTATTGCAGCTATTTTGGCATTATGATCGTTCTGGCGAGAGTTTCGGACTGTATGGCTCTTATTCCCCTGAAATCACGCATTATAGGAGTACTTTTGGGTGAATAGCTGCATCTGAGTCCGATAGCATGGCTAAATCGCCGAAATTGTGAAAATAAGAGCTCCTCGGTCCGATCCCCGCTAAGCTCTAGTGTATTTAGAGTCGCAATGTTCAGCCCAGAGTGGAAGGCCAACTCAGCATCACAAAGCCCAGCTTGCATTATAGAGTATAGCATACGTCACCAGCCCAGCTCATATCATACAGCGCAACTGACGTCGCATAGCCCAGCTCGCATTACACAGCGCAACTGACGTCGCATATCCCAGCTTGCATTATAGAGTGTAGCATACGTCACCAGCCCAGCTCATATCATACAGCGCAACTGACGTCACATAGCCCAGCTCGCATTACACAGCCCAACTCACATCGCATAGCTCAGCTCACATCACAAAGCGCAGCTCGAGCCACCAGCCCAACTCACATCGCATAGCTCAGCTCATATCAAACAGCCCAGCTCACGTCACCAGCCCAGCTCGCGAACCCCAGCTCAAGCCACAACAGCTACTAGACTATCCAGCTGTTAGGCGACTAATCTCTTCCCGCCTTCACCATCAATTCCGCCAGCATTTTGGGTTCGGTTCGAACGGTGGTCATGTGATCTCCTTTGCCCTCGATGAAGCGGAAGACGCCTAAATGACTGGATTGTGTAGGATGGAATCCGTATGGACCTTGCGGTATCGCGGTGTCCTCCGTTAGATAAAGATAACTTTTGGGGATCTGGAGACTGTAGAATTTCTTGAGATCAAGCTTTTCGAAAAGTGGACTTGCTGGCTCAGGAGGAGCTTGTTTATAAAAAGCTTGCGCTTCCGCAAGACTGGCGGCGTTGACGAATGTATCCCGGAAGAGAGGAAAGGGGAGCGTTATGGTGTTATTGCCGGAAGTATCTCTTAGCTGTTCAAAGTACTTAAGCGAATCAGCTGGAAATTGGTCCGCCACACTTTGCCCATCCAGCGGTACGAAGGCATCGAAGAATACCAGACGTTTGATCCGATCCGGTACTTGCTGAGAGACGGTTTGGATCACCGATCCACCAAAGCTATGTCCGAGCAGAATGATATCCTTTAAGTCTTTTTGCTTGATAAAGTCGACAACAGACTGTGTAATTTGCGCATGCGTTACATTATTGTTTTTGTCCCCGCCATGACCGGCATATTCCGGAGTATAGACGGTGTGTCCTAAGCTGCGAAGTGCGGCGGCCGTTTGATCCCAAAAACAAGCAGTAGCCCAAGACCCATGAACTAGAACAAATGTAAGAGGCGCCTGTTTCGATGATGTTTTGTTATTGGCGGCCTCAACCGTGGAGCTGAGATTCATAGGCTGGAAACCCATAATTGTAAAGAGAGTGATACATAACGCTAACACTATTTTTGTGTGAATGGATTTCATACTATGCCTCCTATGTGGGGTGAGAGTGTAATACTTAGAGGATGCCCCGTTTAGAAAAGAAAGATGAATTTTTATCAGGAGTAGTGAATCTCCGCACCTAGGCATAGGCAAACGCATATCTTGTGTTTAGGGAAAGCAAAAATTTATAGCAACAGAAAGGCAGGAAAAAAAGTGACTTCATACATGGACTATACGTCCCCCAATACAGAGTTTACTTTTGATGTGAACACCAATACACTTTTTAAAAAAGATGCCAACAACTTCATTAACTTGCTGTCGATTAAACAATTGAACACGCTTGAGAACATATCGCTGCTGGATATTTTTCTTAGCAAATCAAATGTTGTGGAACCTCATTATCATCAAAATGCTGCAGAGCTTGTATATTGTATCTGCGGTTCAGCGGTAGTGTCTTTAATCAATCCGTTCACAAATGAACTTCTGCATTTTCCGATTTGTCCGGGTCAAGTGGCAAACGTGCCGCAAGGCTGGTGGCATTATGAGGTAGCTACTGTGGATAATACACATCTGCTCGCGATTTTTGACGCACCTATTCCTGAGGTCATTTTAGGTTCGGATATTCTTAGCAAAACCCCAGCAAATGTATTAGCCCATACTTACTGCTTAAATGAAGCTAAGGTAAAAGAAGCTCTTGCTCCAATCAAGCCGGGAACCTTCATCGGCCCTCCTGCTGACTGCTGCGAAGAAGATAAAGTAATGGGCAGCAGCAATATGGCTCCTAATATGGCCCCTAACATGGCCCCAAATATGCAAGCCAATGTTAAACCAAATATGCATCCTAATATGCAGCCAAATATGAATCCATACGCTCATATGCAGGCACAACCCATCCCGATATCTTCACAAATGCCTCCAGCTACACAAGCCTTTAATTATCAGCCTTACCCGATGCAAGGGTACTATACGCAGGGTTATGATCAGCATTATCGCCAACAACCCTATGTACAGCAGCAGCCGCATTACCAGTATCCAAATAACCAAGAGTAAACTAAAAAAACCTCCCGGAACTCTAGATTCCGGGAGGTTTCGTTGTTAAACCTAGGATAAACGGACAAGTACTCTTCCTCTAAGGTTTCCTTGTAGAATATCTTCCAATGCTTGCGGTAGCTCGTTTAACGTGACTTCACGATCCACGAGGTTCTCCAGCTGACTTGGCTTCAGATCGCTCGCCATCCGTTTCCAAGCCTTCTGGCGAAGGTCTGCAGGACATTCAACGGAATCTATGCCGAGAAGGTTAACACCCCGAAGAATAAACGGAAGTACTGTAGTTGGAACTGAAGTGCCTCCGGTTAAGCCACTTGCAGCTACAGAACCTCTGTAGGTGATTTTACTCAAAACTGCGGCAAGGGTGTCACCACCCACCGAATCTACTGCGCCTTGCCATAATTGTTTGTCCAAGGGTTTGCTGGCGCCGCCAATGACCTCTTCACGTGAGATCACGTCCTCGGCTCCTATACCTCTAAGGTAATCGGTAGCTTTGGCGTTACCTGTGCTTGCCACTACGCTATACCCTTTTGCGCCAAGCATGGCAATAGCAGATCCACCTACACCGCCGGTAGCGCCTGTTACAAGTACTTTGCCTTTGTCCGGGGAAACGTCATGATCTTCCAGGGCTAGTATGGACAAGGCAGCTGTCAGTCCTGCAGTACCGTAGATCATAGCTTCTTTAAGCGTCAGGCCTTCGGGAAGGGGAGTGATCCAACCTGCGGGAATCCGAGCGTATTCGCTAAAGCCGCCAAAGTGTGATACGCCAACACCATATCCTGTCGCAATGACTTGCTGCCCTTTATGAAACCGCTCATCTGTGGAAGATACCACAACACCGGATAAATCTATCCCTGGAATAAAGGGATATGTTCTTAGAATTTTA
This sequence comes from Paenibacillus sp. FSL R7-0189, assembly GCF_037969925.1. NCBI lineage: Bacteria > Bacillati > Bacillota > Bacilli > Caryophanales > Paenibacillaceae > Paenibacillus > Paenibacillus sp. FSL R7-0189. The sequence continues at coordinate 6,732,828 of NZ_CP150223.1, read as the reverse complement.
CCGTTTGGAATACTGGCTAAACCGTCTTTATAGTTTACACTGGAGTAAGCAACCTTAATTACAACCTCTCCAGCTGGCAGATCCTCTAGGGTAACCGGCTTAACAGCTACGGAGAAGGATGATTCTGTTTTGTCGACAACTAACGCCTGAAATGATTCTGTCATAAGTGTGAGCTCCTTCAACTACGTTATAGGTAAGACATGTATATAATATTTATTCTGCCCGGTCAATTTGTGATTGTCTATGATATAGCGCAATTGTTTATTAAGGTTCCGTTAAATCTTGTGATAGAGGGTGAAGCTTATGAAATGGAAAAATTTAATGGGTACAGTCTTAGCGGGTATCACATTAGTCTCACTTGGCTTTAATGGATATTCTTTTTATAATAAGCCACCAAAAGAGACTAACCAAACTACCAAGGAGCTTGTTCAAACTATAGGCGAGATTTCAATCCAATCTAACTCTGAGAGTGGAGTGCAGGGTGAAAGCGTGGAGGAACTGAAAAAAATTATTTATAACTTACCTCAAGTGGAGAAAAAATTAGCTTTTATAAAGGGAGTAATCACAGAAGGGAATACGGTTTATCTGGATCTGGATGAGGTGGAATGGTTCGGTGGAGAGGCGGCAGAAATTGCGGCTAAAGAAGATGGTATACAAGAACCCGAATCATTGCCTAATGGATTCTATATCCGAAATGCAAGCGATGAAATCGAACGACTTAAGCTTGAGACTGATGTAACTATAGCTGAACTAAATGGGGCGAGACCTCAGCAAGTTGACTATACGAATTTTATTAGCGAAGAGCTTGTGGATAGATTATTCCATCTGACATTTGTAGAAGGTAAGGCTGTTTTGCTAGAAGAGCAGTACAGACCTTAGTGAGGAGAGCAACTGAAAGTGCCAGCGGAGAAAAGAATCGGCGGGATGCTCTACAGCATGCAGAGAAGGTAATGAAGAGTATAAGAGCTTACGGTTTGTTTATGCTTACATACACTTAAGATTATGATGAAATTTATTTTCACGGGAAAAATGGCTCTGTGTCCGTAGCTGCCATACCTGATGTATTTGGACCGGGTGCGGATGGGAATACTGTATGAAGAAAAATTTTTCGTTGATCTAGTTAATAGGCGGAAGATATGTTTAAATGGGAAAGTATAGTATTTTTTAAATAATAGGATTGAAGAAAGAGAGGCTAATTCATGTCGATTGCGACTACAATGATTATCAGGCTCGAAATTCGGAAATCGGTTGCATCTTTTGGCGATGTTGCTTCAGGAATTGCCGCAGCTGGCGGAGATATTGTTGCTATTGACGTGATACGTGCAGGGAAGGATGTCACTACCCGAGATATAACAGTGAATGTGCAAGACGCAGCTAATGGAGAAATTATCTCAATATTATCGAAGATGCCGGGAATTAAAATAATCAACGTGTCGGATCGGACGTTTCTGGCTCATCTTGGCGGAAAAATCGAAATCACACCTAAAATGCCGATTAAAAATCGGGAGGATTTATCCTTAGTGTATACGCCGGGGGTAGCCCGAGTGTGTACGGCGATTGCCGAAGATCCCAGAAAAGCTTATTCTCTGACGATGAAAAGAAATACAGTTGCAGTCGTTTCGGACGGCACTGCTGTGCTTGGACTAGGGGATATCGGCCCGGAAGCAGCGATGCCTGTCATGGAAGGTAAGGCGATGCTGTTTAAGCAATTGGCGAACATTGATGCTTTTCCGCTATGCTTAAATACCAAAGATCCGGAAGAAATTATCAATATCGTAAAAGCAGTTTCTCCTGGCTTTGGAGGGATAAACTTAGAGGATATAAGTTCACCACGCTGCTTTGAAATCGAACGCCGGCTTGCGGAAGAGCTGGACATTCCGGTATTCCATGATGATCAGCACGGAACTTCCGTGGTGGCTTTTGCAGGACTTTTGAATGCGCTTAAAGTTGTTAATAAATCTATTGAAAATGCGCGGATTGTTGTTGTGGGTATAGGGGCGGCTGGGGTGTCCATATGTAATCTGCTGCTGGCAGCGGGCGCGCGTTATATTTATGCGGTTGATCGTGAAGGCGTTCTCAGAAAAGATCTCCAGTATGATAATCCGGAATGGCAGAAGCTTGCTGCCGCAACCAATCCTGAGGGAATTGAGGGTGGAATAACGGAGGTTATACAAGGGGCAGATGTCTTTATTGGGGTGTCCCGTGGGGGGATTCTGACCGTGGAGCATCTTAAAAGCATGGCCAGTGATAACATCGTTTTTGCGATGGCTAATCCTACACCGGAGATTGAACCGGATTTGGCAGAACCTTTTGTTCGCGTTCTAGCGACAGGCAGAAGTGATTATCCGAACCAGATCAATAATGTGTTATGTTTTCCGGGTATTTTCCGTGGCGCACTTGATTGCCGGGCTAGAACTGTGAATCTGGAAATGAAGCTGGCTGCGGCAAAAGCCATTGCATCGGTCGTTCATCCGGATGAACTCAATGAGCAATATATCATCCCAAGTATTTTTAACGAAAAAGTAGTTGAACAGGTCCGCCTGGCAGTAATCCAAGCGGCTATATCCACGGATGCAGCACGCCGGATTCCTAAAGACGTAGCAGCTATAACGGAATAAGAGCTATACGATAAATGGACTGCTTTGCTTACTTAGAGAGCAGTCTATTTGTTTTTATATTTGGAGGGAAATTGCCCGAATTGCAACTTTAAATCCACTTAAAGGTGAGGGAATGTATGAGAAAAATTCATATTATGGGAGCCTCAGGCGTAGGAACGAGTACATTAGGTTACGAATTAGCTAAAGTGTTGCCACATGTCCAGTTAGACAGTGACGACTATTTTTGGGAGCATAAATTCACTAAGCAACGTGAGGTCAATGAGCGATTAGCAAGACTTACAAGAGATTTGACTCATAAGGAACCTTGGATTCTGAGCGGTGCGGTATGTGGCTGGGGAGACGGCCTTCGACCATTATTCGATTTGGTTATTTTTCTAGGACTTCCACCGGAAATTCGTTTAGATAGATTAAGAGCCAGAGAGTACGAGAGATATGGTGATCATATTTTGCCTGGAGGAAGTAAATATGAAGCGTATCAGACCTTTATGGAGTGGGCGGCATTATATGATGTTGCTGGAGTTGAAGTCAGGAGCAAAGTGCTGCATGAGGAATGGATGTCCGCACTGGAATGTCCTATTTTACGAATAGAGGAAGATTTATCGGTTGGAGAGCGTGTTGAGATCGTGCTCAGATATTTACAAATGGCATAGGAGGAACTTTTGGTCGGCGGAATATATTCAACAGGCTACAGAAGAATTCAGCAATAATGTTGAGGGAGTCAAAGGTGAGTTAAAGTCCGTACATTCTGGGATTGGTGCGTAGAGTGGGATGGACAGAAGGATGAATTCGAGTTGATAGTTCGTAAATAATGGGGCTATGAAGAAGATTAAGCTGCATCCATTTTATGTGGCTAGTGCTGGGGCGGATGGCTTGGTATTATGGGCATTCTTCTTTTATGAAGATGTTGGCACAGCAGTTGGTCCAAAGAGGTTATAATTGAAAGTGTATATCTCATCCACGGAATGGTGGACTGTATGTGTATGAGCAGGGCTGTTAATTTAAAAGAAAGCAGGATGAACAATCATGGTTGATATTAAAGAAATAGAAATGGAATCTCTTCCTGAACTGGGGAATTTATATCAAGAGCTGATGAATAAACCGTCTGACCTTAATAAGCTTGAAAAAGTGTTTAAAGTGGTTAAGGCGGATAACCGCTACATTCTATTGGGTGCTTTTGTAGAGGGGGAGTTACTAGGGTCTTTGATGGGCATCGTGTGTCAGGACTTAGTGGGGGACTGCAAACCGTTTATGGTGATTGAGAATGTGGTCGTTTCAGCGCGGGCACGCCGTCAAGGCGTCGGCAAAAAACTTATGAACGCCATTGAACAAGCGGCCCGGGAAAGAGACTGCTATTATATTATTTTAGTCTCCGGTGAGCAGCGGAAGGAAGCGCATGTGTTCTATGAATCGTTAGGTTATAGAGATGAAAAGGTAGAAGGATACCGAAAACATTTAAGTTCCCATTAAAAAGTACAACAACTTTCTAGGAGGTTTTTATTTGCAGACATTTTTTCAATATAACTGGATGGTCCGCGAACAATGGTATGAGTGGTGTGCAAATATTTCTGAGGAGGAGCTGCTTGCAATACGTATAGGTGGTGTAGGCAGTATACTCAAGACGCTTTTTCACATTGTGGATGTGGAGTGGAGCTGGATTCAAGTATTGCAAGGAAAATCGGATTTCCAAGAGGATTTTGAGCAGTACAAGACTTTGCAGCAAGTACGAGAATTGGATGCAAAATTCCATACAGAGGTGGAACCCTTTGTAACGGCTTGGCATGAGGGGCTGGAGCAGAGGATTTTTGAGGATCACCTTCCGGATGGCAGGATCGTGACCGATGCCTGGGGTGAGGTAATGCGCCATGTGATTGCTCATGAGATTCATCATGTCGGGCAATTATCGGTCTGGGCCAGAGAGATCGGAAAACCGCCGGTTTCAGCTAATCTGATTGGCAAAGGGCTGATAAACAGCCTGCCTGGCAAAGCTTAGACAAGCTATTCAGCGTATATTCAGATTCATATTTTACAATCTCCTTGAACTTCGAAAACATAAATCTGTACTTCAAGGAGGATTACACATGGTGAAGAAGAAAAATTTGCTGAGAAAGTTCATGGCAGTTACACTAAGTCTTGCTATCGTCTCAACGGCGTTTGGAGTTGCTGGAAACACGCCCGTAGTTAGTGCGGCGGATGCAGGTGTAACGAAAGCGTATGAATCCCTGTTCGCGGGTGACAGAATCATTGATGTTAAAGTAACGATTGATGATGCGGATTGGAAAAGTATATTAGCAAGTCCCCTCGAAAAAGAATACAAAAAAGTTAAGGTTGAAGTTGACGGGAATGTTGTTGAAAATGTTGGATTTTCTACTAAAGGGAATCTGACGTTAAAATCGGTAGCCAGTATGACAGACTCGGACAGATACAGCTTCCGGCTGAAATTTGATAAATATGATAAGAAGCAAACGTTACTTGGTCTTGATAAAATGGTACTGAACAACAATTTTTCGGACCCTTCGTATATTCGTGAATATTTACATTACGAAGCGCTCCGTTCTGTTGGTGTGGATGCACCTTTGACTGTGTTCACCAACCTGTATATCAACGGAGAATTATATGGGTTTTATGTAGGTGTGGAAGCGATAGATGACAGCTACCTGGAACGTACCTATGGAGAAACTTATGACGAAGGTGTTCTGTATGATACAGAAGAAAAAAGTTATCTGCAGTACAAAGAAGACAGTGACTACGAAACGATAACTTATGATACAGGTAAAGAAGATGATAAAGCTTCGTTAAAGAACTTCATCAAGGTACTGAATGAGATGCCTGCCGGTGAGAAGGGTTCTATTGAAAGTGTGCTAGATGTGGATTCGGCCCTGAAGTATATCGCCACTAATGCTGTATTGGGTAACTATGACAGCTATAACGGGGATAAAGGTCATAATTATATGTTGTACGGGGATGCATCCGGTAAATTTAGTGTACTTCCATGGGATATGAACATGTCCTTTAACGGGTATTCTGGTGGCGGAGGCGGCAGAGCAGGTACAACAGCTGCTGCGGGCACAACATCTACATCGGCAACAACCATCGCAGCCAATACCAACGCAGTAACTGCATCGATTGATAATCCTACACTTGGGATAAGTTTAGATCAGGTCCCAATGATTGCTAATCTGTTGGAAGTGCCTGAATATAAGACTATATACTTGAAATATGTATCTGAGCTGGTAGATTATTTGGAAGGAATTCAGAGCAGAATCACTGAATTGGCTACCTTGATTAAACCTTACGTTCAAGCAGATCCAACCAAATTTTATACCATGGAACAATTTGAAAGTAATGTTACTTATTCAACAACAGGCGAGACGGGTGGTAGTGGAGGAATGACTCCACCAGCTGGGATGGAAGGCATGACACCTCCTGAAGGGATGGAGGGCATGACACCTCCGGATGGAACGACACCGCCAGCACGTCCTGATAATACAGGGACTGCGACTGATGGTAATCCTACACCTCCAACAGGTAACGCTGGAGGCGGGGGACAAGGTATGGGCACAATGGCTGCAGGTTCGATTATGACCTTTGCGCTGAACAGACTTGCTAATCTGCAAGGCCAGCTAGGACTTAACGTCACACCTCTACCCTCTGTAACTACTACACCATCAACAACGAATCCGAACACGACGGGCACTAAGGGAATATCCGTACTTTTAAACGGAACAGCGGTCAGCTTTGCAGATCAGCTTCCTGTGAATAAGGATGGCCGTGTGCTGGTGCCAGTGAATGCAATCTTTAATGCTCTGGGTGCTACAGTAACCATGGATCAAACGACTAAGAAAATTACCGCAATAAAAGACAATACAACGATCGTAATGGCCATTGGCAGCAAGACTGCTTACATCAATGGCAAAGTACTCACACTCGACGTTCCTCCGCAAATTATCGGAAATCGGACACTGGTTCCGGTAAGATTTATTTCCGAGGGATTGAATATGGATGTGAAGTGGGATGCAGGGACTTCTACAGTTACAGCTACGACTAAAACAGCAGCTTAATAATTAGCTTTATCGCGTATGCGGAAATCCGGGGCAAGCTCTGGATTTCCGCATTTTTTAATTCAAGCAGATCAACTCGTGCTGCTGCTAGAGAGCAGTGGCGGAAACCAGACATGACGAAGATCGACCCAACCCTGGCTATTGAAGCTAACCCCGCGGACAGAGGGGAGATAAGCTGTCTGAGTCGGCTTTTCATACAAAATATGTAGGTGGTGCTCTTTAATCAGACGGTTCTCGATGATACTGAAACTTTCCGCTCGGGCCACCGGATTAGGTTCGCGCGCGATGGTATATAGCCAGCCTTCTATATCCGCCCGGGTATGCGGTTCAATATGCTGGGAGAGCGTGAGGTATAGATCAAATAAACGAAGTTGTTCATCCTCGTCACGGAATAATGAGAAAACAATCAGGTCAGATTCCAGCCGAATCGGACCTTTAAATTCCTCTGGAGACACGGAAATGACATTGCATTTATAACCTTGTTGCTCTAGTCTAGTGGCAATAAAATCAGCATCGCCAGCATATTGTGGAATCGTAGAGATTTGCAACGTGATTTCTTGATCTATTATCGCTTCTTGCTCGATGGACGCTGAATCGTCTTTTAAACAGGAGACTATTTTTGCCCGAAGCAGGGGATCGCTTAGCGGTCCCTTTTTTTGCGTATTGCAGGTGACGAATTTCCGAATGGAAGACTCCGAATGAATTCGGCTCCAGGTCGAAGAACTGGCGGATGAGGGATTCTGAATCACGTGAAAAGCAGAACCCGTATCAGAGGATGACGTTTCGGTATCCCACGGGACATAAAGGATTTCAACCCGATCTAAATGAGCCCGTCCTTGAAAATAATAAGGAAAAACCTCCAGCACACAAGTGTCCTCGGTCATATCCACAACCTTAAAGGGGCCAGTCCCCACGGGTCTACGGCCAAAGCTCTGCTCATCCATTCCTTCTAAATCACGCGGTACAATTGCGGCTCTGCTCGTACACAAAAATGGTAGAAATAGTTCATTAGGCTGCTTAAGCGTAATTTGAACGGTAGATGGATTTAATGCGGTGACCCGCTGGATTTCTTTGAAAATATAGCTATAGAGTGTCCGTTTAGAGGTTTGCATCAACCGTCCCAGGGAATAGACTACATCCTTGGCTGTCAGCACTTTTCCATGATGGAATAACACCTCTTTGCGTAGAAAAAAAGTCCAGAGCGTCCGGCTCTCATCGACTTCCCAGGCGTGAGCCAGACAGGGAACGATTTTGTCCTGTTCACCACTTCGTTTCACTAACCCGTCGAAAACATGGCTGGAAACAAATGACTCTGCCAGCAGATTCATATACAACGGATCGAAGGTATGGAGTTGCTGGGTAATAGGCAGCCGGAGAGTATCAATTTGCTTGTCACTACGAATTTCAGAATGATGCCCAAAATAGGTCAGCAGCCAACCCTGCAGTGTATCCTGCAGTGAGGTGGAGCTGGCATGGGTTTTGATACCTTCTATAGCGTTGTGGACATCTTTGCGGCTAATCGCCTGCATCATGGATTGAAGGGCAATTTCTTCGGAGGGAACAAGAAATTGCAGCAAAGAGCGGCTTCCCCGCCCACGCTTAGGCGTCCATTTGATCCATTCCTGCAACATCATTTTATTCACAATATGCAGGGCATTGCGGTGTGTACAGCCGAAAATCAATGCCAACTCATCCATCGTCACTGAGATTTCTGTGGCTCCCCCAAAATGAGATTGCAGCTTTAAAAATTGGCTATGCAGCTTCATTGTTTTGGTTCCTTTCGGAAAATAGGAAATTATAAATAAATTCTTTCTCTTTTTTTTCTTATTTTATCACGTAAAATAAGGATGAGAAAGTAAGAAAATGGGGGTAATTACCATGACCGAGGAAATGGAAACGGGAACGGGACTTAGGCTTAATCGATCGCTTGCTGCTTTGCTTGCCGCGTTCTTACTGGCAATAGTTCATCAGTATTTATTTTATGGGAAGCTGGCGGGCCTATCGTATCCAATCTTTGTATGTCTGTTCTATGCGTTCATGCTTTATTATGCCAAGGCTAAAATCCGCAAGCTTAACAAATTCAGTTACTTCTGGTTTGGAGCGATTTTTCTACTTTCATTAACCTATTTATTCTTTCATAATTTTTTCTTCTTTGGGCTGAACCTGCTGGTGATCCCGGTGTTGATTTTATTACATATGACTTATTTGCTTAGTGATAAACGGCCGGCTTGGAGCCGGCTTGGATTAGTGGGGAACACGCTGGAGCATGTGCTTCCACAGAATTTCCGCCATTGGAGCACTGTGTTTACGATCATTAAAAGGTCTGGCGGCAGTAAAATGAAGGACGAGCGTAAGCAGGTTATGGGGAAAGTGCTGATAGGACTTGCGATCTCTTTTCCAATATTGCTGGTTGTGGTGACTCTGCTGTCCTCAGCGGACGGAGTGTTTCATCATGTACTGCTGGCGCTGCCGAATGTGCTGGATCAGATTTCATTTGGGGAAGGTTTTGTGCGGGTGCTGTGGATTATCCTGCTGGGCATGGGCTTGTTCGGCTTAGTGTGGGGGTATGTGGATTCGAAAATCTATGACTGGAATATGCAGCCTAAGGAATATGGTCCAGTGCTGGCGCCTGTAAGCTTTAAAATGGATCCGATAATTATGACGACGATTCTTATAGCCATTAACACGGTATATGTATTGTTTGTTTTCGTACAGTTTTCTTACTTGTTTGGAGCATGGGAAGGGATTTTACCAGAGGGCAGCTCATATGCTGATTACGCACGTAGTGGATTTTTTGAGCTGATTATGGTGGCTGCGATTAATTTCGTGATTTTGCTGCTGGCTTTGGTGTCGGAAGGAAAAAGAAGTGGAGGGCTGCAAAAATTTATTAATGTTCTGCTCTACATTCTGGTTGGTTGCTCGACAGTTATGCTATATTCCGCCTATACCCGTCTGACTCTTTATGAAGAGGTGTATGGCTATACCACGACTCGGTTTTTAGTGCATGCATTTATGATATTTATGGGCTTATTGTTGGTGGTTGCAGCCTTACGGATAGCTGTTCAGCGTGTGCCATTGGCGAAATGTTATATTGTGCTGGGCTTGATCTCCTACGTCGTCATGAACTATATCGGGATGGATGTTATTATCGCTAATAAAAATATGGATCGTTATGCAGCGAGTGGTAAATTGGACGCCAATTATTTGGTCCGTTTATCTCCGGAGGTCATCCCTTCTCTGATAAAGTTTAGTGAACAGGAAGATGGGATGCTGGATGATTTTTTGAAGAATGAATGGAGAGAACTCAATAAGCGTGAGTGGGCATGGCAGTCGTTTAATTTCCCGCAATATCTGGCGCAGCGTGAGCTGGCTGAATATTTTGCACAGTAAAGGTAAGAAGAAGGTGTGAGGTCAGTGAGGAAGAAGCCATTTAAAAGAGGCTGGTCATTTATCATTATTTTTATTACGGTAGGTTTAAGTTACGGGATCTATCATATCTATTTATACAATGCGCCCAAACAAAATCATTACTCGCGTGTTTCCAGCACCCATCTTGAACAGGAAAGTCTGGGCGGCATTCAGCTGCTTCAAAGCCTTGATTCAATCGCTAGGGAACCTAAGCCAAATAATGATATAGAGCGGTATCAGTATTATGATCTGGGTCATGAGACAACAATAGCCACAGCACGTGGTGATGATAAGATCATTCTAATCAGCGTCTATTCCGATCATACGATGAGTACGGCAAGAGATATTCATATTGGAGCTTCAGCGGACGAAGTGATCAAGGCTTATGGCACTTCTTATTATAAAAGAGGGGAGCAAGGGGCTGAGATTATCGGATACGTGGATAAAATCAACCATCGGAGTATTGAATTTTGGCTGCAGGATCAGAAGGTAGATATGATTCGTTATTGTGTGGATTCTGTTGTAATGTAAAGTGTCATAGGAAAACCTTATTAAAAAGGACATATGTCCTTTTTTTGTGGGGTATTCTAAATTACACTGGAGCAAACAATAGAGGGGGCACTACATGCAGACGATAAATGACCGTGAGGCTGTCCGTGCCTTGGCAGTGAAGAACGGTCTGGACGGAATATTTAGCCCGCTGGTAACGCATAAAATGGAGTTGAGACGTTACGCGGATGAAGAAAAGCTGTGTTTGGTTGGCGATCAATTGGATGGGATGTTCATATTGGTTGAGGGCAAGCTCAAAATTCAGACCTTGCTGCCAAATGGCAAATCTATGCTGGTGCGGTTTACAAATCCGATATCTGTGATTGGGGATGTAGAGCTCCTTCACCGGTTCCCTGTTAAGAATCAAGTGGAGTCTGTGGGTGAGAGCTTGATTCTTTTTGCAGGGAGAAGACTACTCCTGAGAGAGCTTGAGGAAAATACAGCGTTGTTACGTTTTCTCGTCGGAGAACTTAGTCACAAATTGCATACGCTCGGTCAAGCCTCCGCACTTAACCTGTTGTATCCTGTGGAGAATCGATTTGCCAGTTATTTAATGTCTTTGTTCGCGGATAAAAATGGTGACCGGCGGGTGGAGGAGATTCGGACCTCAAGTCTTATTGAGACAGCAGAATTGCTTGGCACAAGCTATCGGCATCTTAATCGAATTGTACGGCGTTTTATTGATGAAGGAATCATTACACGAAATCGTGGACGCTTAAGTGTACTGGATGAATCGAAGCTGGCAGAGCTGGCTAACGGAAATTTATACGAATAAAAAGATCTCAAGAGACCATTAGTTCCTGCCTCGGCCGGAAATAGGGGTCTTTTTGTTTTTTTAAGCAAACATTCAGTTCAAATTCAGAGAGGCTTAAGGGAGAGCTAGTAGGATAAAAGTACCAAATAGATCTACATACATATAGAGATGAGGAAAACCGATGGTGAAAAGTATCCGTGGGAAAATAGTCTTAGGATTTACTGCTGTGATTATAGTCTTTCTAGTGGCGATAGCCGGAAACACATTGTTTCAGGGGAAGGTTACCCAATTGACAGATCAGGTTAATCGTAACTGGGACAAGCTGTCACTTGTTCAGGGCTTAACGGATAAGATTCGTACCGCAGATGAGCTGGGTGCTCGTTATGTGATGAGTAACACAGATGATGAGCGGAATTCATATCTGGCGCAGTATGAAGAAATGCTCCCATTGATTGAAAATGCTATTACAGAGCTGGAGAATGCCCGATTAAGTGAAGCTGAGTTAAAGGGTGTAGCTGAGCTGAAGAGCAAATGGAATGATTATTTAATCGTTCTGAAGGAAGCTTTTGCCTTAGCTAAGGAAGGCAACTTCCCGGAAGCGCAGAAGAAATTCACGAACCTGTCATTAGACGCTATGATTGAATCTCAGATTGTGTTTCAGAACATGCTCATAGAGGAAATAGAGAATGGACAAAGCCTGGCAAATTCGCATCGTAACAACGCTTTGATTACTAGCTTTGGTGTGACTGGATTGTCGGTAGTGCTCGCGGTGATCCTTGCGCTGCTAATTTCTGGACGGATTATTAAACCGCTTCGTGATGTGAACACTCAGTTGAAGGAAACTGCAGATGGGGATGCCGATCTTACGCGCAAATTAAGTGTTCGTTCTAAAGATGAGATTGGTGAACTGGCGTTTAACTTTAATAAAATGACAGATAATCTGGGCACGATGATTGAACAGGTGAAGTTATCGGCGAATAGTCTCGCGAATTCCTCTACAAAGCTTAGGTCAGATAGTGGAGTGACGGCAGGCGCCACAGAACGAATATCGCATATTATGGGTGAAGTCGCTTCCGGAACAGCCAGACAGATGAATGATTTGCAGACCAATACAATTACAATCTCAGAAATATCTCTAGGAATCGGTCAAATTGCTGCCAGTGTCCAGGACATCTCGGAAGCCTCCCATCGCTCTGCGGCATTTGCCATTACAGGAGATGAATCCCTTCACGCCGCTGGACAGCAAATGGAATCGATTAATCGCTCCATACAATCTTTATCACAGCAAGTCCAAGGTTTTGTGAATCGATCCCAGGAGATTGGCAGTATTGTAGGAGTCATAAAAGGAATCGCTTCGCAGACGAATATGCTGGCCCTAAATGCGACGATTGAGGCAGCTCGTGCTGGTGAACAAGGTAGAGGTTTCGCTGTGGTTGCCGATCAGGTCCGTAAGCTGGCAGAGCAGTCCGCGGAATCCGCCAATCAAATTGCAGAAATGGCGACTGGGATCCAAAGTGAAGCAGATGACGCGATGAAGGTGATGATGAGCAGCATGCGTGAAGTAAAGGGAGGTACGGAGATTATCGAAGAAGCGGGACGTTCCTTCGGTGAGATTCGATTATCTATAGATTCACTCGCCGAACAGGTTCAGGAAGTATCTGGAGCCGTAGAGGAGATTACGGCGGCTGCGGATGAGATTGTAGAGTCAATTCGTAACGTTACGCAAATCTCGGAAACAACCGCTGCGAGTACTCAGCATGTGTCAGCAGCCTCACAAGAGCAAATGGCTTCGGTCGAACAAATTGCATCCTCTGCAAGTGAATTAAGTACAATGGCGCATGGACTGCAAGGGTTGGTAGCTAGATTTAATGTATAACACGAAGCGTCGGAGAGTTAAGGGGCAATATAGTCCCCTTGTCCTCTCCGGGGCTTTTTTTGTTGAACGTAATATCCCACATACAAAGCATAGAAATCGCCATCGACGGCCATCTACCTATAACTTATATTATTAGCGTTATTAGTTAGCTTGTATCCGTAATCCATCATTTCAAATGTAGGAGGCGAATGTCTATAAAACTACTGTTTTGAAAGCGCATCCTTTCTGCTGTATAGCTCCACAAAATTTTGGAAGGTGGTTATTCAATGATAGCAGCTTCTAAAAGATTTACCGGGAAGACGGCAGTACTTTATTGTTTGATTGTTATATTATTTGTAGGTCAGTTAGGATTATATCCCTCGGTGAGTTTAGCTGCGGGGAATTTAGCCCAAGGGAAGACTATTACTTCAAGCTCGTTCGGTGATGTATACGTAGCAGCCAATGCTAATGACGGCAGCCAAGGAACGTATTGGGAGAGCGCAAGCGGTGTTTTTCCACAATGGATTAAAGTGGATTTAGGGGCAGCAAGCAGCGTGAATCAGGTTGTGTTAAAGCTGCCTACGAATTGGGAAACAAGAACTCAAACGTTAGCGGTGCAAGGGAGTACAGATGATGCAGCTTACAATAACTTAGTAGATTCCGCCAATTATACATTTAATCCAACGAGTGATTCCAATACAGTGACCATCAGCTTTACAGCTGCGAATGTCAGATATGTTAAACTGAATTTCACATCCAATACGGTCTGGCCAGCAGCACAGTTAGCGGAATTTGAGGTTCATGGTAATACAACTACAACTCCATCCTCAGGATATGAAGCGGAGAATGCCGCATTATCCGGTGGTGCCAAGGTTAACACGGATCATACAGGTTATACAGGTACAGGATTTGTTGATGGTTACCTAAATCAAGGTGCTGCAACTGCATTTAGTGTTAATGTAGCTTCTGCTGGTAACTATGATGCTACATTAAGATTTTCAAATGCATCAGGCAGTACAAAAACCATTAGTGTTTATGTGAATGGAACTAAAATTAAGCAAACCTCACTTGCGAATCTGGCCAATTGGAATACGTGGTCAACAAAGATTGAGACGCTGGCTCTGAATGCTGGCGCTAACACGATTACTTATAAGTACGATACAGGAGACACTGGAAATGTGAATCTAGATAATTTGAACGTCACTCCAGCTTCTGCGACAACACCAACGCCGACGGCAACTCCAACACCAACGGCAACACCTACCTCAACTCCAACGGTAACACCAACACCGACACCGACGGTAACTCCTACGCCAACACCGACAGTAACACCTACACCAACTCCAACGGTAACACCGACCCCGACACCAACAGTTACACCAACGCCTGGGGCGGGTTCCAATCTGGCTTTGAACAAAAGCATCAACGCTTCCTCTTCCGTCTTTACCTTTGTTCCTGCAAATGCGAATGACGGTGATGTAACTACTTACTGGGAAGGAGCAGGAGGAAGTTATCCCAATACATTATCTGTAAACCTGGGTAGTAATGCCGATATTACATCCATTGTCCTCAAACTGAATCCATCATCGGCCTGGTCCACACGTACTCAGACTATTCAAGTGCTTGGGCATAATCAGAATACAACAGCCTTTACTAGTCTTGTGCCAGCAACCGTGTATACTTTTAATCCGGCAACCGGCAATACGGTCACTATTCCGGTAACGGCCACGGCTAGTGAAGTACAGTTGAAGATTACCACCAATACTGGTTCAACCGCTGGACAAATCGCTGAATTCCAAGTGATGGGTGCACCAGCTGCTAATCCGGATTTGGCGATAACCGGTCTTACATGGTCACCTTCAGCTCCAGTAGAGACCAATGCCATTACTTTAAATGCAACGGTAAAAAATATTGGAACATTAGCTTCCACAGCGACTAATGTAAATTTCTACTTGGGCAGCACACTTGTAGGTACTAGCCCAGTGGGGGCATTAGCGGCTGGCGCATCTACGAACGTCACTTTAAATATGGGCGTAAAGGATGCAGCTACCTATACTTTAACTGCAAAGGTTGACGAGAATAATACGGTTATTGAATTGAACGAAGGCAATAACAGCTTCACTAGTCCAAATTCTCTTATTATTGCTCCCGTATCCAGTTCTGATCTAGTAGCTTCCCCAGTTAGCTGGACACCAAGCAATCCAGCAGGCGGCAATGTGGTCAGCTTCTCGGTGGCAATCAAGAATCAAGGGACGGCAGCATCCGCAGGGGGTGCTCATAACATAACCTTGAAGGTTCTGGATGCTACTACGAATGCTGTACTCCAAACCTTAACTGGAACCTATAACGGCGTGATTGGCAGTGGAGTAACAGCGCCTCCTGTTAGCCTTGGCACTTGGACAGCAGCTAATGGCAAATATACTGTGAAGACCGAAATTGCAGTAGACACTAATGAGCTGCCAGTTAAACAAGCCAACAATATTCAAACACAGTCTCTTTTTGTAGGTCGTGGAGCCAATATGCCTTACGACATTTATGAGGCTGAGGAGGGTGTGATTGGTGGCGGGGCTGTGAAGCTTACTGCTAATCGGACCATTGGAGATCTTGCGGGTGAGGCTTCAGGCAGAAGAGCAGTTACACTGAATACTACAGGTAGTTATGTAGAATTCACTACTAAGGCTGACACTAATACACTGGTCACCCGCTTCTCGATTCCAGATTCGGCGAGTGGAGACGGTACGAATGCTACACTGAACATCTATGTGAACGGAGTTTATACCAAGGCGATTAATCTGACCTCTAAATATGCATGGCTGTACGGTTCAGAGATAAGTCCCGGCAATTCACCAAGCGCGGGCTCTCCGCGGCATATTTATGATGAAGCCAACATTATGTTCGACAGCACGATTCCGAAAGGTAGTACGATTCGACTGCAAAAAGATGTTGCAAATACCTCGCAGTATGCCATTGATTTCATCAGTCTGGAGCAGGTTTCACCGATTGCCAATCCAGATCCGGCTAAATATACGGTCCCAGCCGGTTTTACACATCAGGATGTGCAAAATGCGCTAGATAAAGTACGCATGGATACGACCGGAAATCTTGTAGGTGTGTATTTGCCAGCAGGTAACTATCAGACCTCCAGTAAATTTCAAGTCTATGGAAAAGCAGTGAAGATCATTGGTGCAGGCCCATGGTATACGAGATTCTACGCTCCAACGAATCAGGAGAATACGGATATCGGTTTCCGGGCAAGCGATACCGCTAATGGCTCTACTTTTGCGAATTTTGCTTACTTTGGGAACTACACATCACGTATTGATGGTCCGGGTAAAGTATTTGATTTCTCCAATGTGGCAAATATTACGATCGATAACATTTGGACCGAACATCAGGTGTGTATGTACTGGGGAGCTAATACGGATTACATGGTGATCAAAAACTCCCGTATCCGCAACACCTTCGCTGACGGCATCAATATGACGAATGGCAGCACGAATAATCTCGTATCCAATATTGAGGCACGGGCAACAGGGGATGATAGCTTTGCATTGTTTTCGGCTATTGATTCCGGTGGTGCAGATATGAAGGATAATATTTATGAAAATCTCACTTCAATCTTGACCTGGCGGGCAGCAGGTGTAGCCGTCTATGGCGGATATGCCAATACCTTCCGCAACATTTATATTGCCGACACGCTTTGCTATTCTGGAATTACGATCAGCTCACTTGACTTCGGGTATCCAATGAACGGCTTTGGCGCTTCACCGACAACGAATTTTGAGAATATTTCCATTGTTCGTGCAGGTGGACATTTCTGGGGGGCACAGACCTTCCCGGCAATCTGGGTATTCTCAGCCTCTAAGGTATTCCAAGGCATTCGTGTCAGTGATGTGGATATCATTGATCCAACCTATCATGGTATCATGTTCCAAACCAACTATGTCGGCTCCACGCCACAATTCCCAGTGACAGATACCATCTTCACGAATGTCACAATTTCCGGTGCGCAAAAGAGTGGAGATGCTTTTGACAGCAAATCCGGAGTGGGCATCTGGGTAAATGAAGCGGCTGAGGCTGGGCAAGGTCCTGCCAGAGGGTCAGCCACCTTTAACAATCTGAAGATTACCAACACGGTAACGAATATTAAAAACAATACGTCTACTTTTACGATTAACGTTAATCCTTAAAAATAAATGCTGCAAGTACTGAACAGCCGTCTCCCGCTTTCGTGGGGGGCGGTTGTTTTCAGGTTGCAGAAACCAAGGGTTCTGAATCGACAGGAGGTGCTGCTCACGTTACAATAATGGAAGGTACAGAAATGAAGGAGGCTCTAAAATGACATCCTTAGTGGTTAACAATATAACAGAGCTGATTGGGAATACACCGGTTGTAAGATTAAATCGGCTGACTAGCCCCCAAGATGCAGAACTATATGTGAAGCTGGAGCTTTTTAATCCAAGTGGCAGTGTAAAAGACCGGGCAGCTTATAATCTAATCCTGCAAGCCGAGCTAGCAGGTTTGTTGAAGCCGGGCGGGACGATCATTGAGCCGACTAGTGGAAATACAGGGATAGGATTAGCGATGAATGCCGCGGCAAAAGGGTATAAAGCGATTCTTGTCATGCCTGATAATATGACCAAGGAACGAATCAATATTCTAAAGGCTTATGGTGCGGATGTTGTGCTGACGCCGGCAGCAGAACGGATGCCGGGAGCTATAGCAAAAGCGATTGAGCTGGGAAAAGAAGTGGAGAACAGTTTTATTCCACAGCAATTCGAGAACAAAGCCAACCCTGATATTCACCGGACAACGACCGCTCTGGAAATCCTGGAGCAAATGGAAGGTAAGCTGGACGTGTTTGTTGCTTCATCAGGAACTGGGGGCACGATAACTGGAACCGGTGAGGTTTTGCGTGAGCATCTACCTGATATCCGGGTTCTTGTGGTTGAGCCGCAAGGCTCGCCCGTATTATCTGGAGGAAAGCCAGGACCACATAAGCTGGTAGGAACGAGTCCGGGCTTTGTGCCCGCAATTTTGAATACACAGGTCTACGATGACATCGTTCAGGTCGCGGATGAAGCTGCCTTGGAGACGGTAAGAACGCTGGCTGCAAAAGAAGGAATTCTGCTGGGTCCATCCGGTGGTGCCACTGTATGGGCGGCGTTGCAGGAAGCGCGTCGTCTTGGGGCTGGCAAACGCGTGCTTTGCATTGCACCTGACACAGGGGAACGATATCTTAGTATGGGAATATTTTAGTTTCGTCTGGAGGAATGGGAGTGAATAAGCTCAGTGTGAGTTTCCTTATTGTTCTACTGCTGGCGGGCTGCTCAGGCTCTAACAAGCCAACCCCTTCTCCAAGTGCAGAGCCAACACCAACGGCAAGCATGCAGCAGCCAGCAGCTTATCTGGAAGCTGGAAAGCTGAAGGCGAATTTTGGTTTTGCAGATGAGTCTGGCAAGAGCATCTTAGTCACCGGGCAGAAAAAAGGGCTGGATGCGCAAATGCAACAATTGAATGAGGCGATCGGCGATCATGGGCAAGTGCTAAAAGTGAAATTGAATAAATGGCAGGAGGGTACGGAGAACAGTAATGGCCGGGAGATGGCTCACAATTTTGTGAATCTGCCAGGGTATCTTTATACGGTTGAAGAGGGGAATGCGACTCCTGATGAGACCTATTACCTGACGGATCAGGCAGAGTTTAATACGAATGCGCTAATCTCTGTTAAGCCTACGGAGGTTAAGCAAGCCTCGCTAAATGTTGCAGAAAATGTGCGGCAGAATATTGTTTCTGCAAAAAATCGTGAAGTAGAGCACATTTGGAAACTTGCTGACCTGTCTGGTGAACGGCAGCTGTATCTCGTTCAATTCATTAGGCAGGATCAGGATATGTTATTCAGTCTCGTACTGGAAGACAAGGTCGGGCTTACCTTTATGGATTATCCGGCTGTCATTCAAGGCGATGAATATTCCGTCTGGAGGGTGGATGATGGAGGGGAAGTGATACCTGAGATGTTCTCTATTCTTTTTGCGGCGGAAACCGCTGAAGGTCCATTACTCGGTATGGAGTGGTGGGGAGCGGAAGGCGTAAATACATTTTTCCTGAAAAAAGAGGGAGATGTTTTTAAAGAAATGGACATTCAATACGGACGCTACACATCACCACTATAACTGGGATGTAGATACATCGAAGGATGTATCTTTTTTTTGCTACAATATAAGAAAGTATAAATTTTCACTATATATTGCTTATAATATTACAAAGGATAGCATTATTTTTTTAAAATACTTAAATTTGTAACAATAAGAACTTTAAATAGCCCGATCGAGTCATGTAGCAGAATTGTGACGGTGATATTGTTAATCATAAGATGTACGGGAGGGGACAGCAACGTATAACCGAATCAAGTACATGATCCTGTTACTGCCAACGCTAATGGTAGGGATCTGGGAGGTCGTGCGCCATCAGTTTCTAATGCCTTATATTTCGATGGATCTGGGGAATTATTTGACACCTGTTCTCGTATTTTTGTTCACTCTTGTATTGCTCGTCCCTATGTTTTCGCTTATGGAGCGGAATCAGCGGGAGCTGGAGCAGGAACGTGCGCTCAAAGAGGCAATGAAAGCCCGGGAAGGGCTAGCTAAGGAACTGCATGATGGGATGGCGCAATCTTTATTTCTTTTATCTGTCAAAATAGATCGTTTGGAAGCAAGCCGCAGAAATGGGGAAGTCAGCGAAGAAAATGTGGATCAGATCAAAAAGACCGTCCACGAGGTGAACCGTTATGTTCGGCAGGCGATCGCTAATCTGAAGGTACCAGTGTCTGAGCAGCACTCTTTTTCATTGGAACAGTCGGTTAAAGATCAGCTTGCTCAAATGGCTAACGAGATTATGATTGAAGTTTCCTTGGATTGGAGTCTACAGGATGAAGCCCTCTCTCCTTCGGAAAAAGCAGAGCTGCTATCTTGTATCCGAGAGGCTATTATTAATGTGCGTAAGCATACAAGAGCGGCGAAGGTTTCTATCACGGGTGCAGGCACTGAGAAAAACTGGAGCGTGGCGATTGTCGACAATGGCGAAGGATTTCAGCATGACCCTTTTGAGGTAAACGGAAGTTACGGCCTTCAGATCATGAAGGAACGTGTCGAAGGAATGGGTTGGAAGCTTCAGGTGATCTCCGGCAATACGGGGACAAATGTAGAAATTACGAAAGGAGGGGGAAGTTTATGAGCCGGTACCGGGTTTTGGTTGTGGATGATCATGCGCATGCGCGTGAGGCGATGTGTGAGATTTTGTCCATGGATGATAGTTTTGAGGTCATTGGTGTAGTGCAGAGTGGTCCTGAGGCGATCGCGTTCACGGCCCAGTGGATGCCTGATCTCATTCTTATCGACATTCAGATGCCGGAGATGGACGGGCTGGAGACTACTCGCCGGATCAAGCAGGAATATCCCTATGTCAAAATCGTTATCGTTACGGTATCGGACGAAATTTCCCACCTCCTCGAAGCATTGAAGCAAGGTGCACAAGGGTACTTACTGAAGAATCTGGCACCTTCCACCTGGATTGAATATTTGCAAGCCATTGTGAATGAAGAAGCACCGCTAAGCCGGGAGCTGGCTTTTCAAATCCTGAAAGAATTTACCGTTCCTTCAGTAACGGACGAAGGAGAGTCATTGACGGCAAGGGAGAAGGAGATTTTAAGCTGTGTGTCTTCCGGATCGACGAATAAAGAGATTGCCATAAGCCTGTCGATTTCGGAGCATACCGTAAAAAACCATCTGAAAAACATCCTTCAAAAGCTTCAACTCCAAAATCGTACGCAGCTGACGCGTTATGCTCTGGAGCAGGGGCTTGCTTCACGTAAACGTGATTTTCCGCGGTAAATATGAGGATAGAGATGAAAGAAAAAATGATAAAATTACTTAAGGAAAGAGGCACTCTAACTATGAACAGATTATCTCGCAAAATAATGACACTATTCGCACCAGCCGCTGCAACACTTCTGTTGTTCGCAGCCGTGGCAAGCGCACACGTAACCGTGGCACCAGCACAATCCAGTACCGGAGCATGGGAGACTTACACACTTAAAGTCCCTTCAGAAAAAGATGTAGCGACTGTACAAGTTGATCTACGTATCCCGGCAGGTGCCGAGTTCAAGCAATATGAGGCTACACCGGGCTGGGATGTTACCATTGAGGGGAACAAAGTTAGCTGGATAGCTAATGGAGAAGGAATTAAAGCAGGACAATTCCAACGTTTCTATTTCACAGCGAAGAACCCTGATACTGCAGGTGACATTGCTTGGGATGCTTATCAGCATTATGCCGATGGCAGCTTGGTGCAGTGGTCTGGTGAGGCAGGAACAGAAAGTCCGCATTCTATTACTTCGATTGTGCAAGCCTCCGGTGGGAATGAACATTCTCACGGTTCCAGTGACAATGGCATGAGTATGGAAGAACATAATGCCATCATGGAAAGCGAGAACAACTCAACCAGTGTCAACCCAATGGTCTATATCGCATTAGGGATCTCTTTACTAGCCTTTTTAATAGCAACCATAAGTATATTGCGCGGGCGGAAAGAGTAAGCGGGAACTAGTTGTGATACAAGAATATAGTGTTCATGCAAGAAGCCTCCGTCAATAAACGACGGAGGCTTCTTGCATGAATTATTTGTTGATGAGGATACTTTTTACTGCTCTACAGCCGTTTGCGTTTGTAGTAGGTTACGAAAGCAGCGGTTAGTATTAGGAGAAGGATGGCGACGCCAGTTGTGATGGCTTCACTCGTGCTGCCTTTTTGCTGCATAGTACCAGCACCACCAAAGTCGCCACCGCCCATACCACCAGGCATACCGCCACCAAATCCACCGCCGCCCATGCCGCCACCGCCAGGGCCATTTCCGCCGCCTTCAGGGAAAGCGGGTCCGCCCATAGCACCAGGCTCACCACCCGCGCCGCCGTCAAATCCACCTTGAGCAGCTTGCCCATTAGTGTTGGTTTGTCCACCTTGAGCAGCTTGCCCGTTGGTGTTGGTTTGTCCGTCTTGAGCAGTTTGCCCTGTTTGTGTAGTCTGCCCACCCGCAGCTGCTTGTGAGTTACTGCCAGGACCATCGCCGGCATTAGGGATAGCCGGTCCGCCCATGGCACCAGGCTCACCACCTGCACCACCCTGAGCAGTCTGTCCACCCGTAGCCGCCTGCCCTCCGGTATTTGGTGCAGCTGCGTTTGCGCCAGTATTACCAGTAGCGCCATCCGCACCTGTGGCCTGCCCAGCACCCGCAGCGCCTTGAGCTGCACCATTTTTAGCGCCGCCACCAAAGCCACCGCCGCCCATGCCACCACCCATGCCGCCACCACTTCCTGATCCGTCACCGGATGAAGAAATGGTGCCGTCGAGCTGCTGCTGGATACTTTTGGCCATGTTCGACATGAAGGTCTCAACAGCCTTTATCCCATTTTCATACTGTTCGAAAGTGTAGAAGGCGGATGGATCCGCTTTGACATAGCTGGAAATCATCGTGTTCAGCTCATCAATCCGAGCCTGGAACGTATCGTCCGCTAGATAGCCAGTAATCATCTCACTAACAATTTCGTGATATTTCGTTTTGTATTCCTCATTAGCGAGCAGTTTCGCAATCAGCGGGCGTTCTGCCAACGCACCTTGGGTAGGCTCGTCAATTAACACATCTGCGCTTCCCATGCCGCCAAAAGCCATATTATAATCCCACGGCAGAATCGAGAAGACTCCATCGTCTTCATATAAGTAATAATTCTGCTTATTCCCACCTAAATAACTGTCCATATTACCCGTGACCGCATTTAGAGCGATATACTTCAGCGATTCCTCTACGTCGATGTATTTTTCATAATCGGTGCCGTTATTTAGCTCATTCAGCATGTCGACAAGAATATCATCGTTGGACTTATCGGATTTCATTTCTAGTCCAGTATAGAGGGCTGGATCATCGCCAAGCCAAGTCAAATCACTGCCCTGACCGGTCATTATGCCTTTATAAAGTGCACCATAAGTGTTGCCGAAATTGCGTTCCAGATAAGCATCACCGATCTGTTCTACTGCAAGATAGAAACCCTTCAGTTCATCGTTTACATACACATTGACGAAGGAATATTTCGGCGTCGGGAGACCGACACTTTCAGCGAGCTCATAGGTCAGAAATTCACGCATATAAGAAGCATCGCTGTAATTATTATTAAGATTGATTTTAGTAATGCCGAATAAATTCTGGTTAACATACTCATCAAAAGAAATTTTGAAGCTGTAGCGGTCAGAGTCTGTCATCTGTACTACGCTTCTGAGACTGAGATTTCCTTTGGTCCGTACAGCTACATTATCGTATTTCATACCGTTGTACTCTACGGAAGCCATTTTATATTCTTCTGCACTGGCATTATCCAGCATATCCTGAAAATCGTCCGGGTCCAAAGTGATTTTGACATCCACGACCTTATCTTTTGGAAAGACCTGCTCGTCTAGCTTTTTCTCATCGCTCGAAATGACCTTGTCTTGAGCATCAGACGTTGGATTATTTGTTGCAGACGGACTTGCGTTCTGACACCCGGCTACGGCGATGACCAGCAGCAGGCAGCAAAAACTCAGCAGGATTGACTTACCTCTGGTTTTCATCTGGGGCACCGCCTTTCATCTCGTTATAATTAAGATACATAGTCACCGCTATAGCTGATCAAGAGTGCATTTTTGACACCTTTTAGGTCAGAGACTGTGTTGACAAAGCCGCCTACTTTATCATCCAGACGAAGCTCCAGCGTCAATTCAATATTGTTTGCGGAGACTGTTTTTTGCTTCACATTGTAGCGTTTTACGGATTTGGTGATATGGCTGTGTACTTCACGTTCACTTTCATCACTGTCGCAGTTAATGACCAGTAAGTATGGCGTTTCGATAGAAGAGTGTTTGATGAACAGGAACAAAATGAGGCCGATAATGATCGAACCGATAATAGCTAAGGTGAAAAATCCTGCGCCTGTTACAATCCCTGCTACAGCTGCCCAGAACAAGAAGATCAGATCAGTTGGATCTTTGATTGGTGTTCTGAAACGAACGATGGACAATGCGCCGACCATACCGAGGGACAGCACAAGGTTAGAGTTAATCGCAATAATGACAGTAGCTGTAATCATGGTCATGCCCATAAGTGAGACGTTAAAGCTTTTGGAATATAAAACACCGCTAAAGACACGTTTGTAGAGCAGGTAAATGAAGTATCCGATCAGAAAAGCTACGCCCAAGGTAATCAGCATCTTGGAGATACTAATATCAGATACAAAATTGTCGATCACCGAGTTTTTAATAATGTCCGAAAAATTATTTGTAGTATCTGTAGTCGTTGTTGTAGCTGCTAGCGGTGCTAGTGATGCATTCATAATCAATAATCCTCCCAAGTGTTAGTTTTTAAGAATTTGCGGCAGATCACGTATTTCGAAGCGGACTGCCTATTCAGTCCCTCCAGCTGCAATGCGATTTTAATGTACTCCGGAATATACTCATCAAATTTCACTTCAAAAATTATGAAGTTCTCATCAATCGCCCGAATCGGATGCAAATCCTTATCGAAAATATCCGTAGAATGCAGGCCCGTACGTAATTCTTTATCGAACGTTATTCGCACATTGCCGTTGTGGCAAACATAAGGCTCGCGAACATAATCCACGATGACCTTGGGTCGCAGCAGGTTATGGCGCATCTGATCGTATAACTCCATGAACAGCGGACTGTCCGGGACGTTCAGCACTTCGTAGTTGCCCGCCATAATCTCGTCGTACATTTGCCGTGTTAGCGGTTCTTTGATTTTGGCGATATAATCGTCCATTTTAATTTTTTTCTCAAAGTGAATGATGTTGTCTTGGATGTTGTAAATGCGAATCCGGTATTTGGCCCGCTCTCTGAGACCGCCGAGCTTGTCTGCAAGTGCCGTGTTGTTGATATCGTCAAAATACAAACTCCGAATGTGGTATTCTCCACTCTCATTAGCGTGTTGATCTTTATCAATCAAGCTTTGCAATCGCTGGCGTAATATAAGGTATTGATGATAGTTAATGAAAAATTTAAGTTCATGCCGGAATTGAAGTTTCTTATTCATTTTCACACCTCGTTTCTCTCTCTATCTCTGGCTAACCTTCCTGCTTGACTAATTCTAGGAGACAGACCTTATGCTTAACTTAAAATAGACTGAATGTTTGCTGAATGTTTTACACTGCGTTAACAAAAGTCTGTATAAAGAATCGTGTGCAGATTTGACTTCTGACTTTGTAGGGGGCTATCTTATTTAGAAGGCTAGAGAGAAATTTTCATAAGGAGGTACCGTGATGAGAGACTATAAATTTGCCATAATCCTAGGAGTGCTTGTGATTGTGGTTATTTTAGTGGCTTATGGGTTGGAACGATCGAAAAGCGGAAGTGATGCTACTTCACCAGCACCGTATGATCTCGTGACTACCTTTAAGGGAGCCGCGAGCACAAGCCGCGCGTTTACTTGGTATACAAGTGATTCTAGTGCAGCAGGCATTCTGGAGATTGTAAAGGGACAGGTGTCCTCTTTTGCAAATACGGATGTACAAAGGGTAGAAGCGAAAAGTAGTTCCATCAAAACAGACAATGGCACCAAAGGTGTTCATAAAGTGGTAGCTACGGGTCTTGAACCCGGGACGTTATATACTTATAGAGTGGGTAGTGGCGTTGAAGGGGAATGGAGTCCGGCAGCGGAATTTACAACGGAAGAAGATGGACTGGACAGTGTGTCTTTTATCAACGTAACGGATTCTCAAGGGGAAACGGCAGAGGATTTTAAGCTGTGGGGGAATACACTGAACAAGGCTTTTCAGACATTTCCTGAAGCCAAATTTATTGTGCATAACGGCGATTTGACGGAGGATCCGGAGGATTCGGCAGGCTGGGATGATTTTTTTGGCAATGTGCAGGGCTGGATTTCAGGGATTCCGTTAATGCCGGTAACAGGCAATCATGATGAGGTGGATGAGGATGCAACGTATTATACTTCACACTTCAACCTGCCGGATAATGGGGCAAAAGGTTCAATTGCAGGTACCTCGTATTCCTTCGATTATGGACCTGTGCATGTAACGGTACTGAATACAGAGAGCAATCTAAAAAAGCAAACGGAATGGCTGAAGGAAGATCTGAAGAACACAGACAAGAAATGGAAAATCGTTGCGATGCACCGTCCGGCTTACGGGGGGAACTCCTATAAGAAAGTTGAAGATTGGACGGATATTTTTGATACGTATCAGGTTGACTTAGTGCTGCAGGGTCATAATCATGAATATTCCAGATCCTACCCGTTACGTGGCGGAAAAAAAGTTCCAGAAGGTGAGATTTCCAAAGATGCTAAACGAGGTACAGTCTATGTTGTGACCAACGCTTCTGGAGGGAAATTTAACGAGAAAAAAGAAGATCAGTTCTATCACGCGGTGCATTTTCAGAACAATAAGCAAATGTTTGCCGGCATTAACGTTACCGGGTATACATTAACCTATCAGGCCTATGATGTGGATGGAAAGCTGCTGGATGAGTTTGTGCTGACACATTGAGCTAAGGGAATTGGTAATATTACTAAAATACCTTCTCAGCTGTAAAGGCGGGGGAGGTATTTTTTTGATTTGCATCAAAGCACCAAACCCGGCGCAACTGTACATCTTAAGACGCTTTTTCACATGTCTACCTTTTCCGTCATATAAGCTGTTAGCTTTATAATGATAAAATAGATTTAGTTATATTTGGATTTCATTTGAAGTGAAGGGGAAGTAATATGTTTATCAGAAAAGCGGTTTTTATCGGTATCATTTGTATGTTAGGTTTGACAGGTTGTGCAACGAACACTAAATCGGGTGCTGAAGGAGGGGGAGATAAGCGTGCAGAGGAGCTGCTCAGCATGTCTCGGAGTGAACTGGCTAAGCAGGAGAGCTACACTATAGAAATGGAGAAACAAGAAGAAACATCAAGCAAATCGGAAAAAAGTGAAGATAAACATTGGTCGAGCGCTGTCTCATTTCATGTCGACTATGTTAGAAATCCTTATACCGTATATCTAAAATCGGAGACTGCGGAAGGGAAGGAACGAGAAGAGTACATATCGGATACTGAATATCATACAAAGGTAATGGATGATTTATTTATCAAGCAAGACGATTATATTCCAGTGAAAGAAAAACAAATGGTACAAAGATTTATTGATCCGTACGATTATATAGACACGTACCAGATAGATTCTCAGGAGATCGTTGTTACTGAAGAGGAACAAGAATACATACTTTCGATGGAGATATCGTCTAATGATGCGAGTAAGGAAACACTCAAATTGATGAAACAGAATTTAACAGACAAAATTAAACTAAGATATACGCTGGATAAAACTACACATTTGCCGCAAAAAGTGGAAGCGGAAATATTCACTTCATTGAAATCAGAAAACTTAGATTCAGAATCAGTGCTCACTTTGCAAACAAATATCAGCCATTTTAATGGTATAAAAGAGATTGTTATGCCTGCAGATACTAGTGAAGAATAGTTATATTAGAAAGCCTCTGGGATTTATTCCGGAGGTTTTCTTTATCAACAGAATTATTTTTGATCAAAATTTAGTGAAATTGTATCCTGAAGTGTGAAAATGGTACGATTTTTAGAGACAATCTTCTGCAAAATGTAACCATTTTCTCTCGATAATGAAAAACCTTACCATTATAATGAAAGCGTTATCAGAAAATGGATTCTAAGTTCTAAAGGTATGGATTAAGGGGGAGGGAGGAGCAGGGATATAGAGTAAGAAGAAGGCATAAACAAACCAATTATATCGTAGGAGGCGTAAAACGTGATTCGTAACCGTATCCGGAAAACAGGACTTTTGGTCCTGCTTGGCGCGATGGTAGGCTCTTTATTCTCTGCATTCCCAGCTACTACCCATGCAGCCTCAAGTGAACCTTACACCTGGAAAAGCGTTGTAACGGGAGCTGGCGGGGGCTTTGTACCCGGAATTATTTTTAATCAAACTGAACCGGATCTGATTTATGCCAGAACAGATATTGGCGGTGCCTATCGCTGGAATCAAGCTACATCCAGTTGGGTCTCAATTAGTGACTCGGTAGGCTGGGTAGATTGGAACAAGAATGGCGTAGATGCTCTGGCTACAGACCCAATTGATCCTAATAAAGTCTACATGGCAACGGGTACGTATACTAATCATTGGGATAATAATGGCCAGATTATGCGCTCTAATGACCGGGGGAACACCTGGCAAACTACTCCACTGCCTTTTAAAGTAGGTGGCAATATGCCGGGCCGTTCCGCTGGTGAACGCCTAGTCATCGACCCCAATAAGAACAACATTCTCTACTTTGGAGCTAGAAGTGGTAATGGCCTCTGGAAAAGTATTGACTCAGGTGTAACTTGGTCAAAGGTAACCTCTTTTCCAAACGTTGGAACTTATATTCAGAATCCGACACTTGATTATGGGAATGATCTTGTCGGATTGTCTTGGATCACTTTCGATAAGAGTACAGGTACACTTGGCAATGCAACTCAAACGATCTATGTTGGTGTAGCCGACACGGCTAGCAGCGTATATCGGAGTACAGATGGTGGAGTAACCTGGACAGCTCTGGCTGGACAACCTACGGGTTTCTTGCCACATCACGGCGAGCTGTCATCCACAGGCGATCTCTATATTACTTATAGTAATGGTGTAGGACCGTATGATGGTAGTAAGGGTGAAGTATGGAAATACAACAAAACTAGTGGGGCTTGGACCAATATCAGTCCTACGACTGGTACAGATAATTGGTACGGCTTTGGTGGATTGGCGCTGGATGCTCAGCACCCTAACACATTGATGGTATCCAGCTTAAACGCCTGGTGGCCTGATGAAGTCATTTTCCGCAGTACCAACGGTGGCGCTACTTGGAGTCGCATTTGGGATTGGGGCAATTATCCAGAACGGACTTATAAGTTCAGTATGGATATCACCGCCGCTCCATGGCTCGATCATGGAACCACTTCTACATCCCTGGATCCTTCACCGAAGTTAGGCTGGATGATGGGTGATTTGGAAATTGATCCATTTAACTCGAATCGAATGATGTACGGCACTGGAGCAACAATTTATGGCTCGAACAATTTGACCTCATGGGATACCGGTGGCAAGGTAAATATCTCTGTCATGGCAAAAGGTGTGGAGGAAACTGCAGTGCTGGGGCTAATTAGCCCGCCAACGGGAACTTCCCATTTGATCACTGCACTTGGTGACGTTTCTGGTTTCCGTCATGAGGATTTGTCGGTAGCACCAACCAAATTCCAGACCAGTCCTTCATGGGCAACAACGATGAGTATTGACTACGCTGAATTGAGTCCGTCCTATATGGTGCGGGTAGGCAGTGCAGATAAAGAAAAAACGCCAAGCATGAAGTCCATTGGTATCTCTAACGATGGTGGAGTGAACTGGTATATGCCAAACTCCGAGCCTTCAAATGGAACCAAAACAACGGTGGGCCATGGACAAGTGGCAGTCTCTGCAAGTGGTAATTCCATTCTGTGGAGCACCTCAGATATTGGGGTCTATTACTCCAAAACCTCAGGCAATTCTTGGACAGCAAGTGCAGGATTACCGTCAGGGGCGAAGATAGCGTCTGATCGCGTGAATCCTAACAAATATTATGGATTCTATGCAGGAACTTTCTATGTAAGTGTGGATGGTGGAGCTACATTTACTGCCACCGCAGCTTCGGGCTTCCCGACCAATAATGTGGCTGGATTACAGCCGAATGAAGCCCAAATCAGTATGAAGGCAGTTCCAGGTATTGAAGGCGACATTTGGTTCGCCGGAGGGAATACGGTTGAGAATAAATATGGTCTATGGCACTCCACTAATTCAGGTGCGAGCTTCACGAAGTTAACGAATGTAGAAGAAGCTGATCTTATTGGTTATGGTAAGGCTGCTCCGGGCCAAACTTATATGGCATTGTACACCGTAGCGAAGATTGATGGTGTAAGGGGCGTTTTCCGTTCCGATGATGTTGGCGCAACTTGGGTACGTATTAATGACGATGCTCACCAATACGCTAAGATCAATATGGCGATTACTGGGGATCCAAGAATCTATGGACGTGTATATCTCGGTACGAATGGCCGAGGCACCTTGTATGCTGATCCTGTAAATCCACCAGCTACAGGCTCGACCATTACGCCAATAACTGCAAGCTTTGATAAGAAAACAGCGAATCAAGCAGACGTTGCAGTAACTATGACGTTGAACGGAAATACACTGAGCACGATCAAGAACGGAACGGCAACCCTCGTGGCCGGAACGGATTATACGGTAAGTGGATCAACAGTGACGATTAAAAAAGCGTATTTAGCGACACAAGCGGTAGGAACGACTACGCTGACGTTTAGCTTTAGCGCTGGAGCTACACAATCTTTGGCGGTAGCGGTAACGGATACTACAACACCAGTATCCAACTCGACCATCACCCCAAGCAGCGCAGGTTTTGATAAGAAAACAGCAAATCAAGCAGACGTTGCAGTAACTATGACGTTGAACGGAAATACACTGAGCACGATCAAGAACGGAACGGCAACCCTCGTAGCCGGAACGGATTATACGGTAAGTGGATCAACAGTCACTCTCAAGAAGGAGTATCTGGCAACTCAAGGCGTAGGAACGACAACGCTGACCTTTGAGTTTAGTGCAGGAGCCGCACAATCCTTGGCGGTAGCGGTAACGGATACTACAACACCAGTATCCAACTCCACGATAACGCCAACAAGCGCCGGATTTGATAAGAAGACAGCGAATCAGACAGACGTCGCCGTAACTATGACGTTGAACGGAAATACGCTGAGTGCGATCAAAAATGGAACGGCAACCCTCGTAGCTGGAACGGATTATACGGTAAGTGGATCAACAGTCACTCTCAAGAAGGAGTATCTGGCAACTCAAGCCGTAGGAACGACAACGCTGACCTTTGAGTTTAGTGCCGGAGCCGCACAATCCTTGGTTGTCACTATCTCAGATACGTCAGTAGCTCCTACAGTAGCACTGAAAGTGCAGATGTATAACGGTACAGTGACTGCTTCCGGAAATACGCTAAATCCAAAGTTCAAGCTGGTGAACACAAGTACAAGTGCTGTTGCACTTTCTGATGTGAAATTAAGATATTATTACACAATTGACGGAGAGAAGGCACAAAGCTTCTTCTGCGATTGGTCACAGGCTGGAAGCGCGAATGTAACGGGCACGTTTGTGAAGCTGCCAACGGCTAAAGCTGATGCGGATTATTATCTGGAGCTTGGATTCTCGAGTGCAGCAGGTTCACTTGCTGCGGGTGCGAGCATCGATATCCAAGTGCGAGTAGCTAAAGAGGATTGGTCAAATTACACTCAAACCGGAGATTACTCCTTTAATGCGGTTGATACCAATTTTGTAGATTGGACAAAAGCGCCAGCCTACATCTCGGGTAATCTGATCTGGGGTAGTGAACCTAACTAAGAATCTCCATTAATAGTTATGCTGAAAAGGCTGTCCTAAAAGTAGAAAATTCTACTTTTGGGGCAGCTTCTTACTTTAACCCTCAGGCTATAGGAGGTATGTTATATGTGCTATACGCTATGTGCTATGTACTACGTTCTATGAGGCATGTGGTATATGCTATGTGCTACGTTCTATGAGTCATGCGATATGTGATATATCGGATGGCTTCGTTCTATGAATCATGTGGTATGTGGTACGTGCTATGAGGAGGTGTGTGGTATACGTTATGTGGTATGTCGGATGCATTTATGGTTCCTACAGTGTTGGCTATATAGTATTTAGGGAAAACCTCCCTGAAAATAGCCGATATTTGCTTTAAATGAACGAAATCAGGGAATACCTCCCTAAAAATCAGGCGAATTCGTTATTTGCCAGTAAATTAGCTAATAATTAGGGAGGTTTTCCCTAATTATTGGTTGGATGACCAGAAAACTCAGAATTTTAGGGAGAAATTCCCCAATTATTCTATCAACGCTTCACTTCGTCCTGTACGATACGTAAGAACCAGCTAATGATACTTAAAAGTAGTTCTGACATACCATTAGCTGTTTTGGCTGTTACAATGTTTGTCCGCTATCTATGGTAATGATCTGTCCAGTCATTGCTTCCTGTTCTAGCGCAGCGCAGACGAACTGGGCGATATCTTCGGGGGTTGAAATATGCTGAAGCAGCAGATTAGGGGCTAGTTTATACATCTGTTCTTCTCGTCCAGCCCACCATCTAGTAGCAACGGCGCCCGGTGCTACACAGTTAACTCTAATATTTGGAGCCAGCGCGTGTGCCAGCGATTTCGTAAGACCGTGGACAGCCGCTTTGGAGACGGCATAAGGAAGGGAGGAGCCTAAGCCTGTCTGTCCAGCGATGCTGCCGAGATTGATGATGGCTCCTGAATTTTTATGATTCATATATGGTGCAACCGCTCTGGCGCAGAAAAACATTCCTTTCACATTTACATCATATAGCTCATCCCATACTTCCTCGGTTGCCTTTTCCAGATCTCCGAGAGCAATATGTTTAGTTATACTGGCATTATTCACTAGCAGATCTATTGTCCCGAAATGCTGAATAATCGAATCCACCATACTCTGCACTTCTTGATCTTTAGAAACGTTGGCTTGTATTGCTATAGCCTACCCCCCTTGATTCAGAATTGTCTTTACGGTTTCAATGGCTTCATCCTCAGATCTAGAATAGTTCACTACGACGTGAGCCCCGCGTTTGGATAGTTCCAAGCTTACAGCTTTGCCAATTCCAGTCCCTCCACCAGTTACTAATGCGACTTTATTGTTGAGATCCATCCTCATGCACTCCTTAAGTTGGCGTATGTTGTTGATATAAAGTATTCTATAGAGAAAAGTGGATTTCGTATAATTGAATATAATGAAGGTTTGGTTCAATTTATTTGAATTGAACACTGGAGGACACTAGGATGGATCTAAAAACATTAAAAACCTTTCAAACAATCGTAACTTCCGGAAGCTTTAATCGTGCCGCAGAAGAATTGAACTATGCCCAATCTACAGTTACGATGCAGATGCAAAGGCTTGAATCTGATCTGGGATGTCAATTGCTTGAGCGGGGTAAGCAAATCAGCTTAACAGAAGCAGGCAGATTGTTTTATGAAGAGAGCTTACATATCGTTAAAGATATGGAACGACTAGAGAGCCGTTTGGCTGATTTAAAAATAGGGAAAGCTGGCAACGTGCGATTAGGGGTAACGGACCCGACGGCGAGCTATCGTTTGCCGCAGCTTTTAAGTGAGTTTATGGCACAGTTTCCTAAAGTGAAAGTCTCCGTGGATATTGCGGGAACCGCCGCACTTAGTGAACTACTCCTGAGTGGTGAAATTGATTTGGCAGTGTGTTCGGCACCAGAGCTCGGTAAGGAGCTTTATTTTGAACCGTTATTTGCGGAGGAATTCTTGTTACTTTTGCCAGAAGAGCATCCGCTAGCATCCAAGGAACATATCACCCCAGAGGATCTACAGAGTCATCGCTTACTGATTACGGCAGCGAATTGTCCTTATCGCAAAAAATTAGAAAGTGTGCTGCAGGAATCAGGCGGGCCGCCACTAGATACAATGGAGATTGGGAGTATGACAGCGCTGAAATATTTTGTGGGAAGTGGTTTAGGCGTGGCACTTGTTCCTGAGATTGTGCTGAATCCAGCCCCAGCAGGAACTATAGTACGGAAGCTGGAGGGGAAGGTTATTGATATGACCTGTGGGATCCTATGTAAACTTTCAGATTATCCGCTCAAGCTAGCGAGCTCCAGATTGTATCATTTTTTAAAACAAGAACTAACCGTGACAAGGATATTTTGAATTTTAAACGAATTGTTAAGAAATAGAAAAAATAGAAAGGGCGGTGTTTGATGTTTTTTAGGAGGAAATTCAGTTTCTGGCTTTCGATTATAAGTATCATCATCTGTCTGAGTGACTATCTGGGGGTGGGGATCGCGAATATTATTCTTGTCCGTTTGAACCCTATTATAGATACACTGATCTTTACAGAACCTTTTGAAAGCTTCATGGTTGATGTAAATAATCCGAGATGGGAAACCAATAGTGCGTTAATCAGCGTCAGATTCCCAACTTATATTATTCATTTTGGAACGTTTTTGATTTTGGGTATTCTAATGGATTACCTGATTCGTATAATAAAACAGAAGTAGAAGTGTAGATGAGCATAGAAGAGGAAAGGTGAGCTGAGATGAGCGGAGCAAAGGGAAAACTTGATTTGGAGAGAATTGTTTTTATTGGCAGGACCTATGAGGAATATATACGTATGTTTGATTTGCTGGAATCAGATCTTATCGGCCAGAGAATTCTGGATTGTCCTGCGGGTGCTTGCTCTTTTACAGCAATAGCGAATCAGTTGGGTGGTGAAGTAACGGCTGCTGATATTGCTTACTATTACTCTGAAGATGAGCTGGCAGTCAAAGGGGTTCTAGATATTGCACATGCGATGTCCGGAATGGAAAAAGTACAGGATAATTTCGTTTGGAACTACTTTAAATCAATCGAGGGACTGACCGAAGCGAGAAACGCAGCTTTAACCGCCAGCACTAAGGATCGAAAACAAACCCCGGAGCATTATGTTCCTGTGGTACTTCCGGATCTGCCTTTTGCGGATGAAGCATTTGATCTGACATTATCTGCTCACTTTCTATTTATGTACAGCGATCGGCTGGACTATGAATTCCATCTAGAGACTGTTAAGGAACTCATGCGGGTGACGAGAGGCGAGCTTCGAATCTTTCCACTAGTCGATCTTTCTTGCAAAAGGTATGAGCATTTAGACCGCCTTATTGATGATTTGGTAAGACAAGGATTTACTGCAGAGGAACTAGAGGTTCCTTATGAATTTCAAAAAGGTGCAAAGCAGATGTTGAAGATTAGAAGAGCAGAATTGTTCCTCTGAAATATAAAACGAGGGTGCCTCAAGCCATGATGACTTTGGGAGCGCCCTCGTTTTTTGTATAAATATCTATAAAGCTTACGCTACACTTTCTTTCCGTTCTGCTACAAAACAAGCTATGCCTAATACCAGACCAAGGCCCACTAGAACCGCACCGACCCAAGGAAGCGAAGTGATCGCTAGATGAGAAATAACCCAACCACCAATAAAGGCACCCGCTGCGTTACCGAGATTCCCGGCGGAGTGGCTGGTCGTTGAAGCAAGTGCAGGGGCTGCCTGAGCCAGACTCATAATCCGTATTTGCAGACCTGGCATGACCGCAAAGGACACCATACCCCAGAAAAATATTGTGATTACCGCAGCTATTGGGCTATGCATCGTGAAGGAAAAGATCGTTAGAATCATACTGACTGCAAAATAAAGTCCCACGATAGAAGGCATCAGCTTCCAATCCGCAAGCTTTCCGCCAACGATGTTCCCGATGGTCACCCCACAGCCGAATAAGACTAGAATCCAAGTCACACTATGTTCAGCAAAACCAGTCACTTCTTCAAGCAGTGGAGTAATATATGTGAACACGGTGAACAAGCTGGCGTTCCCTAACGCCCCGATCAATAAGAATAGCAGCAGCTTTGGATTAGCCAGAGCAGCAATCTGCTGGATAACACTCGCTGGTTTCTCTTGTTTAAGCTTTGGAATAAAAATGAGGATGCCGATCAGCGCGGCGACTCCCATGACAGCAATCGCTGCAAATGAGGCCCGCCAGCCCATACTTTGTCCAATAAATGTTCCTAGAGGAACTCCGACAATATTGGCTATCGTTAAACCTGCCATCATAATAGATACGGCTCCGGCCCGCTTATTGGGTTGTACAAGATTGGATGCAATGACTGCGCCAACCCCAAAAAAAGTACCATGAGTTAAAGCTGTAATTATACGAGCTACCATGAGAACGGTATAGTTGGGTGCAAACACAGAGATTCCGTTGCCCAGTATAAAAAGAATCATGAGAAGGCATAACAGTTTCTTTTGCGGAATGCGCTGCGTGAGAATGGTCAGGATGGGTGCGCCAACGGCCACTCCAAGTGCGTACATTGTAATGAGTTGGCCAGCAGTCGAAATACTAACCTGTAAATCGTTGGCGACATTTGGTAAAATACCCATAATAACAAACTCAGTCATACCAATCGCAAAAGCGCCTACCGTAAGAGAAAGTATAGAGATGGGAAAGGGCTCTTTCCCTGCTCGTTCTTTGCGTGTTTGTGCCTTGTTGAGGTTTGGAATTGCATTCATGATGCCGATGTTCAACCTTTCTTCTGCCTGTAATGAAGCTCCACCTTGGTTAAGATGATAGATCCGACATGTAAGTATTGCTTTTCTATTATTTAGTTTTCTGAAAATATTTTCAAGATAAATATTTTTTCAGATAGTTTTCATTTTTATAGATCATTGAAGGGATGGTTATTTATGAATGTTGAAGGCCAAGTCCAAGTACTTGAATTGCCGGAAATGAAGCAAGAATTTAATAACAGTTTGCAGAGTAATGATCTTGGATTGGATATAGAAATCTATCAAATTGCGAACCCTTCCTGGCCCGATGAGGCTGAAGTGTTCCTTCCTTTGCGATGAGAAAAAATTATAAGCAGGCAGCTTTAATGGCGCTTCAGAACTTTGACCTGGATTGGACGCAGATTCGTTTTAACCAGCTATCGGATACCTGTACCTTTGTAATCGAAACTAATAAAGAGGGAACTTTTTTACTGCGCCTTCATTCGGGGAGATCTAAAGAGGAAATCAACTCCGAAATCGCGTGGCTGGAGCTTTTGAAGAGCAAAATTGATGTCCCCCTGCCAAAAGGTGTTCACGATCGCACAGGTGCTGTAACGTTCAGAGTGGAACAGGGAAATGGAGAAGGTGTGTATGCCTCTTTAATGCGTTGGGTTGAAGGGGAACATGCGAATGAAAGACTTACCGAAGAACAAATTTACAAAGAAGGCGTTCTATTAGCCAAGCTACATAAGGCGGCACAGGAGCTGGAGTTACCCTCTGGCTTTAATCGTCCTGTTTGGGATGAGCATAGCTTTCGAAAAGCAATGCTTCGTTTAAAGCTGCATTATCATTGTTTTCTTACGGATGATGAGTTTGTGCTGTATCAGTCGGCAGCTGAAAAATTATACAACTGGTTAAGCAAGCAGCATAAAAATAAGAACAGAAGGTCTTATGGCGTTATCCATGGAGATTTACATCAAGGCAACATCATATTTAAAGAGGGCGAACCTCGGCCGATTGATTTTGGAAGATGTGGTTGGGGTTATTATCTTTATGACGTGGCACATACCCTTCTTGGACTGTATCCATTGCAAAGAGAAGGGGTCATTAAGGGGTACGAAAGTATCGCCAAGCTCGATGGGGAGTGGGTTCAGACTTTAGAGAATTTTACGGTCATGGTTATGATCGAAAAATATTGCCATCACGTATCCGATCCTAGGGAAACTGAGGGTCTAAAAGCAGAACAGCCCTATGCGCTAGCGATCCTGAAAAATTATCTTAAGGGAGAACCCTTTCTTTTTGACAGGATTGAGATTTAACGTATAAAAATAGGGTCTCTTTGGGGAATTTATATAAAGT
The DNA here is from genome assembly GCF_037969925.1 of Paenibacillus sp. FSL R7-0189. Classification (NCBI taxonomy): domain Bacteria; kingdom Bacillati; phylum Bacillota; class Bacilli; order Caryophanales; family Paenibacillaceae; genus Paenibacillus; species Paenibacillus sp. FSL R7-0189. The sequence continues at coordinate 6,694,954 of NZ_CP150223.1, read as the reverse complement.
TCCCTAAGGAGGCTATTGTGATGAAAAAAAGCTGGATTGCTCCCCTTCTTGTCGCAGTGATGCTTGTTCTGACGCCACAACCTTGCTCCGCTAATAGGTTAATTCAACCTCAATCTATAACGCCCTCCAGGTCTGATTCGGGACTTCAACTGCCAGATCAAGATTCTCGCGAACTTAAGTTTCAAGACATTCTGATGTTATTTCTTTTACCCCATATTGAGAAAAAAATTGCAGATATTTATTCACCGCTTCTGCGAGAATCGCCAATGGTTTATCCTTACTTTGTGGATGTGACTGAGGTGAAGCGGCTCAATGGTTTCCGTGGGTTTGATTTCTTGATTACACTTAACGTATATCCTACAGTAGGTCCACATATTTCAGTTGGAGAAGATACCATGACTTTTAGGATCTCTCCTGGTCCTAAGGTGAAGCTTGAATCGTTCAAGCATCTAAAAGACCCCAAAAAGTCAGACTTCCCACCAAATTATCAGAACATCCTGAGATAGTGTAGTTTCGGTAAGGCGGGCGGAAGAGTAGATGTTAATATGTGCCGCGCGTTGAGTTATGAGGCGAGCTATTTTTACATGAGTAGGGAGTTCTGCGGTAAAGGTAATGGGTTGAGTAGGGAAGGGAGTCTTAGGAGATGGTGAGTGAGAGGGGAGGAAGGTTGGGCTAGTGGCGTGATGAGGGTGTGCGTGAGGGGATAGAGGTTGGGTTAGTGGCGTGATGAGGGTGTGTGAGAGGGAATGAAGGTTGGGCTAGTGGCGTGATGAGGGTGAGTGCGTGTGTCCGGGAGTGGGTAAACGGGATAGTTGCAGTTTATACACTTATTTGCAGGAGATAAGAAGCTTAGTCACTTTTAGTTGCATTTGGTGCAGTTAAAAGAAGTCTTTTCACACTAATTTGTTAATATCGATGAATTTAGTTGCAGAGAATACACTTATTTCGCTCGGGCAGCACTATGTATTGTTTATAGTTGTATAAAGTGCAATTAACTCATACATTCACAAACGATTTTAAGCAAAATAAAAAAGACATGGGTCAATGTGGCAATACCAAACTCATACCCAACTCATACCCAACGCATACCAAACTCATGCCTAGCCCACCACACACACTCCGATCTTTGGGGTGTTTTTTTTGTGGTTAGACTTGTGGTGGATTAATGGCGATTATGGTATTATGAAATTAGTGAATGTATTGATTTAAGTTACTAAATTCAAATACGGAGGTGCGAGGGATTGGGTGATCATAAATTCGAAGGCGTACACAAGAGGAGCAATTTTAACGAAATTAAAGATAAAGTCACTAGCGATAGCGCAAGTAACAACGAGGATAAAGTTAAAGTAGGTGTAGCTACTAAAGATGGGCAGTTGGGGTTTCTTTTTACAAGGGGAGGTCTTCGGGAGGGTGCGGGTAGAAAAAGCACTGGTGTAACTAAAAAGGTATCTTTGACGTTATCTGAGGACGTTTGGCAGGAGATAGAGCAGGCTTGTGCGGATCAGAACGCATCTCGCTCTCAAGTATTTCGGAACATTATTGAGGCGCATTTTGTAAAGGAATCTAAGGAGAGTTAGGTGAAGTCTTTGCTAATCCATGTATCAAAAGATTCTCTGAGTACCGCTTTACAGGCAGCATTAAAAGCCATATCCGCGAATAGTTCCTCACGTGTTCTATCTGGAATACTTATTCAAGCGCAAACTCAGGGTCTGATATTAACAGCCAGCAATATAAGAATGACCATTGAATATAAGCTCCCTGTAAAAATGGATTCGGTGGTTGTGCACAACACAGGTGAGGTCGTAGTTCCCGCACGTTATTTTTATGAGATCATTCGTAAGCTTGATCCTGGACTAATTAGGCTGGAAATCGTAGAGTCATTGATATTAAATATTCAATCAGGGAACACTCAATTTCGTTTATGTGGAATGGATGCAGCAGAGTTTCCGAGAATCCAATACATAGATCATCCAAATATTCAAAGGATAAGCATGAAGAACATTCTCTTGAAGCAAATATTTAAAAGAGTGGTTTTTGCGGTCTCTTCATCGGAAACCAGACCTGTGCTCACAGGAGTTTTGCTTCAAATAGATAAGCGAAATATTCGTGTAGTCGCCACTGATGGCATCCGCTTCGCCCAGCATATTGTTGAAAGCATAGAAGATTACGGTGCAATTCCTTTAGATGTTGTAATCCCGGGCAGCAGCCTGGAGGATCTTTTAAAAATATTAAGCGATGATGCAGACAGCAGCACCGATTTAGAAATAGGCCCCAAGCAGATCAGATTTATTTCTAATGGATTGAGGGTTCAGTCTGCCCTTCTAGAAGGAACTTATCCCTCTGTCAATAATTTAATCCCAAAAGCGTATCTCTCCGAAGTGATTGTTAAGACAGACCGTTTGTTACATGTGGTTGAACGTATTTCTATATTGGCTGGTGAGAGTGTTATGCTCAGCGTACTTCCTTCTAACACGCTAAGTTTAGTGTCCAAGACTGCAGAAATTGGGGATGTAAAAGAAGAGATTCCTTTGGAACATCTAGAGGGTGATCATTTTCGAGTAGCCTTTAACGGAAAATATTTCAGGGACATCCTTCGGGCGATTGATAGTGAGACGCTTAGAATCAGGTTCGCGGGAAAAGAAAGACCGCTGGTGATCCTGCCTGTAGACGCATCTTCGTCCACACTTTTTTTAATTACTCCTGTGAGGACGCATGATTGAGGATATGTTAATTGCAGTATTTGAGTAGATTTGGGTGAATAGCTGCAACTGAGTCCGAGCAATTGCTGAAAAGAACGCCACCTGCCAAATCTGCTCCTAAACGTGCTAACCAGTGCTTAAACTAACTGTCTATGGCTCAACTTATCTACTCCGTGCGCGGAATTAGCTGCCTATTGCTCAACCTATCTACACCGTGCGGAATTAGCTACCTATAGCTCAACCTATCTACTCCGTGCACGAAATTAGTTACCTATAGCACAATCTATCCGCCTACGTCTCGAAACCAGTTACCTTTTGCTCGATCTAGATCGTAGCGGACCGTACTGCAGCTATTTCAGCATATGGGTTTATTTTGCGAAGGTTTCGGACTGTATAGCACCTATTGCCCTTGATTTACTCAGAAAAGGAGTACATTTGAGCGAATAGCTGCAACTGAGTCCGATAGTGTGGCAAAACGAGCGAAATTATGGAAATAAGAGCAACTGAGTCCGAAATAGCCCAAACCCACTTCAGCATCACAGCTTTCCCAGACGGGAATGAGGTATATTTGATCTGGGAGGGGATGGAATGCATAATGCAAAGACGGCCATATTTTATTTCTCAGGTACTGGCAATACGGAGATTATTGCTAAGCAATTTGCTGAAAGGCTAAGAAGTAAAGGGCAAGACGTAGATTTGTTTAGAGTGGAAGATATTATTAAAGGCACTCGTTCTGTAGAATATGAAGCCTATGATCTTATAGGTATTGGTCATCCGGTTCTAGGCTTTGGCGCTTCCGGTTTTGTTGAACATTTTGCAGATCAGCTGCCTGAATGTAATGGAACCCCGGCATTTGTATTCAAAACGGCATCCTCTCCACACTATATCAATAACGGTGCTTCGAATACGGTTCTTCGTTCTTTGCGTGGGAAGGGATATATCCCTTTTCACAATTCCATTTTGGCGATGCCATGTAATTTTTATATCAAATATGATGACAGGTTGAATAAGCAGTTGTACCAAGCCGCACAGCGTAAGGTGGAATTGTTTGCAGAGGAAATCGTAAACCGAACACCACGAAATCTGCCGATTCACCCTGTGTTGGAGCGGGTTCTGAGAACAGTATATTATTGTGAGGAACACCAAGGGGGAAAATACTTCGCAAAAGGATTGCGTACAACGGACGCTTGCACACTATGTTTAAAATGTGTCAGCAACTGTCCAACATCCAATATTAGTAGCGGCGTAGAAGGAATTGTTTTCAGTCAAAATTGTTTATTATGTATGCGTTGTGTTTATTCTTGTCCTCAGAAGGCAATCCAAGCGACAAGACTGAAGGCTAGCGTAGTAGATCCCTATACTGGAGGTCCGAATCTTCATAAACTAATGAAGGATTCTGCGAATGATGGACGGTTTGTTACTCCCAAATCCAAGGGCTACTATAAGCATTTTATTAAGTATTTGGAGGAATGACATATGAATCTGTTTCGGATGGGATCTAAGCCACTGGGGATTGAGCGGATCAGCACATTTTTGGAGGATAATTATGTGAGTATCGGCTACCCCGGAATAGGGGATCTGGAGAATCTAAGCATAGAGGAACTTCGTGATCGATTAATCGGTACTTACCAATATAGTGAGCCGGAGCTTATGCAACATCTGCAAGCCCTTCAGCTATTTGTACATACGATGCAAGATGGAGATTATGTGCTGGTGGCCGATGGAGATTGGGTACATCTCGGAGACCTCGGAGATTATTTTTACAACGAGTTAAATGATAATGTTGACGAGGGTACTTGCCATCGGCGTGGTGTGACGTGGTTGAAAAGTCTGCCGATTTCTGAACTAAACGCAGGCGTGCGGGAGTTATTTAACCAAAGTGCACCGGTTGTACAATTTAAGGGTCCAAAACCAAGTGCTCGCTTGGATCTGTGGATTACAGGTGTTTCTACTAATGAACAAGAAGTGAATAGTCCGCTGGAATTGGATGAGGAGACGCTCTCTAAGGCGCTTAATATTTTGAAAGAAGCTTTGATTTGTGATGACTCCGAACGACGGGAACGAGCAGCGATTGCGATTTTACAATATGCGAAGTAGAGCACCTCTTCTATATCGGGCACACGGTTCATTATCTTCATGATGAGTTCCAATTAAAAAAAATGTTCCACCCGCTACTTGCCTCGGATGGAACGTTTTGCTGTATCTATAATCAGATGAACTCAACGAATTCGTTGACTGGCTTACGGTAGCCGCGGGGTCTGATTTTATGTTTTTTGTCTTTGCCGATCGTGATCAGCATAACAGGTACCATATGATCCGGCAGATTCAAGGTGGATTGGATAACATCAGCATCGAAGCCGATCATCGGGCAGGTATCCCAGCCTTTATCTTTGGCGATCAGCATAAAGTGCATGGCCGAGAGAGAGGCATTACGTATTGCTTCATCTCTTTGAAAAGCATCCTTATCAATGTAAGCATTGTTAATCATCTCTATTTGCTCATCATATTCCTCTTGTGACATCGCTCCTAAAGCTTTAAGCCCGCCATAGATTTCTGGAGCCTGCTGATAAGCATGCTTATCTCCTAGCACTACAATAACTGCTGAAGCAGTATGGATTTTATATTGGCCGTAAGCCGCTTCGCGAATTTCTTCTTTTAAGCTCTCGTTAGATATCACTTTGTAATTTGTATGCTGTAGATTATAGGCCGATGGTGCCAATCTGGCGTAAGAGAACATTTCCTCTAATTCATTCTGAGGGATGGTGACCCCTTCCACAAAATTCATAGCGGATCTGCGGGACTGAATCAAGTCTGTAAAAGCGCTCATAAGTATTCCTCCGTTGTGTATGTGTTCGGTTGTAAAATATAAACACCTGATATTTGTAAATGTACTAACTAAATGTTACTAACTCAAAATAACACAGCCTATAAAATTCGTCAATGATAAAATTTATTGAAGTTAATCTTGAATACCCTGTTGTCAAAAAATAGGACATAAATTAGGATATTAGGATATGTAAAAACACGGTGAATGAAAGGGTGGATAAATTGATTAATAGTAGAGAACGATTGATGATAGATTTACAAAGAATCGAAGAGAATGACTACGAGCTTAGAAGTGGACAGGACATAAAGGATTATGTGAAGTTGATGCTTGAGCATTTAGGAGATCCCGAGCCTGTGCTGCGTGATGAATTGATTTATTCCACATTCTACAAATGGATTAATGAGAAACATTGGTTTAATGATGCGGAGCTTCGTGAACTGCTGTGGATACTCCTTGACGAGCAGCATCTATTTTATCACATTGGGAACAAAGAAGATCAGACGGTGTATACAAGAACATTTTCTGTATTGGTTGTTGCTCTTATTCTCCAGCGGCATAGGGAAAAGGCTATATTGGATAGCTCTGAATTTACAAAGGTGAAGCAGGGTTTAATTCGTTATTATAAGGAAGAACGGGATTTAAGAGGTTATATGGAAAAAGAAGGCTGGGCACACGCAGCAGCACATGGCGCAGACGCCTTGGATGAGCTGGTTTTTATGCTCGGAGAGTGATGCCGAGGTGCGGGAAGAGGTTCTGACAGTTGTTCAAAAGATGCTTTATAACGATCAATACATATTCAGGGAGGAAGAAGATGAACGGATTGCTACTATTATAGTTACAATCATCGATCATCATTTACTTCCACAGCAGTCTATAACCGATTGGATTCTCAACTTGGCGCAATGTGGCAGTTGGCCTAGAAGCCACAGCCAGTACGTTACTCGAATAAATACAAAGAACTTCCTGCGTTCTCTTTATTTCAGGTTACTTCTAACAGAGAAGAATATGGACATTGTGGATGTTTTATTGAAAACTGAGAAGAATTTGAATGAATTTGTACATTAATTCACTCAAACGGTTTTAATTAACACTGGTAATTTAAATAATTTATTATAATGTAATAAAAATCACAAAATTTTATGGAAATTCAAAAACTTTGTGACATTTATAACTTGATAAGTGCTATAATAGAAATATGGCGTTAAAAGTTCTTATGTTTTTCATTACTATTAAGCAGCAAAGCTTATTGCAGAGGAGATTTGGATATGTCAGAATCAATCACTCAAACACAACCTGAACAAGAATCACCAAAAGTAGCTGTTAGCAAGGAACAAATGGATGTTCTAGAGCAGCTCTTGAAACCAGAAGTTCAGGAATCATTAACAGTCTTGGTGGAACAGCTGCCAAAATTAACTGAGCTTGTTGGCGTGCTTACAAAGTCCTATGACTTTGTGCAAACTGTCGCAGCGGATGATGTCTTGAAAAGTGATACGGTAAGTGCAATTAAAGAACTTGCTGAACCTGTAGTGCATTCCGCGAAGAATATGGCAGCTACAGTGATCGAAGCAAAAGATCGTGCGAATGAAAGTAACGAAGTTATTGGTCTTTTTGGTCTTATGAAGTTGTTGAAAGATCCGCAAGCGCAAAAGCTTTTCCGTTTCGTAAATGCATACCTTCAAGTTGCTGGAGAACGCAGTAAGCAGAAATAATCATTTTCATATCTTATTCGTAAGGGACGGAGGAAACATCATGTCTAAACATATTGTCATTCTAGGAGCAGGTTATGGTGGTCTACTAAGCGCCTTAACCGTACGCAAGTATCTCAAAAAAGATGAAGCTAAAATTACTGTAGTTAATCAGTATCCTACCCACCAAATCATCACAGAATTGCATCGTCTTGCAGCAGGTAGTGTTGCAGAGGGTGCTGTTGCTATGCCTCTAACTAAGCTTTTCGCAGGTAAAGATATTGACCTGAAAATCGCGAAGGTTAATTCATTTTCTGTGGAGAACAAACAAATTGTTCTTTCTGATGGTGTGACACTAACTTATGACGCGCTTGTTGTAGGTCTTGGCAGCACTACAGCTTATTTTGGCATTCCAGGGCTTGAACAATACAGTATGGTATTGAAATCAGCTGCAGATGCTAACAAAATTCATCAACATATTGAGGATCGTATTCGTGAATATGCGAAATCGAAAAATGAAGCAGATGCAAACATCCTGATCGGTGGCGGCGGCTTAACCGGCGTTGAGCTTGTTGGTGAAATCGCGGATGTATTGCCTACACTTACTAAAAAATATGGCGTTGATCCTAAAGAAATTAAGCTTATGCTCGTTGAAGCAGGTCCTAAAATCCTTCCAGTATTGCCAGATGCATTGATCGAACGTGCTGTAGCAAGCTTGGAAAAACGTGGTGTTCAATTCTTGACAGGTCTTCCTGTTACGAATGTAGAAGGCAATGCGATTGACTTGAAAGACGGTCAAAAAATTATTGCTAACACGTTTGTATGGACTGGTGGCGTACAAGGAAATCCACTCATCGGCGAATCCGGTCTTGAAGTTAACCGCGGTCGTGCAACGGTGAATGAGTTCTTGCAATCCACTTCCCACAAAGATGTATTCGTTGCTGGTGACAGCGCTGTGGTCTTTGCAGAAGATGGACGTCCATACCCTCCAACTGCTCAAATCGCTTGGCAAATGGGTGAATTGATCGGATACAATCTGTATGCCTTCTTGAAAAATAAATCGTTTGAAAGCTTTAGCCCAATCAACTCTGGTACGCTTGCTAGCTTAGGCCGTAAAGACGGTGTAGCCATCGTTGGTGCAAGTTCTACTCCGTTAAAAGGCTTGCCTGCAACTCTGATGAAGGAAGCAAGTAATATTCGTTACTTGTCCCACATTAAAGGATTGTTCAGCCTAGCTTACTAATATAGTTTAACCCTAAACCCTGCTCGAATCTGAGCGGGGTTTTTGTTATTGTTTTTTTAGTGAAATGTTTGCATTATTGATGTTTCGTAGTAGGCTGTATTCATTGTATTTGATATAATAGATTGGGTTATATTAACAGAGGTAGTTAGAGGAGGATTTCATTTATGATATTCCAACAAAACGATGTCATTCTGTTTCAAGGTGACAGCATAACAGACTGGGGACGTAATCATGAAGACGCTTCATCGCTTGGAGTGGGTTATGCAATGATGGTCGCCGCTCGTCTGGGGTATTTATATCCAGAGAAGAATCTTACTTTTATTAACCGTGGCATTGGTGGCAACCGTATTGTTGATTTACAGGGGCGTTGGGATAAGGATTGCCTGGATTTGAAGCCGACTTGGGTGTCCATTTATATTGGAATTAACGACACTTGGCGCCGTTTTGATTCTGGTGAAGAAACCACTCCCGAGCAGTTTGAAGCTTCATATCGGGACCTGATTAAACGCACTCAGAAATCTTTGGATGCTAAATTAGTTCTTATAGAGCCTTTTGTTTTGCCTGTACCGGAAGATCGTAGAACTTGGCGTCAGGATCTTGATCCTAAAATTCATATTGTCCGCGAGCTGGCACGTGAATATGGGGCGCCGCTGGTTCCGCTAGATGGACTTTTTGCAGCGGCCTCCGTAAAAGCAGAACCGGCTTACTGGGCATATGATGGAGTACATCCTACTCCTGCAGGTCATGCACTTATTGCGGATGCTTGGCTCAAAACGATGGGAGCAATCTAATCAATTGTCATTTTAAGACTAGAACCACGCTTTAATAAGCAGGTTGTAGTCTTTTTTTAATCGCGTGTTAGTAAAGTCGTTTTTATATATTTATAGACACTGTTATAATTGGAATATGCTTATGTATTGGAGGCGATTCGCATTAGGCGGTTAATATGGATAGCACCTTTGTTATTGGTCGTAGTGTTAAGCGGATGTAAAAGTGATTTGGGCTTCATCAATGCCAGATGGATCGAAGGCGTGTCGTTGACACCCGTGGCAACTAGTGATCAGAAACAAGCGGATCGTCCTTTGCACTCAGAGAGCTTAACGCTAAAGGATTCTGTTTTGATCAAGACGCTTGCGGAGGCTATGAACAAGAGTAAAAAATTTTCTGATGATCTGGATTGGGGTCCGGAATTTGAAATGAAGCTTGTTTATGGGGACGGCTATTCGGAAGACTATTACATAGCGCTTGGAGATCAACTTGGACATGAAGGGATGTTTACTACAGCGGAGAACAGCAGTCAGGGCTACACGATTCCTGTGAAAAACTCTGACCAGTTAAGAAAGCTCATTTATGGAACAATCGATACGGAGAACATTGAACAGGCAGACCCTGTGGAGACTTCTGTCGAGGTAACAGGTCCAGTAACCCTATCACATAATGAACTGTCTCCGGTCACAGGCAGAGCGGGATTTTTAAATCTGCAACTGCTAGAGGGGACATATAGCGAAGATTGGACTACACCCAGTCCGTTAACGGGAAGAAACTGGAGTGGCCGATTTAGACTAGTTGTGACTGATGAACAAGGGAAAACGCTGAGTAGCTATCCGTTAAATGATCAATTTGCCCAGACCTTTAATGATTTTTTCCAGCTTCAGTTTGAGGATTATAATGGAGATGGTGATCCCGATTTTACGATCGGACAATATGGAACGAGTAACGGTTATTTCTATAAGCTTTTTACACTCAGAAGAAATAACGTGATAGAAGAACTGCCTATTAAACCTGAAAATCAGCTGTTTATCAGCAGTCCTGAGCGGTATTCCATAAAGCTGGATAAAGTTGATGAGCATAGCTTCAAGAGAAGTTACTACGATAACGCAGCAGGCAAACAAGTGGAAGATACTTTTCAGTGGGTAGGGAGTGCATTTCAGAGGCTGGACAATTGATTAATTCATGAAGTGAGAGGAATGTGTGTTGGATGACAAGTGATACGGTACAAGATTTAGAAGGGTTAAAAGCTATTGGAAAAGTGGTGGGCCACACCATCGCCGAGATGAAAAAGAAAGTAACCCCTGGGATGACGACTGCGGAGTTGGATCTTATTGGAGCTGAGATTCTGGAAAGCTTCGGAGCATCCTCAGCCCCGAAGATAACTTATAATTTCCCGGGCAGCACCTGCATCAGTGTGAACGAAGAGGTTGCTCATGGTATTCCGGGTCCGAGAGTGATTAATGCCGGCGATTTGATCAACATTGATGTCTCTGCTGAGCTGAATGAGTATTATGGGGATGCTGGCGTTTCTTTTCAACTGCCGCCCTATAACGATGATATTCTGCGTTTATGCCGGAGTACTGAGGAAACCATGATGAGTGTGATCAATCATCTGCGGGCAGGGATGAAGGTTAACGAGATCGGCAGAATGATGGAACTTGAAGCTCGCAAACGCGGTTATAGAGTGGTGCGTAATCTGTGCAGCCATGGAATTGGCAAATCACTGCATGAGAAGCCTTTTGAAATTCTACCCTTCTATAATCCAAGAGTGACCACAGTACTGAAGGAAGGACAAGTAATTACAGTAGAGCCTTTCCTCTCGACTGGAGCGGACTATGTTGAGCAGCAATCGGATGGCTGGACGCTAAGTGTTGTAGATAACGGTCGGGTAGCGCAGTTTGAACATACGATTATCGTGACTAAAGGTGAGCCTATTATTCTGACTAGTGTGTAAGCCCGAATAGCGACTTAAAGGGGTGGAGGATGGAGGGGGATATGAGCAAAAGCCCTTACCCGGACCCTCCGTTCCTTCCATGTCGTTAACGAAGTTGTTATTAGCCGTGATAAGTGGCAATGCGGTAAATACTTTAAAGAGACCTGTCTATTTGACAAGTCTCCTTTTTTCTAGGATGAGGCGTTACGCTTATATCCTATATTTGGCATAAATTATCGATGTTTTTTTCAATGGAATGATAAAACAGGTCTTCCGCATGAAGGACATAGGCCATGTATTCTTCCATCTGGTCAGTAAGTGTAAATTCATTCATGATATACTGCCTGGTCATAACATTCCTTAAAAGTTCCCATTGTTCGATGCTTTGCCGAGCACAATGAATGACATCGCTGAGAGCATTAGGATTTGCTAAGGAATTCAGCAGCAACAGCAATACTTTTTTCCTATCTGAATGACGGGTGAGCGTCGTCCGGGTTAAAGAGTAAAGGTCATGGGGGCGGTTTGAAATCTTTGTATTGAGGATGAAACGTCCACTTGCAAACAGATTGTTCAGTTCCTGGATGGCTGATCGTCCGATATATTCCAGGCGGCCTTCGGTACAAGAGGGCGGCTTATAATAATTCGATAGTGCGGTTCTTAAAATGAGCGTGGCTCGGGCTGGCAATTCAGCAAGCTCATCTTGATTAGGATGCACTGTGAAACAGGAAAACTGCCGATTGTAGGCATCCATAAACGAAGTTTTGGCATCTTGACCGATATTTTTGTTATGCGGATAAGGCTTGAAATACTCTTTGTTGTAATTTATATAATTGTCCAAGAAATAAAAATCAGTTGCCGTCTGCCCTAGGATCAAAAATATATGCCCATCCACAATATGATCTGTTTCCAGAGCCGGGTTTAATTCAAATGTTCTATAAAAGGGGACTCGTTTCATTAACGTATTGACAAATACGACTTCGTTATTTGCTAACAGTGTCTCTATCGTCTGGATGGCTGCCTCTGCATTGTTGCTAAAAGTATGTTTATTAGCGACTGTTATATAATCCTCGGGATCTTTGATCTCGTTCAAGCTTAATTCAAACTGGTCACTGTCAGTATGGGTAACTAATTTCAGATTAAAATCATCTAAAAACATCTTGTACAATACGCTAGAGTCATTGACATACCTCTTTAGCATGAAAAAAATATTACGGGTATAGCAGTTTCCCAGTGACTGTACCTCTGCAATAGGCTCCCCTGCAGAATTATAGTAATATTCCATTTCTAACGTCTGCAACGTCTGCATAATTGTCCCTCCAACTGCTGCTAATTCTCCAATTCATCCCTTGGAGCCGAGCGCGCTTATTATTTCGCCCAATAATTTGGTTTCGTCTGTTTGTATGGTCAACAGAGAATGTTTGAGTGCGTCTAGCACCTTGGGGTCCATGGACAGATTATACCGAAGCACCATATTTCTGTTCAGAAGAGAGCGTTCTTCAAGCTCAGTACAACGCTCAATCCATCGGTCGCTTTGCAGCAGGAGTTTTATTTGTTGGAGATATTTAAGTCTTAAAACCATAAGCTTCTTATGCTCCCACAGCAAATGATAGGCTCTAATGTCAAGCTCAGGGTCATCTTCTTTAGGATGCTCCATTTGATAAATGAGGTGTTGGTACACACTTTGTCCATAGATGCTGGTAATGGTATGGTTAATAAAATCGAATGAGCGCTTGGAGGATAGATATCGCTGCAAGCTGTCGACAATCTGTTCGACGTTTAAATCAAATTCTGCATCGATTTTGCTAAGCAAAGTTACACGCGTAATAAAATTTTCTTCCCCGGACAGATAGTCAAAGGCGGATTCCAGTTCGGAAAAGGTGCATTGAGCGGTCATAAATTTACCGCCCGTAATATTGTCCCGAATGCAGACTGTTTGGCGATCAAGATCGTAGCCGTAAATTAATGTCTCGTGAAAACGGTGTTCTTTGCCGAACTCCTGATATGCAGATATAAAGTACCGGTCGAGATGGCACCATACATAGCAATCGCCGTTGATAGAGTCTACTACAAAATCCGTAAAGGAAGACCACTTGGAAATGATGGTTCTAGGCAATATGAACTTATTGAGAAATGGGCAATAATCAACAAGAAGCTCATGATTGTCAAAAAAGTAAGTTTCCCAATCCGTTACATATCTCAGCTGAATGAAGTTGGAATAAACCCAGGGCCATATGCGGTTATCCGAAGAAATAATAGAAAACAAAGTCCCATAGGCGTTGGAAGTATTTATTAGTGGATCGGAAACGGGTAAAGTAATTTTACTCAATTTACACCTCCATATTCCCCTTATATGTAAATGAAAATGAAATAAATGACATTATTATACTATAATAATTGTTCATTCCAATTATGTGATGATAATCATATTATGATAATAAAGGGAAATGGTAATCTGGCGAAGAATAGTACTTTTGGAAACATTTTGACATACGTTTCTCTGATAAAAAAGCAGCAGAATGTGATGGGGGGAGCGATATATTGCGAATAGTGGTTTGTTTAAAGTTTATTGCACACGTGAACAAAAACAATGTGCGTGGCATTGATGATGGCCGTAAGATCTCGGCCTCACCGCCACCGAAGGCAACCTTTGAGCTAAACTATCCGGACCGGCAAGCCATCCATGTGGCATTGGAGCTGAAGAATAGCTGTAATGCTAATGTAACTCTTATTTCCATGGCCCCTCCCGGTTGTAAAACGGCTCTGCAGGAGTTTATGGGTTATGGAATCGATGAGGCAGTCCTGCTCAGCGACGCTTCTTTTGCCGGTTCGGATACATTGGTGACATCGCTGGTACTGGCTCGTGCTGTTGAGAAGCTTGGTGGATGTGATCTGGTTCTGACCGGCAGCCATTCAACCGACAGTGATACCGGTCAGGTAGGTCCGGGAATCGGCGAGTATCTAGATATCCCCCACGCGATAAATGTAACACGGTTTGAGGATATTTCGACCGATGAGGTATTGTTCCACCGCCAGCATGACGAAGGGGTAACAACCAGACAGTCTTGCCGGCTTCCGGCAGTATTGAGTATTGGTGGAATGACAGCCGTCTCTGAGTTGAAACCGCTAACAATTGCTGCCAAATTGCATGCCAGAACCAAGGATATTCTGGTATGGTCCTGTCATGACCTTGGCCTTGACCCACAGACGGTTGGTTTGGCAGGCTCGGCTACTGAAGTAGTTTCAGTGTACGAACAGCACTCCGAAAGAAAGGGGATTTTGCTGGAAAGCGATGAATATCTACGGGTATTGGAGCCGATAATCAGCAAAATCAGCGAGGTTAGAAATGGATGATTAGGATTGATCAGGAACAATGCACATATTGCCTCCTGTGTTTAAAACGCTGTCCCGCCGCTGCAATCAAGGATGAGGATGAGGGCTTGCGTATCGACGTTGCGGCATGTACTTATTGCTCAGTCTGCACGTCTTGCTGTCCTAACCAAGCCATTATAATGAAAGACAGGGCACAGGAGACCAGACAACCGTACCCTGAGCATGAGGGTATTTGCCTTGTTGTTGAACATGCTGAGGGCGCTCTCTCTTCATATTTTCCGGAACTGGTTACCGCAGCAAAACAGCTGCAGGCTATGAGAGCCCAGCGCATTTACGCTTTGGTGGTCGGAGAGCGTATAGAAGACCTAGCCCAGCGTCTGCTTCAGTGGGGAGTAGATGAGGTGTGGATGGTGAACAAACCGGGAATACAGCGTTACGCCGAAGATATTCATTATAATTTGATTTCTGCGGTGCTCCGGGATCAAAGACCGTCTGTCGTGCTAGGTATGGCCAGCGCATGGGGAAGGTCTATTTTCCCCAGAGTCGCAGTCCGCCTGCGGACGGGGCTATGCGCCGATTGCATCGATTTGAAGATGGGACCGGATCACGGGGATTTTATTATTACCAGACCGACGCAAATGGGCGAGCAATTCGCTGAGATAAAAATACCGGCAAGACGGCCGCAAATGGCAACTGTAAAAACCAATTTTTATTCCGCTGCTGAGACCGCACACGTCGCGCAGGGCAAGATTGTTGATCTAAGCTCCCTGTATTCTTGCTCTTCCTCAGTCCTGCAGTTTATGGGAGTAATTGAAGAAGCCGCGGGCAAGGAGAACATCGAGACTACAGAAATTATTGTTGCTGCCGGGAGAGGCATTCAAAACGCAGACAATCTTCGTTTAATCTATGCGCTCGCCGATGCGCTTGGGGGGAAAGTAGCGGTTACCAGACCGCTTGTAGAATGTGGATGGATGGATAGTATGCATCAAGTCGGACTGACAGGTAAAATGGTCAAGCCCAAACTGTACATCGCCTGCGGAGTGTCTGGGGCAGTGCAGCATAAGGTTGGGATGCATCATTCGGAGACGATAATTGCAATAAATACGGATCGCAATGCACCTATCTTTGATTACTCCACATATGGGATCGTAGGCGATCTTTTTACAGTCATACCTGAAATATTGTCGGCATTGAACACAGTACAGGAGGTTGGGCGATGATTGAGAAGGAGCTATTAAGACAACAAACGCTGCATACGATTGGCGTCATGCTCGATGAGCACTTGCTTCAGAAGGAGGATATGTTCAGGTTTCAAAGCGATGTCCACGACACATATTCTCCGGAATACATCCGGAGCGAGATGGAGAATTGGTACAGAACATTAGGAATCGAATATATCATCCAGCGAAAATTTTCACTTCGGATGCCGCAGTTTACGAGAGAAGAATTAGAAGAAGCGGACCGAAGAAACGAGATCATTTTATGTGTTCCCCAAGGCGTCAGTCGCAAGCAATTAGGCTGCTTGTTTAATATCCGCAATTGGGCGCTGGAGAGTGAACTGGTCGCAGCAACTCCGGAAATTGAGGATTTCTGGTTCACCGTTCCGCGGACAACCGAACCGGATATGCTGGATCGGACGGCTGTGGAAATACAGCGTACATACAAGAAAACCGGAAAATTGGGAATGAGTCTGGAGCGGTATCTGGTATTTGTCGCCCGTATGAGGCATCTGACAGGACAAACACCGGATATAAGGACAAAGATGTGGATTACCAACGGCAAATATGAAGGAAAGGCGATGCTTGTGGTTGGTTTCGACTCGGCTGGCGAGTTTACAGCACATGGCTGGATGCCGAATTTCCACTCGCCTATGGTGGGCGGACGTTATACCTGGATACCTGACCATATATAAACAGTAAGGAGACG
Source organism: Paenibacillus sp. FSL R7-0189 (assembly GCF_037969925.1). Taxonomy (NCBI): domain Bacteria; kingdom Bacillati; phylum Bacillota; class Bacilli; order Caryophanales; family Paenibacillaceae; genus Paenibacillus; species Paenibacillus sp. FSL R7-0189. The sequence continues at coordinate 6,678,540 of NZ_CP150223.1, read as the reverse complement.
GTTATTTCGGCTATGTACAATAAGTTCACTGAATCAGGGCCTCAGCCTAGTGTACACTTCACCGCTGCTCGCAAGGCGGAACCGGGTCCTAATGAATTGTTCATTACCAACCGTTTTACTTTAACGGGAACGGTAAAGGACCCATCGTGCTTGCAGCTTTTTCATGGGGCATGCCATTTACCAGGGCATTATCCTTACTCCAGTGTCGGAGTAGTGACTAAAGCGGGGCTTGGAGCAGAGCATCGCGTAGGCCAAGCTCTTGTGTTTTCTCCTCATTATACAAAGGATGTATGTGTCCCTCTGCACAGTGGGGTGGATGGTCAGATCTTTATTTCCAACGACTTAGACCCTGTGACAGCTGCGTTTGTTCCTATGTTTTGTGTGGCACTAAATGTGTGTGAAGAGCTGGCAGATGAAGGCATTAAAACGGTGGAACTGTGGGGAATGGGACTGCTAGGAAAGCTTTTATTAAGGTTGCTTAAGCAGGATGAAGATTTGAGCTTCAGTGTTGAAAAGAAGGAGGCCAAGGATGAGATTTGGGCCGGGTTAAACAGCGGTGTGTGGGACTGCGAGGAGAGAGCCATTGTTGCACTTGATTCGGACCTGCTCTCGCAGGTTCAACGGCATTCGGCTTTAAAAAACCATCCACCAGACCAGCACATACAATTTATTGATCTGACAAGACCTGGAATACTTAAGGAATCCATAACGCATGACCGTATTCAGGAAATCTCTCGCAGAATTGGGAAGCAAGAGCTTGAAGTAACCAGCCTAATTGCCCAACATATTCATGCGGAACATATGGAGCAATTTATCAGGCAAGCGGCGGAAGGCTTTTTTGAAGGGAAAACTGTAGTCTATGACTGGTAGAGGAGGTTCGTTATGCAGTTGACACAAGGTGTTATGGATGTACCCGCACTCGATATTGCATTTTCTGAGCAGGAGCGGCGTATCATTATGGAGCGAATTGATGATTGTCTGTCGAGAGGAGCGTTGAGTCAGGGTAGGTATGTACAGGAGCTGGAGGAACGTTTTGCCCGGTATGTAGGAGTTACTCATGCCATTGCGGTTAATTCGGGTACAAGTGCGATTGAAGCGGTAATGAGAGTGCTCGAAGTAAAGGGGCAGGAAGTGCTGGTTCCGGCAAATACGTTTATTGCCACGGCTTCCAGTGTCCTGTTTGCCGGAGGGCATGTTCGCCTTGTTGATATTGATCCCCGTACATTTTCGGTGTCGCTGGCTGAAATAAAGAAGCAGGCCACGAGTCGTACCCGAGGGGTTATTATCGTACATATTGGCGGAATTGTTACACCGGAGATTGAAGAAATCAGGCAATGGTGCGATGAGCAGGGGCTCTGGTTATTTGAAGATGCCGCTCATGCACATGGCAGCAGGATGGCCGGAAAAGGTGCGGGAGCTTTCGGAATTGCCGGAACTTATTCCTTTTTTGCCACGAAAATCATTACCTCGGGGGAAGGAGGGATCATTGTCACAAACGATCATTCAATGGCTGAGAAGCTAAGAATGTTCCGCAATCATGGCAAGCCCCAGCCTTGGGAGACTTACCACACCTCGCTTGGCAACAATTATCGAATGAGTGATATCACAGCAACGATAGCGCTTACCCAGTTTGAGCGGCTCGACGCGATCATTGAACAACGGGAAGCGATCGCCAACCGTTATACTTCCTTCTTTACGAAAAATCTTCCTGATTTCGAGATTGTGATGCCGCAGGACAGATGCAGTTGGTATAAGTACATTGTTATAGTGCCTTTAGACGTTGACAGTTCCGATTTGAAGGACAGACTCAAGGAGAAAGGCGTTTCGCTCCAAGGGGAGGTATATGCAACGCCGCTTCATAGGCAGCCGATCGCTGCTTCCCTACAGTTCAGTGGGGAATATCCGCTAGCGGATGATTATTGTCGGCGTCATATCTGCTTGCCGATTTATCCCAATTTGACTGATCAGCAGATCGATTATGTTTTGGCTGTATTCTTAAGTGTGGTCGCAGAGTTAAGGGGGCAGCAATGAACGAGGGCATTATTATTGATAATCTGAGAAAGGTCTATCGCGTCCCTGTAAGAGAACATGGGTTAAAGCATGCGTTCAAAAGTCTGATCAAAATGGAATACAACGAAGTTGAGGCGGTAAAAGGTATCGACCTCAGGGTTGAGCCGGGAGAAATTGTCGGGTTCATCGGACCTAACGGCGCGGGAAAGACAACCACGCTGAAGATGCTCTCCGGTATCCTGTATCCGACATCAGGCAACATTTCCGTCTATGGCTTCAAACCGTGGGAACGCCAACATAAGTTTCTGCGCAACATCAGTATGGTAATGGGGAACAAATCGACGTTAACCTGGGATATTACTGTCGAGGACTCTTTCTTTGTGATGAAGGAAATATACGGAGTCTCTGATGCTGATTTTAAACAAAGACTCAACGAGCTAAAAGAACTACTGGATATAGGGCATCTGCTTAAGAATCAGGCACGGAATCTCTCTTTGGGAGAACGCTCCAAGTGTGAATTAACAGCAGCGTTGTTACATCAGCCACGTGTATTGTTTTTGGATGAGCCTACTTTGGGGCTGGATGTTAGCATGCAGCTGCGGCTTCGCAGTTTTATCAAGGAGTATAACCAAAAACATGAGACAACCATCCTGCTTACCAGTCACTATATGGAGGATATTTCTTCCCTTTGTAAACGGGTTGTGCTGATCAATCAAGGCAAGCTGTTATACGACGGATCTCTGGAGCAGCTGAGCGGTAAAATAGCCCCCTACCGCATTCTCAAAGTCAGTTTTATGGATGAAGACGTAACGGGCACAATTGAAGAGCTAAAGGAGAAGTTTACTGACAGCTTGCAGGTCATGGAGCTTGCGGAAAGCTACGTATTGTTTAAGATTCAGAAGGAAGCTGTACCTGAGATTGTTTCAGAAATCTTTAATAGCTATTGCATTGGAAATGTAACAATCAATGATGCTCCAATCGATTCGGTAATTGATGAAGTGTATCGAGAGGGGAGGCTCCTTTGAATTTTCGCGGAGGCTTTGCGCTGATACGTAGGACTATGTTCGGGTTTATGGCTGAGAAAGGTTTCTTCTGGACATTGACGCTTGGTTGGATGATGGGACCTATCATCTATATGTTTGTTTGGACCGTTGCTGCGGGAGATGGAAGCATAACCGGGTTCACTCAGCAGGATTTTGTGAGGTATTATATTCTGTTAATTCTTGTGAACCAGCTGACCTACCCTACATCACACTGGACGGTCGGCGATCAAATCTATGGCGGCAAGATGTCGATTGTATTATTGAGGCCGATATCGCCTTTTTACGATGTAGTTGCATCAGATTTGGCTGTCAAAATCGTCTGTATGCCTTTTGTTATATTTGTTGCCGGTGTGGCTGCCATTTTTTTGAACTTCAGACTGGCTATATCCGGTCTGGACTTGCTGGTGGCCGTTTATCTTCTTCTCATGGCTCAAATAATCAGATTTATGCTGGCCTATACACTTTCCCTGTTTGCATTTTTCACCAATAAAATCAAGTCCTTGCTTTCTATTAATGACACCCTGGTATTTTTGCTGGCCGGACAGGTAGCGCCTTCGTCGTTGCTTCCGGGATTTATGCAGGATATCTCGGATTATTTGCCTTTTCAATATATGATCAGCTTTCCGATAGAGTTTTCCCTTGGAAAGTTGGATCATTCACAGCTTGTTTTTGGCATAATTGTTCAATTCGTTTGGGCGGTCGTTATCATATTATGTAACCGTTTAGTGTGGAAAAAAGGGATTCGTGCATACATGGCCGTGGGAGGGTAGGGAACATGCTGAGATATATGCGTTTGCTGAGATTGTTTTTCTCTACAGCGCTTCTAAAGGAAGCGTCATTCCGCGGTGACTTTCTAATCAAAATTTTGTATACCGCAATTAATTTAACCGGGACGATTGGCGGGATCGCGATCCTCTTTTCCAACACAAATTCGCTTAACAGTTGGACTTTTGCGGATACGCTGGCATTATCGGGCGTGTACTATTTTATTTTGGCAATGAAAAATCTATTTGTTGGTCCAAGCCTTGGCTCATTAGCCGGGATGGAAGGGGAGCTATGGACTGGAGGATTTGATTTAACGCTGCTCAAACCGATTGAGACCCAGTTTTATGTGAGCACGAGATACTGGTCTCCGCTTAATCTGTTTGATGTTATGGTGGGAGTAGCGGTGATGGTGCTGGGCGTTTCTCAAATGCAAGAAGCGATAGGAATATCCACTTGTCTGATGTTTGTATGGGCCATTTGCAATGCTTTACTGCTGTTGTACTCAATACTGCTGTTATTAAGCTCTTTGGCGTTTTGGTATGCCGGAAGTCCGATGTTGAGTATATTCGACAGTATCATGCAGATGGGTAGATTTCCGGTCAATGTATATCAGAAACCAATCCAATTGGCGCTTACCTGGATCGTTCCTGTCGCCTTTATCGTTTCCATTCCTGCAGAAGCATTAGTGGGCAGGGTAAGCCTGTCCTATTTATTCGGAGGCAGCTTGCTAGCTGCGGTTTTGCTAATGTTAGCCAGTGCGTTTTTTAAACGAGCAGTGAAAAAATATGCAAGTGCTTCTAGTTGAGGAGGATTCTAAGTGAACACTTCTTCCATATTGGATTTGATTTATTTCAATTGCTCGAATAATCCAGGGCTTACGGCCATTGATTATGAAGGATCAACGATCACTTATGAAGAGCTACGGCAGGAACTGGAGCACAGTAGTGAGAAGCTGGATCTCGCGGGGATCCGGCCCGGGCACAGAGTTGCCTTAGCCGTTGCAGACAAATCTGCTTTTATCATGCTGTGGCTTGCATGCTGGCATACGGGAGCCGTTCCGATCCCATTTGAACCTGTGAAGAACTTACCGGAACTGGAGAGAATGCACTCGTCAAGCCATTGTCAGTATTTAATTTGCGATCCAATTGATTCGGAGGGCAGCAGTCAGCTTGAGCTCGTACTCAGAGTACCGATGTTTATTTTTAGGACTGCAACGCTTTTTTTACAGGCAGATAAGCAGTCTGATGAAGATATTGCTTTGAATTTTTATACCTCAGGAACGACTGGACCGCCTAAATGCGTACAGTTTAGCGATCGGGCCATCTACAATAATGTAATGGCCATCTGTAGAGGGCTTGAAATTACTGCAAACGACAAGCTGTTCACACCGATTTCGCCGTGGCTGCCCGCGACGCTAACCACTGTAGTCCTACCGGCCCTCTGTGCCGGTGCTACATTAATCATGTCGAAGGGAACAATGCCTGCTAGAATTTGCGAGCAGATCAATCGCAAAGAGGTAACGATTCTTTTTGCGGTTCCCTATATGTATGCCTTGCTTAATGAGTCAGTCGTGTCATCGTCAAGTGTAGCTTGGGATAAAGTGAGACTGTGCATCAGCTGCTCTGCTCATCTGGACGCAGCGACTTTTAAGGACTTTTATAAGCTGTCGGGCAAGTCTATCCGTTCATTGTTCTGTTCATCCGAAGGTGGGGCAATTGCCTATAATCCTTCAAATGAGCAAGAACTGATCAGAGATTCGGTGGGACAGCCACATCTGGGAGTTTCTATTCGGCTGCTTGACCCGGAGGGGCACGAGGTTGCTCATGGAGAGGAAGGAGAGATATGGGTCAGCGGCGCTCATATATCGTGCGGGTATTACGGGCAACCCGAGTTGCAGGCAGAGGTCTTTCAACAGGGTTGGGTACGTACGGGTGATCTGGGAAGGTTGGATGAGGCTGGGTATCTGTATTTGTCGGGGCGGCTTTCTGATAACATCAATGTCGGCGGACATTTGGTAAATCCGGCAGAGATTGAACAAGTCCTGCTGCTCCATAACGGCATTAAAGAAGCACTTGTATATGGTGTTTCCGATAAATACTATGGCAGCAAGCTGATTGCGGAGATCGTGCCGCTGGATGCCCAGGTATCAGCCGATGATATTATCAGATTCTGTTCAGCGAGACTTGCGGCATATAAGGTGCCGAGAGTAATCAAGTGGACGGATAACATTCCCAAGGGTCGCTATGGGAAGAAGCTGAGAAATCAGAATCAAGCAGCCAGTCACATCCTGACGCCATGAGGTTTCTTGTGACAGGTTGCAGCGGTTTTATCGGGAGCAGGTTAACAAGCAGTTTACTGGAACAGGGACATGCTGTCAGAGGGCTTGTATTGCCGAAGGAAAAAGGCGTTGGCGAAACACTTGCAGAATTGGGTATGGAACTGTGGGTAGGCGACGTTCTGAACCCTGAAACGATGGATGGCATAGGGGAGGATATTGATGTCGTCTATCATCTTGCCGGCAAACATTCTGGTTCTGTGTCCCGGATGAGGCAGCTGTATGTAGAGGGGACGCGGAATCTGCTGGACCAACTTTTGCGCAGCGGAACGTATGGCAAGTTCATTGTGGCAAGCAATGGGGCTGTATATGGAAGCGACAACGTTTGTGTGGCCGATGAATCTGCACTGTGCCATCCCGTTCATCCATTTGGAAGAATTACACTCGAAATGGAGCGGCTGGTCCAGCAATACTGCACCCATGCGAAATTTTCTTATATCATTCTCAGGATCGCTGAAGTGTACGGCCCGCTTGAGCATAATTATATCCGGCAATTAATGCGCTGCACTCAGATGCTGGGGAACGGGCGCAGTTATTCATCTAAAGTGCATATTGATGATGTTATTTCAATGATGCAGTTGGCCTGGAGTAATCTTGCTGTTCAAGAGATTTATAACGTGAGTGATGATCTTCCTCTAACACAGGAGGAATTGATAAAAGAGGTTCGGAAATATGCTCAACTGTCTGAAATACAATGGATTTCTCCTGAGGCTGTCACTGATCGTATCAGACTAAGTATACATGGTTTACGCGCCCTTTCCGTACGTATGGGAAACGAAAAGATAAAAAAGAATGCCGATGTACGGCTGGCATACCCTACTTACACCCATGCGATTCCTTATTTAATCGAAGAAATGTCCAATAGAAGCGAGGTGAATAGTTTGTGAGTCCGCCAAGAATTATGCTTCTTCCAAGCCCTCCTAGCTCCGGTTCTGTAGGATCAGTGAGCAAAACGCTGGGCATTGCCAAGGTTCTGCAAAGCCAAGGTTGCACGGTCAGCTTTGTGATTGGCGGCAAGCTTGCTGACTTTGTCCGAGCCAACGGCTTTCAGGTTTATGACTATCCGATTCCGCTTCCTTCAGGGAATTCCGGAGATGTTCGCAGTGCTGCCGATTATGTAGAGTGGACAGGGATGGCAGAATCGGGCTTTATTCGTCAAGCGGTTGAGGCTGAACTGAAGGCGATACAGGCTTTTAAACCCAACGCCATATTTGCCGAGTCTCGTCCGAGTGCTTCCATTTCAGCTGCCGTGGCCCAGATTCCCGCTTTAATGATTGCGAGCTGGCCAAGCCATCCAGCCTTCCCGGCCAACCTACAGTATCCGGGATCTGCCAAAGCTATCGCCGCTTTTAATGAGGTGTTGGCGGATTATTCACTGGATTCTGTTTCCAATCTGGCTGAATTATTATTTTCAAGAGCAACAATTAAAATGGCACCGACACTACCGGAACTGGAGCCGGAGCTGGCTGCGTTGAAGGAGTGCGATTTCGCCGGTTACATTCTGGATTTGGAGGCAAGACAATCTTCAAATCTGCAGTGGCATCCGGACTGGCAGGGCAAGCCGCTAATTTTTATTTATTTAAGCGTTAGTGCCATTCCCCCTTTAATTTATATTGAGCTGGTCAAAGAGATCTTTGACAAGCAACCCTACCGTGTTGCCTGTTTATGCGGATTTCATTATGAGCTTAAGGTGCTTCCTGACCATACCGACAATATTCAATTCCATTGGTTTATCCCGGCTGCTGAAATTATGCCGGAAGCAGCTCTGGTAATCTTTCATGGCGGACAAGATACTATGCTTACGACAATGTTGCATGGACTTCCGAGCATAACCGTTCCCGGTCAACATTTTGAACGGGACTATAATTGTACGCAGCTCCAAAATCTTGGTCTCACTTATAAGCTACCCGTTCAAGCATTCAGACCAAGCCGTATCCGTAAGATTGTTGAGACAGCGTTGAACGATAATTTGGCTGAGCTTCGCGGGCATTATAAGTCCAAGCTGAGGACTTTAAGCGGAACTGAGAATTGCTGTGCTGCATTGATCGCACTGGCACAAAAAAATAGCTGGCAGGTGTAATTTATGAAGATATCTGTTCCATATAACGGCGATATCCAGCTTATTGACGAGCTGGGCGGATACGAATATATCAGCTGCTTCTTCGGTGGTTCTTCTCAGGAGGGCTGTGGAAGCGGAAGATCGGCTGCGGCAATGCCGATAAGTACGCGGAGCGATATTGAACAAGCGGTTAAGCGGGCCCATATGTACAACAAAGAGTTTAACTATTTGATGAACAGTTCCTGTCTCGGCAACAGGGAATATGAGGATGAAGGCTACCGACAAATTGTAGATCAAATGGATTGGGCCGCTGAAATAGGTGTGGACTGGATCACCTTAGCCAATCAGCTGCTTGTGGACATTTGCAGGAGAAGACATCCTGAGATCAAAGTGAGCTTGTCTTCCTTTGCGGTGGTCGAAAGTGTGGAACGGGCAAAATACTTTGATTCAATGGGCGTCAAAGAGATCACAGTAAGAGAAAACATAGCCAGAGATTTCAGGCTGCTTGAACGTATACAGAACAGCGTTGAATGTGAAATCCAGGTCATTGTCAATCAGACCTGTCTCTATGAATGTCCAATGCAGGTCTATCATGACAATGTAATGAGCCATGGCTCATCCAACCGTGGAACGGATAACCAAAGCTTTATGGATTATTGCTCCGTCAAATGCACTTACGAGAAATTTAATGATCCAGGGAATATCATGAAGGCGCGCTGGATCAGGCCGGAGGATTTGGCGGAATATGAGAAGATAGGCATACACCGTTTTAAGCTGACGGACCGGTCAAAATCTACTGCCTGGCTGTTGCAGGCGGCAAAAGCCTATCATGATAGGCAGTATCCGGGGAACTTGGCTGATATTTTGAACATCGTTCACACCAACCATCGCAGAACGGCCGGTGCGGTTACACGAGAAAAGGCGGTTTTTTCCCGGCAAACGCAGCAGAGCCGCCAGAGCATCCGTGCCCTGACCTTATTGGATGTTTATATTGACAATTCTAAGCTGCAAGGTTTTATTGATTTTTTCAAAGAAGTCGATTGCCGGTCACTGGATTGTGCGGTATGCGGGTATTGTGATCAATTTGCCGTTGAAGCCCTTTCGTTTCCTGATCCTTCCGCCCGGACCAAGAGCTTAAACATGCTGCAGCAGCTGGTACAAGATACGGCAGAGCGGCAACCAAAGGTTTTCTGAGAGGAGATATAAGCATGCAGAACAAGGAGATTTTGGGTAAGCTGGCCGCTATTTTTTCAGAGGTCTTGAGCAAGGAGGTTACAATGGAGGAACTGGATGCGCAAGCGGATTTACTTGAAGCGTTCCATATGGATTCACTGATTGCTTTGCAGATTATCGTTAAGATTGAACAACAGCTTGGAATCGTCATTGAAGATGATGACCTGGCACTGGAACTATTAAATGATACCGGAAAATTGACGGCATATATTGAGGGACAGTCGGAAAGGGTGAGCAGCTGACGATGAATCTTTTGTTTCTTTCTGAAGGTGCTTATTTTGCCTATTATCAAGGGGCCGTCAAGGCTAACCGTGCAGTATTCGAGTCCCTGGCTGCCAGGGGACATCAATGTAGAGTAGTCCATCTGGTAGACCAGGAAGATTCTATGTTACAGGTGGAGGAACAGCTGCAGGAGCATGGGGTAAACAATATTATTCGTTCCGCGCATAGTCTTCAGGGGACAGTAAATGGTGTAGAATGCCATTTCACCACGAGTGTTATGCTGTTATACAGAACAGCAGGGGATTTGATGAAAAAAGGCAATCCGGACGTGGTTCTTGTGAATATGGCTTACCACACCATGGTTGCTGCGGGAATAAAGCTCGTGGCTGGAAGCGCAACAAAATTGGTTGTGATTTGTCATGATGTGATCACTCTCCCTTTTGGGCCGCATAGCTGGATCGAAAATCCGCTGCTCCGACAGGAGCTTGCCCAGGTCTCCGGCTTTATTGGTGACAGTGATTTCGTAGCTCATAATATCACCGAATGGGGTGGTTATACCAATGCTGTTTCGCTACGTTTCCCAATTTATGGGGATGGTATTTTTCCAACCTTTCATAATTTCAACAGAGGATACATCGCGATATGCAACCCTACAGAGATAAAGGGTTTATCCATTTTTCTGAAGCTGGCTCAAGCTTTTCCGGACTATCCTTTTGCTGCGGTAATTACATGGGGCGATTTGAAGCAGGAGGAACAATCCGCTTTACGTGCTCTGCCTAATGTGACACTGCTTGAACCGGAGCGCGAGATGAATTTGATTTTTGAACAGGTACGAGTGTGGCTTCATCCTTCCATCTGCGCTGAAGCTTTTGGGCAGACAGTAATTGAAGCGATGCTAAGAGGTATTCCTGTTATTGCAAGCGACCAAGGCGGCCTCATGCAATCGAAATGCAAGGTTGACTATAATCTTCCGGTGACGCCGATTACGGAAACTTACAAGGATGAAGCAACAGGACATACAATGCCGGTTATTCCCGAACAGGATACTGCCATATGGGTGGAGACTTTGCAACGGCTGCTGACGGACAGGACACTCTACGAATCCATTTCTGCAGCCTCTAAAGCTGCCGCGCAGGAATTTATAACGGAGGCCCAGCCTGAAAAATTCGAACTGTATCTGGAGAATATGCTGCAATCCGAAATGTCAGCAAGGTGAGGTGAAGAGTGTGGAAAAGACATTGGATACATCCGCCATTTCCGTTACATTGCTCGACTGTCTTCATCGTGCTTTAACAACAGGAGATATTGAACTTTGGCTGGAGACCCAGTATTTCGAAGATGAAATGGAAGCTGAATCACAGCGGGCATGGTTCCATGGGTATTTACAAAAAACAGTTCCGACTTGCATAGAATTTAACGTACGAAATGTCAGAATAAGTCTTGCTGAAATTGTTGCTGCTTGTACTTTGACCTTTACTTATGAACAGTTTGACCAGCTAAAGGATGAGCATATTTATACTATGCGCTATGTTGAAGACAAAAAAGAATGGAAGGTTGTAACGATCGAGAAAAGCTGGCTACCGTTTGGTTCGGCCGAAGCCGATCTAATTCATTACGATACTTATTCCATGACTGATCTCTTCTGGTGGACCAATGAAGCGGAATTGGAGATTGTTAGAAACAGCAACGATCCTCTGCCGGCGAATTTATACGCTCGGGCAATTCCACGAAATATACGTTCCCGGGAAGTGCACTCTGAATTGGAATGTGCGGCCATTCTATCCAATATGCTGTCTTTGCGCGTAGCTGATCTGGCAGCATTGCTGTTTCAGCCAACCGCTCTAGGGACGCTGGAGTCCTTATATCATTTTGCAAGTGAAAATATCAATTTCCAGATTGAGCGGCCTGATCGTAACAGCAGCTGGTCAAGCAAATTTACTGCTCCAACGTTTAGTTATGATGAACTGTTGACCTTGGCTGAAGATCACTTTCCATTAACCGCTAATTGTACGCCGCTTATGTCATTTTATTTTGCGGTGCTCCGATTATGCGGCTTGGCGGCTTCGGATATCGTCCAGCTCCGTTTAGTTAATTACGATTGTTTGCTCGTCTCCATCACTGGAGAGGCATACCTGTTTTTCACAGACCGGATTGTTAAATTAAATGCAGGTACTTACTATTATCAGACCGAAATCAGCAAGCTGTTCAATGAGAGGGAGTATTGGTCTGCTGCCGGAAGTTCGAATTTATCAGGCCGGACGGTGGAGCGATTAAATAACTGGTTCAAGGATGGCATTGTGTTTAAATTCACACGTCCGCTAACAACGGGAATTAGCTATATGGATGAATGCCCAATGCCCAGTTTAAAAGAATGCGCTGACCCGCTGCAACTTCATCGGTTGCTGCGTCAAACGATGCTGAGATACAGCTGCAATCTGCCGGATTCTGTATATACGTACGCCAAATATGCTTATCAGACACTATTAGTAACAAAACCGCAGGCTTATGTTCTGGCATCTATGAATAGTCCGCTTATTCGTCAGTTTCTGAGCGATTATAATACGAAACAGCATTTTTTTGAGTATGTGGATTTATTGAAGAAGAAATCCATATTTCGGGAACACGACCGACTGATGACTGCAGACCAAGTAATACGTCACGGTACCGCCGATCCGGCTTCCCTTACAGTGTTGGTGTATGTCTGGTTAAATCAAAGCCACCAGTCTCAAGGCGGGGTTTGTATAACTGATGAAGATAGCTATTGTTTTTTTGAAGGAGAAATATGGAGCGGCAAAAAACGAAAACCAGCATCAAAGATGCAAGGAAATCTGTTAGTAGCTTTTAACCATGAATCATGCTTCAGTGAGCTGATGAACATTTCTGAAGCGAAGACCGAATGGATAACATTCATACGGCAGCATATGACGATGTCTCATGAAGGAGCCGATCACATTGAATGACTGGATTAAAATTCAAGGTGCGAGAGAAAACAATCTGAAAAATATATCTCTGTCTATCCCCCGAAACAAACTAGTGGTGTTAACTGGATTGTCTGGTTCCGGCAAATCAACGCTTGCCATGAATACCTTGCAGCAGGAATGTCAGAGGCAATACATGGATTCGCTCGGTATGATAAGTGATTTTATCCACAAACCTAAGGTTGATTCTATTGAAGGGTTGTCGCCTTCCATCTGTATTGACCAGCGCCACACTAACCGAAATCCCCGGTCAACCGTTGGAACTACAACGGATTTGTACACCTTGCTTCGTATATTGTTTACCAAAAGCGGAGAAAGAGCTTGTCCTAATTGCGGAAGCCAAGTCAAGGGTTCAAGTAGTGCTGACATCTGGCAGGAAAACTATGAGTCGATCGAAACAGAGATTCAAGATCTTCCTATGTCCTATTCCGATGAGGGCAAAGCCGTGTGCCCAGAGTGCAGCCATGAGCTTAGAGCATTGACCATGTCCCATTTCTCTTTCAATAAACCTGAAGGCGCATGTCCGGTTTGTATGGGCTTGGGGGTTGAACGAAAACCGAATTTACAAGAAATTTTCAATGACAGCCTCAGCTTGAAGCAGTGTGCACTTAAGGGGAGCAATCCTCATGGAGCACAGTTAATGGCCGATAATTTGGTTGCAGCCGGTAACTATTACGGATTTGTGTTTGATCCTGATAAACCCTTGAGAGATTTGGGCACGGTCGAACGGGATCTGCTGTATTTCGGTGTATACAGCCAGCGATTTATCAGGCATTTTCCTGGGAAGACCCCTCCAACTTATGCTGCAGAGGGAAGATTCGAGGGGATTCTGACCAACCTGGAACGCAGATACAAGGAACGTGGACACGAATCGGACTATCGAGAGAAGATTGAAAAATTCTTTCATCTGCAAGAGTGTTCGGATTGTCACGGTACGAAGCTGAACGCAGACAGTCGAGCGGTTACGCTAGCCGGGAAAAGTATCACCGAAGCATCTGCAATGCCGCTCTTCCATTTGCTTGGCTGGTTGCGTAAAGTGTCCGCTCAACAGCTAGGGGGAAGTCAGGATCCGCTTATGAACATCGTTTCCGAAATGGAAAAAAAGCTGGCTCGCTTGATTGAAGTGGGTGTCGGCTACTTAAGCTTGGACCGCTCCACCGTTTCTTTATCTCTGGGAGAAATGCAGAGGCTTAAGCTCGTCTCATTAATCGGAGCTAGCTTAACAGGAGTTTTGTATATTCTCGATGAACCGACAATTGGCCTTCACCCGATAGATACCGAAGGTCTGCTCCGGGTGCTCCGGCAGTTGCGTGATCTTGGAAATACGGTTCTAGTTATCGAGCATGACCCGGATGTTATGCGGGCGGCCGATTACCTTATTGATATCGGACCGGGTGCGGGCAAGCAAGGGGGAGAAGTGGTTGCGGCTGGCTCCGTGCAGCAGCTGATTCAGTGCAGCAGATCATGGACCGGGCAGTATTTCGCTGGTAAAGATACGGTGGTTCTTCCTGAACAGCGCCGCAGAGGGAACGGGAAATGCATTGAGATTACAAATGCCAATCGCCATAACCTTAAGGATGTAAGTGTGAATATCCCGTTGAGCAAGCTCGTTGTGCTGACCGGGGTATCAGGGTCGGGGAAATCGACTCTTATGTTCGACGTCCTGGCTCGATCCGCACAGCTTCATTTTACCCAAAGCACCGAGACTGATGCCTATGCAGATGTTAAGGGCTGGGAGAATGTGCATAAGGTCATTAGCTTCGATCAATCCCCTATCGGTCAGACTGCAAGATCAAACGCGGCAACTTACACAGATGTATACACGGCGATAAGGAATATTTTTGCTGCGCTGCCTGAAGCGAAAATGCGTAATCTCCAGGCCAAACACTTTTCTTGCAACGTCCCCGGCGGCCGATGCGAACGCTGTCAGGGAGCAGGGCTTGTGCAAGTGAATTTGCAATTCCTACCGTCGGTTGAGACCCCATGTCCTGTATGCCGGACCAAACGATTTAAGCCGGAGATTCTGGATGTAAAGTATAAAAACCATAGCATTTCAGATGTATTGGCTTGCTCTGTAAAAGAAGGGATGGAACTGTTCGCGGATGAACCATCCGTATATAACAAGCTGGATGTGATGTGCCGTATTGGACTGGATTATTTAATTCTGGGCCAGCCGGCAACCACTTTGTCCGGCGGGGAGGCACAACGGGTAAAGTTGGCCAGAGAGCTCTCCAAAAGCAGTAGACACCACACCTTGTACTTGCTTGATGAACCAACAACAGGCCTGCATCCGCATGATGTGATTAAGCTGATTGATATGCTTGGGCAGTTGGTCGACTCGGGTAATTCTGTCGTTGTGATAGAACATAATACCGATGTCTTAGTCATGGCGGACTGGATTATTGACATGGGGCCGGAGGGAGGCCTGGAGGGGGGACAAGTCTTGGGTGAAAGCACACCAGAGAACATCGCGGAAATCAAGAATTCCAAAACAGGTCGAATTGTAAATCAGCTTCTCAATCAATATCAACAAAACTTAGAGGGGGAGTATACGTGTTAATTCTTGGTTTAAGCGGTGGGCTAGGACATGATTCAGCGGCATGTTTGGTTCATGATGGCGTTTTGGTGGCCTATGCTGAGGAGGAGCGTTTTTGCCGAAAAAAACATGCTTACGGAGAGGCCCCGGTTTTGTCGCTCCTCAATTGTCTGTCACAAGCGGGCGTTGCTTTTGAAGATATCGATCTGATTGCTTTATCATGGGACCCGCAAAAAGCGGAAGAATTGGGGATATTGGAGAAATTCAAGAAGCACCCGGTATTATCAGGCAAAAAAATGCCCACTATCATTTCGGTCAGCCACCATTTATGCCATGCGGCAAGTGCCTACTATTTATCCGGGTTCGATGATGCGGTGATTTTGGTTATGGACGGACAAGGTGACGATATTTCAACCACAGTAGCCTATGGGAAGAATGAGCATATTGAGGTTAAGCAAGAATACGGGATTTCACAATCGCTTGGATTTTTTTATTCCATCGTCAGTGATTATTTACAGCTTGGAGCATCGGGAGAAGGAAAGCTGATGGGATTAGCCTCTTATGGAGAGTCAGTCTATGACTTTTCTGTACGGTTGACGGAAGACGGGTACGAGATTCCTATCGGAGAACCTGATAGTTCGCTTGGTTTGGAGGATAAGTATAACAAGCTGACCCGAATATGGATGAAGGAAATGTACCGTAAATTCGGTGATCCTCCAAAGCGTATCTATAGCAATAATACACTGTATGGCGGGCTCAATTATACGGTCGAATACAGCAAGAAGCACAAAGATATTGCCGCATCGGCGCAGCAGGCGCTGGAAGACACTATTGTGCATCTTTGCCAGCAGACCATCCGGCAAGGCAACAGTAAAAATTTGGTGATAGGCGGAGGTGTTGCTCTCAATTGTACGACGAATGGAAGGCTGGAACGCCTCGGAATTTTCGATGAAATCTTCGTATTACCGGCAACCAATGATGCTGGGGGCTGTATCGGAGCTGCCATGATTGCCTCTAAAGAACGTTCCGTTCTCCCTGTAAAGGGCAGACTGAAGACTCCTTACTGGGGAATTTCCTATGATGACAACCATATATCGGAGGTATTAAACAAGCTTGGTTTGAAGTATAACTATTCATCCGATATTTGCCGGCAGACGGCAGAACTGATTGATAGAGGTAAAGTCATTGGCTGGTTCCAAGGCGCAGCCGAGATGGGGCCAAGGGCATTGGGCAATCGTTCCATAACAGCCAGTCCTGCAAGTTATGATTCATATGTAAAAGTCAATCAAAAAATCAAATTCAGAGAATCCTGGAGACCGCTGGCGCCAAGTATTATGGATGAACATGCGGATTGGTTGGTGGAGGAGGCGCAGTATTCGCCGTATATGCTGAAAGCCTACACAGTCAAAGAAGAGAGAAGGCAGGCTGTTCCTGCCATCGTGCATGTAGATGGATCTACCAGACCGCAAACGGTTCGAAGCGAGGTGAATCCGGTCTGGCATCAGCTTATTGCCGAGCATTATAAGTTGTCTGGAATTCCGCTGATAATGAACACATCGCTTAACACACGAGGAGAACCGGTGTGTGAGACTCCATACGACGCCATCAAAACCTTCTATACCTCCGCTATGGATGCGCTGGCGGTCGGCAATTTCTTAATCGAAAAATAATACGGGAAACGAGGGGATTTGACCGTTATGAACAGAGATGAGGAATATATCCAAGCGACAGTGATGGAACTAATCCGCAAAAATGGAGCCTTACCCTTAGTAGAGCAGAAAGAGACGCTGCAGGCTGCTGATTTGAACAGAACTTTAACCGAATGGGGAGTTAATTCGTTCCGGGCTTTATATCTTCTGTACG
This sequence comes from Paenibacillus sp. FSL R7-0189, assembly GCF_037969925.1. Taxonomy (NCBI): domain Bacteria; kingdom Bacillati; phylum Bacillota; class Bacilli; order Caryophanales; family Paenibacillaceae; genus Paenibacillus; species Paenibacillus sp. FSL R7-0189. Next base: position 6,661,496 of record NZ_CP150223.1, on the reverse strand, counting down.
ATTTGGAGGAGGTCTTCCGGGTTCAGATTCCAGACAACTGTCTCACTCCAGAGACCTTTGAGTCTCCCTTGACGATTATTAACTGTCTTAAAGTGTTGCTCAATGATAAGGCAATTTCCTGATGCATGATTTTTAATTCCAAGAATCGGGAGGATGAAGTATGACTCGAGGTTTATCAAATTGGGAAGCGCTGCTGCAGGCCGAGCGAATGCATAGAAGTCTCCCTCCTATCCGTGCTGATTCCGATTTAACCGATATTCCGCTGAGCGGCGCTCAGCGCAGATTATGGTTTTTGCATCAATTGAACCCTGCCAGCTCCGCTTACAATATGACGATACAATACCGCTTGAAGGGTTGTCTGAATTATAAACACTTGACTGAATGTCTGGGTATATTGAAGGAAAGGCATCGAATTTTAGACACTGTATTTTACGAAAAAGACGGGGAGCCTTACCAAAAGACGGTTCCACAGCCCGCAGCGGTCAGGATTGAGCGGTTGGATTGTCTTGAGTCAGAGATGGAGAAACAGGCGTTGGATTGGTTGGCAATGGAGATTAATAAACCGTTCGAATTAAATGGAGGCTCTTTATTTGAGACGGTACTGGTGCAGATGAGCCCAACCGAGCATTTACTGATATTTCGTTTCCATCACAGCATTTCAGATGCGTTGTCTCTGGATATTTTTACAAATGAATTCAGGGAGATCTACAACGCTTTGGAAGAAGGCAGGGTGGCACGCTTGCCTGAATTGCCGGTACAGTATTCTGCTTATGCGGTCTGGGAACAAAAATATATTGCAAATGCCGGCAATCCAACACTAATGGATTATTGGAGCAACAAGTTAGCTTCGGCAGATACACGGCTTGATTTAAACCTTGCGGCAATGCCTGAAGCTGCTGGGCCAACCGATTCGGAGTGCAATTATGGGGGAGAGTTGCCGCAGGATGCCTATAATGAAATGCTGGATTTTATAAAACGTCACCCCGAATTCACGGTCTATAACGTTATGCTCGCAGCCTACCGGGTCCTGATGTTTAGATATACCGGCCAGTCTAACCTGATTATCGGCTCAACCATGGCTAACCGTAACCGCATTGAAGTAAGGAATCTTATTGGTTTTTTTGCCAATACTTTGCCACTCACCACCAATGTGCAGACTGAAGACAGCTTCTTTGAAGTATTGAATAAAGAGAAAGAAACAATTAATGAGGGCATTGCCTATCAACAAGTCTCTTTCGACAAGCTGGTCAGTATTATGCATCCAGATCGCAGGCCAGGGGAAAATCCGCTGTTTCAAACGATGTTTACTTATGTGCAGAGCGGCAAAACGGATTTGGAGTTATCCAACCTAACTGTTGAAGCGTTAAAGGCAGATAAAAGCTCTTCGGCCTTTGACCTGACGATTGGGCTGAATGATACCGGAAGCGGAGTGCAATTATTTTACGAATACAACAATGATAAATGGTACGCGGCCTCATTGAGGCAATTCCATTACCACTACATTAACATTCTCCAGCAGCTGCTGCAGCGACCGGAGGCTACGGTTAGCAGCCACATGTTTTTGACCGCGGAAGAAATCAATAAAGTGATCTACGAATGGAATGATACTTGTACGGATTTCGGCTGTCTGGACAGCCGAAGGTTCATAAGCCAGATCAAAAAACAAGCTGCGAAGCATAGTCATCTGCGGGCTGTATTTTTGAGCGAAGAAGACAACATGAGTTATGAGGAGCTTGATCTGGCCTCAGATATGCTTGCTTCGAGGCTGATACAATTGGGGATCGGGCGTGGCAGCCTTGTTGGGTTGGGCTTGGAGAGATCTGTTGAGCTAGTCACCTCAATTCTGGCGGTAATTAAATGCGGCGGGGCATTTATGCCGCTTGATCCACAGCTACCCTCCAAACGTCTGGCCCATATGATTTGTGAGTCGTCGTGTGCACTGATCATCACCCAGGAACAATATGCGGCTCTGTTTAAACCGATGCATAAGGTGGTCCTCGTCGGGATTAGCTCTTATTCAGCTGACTTAAGGTGTGAAATTGTGCACAATGAGCCGGTCGAACCCAGCGATTTAGCCTATGTTATCTATACTTCCGGTTCAACCGGAACCCCGAAGGGCGCGATGAACAGCTATGAGGGATTATACAACCGGCTTCTTTGGATGCAGCAGCAGTTTGGTTTGGATGAGACCGATAAAGTGCTGCAGAAGACACCGCTCACTTTTGATGTGGCAGTATGGGAGCTGCTGTGGCCATTACTGCATGGAGCGGAATTGGTATTAGCCCGACCGGATAAACCGCATGATCCTGAATATATTGGGAATGTGATTGTCGAGAGGCATATTACGACGATTCATTTTGTTCCGGCGTTACTGCAGCAGTTTATGGACTCCTTTCCAATAGAAAGCTGCATTTCACTTAAAAATGTCATTTGCAGTGGAGAAGAGCTGAGTACCACATTACGTGATTCTTTTTTCTCAAAATCCGCTGCGCATTTGTTCAACTTGTACGGGCCCGCTGAGGCGGCCATTGATGTAACCTGCTGGGACTGTGCGGAGAGCCGAGGCCATTCAAGTGTTCCGATCGGCAAACCGATTTCCAATCTCCGAATCTACATTCTGGATAAATATCTTCTGCCGGTTCCCGTTGGGGTTTACGGAGAAATATGCATTGGTGGAATAGGAGTGGGCCTAGGATACATCGGAAATGAAGAGCTGACCAACCGCAGTTTTGTACCCGATCCTTACTCCAGACATCCTGCTGCTGAACGTCTGTACCGCACAGGAGACATGGGCAAATTCCTCGAAGAAGGCACGATTATTTATGGGGGAAGAACAGATCAACAAATCAAGCTCAACGGTGCGCGGATAGAGCTGGGTGAAATCGAGGCCGTATTTCGCCGTTACAACCGGATCAAAGAGATTCTTGTCCATCCGCTCAAGCAGAATAACGGGGGGCAGCTTATGATTGCCTATTATGTAAGCGATGAAGAGATTGCCGCTTCGGAGCTGCGAAATTATGCGAGAGCTTATTTGCCGGCCTATATGATTCCTGGCATCTTTATGAGACTTGAGAGATTTCCGTTAAATCGAAATGGTAAGGTTGATCGCCAGGCGCTTCCGCTGCCTGATGTGAGATTTAAAGAAGCGAGCAGCGCTCTACTTCCTAAAAATGAGTTTCAGGCAGAGATAGAATCTATCTGGCAAGAGTTGTTGAGTTTGGAGGGTCGTGCGATCGGCATTGCCGAGAATTTTTTTGATCTGGGCGGCCATTCGTTATTAGCTCTAAAGCTAGTTAGTATTGTCAACAAAAGATTCAATACAAATATAACCATTATGGAGTTGTACCTAGGCGAATTTACGATTGCAAGAATGGCGGACATGCTTGCTGAACCGTCCTCTGCTGCAGCCCAGGGGCAGCTGACGAAATCAGTGTTATCTCAATTAGGAATGTCGTTGGAAGAAATTTTGCAAGTAGGCGAAGGAACATTAGGCCAGAGATAAATGATGGACAGGGAGGATATGATGGACCAAATACAACAGCGGGTGGAGGTATTGCTGCGCCTATTTGTAAAGTGTGATATTTCCTTGGAGCCCGAAAGTGTGTTCACAGATCTGGAAATGGATTCGCTTACTTACATCAAATTTATTGTTGAAGTTGAGCGGGCGTTGCAATTGGACTTTGATCCTTACCTTTTGGTAGCAGGACATTTTCCTACGGTTGGAGATTTAACGGCATATCTCTGGAGTAAAAATGGTGAAGGATGTGCCACAGATGCCTAACCTGCCGATCAAGTACCCTATGGTGAACAGCAGCATGAACAGCTCTCATCTGCTCAGTGTAGTAGAAGTCTGCTCTAGAAAGATGGATTGGCTGCATAACCATTATATTCATTTGTATCTTGGAGCGAATATGGATGTGATGGATCTTGAATTTCTGTCACCCGAGCAATCTTTGGGGCATTTCCCCTATCTGAATTTGAAAGAGATCAGGCTTGGTCCTGAACGTGTTGCTGTAAAACAGATCTTGGATTGTCTGGCCGAGAAGGAGTATGTCGAAGTAAGCTTGGATGAATTTTATATAGAAGGTAAGCACTATTTTAATAAGGTTCATTTCGAAAGGAATTTTATGATTTACGGCTATGATGATCTTAGTCATACATTTAGTATTGCTGGCTCGGATTACGATAAAATCTTCGAGTTTCATGAGCTTCCCGCCGATCAGATCATATCATCGCTGCGCGCTCATGCATTCGAGCGGCGTTCGATTCGCTCTGTCCGGCTAAATGAAGCTGATAAGATGCATTTTGAGCCAACTACACTGATCGCAAGCCTAGCGGATTATTACTATTCACGCCAGCCAGAAACCATGGTAACCTGCCCGGGAACAGATGGAGGTTCGTGTTGGGGAATGAAGGTGTATGGAGCGCTGCTAGACTATTTAGATAGGTTGGCGCGTAACGAAATTTTCTATTGTGTTCGTCCGTTTCATTTACTCTGGGAGCACAAAAAATGCATGGTTAACAGGCTTGGATATTTATCTCAATGTGGATATAACCTTTCTGATTTCATTATGAAAGGCTATGAGGATATATACGAAACCACTCTTATTCTCAGAAACATTTTGGTGAAATATCATCTTGAGCCTGACCTTAACCTGTTGCGGATCGCTGCACGCACAGTGGAGAGTATCGATGTGCAAGAGCGCGCGCTTCTGTCAGCGCTTTTGAAAGAGTTTAGTACTGTAATCAGCAAAATAGAAGAAAAGGAGAATTCTCGGTGATACCCGATAAATGTGAAGTTGTTATTATTGGATCTGGGGCAGTCGGGGCGTGTACAGCCTACTATTTAGCCAAAAAAGGAATAACCGATGTGGTAGTGCTTGAGAAAAGCGAAAGTTTAGGCGGAGCAACCACATCTATCTGCGCAGGCGGGATGCGAAGTCAGTTTACAACGGAGATAAATATTGAATTGTCCAAGTTAAGTTTTCGATTGCTGGAGCAGCTTGATTCGTATAACCTTGTTCAGGATGAAATGGACCAGTGCGGATATATGTTTATTTTCACGGCACAAGATAATCTTTCTGAGTTTTATGATGCGATGCTTTTGCAGCAAAGGTTGGGTGTGCAAACGGAATGGATGGAGCCTAAGCAGATTCAAAAGAAGCTGCCGATGCTGGTTCTAGAGGATGTAACCGGTGCAACTTACAATAAGCAGGATGGATTGATCGATCCCAATAAGATTACAAGCACGTATATTCGGCTCTCCAGAGAGCTGGGTGTCAAATATTATCCTGGAGTCGCTGTAACGGACTTTATTACTGACGGTTCCGCGATACAGCAAGTGGTAACGTCAGAAGGAGCGATAACTTCGCGAGTTGTTGTAAATGCTACGGGCCCCTGGTCCAAATTTGTGGCTGCTAAAGCCGGAATTGAGTTGCCGGTAATCCCCTGCCATCAGCAGTTGTTGGTTACAGATGTGCTCCCATGGCTGCCCGCCGATTTTCCCGTTATTGTGTTCCCCGGGGAAGGTCTGGGCTTACATAAGGAGACAGGCGGTCTGTTAACGGGCTTAAATAAGCCCTTTGTTGCAGGGGGATGCGAAGATCCGGATTATAGCTACTCAGACCCGGAATGGGAATATAAACATCTGGAAGCTGCTCTTCGTCGGCTACCTCGTCTCCAGGAAGCAACCATCAAATCCTGCTGGGGAGGGTATTATGATGACACGCCGGACTCCCATCCGGTGCTGGGCGCTGATAACAAAATCCAAGGGTTTTACCATGCGTCAGGATTCAGCGGACATGGTTTTATGCACAGCCCGGCCGCCGGACTCCTAATCAGTGAAGAAATAGCCGGGAATTCGGCACAAACATTAGACATATCATCATTGCGGTCCAATCGCTGGCTAACTGCAGCAGGCAGAAAAATTAATGAATACTACAAGATTTAGAAGTATAGGAGGTTTATTGAAATGGAGAACTCTAAGAACCAAATGTTAAAGCTTATAGATAATATGCTAAACGCAAATGTGCTTCAGCGGACGGATCTCAAACGGTTTACCGCAAAACTTGAGCATTCACCGGATGATCCCGAAATGCTGCGTCTGGAGCTTGAATCCTGGTATCGTGGGATGGGGGTAGATCAGATCATTGGCAGAAAATTCGAACTATCGCCTTGTCCTTTTACAAGCGAAGAGATTCGTTCATCGAGAGAAAATGGAGAAATTATTTTGTGCTTTCCCAAGGGAATTACACGGGAACAGATTGGTGAGCTTACAAGAATTTCAAGCTGGGCCTTAAAAGATCCACTTGTGACAGCCGCAACGGAGCAGGAAGATTGCTGGATTCGAACATCGGCTGCGCTGTCGCCTTCATTAATGAAACACACAGGGCTAGAGGTTGCACACTTAGTGGAAGACAGCGGGGATCTTAACTTTAGTTTGGAAAGGTATCTTCTTTTCGTGGCTAGAGTGAGATTCTTGACAGGTAATACCCCGGATTCGGAATACTGGATTTGGCTTCCAAGAGGGAGATACGACCGTTCGGGAATGTTAATTGCCGGTTTTGACCGAAATGGCTGCTTTAATGTGCATGGCTGGATGCCCCAATTCTCTGCCAGTTTTTTGGGTGCCAGATTTGGAACACTTCCCGGTTCCGCTGCCAAAGTCGGTTCTTCCATCGTCTCAGATTCAGACCTCAGTTTCACTAAAATTTAACAATGGAGGCCGAAATCAATGGCAGATCGTCAGAGTAAAAGAGTAGCCTGTGTTATTCCCCCGTTTTACCGGCTTATTGAGTCGAAAAACAATAGGATCAGTCCTGCTATGCATTACATAGCGGAGATATTGCATCGTAGGGGTCATGCAGTCACGTTAATTAATGGCGATAATGCTCCAGATGATCATGATTATACAGAGCGGTACAGTATGACTATGAACAGCTGGCTTATGCAGGAACGTTGTACTCGGGGGCATGAAAGCTTTGATATGGTCATAAATGAGCTAGAGCGCTTTCAGCCTGATTATGTGTTTATTGGTGTTGGCGATGTTCTGATGCCTACTGTCGAACTTGGAAGTACTCAGTCCTGTGCATACCTTGCAAAAGAGATAAAGAAGAGATGGGGAGATAAGGTTACCTGTATTGGTTATGGACATTTGCTTAAACATGCCAAGCTGAAGGACACGGCTGATTTGGATACGATCATTGTTGGAGAAGGCGAGGATCTTGCGGTTTCTGTAGTAGAGGGGAATGCAAGGGGAATGCTGCCTGTTAAATGGGCCCAGCAATTAAACGATCTTCCGATACTGACAGATTCATATTTAGCGCAGAAAAATAAGCCGGAAGACTGGGACTACATTATGTCTATGCGCGGGTGCCCCAAACGCTGTACATTCTGTTATCAGCCCTCGCTGCGCGGCTGCAATGTCTCCTTTATGTCTCCCGAACGTTTTGTTAGCGAAATCCGCTACCGCATTGAACGTATGCATGTATTTGGATTTTATTTCTCAGATATGATCTTTCTGCCGGGCTTAGGCAAACGCACTTCAGAAATGCTTAGATTGCTGATTGAACTAAAAGAGGAGTACCCTGAGTTTCACTGGTGGGCAGAGGCGCGCGTGGACATTTGTGTGAGACAGAATATCCTTGATAAGATGAAGCAGTCGGGGTGCGTGCATTTGAAATTTGGTGTGGAAATGGCCAACCAAAGGATGCTGCAAGTGGTGAATAAAGGAATTAGATTGACGGAAGTCGAGGAAGCTTTCCGCATGGCAGCGGAGGCGGGAATCAAACGGACAGCCTATATTTTGCTGGGATGCCCTGGATTCAATGACCAAGATTATATAGAGATGTTACCTTTTTTTAAAGCCTTAAAGGCTGATAATTATGTGATAAATATCAATGTTCCTTATGTTGGCACACAGCTATATGAACAGGTGAAGGAACAGCTTTTTGATTTTGGAATTTATAAAGATGGTGAAGAAAGCTACATGCATACTTCCTTGGTGATGCAAAAATTCTGGGGAATTTCTGATGAAACACGGGATAGTTTTTTTGCACTTCAAGGAGAGAAAGATGATGCAAAAGTAAGGAATTATAAGCGGAAAATTGTAGAGAAAGCTGCTTTTATAGAGAATGACGTGTTGTCCTTTCATGAATAGGATTCGCAAGTACTTATGAGCTGAAGGAGTAGCGATGAGCGATGGAGATTTTCGGGGTGAAGGTGGCTGAGCTAATATCTGAACCTGCGTTAGAAACATTAATGTGGCGCATCCCCCAACAAAAGAGAGAGCGGCTTAAACGCTTTAAAAGAGTGGAAGCGTTGCAGCATTCTCTTATTGCTGAATTGCTGGTTCGTGTAAGCTTAAATAAACGGTTAAAAGTGAACAACCGCGATATCGAGTTTGTTACAAATGTCTACGGAAAACCCTCCCTAAAAAAAAGGGGGGGTACTGTAGAGTTTAATATTTCGCATTCAGGAGAATGGGTGGTTTGCGCATTAGATGAATTGCCGATCGGTATTGACATTGAGCAGATTCAGCAAGCCGATCTTAATATTGCTAAGCGTTTTTTTTCGCAAGATGAATATGTCCAATTGACGGAATGTGAAGAGATGGGTCGGATGAGTCTTTTCTTTGACCTTTGGACACTTAAAGAAAGCTATATCAAAGCGATAGGGAAGGGATTATCTCTTCCATTGAACTCGTTTTCGTTTCGTTTAAACAACGGAATTCAATTGGAGAACCATGACGCAATCGGATTGTATCACTTTAAGCAGTATCATATTGATGAGAAATATAAATTAGCCGTATGTGCGCAAAACCCCTTATTTCCCGGGGAGGTTTCAGTGGTAAACCAATGCCAATTTCACCAGGATTGCATGCAACTATTGGATGCTTTTTAACGATCTAAGCCTAGGTGATATTGAACTTGTTACAGAGAAGCGGCTTATCTACAGATAAGTTGCTTTTTGTCTTGCACGTTTTCGCTTTATCTAGATTTGAAGTTTTCTGCCAAGGTGTTAATATTCCCTCATCGGTTATATGCATAAGCCATTGATTTGATGTAAAATGTCCATGAGTGATTAATGCTGGAGATTTGATCAAATATTGATGGAACAGGAAACTCGCATACGCGATGCAAGGAATCGTTCGAATCTGAAGATAACTATCGGAGGGACCAGAGATGGCTGAGCAAAAGATGATTGAAGTGCCGTTTCAGCAATGGGTAAACGATAAGGAGCTGTGGGTACAGCTTAATGATTTGATGATGCAGGAGAGTAAACTCCCAGGACCACGAGTGAATTTGGAGCTCTCAGACCATTTCGCCAAACAATTCGCGCATCCTAATCTAACAGATACAGGCTGGGAGCTGCTCGTCTCTTGGACTAATATTACTGAAGCTGAAGCTGGGGTGAATGATCCCCGTGAGTTTCTGCCGTTTTGTGCGATTAGGGCGTTCGGTGCTTATTACAGTTACGGTGGAGAAGAGCAGCAAGTAGTGATTCAAAACATCATTAAGACAGCTATGAATGACTCGCGATGGAGGGTACGTGAAGCATCTGCTATGGCGCTGCAAAGTATAGGGGAGGATGATTTCACCCTACTTAGACAGCTGATCGACATGTGGGAGAAAGGTGCGAACAGGCTTGAACAACGGGCTTTTGTAGCGGCATTAGCGCATCCTCCTCTTTTAAAAAAGAAAGAAAATACGCTATATTGTCTTCAGTTGGCTGCCCGAATCATGGAGAGTATAGATGGTGGGGGAGCGCAACATGAGGACGCTGAGCATTTTCGTGTATTATCTAAGGGACTTGAATACAGCTTGAGTGTATTTGTGGCGAATGAGCCTGAAGAAGGCTTTGTTATGCTGGAGAGATTTGCAAAGAGCCGAGATGCCCGAATCATTAAGATTGTGAAGAGTAATCTTGGCAAATCGCGTCTGAGTAAAAAATATGCTGCCCAGGTGGCTGAGATTCTAAAGGAATTCGATAACATAGGAAAAGATACTTAGGATACGAGTGCCATTTGGCAGTTGTATTTAATCATTTTTTTGTTTTTACTTATATTAGAATTAACAATTAAAGAAACAAAGAGAATTAAGATAATCAAAGAAAACCATTCTATGGATTGTTCGAATATTAAACTGTAAGTTATATTAATAAATTCAAAGACAACTGTTATTATTAAAAATATTGCCCAGCGATCTTTTTTCATGAAAATATACCATCCTAATCTATATGGAGAATATTGATAGATTTTAAGTTGTTCATATCCTCAAAAGTTTGACAAACGCATGAAATGTAACTATTATAGTTGCATCTGAATGATGTTTTGCAGCAAGGCAGAAGGAGAGATTTCTATGAATATTAGCACCCGATTTGCGGTAGCCATTCATATATTAACGTTGATTGACAGCAATAAAGAAGGCAAAAGCACTTCGGAGTGGATAGCTGGTAGCGTAAACACAAACCCTGTAGTTATCCGTCGGCTTACGAGTATGCTGCAAAAAGCAGGATTAGTAAATGCCCGCCCCGGAGTCGCAGGTGCTTCGCTTACACGTAGCGCATCCGAGATTACGCTGCTGCAGATTTATAAAGCAGTTAATGCGGTGGAAGAGGACTCGTTGTTTTCTGTCCATGAGCATCCTAATCCCGATTGTCCTGTTGGCAAGAATATAGCCAGTGCAATTGTACCTGTGTTCTCGCTCGCCCAAAAAGCAATGGAGAATGTTCTCCAGGAGGTTACATTGGAGCAGATTGTGAATGAAATGCCTGAATTATGATTACTCCATATCATAGCTTAGAAGGAAGGCCAGAACATGTGAAAACGTGATTCTGGTCTTTTTTTGCTTAATTAGGTTTATGGACAAAGAAGGGAAGTAAGAGGGAATATAGAATCTGTATTTAGAAGCCGGATTAAAGATAATATACATACATTGAGGGAGAGCTAAAGAATGTTAAAGAAATTACTGCCTATACTACTAATTATAGTAATGATTACCGGATGTAATGAATCAAGGGATACCACTAAATACGAGGATGCGAATTTTGGAATCACCTTTAACTATCCGGATCATTGGGTTGTAACTGAGAAGTATGGAGCGCCATTATGGTTGATAGTCTCTACGACTGATTATAAACCTGCTGAGGGACTTAAAGGTCCAGGAGTAATGCTCTTTGGATTTAAGCCTAAGGATATGGAGCTTGTCAACAAATGGCTCGGGGATGCCCAAACGAATTACAACAACGGGGCGGAGCTGACAAAAAGTAAAGCTAGTTTAGGCGGGTTAGAGTCCATAAAGTACGAAACTGAAGTATTCGAAGAGGAAGGGAGTAAAGGGAAAGCTATCTATTACGTTATTGAGGAACCGGAAATGTCATTTATGGTGCAGTTCCCTTACAGTGTGGATGAAGTACATAAAGAAGACATGAAGAGGATAGAGGATATTTTACAATCCATAAAGTTTACAAAAGATTAAGTGGGACTAGAACAAGATAGCTGGAATGGTGAAATGTACGGTATAAATGCCTTTGTAATGGGCTGTAGTAGCTGAAATGGTGAAATGTACGGTATAAATGCCGTTGAAATGTGCAGAAGTGGCTGGAATGGTGGAATGTACGGTATAAATGCCGTTGAAATGTGCTGAAGTGGCTGGAATGGTGGAATGTACGGTATAAATGCCGTTGAAATGGGCTGAAGTGGCTGGAATGGTGAAATGTACGGTATAAATGCCGTTGAAATGGGCTGAAGTAGCTGAAATGGTGAAATGTACGGTATAAATGCCGTTGAAATGTGCGGAAGTGGCTGGAATGGTGGAATGTACGGTATAAATGCCGTTGAAATGGGCTGAAGTGGCTGGAATGATTAAATGTACGGTATAAATGCCGTTGAAATGTGCTGAAGTGGCTGGAATGGTGGAATGTACGGTATAAATGCCGTTGAAATGGGCTGAAGTGGATGAAATGGTGAAATGTACGGTATAAATGCCGTAGAAATGGGCTGAAGTGGCTGGAATGATTAAATGTACGGTATAAATGCCGTAGAAATGGGCTGAAGTGGCTGAAATGATGAAATGTACGGTATAAATGCCGTTGAAATGGGCTGAAGTGGCTGGAATGGTGGAATGTACGGTATAAATGCCTCAGATTTGGCTGAAATCATCCAAAGTAGCAAAATGAGAAGCAAAAAAGCCCTATAAATGAGCCACAGTCGCTGATGCAGTACAATTAGAATTAGGATAAGTAACTTTTTTAAAGATCAATATATACGGAGGTTCTACAGTGGAGCAAATTGCAATAATCTCAGACATTCATGGAAATATACCGGCCCTTACGGCCGTTTTAGATGACATCCAGCAACGGGGAATCAGCAGAGTCTTTTGTTTAGGCGATATTGTTGGAAAAGGACCGAACTCAGATCTAGCCGTTGATATCATAAAAAAGAATTGTGAAATCAGTGTTATGGGGAACTGGGATGATTTAATGAATCAGGATGTTGATTTTGAGATGGCTCGGTGGTGCCGCGGGTTATTAGGTCAAGAACGTCTTGATTATTTAAGCACGTTGACGTTTTCGATTGAGTTTATGATAAGTGGTAAATTTGTGCGATTATTTCATGCTTCGCCACGAAGCCTGTATGAACGTGTTCAACCTTGGGATGATTATGAAAAGCGATTATCTTTGTTTGATTATTCTGATCTCTGCCAGGAGAAACGACAAGCGGATATCGTAGGTTACGGGGATATTCATAATGCTTTTATTCAACATCTAGAAGGCAAGACTTTATTTAATGTAGGCAGTGTGGGGAATCCGCTTGATTTAACCCAGGCATCTTATGTGATTATGGAGGGAGAATACATGGGAGGGTCAGCAGCTCCTTTAAATATGCAATTTGTAAGAGTGCCTTATGACATCGAGTTAGCCGTTCAACAGGCCGTTGAGGCAGATATGCCAGCTGCTGAGCCTTATATTCGTGAGCTTAGAACCGCGCAGTACAGGGGAAGTGTCCGGGGATAATAAAGGAAAGGATAATAAAGGAAACAAAAAATCAAACTGCAACCTTAATCCAAGCCATCAAAAAGTAATGGAGGGAACAAATTGAAGCTTAGTCACGTATTTGAGCAATTCCCTACTTTGGAATCCGAGCAATTATTACTGAAAAAGATTGAAGTCAGCAACCTTAATGAGGTATTTGGGATATATAGCAATGATCAAGTGTTTGAGTACTGTGGGATTATTCCGAAACATAATAAAGATACAGTCAAGAATATGATCGGCCATTTCGAACGTGATTTTACCAAAGGGGTGAGAGTGAAATGGGGGATTTTCCTCAAAAATAACCCTTACATACTGCTAGGTATCATCGAAGTTATGGATTTTAATCAAAAGGTGGATATGGTGACGATCGGTTACTTTTTGGCGGAACCTTATTGGGGCAAAGGGATTGCAGCTCAGGCCATTCAGTTAGTGGTGAAATATTTATTTGAGACTGCAGAAGTCAATCGAATTCAAGCTGAGGTTATGCCCTTTAATGAACGATCGAAGCGGGTGCTTTTGAAAAATGGCTTTACGAAAGAAGGCACGTTAAGGCAGGCGCATGTATGGTCAGGTAAAGGGCTGGTGGATCTGGAGATTTACAGCATTTTGGCAGAGGAATATTTTGCAAGCATCGGTAAGCCAAGAGTAAGCAATAGGATGTAATCCTGGTGAAAGAAGGGGAAAACATGGGCACTATCGTAGTTATTGGCGGGGGAGAGTTAATCGAGCTTGAAACGCTGGAAATTGATCGTGAAGTTGTGCAGCTAACTCAAAAGGCTAAGCCGAAGGCGTTATTTATTCCAACAGCCAGTAGTGATGCGCCGGGGTATTGTGATACTTTTAGCAAAGTATATGGCGATATTCTCGGATGTGAAACAAGTCACTTATTGCTTGTGAGCCAAACCTACACTCAGGATGAGATTACAGATTTAATTACAGCTGCTGATTTGATTTATGTTGGTGGAGGCAATACCCGAAAGATGCTGGAGATTTGGAAAAATACAGGGGTAGATACGCTTTTGAAAGAAGCTTATTCCTCTGGAACCGTATTGGCCGGGCTTAGCGCAGGTTCCATCTGTTGGTTTGAATATGGGCATAGTGACTCTGAAGCGTTCGACGACCAGGGGGAATGGCAGTATATCAAGCTTGCAGCCATGGGGATTCTGCCGGGCATTCATTGTCCGCATTATAATGAGGATATTCGGGTTGAAGATTTTACACGCATGGTTAAAGGTGGAGGTCTGCCGGGAATCGCGGTGGATAACAATTGTGCAATCATCTATAAAGATAATGAATATAAAGTGATGTCGACCAGAGAAGTAGCTAAAGCCTACCGTGTGATTGACTCCGAGCAAGGTGTTGTCGTAACGGAAATAGAAGAACATCCAAACTACAGACCTCTTTATGAACTGTATGGCGCGTTATGATTATTTTTGAAAAGCAAGAGATCAGACTGAGAACACTTGAGTTAAACGATGCCGCATTACTTGTGAAATGGCTCTCAGATCCCGTTGTACTGGAGTTCTATGAAGGCCGTGATCGCCCGCATGATTTGGAGCTGGTGAGGGAGCATTTTTACGACGAGCAAGCAGAAGTCACGCGGTGTATAGTGCAATACAAGGAGCGGGATATAGGTTATCTCCAGTTCTATCTTATAGATGATGAAGAATTAGAAGTGTACGGCTACGTGGGATTCAAAGGTCAAATCTTTGGGATGGACCAGTTCATTGGCGAGCCTGTTTTATGGAATCAAGGAATTGGTTCACGGCTCATTAAAGAAACGGTTAAGTATCTTATCGAAATAAAACAAGCGGACAAAATTGTCATGGACCCGCAAGCCTGGAATAAGAGAGCCCTTAGAGTATATGAGAAGATTGGCTTTGTGAAGAAGAAATACCTTGAACAGCACGAGCAACATGAAGGAGAGCTAAGAGATTGTTGGTTGATTGAATACACGAAGCAGGCGAGACAATAAATATCTTTTTAACAATCGGATAAGGAAGGTGCACTTATTAAACTACTGTTTGTCTGCAGCCAGAATCGCTGGCGGAGTCTAACTGCGGAGAAGATCTTTCAAGGAATTGATGGTCATGAAGTGAGATCTGCAGGGACTGAAGATCATGCCAGAATCAAAATTTCTGAAGGGCATTTGGGTTGGGCGGATGTGATTTTTGTGATGGAGAAGAAACATGTTCGAAGAATTCAAGATAAATTTAGAGGTTGTGTAATTGGCAAAAAAATAATTTGCCTGAACATAGCTGATGACTATAAGTATATGGATGAAGATTTGATCGGCCTTCTGGAATCCAGTGTATCCGAATATTTTCTGGAATGGAGCAACAAAAATGAGAATTAGAACAGAAACTGTGGCAGACTATAATGGAGTATTTCAAGTGAATGTTAAGGCTTTTGGTGATCGGGAAGATGAAGCGCGGTTGGTCGAAAACATTAGAAATTCGCAGGGGTTTATCCCGGAGCTCTCGATTGTAGCGGAAAAGGATAATGAGATTGTAGGACATCTACTGTTAAGTAAGGCTGTAGTTCAAGATGGGGAGAAGTTATCTGATGTGATTGCGTTAGCCCCATTAGCTGTTCTGCCGAACGTTCAGAAGCAAGGAATCGGCAAGGCGCTGATCCAAGAAGGGTTAGAAAGATGTAGAACGCTTGGATATGAGCTTGTTTTTTTGATCGGGCATCCCGAATATTACCCAAGATTCGGATTTCAACCCGCAGGGCCACATGGGCTCGAGTTGAAGCAGTTTGAGGTACCGGAGAGAGTCTTTATGGTCTGTGAGCTGAAGGAAGGCGTATTGCAGAGGATTAAGGGAGAGTTGAAATACCCGGAAACCTTTTTTTGAATTACTTCTTATATGTTCTTGTGAATCATGTTTGGCTGTGAACCAGTCGACATGATTTTTTTATAGGTAATTGACAAACATATAGAAGGTAACTATACTAAAGATAGTTAATTTGTAACTATAACAGTTACAGCGCGATTAGGAGGAATTTATAATGAAGACTAAAACAATACTTCAACCAGACACTCAGATCGGTCTGGTGCAGATTAGAGTAAGCAATTTGGAGCGTTCGCTCACCTTTTATCAGAATGTTGTGGGATTAAGCGTTTTACGGCAGACTGGCCGCGAAGTTGAAATGACCGCTGACGGTCAGAATGTGTTATTGATTTTGCGGGAGATTGAAAATGCGCGGGTGATCCGTCCTAATTCTGTGGCTGGGTTGTATCATTTTGCTATCCTTGTTCCAGATCGTCCCAGCCTTGGATTGGTTGTGCGTAATTTGATCTCTTCGGGGATTGAGGTGGGGCAGGGCGATCATCTGGTCAGTGAAGCACTGTATATTCAGGACCCAGACAATAATGGGATTGAAATTTATCGAGATCGACCTAAGAGTGAATGGAAATATGATGCGGAAGGGCATGTAATGATGTCCACTGATCCAGTGGATGTAGATGGACTACTGGCAGCTTCTGAAGGTTTATCATGGAACGGGCTGCCAGCAGGAACAGTGATAGGGCATGTACACTTTCATGTGGGGAATTTAAATAAGGCGAAAGCCTTCTACGTCGATTTGCTTGGTTTTGAACTAACAGCCAATTATGGAAGTGCTGCTATGTTTATCTCTGCTGGTGGCTATCATCACCATATCGGGCTGAATGTTTGGGCCGGACAGGGCGCACCTGCGGCTCCAGCTGATACTGTAGGGATTGATTATTTTACCTTAATTCTTGCGAATGAAGAGGAACGTAACGCTGTGGTGGAGCGAGTTCGGCAGGCTGGTTACGCAGTTACAGAAGTGAATGGAAATCCTACATTCCAAGATCCATGGAACATTGGAATCAGACTTGTTTTAGAAAGATAAATCTATATCCATTTTCGTCCATTTATTTTATAATATTGGAAATAGGTGGGCGGAAGGGTGAAGTTTGTTGGAAGCATTCAAAATGGCGTATATAATTCTCTGTCATAAAAATCCGGAGCAGATCAATATGCTAATCGATAGTTTAACTAACGAGTCCGTAGAGTTTTTCCTGCATGTCGATCAGAAAAGTAATATTGAGGCTGATATTATTCATCGTAACGATATTCATTTTGTGGAAAAGCCTATTGATGTGCAGTGGGGGCATTACAGCCAGATTGAATGCATTTTGAAGTGCTTTTCGCTGATCAAAGAACATGGGGATTTCAATTATATTCACATCTTAAGCGGTCAGGATCTGCCTCTAGCTTCAAATGAAGTGATTCTAGATTTCTTTAAGATGAATGAGGGTAAGGAATTTGTGAAGTATTTGCAGCTGCCTAATGCAGCGGAAACTTGGGGATGTTACGAGCGGGTCTCAGTTTATTATCCTAGGTTCCTCATCTCAAGGACCCGGCGTATGACAGCGATCAGAATGAGGTACATTAAACTAATTATGAGCGTTCCGTTTCTGCAAAGAAAATTAGGTGCTTTGCCGAAAGGTTTATATAAAGGCTCGAACTGGATGTCAATTACAGGTGAATGTATGGAATACATCTTGGATTTTACAAAAAGCTCTCCGGAATACGTCAGATTTTTTAGGAACACTTTATGTGGAGATGAAATCTTTTTCCATACGATAATTTTGAATAGCGTTTATAAGATGCATGTACTGAATGAAATTAAGCGGTATACAGATTGGGAAACAGGACCGGATTATCCTAGAACACTAACGATAGAAGACTATGATCGGATCACTCAACGGGGCACGGAATGCTTTTGGGGGAGAAAATTTGATCTCGATATCGATAGAACCATCGTTCAGGAGCTTCTTGATATAAATACTAAAGCGAAAACATCGTAAACTCAGGAGGACAATCATATGAAAATCGCAGTTGTTGGAGCAAGTGGAAAAGCTGGAAGTCGAATTACGCAGGAAGCGTTGGATAGAGGTCATGAAGTTACAGCGATTGTACGGGATGCATCTAAAGTAACAAATAGGAAAGCGAATGTCATCGAAAAGGATGTATTTGCGCTTACCACTGAAGATTTGCAGGGGTTCGACGTGGTTGTGAATGCTTTTGGTGCGCCGTTTGGACAAGAACATCTGCATGTGGATGCCGGGAATGTGCTTATTGAAGCTTTGAAGGCTTCACCCGATACAAGATTGATTGTAGTTGGCGGTGCAGGAAGTCTTTATGTAGATGAAGCCAAAACGCTTAAAGTAGCGGATACGAATGACTTTCCTGACTTTATTAAGCCAACAGCGACGAATCAAGCTAAGAATTTGGAGATACTACAAGGAACAGATTCACTCTCTTGGACCTTTGTTAGTCCATCTGCTAATTTTGCCATTGGCACAAGAACGGGCTCTTATGTAAAAGGTAAGGATAATCTTCTGGTGAACTCCAAAGGTGAGAGTTATGTCAGCTACGAAGACTATGCCGTTGCTATTGTTGATGAAATCGAACAGCCGCAGCATATTCGTGAACGGTTTACGGTGGGTTCAGAGTCTTAAGTGATAATTAAGAATAGCGATCATATATGAAAAAAGAAGACAGAGCCGGATTTCAGGCTCTGTCTTCTTTTGTACAATTACAGCTTTCCTTTTCCTTCTGCTAGTTCAGCAATACGTCTGTTTGCATCTCCGCGGTAGCGTCCGCCGTGATAACAAATGACCGTATCGATCTCATACTCAGAGAACTTGGTCAGAGAGGACAAAGCCAGCTCCATGTCAGGTGTGGCGGAAGGAGTGGGACCCTGTAGCTCGCCATTCTGAACGGTCAAGGCATCGGCAGCAATAAGTGTACGGCTATCATGATGGTAAAGACTGAGATGCCCAGGGCTATGGCCTGGGGTATGGATCACCGTAATTCCACCGGCAAAAGGTAACTTTTCTCCATCCACAAGTGTTTGATCCACTTTTCCTTTAGGAGGATGGGCTAATACAGAGAGGAAGGCACGCCGCCACTCCTCAGGTACATGAGCTGGGATCATAGCCGCTGCCACCGCTAATGCTTCGGGAGTGTGCTTAAGGAGCATTCGCTCTCCTTGAATATAGGGCTGCTCAATTTCATGAGCCAGAACAGTAAGCTCTAGATCTTCTTCAGCCAATAGGGCAGGGAGGCAACCAATATGGTCTAAATCCTGATGCGTGATAATAAGGGTGCGGAGCTTCTGCCAAGGCACATCCGCTTCTTTTAGAGCCTCTTTGAAATTAGAGAGTAGACCCGGGAATCCGGTATCGACGAGTACGGCGGCATGTCCATCCCAGAGTAGCGTGGGGTAAATCGTGTCTTTTCCACCCATAACCTGCGCTGTAATCTCGAGCATTTCTATTCCTTGAGCAATGTACATAATATCCCTCCGTGATTGATAATAAGAGCGACGCCGTGAGGCTAATGCATATATTACTCAAAACTAGAAACGAACACAATAGGTAAATATTTTATTATAACACAAATAAATATTTATGTCAATATATATCTGATGGAATTTTTGTGGAATTTGTAGGGGATTTTATTATTGAGAATCTTTTGCTAGATTTTGCCCTTGCCTAAAGCTTTGCGATATAATAATCAAATAAAAAAAGGGAGTTGATGTGGTTTGGAGACATTTCTTGTTGTACTCGTCCTACTTGGGCTTATCGCAATATCCAACATCATAAACCGATTCATTCCCTTCGTGCCGATACCCTTAATACAAATTGGCTTGGGTGTAGTGGTCGTACTACTGCCTTTGGGAATACATATGTCACTGGAGCCAGAGTTGTTTTTCGTGTTATTTATTGCGCCGCTTTTGTTCAATGACGGAAAGCGAACACCAAGAAATGAGTTATGGAACCTGCGGGCTCCAATCTTAATGCTGGCACTAGGCTTGGTATTTGCTACAGTGCTTATCGCTGGATATTCCATTAACTGGATGATCCCCACCATTCCACTCGCAGCTGCTTTTGCGCTGGCAGCGATCTTATCGCCGACAGATGCTGTGGCGGTAAGCGCAATCGCTGGGAGAGTACATCTTCCCAAGAGTATTCATCGTATTCTAGAGGGTGAATCATTGATGAATGATGCCTCTGGTCTTGTTGCGTTTAACTTCGCTATTGCAGCAGCTGTTACAGGCATATTTTCTTTGCCGAAAGCCTCCATTAGCTTTGTGATTATTGCTCTAGGTGGACTAATTGTCGGAGCAATACTCGCGTTCCTCCTGATTCGGTTCAGCGTATTTATTCGCAGACTGGGGATGGAGGACATCACAGTGCATGTGCTGCTGCAAATCCTGACTCCTTTCATTGTGTATCTGATTAGTGAAGAAATAGGGGTATCCGGTATTTTAGCTGTGGTTGCAGCAGGCATAATTCATGCTGTCGAGAAGGACCGTGCAGTTTCGCCACAGTATAAGCTACAGCTGGTGTCCGCCAGCACATGGTCTGTGCTGCTCTACATCTTGAATGGCTTGGTCTTCCTTATTCTCGGGTTGTCGATTCCAGATGTTATTGAAGTGATCTACCGGGATACAGCTGTGGACAATCTTATGGTGATTGGTTATGTATTAGCGATAACGTTGCTGCTTTTTGTGCTGCGTTTTATATGGGTGTATGTGTTCTCCCTGGCTGGCGCCGGCCTGCAAAAAATGGAAAAGTCGTCTATTAAGTCTATGCTAATCCTGACAATTTCAGGAGTGCGAGGCGCGGTTACTTTAGCCGGTGCCTTCTCGATTCCTTTTGTGTTAGGGGATGGCTCACCTTTTCCTGAACGTGATCTAATTATCTTTATCGCTGCGGGTGTGATTCTGATGTCACTGCTGATCGCTAGTATCTTTTTACCAATTCTCGCAGGTAAAGAAGAGCCGGTTGCTGAACCGGATGATACTGAGGTTGAGCAGGCGGCCAAATCTAAGGTTGTTGCCGCCGGGATAACCTTGCTTCAAAGTATGATGACAGAAGAGAGCAAGGAATCTGCATTGCCAGCTTTGAGTGAGTTTAAAGAAAAAGTTTATAGTCTTAACCGCGAAGATCAGGCGAATGACCCCGCATTGGAGAACTTCCGCCGACTTGGGGTTGAAGCAAGGATTGTGGGTCTGCATGCCGAACGCAAAGAGCTGAGCCAATTGCTGGCCAACAATGAGATTCCTGCCTCAGTGGCGCTGAAGATGGAAGAATTCTTGGATCATAGTGAAGTCTTTCTAGCCAGAAGTCTAAACTCTCAGATCAGAATCTCCATTACAGAGATTAGACGGCTGTTTGCGGGGATGTTCTCTGGCCAGAATGAAGGGGAAGCTAGTCAACTGATGCTGCAACAGGCTGAGTGTGCCAGAAAAGCTAAGATCTCTATGTCCCATGCAGCGATTGCTGCTATTAATGCAAGTAAGAATGAGAACAACCGTAAAGCAGCTGAGAAGGTCGCAGACAGTTACGAGAAGCTGATCTCACGCCTCCAGCAGGGACAAGGCTGGACTAAAGATGGTCTTGTTGATGATCAAAAGCTGGAATTGAAACTGAAAGCTATTCAGGAGCAACGGGATAAGGTCCAGCAAATGTACCAGGATGGAACCATTAACCGCAAGCTAGCCGGTAAATTACGCAAGTTCGTCGATCATTTGGAAACATCCATTTGGGAGGATTAGCTGTGTTGAACAAAGTAATGGGAGAAAGTTTGTTATTCACTGAAATTCGCGAAGAGCATCTGTCGGATGTACTCGATATTTATAACTATTACGTGCTGAACACTACGGTTTCTTTTCATACCGAGCCTTTAAGTTTGGACGAAATGCGGCAATCAGTGATGAATGATGATCCGCGGTTCAAATCATACGTTATATTATCCTGGGACAATGTTATTCAGGGCTATGTTCTGATTGCTAGACATAAAAATAAGCCGGCTTATGATAGCTCTGGGGAGATTAGTGTGTATTTGAAACCGGCTTGTGTGGGTAAAAGAATAGGACAGCATGCCTTACGCTTTATTGAAGAGAGAGCTGCCGAACTGGATTTCCATGTGTTAGTAGCTACCGTTTGCGCAGAGAATGAACGCAGTCGCCAGCTTTTCTCAAAGAATGGATATGAACAATGCGCCTACTTCAAGGAGATTGGCTGTAAATTTGGTCGAAGACTGGATATCGCCAGCTATCAGAAAATCTTAGGGGGAACTCAAATATGAAACTTGCGGAAGCATTAGTGAACCGAAGTGATCTTACTCGTAAAATCGCGCAGCTAAAGCAGCGGCTCGATCGGGTCGTTAAGGTGCAGGAAGGGGAAGAACCGGCAGAACAGCCGGAGGCTCTTTTGCGTGAGCTGGAAATAGCTGTTAACGAGCAGACGATTTTGATTCGAGCAATTAATCGAACGAATTCATCTGTGGCCTTCAATGAGAAGTGGAGTATTGCTGATGCCCTAGCCGAACGGGATAAAATGCTTCAGCTGCGGAAGCTTTTTAGCGATTTGCTTGAGCAAGCATCGATCACTCAGGATCGGTACAGCCGCTCTGAGGTTCGTTTCCAGAGAACGGTGGATGTCGCCCAGATTCAGAAGCAGATTGATGAGCTGTCTAAGTCTTATCGGGAGTTGGATTTTAAAATTCAGGAGAAAAACTGGACGGTAGACTTACTTACACCGTAATAAGCTAAGCTTTATCACAGCAGAAGGTAACTGATCTTCATAAAGGCGAGCGCAACCCGCCAACAGGGAAAGTTGGACAAATTGACAGATGCCGGGCCAAATCTGACCAAATCATAACTTAGCCCCGTACTGTAACAACTGTAAAGAGTACCTATTAATGTAACTACCAAGCGCTGATTTATGCAAGAACGGTGAGGGCGGGGACGGGGATATTTTTGCTGTGGTTAGGCTTTTACATAACATGAAGTGGCTCTATTAGGATAGGTATATTCGTCATACATAATGTGAAATAATGTCGAATAAAGTTGAAAAAAGATGAATAAAATTTGCATTATCGTCCTGTTTTGCCTATCTTATCGCTCGTTATCTTGTATAATTTACGAATACGCACGAGGACTTCCTAAACCGCTGGTCTATTCGTATGTTGATTGTACAGGATGAGAGAGTGATTCATTGGCCGAGAAGGTTTAGTGGCCCTTGTCTCTTCAAACATTCTACTATTCCTTTCATGAAAGAGAGAAGTGACAAGTGACCATGAAATCAATTGCCTGGGTAACCGACAGTACATGTACAATCGATCCTGAGTTCGCCAAGAACAACCATGTGTATATTGTTCCTTTACGTCTGATTATTAACAACGAGTGTTATAAAGAAAATATAGATATTACGATCGATGAGTTCTATGAGAAAATGCGTCAGCATGATCAAGTAGGCAGCTCACAGCCGCCAATCGGTGAGTTTATCGAGTTATACGAACGGTTGAAGGAAGAATATGATGAGATTATTGCTGTGCATCTTTCGACAGGGCTTAGCGGAACATACAATGCTTCCATGCAAGGTGCTGAAATAGCGGAAGCTAATGTCATTGGAATTGATTCTAAGGTTGGCGCTTATCCGATTCGGGAAATGATCACGCGAGGTATTCATTGGCACAAGATGGGCTTTACTGGCCTAGAGATTAAAGAAAAGATAGAGAATATCATTCAAAATATGTCCTTCTACTTAATTCCTGCAAGCTTGTCCCAGCTTCACCGTAGTGGGCGTGTTTCTGGTACACAAGTAGTGCTTAGTCAATTATTGCGGATAAATTTGCTGCTGCGTTTTGACGAGGGTAAGGTCATTGTTGTGGAAAAAATCCGTACGATGAAGAAGACGAAGCAGGCGCTGTTAGATATCTTTAAACAGGATGCTGGACTTGTTAGCGATGTGTGCATCATGCATTCCAATAATTTAGAAATGGCGCTGAAGTTAGAAGAAGACATCAAAGAAATGGCGCCTGATTTACGTACGGAGATTATGACATACATTCCTGCCGTGGCTGTTCATGCGGGTGAAGGTACCGTAGGACTTTCTTGGATTAAAAATAACAGGATCAATAGTATTTATTCGGAGGTTGAACCTGTAGCAGTACTTGTGTAGATAGGACAGTAAACAAAGAAATCGCTTCTTGGAAGAGGGTTGGATGATCCTCATTATACCAAGAGACGATTTCTTTTTTTTTGAATCTATGAGATGACGTTGTAAGAAGGTTAGGCTTTGCTTGCACGACGGCGGAACATTTGTCCGATAACTTCACTCAGTACCAGTCCAGCCGCAATTGCGCCAGAGAGCATTAATGCCCGAACAGCGATTTCTACAGCCAGATTATAGTTCTCTTCCACAAATCTGCGCATAGCATCGTAAGCAAGGCCACCCGGAACAAGTGGGATAATACCGCCTACACTAAAAATAATAACCGGCATTTTGAAGGATCGGGCAAACAACTGGCTGACGATGCCCACAACTACAGTAGCTGCAAACGTAGCAACAACAGGCCCACACTCTACATCAAGGATCACATACACCATCCAGCCTACCATTCCAGCAAAACCACACTGCAGTAGAGCGCGCTTAGGCGCATTAAATAAAATACAGAAGGTTGCCGCGGCGATAAAACTGGTTATAAGTTGCAAAATCATGAAGGGCTAACCTCTTTCACATGGAGAATTAAAATAGTGATAGTACAAGCCCAATGCCTGTACCGATTGCAAAAGCAGTTAGAAAGGCATCGGCTCCTTTGGATATGCCTGAGACCAGATGACCGGCCATCAGATCACGAACGGCATTTGTAATGAGTAGACCGGGTACTAGAGGCATCACGGAGCCGATGATGATTTTGTCCATTTCTTGACCTATACCCAGCTTTACAGAATAGAAGGCTAGAAGTCCGATCAGGAAGGAAGCAGAGAACTCTGCAAAAAATCTAGTCTGCACAAGACGATGCAGGTAGATAACCGCAGCATAACCTAACCCGGAAATCGGCAATGCGGGGAGAGCATCCCACAAGCTGCCTTTAAACATAACGGTGAAGCAAGCGCCGGTAAGTGCCGCAGCTATGATTTGCAGCCATACCGGATACGCATGTGCGGCATCATCGACCTCTCCTAATCGTGTCCGAGCTTCCTCGGCTGTAATCTGACGCTCGTTCAGACGCCGCGAGATATCATTAACCTCCGAGACTTTCTGCAGATCTGTGGTTCGCTCGGCAATCCGATATAACTTAACGGGTTCCGTTCTATTTGTGGTGAACATAATAACGGTTGGCGTCACATAACTGTGTGCCCCTGGAAAACCGAGAGAAGCAGCCATACGTGTCATTGTATCTTCTACTCTGTAGGTTTCTGCACCGTTTTGCAGCATGATCTTGCCAGCAAGAAGACAGAGATCAACGATTTCATAATAGGTAGTGTTAGTGTTGCTCGTGCTTTCCAACTTCTCCGGTCCTCCCCTGGAATGTTACATATCTATGTGTATATACTTATGATTGTCGCTTCATTGTGTGAAAATAACAACCTCAATATAGCATTATAAACGATATGGGATATATTTTAATATAGTTTAAGAAATAAAATGTATAAAGATGCACTGTTTATTTATAGTGCCCGCCAATTTTTCCGGATCTGTCCTTAAGTTGTCCGGCATCTGTGAACGATGCGGCGCGTCCAATGATCGATTCTCCGTATTTATTCTTCAGCGCATCAGTGGCCCGTTCGAGCTCGCGGTAGCGGGGGCGCGACTCAAATAAGGTTAGCTGATATTGGCTTTCGTCAGACAGATTGGACAGGCTTAGATGAATTCGGCGCACAGGCTGACCTTCCCAATGCTGTTTGAAAAGAGCGAGGGCGGCCTCGTATACCAGCTGGGTTGCATTCGTAGGATCGCTCATCGTAGTCTGCCTCGAGAAGCCGCTGGGGTCATCAAAGCTGGCGCCTTGGCAGCCAACAGACACGACTGCACCATGCACCTTTAGTTTGCGGCTGCGCCTGCACACCAGCTCTGAGAGCTCCAGAATGATGGTCTTGATCTCTTGCAGTGTATAGTAATCCCGTGGCAGTGTCATTTGGTGCCCGACGCTCTTGGGTGCTACTTCATAGGTAGCGGGACTTACAGGGCTATCGTCGATGCCATTGGCAATTCGCCAATACAGCTCGGCATCGATATCGCATTTTTTATGGAATTTCTCCCGCATGCGCCATTTCAGCTCGCTTAGCGGCATCTGTGCCAAATGGCCTATCGTTGTGAGGCCCATGCTTTGGAAGTGCGCGGACATGCGGCGGCCTACCATAAACAACTCACTAATGGGCAGCGGCCAAAGTACATCTGGAAGCTCTTCCTGAGTGAGAGTAAATAGACCTTCCGGGTTCTTCTTGGCCCACAGGTCGCAAGCCATTTTGGCGGTAACCTTGGAATAACCTATACCGATACGTGCGCGCACACCTGTATTTCTGCGGATTAAGTCCTGAATGGTCGCAGCGATCTGTCTTGGGCTTCCGAATAAGCTGAGGCTGCCGGTGATATCAATAAACTGCTCATCGATGGAATAAGGTTCTACGAGGTCACTGAATTTGCGTAGAATGTCCGTGATTTGGGAGGAAACATCGATATATTGCTGCATATGCGGTCTGACGACGATTACTTCGGGGCATTTCGCGAGTGCTTCCTTCAAGGTCTCGGCGGTAGTAATGCCAAAAGATTTGGCTAACGGACAAGCGGCAAGCACAATCCCGCTTCGTCTAGCCGGATCTCCGGCGACAATAAGCGGTTTGTTGCTATATTGCGGATTAGAGGCCTTCTCCACGGAGGCGTAAAAGCTCTGACAATCGGATAACAAAATAACACGCTCTTTATTCATAGATTCACACTCTCCAGGTGAGGTAGAGATACGGTAGATGATTTTCTTATTATTATAATACGAACATATGATCGTGTATATTCATATTTTTTTCCATTTCTCTTCAGTCTCCAAGGTGCAGAGACCTGTGGCCACACCCCCAGCGATAATCGTGAGGATGGAGTGGAAGAAGGTTTCTTTGGAAATCAGGAGTCCCCCCGCGCCGATAATTATGAAATCTGTCAAAAAAATGATGAGTCCAAGATTAAGCGGGAGATACCTTTTGATATATTGAGCAAGCAGATCCGTTCCGCCTGTACTGGCTTTGAACCGCAGCATAAGCCCAAGACCCGTTCCCATTAAAAAACCGCCAATAATGGCGCTGGAAATGGAGCCGAACTCAAAATAATACAGAAAGTGGTACTGCAAAGGACCGAGAAGCTCAATCAGAAACGATGAGGTCAATAAACCTAATACACTATTGAAAAAGATATCGCGTTCCTTCAGCCAGGCTAACAGGAAAATCGGAAAGCTGCAGAGAAGGACAGCTATACCGATTTTGGCATCGGATAAATAATTGATGATGAGGGCTATTCCTATTATTCCCCCATCTAGGATTTTATATGGGACAAGAAAAAAATTAGTTGCTGCTGCAATGAGCAAGCTTCCGATCAGGATGATCGCGTATCTTAATAATGACTGCATATTTAACATCTCCACATTAAAGGCATGTCTTATAAATATGCTTGTCACTTCCAAAAAATTGCAGTGAAGCAAAAAAACTGATTTCGGGCCTAATCATGCGGACCCAGGAGACCCTATTAGGTAGATTCAAGGCATTTTTTCGAGCTAACGGACCCAGTTGCAGCTATTCTCTCAAATATGGTTCAATTGCGGGCAAATTATGGGCAATAAGAGTTATGCAGTCCGAAACTTCCGCATAATAGGTGGAAAATCACAAATAGGTGCAGTGTGTTCCGTTAAGCTCAACAGACGTTAAGTTACTCTCACCAATACATTATGCGAGATCCCACCCACAAATAGGTGCAGTGCGGTCCGTTAGCTAAACAGACATTAGAGTAACTCACCGCCCAGCCTCCATGCGGACCCAGGAGCCTCTATTAGGCAGATACAAGGCATTTTTTCGAGCTAACGGACCCAGTTGCAGCTATTCCCGCAAATGTGGTCCGATTGCGAGCAAATTATGAGCAATAAGAGCTATACAGTCCGAAACTGCCGCAAAATGGACGGAAAATCACAAATAGGTGCAATAGGGTCCGATACGATCAAGATCGAGCAAAAGGTAGCTGATTTCGAGACGTAGACAGCTAGGTTATGCAACAGGTAACAAATTCTGCGCACGGAGTAGATAGGTTAAGCCATAGGTATCTAATTCCGCACGGAGTAGATAGGTTGAGTAACCGGTAGCTATTTCCGCACAGTGTAGATAGGTTAAGCCATAGGTAACTAATTCCGCACGGTGTAGATAGGTTGAGCCATAGGTAGCTAATTCCGCACGGAGTAGATAGGTTGAGCTATAGGTAGCTAATTCCGCACGGTGTAGATAGGTTGAGCCCTAGACAGCTAGTTTAAGCACTGGGCAGCACGTTTAGGAGCAAATTTGGCAGGCGGCGTTCTTTTCAGCAACTGTTCGGACTCAGTTGCTCTTATTTCCATGATTCCGCTCATTTTGTCACACTATCGGACTCGGTTGCAGCTATTCGCTCAAATGCGCTCCTTCTCTGCGCAAATCAAGGGCAATAAGAACTATACAGTCCGAAACTGCCGCAAAATGGGCCGAAAATCACAAATAGGTGCAATAGGGTCCGATAGGATCAAGATCGAGCAAAAGGTAGCTGATTTCGAGATGTAGACAGCTAGGTTGTGCAACAGGTAACAAATTCTGCGCACGGAGTAGCTAGATTAAGCCATAGGTAGCTAATTCCGCACACGGTATAGATAGGTCGAGCTATAGGTAGCTAATTCCGCACAGTGTAGATAGGTTGAGCCCTAGACAGCTAGTTTAAACAATGGGTAGCACGTTTAGGATCAAATGAGGCAGGCAGTGTTCTTTTTAGCAACTGTTCGGACTCAGTTGCCCTTATTTCCATGATTCCGCTCGTTTTGTCACACTATCGGACTCAGTTGCAGCTATTCCTACAAATGTGGTCCAATTGCGGGCAAATTATGGGCAATAAGAGCTATACAGTCCGAAACTTCCGCAAAATGGACGGAAAATCACAAATAGGTGCAATCCGGTCCGCAACGGGGAGTGCTATGAATGGATGATTAAGCAGACGCGTCTCCGGGGGATACAGAGAGTAGTGTGATGGCTATACGGTGAGTTACTTGCTGATAAGCTTTGGAGGGTCGAGCCGCATAATCAGCGTTGACCTATGGTAAGTATGAGTGCGCCACGCCTAGGAAGGTAAACTGGTAAAATTATTGCAAGAAGCAAGAAGCAAGAAGCAAGAAGCAAGAAGCAAGAAGTAAGAAGTAAGAGCAGCAGAAGGATTTAGGACGGATCACGGGTACACAATAAATGTGCCAATCGGAGTACTGCTCCATCACAATAGTTACCTAAGTTTCTCCGAGCTAGAGGAGCATCTCGCGTCCAATTAATCCAAAGCTGATCACGTAAGCCAGCAGCACAGAAGAAAGCCAGCCTCCCACAAGAAAGCTACAGCATCGCATTAACAACGAAAACAGCACGCCTCCATTATGAGACGTGCTGTTTTTGCTGTTATCGGGAATACCGCTTGCGGAAGCGAAGCGGAGAGATTCCGATCTGCTGAGTAAAGCGACGAGAGAAGTAGGCGGTGCTCTCGAAACCGATACGTTCTGCGATCGCAGCTATAGGCATCTCTGTCTTAAGCAGAAGCAGCTTGGCCTGTTCCAAACGGTAATCCGTTAAATACTCCATCGGAGTCAGTCCATATACGCGTTTCATGCAGCGGGCAAGGTAGTTATAATGAAAATGCAGCGCATCCGCCAGAGAGGCATTGGAGAGAGGCTCCGCATAATGATTGCGGATATAAGTCTCTGTCTTCTCGGCAATCTCTACCGCATGACTTTCTGAAGTATCATGCTGCGCTAGATCCATCATCCGCAGCATTTCTTCAAAAATCCTTTGCTGCTCCCAAACTGCACTGGAACGTCTTCCAGTGGACAGCTGTAAAAGCTTCTCAGCTTGTCCACTCCGTTTAAAGGGATCAGGAAGGGGACCAAACTGCGGGATGCGAATGGTATATGGATGAGTAAGAAACTGCCGGAAATGTGTCTCTCGGTTGATATACACAGGCTCGCCTTCAGAGCTTGACCAATCTGCGAGGGTATGAAAATGAATCCAAATAAACGAAGTCAGCTCCTCGCAAGACTTAACGGAATAATGATAGCGGTCAGGCAGCAGAAGCAGCGTATGCCCAGCCGCAACCTCCCATTGATTATGCTCTTCACCGATAAATAGGCAACCTTGCTCTACAATAATCAGATCAAATAAGCCGATATGGCTTCTATTTGGATGCTGCTCTCCGGGTTGATAAACAGTGTGATTGCATTCCAGAAAATATGGAAAAGGCGGCGCTGCGAAATGTACATAGGAAGGACTCACTGTGTTCTACCTCTCTTTTTATCGTAGTCCGAGCTCAAATTGTCCTTGGAAATAGGAGTGTGAAATAGTACAAAAAAGGGGTTGCTTCTGATTATAGTTTTTATCTATTGTACGCTCTATAATTGTAATTAGCGAGTATAAAATAAGGCTAAGGGGAAGATGATGATGAATAAAACGATCCAGGATCAGCAAGTTGTAAAAGATCAATCCGTTAGCATTAAAGATGATTTCTGGGGAAGTTATATAAAGCTGGTACAGGATGTTGTAATCCCGTATCAATATGAGGCATTGCACGACAAAGCAGCGGGAGCTGAGCCCAGTCATGCCATTGCTAACTTTGAGATTGCTGCGGGCCGGAAGAGCGGCGAATTTTACGGCTGGGTTTTTCAAGACAGTGATGTAGCCAAGTGGCTGGAGGCCGTAGGTTATTCCTTAAGCATCAAACGTGATCCCGAGCTGGAGCGTCAAGCGGATGAAGTGATTGACCTCGTTGGAGAAGCGCAGCAGGAAGACGGGTACTTAAATACTTATTTTACGATAAAAGAACCCGGCAAACGCTGGACTAATCTGAACGATTGCCACGAGCTGTACTGTGCTGGGCATTTCATTGAAGCCGCCGTTTCTTACTATGAAGCTACAGGCAAAAGAAAACTGCTCGACATCATGTGCCGAATGGTTGATCATATCGATTCTGTGTTTGGTCCGGAAGAAGGAAAAATGCGGGGATTTGATGGTCATCAGGAGATTGAGCTTGCGCTCGTTAAGTTGTATCGGCTCACAGGTGAGGAGCGGTATTTGAAGCTCAGCAGCTTTTTTATTAATGAGCGAGGTCAACAGCCGAATTTCTTAAAGCAACAATGGGATAATCTGGGGAGTATCAATTTTTTCACAGGTCAGAAGGAGAATTTAGATTTAAAATATTACCAAAGTCATCTTCCGGTAAGAGAACAGGAAGTGGCTGTAGGACACGCTGTGCGTGCGGTTTATATGTATACTGCTATGGCTGATCTAGCCGCACTTACGGGAGATGATACCCTTCGCGAAGCATGCGAGAGACTGTGGAATAACATCACTACTAAGCAAATGTACATTACTGGCGGGATCGGATCTACGCATCGGGGTGAGGCTTTCACCTTCGATTATGATCTGCCTAACGATTCGGTGTACGCAGAGACTTGTGCATCTATTGGGTTGATCTTTTTTGCACAACGGATGCTGAGAATATCGCCGGATGCACGTTATGCCGATGTCATGGAGCGGGCGCTTTATAACAATGTGTTGGGTTCGATGGCACAGGATGGTAAGCACTATTTTTATGTAAATCCACTGGAAGTATGGCCTAAGGCATGTAGCTGCAACCCAGATAAACATCATGTGAAGTCCGAGCGTCAAGGCTGGTTTGGCTGCGCTTGCTGTCCTCCGAATGTGGCGCGTCTGCTGACTTCGCTTAATCAATATATCTATACGATCCATGGTGATACGCTCTATACGAATTTGTATATTGGCAGTGAGCTGACAACAAAGCTGGGTGGAACAGATGTTGCAATTCAGCAAGAGAGTAACTATCCATGGGAAGGTACAGTCTCGTTGAAGATTAATCCTGCAGCGGAAGCAGAGTTTGGGATTGCCTTGCGGATTCCATCTTGGAGCCAAGGTATGGAGATCAGAGTCAACGGTGAAACAATGAATACTGCTGAGAACATCGAGCAGGGATACCTCGTTATCCGGAGACTGTGGAGAGCAGGAGATGTAATCGAAGTGCATGACCCTATGGAGGCACATCGTATCTACGCACATCCGAATTTGCGTGCAGATGCTCAAAAAGTAACGATTCAGCGTGGACCTCTTGTGTATTGCCTTGAAAGTATAGATAATGGTGAGCCTTTAAGCTCAATTTCTTTAAAAGAAGGCAGTGAACTTACTGCGGCTTTTGATGAGACATTGCTCGGCGGCGCTGTTGTTGTCGAGGCAGAGGGGCTGCGTGTAGATAAAGAGGGCTGGAGTGGTGGACTTTACAGTAGAGTAAAAGCACCAGTTCAAACTGTTAAGGTTAAGGCAGTTCCGTATTACTTATGGGGAAATCGTGGCAGTGGTGAAATGAAGGTATGGATTCCGGAAGCCAGCGTTTAAGTTATCGGTAGACATAGATCTCGGGAATGACTGTGTTTTATCAGTATTTTCCAAGGGGGACAGCTGTAATTTACAGTCTGTCCTTTTCTTTTTGCAAAAAGGAGAACACACGCGAAATGGCGAAATTAGAAGAAACATAGAAATATTCTTAAATCCTATAAAAGTGGAGGCGGGCTATATTTATAATCATGCTCCAGAGGGTTATACTTGTCCCTTTTGTTTGTTGGTTTCGGGCATTGAAAATGAACATGTGCGTTCTAAGCAACGGATATTATTTATAAAGATCATTACATAACGGCTTTTATTGCTTCTCATTGGTATCCGAATAATGAAGGGCATGTTCTAATCATCCCTAATCAGCATATCGAGAACATTTATACATTGGATGTTGAAATTTCAAACCGGATACATGAGCTGGAGATTGAAGTTGCTAGAGGACTTAAAGAAGTTTATAAATGTGATGGCGTTTCTTCTAGACAACATAATGAGCCGGATGGCAGCCAAGATGTATGGCATTATCATCTACATGTGTTTCCAAGATATCATGCGGATAATCTGTATGGCACTTATGGGAAGTTATCGGATGAGACAGCAAGAAAAAATTTCGCCCAATTATTAAGCGGATATTTGAGCAACAATAAGAACATTGGGGCTTATTAAGTTGAGAGGGGGAGAAGTATGAAGCCAAACTTTTTCGAAAAAGTTATAGAGTCAGAAGAAGAGTTAAGGTCTTTATTTGGGTACCCAAGCGAATTGGTTAACAACAAAACCATAACTTTTATAGATCATCATTGCCGTGATTATATCTCAAAATCCCCAATGCTTTTTATGGCTACAAGCGGTTCGTCCGGTGCTTGTGATGTCTCTCCGCGCGGGGACGCAGAAGGTTTTGTTCACGTGTTGGATGATAAACATTTAGTGATCCCTGAACGCCCTGGGAACAGACGGTTTGATTCTTTGCGGAATATACTTGAGAACCCAAAAGTCGGTTTGATATTCATCATTCCCGGACTTGAAGAAACATTAAGAATAAATGGGCACGCGAGTATAGTTAAGGATGAAGAAATATTGAAACCTATGGAAGCGCATGGTAAAGTCCCGGTCATTGGAATAGGCGTGGAAGTTGAAGAATGTTATATGCATTGTGCAAAAGCCTTTAAGCGGTCACATTTGTGGGATGACGATTATTGGCTTGCGAAAGAAGTATTGCCTAATCCATCAAAAATACTGGCGCAGCATGCCCGCAAACTTGGAGTTACTCCAGAGGATATCTCGAAATCACTAAAAGAAAGCTATGAAAAACGGCTATATTAACATTTTTGACTTAGAAATGGAATGGGATTTGCCCTTCATTGTATGCTATATTTGATCTGGATAAGGCAACTGATCATTTTACAGATAATATTGGAGGCATCACAATGAGTAAACGTTATCGAATGACAAGAGCAATGCAGAATGATGGAGATTCAGCACCAACCCTATCTTTAGAAGAGTGTAAGCAATATTTCGCATCCAAACCTGATTTCACCTATACATCAGTTTTTACAGTAACAGGTGCCACTACCATGTCCATTGAGGGAGATTTCTTTATGTGGAGCTATGGTGATATAACAATCCCATTTAGACATTATCAGGGCGATATTTATGTTTCTGGCGCCAATGAAGCCGTGATTCCTAGAATGCTTGAGGTTGCGAGTGATTTAAGAGCAGATATTGTGGAAGGGTAAAAAAAGATGACCCCTGAATCCTTCAGGGGTCATCTACTGTTAATTTTTGATGCGCTCAATCGTTCAAACGAACGGTTGAGCGGATTTTTTTGTATTAACCCAGTTCTACAACTACTTGGTGTACAGCACCGTCTCCAACAGGAGTGATGATGTTACCTTCTACAGCTGCGCCATCCAAGGTAAGACTAGCTACACCTTTGGATACATGGTTCGGGTTCTTGATTTGAATCACATAAGTATCTCCACGGAAGACACGGGTGATTTCAAAGCTGTCCCACTCTGTAGGAATACAAGGATCGATCTTCAGACCATTGAAGTCCGCTTGAATACCAAGGATAGATTGTGTAATCGCTACATAGTTCCAAGCAGCAGTACCAGTCAACCAGGAGTTTTTAGCTTCCCCGTGGCGAACGGCATCTTTACCTGCGATCATTTGCGAGTATACATAAGGTTCAGTACGGTGAATTTCGCTGATATCCTCCAAGTAAGCAGGAGCAATTTTAGCGTAAATTTCAAACGCTCTGTCGCCATGTCCAAGTACAGTTTCAGCGATCATGATCCAAGGGTTATTGTGGCAGAAAATACCAGCATTTTCTTTGTAGCCCGGAGGGTACGTAGAAATTTCACCCAGGTTCAGATAGTACTTGGAATATGGTGGCTGTTGCAATACGATACCGTATTTAGTATCCAAATGCTCTTGCACGGAAGTCAGAGCTTTTTCAGCTTGACCATCTTCCACACCGATACCGGCCATAACACAGATACCTTGTGGTTCGATGAAGATTTTACCTTCTTCGTTTTCTTTGGAACCGATCTTGTCGCCATAGTGGTCATAAGCGCGCAGGAACCAGTCACCATCGAAACCGTGAGTCAGTGTGATTTCACGCATGTTGTCAATCTTAGCTTCTGCATCCGTAGCTACATCATTAAGTCCGCGCATCCGGCAGATTTCTGCATAGTCCGGTCCAACGAAGACGAACAGACCCGCGATAAATACGGATTCCGCTACGCGGCCTTCGATGTTGGCAGTAGTTTGGAAAGATTCGCCCGGCTCTGTAGAGAAGCAGTTCAGGTTCAAGCAGTCATTCCAGTCTGCACGGCCGATCAGCGGCAAGCCGTGAGGTCCGAGATTGTTAGTTACATGCTCGAAGGAGCGTTTCAAGTGCTCAAACAGAGTAGCTGTGTTATCCGGATTGCTGTCAAAAGGAACCTGCTCATCAAGAATCGAGGTGTCGCCAGTTTCTTTGATGTAAGCAGCTGTGCCAAGGATCAACCAAAGCGGGTCATCATTAAAGCCGGTACCGACTTCATTGTTACCTTTTTTAGTGAGTGGTTGGTATTGGTGATAGGCACTGCCGTCTTCAAATTGTGTAGCGGCAATATCGAGAATACGTTCTTTAGCACGTTCAGGGATTTGGTGCACAAATCCGAGCAAGTCTTGGTTAGAATCCCGGAAGCCCATACCACGGCCAATACCGGATTCAAAGTAAGAAGCGGAGCGGGACATGTTGAAGGTAACCATACATTGATATGGATTCCAGATGTTAACCATACGGTTCAACTTGTCGTCGCCACTTTGGATTTGATATTTGGACAACAGGTTATCCCAGTGTGCAGCCAGTGCAGCCAAAGCGGCGTCCACTTGAGCGTCTGTAGCAAATTGCTCGATCATAGCCTCTGCTGGTTTTTTGTTGATTACGTTCAGAGATTCCCATTTGTCTTCTTCTGGGTTTTCAATGTAACCAAGGACAAAGATGAAGCTTTGCTCTTCGCCTGGCTCCAGAGTAATGTTCAGGGCGTGCGATCCGATAGGGGACCAGCCGCTCGCTACGGAGTTAGTTGGTTCACCTGCAGCAACAGCTTGCGGGCTTTCCAGACCATTGTACATCCCTACGAAAGCTTCGCGGTCAGTATCAAAGCCGGCGATTTCTTTGTTAACAGAGTAGAAAGCGTAGTGGTTTCTGCGCTCACGGTATTCTGTTTTGTGATAGATAACAGAACCCTTCACTTCAACCTCACCAGTGCTGAGATTGCGTTGGAAGTTAGTCATATCATCTTGTGCATTCCAAAGACAGAATTCTGCAAAAGAGAATAGCTTAACGGATTTCTTCGCGGAACCCGTGTTTTTCACTACAAGACGATGTACCTCAGCATTATGACCCATAGGTACAAAAGCAAGCTGGTTTACAGAGATGCCGTTGCGTTCACCAGTAATGGAAGTGTAGCCAAGACCGTGACGGCATTCGTAGAAGTCCAGATCACGTTTTACTGGCATCCAGCCTGGAGTCCAGAAATCACCATCATCATAAAGATAGTAGTAACGGCCGCCAGCATCCATTGGGATATTGTTGTAACGGTAACGGGTCAATCTTCTGAGACGAGCGTCTCTATAGAAGGTATAGCCACCAGCAGTATTAGAAATAAGTCCGAAAAATTGTTCATTACCAAGGTAGTTAATCCAAGGGTAAGGTGTTTTTGGTGTGTTAATTACATACTCTTTACGAGTGTCGTCAAAGGTACCGAATTTCATGTGAGAAAGTCTCCTTTCGATTGTGAACGCGCGTTTATAAGTTTCAGGAAAAATTCCCTCGAGGGAAGGGATTCTTTCCGTTGTTTCTAAAAGATAGTATTAGGCAGTGATTTCGAGAACCAATGATAGCAGCTTCACAGAAAAATATGTATTCTTCAGTGAATGATGAATCTGTGCTACTTCTTCGGCGGTTGACAGGAATCTCTCTCCACTAAACGAGCTGGAAAGCTGATCGTGCTGAAAGTCGGCTGCTGCGAATCACACAGCTCGATTACTTTTTCCACTGCAGCCTTGGACATTTCATAAATCGGCAAGCGTACAGAGGTCAGCTTAGGCTGAATACGGGATGCCAGCTGAATGTCATCAAAACCAGCAATGGAGATATCCTCAGGGACAATGATTCCGTGTTCGGAGAACGCTTCCATCGCTGAAATAGCCATGTCATCGTTGGAAGAGAAGAAGGCAGTCGGCAAAGGTTCACCAGAAGCAAGCAGCTTCTTGACCTCTTCATAAGCCGTCTCTTTCAGAAAATCACCCTTTAGGATAAACTTCTCATTCATTGGCAGACCATGTTTTTTTAGCGTATCCTCATAGGCCGTGTAGCGTTCTCGACCAGAGTACGTATTCATTTGCCCGCAGATGATGCCGATCTCTTGATGGCCTAGGGAGATTAAATGTTCAATCACTTCTGTGGTGCCCTCGTAATCTTTGGAGTTCACAATGGCCAGATGATTGCGGTCAAGATGCTCCGACATAATCTCTGAGATATCATAATCAATCAGTACAAGCGGAGAATCCAGTCCCACCATTTCGCGGACGATATTAATATCCTTCTGAGTGCCGACAATTATACCACCGTCAATCCGTTTTTGCAGAAAAGCTTGTTTTACCTTCAGAAAATCGTCCGGAGAGTATACCGTATGAATCAGAACGTAACATCCGCGGGCATTCGACGTGTCGACTACGGCATCGACGAATGGTGCAAAGTAATTGTTCTGATAAATTCGGGTAGTGTTCTCTTTCTCGTTCATACTGATGGCGAACAATCCGATGGTATCGGTTTTCTTACCGGCCAGAGCCCGTGCAAAGCTGTTCGGTTCGTACTGATGTTGCTCAATCACCCGCAGCACTTTAGCCCGGGTTTCTTCAGGAACATTGGAATAGTTGTTGATCACGCGGGATACCGTACTTCGGGAAACCCCGGCCAACTTAGCAATATCTTCGCTGCGCATGTTTCCCCTCTTTTCATAAACGCGCGTTTATGAGTTTATTGTAAGCGAAAGCATCGTATAAATCAATCGTAAAAAAAGAAATTTTGCGATCAAGTTAATAAAGGGTGACCTATTTTAAATAGAAGAAGAATCCTACCAAATAATGATAGAGCAGAATAACTAGAAATAGTTTGTATAAGTTTTTTGCGGAGAAAGTGCATTGAAAGCTATGAAAGTCATGCTACTATTGTGATAAAGGTTATTGAGAATGATAATCAATGACAATAAAGCATAGGAGTGAAGGGATCAATGGCAAGATGGGGTCAGAAGTTTTTGTGGGCAGCGGTACTTATAATGGCAATCACCGCGCTGGCAGCATGCGGAACGAATAACAATACTGCGAAAGAAAACGTTGCTAAGACAGAGAATGCAGAGGAATCTACCTCAGCGAGCACTAGCGCACCAACTGAAGGAAGTGGAAATGCCGCAGAAGAGGGTGCAACCCGGACGATTGCCGGGGAATTCGGGGATGTTGAAATTCCAGTTAAACCGCAACGGG
Organism: Paenibacillus sp. FSL R7-0189; assembly: GCF_037969925.1. NCBI lineage: Bacteria > Bacillati > Bacillota > Bacilli > Caryophanales > Paenibacillaceae > Paenibacillus > Paenibacillus sp. FSL R7-0189. Next base: position 6,622,952 of record NZ_CP150223.1, on the reverse strand, counting down.
TAGCCGGGATCTATGTAGAAGATTATTTGAAGGCATTGGGCATTACACCGGTGGTTCAGTGGTATCATCCAAGCTGGGGCAAACAGGATTATTTAAATCTGGATGTGCCAGAATTCGATATCACGGGTAGCGTGGAGGCATTATTGGAAAAAGACCCCGATTTGATTATTGTGGACGGAGGCGCTGATGCGGCGAGATATGAACTATATTCCAAGATAGCACCAACTTATCGTCTACCTGAGTCGGTGTTGCAAGACTCAAGACAAATGCTTACAGCTATTGCAGATGCCCTTGGTATTCCGGAGAAGGCGGAATCCGTCCTTGCAGCGTATGATCAGAAGGTGGCAGAGGGGAAAGCTAAGCTGCAACAGGCCCTGGGTCAGGAAAAAGTAGCGGTGATCCGGCTTAACGTAGCGGATAAAACCTTTGCTCTATTCGGTGTTAAAAACCGCTATACCGGTGTGATTTATGATCAATTTGGGCTGACACCCGTGCCTATGGCGGCAGAAATGACCGAATATCAATCTGTTATTTCTGAAGAGCTTATTCCTCAGCTCGACGCGGATCATATTATTGTGTTCCCTGATAATGGGGGCTGGGATACTGAAGGGAATCAGGAAGCGATTCAAATACTTGAGGGTCCATTGTGGAAGAGTCTGCCTGCGGTGAAGAACGGGAATGTCTATAGAATGGAACGTTCCCACTGGCAGTCCGGTGCCATCACAGCCAATTCGATGAAGCTTGATGACTTGCTGAAAGCTATGGTGAAATAAAACGGTAGCCGTCGTAAGGAATAGCATAAAGAAGGTTTATCAGCATAGTTGATAGACCTTCTTTTTTATTCTAAACTATAGTAAAGTGAATGAAAATGGTTCTCAATTGGAGGGCGCTAGAATGGCAGAAGATTTACAAGACAGCAATAAAAAGAGGCTATTCTATAGCTTGATTAACATAGAAGCCCAATCCTTATCGGTGAACGGACAGACCTTAGTGTTTCAAGATCATACCCTGATCATTGTATCGGAAGGACAGGGATGGTTAGAAGCCGAGGAGAAGCGTTTTCCTCTGGAAAAAGGTGTCGGGTTCTTGTTCGAACCTGGGCTAATAAGCAAAATCAATGCAGAGGAGCGAGGACTTAGCTTTTATAGGCTTACGTTTGAAGTCATCGAAACGGGGGGAAGCAGGCAGAGTGGAATGGAAAAGGGGACTAAAGAAGGAATTCTCCGGTCCGGTCCGCTAAGCTGCAGACCTTTTTCACAATGTGCACTACTGCTTGAGGCTATCTATCATAGTCGCAGAAGTACGGAAGAGATTGAATGGTTCGCAGGCCATACCCGCTTTCAAGAGTTACTGCTGCTGATCATGCGGGCAAATTCCTCTGTCATCCAGATGAAAGGAGCCCATGAGGCGGTGCAGCGTTCCATCCGCTATATGCAGGAACATTATAATCACGCCATAACCGTCGATCAATTGGCTGAAGTGGCAGGCGTTACACGTGCACGCTACACACAGATTTTTAAAGAAGTGACAGGGCGGATTCCCTTAGAGCATTTGAACGGACTTCGTATTGAAAGGGCCCAGCAGCAGTTGCTGCTTACGAATGACCGTATGCATGATATCGCGTTATCCGTAGGATATAGCAATGAGTATTATTTTAACCGGCGTTTCAAAAGATCGGTGGGCGTTACGCCCGGCCAATACAGAAGCTTCCATCAGGAAGGGCTGCGGGTGTTCGCTCCTTTTCTGGAAGACTATCTGCTGGCTCTGGATATTACACCGGTGGCGCAATATTCTCACGCTCAGTGGGGGAAGCAGGAGTATCTGTCCCTCAACGATGTGCCTGCGGTTGATATTTCAACTGGCGATTGGCAGGAGCTCTCCCAGTACATGCCCGAACTGATCCTGCTGGATGATGGCTTTCAGCGTTGGCACCTGGAGGAGTGCAGCCAAATTGCTCCGTTGTTCAAGCTGCCTTTTCATCAGGAGGATTGGCGTGCCACGTTATTTTCTGCAGCAGCCGTCTTTGGCAGAACGGACCGTGTCCAGGAAGTGATCGGCAATTATGAGCATCGGGCGCAGCAAGCCAAACGAGTGCTAAACCGTTCTGTCCAAGGGCAGACTGTAGCATGCTTAAGAATATCTTCCTACGGAATCAATCTCTATGGATGCGGGCAATTGGGTTATACAGGTAGCGTACTCCATCATGATTTAGGTTTGCAGCCCCATGAATTGGTTCCGAAGTTGACCCGTGGACAGAAGCGGGTGAGCCTAACAAGAGAAGAGCTTGCGAGCCTGACTGCAGATCATTTGTTCATTACCTTTGATCGACAGGAAGGAGAAGGACGGGAACTGCTGGATACACCGCTTTGGCGCAGTCTGCCCGCTGTGCGTAGTCGCTGTGTATATGAGGTGGATTTTATGGCCTGGATGAATTACGGGGTATTGTCGCATCAGCGCAAGATTGAAGATGTGCTAAGAGCGTTAGGGTAAGTGTCAGAAACTAGTCCAGATAAAAACGAGGATAATAAGTGCCACTATACTGCTGAGGCGAGTCATTAATAAATAGGCATCACTGGGCTCTACATCGCCTTTCATCATCCAGCCATAGCGCATGTACCATCCCAAATGAGGAAAGAAGATATTAAGCAATGCTAACAGTACAAAGAGGAATATAAAAATGCCCATGATTTATCACTCCTTTATCTAATGTATACGCCATACTATACGGAGCGTTCCCCAATTTATAAGTGAGTTTCCATATATCATTTAAGCATACGCACGCGATACGAGTCAGTGCAAGGCAGGTCAGAGGAGATTTAAGCCTGAGAAATATTGTAAGGGATACCCTAGCCACCTTGACAGGTGGTTGGGGTATTTTTGTGGCACTATTCAAGGCTGTGTTATCGAAGGCGAATGTTTAGAGGCGTGCTTGTTGTGTTTACATAACAAAGAGTTCGGAAAATATAAAATGTATTTCTAAAAATAAAGGAGGAATTGATCGATGTCTAACCAATATACGATGCAAGATCCTACCACTCAGTACACTAAGGCTGGACCGGAATTTCAGCAGCAACAAGCGGAGCCGGGTCTGCAGAAGAAAATGAATCCAGTACCTGATACAGGAGAAGATACCTATAAAGGAACTGGGCGCCTGACCGGACGTAAAGCGTTAGTTACGGGAGCAGACAGCGGTATAGGTCGTGCTGTTGCTATTGCTTTTGCTCGTGAGGGGGCGGATATTGTTCTATCTTATATGCCCGAGGAAGAGGAAGATGCGAAGCAGGTGGTCAAGCTAGTGCAGGAAGCGGGTCGTACTGCAATCGCCATTCCAGGCGATCTGAAGGATGAGGCATACTGCGAACAGCTCGTCGATACTGCGGTTAAGGAGCTAGGTGGAATTGATATTTTAGCCAATATCGCGGGCAAACAGCAATTCGTCCCAGACATCGCTGATCTCACTACGAAGCATTTTGACGATACATTTAAGACGAACGTGTATGCCATGTTCTGGCTGTGCAAAGCTGCAGTGAAGCATATGCAACCGGGCAGCACCATTATTAACACTTCTTCTATTCAAGCTTATAATCCCTCGCCGATCCTTCTGGACTACGCGACTACCAAGGCGGCTATTAATACATTCAGTAAGTCTCTCGCTCAGCAAGTAGCTGATAAGGGAATTCGCGTCAATGTAGTGGCGCCAGGTCCTGTATGGACACCTCTTCAAGTTGTGGGTGGGCAACCGGAGGAAGTGCTGAAGGAGTTCGGTGCGAGCACACCACTAGGTCGTCCGGGACAGCCTGCGGAGATGGCTCCGGCATATGTATTCCTGGCTAGCCAGGAATCTAGCTATATCAGTGGCGAAACACTGAATGCGAACGGCGGAACACCAACTCCATAAGCCGCTCAGCGGAATGTTGATATTGTAAATACGGCGAATCATTCAAAAGTACCCTGCTAATTTTAGTGCGGGGTGCCTTTGTTTTTATATAAAGAAAGGAGTATTATCGAATTCGAGGCTTTTTCTCCCATTATTTTCATAGAATATGATCTATACTGATCAAGATTGTCGAATACATAGGTTTCCTGCGATTACCCAAGAAATAATTTGAACGGCTCTAAGTTTTAGGGGAGACCACAGAAAGAATTAGGAGATGTATGATGCGAAAAAAGAAACTAGCAATCCTCACCATTTGCTGTGTCTTATTCATGGCGTGTTTTCAATCGGGATCTGTCCTTGCGGATAAAGGAAACGGAACAGTAGTAGATAGTGGAACCAAGGAAAGGCTGATGGAGAAGTATGATCTTGTAGAGCCTGAACCCGCAAATCCAGCAGCGCATGGGAGTCAATACGATTTTGGAATTAGTAACCCTATTTCTTTATTGGTCAGCATCAGTAGGCTGTATTTGTATCCATATGTTTTTGCAGCACAGGAAATAATTAATCATTTGATCGATCAAAGCGAAATTAGTAATTAGTTACTTGTATGTCCTTCAAAATATAATCCCAGCTATCATAATCGTTCATATCCTCAGGAACTTCTAACACACAAATATTATTAATATTCCAACTTAATTCTTGTACCGAGGTTGCTTCACGAACGGGATTAAGAATAAGAATAATAAATTCGTTCGGTTTTAATAAACCAGATAAAATCGATTGTAGCTCTACAGCCTGTTCATATGAGGCGGACCATCTAATGAATAAAGTTTTTTTACTGGTGATTAACTTGTCCCAAAATCTATTAATTCGTAATTCCAGCTTCGCTTTATACGAAGGATAGGTTGTAGACCAGTGTTTACCTTGGTGGATTGGAAAATCATGAACGGAGATAATGTTATATAAAGTATCCTGAATAAAATAGGATTTCACTAATGCATTTTTGTTCCAATTAGGATAGACTGGTATTCCATCCTCCAGAAAAAAATGTGTTTCATCAAGGATTTGCAGATTTATTAATTCCATGAAATTTTGAAATCTATTCTTATACAGTCTATTTACATCAGCTAATGAATAAGAAACCATCCAGTCGAGTGGCATGGAGAATTTCCTCAAGCTATTTCTTTGCAGATTTATAGCAGGAGCACAAGACATCCCTAAGCTTACTATTAAATCATAGCTTTTTTTCACAGCTTGTAATTTCATGGACGCACCCATTTTCAATCAGATTCAGTTCCTAATAAATTATATACACCATTTTCTAGGAATGATTGGACTTTAAGTGTAATGAGATACACAGAAAAAAGAGAGCAGCAATTTCACTGCCCCCTAAACCTATTAGTTACGTTGTAACAAAATATATCCACTAATGTTTGAAGTCTTTTTACGAAAGACTACTTTAAAACCAACATCGTTGTCTAATAAGCAAGCCAAAGCGGTGTTAAGCAATCCATTGGGTCTCAAGCTAGGTCTGCAAGGCACGGCATTTCCAATAACACGCGCGGCAATAATCCTACGTGCTGATCCAGGAACCAAAGGATTTCTGCTCCAACTGATCAAAACTAAATCAGGCTGACGAGTAGCCATGGAAGATCTACCCCTTTCTATTAAGTTTCTTTATATAAAATGCACCATAGATTTTAATGTGCTAACCAATAGCGGAGTAAGGAATACATAGGATCGTGTAGGGAGAGAGGGAGAATAATATGGACAAGGTGTTACATAAGATAGCTAATTTGATTAGCGGTGAGGCTAATAGAGTCATCATTGGGATCTCGGGTCATGGTGCATCTGGAAAAACAACGTTTGCTCATAATCTTTTAAAGCTTTTGCAGCAGGATGATGTGAATTATATTAATACAGACCCCTATATTGTTGAATCTAGTCTTAGAAAATACACTTCTATCGACTATGAATATAAGAATGAACATTACCACGATAAAGTGACAGCTTGTCATCCTGCTGCTCATTATATATCTGCTTTAGAGAGAGATATTCATATGTTGAGGGATGGGTTGGATTTTTACACCATTGGCACGGACTATACAAAAAGTATGTTCATATCTTCACAAAACAAGATAAATATTGTAGAAGGCATGAGCGTTGCTTTTACTGACCCAAATTTGTATGATCTGAAAATCTACTTATATACGGATGGAGAAACCGAGTTGGTGAGAAGGAGTATACGTGATGTTTCTGAAAGAGGAACGGATATAAATTATTTAAGAAAATCCCATGAACAGCGTAGGATGCAATATGAGTTGTTTATGCATTCTTATCATCATAAATTTGATATCGTTTTAAAAAACTCCAATGAAGAGTATGTTCTTGAAAAGGGAACGTTGTAAAGTCAGCTTCATTCTCGTGGAGTAAAAACAGTGAACAGCGAATCAGGCAATATATTGTGTTGGTCCAGTCGGATATCAATAAAAACACGGAAGCCGCTTTACTGGCTTCCGTGTTTTTGGAACTGTGTAGATGAACAGATGCTATTTATTTACCGCTGAGTCACCTATTGGAGTGAATGTATTCTCCACAGTAATGTTAGAGAACTTAGCATAGTTCAGTTGCTCAATCTTATTGGCAACATCATTACTGTCAACGGCAAATCCGACATATACCGAACCATCCATAGCAATAGTTCGCTCGCCAATTAGCTTCCAGTCTTTTCCGTCCGTTGATCCGTAAGCATAAAAAACATCTCCCTTACGGCCAAGCTTGAGCCAATACCCTTGCTCCACACCATTTATTTTGAACGGAATATCTGGAACAAGTTGAATGCCAGCTTTTTCAGCAGCTGATACGCTGTCTAAAGTTTCAGTTAATTCATCAAATCCTCCGCCCTTAATGTTTCTGCCCGTCAGATAAGATGACCAGCTGGTTTCTTTGGACAACTTCACATAGGAGATACCAAGGGCCGCCGCGGCACTGTCTTTATTCAAGTCATCGCGGATCATTAGCCCGGTGAAGGCATGGTTGTCAACGGCCCCGATTTCTTCGAGCTTCGCGGTAAATTCCATATCTCCGTTCATTTCTTTATACACGAAGTGGAAGTCATCTTTGGTTGCATTGTTTGCTTCTGATCGTTCTGTGCCACCTTCACTTTTTCCAAGCTTTCCGTTGCCTTTAACGGTAAGCACATCATTTGTCATACTTCCGGAACCCTTAATGTACGGATCACCGATATCTGCTGTAGTCCAACCCTTTCCAGCCAGGGAAGAGGTAGCGGTATTGACATGAATGTTAGCAGCTGTGGTCTGCGTCTCATTTCCTTGGGTATCGGTCACTCTTGCAGAGATATAGTATGAAGCATCCGTTAAATTCTTGAGGGTATACGTATATGTGTTGCCTTTTTTGACTGCTTCCCCAAGATATTTAGAGCCATTATATACAGCAACTTTTTTTATTTTGTTTCCGGATTTAGGGGAAGCGTTAATTTTAACTTCGACCTCTTTCCCGGTAACAAATTGTGCATTGTTTTCTGGCGCCAAAAGCTTAGCAACGGGGTTGTCGGCGACGTGTTTCATATCAACTAGACCGTTAATATAAAGCTCAAGCCAGGTGTAACCATTTTTAGTAACCGTTTTGTATGCATCCTTGATGCCCCAGATTTTATTTTTCTTTTCCCACTTGTCGTCTATTCCGTTTTGATTAGTGTCAAATTGCTTATCATATTGTGCCTCAATGACGCCAAAGTCTGAAATGTAACCCCCGACTTCATGTTCAGTGTTGATATATCTTCCCGAGTTCTGCTCGACTTCTGCCACAATTCTTGCATCGATAGCATCGCGACGCGGATAGGTAGCTCCCGCTTGTTGCAGAATGCTTTTTAATAGTGATTCATTCGCTTGCTTTACGCCGGACTTAACATAATTATCAAATGCTTTATTGGTAATACCATGGTTAACTCCAGTACTGTCCGCGGAAAGATATGGTGTGGCTGCAAGGGTCGTCTTTTGTTCACCACTCTGTACACCGGAAAATTTCACATAATCTGAAGAATCATTCAGTAAGCCTGTGAGCTTGCCGTTAATTCTGTTTCCAGCGATGTAGAAACCGCCCAGCTTGGTAGCTTCACCGGCATCAATGACTCTGTTAGTTACATTATCTCTTGTACCTGGACCGGCAATTTCGATATTGTTCATAAAGTTAGTAAAAGTAAAACCTCCGCCATAAGTGCCGTTAAAGCCCCAATTGTAAATTACATTGTTCGAGAACTGAACAACCGCCACATGATCAGCATCTGCAGCACCTGCGTAACCGCCGCCTAGTCTTGGGTTTCGCGAGGTATGGTTCGCATACAGATTGTGATGGAATGTTGTTTTGTCTCCGCCTGAAATACCACCGTAGCCATGTCTTCCTTTGGAATGCCCGGATAGAGTCAGACTTTCGGAAATAATGGACCACTGGATCGTGCCATTTTCGCCTCTATATAAAGATAGAGTTTCATCTGTGTTCCAACTGAAGGAACAATGGTCAATGAGGAAGTAGTTGTTGTCTCTCCCCCAAAGCGCATCCATTGAATCGCTGCCATTATACACATTAGTGGCACCCGGACGGAAAGAGGTGTAGCGTATGATGATATTCTCTGAATTGCTGATATTGGTATCCCAACCTGCAATGGTAATTCCGTTGCCTGGAGCGGTTTGCCCAGCGATGGTCAGGTTTTTAATATTATTGAGACTTAACGTGCTCTTCAGTTCAATCGTTCCGGAAACATGAAAAACAATTGTACGACCCTCTTTAGGAGTAGATAAAATCCCATAGCGAAGGGAGCCTGCAATCGGTTTGTCTTTTACAGCGTAATCTTCAAGGGTAGTTACGATGTATACATCGCCTCCTCGACCACCGCTCGTATAGGCGCCGCCACCTTCCGCGCCAGGAAAAGCAAGAATAGAGGCACCCGCAAAACTTTTGTCTCCGTCTGTCTGCCCTGAAGCTGCAAGTGTGTGACCTCCTAAAAATGAAAACGCTACCGAAAAACTCAATAAGACACCCATAACCTTACCTGATTTTTTACTCTTCCATTTCATCTTTTTGACGTATAACATGGATACAGTCTTATCGCTGAATGCTGTTCCTGTTATACTTCCTCCTCTCAGTGAAATGTTACTGGTCTGCGACAAGCAGCTTACTGGTAATACTTTAAAACTTTTAGGGCGTATTTACCTGCCAAAAAAATCTTTTTTTGTGCCAACTATTGCTCTTTGGTTCTTGCGCAAACGAACAAATTCATATTATGTTCTTAGTATTACAGCAGCTATAGTGCTTAGCATTCCATGACGATAGGGAGAAAAACATGAATATTAAATATCAGCATCGTGACCAGGCGTTTCACTCCTTTATTTCTACCAATAACACTTATCCTCTTCATCTACACAAAAATGTAGAGATAACAATGGTTTTGTCCGGCAAAATCAATATCAACATCAATGGAAAAGAGTATGATTTGTCTGAAGGAGACATAGCGATTATTTTTTCCAATCAACCTCACAGCTACAAAACCATAGAGAAAAGCCAGATCCTGCTGTTCTTTTTTGACGCCACGTTTCCGGGGGATTTTGCGGGGGATTTGCTTAATCATGTTCCGGATAACCCTATAGTTTCGAAACAAAAGGTGCTTCAAGATCTGCTGGCAACCTTGTATAAACTATATAAAGAACAATGTGATGTTCGTCTGCTCAAGGCTTATACCTCTGTAGTATTAGGGCACGCTCTGCCGTTACTGCTAATGAAAAAAGTAGACTACAAAAAAGAAATGGATCTCGTCCCCAAAATCCTTGCTTACATCGACATGCATTTTTTAGATCACATAAATCTGGATACGCTTTCAAGAGAGCTTGGCATTAGTAAATTTATCATTTCCCGAATCTTTTCTGAGCAGTTTCATATTTCATTTCGTGATTACATCAATGGCCAACGGGTAGCCTTTGCTCATATGCTGCTGTTATCCACTACCCATCCGGTCACGGATATTGCGTTTGATTCCGGATTCAACAGTTTGCGCTCTTTCTATCGTGTTTTTAAAAATGAATACGGGATAACCCCCAATGAATTTCGCCGAAAAGTATCGAAGGAGTGTGTAGAATGAAAATGCTGAAGATGGCTTATATTCTATTTGACGGGATGACTACGTTAGATTTTGTTGGTTTTTACGATGCGGTTACCCGGATGGGAGTTCTAAAGGCGATAGAAAATGTATCGTGGGATTTTTGTTCCAACAAGGAAGAAGTCACGGATGATCGAGGATTGACGTTGAAAATAAACCAGGTTTCCCCTGATCTGTCAGCCTATGATTTGATATTTATTCCTGGAGGGTTATCCACTCGACAACTTAGATTCGATACTGATTTTATAACATGGATTCAGACTGCTCGAGAGGTTGAATACAAGGTGTCAGTGTGTACAGGGGCTTTGATTTTGGGAGCTGCCGGTTTCTTAAATCAGAAGAAGTCGACTACCAACCCTTCTGCATATGAACTATTAGCACCTTATTGTTCCGAAGTAGTTAAGGAACGGTTCGTAAGGGATGGAAATGTTTTTACTGGGGGAGGAGTAGCAGCTTCGATTGATCTGGGTTTATATTTCATAGAATCGCTTACTAATGAAAATGTAGTTCGAGAAATTCAAGAGAAGATGGATTACCCATATTACAAGCCAATTAACCCTTCCAAAGGGAAATCATAACTATAATATATGGGAATTAATGATATAATATCCAAAGTGAAATAATTAAGGTGATGAATAGAGGTGTAAGTATGTTGGACACTAACAATAGCAATAGAATGCTGGTAACTTTTCCTCATAGTAAAAAATATCCTTATTTAACTTCATATTGTTTATTAGCCAATGCTTTATACGTAGGTTTGAATGTGTTTTTTGATCTTAGTGTTTATTATTATTTATTTTTTGTCCTGCCAGTTTTTCCTTTTCTATTTATTTCGTTAAAAAGTCAAAAGGAAAAGCATAAACTTGAAGTACTAGATGATAGTGTAGTAATTGGTGAAACAAATATTACGTGTGGTTCCTTGAAAAAAATTGTGATTCATAATCCTATTTCAATATTTTTTCATATGATTCCGGCTCAAAAAAAGAAAAAAATAATTACGATACAGGTAAATAAGGATGAAGCAAAGGATCGAAAAACAATATTAGAAGAGCCACTTAGTCCCAGAAGAGATGTTGAAGATATGAGGTGTCACGATGAAGATAGGGAAACCGATTAGAAAGAAGATATACGGATTTATTTTGCAAGACAATGAAGTTGGAGAAAAGACCTTATTAGTCTATCTTAATGAACCAGAAGTACCCTTTAGATTAGTAGGTGGAAATATCGATGCCGGGGAAACAGAAGAAGAAGCGTTATTCAGGGAAATTCAAGAAGAAAGTGGACTTAAACAATTTAAATTAGTAAAGAAAATAGGCACACAATATTATTATAAGGATTTTATAGATGCGAATGTCGAAAGACATGACTACCTTCTAATTCCAGAAACGAGATTACCTGAAAAGTGGAGCTTCACTGGAGAAGGAGAAGGTGAAGACTATGGGACTATTTTTAACTACCAATGGATAAATCAAGATGAAATATACTTATTAGACCAAGAGTTTAGGGAATACATGACGGAAGATTACATGCAAGAATTATTCAGCAAGGTAAAAAGGTAATCCATCTAAACCAAGTGCGAAATGATAATTTGAAAAATCGGCTGTAAGTATAAAAAGCATAAAGATGGTGGGATTGTTTTGCGTGCAGTTAAGCCTATAACGTTATGGTTTATTTCGACGGTTTTATTCACCCTGGCAGCCTTTGGATTGGAGCTTTGGGAAGGAAATAAAATAAGTACAACAGAATATTACGGTTTTCAAAACATTGGGTTTGCTTTTATTTTTCTGATGTTCCTTTTTTCAGTTCTTCTTTACCCGGTTATACTGCTTCCTTTATCATGGGTTATTCGAAAGATAGCTAATCCTTTAATAAGCCGCATAATGATATTCTTATTGAGTGGTATTGCGGGATATGGTTTCTTTTACGAGGTGTACGATGAACGCTTTATACGGGAATACCATTTGAATAGTAGTACAGCTATTGTTTTTTTCGGAATTGCTGGTTTCATCTATGCTCTGGTGGATTACTATTTTGAGTCGCAAGCCATTAAAGCCGAACAAAATCCCTGCTAACCGTGGCGGCCGGCAGGGACTTTATTTTTTAATCTAAGTATTAGGTAATTTGTCAACCTCATCAGTAAAAGCTCTCAAGTACTGGGTGAATATTCCTGTATCTATTTTGGTGGTTGCATCATTTGCAATAGGAGGCGTATCTTGGATTTGTTTGTACATACGATCCATCTCACCCGTGAGCTTAGCCCAGATGCTTTTAATTGAATCATATTTTGCATCAAGGTTGTTGATATAATTATCATACTCCATTTTTTGGGTCATTGCTTTTGCTAATTGCTCGATTGTAAAATCTATATCTATTGTTTGACCCGTAGAGCCAGTTCCTGAACCTGCATACCAGCTGATATCAACAAATCCATCATTCCAAATATCTGAAACGACAAAATTACTGATTTCTTTAAGCGTCGCTTCAGGAGACTGTTCAGTTGTACCTGCATTACCTGAAGCTGAAGTATTAATTACAGGTTCCTTAAAGAGTTTCCTCACTTCGTTAAATGCATCCTTGTCCTTGTCATTAGACGAATATCCCCAACCAACTTTATCATCCTTAATAAAAATGATAAGTTCGCTATTGGAGGAAGACTTCTCACCTTGGATAAGCACGAGTTTATCTTTTCCGCCATCTTTGTCCGTATAATCAGCTGTTTCAATTACTGTAGGATTCTTAAGTTTATTATTCTCGGGTGTCTCAGTAGATTCAGCCATTTGGAAAATGGGTTGTACATCTGGAAGTATATTTTCGGATACGAATTTCTTTTTCGCTTCGATATCTGAACCATTGAGGAAAATCTCCACATAGTTGAGAGCCAGTTTCTCGGAAGCTGTAAGTTTCTTTTTTGGCTCAGGAGTGGGCTCTGAAGGGCTGGCTGTTGCTTCGGACGGTGTAACTCCTGTAGACGTTGTATTTTTTTTCTCTGAATTTGTTGTGGAACTACCACATCCTGAAAGGATTACAATAGTTGCCACGATACATAAAAAAGCTTTTTTGTTCAATCTTATATCCCCCTAAATCTGCTAATAATTGCTAGTTGATTCTACCAGATATAGGAATAGTAATCTATGAATTTTAATTTATGACGGAACCAATATATTAGATTAGCGTGTTTTATTTTTCGGAGGTGAACATTTTGCTGAAAGTACTAAGGGTGTGCGGTATTTTATTCAGTGCAGCAACAATCATTCTGGGAATCACATTTTTCCGCGGTCAGGATCAAGTGATAATCTCTTGGACTATGCTGGGGATGTGCGGAGCTTTAATATTTAATGGAGCGGCATTGTATTTGAAAACTAAAGATAAAATGGCTGTGCTATCCTCGATTGTTGGGATTGTACTGTTAATAGTCTCGCTTACTCAGTTTCCTTTTTGAAAATTAAAAACAACCTCGTCAACCTTAATGGGTCGATGGGGCTTTTTTACGTTATTTTCCTTTATATTTATTTCTTTTTCTTCTTTGTGGGTCCGATCTGGCGTCTTACCTTATCGTTCTCATCTACCTCAATAATATAAATCTCCTTCACTGTACCGGAGAGAGTAAACCATTCACGCATAGCTTCAACCTCAGTCATCGGTCCTAATATTCGTTTCCCCCTATAACATATAAAAAACACTCATACTCCTTAGTTTGTTTGCGGAAATGCAATAAATGCTTATAAAACAAATTATAAACCTGAGCGATGACTTTGTATGTAATAATTCATGCCTGGCGGGATATTTTTACATTGATTAACGAACGTACGTTTGGTTATAATACAAACAAATGTTCTTATCCTTGGAAGGTGAGTAATTATGCAAATAAGAATCGGTCAAACCATTGAAATAGTGTACCAAGATAAATCAGGTAAGATATCTCAACGTAAAATTGAAGTGAAAGGGATTCGTGGAGAATATATTCGCGCAACTTGCTTATCAACCGGAGCTCCGCGCGTATTTCTGGAGGCTAATATTCTTGCTTGGCAGCCTGTGCAAATGAAGCGACATGCTTAGTGACACCGCCCGAAAGCTACTAATGATCATGCGCCACTCTGCCGTGCATCATGCTCATATGCCAACTTTACAGGAGTTAGAAATCAAGAGTGGACGGACACCAAGTAAGATCATTAGTGGGCTTAGGGAATTAGTTAACGAAAAATATATAGAATGGACCCCGCACACTCCACCAGAGAGCGCCCGAATTATTGAAGGCTGGGAAAGGATTGACCCTAGGTTTAAAAAGAAAAAGTCAGAGCCACAAGAGCTCCAGTGGGGGATAGATGGTAGCAAAACGAATTACTGGACGGATTATTAGGAGGGCAACTTCATGATGAAAAAATTAGAGAACGTATGGGAGTGTAGCAGAATGATATTGCCCGAACATAAAAACCGGATTATAGATGACAATAATGAGCAGGAACGTCGTGAAAAACCCACTCTAGATCTACAGGAGATAGAGCGCTTTGAAAAATTGTTATATCGTTCGATGGAAGAGCACAGCCCGATTACACTCACTCTGTTTGATCCCATGGAGAATATATTAAAACGAGGTATCGTGATGAAACTGGATAAACAACAGGGAATTAAACTCCGCTGGTCGGAGGATGAGTGGGATTGGTTCAAGATGGAGGATGTTATTGCAATAACTACATAATTCACTTAATAAAAAACAGGTTAGGAGCAATCTCCTAACCCGCGCTGTACTTCTGATATTAATGTTCTGCTCCGTGGAATAAGACCACTGGTGAGGTACTTGGCAGTGCTGGCGCAATGCTGACGATAGTGAGGACCAACAATAAAGATACAGCAAATTTCTTCACAGAGACTCAACCCTTTCTTTGAAATTTATTATTTTCTCTTCAAAATCTTTAATTTGAGTAGTATCAGCACATGAACGTAATGATTCGAAGTATACTACTGCTTGTTTAAAGATTTTATCAGAGTTTGTGACCTCTGCAGAATCTAATAATTTCATGCTATATTTGATAGCTGTATTATAATCTTGAATTTTTGTTTTATATCTGATCATATTAATAAAAAAAGTTTCTTGGTAGGAATTTATTATAATTTCATCAGCAGCGGTATCCTCAAATTTTGAAATTCTATTAGAGAAAAGAGCTAAATGAGATTCAATGTTTAAATCAAAATTAGTAGCTGCCTTTAACAAAGTTATTAGTCCTGGTAGAACTTCTTTAGAGTTGGATAAAAGGAACGAAACATAGCGATCTATGAATTGAATATTTCCAGAAAGCACTTCTACTTCTAAAAGATTTGGTTCTGATATGTACTTATAATAGGCTACCTCATTTAATCCTTCAGCATCTAATCCCTTGAACCAACTCAAATCGCTATAAGCTTTAATGTAAGTTCGAGCTTTATCATAATTTTCAATTTCTTTGTGGGCTAGTCCCAACATAAGCAAGCTGTATCCATAATAATAAATTAAAGGTCGTTGGTGTTTTAGTTCCAGTTCATTATTGTGTGTGTAATTATTATAAATTTGAGTTATTCGGTTGAAAAAGGTATCTGCTAGTTTTAGAAGATTGGGCCAGCTTTCAAAAGAATATATCATTTTAAGAACTTTTACGGCTGGATCAAGATCTAGAAGATTTATATCTAAATCTAAATCGATATTTCCATCCAACAGCCTCACCTGCCTTTATTTTACATAATATACCTGTATTATACAATGTAATCAATAGATGGTCAATTAAGTGCTCCATATAAAAAATAGATGATTAATAGGGACCAATAAAGTAAATCTATCCATTGTTGCGCCATGATGTGTGCCTGGGTAAGCTTTGGCCCGATGGCACTGACACGTACTGCGTATGGCCAAAGTTTATTAAAAGAAAGTGAGGCGATCGGTGGAAATCAACTGTCTAGCGAACATATCGTCAGTTTGGGAGAGCCCGCGACTCATGCGGTCGCGCTCCCGTATTTCCGAGTTATTTTCGTCGAGGTATTGAAGTAACGGAAACGGAACGCTGGGCTGGTGAGGTTTGGTAGTAGTAGAATTACCGCTCTAGATGACCACATAAAAAGTCATATAGATTATGTAATGCTTCAAGAATAGCAGCAGCTACGACATAAACTAAAAGGTTGCTATTGATTAAATCATTTACCGTATTATGTTTTGTGAGTACAAACTGGAAGAATGTGTACATCGCAATTGTTGCATATGCAGCAACCTTGGAAATATTAAATAACTTATCAAAGATCATTAACAGTGCGTCCACCTCCTTAAGGAATAAATATTATCAATAAATACCTAATTTGAATATCTGTAAACAGAAGCTCAGAGCTGCTGGCAGAAGGCGGTTAAGCTCGATCCGGAATCGGCTGTGTCGAGATTTTATCTAGCTATCTTTTCGGTAAAGAGGTGTTAATTTACTGGTTTCAAAAAAAGAGGCTAGGAGAGACTGTCTAGCCCTCTACGTTTGGAAGATGTGACAACAGTTGCTCTACTTAATACACAGTAGCATTTTGTTGAGCAACGTGAAGTAAATAAAAAGCCTACACCATAAAAATGTAGGCCCACCCATTAAAAGTTACTCTGTTACTAATTTTGAGAAAATGCTTAAATCAATAAACTTTCCTTTGGACATTTCGCACTTTCTCATTGTTCCTTCGAATGTATAGTTTAACTTTTGCAAAACTCTTATGGAATTATTGTTTTCGGGTTCGACTTTTGCTTCTATCCTGTTGAAATTTAAAGTGTTGAACGCATAATCCATCAGAGATTGAATGGCCTCAGGAGCATATCCCTTGCCCCAATAATCTTTACTAATATCGTATCCAATCTCTGCTTTAGCGTTTGAAGAATCTATAGAATTATAACCGCAGGAACCAATTATGCGATTTGATTCTAACTCGATTATGGAATAACGAATAGCTTTGCTTTCCAAAGACAGGTTATTAAGAATTTTAATCATTTCTACTGCTTGGCTTTCATCAGTGAAACTATTGATATTCATAAACTTTGTAACCTCAGGATCAGACCAAATGTTAAACAAACTAGCAGAGTCAGATAATTTCATTTTTCTTAATTTTAGTCTTTTGGTTTGTATTTCTGTAATCAATATATTACCTCCATTATCTATTTATTTTGGGGTTAAGATATCGATATCTGCGCATAGTTCAGTCCCTTCAATATTTAATTCAACACTATTATAACGTAAGAGTTTTTTTATGTCACAGTACGAAGATACAGATCATTAAAGGAGTAGGAGTATCCCTCCAAAGGTTATGACGAAGTAGAAGCCTATTGCGCATCAGGGAAGAGAAGGTCGTCGTTTTGATAACGAAATGATGTTTTTATCCTTATCATCACCATGGTCCGCATTTTCTTCTATCTCTTTTTTCTCATCGTGAAATTCAACAGGAGATTGGGCCGTGATGTAGTCAAATGGAGTGTAATTATTATTTGGTAATTTTCTTGTAAGGATTACCTTTACAATGATGATTCCTAATGAGAGATAGAAAATCGCGCCTACTCCAGCCAACATGAATAGTACTAATCTCATTGTTAACACCGCCTTTGTTTGATTTTATAATCAAATGGTAATATTTACAAGAATCAGGCTGCTGAGTACTATTCATTCGACTGAGATTTGATGCACAGTAGGAAATTCTTGGGCCACTAGATTTTACAAATGGTGGAACCTTCGAACATACGAATGAAGTGTAGCACAATAGTCATACCTACACATGAAATGATTTGACAGTTATAAATATTAATTACTTTAAAGCATCACAGAAAGGTTGTTTTACAGACACCATACTCATGTGGATATCCGATCTCATCTTTAAATGTAACCTCTGCACCATATCGACAGATACTGCTCTTAGAGACAGAACCTTTAATGTTGTATATTTCATCTACTGTGCTTCTTGGTAATAAGATAGGTTTTTAGATATATCAGTTTCTAACGGTAAGACCAATTTTTATGTAGTTACTACATTGAATAATAATGGAAAGTTAAGTTTCAAACGAAGCATCAGCTACCCCTCAGAAGGCAGATCAACCTGAACCAGAACCATCTGGTGATCGCGCAATACTCACAATTACATTAATAACTGGTCTTGAAAAAGTCAGTGTGGCGGCGGTGCCCCGACTGCTGTATTTCTGTAACGTTTCCGCTTAATTGGCTTTGTCAGAAGCTTCATAGATTAGGCAACGAAGGGTCTGATCGGGATAGCGGAACTCCGCGATATAGCTACTTCCATCTTCCAACAACAGTTTAACATCCACCATTCCGCGTTTGTTGTTAAACTCGGTGTCGGTTAGATAAGCTTTGACAATGGTTCTTGTTTCTCCCTGTTTGTCCGTGATGACCTGCACGGCTTTATGAATCCAACTGGCATCCTTCTGGATGGTGCCGGCTGCGTCGTCGTCGATGGGAGTTCTCTTCAGTGCCAAATTAATGGCTGTCGTATCCTCTACGGCACCGGTTGTTGCATTAATCAACACATCATATTCCCAGAATACCTCGCCTGATCCGAGCAGGGTAAGATTCTTGTAAGGAGCAAAATGAACTGTCCAGGTTGGACGTTTGTTTAGTCCCAGCTCAATCAGCATTCCCGATGTTTTTAGCTTGGACACGTCGGCATCGAACAGCTTGCGCACACTGTCAGAGGCCAGTGCCTCAGCTTCAACCTGGCTGATTTTCTGAGGCTGAAGCTGAGGCACAGTCGGATTTCGTTTTGACACGAAGTAATTCACCCGGTAGTACCAGTCAATCAGCTGTAACAGTTCCTCATCAGTCATACTCCTCTCCGGGTAGGTGTACGTATTGGTTTCTAAATCTAGATACATATCTGCTTGTCCAGCCTTTAACGGCAGCTGCTGCTTGGGGCGGAGGCCGTCATACACATACTTATCGTCCAACACTTGTCTGCGGTTGATTTCGGATTCGGTTTGTTCCCGACCTGAAATATGGGGATCTTCTGCCTTGTCTATAAAGTCATAGATTTGCTGGATTTGCGCCGCTGTCATCTGTTGATACAGGTCTTGTTGTATGGTGGATACCGGCGCCGGCGCCTCCACCTTTAGCACGGGTATCGTGCTTTCGCTCAAAGCCAGCCGGTTACTGCCCTGAATTGACGAACTGTTCTTGGCGAAAACTACGGAATTCATCAGGCTGGGGACGATCAGAGCACTGGCTGCAAGCACACCAGCTGAAAACAGGATAACAACTAATGTAGCGAACCGCTTTTTCTTGTTCAATCGGATTACCTCCATTGGGATCTAAGATGATGAATCTTTATACATCTTAACACCAAGTTATTATAGAATTAGGAGGATAGTTGTTATGGAGTTGTAAAAAGATCGGATACTTCCCCTTCACCAAGGACAGTCAGGAGTTAATCTCAATTTTGTCCACGTTCTTCTTCAAGAGCCACAGCTACAATGCAAGAAGTGTCTTTACAATAAAGATGTACCAGAAGCGGGAAGTGTTTACTTAGTGTCGTATTTACATCGATGTGATTAGTCATAACTTTTCACCTAATTGGAAGTATGATTCGTGGGATAATTACATGAACAACAATAAAGTTATTAAGAAGGACTTTAAAGCAGAAAAACGATTGGTTGCGAAGAAATAGATAGTTCGGAGAACAAGCAGTTTTTGTACTGATGAACAATAAAGATTTTCAATACAGAGAGACATACTTTATTGTGGGGAATCCAGCAACTCTATGGATACTCATACTTGGATTGGTTTCGTTTGGAACAAGATCCAATAGGTCATCTTATGGATTATGGTGGGATTGTAGAGGGGGATACACCGGATCTATTAAACTAGCTGGATCTCATTTTGTTTGGGAGTGATTTGAATTTAGAGCATGCATTAAATAACCTACGATATCACACTTCTTTAATCCGTTTGATCGCCCAAGAAGGAAAAGAAAATAAACCACTCTTAGTTCTTATTGTGAAGTAACCTGAAGAGTCGCTCTCCTGACAAAAACCAACATATGTCTCTCCACTGACTAAATGTATTTGTAGTTGTAATTCTGTTTCAATTGCGTGAAAAATCAGTGTGAGATTCATATTAAAGCCCCCTTGCATAAGATGATTATATTCATAAAATACCCACTTCATTGTTAATGAACGCAAAATAGTTGACAATTGACAATGTTGTAATATTTTAAGCGTGATTTTGGCATAAGCATGTCTATAACAAATACCCCGTCAATCACTTAAGGTTGATGGGGTATTTGTTATATTGATGAAAACTAACGATCCTTACCAGTGTTATAGAGCAGCATATATACTTCCCAATGAATTATATTAAGTTTATACAGTAAACTTTAATTCCTTTAGAATGATATTCAGGTGATTCCTAACGGATTTGTTTAATGGTTGTAAAGGCAAGGGAAGACTAGGACTTTTAATTAAGCCAATTATTTCAGCAGCTGCTGAAATCACTCGAAGGCTACCGTAGCTATTGAATAACTTCCAGATCGGTTCTAGTAATTTTGTAAGGTGTTGTGCTTCTTCTAAATGGCCACTTTGAGTCATTCTTGTGATATCTAGACATAACCTCGGAAATAAACCACCTAGCACTGAGTACCATAAGTCACAACCTGCACTCAAGCCTAGATATGCGGATGGATTCCCGCTTATTCCAAACGTAACATGGAGTGGAATAACAGCTCTGAGTTTTTCTACACGTAACTTGGCTTTATCAGATTCTGACGGTATGCCGGGAATCTTAATGGAACAAACATTAGGTGACCTAGCAATTTTTCTGGGCAGCTCATCACTGAAATGGAAATGTGAAGTGCCGGGATTATCATAAACACAAAGTGGAATGGAGAGTGAACTTGTCACCTGTTCGTATACAAAAAACACTTCTTCATCTGTTAGCGCCTGATAGGAGATAGGAGCCAAGAGTACTGCACTTGTCCCAGCTTGTTGTGCATCTTCCGCTAATCGAAGTACTTCTGAAGTTCGAATCGCACTTATGCTTGTCATCACGGGAGTCCCTTCAGCAGAACTAACAGCAAGCTCAAGGACACGCAAACGCTCCCCTCTACTAAGATGCGCATAGTTTCCAGTTGATCCCAGTACACCAATTGAGTCTACTCCTGCCTTTACCAATTCTTTAATAAAAAAAGGGACCAATTTTAGAGGCTAGGTGTTGTTAGAAATTATGAGTTGCCACGTTTGTCCCGTAGCGATTTAGATTCTGAACAAACATAAAATAACCTGTCAAGCTTATGCCTGAAGGGTCTATTAGTGCTTATACGATAAACTCTGTAAATACTGGGCTTCGAAGCATGCCAGATTTGGTCCAGTTCCTCATTCTTACCTTTGCTTGTAGCCGGGACTCCAGATGTACAAACTCCGTATCCTTACCTTTGTATATCAAGATATCAAAGATGGCGTAATACGCTGGGAGTGTCCCAGTGAGTTGAGTTATTTTATCAGTTCGTCTCGCTTGAAATCGGCTCATAACAGATTCAAAATCGGATACTCACAGTACGAAGATACATGGACAGAGAGGGTTAATAGCCCTCCTCTCACAAAGGTTATGACGTAGTAGATACATATTGCGACATGAAAAAAGATAAAAATGCTTATGCATCCTTATCTTTTTCAAGTAATTCTATTATTCTGTCTAATTTTTTCTCTATGCTACTAGTTTTATCTGAAACCTTGTTTTTGGTTCCATAATCACCTTTTAACAGTAAAACCAAGGGAATTGCCAAAACAAATGCCAACGGTATTAAAAAAAAATATTGCAAGATAACACCTCATTAAAAGTTTTTATTTAAGTATAACAAATTTCAAAAAAAAGACTCTCTCCCACAAGGAGGATATAAGAGATAGTTTGGCTGTACTGAACTTATAAAGGGGATGGATAATCTTCATTTCTTACCCATTAAAGATATACCATAGTAATCCATAAGCTATTCCGAAGTAAGCAATCACACCCAGTAAAGAGATGGATAAAAGAATAGTGATAACTTTCTTACCGTTCATAAAATTCACCTCTTATTTAATATCACGGAATGAGGGAGGAACTGACGTCAACGTGGATTGAAATTATTTTTGCTTTTATCGCTATCCTATCTTTTATTTCAGCAGCTGACAAAGAATCTATTCTTTACAAGCAACGTGGCATGCACATGGCAGCAATATGTGTTGCTTCAATTATTGCACTAGCTGCAGACGTTATTTTTTCATAAAACCCAAATTTGAGAGGAGTAATTATAAATGAAAGTTCAGATAGCAGCACATTTCAATAAGCAAACGAAGGATTCCAAAAAGGAACTTTTATAGTTCCACGTAAAAGGTGATGACGAGAAGAAGCCTGAGCTTAACGCAATGACGAGATCAGTGGTTGTGTTGAACATTGACGGCGTAGAACAGGCGCTGACAACCGAATTCAGCAAAAGTACGAAGGATGCGAAGAAGACAGTGCTGGAGTTCATCGTTAAGGGTGACACATCCTCTGAAAACTCCTATGAATTCTACCGGAAGGCTGATCAGATGTAGTCTTGGAAATCGCTGAATCTCAAATGAGCATTGAAGAGTTCCGAGGTGATGACGATGAAGAGGATCATGAAGAGCCAAGAGAAGGCGTACGAGGCAAGGTTAATCCAGACGGTACTATTGAGCTTGAAGACAAGGATCAACTAACCATTGAGGTGATCGCTGCCGCTGGTGAAAACGGTCCGCCGATACCTGAAGGTGACGATGATCTACCGTTCTAAGATGGTATACTCCCCGGCTTCGGTCGGGGGATTCTTAACAAAGGGGGGGATTGCCCGGTGCAACAGAGTTTTTTGCCTGAGATAGATAGAGAACGGACGCAAGCTACCGTTGAGGCGGCTCTTGAAAAATATAGGATATTTAAGTTTTTGTCTTTCGAGGAGAGAGAGGCAACGACAACCGCAGCATGGTTAGACACCCCAAAAGGATCCACTGGAGTTACAACTGATCAAACCTCCAACATAGCTATTCATAATGTAGATACTCAAGCAAACCGCAAGAGCTTCTGTGAACGGATAGAACGAGTGGTGAACCGCATGCCTAAGATGGAAGGGTTCTTGATTAAAGAACGTTATATGACAACAGAGCATGATTATATTACTCATGAGAAAGTGTATTACTTTAAATTTCAGCCGCCGATTAGCTCGGGGACATATAGCAAGATACGTTGGAAGGCTTTTTATAAGCTGGCCTTGAATTTGAATCTAGTAATCGAGAAGGAGGAAGAGAAGGGTGATTGAACAAATGTATAAGACTACTTCTGATTATCCCTCTGTACTTACAGCGAAGGAAATCCAACAAATACTTGGTATAGGTGAGCGTCAAACATATGAACTATTAAACTCGGGTCAATTTCATATCGTGCGGGTCGGAAAGATGATAAAAGTCTCAAAAGATGTATTTCTTAAATGGTTACAGGGATAAAAAAGTGGTGCCGATTATGGCACCACTTTTGCTTTAGTCTACTACAGGGCACCATAATGGCACCAATTTGTATTTCAGTCAAAACCTAAACATTCCATTCCTGAACAAAAGAAAAAGCCTTATATAATAAGGCTTTTTCAGTATAGGACGGATGGGGTTCGAACCCATGACCCCTACCCTGTCAAGATAGTGCTCTCCCGCTGAGCTACCGTCCTGCGACGAAATTTATAATACCATACGATAGAGTAGGATGGCAATTCTTTTTTATAATCAATATAGATGTAGAGTGGTGTTTTCTCTTATCTCCTCCGACTAAGTAGTTAATAGCTAGAAAGGGGATGACCCATCATCCCCCTGCACCGAGTCAGATAAAAAACGGGAGTAGAAATAGACTGCTTATTCCGAAAAAAGGGATACGGCGTGGATAGAAGCGGCGTCTTGGGTAAAAGCCGGGCTGGAACCCGAATTGTCTATAGTTCGACTGCTCAGCAGGCATTCCGTTCATACGATCGACCATTTCGTTGCTGGGAACCGCAAGGGTGATATAGTTCTGGTCCACGTGAGCGATGAAGCCGTCAAAGGATTGACCATCAGTCGTTACTATACCTACATATTTATTCATGCAATTCCAAGCGACCTGTTGATGAAAATTTGTATTTGATTCCATGGATATCCTCCTCGAATGTTTCAATCCTGATAACAGTCTATGGTCCTTTGCCTACAACGTTCACGGCGTTTGCCTATATGTAGGAAGGTTAATTTTCAGGGATAATCACTGAGGAGGATTCGATTAGTTCTTTAATCAATACACATGCTTGTACTGTACTTTCTAATCAGTATTATTCTTGGAGTTATTGGAATGAGCTTCAATGGAGTAGATAACTTCTTTTTTGCCAGTAAGCGGGGAGTCATTTATAAAATACAATTTGTCACCGCTCCGCTTTACGAATTTCAAATTATCTCCTTTAAAAGGAACATCGTTATTTTCCGCGTATTCCTGATCCTTTGCTGTGAGTAGCTCCTTATACAAAAGGGTTCGCTCGCCTGTTTGGCGGTTGATTAAGGTAAGCAATCCATTCTGATTTCCACGAAGCAGTATGATTTCTTTATCAATGCCTTCTACATAGTAAGCATCCTCCTCGCCACCCAGCTTTACAAGATCAAGAGTATCTATTACATTGCCTGTGCCGTCTTGGATGAAACGTAAGGTATTACCATCATGCAAGATTAGGTTGCCATCATAAGGTTTGAAATCCGCATCTCCTCTGAACTGGTAGGCGAATGTGGCCTTGCGTAGTAATGCACCATTTTTGAATATAAGTGTGATTTCGCGTGTATTAATATGAGGCTCTCCATAGGAGTCAATAATCCTAATGACTAGCAGCCCCCCCGCCGTTTTCTCGATCTTCATCCCTGCCCAGTCAAAGTCTGTTTGGAGTGAAGTGAGTTTTATCACCGTATCCTTGCCTTGTGAGACATATAAATCACCATTAGCCTTGACCAGCGTATAGGTACGCCCTCCATAGGATTCTGTGAAAACATTGTAGGTCTTCAGATCATCCGCTAAAAGTGTATTCGTTGTGGAGTCTAGACGGAGATTGCTGCCTTCGAAAGCCTTAACGATAAAACGCGCCGGCACAAATATCCCATCTTCTTTGGATTTAAAAGGTATTCCTCCAAGATCTACCGCTTTCCCGTCAAGCACGCCAGTTTGACTCCCGATTCGAACAGCAAAACTTTTAGTCCAGCCTTTGAACAGAGCACGTTTGCCGGATTTATCCCAGTCCATTTTTAAGCCAGCTTGCTCAGCGATCCCCCGAACATCTACGTAGATTACACCATTTTTGAGCAGCGCAGGTCCGCCTATGTTTCCACCAGGAATGCCAAATTGGTAGTATACTTGCGAAGCATTAGCAGAGGAAGCTTGGGCGAGCGCAGAGGACTCCGATACAGTTAATGAAGAGCTTGCTGACATGGTGGCAGGGAGTAAAAGTGTTGAGAGCATTAAGACGGATAACCAAGCTTTGGAGTGAAAAGAGAGCATGTGAACCAACCCTTTCTTTAAATGGCAGTAAAATTTATCCAAGATAGTTGGTTTGACGCTGAAACGTTTCTAAAAGTTGCGTCGTATACTTTCCGAAGGGCTCACTGTAGAAATATCCTTAATGCTTCTATGATAAGATAGATGGAACTGTACAGTAGTTTCTTAAAATTGAAAGATAAAGGAGCTTGTGATCTTGCCGCAAATGCAAAATGAGCAGAAAAAGAATACTTCTACTCCGCTGAAATGGTTGGGGGGCGGAGCCGCTATGCTCCTGTTAAAAGGAAAGGCGATTTTGTCTCTGCTGAAAATAGGTAAAATTGCCGGGCCGTTAATTTCCATGATGGTTTCGATAGGGGCATATGCTTTAATTTATCCGTGGGGGTTTGCCATAGGTATCGTCCTGCTTTTGCTTGTTCATGAATTGGGACATGTTATAGCCGCTAAGCGCATCGGGCTACCCGTCAGCGCTCCGCTATTTATTCCTTTTTTAGGCGCGTTAATTACTATGAAAAAACATCCGCTGGATGCGAAGACAGAAGCGTATGTAGCTTTTGGCGGACCGATTCTGGGTACTATTGGGTCTACTGCTGTTTTTGGAGCGGCATATTATATGGATAGTCCGCTTCTTTATTCCCTGGCTTATATAGGCTTTTTGCTTAATTTGATTAACCTGCTGCCAATCCATCCGCTAGACGGTGGACGTATCGCTACCGCGGTTACGCGCTGGCTGTGGCTTGTGGGTCTGGTCGGTGGCTTAGCTATAATCGTTTACTTGCGTTCGATTTTGTTCTTTATCATCTGGGCAATGTTTGCTTACGATCTGTATAACAAATTTGTGAAAAGACGTAACAACAACCGGCCGCAGTCTGTGACTAAGGGTTTCTTAATTCCAGTGGAGCCCTTGAGAGAGGCGGGTTACATGATTCCAGGAGCTGAGCATCGCCGGGATTTACCTTTTACCACCTACAGTGATCTAGAGAGACAGCAGTATGTTGTGGTGAGATGGGATCAGCTGAATTATTATGGCAAAGCTACACTGCCACAGCAATGTATTATTGAAAAGGTAAGAATTTCGCAGCTGGAGCAAGTAACGTTAGAGAATGGTCTTCATTTAAAAATGCATTGTGAAATCAGCTATACAGTCCATGATAATGATAAGTATTACGATGTACCAGCCAGTACACGTTGGAAATATGGGACAGCTTATTTTGTTTTAGCAGGCTTTCTGGTTGGGATGATGTATTTAGTCCATTTGGTTGGAAACGTCAATCTCTAAGAGGGCAACTGGAATGAATAGCTCCTATTGTTTATAAAGCTCCTGAATCGTCAAAGCTGTAGTGAGTATAACTGCAGCTGCGGTGAAAGGAGCTTTTTTAATGTCTAAAATTGTGAAATGGGAAGTCGGCGTTTGCCTAGTGTTACTACTGGGTGTAGTGGGTTGTTCTACGGCGAAACCCACAAAAGTTATGGAAATCAATGAGATGACCAATCTGGATGGCAAATCTAAAAGTCAGTATCCTCCGTTATCACCTGTGATGAAAGACGTATATAACCGTTCGATCCCTGAAGAAGTATATTCTGTGGATTAGTCTACTGAGAGATTACGGATTCCATATGTAGGCTTTTCTTTCTAGTCATTATTTTATATAATAGACAACTATCGTTGGCTACATAGAGAGAGGAGTTTGCAACTAACATGGCGGCAGAAATCTTACGGGTAACTACAGAGGAACAGCTTCAGATGGGGCTGGATATCCGCACTAAAGTATTTGTTGAGGAACAAAAGGTACCGGCCGAGGAAGAAATTGACGAATACGATGCCATCAGTCCAAATGCGCACCATATTCTGATTATAGATGAAGGGGTACCTGTAGCAACGGGGAGATTGATCTATTACAAAGCAGGTACTGCTAAAATGCAGCGCATCGCCGTATTGAAAGACTATCGGGTCAAAGGATACGGACGTGTCTTGTTGCTGGCTATGGAAGAGCTTGCTCGGGAGCTTGGACTGGAAGCTTCAATTTTAGATGCTCAGTGTCAGGCAGAGAATTTCTATAAGAAACTCGGCTATGAAGTTATTTCTACGGAGCCATTCTATGATGCAGGTATATTACATGTACGGATGCAAAAAATGCTTTAAAGATTGGCGCACATAATTATTGGACTCTTTACGCAAGCTAGGATGTGCCGAATGATGGCAAATCCAAGTGCAAGGGGCGAGCTAAAGTGCCAAATAACGAACGAGAATCTTTCGTAGCTGTTCAAAAAAATGGGGATGGCGATTTGACAAGCTTCCAGACCTCTACAGGACGTGTGCTGGCGTATGACCAAGCCCTGCAAGAAGTACAGGCCGGAAATATTGCCGGAGTGAACGCTTTTAAAGGTAAGGATGGAGAAACTTATATCCGCGGAGATGCGGATGGAGATCCAACTAACAATCTGGATAATTTGCCGACATTTTCATAGTTCAACACGAAAAGCCGTACATACGTCAACAGACGTTTATGTACGGCTTTTTTTATATGCAAAGATCAGAGCTTATAATTCACATGCTGCTCTAAAAATTCCATCTCCCCTGTAAGTCCGACGAAATCTGGTTGTTCATCGCTATAATGCATGAGCTTGATCCGTTCGCGAACATCTTTAGGCAGAGACATCAGCTCTTCCAGCGTAGTGTGAACAACGCCTGTTCCGCCTAATTGGCAGTCATGCAGGATGATCCGGATCCCGCGCTCCCGCACAAGGCTAATCAGTAGATCCGGCTGAAAGGTCATGTCCGCACTATAAAAAATCTCGTTATTTATTAGAAGGGAATAACTGTTTTTGCCGGGAATATGCGGTGTTTGTACGATCTCTAATGAAAGAGTAGGAGAGAGGTTGTAGGTAATTTCAGGCTGCAAGGGCTTAACTTCGAAGATATCAGATAAGGAAGATACAGCATCTTCTTGGTACAAGCCTCCCTTTAATGTATTGTTCCACAAGGGCTCTATAAGTGTCTCAGGAAGCAGCAAGGTCATTTTTTTACCGTGCACATGCTTTAAGGTTAGCGCAAGCTCTTCCAGCCCTCCAACGTGATCCGCATGAATATGTGTAATGAGCGTAGCATTTACGTCATTGAAGGATTTTCCAAGTCTATGCATGGCAAGCGGGGCTGTTATCCCGCAATCAATCAGCAGGGTGTAATTTTCATCTAGCAGCAAGCCATTGTTGTTAAAATATTTTTTCGCAAAAGCATTGCCTGTTCCTAGCATTTGTAGGCTTAGACTCATAAGAAAGAACCCTCCTGAAATCGGTTATAGCTAATGTTTCTGCTTCGAATAAGACCATAATATCATTTTTCGCAAGATCAATGAAATATTTACCTAAAATTAGCGCAACTTGCTGAAACAAAGTAAGTATATATTAACAGCATGAATTATCTGGAGGGTCTCAAATGAATAGATGGAAAAAAATCACTTTGTGCGTGTTTGCTTTTTCCTTAATGGGTGGCTCATTATTATTCGCCGATTCCGTTAATCAGAAAATTAGAGTATGGAGCAACGGAAAAGAAATTGTAGACGGCGGTTATCTAATTGATGGAAAAACGTACATTCCTGCTAGAGAAACAGGCGGGGTTGTTACTTGGGACGGTTCTGGGAAAGTTACGATTCTTAAACCTAATGTCCATATTGTACTTTTTAAAGGGGATACGGTTTTTGGCAATGTCAACGTAGGCAAGCTGAAAATTAAGATATTAACACAGGTAGATAGCCTGACTGAAGAGATTTCAGCTGTGAAAGTAGCCATGACAGATCCGTCTGGTAACGTTAAGGATATTCAGTCGCAGGTGCTTGAAGGCTCACAGAAGGATAATTTCTGGTTTCCAACCTCTGAGTTTACTTATGACTTTAAAGAAGCGGGCAAATATCGGGTAGGCTTCTATATTAAGCCATCCAAAAATGCAGATTACGTACTTGTGTCGGAGAAGGTAATTACAGCGTTAAATTAGGTGTTCTAAATTGACCTGAACTAATCTAACGTGGTACGATACCAGATGTAGGATAATACAATTCAAAGTGAGGTATTACAATGAGCGATCACAAACATGAGCATGGTGAAGCATGCGGTTGCGGGCATGATCACGACCATGAGCACGAGGAGTTTGTGCTGACCTTGACGAACGAGCAGGGCGAAGATGTGGAAATGGTGCTTGTAGAAACGTTCGACATAGGCGAGAAATTATATGCTCTGTTGTTAGAGCGCGAGAATCCAGAAGCAGACGGCATTATTCTGCGTATGGAAGAAGAAGACGAAGAAATGGTATTGTATAATATCGAAGATGAAGAAGAATGGAAAGCTGTTGAAGAAGCTTACAACAATCTGCTTGCTCAGCAAGAATAGATTCTAGCGACTAAACTTAAGCTGTTCTATGTGAATGGGACAGTTGATGCTTATATACAGAAACCCGATACTCATTATGGTATCGGGTTTTTGTATAAATGATTGAAGTTTTTTAGGAAAAGATGGATCTTAGGATATAGGATCGGCTTCAACAATCACCTTAACATTAGTGATGCTGCGGTCCTCAGGACCTTTAACCGGCAGACCGATTTCGACGTGGTCGATAATGTAGTCGATATTATCCTGAGTAATGACTTCGCCAGGGAGGAGAATCGGTATCCCCGGTGGATATACATAGATAAACTCTGCAATGATGTACCCGGCAGATTCGCGGAACGGAACTAACTGAGTGTCAGCATAAAAAGCATCTCTTGGAATCAAAGCAAGCTGCGGGATTTCTGGAACCTGAACCTTCAGTTCATAGATTTCACCCTTGCTATAATGGATGGCGGACAACACCCGCAAAGCAGCTAATAATTTATCTACTGATTCTTGAGTATCACCTGGGGTAATAAGGCAAAGAATATTATACATGTCACTCAGTTCAACTTCGATGTTGTATTTCTCACGCAGCCAGTTTTCGGTTTCGTAACCTGTGATCCCTAAATGGCGAACATGAATGTTAAGTTTGGTTGGATCTAGATCGAAAGTTGCTTCAGTTCCAAGTATTTCTTTACCAAAACTGTACAAGCCTTCGATAGTGTTAATGGTCTCGCGTGCGTAGTTGGACAATTGGATCGTTCTTTCCGCCATTTCATGTCCGTTCAGCGCGAGATTACGTCTAGATGTATCGAGAGACGCCAATAAAATATATGAGGTTGATGTTGTTGTCAGCATGCTCATAATGGTCTGCACCCGTTGTGGGTTAATCAGCCCAGTCTTCGCATTTAGATTCAGTACCGAGCTTTGCGTCATGGAACCACCAAGCTTATGCACACTAGTGGCAGCTATGTCCGCACCGGCCTGCATGGCCGATACCGGCAGATCCTCATGAAAATGAATCAGTACTCCATGTGCCTCGTCCACCAGTACGGGTACCCCGTAACGGTGAGCCAGGTCGACAATCGAACGCAGGTCGGCACATACGCCGAAGTACGTTGGATTGATAACTAGAACTCCTTTAGCGTCTGGATGACGCTTTAACGCTCGTTCCAGCGCACTGGTGGTTATGCCGTGATCTATCCCGAGATTCTCATCCTGTACAGGCGAGACGAACACAGGCTTGGCTCCGGAGAAGATAATGGCCGACATTACGGATTTATGAATGTTACGCGGCACAATTATTTTTTCACCCGGTGAGCAGACAGAGAGGATCATCGTCATGATGGCATTGCTCGTGCCCTGTACGCTAAAATACGTATAGTCGGCGCCGAAAGCCTTCGCAGCCAGCTTTTGAGCCTCCTGGATTACGCCAGTTGGCTGATGTAGATCATCAAGCGGTGCGATGTTGATTAGATCTATGGATAGAGCGTTATCGCCGATAAACTCACGGAATTCGGCATCGGTTCCTAGCCCCTTCTTATGCCCGGGAATATGAAATTGAACTGGATTGCCGGCGGCATGCTTTTTTAGAGCTGTGAAGAGGGGAGTACGGTGTTGATTCATTTAATGCTGTCACAACCTTTCGCGAATAGTTAATTTTTAAGGCAAGCATCAGTATAACAAAACAATCTTCAGAATACTAGGATTTGGATGTGATAGAATGTCCACGAAAGCTGAACAACGGATGAATATTAGTTTAGCATCACCATTTATTGTGGAGATGTGGGTAATTATTTTTTTAGTTGAATTTGTTAAAGGTTCGCTGCTTGTTGCCTTGTTGCCGGTGTATATGGAGAATATACTGGGCCTGTCGGTGACAGTAGTGGGATTCGCTTTTGCCCTACAGTATTTGGGGGACAACGTCTTCCGCAGCCCTTCAGGCTGGGTTATGGAGCGCATAGGGTTCCGCTGGACGATGACAGGTGCATTGTTGCTGATTCTAGTAGCCATTGGCTTGATAATCTATGCCAAAACGGCCGTTGCGTTATCCATCGCCTGTCTCATTCTTGGGATCGGGACATCTCCGCTTTGGCCATGTGTGATGACCGGAATTACCGAACTCGCCGGATCAACCAAAAGCGGCAGCAGTGGTGCGGCCATGGGCGCTGTTGAGATGGCCTCTCTCGCAGGAACAGGAATCGGTCCAATTGTTGTGAATTTTTTAATGGATCAGGGTGGACAGAGTTATCATGTGGCTTTTCTGGTCTTGTTAGGTTGTGCTGCCGCTGTAGTTGTAGTAGCCCTTTTCTTACCTAAACGAATCTCTTCCAGCGGGTCTCATGCTGTCGTGAGGGACATGCATGGACTTGGCGGAGCAATGGATCGTAAAAAGCTTAGTCCGATAGAAAGTATAAAAAGAACGCTGCATCAGGTGAGAACTACCCTGAAAGTCAGCAGATGGCTGTACCCGGCGTTGTTCCTACAAGCCTTCGCCATTGGCTTGATGACGCCTGTAGTTACCTTGTTTGCACGTACAGAGCTGCATGTTAGTCCCAATCAATTCAGTTTGCTCCTCATTGCAGGGGGAGGGATTACAGTTCTTGCACTTATTCCCGCAGGCAAGCTGGTGGACCGCATAGGGACAACGGTGTTTCTGAATATAGGTTTTTTGTTAGCTGCCTTTTCACTGGCCTTTTTCTCTCAGGTTCGCTGGCTGCCACTTGCCTTTATCGCGGTGGCACTGGTCGGTATAAGCTACGCGCTTATCCTCCCGGCATGGAATGCCTTTCTGGCTAAGCAAGTACCTAAGGGAGAACGAGGGACGGTCTGGGGGTTGTTCCTGACACTCCAAGGATCAGGAATGGTAGCGGGGCCAGTATTGTCAGGAAGATTATGGGATCATGTAGGACATGGTGTCCCATTCCTGGCAAGTGCCATTGTAATGCTGCTGCTCTTCGGGCTGCATCTGCTTATTGTGCATAGAACGAAACAGAAATTTAAGACTAGCTGAGGAAAATAAAGAGCCGCTGATAACCGAAGAATGATCCGGTATATCAGCGGTTTTTTTAGAAAATTAGAAGGACATAAGATATAACGGAAGTAAGTTTCGAAGGTCTTCTGTATGACGCTGTGCAGCTGAAGGACTAGAACGTCTATGCTCCAAAAGGACTAAAAGGCATTAAAATTCTCGCTCAGCGTTTGGAGAAAGGCTGTTGCGGGTAAAAATAGTCAATAAACCAAGTTACCGCTACATAAACTGAAGTATAAAATAAGATTAAGACGAACGCAAAAAGGAAGTTAACTCAAGAAGAGGTCCGGCAGCCATGATTACTCTGGAATTGAACTAATGAAGGCTGGCTTTACAGATGTGAAGCTGTTAGGGGGGAGTGCCGTGAACAAAAACGACGAGGTGGAATATTGTAACCTGGAACTGCGGTTCGACAGACAGCATATCCAGGACCTGATCAAGGATTTGATTCAAGAAGGTTATTCCCTATATTGGAGCGAGAATGAACAGGTCTTTGTGATTTCGGTCCGTACGGGTCGTAAGTTAGTGAAATTGCGGTTTCAAAGGATTAAGGACGGCTATAAGCTTGTGGGCGATTATATGATCCGTGATGCTCGCTTGTCAGAGTGGATGGAGAAATTAATTGGGGATATGCGCGGGCATGCTATCGTTAAGCGTTTCCGGGATCGGCAGATAATTATTGAAAATATTCTGTTTGGCGAAGTGATTCGCCTGGTTGAAATTTCTGGTTATCAGCAGCGTGTGTTATATCAGAAAGGACCTATGCTCACAGATGAGGAGCTGACAAGACTCTTTTATTCTATTGAAGGGGAAGAACGGGTTCGCCAGCGGAGAATTGAAGTGGATGAACAGTTGGATCGGTTAAATGATGCACTAAAAGCTGGAGATACGGTTCGCGCGGACAAATGTCGAGCTGAGCTTGCCTTTTTGACCAAGGAATTGTTTATGTTAGAATGGTAAGCAAGTGCCGCAAATGTTCTTTCAAGGCACCCTGTTCATCGGGGTGTCTTATATTTGTATTGGAACTTGCAGACAGGGGTTCACTTCTGACGTTAAAAACGTTAAAATAGTCATTGTGATCATTTCTTGGTCTGAATTTGTCAATGAAATTGATCTCTATTCGCAGGGCAGGCTTTGCTGTCTCTGATAAAGGGTGGTATTCTTATACTGCGAGAAATGGATTTCACAAAAATATAGGGTGCAAAGGGTGGAGGACCAGATGGCAAAACAACAAATCGGCGTTATTGGCTTGGCGGTAATGGGCAAGAATTTGGCTCTAAATATCGAAAGCAAAGGTTTTTCCGTATCCGTATTCAACCGCTCCCCGGAGAAGACACATGATCTTCTTGCTGAAGCGGAAGGTAAAAACCTCGTAGGCACATTTTCTGTTGAGGAATTTGTAGCTTCGCTGGAAACACCGCGCAAAATTCTGATCATGGTTCAAGCTGGTAAAGCTACTGATGCTACCATCGAGCAACTGCTGCCGCATCTTGATCAAGGCGACATCATTATCGACGGAGGGAATGCTTACTTCCCTGATACAGTTCGTCGTAGTAAAGAGCTGGAAGAAAAAGGTTTCCGCTTTATCGGTACTGGAGTTTCCGGTGGTGAAGAAGGTGCTCTTAAAGGTCCTTCGATTATGCCAGGTGGTCAAGAAAGTGCGTATAAACTTGTAGAGCCTATCCTAACGGCAATCTCAGCCAAAGTGGACGGAGAGCCTTGCTGTACATATATCGGACCTGACGGTGCAGGACACTATGTTAAAATGGTGCACAACGGTATCGAATATGGTGATATGCAATTGATCTGTGAAGCTTATCAGTTGTTGAAAGATGTTCTAGGTCTGGATGCAAAACAACTTCACAATATTTTCAAAGAGTGGAACAGCGGCGAGCTCGACAGCTACCTGATCGAGATCACTACTGATATCTTTGCTCAATATGACGAAGAAACCGGCAAACCTATGGTTGACGTTATCCTTGATTCCGCTGGCCAAAAGGGTACTGGTAAATGGACAAGCCAAAGCTCACTAGATCTTGGTGTACCTCTGTCCATGATTACCGAATCCGTATTCTCCCGCTTCCTGTCTGCTATGAAGGATGAGCGCGTAGAAGCAAGCAAAGTGCTTAACGGACCAGAAGCAACAACATTTGAAGGCGACAAAGCCGAATTCATCGAGAACGTGCGTAAAGCATTGTTCGCGAGCAAAATCGTATCCTACGCGCAAGGTTTCGCTCAACTTCGCGTAGCTTCCGACGAATATGGTTGGGATCTGAAATATGGCGAGCTGGCTAAAATCTGGCGCGGCGGCTGCATTATCCGTTCCCGTTTCCTACAAAACATCACAGATGCTTATGAGAACAATGCAGAGCTTAAGAACCTGCTTCTTGATCCTTTCTTCAAGAATGTTATGGACAATTACCAATCCGCATGGCGTAAAGTCATTGCTTCTGCGGTAACTTTGGGTGTTCCAGTCCCTGGATTCTCCAGCGCATTGGCTTACTATGACAGCTACCGTACAGAACGTTTGCCTGCTAACTTGCTTCAGGCTCAACGTGATTACTTTGGCGCTCACACCTTCAAACGTGTGGACAAAGAAGGCGTCTTCCACCACAACTGGATGGCAGCGGAATAATCTAATTGACTGTATGACAAGCGGCCCGGACGGCTTCACCAGAAATGGGGAGCCTTTCGGGTCTTTTTTTACTGGAAGAAGCGGATTGTCTAATGTTTTGACCCTGTGTTATGATATGACAAATATCGCGGTTGGAGGATAGTCATGGCTGGGGATACAGAAGAACTAAAAACGATGAGTCAGGAAGATAAGAACAAAAACATTATTTTAGTAGGGATGATGGCGACTGGTAAGTCAACTGTTGGTGCTATTTTGGCCGAGGAGCTGGGCTATGAGCTGGTTGATTTGGATCATGTCATTATTGAGACTGAAGGCAGAAGCATTGCAGAAATCTTCGCAGAAGATGGTGAGGAATACTTTCGAAGCGTAGAAACTGCGGTTCTAAAGCAAATGCTAGAGTCTGAGAATAAATTAATATCCACTGGTGGAGGCGCGGTATTGGCGCCGGGGAATACAGCCTTAATGCTGAGTAAAGGGCATGTGGTTGCGCTAACGGCAACTGAGGAAGAGATTATTGCACGTGTTAGCGGGGATGAGAATCGTCCGCTGCTCGCCGGCAATGCAGAAGAACGGGTCAGACGAATCATGGAAGATCGCCAGGATGCATACCTATTCGCGCATTACACGGTCGATACAACGGGACTGACTGCGGCAGAAGTGTCGCAACATATTTTAATGCATTACCGCGGTTGAGCTTTTAAGAGAGTGTCTCATTCCATTCAATCATACCGCCGCTAAGGTTCGCAGCGTTATAACCAAATTGCTGTAGATATTCGCAGACACGTTGGCTGCGGGCACCGGAACGGCAAATGAAGATCACTTTGGCGTCGCTTGGAATATCCTCTGTACGGTGCGGAATTTCTCCCATAGGGATATGTTGTGCACCGGGAATCATCCCAAAGGCTACCTCTTCGTCTTCGCGAACATCGATGAGTACAAGGTCTTCACCTGTCTCTATACACTGCCGTAATTCTTGCGGTGTGATTTGTGGAACATTATGCATGGGTTTGACCTCTTTTCATCAGAAGAATGGTTTAATGATAACACAAGAACAGAATACCCTGTCAAACGAGCATTACATACCCACTACATCTACTAAGGAGAGTTTATATTATGGACGTTATTGTTAGGCCAACGCCATCTCTGCAAGGAGAATTTGGAGCCCTCTCTTCCAAAAACTATACGACACGTTATCTGCTGGTTGCGGCATTGTCTGAAGGAGTAAGTACGATTTATCATCCTGCACATAGTGAGGATAGCGACGCGATCCGTCGCTGCATAGCAGATTTGGGTGCTGTGCTTACAGAGGATGAGGAAAAGATTGTGATTCAAGGCTTCGGACGTCATCCAAAAGACGTTAAAGAACTTAATGTAGGAAATGCCGGAGCGGTGCTGCGTTTTCTTATGGCTGTGGCCGCGTTAAGTCCTGAGGTTACTTTTGTAAATACGTATCCAGA
Organism: Paenibacillus sp. FSL R7-0189; assembly: GCF_037969925.1. Classification (NCBI taxonomy): domain Bacteria; kingdom Bacillati; phylum Bacillota; class Bacilli; order Caryophanales; family Paenibacillaceae; genus Paenibacillus; species Paenibacillus sp. FSL R7-0189. The sequence continues at coordinate 6,585,909 of NZ_CP150223.1, read as the reverse complement.
CTCATTGGGCAAACGTCCGCATGACGACTTGATTGTGGCGCTGGAACAGCTAGGTGTTCAGGTGGAGCATAATGAAGGGAAATTGCCAATCACGATCCGTGGGGGTAAACCGGTTGGAGGCAGAATTACTGTCTCTGGTGCAGTAAGCTCCCAGTTCTTAAGTGCTCTATTATTCCTGACACCATTGCTTGAAGAAGATAGTGAAATTATTGTCCTCGATGATTTGAAATCGAAGGTTGTCGTGGGCCAGACCTTGGAAGTGTTGGAGCAGGCAGGTATTGTGGTGCACGCTGCGGATGATTACATGTCCTTTAAAGTTCCAGGTCGTCAAGCTTATGCAGCTAAGTCATATACTGTTCAAGGTGACTACCCAGGCTCTGCGGCAATCCTTGCGGCGGCTGCCGTTACAAAGTCGGATGTGAAAATCCACCGTCTTGCAGAACAAAGTAAACAAGGTGAAAGAGCCATTGTTGATGTGCTGCGGATGATGGAAGTTCCTCTTACTCATGAAGAGGGCACAGTACATGTCCAAGGGAACGGTATCCTAAAAGCTGTTGAATTTGATGGAGATGCTGCAACCGATGCGGTATTGGCCATGGTGGCTGCCGCAGTATTTGCAGAAGGCACCTCCCGATTCTACAATGTTGAGAATTTGCGTTATAAGGAATGCGATCGCATTACCGATTACTTAGCAGAATTAACCCGTGCCGGAGCTAAGGTAGAAGAACGCCGCGATGAGATAATTGTTCACGGTATGCCTGAAGGTGTCGAAGGCGGAGTCACCATTAATGCGCATTATGACCACCGCGTAATTATGGCACTATCCGTAGTGGGCCTGCGTGCGCGTAAACCTCTTTTGATTAAGGATGCACATCATGTGGCAAAATCTTATCCACAATATTTTGATCACTTGCGTGCGCTTGGTGCGAATGTGGAGTGGGTACAATAGGAATGAGGGAGCTAGCGTATCTAGCTTCAGTTAAACAAGGATCATTAAGTGTAACTATGGAAAGGGGCACTACTTATGAGCTTTGAGAATCCAAGTCGGGAGCAGATCGGAGATATCCTTGCTTCCGCAGGTAACATTGCTGTTGTCGGCTTGTCAGACAAAACAGACCGAACCTCTTATATGGTCGCGGGCGCCATGCAAAGCCGGGGATATCGGATCATTCCCGTTAACCCAACGGTGGATGGTGAGATCCTGGGAGAAAAGTGTTATCACACTTTAGCAGAAATTCCGGAGCCAGTGGACATCGTCAATGTATTCCGTCGAAGCGAACACTGCGCAAAGGTCGCGCAGGAGGCTGCTGACATTGGCGCACGTGTGCTGTGGCTCCAGCAGGGTATAGTTAGCGCAGAAGCCGCTGAAATCGCCGCTGAGCACGGTATGATCGCCATTATGGACCGCTGCATCAAGGTCGAAGAAGCGATCACAATGCATGGGCGTAGCCGGCAGTAGGGTTGGTCATATACTGTTGAACTGAACACTGAGTTAAGTGTGTGGTGATTACAGTTATCGTTGACCAACGGACGTAACAAGGAACTGACGAATAACGAACTAGCTGGTGAAGAATGAACTAGCTGATGAAGAACGAGCTAGCTGGCGAAGAACGGACTAACTGGTGAAGAACGAACTAGCTGGTGAAGAACGAACTAGCTGGTGAAGAACGGACTAACTGGTGAAGAACGAACTAGCTGTTATGAATGAGCAAAAGTGCAATAAACTAACTAGGTTTAAATTTATGACGCTGAGGTTATAGCAAACTTAGATGATGGAGATCAGCCAAAGTAAGAGGTATTGTGTAACAAAAGGTGCGATTTTTAATGTAACTCGCCTGTTGAGCTAGTTATAATGAGATTAGACGAAGAACGTCCTTTAACCGCTTTTTGCGGTGAAGGGCGTTTTTTTATTTTGTAGGGGAGGCTATAGGTTATGGAGTTTGAAGAAGCGCATGGTTTGTTTATCGACCAACATATGAAATCAAGAACAGGTGAAAGAAGAGGGAGGCTGGTTAGAGGCAATAATTTTGCGGAAAAGCTATTTTTGCAGAATGTATGGTGGCCTATGTTTGAGTCCCTAGACGATTTGCATCCAGAATACGAAGTATATGACTGGAATCGCAAATCACAATTTTTGGACTTTGCTTTTCTTCCGCAGACGGGCAGCAGCTTTGGGATCGAGTGTGATGGATATCAAAGCCATGTGAAAGATATGGACCGCGAGAAATTCAACTATTCAGTAAATCGGGACACTTTTTTGACTGGGATGGGCTGGAGGATGATTCATTTTTCTTTTGATGATATCCAGCAACGTCCCGAGGTCTGCCGGATGCTGTTACAACTGGTGCTGGCGCCTTACTTGGCGCGTAAATCTGCTAGCGTAGCTATTTTATCTGAGGAAAAAGAGGTTCTGCGTTTCGCTTGGCGTCTAGGTAAACCGGTTCGTCCAAAGGATGTGGCCACGCATTTCTGCATTAATTTCCGTACGGCGCGTCGATTGCTGCAATCATTAAGTGAGAAGGGGTTGCTGAAGCCGGTTAATCAGGGAGAAAGAATTCGGTATTATGAGGTGAAGGCTCTCAGACCAGATCAAATGTGGTAAGAGGATCTTTAGAGTCTGCGCAAGGGAATAATTGCACTTTGTACAACTAAATCGCCGAAATAGTTATCTAAATGCGAAATAGTTGTACTTTGTACACTTAAAACGCATCAAAGATTAGGTTAAGTGGGAAATCACTAAAAATAGTTGTATGAAGTGCAGTTAAAAAGGTGCTTAGAGTAACGTCGATATGAATAGTTGCACAAAGTACACTTAAACTCAGGTGGAATTCCTAACTGTGAGTTTAGGGTGTTGGAGATAGCTAATGGGGGGAGAAAAGTTCGATGTTATGAAGCGAATGCTCTGGGATCAGATCAGTTCAGACCAGACTAGACCAGACCAGACCAGACCAGATCAAATCCAATCCAATCCAATCCAATCAGGTATGCTAGGGACATCTATGGGATAGCTGCGCAAGGGAATAATTGCACTTTATACAACTAAATCGCCGAAATAGCCATCTAAATGCGAAATAGTTGTACTTTGTACACTTAAAACGCATCAAATATTAGATGAAGAGGGAAATCATTAAAAATAGTTGTATGAAGTGCAGTTAAAAAAGTGCTCAGAGTAACGTCGATATGAATAGTTGTACAAAGTACACTTAAACTCAGGTGGAATTCCTAACTGTGAGTTTAGGGTGTTGGAGCTAGCTAATGGGGGGAGAAAAGTTCGATGTTATGAAGCGAATGCTCTGGGATCAGACCAGACCAGACTAGACTAGACCAGACCAGACCAGACCAGACTAGACCAGACCAGACCAGACTAGACCAGACCAGACCAGATCAAATCCAATCCAATCAATCAAATCAGGTATGCGAGGGATATCTATACGATAGCTGCGCAAGGGAATAATTGCACTTTATACAACTAAAACGCTAAAATAGCTATCTAAATGCGAAATAGTTGCACTTTGTACACTTAGAACGCATCAAAGATTAGATGAAGTGGAAAATCACTAAAAATAGTTGTATAAAGTGCAGTTAAAAAAGCGCTCAGAGTAACGCCGATATGAATAGTTGCACAAAGTACACTTAAACTCGATTCTGACTCTGTAGTATTAATAGCCCCACGTAAATACCAGCTGTTCTATGGATTCTAATGAATAAATGTTTAGTGGAAAGTGAGAATATTTGTTTTAAAAATGTAACGTGAAGATCTCATGAGTTTCTTTTGACAAAAATCCCCGCAGCGCTTACCATTCAATATAGAAAGAAAGGAGAGGGTAGCCTTGAATTGGCTCGGATCATTGCAGCAATTGGGCAGAGCCATAATGCTTCCTACCATGGTACTGCCGGCGGCAGCCATTTTGCTGAGTTTGGGCAGCTTACCTTGGTCTGCATGGGGACTTTCTTCGGTGTCTGAAGTGGCTACTTACGCGGGGCAGGCAATATTTTATTATATGCCTTATTTGTTCGCTGTAGGTGTAGCATGGGGGTTATCCAATCAAGCCGGAACAGCGGGTCTTGCAGCGCTGGCTGGGATGTTCACTTACGACCGAATTGTCACCCAAATGGGAGACGGGCTTGTACAACCTGCAACACTAATCGGAATTTTGCTGGGGATCGTTGCCGGTGTCGCGCAAAACCGGTTTAAAAATATTAAGCTTCCAGAGGCGATCCAGTTTTTTGGAGGGTCGCGTTTTGTTTTGCTGTTCATGGGCTTATTTTCTGCCGGGTTCGCGTGGGTAATGTTAGGAATATCTCCGCTGCTGCAGATTGGGCTGGATAATCTTTTTCAGGGAATATTGCAGACGGGCGGGTTTGGTGTTTTTATCTATGGGGTCCTATATAGGGTTCTGACCGCTTTTGGACTACATCATATTCTTAATAATGTGTTTTGGTTTCAATTTGGGAATTTTACGACTCCTGATGGCAGTGCTGTGGTTCAGGGGGATTTGCCGCGTTTTTTTGCAGGCGATCCTACGGCGGGGATTTTTATGGCGGGGTTGTTTCCGATTATGATGTTTGCGCTGCCTGCCATTGCTTTTGCAATTATTCAGGAAGCGCGCGAGGATTTGAAGCCCAAGATTAAAAAGACTTTTGTGCGTGCGGCGTTGGTTTGTTTTCTGACCGGGGTTTCGGAGCAGATCGAATTTGCATTTTTATTTGCTTCTCCGTATTTGTTCGCGGTACATACTGTAATGTCCGGTCTCGCAATGGTACTGACCTACATGCTGGGAATCCATCACGGGTTCTCCTATTCGGCTGGAGCCATTGATTTCTTCTTGAACATGCATTTGTCACAGAGGGCTTGGCTGCTGATTCCGATTGGTATCGGCTATGGGATTGTATACTATAATTTATTTCGCTGGGCGATTCGCCGTTTTCAGATCCCGACACCGGGGCGTGAAGAAGGTTCAGAGCTTGGGGATTGGGCCGGCAATATCCCTTATCAGGCACCGCTAATCTTAGAGGCGCTTGGGGGCAAGGAGAATATTGTACAAGTGCAGTCCTGTATCACCCGTCTGCGGCTTACGGTTCATAATGACCGAGATATAGATACTGGAGCGCTTAAAGGTTTGGGTTCCGCAGGGATTATCAAGCTGGGCGGCGGAAATGTCCAGGTAGTATTTGGCACGTATTCTGAACTGATCCGCGAGGAGATTAACAAGCTTATGCTTCGTGATTTGCCGCAGGTGCTGTTCAGTTCGCCAATGCAGGGCAGAATGATGCCTATCGAGGAAGTGCCTGATCACATTTTTGCAGCTAAGCTAGTGGGCGATGGGGTTGCATTTTTGCCGGAAAAAGGGGAGCTTACTTCACCCGTATTCGGGAAAGTTATGCACGTCTATCCTACAATGCATGCCGTGGGTATTTCGACGCCGGAAGGGCTGGAAGTACTCATGCATATAGGGATCGACACTTCACAGCTCAAGGGACCCTTTGAGGCGGTTGTAAAAGAAGGCGACAGCGTGGAGCCAGGTCAATTGCTTGTTAAATTCGACCTCGCTTATTTGCGTGAACATGCGGCCTCATTGGCTACACCGATGGTGATCACGAATCCTGATCGGGTCAAATCATGGAGCTATGCTCCATTTAAAAATGTTAAAAAGGGGCAATCATCAGTAATGTCCGTAGTCTTACACGAAAGTAACGTTGGAGGGATTGAAGGATGATACAAGGCATAGGCGCAGCAGCAGGTGTAGCTATCGGGAAGGCCTTTGTCTTGCCGAACTGGGAATGGAGCTTACCGGATACACAAGTGAACCCAGTGGATCTAGCTAAGGAGTTTGAGCGTTTATACGAAGGTATCCGTACCTCTAAGGACGAGATTGAATTCATTAAAAAAGAGTTCAGAGAAGTGGTAGGTCCGGAGGAATCGAGTATTTTTGATGCTCATCTGGCGATCTTAGATGATCCTGTGTTCATGAGTGAAATCCGCGGGATCATTGAACGCCAGTACAAAGCGGCAGAAGTAGCTGTGAAAGAAGCGATTGATCATTTTGTAGCGATGTTTGATCTGCTAGACGATGAGTACATGAAGGAGCGGGCGGTTGATATCAAGGATGTCGGAAACCGTCTTTTAAAACATCTTTTAGGCGCTCCAGAGGTTACGTTACCATCGGATACACAGCCATATATTCTTGTTGCGAAGGAGTTGTCTCCTTCCCAGCTAGCTCACTTGAATCCAACTTATGTTCTAGGTATTGTCACCATGATGGGCGGTAAAACCTCACATTCCTCCATTATGGCTCGTGCGCTAGGCATTCCGCTTGTAGCGGGCTTGGAGAATAATCTGTCTAATCCTATTCAGACCGGGGACATGCTTGTGATCGACGGCGATACCGGATCTGTACAAATCCATCCAGATGAACTTACGATAAATGAATATGTAGCGATTCGGGATAAACAGCATAAAAAGAAAGAGCAGCTGGAACTGCTCGCCACCGTGGAGGCTGTCACCAAGGATGGTGTGAACCTGCGACTTGCCGGCAATATCAGTTCAGTTAAAGAACTCAACATAGCACTTAAGTATGGTGCTGAAGGTGTAGGCCTGTTCCGTACAGAGTTTCTTTATATGGACCGCAGATCTTTCCCAACTGAGGATGAACAATTTGAAGTGTATAAACAGGTTGTCGAGAAGGTGGGCAATAACACTGTAGTGATTCGTACGCTGGATATTGGCGGGGACAAGCAGTTGGATTATATCCAGCTGCCTGAAGAACAGAATCCTTTCCTTGGTTATCGGGCGATTCGCATCAGCTTGGATCGATTGGATATGTTCAAAACCCAGTTAAGTGCCATTTTGCGGGCAAGTGCATACGGGAATGTAAAGTTAATGTTTCCGATGATTTCTTCCGTAGAGGAAGTGCAGGCGGCAAAAGCTGTTTTAGAAGAAGTGAAAGCTGAGCTGGAGCAACGAGATATCCCTTTTAACCGGAATCTTCCTGTGGGTATTATGATTGAAGTTCCGGCGGCGGTTATGATTGCGGATTTATTGGCTGAGGAAGTTGACTTTTTCAGTATCGGCACTAATGATTTGGTTCAATATGTGTTAGCGGTAGACCGTATGAATGAACAAATTGCTCATATGTATCATCCGTACCATCCAGCGGTTCTGCGAATGATCCGTATGACGGTAGAAGCGGCACGTAATGCCAAGATTGATATCAGTGTATGTGGTGAAATGGCGGCGGATGAGCGTTCTTTGCCTCTTTGGCTGGAGCTGGGAATTAGAGATCTCAGCATGTCGCCGCAGGCGCTGCTGAAGGTTAAACACCGCACACTGAACACATTGGCCAAGGATGCCAAAAGAATTGCCAAAGCGTGTTTCCATCATCGTACAAGCTCAGAGACGGAAGAAATGTTAACTGCGTTTGCGCAAAAAAGTGGCCTTACGCTTGGATCAAGCGGAGAACTACAGGAGAAAGCCTCATCCTAAAGTTACTGTAACTTTTATTCAATTCATATCAAGGTTCGGCATTCTTGCCGAGCCTTTTTCTATATTTATGACATACTTTTAAAAAAACAAAACCGTTTACCCTGCAGCGCAGTCAATACATAGAGAGAGTTACACAGAACCGATTTAGGAATAAAGGCAAGGGGGGAGGCAGGCCGAAAATGGATCACATTATAAATGATGAAATGGAAATGGCCGCTACGGACGAAGAGCTGTTTTATGAGCAAGTGGCTGGACAGAAAAGAAAACTTTATAGCATTGCCTACAGCTATTTGCGAAATGAAGCGGATTCGCTGGAGGTTTTGCAGGAGGCAACCTGCCGCGCATGGATTAAACGAAAGAGCTTAAAAGACGCGGAGCGGTTCGCTCCTTGGTTAACACGTATTTTGATTAATTGCTGTAATGATGAGCTGAAGCGCCGAAAGAGGAATACAGTCGCAGAAGCTGCTCGAAGTGATGAGGGAATCATGGAGATGAAAAGTGACCGCAGACTGGACATGGAACAAGCGCTGGATGGAGTGAAACCCAAATATCGCCAAGTGCTGGTGCTCAAATATTACAAGGATATGACCCTTGCCGAAATTGCAGAGGTGCTGGATAAACCAGAGGGCACAGTGAAGACATGGCTGAATAAAGGATTAAAACAATTGCGTGACAAAATGAAGCGGAAGGGGGAGCTATTTTATGGCTGAGTCTGAAGAAAAGCTGCTTAAGGATTATTTTCAGAAAATCGATGCGGAGGCAGAAGAAATTTTGGATGTAAAACTGGACACTGCGATCCGCAGGGGGATGCAGCAAGGGAACCGTACACGTTTGTCTTTTAGTAAAAGGTACGCTGTTGTTGTATTGGTGGTCTTGGCATTCGCCTTACTTATAATTGTGCCTTGGGCAAATCAGATGATAAATCCCGTACGTGCACAATTACCTCCAAAAAGCTGGGGCCAGCTTGAAGTGTTTAGACCCGTTATTGCTAATAATCTGACGATTAAATCAGCACTTGATGCAGGGATGATGAAGGAGGTAAGTATCTCTTCTTCTGAGGTGGACGGGATAACATGGACTGTTAACGGAATCATTGCAGATCGAAGAGGCATTGCAGTGCTTTATACAATCCAGAACAATACGGATCAGAAGATGCGTCTTTTTGGCTTGTCTTTGAAAAAGACTCCAGAGGATAAATACCACCTTAGTGGATACAGCGGGTTTAGCACTTCTAATGCACAAGAGGTTGGGTCCCCTGGGACGACTCGTATGTATGAGCAAATCGTCTGGGATAAATATCAGGATGAGATACCAGAGGAGTTGAATATCACATTATCGCTTTTTCCAGATGCTCTTAGTCAAGTTTTTAATAACAAGGATATAAAAGAAATGGGTGTCAAAATTCCACTGGAAGCCGATAACAATTATTTTCAAGGAGAACTTGTTGATTTGAAGGATAGTCTGTCTATCGGTGGACAGAAAATTATAATGGACCAGGTTTATATTGGACCTACGGGTATTTATATGCGGGAAACCTTTGGCAGAGAGAATACAATGAGGATTTTTAGTTTGCTATCACCTAAGCTTGTCCTCGGAAAAGGGGATCATCAAGAGGAACTAATGCGGGCAAGTGGATCGAATATTTACCACAATGACAATATGAGACCTAATGATCCAATCAAACTTGAAGTTGAAGGAATCTCTGCTCTAGATCAATCAGAGGTCGAGCTTGTGATTAACACGGAAACGCAGCAGATTTTAAAGGCACCGGATAACTCTCTCTCGATTTCCAAACGGACCGCGGACGAAGAGCAGGGGATTATAGTATTGGATTTATTGATTCCCAAAAAAGTTGAGGAGTTGCATGAAGCAACCGGTTTTGGGATAGACGATAATTTTGTGGATAGCGCTGGAAGCGGACATTGGCTTGTACATGATAATTACTCCGGATATAGAGAGTATAGAGAGGATGCAAAAGGAACTACAATAACTTATTTTCTTAACGTGGGTCAAGAAAAGCTGCCTCAACCTTTGACCTTTAGGTTTACAAATTATCCAAATATGATCATGGAGACGGATTCTATGCGGATCAGGTAATAATTTGGAATTTTAAACGCCTCAAATCAAAAGCCCTGCTCCTCAAATTGTGAGAAACAGGGCTTGTTTGATTTTAAACTATATACCTATGTTTATTCCCCAGCAAGTGCATCGCAAAAGGCTTTGCCGTATGGCGGAAGATCTGGCGGGCGGCGAGCGGAAATGATATGTCCATCCGTAACTACAGCCTCATCCTTCCAGATGGCTCCGGCATTCTCCATGTCATCACGGATGCCCGGCGTGGAGGTGACGGTTACACCTTCCAGAATTTTAGCAGAAATTAATACCCAGCCTGCATGGCAGATCTGCCCAATTGGTTTTTTAGCCGCATTAAAATCCTGTACTAGCTTTAGAACGGCACTGTATCTACGGATTTTATCAGGAGCCCAGCCGCCTGGAACCAAAATCCCATCATAATCTGCGGCATTAAGCTCGTCCCAGGAGTATTCTGCTTTAGCAGGTACGCCATATTTACCGACGTACGTCTTATTTTTTTCCAGACCTGCCAAGTGAACCTCGGCACCTTCTTCTCTCACCCGATACACGGGATACCAGAGCTCCAAATCTTCAAATTCATCGTCTACGAGTGCTATCACCTTTTTACCGGCTAGTCTCATTTAGTTAAGCTCCTTTCGATTCCCATGATTCTTTCATTATTCTATCAAATTTAAAATATGAAGTCATCTTTAGGGATGTAAATTATAGACAAATTGCCAATTTAATCATTATATGCAATAAAGGAGGGTTTTAATCGAGTGGAGTCGAATATAGAAGTTGAAAAAGTCAAACTTTGTGCTTTATTAATTTTGTGCAAGAGGTGTAGAAGATGTATAAAGATAATTTGATGGAGAAGTTGTGCAGTTGTGGTGGCCTCATGAACTTACATATGCATTCTTTGATTTTTAATACGAAGATGAAGATTACGCATGTTCCTGTCTATACCTGCCCAGAATGCGCTAGTTATGAACCTTTGCAGTTTATTAAAGCAGATCTAGGCAAATTAGTAAAAGAACTCAGTGGAGATGATCCTGGAAAAGATTTTTTGTTTACGGAGAGAAATGAATTGGCCAGTGTATTAAAAGAATCCTTGTCAGAAACTATAATAGGGGGAATATCAGAACTAGAGACGATAATCCGAGAGAGGATTCAGACCCGAGTCGATATGCTTCTCGATATCTATCGTTTAGCTGAGAAGCTGTCAGACCAGCATTGGATGGAAGAAACTAGTCGAAGATTGTCTCAATTATCCTTCCAAATGACTGAAAATGAAGATTATAAAAAAATTGTGTGAAAATAATGAAAATTTTTCACGGAATGTTGGATTTTTCACTCACTTTTTGTTACGATAGATAGAAGTTACATTATTGATGCTCTTGGACAGGTTAACCAGCACTGGTCACAATTTTAATCCAGGGTGACGTTTTCAGCCTTGAAAGAAATTTTGAAAGGAAAATGAAGCGTTATCATTGCACAAATGTACAAAGTGTCGTATCATATTTTTAATTAGTCGAACGATAAAATTTATCGCAATGGAGAGAGTAATTTGACGGTAACCATTTACGATGTAGCTCGAGAAGCAGGCGTATCTATGGCTACGGTATCACGGGTTGTGAATAATAACCCTAACGTGAAACCGCAGACCCGGAAGAAAGTTTTTGAAGCGATTGAACGTTTGGGATATCGTCCCAATGCCGTGGCAAGAGGTCTTGCCAGTAAGAAAACGACAACCGTTGGGGTTGTCATCCCTGATATTTCAAACTCGATTTTTGCAGAAATTGCACGCGGGATTGAAGATATCGCGAACATGTATCATTACAATATCATATTGTGTAACGCGGATAAGCGTAAAGAGAAAGAAATTCGTGTCATTAATACCCTTTTGGAGAAACAGGTCGATGGTCTGCTCTTCATGGGGGGTACAGTAACTGACGAACATATTCAAGCTTTCCAGACTTCTGCAGTTCCGATTGTTCTATGTGCTACACGGGATGAGAAGGGAACTTATCCTTCCGTTGACATCGATCATGAAACCGCTGCTTTTGATGCTGTGAACACATTGATTCGTCACGGTCATCGTGAGATTGCTATGATCAGTGGCACACTGCAGGATCCTGCAAATGGATATGCACGTTTCCATGGTTACAAGAAAGCACTGGAACAGGCAGGAATCGAGTACCAAGAGGATTTGGTACGCATCGGTAACTACCGCTATGAATCTGGTGTAGAAGCAATGAAGTATTTCCTTGGACTCAAGAAGAAACCAACCGCTATTTTTGCGGCAACGGATGAAATGGCTATTGGCGCCATTCACAGTATTCAAGATGAAGGTCTGAAGGTACCGGATGATTTCTCCATCATTAGTGTGGATAACATTCGTATGGCTTCGATGGTTCGTCCTTTGCTGACAACTGTAGCTCAGCCTATGTACGATTTGGGCGCGGTTGCGATGAGACTTTTGACCAAGCTTATGAAGAAAGAAACCGTTGAGAATCCGCGGGTTATCCTGCCTCATGAAACGATTCTCCGCTTGTCGGTTAATCATCTGAATAAGTAATTTAAGAACTGAACAGTTATTCCGTAAAAAGCTCCTTATGGAGCTTTTTATGTTTTTATTTATTAAACAAATCATCAAAGGAGGCATTTGCTGTGAGTGAAATCATCGGATTAATCGGAGCGATGGATGAAGAAATTAAGCTGCTTCTAGAAGGCATGGAGGACAAGCGGACAAAAGTTAAAGCAGGTATACAATATTACATAGGAAATATATTAGGCAAATCCGTAGTGCTCTGTAAATCTGGGGTGGGTAAAGTAAATGCAGCAGTTACGACTCAGCTTCTAATTGATAATTTTGGCGTATCCCGTGTGCTGTTTACGGGGGTTGCTGGTGCTGTACATCCTGAATTGAATATTGGAGATATTGTTATATCGTCTACATGTGTACAACATGACATGGATGCTACGGGGCTTGGGTTCGCAAGAGGCGAAATTCCTTATCAGGAGACTTCCGTCTTCCAGGCAGACCCTGCGTTAGTACAGCTTGCTGAGAAGGCATGCAATGAGTTAGGTCAAAAGTACTTGATAGGCAAAGTGTTATCTGGTGATCAATTCATTTCTAATGCGGAGATGGTAGCTGAATTAAGAGAGCAAATGGATGGAGCTTGTGTGGAAATGGAAGGGGCGGCGGTTGCCCAAGTCTGTCATATGAACGCCACGCCCTTTGTCATCATTCGCTCGATGTCAGATAAGTCTGATGGATCAGCTGAGGTGAATTTCAGAGAATTTACAGTACAATCTTCACAACGCTCGCATTCCATATTAGAATTTATGCTGCAGCATATTTAATGCTCAATACATGAAACGTTGTCTAAAACGTACTCTGTCAAAGGTCTCCTGAGAGGACATGGGCACCTCTTGTCCAATGCGAACCATTAGGCAGTTAGCGGGATGTGAGCAGATTTCCGGATCATCCGTAGCATACCAAACCATATTAACGGTCTTCATCAGGCGTTCCATCATTTGGCGATAGGCCCACACGTCCAGCCCACTGCCTTTTAAATCCCAGTGCCAATAATACTCTGTTGTAAAAACAATACAATTCTCTAATTGCTCCCGTTCAAAAGCAGTAGAAATCAGCAGCCGGCCTAGTCCGGCCCCTCTATAATCATTACTCACCTCTATCGCTCCAAGCTCAATAAGATCCTCCATCCCACCCTGTGACCATAACTCCATTTCATCTGGATAATGGAAGGTCACATAGCCCACTATGACATCATTCTCTACCGCAGTAATTACACGGCCTTCTGGCAAGCTGGCGATCTCTACGAGCGCCTCTTGCTGCTCTAATGGCCTGCGAAAAGCATCTAGATCCTGATGCATATGCAGGGCTTCAAGGTCCTCAGGAGATCGGGGTCCGCTCACAGTTATCGTTCTACCCATATAGGAGAGAGTATGGGAAATAGGGATTTTGCGATGCTCCATGACAGTGCTCCTTTCAGATCAAAAAAATGGTATGTAAACGCTTGCTATGGTATACTAATTCAGACATAAAAAATTCACATTCACTGCATTGACATCATTATTTAAAACATGAGTCTTACCCTTAAAGCTTAAATCAAACGAGTGAGGGAGGCAAGAGTGATGGGTCAAGTCCATAGCGAAATTTTGCCGGGTCGTGTGCAGAGCTCCAATATGTCTGATTATGCGGAGGCAGTAGCCAATTTTGAGTGGGAGGATGTTGAACGTAATTTCTCATGGTATGAAACCGGCAAGGTTAATATGGCCTATGAAGCCGTTGATCGCCATGTTGATGAAGGGCGGGGAGCGGCAACGGCCCTACTCTACAGTGACACTGTACGGGAAGAATCCTATACATTTACCGATCTGCAGGAACGGTCGAATCGGTTCGGAAATGTATTGCGTAAATATGGCATCGGTAAAGGAGATAGGGTATTTATTTTTATGCCTCGCCAACCGGAACTGTATTTCAGTCTGCTAGGTATTCTCAAAATCGGAGCCATAGCAGGACCCTTGTTCGAAGCCTTCATGGAAACAGCAGTTAAGGATCGTTTGGAGGATAGTGGAGCCGTTGCGCTGGTAACTACGCCTGAATTGCTGCATCGGGTCAAGCGAGAAGAGCTTCCGGAGCTTCGTCATATTTTTCTAGTAGGTGGAGCAACAGATATTGAGCAAGGAAACTTAGGATTCGCAGAAGAGATGGCTAACGTTTCAGCTGATCTTAATTTAGAATGGCTTGATTTGGACGATGGCCTTATTATGCATTATACATCTGGTTCTACAGGAAAGCCCAAAGGCGTTTATCATGTGCATAGAGCAATGATTCAACATTATTATACAGGCAGAGTAGTGCTAGATCTACGTCAAGACGATATATACTGGTGTACGGCAGATCCTGGCTGGGTGACAGGAACTTCATATGGGATATTTGCCCCTTGGTTAAACGGGGTAACGAATGTAGTCAGAGGCGGCCGCTTTAGTCCTCAGGATTGGTATAAGACAATCGAACGGAATAAGGTATCTGTATGGTACAGCGCACCTACAGCTTTTCGTATGTTGATGGGTGCAGGGGAGCACTCTTTACAGGGGATTGATTTAAGCAGTTTGCGCCATGTTCTATCGGTTGGTGAACCGTTAAATCCGGAAGTGGTGCGTTGGGGAGATAAATTTTACAATCAGCGTATACATGATACTTGGTGGATGACTGAAACAGGGGCACAATTGATTTGTAATTATCCGGCAATGGATATCAAACCAGGCTCAATGGGCCGTCCGTTACCGGGGATTGAAGCAGCGATTCTGGATGATCGGGGAAATGTTCTTCCACCGTTCTCTATGGGGAATCTTGCGATAAAAACTCCGTGGCCGTCCATGATGAAAACGATCTGGAACAATCAGACGAAGTATGAGGAATATTTCCGGATTCCTGGCTGGTACATTTCTGGCGATTCCGCTTATATGGATGACGAAGGATATTTCTGGTTTCAGGGACGAATTGATGATGTTATCAACTCTTCTGGTGAGCGTATTGGGCCATTTGAAGTGGAGAGCAAATTAGTGGAACATCCGGCAGTGGCAGAAGCGGGTGTAATCGGCAAACCGGATCTTGTGCGGGGTGAGATTATTAAGGCTTTTATCTCGCTTAGAGAAGGTTATACTCCAACTGCTGCTCTGAAAGAGGAGATCGCTGCTTTTGTCAAAGCAGGCCTGTCTGCACATGCTGCGCCGCGAGAAATCGAGTTTAAGGATAAACTACCGAAGACACGATCAGGTAAAATCATGCGGCGTGTACTGAAGGCATGGGAGCTGCATCTTCCGACAGGAGATCTATCCACGATTGAGGATTAGAATGAATTGTAAAAAAACACCGTTCCCGGATGAATCCATGGGAACGGTGTTTTGCTGTGTAAAGTTATTTATTAATCTTTGGGCTAACGTGTCCCTGCATTATTACCTGCTGTGGGATTATTACTGCCCCCAGTACTGTTACCTCCACCGGCTGGTGTTTCCGTCGGTAGCGGGAGAATGTTACCTGGATCCTCAATAATTTCTCCTGGTGTCGTCTCAGGCTCTGTAGGCGGCTCTGTGCCAGGTTGTTGATCAGGTGTAGGAGTTGCTTCTGGTGTTGGTGTAATCCCTCCAGCAACGCTGCCAGAAGCCGTCTCATTACCTGCAACATCCACGGCGGTTACATAGAAGGTTGCATTAGCACTTGCCGGTGTACCCGGCGTGAATACCTTGTTCTCATCTGCCATGAGTATAGATTGCTTTTGGAAAGAACCTCCATTTAATGAACGATATAAGCGGTATCCCACAACATCTGCCGAGCTGCTAGCGGAGAAGCTGATGACCGCTTTACCAGTGCTATAAGAGACGTTAACATTTCCAGGAGCAGCAGGGGAAGCCCCGTCGTCCACTCGTGGATCAACTTCTGTTGGGAAATCCGTCTTGGCATCGGCTGGCATATAATACTCCAGTGATTTATGATCCTTCATCTTAGGGAAGGCAGCCAGGAGTTCTTTGACGAGTTCCTGTATCGGCTTCTCACGTTTAACGACGATTTTTTCCTTTAGGAACTCCTCTGGAGTACCTTCCAACGGGATATAATTGACGCCTTTGTAAGTAATATACTTGGCTTTGGAAATCCCGTCGTCGCTCTCTTTTGGCACATATTTTGTATTAAATATATCCGTTGTGAATTTATCAGTCAGAGATGTTGGCAGTTTGCCGCTATATGCTGAAACTGTCTTTTTGATAATTCCTTCAGGCTGTGCAAATTTGTCTGTGACGAATAGTTCCGGCTGCTTATCAATGACAGCATTCAATACTTTTGCCCATAATGTTTGGGCTTGACGTTTTTGTGTATCTCCCGTAAGGGTGTTGATTTGCTCTTTGTAACCGACCCACATTCCCAATGTGACATCAGGAGTGTAGCCCATAAACCATACGTCCCCATAATTCTGGGTAGATCCAGTCTTACCGACAATCGGAATTTCTTTAGAGTGTTTGTATGCTCTTTTTACGGTGCTGGCTGTACCCTCTGTAATTACAGTTCGCAGCATATCTGTCATTAGGTAAGCTGTTTGCTTAGAGAATACTTGCTCAGGATTAACCTTGTGCTGATAGATAATTTTGCCCTCTGAATTGACGATTTTCTCAATCATGTAGGCATCATTAAAGGCTCCCTGGTTGCCGATAGCGGAATAGGCATTGGTTAACTCTTCTACGGATACACCGTATTTGAGACCGCCTATAACCCCAGTCTGCGCGCTGTAATCATCATCTGTGAGGGTGGTGATCCCCAGCTTTTTAGTAAAGGCCCAAGATTTCTCTATTCCGACCTTTTCATTAAACAGCTTAAGCGCAGGCAAGTTGAGCGATTTGTTAAGTGCGTAACGGGCAGTGACCAGACCTTGATAGCGGTTATTGGCATTCTTGGGAATATGGAATCCTTTTCCGCCGTCTTTTAGAATAATTGGCGCGTCATCCACAATCCCGGCAGGCTGAATCAGCCCTGCATCTAAGGCTGGTAAATAAGCTGAAATTGGCTTCATAGTCGATCCGGGCTGACGGATCATTTGGGTAGCATAATTCATCTGCTCAATATTGAAGTCGCGGCCCTCAATCATGCCGAGAATGGCTCCCGTTTTGTTATCAATTAACATGCCAGCCGTCTGTTCCATACCTTTGGTTTTGCTGTCTTTAGTAAAATTATTGCTGTCTTCTGAGACACTATGCATTGCATTGTAAACTTTTTTATCAATAGTTGTGTAGACTCGATAACCGCCGGTCATGAGCTGCTGTCTTGCTTCTTCAAGTAACACGGCATTGTCAGTAGTGCTATTGGCATCCGTTGTGCCATTTTTCTCTTCATTCAATGATAGAAGGATCTCGGATGCTTTACGCTCAGTCTCCATCATCAGGTATGGATATGTAGCATAGGCTTTTTTGGTATGTGGCGCCAGAGAACTCTTGATATCAAATTTAAGGGCTTCATCATATTGAGAGGTAGTGATCTTATTCTCCTCAAGCATACGACGAAGTACAAGATGTTGACGGTCCATAGCTCTGTTGAAAGCTTTTTCGTTGAATTCACCTATGCCATTAAATGCAGAATAAGCAGAAGGGAGCTGCGGAAGACCAGCCAAATAAGCTGCTTGAGCGACATTCAATTTGTCCAGATCGTCTAGACCGAATATCCCCTTGGCTGCTGCTTTAATCCCGAAAACATTGTAGCCATTCGAACCATTGCCGAAAGGAACCTTATTCAGATAAGCCGTTAATATTTCTTGCTTGGTCAAGAAGCGTTCCAATCTAAGAGAAAGTAGAATTTCTTTTACTTTACGATCTTCTGTCCGATCCAGATTCAGGAATACACGTCTTGCGAGCTGCTGGGTGAGTGTACTGCCTCCGGTCTGAACGGATTCATTGAGAAGCTTTTGTTTGACGGCACGCAAGGTGCCTTTGAAATCCACGCCATTATGCTCATTAAAATTATTGTCCTCTATTGCGAGAACTGCATCGATAATAAGCTGGGGGATATCGTTGAATTCAATGAGCCTTCGGTCTTCTTCTGTCCGAAGCTGGCCGATCGGTGCGCCGTCTCGGAAATAAGCGAATCCGGTGATCGCATTTTGACTGACCTGCTGCTGAATCATTTCTTCGGAGCGAACAGGTTCATCCTTCACAATGGAAGCGACATAGCCTGCTACAGCACCACCGGCAAATAGAACGCCTATTATTCCAAGAATAAACATCCACTTAACTACAGAACCGAACCTGCTTAGGGCGGATCTGCGGGGTGAAGGCTTCTTAGCGTTTTTTTTCTTGTTCTCTTGAGCCATCGACGATAATTCCTCCTTTTAACGGAATTATTATAGCATAAATTGGCGTTTTTGAATGCGCTTCTACCTGATTCTCATGGTCTTAAGATTCGACTTTTGTGCAAAAATTATAAATAAAGTAATTTAGGGTATGATTTGCGAAAGTGTAATAGGCAACAAACGGCTTGGAATTTAGAATATAGACATAACAAAAAGCCCCCGGATTAATCCGGAGGCTTCGGTCATACCCGCTAAAAGCGAGATATTAACGGTTGTAGAACTCGACGATTTGTTTCTCATCGATATCCTGGGAAAGCTCGGAACGTTCTGGCAAACGGATATATTTACCTTCGAAAGATCCTTCAGCATATTCCAGGTAAGCTGGAAGGTGGTTACGGTTAGCAAGAGCTTCTTTGATGGAAGCCATGCCTTGGCTCTTCTCGCGAAGACCGATAACGTCGCCCAAGCTTACACGGTAAGAAGCGATGTCGACTTTTTTGCCGTTTACAGTTACGTGTCCGTGGGATACCAACTGACGTGCTCCAGCACGGGAGTTAGCAAATCCAAGACGGTAAACTAGGTTGTCCAAGCGGCTTTCAAGCAAGAACATGAAGTTTTCGCCCGCAAGACCTGGAAGTTTTTGTGCTTTAGCGAAGAGAGTACGGAATTGTTTCTCTCCCAAGCCGTACATGTGACGCAGTTTTTGTTTTTCCAAAAGCTGCATTCCGTAGTTACTTACTTTTCTGCGTTGGTTAGCGCCGTGTTGTCCTGGTGGGAAAGGGCGTTTCAGGTCTTTGCCTGTACCGCTAAGGGAAATGCCCAGACGGCGGCTGAGTTTGAATTTAGGTCCGGTGTAACGTGCCATGTTATAGTAGACTCCTTTATATTTGAAATTTCAGGTTAGGGCTCTATTTGCGCCGCATTTCGTATCCGTGATTAGCATTATTGGCTTCCACACTACCAGGGAAGTTCAGCCGCTGCCCTGGCAGTAACGAAATGCGTGAGGGTGACACAACGTTACGCCCAAGTAAGACTTGTTACAGTCTTGTTCAACAATAAATATTATATGAAAGTAGTATATAAAGTCAAGCGCATATTAAAAGAGTTTTTGTCATTCTTTGTCGTTAGTTCTTAGGTCCTAAAAAAAATCCCGGAAATAAGGAAAATATAATGCAATACACAAAGAAAGGGAGTAAAATATAGTTAATTAGATGTTAATTGGGAAGGTTTTTTTTCTTAATTGAGAAGCAAAGGGGATCTTCGTTATGTCAGAACAGAAAGCATACGCTTATAAAGACAGTCGTATGCTGATACAGGACAAATTGCACGCTAGTAGAGATTCCGAAGATCCCACCGCCTGGCTTAGGGAAACGGAAATAGTGTCCCATGACTTCCCATATTTGGCCAATCTGATTGCAGACAGCTTCGAGGAATGGATCGATGGGCTAGAGGCACTACCGTTCGCTAAATCATGGGATTGGTGTGTACTGAATTTTGAAGGCAGATATTTTGCTAATATTGCCGATCAGCAAGAACGATGGAGGCACCAATGGGAGCAGGCGGCGGCAGCTAGTTTACTTTCCGGCACAACCTCATCTGTTCAACTGACGGTGCAAGGTCAGGATATGAGCTTTTTTACTATACCGCTCATCACTCGCGTTGACAAAGAAATTTTTGCTTTCCTGGGCTGTGCTATGCCGACACAACAATATTTAATGGGTGGACGAGATACTGCTGAGGCTATATCGTTGCAGTACCGGACCATTTTCTATCATAAGTTTGAACATATTTTTGTAACTGATCTTGCGAGTGTTCATCTACATGCTGAACGTGAGAGCAATCGCCGCTCCTTGTTATTTCAGATCGTTCAGCGGATGCATGACAATATTGATGTGAACGCCGTGCTTACGGAGGTTATAGATAGCATTTCTGCAATGTACCCTGGTGCCAGGCTTGAGCTGTTTATGTCGCAAGATCACCGCAGCACTCATCCGCAGGTCAAACCTTTACCGTTTCAGATGTCCAGTGATGATGTCTGCGCTAGAGCATTTAAAGACGGCCGTGTTGCTCTGAACACCAATACTGAAGATCAACACATTGTAGAAATTGGTCTTCCGCTAGGCGGGAAGCAAGGGGTTTATGGCGTATTCCACATGGTGATGGATAACTCGATCTTTATGGATGTAGATTTACGGTTTCTCTCGATGGTGGCGGATACCGCAGGTACTGCTTTTGAGAATGCCAAGCTGTATGAACGGTCCAATCAGCTCATTCGTGAGCTGCGTATGAGTAATGAACTTACACAACGGCTGAATCAGAGCTTGCGTTTAGGGGATATTTTTCAATTTGCGTTTGAAGAGCTGTTAGAGATGTTTGGCGCAGACTACTGCTGTATTTTACATATGAACGAAGAAAAGGGCGGGCTAGAGGTTATTGCTTGCAATCATTCCTCCTTGCAAAATGAAATTTTAGAAGTAGGACAAGGTTTAGGCGGGAAGGTCTATACTACTGGGGAATCATTAATCATGTCTAACTACATAGATAATCCTAACACTACTTCTCGTTTAATGAATGCTACCGGGTCGCAGTCGCTGATTGCCACACCTTTAAGTGTAGGTGGTGAAGTGCGTGGTGCCATCATGTTGGCGCATCGCGATGCCCATTATTTCTCTTATGACAATTACAGATTGCTTCAGGCGATGGCGGGGCATATTGGACTTGCTGTAGGGAACGCAAGGCTGCATGCCGAAGTTAGACGTCTAGCGAACAGAGATAGCCTAACTGGACTTTATGCTCGTCATTATCTGGACGAAGAAATAAAGGAACGGCAGTCTACAGATTTTTGCGGTTGCTTAATCGTTGTGGATATCGATCAGTTCAAGATGGTGAATGATACCTATGGTCATCAAAAGGGTGACAAGATTTTAAAAGAGGTCAGTGAAATTGTGAAGTCCTCCATCCGACAAGGTGATATTGCTGCGAGGTGGGGCGGAGAAGAACTGTCGGTCTATTTACCATTAATGGGAGTAGAACAGGCAGTAAATGTGGCTGAGCGTATTCGCAAGCGGGTGATGAACGAAACCGAACCTAATGTAACAGTGTCCTGCGGTATAGCAGAATGGAGCTGGATGGACGAACGTGTAAGCGTGGAATCCCTGTTCTATCGAGCGGATATGGCACTGTATAAAGCTAAGAACAATGGGCGTAACCAGGTGATCGTTGACACTAAAGAGAATGGCAGTGGTGTGAAGGGATTGCCTCATAAGTAAAAAAAAGATAGCAGAGCAGCGGTTCTCCCCTTATTGGAGAGTCGCTGCTTTTTGTTTTGGCAGATGGCTGGCTGCTTCGACTGTGTATCTATCATCCTGCTGCGATGCATCGGACTCAGATGACGTTATTTGCGTGATTTTAGCTTTTTAAGCATGGTTTCGGACTCCGGAGACGCTATTGTTTGGAAAAGGACTCATATTGTGCGTTTTTGAGGTCAATAGCTGCAATGGAGTCCGTTGGCATACGAAATAAAGCAAAATACTGTAATTAAGGTCAGCTGTGTCCGAAAGCGACAACGGTGCGGCGACTGGCAGCGGTAACTTCGTGAGTCTGAAGGTGGTATGTACTGACATTCGAAAGCAAGCGACGAACGCGCATAAGTTAGAGCAATGTATGGAAAACGATAGCAGCAACGTATTTGCATCTGTATAAGGCGCGCAGGAAGGGAGAACCCTATAGTGGGCTGTAAAGTAAAATACTCCAAGAAAGGCCTGATGACCGTGAGAAAGTCATTGTTACTAAAGGGGTTAGTTCTTATGATTTTTACCTTGTCCTGCGTGTTCAACAGCGGTTGCAGCGTTATTAGAGACAAACCAGCCAAGAAAGATCTAAGTTTGGTGTTAGCGGGTATAACGGGCAGCGATGGGGTTACTTTTAAAGGGTCAACCATGCTTACAAAAGGTGGAAAGACCGTTCCGGAATCCATGATATTTTACGAAGGCACAGTACAGGACCATAAGAAGGTCAATCTGTATACACTGCTTCCTGATAAATCCTCATCCACAAAAAAAGCAGCTAATAGCGCTAAAGATTTAAAAAGCGGCATCACTTCTATGAAAGCTTTCCATAGTCAGCTAGAGAAAAAAGAGGGGGAATGGGTAGCGTTGACCACTGAAGGTTCATCTGAGGACGGAAATCCGCTTGCTTTGCTTAATCCGTTAAAACAGCTGGAGGAGCTGCAATCCATGGAGGCTAATGTGACTGAAGATGCGGGTGCAGGCAGAGGGACAAATGTGCTGCGGATCGAGCTGACGCCTGCTGAGGCCAGAAAGCAACTGACTGCTGAATTAGAAAAAGAGATGCAAGACCTTCGACCTGAAACACCTGATTCGGCTGGGAAAATAACAAAGAACGATCAGGCGGTTACGCAAGCTTTAGTGGAACTGTGGGAGAAGAAAAATAATGAATTACAGCAAAAGCTGAAACAAGCTAATGTTGAGACTGTCTACCATTTAACCGTTGATACAAAACATAATCTGCCGAGAAAGCTCACCTTAAATCGTAAGGTTACCTACTTGGAAGCGGGGAATAATTCTGATAATGAAACTTATGTATCACAGGTGAATTTTTCAGGCTTTCGTTGATTTTCACATTATCCTACAGGTCTTGCGCTCCATACAGGGCGTGCTACAATAGAAAAGCTTGCTTATTTTTTAGACAGAGGAAGGAAGAATACACAATGAAAGATCCCAGAATTCAAAAGCTGGCGGCTAACCTAGTCGGTTATTCCGTAAATGTCCAGCCAGGCGAGAACGTGCTCGTCGAAATGATTGGCAATGAAAGAGATTTAATTAAAGCAGTTGTAGAGGAAATCGGCAAGGCCGGCGGTCATGCTTTTGTACAATTAACAGATCGTACAGTCCTGCGCAGCATGCTTAAATACGCAACTCGTGAGAGTCTTCAGACATGGGCTGAAATTGACTTGAACCGGATGAAGCAAATGGATTGTTATATCGGGATTCGTGCAGGTGAGAATGTGAATGACCTGTCTGATGTTCCTGAAGAAAATATGAAATTGTATAACTCGTTGTACTCTCATCCAGTGCATAGCGAACAACGTGTGAAGCATACGAAGTGGGTAGTACTGCGTTATCCGAATGCGAGCATGGCTCAGCTTGCGAATATTAGCACTGAAGCGTTTGAGGACTTTTATTTCGAAGTGTGTAATTTGGATTACGCCAAGATGGACAAGGCTCAGGATGCTTTAGCTGATCTCATGCGCAGAACGGATAAGGTACATATTTTGAGTGCTGGGACAGATCTTAAGTTCTCGATTAAAGGAATCGGTGCAGAGAAATGCTCCGGGCAAAAAAATATTCCGGATGGCGAGGTTTACAGCGCCCCAGTTCGCGATTCTGTAAATGGAACGATCAGCTATAATGCACCGTCAGTATATAATGGAGTGACCTTTGAAAATATCAAATTCAAATTCGAGAACGGAAAAATTGTTGAAGCCACCAGCAATGACTCCGCCCGTTTGAACGAGATTTTGAATTCAGATGACGGCGCACGTCATATTGGCGAATTCGCTATCGGGTTTAACCCTTACATTCTTCACCCGATGAATGATATTCTTTTTGACGAAAAAATCGCAGGCAGCCTGCACTTTACGCCAGGACAAGCATATGATGTTACAGATAACGGTAACCGCTCCTCCATTCACTGGGATCTTGTGTTGATCCAACGTCCAGATTATGGCGGCGGAGAAATTTATTTTGACGATGTATTGATCCGTAAGGATGGAATTTTTGTGTTGCCGGAACTCGAAGGTCTGAATCCTGAAAACTTGAAATAAAATGTAATAACAAGAAAACTCCTTGCACAAGTAAGCGGATTCAATGTATCATAAGAAATGATAACAAAAGACTAAAGTTTTATAATCAAGTTGCGGAGGGATTTCTATGTCCAGTAACAATGCGGCAATTGTCGATATTGCCCAAACGGCAGGCCAGTTCAACTCTTCAATCGTTCTTCAAGCGGACAACAAGTACATTGATGTTAAAAGTATCCTTGGTTTGTTCACTACTTTGGTATCCAGCCAAAGCTATGAGCTTCATGTTCATGGGGCAGATGCTGAAGAAGCTAAGAAGGCAATGACTGAAGTGTTTGCAAAACACGGTTTGAAATTCACAGTTGTTGCTGAGTAATAGTCGTGCTAAAAACGTCCTACCGGTTTTCGGTGGGGCGTTTTTTCTAGAAGTAGATATGAAACTTGATAGGATAACGCAGCAGGTTCTTTTAAATATATGGTTAGTATAAACTGAATTGTTGTATTGATACCGGATTTCGTCTAATATTAAGTAAAATAGTAAAAGCAGCTTAACTTTTGGACATGGGGGGGATAGAGGCATGACTTCATCGGAATTACAGGAACAGTATAATCTTAAAGCAATCAATCTTCTACAAGAAGATGCCGATAAAATTCAGCAACTTATAGAAGTGCAGATGGAGAATCTGGCAACACGCTACTGCCCTCTCTATGAGGAAGTGCTGGATACCCAGATGTACGGTTTCTCCAGAGAAGTGGATTTTGCGGTTAGAGCAGGTTTGGTCCCAGAAATTACTGGTAAAATGGTACTAAGTAAGTTGGAGCGTAACTTAG
Organism: Paenibacillus sp. FSL R7-0189; assembly: GCF_037969925.1. NCBI lineage: Bacteria > Bacillati > Bacillota > Bacilli > Caryophanales > Paenibacillaceae > Paenibacillus > Paenibacillus sp. FSL R7-0189. Next base: position 6,560,840 of record NZ_CP150223.1, on the reverse strand, counting down.
CAGTACTCTACGAGGCTTTGAACAACAAAGCGAAAGAAGAATAAATATCGGTTTCTTAAGTATTTATAGAAGCGCACATGAGGACGAATCGCTCATGTGCGCTTTTTGTTGTGTACAATGGTTAATAATAATTATACGAGATAGAAGGAGACTCCTAAAATCAGGTAAACAGTTAATAACAAGAGGCCCTCATACCAGTTAGTCGAGCCGTCCTGGGTAATTGATTTGGCAATAAAGACGGCTACACCGATGGCGACAATCTCAATGGTCGTAAAAACAATGTCCATTGTATCACCCATGAAATAACTGGCGAAGATTAGGACAGGTGCTACGAACAGGGCGATTTGGAGACTGCTTCCAACTGCAATTTCTACTGCTGCACCGATTTTGTTCTTCATGGCCAGCATAATGGCTGCACTGTGCTCTGCGGCATTACCGATGATGGCTACGAGGAACGCACCTACAAACAGCTCGCTGAATCCGAAACGTTCTGTTAAAGTCTCTAACGTACCTACCAGCCACTCACTCACGAAGGCTACCATTACGGTGGCAAGCACGAGATAAAGGATGGATTTGTTTCTGGACCATGCAGGGGCATGTTCATGGGCTAACTCTTCTTTACCCTCTTCTGTAACGTCCTCTAGATGTTTCTTATGCGTGATCATGGAGAAGATTAGCCAAGCAATGTACGAAGCGATGAGCAGCCCGGCAACGATTAAACTGAGCACATCTGTATCTTTCTCCGTAATAGAGTGGGTGGTAAAGAACATAGCGGGAACAAATAAGGCAATGACGGCAACGATCATCAAGGAGCCATTCATTCCGGCAAGGGTTACGTTAAAGTTCTGAACTTTGAACTTCATCCCGCCGGCGAAAATACTCAATCCTAGAACAAGCAACAGGTTGCCGATAATAGAACCGGTAAGACTGGCTTTGACCATGTCGAACAATCCTTCCTTGACCAGGAAGAAGGCAATGATTAGCTCAGCAGCATTGCCGAAGGTGGCGTTAAGGAAGCCGCCCAGTCGCTGTCCGGCATAATGAGCTACACTTTCAGTAGCCCGGCCGAGAAATCCAGCCACAAACACCACAGCGATTGCTGAGAGAATGAACTGCAGGGTATGATCCCAATCGGCATAATGGCCGATTGCACTAAGGATAAAGGTGATACCCATCAGTGATGGTGAAATCCATTTTTTCAATGTAAAGGACACTCCTATCTATGTATTTAGATTGAATTCATAATCAATATACCCAAATTGTTCCTAGGTGTAAACGAGAAAGCGATAAAGTGATTTGCTTTTTAGCCTGTTTTGGAATTACAATAATTGATAATGAGTGTAGGGGGGATATGGCATGGCAGAACAACTTCAACTGGAAATGGGAAATATACGAATTTCAAATGACGTCGTCTCAAAAATTGCCGGTTTGGCTGCCTTGGAGACTCCGGGAATTGCAGCCATGTCTGGTGGCCTGTCAGAAGGCTGGGCGAAACGTCTAAGCGGTAAGAACGTTCAGAAGGGCGTTACCGTTGAAGTAGGACAGCTGGAAGCAGCAGTAGATCTACGAATTATCGTTCTCTATGAAACACCGATCCACGAAGTGTGCCGGATGCTTCAGCAGAACGTACGTGAAGCTGTGGAGAGCATGACTGGACTTCATATTGTTGAGGTAAATGTCAAAGTTGAAGGCGTAGCTTTCAAGAATGATGAAATCTCTTAAAAAACTTGTACACAAAAAAGCAGTCCAAGGTTAATTCCCTGGGCTGCTTTTTTATGTGTATATCCCCTAACCTCCGGCTTTATAAAGCTTACCGGGAACGAACCTGTCTAACCGTTGTTACAGATTTCGTTACTTCCTCTTTGGCAGGAAGGTTGGTTTCTCTTGAGATGCTTAGCATAATTCCCATGCACAGCATGCTGACAAGGAGTGAAGAGCCCCCGTAGCTGATAAACGGCAAGGTAACGCCGGTAAGAGGGATTGTATTGGTTACACCGCCGATATTGACAAAGGCCTGAATGGCTATGAGGCCCATAATCCCAATTCCGACGAGCGTACCAAAGGGATCCTTACACCTTAAAGCGATTAGAATACCTCGCCAGATAAAATACAGATATAACATCAAAAATATGGAGGTCCCTAGGAAGCCGAACTCTTCACCAATTACGGGGAAGATAAAGTCCGTATAAGGGTATTTTAGATAGTCCAGCTTTTGAATGCTTTTGCCGAAGCCGGAACCACTTACTCCACCTTGGCCAAGAGCGGTTAAGGATTGAATAATGTTATAACCATCACCCTCAGCAACCTGATAAGGATCTAAAAAGGCAACGATACGACCTTTTCTATAATCCTGAGTGTCAGTGGCTTTATCGGATGGAGATAAGGAATCAATCGCTGCTTTGGCGCCTATAACTAGTCCTACACCCAGCACTAGCAGTGCTATAGAGCCCAGAATATGCTTCATGCTGGCACCACCGGCATAAATAACAAGTCCGCTGGTAGCTACGAGAATGAGGCAAGAACCTAAATCCGGCTGCATCATTATAAGTCCGGCAACAATACCCACGATAACCATTACAGGGATATATCCTGTACGGAAATCTCTAAACCGTTCACCTTTTTTGGTGATGAGTGCTGAGATATACAGGATAATCGATATTTTGGCTAATTCGGTGGGTTGAATTCCAAGTTTCCCGATACTAAGCCAGCTCTTGGCACCATTAATTTTTTCAGAGAAGGCTACCACGAGCAGAAGAATAACGGTGATGATAAAAATAGGTACATACCACTTCTTAAACTTACTGTAGTGAATGTTCATAGCTATAAACATAACAACGGTTCCGAGTACGATCCAGATCACTTGGCGTTTAATGAAATATAGAGGGTCATTACCGAACTTCGAGCTTGCTAATGTTAAGCTTGAGCTAGCACTGAAGACCATGACTAGACCGAAACCCACAAGTAGTAGTGTTAAGATAAGTAGTTGGAAATCGGGTGTTCCTCTTTTGGGCAGGCTGACATTTTGTTTCGTCGTTCCCTTTCTGTTACTCAAGCCTCTAACAGCTGCTTTAATTCAAGAATCCGCTTAGCAGCAGTGTCCAATACTGGTTTTGGCACCGGAGATTCATATTCCAGGCCATGAGGGAAGGTTGCTTTTCCTAAGTATACGGCTTCAATTGCAAGTACGGCATCAGACTTCTCTAGCTTTCCCTCGACAGCGCGAGTGTTAATGCGTAGGAAGTATTCGCCACCATCCTGTGGGTCTTCAATTTTGCAGTCGTAAGTGGCACGATAGTATTCCCATTGCCAGCGGATGAAGCCAGCTTTTGTGGCACTCTCGTCCAGATAGAGAAGATCACTCTTCAATCCTACGAGGCCCGTGTTCTCAAAAATCATAGCACGCATATCCCCCTTATGAAGTATAATGATGAATTTCTGATCCGATTGCTGATGTTCTACCTCATGATAGTATGTTTCTAAAGGTTGTGCAAGAGTAGGCAGTGCCTAACAATACCCAGTTTTTTGCGTTTCTGCTACAATAAAAGAATTATAGTCGTTCGCGGCTGGAACAAAGTGAACAGGACTGCTATCGCTTGCTATGGATGCGGGTTTATCGAGAAGGGGATGGAGAACTTATGAAGAGCTTAGCGGTTGATTCGCTCATGCCGGAGATCGTGGAATGGAGACGCCATTTGCATCGTCATCCGGAGTTGTCTTTTCATGAAAAGGAAACGTCAGCATTTATAGCAGATAAGTTAGCCAAATTCGGAATTGAAGTCAGAAAAAGCGGGACAGGGTATGGTGTGCTTGGCATATTACGGGGGAAGCGGCCGGGGAAAACCGTTGTTCTTCGCGCGGATATGGACGCCCTACCTATTAAAGAGGAGAACAAGAAGGATTACGTTTCGCAAAATGAAGGGGTAATGCATGCCTGTGGACATGATGGCCACACTTCCATACTGCTCGGTGTAGCCTCTTACTACAGCAGTCGGCTTGAGGAGCTGGAAGGGGAGCTGCGTTTTCTTTTTCAGCCCGCAGAGGAAGTATGCCCAGGAGGGGCGCAGGGGATGATCGCCGAAGGCATGTTAGAAGGAGCGGATGCGGTGTATGGTCTGCATCTGTGGACTCCATTGCCTATGGGAACTGTAGGGAGTGCTCCGGGACCGTTGATGGCGTCTGCGGACGAGTTTTTTATAGATATCATTGGCAAAGGCGGACACGGCGGCATGCCGAACCGTACCATTGATAGCATCGTGGCGGGAGCGGCGCTGGTGACCCAGCTCCAGAGCATTGTAAGCCGCTCTGTAAACCCGCTGGAGCCTGCTGTACTCAGTGTAGGAACCATTCAAGGGGGATTCGCCCAGAATGTCATTGCCGAGCAATGCCGGATCACAGGGACAGTGCGGGCATTCGACGAGGAGACACGGCATTTGATACGCCAGCGAATCGAAGAAATGACCGTTTCTATTACCAGCGCTTACGGGGCAGAAGCTAAGATAGATTACGTAATGGGATATCCTCCCCTCGTAAATCACGATGGTGAAGTTCAGCGGTTTTTCGAGGTGGCCCCAGCGGCTTTAGGAGAATCTGTTGAGGTGATTCGGATGGAAAAGCTGATGCCAGCTGAGGATTTTGCCTATTATGTTAAGGAGATTCCAGGCTGTTTTATGTTTGTGGGTGCTGGAAATCCGGATAAAGAGGCTGACTATCCACATCATCATAGCAAATTTGATTTTGACGAAGATGCCATGCTGCACGGAATGAAGCTGCTCATTGCTATGGCGAATTCCTGTATGCGTGAGAACACAATCGTATAATTTCGTTTCATAGAGGAGAACCTATTCCCATAACATGGAGACCATGATTAGGAGGGTTCATTCTTGAAGACAGTGAAAGAGGTTATGACGAAGGAGCCTGCAACGGTTACGCTGCAAGATAATGTGTATGAAGTTGCCGTGAAAATGCGAGATTATGACACTGGATTTATACCTGTTGTTGATAATGAAGAACATAAGACACTGATCGGCGTAATTACTGACCGCGATCTCGTGATTAGAGGTTATGCGGCTAAACATCCTGGTTCAACCTCAGTGGAAACTGTAATGAGTAAAGAGATTCAGACCGTCTCGGAGAATACTTCAGTAGATGAGGCTGCAGAGTTAATGGCTGGCTGGCAAATCCGCAGGCTGGCGGTGACACGTGACCAGAAGCTGGTGGGCGTAGTGTCGATTGGAGATCTGGCTGTGCGCGACATTTTTGCGGATGAAGCTGGTGAAGCACTTCATGATATTTCGCAGCAGCATTTACATTAAATAGTCAGATAGGGAAGCTCATGACCGTTATGCGGGGATGGGCTTTTTCCTGTTATATGAAAATAAACAAAATTACATAGCGCAAACTTAAATTACATGAACACTAGGGAGGAAAAGCTATGAATGGATCAGGAGCTTGCATCGTGCGCAGGGACCGGACAATTTTACTGGAATGTGCTCATCCGGATTTTGAGGTGTCAAGGAAAAAGCTAGGGACTTTCGCGGAGCTGATAAAAAGTCCTCCTGCTTACCATACCTACCGAATTACCCCGTTATCTCTTTGGAATGCGGCTGCGCTTAATTATACTGCTGAGGAGATTATCACTAGCCTGCATCACCTTGCACGCTGGGGTGTTCCCACAGGACTGGAGGAGGAAATCGAAACTCTTTTGTCCAGATATGGAAAGCTGACTCTTCATGGCCAAGAGACTCGGAATGAGGTCGTTATGTTAAGAGCGGATGCTCCTGAGCTTTTGGATGAATTGAGTGATGAACAAGGTCTAAAAGCGTTGGGTCTACTGAGAATAAATCCTCTGGAATGCTCGTGTCCTGCGGAGAATAGAGGGCTTTTGAAACAAGAGCTGATGAGATTGGGTTATCCAGTTCTCGACTACGCCGGATATCATGAAGGACAAGCGCTTAGCTTGACCTGGAAGGAGAATCTCGATGCCTGCAAGGCTGATACGGCAAACGATTCATTTGGCTTACGTGAATACCAGCAGGAGGCCGTTCAGCTGTTTCAAGGGACAGAAGGACAAGGGGGAAGCGGTGTGGTGGTGCTGCCTTGTGGCGCAGGAAAGACAATTGTAGGAGTAGCAGTACTTGAAAGTCTCCAATGTGAAACCTTAATTTTAACTTCAAATACAACATCCGTAAGGCAATGGATGGATGAACTGCTGGAGCGAACAGATTTGGCCGGGGAGGCAGTGGGAGAATATTCCGGTGAAAAAAGAGAAGTGCGGCCAGTTACCATTGCCACCTATCAAATATTAACCCATCGTTCGTCCAAAGACGGTCCGTTTCTCCATATGAAGCTGTTTAACGAACGCAATTGGGGCTTGATTATATATGATGAGGTTCACCTGCTTCCAGCGCCTGTATTTCGGGCTACAGCAGACATTCAGGCTACACGTCGACTGGGGCTTACAGCCACTTTGGTTAGAGAAGACGGGAAGGAAGGGGATGTGTTCTCTTTAATCGGACCGAAACGCTACGATCTGCCTTGGAAGGAGCTGGAGCAGCAGGGCTGGATCGCTGAAGTGGAATGTGTAGAGATCATTGTGCCCATGAATCCGGAGCTTAAACAAGAATATATGTACGCGGCGGCAAAAGAAAAATTTCGTATGGCTTCATGCAATCCTGCCAAAGCTGAGATTGTAGCCAAGCTTCTAAAGGTCCATGCAGGCTCTTCGGTACTGGTTATTGGACAATATCTCGACCAGTTAAGTGAACTGGCTAACAGGATCGGGGCACCTTTAATTACCGGCAAAACGAAGCAGCGTGAAAGAGACGAGCTATATGCGGCTTTTAACGAGGGAGATATACAGGTACTGGTGGTGTCAAAAGTAGCGAATTTCGCGGTGAATTTACCTGACGCGTCGATTGCTATTGAAGTCTCGGGAGCTTATGGATCCCGGCAGGAGGAAGCTCAGCGACTAGGTCGAATCCTCCGTCCAAAAGCGGGGGAGAATAAAGCCTATTTTTATACACTGGTATCTGAAGATAGCCGGGAACAGGATTTCGCTTTGCGCCGCCGGATGTTTTTGACTGAGCAGGGTTATGAATATGTCGTTAAAAAGATGCCGAGTGGAGAGGAGCGAACCATTCATTGAACCAGCTATCAACAGAAGCATTAGAGGTATTAAAGCGGTTATGTGCAGCTTATGCTGCCCAGCCGTTTGAAGAAGGGAAAGAAGAACGATTGCGCCCTGTGGCGCTTTGTCGTGCTGAGCAAAAGCTTGCAATGAACGAATTGCGCCGCGAGGGGCTGTTAACTGCAAGGCATAAAATTTTGGGCGAAAAGCTGTATCAGATTCCGGTTGATCAACTACCGGCAATTGAACAAGAATTTTTCCCGTATCAGCCGCAATTCATTGCCGGGCATTTAGTGAGTCTTACCATGGAGGCGGGGGCCGGACTGGCGATAGATCTGTTTCGGGCTTTGCTGTTCACCGCTTGGGAAGGATTGCCGCTGACAGCCAAGGGGATTATTCATAAAAAGCATCTAAACCGCTTAGCGGCGCAGCTCTCTTTTGGCGAGGAGCATTTGCAATGGCTCTCCGTGGGTTCTCTTTTAGAGGAACAGAAAACTCTTTCTGTCATTGCGACGGTGGATATCCTGCTGTGTCTTGGACTTATTCGCAGGCAGAGCGCCGGGTACACGCTTGATATGGAGCTATTGGATCGTTGGCTGCAGCTTCCTGAAGCGACGATGAGTGACATTCTCTATGGAATTATAATTAATCGCTGCGGATGCGTGGGACCTGCCGATCAACATTTTCGTTATATAATCTCAAATGCAGATTTTATCCCCGGGAAATGGATAATGCTGCCCGCGCTATTAGACTGGATGATGGATGCTAATCTCACAGGTACCGTTGCCCGTAATGAGCTTGAACAATCAAGCTTGAACTGGTTACGTTGTTTAACAGGCTTTGGCTGGTGCGAGCTGGGAGAAACCGCTGAGGGTATGTTGTGTTTTTGCTGGACCGCTGCTAAGCCAATGCTATCTGCTGAGAGGGGATCATTCGCTGCTGTTGGGTCTGGAGATACACAGGAACAGTTTATTGTACAGCCGGATTTCGAGGTGCTGGTTCCACCGGAGGTCCCCTATTCTGTACGATGGACACTGGCTGGCTGCGCTGAGCTCCAGCAAAGTGATACGATATGGAGCTTCCTTCTGACGAAAGAGAGGTTGGAACTTGCAGCTGAGCGTGGAATGTCACCGAATGACATCATCTCATGGATAAGTGAGCATGCACTAGGAGGACTTCCTTCGGTGGTTCAAATGTCTCTTGAGCAATGGGCAAAAAGCATTGGCCGTACCTCACTCTCCCAAGTAATTATTTTGACCTGTCAGACGGAAGCAGATGGAGCTGCTATCGCAGCTCACCCGCGTTTACAGGAGAACCTTGAACGTATCGGTCCTTTACATTTCATAGTGGACCCGCAATGTATGGAACAGATACGAAAAGAGCTGTACTCCGCGGGGTTAGCGCCTTCCAGAATCATTGGAGGACAGGTAGAGGAAACAAACCTAGGGTGGTGTTTGTTTCCTCATGAAACAGGAAACCCCGAAGCAATGTATGTTCTTCCAGAGCTGAATGTAGAACTAGGATTGCTGTCCAAAGGGAATCCTTTTCTTAACCTGCCGGTTATTGCTCCTGAACAGGAGGAAGAGATTCTCTTCGGTGGAGAAAATGTACCGCAGATCTGGAGCAAAGAATGGCGGCATTATCATAGCTCGACTGCACAAAAGGTGATGGAGCAAGGGTTAAGATGGGGAGTCAAGGTGCGTTTTGCACTAAAGGATCAGATGTTAGATTTTATCCCTTCACGCATAAGTGGGAATCCATGGAGAGTTTCCGGACAACTGCTCTTTCATGATGGTGAAACGGTTGAAGATATAGAGCTCACTCCGGAAGACTGGAAGGAAATGAAGTTAGTTATTCCCAAAGGACGAAGAAATTCCTCTTCTGCTCAAGCGAGTGATTATGGTATGATAGAAAAGTCTACTGGATCGGTAGATCATTAACGAAGAAAAGAGCTGAGTTCATGAGCGTAGCTGAAATAAATACGGTCGATATGGCTGAAGTACTGACATACGCCTATGAATTAGGCGATATGATTAATCAATCCGCCGAGGTGTCGGATTACTTATACTGGAAAGGGCGGGTTGATACGAACCCCGAAATTCAGGCCATGGTCAAACGACTTCAGACTAAGAAGGAGCTGTTTGAAGAAACACAGCGTTTCGGACATTTCCACCCGAATTATCATTCAGCAAAGGATGAGGTTTCGGCAGTAGAAGCGGAACTGGAGCAGTTCGAAGAAGTTGTTCGTTTCAAGCTGGCAGAGAAGACCCTTGACGACATTCTGCATTCCATGTCGGAAGCGATTGCTTTTTCAGTATCAGATAGCATTAAAGTACCAAGTAATGATCCTTCCCCTAAAGGTGGATGCGGCAGCGGGGGAAAATGCTCCTGCGGATAAGCTTCCCTTAGGATTTAGAGAGAAAGGCGGTTTAGCTTATGTTTGCGGAACGGACAGGATACATCATTTGGGTAAGTGACGTTAAAGCGGCACGTAACCTTGAGAAATACGGAACATTACATTATGTTTCTCGGAAAATGCATTATGCAGTTATGTATGTAAATGCAGAACGGGCCGAGGAAGTTATGAAGAATGTCCGCAGACTCTCCTATGTACGAAAGATTGAAAGATCTTATCGTAACGAAATTAAGACAGAGTATACTAGTAATGGACCGGACAAGTCCCGTAATTACAGTATGTGATTCCAGGAGATAAACAGGCGCTTAAACAGCGCCTGTTTTTTTATGCTTATTTACAAAAAAAGCCATTACTCTCAAGGGGAGAAACTTGTACAACTTTCGGCAATGAGGTAAGATGACAACATTAAGTGCATACTAAGACCCTTATGGTGGAGTGTGATGATGATGCGCAACAAGGGGATGGATTGGCCCAGCACTTATGAGCCCTTCCACATCATGCTGAACGATTACAGGGTCGCCGACATCGTTATAACAAATCATGCGAAGAGCCGTTATATGGACCGCATCAGCAATGGTGCAAGCAATGCCGAAGAGGTCGCTGCATGGATGTGGCAGTGCCTAATGCAGAATCGGATCAAGCCCTTTTCAAGCAGTGATTATAACGCATATTTAATTGACGATGACTCTGTAGTAATCGCTGAGTTTACGGAATTGACAGGTGAGAGAGATCTCTCAGGCCAGCCATTATATTCTATGATCATCGTTTCGTTTCTTGGTAGAATCTCGGTGATGCCACAGCTGAGAGATTTAAAGACCTATTTTTCACTGCTGCGTAATTCTCACCGTACAAAGCTGTCGAAGAAGAAGCGAAGACGCAAATAGTCTATAAAGAAACGGGCAAGAGGCATGCGGCGAGTCTGCATGTCCTTTTTGAAAATATAAGAATTTATATACTGCACAATTATAATATTCTTAGATTTCTACGGGAAACGATTGTCGTCTTTAAAGGACGGCAACGACGTTTCTTCTTGTAATATAAGGAGTTGCGAAGCATGAACTTTCACCAGCTGCATATTTTTTATACGGTCTCCGAGCGGGGAAGCTTCTCGGCGGCGGCGCAGACTTTACATATGACTCAACCAGCTGTGACCATGCAGGTACAGGCGCTGGAGGATTATTTTGGCACCAAATTGTTTAATCGTTCCACCAAAAAAATCGTACTCTCTGAGGCAGGGCACACTCTAATGCCATACGCGCTACGCAGTATTCAGCTGATGCGAGAGACGGATCAAGCCATGTCAGCATTCACACATATGCTGGAAGGGAGATTGCAGCTTGGGGCGAGTCTTACGATAGGAGAATACGTGCTGCCACGGCTGTTAGGCCCTTTCGGAAAGCAATATCCTAATATTTCAATTATGATGAAAGTGATGAACACCTCGCAAATTATGGAGGAAATCCTCAAGCATCAACTGAATTTTGGTTTAATTGAAGCCCCGGTCACACATCCGGACATGGAGATCGAGCCCGTGATGGGGGATGAGCTGAAGTTGATCGTGCCATATGATCATCCACTTGCGGAGCAGCAAGAGGTTACCTTGGAGCAAGTGCTTCAGCATCCTTTTGTATTGCGTGAGCAGGGCTCAGGAACGCGGCGTGTGATGGAAGAGCAGCTGTTCTCCAAGGGACTTGATCCGGGAACAATGAAGATCGTGATGGAGCTTGGAAGTACGGGAGCTGTGAAATCTGCGGTGGAAGCAGGTCTTGGCATAACGATCATATCAACCTCTTCGGTTAAGCATGAAGTTGCGCTTGGACTGTTGAAAATTGTGAATATCTCTGATGCCTCTTTTAAAAGACAATTCTACGCCATTCATTTAAAATCAACACTGCTGCCAATTTCTGCAGTAACCTTCCTGACTTATTTGCGTGAGCATTCGAATGAAATCTGATAGTTAAAGCGGGGGATATCACAATGTCAATTGTTCTACGTGGAGAAAAGCTAGTATTGCGCGATATTACAGAGGCTGATTTTCAGAAGCTTTATTATCACTATCATGAAGCTGAAGACCGTGAACACTTGAAATGGGATGGTCCTTATAAATCTTTGGCACATCAAAGATTCGAAAAGTTTACCGAGGACTACATAGGTCATTTGGCGTTAGTTGAGACGGAAACCCCGCGTAACCTGTTGATCATAGAAATAGACGGCAAGGTAAAGGGGAAAGTAGGACGCTACTGGATATCGCAAGAAACCAACTGGATGGAGATTGGTATAGTAATCTTTGATTCTAGTTATTGGTCAGGTGGTTACGGTACGGAAGCGTTTAAGATGTGGATAGATTATTTATTTAATTCTCTTGATACAGTCCGTCTTGGAATAGGCACCTGGTCAGGGAATAAAAGAATGATCGGGTTGGCAGCGAAATGTGGCATGGTGGAGGAAGCTCGCGTCCGTAAAGCACGAATCGTGCGAGGAGAATACTACGATGCCATAAAAATGGGGATTCTGCGGGAAGAGTGGGAGAATGCAGGCAACCTACCTGCGAAGGATGTATGCGACCTCCATACCCATACTCTAGCATCTGACGGCATGCAGCCGCCAGCGGAGAATGTACGGCTTGCTAAGGAGAAGGGGCTAAGCGCTGTTGCCATTACGGATCATGATACATTAGCTGGCGTGAAGGAAGCCTGTGAAGCAGGAGCGAAGTACGGAATAACCGTTGTGCCTGGTGTAGAGATCAGTACGCGTGCTGGTGGCAAAGACATTCATGTGCTGGGCTATTATGTTGATCCTGAGAATGAACAATTTCTCTCACGTTTGGAAGGGCTAAGAGATACCCGGGCACTTAGGAATGAAGCGATAATTACCAAGCTGCAAGACCTTGGTATTGCGATTACCTTGGAACAGGTTATAGCGGGGATCGGGCGGGAATTGAAGCCTGATGAAAGCATCGGCCGGCCACATATTGCCGACGAGCTGGTTCGGCTTGGGGCAGCTACCGATATGAGAGATGCCTTCAACAAGTATTTGGCCGAGGGTGCAGCGGCCTATGTGTCACCTCCTAGAATCACACCGGAGGAAGCTTGCGAGTGGATCATTGAGGCAGGAGGGTCTCCAGTATTAGCCCATCCGGGTTTGTACGGGGATGACCTTCTGGTGCGAGATATTCTGGAGCAAGGCGCTTTTAAAGGGATTGAGGTCTATCACTCTGATCATGGACCTGCGGAAGAAGAACGTTACCAAGTTATGGCTGAGGATTATAATCTGTTAATAACCGGAGGTTCTGACTTTCATGGTGCCCGTCAAGGCGTGATTTTTCACGGGGATATCGGCAGTGTTACGGTTTCTACAGAAGTACTGAAGTTTTTAAACAAAAAGGCATGAAATTAGTGCGGAGCGAATTATAAAAAACCTCCAGCTATAGATGTTCAACATCTGCAGCTGGAGGTTTCTTTATATCTAGTATTTAGCTTCTCAAAGTATTTGGAAGACTCTTAATTCTTTCCTCATTGGGTGTGACGAACAGTGTCTTTTGATGATCATAGATTACAAATCCCGGCTTGGAACCGCTTGGTTTACGTACATAGCGGATCAATGTACAGTCCACAGGCACACTGCTGGACTGTTTGGCTTGGCTGAAATAAGCGGCAAGCTGAGCGGCTTCTTCCAGCGTTGCATCTCCAAATTGCTCACTTCGGATGACCACGTGTGATCCGGGGATGTCCTTGGTATGCAGCCAAGTATCATTCGGAGAAGCCAGTCGATTGGTGACGTATTCGTTCTGCAAATTATTTTTGCCGACATAAATATCGATTCCTTCTGAAGAGGTGAAGACCTGTAATGTGGGTCTGGTGGCCTTTTTCTTCTTTTTGCCCTTTTTGCTCCGGTCTCGCAGATAACCTTGGCTTACAAGCTCGTCGCGGATCTCCTCAATATCGTTGAGGGAAGCGTGGGCAAGTTGCTGCAGCAGACTCTCCATATACAGAATTTCCTCATGCGTCTTCAAAAGCTGTTCATTAATGACAAGCAGGCTGTTTTTATATTTGTTGTATTTTTTGAAATAACGTTGTGCATTGTCCGAAGGATTTAATAACGGATCGAGCGGAACCACCATTTCCGCCTGATTTTCATCATAATAATTGACCAAGGAGGCTTCTTTATCCCCTTTGGATACCGCGTGTAATGAAGCGAAAAGCAACTCACCCCAAATGCGGTAACGATCCGCATCCTGAGCTTCGTCGAGATCCTTCTGCAAATTAGCGAGTTTCTTAACGTTTTTGCTCCGTTCATTGCTGAGGAAGCGGATCAAATCACTCACCCGTTGCTTTACAGTATCGCGCTCGGCTTTATCCCCGTAATAATCCTCCATACATTCACTGATGGAGTTGTAATGTTTCGCACTCTCACCCAGAAGTGTTAAGGGGATCGCAGAAAAAATCATCTTACCTTTTGCGTTTGCACCTGCAACAGGAGAAAATTCGTTATCGCGTACGGATCCCATTACAGAATGGAAGGCAACCCATAATTGTGTCGGAAATGCTGCTTCGGATTCTGTAACTTCGCCTTTATCCAGGGTGTTTCTCAGACGAAGAGCAATTTCACCAGCAATCAGTGGGCTCATTCCGCTGAAAGCATGTACCATCCAGCCCACGGGGTCAGCTGAGGGAGAAGGACCGCCAGAGCCGTCAGGTTTTTGCTCTACTGCTTCTTTTGTGATCAGATTAGCAAGCTCACCCTCAATGATTTCTTCTGGCTCAGTCTCCTCCTCAACATCCTCTATCAGTGCAGCTTCTTCAGCAGCCGAGATTAAATTGAGAAATTGCTCCTGACCAATCTCCAAAGGGTTCAGCTTATGTTGCTGTGGCGGCTCTGTATAGGCGATGCCGGGCATCACAATCCGATAGCTGCTGATCGATGGAGTTACATGATGAATGCCGTCTATGATCGTTCCAGAGCTGAGATCAGTAAGAATGATGTTACTGTGTCGACCCATGAGTTCTATGATGATCTTTTTGGCAAAGACGTCACCAAGCTCATCTCTAGTCTTGACGTTTATGTGAATAATTCGTTCCATACCTACCTGCGTAATACTTTCAATGGTCCCTCCCTCACAATGCTTCCGCATAAGCATGCAGAACATGGGTGCTTCCGAAGGATTAATGCTGTTTCTTTCGGTAAAATGCACCCGAGGATACGTTGGATTAGCAGAGAGCAGCAGCTTGCCGCCGCCACCTGCGCCGCGCAGGTTAAAAATTAAATCGTGATTGTTCGGTTGATATATTTTTCCTATACGTGCACCTATGAATGATTGCAATTCGTGCACGATAGCTCGGGTAACAATGCCGTCTAATGCCATGATAAAGCTCTCCTGTCGCCGTGAAATGAATTTCTTAAATATAAGAAAGTAAAAGTTTCACACAATACTTATATCTTATATTTCTCGCTCAAACGCTTACCTGTCCTTATAAGGACGCCGAAGACGTCTATGCTCACCTCTCTATGATGCCATACTTTAGGACATTCGCGCAAAAGGGGAATTGGATAGGGGTGATATTATTGGACGACCTTGAATACATTTGTCATGAACAGGTGGAAAAGCTGTGCGCCGCCGGAAGTAAAGAAACGACCGGGAGGGAAAGAAAAGTCATGGAACAAAACAGTTGGCACCGTCTCGGTGCAGAAGAGCTGCAGAAAATGTTCAATGTCCAGCCAAGGACGGGCCTCAGTGATGAGGAAGCCGCGGAGAGACGAAAGGAGAACGGGTACAACGAGCTGTCGGAAGGAAAGACAGTATCTCCGTTTACCCTGCTGTTGAACCAGTTCAAGGATTTCATGGTGCTTGTGCTCATGGGTGCAACGCTTGTATCCGGGTTGCTAGGCGAATACTTGGATGCCATCACGATCATCGCGATTATCCTACTGAATGGAGCGCTTGGATTTGTTCAGGAGTTTCGCGCCGAACGTTCGCTAAGAGCTTTAAAGCAACTCTCCGCACCTTCTGCCAAAGTGCTACGTGGAGGGAATAGCGAGATTATCCCAGCCAAGATGTTGGTGCCAGGTGATATTGTCTTGCTGGAGAGTGGAGATCGGATTCCTGCCGATGTACGTTGGTTGGAATGCAGTGCTCTATATGTGGAAGAATCCGCACTTACTGGGGAATCATTGCCTGTCTCGAAGCATTCGGAAGCGATCCGTGCAGAAGAGATTCCGCTTGGTGATCAGAAGAATTTAGGCTTCATGGGCACTATGGTGACCAGAGGAACAGGGCGAGCTGTTGTAATCCGTACCGGTATGAACACGGAAATGGGTAAGATAGCGGATCTAATCCAAAATACGGATTCTCAGGAAACACCTTTACAGCATCGGCTTGAGCAGCTAGGAAAGATTCTGATCTACGTATCTCTGGGATTGACAATTGTAGTTGTGGTAGCAGGTATTCTGCATGGACAGCCTGCCACCTCCATGTTCTTAGCTGGTGTGAGCTTGGCAGTTGCCGCGATTCCGGAAGGTCTCCCCGCTATTGTAACTATTGCGCTTGCGCTAGGCGTGCAGCGGATGATCAAACGCAAGGCTATCGTTCGTAAATTGCCGTCAGTGGAAACGTTGGGCTGTGCCTCGGTAATCTGTTCAGACAAGACAGGAACATTAACGCAAAATAAAATGACGGTGACCCGATTATGGACGGGTGGACGTGGTCTTGAGGTAACAGGTGAAGGGTATGCTCCAAATGGACAGGTTCTGGAGAAAGGCAAAGCAGTGGATCTAAAACATGATCAAAGCTTACGGCGGATGTTGCAGGTTGGCGCATTATGCAGCAACGCGGAAATTATTGAGACCTTCCAGTCTGAAGTGCGAGGCAAACGAAAAGGGAAGGATAAGGATGCTGTTCTTGAAAAGTCTGCAGACAACACTTCCGTTTGGGAACTGAAGGGCGACCCGACAGAAGGAGCGCTCGTGGCACTGTCAGGAAAGATGGGACTGACCGCTCAGACGCTTGCCGTAACCTACACTCGTGAACAGGAATTTCCGTTTGATTCTGAGCGGAAGCTGATGTCTGTGATCGTAGGCCATCCGGGAGGACGGATGGTATGTACCAAAGGTGCGCCCGATGTATTGCTGAATCGCTGCGCATATATGCTTTGGGAGGGCGGTGTTGTGCCTTGTACGCCAACTTTGCGGCAGAAGGTGCTTGATGCCAATGAGCAAATGGCTTCAGGAGCCCTTCGTGTGCTAGGTATGGCTTACCGGGATATGCGTCCAAATGAACATGTGAATAGTGAAAAGGATGCGGAGAATCAATTAGTCTTTATTGGCTTGGCAGGAATGATCGATCCGCCACGTCGTGAAGTCCGCGATGCCATCAGTGTCACACGCCGGGCAGGGATTAAGACGGTTATGATTACTGGTGATCATGGAACAACTGCCGAGGCAATTGCTCACCAGCTGGGAATTCTGCAGCGTGGTGGAACGGTGCTGACAGGCGCTCAGTTAACCCGGATGGATGATGATGAGCTGGATAAGATATCGGACAATGTGTTTGTATTCGCCCGCGTATCTCCAGAACATAAGCTTCGGATCGTTAAATCTCTACAACGTCACGGTCACGTAGTGGCTATGACCGGAGATGGAGTGAACGACGCTCCAGCCATTAAGGCTGCAGATATCGGGATATCCATGGGGATCACAGGTACAGATGTGACCAAGGAAGCATCGTCACTTGTTCTCGGGGATGATAACTTCTCAACGATTGTTGCTGCCATCGAAGAAGGCAGAAATATCTATGAGAATATTCGTAAATTCATTCGTTATCTGTTGGCATCCAATGTGGGAGAGATTCTGACTATGTTTTTTGCCATGATGCTGGGTCTGCCTTTACCACTCGTTCCGATCCAAATTCTTTGGGTCAATCTAGTGACGGACGGACTGCCAGCGATGGCACTTGGAGTGGATCAGCCCGAGAAGGATTTGATGGAGCATAAACCTCGTGGTGCGAAAGAAAATATTTTTGCCCGCCGCTTAGGCTGGAAAATTATAAGCCGTGGATTCTTGATTGGTTTATGTACGCTAGGAGCATTTTGGCTAACCTTACGTATAGCACCAGAGAATCCTGCACAATTGATTCGGGCACAGTCCGTTGCTTTTGCAACACTAGTTATGGCACAGTTGATCCATGTTTTCGATTGCCGCAGTTCGCGTTCAGTGTTCCACCGCAATCCGTTCCAGAATAAGTATCTAGTGCTTGCCGTGTTGTCATCAGTCTTACTGATGCTGGCCGTAATGTACGTGCCTGTGCTCCAGCCTGTCTTCAAAACAGTGCCGCTCAATTTCCGCGAATGGTGTCTGGTGTTTGTAACAGCGGGGATCCCGACCTTCTTGATGGGTGCCGGCAGTGTTTGGGGCGGCAAACGTAATCGTGGACGCAGCGGCAGTAATCCGATGATAAAAAGTACAAAAATTTCAGCATAAAGTCAATACTAATGCTCCATTCCTAAAGGTATACTTGTTGCAGTTAACCGCTCATATGCTTGCGAAATGCTCAATTACACAGAACTTTAAGCTTAAGCGAATGCTAACATAACATAACCTTTAGGAGTGGACTTTTAATGGAATTCACAAAAATGCACGGCCTCGGTAATGACTTCATCGTTGTTTTCGGCGAGCAAGAGCTGCCAAGTAATGCAGCGGAGCTTGCTGTAACCCTATGCAACCGGTTCTTTGGAATCGGTGCTGACGGACTGGTATATATCCTGCCTTCTGAGCGTGGCGATTTCAAGATGCGTATTATGAATTCTGATGGTTCGGAGGCGGAGCAGTGCGGAAATGCCATTCGCTGTGTCTCTAAATATGTATATGACCACGGACTGGTAAGCTCAGAGCAGATTGTAATAGAAACGATTGGTGCCGGAGAACAAAAGGTTACTTTAAACGTGAAAGACGGTGTTGTGGAGACTGTAACCGTAGATATGGGCGAACCTGTATTGTCCGGTCTGCAAATTCCAGTATCTATTGATGCAGAGCCAGTGCTCGCTCAGCCGATTGAAGCGGACGGAACCGAATTTAAGTTCACAGCGGTATCCATGGGAAATCCTCATTGCGTGATTTACGTAGAAGATGCAGTGAATTTTGATCTTGCCACATGGGGACCTAAGCTTGAGGTACATCCTTTATTCCCGAGAAAAGTAAACGTTGAATTCGCAACGGTACTGGATCGGGGCAGAGTGGATATGCGTGTCTGGGAACGTGGGGCAGGACCTACGCTTGCCTGTGGCACTGGAGCCTGCGCAACCCTTGTCTCCTCTGTGCTGAATGATCTTACAGACCGGGCAGCTTGGATTAGTCTAAAGGGCGGCGATCTCTATATTGAATGGAATGAAGAGGATAATCATGTGTATATGACTGGACCTGCTGAGGTCGTATTCACGGGCAGTGTAGCAATATAGAAAAATAATAAAAAGGCAGTCCAAGAGCGCATTCTTGGACTGCCTTTTTTGTGTTTCTAACCTGAGGTGACTTTAAGCAGCCGAATAATGGAAGGAGTAACCGAGAATAATACTACAAAGTTTATGAAAAAAAGGAGGGGAGCTTGTTGAACATCAACGGGTTAACTAAAAAAAATAAATCCGGTAAGGGACAGCAAGCTGACCCGGCAGGTCCAGGTTCTGGAGTGAGATTAACCATTTATCTGGAGCAGACGCTAAACAATATCATAACCGAGCTGGGAGATAGTCCGGATCTTAGAATCCGCCAGGTAAAGCTTGGTGAGGAATCCGTTGTTGAGGCTGCTGCGGTACATCTTAATGGTCTAGCTAAGACAGAAACCGTTAATCAATTTGTAATGGGTTCATTGCTCTCCATTACGGATGAGATGCTCAAGGAAAGCAATACTGCAGCAAATAATCTGAATGACCTCATCTTAAACCGTGCCCTGGAAATAGGTGAAGCGCAGCTGCAGGAGGATTGGAACGAGGTGCTGCTCGGAATTCTTTCTGGGAAGACACTGATTCTCATTGAAGGTTATGACAGTGGCATCATGTGTGAGACTGAAGGAGGGGAAGCACGTTCTGTCACTGAACCCTCCACTCAGCTAGTTGTGCGTGGTCCAAAGGATAGCTTTGTTGAATCTTTGGCTACGAATGTCTCATTAATACGCAGAAGAATAAGATCACCCAAACTAAGACTCGAGCATGTGAAGATCGGGTCGGTAACTCAGACCGATGTGGCTTTAATGTACATCAAGGATACTGCGGACGAGAAGCTGGTTGAAGAAGTTAGAAAACGGCTGCAGCAGATTAATGTAGATGCCATCATGGAATCCGGTTATATCGAAGAGCTGATTCAGGATAAGACCTTTACCCCTTTTCCAACCATCAATAACAGCGAGCGGCCAGACGTTGCTGCAACGAATCTGTTAGAAGGGAGGGTAGTGATTGTCGTAGATGGCACCCCCTTTGTATTGATTTTGCCTGCGGTTTTCACTCTTTTTTTTCAGTCAGCTTCGGATTATGCGCAAAGGTTCGATATTGCTATTCTGATGCGAATTATTCGGTATATCAGTTTTATCGTGCTTATTCTAGGGCCTTCCGTGTATATAGCTTTGACGACGTTTCATTATGAGATGATCCCTACGACTTTGCTGATCAACCTTTTATCGCAACGGGAAAATGTGCCTTTCCCCGCTTTTGTCGAAGCTATTCTAATGGAAGGTGCGTTTGAGATCATCCGGGAAGCGGGAGTAAGAATGCCGCGTGCAGTTGGGCAGACCGTATCTGTAGTAGGTGCTCTGATTCTTGGTCAGGCCGTGGTAGAGGCTGGAATTATTACGCCCGTTATGGTGATTGTGGTCGCGTTGACCGGGATTGCGAGCTTTGCCATTCCAGCGTATAACATGGCGATTGCGGGCAGAATTATCCGTTTTGGTTTTTTGATATTGGCCGGTATGTTTGGTTTTTACGGGATTACTTTAGGTTTAATCGTACTGGTTGCACATATGAACAGTCTGCGTTCTTTTGGCGTTCCTTATTTGTCTCCAATAGTGCCTTTGTCATCCAGAGGTCAGAAGGATGCCGTCTTAAGGCTGCCTTTGTGGGCGCTTGGCACAGCAGAACCAGCTCCTGCTACTGCGCAGCAAGGGAACATTTCAGAAGGGAAGGAGATCACAACCGGACATGAACAGAACCTATCTCCAAAAATTCTTGATAAGACTAAAGGGACACAGCCGCATAAGAAAGGAAAGCAAGATTCTGAGTAAATGCAATTTTTTCTTAGCAGGACTTTTACCTTGCGTATTGATCTGTCTTAGTCTCACAGGCTGCTGGGATAGTGTGGAATTAAACAGAAGAGCCATCGTTTCCGGTGTGTCCATAGATAGAGGACCTACAGAAGAAGAGAAATATGTATTATCCTTTCAGGTTATCGTTGCTGACGAAATCTCTGGGAAGAACGCTAGAGGAACTTCACCTGTTTCGGTTTATAAAGGTAGCGGCCGCACTATGTTTGAAGCATTAGCTAATGCCTCGCGTCAGACTGCACGTTTTTTGTCTTTAGGACATATTAGGGTGGTCATCATTTCCGAGAAGTTCGCTCAAGAAGGCATCAAGGATATCATGGATGTGCTGGAAAGGGAAAGCGAAACCCGGCTGACAAGCCTGATTTTTATTTCCAAGGGACAGCCTGCAAGTGAATGTATGACGACTATGACCGTGTTCGGAAGGATTCCAGCCAATGATTTGGTGGAGAAGCTGCAGACAACCTCTAAACAATTCGGATATAACTATCGGATGGAAGTGGATGATATTATCCGGGGGATTCAGGTTCCGGGTGGGGGGCCTGTGATCAATGGCGTGCTAGTGACTGGAGATTTGGACCAGAGGGAGAGCAACGATAATTTAAAGAACTTAAGTCCGAAGACCATAATAAAGGTTACCGGTCTTGCAGCTTTTAAAGAAGACAAGCTTAAAGGATGGCTGCTCGGCGAAGAGGCGATCGGTACCGTTCTACTTAAGAATAAAATATCTCAGATGCCGGTATTGGTCTCGATAGGGGAGAAGGACTATATATCGTTTAATGTGTATTTATCACAGGTACATATCCATGCGGATGCGAAAGATATAGAGCATCCTATCTTCACGGTTAATGTCACTCAGCAGGCTGGATTAAAGGAATCGCCCAATGGCTTGGATCTAACAGATCCAACAGTGTTAAACGATCTTTCGAAGCTTTTGGAAAAGAATATTCAAGAACAGATCCGCGCTGCCATAGCAACTGCCCGTTCATTAAAAAGTGATTATCTAGGTTTCGGTGAAGCAGTAGAAAGAGCTAATCCACGTGGCTGGAAACAAGTAAAAGATCATTGGGAGAGTATATTTGAAACCTGCCAGATTAATATCGAGGCTGATGCTGTGATCAGGCATACGGATATGCGAAGTGATTCCTTTCAATCCAAGAATAAGTAATGACAATAAAGGAGGGACAGCTATGGGAAAGATAAAAATAGGACTACTCCAATTTTTCACGTTGACTTTGTTGTTTGAGCTGGGAACAGCGCTGGTAGTGAATCTTGGGATGGAGTCTGGTAAAGATGCGTGGATTTCCATACTCCTCGGAAATTTGATCGGTTTGATTGTATTTTCGGGGTACACTTATTTGTACAGAAAGTTTCCGGATCTCCCCTTAACGGCTTATACCCGCAAGCTATTGGGAAAATCCTTAGGTACGGTGATTTCCGTTCTCTACATTACCCTATTCCTCAATTTAGCGGGTCGTGATTTACGGGATGGCAGTTCCATGCTGGTTATGGCTACTATGCACCGCACACCTTTGTTTATTATTTCAACGTTGATGATCTTATCTTCTGCGTATGTTTTGCATAAAGGAGTAGAGGTATTATCCCGAACTTCATTGGTATTCGCAACTCTTGTAATGCTGATAGGAATATTTTGCTCGATCATGCTGATGTTATCGGGCTCAATTAATTTGAATCGATTACTTCCTATTTTTGAGAATGGGTTCCAGCCTGTGATTGATTCTGTTATTCGCCAGAACTATATGTTCCCTTTTGGTGAAATGATTTGTTTTACCATGCTGATGCCCTATCTGAACAATGTTAAAAAAGGTCCTTGGGTCATCGCCGCGGGGATATTTGTTTCAGGTTTGCTCTTAAGTCTGACTATGATGCTGAATATTTCCGTGCTTGGCACAGATATAGTGAAACGGTCACCCCTCCCTCTGATGCCCACGATTAGCAAGATTTCAATCTCCGATTTTATTCAACGTGTGGATATTCTAATTGTTATGGTGCTGATTATCGGCGTTTTTTTCAAAATGTCTGTGTTTTTTGCGGCCGCACTTATAGGAATTTCGGAATTGTTCAAGATTCCTTACCGGAGAATGGTCTATCCCTGTGCTCTGATCATTCTGTTCAGCTCGATGTTGAATGCGCGGAGCTTTACTGAACATATTAATGAGGGGGGGAGATTGTTATATACGATTTTCCCCTTCTTTATGGTGTTGATCCCTGTAATTCTTATCATCGTTGCGGCGATAAGAAGTCATCTTTCCCCGCCACGTTCTGGTTGATGTCCTGTTTTCCAGTAATAGATATCGGGGATGAACAAGCAGAGCAGCAAAATACAAGCAGTAGCTTTCTCAGAGGCGGTATAGAATAGATAGTTAAGGATATACCCGACGTTACCCAGCCCATAGCCATACAGCCAATCTAGCAAATAAATATACAGCAAGCAGAGAGTGGCTAGCAGTAAAGTTACAGCGTATTTTCGGATCAGAAACTTTCTTGTTTTTTTCTTCAAAGTATTCTCTCCTTTATGGAAATAACGGCATTAACGTTAGTATGAAGCTTTTTACATATGAACATGCATGGTGATATTTTGGTCTAAATGCTTTTCTTTTGTAAAGCTTATCATCCATACCGATTTATGTTACATTAGTATGAAACTAAAGTTAGAAACTAATGTGGCAGGGGAGGATCTTGTTGTGAAGCCGGATTTACGTTCCGCATGGGGAAATAAAGTATTAGTCGGAGACGGAGCGATGGGGACCTACTTATATCAGAAGGGTTTCCCGGTCGGCATTTCCTATGAAGAATTAAATTTGACCTCTCCGGGGGTAATCGAAGATGTTCATCGCAGCTATATTGAGGCAGGGGCAGTGCTGCTGGAAAGCAACACCTTCTCGGCGAACTATGACAGGCTGTCCAAATATGGTCTAGAATCCAAGGTTGAGGAAATAAATCGAGCCGGGGTTAGAATCGCTCGCCAGGCTGCTGGAGATCATGGGTATGTATTAGGAGCTGTAGGATCTATTCGTGCGGGCAAACGTGCGAATCTCTCTTCCACAGAGCTGAAAAAATATTTTACACAGCAGATTGCTGCATTGCTAGAAGAGGACGTAGATGGCATTATGCTGGAAACCTTTTACGATGTTGAGGAACTGCATTTAGCTCTAAGAACGCTCCGCAAGATCAGCTCGCTTCCTGTAGTTTGCCAATTAGCTGTCGATGAAACGGCACGCACATTAGATGGATTAACTTTGCCAGAAGCCTTTCGTATTCTGGAAGGCGATGGCGCTGATGTTATCGGATTTAACTGTAACACAGGCCCGAACGGAATGAAGCGAGCGCTCAAAGCTGTACAAGGGAATCTGGTTCTGCCAGCCTCTGTGTATCCAAATGCGGGTGTGGCGGATTATGTAGACGGAGAATACCGGTACGGGGCTTCACCAGAATATTTTGGCCAAATGGCACAGACTTTCGCGGAGATGGGCTGCCGGATAATCGGTGGTTGCTGTGGTACAACTCCGCAGCATATCGCAGAAATCTCCTCTGCACTGAAGAATTATGTACCGCAACCGCTTCCTAAACCGTTGCCACCTGCAGTGGAGCGTGTATCGCTGCAAGAGAATTTTGGCGATGAGGATAGAGATGGTAGAGAGCCGAACCTGGTTGATCTGGTAAAGGAACGACATACGGTTATTGTTGAGCTTGATCCACCTCGTGAATTGGATATTGCAAAGTTTATGCAGGGCGCAGAAGTTTTGAGAAGAGCAGGCGCGGATGCGCTGACACTCGCCGACAACTCCCTGGCTGTCACACGGATGAGCAACATGGCTTTGGGACATTTGGTGCACGCTAAAACTGGACTTCGTCCGCTAGTGCATATTGCTTGCCGGGATCGTAATTTGATTGGTACTCAATCCCATTTGATGGGTTTTGATGCGCTTGGAATTGATCATGTGCTGGCTGTAACAGGTGATCCTGCGAAATTTGGAGATCTTCCCGGCTCAAGCTCGGTTTATGATTTAACCTCTTTTGAGATTATTAGAATGATCAAGCAGCTGAATGACGGGATTTCCTTCTCAGGTAAACCTTTGAAACAGAAAGCGAATTTTGTAATCGGAGCTGCATTTAACCCGAATGTTAAACATTTGGATAAGGCAGTGCAACGTCTGGAGAAGAAAATTGCCTCTGGTGCCGACTATATTATGACCCAGCCTGTCTATGATCAGGAACTTATCGTGAAGATAGCTGAGGCAACAGCACATCTGGAAATCCCCGTATTCATTGGTGTTATGCCACTGGCAAGCGGACGTAATGCAGAGTTTCTACATAATGAGGTTCCCGGTATTCAGCTTACGGACGATGTCCGCAACCGCATGAAGGGACTTGAAGGGGAAGCTGGAAGAGCAGAAGGTGTCGCTATCGCTAAGGAACTGTTAGATGTTGCTACTGCCCATTTTAATGGAATCTATCTGATGACTCCGTTCATGTTCTATGATATGAGCGCACAGCTAATGGAGTATGTGTGGGAGAAATCAGGACGCAAATTGTCCCCCTTGTTTCGCTAGTAATAATCAATTACAATAGTGTAATGGATGTGATTCCGTTGTCATTTAGCATGACCGGATACGGTCAATCGTCCCTGCAATTCGGCGGCTACAAGATTATGTTCGAAGTGAAATCGGTGAATCACCGGTACTGCGAAGTTGTACTGCGGATGCCCCGGGATTGGACGGGTTATGAGGATGTGTTGAGAAGAAAGGTTCAACAGCACATCAAACGGGGAAGAATAGATGTTACCATCAATAGAGAGCACGATGAGTCGACTGTTAGACCGGTTCTGAATCACTCTGCTGTAATGACTTATTTAAAGGCAGCAGAGCAGCTTAAGAACGAATATGGTTTGACTGGTGAGTTGACTTTACGTGATATACTTTCTATACCCGGTATTATGGACAGCAAAGACGAGGCTGCGGGTGCCGTGTCTGCGACATTAGAAGACTACTCCGAAGTATTGGAGGCGGGACTTGAGCAGTGTTTGCAGTCTCTGCTGGAGATGCGCGCCCGTGAAGGCAGTTATCTAGCCGCAGATATTGAACAGCGCCTGAACCATCTTGAGAACATGCATGCTGAAATGGTTGAACTTGCACCTGTCGTAATCATTGAATATCGTGAGAAACTTCGACATCGATTGAATGAACTAAATGATGGGACGTTCGCTTTTGATGAGCATAAATTCGGGATGGAGATCGCTATTTTTGCAGATCGCTGTAATATTGATGAAGAGTTGACCCGGTTGTATAGTCATTTCGAGCAATGCAGAGCCCTCCTGAAGGGGAAAGGACCGGTAGGACGCAAACTGGATTTTCTCATTCAGGAGATGAACCGTGAGACGAATACAATCGGATCGAAATGCAATCATCTAACTCTCGTGGGTCTTGTGCTAGATATGAAAGCAGAACTGGAGAAGATTCGAGAACAAGCTGCGAACATAGAGTAATCGGGAATAGGTAATAGCATAGAACTTTATGGGGGGAACTACCGGAACATGGCAATCAAACTTATTAACATTGGCTTTGGAAATATTGTGTCTGCCAACCGCATTATTTCTATCGTCAGTCCGGAATCTGCACCAATCAAACGTATTATCCAGGAGGCACGTGATCGGCATATGTTGATCGACGCCACCTATGGCCGACGGACTCGTGCCGTAATCATTACAGATAGTGATCATGTCATCCTATCGGCTGTACAGCCGGAGACTGTGGCGCATCGCTTATCCAGTAAAGATGACGACAACGACGAATAACAACTAAATGGAGTGTATTATGTCAAAAGGATTGCTCATCATATTATCCGGACCTTCCGGCGTGGGTAAAGGTACTGTTTGTACTGCACTACGTCCGAAGATGCCCGAACTTGTCTACTCAGTTTCTGCTACTACTCGCAGTCCGCGTGCGGGTGAGGAAGATGGCGTCAACTATTTTTTCAAAAGCAAAGAGGAATTTATGACAATGATCGAAGCCGATCAATTGCTTGAATACGCGGAGTACGTAGGTAATTATTACGGTACTCCCCGTGATTTTGTAGAGAGAACTCTCAATAGCGGCAAAGACATTATTCTCGAAATTGAGGTTCAAGGAGCTCTCAAAGTCAAAGAGAAATTTCCTGAAGGGATTTTTGTGTTCCTTCTTCCTCCATCCATGGACGAGTTGAAGGACCGCATTCGCGGACGGGGTACTGAGCATCCAGATGTGATCGATCACCGCATGACTGTAGCGGAAGATGAGATCAACTTAATGCAGCATTATGATTATGCTGTAGTGAATGATGAGATTGATCTGGCTTGTAAGAGAATAGAAAGCATTATTATCGCCGAACATTGTAAAGTCAGATAATTTATGCTGAAGGTCAAATGGTATTAACAGTAAACTATGAAGAGGTGTCCCAGTGCTATATCCATCCATTGATGAAATGATGACTAAGGTTGACAGTAAGTATTCGCTCGTTGTCGCTGCTGCACGTCGTGCTAGACAATTGCGTGAGGGTGGCAAGACAGATGTGAAGAATCCTAGATCGCATAAATTTGTTGGTGTTGCTCTTGAGGAAATTTACGAAGATCGCATTACTCTAACCCGCGGTGAAGAGTAGTCTCAAGCATAAGGAATAATGACCTATTGTAGAAACGGATGCCGCCTATTTGTTTTGAGGCGCTGCCGTTTCTTCTTGGGTTATGGAGCATTTACGGGTCTTAAATTTATGATGAAAGCCCAGAACCGGGCTCTTTATGACAACCGGAAGGTTGTTATTTTTTTCTCGTCGTAAAGATAGCCATTCGTTGTAAGAGTAGGGAACAGGGGGGAGATCATGTTGAAGAGCTTGAAGGGGAAGACTATTTTACTTGGGATCACAGGAGGAATTGCTGCTTATAAAGCGGCGTCCTTGACCAGTAAGCTTGTCCAAAAAGGAGCCGAGGTTCATGTCATTATGACAGCTTCGGCGAAGCAGTTCATTACAGAATTAACTCTACAGTCACTATCGAAGCAACGAGTATATAGCGATACATTCCAGGAGAGAGATCCATCCTCCATTTCACATATTGATCTGGCAGATGCTGCGGATCTTGTGCTGGTAGCACCCGCAACCGCAAATATAATTGCCAAAATGGCACACGGGATCGCCGATGATATGTTATCTACTACACTGCTTGCTACTACGGCTCCTATTATGGTTGCACCAGCTATGAATGTTCATATGTATCAGCATCCAGCTGTACTTAATAATTTGAATATTCTCGCTAGCCGAGGCATTCAGTTTATTGAGCCTGGTGAAGGACTGCTGGCATGTGGATACGTTGGCAAAGGTCGGCTAGAAGAGCCAGAGGCTATTGTGAGTGTGGTTGAGAATTTTTTTGCACACCAAGCTAGCGTCGCATCCAAACCTCTTGCGGGTAAAAAAATCGTCATCACAGCGGGTGGAACGGTAGAACGGATTGATCCAGTGCGTTATATCTCCAATGATTCATCCGGTAAAATGGGCTTCGCGCTAGCACGTGCTGCACGTGCAATGGGTGCTGAGGTAACGTTGATTGCTGCGCGTACAGATGAGGCTCCTCCACAGGAACCAGAGATTTCAGTCATTCGTGTTCAATCTGCACAGGAAATGTATGAAGCAGTTACCGCACTGTGGGACAGCTGCGACATTATGATCAAGGCGGCTGCTGTATCGGATTACCGTCCGAAGCATAGTGAGCCTTCCAAGATTAAAAAAAGCGGAGAGACGATGACGCTTGAGCTTGTGAAGACAACGGATATTCTGGAAACACTCGGTAAGACCAAAAACAAGCAGTTTTTGGTCGGCTTTGCTGCGGAAACGGGCAATACGGAATTTTATGCTAAGGACAAGCTGGTCCGCAAAAACTGCGATCTCATCGTTGCTAACAATGTAGCGGCTGCAGGAGCCGGATTTGGAGCGGATACGAATATCGTTTCGATATATGATGTGAATGGATTGGTGCTTGAATTGCCACAATTGTCAAAGGATGAGGTAGCTCGTCGTTTGCTGACGCTCGTGGCAGAGCGAATTACTGGAGCTTCATTATAATGGATATCGCCAAGGTCATTGTGGATGTGCCTGTACGCAGCACTGACCGGCCATTTGATTATAGTATTCCAGAATCCCTGAAGTTATGGATTGAAGTGGGCAGTCGGGTAGCCGTTCCGTTTGGGCACCGGACAGTCCAAGGTTTTGTAGTATCTTTAGAATCAGGCGAGACCCTAGTGAGTCCTAGCCTGAAGCCTATTCAAGAAGTGTTGGATTTGCTTCCGCCTTTATCTCCTGAATTAGTTGAGCTTGCGGACTGGATGAGTAAAAGATATGCATGTAGACGAATTTCAGCACTGCAGGCGATGTTGCCCACCGCTCTAAAAGGGAAGGCAGAACGGCTGATTTCACTTGGAGATGTGCAGGAAGAGACAGCATTTCCAGAGGATGAATTGTTCCCAATGTTTGCCGACACAGGGGATGAGGAACGACTAATCACAGAATTTATTGGACGTAGTGGCGAAGTTTCCATGAAGCAGCTTACTCGTGCATTTCCTGAGGCTGCTGAGACGGTGAAGTTCATGCTGCGGCGTGGAGTACTTATAGAGAGTCAATCCATTAAGGATAAAATGGGCAAGAAAAAGCTCAAGGCAGTCGATCTGGCGATAGGTGTCACTGCTGCCCGTGAGGCTTTGAACAAATTCCCAAAAAAATCCGCACGCCAGAAGGAAGTTCTGAGCTTTTTAGTTGATATGGAAGCTACACTCCCCATGGCTCTTAAAGAAGTTTTGTCTGCACTCCAAGTAACGGCAAGTACTGTAAAGGCCTTGGAGGAAAAAGGTTTTATCGAGATCAGTGAAATTGAAGTCTATCGCGATCCTTATCAAGGACGAGATTTTAAACCTACCACACCTCTACCGCTTACTGCGGAACAAGAGGTCGTATATACAAGAATTTCTCGAACCTTAGAGGAGCAGCTTCACGAAGTATTTCTGCTTCATGGAGTTACGGGTAGTGGTAAGACAGAGATCTATTTGCAATGTATTAAACGCTGTTTAGATCAGGGCAGACAGGCTGTTGTTCTTGTGCCAGAGATTGCTTTAACACCACAAATGGTGGAGCGGTTTAAGGGGCGGTTCGGCAGCGGTGTCGCGGTTATGCATAGCCGGCTGTCTGTTGGTGAGCGATACGATGAGTGGCGTAAAATCCGTGAAGGAAAGGCCACAGTCGCTGTAGGCGCAAGATCGGCCGTGTTTGCTCCTTTCTCCAACCTAGGGTTGATTATTATGGATGAAGAACATGAGACCTCTTATAAACAGGAGGAGAATCCGAAATATCATGCCCGTGATGCTGCTATTCGTAGAGCGGAACAGTGTGGGGCAGCTGTGATTCTAGGTTCTGCTACGCCTTCGCTGGAAAGCTATCATGCTGCAAGATCGCAGAGTGATATTCACTTTTCACCGGTACTGCTAGAGATGCCTACCCGTGCACTTGGAAATGAACTTCCAAAGGTGAACGTAGTAGACATGCGGGAAGAGCTTAAAGAAGGCAACCGTTCGATGTTCAGCCGAAAGCTTCATTCAGCACTGGAAGAGAGGCTGGAACGCGGAGAACAGACGGTGCTGCTGCTTAACCGTAGAGGTTTCTCAACCTTTGTCATGTGTCGTAGCTGTGGTTACGTAGCCGGTTGTCCAGAATGTGATATCTCACTAACGTATCATAGCCGTAGTGACAATTTGCGTTGTCATTATTGCGGACATGCTGAACCAGCACCTAAGCTTTGTCCGGAGTGTGGTAGTGAGCATATCCGGTTTTTCGGAACGGGTACACAGCGGGTGGAGGAAGAGCTTGGTAAGCTATTCCCAGGCATACGAGTGATTCGTATGGATGTGGACACAACAACAGAAAAGGGCTCGCATGAGAAGCTGCTGAACCAATTTAGAGACAAAAAAGCGGATGTTCTCCTGGGCACTCAGATGGTAGCAAAGGGACTGGATTTTCCAGATGTCACTCTTGTTGGTGTAATCACAGCAGATTCAGCTTTGAACCTGCCCGATTTTCGCGCAGCAGAGAAGACATTCCAATTGCTTACACAAGTTGCAGGCAGAGCAGGCCGGCACCAGCTTCCAGGCGAAGTGGTCGTTCAGTCCTATACGCCAGAGCATTATTCTATTATTCATGCCAGCGGACATGACTATCTCTCTTTTGTACGTGAAGAGCTGAAGCATCGCAGAGGCCTCCATTATCCGCCATATTGCAGACTCATTCTGGTCACATTGTCTCATGAACAGCTGCCGCTTCTACTGCGGATGGCAGAGAATTATGCTCTGAATCTTCAGGGAAAGGCCAGACAGCTAAGGTGGTATGGAAGTCTCGATAAGCTAACCAGCGATGTGTTAGATCTGTTGGGTCCTGTGGCATCACCTATCCCTCGATTAAAGGGTAGATATAGATTCCAGTGTATGATAAAATGGCGCGGCGCCATCGATGTGATTGGACTTGTCCGCCAAGTGGCTGAAGAGTTAGAGGATTCTGTGCGGGATACCGGTCTTCAGATCAGCATTGATGTGGATCCGCAGATGTTGATGTAAATCCGTATCATGTTACAATGTAAAAAAAGAGCTTTATCAATTGACTTTAAATATAGAAATGTTCAGAACGGGAAGGTGTTTTGTAATGGCTATACGTTTGATCGTTAAAGAACCGGATGAAGTATTGCACAAAAAAGCTAAAGAAGTAGCTGTAGTTACTCCTAATGTTAAAAAATTGCTGGATGATATGGCACATACGATGTATGACGCTGAAGGAGTAGGGCTGGCGGCACCCCAAGTCGGAATTTTGAAACGTTTAATTGTGGTGGATGCGGATGAAGAGCATGGATTGATCAAAATGATTAACCCTGAAATCATCAGCATGGAAGGTGAACAGCTAGGACCAGAAGGATGCCTTAGTATTCCTGGCTTGAATGGTGATGTACGCCGTGCGGAGACTGTAACTGTTCGTGGCCTTAACCGTGAGGGAAAAGAGATTACGATAACCGGCAGTGGTTTACTTGCCCGGGCTTTTCAGCATGAGATTGACCATTTGAATGGAGTTCTGTTTACAGATATCGCTGAAAAAGTGTACGAGATGACTGCTAACGAGACTGAGGAGTGAGGAATATGAAGATTGTTTTCATGGGAACTCCAGCCTTTGCGGTGCCAAGCTTGCAAATGCTGGTAGATGAAGGCTATGAAGTTGTAGCTGTCATCACCCAACCGGATCGTCCGCAGGGGAGAAAAAAAATCTTGGCTCCTTCACCAGTTAAGGAAGCCGCATTAGCTCTCGGATTACCTGTGCTTCAGCCTGAACGCATGCGTCGTCCTGAGGCAGTCGCTGAGCTGGCTGCGTATGAGCCGGATTTGATCGTCACGGCTGCTTATGGTCAAATTTTGCCTAAAGCTGTGTTGGACTTACCGCGGAATGGTTGTGTGAATGTACACGGTTCGTTGCTTCCTAAATATCGGGGAGGTGCTCCGATTCAGCGCAGTATCATCAATGGTGAGAAAGTGACCGGCGTTACTTTGATGTATATGGCTGAGGGGCTGG
This sequence comes from Paenibacillus sp. FSL R7-0189, assembly GCF_037969925.1. Taxonomy (NCBI): domain Bacteria; kingdom Bacillati; phylum Bacillota; class Bacilli; order Caryophanales; family Paenibacillaceae; genus Paenibacillus; species Paenibacillus sp. FSL R7-0189. The sequence continues at coordinate 6,528,371 of NZ_CP150223.1, read as the reverse complement.
ATACCGGTGACATGATCTCTCGTGTCGAAGTGGCTATTGAGGATGAGGATACCTCTGGAACTCTTTTTGAGAAGCTGAGCCTGGCTGGACGAGATCTGTTAAAGTCTGAAATGCCACGTTTAGTAAGCGGAAAAGTTCAAGCTGTTCAGCAAGACGATAGTGAGGCAACTTATGCCCCTAACCTTAATCGCGAGGATGAACGCTTGGATTGGAACGCTAGCTCACGTGACAACTATAATCGAATTCGTGGATTAGTTCCTTTTTCCGGCGCATTTACGCTCTGGAATGGTGAGACCTTTAAAGCTTGGGCTTCTAAGCTGCCTGAAGCGCAGAAAGCAAGCGATAGTGCTCCAGGAACGGTGCTTTCTGTAACTGAACGAGGTGTCGAAGTGAAAACAGGTGACGGAAGTCTGCTGCTGACAACGGTTCAACCTGCTGGCAAAAAAGCAATGAGTGCGGCCGATTTTAGCCGTGGTGCTGTTATGAAGCTAGGGACGGTGTTAGGTTGAGCGGCGGTGGAAATGGTGTTGGCCGATCAGCAGTAAATCCTAGCGCTGGTAAGAGACAGGGGAATAACTCTAAAGCAGTTGGCAACAACGGCAGAGCTGGCAACAAGGGTAAGGTTACCCCTGCTTCTGCCCGGGAAATCGCGCTTGATATAATGGTTAAAGTTGAGCAGCAAGGTGCTTATAGCAATTTGCTGCTCAACAGCAGTCTACAGAAGGCAACGCTTAGCAGAGAAGATGCCGGATTGGTCACAGAACTTGTCTATGGCTCTATTTCGCGGATGAACACCCTGGATTATGTGCTTGAAGGATTTGTTAGTAAAGGGATAGCCAAACTGCAGCCATGGGTCCGTAATTTACTGCGGTTTAGTTTATATCAAATTATGTATCTCGATCGTATACCGTCCCATGCAGCTGTAAATGAGGCTGTTAATATAGCGAAGAAAAAAGGCCACCAGGGAATCTCAGGGATGGTTAACGGCGTGCTGCGCAGTGTATTGCGTGCTGGTGATCTGCCAGTTCTGCCTGAGGGACTAAGTCAAGCGCAGCGGATATCGATATTATATTCACATCCGTTGTGGTTAGTGGAACGTTGGATTACCGAGTACGGTGCCGACACGGCGGAAGCTATTTGTGCATCAAACAATGAGCCGCCTGCGGTCAGTGTACGCGTGAATACAACGATGATCAGTCGTGAAGCTCTGCTGAACCAGATGATTGAACAAGGTCTGCAAGCTTCAGCATCTGATGTTAGTCCCTATGGCATTGTTGTGAAAGGCGGCGGAAACCTGGCACTCACCTCCTGGTATCGTGATGGATATATCTCCGTTCAGGATGAGAGTTCTATGCTTGTAGCTGAAGCGGTAGCTCCGGAGCCTGGCATGAGAGTGCTTGACTGTTGCGCTGCTCCTGGGGGCAAAACAGCACATATGGGCGAGCTCATGAAAGATGAAGGATCGATTTATGCTAATGATCTGCATTTGCATAAAGCGAAATTGATCTCAGATCAAGCAGAACGTTTAGGTCTTGATTGTGTATCTACAGGCAGTGCAGACGCGCTGGAGCTGGAGCACACGTTAGAGCATCAATCCTTTGATAGAATTCTTCTCGACGCACCTTGCTCTGGACTCGGCGTAATTCGCCGTAAGCCAGACCTCAAATGGCGTAAGCAGCCGGAAGATGTGGCTAGTGTAGCATCATTGCAGCGGGAGTTGCTGCAGTCGGTCTCTAAACTGTTGAAACCGGGTGGCATTCTGGTATATAGTACCTGTACGACTGAACAAGCGGAAAATAGTGAAGTAGTAGCTGACTTTTTGAAGCAGAATCCTGATTTCACCGCAGTGACCTTTGCTTCACCATTGTGGGACAGGCTGGAGGGTACCGCGCTGGCTGAGGGTGATGGAATTCAACTGCTGCCCCATCATTATGGGAGCGACGGGTTCTATATTTCTAAGCTCCAGAGAGTCTTGTAATATAGCAAATTTTCTGACAATTGTAGTATCCTCCGCCCGCCGGGCTACCGTACGGCGGGCGTTTTCTTTTACCGTCTCTGAAATTTGTGTTAAAATAGGAAGAATGAGAAATAATACGCATATCCTTATGAAAGAACAGGTGTAGATAATAATGAAACCTTTAATATATGATTTTTCTTTAGAAGAGTTACAACAGTGGGCGAAAGACAATGGTGAGCCTGCTTTTCGTGGTGGACAAATTTTTGATTGGCTGTATGTAAAACGTGTGAATGACTTCGAAGCAATGAGCAATTTGTCCAAAGGGCTTCGCCAGAAGCTGAATGAACAATTCTCTATTGCAGCATTAACTGAAATTACTAAAATGGAATCTAAAGATGGAACTGTAAAATTCCTGTTTGGATTGCATGACGATCATGCTATCGAAACAGTTATCATGAAACATAATTATGGCAATAGCGTTTGCGTAACAACCCAAGTAGGATGCCGAATCGGCTGTACTTTCTGTGCTTCCACACTCGGTGGATTAAAACGGGATTTGACAGCGGGAGAAATTGTAGCTCAGGTTGTACGTTCCCAACAAATCCTGGATGCGCGCGGCGAACGTGTCAGCAGCATTGTTATCATGGGTACTGGTGAACCGTTTGAGAACTATGATGCAACAATGAGATTCCTGCGTCTTATGATTCATGAGAAGGGCTTAAATATCGGACAACGGCATATTACTGTTTCCACCAGCGGTATTGTACCGAGCATTTATAAATTTGCAGAAGAAGATACCCAGATTAATCTGGCGATTTCGATTCATGCGCCTAACGACGCCTTGCGTTCAAAGCTAATGCCTGTTAACCGCCGTTTTCCGTTTGATGATGTAATTGAATCATTGCGTTATTATCAAGCTAAGACGGGACGACGTGTCAGCTTTGAGTATGCCTTGATCGGCGGGGTAAATGACCAACCGGAGCATGCTGAGGAATTGGCTGGGGTGCTTAAGAGCATGCTGTGCCACGTCAATTTGATTCCGGTAAACCATGTGCCTGAGCGAAAATATGTACGTACTTCACGCAATGATATCTTTGAGTTTCAACGTATTTTGGCTGATAACGGGGTGAATGTTACTATTCGCCGTGAGCAAGGCCATGATATCGCGGCCGCATGCGGACAGCTGCGTGCCAAACATATGGAGTTGGGGTGAGGATATTTGATCAGAACAGTTCATGCCAGCGATATTGGCCGAGTGCGCGCTGTCAATGAGGATTCGGTCTGGATCGGCGCGACGCGCCACGGTTATACACTCGGTATTATTGCCGATGGGATGGGTGGACATCAGGCTGGTGAAACCGCAAGCAGGCTCGCTTTGGAGACAATGAGGAATAACCTAGACGGGTTAGAGTCTGGCCTTCAAGACGAAGCTCTGCGTGATGCGTTGTCAGCTGCTATTTTGGAAGCTAACAGCACTGTGTTCAGGGAGGCTTCCGGTGACGATAAGTATCATAATATGGGTACTACTGTCGTTGCTGTTCTTTTGAATGGATCAAACGGATATATTGGCCATATCGGAGACAGCAGAGCCTATTTAATAAAAGACAGTGCGGCAGTTCAACTAACCGAGGATCATACGCTAGTCAATGAGCTGTTCAAGAACGGTCAGATCAGTGTGGAGGAATTGGATAATCATCCGCGTCGTAATGTGCTGACGAGGGCACTTGGAACAGATGCTGAGGTTGAAGTTGATATGGCGCCTATAGCTCTGCTACCTGGGGAAATTTTGCTTCTATGCAGCGATGGTTTAAGCAACTTTGTCACAAATGAGCATTTAGGCAAAGTAGCAGGTATACATGAGATATCGTTAGAGGAAAGAGCGGACCGTTTACTTCAGCTGGCACTGCTCGCCGGCGGTGGCGATAATATTAGCGTCGCTTTGTTAGAACATCATGGAGAGGCCGCTGTGCCCGAAACAAAGGAGTGGGATTGATGATCGGTCACGAATTGGGCGGCCGTTACCAAGTCATCGAACGGATCGGCGGAGGTGGAATGGCGCTCGTCTATAGAGCACATGACATTCTTTTAAACCGAAATGTCGCCATCAAAGTATTGCGCAATCAGTTTGTGCATGACGAGGAATTTATTCGCCGTTTTAGGCGTGAGGCGCAATCTGCCGCATCTTTGTCTCATCCGAATGTCGTCAGCATATACGATGTAGGACAAGAAGACGAAATTCATTACATTGTCATGGAGTATATTGAGGGTCAGAATCTTAATGAAATTATAAAAGAACGAGCGCCATTACAGGTTGATGAATCCGTACGGATCGCTTCACAAATCTGTGATGCCCTAGATCATGCGCATCAGAATCAAATTATTCATCGTGATATAAAACCACATAATATCCTGATCGGACGCAACGGCCGGGTGAAAGTAACCGACTTTGGGATTGCCCGCGCAGTTACGTCAACAACCATTACACAGACCGGTTCTGTGGTTGGTTCAGTACATTATTTCTCGCCAGAGCATGCCAAAGGTGTCTCTACAGGAGAAAAGTCTGACTTGTATTCATTAGGTATTGTACTTTATCAAATGCTTACCGGAAGCCTGCCCTTCTTGGGAGAGAGTCCGATTAGTGTAGCTTTAAAACATCTGCAAGAAGAGTTTGAAGAGCCAAAACTTCTGAATCCACTCATTCCGCAAAGCGTTGAGAATGTAATTCTGAGATCAATGCGTAAAAATCCGGAGGAGCGGTACGACTCTGCCAAAGAAATGTTGCAGGATTTGGAAACATGCTTATTGCCGGAGCGCCGCAGTGAGGCGAAGATTCTGTTCAACGATGAAGAAGATGAGGATCGTACGCGGGTTATCCCGGCGATAAAACCGATTCAAAGAAGCAATGGTAATCGTAATCATCGTGAGGAACGGATGGTTCGTGATGAAGATGATGAACCGGTGCCTTCAAGCAAAGGTAAAAAACAATGGGCAAAACCCACATTATGGATTGGGCTTACCTTGCTGTTGCTGTTGGCTATGGCCAGTCTCGTATGGTACGTTAAATCACAGCTAGTTGTTCCTGAGGTTTCCGTTCCTTATGTAGTAGGTAAACAGATAGAACAAGCACAAACTGAGCTTGAGGATTTGGGGCTTGAGGTTGCTGATCCTATTCTGTATGACTACAGTCCGAATTTTGAAGAGAATGTGGTCATTAAGCAAAGTAGGGAAAAGGATGCCAAAGTGAAAAAAGGAGCGTCCCTAATACTCACTGTGAATACGGCTAAGCCACTACCCAAGATGCCAGATGTAGTTAACAAGAGCTTTGATGATGCGGTTAAAGCATTGATGGCGCTGGGTGTAGCCCAGGACCGGATTGATAATAAACCTCTCTATGACGAAAATACAGATGAAGGTCTCATTGTAAAATCTGACCCTGCATTAAATACAGAATTCGATCCTGAGACGGTTCAAATCACCCTTTACGTTAGTAAAGGAGAAGAAAGTGTACTGTTGCCAGATCTCATCGGTAAGACGGAGAGTGAGGCAAAGGCGCTGCTGGAAGGTGCCAAGCTTGTTCTTGGAGAAGTTAAACAAGAATCCAGCTTCAGCATTGAAGAAGGTAAAGTAACAAAGACTTGGGCATTTGATAAGGGGACAGGTACTTCTGTTCCACCTGGAACAGCGATTACGATTTACTTAAGTACAGGTTATCCACCTGAAGCCCTGAATTATACCTTTAATGTGCCAGTCGCTCCTGCTCAGGATGGAAAAAAGAGCAAGATTCGTATCGAATTCGTGGATGCGCGCAATAATGGAGAGAAGCAGGATTGGGGAACACGTACCATTGGAAAGAGCCAAGTGTTATCTGTGAATCTAGTATTGGCTCCTAATAAAGATGGTTCAGTTATTGTTACCCGTGACGGTGTACTTTTGGATACTTATGTCATTCCTTATATCGATGCTAAGAACGGAACCGTTCAGGAGCCTGAACCACCAGTTATAGCAACACCACAGCCAACTCCAACACCTTCTGCTGAACCTACGCCTACAATTGAACCTACGATTGAACCGGAGATCTTGCCAGGTTCAGGTTCAGAGAATGACGGAGGGAATAACGGGGCGGTGAATCAGACAGGGTTCGTAAACAATAGTTCTATAAATAGTGAATCGACTAATAATGGCAATAATAAGCACAACAATAAAGGCAAGGATAAATCTAAAGATAAAAACAACAACTAAACAGGGTTTAACCTGAATGGTTGGCGTAGCGAAATGACCCGAGGATATCAGACTTGGGTCATTTTCGCAAAATCAGGAGAGGAAGGCTCACTATGTATGCCTGAAGGTATAATTGTTAAGGCGTTAAGCGGTTATTATTATGTGAAACCGCTCCGCGAAGGATTAATTGCGACTGAAGAGCATTCTGTTCAATGCAGAGGCCGAGGAATTCTCAAGAAAAAAGGGATCGCTCCGCTAGTTGGAGATCGGGTTATTTATATACTTACTGAGCATGGAGAAGGAATGGTGGATGAACTTCTACCTAGAGAATCTGAACTGATTCGTCCACCTGTAGCGAATGTTAAGCTCGCAGTCCTTTTATTCTCCGTTCGAGAGCCCGATATGAACCTGAATCTGTTGGACAAGTTTCTAGTTCATATTGAGCATTCGGGTCTGGAACCCCTAATTGTTCTGACTAAACAGGATTTGGCGGATGATGATGGTGAAGCTACTCGTTATGTTAAAGAACTTTATGAGGATATCGGATATGAAGTGATGGTCACAAGTTCACTTACTGGTGCCGGAAGCGATGAGCTAAGACAACGGCTTACTGGTGGTATTAGCGTTTTTGCGGGTCAATCGGGGGTTGGTAAGTCCACCTTATTGAATCGTATTGTTCCAGGGCTTAAACTGGAGACTGGAGAGATCAGTTTACGATTGGGACGTGGTCGCCATACGACCCGTCATGTGGAGCTGATGGATATTGGTGGTGGAGGTTTTGTTGCAGATACCCCAGGTTTTAGTCAGCTTGATTTCTTAGAGCTTGGTGTAGAAGAGCTGTCCACTTGTTTTCGTGAATTTGCTCAATATGCATCCGATTGTAAGTTCCGGGGCTGCAGTCATCAGCATGAACCAGGCTGCCGTGTAATAGAGGCTTGGAAAGCAGGGAAAATTGCGGATAGTCGCTATGATCATTACAAACTGTTTTTTAATGAAATGAAAGATAAAAAGCGGAGGTACTAACATCATGATACGAATAGCACCATCTTTATTGTCGGCGGATTTCGCGCGTTTAGGTCCAGAAGTAGCAGAGGCGGAAGCCAGTGGTGGAGATTGGATACATGTGGATGTAATGGACGGTCATTTTGTGCCGAATATCACATTGGGTCCACCTATTGTAAAAGCTGTATCGTTACATACCAAGCTGCCACTTGATGTTCACTTGATGATTGAGTCACCAGAACGTTATATCCCTGATTTTGCTGCAGCAGGTGCAAGTGTGATCACCGTTCACGCTGAGGCATGCGTTCATTTGCATCGTGTGGTTCATCAGATCAAGGAGCTGGGGCTGAAGGCAAGTGTAGCAATTAATCCGGGTACTCCGGCTTCAGCGGTGCGTGAGGTGCTGGAGGATGTGGATATGATTCTGGTGATGACCGTTAATCCAGGCTTTGGTGGTCAAGCATTCATTCCTAACACTTTGCGCAAAATCATTCAAATTCGAGAATGGGCGAATGAAGTGAATCCAGATTTATTGATCGAAGTAGATGGTGGAGTCTCGGAAGAGACAGCACCCTTAGTTGTGGCAGCTGGAGCCGATGTTTTGGTAGCGGGGAATGCAGTTTTTGGCCGGAGTGATCGTGCTGCGGCGATCCGCGGAATTCGAGAAGCAGCCGAATCTGCACTGCGTTAAAAAAATAGGCTATTGAGACTAGAGGTATAGGCCAAGTCCTCGGTGCATAAATATGGTTACATGAGCAGAAATCTCATGTAGCCTTTTTTGTTTTGGCAGGGAGGACTGCAGTTCGTTTCCGTTATTGACAAGAGGAAAGTCTCCTGCGTACGGCATGAATTGATGGGAGGGTAAATCATGAAATTTTACACGTTTAAGCTGCCAAGGTTTTTGGGAGGTTTTGTTAAAGCAATATTGAACACATTTCAGAAGAGTTAAGCCGCTAACAGAAAAGAAAACATGAAAAAAAGCACCTTACAAATGTAAAGGGTGCTTTTTGCTTCATATAAGTTATCGTTCGGTCTTAAAATTGCTAAAGACTAAACGCGTTCAACTTTACCGGCTTTCAAAGCACGGGTGCTGACGTACACGCGTTTTGGTTTACCGTTCACGAGGATACGGACCTTCTGAACGTTAACTCCCCAAGAACGACGGTTGCGGTTATTAGCGTGAGACACGTGGTTGCCGCTGCTCGGTTTCTTGCCTGTTACTGCACATTTGCGGGACATAGATTACACCTCCTTATTCCTAACACCTGCATAAACAATACTTATCTATAATATCACAGCAAATTTTGCTACGTCAACCGATTCAAAAACATTTATTTCTTTTAATACTTATAGTACAATGTAAATTAGTGCATTATGTCCTGTTAATCATAGAATGATTAGGCATGAAGTTAGGAAGGGGAATTCTCAATTGAGTAAGCGTTCTATAAACGGAACAGATTTTACCGCTATGGTATTGGCTGGAGCGGATAAGCTGCAACAGCATGCAGAACACGTCAATTCCCTAAATGTTTTTCCGGTCCCAGATGGAGATACCGGCACAAACATGAATTTGACGATGACCGCAGGTGCGAATGAATTAAAGAAAAATAACACCACTTCTGTGGGCCAATGTGCAGGTGTACTCTCCAAGGGCTTATTAATGGGAGCTCGTGGGAATTCCGGCGTTATTTTGTCCCAGTTATTCAGAGGGTTTAGCAGGTATGCGGCTCAACATGATGAGCTTAATACACAGCAGTTCGCTGCTGCGCTGCAAACCGGAGTGGACGCTGCGTATAAAGCAGTTGTAAAGCCCGTAGAGGGAACTATTCTTACTGTAGCTAAAGAGGCTGCAAGACATGCTGTTTATTATGCCCGCCGTACTACTGACGTTGTGGAGCTGATGACAGAGGTATTAGCCAAAGCAAAAGAAGCCTTAGCTTATACGCCTGAGCAATTGCCTGTATTGAAGCAAGTCGGTGTTGTAGATTCTGGCGGCCAAGGTTTGGTCTACATTTATGAAGGGTTTCACCAGCATCTGACGAATGGAAGTACTACCGGTCTGTCTGAATCTGTGCAAGGACAAACCCACACACCCGTTGCACCAGCGCCTAAACCCGTATTAACGAAACCTGAAAGTGAACTGTTTTCTGTACAGTCTTCTGCGCAGTCACAGCTATCTACTGAAGATATAGAATTTCTATATGATATGGAGTTTTTCATTAATCGCCAGTTAGGCGTTAACGTGAGAACCAATTTTGATGAGGAAGCTTTTAGGAAAGCGTTGTCAGTTAATGGCGACTCCATTATTGTTATTTCAGATGATGAGACGATTAAAGTGCATGTGCACTCTAAGGCTCCAGGTGAAGTGATGAACTTGGCTCTTCTTTATGGGGAGATCACGCAGATTCACATTCTTAATATGCGAGAGCAGCATCGTGACCTGCTGACTGCGGGCATGGATATTGCACCAATGCCTGATGTATTCGCTGATATGCCGAATGAGAAGAGCGCAGTGCAAATGTCTCCTGCTGAACCACCGGCCGATGATTTGGCGCCTTACGGCTTCATCGCGGTATCATCTGGCGCAGGTATTGCTGACATTTTCAAAAGCCTTGGAGTGGACGTAGTCCTAGCTGGCGGTCAGACAATGAATCCTAGCACTGAGGATTTCGTGAACGCGATTTCTTCCATATCTGCGAAGCATGTTTATATTTTGCCAAATAACTCGAACATTGTTCTTGCCGCTCAACAAGCTAAAGATCTTCTAGAGGGCGAACGTGAGATTACGGTGATTCCAAGTAAAAGTATTCCGCAGGGAATAGCAGCAGCTTTTGCATTCCAAGAGGAAGATGCAGTGGAGACTAATTCTGAGAATATGCTGGAAGCAATCTCTCATGTGAAGTCCGGACAAGTAACGAACGCTGTGCGTGATACAAGCTTTGATGAGCTGGAGATTAAATCGGGCCAATTTATTGGGATTTCTAATTCCAAAATTGTTGCTGCTGCAGATGATCTTTTGGCTGCAAGTCAGGCGCTGTTATCCAATATGCTGGAGAATGGCGACGAAATCGTTACGATCCTTATTGGTGCAGAAACAGAATCCGAGGCTACTGATTCTTTGAGTGAGTGGCTGGAAGAGACTTATCCGAATGTGGAAGTTGAGATTCATGAGGGTGGCCAACCCCTGTATTATTATCTGTTCTCTGTAGAGCCATAGGTAGGAATTAATGGTTCTTTAACAATGGAGTAGAAATTTGTTATTGCGTAGTTGGCAAAATTATAGCTTGGGGGAGAAAATCCATGAATCGTACCATTATCGTCACCGACAGCACTTCAGATATCCCGCCAGCAATGGCGGAAACGTACGGAATTGAGGTAGTACCGTTGACCTTAATGTTCGGCGAAGAGGCTTTTAGGGACAATCTGGATATGACTCCGGAGCAGTTCTATGAGCGTCTTCCCCGTACCTCACAGCTGCCGACTACTTCTCAACCCTCACCGGTTGAATATATGAATGTGTACCGCAGTATTCTGGAGCGTAACCCGGGCTGTTCTATCCTTTCCTTTCATATTTCTTCTGGACTGAGCGGGACTTATCAATCTGCATTGCTGGCTAAATCGATGCTGGAGGAAGAGGGAGAAGGGATCACTGTTGTGGATTCTCTCTCCGCTTCTTATGGTTTTGGATTTATGGTAGTGGAAGCTGCCAGAATGTCTGCTGAAGGCAAAGGACCTGAAGAGATACTTGAGGCTGTAGAAAGCCTACGTCAATCGCGTAAGCTTTACTTCTTAGTAGATACACTTGAATATTTACAAAAAGGCGGGAGAATTGGAAAAGCCTCCGCTATTCTGGGGACACTTCTGAATATTAAGCCGATATTGTCCATTGATGCAGAAGGTATTATTTATGCGGTGGAGAAAGTTAGAGGCCGTAAGAAGGCTGTCGCCCGTATGATTGAACTGTTCAAGCGGGATCTGCAGGGTGTAAACAAAATCAATGTGGCCGTAGGTCATACGGCTGAACCGGCTTCCGGCGAGGAGTTCCTGAATGAGCTTGCAGGACACTTCACCTTGGAAGAAAAAGTGCTGACGAACGTCGGCCCTGTCGTGGGCAGCCATGTCGGTAACGGTACATTAGCTGTGTTCATTTGGCCTGCAAAATGAGGGATAAATATGACACTGGCATTAAATCAAATTGAAGTAAAAAACATAACTGGCGTGAGTGCTCAAAAGCAAAGCGAGCTTCACGCCTTTGGCGTCTTTACAGTAAAGGATTTATTAGAGTATTATCCGTTCCGCTACGAGGATTATCGGCCCCGCTCGCTGAGTGAGACTAAACACGGGGATAAAGTGACCGTTGAGGCAAAAGTAATCGGTATCCCTGTACTGCAGCGTTTTGGCGGCAAGTCACGTCTTAGCTGTAAGATGGTTGCAGAGCCATGGATGTTCACAGCAACCTGGTTTAACCGCCATTACGTAAGAGAGCAACTCACTGTGGGACGGGAAATTGTGCTGACCGGAAAATGGGATCAGAAGCGCAATCAGATTACAGTGACTGATTATGAATTTCCGGATCGTGGTGAAGGGAAGACGGGAACACTGCAGCCAGTCTATTCGGTAGGTGGTAAGATCACTCAGTCCTGGATCAGGAAGGTTATTAATCAGGGACTTCAGCAGTATGGGGATCTGATTCCAGAGATTTTACCGCATTCTATTATGAGGGAATATGACTTCATGCCGCGTAAACGGGCCATTGCCACTATCCATAGGCCTGAGGACACTCGTGAGGGGCAGCAGGGGCGCCGTAGGATGGTATATGAGGAACTATTCCTGTTCCAGTTGAAGATGCAAGCGTTCAGGGTTCTGAACCGCGGGCGGATGGATGGGGTAGTCCACACAGTGGATAACGCGACGGTACGCCAGTTCGTGCGCAGTCTGCCCTTTGAGCTTACAGATGCACAGAAACGTGTAGAGCTGGAGATTTTACATGATCTGCGTTCACCATATTGCATGAATCGTCTGCTGCAAGGAGATGTTGGCTCGGGTAAAACAGTGCTTGCGGCTGTGGCGCTTTTTGCTACGGTAAGATCTGGTTTTCAGGGCGCACTAATGGTGCCCACAGAGATTTTAGCAGAACAGCATATGCGTTCACTTACCAGGATGTTTGAGCCGTTTGGGATTACTGTAGGACTCCTGACGGGCAGTGTGACTGGCCGAAAACGTAAAGAGTTATTGGCCTCGTTGCAAATGGGGATGCTTGATATCGTGGTAGGAACACATGCTTTGATTCAGGAGGATGTATTTTTCCGTGATCTGGGTCTTGTGGTAACTGATGAGCAGCATCGTTTTGGTGTGAATCAGCGTGGTGTATTGCGGCGAAAAGGATATAATCCGGATGTACTGACGATGACTGCGACGCCTATTCCACGTACACTTGCGATCTCTGTTTTTGGCGATATGGATGTATCTACTTTATCTGAAAGGCCGAAAGGCCGAGTTCCTATAACTAGTTATTGGGTAAAACATGATCTCATGGATCGTGTGCTGAATCTGATTAAGCGTGAAATTGATCTGGGTCGTCAGGCTTATTTGATCTGTCCGCTCATTGAAGAGTCAGAGAAGCTGGATGTGCAGAATGCTATTGATTTGCATATTCAGATGAGCCAAGCTTTCCCTAGCTATAAAGTTGGGCTTTTGCATGGGAAAATGACTCCCGCTGAAAAAGATGAAGTGATGCGGGCGTTTTATAACAATGAGCTGCAGCTGCTTGTGTCCACTACGGTGGTGGAGGTTGGTGTAGACGTTCCTAATGCTACATTGATGATCATTATGGATGCGGATCGTTTTGGTCTGTCACAGCTGCATCAGTTACGTGGACGGGTAGGAAGAGGGCAGCATGCCTCTTTTTGTGTGTTGGTAGCTGATCCAAAATCTGAAATCGGACGTGAGCGAATGACTGCCATGACCGATACGGATGACGGATTTGAGATTTCCCGAAGGGATTTGGAGCTGCGTGGACCGGGGGATTTTTTTGGGACAAAGCAGAGTGGATTACCGGAGTTTCGGCTGGCAGATATGACGGCTGACTTTGAAATTCTGGAGCAGGCGCGGGATGATGTCGCAGAGCTGCTTAAGGATGAAGCTTTTTGGACATCACCTGAATATGCATCTCTTCGGCATTATTTACAGAGTGAACAGATCTTCCAAGGAGAATTAATTGACTAACTAGGCACATGTAGCACCGAAGGCTCATATACTGTGAAAGATTGGATATGACGGGAGGTGCTACACTTGGGTTATCAACAATTCGGAATTAGCCCTCAGTTGGTGGATCGCATCAAGCTGAAGATGAAAAACTCGACTGTGAAGGATCGTATCAAAAGTATGATTGAGGGCATCTCGAAACAGGAGCTGCAGGATCCTGCGGTTGTTCGCAGATTGGTACGGAAAGCGTCAGGTGTATTGAACGAGAAACTGACCTCGACACAGGAAGAACAAATTGTAAAGTTTATCATCGCGCAGAAAATCGATCCGAACAACACCTTTCATTTAATCCGCTTGTGGGGAATGTTCCGTTAAGTAGCGGATTAAATGAAAAGTAGGGGTTGTCCATGGGTGTTTTTTTCATCGTATGAGACAGTCTGCAAGCAGCGATCCTCCTATTACTGGAGGATCGCTGCTTTGCGTTTTTGGCCGTAGTTACGGCATGCTGCAATATGTCTCTAATCCGGATAAACCGATGCCACCGAACATAGTCATTCGTCGTCCGGTAACGCCTAATCATAGTCAACCGCCGTCTGATGTCACTGAATCATAGCTCCGCTTATCCGATACCGCTGAATCACATTCAACCATCTTCGGACGCTACCGAATCATGGTCATCTGTCGTCCGATCCCGGCGAATCACATCCATCCATCGTCGATGCCCCCGAATTACATACCTCCATCGTCCGATACCACCGAATCATGTTCATCCACTGTCCGATGTCACCGAATCACATTCATCCGCCGTCCGATGACGCCGAAATATGATCATCCGCTGAGGTATTCGGACTCCAATGACGTTATTCGCAAATATATCGCCTTTGGAGCAAGGTTTCGGACCCCAGTGCAGCTATTCATAAGAAATAGGCTCGTAGTTGGCGTTTTTTGTGCCAATAGGGGCTATGCGGTCCGAATGCATTCAGAATTCCGGGAAATTCTGCATATAAGGTCCGCTGTGTCCGATAGCTGTCTCATGCGCGTAAACGTCTTCGAATAATGCGAAATTTGAGTTCTCGCAAGAAGTTTGGGGTCTCGAACAAGAAGTTTGAGGCCTCGCTCAGAAAAATTGGTTGCGATCAAAGGCTAAATTCAAAAAGAAGGGAGCGCTCCAGCCATTTTCATGGCTTAAGGGCGCTCCCTTTTTTTATTCGTGTAAGCGTGTTTGTCTATGATCTTTAGTGGCTGATCTGAACACGATTTGGCTCTCTGAATCACACTGTAGAACGATTGCCCGAAGATGATCTTCTTCCATTCTGTTTGTCAGACAAAACAACGTGCTAACCTCTCCATCTTGCCCTGAACCTTCGGCAATCGCAGCTTCTCGGTTTAGAGAGGTTGCGATTGCTTGCTGAATGTCCAAACATCGGCTGCTGGTAATCCAAGCAGTGCGGGAGTGGGATAATCCCCGTAGTGAGATACGAACACCTTCGAAAGCCAGCAGGTAGGCAATAATAGAATACATTGCTTGCTCCCAACCGAACAATGTACCTGCAAAAAGCAGAATTGCACAGTTCAGGATCATAATCACGACTTCCGTTGATTTTGGAGGTCCGCCGCTCAGCAGAGAATACCCCTGGTCACTGGCTTGTTTATTTACACCGCCGAATCTCACAGATATTCCAATACCTACTCCAAGACAGATGCCTCCTGCCATTGCGGCAGGTAAAGGATCGCTAATCACAGCAGGAAAACGATGCAGCGCAAGAGACGCGATGGTTAGGCAGGTTAATCCCAAAACAGTGTAAAGAGCAAAGCGGAGATTTACTTGTTTTCGCGACATAAATATAAAGGGCAGATTGAATAGAAATAGAAACAATCCAAGCTGCATTTCAGTAGTATGAGCGAATAATGCGGATAAGCCTGTAATCCCGCCGACAACAAGGCCATGTGGCATTAAAAATAATTCCAATCCTACAGCAGCAAGCAATGCGCCGGCAATGACGGTAAGAACTCGGAAGGTAGAGCTTCTTTGTAGCTGTTGACGTTGATTTATTTTGTTCTGCATAGTTTTTCCTCCTTCAACAGGGGAAACGACCTTACTCATTTTCAGTGGCTATGGCAGATTTTTTGGATATTCGTGCATCATGTCGTTTCTCAAAGTTGAATACTTTATCCATTATTTATAAATCTATTTAGATTCCTTCGTCAGACAATGTCCAAGGAGAACAAGGATCAGCACGTAAATGGCTGCAAATATCTGCAAATGTCTGCGAAAGGCTGAAAATGGCTGCAAATAGCTGTAAAGGGCCGCAAATGGTTGCAAATGACGGAGAATGTTGCAAAGGCTCCAAGAGGCTGCGAATGGCTACAAATAGTGAAGAATAGCCAGCACTCCGCAATGCTTTACCCAAATTGGCCATAATTATTGAAAATTCATCCCGCGCGGCTATGGGCATCCAATGTTGGATGAAGCATGAAGGCTGTGACCAACGCTACGTCCGGCCAGCAAGCCTGCAATAAAGTTGCCATTTAGCGTAACGATAACTGCTGCAAGGGAGTACCAGAGCGCCTCACCGCCTAAGGTGAGTGGATCTATGTCAGTCCGAAGCTGAAGCAGAAGATGACACTGAAGAAATCACGAAATGGGATCACAAGCTGTTCAATCGGTTTCACATGTTCGGTTTCAGCGAGGACAAGTCCACTAGTAGCGCGCCAATAACTTCTGTCTGTTAGATGAATGGTCTCGGTGAATCCAGCAATCAGGAATAGTGCTGCGAATATTACTAATGCAAAAAGCTCACCGGAAGAGATATTCAGGACACGTTTCAGCCAAAATACTTGCTTTCTTCCGGTGGAGGATGAGCAATGCGAGCATGTATACCAACCGGTAAATCCGCTTCTCTATAATTCATGACATAAGATTATTTATCAATCGAAGTTCTAAAATCCCTTCAGCAGACATTCATTTAGGGCAGAGGTGAACTTCGCTAGGGGAGTGATATTAGAAAATGAGAAGTGAATTTTAACAGGTACAGCCGCAGTCGAAGCAGGAATTTATAAATCACTGGACGGAACAGTAAAGAAAGTACAGGGAGTATTGCAGCTACCGCAATAGACTTCGTTCCCCACTGTTCAGCTATTTTGATGGCTCCTACCTGAGGGGTTATTTGAGGTGCAATCCTTACGGGAGGTGTAAACTTTCGCTCGTAGCGTTCATTTTCGGATGTCGTTGATTCTTGCTCCGTAGTGAATGATCCTCCAGACCAGGCAGGTGGAAAAGAAAATATCATCCCCAGAATTAGGACTATACGAAGAAACCAAAGTAATGACAAACGCGCTATATATTGCACCGAAATAACACCTCCCAACTGCATGTAGTATAAAAAGCATACCATACCTTTTCCTTTGAATCCAAATTGTTTTGTGAAAAAAATTCTTATATAGATGATGAAAACATGAAACCGAACGGGAAAAATGACGTATTTCGCAGCATAGATAACTTTTATTATCTTGTTTCAGTCAGGAGGGATAAATTTGAGCGAATGGCAGGATTTTAACGGTTTTGATGAGCGCAGCTTTTTCGGAAGTTTCATTCATGAGATGCCACTGTTTTTTAAATTATTTGCTTTGCTTTTTCTTGGCCTTTTTGTTTTTATAATTGTTAAATCAGTGAGAATCTGGATATCCAATAACGCAAGTCCTTTGATAAAAGCAAACTGCACAGCGGTCACCAAACGAACCGAGGTATGGGGGGGATCCGGTGAATCGAGAGCAAATACTAGCTATTTTGTTACGTTTGAGTTTGCCGATGGCTCTCGATTGGAGTTGCAGGTAAGAGATCAGGATTTTGGTTTGATTGTAGAAGGGGATCGAGGCGAACTCCTGTATCAAGGGACCAGGTTTAAAAGCTTCAATCGCGATTTGAAGAAAGAACATCTAAATTTCTAAAAAAGTACATACCATTCAAGAATCACCATGCCTATTTTGGGTAAAACTCATATGAGAGGTTTTACCAGATCTCAATTCTGGAAGGAGGCTATGGTTTGAATTCAAATAATCCACAATCGCAAGGGCTGGAACCCTTCCATACACTGAGCGAGGAAGAAGTGCTGAATAGGCTGGAAACTCGGAAAGAGGGTTTATCTTCCGATGAAGCGACTAAACTTGTGGAGCGATATGGGAAGAACGTACTTCAAGAAGCGAAGACCAAATCGCTATTAGGAAAGTTTATCGAACAATTTAAAAATGTAATGATCTTTATTTTGCTAGTAGCAGCTGTATTGTCAGGAGTCTTGGGGGAATGGACGGATACGATCATTATTTTGCTTGTAGTCATTTTGAACGCGGTGCTTGGAGTTATTCAGGAAAATAAGGCTGAGCAAGCACTCGATGCGCTAAAAAGTATGTCCTCTCCACACGCCAGAGTAAGACGTTCCGGCCAGGTTACTGAGATAAAAAGTGAAGATCTTGTGCCCGGGGATATCGTATTGCTGGAAGCTGGAAATGTAGTTCCGGCGGATATAAGACTTTTGGAAGCCGCTTCGTTGAAGACGGAGGAAGCCGCGCTTACCGGAGAATCATTGCCCTCTGAAAAGCGAGCCGGTGTGCTTGAAGGTAGCGACATTGTAATCGGCGACCGCACCAATATGGCTTATATGAGCAGCAGTGTAACTTATGGCCGAGCAATTGGTGTAGTTACAGCTACAGGAATGCAGACGGAGGTCGGTAGAATTGCCGGTTATATCTCGGAAGAAGATACAGATGTAACACCGCTGCAAAAAAAGCTGGATGAGCTAGGTAAATATTTTACCTTTATTATTCTTGGCGTCTGCGTGATTATCTTTGCCGTTGGGATCTTCGAAGGAAGAGAGCTGCTGGATATGCTACTTACCTCGATCTCACTCGCGGTAGCGGCTATCCCGGAAGGGCTGCCAGCAATTGTTACGATCATTCTCGCGCTTGGTGTGCAGCGAATGGCGGGACGAAAAGCGATTATTCGCAAGCTTCCCGCCGTGGAGACACTTGGAAGTACAGAGATTATATGCTCCGATAAGACAGGTACTTTAACATTAAATAAAATGACAGTCGAAAAAGTGCATGTCAACGGAAAGACCACTGATTCCAGTGCAGGGCTTGTAGGGATTCCTGGTGGCGAGTTATTGCTTCAAGCTATGACGCTTTGTAATGACTCCAGTATTGACGAAGGAAAGACTCCTAGTGAACCTGAAGCAAAAGCTGGAGCTAAGGACCCACAAACCAAGAGCGGAAAAGCAATCATCGGCGATCCGACGGAGACTGCGTTAGTCGATTATGCGCTTAGTATAGGCACTGACAAAAGGGAGCTGGAAAAGAAATACCCACGTAAAAATGAGCTGCCTTTTGACTCCGATCGCAAGCTGATGACAACGGTTCATGAGGTCGAAGCTGGACGTTATCGTGTGCTGACAAAGGGTGCACCAGATGTACTTTTGTCCAAATGCAGCCATATCTATGTGGATGGAGAAATTGTAACTCTACAAGACGAACATAAGCGGAATATCATGGAAAGTAATAAATTACTTGCGAATGATGCACTTCGAGTGTTGGCATTTGCTTTTCGAGATGAGGAGCAGCTGCCGACCGATCTCTCACCAGATACCACGGAGAAAGAGTTAGTATTTATTGGTTTGGTCGGTATGATTGACCCGCCGCGTGAGGAAGTACGGGATGCGGTAGCTATCTGCCGTAAAGCGGGAATTAGACCTGTAATGATTACAGGCGATCATCGTGATACAGCAGCGGCTATTGCCAAAAGATTAGGGATTATTGAAGATGAATCAGGTGTATTAACGGGTAGTGAGCTGGATAAATTCAGCGAAGAGGAATTTGCGGAGAAGGTTACCGATTATTCGGTTTATGCACGCGTCTCTCCTGAACACAAGGTTCGTATCGTTAAGGCTTGGCGACAAAAAGGAAAAATTGTGGCTATGACCGGAGATGGTGTAAATGATGCTCCTGCACTTAAATCATCCGATATCGGCGTGGGCATGGGAATAACCGGAACGGATGTTGCCAAGGGTGTATCAGATATGGTGCTTGCCGACGATAACTTTACGACTATAGTTGTTGCCGTAGAAGAAGGACGGAAGGTTTACAGCAATATCCGCAAGGCTATCCAGTTCCTTCTCTCCGCTAATCTTGGGGAAGTGCTGACATTATTTATTGCCACTATGATTGGCTGGCGTATTCTAGAGCCGATCCATATTCTGTGGATTAATCTCGTTACGGATACCTTACCTGCACTTGCCCTCGGACTTGAGAAAGCCGGCGAGGATGTAATGGCGAAGAAGCCGCGTAAAGCAAGCAGTAGCATCTTTGCGGGCGGCGTGGGGATCGGGATTATATATCAAGGGATTATAGAAGCGGCGCTTACGTTGATCGTGTATCAATGGGCGCATACGCATTACAATGAAGGTATTGCGGTTACAATGGCCTTTGGTACATTAGGATTACTGCAAATCGCTCATGCTTTTAACGTCAGATCCAATAAAAAATCGCTATTCCAGATCGGTTGGTTCAGCAATCGCTATATGTTATGGGCTTCGCTGATCTCTATACTAATGCTTGTGCTTGTGATCATCATCCCGGGCTTAAACGACTGGTTTGGTGTTTCACATTTAAGTGGATTACAGTGGGGAATAGTATGTGCAGCGGCCGTAGCGATTATTGTTATAGTTGAACTTGTAAAGCTGTTTGTCCGGATGAGCGGAAGGGGCAAGAGCTGGGATTAAGAAACTGGATAAAAGTTATAGTCAAAAAGCCTGAACCCCATCAATAGGGATTCAGGCTTTTTGAATGATTTCTTTTAAAGTATGGGAAGCTTATAAAACACGTTGCATATGGAGGATTACATTACTCCAATAACCTGAGTCGAGGTCACTGATCTGAACTCCGGGTTCACCCCAGGTGTGGATAAACTTTCCGTCTCCAATGTAAATACCGACATGACCAGGTATAGCATCACTTTCAAATCGACCGGGAACGGTAAAGAAGATAAGATCTCCTACATCCAGTTCGCTTCGACTTACACGGGTACCTAAATTGTCCTGATCTTTAGCTAAACGAGGTAAGCTGACTCCGAATTTTTTGAATACATGCCTTGTAAAAGAAGAGCAATCAAATTTTTTGGTTTCTTCATAAGATCCAGCGCCA
The DNA here is from genome assembly GCF_037969925.1 of Paenibacillus sp. FSL R7-0189. NCBI lineage: Bacteria > Bacillati > Bacillota > Bacilli > Caryophanales > Paenibacillaceae > Paenibacillus > Paenibacillus sp. FSL R7-0189. The sequence continues at coordinate 6,507,799 of NZ_CP150223.1, read as the reverse complement.
AAGTCGTAGGGAACACCCAAGAAATTTTTGGCAAAAGAGATTAACTCCTTTTTATCCGCTTCAGAAATACTTTGAATGCGTAAAGATTTAGATTCACTCGTGGATTCGACCGTCGATAATTTTTCGATAGTCTTACGTTCGGACGGTGTAGCAATGTTTATCTCACCCGACTGGGGATTCCAGCCTACTTCTGTTTGCAAAAATTTGGACAAGGCTAAAGGGGTGATATAGATTTGCCCTTCTTGCCGTCTAGGGGCTTGTGGCAGTGTGATTTTTTCCCCAAGTGAGAATACCTGTGGAGAGCCAGGGCGCAGCATATACATAACATCGCTATAACCGATTTTAGTGTATCCATCACTAGAACCATCATCCTTCATCCGATATCCGAGCGAAGTAACCGCAGGCTTGAGTGGAATCCAGTACTTTCCCTGAGCGTCAGTAATTGCAGATTGTTCATAATAACTGGAGGCATTTTTACCATCAGGAGTTAGCGCGTTAACCTTAGGTTTTTGCGATTGAGAAGAATAACCGCAGGATGAACTCGTTAAAGCGACAGCAAGCAATACAGTAGCGGTGGTTAGTAGTCTTTTGTGATTATTAGCCATTTAACACGCTCCATCTTCAAACTGTAAATTAAGTTTGTGCAGGGCGATTTTTTTTATGTAAAAGAAACGAAGGCAATCGCTGTAAGAGACAACCAAGCATTACCTCTTTTGATGTCATATATTCTTCAGAATTTGAAATCTATGGAAATATGATAAGTGATTGACGGATAAACAACCTCCATATAATATAGGTTTAATAGATTTCTATCATTAATGTGAGGTACGTGTAAGCTTATGCTTTAATGCTTTTATCGATAAAAGTGATAATGCTGAGTCGCTCACCTTGATGTATGCGTTAATAAACTAATGAAATGGGGTACTTTGATGAAAAAGAGAAACATTTTGGCGGGATTAAGCTTATGCTTCATGCTCGTAGCAGCTGGTTGTGGCAACAATAACACCGCTGAAAACTCAGGAAATGCAGCGAATTCCGGTAATTCCCCTACGAATGCAGGAGCAGCAGATTCAAAAACGTACAAAATTGCGATCTCGCAATATGTGGAGCACCCCTCACTCGATGCTACACGCGAAGGAATTCTCGCTGCTTTGAAGGATGCGGGAATCGTTGAAGGCGAGAACCTGAAGGTTGACCTTGAAAATGCTCAGGCTGACCAAGCGAATAACTTGTCCATTGCTCAAAAGATTGCCGCTGACTCAAATGATTTGGTATTAGCAATTGCAACGCCTTCCGCTCAATCAATTGTTCAAGCACTCAGCAAAGCAAGTAAGGATACACCGATTTTGTTCGCAGCAGTAACTGACCCACTCGACGCAAAGATTGTCACGGATCTGGAGCATCCAGGTGGAAATGTATCAGGTGTATCGGACACCAATCCCGAAGCGATTAACAGATTAATGCAATTTATAGCTACCCAATTTCCTAACGTGAAAAAGCTGGGCATTGTTATTAATGAAGGTGAACCAAATGCAGTAATTATGGCTGAGATTGCTAAAAAAGAATTGGATAAGCATGGAATCGAGCTAGTGAAGGCTGCCATCACGAATACCTCTGAAGTCAAACAAGCTGCGGAATCACTTGTGGGTCGTGTAGATGCATTCTACATTACTTTGGATAACACAGTCGTAAGTGCAGTGGATACCATTATTCAAACGGCTAATGACAAGAAAATCCCGTTCTTCTCCAGTGACCGTGACACGGTTGAAAAGGGCGCTTTTGCCACCGTTGGTTTTAAATATTTCGATCATGGTTATCAAGTGGGTCAAATGGCCGTGGATATCTTGAAAAATGGTAAAAAGCCAGCTGATATGAAAGTAACCATGCAAGAAAAACTTGATCTCATTCTTAACCTGAAATCTGCAGCAGCGCAAGGCATAGAAGTGACTGATGCAATGAAGGCAGAAGTTGCCGATCAAGCTAACAATATTATTCAATAAGCCATTATATAGGGGCGATTTCGTGAGAACGCCCCTTTCCGCTCGAAGGAGGAAGTCATCTATGTTAAATTCGATGCTCGGGGCCGTTGAAATGGGACTGCTTTACGCATTTATGGCTTTAGGTGTATACATTACCTTTCGTATTCTTGATTTCCCTGATTTGACTGTAGATGGGAGCTTTACCACTGGTGGCGCCATTGCCGCTGTTATGATTACTAACGGTTATGCACCATGGCTTGCTACCTTGGCCGCTATTGCTGGTGGAATGCTGGCAGGAATGTGCACGGGCCTATTACATACGAAAGGCAAGATTAATGGACTGTTATCCGGTATTTTGATGATGATTGCACTTTATTCCATTAATCTGCGGATATTTGGTGGCAAACCCAACTGGTCTTTAATGGGCAACACTACCTTGTTCACTTCCATTGATCCTCTGCTCGTACTGCCGTTTGTAGTTATTTTTGTGAAAATAGTAATGGATTTATTCCTGCGTACGGATCTTGGACTTGCGCTGCGGGCTACCGGAGATAATGCAAGAATGATCCGTAGTCTGGGTGTAAACACCGATAATACCACTATTCTTGGCGTCAGTTTATCCAATGGAATGGTGGCGCTCTCGGGGGCGTTAATTACTCAGTATTCTACTTTTGCGGATTCCTCCATGGGTATTGGGATGATTGTAATCGGGTTAGCTTCGGTGATCATCGGTGAAGCCATATTTGGTGCCAAAAATGTATTTCGGGCCACACTGGCTGTTGTGCTCGGATCCATAGTTTACCGGATCGTAGTTGCACTTGCCTTGCGGGTACCGTGGCTTAAAGCTTCGGATCTTAAGCTGATCACAGCAATTATCGTTATTTTCGCTCTTGTATTCCCGTCGATTCAGCGTTTCCTGAAGCAGAAGAATATGGCGCGGAGGCGTTCCGTTGAATTAGCTGAGCAAGCGCTAAGCAGCAAGAGAGGAGGCACCATCGATGCTTAAACTGGAGAACGTATCTAAGCTGTTCAATCCCGGAACACCCGATGAGAAAATAGCGCTGCTCGGCATTGACTTGGAGCTTCTTCCCGGTGATTTTGTCACCATCATTGGAAGTAATGGAGCTGGTAAATCTACGTTGATGAACATTATTTCCGGTGTCATGAAGCCGGATCTGGGTACAGCCAGCATTGAAGGAAATTCAATCAGCCATTTGGCGGAATTTCAACGGAGTCGCTGGATCGGCCGGGTCTTTCAGGACCCAATGGCGGGTACGGCTCCACATATGACGATTGAAGAAAATTTAGCTATGGCTTATAAAAGAGGCAAAAGCAGAGGGTTAACCTTTGGAGTAAATAAAGCAAAAAGAGCTTTATTTCGCGACGAGCTAAGCCGTCTGGGGATTGGGCTGGAGGATCGCCTGCGGGCAAAAGTAGGGTTGTTGTCAGGTGGAGAGAGACAAGCGCTAAGTCTGCTAATGGCGACCTTTACTCAACCGCAAATTTTACTTTTAGATGAACATACAGCTGCCCTTGACCCTTCTCGTGCGGAGCTGATTACTAAACTGACAGAGTCCATTGTCCGTGAGATGAAGTTAACCACCCTAATGGTTACCCATAACATGGAGCAGGCCATTCGTCTTGGCAATCGTCTGATCATGATGGATAAGGGCCGTATTATTTTGGATATCGACGAGGTTCGTAAAAAAGATCTTACCGTAGAACGGCTGCTCGGAGAATTCGAGACAATCAGCGGACATAAATTGGCAGATGACCGAATGATGCTTGGTTAGTCTGTTGTAGGTGTGAATGTAGCTCAATATAAGGGCTTGAAGTGAAGTCTGATTCTGGATTTCATTTCGAGCCCTTTTTTACATAGGATTTTTTTCGCCGAGCCATTATACTATCCTTAGCTTTCAGTTCACGTAAATTTACCCAAATGGAACATTATGGTTTATAATGGAATTATAGTGATAATAAATGAAAATTATCATATTTAGGGAGCGGAGAATACAGATGATTTGGAAAAATGTTAGCGCTTACAGAAGTTCGGGCATTTTCAACAAAATGATACTGATTATTTCCTTTTTGCTTCTACTTTCCTTTTTATTCTCGTTGACCGTTTTGCAATATGTGTATCGTATCTATGACAAGCAAATTTATGAAAAGGCCTCTGAGGTACTGGGGATGTCCTCTATAAGCATCGAAAATGCCCTAAGAGAATTGGATCAGCTTTCTTTTACAGTGGTGTCTGATGAGCAAATTCAAGAATGCCTGCGCCAATTGCAGAATGATCCACAGCCTTATGAAAGACAAGTTCTACATAACAAGATCATAAACAGGCTGGTTGCTTTTGCAGGGGCAGAGAAATACGTTTATTCCATGATGCTGATGGATACGAGTGGCGGAGTAATGACTGCGGGCAATCGTGAAGGGGTATCACAGGATCTGCAGGATCAGTTAAAGCCGTTAGCTGCGGAAGCTAGCGGGAGTATAGTGTGGTATCCGCAAGGAAACAGAAATTCACTTTTGGCGGTTCGGCAGATTAAATCTTATACAGGGTCAACGTTTACGCTGGATGATCTGGGAACACTCGTGATCCGTATTCGGATCGATCTAATCATTGCGGATAGTACGAGCGATACCGACCAATTAATAGCTGTTGATGCCACGACGGGACAGGCGATCTATCCTGAAGCACCGATTCTTTTGCCAGAAGAGCTTAAAGAAGAGACAGAACGTCCGGAGCTATATCGCACGGCCAAATATCAAGAAGGTACTTATTTTATAACCAAGACGAAATCATCTTATATAGATTGGATCTACATCAATGCAACTCCATTTAATGAGATGTTCAAACATATTACTTTTGTCAAAAAACTGGTCGTCATCATATTCGCACTAATCTTATTAATTGGTCTCCTTTTAGGCTACAGGCTTGCTCGTAGTATTGTACGTCCGATCTCTAAGCTGACCAAAAAAATGAAGCAAATCGAGAAGGGCGATCTGGACAATCTGGAGGAACAGTCATTAGGTGTGGTTTCACAGACTGCGCAGGACGAGGTTAGTCAGCTAAACCGGACTTTTAAAATGATGATCCGCAGGATCAGAGAGCTTATTGATGAGAACTATGCGAAGCAGCTGATTATTAGAGAGACCGAGCTGAAAGCATTACAGGCACAGATTAATCCGCATTTTTTGTACAATACACTGGAATCGATCAATTGGTTAGCCAAAATGAACAAACAAGCCAAAATCTCAGAAATGGTAGAAGCGCTCGGTTACTTGTTCCGCAGCTCTATTGGTCTCAAGGATCCGCTAATTACACTTGAAAAAGAGATCACTATCGTGCGAAATTATGTCATTATCCAGAAAACACGGTTTGATGAGAGGCTTGATTTCCGGATGGATGTACCTGAAAATCTGCATGATGCATTAATTCCGAAGCTGACCTTGCAGCCTTTAATCGAAAATGCTATTCGCTATGCGCTAGAGCCTAATATTGAGCCGTGCACCATTTCTATAACAGTTAGTGAAGAAGATCAGGGCCTCGATATCAAAGTCAGTGATAATGGACCGGGGATGAGCGCTGAATTTATCAAAGATTTACAGATGGGGAGAGTTAAGACACGTGGAGAAGGCATCGGCTTAGCTAACATCGCGGAGCGTATTCAAATCGTCTTCGGCCCTGAATGGGGCACAGTCATAGAAAGTGAGCCGGGTCAAGGAACAACTATACATGTGCGTATACCTTACTTAAAAGGAGTGCTAGAGAATGTATAAACTGCTGCTGGTGGATGATGAACGCTTGATTCTGGAAGGGATATCGCAGGTTGTGGACTGGGGACGAGCGGGAACAGAGCTTGTAGGCACGGCACGGAACGGGATTGAAGCTTTGGTGAAAATTGAGGAGCTTAACCCTGAAATTGTGATCACGGATATTTCTATGCCTGGTCTAGATGGCCTGGGACTGGTGCAAAAATGCAGTGAACGATTTCCAAACGTGAAATTCGTTATGCTGACTGGTTATAAGGATTTTGATTATGCTTGTATTGCTATGCAGAACGGGGTCAAACATTATCTTTTAAAGCCGTGCAATGAGAATCAGATCCATGAAGCACTGATTGAGATGGTAGCGGAACTCGATGAGCAGAAGAGCAGAGGCGAATTCGTAAATCGTATGAAACAACGTCTTCAGAAGGTATTGCCCCATGTGAAAGAACAATTTTTGAAGGAATGGATCTCTAATAAAACTTATGGAAGTCAGGATCTAGAGTATTATCAGGAACTATTCGGCATTGAACTTAATGACAAAACGGTGCGCTTGCTCCTGTTCCGACTAGAAGGTTCTTACGAATATGAGCAATTGTTCGCTCTGCAAAATATTGCCCAGGACGTACTTCAGGAAACACTCCTGAGTGCGACGATAGGTGGTCATTTATTAATATTACTGGAAGATGAAGGAAATACGGTGCAGAATAGCTCCCTGCTTAAACGTATCGCTGAAGTAAGAGAGGTATTCTGCAAGTTTTATAAAATGGATGTGACAATCGCGATTAGTGATGCTGACCTTATGATTCATTCCCGGAGATTGTATCGTCAGACCTTGCAGTGCCTGAACCATCGTTTTTATTTGGAGGCGGGCGGTTTGATTACCGGGAGTGATATCCCAAGTGATGAGCTAAGTGGAAGAAATGATATCGAGCTAGATGAAGAGCATATTTGTCTACTTATAAAAGCAGGCGATCAAAATACAGTTGAGTTGGAATTGGAACGATTATTCAACTTGCTCGCAGATGAGCGGTTAGATATTAACGTGACGCGTTCTTATGTTTTACAGTTATATTCCGCTATGATTCGTTTAGCAGTCCCTGATGAAAGAAATAGCTTCACATCGGGCTTGGCGGAGCTTGCCGAAATTAGAACCTTGGGAGGTTTAAAAGCATACGTCAAAGAGGCAGCGGTTCGCTTAACAGCGATGTATGACCGACATTTTAGTTCCCGGCAATCACTTATTGTAGACAAAATGTTCAAAATTATCGCAGAGGATTACAAGAATGCAGAGCTGTCGCTTAGCTCGGTCGCTGCTGAAATGTTATATATGAATCCCGACTATCTCGGCAAAATATTCAAAAAAATTACCGGGGAGAAATTCTCGAATTATGTAACCAATTACCGGATTGCTAAAGCATCGGAGCATATTTTGAGAAGTGGGGATGTGAGAGTATTTGAGCTGGCTGAAATGTTCGGCTTCGGTGGAAATGCACAATATTTCAGTCAGGTATTTAAAAAAGTAACCGGCCAGACCCCTACAGATTTCATGAAACCCCCTCAAGCGAACTGATTATTGAACAAACAAGACGGTTTTTTGTATTCAATAATCACGGAATATTTGAGAAAATTTAACCAATGAAAGCGCTACCTAAAGGGATCAGAGCCTTTACACTATCATAGGAAAAGGGGACATGAAATTGAAAAAGAGATTCGCTTTACTAGCCGTACCATTATTGCTGTCGTCGATGTTAGCTGGTTGCGGTGGAGGTAACAACAATAACAATGCTGCCGCTACGGATTCCGCTACAAATACTCCTTCGGAAACGAAACCTGCGGCTACGACCTCAGCAGAACCAGTAACCTTGCGAATCGCATGGTGGGGTGGAGATACAAGACATTCTTATACACAACAAGTTATCGATATGTATGAAGCCAAATACCCGAATGTAACCATTGAGCCTGAGTATGCATCCTTTGATGATTACTGGAAAAAGCTTGCTCCGCAAGCCGCTGCAAATAGGCTTCCTGATATCGTTCAAATGGATATTTCTTATATCAATCAATATGGATCTAACGGACAGCTCGAAGACTTGAAACCTTATTTGAACTCTCAGATTCAAGTCGGCGATGTGAATGAGAACGTGCTGAGTACTGGAGTGATCGGTGAGAAGCAATACGGAATTCCGTTAGGGGTTAACGTACTTGGTTTTCAATATGATCCAGAATTGCTGAAAAAGGCAGGCGTTGATTCTATCCCAGAGAACTGGACTTGGGATCAATACAAGGAAATCGCCGCAAAAGCTAAGTCGGCTGGACTGTACATGGATGGTTCCATGGCAGCAGACGTATTCTTCAACTATTATCTGCGTACAAAAGGGCTGGCACTCTATAACAATGATGGTTCCGCTCTTGGTTATGAGGACGATGCGTTGTTCACTGACTTTTTCGGAATGTTGTCTGGTCTGATTAAAGATGGAGCGGTCCCATCACAAGACAAACTGAGCCAAAATAAAGGGGTTATTGAAGAGTCGGATATTGTTAAAGGGACAGGTATCGGTGTATGGCAATGGTCGAACCAATACGTTGCTTTGCAAATCGCTGTAAATCGTCCTATGGAGCTGGCACAAATGCCTGGTCCAGATATGGATAAAGGGCTTTACATGCAGCCAAGTATGTACTGGTCAATTACTTCTAACTCTAAAGTGAAGGAAGAAGCAGCGAAGTTCGTTGATTTCTGGATTAATGATGTGGAAGCTAACAACCTGATCAAAGGCGAACGCGGAGTACCAATTTCAAGCAAAATCAAAGAATCTGTAGCTACACAATTAACTGATTCCGGTAAGCAAGTATTTAAGTTTGTTGCTGACATGGAGCCTACTACTTCACCTATGAGTCCACCGGTAGGATCCCCAGAGGTTGTAGCACTGCTTACAGACCTCGCTGAACAAATGAACTTCGGAAAAATCGACCCAGCAGCAGCAGCGGCACAGTTCCGAAAAGAAGCGAACTCTATTCTCTCCAGCCGTTAAACGTAGGGTAACAGATAACTATACTGCGTCTCACATGGGAAACGGCATGCCATTTCGCTAGGCGGCATCCCGTTTCCCATATTATTCACATAAAAAGGAGTTGGAGACCCTTGGCCTTAACGAATCCCCTACCTTCGAATCCATTGGCTGTTAAGAAAAATAAGTTGACCGGCCGGCGGTTACGAAGCAACCTTACAGGATATGCCTTCATCAGTCCGTTCGTCATTGGCTTCCTTTGCTTCACACTGATCCCAATGATCATTTCGCTGTATCTCTCTTTTACTAAATACAATTTATTCGCTCCACCTAAGTGGATTGGATTTGATAATTACATCAAAATGTTCTCAAATGACCCGAAATATTTGCATTCACTAAAGGTAACCCTGCTTTACGTATTTATCGGTGTGCCTTTACGTCTAACCTTCGCATTATTTGTGGCTATGATTCTAAATACGAAATCGCGTATGGTAGGAGCTTATCGGACAACTTATTATTTACCTTCTATTATAGGTGGCAGTGTGGCGGTCTCCATCATGTGGCGTAATATTTTTAGTGATACTGGAATTATTAACGGCATGCTTGGCTTTTTCGGGATTGGTCCGGTAAGTTGGTTTGGCAATCCGAACGCTGCGCTTATTATGTTGATAACTTTATCTGTGTGGCAGTTTGGCTCATCCATGTTAATCTTTCTGGCAGGTCTCAAAAATATTCCTGGTGAAATGTATGAGGCAGCTAGTGTAGATGGAGCCGGATTCTTCAGAAAGTTCTTTAAGATTACTATGCCACTCTTAAGTTCTGTAATTCTGTTTAACCTCGTTATGCAGACGATCAGCGCATTTATGACCTTTGTTCCTGCTTATATTATCTCTAAAGGTGAAGGCGGACCTATGGACGGCACTATGTTGTATTCTCTCTATTTATTCCGTCAGGCTTTTATGTTTAATAATATGGGTTATGCTTCGGCTATGGCTTGGGTGATGTTGTTGCTTGTCGGCATCATGACCGGAATCTTGTTCAAGACATCCAAATCGTGGGTCTTCTACGAGTCGGAAGGAGGAAAATAATCCATGGCGAAAATTAAACTGAAATGGCCGCTTTATCACATCCTTATAGGTGGCCTCGCTATCGTTATGCTGTATCCGATTCTGTGGATGATCATGAGTTCTTTTAAAGAGAGCCGGCTTGTGTTTGTTACAGCTAAACACCTTATACCTGATCCATGGGAATGGGGGAACTATGCTAAAGGCTGGGAAGGTATTGCAGGTTACTCCTTTGGTGTCTTCATCAAGAACTCTTTCGTAATTGTCATTGTCGCAACACTGGGCGCAGTCATTTCATCTTCACTGGTTGCCTTTGGTTTTGCCCGCAATAAATTTGTAGGCCATGGCTTATGGTTCGGAATCATGATGATGACCCTGATGCTTCCTTCCGATGTGGTGCTCGTCCCTCAATACATTATCTATGCCAAATTGGAATGGCTCGACAGTATCAAACCGATCGTTGTTCCACAGTTCTTCGGTGTCCCGTTTTTCATTTTCCTAATGCTGCAGTTTATTCGGACCATTCCTGTTGAACTTGATGAAGCGGCTACCATCGATGGTTGTGGGAAATTTGGACTTTATTTCAGAATTATACTTCCGCTTATCCGTCCTTCTATGGCTACTGCGGCAATCTTTTCCTTCTATTGGCGTTGGGAAGACTTGCTTGGACCGGTATTGTACTTGAACTCACCTTCTAAATATACAGTTTCGATGGGGCTGAAAATGTTCCTGGACAGTGAGTCCGTATCCAACTGGGGTCCAATGTTCGCCATGTCTGTTCTAAGTTTGGCACCAGTCATGATTATCTTCTTTATCTTCCAAAAGCAGATTGTAGAAGGAATCAGCACCAGTGGTTTGAAAGGTTGATTTCAGCAAATGAATATAAATGTTTTGAATCTCTAATTAAGAAAGGTGCGGCTGAATTTGGATAGCTATCGTTTTGATTTTGGGATTAAGGAAGCTGAGCCTGGCTACACCAAAATTCGGCCGGACACATCTTATTCTAAGGAAATAGGGTATGGTTTCACTTCTGATTCCACCGTCTTTGGTCGTTTCAGAGGGGGAACAGATATACTGCGAAGTGATTGCTGCATCCCACAGAAAGCAGTTTTTCTTCTGGATCTCCCGAATGGGATCTACCGTGTTACGCTGCTGTTGGGTGATGCTCTGGCAGATACCAGCACATTTATCAAAGCTGGAGAAGGCAAGTTCGTATTGGACACTCTAAATGTGCCTGCGGGCCAATATTTACGCGAATCCTTTGCAATTAGAATTAAGGATGGGCAGCTAAAGCTATCGTTCTCGGGTGCGGCACCGCGTATTAACGCCTTGGACATTCAGATGGACAATGAAGCGCTAGTCTTGTTTCTGGCGGGAGATTCCACGGTGACCGATCAAGGGGAAGAAGGTTATCCCTATGCGGGGTGGGGTCAACTGCTGCCACGCTGCTTCAAAGCGGGAATAGTTGTTGATAACCGAGCACTTTCTGGACGCAGTTCCAAGAGTTTTATTGAGGAAGGGCATTTGGAGGGCATTGCCGCAGATATCAGACCCAGAGATTATCTGTTCATCCAGTTTGGACATAATGATTCCAAAACTGATGATTTAAGACATACCGAGCCCTTTACTACATATAAGGAACATTTGCTCCGGTTGATTACAGTCGCCCGAGAAGCGGGGGCCTATCCGGTTCTTGTGAGCTCTGTACATCGGCGAAGATTTGATAGTGAAGAAGCAATTGTAGACACGCATGGAGATTATTTAATCGCCATACGGGAACTCGCAGATACCGAGCAGGTTTCACTGATTGATTTAGCCGAGAAGAGCCGCAAGCTCTTTGAAGCTTATGGCTCAGAGGGCTCAAAAGATTTATTCATGTGGAGCTATCCAGGAGAATTTATTGCGCATCCAGGTGGCGTGCAGGATAATACACATTTTCAGATTTTAGGGGCTCGTCTTCTAGCTGAGCTTATAGTGGAAGGGATCCGGGAAGCCGGATTAAACGATCTCATCATTCATCTTCGTCAGGGAGAATAATAATCCTAAAGGAAAAGTAAATATCTGTCGGTTCAACTTCTGTATGCAAGGTTAAGGTTAAGGAAAGAACTTAACTGGAAGACTTGCATGATAAGAAGGAGGATATCACGATATGGCAGATAAAAAGCTTGTAGGTAAGGTTGCAGTTGTAACCGGAGGCGGCTCAGGAATTGGCCGGGCAACCGTGCTTGAGTTCGCACGTAACGGAGCCAAAGTTGTATTATTGGACAGAACTGTGGAGAACGCTGAAAAGGTTAGACAGCAAGTGGAGAAAGAGGGCGGAGAAGCCCTAGTTATCGAATGTGATGTTGCTGAACCACCACAAGTGGAAGCGGCGATAAACAAGGCGGCCGCGAAATGGGGTCGTCTTGATGTTGTTTTTGCCAACGCAGGGATTAATGGGGCGATGACGCCTATTGAAACGATGGATATTGAATCTTGGGATCAGACCATTCATATTAACCTGCGTGGAACCTTCGCGACTGTAAAATATGCGATACCGCATCTAAAAGAAAGCGGAGGCAGCATCCTGATCAACAGCTCCATTAACGGAAATCGTGTGTTTTCCAATGTTGGTTTTTCTGCTTACAGCACGACTAAGGCAGGACAGGTTGCTTTTATGAAAATGGCGGCACTGGAACTGGCTCAATTTCAAATCCGCGTAAATGCGATCTGTCCTGGGGCTATAAAGACCAATATAGATGACAACACTTTTCCATCAGAGGATCTGAAAGAAGTGAAAATCCCAGTAGAATTTCCTGAGGGAGATCAACCGCTGGAAGAAGGTCCGGGGCGACCTGATCAAGTAGCGAAGCTGGCTCTGTTTCTGGCGTCGGAAGATTCAGATCATATTACGGGGACGGAAATTTATTGTGACGGTGCAGAGTCGCTTCTGCATGGTTAATTTTCCAACATAATCTTGACCTCTCATAACGGATTCCATCCTCGTCGCTATGCCGGACCACACGGGTCGAAAGAGCATATGCGCTGAGGATGGTTATACCGTTTTTTGTTGTAAAATAAAGCTAATCATTATCTCCAATTTCCGTTATAATGGAGTATCTCTGGAGAAAGGAGATTGCGATATGGATTTTCAATTGGAATCATTAATGAAGTTACTAGTGGCCATGCTGTTCGGGCTGTTCATCGGGATTGACCGACAGATCAAGCAGAAACCGCTGGGGATACGGACCAGTATGGTCATAAGCATTGCGAGCTGTCTTGTCACAGTGGTGTCTATCCATGCCTTTGATAAGTTCGCGGGGCCAGAGCATCCAAACATGGACCCAATGCGGCTTGCGGCTCAGATTGTCAGCGGGATTGGTTTTTTGGGTGCGGGTGTTATTCTGCGTAGAGGCGGAGATGCCATTTCGGGCCTTACTTCGGCAGCACTCATCTGGACAGCTTCTGGAATTGGTATAGCTGTGGGTGCGGGATTCTATATTGAGGCAGCTTATGCGGTTATTCTGCTGATGTTTGCTGTGAATTTAGTTCCTCATTTAATCCGCTCGCTAGGACCAGAAGTACTGAATAAACATGAAGTTTCAGTGAGGATCATTATGGAAGCTAATTTTGTGCTTACAGAAGTGATCCAAAAAATCGAGCGGCCTCAGGTCAGCTCGCAGCGTAGTACTAGAGGTCCATCCCGAGCGATTCGAAGAATGAAAATTAAAGATTTGGAAGATGGCAGACAAATGATCGATATGGTGATCTCAGCCCCGGATCGAGATTACGCAACAGAAATTTATTACGATGTGAAGAAAATTGAACATGTAATGAGCGTAGAAGTGGAGCAATTGTAAAAAGAGCATGTCACCTCATGACTAGATGTGGTAATCTATCAAGTGGAGACAATTATCAGACACTGGAAGGGAGAACAATATATTATGTCAATCACAGCGTATGAAGGACAATATGAAGGAGAAGCAGCTATCTGGTTGAAAGCCGGTCGTTATGAGGCAGCTATTCTGCCAGGCATTGGCGGCAACCTGATCTGTTTCCGTGATACCGAAAACGGATATCGCTTCCTGCATGAGCCTGGAGCTGAAGAAATGGAAGCCTTCAAGGCAAGTCCGGGGATTCACGGAATTCCTGTATTATTTCCTCCAAATCGTTATGAGGATGGTAAATTTCCATGGAATGGTCAAACTTATCAATTCCCCGTAAATGAAGTTGCAACGGGCAACCATTTACACGGATTTTTACATACTGCAGCTTGGGAAGTCGAAGAATTTGGCAGCGGTAAGACTGAAAGCTTCGTAACCGTATTCATCAAGGTGGATGAGAATCATCCTTCTTATCAATATTTGCCACATAAGTATACGATCAAATTGCGTTATACCCTCGGCGAAGGAGGATTATCTCAACAGGTGCTGGTACACAATGATGGAGATGACGTGATGCCTTGCTTGCTGGCATTCCACACTGCCATTAACGCACCATTCGCACCAGGAAGCTCGGCACAAGATTACCGCGTAAAAGCTACTATTGGCGAGCGCTGGGAGCTTAACGACCGCATGCTGCCAACAGGCAAATTCCAGGCGTTGGAGCCAGGAGAAGTTCAGCTTCGTGAAGAAGGTGTGAATCCATATTTTGCATCGATGGACAATCACTACACGGCTGTACCTCAGAACGGACGCAACCGGATGGAGCTTACCGATAGCAAAGCTGGAGTAACCTTGGTGTACGATGTAGGGACTTCGTACAAACAATGGATGATCTGGAATAACGGTGCTACAGAACAGTTCTTCTGCCCTGAGCCACAAATTAACTTGGTGAATGCGCCAATGGTAGACCTTCCTGCTGATGATATCGGCTTGTTCAGCCTGAAACCAGGCGAATATTGGGAAGAAAGCAGCCGCCTGTACGTAAAATAGAGTTCATGTGAATATGAATAGGTTATAAAGAAGGGGCTGTCTCAAACGTAGTTTTTCTACGATTAGACAGCCCCTTAAATTTATCTCTTACTAATAATCTCTTCATTAATCTGTTTAATGATGTCTTGGATACTCTTCGAACCAAGATCACCTTCACCACGTTTTCTTACAGAGACAGTGTCGGAATTTTTTTCGTTCTCCCCCAGTACGAGCATGTAAGGTGCTTTTTCAAGCTGAGCTTCACGAATTTTGTAGCCTAACTTCTCATTTCGAATATCTACTTCGACACGAATGCCAGCCTTCTCCATTTGATGCTTCACTTGCAGTGCATAGTCAACATAGTTCTCAGAGACTGGCAATAACTTCGCATGAACAGGTGCGAGCCACAGTGGGAAAGCCCCAGCGAAATGCTCAGTAATAATCCCCATAAAACGATCGATCGACCCATACACAGCGCGATGGATTACGACCGGGCGATGTTTAAGATTATCTTCCCCGATGTAAGTAAGATCGAATTTCTCTGGCATTTGCCAATCTAGTTGGATTGTACCACATTGCCAGCTTCGTTTTAGCGCATCTAGGATATGGAAATCAATCTTAGGTCCATAGAACGCGCCATCCCCTTCATTCACACGATATTCGATCCCGAGATTGTCTAATACATTTTGTAAAGATTGTTCAGCCTGATCCCATAACTCTTCAGACCCCATATAATCTGCCGGCCGAGTAGATAATTCAATCTTATATTCAAAGCCGAACACTTGATAAATATGGTCAATCAGTGAGATTACCCGTCTTATTTCATCCTCAATTTGCTCTGGCAAAACGAAGAGGTGAGCATCATCCTGGCAGAAAGTGCGGACTCTCATCATCCCGTTCAGTGCTCCAGAATATTCATGGCGATGCACTTGACCAAATTCCGAGATACGGATAGGCAGTTCCCGGTAGGAATGCAGATTATTTTTGAAAATTAGCATATGCCCAGGGCAGTTCATCGGCTTAAGTGCAAATTTTGTTTCATCTACATTTGTGAAATACATATTGTCCTTGTAGTGATCCCAGTGCCCTGACTGCTCCCAAAGCCGATTGTTCATCATCAGCGGTGTACGAACTTCATCGTAATCTCTCTGTCTTTGTAATTCCCGGGCAAAGTTCTCAAGCTCTGTACGGATTGTCATTCCCTTGGGAAGATAGAAGGGCATGCCTGGCGCTTCTTCAGAAAACATGAACAACTCAAGTTCTTTGCCGAGCTTACGGTGGTCACGTTTTTTAGCTTCTTCAAGAAACAGTAAATGTTCCTCTAACTGCGCTTTTTTAGGAAAGGCAGTTCCATAAATACGTTGCAGCATTTTGTTATTGGAATCTCCACGCCAGTAGGCACCCGCTACATTCAACAGCTTAAAGGCTTTGACCAAGCCAGTTGAGGGAAGATGTGGTCCACGGCAAAGATCGGAGAATTCACCTTGATCATAAATAGTTAATACTGTGTCTGCCGGCAGATCATGAATAAGCTCCAGCTTTAAAGGCTCATTCAAATCTTCAAAAAGTTTAATGGCCTCTGCGCGGCTCACCACACGGCGGATAATCTGGTGATTCTCTTGGATGATTTTCGCCATTTCTTGTTCGATTGCAGCAAGATCATCAGTGGATAGAGGTTTCTCAATATCAATGTCATAATAGAAGCCGTCTTCGATAACAGGACCTATGCCTAGCTGGACAGCTTTATCTCCATATATACGTTTTATGGCCTGCGCCATGATATGTGCAGTACTGTGTCTATAAACCTCAAGACCGTCTTTGCTATCCAACGTAACAATATCGAGCCGGCAATCATGTTCGATCGCTTGGTTTAGATCAACAGATTTTCCATCAATTTTTCCAGCTACAGCATTTTTTTTCAGACTGGTACTTATGGCACCTGCTGCTTCTTTAATCGTTGTTCCTTGCAGTACCTCTCTAATTGTTCCATCTTGCAGTGTTACCTTGATCTTCATGATTTTAGCCTCCGTTTCTCAAATATTGTTAGTTGTGAACGCAAAAAAACGCATCTCTCCCAGAAAGGGACGAGTGCGTTCAGCTCGTGGTTCCACCCTAATTCGACCTGTCACATGGACAGGACCTCATTGGTATCCGATATCGGGGATAAATCGGTGCCGCATACTACCGAAAAACAAAGTTCTACGGATTCAGCGTCACGGCTACAAAGGGGTAACTTCACAACCGGTAACTGGAGAAGCTTGCAGCCCGGACTTCTCTCTCTGGACAGTTCGTGTAGGAAATCATGTCTTTGATCATTGCCATATTCTGTTGCTAGTTAATATTACTCAATAGTATTCGATAAAGTCAAGGGGGGAGGTGCACAGAAAGCGGATGATCGTTTCTCCGCGTTCTTCATTTGCTTATTGGTAAAGGAAATGAGGAAGGGCTTGGCGAATTTATATTTCAACATGCTTAAGGAGGATTGTAATGCAGATTATTGCCATGCTGACGATGCTAATCGACCATATTGGCTATATCTTTTTCCCGGAGAATCTTGCTTGGAGATATGTAGGGAGAATAGCTTTTCCGATTTATTGTTATGGGCTTGTGCAGGGACATATCCATACTTCATCCAGACCTAAATATTTATTACGGTTGCTCTTGATAGCGATTATTGCTCAGATTCCCTATAATTTAGCGCTAAATTCTGGTGGCTGGAACGTGGTGTTTACGTTATTGCTGTCGGCAATCGTACTGGTTATTTTGGACAAACTGCCTTCACTATGGCTAGGTATACCTGTGGTAATTGCTGCTATAGTGTTAATGGATTATTACCCTATAGATTATAACGCGTACGGTTTGCTCTTAGTATTGATTTTTCGTTATACGAAATCGTACTGGCTTGTTGGAGCCCATTTGGCACTGAATCTATTCTATATGTTTTATAATTATTGGGTTGTACAGATGCTAAGTATTTTACCTACCTTGCTGATTGCTTTTACGCCTTTGATTTGGAATCGCTTGGAGCGGCATCGGGTTCCGCGCTGGGTGTGGTGGTCATTTTATCCTGCACATTTACTGATGTTGGCAATAGTTAAGGCTGTAATTTACAAGGAATGGGCTCAGATCGAATGGCGAAGTTTGTTGAATATTTAAACATTTTACAATAAAAGGAACTTTGATTTACAAAACTTACCTTAGCTGAGATAATGGATTGATTTCACAAAATAAGATGAAGGAGACATGCTATGAGTAGAGTTAAAGCAAAAATGAAGTGGTTTTTGCCTTTTGTCGCACTGATGCTAGTTCTTGCCGGCTGTCAGTCGGTAGGGGGGTTCGATGTTAATAAGGCGTTGATTGGGGATGTTGATGTTAAATCATCAGAATCCAGTATGACTTTTTCCATGAATGCTGAGCCCATAGAGGGAATTAGCGCGGAAGATAAGGAAATGGTTGATCTTATTAATTCTTTTTCCTTGAATATTAGTAAAGCTAAGTTACAAGATAATGGGAGTTTATCGGCCCAAGGAACTGTTGGTTATAAACAATTGGATATTCCATTCACCTTGTTTATGGACAAACAAACACTTGCTTTTACAGTTGAAGGAGCAAAACAACCGTTCTACTTCCCTGTACAAGGATACGATGAAATCTTAGGTGAAGTAGGCTTGGATACGGCAAAAGCTGAAGATGTCAGTAAGCTGTTGACGAAATTCGTTGTTAAGAATCTTCCTAATCCTGGCGTAATCAACATTACACCGGTTAGTGATGCTGTGTATGGCGAGCAGTTGAACATGACGAAGCTGCATGCAGAAGTGACTGGTGATGAGCTTCCTGCACTGTTAAAAGGCTTCCTGAAGTCTGTCTCCAAAGACACAGAAGGTTTTACTGAATTGGTAGGTGGTCTTTACGACTATCTGTACCCTGTGATCAAAGCTATGGATGAAGACGGTTCTGGCGATATTTTCAATCTTGGATTCGGAGATATTCCACTGGATGATAAAGAAGCTGTCGTAACTGTATTGCATGATGCTGCCAAATTGGCTGTTGATGCATTGCTGCTAGTATATGACAATCAAGTGGACAGTCTTTACAAATCAACTCCTGAGATTAAGACTGTGTTGAGTAAGGATACGAAGTTATCTGTTGATATTTTCGTTGATAGTGCTCTGCATGTGCGTAAACAGAATGTTGATCTGAAAGTGGCGCTTCCGGGTACCGAGGATTTCCCACTGAAGAGTCTCTCGCTTAAAGCTTCCAGTCAGGTTTGGAACATTGGCGGTGCTGTAACTGCTGATCCAATCAGCACTGAAGGTGCACTTGATATTTCTTCCGGGCTTACACCTGGAGAGACTTTGAGAAACTTTGCCCCAGATTCTGATGTATATCGTATATTGAAGGATGATCTGGGCATTACGAAGAGAACCATTGTTATCGAACCTGATGACGAATATTATTACCCGATTGTAGACAAGAACACTACTTATATCCCACTGCGTTATTTGGCAGAAGATTTAGATGCTACTGTAGAATGGGATACTGTCAATCGTGCAATTAACGTTACTGATGGTGTGTACGGAGATAAACTGGTGTTCAAAATCGGTTCTTCCGAAGCCTTGATTAACGGCACGGCTGTAAAGCTTGCCCAACCTGTATTTGTTGACGAGTATGGCGATGCATATGTATCCTTGCGTCTGCTTGCTGAAGCGCTTCATGCTACTGTGTCGGTAGATGAAGATGGTTGGATTACTATTGTACGGAACTAGTTGCATCTTAACGATCAATTAACACAATAAACCCAGCTTCCATCTGACGCATAAATGCGAGTGGAGGCTGGGTTTTTTATATGAAATACATAAACCAGTTATTGCTTCGTTAATACCACCTCTAAAGCTATATTACTAAGCTCTTTATTCTCTGTCATACTTTGGATGTATCCACCTAAGAAACCTTCTTGTAGGCCTTCCCAAAGCTTGTAACCTGGCATCGCTTTAATATCTTCTGAGGAGCTGCCGGCTGTCCCCGCGAAGTATCTTACATTTAGCTTGGCCATTACCTCAGCCATCGATGCCTTTTCAGACTGCGTAAAGGAACTCTCCTTTAGACCATCCATAGCTTTGTTATAAGAGTTTGTAGCAAAAATATCCTCAGCATAGGTCTTAAAGTTTAAAAGATTCTGATCTGTAATGCCATTAGCTTTAGCCCATCCTTCTACATTTATGGGCATTGCTTCATAATTAACGGTTCTGCTCAGAGGATCGAAGGTCATCGCTCCATATTGATGTGGATAAACAGCCATTGCACTTGTTGCGATATCATAAATTGGCATTTCTTCCGAAGAAGTTGCCGGGTCTACCCGGATGTCCTGCATATGGATATGGCCTGACAAGACTAAATTAAGTTCATTTTCACGAAGTAACTTTATTGTTTCCTGACTGTTGTTAAGCTTAAAGCCTGAAACAGACATAGAGGTGTGGCTTAGTAGGTTGTGGTGCATAACCGTGAGGACAGAAGCATGCTCCTTGGCTGCCAGTTTAACTGAATTATCTATCCATGATAGGGTAGAGGCGGTCAGGCGTCCGTCCGTTTGGGGGAAACCGTATTTCTGATTGTTATGATATTGGCTGCTGTCAATCATAAGGAGCCATAAATTTGGAGCTGCTTTAACGATGTAACTTAGCGATTCTTTATCACGTGATACAGCCTCTTTGTAGCCGAAATTCTCATACATCTTGGTAAAGTCTTTGTCTGTAATAGAATCCGTAACGAGCTGCTTATCCCCGCTGAAGGATCTGGCCCAAGGATTAAATAAATCATGGTTGCCTGGAATGACATAAACAGAGGTTCCCTGCGCTTCAATTCGCTTTAGTTTTTGGGTTAGCTCCTGATGGCTGCTGCGTTCTCCGTTATTTGTTAAATCTCCACTGAGGATGAGAAAATCAGGCTTCTGCTGCTCAGTATCATAAACCAAGGTTTCAAGGATTTCATCACTGTAAGGCAGCATTTTTCCATCACCGCCAGTTACATATTTCTGAAAAGCTGTACCGCCATCCTGAAGCTTCTTATCTAAGAAGTGAGTATCCGTTGCCACCCAGAAAGTGAGGGGGTGAAGATCAGTCGGATCTAGTTCTGTAAAGGTCAAATTAGACGAATTTGTGTCTTTACAGCTAGTTAGAGCCAAGCTCAGGAAAAGGAGCAGCAACAAAGAGGTAAAGACTGATTTTTTATGTCGAACAAGGGCTTTCTTGCTCAGAAAATTCATGATTATAACCTTCCTTCTATACATTTGCTGCACTATTGTAGCGCATTTTAGCTCGTAGTGTATATCGGAAAAGGAAGAGGGCAGTTTCTAGCCCGCATGAATTGATTAATGATTAATAGATCAGGTGCATAATTAAGCCCATAAATGCGACAATAAGAGTTGGCAACGAATATATCCGACAAAATAAGTTGTGAATAACTGTTGTGTTTTCAGAAAAAAGGTGCTAAGATATATAAAAGTAAGTTACTAAAATTAATGGAGGTAGTTATTTTATGTCTAACAATTTCTTTGAAGCAGTAAAAGGAAGACGTTCCATATATGCCATCAGTAAAGAAACTACGATTTCGGATGCACAAATTGTAGAAATCGTTGAACAAGCGGTGCTACATAGCCCAACTTCATTCAACTCTCAAAGCTCAAGAGCCGTTGTTCTTCTTGGTGAACAACATGATAAGCTATGGGATATCACTACAGAAACATTGCGTAAAATCGTTCCTGCCGAACAATTTGAAGGAACAGCGCAAAAATTAGCGTCTTTCAAAGCAGGTTACGGTTCCGTACTATTCTTCGAAGATCAAACGGTAGTGAAGAGCCTGCAAGAGAACTTCGCTCTATATGCTGAGAACTTCCCAATTTGGGCTAACCAATCCTCTGGTATTCTGCAATTTGTAGTATGGACAGCACTTTCTGAAGCAGGTGTAGGTGCATCCTTGCAGCATTATAATCCACTGATTGATGATGAAGTAAAAGAAGCATGGGGCATCCCGCAAGAATGGAAATTGATTGCTCAATTGCCATTTGGTAAAACCGTTACTCCTGCTGGTGAGAAACAATTCCAACCGGTTGAAGATCGTGTTAAAGTCTTTAAATAAGTGAGATAAGCGTTTGAAACCTCCTTAACCAGGCTAAGTATGTATATAGACTGGTTAAGGAGGTTTTTTGTATGCCATGGAACAAAGAGGATTATCCAGAATCATTAAAGAACTTCACAGCACCTGTTCGCAATAAGGCAATCGATATTGCGAATGCGCTCCTCGAAGATGGTTATGAGGAGGGGCGGGCGATTTCAATTGCCACAGCGCAGGCGAAAGAGTGGGGGGAGAACCACGATAAACAAATCCGTAAAAAAGGCCATTAAGGCTTAATCAAAGGCCTGAGCATAGAAATAAAAAAAGCAGGACAGCGTTTATTAACGCTTGTCCTGCTTTTTGACGGGCACAATTATTTAGTAGATTCATTTCCTGCTGCTGCGCTTGCAGTTGGCTCAGCTGTTGCAGCTGCATCTTCTTTAGCGTCAGTAAGTGTGTTCGTAATTTTTGCTTTTTCAGTTGTTTCTGACAACCAAGTGGAGGACAGAGTGGAAACCTTTTGCGAAACTAGAGTTTTACGAATTTCATCTTTCTTTTCTTCCAGTGTATAGTCTTTAGCATCTTTATGGTCGGTTACTTTAATGATGTGATAACCATAATCGGATTTCACAGCATCACTGGTTTCACCAACTTTTAGCTTAAAGGCTACATCAGAGAATTCAGCTACCATATCGCCACGTTTGAAGAAGTCTAGATCTCCGCCATTATCCTTGGAACCCGTATCAGAGGATTTTTCCTTGGCAAGAGTAGCGAAATCTGCGCCTTCTTTCAGTTGTTTCAGAATTGCATCTGCTTCTTCTTTAGTCTCAACGAGAATGTGGGAAGCGCGAACTTGTTCTTCTTCACTGAAAGTAGCTTTATTTGTGTCATAGTATTCTTTGATTTCATCATCCGTTACAGTGACTTGTGGCTCAAGGATTTTACGCAGCTTTACTTGCAGCGGCATTTGCTTTTTCAAGTCGTCTACAGTCATTGAGCTTTGGGACAAAGCAGCATTAAAGGCAGCCTCTCCGCCGAATTGTGCTTTAAGATCTTCAAGTTCAGTGTTGATGTCTTCATCTGTAACAGTTACGTTGGCTTTTTTAGCCTCTTGATCAACAAGCTCAGTAGTAATCATAGATTGCAGCGTGCTTTCTCCGCCTGCTTCGATCAATTTATCATAAAGTTGTTCTTTTGTAATTTTTGTTCCGTTTACTGTTGCAACAGCTTTTTTGCTGTCGTCTTTTTGGACGACCAGAACAATGATTAGTGCTGCAGCTAATACGATAGAGGCAATCATCCAAGCTTTATTGCTTCTAGGAGCAGTCGGAGGTGTAGGTGGCGTAGCGTTGTTCGCACCGACTTTGTTCATTACTGGAATACTGTCTGCTTTTGTTGTATTCACAGGTTCCTCAGCAGCTGCTTGCGCTACTTCAACCTCTTCATTGATAATCTCGGAAGTGTTCAAATCTTCTTCCGTGGTTCCGTTGTTTTCTAAGTTCTCATTTCCATTCAGATCTTTTTTGTCCATTATTAGTAATGACTCCCTTCAATATAGGTGTTGCTTGTCTATTTACAACTTTAACAGAAATCCTAATCCTAAACCTTAAGAAAGTATAAAAAAAGGCAGGATCTTTTTAAGTTTCTATTAATAAAAAGCAAAAAGCCGGAAATGGCATCAGTAACATGCCCTTCCGGCTAATGGGAATAAGATGTCTACTTCAGTCCTTTCAGAAGATGACGAATGCTTTCTTGTTTTCGTCTTGGGACACGTACGTTTTTAGCATACAGGCCCATTTCACCGAAATAAATGCAGTCATCTGCGATAGAGCTGATCTTGTTCAGGTTGACATAACAGCCACCGTACACATGATAATAACTTGAATTGGACAACAATCGATTTAATTGCTCGGCAGTCATTCTCTTTTTTATGTTATAGTTTCTGCCGTGAAAAATGACCAAATCATGGTCCCCGACCTTAAAGAACAGAATGTCTGTCTCCACCTCGAAGTCCTCGTACACATTTCTGGCTTCCAGCAGGATGCTACTCATTCATGTTCCCCCTTTATACGGAATAAAAGACTAATGTTAGCGCTTTCATTATATCACAACAGTTAATCGTTGGAAAGACCCATTTTTGAATTGTTTCGTACATTTCTAACTTTATCGTTTGTAATTAACGTTTAAAAATTGTAGATTATATAGATGATCACATCTAATGAGTGTGAAGTAGCAATACTTTGAGGAGGAATATAGAGATGAATGAGCAGAATAAGTTATTGCTGTTTACAGGTTCTTATGCAAGTGCCGCAGAAAGCGGAGTGCAGGTGTTTGAATTCGATGGAGCTGCAGGTGGTACGCTAAAGCTGCTGGATTCGGTGCAGGGCTTAACTAATCCTACCTTTGTTAATGTAGATGCCGCAGAGAAACGTCTATACGCTATAGGAGAAAAACCGAATGGTGAGGGTGGAAAAGAAGGCGAGGTTATTTCCTTTGCTATTGATCTAAAGGACGGGAAATTGAGTGAACTGAAACGCATTCCCTCCATGCCTGCCTCTGGCAATCGTCAAACAACCACCTGCCATATCAATAGAGATTTGAATGATGAATACGTGGTTGTATGTAGTTATCATGGTGGAAGTGTTGGCTTGATCAAATTAAATGAAGATAAAGCTGCAGATCAATTAGTTGATGTGGCCGTACATTCAGGTCATGGCCAACATCCTGAACGGCAGGACCGCCCTCATCCCCATTCCGCTATTTTCAGTCCGGACGGGCAGTATGTGTTTGTATCTGATCTTGGGCTTGATTTAATTCGGGCCTATAGAATCAATAGAGAAACCAACAAACTAGAGGTACATGGTGATACGGCGTTGCATCCAGGAGCGGGACCACGCCACTTCACTTTCCATCCAGACGGAAAGTCTGCTTATGTAATTAACGAGGTGGATTCCACCATTACATCGTTTACATATGACAGTGCCGCAGGCACTCTGCACACTGTAGATACAGTGCCGACACTGCCTGATGATTTTGACGAAGAAAATACATGCGCTGAAATCGCTATTTCCAAGGATGGGAAATATCTGTACGCTTCAAACCGTGGGGCTGATAATATTGCCGTGTATGCGGTGGATAATGCTTCTGCTAAGCTTACACATCTTGAATATGTATCTACTCGTGGAGGACATCCACGTCACTTCGCATTGACTCCAGATGGAGCTTATCTTATAGTAGCGAATCGTGATGCGAATAACCTGGTTGTATTTTCAATAGAAGCGGCTAGTGGCCGACTCGAATTTACTGGAAATACAGCTGAAGTATCCAAACCGGTATGTGTGAAGCCCGTAATTGTTCCTGCATAAAGTTACTCCGCTTGAAGAGTGAATAAGTGATCTTGGGAAATGCTAAAGGGAACACCGGATATAAAGTCCGGTGTTCCCTTTTTTTTGAAAATAAAAGCCTGTGATTATCTGGTTGATGAGGTGAATGAGGGAGAAGACTATTTGAGCGAAACGGGCTTAAGAGGTACAATAGTGGATACTGCAGATTTGAATAGCACATTTTGCCTGCCATCACCTTGACCTTGTAAAGTGATTGTGAAAGCATCGTACGAGGTTACGAGCCCTTGCATTTTCACACCATTCGTCGTAAAAATCGTCACAGGCACCTTTGTGGAAATGAACTGGTTCAACAATCGTTCTTGCAATTTTAAACTCTCCACTTTGGCAGCACTCCATCTTCTGTGAATTTTTTTCTCTCAATAATTATAACATGGGTTAGTCCCTCACTGGAAATGAGATCAACAGTCACCAGAATAGACATGGAGGTATTTATGCTTTATTATCAGAACTGGTCTAGAGCTTTTCGCTTTTTTTTAGGTTTTGCTGCGTGTTTCGCCGTTATAGCTGTCCTTGTAAGTATGAATAAGGTATCAACCTTTGATAACTATATTATTGATTGGGTACAATCAGCGGAATCACCGGGGTTGACCTCATTCGCCAAAGGTTTATCTCTAATTGGTTCCTCTAAGATCGCTATTGGCATATCTATCGTTACCATGGCACTGCTCTATTTTTTGCTGAAACACCGGTTTGAATTAATCTTGTTCCTATGGGTTGGATTAGGCTCGCAGCTCTTGAATACAATAATGAAGTTATGTTTTCACAGAGAACGTCCGAATTTACATCGTATTGTCGAAGAGATTGGTTATAGTTTTCCGAGCGGGCACTCAATGGCAGCCTTCTCTTTGTACGGCGTTATTGCCTTTATACTGTGGCGTCATCTGCGGCGGAGGCATGAACGGGTCTTATTAATAATGTTCGCTGTATTCATGACCGTGGGGATTGGCTGGAGTCGTATCTATTTGGGTGTTCATTATCCGAGTGACGTTATTGGGGGATATATGGCTAGTGGCGCTTGGCTGATGTTGTCCATTTGTTTATTTCAAATCTACAAGAGCTCGCGTACGAATTAGGATAGATACAAAAACGGATATCTTTCATAGCGCATGAAGATATCCGTCTTTATGTGGAAGAAGATTGGTTAAGGGGTCGTCACATGTTGTTCAGATGTTTTGCGATCCTGGAATTGTCCCATTTTGCTTATTCTTTGCTTCAGCATCGCAGGAAGTCCTGCTTTAAGCTTTTGGGCTTCGTCTTTTGTCAGACGTCCTTCGGTGATGGCTTGATCCAGCCGTTGGTTTGCCGATTCGCAGAGCTTCTGAATATATTGATCTTCCGTCCAGCCTTTTTTCTCAAGAGCAAGCTGCGGGAGCGTTTTGCCTGCTTTCAGGCTATTGATTAGCTCTGTACGATCCATTTCCAGCAGTTTAGCCGTTTCAAAAATAATGAAATGTCCACCAGCCCTAACCTTTCCGTCTTTTCCTGGATGGTGACCGTGACCTTTCTCTGAAGGGTGGGCACCAGGTGCGGTGGCTGTGGGGGTTACTTTCTCAGCAGAAGCACTTCCAATTGGCGCAAGAGCTGGAGACAGGCTGAGAAAAATAACGGTTGTGAAAGTCATTAATCTTTTGATATGGTTATTCATTCACTCACCTCGTATGTTATGTGATAGGCACTACTCGGATTAGTATTCCCTTCAAGCTGAAAGAAACATGAGTGAGAGCTTAAATGTTCTTAAAATTCATCAACTCCAGGCTGGGGTAATTAGAAGTACGAGGGTTCGCTGATGTTCATATTGTAGCGTGGGCTAATTTTTAGGAGGGATAGGTTTGGCTTTAGGAGCTCGCATATTTAAAACAGGTTTGGCCGTTACGCTAGCCCTGTATTTAGCTGTAATGCTTCAATTTCCTTCTGCCGTGGGTGCAGGGATTGCAGCGATTTTCGCTATGCAGCCCTCTATTTATCGCTCTTGGCGTTATTTTCTTGACCAGCTCACGACTAGTACAATGGGGGCCGTTCTGGCTTTACTCGGAGGGATGCTGTTATCCAATAGCCCAATAGCAGTCGGTTTGGTCTGTATTCTAGTCATTATGATCAGTATGAAAATCAACCGGGCGGATACGATAAGTCTTACGTTAGTTACTGTAATAACAGTGATGGAGGCTTCGGGTGAATGGCAATTCGCACTTAATCGCTTTTTATTAACTTTGACAGGTATTGTTTCTGCATTTCTAATCAATATTATTGTCGTTCCTCCAAAACCTCGTAAGCAATACATTAAGCAAATTGAGAATGTTTTTTCAAGCCTCTCTTTATTGCTGAGAACAGCGGTTTCTCATGAGATGAAGGAAAGTGTATTTCGTGATGAAAAAAATGCCTTACATTCATCCATAAAATCGTTGGCGGATAAGTATGCATTGTTTGAGGAGGAGCAGAAGCAGTTAAAACGGGCCAAGTATAGCCAGACTAGACAAATGGTTGTGTATAAGAACCTGTTAGCTTCTTTGCAAAAAGGTTACGATGTTCTCGAGGCTGTAGATCGGCATTATTTCCAGGCGGATCGGACCGAACATACAGATGCTCTATTTGATAATCATTTGGAACATTTAATCAAATATCATCAGCACATCTTACTTAAGTTTGAAGACAAATTAAAGCCCAATGCCAATGATTCCGAACCCTTGGGAGAAGACAATGATGATTTTCTGAATACCGCGATTTTGGGGTATAATGCAGAGAAAATAGGTCAGCTGCGTTTATATGTTGTGGCAGCGGCGATTTATGATTACGGATATCAATTGGAGCGCTTAGATAAAGTGGCCGATCAGATGAATCGTATAGCAGAGGAGAAAGAATCTGTGCACGAAGCCTAAACATAACCTTGTGAAGAGCAACATATAAGCTTTGTAACAGTAAAAAAATCCGGTTCCTTAGGGACCGGATCATCTATTTAAGAGAATACTTGAAATCTCAACTTGTAATTGCTAAAATGAGAAGATATCGAATAAACATGCATTTAAAAACATAAATATGCAAATTTATCATATCACGATTCAAATGGAATGTCAACCTTCCAAAAGGGGATGAAATGTAGTGGATAACAATGAAAGTCAGTGGAAAGAGGAACAGCAACGGGTTGACGGAGTAACCAAACTTCTGTCAGCCCATATTCGCCATTTATCAGAGGAGCTTGGACTTCATCGCAGTGATGTAGTGGATATGCGGAAAGACTTCTGGGAAGAGGTAACCGTAAACTTCAGTAGCCCGGATGATTTGGGAGAAACCTCAACAAGTCTTCGCCAACAGTCCCAAATCCTAAATGAACGGGAACGTCATCATTTGCAATCAAGCAAAGCGCTGAAAAAATATAAAAAGCTGGTTGTCTCTCCTTACTTTGGCCGAATTGATTTCACCGAGGAACCAACTGGCGGGCTGGAAAAGATTTATCTAGGAATTGGATCATTGATGGAGGATGATGGTACCTTTTTGATTTATGACTGGCGCGCGCCTATTTCCAGTCTGTATTATGACGGAGCCCCTGGTCCCGCTGCTTATGAAACACCTGGAGGATTAGTCTCCGGAACAATGAACCTTAAACGCCAGTTTGTTATTGCTGACGGTGTAATTGAAGTTATGTTTGACACTGGGGTTACGATCGGGGATGAGCTGCTGCAGCAGGTGCTAAGTCATAGCGCTGACGATCGGATGAAAAGTATTGTTGCTACAATTCAGAAAGAGCAAAATGCGATTATCCGCAACGACAAAAGCAGGATGCTAGTTGTGCAAGGAGCAGCGGGAAGCGGGAAAACGTCTGCTGCATTGCAGCGGGTAGCTTATCTTCTATATAAATACCGTGAAGTATTATCAGCAGATCAAATGCTGCTGTTCTCACCGAATCCGCTGTTTAACAGCTATGTATCTACAGTGCTCCCGGAGCTAGGCGAAGAAAATATGCAGCAAACAACGTTTCAAATGTATTTGGAACATCGTCTTGGCCATGAATTCCAGCTCGAAGATGTCTTTAGTCAGACCGAAAGTCTACTAAATGCTCCTGATGGTCCTGAGGTGGCTATACGCAGAGAAGGCATTGCCTATAAATCGTCTGTACCTTTCCTAGATGTGATTCGGCGATATGCTACGTTGCTGGAACAGGAGGGCATGCTTTTTAAACCTTTAATGTTTCAAGGGAAAGCAGTGGTCAGTAAAGAAGAAATGGAACGCCAATTCTACGCGTACGATCCTGCCATAAAGCTTGCGAATCGTGTGGATTTGATGATCCGCTGGCTGCTTAAGAAGATCGCAGATTTTACCCATGAGGAAAGAAATGCACAGTGGGTTGAAGATCAGATCGAGCTGCTGGATTCCAGCGATTATCACCGTGCGTATCAGATGTTGCGCCGGAAGAAGAAAGCTTCGCAGGATAGCTTTGAAGATTTTGATACCGAAAAAGAAGTGTTATCTCGTTATGTAGTCAGCCAGCGGCTCAAACCACTGCGTGGTTGGACTAAACGGGGTCGATTTGTGGACGTTAAGGGCTTGTACAGCACGTTATTTACAGATCGCGAACTTATGGAGCGCCTCAATGGTGATTATCCTTTACCAGAGGTGTGGGATGATATCTGTGAGCAGACATTGGAATCTATTGGAGTGAACGAGCTTGCTTATGAAGACGCTACGCCATTCCTTTATCTGAAGGAGTTAAGCCAAGGCTTCCGGACCAACACACTGATCCGCCATGTGATTGTAGATGAAGTACAAGACTACTCTCCATTCCAATTAGAGTTCATGCGCCGTTTATTTCCAAGAGCAAAAATGACCGTATTAGGCGACCTGAACCAGGCCATTTATGCACAAGGTGAGGTACTGGGGGATTTGTCTAGTCTCGTAAGTATATATGGTGAAGAAAACACAGAAGTGATTTCGTTAACCCAAAGCTACCGTTCAACTTATGAGATCGTGGAGTTTACGCGGTCAATGATCCCTGGAGGAGAACGGATCGTACCGTTTAATCGGCGGGGAGAAGAACCCCAGCTAAGTGTGGTATCCAGCGAGAAGGAGCTTCTGAATGCTGTAGAACAGGATATCCGGAAGCTGCATTCTGAGGGATATCATTATGTAGCTGTCATCTGCAAAACAGCGGAGGAAAGCGCAAGGGTTCATGCTGAACTGAATCGTAGCCTGCCGGTAAGACTTGTTACAAAGGAAACGCCGAATTTTCAGAAGGGGACACTGGTTCTGCCTGCTTATTTAGCAAAAGGTGTGGAGTTTGATACGGTCGTCATCTTTGATGGCTCGGCTGAACAATATGGCAGAGAAAGTGAACGCAAATTGTTTTATACGGCTTGCACTCGGGCTATGCACTTACTGCATATTTTTAGCCTGGGTGAACCTAGTCATTTTATTCCGTCCGCTAATGTGGCATCTTTAAGCGCCGGATCGCTGTAACCATAGATCTCTTCATTTTAAGATCGTCCTTTTCGCAGCAGCGGAGGGACGGTTTTTTTGTTTTCATGAATAAAGAAGGGCGAACAAACCACAATAAAGAATGTTGTACACAATGACAAAGGTGGTCAGTTCATGAAGGAAAGAAAATGGGATCTGCTTGCCTTAGCATCAATCCCACTAATAATGACCCTCGGTAACTCCATGCTGCTGCCTATTCTGCCGCAGATCTCCAAAGAACTAGGCATTAGTGCTTTTCAAGTCAGTATGCTGATTACCGTGTATGGATTGATGGCAATTGTAATGATCCCTATTGCAGGTTATCTGTCAGACCGTTTTGGGCGAAAGAAGGTTATTCTTCCTAGTTTAATCATTGCCGCAATTGGTGGTGCCGTCTGCGTGGTAGCTGCTTGGTTTATGAAGGGGGTTAGCGCTTATTGGGTGATCTTAGCGGGGCGTCTGTTGCAAGGAATTGGTGCAGCGGGTGCTTTTCCAATTGTAATACCCTTTGTAGGCGATTTGTTCAAGGAAGAAGAGGATGTGAGCAAAAGTCTGGGAATCATTGAGACCTCCAATACGTTTGGTAAAGTTCTCAGTCCAATTCTTGGTGCCTATCTTGGGATATGGCTCTGGTTTGCTCCTTTTATTGCAATTCCCATTCTATGTCTAATTTCATTTTTTTTAGTTTTATTTCTCGTCCGAAAGCCCGAAGCGAAGGATGAACCTGAGAAACAGGAAATCCGAGCGTTTTTAGCTGGAATTGTGAGTGTTTTACGTAAAAAAGGGCGTTGGCTGTATGCTATTTTTGCCATAGGCGGCATTTGTATGTTTGTGACCTTTGGTGTTCAATTCTATTTATCAGAAATGCTGGAAACTAAATATAAAATGCACGGGGCGACGAAGGGGTTTGTGCTGGCGGTACCGCTTGCCCTCTTATGTCTGTCCTCCTATGGCACAGGAAAGATCATTGGTCAGAATAAAACGCTAATGAAATGGCTGGGCTTTGGAGGAATGGTGTTACTGACTGCGGCCATGATTTGTGCGGGATTCAACAAAGGCATTTATTTTTTAGTAGGATTTATGGGTTTAGGCTGTGTTGGAATCGGGATTGTACTTCCTTGTATGGACGCTTTAATCACGGAGGGGATTGAGAAGGAGAACAGCGGCACGATAACCGCTCTTTATAGTAGTATGAGGTTTATAGGGGTAGCGTTGGGACCGCCGGTGGTATCGCTGCTGTTAAGCAGTGGGCATTGGGTATTGTTCGCGTTGATGGCTACAGTAGGGGCAATTGGTGGATTGCTGACCTTATTTGCGGTAACTCCGAGTAAGGGGGAAAAGGGAGAACCAGGCGTTAAAGATACAGAGAAGATAATTCCTCCGATCTGGCCGAAACGTGTTCGCCAAACCTCTGCAATGTCTCTGGATGGAAAAAAGGGCTATCCCTAAGCTGCGTTGCCGCAGCTTGTGGGATAGCCCTCTTGATAAAAGAATAAAAGATATTCTTAGGCTTGTGGAACGGATTCCCAATCCTTCAAGAAACGTTCAATACCGTTATCTGTCAGCGGGTGCTTCCAGAGGGTTGGCAGAAGTGAGCCTGGGATTGTAGCGATGTGAGCACCAGCAATAGCTGCTTGCTCAACATGTGCAATGTTGCGGATACTTGCTGCAATGATCTCGGATTTCAAGTTGTAGTTAGTCAGGATAGTCTTCAGATCCTTGATCAGCTTCATTCCATCAACACCGATATCATCCAGACGACCTACGAAAGGAGAGATATAAGTTGCGCCTGCTTTAGCAGCCATCAAACCTTGAGCCGCGGAGAATACTAGTGTAACGTTAGTTTTGATGCCTTTTTTAGTAAGCTCATAACAAGCTTCCAAGCCATCTTCAGTCATAGGGAGTTTAATTACAACGTTTGGAGCCCATTCAGCAATTTCGTATGCTTCTTTGAGCATTTCTTCTGCTGTAAGTCCGATTACTTCTGCGCTTACAGGTCCTGGAACGATTGCAACGATTTCTTTGATAACATCCTTGAACAATCTTCCTTCTTTAGCGATCAGCGAAGGGTTAGTCGTTACGCCATCCACTAGTCCCAGGCGAGTAATACGTTTGATTTCTTCAATGTTTCCGGTATCCAAGAAAAACTTCATTTTAAATTTCCTCCCTTGATTTCCATATGGATTGACAAGCAACATTCATATTTACATTATGAGACATGCAAATCAAAGTTTCAACTGTTATTTTGAATATTTCAAAATAACTTTATAGAACCAGTATTACCTGTATGCGCTGAATTTCAGATAATATAAGATTGGCTTAGGCCTCCCTCCATGATAATATATAACCGGAATTGTTATTTTGGAGTGGGGGGTGGGGATGGGATGATGTATGCGATATTGCTTATTTTACTTGTGCTTGTGCTGGCAGCAGCGGGATTCCTTGCCTACCAGAACAGCAAGTTGGTGTCTAATCAGAAGAAACTCGGTACTGCATCAAGTGATCCTTCCCTTATGTATTCTATCTTTGACCAATCTAGTGCAGCTGGTGTTGAAGAACCTGAGGCCATTCCGTTATTTCAATACACTGTATTTGCGCGGTCGAATGGAGCGGTTGTTGTGAACAAGCCTGTAGCTATGATTATTCTGTGCAGAGTTGCTGCGGGTAAAGGTGATTACTTACTGGCCGATGTCGAGCGTAATATGCTTGACAAGATTAGTAGGCCAATGCCTTTGAATGCGTATTCTGAGCATAAAGCCTACTTACACAGGACGGCTAATCACACAGAAAAAGAGATGGTTCTCAATCTAGAGGATGCAGTGAATTTACAATATACATAGAGTAGGGTGAAAGATATTGATTTTTTGCTCTGCGCAAAGCATAATACAAATTTGGATATAAAAAAGAATCAAACAGCCGGAAGCAATCGCGTTTTATGTTAAACACAGCTACCGCGGCACATTGATTGGTAAAATAATGGATGCCAGTCAGCACTTAGGCATGATATCTCCCTACGGGTGCATTAAGCACCCATTCCAGCATCATGATCATATCTTCTACTCTAGTGAGCTGAGTTTGTAGGTTATCTTGCTGTGGACTGTCTTCTGTTAATGAAGCTAATCTTGATTCCAGAGATCTGCGCTGCAGTGTCAATTCGTTGATTTTAGATTGAATTTGGTTTTCGGTTCTCATCCGGAATCCTCCTGAACAATAGGTGATTTCAACATCATCATAGATCATTATAACGGATAACATGGGGGTAATAAAATGAGTATCAATGTTAAACAATTAGCCGCGGAAAAAGCAGTGGAATTTGTAAAAGATGGCATGAAGATCGGCCTTGGCACTGGATCTACTGCCTATTGGGCGATCAACAAGCTTGGTGAGCGCGTCAGTGAAGGTCTAAAGATTACCGCTGTAGCAACCTCCCGTGCTTCCGAAGAACAGGCGCGTGAACTTGGGATTCCAATCGTAGCTTTTGGAGATATTGATAGTCTGGACCTGACCATTGACGGAGCGGACGAGCTGGATAGTAGTCTACAGCTTATTAAAGGCGGCGGCGGCGCGCTGCTTCGGGAGAAGATTGTTGCGAGTAACAGTACTCGTATGATCGTTATTGCTGATGAGAGTAAAGTGGTAAACACACTTGGCAAATTCCCGCTGCCTGTGGAAATTGTTCCTTTTGCATGGGAATGGACTGTGGCTGAACTTGCCAAGCTGGGTTGCAATCCTGAATTGCGTCGTAGCGGAGAAGAGCTGTACAAGACAGATAACGGCAATTACATCGCAGACTGCCGGTTCGAAGTCATTGAGTCCGCACCGAAGCTGGCACTGACCATCCAAAGTATTCCGGGAGTTGTGGAACACGGCTTATTTATTGGAATTGCAGCAATGGCTATTGTGGGTAAAAAAGATGGAAGTATTGAAATTATAGAAGTTAAACCGGGCAATTGATCATTCGTAGATCTGGAGAATCTAGCAGATTACGGAAGCTGAGAGCATTGACACGGATAGGGCTGACTCTGTATAGTGCTACTGTTATCTATTGGATGTTTATCGGTTTTGGGCGAGAGATCCATACAGGTGGCCCGCTGCAGTACAATTTGATTCCATTACGTACGGTGTCACTTTATTTCGACATGAATAACGGGGTATCGCTGATCAGCCGGTTTGTGAATCTGCTTGGAAATGTTGTTGTGTTTATTCCATTTGGTATACTAATTCCACTTGCAAAGACACGGCCAATTTCTTGGAAAAGAATCTCTTTATATGCTGTTCCTTGCATCCTGCTTTTGGAGTCTCTGCAAATGCTGCTGCATGTCGGAAGCTTTGATATTGATGATCTATTGTTAAACATGTTAGGGATATGGACAGGTTACTGTATGTTTCGAATCGAGTACAGAAGCAACAGAGAAGGAGGAATGTGAACAATGTTGGTAGATCTTAAATCCCTTATTGGTTCGCCTGAGGTGAACGAGCTGTTGACGTATGCGGTCATTGATGACCCCAACGCGTTGGAGCAGACATCGTCTGAGTACAGCGAACAAGCCGGGCTGCAGTTATATGGCTGGGAAGAAGAAGAACTCCTGCTTGGTCTTGTAGGCTTCGAAGAAACCGAAGACGGTTCTTTGGACATTCGGCATATTGCCGTCTTGCCAGAGAATAGAGGGAAAGGTTATGCACGGGGAATGATTCTGGAGCTGCTCGCTACTCGTCAGCCGCGTTATCTGGTAGCTGAGACTGAGGATGAAATCGCCGCAGATTTTTATCGTAGTCTAGGGTTCATGGTGTACAGCTTAGGAGAGAATGAAGCCGGAATTGAAATGTTAAGATGTGTATACGAAGTTGAAGAGACCGAGGATGAGGACTAAAAAATCTTTGAAGGTCATAAAATGGCAGGTCGAGAGGAATCTCGGCCTGTTTTTTTTGCGTTTTGCCTTTAAATGCCCGAAAAAAAGCCAATTGACTTTTATAAAAGCAGGTATTATAGTTTGACAATGAAACTGTTCGATAGTTGAACTATATTTTGGAGGTAGGAAGCTTTGGATAACGAAGTGCAACATTGGATCAATCGCTACATGGATGCTTATTTGATTGTAACAAGACAAGTAGCAGCAAGAATTAAAGATAGTATTGCGGCGGAGACAACGAATGATCAGTATCAAATTCTTCGGTTGATTAATGCTCAGGAACAATGTACGTCTACATATCTTGCTGAATCTTTTTGCGTGGGTAAAAGCTCCATTACTGCAATCATCAACAGATTGGTGCAAGCGGGTATAATCGAGCGAACTCGTGACGAGAATGATCGCCGCCAGGTGTATTTGTCGATGTCTGAGCACGGAAAAAAAGTTTTTGAAGCAGCGGAGACGCAGGTTCATGAAGTGATTTCCCCGTATTTGTTTCATTTTGAAGAGAAGGATATTGAAATGTTCGTCATGATGTTCGAGAAGCTGGCGAATTTAATTCAGAATGATGATGGAGGGAAGAATCCATGAAGACGATTCTAAAAGCAAGATGGGCGGTTATCGCAATCTGGCTCGCTGTGGCCGTAGTTTTGGTCATGACGGCCCCTTCGTTCTCTGATCTTGTACGTGAGAAGGGGCAGGTTACTGTACCTGATGGCTATTCCTCATCTAGAGCGGCAGAAATCTTAAAGGAAGCGGCGAATGATAAGGGCGGAGAGACCCTGCATCAGGTAGCTCTTGTATTCAATAATCCAGAGGGAATCGGAGCCAATGAAACAGCTAGTATCCAGCAGGGCGTTGAGAAGTTGGCTGCGAATAAGGAGACGCTGCAGATCGATTCCATCACCGATCCTTTTTCACAAAGTGAGCTTAAGGATACGTTGATTGCCAAGGATGGCAAGACGATAATGGTGGCGTTGTCTATCAAAGGCGGAGGAGAGTCTGTCACCGCACTTCCTGATAAAGTGGATGAATTACTCACAGATGTTAAGGCGGATCATTATTTAACCAGTGAGGGTTTGATTACTGAGGATATGATTGCTAGCTCGGAAGCCGGGCTTAAGAAATCGGAATATATTACGGTAGTCTTTATTTTACTTATCCTGTTCGTGGTGTTCCGTTCGTTCGTGGCACCGTTTGTTCCGCTACTGACGGTAGGACTCAGCTATATTGTTTCTCAGTCCGTTGTGGCTTTTTTAGTGGACCGTTATGATTTTCCATTATCTACATTTACTCAAATCTTTATGGTTGCGGTCATGTTCGGGATTGGTACGGATTATTGTATCCTGTTAATCAGTCGTTTTAAAGAAGAAATGATGACAGCAGAAGATACCAAAAGTGCTATTATTGCAACCTACCGTAAGGCTGGGGGAACGGTGTTCTATTCCGGACTTGCGGTATTCGTAGGTTTTGTAGCGATTGGATTATCCAAATTCATTCTGTATCGCTCGGCGGTAGCCGTTGCCGTGGGGATTGCGGTTATGCTGCTGGCGCTTGTAACCATAGTTCCATTCTTCATGGCGGTACTTGGCAAAAAGCTCTTCTGGCCTTCACGCGGCAAGCTGGAGCACAGTGAGAGCCGTATTTGGGGAGCAGCAGGTTCTTTTTCCTTAAAAAGACCATGGGCCGCGCTGCTAATTGTTGCAGTAATCGTAGCTCCGTTCCTTGTTACCTATAGCGGAAAGCTGTCCTTCAACAGCTTGGAGGAAATTGGCTCAGAATATGCCTCGGTAAAAGGATTTAACATCATTTCGGATAGCTTCGGGCCGGGTGAATCCATGCCTGGCAAGATCGTAATCAAAAATGATGATCGGATGGATACTTCAGAATATCTTGGACTTGCAGAAAAAATCAGCCGCGAGCTGGAAAAAGTGGACAGCGTAAAATCGGTGCGCAGCATGTCTCGTCCAACGGGAGAGCTGATCAGTGATTTCTTAATCCCGAATCAGGTGGGGACTTTATCTGACGGTCTGGATCAGACCAGTGAGGGATTGACCAAGATTCAAACGGGATTGTCTGAAGCTAGTAAACAGCTGAGTGAAAATGCACCTAAGCTTACAGAGGCTGCTCAAGGCAGCGCTAAGCTGACGGAAGGCACAGCAGAACTGAAAGATGGAATCGTCGCGTTAGGCGATGGGCTGGCACGTATTGAGAGCGG
Organism: Paenibacillus sp. FSL R7-0189; assembly: GCF_037969925.1. Lineage (NCBI taxonomy): Bacteria > Bacillati > Bacillota > Bacilli > Caryophanales > Paenibacillaceae > Paenibacillus > Paenibacillus sp. FSL R7-0189. Next base: position 6,470,004 of record NZ_CP150223.1, on the reverse strand, counting down.
AATAAAAAGCGGCTCAGCTGGTGCAGGAGAGATCAAAGCAGGACTTCAACAGGCAGCTGCTAGTGCCAAGCAGCTTGCGGATGCCAATACGAAGCTACTGGAGGGATATAAAAAAATCGGCAGCGGTTTAACTGCGCTGGATCAAGGGCTTGGGCAGCTTCCGCAGCAGCTGCAAGGTGTGGCAGAAGCGTTGAAGGGACTGGATGGTTCTTTTAATGGTCTTGAGAGCAGTTATCCGGAAATTCTGCAGGATGTTAATTATCTGACCATTAAAGGCACCGTAACGCAGAGTGGTACTGGGGCTGCTCAGCTGGCAGCGGGTCTTGGGCAGATCTCAGAGCAGCTTAAAGGAGCAGCAGCAGGCTTAAATGAGGCGAATGCTGGCTATGCCAAAGCTTCGGCTGGGCAAACTGCACTCGCACAAGGTTTAGCTAAGCTTGTTGCGGGCATCGGTCAGCTGCAATCTGGGCTGGAGCAGGCCGCAGCAGGCCAAGGACAGATCGTAGATAAAATTCCATCCATTACTAGTGGCCTAGATCAATTGCAAGGTGGACAGCAGCAGCTTGCGGATGGGTTTGGTCAATTAACAGGGCAGATAGGAGCCTTAACTACTGGATTAAGCGACAGTGCAAACGGATTGGAGCAAATTACCAGTGGGCTGGGCTCTGCACAAGATTATTTGAATCAGATTCAAGCGGCTAAGGATGATGAGCTGAGTGGATTCTTTGTACCGGCTGAGGCTCTTGAAGCTGAAGGCATAGAGCAGGTATTTAATACCTACTTGTCTGACGACCGTAAGGTAATGACGCTGGATGTAGTATTCACTGAGAATCCATATAGTTCAGAAGCTATTGACAGTGTTGATGATATTCAAGCAGCAGTAGATCGTGCAGTGAAAGGTACGAAGCTGGAAAATGCAGAGTCTGCAATCAGCGGGGTTACAAGCAGCCAGAACGATTTGCGTAATATTTCCAACGAAGACTACACACGTACAGTAATCTTGATGCTGGGTGGGATCTTCATTATCTTGGTGTTGCTGCTTCGTTCAATCGTAATGCCGATTTACCTTATTATTTCTCTTTTGATTACTTATTTTTCAGCATTGGGTGTTACAGAGGCTATATTCGTTCACCTTCTGCACTTTGAAGGGATTACCTGGACAACGCCATTCTTCAGCTTTGTTATGCTGATTGCACTTGGTGTAGATTATAGTATTTTCTTAATGGCCCGCTTTAACGAATATAAAACATGGGATGTACGGGAAGCGATCCTGCATGCTATGCGCAATATGGGAACAGTCATTCTTTCGGCGGTAGTTATTTTGGGCGGCACCTTCGCATCGATGTACCCTTCAGGGGTATTGTCGATGATGCAGATTGCAACAGTGGTGCTTGTAGGGTTGGCCTTGTATGCACTAATCTTCTTGCCGTTTTTTGTTCCTGTTATGGTGCGGATCTTCGGCCGTGGGAACTGGTGGCCATTTGCGGTCAAACAAAGTGGAGAACCCACTAAACAAGATGTAAACATGTAATCACTCTACACAGCAAAAAACCTCTAGTGTTTGCCTAAATAGGCGGCTAGAGGTTTTTTTGTGAAAATATAAGTACAAAGTTTATTTCATTTTGGCAAAAAAGCTACGTAACGCCCAGCCGCGTTCTTGCCGTTTTTTATATTTGGGTAGCGAACGGTAAATGGCGGTGGATTCGTCGAAAGCACGTTTAGCATCCTCAGTTCTGCCCAGTGCTTTGTACATGGAGCCGGCTAAATAATAGGCTTCACTAGAGGAAGATTGAATCTCTTGAAATTGAGTAACGTAATGCAACGCTTTATCGTGATTTGTATGGCGAAAGGTTTCCGCTAACCGAAGATATGGCTGACCATATTGGGCTTTTCGGTTGATTTCTAGACCTCGAAGCATCTGATCTTCGCCTTCTTCCAAAGCGCCCAGCTTAAGATTCACATGACCCAGCTCCACCCAATATTCGGCAGATTGTTCGTAACGGTCTTCGATCTGTAGCAGGATATCCTTGGCTTCCTTGTATTTTTTACGTTCTGACAGATTCCGGGCTAAATCAAATTTAGCAGAAACATCATTTGGATTCAATGATACTGTTGTGCGCAGCTTGGAGATTTGCCGCACCCGTTTGAAGGGCTTTGTAATACTAGGGAAAATTCCCACGTATCGCCGATCTAAGAAATATAAGATAACAAGCAGGATGAATAAAGCCAGAAAAGGGTTGCCCACTAATCTGAAAAGCATCATAATACCTATAAATTTAAGCATGATTTCCCTCCATGATCATTTGGTTCCGGTATTGCGGTTGAATAAGAGTAGATCTAAGGCAGCGTAATTATATCATAATTCAAACCAATCTGAATCCCGGGATTTAAGATAAACTACAACTTTTGTCAGCTTTATAGCGTCTTAGTGTAATAGAAATAATAATTACAATAATATCATAAGAAGGGAAAATCAAGATGCACTTATTTTCAAGGAAGCTAAGGCTGTTTAGTTTGTTGGTTTGTTCAAGTCTGGTGACTGCATTGTCTGTCCCTCAAGTTATAAGTGCAGCTCCATCACCTGGGAAGTTGGGTGGGATTAAGGAGATTGTTGCTTCGCCTGGTTTTTGGGGTGGAAGCTCTTTTGCGGTGGGAACTGACGGAGATGTTTGGTCCTGGGGGAGTAATGTTTTTGGTCAATTTGCTAATGGTACCGCCGGGCCTGAGGGGTGGACGATTACTCCCCATAAAATAGTTGGGCTTGAACATACGAAACAGCTGGCGATCGGCGAAGCGTACTATGTAGCGCTGAACGAAGACGGTACGGTTAAGGCTTGGGGAGATTATCGGGATAAGAGTGTAGCAGAAGCTGGCAATGGGGCAAGTGCTAAACAACACAAGGTTCTGCTTCCTCAAGGGATCTCAGGAATGAGTGATGTGGTTAGTATATCGTCAGGATTGCATAGTGCATTAGCTTTGAGAAACGATGGAAGTCTACTCCAGTGGAATCCTCCAGAAGCTTCAGATGTGGGCTATACAGAGCTGCCTGCTGCCACTAAGGTACAGGGTTTGAGCGAAGTGAAGTGGATCGGAAGCAGTATTTATCATGCCGCCATTCGAACTAACGGTACGCTGTGGATTTGGAGTGCTATCCCGCAAACAGAGAACACGAATGTGATGAAGAAACCGACCCCAGTTAAGGATTTATACCATGTAAAGTCCGTCTCTATGAGCGATCTCAGTATACTGGCTTTAACCGAGAGCGGGAGCGTCTGGGGAACAATTGACAGCAATAATTATAACGAAGTCACGATGAGCAAGATGCCAGGTCTTACGGATATTGTATCTGTCCAGACGAAAAACGGGTTCAATCTTGTTGGCAATAAAAAAGGAGAATACTGGGTATGGAAAGCTGGTACCTCACTACAAGGTCTGCAAAAGATTACAGCCGTAAAAACGATCTCAAAACTTACGCTGGATTTAGACAACTTTGCAGCTGTTAAAAAAGATGGCACCGTGTGGACTTGGAGTACCCAACTGAACTGCACCCCGTCAAGTAGACAGCACAAAAAATAAAAGTAGTTTAAGCGGCCTTAGTCCTAAATTCAATGGGACTGAGGCCGTTTAGTTTTGCCTGTAACCGTTCGTTATTATAAAAGTGAATGTAGGTATCAATATCTGTTTGGAGTTCTTCAAAGGTCTGGTAGGTATGTAAGTAGTACTTCTCACATTTCAATGTTCCCCAGAAGGATTCCATCGGCGAATTGTCAATGCAGCAGCCTACTCGGGACATGCTTTGCTTCAGTTCTGCATCGTCCAGCATCTTCTTAAAATGCAGAGAGGTATACTGGAAACCACGGTCACTATGGAGTAAGGTTCGGCTCTCCGGTGCTGCCTGCAAAGCTAATTCCAGTGTGTTAAAAACTAGCGAATTATTATTGGAATGACCCAGAACGTAAGCAACAATGGACTTGTCATACAGATCTTTTATTGCACTTAAATACGCCTTCTTGCCGTTGCCGTATTTGAATTCCGTTACATCCGTTACCCATTTTTGGTTTGGAGCTTCAGCCTCAAAATTACGGTTCAGCACATTCTCTGCAACCTGCTGAGGCGTGGAGCCTACATACTTCTTTCTCTTTCTGCGGATGACTGACTGGATACCTTGGCATCTCATCAGCCGGTACACTCGCTTTGCGTTAATAGATTTATCCATTTGTCTGCGCAAATGCAGGGTCAATTGGCGATACCCAAAGGTTCGTTCCACCTTCTCATACAAGAGGAGCATGGCCTCTGTCAGTTTCTCGTTGTCAGCCTCTCGAAAACTGGGTTTGCGATTCAACCATTTGTAATAACTTGACCGTGAAATCCCTGCGATGTCACACAAAAGCCGAATGGAGCAAGACTGTTCCTGCTGAACAGCCTGAATGGCCAGGTAGATATTCACCTGGCGAATGGTTCTTAACGCCTCCTCTTTTCGAGTTCCTCTAACTTTTTTAGAAAAGCATTCTCCGCACGCAGGCGTGCATTCTCGTATTCCAGCTTTTGCATCGCGAGTTTGTGGCGATCTGCTTCCGTAAGTTCTTCAGGCGCTTTGGTGCGTCCTCTACCGTCTCGTAATGCCTCTTCACCACCTGCTTCGTACTTCTTTACCCAGCTATATACTTGTTGGTAAGACACGTGAAAATGGCTTGCCGCCTTCGCATAGTCTTCTCCGTTCGAAAGGCAGTACAGCACGATATTTATCCGTTCCTGCCAAGTGGTTACGCGTCCTTTGGTCATAGCTTTAGTTCCTCCTGAATGAGCTGTTAAGCTGTTGCTATGACCATTATACTTCCTAATCCAGTTGGCGAGTTGGGTTGCACTTGCAATCTTATACTTGCAGATGATTTGGTTTTGCGACAATCCTCCCTCGAGATAATCCTTAACGGCATAGAGTTTAAGTTCTGCAGAATACGTACGATTGTAGCTTCGGACTTCCAGCCCTTCGTATCCATACAATTGATAACGTTGCCGCCACTTCACTATAGAGTTTTTGGATATTCCATACTTCCGGGCCGCAGCTTTCAAACCAATGTCGCCCCGTTCAATTTCTTGGAGAATCGTTAACTTTTCCAGTGCTGTATACTTCTTTTGTTCCATAAAAATGCTCCCCATACAGCGACAGGTTTTTATTATTTCACCTGTCTACTATATGGGGAGCATATCAAACCATCAACCGACAACCGTTTAGTTTTTACGCAGCCTAAGTTAATAAAAGGATTGAGTGATCCTGTTTCTTTTGCCATGGGTGAGAATAGTAAGTATGCAGTCCTGAAGGATGGAACAGCTGTGGCTTGGGGAACAAATAGGTTTGGTCAACTCGGAATTAGCGCGGTTGATTCACGTCCTTTTACTATATCTCCTATTTTAAAGCCTGTTACTGTAATTGTAGATGGTCAAAAAATGGATTCCGCACAGTCTGCTATTTTTATGGATGGAAGTGTAAAAGTACCGATTAGGGATGTAGCAGAAAGTCTGGGATATACCCTGTCTTTGGAGGGGGAACTGACGTTGACGAAAGCTGGGAAGAAAATTTCATTACCATCAGCAGAATCCATTAAAGTAAGCTATACTTCTCTAGTGCCAGCAGCGGCTTTGGCCAAAGCTACAGGTCTATCTGCGGAGTGGAATAGTACGCTGTACCAATTAACATTACAAACAAAAAGATGACTTACATTTAACACATATATTAATATTCTGAGGTACAATAAGTGAATTAATCTCAATTTCACCATAATAACCAGTCTGGAGTGATAGGAATGGCTTTTACAATATGTGTGTTTGCCGGATCGAATCCAGGTCTTAACTCTGAATATACGGAAATGGCTAGGGAATTAGGTTATCATATAGCGGCACAAGGCTGTAGGTTGGTCTATGGAGGTTCGCGGAATGGCCTTATGGGACAGGTTGCGGACGGGGTACTCGCTAATGGTGGCGAAGCTGTAGGAATTATGCCAGTGGATCTTTTTCAAGATGAAATCAGACACTCCGGATTGACGAATCTGATTGAGGTCTCTAGTATGCATGAACGTAAGGCGGTAATGAGCGGTATGGCGGATGCTTTTATTGCTTTGCCGGGAGGTCTTGGAACCTTCGATGAGCTATTTGAAATTCTGTGCTGGATGCAGATTGGTATTCATCAGAAGCCTATAGGGCTGCTGAATGTTCGAGGTTATTTTAATCCACTGCAAGCCTTGATCTCCCATAGTGTGGCTGAAGGTTTTGCACCAAAAACTGCACTTCAAATGCTGCATATGAACTCAGAACCCGAATATCTGCTTGAACTGATGAGAGGGCGAGTGGATCATAATAATGATGAGAAGGGGAAAGCAAGGTTCCCGTCTCAGCGCTAGAGCAATAAGAAATATGAACAACCTCCAGCTATTTTTATATGGCTTGGAGGTTTTTTGACATTAGAAGAGATAAAACTGTTTAAACTTTGGAGAAGATGGGTAAATAAGCCGTAAGTAACCAAGCAGAAATGCAAATTTCAGGAACATCACGGAAGGAGGTTGAAATCCAATGAATGTGATCGTACATAATCTTATGGCTTACAATCATCAGTTTTTTAGACCTCAGCCCGTGGTCAATCCCAAGCAAGGAAAAGCAGACAAGAAGAGAATGAGTTTCCAGGAAGTTCTGAATGAGAAAATGAAAGCGTACAGCACCTACAACAAAAATTAAAGATGAAAGCTATACCCTATGTCTGTTAAAGAAAGCCGGAACGCGATGATCCTAGAGATCATTGCATTCCGGCTTTCTTTAGGGTCTGACCTCAAAAAATTCGCAGCTCTTGCGTGAGTAGTAAGTCAGATCACTAACTCTAGATTGAATAACAACATCGAAATCAGTGAAGCGGACAACGGTTGCTCCTGAATTTACTAAATGATCGTCCTGAAATACACGAACAGGTAATTTGCGGTCAACGGCTTCTTGGAAATCGCTGTCGCTTAGCAGCGGGCGGTTAATGGGCATGGGAAATAACTCCTTTGATTATCTAATGAAGTAAGAAATAAAAATAGTATACCTGCGGAAGCACAAGAAATCCAATTTAAGATGAAGTACACGTATTCTGTGAGGAACATATTTGGACGAAATTTTATACTCCCTCCTTAGACATAACATAGATATGAATGGTTTCGTAATTATTTCCACCATAAATCGGAAGTTTACCTCCTCAAAAAAAGAATTTAAACCCTGTACACTAATTCTTGTAAGAGAAACCTTTGAAAGGGGTACAGGGGAATGAATAAAGTAAAACACTTGGCGCTATCGTTAGTCGCTATCATGCTCGTAGGTTCACTGGCAGCATGCGGAGGCAACAACGCCGAGAACAACAACACATCAAACAAAAATGCAGGTAACAACGCAGCAAGCACAAGTGAACCTACTAAGGATGAGGGGACAGAACCGGCTGAGAAAATCGAACTTTCTTTCTGGACGCTGGGCAACGTGAACTACGAGGATTTAGCGAAGGAGTACACTAAGGAACATCCAAACATTACGATCAAAGTGCAAAATACCGGTGACCAAACCGCTCACCATAATAATTTGACCACTGCTTTGTCGGCTGGATCGGGTGCGCCTGATATTTTCCAACTTGAAATCGGTTTCATGGAACGTTTCATCAACGCTCAGGACAAGTTCTATAACCTGAATGATCTGGGTGCCAAAGATATTCAAGCCAACTATCTGGATTGGAAATGGAAACAAGCTTCTTCCGTAGATGGCAGCTTCCAGCTAGGTCTTCCAACAGATATCGGTCCAACGGTTGTATATTACCGCACAGATTTGGCTGAAGAAGCTGGGCTGCCAAGTGATTCAGAAGGATTCGGCGCTGCTATTGATACTTGGGATAAGTTCGCAGCTGTTGCCAAAGCTTTTAAAGATAAAACAGGCAAACCATTTGTAGACCTTACGGATCTTACCTTTAATGCTTTGCGTGACCAATCTGCTGATGAAATCTATTTCAGCAAAGCTGATGGCAGCTTTATCGGAGATACCAATCCGCAAGTCAAAAAAGCTTATGATTTCACGGTTAAAGGTATTCAAGAAGGCTGGATCAGCAATGTTATGCTCTGGTCTCCTGAATGGGGTCAAGGCATGAACGACGGTTCATTTGCAGTAGTTATGGGACCAGCTTGGATGGCGGGAAATGTTAAGAGTAATGCTCCAGACTCCTCTGGCAAATGGAAAATTGCTCAGCTCCCTGAAGGTGCTGGTAACTGGGGTGGCTCGTTCCTGACGCTGCCAAAAGAAGGCAAACACTCGAAAGAAGCTTATGACTTTATCGCATGGATGGATAACAAGGAAAACCAACTGGAATCTTTCAAAACCAAAGGCCTTATGCCTTCCATTCCTGCCCTGTATGAAGATCCTGCATTCGTAGATTTCAAAGATGATTTCTTCGGTGGACAACAAACCGCTGTAGAATTCGGTAAAGCAGCAAACCGGGTAAAACCTGTATACTACGGTCCGCTTCATGACCAAACCGATACTTTCTTCAAAAACGCCTTGAAAAATGTGTTGGAGAAAAAAGCAGATCCGACCAAAGAATGGAACGAAGCAGTAAAACAAGCGAAAACATTGGCTGAACGCAGCTAAGATTTCAAGCTTATGAAATTCAATTTCTAGAAGGTCCGGATTCATAGAGTGAAACATTCTCTGTGAATTCGGATTTACACGTTAGATTACCTGGAGGTGTGACATGGCACAACCTGTTATTTCAAGTCCGCATGCCGAGAGCAAGCGCCGCTTTTTAACTGAACAAAGAAGGAGCCGCATCACTGCTTACACGTTTATTTCGCCCTTTTTTATTCTGTTCTCGATATTTGGACTATATCCGATCTTTTTCACGATCTATCTCTCGTTCTTTAAATGGGATGCCCTGAATCCTATGAAATTTGTAGGGTGGAAAAACTATGATCTGGTCACAAGTGATCCGACCTTTTGGATTTCTTTTAGCAACACGTTAATTATGGGGCTTATGGGTACTGTTCCACAGATATTACTAGCTCTATTGATTGCTGTTTTGTTGAATTCGGCGATGACTCGCTTTAAGAAGACGTTCCGGGTTTTATTTTTTATGCCTAATATTACGTCTATCGTTGCGGTTACGCTCGTGTTCAGTACACTGTTTGGCAACAACGGAATGATCAACTGGATACTAAACGGCTTGGGACTGGATAGTATGGCCTTCAACTCTGGCTGGTGGGGCGTTAAAATCGCCATTTCTACGATGGTAATGTGGCGCTGGACGGGATATAATGCCATTATTTTTCTATCAGGCTTGCAAAGTATCCCTACGGATCTATATGAAGCGGCACGTATTGACGGTGCGAACAGAAGACAACAGCTAACCTTTATAACGTTACCGCTATTGAAGCCATTCATTGTATTTGTTACCTTGCTTTCAACTATAGGTGCCTTGCAGCTGTTCACTGAGCCTTATGTATTTTTGGGCCAAGCGGGAACTGGATCTACACGTCAGGAAGGAATCACTATGGTTACTTATTTGTATAGCGAAGCATTCCGCAACGGATTTTTTGGTACGGCAGCAGCTACGGCAGTCTTGCTGTTCCTGGTCACGATTATTTTCTCTGTCCTCAATATGCTGGTCTCAAATCGCATGGGTGGAGATACGGGAGGGGGTAAAGCGTGAGTACGCTGCGTGTATTTAAAAAAGATCCGGATGATCTAGGGATCATCGGCAAGTTAGGATTTTATTTGCTGTTGATTGTTGGTGCGCTCGTGTCCATCTTTCCTTTCTACTGGATGTTTGTAGTTGGCACTAATGACAGAGGCGCAGTATTCCATGTGCCACCTTTGCTTACGGTTGGAGACCAGTTTTTTGAGAATTTCCAGCGGGTACTGGACAAAACAGACTTCTTTCAAGCCTTGGGCAATTCTTTATTTGTCTCATCTATGGTTACAATATCAGTCGTGTTTTTCTGTACACTGGCAGGTTATGCCTTTGCCAAATATGAATTTCCGTTTAAAAATTTTCTGTTCTACTTTGTAATTGCTACATTATTTGTGCCACAGCAGCTTGGTGTATTACCTACTTACGTAATTATGGCCAAGCTCCACTGGATAGACTCTTTCAAGGCACTTATTGTTCCGGCGATGGTTAATGCCTTCGGGATCTTCTGGATGCGGCAGTATATCACTACAGCTGTACATACGGAATTGATTGAAGCAGGTCGGATCGATGGCGGCGGACATTTCCGGATCTTCTGGAACATCGCTATCCCGGTCATTACTCCAGCTATGGCTACACTAGGTATACTGAATTTTATGACCGTTTGGAATGACTTCTTCTGGCCTTTAGTGGTACTGAAGAATCAAGAGCATTTCACAATTCAGATTGCGCTCCAACAGCTGTTCTCCAATCGCGATGGTCTAGACTACGGAATGATCATGTCAGCAACATTTACGGCAACCTTGCCACTGCTGATTGTATTCCTGTTATTTAGCCGCTGGGTGATTGCTGGACTTACTTCAGGAGCTATTAAGAGCTGATCTTACTTTTTGATCTTTACAGGGAATAGGCGGTTTTGTGAAGAATACTAGAGGACAGAGACAGCAGGGGGAAGGGGAATATCATGAAACTCCGCCGTAAAATCTTGTTCGCTATTATTCTTCTCGTCTTTATTCCGGTTATTCTGATGGGGATCGTCACTTACGTTAATTTTTCTAATGCAATGGAGAAAAAATCAAGCAACTTCTATTGGATTTCACTGCTTGAAACGGATCGAAAGCTTAAATTCGCGCTTAGTGAAATCACCTCGATCACGAATTCAAAAATTACGCAGCCGGTTGTTCAGCAATCACTGAAGCAGAAGAACTTTGTAATCACTTATGATCGAAAGCAGGAGCTTAGCAGTTATCTCATTGATCATCCAATGATTACTTCATTTAGTTTTTATAGTAAAGATCGTTTAATTTATCAATACAATGCATCGATGTCTTTTGAGGACTTGAAGAGACAAAGCTGGTTTGACGCAATGGAAGGCGCCGAAGGGCGGCCTGTGTGGTCAGGACCGGGAGAAAACGGCTCGGAGATCTCCGGCAATCCGGTACTTGTACAAGCAAGAGTAATCAAAGATTCATATTCTCTCGAAGATATCGGATATCTGGTTGTTAATGTAAAACCTGATTTATTGGATCAGATTTTCTGGGAAGCAGCAACCCTTAAGAAGGGGGATATTTTGCTGGTCAACAAGCTAGGAAATATCGTTTTTAATAAATCCGGTGAACATATTGGACAACGCACAGATTTCCCCTTTTTACAAAATGATTATGCTAAAGAACATGACTATTACATCGACAACTATCAGGGGGAAAAATCACTTATAACCTTCCTACCTTCTCATAATGCAGCCTGGTATTTAGTAGCCATTACACCTATGAATCTAATCTCGTCAGAATCTGTATCCATCCGGAATATTGCGATTATTTTAAGTACTGTTTCGCTGTTGTCCGCCATTTTGTTCGACCGCTATTTCGTACGGAGGCTCGTTCATAGTATTAATAGTGCGGTTAACGGGATGAAGCGGGTGAAGCAGGGGATATTTACACCGATCACTACACCCTATCGTGCTGATGATGAAAGTGATTTGCTGATTGATGGCTTTAATCGGATGAGCACGCAGATCAATGAGCTGCTTGTGCAGGTGGAGACTGAGCAGGGACGCAAGAAGGAAGCAGAAATGCAAGCGCTAATGGCGCAGATTAACCCTCATTTTATTTATAATTCACTCGAATCGATTAATTCGATGGCAGTGCTGCAAGGCAATAAAGATATTAGCAAAATGGTCATCTCACTCGGCAAGCTGCTGCGAATCAGCATCAGTCAGAATCAGGAGCTGATTCCGCTGCATATGGAGTTCGAACATGTCCGTCATTATTTGGATATCCAGAAGTTTCGTTTTGAAGATAAATTCTCGTATATCATAGATCTTTCGGATGGTCTTAAGACGTTCATGACACAAAAGCTGATTGTTCAGCCGATTGTTGAGAATGCGCTGTATCATGCGATTGAGCAGATGGAGGACCCAGGGATCATTGAGATTACGGCCTATGAAATGGGCACGGATATGATCATTATCGTAAAAGATAACGGCCCCGGCTTTGACCTTGCCAAGATGATGAGTCTTTGGGATAACGAGGGAAGTGCTCAGAAGAAATACAGTGATAGCGGCGTGGGGCTTAAAAATGTGCATGAACGCTTGAATATTCGATTCGGCAGTCCATACGGCATACTAGTGTGTTCTTCCCCCGGCTTTGGTTCAACCATCCGAATCCGAATACCAAAAATACTGCCGTAATCGACCGTGCGGAAAGAAGGGGGAGATTGTTATCAAAAAATGGTTATTGAAATGGGGCTGGATGTGGTTATATCTAGTGCTGATTTCGGGTGCTGTTTTATTTATAACTTTAGGAAAGCAAGAACCCATTGAAGATGATTCACCAGAAAAAATCACATTAACTTTCCGTCATTTCTGGATTAAAGAGCATGATCGGCCATTGTTGACTATTTATGAAGATATCGTGGACAAATATCAGTCAGAACATCCAAATGTGAAAGTTAACTTTGAAGGTTTAGATCAGACGTTGCACCGTGATCAAAAGCTGAAGAACGAGATGGTTACTGGCACCCCGCCAGATATGTTTGTTTTGTTCGGTGGAGCGGAAATTGAGCCATATGTGCGCTCTAAGCGCCTGATTGATCTGACTGATTTCGTCAGGGAGAATGCGCTGACCAATCAATTCAAGGATCTGGATCTCTGGACCTTTGACAACCATATTTATGGCTTGCCTATTGAAGGGAATGCTGAACCCTTATATTTTAATAAAACCATATTCGAAAAGCTGGGTTTGAAGCCGCCAGAAACGCTGCAAGAGCTTGATGCTGCCATACTAAAGCTGAAGTCGGCAGGGTATATTCCATTTGCACTTGGCAACGAGGATCGTTGGCCCGCAGGAATTTTTGCACATTATTTAATGGATCGTTATGCCGGCGCCGAGTTGATCGAGAAGCTGATCACTGGTGAAGATCAAGCCAGCTTTCAGAATGAGGCCTATTTAAAGGCTTTTCAGCACTTGGAGCAATGGATTAAAGAAGGTGCCTTCAGCACGAAATCGAATGTGTTATCCACAGAAAATGCGGTGGGACTATTTACGAGCGGCAAGGCTGCGATGTATCTAAACGGAAACTGGGATATCAATTTATTTGCCGGCGCAGCTGCTCCTACGGATTTTCAAAATGAGGTAGGTGTTATTCCGTTTCCCACATTGAAGAAGGGGGAACAACCTTCGATAGCCGGCGGTTATACATTTGGCATCGGCCTTTCCTCCGAACTAAGCGGAGCGAAGCGGGAGGCTGCGCTCGATCTCATGAAAGCTTTTTACACCCAGGAGGTTCAGACACGGATTGTATATGAAGGGTTGAGAATTCCGTCCATGCGCATCGCCTTTGATCCTGAGAAGACAGGACCCGTATTCGCGCAAGTCATGAATATGATGGAAGTTAACCGCAAGAGCTTTGTCCCTTATGATAATGTATTGTCACCAGAAGTGAAAAAAACGTTCCTGAGTGTTATAGAACAGATGATTAATGGAGAAATGTCTGCTGAGCAAGCGTTAAAGCAAGTGCAGGCATCCTCCATTCAATATTGGAATTTGATCCAAAGCTCAAGTGTACAATAATCCTGGAGGTGCAGGGAATGGATGAGTTACAAGAGAAATATAAAGTAATAATCGTGGATGATGAGCCGATTATTCTTCGTAGCTTAAAAGCAGCCATTCCATGGAATGATCTTCAGATGGAGATTGTGGGAGAGGCACGAAATGGAGAATTAGCTCTTCGCTTAATAGAAGACACTTCACCACATATCGTGATTAGTGATATTCGCATGCCCGTAATTGACGGGATTACGTTGATGAAGGAAGTATTGTCTAAAAATCCGAAGCTGGTGTTTATTTTTATAAGCGGGTACGGAGAGTTCGAATATGCAAGAGAAGCATTACGTCAAGGCGCTTTTGATTATTTATTGAAGCCGATCGATCATGATGAACTGGTTGAAATGTTAAACCGCGCGAGAACCAAGCTGGATGAACAGAAGCAAAATGATCAGCTGATTCATTCTGTGCAGATGCTGTCACTGCTTGCACGTGAACGTCTGTTTGCAGAAATCACTTTGGGAAATGCAAGGCCGCTTGAGCATCTGAAATGGCTGGAGAACAGTGAACTGGAGAGCGGATATTTCATGGCTGTTGTCCAGTTAGATGATTACTCCACACTGAGCAATCAATGGAGTGTAGAAGAAAAACGGCTATGGCTGTTTGCAATCCGCAATATTGTGGAAGAATGGTCACTGGAACATGGAGTGCTGACGGTTTTCCCGTTTCATAATGGAGAGTGGATACTACTGTTCCCTGGATCTTTAAGCGCCAGCAGGAGAGAACTTGGTGAACATTTGATAGCGGGGATCAAGAGATACTCCAAGCAGTCTTGTTCCGTAGGCATCAGCCGCACCACACAAGGCATTGATCAATTAAGTACGGTTTACCCTCTGGCTGCGAAGGCCTTATATCAACGGTTCTATTCGGGTCTTGCCGGGGTCTTTATTGATGAAGAGATATCGTTCCCTAGCAGTAAAGAGGTGAAATACCCAAAAGAGCTGGAAACCGCGTTGATTGAAAGTATACGTACCTTAAATAGAGACCGGATGTGGTCTTTATTTGATGAGCTTGCTTTATTTATTGAGTCACAAGCTGTTCCTAAGGATATGGCTGAACGTCTTCTTGTTGAAATGATCGTTGTGTTGTACAGAAATTATGAGTATTTGAATATAAATTCAGATTGGTCTTTACATGGATTGCTTAGCAAGATGCACAATCTTGGCACTTTAAATGAAGTGATCTCTGCTCTGAAAGAAGAATTTGGTGTGCGATTGGAGCAAGGGAACAAGCCTGTGAATCGCGAGGATACGCGTAGCGCCATCGAGAAAGCGAAACGTTATATTGAGAGTAATTACCATAAAGATTTGAGTATTGAGGAAGTAGCGGAGCTGGCTGATCTCAGTATCAGTCATTTCTGTACTTTATATAAACAAATAACGGGCTATACCTTTTTGGAGTATGTTACACACTGCCGGATGGAGAGGGCGAAGTATATTTTGCAGAGCAGCAACGTAAAAGTGTATCAGATAGCTCCTCTCGTCGGTTATCAGGACCCGCGTTATTTTACACAGGTTTTTAAAAAGGCTAGTGGTCAAACACCAACAGAATACCGAGAAGAGCATACTAAGCAGATCCATTAACAAGGAGGTAAGGGATGGAATTTCATTTGGAGATGATTGTTAAGTGTTTAACGAACCACAAGCTGCAGAAATATTGGAAAGGATTCGAGGCTGTTTCTTTTGCATTTTATAATAAGGATAACGTGTATCTGTACAATCATCCCAAATTTAAAACGGTAGGATATCATCCACATTTGCTTCCTTGGAGTAATGAATTCTCAGGAGATACAATCATTTTATATGAGGATCACCCTACAGCCATCGTTAATCTGGAATTACATGAAGAATTCGAAGACTTGTACGCCATTTGTGTACACGAATTATTTCACGGTTATCAATTCCTGATGGGAGATGAACGTTATGCAGATGAATTATTGATGATTACCTACCCTTTATCCCTCGAAAATATGGAATTGCGGATTCAAGAAAGACATCATTTATATCTTAGTGTAATGGCAGCTACTATTGAAGAGCGTAATCAAGCAATGTACAGATTTATTGCCTTACGTCAACAAAGAGAACAGCTGCTCGGGGAGTACGTGCTAAATGAATATCTTATTGAAACGCTGGAAGGACCCGCTTGGTATGTTGAATTAAATGCCTATGCCGAGAAATCCACACTTCCTAATGAGGAGGTATTGCAGAAGTTCAGTTCGTATTTAATAGATGAACTTGAATCATCGGCAAATATTAGAAGAAGCTGCTATGGTTCTGGACTGTTTATATGTTTGCTGCTGGATGAGCTTCGCACCGATTGGAAAGAAGAGTTTATGAAGTCGGAGTTAAGTTTATATGCGTTTTTTAAGCAATTTGTGGATCAAGTCATCATTCCCTTCGAGGAGATATCCATCAGCAAAGAAACGGAAGAAATTATGCAATCGGTCAAAACAATCAGGGAGAAGGAATTCATTGATTTTATCAGCCTTGAAGGGTACCACCTGTATATTGAAGGAGATATAAAATCTACGGGTTTTAATCCTATGGGTATTATTGGTGGAGATGAGAAATGTATTCATAAGAATAATTTACGAATCCAAATCAATGATGCGGAGTATTTTCTGGAAAAGCCAGTGATTAGCTACTATAAAGCTGACCTTCGAAATATTAATAAACTGCACTTAGTATTAGATGAACCTCCAACTTTTAATAAAGATTCGTTAATCCTTAATGGAATTGGTGAGATCAAAGGTCAATATGAAGTGAAGGAAGATGGATGTTGGCTGCAATGCTGACGGAAATTGATTAGAATGAGAGTATGACATTTGTCATACTCTCTACTTGATGTTTATGACTTATAGGATGATACTTCATCGCCTATACTTAGAGTAGATGAAAAGATCCTTAGCCGGACACATCAAGGAGGAAACGATATAGATGACTACAAAACAGACATCACAGCTCTCCAGCCTTAAAAAGAGTGTAGCCCCTTACGAGAAAAATGACCGCAACGCAAGTATAAGACAGCTCATCAATACTTTAGGACCACTTGTGCTGTTATGGGGCGGAGCTTATTTCTCTTTATCCGTTTCCTATTGGCTCACCCTTCTGTTAGCTATTCCTGCAGCAGGATTTGTAATTCGAACTTTTATTATTTTTCATGATTGCACACATGGATCGTTTTTTAAGAATCGTAAAGCGAATGATATTATCGGAACGATCACAGGTGTACTGACACTGGTTCCTTATCGGCAGTGGAAACATAGTCATTCCATTCACCACGCCAGCTCCAGTAATCTCGATAAAAGAGGGATCGGCGATATTTGGATTATGACGGTCGATGAATACGCAGCAGCTTCCTTCTGGAAACGTCTATATTACCGGATTTACCGCAATCCCATCGTGATGTTTGGTCTTGGACCGATTGCTGTTTTTATGATTCAGTATCGTTTTAATGTTAAAGGTGCTAGACGCAAAGAGCGGATGAATACCTATTTGACGAATATTTCAATCGCAGCCCTTTATGGCTTGCTGATATGGGCTATTGGCTGGCAGGCATTTCTTATGGTGCAGCTGCCTGTAGCATTTGTATCAGGGTTTCTCGGCATATGGTTGTTCTACGTCCAACATCAGTTTGAAGACTCTTATTTCGAGAATGAATCCGAATGGAGTTATGTGATGGCCGCGGTTGAAGGCAGCTCATATTATAAGCTGCCGAAGGTGCTGCAATGGATTACGGGCAACATCGGCTTCCACCATGTGCATCATTTAAGTCCAAAGGTGCCAAACTATAATTTGGAAAAAGCGCATAACGCGACTCCACCGCTACAAAAAGCAACAACGATTACGATTGGTACCAGCTTGAAGGCTCTTCACTTCCGTCTTTGGGATGAGGAAAATAAACGTTTCATCAGTTTCAAAGAGATGAAGTCCATATTAAATAAACCTAAAACAGCAGGCGAGGTCCTGCAAGTTCATAAGCCCAGACTCCAGGGAGAATAATGGTCCACATTGTAATCAAATAGCAGCAAAATGGAAGGTTAGAGCCGGAGAACTCATTCGCGCTCTAATCTTTTTTCTCTTTATCGTTGTGGTTCACCGGATTTTACCGGATTTATGCTAGAATAGGGTGAGTGGCATATGGCAAAAAGGAGAGCGAACATGCAGAAGTGGCATCATATTTTTCATAAAAGTACAGGTCTTAGCCCTTATGTATGGGTCGTATTTTATATTCTACCGTTTTATTTCATCTTTCGGTCCTCCTCTCCCTACCAGGTAGTTTCGGGAATCTTGATGATCGCTGTGTTTTTTGTTTGTTATGTGCTTTCTTTTGTCTCCAAGGGTTGGTTAGTTTATTTTTGGACGAGCGTGCAGATACTTGTCTCTATAACGATGACGTTGTTGTTTGGATATATGTATTTTGCGCTTTTTTTAGCCTTTTTTATTGGGAATATCCAGAATCGAGTAGGGTTTTTCACCCTATACTCCATTCATTTGCTGACTACGATTATTACGATCAATTATGAGCTGCTGTCGCGTAATCCCGTATTTATCAGCCAGCTTCCGTTTGTGCTTGTCAGTATGATTGCAGTGATCCTGCTGCCAATCAGTACCTATAACCGCAATAATCAAGGGAAGCTGCAAGACCAATTGGAGGATGCTAATAAGCGAATCTCTGAATTGGTTAAGCTCGAGGAACGCCAGCGGATTTCACGTGATCTACACGATACATTAGGTCAGAAGCTTTCGTTAATTGGTCTGAAAAGTGATTTGGCAGGAAAGCTTATCGACAGTAATCCGACGCAAGCAAAAGCCGAGATCAATGATGTACGCCAGACGGCGAGAAGTGCACTGAAAGAGGTCCGGGAGATGATTACGCGAATGCGTGGCATTCGCCTTGAAGACGAGCTCGTTCATATTCAGCAGTTTCTTGCGGCTGCGGAGATCGATTATGTTTTGCAAGGCAATCCTAAACTTTCTAACACTTCATTGATTACGGAGAATGTGCTCAGCATGTGTATTAAGGAAGCTGTCACAAATGTTGTGAAGCATAGTAATGCACAGTCCTGCTCAATTATCATCGAACCTACGCGTACAGATCTGATCATTAAAGTGAAAGATGATGGAACCGGCATCCCGGGCAATGATCTTTATTTTAAAGGACATGGGCTGCAAGGCATGCGGGAACGTCTTGAATTTGTGAATGGCTGTATGGATATCGTGCAAGATGGGGGAACTACGATCGTGATTAAGGTCCCTAATGCATTTAAGCATCCGGAACAGGAGGTAACCTTATAATGATTAAGATTGTAATCGCTGAGGATCAGCGGATGCTCCTTGGAGCGCTGGCATCTTTGTTGGATTTAGAAGAGGATATGAAGGTAGTGGGCCGGGCAAGCAACGGGGAAGAAGCTGTAGCGATGGTTCAGCAGCATAAGCCGGATATCTGTATTATGGATATTGAAATGCCAGCGATGAGTGGTCTCGACGCTGCGGAAGCGCTGAAGAATAGCGGCTGCAAAACGATGATATTAACCACCTTTGCCCGTGCGGGATATTTCGAACGTGCGCTCAAGGCGGGAGTTCATGCTTATTTGCTGAAAGACAGTCCTAGCGAAGAACTGGCACTTTCGATACGTAATGTGATGGCAGGCCGACGCATGTATGCACCGGAGCTAATGGATGAAGCCTACAGCGGTGAAGTGAATCCTCTGACTCAGCGGGAGAAGGAAGTACTTGGACTCATTGCCGACGGCAAAAATACAAAAGAGATCGCCAGCCAATTGTACATTACCACGGGTACAGTCCGGAATTACATCTCTGTTATACTAGATAAGCTGGATGTAGGTAACCGCATCGAGGCAATCACTCGATTTAAGGAAAAAGGTTGGTTTAAATGAGCGTGGGTAAGAAACGATTAGTTGGCAGAAGCAGCTTGTAAACGTGAATCGCTAATCGCTGATCGCTAATCGCTGATCGCTAATCGCTGATTGCTAATCGCTGATTGCTAATCGCCAATCGCTGTTTATACTCACCAATCGCAAATAGATGTATTTCCTACAACTATATGCTATAAAATGCTCGGCAGATGCGATTTAGTTGCATTTCTTACATCTAAAAGTTCGCTTAGAGGGCATTTCCATTATTTTTCGGGGAAATAGTTGTAGAGAATGCAGTTAAAGAGTTGTCTAAGCAGAAAATATACTTATAATTGTACTGAGTGCAGCTATTTCTTTTATTCGCATTAATGAAATTCAATATAATCTGCTAAAAATAAAATTTTTAATGTTATTTTGATGTTAACACTCGCCAAATGTTCCCGCGCCGTATATCATTAATTATCGGCCTATTATTCACAATAGGACAGTTAATCAAAAGGAAGTGTATTTTCTGATGTCAAGAAAGCTAAGAGCCGGCATAGTTGGCGGCACAGGTATGGTAGGACAACGTTTTATTGCCCTTCTAGAGAATCATCCTTGGTTTGAAGTAACTGCGATTGCTGCCAGTGCTAGATCTGCTGGAAAAACGTATGAAGAATCGGCCAAGGGCAGATGGAAGTTATCTACTCCAATGCCTGAGAACGTAAAGAATATTATGGTCCAAGACGCTTCTAAGGTAGAGGAAGTAGCTGCGAATGTAGATTTGATCTTTTGTGCTGTTGACATGAAAAAAGATGAGATTAAAGCGCTCGAAGAGGCTTATGCTCGCACCGGAACGCCAGTAATCTCCAATAACTCAGCGCATCGCTGGACGCCTGACGTGCCTATGGTCATTCCTGAGATTAATCCGGAGCATCTTGAGGTTATTGCACAGCAAAGAAAACGTCTGGGAACAGAGACAGGGTTCATTGCAGTTAAACCTAACTGCTCCATTCAAAGTTATGTGCCTGCACTTCATGCGCTCAAAGACTTCAATCCATCTAAAGTGGTGGTCACTACCTACCAAGCTATTTCTGGTGCAGGAAAGACTTTTGCGGACTGGCCAGAAATGCTGGATAACGTGATTCCTTACATCGGTGGCGAAGAAGAGAAGAGTGAGCAAGAGCCTTTGCGGATCTGGGGAAGCGTTGAAGAAGAGGGTATCGTAAAGAGTGAAGCGCCAACGATTACTTCGCAGTGTATCCGTGTGCCTGTAGCGGATGGACATATGGCTGCTGTATTTGTTTCTTTTGAGAAAAAACCGTCCAAAGAAGAGATTCTGAATCTCTGGAAGAGCTTTAAAGGACGTCCTCAGGAGCTTGAACTGCCTAGCGCACCTAAACAGTTCATTACCTATTTTGAAGAGGACAATCGTCCACAGACCAAGCTGGATCGTGATATTGAGAACGGAATGGGCGTATCGACGGGCAGACTTCGCGAAGATGCCCTCTATGATTACAAATTCGTAGGTCTCTCCCATAACACGCTGCGCGGAGCAGCTGGCGGTGCTGTGTTGATCGCTGAGCTTCTGAAAGCAGAAGGTTATATTCAACCGAAATAAGTCCATGCATGAGCTGCAAAGCTGATGTGAATAGACACCTCATCAAAGCTTAGTCTTTGGTGGGGTGTTTTTATTTTAATTTTACATTTGGTAAAATAAGTTATGAAAGGAGAGGATACCTTTGAATAAATATTTATTAGCTTTTATTTGGTTACCATTAATCCTGTTTACAAGCGGTTGTACATCGTCAGCTCAAGAGTATGGAGTGTCATCTATAAATGCTGAAATTCCAATTCCGAAGAATGCCAAAGAAATCGAAGTGATAACAAATTCAAATAACCCTAATATAAAAATTGGAGCAAAGTACGAGTTGGATAATATAGGGGGAGAACAAGGTCTTTATCGGCCTGACAGCTATTTTAATAAATTAAGCGATGATGGATGGATAGAGCTGGAGGACAAGCGGTTAGGGCATGTGCAATTTTTTGAAAAAAAGGACACCGTCATCGCCATCGAAATACATGAGGATAGCTTTGATATTCATGAAATGAATAAAGATGCTAAATTCTAAACGGTGGCTAGTTAGATGAAGCTTTTGTTATTACTTAAACAGAAAGGTTGAGAGTGTGGTAAGATAGGTAAAGTGTATAAACTATACGAATTCTGAATGACTGACGGAGTGATATAATGGGTGCAAAAAGTAAAGGTGGCGGCACAGGCAGAGGTACGGGGAGTAAAGGCTGGACACGCTGGAACAAAACAGCAAAACCAGTTAAACCTGCTAAAGGTGACCCAACGACGGCTCCAGGTGCTAAAGGTGCAAGTGGAAGCAAGGGCAGTAACGTGAAAAAAAGCGGAAGCACCAAATAGCTCCAATAAACTGGGTTATTCCTGAAGGTTAACATCTGATTTTGATCGTTAAAATCAGGTGTTTTTTTATGACCAGATGTAAGTATATAGAGAGAAAGTAGGATCAGCAGTGAGAATCGATAAATATATAAGCGAAACAGGCTTTTGTTCCAGAAGGGAAACCAAACGATTAATTGCTGCAGGTCGAATCGCTGTGAATGGTATCGTCTGTGATGCGAACATTCTTATAGAGCCAGAGGATATCGTATGGATCGATGGGGAGCCGATAACAAGCAGTAAAGGGGAGCCAGTGTATCTCGCTTTGAATAAGCCGATAGGCATTACCTGTACAGCAGCCCCACATGTAGTTGGGAACATTATTGATTTTGTAGGGTATCCTTCACGGATCTTTGCGATCGGCAGATTAGATAAAAACTCGGAAGGCCTCATTTTGTTAACCAACGATGGAGAGATCGTAAATAAAATGATGCGTTCCGAGAATGGGCATGAAAAAGAATATGTAGTTAATGTAGACAAACCGGTTACATCAGAATTCTTACAAGCGATGTCTAGCGGCGTGAACATTCTTGGAATCACAACGAAACCTTGTGAGGTCTATCGGATCACAGAATGTCAGTTTAGAATTATCCTAACTCAAGGTCTTAATCTGCAAATACGCAGAATGAGCAAGGAGTTAGGATATAGAGTACTAAAGCTGGAGCGCATAAGAATTATGAATATTACATTAGACGGCTTGGAGCTAGGACAATGGCGGCATTTAAGCAGTGAAGAGCTGAATGAGCTTATGTCCCGCTTAAACTAACTTTGTCAACAAAGCCTCTGGCAGTTGGGGTAATGTCTACAGCTCCGGTAATCGCTGAGATAACAGAGATCCCATCCGCACCGGCTGCTAATACAGGTGCAACATTTTGCAGCGTGATTCCCCCAATGCCAACCAAAGGGATGGTAATGCCTTTATTTCTTAGTTCTTCAATAATCGCAGTGCCTTGAACAGCTTTGGCATCCTCCTTGGATGACGTAGGATAAATGGGACCCACGCCCAGATAGTCGGCTCCATCGGCAATCGCTTGCTGAGCTTCAACGAAAGAGTGAGCGGATACACCAATGATTTTATTCTCTCCAAGTAGCTGGCGGATTGCCAATGCAGGTGTATCCTCCTGTCCTACATGAATTCCGTCCGCATCAAGCGCGATCGCTAAATCAATGTCGTCATTCACGATAAAGGGCACGCCATTGGCATGACAAATCTTTTGAAGTCGTCTCCCAAGATTAAGTCGAGCCTTATCGCTTAAGGAACCGGTACCCTTTTCACGGAATTGAAACATGGTTATGCCCCCAGCAACCGCTTCCTGCAGCACCTTAACTGGAGCTTTACGGCAATTTACGCTGCCCATAATGAAATAGACTTTTAATAGATCTCGCAGATGTTCACTGTTCATTCGTTGCACTGTTTATCCCTCGCAGTCTGTTCTGATAAGCAAAATGATTGGTTGGTCCATGCCCAGCCCCTATGCTCAGCTCGTCCTCGATCGCCGCTTGTATAAATGCTTTGGCAGTTTGAATGGCCTCTGCTACGGATTTGCCTTTGGCTAGCTCGGCGGTGACTGCTGCTGAATAGGTGCAGCCTGTACCATGCGTATGTCTGGTCTGAATCCGGCTACTCTCCAATAAGGTATATTCGTCGCCATCATATAGAAGATCGGTTACGGCTGTGGTCGAGGTATCATGTCCCCCTTTTAGCACTACATATTTGGAGCCCATGCCATGAATGATTTTGGCTGCTTTTTTGCGTTCTTCGATGGTGGAGATCGTCATCTTTGTGATCATTTCGGCTTCGGGAATATTGGGTGTCGTCACCAATGCTAAGGGCAGCAGATGGCTGATTAAGGATTGAACCGCCTCCTGCAGCAGCAGTGTGGACCCTCCTTTAGCGACCATCACAGGATCAATTACAAGATTAGACCAGCCGTAATACTTAATTTTATCTGCCACAATGCGGATGATGTCACTGTTAAATAACATCCCGGTCTTTACGGCATCTGGTTGCAGGTCAAGTCCTATAGAATCAAGCTGCTGAATTATGGCGTCCAGAGTCACTGGATAAACCCCTTGGACACCAAGCGTATTCTGCGCTGTCACAGCTGTGAGGACGGACATGCCGTAGACAGAAAGCTCCTGAAAGGTTTTTAGATCGGCCTGAATGCCAGCACCACCGCCGCTATCGGAGCCGGCAATGGTTAGAGCTTTGGATATAATCATCGAATTCACTCCTTTGAGGGTCATTAACTGAGCTGTTTGATGCTGGATCTTTCTAGGAAGACTTCTGGTGTGACCCATGTCAGTTGATTTAGAAACTCAACCTGAAAGCTTCCCGGCCCTTGACCAGTTGTTAGTTCAGCGGCGATTTCAGCTGCTACTCCATAGAAGGAGAGGGCTTCCACTGCGGCCTCCAACGAGTCACCGCCACTTACCGCGAGAAATGCCCCCACAACAGCGCTGAGCAAGCAGCCAGTTCCTGTAACCTTCGTGAGAATAGGGTGACCGTTGCTAGCAATATAGGTGTTTTTTCCATTCGTGATCACATCGTCTTTTCCAGTTATGATGACCACACAGCTTAACTTCCTCGCAGCAGCTTCAGCCAAAAGGACTACATCGCCTTCACCTTCGCCAGCATCCACCCCTTTAATGGACCAACTCTCTCCAATGACATTAGCGACTTCAGCCACATTCCCCCGCAGTGCGGTGATTTGCATCTCATTCACTAGCTTTTGAGTGACAGCGGTCCGATAAGAAGTTGCGCCTGCACCTACCGGGTCAAGCACTAGGGGAACCCTGTGTTTATTAGCGGATTTACCAGCAAGCAACATAGATTGAATGGCGTAATCATTGAGTGTGCCGATATTTAGAACTACAGCAGACGACATAGCGGCGATGTCGATCACTTCTTCGTGGGCATCCGCCATAAAGGGAGAGGCGCCAAGCGCCAACAGACCGTTGGCTGAGAAATTGGCTACCACAATATTAGTGATGTTGTGGATCAACGGGTTGGATTCCCGTACTTTGGCTAAATAACTCATCATAATTCCTCCTCAAGCTTGTATGAACAACTAACTAAACATTACAGATTGATAAAAGCTTCCTGTGCTTTAATATCCTCTGGTAGAAGATTGTTGGTGGATAACCACTGCTGAACCTTTTCCCAAGATGTCGGGTCTTGATATCCAAAAGATTGATCGCCAGCATTCATCAGCGGCAGCAGAATCTCAAGACTTTTTTTCTCAATCTCCTTGTCGAGCGGTGAAGTTGCATCTTCATGTGCAACCAGTAAATCCAGGGCTTGTTCAGGATTCTGCTCCACAAATTCCTGTCCTTTTGTAATGGCATTTAGAAATTTTTTAAAGTAGGCTTCAGAATTTTGCAATCCTTGTTCGCTGGCCACCAGCACAAGCTCATAATAGTCAGGCACTCCGTAATCCGTTGGATTAAGCGAAGTGACCGGATGTCCCTCTTTTTCAAGGATTAGTTGTTCATGGTTGATGAACCCGCCCATTATTGCGTCTACTTGTCCAGTAGAGATCGCAGGGATGAGGTCAAAACCTACGTCAATCAGCTTGGCGGATGAAGGATCGCCTCCATCACTCTGGATCATTGTCCGAATCATCGCTTCATAGAGCGGAATGGAGGAATAGCCGATTTGTTTTCCCGCGAGCTCTTTTGGACTATGAATACTGCCAGCCTGAGGAACCATCAGATGATTCAGTGGATGCCGCACGATTGCTGCAATCGAACGTACAGGGATTTTCTCGCCGCGTGCCATAAGTACCTGAGGCTGATAACTGAGCGCTAGATCAATTTGATTCGCTGCAACAAGCTTTAGGGAATCATTGCTGTCTGCAGGCATTTTGATCTCGACATCCAAACCTTCCTCTTGGAAAAAACCTTGCTGTTGCGCAGCGTATAGAAAGGAATGAACGGCATTGGGATACCAATCAAGCATAATCGTCAGCTTGTGTGACTGCTTATTTTCGGTATTGGAGGGATCGGTTTGGGAGTTGTTATTTATCTTGTCTGCCTTCCCGCAGCTGCTTAAGAGCAAAAGTGTGCATACTAGAAATACAGAAATAAGTCCTCGTTGTGGGGATTTTAAATGATTCATTGGTTTGATCCTCTTTTCTTTAAAAATAATTGTTCGAGTAAAGCTATCGCCAGAAAAAGCACCACACCAAGCGCGGACAGCAGAAATACAGCCGCGAACATTTCATCGCTCTGCATATTTCCGGCCATTCTGCGGCTGAAGTAACCGAGTCCTTTACTGCCGCCGAGCCATTCCCCGATAGTAGCTCCGATGACGCAGTATACAATGGACAGCTTTAAGCCAGAGAAAAAAGCAGGCAACGCCAGTGGAATTTGGGTTTTGACAAGCAGCTGCCAGCGGTTTGCACCAAATGTTAATAATAAGTCCTTGTAAGTCTGGCCACTTGTACGAAGTCCATCATATGTACTCACTACGACTGGAAAAAAAGCCGTCAAAAACACCACAGCCACTTTGCTCCACAGCGAATATCCGAACCACATAATAAAAATGGGGGATAGCGCAATTAATGGGATCGTCTGGCTAATGATAAGAAAGGGATAGATGGCCTTTTCTATGGGGCGATACAGGAACATTCCAGTGCCCAGCAATACACCACAAATAACAGAAAGGACAAAACCCACCAGTATCTCCTGTAACGTCGCCAATAAATGCTGTCCAAATAATAATTGCCTGTGCTCGATCAATGCGATTCCAATAGAGGAAGGTGCAGGGAGAATAAAGGCTGGAATCATGTGAAGGCGAACAGCTGACTCCCAGATTACAAGAATGAGCAGTACCAGAAGAAGGAAGGGACCATAGTTGTCTAGATGTTTTTTAAAAGGTATAGGTCGCATGTAATCTCCGCTCCAGCTCTGCACGCAGTGCTATAAACCGGGGTTCGTAGTTCATCTTATAATGTCTTGGCCTTGGTAAATCCACAACGATCTCCTGTAATTCGCTGTGCGCACCGCCAGATAATAAATAAATCCGGTCACTGAGCAATAGTGCTTCCTCCAGATCATGAGTGATGAGCATAATCGTCTGATTCAATTCACCCCATAACTCCAACAGCCAACGGTGTATCTCGCGTTTGGTCATGGCATCGAGAGCGCCAAAGGGCTCATCCAGCAGCATAAGACCACTTCCGCCTCCAGCCACTAAGGTGCGCAGAAATGCGACTCGCTGTTTCATTCCACCCGAAAGTTCATGGGGATAAGCCTTCTCTACATCTGCTAAGCCGAAGCGGGTCAACATTTCCCGAATCTGAGTGATCGTTTCTTGTTTATTGAATCTGGGCTTGATCTCCCAAGGCAAAAGGCAGTTGTCGAGCACTGTCCTCCAAGGCAGCAATAAATCCTGCTGAGGCATATAAGCGATCTGGCCTAAACGACTAGCGGTTGACGGGTGCGTAGAGAGTTTTATTTTTCCGTGAGTAGGTTCGAGTAAACCGGCAATCGTTTTGAAAAATGTACTTTTCCCGCATCCGCTAGCACCTACTACGGAGACGAATTCCCCTTGCCTGATATCCATGGATAGATCTGCGAATACAGGGGGTTGCTCAGATTCCGGAAAAGAGTAGGTTAGGCCTTGAATAGATAAAATGGTCGTGATGATCAAACCTCCTAAAATTTTTGTGGAGCGCCTAAACAAATAAAAACCCATCCATTTCCAGAGGAAATGAATGGGTCAAAAAGTTCATTCTGCATAATAACACTTAACATGCTTGATGAAAATTCTGCTCCACTTCCCTCCGCTGGTATGATCCAGATCAGGTTCCAAGGGTCCGGAGCTTGAAGCTCCGTCTCAGTCGGCCGACTCCCCTAGTGAAATAACAGGTCCATATTAATTTGTTAATAAATATACCATATCTTTCTGAGAAGTAAAGAGAGAAAGAAGTGAAGGATTAATCCAAGATTGGGTAAGATATAGGTAGGAATCTAGTTAATATTATAATTCCGATGTATATAATCGGAAAAAAGTATTGACGATCATGTGATGGCAGTGTACTATTCAATTTACCGGAAAAAATCCGGGTAGAGAGAGGGGATTTAATAATGAAAAAATGGAGTTTAACTATTATATTGGCGTTAACCGTGGTCCTTATAGCGGCTTGCGGCAATAATTCGAATACCAATACGGCTGCTGAACCTACAGCTGGAACGAATGGTGGAGCAGCATCTTCAGCGCAAAACAGTTTGGAGGCTGTGAAAGCCAGCGGCAAATTGCGGATAGGTACAGAAGGGACTTATGCGCCTTTTACTTATCATGACACTGCGGGGAAATTGACTGGTTTTGACGTGGAAATTGCTGAAGAAGTAGCAAAACGTTTAGGTGTTAAAGCTGAATTTTTTGAAACTCAGTGGGATGGTATTTTCGCTGGAATGGATGCGAAACGGTTTGATGTAATCTTTAATGAAGTTTCCATTAACGAAGATCGCAAAGTGAAATATGATTTCTCTGAACCCTATATCGTATCCAAAGCAGTATTGATCGTGAGCGAAGACAATGAGGATATTAAGACCTTTGCCGATCTTAAGGGTAAAAAAGCCGGACAATCCCTGACAAGTAACTTATCCGACATCGCTCGTGAGAACGGTGCTGAAATCGTAGCTACGGACGGTTTCAATCAAGCGATGGATCTGCTGACTTCGGGACGTATTGATGCAACTGTGAATGATGGCTTGTCTTATCTGGATCTAAAAAAACAAAAACCAGATGCAAAAATTAAAGTGGTTGATGAGATTCCTGAAGGATCACAAAGTGCCGCAGTATTCCTGAAAGGCAATGATGAGCTGGTGAAAGCGGTCAGTGATGCGATTACAGAGATGAAGAGTGATGGAACGTACTTGAAAATTTCCGAGAAATACTTTGGAGCTGACGTTTCAAAATAATACAAGGCTAGCAAGGCTAATTAAGCCTGGAAGCTAAAAAGGATGTCTGAATAATGGATGACCGCAAAATACAAATTTTCTTAGACACACTGCTACCCCTGCTAAAAGCCGGGGTGGCTTTTACCATTCCGTTGGCGCTACTTTCCTTTGTGCTTGGATTGATTTTGGCGATCCTAACCGCGCTGGCACGTCTTTCACCGTGGGTAATTCCGAAGCTAATCGCCCGTTTTTATGTGTGGGTTATTCGAGGAACCCCATTGTTAGTGCAGCTATTTATTATATTTTATGGTTTGCCGGCTGTTGGTATTGTACTCGACCCCTTCATTGCCGCCACCATTGGATTTACTCTTAGCGTAGGGGCTTATTCATCGGAAATCGTACGCGCTGCTATCCTGTCGATACATAAAGGCCAATGGGAAGCTGCCTTCTCAGTCGGGATGACTCGTGGGCAGGCTCTGCGCCGCGTAATTCTGCCACAAGCTGCGCGCGTTTCTGTACCGCCGTTATCCAATTCCTTTATTAGCTTGGTTAAAGATACTTCGCTTGCAGCGATCATCACCTATACGGAGATGTTTAGAACCGCACAGCAGGTAGCCTCTACCACTTATGAGCCTCTGCTGGTATACTCCGAAGCAGGATTGTTTTATTTAGTGTTCTGTTCTGTGCTGTCGGCGCTGCAAAATTACTTGGAGAAACGACTCGATCGTTACTCTGCGACCTAAAGGAGAGATACTTGTGATTGAAATCATTAATTTGCATAAATCCTTCGGCGCACTCCAAGTGTTAAAGGGTATTGATCTGAAAATGGAGCATGGAAAGGTACTTGTCATTATTGGGCCATCTGGCTCCGGGAAGACTACACTGCTGCGCTGTTTTAATCTGTTGGAAATCCCGGATCAAGGCAGCCTGTCGCTCAGTGATATCACCATCAATTTTACAGATCATAAGAAAATTCCTCAGAATTCCGTATTGGCCCTTCGTCAGAAAACAGGGATGGTCTTTCAATCGTATAATTTATTTCCGCATATGACTGCGCTTGGCAATGTGATGGAGGGACAGGTAACTGTCCTGAAACGATCCAAGGAAGAAGCGCGCAAGCGGGGGCTTCAGCTGCTGGCTAAGGTGGGTTTGGCAGATAAAGCTGATAACTATCCACATCAGCTGTCAGGTGGACAGCAGCAGAGAGTGGCCATCGCCCGGGCTATGGCAGTAGATCCAGAAGTGTTATTGTTTGATGAGCCCACTTCGGCGCTCGATCCTGAGCTGGTAGGGGAAGTGCTTAAGGTTATCAAACAATTAGCGGCAGAAGGTATGACTATGGTGATTGTGACCCACGAGATGAAATTTGCCGCCGATGTAGCGGACCGGATCATTTTGATGGATGGTGGTCATATCTTAGAGCAAGGGACTCCGCAAGAAGTGCTGGAGCATCCGAAGAATCCCCGGGCTCTGCAATTTCTGAACAGACTGAATGGTGAAGAAGAGTAGAAAGACAATATACACGAAAAAGCGGCTCGGGAATCATCCGGAGCTGCTTTTTCATGTGTAGATTATTCAAATGAGAAGAGTATCTGAAATTTGGCTTATACTCCAGTTTTCAGAAATTCCAAAGCGTTGTAGAGCATAATCGCTGCTTCGGTGCGGGTGAGTTCGCTTTTTGGATTAAACTTTCCGTTAGCATCCAGGCTATTGATCTTGTATTTCAGGGAGCGCTGAATACTGCCTTGATACGCAGGAGTCAGAGAAGCTTCATCAGCGATATCTACTGGAACGATATTGATCATCGGCAGATTGCCAACGCCTTCGATCGCTTGCACTAGATAGTTAGTGAATTGCTCTTTGGTCATAATGAGGTTAGGATCAATGTCTTTAGGAAGCTTAACTTCATTGTAATAAGCATTGATAAAGGCTTCAGCGTACCAGGCTTTGTCTTTTACTTTTGTGAACAAGCCGCTGGCAACAGGAGCTTTGTTAAAATCAATGGCCGCGAGGCTAAGCTGGAGACCGCCGGAGATAAACTGAATCCCTTGGGCTGTAGTTACCTTAGAGCCAGGGAGAAATTGAGATTCGCTGACACCTTTAATTAACCCTTGATTTTTTAAAGAAATGATTTTTTCTTTGCCGTTTATGTTATCAATATCCTTAAAGGTGTTCCCAGCTGCAAACATCTGACCACCCAAAGAAAAGGAGAAAATGGCTACGGTTGTGATCGCTGCTAGTGTGCTTTTTTTCATGTTCATGTCTTTTCACCTCGTTGTATGGATAGGCTCCTTAGCCTTTGTCACTCCTTTAACGTTGTAAATTATGGAAAGGTTGCGGTCTAATCTGTATTATTTCACGAAAAAGTAGATTTTAATAGAAATATGGGCCAGATTGGGGTGTAGTACTTTGGATAAGTGGCATGAAATGATATAATGATGTCAGGCTCTTTTCATTCGTGGTTAATTTTGTTATGATTATATCGTAACGATTACTATTTATGTATTGTCCAAACTGCATAAATAGGAGCGTCTCAGAGGGTACGGATGTTAAATCGTTCCGGGAAGGTAGGAGACCAAATGGATCAAATATCAAATATCAGTCAATTGTTTGCGGCGCAAAAATATAAATTAACGCCTCAGCGTGAAGCTATAGTGAACGTTCTGCTCGACAATGAGAAGGATCATCTAAGCGTAGAAGAAGTATATATGCTTGTTAAGAACAGCTATCCACATCTGGGCCTGGCAACGGTATACCGTACACTTGAGCTTTTATGTGAGCTACACATTGTAGAGAAGATGAACTTCGGAGACGGAGTTGCCCGTTACGATTTGCGCGGGAACGATCATTCGCATATGCATCATCATTTGATATGCAGCGTATGCGGTCGGTTGGAGGAAATTAAGGACGACTGGCTTGTGGAGCTGGAGAGAAGAGTGGAACGTGAATATGGCTTTAACGTCACGGATCACCGCCTTGATTTCAAGGGTACTTATGGAACATGTAAACGTACAGGCTGCAAAAAAGCAAAAGCAGAAGCAGATAAAGCAGTCTCCTAAGATCGCTTTCTAACCTAAAGACACAGGCTTTCTCCAAGCCTGTGTCTTTTTTGATTACTGCGTTTTTGGAAGTCTAGCTTCGAGTAGGTACAAAGGATTTGATCCACGTTCCGAAGCTGCCAGGGTTACGGCTCTGAACGAGAATTACACCTTCTCCACGGAAGCGGCAGACAAGTGCTTCACCACTGGTTATGCTGTTTAGCCAGCCAGAGGCTGCCTTTTCTACCTTATAGTCCATATAATCTGGCCATGCTACGAGGTGTCCGTTATCGATAATCATTTCTTCACCAGGTCCTAAATTAATCGCATGGATAGCACCGAAGGAAGACAGGAACACCGTTCCTCTGCCACTGATTTCTACAATGAAGAAGCCTTCACCGGAGAAGAGCCCTCTGGTTAAATTCTGCATTTTGGTATTTACTTGAATGCCTTCAGTTCCGGCGAGAAATCCGTCTTTTTGAACTAACAGTTTATACGATCCGTCTAATTCTATCGCCTGAATATCGCCGAGTGAGCCAGGTGACAGCAATACCTCACTTTGACCACGGGTCGCTCTAAGTTCTTGAAAGAAGAATTTCTCACCGCTCAGCATTCTCCCGAGACCGCGCATTAAACCACCATCCACGGTTCCTTTTAATTCTACGTTAGGTGACATCGCGACCATTGCGCCCATTTCAGCCTTTACGCTTTCACCGGGATTTAGTTGGACCTTTAACATAGCAAAAGCACCTTCATACAAAACCTGGTAATTCATCCTTTAAACCTCCGCATCTATTTAGATAAGATAGAATACTAGCTTTGCTCTAAGTGTAACGGAATTCTTGCTTCGCTCATAGTCTGGAATATGTTAAAATGAAGTTGTCTTATAGATGTAAGATCAATAATCATTCACCCATGAATAGGAGAGTGGTGTCACATGGCACGAACCAAGACACAAAAAGCCTTGCGTAAGGCAGAGCGCTCCGGAGCCTGGTGCGCAGCACAAAGTCGTAGATCGAATAGTGATTATGGAGCCATTTCACAGCATGTACGGTTAACACCAAGCAAGCAGGAACAATTGAATAAGAATAGATATAAGGGGCAGATCTTCCAAGATGATGCTCCTTTTTTATTGGCTATTTGATAAGAGGACGTCGCTCAGCGTATAGTAATTGAAGAAATAATATATAGGAGATGTATCCCAGATGAAACAAAATAAATATGACGATTCGAATTTCTTCTCAGCTTACCAACAAATGCCTCGATCTATCGGAGGGCTTGCAGCAGCAGGAGAATGGCATGTATTAAAGGCGCTTCTTCCAGACTTACATAATAAAAGTGTGCTTGATCTAGGCTGCGGCTTCGGCTGGCATTGCCTATATGCCCGTGAGCAGCAGGCGAGTTCAGTTATAGGTGTGGATATCTCTGAAAAAATGCTGCAACAGGCGCGTGAAAAAACGAACGATCCTGCTATAACTTATATCCAGCTGCCGATTGAGGACATTGATTTTACGAGCGAGCAATTTGATGTGGTCCTCAGTTCATTGGCTTTCCACTATATTGAATCTTTTACAGCCATCTGCCGCAAAGTCCATGCGTTTCTTAAGCCTGGTGGGAGTTTTATTTTTTCAGTGGAGCATCCTATCTTTACTTCACGGGAAGAGCAAGACTGGTATACCGATGAACAAGGTAACCGCCTGCATTGGCCCGTAGATCATTATCAATCAGAAGGACTTCGTGAAACTAAATTCTTAACAGAAAATGTGATTAAATACCATCGCACGATTTCCACCTACTTTAATGACCTGATTGAAGCTGGCTTTACTATTAAAGCGGTTAAAGAACCAAAGCCTTCAGAAGAAATGAGTAATGATCCATGGATGAAGGATGAGGAGCGTAGACCGATGTTCCTGATCATTTCGGCTGTAAAAGAATAATTTCATTCTCATGTTTCTTCATTTACACCTGTTCTCTGCTGTGCACACGATATTCTCTTGGTGACATACCAAAACGGCTTCGGAAGACGCGGTGAAAATAGGTATAGTTCGCAAAACCACAAGTTTCTGCTACTTGCTCCAGCGGCATGGGACTGAAGGTTATCCGTTCTCTGGCCATTTCCAGTCGGACATCGTTTACATATTTAATAATACTGGTCCCAAAGGCTTCTTTAAATAAATGAACGGCTCGCGAGACGGATATACCCACAAAACCTGCTACATCCTCCAATAGAAAGGGTACGGTTGCGTGCTCCTCAACATATTGCTTCATTCGGTATGCCAAATAACCTTTTGGAGTAATTGCTGGCTGGTCTGTAATTAGCCGGTCGATTTCCATACATAGAATTTGCAGATAGCAGGCAGATATTTCTGGAGAGAAGTCGGAAAGTCGACGGTGCTCCAGAATTAACTGGCGAAACAAGCCAAGAAAATTCTCACTAAGCGGCACACTTAGGCGAGTGGGTCTTTGTGAACGTTGCCACCATTCATCAATCCATGTTCCCCCGCAAAAAATATGATAATCTCCGCTTTCAATTCGTGGCTTGCCTACAGGGTACTCTTCTTTATCTATGATCAAATAGTAAGGATCATTTGGAGCGAATAACATAATATCCCCGCTTTCCACAGGTGACATCACACCATCGATCAATGCACGGCTTCTTCCTTCCGTTTGCAGACGTATAAGAAAGTTCTGGTTCCCTTGACTTTGAGACATATGAAAAGGCTTGCGATGAAAAGAAAATCCGGCTGATAATACGTGACAGGTAGCAGAATGAGTCATAGGTCCTCCTAGGTGTATTGAAATGATAAGCAGATTGTTCATGTTTTAATCATATTCTTCATTTTAATATATACGCTTTCATATTACTATGTAGCTAAGCAATAAAGAAAGAAATCGACCATCAACGCTAGAAACAGTCGGTATTAGC
Source organism: Paenibacillus sp. FSL R7-0189 (assembly GCF_037969925.1). NCBI lineage: Bacteria > Bacillati > Bacillota > Bacilli > Caryophanales > Paenibacillaceae > Paenibacillus > Paenibacillus sp. FSL R7-0189. The sequence goes on along the minus strand of NZ_CP150223.1, from coordinate 6,435,022 downwards.
TGTGCTTACAAGAATGACAGTTTAAGGAAACTGATGAGAATCAGATTAGTCAATTCTGTTACAGCATTATTGTTCAAGTGATTATCACTACAGAAAGCTAACTTTAAATCCAATTGGAGTGATTCGAAAATGCTGAAGATAGGCCTGCAATTGTATACGCTCAGAGAAGAACTGGAACAGGATTTTGAAGGGACACTGCGTAAAGTGGCAGCCCTTGGTTATAAAGGCGTGGAGTTTTTCCATTACTTCGGCCGTAGCGCAGCAGAAGTCAAACAACTGCTTGATGAACTAGGATTAGTTGCGCTGGGCGCACACCGTCCCTATGACGCGTTGTTAAATGATACAGAGGCAGAGATTGCGTACAACCTAGAGATTGGAAATCATAATCTGATTGTGCCGTATCTGTCAGAAGAACAACGTAACTATGAAGAAGTTGCTGCGAATCTGAAGATCATTGGAGAAAAGTGCAAGGCGCTTGGAGCGGTTCTTTTGTACCATAATCATGACTTTGAGTTAACTGATCGATATGGTGACCGTACAGCGTTTGACGGTTTGTTTGAAGAGGTGCCAGCTGATTTGCTGCAAGTTGAAATGGATACATGCTGGGTACATCACGCAGGTTATGATGCCGTAGAATATATCAACAAATACGCTGGTCGCTTGCCGATCATCCATCTGAAAGATTTGAAGAAACATGAGGATGGTTCACCGGAAACGGTTGTTCTAGGTGAAGGAGAAGTAAACCTTACAGCAATTCTTGATGCGGCTGTACAGGCAAAGGTAGAGTGGGCGGTAGTGGAGCAGGATTATTGCAGCCGTTCACCATTAGAAAGTGTAGAAGATAGTTTGAAATGGGTAAAAGCATACGCTAATCAAGGGGGAAATGTTCATGTCTAAAAAGTTGAGAATTGCTATTGTCGGTTGCGGTGGAATTGCTAATGGAAAACATATGCCAAGTTTGTCACGTCAAGCAGATGCTGAAATGGTAGCCTTCTGTGATATCGTCGAAGAACGTGCACAGGAAGCAGCAAAAACCTATGGTGCTGAAGGCGCGGCTGTATATACAGATTATCAAGAGCTTTTGAAAGCCGGAGGATTCGATATCGTGCATGTATGTACACCGAATGACAGTCACTCCGTGATCACAATCGCAGCATTGGAAGCTGGCAATCATGTAATGTGTGAGAAGCCTATGGCGAAGACTACAGCTCAAGCACAGGAAATGTTAGAGGCTGCCAAACGCACTGGCATGAAATTGTCTGTAGCTTATCAAAACCGTTATCGTGCGGATAGTGAATATCTTAAAGACGTTTGCGAAAACGGTGAGCTTGGTGAGATCTATTATGCAAAAGCGATTGCCGTTCGTCGTCGCGCGGTTCCTACATGGGGTGTATTCCTGGATGAAGAAAAGCAAGGCGGCGGTCCACTGATCGATATCGGTACGCATGCGCTTGATCTAACATTATGGATGATGGACAATTATAAACCGCGTAGTGTTATGGGCTCGACTTTTCATAAGCTAGGTAACCGTAAAAACGGCGGAAATGCCTTTGGTCCATGGGACCCTGAACAATTTAAAGTAGAAGATTCAGCATTTGGATTTATTACCATGGAAAATGGTGCTACAATTGTACTGGAATCAAGCTGGGCTCTTAATGTATCTGAATTTGGAGAAGCGAAGACGCTCCTAGCAGGTACAGAGGGTGGCGCAGATATGAAGGACGGGTTACGCTTAAATGGTGACCGTGGTGGCCGTCTATACGAGACTAAAATTGACTTGTCCGCAGGGGGAGTAGCTTTCTTTAACGGAGGACAAGAGAGTGAATCCGATCGTGAAGCTCGCTTGTGGCTTGAGGCAGTTAGGGAAGATAAAGAACCAGTAGTTAAACCTGAACAAGCCCTTGTCGTTACCCAAATTTTGGAGGCTATTTACGAATCTTCCCGTACAGGTCGTGCTGTGTATTTTGACGGAACATCAGATAACTAAACGAGAAGCAGGTGTGAAGTTCATGAGTTCAAACAGACATTCTGTAGTCATTGTTGGTTTTGGAGGAATGGGAAGTTATCACGCAGGATTGATAAAAGAGACCTCTACCTTAATCGTAGTTGGAACGTACGATGTGCTTGAAGCACGTCGTACCAATTCCAACGACGCTGGCTACAAGGCGTACCAAAGTTATGAAGAAGTATTGGCAGATTCTTCGGTCGAAATTATTCTAATTGCCACACCGAACGATGTGCACAAAGAAATTGCGATTCGTGCATTACAAGCTGGCAAACATGTCATTTGTGAGAAGCCAGTTACTCTATCGAAGGTTGAATTTCAAGAAATACTGGCAGCCGCTGATGAAGCTGGACGTGTGTTTATGGTGCATCAGAACAGACGTTGGGATGAAGATTTTTTAACCATCAAAAAAATGTACGATGAGGAGACGATTGGATCCCTATTCCAGATCGAATCCCGCGTGCATGGAGCGAACGGAATTCCTGGAGACTGGCGTCATGTTAAGGCACAAGGCGGAGGGATGCTGCTGGATTGGGGCGTTCACTTATTGGACCAGCTATTATTCATGATTGATAGCAAAATCACCAGTGTGAGCAGTAGTCTAAGCTTTATTTTAGGAAACGATGTCGATGACGGCTTTGAAGCTATTCTGCAATTTGAGAATGGAATTAAAGCGATCGTAGAGGTTGGGACGACTAACTTTATTACATTGCCAAGATGGTATGTGAAGGGTATCGAAGGCACTGGAATTATTGAAGACTGGTCATTAACCGGAAGATTGGTGACAAGAAATAACGCAGGTGAAAAAATCGAACCGAAGCCGATTCGTGCAGGTGTAGGACTAACTAAAACTATGGCACCTCCATCGGAGGGGGCAACGATCACTGAGGAATTACCTCAGCCGTCGGAGTTAAGCTCTAGCTTTTATGATAATTTCGCTGCTGTCATTGAGGGTACTGCAGAACCTATCGTTAAGAACGCTGAGGTTATGCGGGTACAGAATTTGATTGAAGTTATTTTTGAAGCTGCTGAGAGTAATCAAGTGGTGAAGAATTTTGATATCTACGGTAAATAATAAGTAAACTATTTCCAAGAGGAGGTGGCCTACAATGAAACTTGGAGTATTTATGGTCTTGTTTGGAGGTCGTAAGCTGGAGGATGCTCTTGATTATGTAGTATCCAAAGGGCTAAAGGCGGTAGAAATCGGTACGGGAGGCAATCCTGGCAACAGCCACTGCGACCCTAAAATGCTGCTGGAGAATGAAACAGCCTTACAAGAATTCAAACATGCTGTGGAATCTCGCGGACTTACAATCAGTGCTTTGAGCTGCCACGGTAACCCATTGCACCCGCAAAAAGAACTTGCTCAAAAGGATCATGAGGATTTCGTAAACTCGGTCAAATTGGCGCAGAAGCTAGGGGTTCCGGTTGTGAATACCTTCTCTGGATGTCCTGGAGATCATGAGGGTGCTAAATATCCGAACTGGCCTGTAGCTCCATGGCCCAATGATTATCAAGAAATTCTGGACTGGCAATGGGAGAACAAGGTTATTCCTTATTGGAAAGAATGGGGTGCCTTTGCCGCTCAGCACGATGTAAAGGTAGGTCTTGAGCTGCATGGCGGATTCTCTGTACACACACCAGGTACTTTGCTGCGGCTGAGAGAAGCAGCAGGTGAAGTGATCGGTGCGAACCTTGATCCGAGTCACATGTGGTGGCAAGGAATTGATCCTGTGCAAGCGATTCATATTTTGGGACGCCAAGGTGCAATCCATCACTTCCATGCGAAGGATACCGTTATTGATCCTGTGAATGTCAACATGCACGGATTAACTGATATGCAGTCGTATACCAAGATGCTTGACCGTGCTTGGCAGTTCCGTTCTGTCGGTTTTGGACATGATCTTAAGACTTGGGCTGACATTATTAGTGCACTTCGTTTGGTTGGGTATGACTATGTGGTTAGTATCGAGCATGAAGATGGGCTGATGTCTATTGAAGAAGGTTTCTCTAAAGCTGTAAGTAATCTTCAACAAGTATTGATTGAGGAGCCACTGACAGAAATGTGGTGGGTTTAAACGAAATGGAGAGCTTCACGAAAGTTAAATTAAATGATGAACAGCTGGATATTTTGGTGAAAGCGGTTTTCGGTTCAGAAACTGCGGTTAACCTTAGTTCAGAACTTACCGGAGGCTTTTTTAATACAGCCTATGATTTGGAACTTAGCACTGGGAAATCTGTCATTCTAAAGGTTGCCCCTGCTGTTGAGACAGATACGTTAAGTTACGAGAAGAACATTATGCGAACTGAAGTGGAAGCTCTCCGAATGGTTGCAGATAAGGGTGTCGTGCCCGTGCCTGCCGTCTACCATTATGATGAAAGTCTGCAGCTCATTCCTATTCCGTATTTCTTTATGGAGAAGGTGGAGGGCCAGCCCTACAGTGATGTGAAGGAGAGTCTTTCACTTCCGGAGAGAGATGCTATCGAAACTGAGCTGGGGCGTTACAATTGCATAATCAATGAGATACGCGGAGAACGTTTTGGCATTTTTGGAACGGATTCAGAGGAGCCAAGAGCCTCGTGGAGAGAGACCTTTTCATGCCTGATGGAAAGTGTACTTGCTGATGCCAAGAGGCTGAATGCACAGCTCCCTGCGTCCTATGAAGAGATTATGCAGGAGGTTTCCAAGTATCTCCCTGCATTAGATGCTGTAACCGAGCCACGACTGGTGCATTGGGATTTATGGAATGGGAATGTATTTGTGAAGGGATGGAGTCATCGTATCGCTGATTGACTGGGAGAGAGCCCTGTGGGGCGATGTGCTGATGGAGTATTATTTTAGGCATTTTGAGAATTCTGCCAGTTTCTATAAGGGGTACGGAACAACCTACGACAGTCCAAACGAGATTCAGCGGAAGAAGCTTTATGATCTTTATCTTGATCTTATTCTTGCTATTGAATGTTATTCACGCAAATATGCAGACGAAGGTTATGTCCGTTGGACGCACGATAACTTGACTGAGGGTTGGAACCGTTTCAAAGGCAGCAGTGAATGAAGGTTATAGGTGTGAAAAATGACGTGCGAAAGCACGTCATTTTCCTATATCTAATTAGATTGGAGGATTACCATGCAGCCGTTAAAAATACCGAGAGAACATAAGCTTCAGATTACAGCCAGTATTCAAGAATATTTTGATACAGAGCTGTCTAACGAAATTGGTCAATTAGCCAGCGAGAACCTTCTCGATTTTATGCTCAAAGAACTTTCGCCTTATATTTACAATCAAGCGTTGGCAGATGCACGAAAAGTGATTGAGCAAAAGATGATTTCTCTGGAAGAGGAAATGTATGCTCTCGAACAACCCTTATCCTCAGGCAGAAGATAATCCAAAAACACGATAAATTTTAGCGCAGATTTATAACAGTTACGTCTGGATCAGTATCAGCTTCGTAATCTACACCTTCAGTCTCGAAGCCAAATAGCTGGAAGAATTCCTGTTTATAGCTATGCAGATCCGTTAGGTCGTAGATATTGTCTGAAGTAAGCTGGTCCCAGATTTCGATAACTTCTTGCTGGACTGCCGGAGACAATTCCCAATCATCTATACGGATACGGCCTTCTTCATCCACAGGAGTTCCTTTCGCTGCATAGAGATGTTCAGCAAACAACCGATAGGTCTGCTCAATACAACCTTCATGAAGACTGTGCTCTTTCATGACTTTGTAAAGGGCGGAAATATAGAGAGGCACTACAGGAATCGCCGAGCTGGACTGTGTGACAAGACCTTTTGTGACCGCTACATAAGCTCTACCGTGAGTAACAGATAACGCTTCGTTAAGTGTTCTCGCCGTAGCTTCAAGATGGTCTTTAGCAAGTCCAATGGTTCCCTGGCGATATACCGCTTGAGTAAGCTCTGATCCGATATACGAATAAGCAATAGTGGTTGCGTGATCTGCTAATACTCCGGCTTGCTGGAGTGCTTCTATCCATAGCTGCCAATCATCACCGCCCATCACCCGTACGGTATCATGAACTTCCTTATCGGTCGCGGGTTCAATGGAGATTTGACTTACCTCACCGGTGTGAAAATTTACAGTTTTGTTGGTAAAGGTGTCGCCAATAGGTTTGAGAACAGAGTTATATACTTCACCTGTCTCCGGATCTGTACGGCGCCCAGAAGCAACACTGTAGATGACCAAATCGACTTGTCCTAATTCGCTGCGGATCAGCTGGATAGTTTTTTCTTTGGTCTCTTTGGAGTATGCATCTCCGGTAACGCTGTAGGATTGCAGGCCTGCAGACTCCGCAAGTTGTTCGAAGGCTGCAGAATTGTACCACCCAGCAGAGGCTGTACGGGTTCCATTGCTGCTGCTCGGCCGATATACGCCTACTGTGCTGGCTCCAGCCCCAAAGGCGGCTGTAATCCGTGAGGCGAGGCCGTAGCCTGTGGATGCGCCAATGACTAGCACCTTCTGTGGTCCTTTGATCTCGGGTTGTGCCTTAATATACTCAATTTGCCGCTCGACTTGACGAGCGCAGCCTTGCGGATGTGCGGTTGTACATATAAAGCCACGTGTTCTAGGTTTTATGATCATAATAATAGTTTCCTCTCTTTCATGAAAAGCAGCTAATGATACGTGTTATTTCTAATTTTAACAATTTTCATTCCAATGGAGAAGGATTGTTTATATTTCTTGTATCTAATACAATAAATCCTGGGCTTTTAAAAGGTTGGATTTTTGCATTTACTTAACTCTGTATGGTGGTGAAGTCTTGGAAAGTCAGACTAAAACAAAATTGACGGTTAAGCAGCAGGACATCCTGGTGGGTGCTGCTTTTGGAAGCCATGTGAAAATCATTCAAAGTACGGAATTGACGGGAGGTTATTTCAACGCAGCTTATGACCTCCTATTGTCAGATGGCAGGGCTACGATTCTTAAGATATCGCCATCTGATGAGACAGACACGCTAAGTTACGAGCACGATATCATGGCTACAGAGGTTGCGGCAATACAGCTAATGAAGTCTAAAGGAACGGTACCTGTGCCTGAGGTATACGCTTATGATAACAGCAGAAATTTAATATCTAGTGACTTTTTTTTCATGGAGAAAATAATCGGCCAGCCCTATAATGAAATTAAGGAAGAGCTTAGTCCGCAGCAAAGAAGTTGTATTGAGGAAGAATTAGGTCGTTATAGCCGGATTATTAATGAGATTCAAGGGGATCATTTCGGATTATTTAATGTATCCTCGAAGATAAAGGGGACTTCTTGGCGGGAAACCTTTCAAAATTTAATTGGCAACCTCCTTGATGATGCTCGGCGATTAGATGCAAAGATGCCCATTCCTTTAGAAACGATTGAGGCGGAGATCAACAGCCGTATACATGTGATGGATGTGGTGACTGAGCCACGTTTAGTTCACTGGGATCTATGGGATGGGAATGTGTTTGTACGAGAGGGAAGCATTGTTGCTTTAATCGATTGGGAACGGGCGTTATGGGGCGATCACCTTATGGAATATTATTTTCGCTATATTGAGAATTCTGAGTATTTCTGTAGAGGTTATGGGGACAGCTTTGATAGCCCTAATGAATGTGCACGCAAAAAGCTCTACGACTTATATATCGATTTAATTTATTTCATTGAGTGTTATTCGCGTAAATACGATAGCCAAGGCCATTTCCAGTGGGCACATGATAATCTGCTGGAAGGTTGGGACCGTTTCATGGGTTAGGACATTTTCAGCAAGATCACAACATAAGAAGGTAAGGAGGCTGAGTAGGAGAAGGGAGAGGATTCACATGTTTGAGTGGCTAAGTGTACATATAGATATCGTAAGTTTGCTGTGGCTGTTGCCGATCCTATTTATGTTTCATGATTTTGAAGAAATATTAACGATTGAAGCATGGGGTGCAAAGTATAGAACCAGGTTAGAGGCTGCAATTCCTTCGTTTATGCGCAAGACATATCATTCGATGTTACAAATGACTACACGTAATTTTGCAATGGACGTATTATTCGTGTATATTTTGATAGTGACGGTAACTTGTATTGCAGTTTTCTTTTCTAATTATTTATTGTACCTGGCAGTGCTTGCGGTATTTTTCTTACATGTATTTACTCATCTAGGACAGACGATATATTTAAAGGTATATGCACCAGGGGTAGTTACAGCAGTACTAGTAGTTCTTCCCTATTCTCTTTATGCGTATTATCGACTATTGAATGACAACTTGGTATCCCTTGGAGATATCGGATGGTCTCTACTGTTAGTTCTTTTGCTGCTTCCGCCAATATTGTGGTTGTTAGTGAAGAATAGAGCTCGCATTAAACAAAACTAGTACATAAGGCTGCTGCTGGCCATATCTTTTTCAGAAAAATCTTGACTAGAACCCTTAGAACTAGATAAAATAATACTTATTGCTTACAACTTGGTGAGAATCATTATCATAATTGACGAGGAAATGAGAGGGTGACAAGATGGAGCGCCTTTTAGAGGTAAAAGATCTAGCGATATCATTCAAAACACACGGTGGAGAAGTACAAGCGATCCGTGGTGTTAGCTTCCATGTAGATAAAGGTGAAACTCTAGCGATTGTTGGGGAATCCGGTTCCGGTAAAAGTGTAACTTCACAAGCGGTAATGAAGCTAGTTCCAACGCCGCCAGGAGAATATAAACGTGGACAAATTTTATTTGATGGACAAGATTTGATCGGTAAGACTGAAAAGCAAATGCAGAAGATTCGTGGTAAAGAGATCGGTATGATTTTTCAGGATCCGATGACTTCCTTGAACCCGATGATGAAGGTCGGCAGACAAATTACTGAAGTACTGCACAAACATGAGAAAATCTCCAAAGAAGCTGCAAATAAACGTGGGATTGAGCTGCTTACGCTAGTAGGTATTCCTTCACCAGAGCGCCGCTTCAATCAATATCCACATGAGTTCAGTGGCGGTATGCGTCAACGTGTCGTTATCGCAATGGCACTAGCAGCAAACCCAAAGCTTCTGATTGCGGATGAGCCAACTACAGCGCTCGACGTAACCATTCAGGCACAGATTCTTGACCTGATGAAGGAATTACAGAAGAAGATTGATACGGCGATTATTTTTATCACCCATGATCTTGGTGTTGTAGCAAGAATGGCGGATCGTGTAGCGGTAATGTATGCCGGACAAATTGTTGAAATGGGAACTGCAGAAGAGATCTTCTACGATCCAAGACATCCTTACACTTGGGGATTACTTGCATCCATGCCAAGTCTTGAGAGCAAAGGTTCTTTGCTTACCGCGATTCCTGGTACACCTCCAGATTTGATCAAACCGCCTAAGGGTGATGCCTTCGCACTTCGCAGCACCTATGCTATGCAAATCGATATGGAGAAAGAGCCTCCAATGTATAAGGTTTCGGATACCCATATGGTGAAATCTTGGCTAATGCATCCGATGGCTCCTAAGGTGGAACCACCAACAGTTGTTAAGAATAGACAACGTGTGCTTAAGAACGCTTATCCAGAGCCTGTTTTAGTGCAAGAAGGCGCTAAGTAAGCAATTTTTTTAACTAAATAATAAGAGGAAACGTTAGGCCATCTAGTTGGCTTAGCGTTTTTTTTATTTTCTAAAATGTTCACTATTATTTAAATAAGTATGAATTAATACGAACTTAATTAAATAAAAGGGTTGACTATTTATCGTTTTCATCTCAAAATGAAAAGGCATACATAGGGGGTATAACGATGAAGAAGATAATTATTACTACTTTACTTAGTGTTTCATTATTAGCTGTAACCGCATGCAACAACGACACGGCTAACTCTGGCAACACAAACAGCGGACCTGAGCCTGTTCAGCCTGTCTTTAAAAATGTTTCTGTACATGATCCATCCATTATTTTGGCTGATAATAAGTACTATGTGTTTGGCTCTCATTTGGCTTCTGCTAAATCCGACGACCTGATGTCCTGGACTCAATTATCCTCTGGAGTTGTTGATGGAAACGTACTCATCCCGAATGTCAAAGAGGAATTAAAAGAGGCCTTAACCTGGGGAAAGACGGACACCTTATGGGCTCCGGATGTCATTCAATTGGCGGATGACAAATATTATATGTATTACAACGCTTGTAAAGGCGATTCCCCATTATCAGCACTCGGTATAGCCGTGTCAGACCATATTGAAGGACCTTATAAGAACAAAGGGATCTTTCTGAAGTCCGGTATGGTGGGCGCAGGGGATGACGGAGAAACTTATGATGCCACACAAAAGCCGAATGTTGTAGATCCGGATGTGTTCTTTGATAAAGAAGGCAGATTGTGGATGGTGTATGGTTCTTATTCTGGTGGTATTTTTATTATGGAACTGGATACAAGCACAGGATTCCCACTGCCAGACCAAGGTTATGGCAAAAAGCTTCTAGGCGCAAATCATGCGCGGATAGAAGCTCCCTATATGCTGTACAGTCCTGAGACGGATTACTACTATCTGTTCTTATCCTACGGAGGTCTGGCTGCAGATGGCGGATATAACATCCGTGTAGCTCGCTCGAAGACACCTGATGGACCTTTTGAAGATTCTGAGGGCCAGGATATGATCCATTCACAGGGCACAGCTGGCGTATTGTTTGATGATCCTGCTTATGCTCCTTACGGAGTTAAACTCATGGGGAATTTCGAATTCCTGAATAATGACGATGAGCTCCCAGTAAGTGGGGAAGGATATGTATCACCAGGACATAACTCCGCATTTTACGATGAAGAGACTGGCAAGTATTATTTGATCTTCCATACACGGTTCCCGAATCGTGGTGAAAAGCATGAGGTTAGAGTACATCAAATGTTCATGAACGCTGATGGCTGGCCGGTGGTCGCACCACACCGTTATGGCGGCGAGAGCATTGATAAATATACGAAAGAGCAAATCGCAGGCGAATACAAATATGTGAATCATAATAAAGAAATTACGGCAGATATCGTGCAATCGGAGCTAATTCAATTGACGAAGAGTGGTAAAATCAAAGGCGCAGTAAAGGGCAAGTGGAAGCTTATCGACGATCATACTGCAGAGTTAACGATAGGTGGTTCTACTTATAAGGGTGTGTTCCTGAAAGAGTGGAATGAAGCTACAGCCAGTAATGTTATGACGTTCACCGCGGTTTCTAATGAAGGGATCTCTATCTGGGGAAGTCATGTATCACCTTCGGAATAAGATAGTTTAAAAGGATTAACAGCAGAAGGGGTTTCAACTAGTCATGTGTAATGGCTAAGTTGAAACCCCTTTTATAATGTAAGATTAGTCTACGAACTTTCGGATCACAATAACAGCATTATGGCCGCCGAAGCCAAATGAATTGGAGATGCCTATTTCGAGATTAGCTTTTCGTGCATTGTTAGGTACGTAATCCAAATCACAGATGGAATCAGGCGTGTCCTGATTGATGGTAGGAGGAATGATCCCTTCTTGGATACTCTTAACTAACGCAATGGCTTCTAAGCCGCCAGCGGCCCCCAAAGCATGTCCAGTCATGGACTTATTAGCGGTTACGGGGATGTGGTACGCATGCTCGCCAAATAATTTTTTAATCGCTAGTGTTTCAGAGTGGTCTCCTACTACTGTACTTGTCGCGTGTGCGCTGATTACATCTACATTGTGAGGCTGGAGATTAGCTTCATTTAGCGCTAACTTCATAGCTTGATAGGCACCAATTCCCTCTGGATGAGTGGCAACCATATGATAAGCATCAGAGCTAGCACCATACCCGATCACTTCGCCGTGAATCTTGGCGTTTCTACGCTGAGCATGGGAGAGTGACTCTAGAATGACTATGCCGCCGCCTTCACCGATTACAAAGCCATCCCGTTCTCCATCGAAAGGACGACTCGCTTTCGTAGGCTCCTCATTTCGTGTAGATAAAGAGGTGGCATTCCCAAAGCTGGCCAGCGAGATGCCAGTAATAGCAGCTTCAGAACCCCCGGCTATAACGATGTCCGCACCGCCATAACGAATTAAACGGAAAGCCTCGCCAATCGCAGTATTGCCAATAGAACAAGCTGTTACTGGAGACATGGTCGGGCCGAGAGCTCCAAATTTAATGCTGATCATTGCCGCAGCCATATTGGAGATCATCATGGGAATTAAGGTAGGGCTAACTCGATCAGGACCACGATCCTTCAGGACCGTACCTTGATCCATCAAGGTCTGAATTCCTCCAACGCCAGATCCTACATAAACGCCAAGTCTCTCCTTGTCAATCTTATCAAGCTGGAGACCAGAATGTTTCCAAGCCTCTTCAGTAGCTGCGAGGGCAAACTGACTGAATCTGTCCATTCGGCGTGCCTCTTTACGGCCAAATCTGCCCTCGGCATCGAAATCACGTACTTCGCCAGCAATCCTCGTCTTAAAACCTGTTGTATCAAATGAAGTAATCGGGGATATACCCGACTCACCAGAAATTAGCCGATCCCAAAATTGCCCGATTGTATTCCCAAGTGGTGAGATTAAGCCCATGCCTGTAATCACTACGCGTTCCATAATGAACCTCCTCAGCTAGTGTATACTAGTATTTTTTCATTTTACTTATCCTATTACAAGTTATCGTTTATCCTAGTATAATTTGTACTATACTAAAGGAACAGGAATCCCAAAGTGGAGGTAGCTTATGGCTAATCAAACAAGATTACAAGCATTATCCGATTTTTTGAAAGCACGTCGTGCGGCCATTTCACCAAGCTCTGTAGGCTTGCCGGAAGGCACACGCAGAAGGACGCCAGGACTCCGCAGGGAAGAGGTTGCACAGCTTGCAGGGGTAAGCAGCACCTGGTATACGTGGCTTGAACAAGGCAGAGATATAAAAGTCTCGTCATCTGTTTTGGACTGTATTGCCACTGCACTTAGGCTGACTAAAGACGAGCGGAAGTATCTTTTTGCACTGGCTTTAGAAACTGGAACCGGCACCACACCCTATCCGCAAGATGAATCTTCTGTAATTAGTCCTTCGCTGCAGAAAATTTTACAGGAACTCAAATATTGTCCTACGATAATTTCTGATAGACGTTGCGGGATCGTCGGTTGGAATGATGCTGCCGCGCATGTTTTTCTTGATTTCTCAAAGCTGCCCATCGAAGAGCGGAATATGATCCGATTGTTATTTGTTCGTAAGGAGTTCAGACGCTTAGCGGTGAATTGGGAACAGTTCGTCAGCGGTTATCTTTCTATCTTCAGAGCGTATTACGGACAGTATGTAGAGGATTATTGGTATGATGAATTTATAGAGGAATTGAAAGAATTGCATCCGGCTTTTAATGAGATGTGGGAGCAAAGTCGGGTTAGTTCGGCCCCGGATGTGTTACTAGAATTCAGACATGCCAAGGCGGGGAAAATGTTATTTCATCTTACCTCTTTGCAGGTTCATGGCAGTGCCGATTTACGGTGCAGCATCTATACTCCTGCGGGAGATTCGAATACTGAAACCAAGCTAAAGCAGCTTATGGAGCAGCATACAATAGAAGGATTAAGCTAGATTCACATAGAGAAGCATCCCTAGCTGAACTTCCAGCTAGAGATGCTTAATACTACACTATTAGAAATCTGATGTTGAAATTTCAATAGTTCCGAATGTGGTGCCAGCAGGAGTGCTTAAGAGTGCAGCTACCAAAAGGGCATGAACTGCAAGCGTAAGGCTATTGAACGCTGGAATCGTGTATGTGATAACTGGAGCATTCACACGAGTGATTACTAAATCTACTGGGAAGTTGGAGTTATTGTTCACAGTAACAGCAGCGTTAATACCACCTGCAAGGTTTTCATAATAAGATTTACCAATGACAGGGGCTAAATTGAAATATTGAATCGGTAATACGATGGCCATAGTAACGACCTCCTTTTCGTTTGATAGGATATTCTATGTTGAAAATCTATTAATGCTAGAGCGAATGCCATGGTGAATTAGCACTTTTTAATAGAAAAAACCGGGGATGTCCTATAGCCATTTAGAAAGTGGCTGGGACAACCCCGGTTTATTTTGGTACACTTAATTCGTTTTTTTTCGATAAATCAGATACAGTATCAATCCGAACAGCATGCCGACAAACGACATCGCGGAGATCGTTAAGTAAAGAGCTTTACCCCCAAAGGCATCATATAATGCCCCGCCAGCATAAGAAGCCAGGATACCTGATACACCGAAGAACAACAGTGCAAGTACGGTCTGGCCTGTAGCACGCCATTCCTCGGGTACAATACTGTACAGGTATTGAATAGCAGCCGAGTAGAACACAGGGAAGGTAAGAATTTGTAGAATCTGCAAATAGGCTAATAAGTGTGGATCAGTGATCCAAGCTGAAATAAAGAAACGAAGGAAATAGAAGCCTCCGGAAATCGATATGATGATCAGTTCTTTTCCTTTACGCAACCACCAGAAGCTTAATGCAAAGACAATGATTTCACTTATTGCCGCGAGGAAAAACGATTGGCCTACCAATTGAGGACTGCCACCAAGCTCACGAATATAAACTCCAATAAATGTATCGTTCATTCGTGCGGGTACAGAGCTAATAAATATGAGCACCAGAAACATCAATGTCTTTTTGTTGCCAAAAAAGTGCTTGAGACTATCCAGCGTGACCGGTTTACCTGTGACGGGGGCATCTGGCATGTTCCAGCTTACTATAAAGCTTATAAGGCAAATGGCAACAAACAGAAGAGCTATACCATGAGAGCCGAAAAAGCCGAGCACATAGCCAGTAATCAAAGCCATTACACCATAACCTAGCGCACCATATGTACGGATAGAACCATAGCTAATTCCAGCCGCCTCAGAGACTCGGAAATTCAAGCTTTCTGTCAGCGGATCAATGGGCATCAAGAAGAAATACAGCAGCATAGCAAAAAGAATGAGAACAGCATAACTGCTGGAATCGAACAAAAAGTATCCGGTCACCGCTGAGCATAACAGCAGAGCTAACAGCACTTTGCGGATGGTTTTTGTTTTATCACTAATCATCCCCCATAAAGGTTGAGCAATGATGGTAACAAAACCACCAGTTCCAATAATGAAGCCGATTTGTGATGGGCTTAGACCTTGTTCACTTAGATAGACTGGCAGAAAGGGAATAAACATGGCCAGCAGAGCAAAATACAAAAAGTTAAACCCTCGTAAAAGATTTGGTGCATTCATAAGTTTTTTTACCTCACGTGTTAGAAAATTTGTATAGAGTCAATTTTGCTATTGTATCATGGATAGTAAATGATTAGGATATAAATCTATTCGCGGAATTGCTCAAGATGACCCTAATCCTCTATAAATTTCTGGTCGTTATATGATAAACTGGTTACTATCAAAGCAAAATGCAAGGAGAAACGTTAATGATAAAGTTGGTATCATGGAATGTGAATGGCCTTCGGGCCTGTGTGAAAAAAGGGTTTGATGAATATTTTAAGGAAGTAGAAGCAGATATTTTCTGTGTTCAGGAGACAAAGCTGCAAGAAGGGCAGATTGTTCTGGAACAGGGTGAAGAATACAATCAATATTGGAATTATGCAGTGAAAAAAGGGTATTCAGGCACAGCTATATTCACCAAAATCAAGCCGATCTCTGCGAGATACGGAATGGAAGAGGATGAAGAAGCGGAAGGCCGGATTATTACGCTGGAGTTCGAACATTTTTATCTAGTGAATGTTTATACACCAAATGCCAAACGAGATCTGGCTAGATTGGATTACAGAATGGAATGGGAGTACCGCTTCCGCAATTACCTTCTGGAACTGGACAAGCTAAAACCAGTCGTTGTATGCGGCGATATGAACGTAGCCCATCAGGATATTGATATCAAAAATGCTAAAGCTAACCGCGGAAACTCTGGCTTTACCGATGAAGAAAGAGGAAAAATGAGTACGCTGCTGGAGTCCGGCTTCATAGATACCTTTAGATATTTTCATCCAGAGCTTGAAGGCGTTTATTCATGGTGGTCTTATATGCCGAAGGTGAGAGAACGGAATGTAGGCTGGCGGATTGATTATTTCCTAGCTTCTTCTAGACTTGCACCTAATCTGCTGGATGCCCAAATTGATTGCCACATTATGGGGAGCGATCATTGCCCGGTCATCCTCAAGCTTGCTGATTTCACTGACTAGGATCGAATATTTAAAAGGCCGCTAAGTCTCTTTAAAGGACGAAGCGGCCTTTTTTATTCATTAAGAATTATAGTCTGCCAATGATCTCAGGGAATTCAGTCGGTCCCATATTCACATTAAACTTTTGTTTAAGAATTAGCTGCTTCTCTAGTAAGATTATTTCAAGAGTTATGCAAAAAGGCATTTCAATAAACAATAAAGTGAGCTGTAGCTGATCATCAGCAACCCAAGTAAAGCTGGACATGATTCGGTTCATGGAAGCATCAATGACCTGTGCGAAGCTTTCGAGCCATTTCCCTCGACCAAGACAGATCACAGAATCCTCTCCAGTCTTAAATTGTAAAGTAACTGCAGCTTCGTTGTTATTGAAAGAGATAGAGAAGGTGTCCAAGGCAAATTGGTTGTCATCGAGCTTATAGGTTAAGCTGTTTATTCGTTCTTCTTGTGATGAAGATGGCTGCAGTTGTGGCGGTTGGATAGATAAATACTTTAATTGTTCAACCAAGTGGGTAGAAGCAGCAGGCTCTAATGGCAAGGGTGCTTGCTCCATCGCGGGAAGCAGATGTTCCCACACAGCATTCAACATTCCTTGTATACTGTCTGATGCAGCAGTAGTAATAATTACGGCATCTTGCTCCGGAAGCACGACACAGAGTTGACCGAAGGCGCCATCTGCCCGGTAGGCACCGTGCTGGCATTGCCAGAACTGATACCCATATCCCATTGCCCAGTCATGATCGCCTTCGCCATTGGAAATATGTTTGGAAGTAGCCTCATTAATCCACTTTTCAGGCAGAACCCGTTGATTATTCCAGATTCCTTTTTGTAAGTATAGCTGGCCGAATTTAGCGATATCCTCGGTTGTAATGTTTAAGCCAAATCCCCCTGTGTTAATTCCGCGTGGACAAGACTCCCACGTTGCGCTGTGAATGCCCAGAGGAACGAAGAGGCGTGGTTCTAAATATTCTAGCAGTGTTTGGCTAGTAACCCGCTGAAGGATCGCGGCCAGCATGTAAGTAGCACCGGTATTATATAGGAAATGTGTACCTGGTTGTTTCTCGACCGGGACGGAGAAGAAAGCCTTCACCCAATTCCCGTCTGCACTTTTGCGAAGTGTGTCCATAGTATCCACGACATGTCCGGTACCCATCATCAATAGATGTCTGATTGTCATATTGGTTAGATTGTCTGTGATTGGATCAGGAGCATCTTCAGGGAAAAAGGATAGGACAGAATCATCGAGGGTGACGAGTTTCTCTGTAACAGCAAACCCGATTGCGGTTGAGGTGAAACTTTTGCTAAGTGAAAATAACATATGCGGAAGATCGGACCTGTAAGGGGCCCACCAGCCTTCAGAGACCACATAACCATGTCGAAGTAGCATAAAGCTGTGCAGGCCTAAATTTTGTTCCTCTACTGCACTAATAAAGCTGGATATTGCGGTTGATGAAATGCCCTGTTCTTCTGGAAGACTTCTAGATAACCGCAAGCTGCTTGTAGTTTCCATACGCTCATCTCCTAAATTTTGAGAATGCTCACCTCCTAATTCTATAATAATTTCCAATGTTAAAATACCCTTTAAAAAATAACTAGTTTAGCTTTCTACAGGGCTGTTGCTGGATACATCAGATTGGAGCCGTTTCTCTGGCCAAGAAATAACATGAGAAGTTTGACTTAGTTTCTCATATATTAACTGAGTTTCTTTTTTGAATATACTAATGACTAAATGAATAAAGAAAGCCAAGTCTATCAATAGAACAAACAGATGAATAAGCATATTCCATACGGAGGAAAGATGCCCTAGAAGCGCGGAATCAAGCAAAAGAGCGTGAATCCCAAGCAGCAACCAATATAGCAGGCCATATCTGAGCATCAGAGCCCAGAAAAAAGCATGATTCCCGCTGCTCTTCACCCGAATCCGCACCATCCATTTCCCTAAGGTCCGTCCGCCCGTGAGAGCCGGAACAAGCATGAAGTAAATACCAGTTACAATCCAGAAGGCAGCTTTTATATCGAATCCGAAGAGTACCCCAAACCCGATGCTCCACACCATACTATCGATTAGAAAAGCTATTCCTCTGCGGGTATAGGAGACTCTTTTGGCAGAGCGGTCAATGTTTGTATCCAGTTGTTCTATACGTGGCAATAGCCCGGAGATCCAAATGGAAATTCGAAATCCAAAAATCCCTCCGATTGTGTTGGTAATGAGATCATCGACATCAAAAAGACGGTAAGGATGATCGAAGAAACCATAAATTCCTGTAATCTGCGTGATCTCAAAGGACAGGGAAAAGGCAAAGGATAGTAGAATGCACACGACCCAGCGTGTACGAAAATAATAGCCCAGAAACATTCCAAACGGTACGGTCAATGCAACGTTAAAAATGACCTGTAAAAATGCAGGCTCACGCAGTAATGACCAGTAGGTCGAGATTTGATCAGGGATGATCGACGATCCATCCACAATATCCTGAATAAACTGAAGGGGTATGAATTGGACGATACTCCCAGAAGGTGCAGCATTGTGCCGGGAGGATGGAAAAGGAAGCAAGACAAGAAAATAAGCGTTCATCAGATAGAGCAGCAGCAGATATAGGATTAAAGCTCTGAGCTTATGTATATAGCCATGTCTGCGGTATTGTACGATAAGAAAAGGAAGTGTGAAGAACAGCGCTGCTATTGGAAACATCATGAACGCATACGAAATTGGAAAAAAGTACGAATGAAACATAAGTCACCTGCCGTGGAATTGTTTTTATAAGAAATTTGACTCTACTTGGAAATTAGCTATCCCCGGCTCATTATAAGTTTTTATGATAGGGAACTCAACTAATTTATCGAACGTTTCCGGCATACATATGTCTATGAAGGAGCGTGAAGTGGATGGAGAAAAAGGTTCAGCAGTATTATCGGCTCAAGCAAAAGCAAAAAGATATTGAAAAAGAATTGGCCGAGCTTCGTCAGGATATTTTAAATTATTGTAGTGAGCAGGAAACCACCGAGACTGAAATTGGCAGCTATAAAGTGAAGCTGGTCGTGCAAAACCGCAAAGAATATGATGATGCAAAGTTATATGAGACCTTATCGGACCCTGAAGTGTGGCGTTTGCTCTCCAAATCAGATCCGGCAAAGGTGGCAAGCTTGACCAAGTTGAATGTAATTTCAGAGGATAAAATCATGCATACTTATACTTTGAAGACCGTAACACTGCTGCAGGTGGATAAAAAATAGTGATTCAAGTGAGCGGTTCCTTGTGGGAGCCGCTTTATTTGGCTGATAACTGTCCAGATTAAGGGAATATGTTACAGTATTAGGGTGGATGGGAGGTTGAATAGTGAAAAAAATAATCATCGGAGGCGTCATGGGCTTAACGATTTTACTTTTTTTCTTGTTTATCTTGCGGCATGATAATCAATCACTTGAGGTAAAACCGGATGTTATGTTCCCAACAGCGGAATACAGGGTGACTGATAGTAGTGCTCCAGGATTACCTATGCTTATAACTGCTGAAGGGGCGAATGTTATTAAGATACAGGTTACGTCCGGCAATTTATTGTTATGGAACCCCCCTGACTACAAGGTGCATAACAAAGGTCTTGAGCTGAAAATCAAATCTGGAGATCAAATTTATTGGAGTCCAATGGATGGAAATAATAAACAAATAGATGAGCCTCAGGATACCAAGATCATAGTGATTGCTTACCATAATGATAAGCAGATCGGAATGTCCAACGTAGAGATTCATAAGAATGATCTAGGTGTCTATACAGGGGAAATACCTGAAGTGAAGTAACTGAGAATCTAAATCGAATCGCAACTATCCTCGTTTTGCGTTAAAATAAGAAGTGAAGCTGACCGAGTGCTTATAGCAACCCTAGAGATGGAGGAAGAGAATTCATGAAAGATTTTGAAGTAATGCTGGAGAAATACGCGAACCTAGTTGTAAAAGTAGGAGTAAATGTACAGCCTGGACAAGTCCTTATGGTACATGCACCGATAGAAACCGCAGAACTTACTCGCTTGATTGTAGCGAAAGCCTATGAAGCGGGAGCTAAATATGTAATTGTTGACTGGGACGATGAAGCAACTACACGGATCCGTTATGAAAAAGCCCCAGAGGATTCTTTCGATTACTATCCACAGTGGCAGGCTGAGATGATGGAGAAATTCGCGGAAGAAAATGGTGCCATCTTACATATTAAAGTACCTGATCCGGAACTGTTTAATGGCATTGATTCTTCTAAGGTATCTAGAGCAGTCAAAGCAGCAGCTATTGCTCGCAAGAACTACTCCAAATATACTCGGAACAGCAAAATCAGCTGGTCTCTGGTCAAAGCGCCAACACGTGCTTGGGCGAACAAGGTTTTTGCCGATCTTCCTGAAGAAGAACGGGTAGAGGCGATGTGGGAAGCTGTATTCCAGATGAATCGTGTGGGCAGCGATGATCCGGTAGCTGCTTGGAGAGAGCATATTGGTCAGTTGAAAGAAAGTCAGGATAGAATGAACGCTAAACGTTATAAAAGCCTGCATTACCGTGCTCCGGGAACGGATTTGCATGTAGAGCTTCCGGAAGGCCATTTATGGCGCGGGGGTGGCGGTGAGAATGATAAAGGTGTTTATTTTGTTGCTAATATGCCAACGGAAGAAATTTATTCCATGCCCCATCGTACTGGAGTGAATGGCACAGTTAGAAGCACGCTCCCTCTTAATTTGAATGGACGTTTAGTTGAAGGACTTTCATTCACTTTTGAAAAGGGGAAAGTCGTAGCTTATGAAGCTGAATCCGGACGCGAGCATTTAACCTCACTGCTGGCAACGGATGAAGGTGCATCTTATCTAGGAGAAGTAGCCTTAGTGCAGCATGATTCTCCAATCTCTCGCTTGAACCGCATTTTTTACAATACAGGGATTGATGAGAATGCCTCCTGCCATTTCGCGCTAGGAAGTGCTTATCCTGTAAATATTGAAGGCGGCACAAAGCTTACGAACGAAGAACTTGTGGCTAGAGGAGCTAATGTCAGCTTAACTCATGTCGATTTTATGATCGGTTCAGCAGAGCTGGATATTGACGGAGAGCTGGCGGACGGCACGATTGAACCCGTATTCCGTAAGGGAAATTGGGTGTTGTAAGGAGAAGAAAAAAGCCGGATCTCTTCCAATGAGCTTCCGGCTTTTTTGAGTACCTATAAATATCATTTTTAGATTGAAAAATAGTTAAGACTCATAGCCTCACGTACTTCGGCCATTGTTTCCTGAGCAATGCTGCGAGCATGCTGTGTTCCAGAGATTAAGATTTCCTGCACAAGCTTGGGCTTAGTAGCATAATAGGAACGTCGCTCTCGCATCGGTTCTATAAGCTGATCTAGAGCTGTCGAAATCAACTGTTTGCAAGCAGAACAACCCATGGTACCCCGCTCACAGCCTTCACGAATTTCGGTTACCCCCGCTGAGCGAAAAGCACCATGATAAGCAAAAATAGGACAGATATCTGGATGTCCAGGAGCATTTTTATGCACACGCGCAGGATCGGTTGTGGCTTTTCTTATCTTGAAGGTGATTTCTTCCTTAGTGGAGTCCAACTCGATGGCATTGCCAAGGCTTTTACTCATTTTAGCGTTGCCATCCGTACCCACAAGTCTCGGCGTCTCACTGATCAGCGCTTTGGGTTCCACCAGTATCGGGCTGTACAGCTCGTTGAATCTGCGGACGATTTTGCGGGTTAATTCCAGATGGGGGAGCTGGTCTTCTCCTACAGGAATGATCGTTGCTTTACAAAAAGTTATGTCAGCAGTCTGACTAACTGGATAACCTAGAAAACCGTAATACAATTCATCTAAGCTGGAATTTTTTGATTCGGCTTTAATCGTGGGATTATGCCGTAAAGAATTCACAGTAACAAACATAGAGAACAAGATGGTCAGCTCTGCGATTTCAGGGATCATCGATTGAATAAATATAGTTGTTTTCTCCGGATTTATACCCGCAGATAAATAGTCCAGTGTGATCTCATGCAGATTTTGACCCAGCAGCTGCGGACGATCAAAATGGGTCGTTAGGGCTTGAATATCCGCTAAAAACACAAAAGTTTCATATTGCTCCTGAAGGGCTACTCGGGTCTGCAAGCTGCCGGCGTAATGGCCAAGGTGAAGCTTTCCAGTCACTCGATCTCCAGTTAAGACACGTTCGTTCATCATATAAAAATTCCTCCTGTTATTTAGCATTTGGTTACACTCGAGTCGCCACCACCAGCCATCATCCATGGCCATCACCTCCTTTAAATGACAAAAAAACCTCATCCAATAAGGACGAAGTTGTCGTGGTACCACCTTAAATGATCGTGTCACCTTACGATTCTTGGCTTTCGATCTTCTCTTACCTGTACGGAGAGGTTGAATTAATTCTCGATACAGGTCCCTTGATAACGGCGGGAACCCCGGTTTTCCCTACTGCATCCATTAAGATAGTTCGGAAAAACAACTATAAAGGCCATTCGAGCATACGCTGGTCACCGGTTCGCACCTACCACCGGCTCTCTGAAGACCATGTTCGTCTGTCTACTTACCCTTTGTCATCGTTGTTCATGATATGTGAATTATTGTAATTCTGAACAGGGGTGTTGTCAATGAGTGGAAATCGTATGGTGATTGACAAGGTATCTAGGTTTATATGATCTAGCAAAGTATACCTTAAATGTATATAATCATCAGGAATTTAGTCCAATCTATCATTGCGGATTCACAATATACTACTCTATAACCTTGAAATGGAGTGATGATAAATGGCGACAATAATAAGTTATGGGTCACAGGCAAAAATCCCGTTAGATCCGTTTACTACAGCTATAACGGTTGCAGGGATTCCTGGAGCTGGAGCGGGTCTAGCCACAGCGCAAGTAAATATTAGTCCGGCTAATCCGGCTTCTTTCTCCAGTAGAGTCGAGTTAAATGGTAGTTTTAGTCTTACTGCACTTGCTAATAGCCAATTTCTTGTTATCATCCGACGAGCTGGAGTCGATATTTATAGATCCTTTTATCGTTTTACTACTATTACTGATATTCAATTAAGTGCTCAGTGGGTTGATGGTGCTTATATTGGAGTCCACAACTATGAATTGGTAATTCAGAATGATAGCAACTTGCCTATAAATCTATTTGGACCCATATCATTCACAGCAACTGCTATTGGAGGAGAGGGCGTAATTTAAGTTATGTTCCTATGCGCCATTCAAGGGACGGGTGAATCAAAGCTTTGGACAGTTGAATCGATCTGATTCAGCTGTCCTTTTTTCATGAACGTATAATTGAAGTGCAACTCTCGCAGCATAAATATCCAACCATACCCTTGATAGAGCGGTTTATTTATTTAAAATGTTATCCTCTAAAACAGCGTATTTATCGCCGAATTGCTTAATGATATGTTGTTCTCCCCAATTACATAATGCAGTCAAAATATCGCTTAAACTATCACCATATTCACTAAGCTCGTATTCTACTTTTGGTGGAACCTGATTATAAACAATTCGGTTGATGATTCCATCTGCCTCAAGCTCGCGTAGCTGCTGGGTTAACATTTTTTGAGTAATGCCGGGCATCAACTGTTTTAACTCGGAGGTGCGTTTTTTGCCATGAGTTAAATGACATAGAATTACGCATTTCCATTTCCCTCCGATGACCTCTAGTGTGGCTTCAACAGAAATATTGTATTTTTTCTTGACAGTTGTTGTTGGTGTTGTTGTCATGATAACCTCCATGGTATGGGTACTTTTTAGTACCTATGGCACTTTTAAGTGCGTACTATTGATTATGTCCAATTTAACCTATCATAACATTTTTCGTTCAATTTTTATAGAATGCTATAATTTAGAGAGCTTTTGGCAAAAAAGTTAAACGAAACAAAAACCGTTTCTATACCTCCCCCGTCTTAATCTATGAAAGGTTGAAGAGGGGAGGCTAAGGAAGGACATGACGATGACTAATGCAGAAATGAAAAAAGTAACGATTCTTGATACTCGGAGCGAGACGGATTTTTACGATTCGATATTGGTACATAGAGAACAACTGTACAGTATTGCTTATAGTTACTTGCGGAACCGAAACGATGCGCTGGAAGCGATGCAGGAAATGACTTGCCGGGCCTGGATTAAAAGAAAAACATTAAAGGACCCCAAAGCATTCAAATCATGGATTATTCGAATTCTAATTTATGTCTGTATAGATGAACAAAGACGAAGAAAACGTTCCATGCCGCTGGTAGATGAAAGAATAGGAGAACAGGTCACACATATTGGCCATCATAGGATGGAAATGTTGTGGGCACTTGAGCAGGTTAAGCCCAAGTATCGCCATGTGCTGCTGCTAAAATACTACAACGATATGACCTTGACTGAGATCGCTAACATTATGAATAAACCCGAGGGAACGGTTAAGACTTGGCAACATAAAGGGCTCAAGCAGTTGCGAACCATCATAAAGAATCGGGGTGAATGGAACAATGAGTAGTCAAGAGGAGCTTGCCATGTTAAGCGATGCCGAACGTATCCCACAAGAACAAAAAATAGAGAATGCAGCCGCTCAAATCTATGCGATCCAAGCAGGCTTGGAATTAGGCAAGAAACGTGGCAGAAGGTTAATGTTCACAAAAAGCGCGATGTCTGTGCTGGCGGCTGCAGTGATGATAGCGGGCCTGCTGTTCTTCAATCCAACCCAGCTGATGCCACAGCAAGGGACTTCGAGTGCTGAAACGTTCGATTGGGGCGTGTTGGAGCCTTTTAAAACATTGGCTGCAGCTGATATTGATGCTCTTACTTTAGAGTCTGCAATCCGGAATGATTATGTACAAATCGTTAATAAGAGTGCTGAATCAAATGGATATAAAATTACTCTGAATGCTGTGCTTGCTGATGAAAACAAAATCATGCTGCTGTATACAGGAACAACAAGTGATGGTCAGGAAGTGTACAGTGTAAATAGTGTGAAGCTGACAGATGCTGAAACTGGACGAGATGTAATGGAGGAGAATGGGAATAGAGGCGGAATGGGAGCACACGCAGAGGGAACCATATATACTTGGCTCGGCAAAACTGTATTTTCACTGGACCGAAATAAACCAAGGCCAACAGACGTAGTGGCGGATTTTCAGATTGCCTCTGTAGACCCGGGAATGTTAAGTAAACCGAAAACAGGAACGGTTTTATCTGACATGCGGTATTCTGATCGTTTAAAAGTAAACTTCTCTATTGATCCTAAGTTTTGGGAGCTGAAGACGGAGACGTTAGTTGTGGACCACCCTTTCAAAATTGACGGACAGGAAGTAAAACTAGCCGAAGTCGAGCTTTCTCCGTTAAGCATAGCGCTCAAATATACGATAAATGAGGAATTGCAAACGGATTGGATCGTCCGAAATGAACTGTTTCAAAAGCTCCCCTATGAATTAACTGCGCAGGTTGGGAAGCACGACATTAAAATTAATCCGAATTCTGGTAGTGGAGCTGATGATGGATTTATAAGTTACTTCAGCAGTAATGTGTTGGATCACCCGAAGTCACTGCGTTTGAAGCTTAGTGCGGGGGCAGATCGAGAGAAAGAAGAGTATATTGATATTCTGAAAAAATGAGCGGTAAGCGATATTAGTGAATATGCGTTGGAAGTCGTAATATAGAAAAAGGCCGCTGGTTGCGGCCTTTTTGTTATTGTTGGGACATTATACTAACTTTGTGAGTTACCATTAACACCAAACGCATCACTTGTTAATGAGAACAAACTCCTAATGCTCCTATCGGGACTATATGTGCTTAATGCTCCTCACGGGCTACAGGCTCTTAATGTTCCTCAGGCTTCTCACGTTTCACAGGCTTCTCACGTTTCACAGGCTCTTCATGTTCTCAGGCTCCACATGTTTCACAGGCTCTTCATGTTTCACAGGCTCCTCACGTTTCTCATGTTTCTCACGCGCGTAACACTCCTAACGGACTGTATTGCAACTATTTTGGCTTTTTTGACCATTTTGCTGAGTTTTCGGACTGCATAGCTCTTATTGGTCTAAATCCACACCAAAATTAAGCATATTGGGTTGAATAGCTGCATCTGAGTCCGATAGCACTGCGAAATGCCCGGATTCTTCGAAATAAGGGCTCCTGAGTCCGAACCATCTGGCCTCGTAAATACTGCACAGTAAACTGTAAATAACTGTCTGAGCGTCTTAGCTATTTCGGCGGAACAAAAGTGGCGTTAGTGCGGTACAAAAGTGGTGCTAATGTGGTGCTAATGTGGTGTTAATATGGCGCTAATATGGTGCAAAGGTGGCGCTAATGTGGCAACTAAGTTAGTAACTTTTCTCGTTGTAGTTATGGGAGTATGTGTTCAGTGATTAGTTAGTCGCATTAGTCGAATTAGTTACTGTAACTTGTTTTCAACCATTCCTCGTTTGACCAGGACAATTTGCCAGCCCCTGAACCGTCAACAGCGGTAAGTCTAGATTTTAGACTAACTGGGTCATCTGAAGTGTAGCTATAAGGTAGTGTTGTGAATCCGTTCCATGCAAATGCTTTAACGGCAGCGGGTGCAGGGGAGAGAGGGCTGTTCTTAGATGTACTGTCTCCTCTGAATGTTGCTCCATCTAGTGAATAGATCGTATCTAAAGCTGCGATTGCACCCGTATATTTGCTATTACTCGCATCCGCTTGATTGTTGCGAAGTGGATTCACTACATCAATGATTACAGAACTTTCAAGTAATACAGCTCCTCCTTCTGTCGAGATTGCTCCGTTACTTGTAACCCCGAAATGATACCCCTTGCTTGAGATCGCTTTTTCCATAGCGGAGGTTAGACGTTTTTTAGCCAATCTGGTATCTTCGTTGTCCATTACAATGTTATAGGCATGCGCATTACCACTACGAAGGCGGGGCATGCGGTCTTGTATATCTTTATAGTAGTTGTGATGGAGCGTCACAGAAAGAAGCGCATTATCAGCTGCAAATTCTGTTGCGCCTATTAAATGGCCCTTTTTTTGACTAGCGGCAATCGCAATGATGTCGTCTTTACTTAGGCCAACTGAGCTGCTTCTTAAATAAGCGTACATGGGATAAGCAGCCTTGTTGGCTTCCATAGCATTAATTTGCTGAGTAACCCAGCTGTTTGCGTTTCTATCATCCCCTAAGAAGGAAGACCATGAAATGGTGACGCCGTTGCTGCCTTTTTTAACATCGACAACTCCGTCATAAGATTTATTGAAGGTGCAGTGGTCGATCCATACGTTGTTGCTATTCTCAATGGTGATGTAGTCCCAGTCGTTTTTATCGTAATTTCCTTTGGTTGCTTCATCCCATTCCCACAGCTCATCAAATTCAAGGTTGCGGATGATGACGTTAGAGCTTCTTTTAAAAGTAAAAGCGGCATGTTTAATGGTTGCACCCTTAGCAGAGAAAATGGTCAAACCGTCGAAGTTGTCTATAGACACTTTGCTGACACCAGTCTCTATTAATACGGGATGTGTTAAAGCACTGTTATGAGCGCTAAATGGGGAGATCTTTGCCGCATCAGAAATTTCATTCCATCCCAGATCCAAGTCGTTCATAATTTCAATAACCTTTATTTTGGATCCTTTTCTCAGTGCAGTGGCAAGATCTTCTGCGCTATATACCTTTTTATAGAGTGGACTGGTTTCTTGGATATTTCCACCACCTGTTGTTCCTGTGGCAAACCCAGCCAAATCATATTCACTAACCTGTACCGGTGTAGGCGTTGGTGAAACAGTTGGTATCGGCGTAGCAGTAGGTGTTGGTGTGACAGTCGGAGTCGGTATTGCAGTCGGTATCGGTGCAGCAGTAGGTGTTGGTGTAGCAGTAGGTGTCGGTGAAGCAGTTGGTGTCTGTGAAGCAGTCGGAGTCGGTATTGTAGTTGGTGTTGGTATAGCAGTCGGAGTCGGTATAGCAGTTGGTGACGGCGTGACAGTCGGTGTCGGTGTAGTGCCATTGGTGTCAGAAACGGTCACGTTGTCGAACATCGTAATTGTCTTAAAGGTAACGAGCCCTGCTGTACCTTTTTTTAATTTGGAATCGGAAGCTGAGAGCTCCAGCGTATCATTTACATACATGTTGATGGTATTTCCGCTCATTTCAAGTTTTACATTATACCAAACTCCTGTTTGCAGAGTGTAGGGTTTGCTGGTCAAAGTTGTAGTAGATCCAGAAACCTTTTTTCTGATTTCCAGCATGCCATCATTATTATTATACAAAGAAGCTGCATAAAAATTATTTCCATCTATGTATCTGCCTGCAACATAAGTTCTGTTTGAGCCATTAAAATCAACTACTTTTACATCCGCTTCCACAGTGTAATCGCTCCAGGCTGAATCACCTGCAGAAGTACGTCCTTCTTTTGTGGCAGACTGGTAATATACGCTGTTGCCTTCGTCCTCAACAATAGTCCAATTCCCACTAGTGGATGTCCATAGATTATCGCCCTCTTCAAAGCGGTCTTGGAAGAAGGTAGAAGCACTTGCCGGATACACAATAAAAAGAGAAAATAGCAGGGTTATGCACATAGTAACACTCACATTTTTCTTGATTGATTTTAGCAAACTCATTGTAATCCTCCTTATGTATTTATAAATTTATATTAATATAAATACATATATCGGAAATAAATATAAGTAATAATATGATTATAAAGTCCTTTTTTTAATTAGTGCTATAATAGCTTTTTGGGTATTCAACGATGAATTCTGATCTATACGAACTAGGAGTGATAGACTTGAGCGTAATCCGAATGGAGAACGTAACTAAGAAATATGAGAATACATTAATCTTTCGAGATATTTATTTTCGTGTGAGCAAGGGTGAACGTATTGGCTTAATCGGACGAAATGGAGCAGGTAAATCTACTGTTTTTAAGCTAATAATGGGAAAAGAGGAGCCAACGGCAGGAAAAGTAGAATTAGATCCCAATGTGAAGATCAGCTACTTCTCTCAATTCTCGGAGCTTTCCGGGTCTTTGTCTGTACAACAAGAGTTAGAACTTTGCTTCGAAGAGGTAGCACGCATTGAACAGGAGCTTAACCAAATAGGAGAACAGCTAGGGCAGGTGTCGGATGATGTCCAGATGAATGTACTTTTAGAGCGCCAAGCTGAGCTTTTTGGACAAATGGAGCATTTGGATGGCTGGAATGTATCTGTGGAAATCAATACGGTGCTGACTAAATTAGGATTCGATGAGAGATCGCGGCATCAACCTGTAGAGGAGTTATCCGGAGGCTGGAGGAACCGCGCGGCACTGGCTAAAGTCTTAATTGAAGGGCCTGATGTTGTATTGCTCGATGAGCCTACTAACTTTTTGGATATGGAAGGGATCGTATGGTTGGAGCAGTGGCTGCACCGTTTCAATGGGGCGATGCTTCTGGTCTCTCATGATCGGCAATTTATTGACAGAGTGGTCACGCGGACGATAGAAATCGAGAACTATCATTTCCAGGAATATGAAGGGAATTATACCGATTACGTTCGTAAAAAGAAGATGCGCAAAAAAGTGCTCGATCGGCAATTTGAGTGGGAAGAAGAACTTCTCCTTATGGAGTCTGAGGCCATTGAAAACCGCGGTAGTAAGAAGTCCTCTAAGGATCGTCTTTCGCGTAAGCTAACGGATATGAAAAAACGAGTGGAACCTCATCCTGTTAACGTATTAATCACTGATATCTATAGCAATTTACGTTTTCCTGACAAGCTGGGGGAAGTGAAGCGGGTTGGACAAAGTTATGATGGCCGCTCCATCTTCCAGAACATTAGCTTCGATATTCAAAAGGAAGACCGGATAGCAATCGTGGGTCCGAACGGCAGCGGAAAGTCGACACTCATCAAAGTACTGACTGGACAAGAAGCACCGGAATCGGGGGAAGTGACTTGGGAACGCGGGGTCAGCTATGCGTACTTTAATCAGATGTGGGATGAGCTGGATCATAAAGATACCGTCAGCCATGCCGTAAATGTTTATGGACTGGGACTGGACGCACCGCGGAAAAAGGTGAATAAATTTCTATCGATGCTGCAATTCTCGGAAATGGATCTGAGTAAAACGATTGGCAGCCTTTCAGGTGGACAGCAGGCCAGAGTGGCTTTAGCGAAATGCCTTCTCTCCGGAGCTGCTGTCATTATTTTAGATGAGCCCACTAACCATTTGGATTTAACTAGTATTCAGGTGATGGAGCAGGCGTTGATTCATTTTCCTGGCGCTGTAGTAACAGTTAGTCATGATCGGTTTTTTATTGATAAAATAGCGACGAAAATGCTCACCTTTGATCCTGAATTAGGCATTACTGAGCAAAATGTCTAGGATTACGCGGGAAGACGGATGATCACTGTCGTTCCTTCACCTACGTGACTGGAAATTTCAATTCCATATTTTTCGCCAAAATGAAATTGAATACGATCATGAACATTTTTAATGCCAATATGTTCCTCATCTAAGGTATCTGAGGGTTGAGAGAGACGGAAACGAAGCTGTTTAAGTTTCTCTTCCTCGATGCCAATGCCGTTATCTTTAACGATAATCAGCATATCATCCCCCGATATCACCGAGGATACCTCAAGCAGACCTGGTTCACTGCGACTTTCTAGGCCGTGTACGATAGCATTCTCTACGATGGGCTGCAAGGAGAAGTGCATGACCTTAACGATCTCGCATTGCGGATCTAGCTGTTCCATATACTGTAATTTATCCCCAAAACGTAACTGCTGAATTTTCACATATAGCCGGACATGCTCAAGTTCTTCGCGCAAGGTAACGGTGATTTTCCCAGTCTGAATATGAATCCGAAACAATCTGCCCACGATTCCCACCATCTCGCCAATCTCTCTTTGCCCATTGATGATGGCTTTCATTTGAATTGATTCAAGGACATTTGCCAGAAAATGAGGATTGATTTGGCTTTTGAGCGCACCATACTGGGCTACCTTTTGTTGAGCCTTGGCCATCGATGATCGCTCAATATAGTTTTGCAAATCTTTTACCATTTTACGAATTCCATTATATAGAACCCCAAATTCATCTTGGCGGTTACTGTACAAATCCACATCGAAATTACCCATCCCCACCAGCTTCACCTTCCGGCTTAACAGAATAATAGGTTTGGTTACACGTTCCGAGAGGATATACATAAATAAGAGTGCAGTGACAAGCGATAAGAGCGCCAAAGTTAAAATGATTTTGCCAAGAAAAGAAGCCTGCTTAGTCATCTCTTTTTCATCAATATATTGAATGACCTTCCAGTTGGAGTAAGGAGAAGTAACAAAATTAATGTACGAATCCTTGTCATCAAAAGTACCATATAAGCTCCCGGCGTCATTGTTCATAAAAGTGTTAAGCGCCTGTTTGTCGATGGGGATAGGCTCTAAAGGACTCGTCTCCAATGAATCTGAGCTATAAACGTTGCCTCCTTTATCGTCTAAAATAATGAATTTCCGCTTGCTATTCTCGGACAGCTTTAAGATTTCACGTAATGAATCCAGCCGGATATCAATTAACATGACACCTAAGGGCTGCTTGCTTCCTTTTTTATTAATGACTCTGGCGATGGAGATGACGGATTGTTTAGAATTGGTGCGATAGAAGGGGAGATGACTTCCAAATAGGATTACACCACCCTTTTTTTGTTGCGTCTGTAAATACCAATCCTCTTGGGTGTAGTCCTTCACATCATAATCCGCACGATTGAAATTGGCGGAGTAGAATACACGTGACCCCGCGAAAATCTGCACACTGTCGACATTTTTAATCGTCATTTCAATCCCGCTGATGAACTGTTCAATCGTGTTTCCATACTGAATACTTAGATCATTCCCGATATTATCTTTGTTGATAGTCCAATGCTCGAGGGCGGTTTGTAATTGACTATCTACTTGGGCATTAAGGGTCCCTTTTTCAATACTTTGCAGATACTGGTCGATGTTGAAAGAAAGATTATTAAGGATGAGATTAGAGCTGCTTTGATATTCATTTTTGACGGCTTGATTTGAAAAAATATAGATAATCGCGGATATAATCAGCAAAGGAATGGTAATGGTCAGGATCATCAGCACAAAAATCTGCCGATTGACATGCCGCATCCGATAACGCTTTTTTGGCTGGTTTATTTGCATCATTTTGCTTACCACCCCGATTGTTTTCTATAGTCTGATGGGGTCATGTTGGTAAAAATCCGGAACGTTTTAACGAAATGCTTATAGCTTTTGTAACCACACATTGTGCAGACATCGGTCACCAGAATCTCCGGTTTTTTTAAGCATTCCTGCGCGTATTCCATACGGATTTCGGTTACAAATCGCATATAGTTCTTATCGAGTTTTCTTTTGAACAGACGACTTAAATAAGAAGGGTTATAGAAGAATCGATCCGCTACCATTTGTAGAGTAATATCTTGATCAATATTAGCTCTAATGAAGGATTTAATATGTTCAAAGATAATTACATCCTGCTGATGGTTATCCGTCAGACCTTCGGTATAAATGTTTCCCAAATGAACCATCCAATTCCCCAGCCACTCGAACATGACCTCAAGGGAGTGGAAATCCTCTACAAAAGTGAGGTTTAAGAGTTTATCGCTGTACACACCATCCATATGAATCTGATTTTTATTAGCGAAGCGGATAATGACACTTATAATTTCTTGTAAATACGCAAGCCATAGATCAGGTGAAGGGCCATCTGTTTTATGCAAAATATCTTGTGCCAATCGTTGCATTAATTGTAGAATCTCTTGTTTATTGGCATTTTCGATGCAGGAGATTATTCGTTTCTTATCGTTGTCATCTAGTTGAATAAGCGTTGGTTTAGTAGCTGTGGCGCCTGCCTTTATGGATGAGATATGGAATATATTGCGCTCTTTCTGATAGAAGCGCTGATATAACAGCTTTTCAGACTCGTGAAGTAATGAAGTGATTTGAGATAGTTCGTTCGTTACTGTGCCTATAGCAAGATAAAGGGCAAAATGATGTTCTAGTGTAAGCTTGTTAAAATGCTGATCGAGTTCAGTAAGTACTTGTGTCTCAAAAGGGATAGTGCTCGTTGCAGTCTGTGATCCCATGACTATTAGCCCGTATAGTTTGGATTTAGCAGAATATGTAAAAATAGATCGTGGCAGATCTGCCGGGAGATAGGCCTCCGTAGCAAGATGTATAAACTTAGTAGCCTGTTCTCTCATCCACAAGGTGGATTGTGAAGGAGTTTCTCTGATAAGGAAACCTGCCAAAACAAAAGGGAGATACAAATAATGTTTACTTTTGAAACTACATAATTCAGCGATTAAATTAGTGTCCATTGCAGGTTGTTCTTCTTCCAGTAGTAGCTTTATGAGTTGTGAGCCTTCCAGAGTAGAACGTTTTCTTTGTTCTTGTTGTTTAAGTTGCAGCTTGTTCATGCATTCTTGAATCACGGTTAGACTTTCTTCATATTCCAAAGGTTTGAGCAAAAAAGCATGTACACTCCCAAGTTTGATGGCTCGTTGAGCGTATTCGAAATCATTAAATCCCGTCAAAATGATAAACAAAGTATCAGGAAGGAATTGGCGAAGCTCTTCGATCATCTGAAGACCATCCATTTCGGGCATGCGAATATCAGTGATCACTAAATCTGGCTGCTCACGCAGTGCGGTAACGAAGCCTTCTTTTCCATTCTCCGCTTCAACAATACTCTGAACACCAAGCTCCTGCCACGAAAAGTAATGTTTTAATCCCGTCCGTATTAACGGTTCATCCTCTACAATCATAAGCTTGTACATGAAATCCCTCCGGAAGACTAGATTTATAGTGGATTATTCAACATCGATACCATCAAATGTAAGTTATAAGCTAAAAATTAAAATAATTATAGGTGAAATATGTAATGTATTATAACATTGAAGAGGGACTGAAAGAAGGTATAGGTCAGAATACGACCCTAAATGTAAAAGGAGTGGGATTCTCCTAAATTTATAATTGATTTATGATTAGCGCAAGGAATGATAAAGCATTTTATTCCACAAAAATAATAGGGGGTAGCACATGAGAGCAATGAAAAAAGGGCTAATGAGCATTGTTGGTGTCGCACTTTTAGGTACACAGTTAGTTGCATGCGGAAATACGAATACAGCGAATTCCGCCAATGAACCAAGTAAAAATACTGATAAGAGTGAGCCCGCGGCCACTGAGACTGCTGCTAAACCAGTAGAAATAACATGGTGGAATTTTCCGAGCTTTCAAGCTTTAGATGGTGAAGTTGGCAAATATGAGAAGGAAATCATTGCAGCTTTTAATGAGAAGAATCCGGAAATTAAAGTCAACCTTGAGATGATCACCTTTGAAGGCGGCCCTGAAAAACTGAATGTGGCGATTGCTTCGAATACCGCACCTGATGTAATTTATGATGCTCCTGGACGGATTATTGACTGGGGTAAAAAGGACTTATTAGCACCTCTTAATGATATGGTGACCGATGAAGTGAAAAATGATATTTCGGAAGCCTTTTGGAAGCAGTCTAGTGTTGGCGATGAGATCTTTATGTACCCGATCAATACAGCTCCTTTTATGATGGCGGTAAACAAGACCGTTTTTGAGAAGATTGGCGCGCTAGATTTGCTTCCTCTGGATAAGGAAGATCGAACTTGGACGTTTGAAGAATATAAGAAAGCGCTGGAAGCAGTTAAAGAAAAAGCACCTGATGTTATCCCTACCGGATTCTTCGCGAAGAGCCAAGCTGGAGATCAAGGAACTCGCGCATATCTTGCTAACTTAGGTGTATCCAGATTTCTAAATGAAGATAATTCCGCGGTCGCGATCAATACTGATAATGCTGCGAAAGCGTTGGATTGGATCGTTCAAGCTACAAAAGATAAACTTAGCGTTTCTGGTGCGGCTTCCCTTGCGGCTGCTGACGTGAACGACTTATTTCTACAAGGAAAATTAGCCTTTACACTTAACTATTCTGCAGTACTTAAAGCTCAGAACGTATCTAAAAAAATGGTTGAATTCGAAGATGTTCTGCTTCCTTTCCCTACTTTAGATGGATCGGAACCTAAGCTTGAACCTTACCTCGGCGGTATGGCTGTATTCAATAATGGTGATGAAGCTAAGATTGCAGCTTCTAAGAAGCTGATTGATTTTATTGCTAATGATCCTGTATGGGGTAAGAAAAACTTGATTCAAACAGGTGGTCTGTCTGTTCGTAATTCGATTACAGGCCTCTATGATGATGCAGAGTACAAATACGCTGAGTATGCTCGTAAATTCACAACAGATGCACCTACCATTGCCGATGGATATGCTGATATTCGTACTTTCTGGTTCCCTGAATTACAACGTGCTTTAACTGGAGGAGCAACCGGTAAAGAAGCTTTGGACAGCTTTGCTGCAAAAGCAAACGAAGCGATTACGAAAGCAAAGGCTGCAATGAAATAAAAAAAGTGAATGGTGTCCAAAAGAATAGAGTGCGGGAAGCACTCTTTTCTTTTTAAATCATCGAAGAAATGGGGAAGGACTGTGGGGACAACGGTTCGCAAAATAAAAGGTTATGTGATTCGCGACTGGATGATGAGTTATCTCTTTTTAGTGCCGGCATTTGGGTTTTTCCTGCTTTTTGTAGCTTATCCGATGGTGAAAGGGGTCTATATTAGTTTCTTCGATTATTCGTTGAGAGATTTCAGCTTTATTGGCCTCGATAATTATATCTCCTTAATAAAAGATGATAACTTCAGGAAGTCGATGGGAAATACATTATTGCTTGTACTCATCACCGTACCCATCGTTATTATTTTCTCGTTATTTATCTCTATGAATATTTATAAGAAAAAAGAGTTTGCCAGATCGTTTTTCCGCGGAGTGTTCTATTTGCCGGCTGTATCCTCGGTCGTAAGTATCACAGTCGTTTGGGGCTGGATCTATCATCCGAACTATGGGATTCTAAATTATTTAACCAGCTTTTTGGGAATGGAGCCTATATCCTGGTTAGGAGATACGAGGACTGCACTGCTTGCAATTATCGTGGTTCTGATAACGACCTCTGTAGGGCAGCCGATCATTTTATATGTGGCATCTATTGGGAACATTCCTACTTCTTACATAGAAGCAGCTGAGATTGATCGAGCGACGCCTTGGCAGATTTTCCGAAAAATATTATGGCCAATGCTAATGCCAACGAACTTATATATTATCGTGATTACCACGATCAACACCTTTCAATGTTTTGCGCTAATTCAGCTGCTCACCTCGGGTGGACCTGTGTATAGCACATCGACTGTAATGTATGGCGTTTACGAACAAGCCTTTATGCTCGGTCATTTTGGATATGCCTCGGCGATGGGTGTCATCCTTGCGATTGTGATCGGGATCATTTCTATCATTCAATTTAAATACTTTGGCAGTGATGTTGAGTATTAAGGAGGGGACATCATGAATTCTACGAATCCGTTAGAACTGAGAGCACCTATTGGCCAATCTAAGAAAGTAAGCAGATGGAAAAAAGAATTGACGATTCCAAAAATATTAGCCACCATCCTGTTGATTCTGGCAACGTTGTTTTTTATCTTCCCTTTTTATTGGGTGGTTTCAGGGGCATTTAAGCTTCAGACTGTAGCAACAACGATCCCCCCGGAATGGTTTCCGGCTAAGCCGACTCTGCAAAACTGGACCGAGTTATTTAAGAATCCCGTTGAGCGCTGGATGTTTAATAGTTTCATCATTGCTTTTTGTGAAATGGCAGCGATTTGTATCGTTTCTTCCTGCGCTGGATATGTGCTTGCCAAAAAGTCTTTTCCTGGCCGAGGGATTATTTTTACGATGTTTGTTGCCGCAATGGCATTGCCTAAGCAAGTTATTCTTGTCCCGCTGTTTACGATGCTTGCAGATTTTGGTTGGGTCAATACGTATAAAGGGCTTATTTTACCGGCGATTGGCTGGCCATTTGGAGTCTTCCTAATGAAGCAGTTCGCGCAGACCATTCCAGGAGAATTGATTGAAGCAGCCAAAATAGATGGCAGCTCTGAGATTCGTTTGTTCGGCACCATCATTTTACCTTTGTTAAAACCTGCAATAGGGGCACTGGCCATCTTTACCTTCATCACTTCTTGGAATGATTATTTCAGTCAGCTGATCATGACCAGATCGACTTCAATGATGACATTGCCACTTGGGGTAGCGACTCTTCGGGGTGAATTCACAACAAACTATGGACTGCTTATGGCAGGTGCTGCGTTAGCCTCTATTCCTATGATTGCAATTTTTCTAATGTTCCAAAAAGCCTTTACCCAAGGGATTACTATGGGGGCTGTAAAAGGTTAATTATTCTTATAACAACGAAAATTAGTAGTATGTATTAAACGACGGAGGCTGTAATTTATGAAATCATATGAGCTTGAATCCTTTAAAGGCATTATTATCGCTATGTACTCCAGTTATGATGCTGAGGGGGGAATCGATAAAGAAGCAGCCCGGAAATTAGCTCGTCATTATGCTACTACCGGAGTAAAAGGTCTTTATGTTGGCGGAAGCTCTGGCGAAGGTATGCTGCAATCTGTAGAAGAACGCAAACAAATGCTCGAGGCAGTTATAGCAGAGGTTGGAAAAGAGCTTACAATCATTGCTCACGTGGGTGCTCCATCTACAAGAGACAGTGTTGAACTAGCTATCCATGCTGAGAAAGTTGGCGCACATGCCGTATCGGCTGTTCCTGCGATTTATTATCGTCTGTCTCCGGACAGTGTTGAAAGTCATTGGCAGGCGATTATTGATAGTTCGGCGCTTCCATTTATTATCTATCACATCCCGCAAACTACAGGCTTTCAATTATCGAAAAGCTTGCTGATTAAGATGGCAGCTCAGGATAAAGTAATCGGGGTGAAAATTTCGGCGGAGAGCACGTTTGAGCTTCAGCAATTTAAAGCCGTAGGCGGGAAGGATTTTCTAGTCTTAAATGGACCTGATGAGCAGTATTTGGCGGGCCGCAGTATTGGGGCAGATGGCGGGATTGGTGGAACTTATGGGGTGATGCCCGAGTTATTCCTAAAAGTGGAACAATGTTATGTGCAAGGAGAGATGGCTGAGGCGCAGAAATGGCAGTTCATAATCAATGAGCTCATTGTTGAATTGCTATCCTTTCCTTCATTATATGGTGCGTGTAAAGCGATCCTTAGTGTGCGCGGATTTGAAACAGGTCAGCCAAGAATGCCACTTTTACCGATTAAGGATTCCGATCAGGAGCGGGTGGAAGCTCTGAACAATAGAATATTAGACTATATTCTTGAAGCGAAGGGATAGGGTTAATAATGACTCGAATAAGTGATATCTTTCCGGTGAAAGGTCTGATTGTTTCCTGTCAGGCACTTGAGCATGAGCCGCTTCATGGTGGGGATACAATGGCTAAAATGGCAAGAGCAGCGGTTCAATCAGGAGCTATAGGAATCCGGACAAATGGTGTTCCAGATATTGTAGCTATCAAAAAAGAAGTAAATGTACCGGTCATTGGACTTATTAAACGGGAGATTCCCGGATCAGCCATA
Organism: Paenibacillus sp. FSL R7-0189; assembly: GCF_037969925.1. NCBI lineage: Bacteria > Bacillati > Bacillota > Bacilli > Caryophanales > Paenibacillaceae > Paenibacillus > Paenibacillus sp. FSL R7-0189. The sequence continues at coordinate 6,396,375 of NZ_CP150223.1, read as the reverse complement.
TTTATAACACCAACCTTAGATGAAGTGAAGGCGATTGTTTCTGCAAAAGCAGAGATTATTGCGCTTGATGTAACGAATCGGGAAGAACGCTTAGAGTCAGTAAAGCCATTAATAGAATATGCACATCTGAGAGGTGTGCTTGTTATGGCGGATATTTCTACATTTGAGGAAGGGCTTGCCGCTGAGAAATTAGGTGTGGATTTTATCGGTACCACGCTTTCAGGCTACACCCCATACAGTACACAGCAGGAAGGACCGGACCTTGTCTTAATTCAACAATTAAGCGGATCTGTGAACATTCCTGTTGTTGCGGAAGGACGTATATGGACACCGGAAGACGCAGCAAAAGCTAAGAATGCAGGGGCATCATATGTTGTTGTAGGAAGTGCAATTACTAGGCCACAATTAATCACTTCGAGATATGTTAAGGCCGTGAGCAATGTCGATGACTGACGGAGGTGAGTCCGCGGTGGAAGGATATGATCCTCATATAGAATATGCGATCGGAGTAGATATTGGCGGCACGAAAATTAATGCCGGACTCGTCTCTTCACAAGGGGGCGTTTTACATACTGTAAGCCTAAGCACATTGGCTGGACAGACGAAAACAATGGATCGCATTATACTAGCAATTCAGACATTAATGGATGAAATAACAGCACAACAAGCGGGAATTCAGCTCCAAGGAATTGGCGTAGGATCAGCAGGGCAAATGGATTGGGAGGCGGGGCGTGTCCGCTCCGCTTCGGAGCTTATCCCTGGCTATGCTGGCACAGCTTTGAAGGATTTGCTTCAGACACAGTTTCAACTTCCAGTAATCGTTGATAATGACGTGAATGTATTAGCATTAACAGAGAAATATTTAGGCTCAGGCAAAGAGGTAAAAGACTTTATCTGTCTTGCCCTTGGTACGGGCGTGGGTGGAGCGATAGTCGTAGACGGCCATCTTGTTCATGGTTCTTGGGGTGGGGCTGGAGAGTTAGGCCATATGTCCGTAGATTTCAAAGGTCCTGCATGCGTTTGTGGTGGAAAAGGCTGCTTGGAGCAGTATGCTTCAGGCACAAGTATCGCACGTCGCATGCGCGACAAGCTTTTATTACATAACCAGTCCCCAGAGAACGTAGACTCACGGGAAGTGTTAGCGAGATGGAGGGCGGGTGACTCTCTGGCTACAGAGTTAATGGTAGACACGATTGCTGCGCTCGGATCCGCGATCGCTTCATTAATCCATATTTTTAACCCTAAAGTCATCGTCATTGGCGGTGGAGTGGCTGAAGCAGGCGAACTTTTATTTGAAGGCATTAGAAGAGAAGTAAAGAGCAGAGTAATGCCATCGATGCTGGAAAATGTTCGTATTGAAGCGGCCTATCATGGTAATTTATGTGGAATGATCGGAGCGGGGCTGCAGGTGTGGGAGTATAGCCCCAATAAAGTAAAGAGAGCAGAGCTATAAGGATCTATGCACAATCTATCTGTATAGAAAGTCACCGGGAGCAATACGTAGAAGCATTTAATTGTAATTCGTACAACTATATTTCTCGAATCCCTCAAGCCGATGGGCATAAGTGTATTTTGTACAGCTATTTTCTTGATTTACAGCCTTAGTGGTGGCTTCTCGTGTTTTTAGTTGTATAAAATGCAACTAAAGTCAAAATGATTGCATTTGCCTACGAAATAACTGTATAGAATACATTTATTCCATTCCTCAGATTCCCCTGAGATCCGGTGTAATTGAGCCATTGAAGATTGATTAGTGTTTTGGGATTGATTAATTTTTTAAATAATTAAGTTAGAACCACATGTGAATAATACTCCATGTGGTTTCTTTTATTAGTTATAGCCCACCCCAGTACCCAATGCCGAATGAACCCTTCGTTCAACCATCAACACAATTAACCTATGTTATAGAGAGCAGTTTTTCGCTTTTTACGTTGAATTTATGATGGTGATTCATTAATGTGAGTATATCACACGATATCGCTACGACGAATTCAATGTGTCCAAAGACTCGGGGAAATTCGACCTTAACTGGTCCGGCTCGGATAAACTTGTTTGACCAAACCAGCCTAGCTAAGATTTTAATTAGGCTTAAGAAATACAAGATATCCAATTTGTATCCCTTAACTTATATAACAAAGGATGGGCAAACTATGGTCGATTATAATAACAACGAAGGAATAGGCGGTTTTCAACAAGGTAGCTATCGTCCATTAGCCATTCATCCCATTGATGCGAATTGGACCAGACAATCCCGATTCAGAGCTCCAACATCGCTTTCAGTTTTGAAGCGAGTTGTTGACTCGGGGCGGCCGGATTTTTCATATGGATTAAGCTCGTTTACAGTGGATGAACAAGGGAGAGCCATTTTAGCTGTGGGGCAGGGTGATTTCGAGCTTAATCATCAATACGGCAAACCATATTTACCTGTGTACATATGAAGATGAGTCACAAATTATTGGGAGACTCTATGCTTTTGACGCGGATGGAACCATAAGATGGGTTTACAAGTGCTCGTCCATATTTTGGTGCGATCCGGTTATTTCCCGTGAAGGAATCATATATGTTGGTCAAAATGTGAATTCCAAACTTTATGCTTTTAGTCCTGATGGAGAGTTGTTGTGGGAGAAACGGATGGGTCAAGGAGAAGGGCACCGTCCCCCTGTCATAGATCAGGATGGGGTTATGTATTGGTGTCTTTCTAGCCAGTTATATGCCATTGCTCCGGATGGCGAAGTGAAATGGATATACCAACCGGAGGAAAGTTACGGTGACACCAGCCCTTCCCTGAGCGCAGACGGTAATTTATACGTAAATTTGACCGGCGGGGAATTCATTGTTAGGTGGTTGAATAATGGGAACTTCATTTGCTAATCTCCACGTGTTTACCAACGATAAGGAAGCCGTGCTGAAGAGCTTGAAACGGCTAAGACCTAAAGAAAGCTACTACATCGGGCAGTCCCAAGGCTGGACAACAGTACTGGGGGAGAAATTCAACTGGGAAACGATTGGTGAAAGCGCCAGATCTTTGTCTAACTTGATCTCTTCCCTTGTACTTGCTATAGGATACTTTGATGATGAAGTGTTGGAAATATTCATTTATCAGAATGGGGAAATACTGGACAGATATGCTGGAGGTGATGTTCTAGAAGAATATGAAATGGAGCCGGAGACTTTTGACTACGCTGCAGTCGTCGAACGTTTGGGGTTGACCGTTTCGCCCGATTCTTTGGGTGTCATGTTCCAGAATGATGATGTCCGGGAGATTGTAGAGCAACTGGAGACTGTTGTGCCTGCTCCGCTTATTCTGAAATATGACTGGATAGAGGACGATGAGTCGCTTTGTCGGGAATTTGTTCACGTTCGCAGATCAATTTTTTGAGATACGGTGTTAAGTGTCCGCAGAGACCTTCAAACTATCAAATCCTAAGGGGATTTGCTCCGGCACAGTGAATTATATAGTCCTAATTAGAAAAGTGTTTTTTTTATAAAATGCTATAGATATGATAGGGAAAGCTAAATGAAAGGGAGTTTTTCTTTTATAGTTCGTGATGAAAATATAGATTTTGAGGAAATAAGTAAAAGGTTAGATCTATCACCAACTTCAATTATTAAAAAGGGGCAATACATTAGAGATGGTGGGAGAACAAAAGCGCTGTAGCTCAAATCATAATTCAATTTTGATGGAAGGAGCATTAATATTAAGAAAACCACCATGTTATTCATAATTCTTGCTGTAGTAATGTGTGCTGTAACAGCTTGTGAAAACAAGGAGCCGACACTTGAAAACCACATAAACGAAACTAAGCTAATCGAAAATCAACACAGCATTTCTTATGAATTATCTCCGGAGTTATATACTTACAATGAACAAATTAATATTAACTATCCGCAAATATCTATTTTTGGAAAACCGAATGAACAAGAGAAGTTAAATGAAATGATCAAGGAACGTGCTTATAGTTATTTGGATAATTACTCTCCGGAGGAAAAAGAGACCTTTAGTTTAGATATGGATTATTCTGTATCATTAGAAAATGAGGGCTTACTAAGTATTCAGTTTTCAGGATACAGTTATGTTGAAGGTGCTGCTCATCCTGTAGATATTTTTGATACTATAAATATTGATATGAAGAAATTTGAACCCCTACAATTAACTGATATCGTGACCATCGATGCGGAATTTTTGAAGGAGCTAAAGGAAAGTGAACTTCAATCCGATATTATTGAGCAAAAGAATATTCTTACTGAAAGATCAGATGAGGAATGGCTGACTTCACTTCAGCACGCAGATACTAGTGAAGCGGATATAAGATGGTACTTGACGGAGAATACGCTGGGGATAAGTGTGCAGATTTCTCATGCTATCGGAGATCATGCTGAGTTTGAAATCAAGTATGACAAACTGAAGCCTAAGCTGAATACTTTTTTCTTCCAGAAATAATAGAGCCTATTAAATTCCCTTGATTTAATAGAATAATTTACCGATAATGTTAATGGGGAACCCAGAATCAAATCCGTCATGAAGCAGGAGGCACTATCGGACAATGATGACTTTAATGAACATGGTGCGGGGAACGGAGAACGATCTTCCTGCTAAAGAAATGATTAAGTATTGGAATCATGAGCCTGGAACTTTAAAGATGGTAAGGGCCAGTAGCAATTTTATTTATACCTTTCAGTGGAATGGTAAACGCTTTTATTTAAGGTTTACTCATGAAGAGGATAATTCTGCAGACAATATCCAGGCAGAGCTGGATTTTATGATGTATTTATTAGAGCAAGGTTATGAGACCGTCGCTCCTGTGCGTTCTAAGTCTGGCAATTGGATTGAAACGTTGTTAACGAATCACGGGCGATACCACGGGGTAGTTTTTGAACAGGCCCAGGGTGAATATGTTTCACTTGATGAGATGAAGGAACCTCATTTTTATCAATGGGGCCAATCGCTTGCACGTCTGCATAATTTTTCGGAAACCTATGCACCGAGCACGCCTTATCGCAAAAGCTGGGTCGATTCATTGAATTTTATTTATTCTGTATTGAGCAGGCATCCTGAGGAGCATAAGGCGCTTAAGGAATATGAGCGGATTGAAGCTTGGTTATCAGAGCTCCCTTTTGGAGTGGGGCATACTGGGCTCGTACATTATGATTTTGAGATGGATAATATCTTTTATATGCAAGAAGAATCCCGCTACAGTGCCATCGATTTTGATGACTCTATGTATCACTGGTTTGCGATGGATATTACATCGGCGTTAAGAGACCTGACGGAATCGGATGATGATGAAAGTAGAAGAAACATTGATGTTTTTATTAGTGGATATAGATCGGTTAAGCAGCTAGATGATGAGTATATTAAGATGATACCTGAATTTCAAAGATTTGCAGACTTATACAGTTTTGCTAGATTACTTCGGTGTATGGAGAATTCGGATGATTCTATTTTCCCGGATTGGGCGCAACAGCTTAAACTGAAATTAGAAAGAATTTGTGACCGATTACGAACCGGCTTTCAAGCACATATAGTGCTGAAGGATATCACGGAAAAAAACTGGTACGCTTGTACTCAATTAGAAGTATCGGATGCGCAAAAGTCTATTTTCCCCGTACCGGTGGTCTATTGGTTAGCAGAAGCAGCTTATTGTGGTATGACCCCGCTCGCTTTATATGCAGATGAGGAATTGGTAGGTTTCTCTGTGTATAGCGTAGATCCTGAGGATGGAAGTTATTGGATTATGGCTTTTATGATTGACCAGAAGTACCAAAACAGAGGTTTAGGCAGAACGGGTATGGATACCTTAATTCGTTATATTAAAGCAGAACATCATTGCGACAAAATCGTTATTGGCCATCGGATCGAGAACGAACGTGCTTCGAATTTATATACATCACTCGGGTTCGTTGAAGTCAGTAGGGACGAGGTTGAAGTTATACGAGGGTTGGTAGTGTAGAAAGGGAGAAGCCGCCAAAGGTTTGGCGGCTCTTTTTTTATATAAGGAAATAAAATTAATCTACAGAGCCGGTAGTCAGCAGCTGATCAAAAGAGACAGGGAATAGTGGCTCAATTAGCGATAAAATTGCTTTTGCATACTCCTGAATTTCTTTCTGAGCGTCATGCTCCAGTCTTTGATTTAAAAAATGAGCTACAGATTGAACTGAAGCTGTCCAGTACCAACGAACGAATAATCCATAAGCAGGTAGAAACAGTCTTGCTTGTTCAGCACATATGCCATCTGCTAAAGATGCTTCATACTTAGATAATCCTAACTCGGTGTATTCTTGAAGCTCGCGGGTGTATTTTTCACCAAGCTCCCATGCAATGATGTCGCCACTGCCTTGTTTGGAATTCTCTGGTTTGGATCTCCATTCTCCCGCAGCAGGTTGATAAAAGACGGGTTCTTCTGTAATGTATCTTCTGCTGGATTCGTTCCAGGCTTCCAAGCTATCCCCAGTACCTTCGTAATGAGCAGAACCGACTACGTATTTCCACCACTGTCTCGCAACCATTAATGGGGCATAAACCTCAAATTGAGTGATGGCATGGCGGAAAGGAGAGGTATGTCCTTCACGGGCAAGGAATTTTATTAGTTTAATATCCCGATCACTAAGCTCAAAAGATTGTTTAGCATAAGATACACGCGCAGCGTTAGCAACCGTTAAATCTGAGCCCATATGATCTACTAATCTTACATAACCTTCATTTAAAACTTTGATTGTTGTCAATTTAATGTAGCCTCCTTTTCCAAAGCAGAGTAAATGAACTCGTCACACCATTGTTGATTGCAAAATCTAGTCTCTCTGAGGATTCCATCTCTAATCATTCCTGCTCTAATCATAACTTTTTCAGATTGAAGATTCTCTGCATTGGCATATGCAACGACTCTATGGGCATTAAGAGAGCTAAAGGCGTAACCTATCAGTGTTTTGACGGCTTCTGTCGCATAGCCCATTTTCCAGTATTCCGGCAGTAGGACCCAGCCAATCTCCCACTCTCTGATCTCTTCCCAATTTAACTTTATACTTACGTTACCTATGGGTGTTCTATTTTGCTTAGTACATACTGCTAGATCATAATGCTCACGCGGATCGCTGGTAGTATGAGTCAGAATCGAAAGGAAGTTCTCTCTAATTTGTTTTGCATCTGGAGCGGTATTTTCATATTTGTGAGACAAAGGATTAAGTTCCAGTATCTGTCGGCTATTATCTCCACTGGCTAACACCTCCTAATCCATGATTATAATGGAAGACTCTGTAATTATCACGGAGTAAATTCACTAGAAATACAAAAAAATATTTCTGTAAATTTTTCTCTAGTAAAATTGTGGAATTGTGATACAGTAATTAAGGTTTATATATTTAGAGGGGGATGTAAGGAAAATGAAAGCTATTAAATGGAGCATCACTGCAGCGTTAGCAGTATCTATGTTGGGTCCAATACATACAGTGAAGGCGGCAGATACGCGTAACGTCGATTACGATCAAGGTAGTATTTTACGGAGTGCCAGTTCAGTTTCGTCATCATACAATGAAGGCAATCAGCAGGTTGAAGATTTGATATTTCAGATGGATGCTACGGAAATCACTGTTGGGGATAATGTTCCGGTACAAATCTATGCTAAAGATGCCGATGGCATATCCGAACGCGTCCCGTTAGCTCAAGCAAATGTCGTAATTGAAAAGCCTTATTTGCTGCAAAAGCAAGCCGATGGCACAATGAAAGCCTTAGCGGTAGGAGAAACGAACGTAACGGTCATTTCAGGATCAGATACCAAAACAATAAAAGTTTCGATCAGTGCGGACCATGATATTGATCAAGGTGCATTTGTTAATGGAACAATGTATTTGCCGGTTCAATCGGTTTTTCAAACGTTGGGAGCAACAGTCCAAGTTAATACAGCAACTAAAACCTTTAGCATTCGTCTAGGTGATTTGCCAATACAGCTTCAACTCGGAAGCGATATTGCAATGGTGAATGGTGCGAAGGTCAAAATGAGTGGTAAAGTGCAAAAGATCGACGGATCTACAGTTTTTCCTGCCACGCTTTTAAAGACTGCACTGTCAGCAGAGTTAATTTGGGATGGAAATTATCAGACGATGGAGATCTACTTCGGCAAAGCAGAGTTGTTCGCCTATACGAAACAAACCGCACAGATTTTTAAGAAGGAAGAACAAGGAAACCTCGTTAAGTTCATTGGAAAAACATATTGGCTCAATCAATTCGACTCCGATTATAAGTTCCAAAAAGTCACTATTGTAGATATTCTACCTGATTATGAAGGTGAATTCGCCATTTCATTTAAGGTTTTATCGACGGGGCAAATTCTTAACTCTTATAAAATGTCGGGAGATGAGTTGATCCGTACATTAGGAAATAAAGAATATTTCTTAACAACGGATCCATTTAAGACCTATAAGTGGTCGGATGCGATTTGGACTAAGATTAAAAAGAGCATAGTTGCTACTGGGATGACCAAGCAGCAAGTGGAGTTTAGTTGGGGTAAGCCAATAAGTAAATCTACACTTTCAGGTAGTGGCATTCAAGTGGAGACCTGGCAGTATGGTAATTATAACTATGTTACCTTTACGAACGGTGTTGTCTCCATGATCTATACGAATTAATTCTTCCTTATTTCTGCGTTACTTTAGTCATAGAGCCTGTCTTTGCGACATATCATTTTGGAGAAGCACTTTCAGAATTAAAGTGTTGACTATTGTTGTTCGAAATGAGGGGTTTATTCATGGCAAAGTCAAAACGTGGACATGCACTTTGGAATTTACCATCAAGGGGCAGAGGGACTTGTCCAATCTGTCAGAACACCCGTATTAAGCTGCTTTATCCCAAGAAAAAAACGGATGGAGCAGTCGTTAAGGTCTGTAAACGCTGTGACAAGGCTCCGCAGACAAAAGTAGATGCCGTGTTGATTTAAAAAGAGTACACAAAAAAGAGGCTGTCTTAAAAGTGGATTTTTCTACGTATGAGGCAGCCCTTCTCATGAATAAAACAAAGAAGCGCTTCTCTAATAAGAGAGGCGCTTCTTTTAAATTCTACAGAGATTTAGTACGTATATGATTATTTCGTTATCCGATTAATGACCTGTTCGCGTCTAGGACCCACGGAAATCGTAGTAATACGCGTGCCAATAGAGGTTTCAATAAAATCAATGTAAAGCTTAGCTTGTTCTGGCAGATCTTCGAAGTCGGTGATCTGAGAGATATCGCTGTTCCAGCCAGATAAATGCGTGAATATCGGTTTTGCAGAGTTCAGTTTATTCGTAGCCGGGAACTTGTCGGTGATCTCTCCATTTTCAAGCTCATAAGCCACACAAACCGGAATCTCATCCAAATAACCAAGCACGTCAAGATTAGTCAACACGACTTCAGTGGCACCCTGCATTTGGCAACCGTAACGAGTAGCTACAGCATCAAACCAGCCCATACGTCTAGGACGGCCAGTCGTAGCCCCGAATTCCCCGGCATCGCCACCTCTTGTACGAAGTTCATCCGCTACGGGTCCTTCTAATTCCGTAACAAAAGGTCCAGCGCCGACACAACTGGAATAGGCCTTGGTTACAGCGATGACATTCGTGATAGCTGCTGCAGGAAGACCAGCACCGACAGGTGCAAACCCGGCAAGTGTTGAAGAGGAGGTGGAGTAAGGATAAATACCGTGATCAGGATCACGCAGAGCCCCAAGCTGACCTTCAAGTAAAATAGTCTCTCCCTTGGCATAAGCCTCTTGCAGTAAGTCTGTTGTATTGGCTACATAAGGCGCTAGCTGTGCAGCTTCTTCTTGCAGCTGAACCATTAATTCCGAGATTTGGATAGGCGTTTTCTTATATAAATGCTCAAGTAATATATTTTTGGAAGCGAGTAATTGTTCAAGACGTTTCTCAAGTCGAGCAGGATCAAATAAATCCGCTACCTGTATGCCTAGCTTTGCATATTTATCTGCGTAAAATGGTGCGATTCCTCGTTTTGTTGAACCGAATCCTTGAGATCCCAGACGTTCCTCTTCTAGTTCATCAAACAAACGATGGATTGGAAGCACGATTTGCGCCCGTTCGGATACGAATAACCTAGGTTTTGGCACGCCTCTATCCGTTAAAGCTTTCAGTTCTCTTATTAATACTTCTGTATCAAGTGCTGTTCCTGGTCCAATAATGTTTGTAACGGAAGGATAAAATACCCCAGATGGCAGCATATGCAATGAAAATTTTCCATATTGGTTTATGATGGTATGCCCAGCATTACTACCACCTTGAAAACGAACGACAAAGGAAGATTGTGCAGCTAGCACATCCGTCATTTTTCCTTTTCCTTCGTCGCCCCAGTTTGCTCCTACAATTGCAATTACGGTCACGCGTTTTCGCCTCCCAAGCTTGTTTTTGGCTACAGGACTAAGTATAATGCTAGTTAAATCATTAGAAAAATTGATATAAGTTATATCTATTATAAGGTGGAGTAATGACGTGGGGATGGACATTAATTTGGAGTGGTATCGCTCTTTTTATTGGGTAGCAAATACAGGGAGCTTAACTGCTGCGGCAGAACGACTCAATATTACACAACCGGCAGTAAGTCACACGATTAAACAATTGGAAGAGAAAATGGGCGGCCCGTTATTTTTTCGCACTTCTCGCGGGGTTGATCTAACAACAGAAGGAAAAGTACTGCTTAGCTTTATTGAGCAAGCCTTTCATCATGTAGACATGGGCGAAAGAGCGATCGCAGATATGAACAATCTGAACAGCGGCGAGATTCATATCGGAGCAAGTGACACCTTATGCAAATATTATCTGTTGCCTTTTTTGGAGCAATTTCACGAACAATTTCCCAATATCCGCATTCATATTACGAATCGTACGACACCAGAAACACTTACGCTTTTAAAAGAAGGGAAAATTGATTTTGGTATCGTCAGCTTGCCGACATCTGATAAACAGATTGATTTTCGCAAAAGTACTCAGCTTCAAGATTGCCTTGTAGGAGGCAAAGGTTTTCGTCATTTGGCGGACAAGACCATGCCGCTTGCAGACATTCAGCAGTATCCGTTGTTATGCTTAGAAGCGGGTGGGAGCACCAGAAAGTATATGGATCAGTTTTTAGCTTCTAATCATCTGACGATTACACCTGAATTTGAACTGGGAAGTGTGGATTTGCTTGTTCAGTTTGCGAAACGTGGTTTTGGCCTAGCTTTTGTTATTCGTGATTACGTAACCGAAGAATTGAAGAAAGGTGAGCTTGTCGAGATTCCTCTGGACCCACCTTTGCCAGAACGTAACATAGGAATTGCTACCCTGCGTGGAGTTCCTCTTACAGCTGCTTCAAAGTCTTTTCTAACATTATTAGAGTAGAATCCGGATAAAGAGCTATTTGAGCATACCTAGTGAAGAGGAGGAAAGGTAATGAATTCTTTACTGGCTCGGCTGCGTAAGGGATACGGGAAAAAGCTTCGGGCGCTTCATACCTGGAATGGCTGGCTGGTTGTGTTGCTCACACTCACAGGACTTGTGCTTGTAAGTGGCTTCTGGCGTGGCTTCTTAGGGGAAGGCAGAGTATGGATCAAAGGGCTTCATATCGTGGTCGGTGTCGCTTCGATTATTCCGGTTATTTATTATTTGCTGCTGGCAGGGAAACATTGGAAACAATTGAAGGAGCGGCCTTGGCAACGTTTTAATGTAATCGTTGTACTTTCATTGCTGCTAGGCTGGTTCGTTTCAGGAGTGCTACTTTGGCAATTCCGCGTGGTGGGTCCACATGTATCGAACGTTGCTCTGGTCGTCCATGACTTATTGACCTGGATAGGCCTTCCTTATATTATTTATCATTCTTTGACTCGGGTAAAATGGCTTAAAGAACCGAGCCGCCGGATAGTAAAAAGCGTCATTGAGACAGGTAGCCCTTCGAATCATCGGGAATCCCCACAGCCGGTTTATACACGTAGAGCTTTCATACGCGGATCGATTGGTGTTGGGCTTGCGGTAACTATAGGCCCATCGTTTATAAAATGGCTCGGCAGTTCAATTGGAAATATCGGGGGCAGCGAAACGATTGAAAAGCTGATCGAAAGTGATCGCAATCAGTTGTTGCCTGCACCCCAGCCACTGGCGGCATCCTCACCCCCTCTCGGAGGAGGGGCGCAAGGACAATTCCGTGTTTACACAGTCACTCCGATTCCGGAGTTTACGAACAACAATTGGTCTTTTACGATAGATGGGCTTGTGGAGCAGAATTTTAAGTGGAACTGGGAACAGTTCGTAAAGCTGAAGCGGACCGTTCAGGTGAGTGATTTTCACTGTGTGACAGGCTGGTCAGTCTATAAGAATACCTGGGAAGGAATCAAGCTAAAAGATCTTTTGAGTCAGGCCGGTGTGAAGCCCACAGCTAAGACTGTGAAATTCTATTCGGGTGATGGTGTATACACGGATACGCTCACATTGGAACAAGCCGACATGGATGATGTGCTGGTCGCGGTAATGCATGATGGAAGGCCGATTCCTAGCGATCTCGGCGGTCCTGTACGGTTAATCGTTCCGAAGATGTTCGCATACAAGTCTGTGAAGTGGCTGAACCGGATTGAGCTGATCGAAGGCGATCATACGGGATATTGGGAGCAACGCGGGTATTCAAATGATGCGTGGGTATAAAATAGTGATTGTTAACCTTAATGGGCTTATTGCCTGTTAAGGTTTTTTTGTTGATTAATTCCTTATTTTTTTAACATATAGCAAATGAAGAGACGTAATAACAGAAATTGCTCCATACAATAGAAGTGACTGGATGCAGGAGGTGGTTGTGATGAACGGGGTTAGAGCCATAAAGCTGTTGGGACTTATTCTCGGTGTGGTACTACTGAACATTATCGTGTTGTCACCAGGTTTATTAGGGGTGGAAATCGGAGGAACCAGTGTATTTGAAACCGCTTTGGGTGTGACATTGTTGTTTGTTAGTCTACTTGTTATTCTTTATGGAAGTTATATTTTATTGTTTAAACCTTCATCTATCCCTGCTGTGAAAACACTGAAATCTTATGAGGATTATATAGCCGCGCTTACTCAATACAAAAATGTCAAAGTACTGAAAAAAGACATTGCGCTTGCTCTAGATCAGATATCCCGGATGGAAAAGAAGAGAAGTACCTTGTTAGATGTTTTAGGTCAGAGATTCGAATCCACTGAACTTAGCTTCAAAAAATTTAATGCAGTCAGTTATGAAGTAGCGAAGCTTTTTTACCTGAACATTCGAGGGATTCTGAACAAACTCAGTGTATTTGATGCCTCAGAGTTCACCCTTTTCTCCAGCCGGCATAGACCCTCGCAGTTCTCAGAAAAATTGGTGCAGAAAAAGACAGCTTTGTACAATGAATATTTGGCCTACGTAACAGGGTATCTTGGGGCAAATGAAGAGATTCTGCTGAAGCTGGATAAGCTGCTGCTGGAAATATCGCTACTCGACAGTACAGATTATACAGATGTTGAAGAGATGCCTTGTATGAAGGAAATCGATGAGTTGATCAAGCAGACGAAATTTTATAAGCAATGAAGGGGAGATGTGTATGGCTAATAAAGGAAAAACAGTAGCAGTTTTAGGGACCATTACTGTGGTAGTTTTTGCTCTCGTGTATTTTGGAATCACCTTAACCTCTAATATAGGAAAAACCGAAACCCAGATTTCTTCCGAAGATGCGGGGAAGCAGCTAGAGAAGCTATACAAGAACATAAACGTGACTACGGCTGAGCAAATCAAAGGCCAGATTGACCTGGATCCTGTTGCGATTGGGGATTCATTACCAGATATCTCAAAGTTTCCTGTATCCGTAGACAATACAACAGATAGCTTTGTAGAGATATTCTCTTCTACTGAAAAATCAGGAACAGGTAATGACGGGTGGCTGAATGAAGTTGCTACAGATTTTAACAACTCTAATATTGAGGTGAACGGGAGTCACGTTTCTGTGAAAATCCGTAATATTGCTTCAGGTACAGCGACAGATTACATAAGATCTGGGAAGTATGTGCCAGATGCCTTTACCCCATCAAATGAGTTGTGGGGCGAAATGGTAAAAGCAAACGGGATGAACACGCAGCTAATCACTAAACGCCTTGTAGGAAATGTAGCTGGTATTGTTACCAGTAAGGCGAAATATGATGAACTAATAGAGAAATACGGTTCTTTAAACGTTAAGACGGTTACAGACGCCATAGCAAATAATGAATTATCAATGGGTTATACCGATCCTTTTGCCAGTTCTACGGGTTTGAATTTTCTGGTAACAGCGCTTGGGACGTTTGGCGGTGCAGATTTACTTGGAGAGCAAGCGGTGCAGGGCTTTGAGAAATTCCAAGCAAATGTACCCTTTATCGCCTCAACCACTTTACAGATGCGAGAGGCTGCAAAAACCGGTAAGCTTGATGCTTTTGTCTTAGAATACCAGATCTTTGTGAATGCAACAGATTTGAAAGGGGGGTATGTATTCACTCCTTTTGGTGTAAGACATGACAGCCCGCTTTATGCTTTGGGTGATCTTCCTCAGGAAAAACTCGATATTATTAAGAAGTTTGCTGAGTTTGTTGAACTGGATAAATACCAGGAACTGGGTGAGAAAAAAGGCTTCAATGGTCTTAATGATTACCAATCAGAGCTTAGTACAGTGGATGGTAGTCTCATATCCTCAGCTCAGAAGCTGTGGAAAGAGAAGAAAAATGGTAATAAACCTATCGCCGCAGTATTTGTAGCAGATGTCTCAGGAAGTATGAACGGGGAACCCTTGAACCGTTTAAAGCAATCTTTATTAACAGGCCAGAAGTACTTGGGCAAGGATAACAGCATTGGTTTTGTCTCTTACTCTGATAACGTTACAATCAATCTTCCGATTGGAAAATATGACACGAACCAGCAGTCCATGTTTGTTGGTGCGATTGACAGTCTACAAGCAAATGGGGGGACGGCTACTTTTGACGGGATCGCGGTAGCCATCCACATGCTTCAAACGGAATTACAGCTAAATCCGGATTTAAAGCCGTTGATCTTTGTATTAAGTGATGGGGAGACCAATGAAGGGCATTCCTTGAATGATATCAGAGGTCTGATTGAGACCTACAAAATCCCGATTTACACGATTGGCTACAATGCGAATATCAAGGCACTTGAGAGTATTTCGAGTATAAATGAAGCGGCCAACATCAATGCAGATACAGAGGATGTAGTCTATAAAATCGGCAACCTGCTCAATGTTCAAATGTAAGCTATATTTTTTAGGAGGGGTTCTATGTCGTTTACTATGGAAGTCGTAAGTCAGGAAAAGCTGAAATCAGTAATTGAGGAGCAGGTCAAACCTGAGCCCGAGGAAGTATCACAACTCAAAGCACTGGCAGTAAACAATGTCTCCGCCATTCTGGATCTGAATTTAGAGTCACTGGATAAGCGAAAAGGGGTGCTGCAATCCATTGATAGCTTCGGTATGGAAACGATGAGATCCTCTTCGGACAAAAACTCCCTGTTGCAGATTTCTGTGGGGAATTTATCAAAAACAGGAGATGAAGGCGGCCAAGTAGCAAAAGGTTTGACTGAGCTTAATCTCCAGCTGAAGGATTTGGATCCCAGTGCAGTAGATTTTGCCAAGACGGGTTTTCTAGGTAAGTTCTTTAATCCATTACGTAGTTATTTTGCTAAATATCAAAAGGCGGATGCTGTGATTTCAGATATTATAATTTCTTTAGATAAGGGTAAGACCGTTTTGAAGAACGACAATACTACGCTGGAATTCGAGCAACAGGCCCTTCGGGAACTCACAAAAAAGCTACAAAAAGAGATTCAGCTCGGCATGTTGATGGATCAGGAGATAGAGACGCAACTGGAAGCGGCTAAGCTGCGTGATGAGGATGAGGAGAAAGTTCGGTTCATTACAGAAGAAGTGCTGTTTCCGTTGCGGCAGCGTGTTATGGATTTGCAACAGATGCTTGTAGTGAATCAACAAGGAATTATGGCCATAGAAGTAGTTATTCGAAATAATAAAGAGCTGATCAGAGGGGTGGACAGAGCTAGAAATGTTACCGTGTCTGCCTTGAAAATATCGGTTACGGTAGCTAGTGCGCTGTATAATCAAAGAATTGTTTTGAAAAAGATCGAACTTCTAAATCAAACCACCGATAGCCTGATCAGCGGTACCTCAAAAATGTTGAAAAACCAAGGGGCGGAAATCCATAAACAGTCGTTAGAATCAAGTATTTCAGTGGATACATTAAAGCAAGCTTTTACAGATGTGCTATCCGCTCTCGATTCCATCAGTACTTATAAGCAGGAAGCTCTCCCCAAAATGCGTGAAACTATTAATCAGTTCAGAGAGCTGGCAGATAATGGCGAACAGCAGATTGTACGGCTGGAAAAGGGAAATAACTTGGGATTGTAGCCTAGCAAAATCATAAAACCGATCAATTATGCGCCTTGAAGGAATAAATCCTAGCCTTTAGTCTGGTATGACTCCAGTCCCAAGACTGTTTTGAGCCTTCTCTTTCCCACGTATAATGAGATTAATTGAAAAACGTGAGAGGAAGGACAATAGAAATGAATGATAAGTTATACTCTATGCCGATGGGAGCTCTTGATTCCATGCATATTCCAGCAGAATCCCAACCCCAATCTAAAACGCGCAAACGTGGAGCAAGTCCAAAGACATATCGGAGTATTTTATACTTCTTAATCTCTTTGCCGCTTACGATTGTATATTTCGTGTTTATGGTGACAGGGCTGACGTTATCCATTGCGTTAACCCCAATATTCATCGGAATTCCTTTGTTTTTTGCAGTAGCTAAGGGATTGGATTACATCGTACAATTTGAGCAAGAGCTGGTCAGATCATTGTTAGATATTCCTAGACCTAGTGAAGAGGCCAGATCGGAAATGCAGCTGGAGGGAGCGGGCTTCCTGCAACGAATGAAGTTAGGTTTTCATGGAGCGAAGTTTGCCCGTAACGTTATGCTGATTATGGGTCGATTCGTATCCAGCATTATATTCTTTTCAATAACAGTAACTGTAGTAGCGGCTGCATTGGGCCTGATTACACTACCTGTGCTGCACCAGATTTTCTTGCAAACCATGGATTTGAACATTTTAGAGAATAGTGTGTTTGCTTTGTTCCAGATCGACTGGACATTATCCCAACAATATATCTCCTATGTAGTAGCTGGATTTGTTGTTGCCTTGTTAGCAAGTTGGGTGATTCGTATGCTTATGGATGTGCAACGTAGAATGCTGTTCGTATCCTACGAGGAAAGACAACAGTACTAATTGGAAAGAAGAGATTGTCTCAAAACAACAACCCTTTCTGAATCTGAATAAAACACCAGACAGTGATCCTTCAGTTCGTGGAGAATCACTGTCTGGTGTTTTTGGTCTGCGGGGAGGTTTGCTTTTGCAAATGATGAGCTAGTGGAGGTTGTCTGATTGCTTCTTTGATTTTTTCGTCGGGTTGTTGGTGTGGGAAGTAGAAGGAATCTGCGAAATAGCTGTACTTTGTGCAGTTATTTCGAGTGCCAAAAGAATAATCCTGACTTTAACTGCACTTTATACAACTAAAAACTAGAGAATCCACTTATAAGGGAGTAATTTCAGAAAATAGCTGCACGAAATACACTTATATCCAGTGATCGAGCGTTCTGTTTGATTATAGTTGTATGAAATACAATTAAACTCGAACGCTTTTACACATTGCCCCCCCGTCAACTCAACTCTCCATGCATCACTTGTCGCTGGAGTGTAATCGCACAAATTATATAGATTTATATGTTCATTCATAGGCGCGTGTATCAGGTTAGAGATCAGTTAGTCTTCAACAATCATCTCTTTGGGAACTCCAAGCAGGCTTTTCCTATTCCTTTATGCCTTTGAATGATGTTATAAAAATATGCCCTATTCCTGCCTGCTATGGCAATGCTACAAATTGTAGCCCTCACGGAGCGATCCGTAAACCGTTCTTCGGGTTGTTTGGACGTTGTCGGAGTTGGTTTGTATGTCCCAGGATGTACTTGGTTTAGAGCTTACTATAATGCTCCTCCAACATGTGAAAAAATGTTCATTATCCCATATAAATCCTGTATAATGAGAGCTGTGAAAACGTTTGAACAAAAATCAGGAGGGGTTCTATGCATTCAAATGGATTATTTAGATGGAGGTTTTGGGGATTTGCAGTATTAGTTTTGTTAGCGCTTTCGGGATGTTCCAGTAACGGAAATGTAAATGAAAAAGTTGCTACATCACCAACCCCCAATCCAACGATAAGCAATACTTCTAATGCATCGGAGAACCCAACCAATGTGGGGGCGGCAAAAGGTACTGTGCACATAGAGAATCTAGGTGAGCGGAGAATATTTGTTTATTTACCTGCAGGGTATGAAGCTGACAGTGAGCGTTATCCTGTTGTGTATATGCACGATGGGCAGAATATTTTTAACACAAATACCAGCTCTTTAGGCAAAGAATGGAGAGTTGAGGAGATCATTGATCAGCTTGTTGCTGATGGAACCATGGAGAAGGTTATCGTGATAGGAGTCGCTTCAAGTGATGGATCAGAACGGGGAATGGAGTATGTTCCATTTCCGGATCAGTCTATTCCTTCGGATGGAGCGAGTGCAGCCGAATTTACCCAATATTTTATCAATACAGTTATTCCCTATGTGGATGGCGCTTACCGGACCATTCCCGATCGGGATCACCGGATGATCATGGGATCGTCATTCGGTGCTGTTCAGGCATTATGGATGGGGTATCAGCACCCGGAGACCTTCTCAGCGATAGGGGCTTTATCCCCTGCCACTTGGGTAAGCAATGGGCGTATATTGGATGAGTTGGCGAAAGAGTCCGGGAAGCCTGCATTGAAGATTTGGCTCGACATGGGTGTAACCGAAGGAATGCCAATTGATCCGCTTGTGACGGTACTAAAGTCGAAGGGATTTGTATTAGGGAAGGACCTATTCTTTCAGATGGACCCTTTGGGTACACATGAAGAGAAGTCATGGAATAGACGTGTACATAGTCCATTGATTATGTTCGCCGGGAAAGAGGCTGGACAAACGATCAAGCATGAAGTTAGCGACTATCTGACATTAATCGGACCAGAAGCTATCGATGTGCGTCTTAATTTACTAGTTACTATGGATAATGGGATGGATTTTACAATCCTTGACGGAGTTGAATATCAAGTGTTGAATCCTGAAGTAGGGCAGTTAGACAAGGCAGGTAAGGTGAGCTTCCTGAAGCCGGAATCCTTGAAAGTAAATGTTTCATTTCAAGGTGTTACTGAAGAACATTTAGTTAACTATGAGCATTATGTAAAGGTATTTAAAGTTTATGTGAAATCTCTTGATGTTGACGAGCATGGGGAGGAGTTCTCCATTAATCTGAAGCCCTCTGCTCGGAAATTAAATTCAACTCCTGAGTATATCTCAGCGCTAGTGAGCGCTGCTGAAAAAATCGGTATATATACAATTAAGGAGATTCAGGAGGATTCCATAAGTATAACCTTTAATACGAAGTAGTCATTGGAGTTCATAATCAAATGAGGTTATGCTCCTTATTTGAATTTACTATGATCTTAACTAAGGGAAACGGATCCCCTGGCTGATAATCAAGGAATTCTTCCCTAATTCTTTAAACTAAAAGAAGCTGACTCAATAAGTAGAAATTCTTACTTATTGAGTCAGCTGTTTTTTATCGCAAAATATATCCCCCATCCGGAAATAAAGTACTTCCTGTTGTATAGCCATTGGTCATCAAATAAATCGTTGTATGTGCTGCTTCGTCGGCATGGCCAACCCTGCCAAGGAGATTGATATTCGTATATTCGTCGTAAGCCTTGTCTCTAGTTTCCTGTTCTGCGCCTTCCCAATTAAAGTTGGTATGGATGGTTCCAGGGGAAATAACATTTACCCGCATCGGAGCCAATTCTACTGCTAATGCTTTTCCCAGACTTTCAATTGCGCCGTTACAAGCTGCATAGGAGGCACCGTCTGCAAGTGGACGTTGGCTGAATGCGCCGGACATAAGAACAATGGAGCCTGTAGGGTTGATAAAAGGGATAGCATGCTTTACAGCATTATATTGCGGCCAGAACTTTGCATTAAAGCAATTGTGAGCAACCTCTAAGCTCGAAGTTATCGGTCCTCTAACATAGGAGGCTCCCGGAGTGAACAAATGGTCAAATGCGCCGATTTTTTCAAAGAAAGCTTTCAAGTCCTGTTCATTTTGATTATCTAGTGAATATATTTCAACAGAATCGAAATCTAAAAACTGTTGAGCTTTCTCTAATTTATCATGTGAACGTCCAGCGATTATGACAGCTGCGCCTTGTTCAATCGCTTGTTTGGCAGTCGCAAGCCCTATTCCGGAGCTTCCTCCGATAATGACGATACGCTGGTTTTTTAATGAAATAGTGGACATATTTATCTTCTCCGTTCATAGTTAATTGGACTTATTAAGTTCTGTTTTTTATTATTAGCTATAAAATATAACCTGCACAGTACGCACTTTTTTCGTACTAGGTACGATTTTTCGTACTAGCTGGTTCGAACATATAGTTATATAACTATCGAAAGAGGGGATCACATGGATTTGCTGGAGCCGAGATTGACTGGGGTTCTTACAACACTTGAAAAGATCGGTGGAAAGTGGAAGCCGCTCATTTTATTTATTTTATTGATAGATGGCACAAAAAGATTTGGGGAACTTAGACGGATCATCCCTGATGTTTCCCAAGGTACGTTAGCTAAACAATTACGTGAGCTTGAAGAGGATCAGCTTATCGACCGGGTGAGTTATCATGAGCTTCCTTTGAGGGTAGAATATAGTATTTCAGAACATGGAAAATCGCTAATTACAGTGTTGGATAGCATGTGTGGCTGGGGTAGGATGCATAAAGAATATTTGAATAATACAAATAAGTAGAGGGGGGACATTATTATTCATACTATTTTGCAGGAACCAACGGGTCAGACCTACAAGACGCTGGTACAGGTAGCTATGGAAGTATGTGATGAATTTATTCTAGTAAAACGTGATCAGATGGAGTTGGAGCCAGAAGGAGTTGAACTGCTTGAACAGCTGCAACCTTTTCTCAAAAAGGTCATAAAAGATGACTATTGGCCGGGGACTCGGCTTATGGGGCATTATGCAGATGTTTATTTTTTTCATTGTTCACCTGAAGCGGTCGATATTCTTTTATCCTATTCCACCAGCTTGTACTCGTGGGTACAGACCAGGCTGCCTGATGATCTTTGTTTTCTAAAACAAGGACAACCGTGGCTAATCAATACAGCCCATGAGAGAGAAAGCAATTTGATCACTGATGTGAATGAGGAACTTAATAGACTAGAGGAGTGCGGATTGTTGTTCCGTGACTTATCTGAGTTTTATAACGTTGATTAAAAATTTAACTCATATTTAGTGCAGAAGAACCCGCATTTGGTGCGGGTTCTTCTGCATGCTCATTAATATTTCTACGCATCTGTTAAACTACAAGATTTCATATATTCAAAGAAAAGTATTGATAATTATTCTCATATGATTTAATATGATAACGATTCTCATTATCATCACTTTGGTTTGAAGAATGATAAATAAAATATAGATGGGGAGATTGAATATGAATCAGAAAAAATATTTATTAGCTGGGGTATCAGCAGTTTTAGCTTTGAGTTTGGCAGCTTGCGGTAACAATGAGAAGGATAAGACAGCTTCAGAAAAAAGCACAAATAATGCTGCAGTAGCAGCAGAAGGAACAGCAAATAACAAAGGAAATGCGGCTCAGGAGGCAGTTGCCACTGAACAAACCGTTACATATTTGGGCAAGGATTATGTCGTGCCTGCAGAGATTAATAATATTGTAGCAGCAAGTCTCGAATCTATGGAAGATGCTGCCATACTGGGAGTGAAACCTGTAGGTGTACTTGCGATAGCTGATGCTATTCCAGGTTATCTGTCAACAGAGCTAGCGGGTGCATCCTTAGTGGGGGATAAATTTGCTCCAAGTAATGAAGCGATCCTGCAGCTGGATCCAGATGTTATCTTAGGGTCTTCCAAGTTTGGAGAAGATGTGGCCGGCGCACTTAATAAAATTCAAACGATGATTCCTTATTCACATATTTCAACGAACTGGAAAGATAACTTGCTCTTATTAGGTCAATTATCCGGTAAGACGGCAGATGCGGAAAAGATTATTAGCGATTATGAATCTAAAGCCGCTGATGCTAAGGCTGAAATCGGAGAAAAGCTGAAAGATCAATCCATTCTAGTCATTCGTATTCGTCAAGGCAGTATGTGTGTATATCCTGCTGGCGTTTATTTGAATCCGGTTATTTATGAAGATCTGGGCGCTGCCATTCCTGAGGTGATCTCCTCTACAGAGGCACAAGCAGAGCTTTCATTAGAAGCTTTGGCGGATATTAATCCGGACTATATTTTCTTGCAGTTTGAGACTAGTGAGAATACTGATAATGCAACAGCACTTGATGATTTGCTCAAGAATCCGATCTTCAAAAGCGTTACTGCTGTCAAAAATAATCATGTGTTTGTAAATGCAATTGATCCGTTGGCACAAGGTGGAACGGCTTGGTCTAAAGTAAGATTCCTGGATTCAGCAATTGAAAACCTGTTGAAGTAAAACCAAAGGTGCGATGAATAAAATGAATACAAAAAATTGGAAAGTTATATTGATCCTATCAACTTCTCCATTATTCATCGTATTAGCAATTGTTGTATCCGTCTTATATGGTGTTAAAGATATTGGAATATTGACAATATGGCAGGCGATTACACACTTCGATGCTAATAATGTGGACCACAACATTATTATGACATCTAGATTTCCGCGTGTAATCGCCGCTTTATTAGTTGGAGCGGCTCTGGCTGTTTCAGGGGCGTTAATGCAGGGGGTTACACGTAACTATCTTGCATCACCATCGATTATGGGAGTAAATGACGGATCGGCATTTGTTATTACGTTGGCTATGGTGTTTTATCCGGGATTATCAAATGTTCAGATGATTATTTTATCCATGGTGGGTTCAGCCATCGGAGCGGGTTTGGTTTTCGGATTTGGTTCATTGGTCAAAAACGGTTTATCACCAGTCAGGTTAGCAATTATTGGGACTGTAATTGGTACTTTTTTAAGTAGTATCGCCTCAGCAGTAGCGATGTTTTTTCAAGTCTCACAAAATGTTAGCGTCTGGTATAGCTCGAAAATACATACCGTTAATCCAGATATGCTAATATTATCAATTCCTTTTATAATCGTTGGACTGCTCTTGGCGGTTAGTATTTCTAAATCAGTAATGGTTGCTTCCCTGGGGGATGAAACGGCGATTAGCTTGGGTCAACGAACAAAATGGGTGAAAATTGTCAGTATTATATCTGTTGTATGTCTGACCGGGACAGCAGTAGCTTTAGTTGGCAAGATAGCCTTTGTGGGCCTAATCATTCCTCATATTACACGTTTTATCGTAGGTATAGACTATCGCTTTATCATTCCTTGCTCAGCGGTGATTGGAGCTGTTTTTTTAGCGTTATGCGATGTCTTAAGCCGTTATATTAACTTTCCGTTTGAGACGCCAATCGGTGTTGTAACAGCCTTTATTGGAATCCCGTTCTTCCTTTATTTAATTCGGGTTAAAGGGGGAGAGCAGCGTGGATAGAAGTAAAATACAGTTTAGCCGCTATATGCTGACACTATTAGTTTTTATCCTGTTAACCCTTGTGGCGGGGTATTTTCATCTTACGAATGGCGTGTTTGATATGTCTGTAATGGATGTGATAAAAACGCTGCTGCGAATAGATCCTAACCCTAAATTTGACCTGGTTATTTTTCAGTTTCGGTTACCACGGATCATTATTGCTTCTTTAGTAGGAATAGGTCTGGGGATGGCGGGAACTGTCATTCAAGGAATTACCCGTAACGGGCTGGCTGATCCAGGGATCCTTGGGATTAATGCAGGCGCTGGAGCTGCCATCGTCGCGTTTATGTTTTTCTTTCAGATGTCGGGAGTTACTTTTTTCAAAGAAAGCTGGTTCTCGATACTAGCCATGCCGCTGTTTGGTTTTGTAGGTGGGCTTGCCGCAGTTGTGATTATCTTTATTTTCTCTTGGCGGAATGGTGCACTCGATATGCAACGCTTGATTTTGACAGGGATCGCGATTAGTAGTGGTTTTGGTGCGTTGTCGTTGTATATTTCTCTGAAAATGAATGCAAGTGATTATGAAATGGCTGCGGTTTGGAGTGTCGGAAGTATTTATAGCGCGAACTGGACTTATATCATTATGATCGCACCTTGGGTGCTTATTTTAGGATTTGTAATGTATCGAAAAAGCTATTTACTCAATTATTTTCAATTGGAGGATTCCAGTACAAAAAGCTTGGGGATCTCCGTAGAAAAAGAAAAGCTGATCTTTCTGTTATGCAGTGTGGGGATTGTAAGTGTTTGTGTATCTGTATCCGGTTCTATAAGTTTTATAGGCTTGATGGCTCCTCATATTGCCAGAAGATTAGTAGGGATTAACCACCGCTATATTATATTATCCAGTGCAGTGGTTGGGATGTTTTTGCTGGTGATCTCAGATTATTTTGCCAAAACAATATTTCAGCCGGCAGAGTTACCCGTGGGTATAGTCGTTTCGATTATTGGCATTCCATATTTCTTATATTTATTAGCCAAGTCAAGAGTGTAGGGGAGAGTGTACAGAAAAAATGACAACACAAGTAGAGCTCGAACACACAGAATCATGGAAACTTGAATCTCAGTATATGGGTTACACGTACGATATAAAGGTTTCTCTTCCCAGAGAAGCAGCACCAGAAAAGGGCTTCCCTGTGTATTACATGCTCGATGGTAATTCATATTTTCAATTAGGTCGGGATGTTGTGAAATTGCAGTCAAGAAATGCCCCAAAAACTTTTATTGCACCAGCAATTGTGATTGGCATTGGACATTATGGTTCAGATGAAGAGGTCTCTAAAAGAAGATTTTATGATTTTACACCTCCTGCGAAGCAGTATGTATATCCGGATCGATTGAAAAATGCTGACATAGGTCCACATGGTGGGGCTGAGAAGTTTTTGGCTTTTTTAGAATTAGAGTTAATGCCAGCAATCAACAAGAAATATAATGTGGATCAGCATAAACAAGCCTTGTTTGGTCACTCTCTCAGCGGTTTATTTGTCCTCTGGACGTTATTCACTCGTGCGAAGCTATTCCAGTATTATTTGGCCTCTAGTCCATCCATTTGGTGGAATGATCATGAAATCCTGACGTATGCGGAGCGGTTCTATAACAATGGTCAAGTGAAGATGACCGATAAACAAAAGTTATTGATTACCGTAGGGAGTGAAGAGTCGTTTATGGTCGATGACGCAGCATTAGTATTTTCAAAAATGAATGAATATGCTCTGCCTAATTTAGAGGTTGAGCACTATGTCGCACCCAATGAAAATCACGCTTCTGTAGTGCCAACGATTATGAGTAGAGCGTTTCGAGTGCTGAACTGTTAAGGAGTGGGGATATGACGCAAATGAGGGCAGGCGAGCTTGTGCTTTTTGAACATATAGATCGTCAGATTACCGTGTATTTACCGAAAGAATATCATCTATTTCCGGAGCGGATATTTCCAGCGGTTTTCTTACAGGATGGAGATTTTTTGTTCAAAGAGGCGATTATAGCTATAGAGAAAGATGTGGAAGAGGGAGTAACAGAGCCGGTTATTTTTATCGGGATTGATTCTCAACTGCGGAATGATGAATATACACCTTGGGAAATGCCTGCTCTTTTTAAGGATTGGTCCTTTGGGGGCAAGGGCGATGATTATTTGAATTACGTCTATCAGGATCTTGTACCCTATATCAAAAGCTCCTATCGCATCTCTAACGAGCCGAAGAAATTGGCTTTGGGTGGTGTTTCACTAGGTGGATTAATAAGTCTGTACGCAATGTACAAGACTGAAGCTATTTTTGGAAATTTTATCTTCATATCTGCGTCTGTATGGTTTAAAGATTTCATTCATTTCATGGAGAATTCAAGACTAGATAGGGAATACAGAATTTATATGTATGTTGGTGAACAGGAAGGTATCCACAAGACAAATGTCCAGAAGGACATGGTGCCTAACAGCAAACGTGCTTATGATATTTTAAAAGAGAAGATTGATGAAGCTGATCAGCGTGTGAAGTTTGAGACGGATCCGCTGGGCACGCATAATGACATGTTTTTCCTGCAATATTTTCCGAATAGTATCAGGTTCTTATTTCCTGCAAAATAAACATAATAGGACGAGCGGGAGAGAGTAGCCTTGCTTCGTCCTATTTATCGATGAAAAGGGTCATGGCTAGCACATAGCTGCTCTAGTTATTCTTCTGTAAATTCTCGAGATGGGCATCCAAATTGTCGAAGGTTTGGGAAATCCCCTCTAACATCCCCATATCAATAACTTGTTGCAAGGCTTCCGGAGAAGAGTATTTACCGGTATTCACCAGCTTCGTTTGACCATCCAGGTCGATAAAATCTAGTTGGACAAGCGTCTCAGGCAAATCTTTTGAAATATTACCCTCTGCATCTGAGAACCCATCTGTATAAATGACTTGTTCTGGGACTGTAATTTCCTTATACAATGCCTTGCCCCAAGACTCCATACCGTAGAAATCACCTTGATTCTTATCCTCGCACTTCATGCAATAATGCCAAGTACCCCCTGGACGGAAATCGACATTACATACGGGAAGCGTCCAACCTTTTGGACCCCACCAGTGCTTCAAATGCTCAGCCTCAGAAAAAGCTTTGAATACAAGTTCACGTGGAGCTTGGAATACGCGCTCTAATACTAATATGTTGCCATCAACAATTTTGGATACCACTTGGTTGGACGGGTTAGAATTTGTCATGGGATAGATCCTCCTCAAATTTGTTTGCTTCCTGCCAATTTCAGCCTGAGACTATGATTTTTTATTGTTTTCATTGCTCTGTAGCTTTTGCAAATAATCATCCAGTCGATCATATCGTTCTTCCCATATATGGCGGTAGGAGTCTAACCAATCGTCTATTTCCTTAAATGGATCAGGACGGAGCTTGCAAATGCGCTTGTTAGCAACAGCTTGAACTTCAATTAAGCCCGCTTCACTAAGGACACGCAAATGTTTGGACGCTTGAGGCTGTCGTAGCTGAAGACTTTCTGCAATCTCCCCAACGGTTAGAGGATTCTCGCGTAATAGTTCAACGATCTGCATGCGGTGGGGCTCAGCTAAGGCACTCATAACGTTAGTATTCATAAACAAGGATCACTTCGATTCATTAAATTCATTCGTATCTCTATTATGACGTACTGTGGTTGAGCGGCTCTATAGCGCCTCCTTTTTGGTATTTCCTGTTTGTGATGATAATATACCACGGAGGGAATATTCCTGTAAAGGAATATATAATAACCATTGTATGACAACTGCTAGAGAAGGGCATGATACAAGCATTAAAAAGAAATATGTTCCATGATAACCAACAAACTTTACAAAAAACATAGGAATAGATATAATTAAGTATAACTTATCGGGTTTTAGAATTACGCAAGGGGCCTAACGCCAGTGGGCTCCTTTTGTATTTCTTGGCCATGTTACAGGAGGGTGAAGGTCATACACAATGAAAAGATTATGGTTTGTGTTCATTATGGTCCGCATGGGGAGCGTTTAATCCGGCGTGGTGTCCAACTATCTGAAATTATAGGGGCGCCATTGTTTGTATTAAATGTCGATAGTTCGGATATTGATGAATATAATCAGAGCAAAGAAATGTATATGACGGTCTGGAAACGTCTTGCCGATGAAGCTGGCGCAGAGTTTATCATTCGGAAACGTGAAGGCCGAAAAACAACAGATATTATTGTAGAAGTTGCTGAAGAGAATGAGGTTACACAGATCGTCATTGGACAATCTGCTCAAACTCGGTGGCAGGAGCTTACCAAACGTAATTTCATCAATGAACTCATTGGTAAAATGAAAATGATGGATCTGCATGTCGTGGCTGTGCAGCGGATGCGTGCCGGGCTGGAAGAAACCCATGAGGAAGGCGTTATCGCCTACCTGGTCAAAAACGGGGCTGAGTATCAGCTCAGTGATGAACCTCAGGGAGAGTATTCGCTTAAGGGAAAGTTCTTTCACGAACTACACACAGAATTTGAGAACGGTTTATTCAGAATTGAGCAAGAAGATGGAAAGGCTAGATATCTGCATATTTGTGATGGCACATTGACCGATTCTTTATAATCGGGCTTGCCCTTATCAACATTGGGGCCTTGTATATAAGGCCCTACCAATCATATGATCTTTGGCTTTTGGTAAAAAAGTAAGTACTAAAGTTCACAACTTGATAAGCTCAAGTGGAAAAGGAGGACTGCCTTTGCTGCATGTAATCATACTTGTTCCGTTTCTAATGGCCTTAGTAATCGCACTTTTGTCCAAGAGAGCACCCAACCTTCATAGAGGATGGCTTGTTTTCCCTGGTTCACTCGTTTTGTTTGTTTATTTCTTAACCCGGATTCCCGTTATCAAAGGTGGGGATTTGGGATATGAAACCATTTCATGGATTCCTTCACTAGGAATTGATTTGGTTTTCCATCTGGATGGATTAAGTTTGTTGTTTGCTTTGTTAATCACTGGGATGGGTAGTCTTGTAATTATCTATTCAATTTATTATCTGGACCGGCGAAAAGAAGCGTTAACCCCTTTTTATATTTATCTAATGTTGTTTATGGGGGCGATGCTTGGCGTTGTGCTCTCGGATAACTTGATGGTGTTATACGGCTTTTGGGAATTAACAAGTGTTTCGTCATTTCTGTTAATTGCCTTTTGGCATCGGCGGCAAAAATCGCGGTATGGTGCTCTCAAATCTATGTTGATTACCGTATTTGGTGGTTTAGCGATGTTTGCCGGCTTTTTAATGCTTTATGTAATGACAGGCACCTTTAGTATCCGGGAAATTTGGAGTGAGGTTGGCGATATTAGCGGGCATGCTTTATTTATTCCGGCGATGCTACTAATTCTCTTAGGCGCCTTCACCAAATCAGCTCAGTTCCCGTTTCATATCTGGCTGCCGGATGCCATGGAGGCACCTACACCCGTCAGCGCCTATCTGCACTCGGCAACGATGGTTAAAGCTGGATTGTATCTTGTCGCCCGTTTCAGCCCTGTTTTTGCGGGGCAATATGAGTGGTTCTGGGTTGTGTCAGGCGTCGGTTTGATCACCTTGATTTATGGCTCCATCCAGGCGATGAAGCAGACGGACCTGAAGGCTCTATTAGCCTATTCAACGATTAGTCAACTTGGACTGATTATGGGATTGCTGGGAATGGGATCGGCAGCGGCATTTTATGTAGGGGAAGATTCAGTCTTTTACACTGCTGCAACAACAGCGGCTATCTTTCACCTTATTAACCATGCCATCTTTAAAGGCTCTTTGTTTATGATGGTCGGTATAGTTGACCATGAGACGGGTACCCGCGACCTGCGAAAGCTGGGCGGACTGATTTCCATTATGCCGGTTACCTTTACGGTAGCAATGATCGGCAGTTTCTCGATGGCCGGTTTGCCGCCATTTTCCGGTTTTTTAAGTAAAGAGATGTTTTTTACGGCTGTTCTGAATATCCGAAACCTGGATATATTGTCTATTCCCTCGTTGTTTACGCTCTTCCCGGTTTTGGCCTGGATTGCCAGCGTGTTTACTTTTGCATACAGTATGATTTTGGTTTTCCACACCTTTTTCGGAAAATATCAGCCTGAGAAGCTGGACAAAAAACCGCATGAAGCCCCATTTGGACTTCTGCTTGCCCCGTGCCTGCTAGCAGTGCTGTCTATATTTATCGGTTTTTTCCCGAATATATTATCCAAAACACTTATTATCCCTGCAATGAATGCTATTCACCCAATCTTGCAGACCGGAGAACCCTTTGTTGTGAATATTCATTTCTGGCACGGCTTTACACCAGAAATATGGATGACACTTGGTGTTGTGATTCTTGGTATTATTGTATACCGAATCTATGGCCGCTGGAGTCTGGTCGATAAAGAATGGGGCAGTGGCTACACTTTAAATCAAGTCTATGACGGAGTAATCCGGCTGGTCGAGAAATCGTCTAGGGCGTTGACTGGCACCTATATGACAGGTTCTATGCGCCATTACTTGATGTATATCTTCGCTTTCCTGATCGTAGCCATTGGTGGAGCCGTGTGGTATACCGATGGAATAACGCTTGGGACAACTGAATATGCTCCGTTTTCTTTGTTTGAAGTTATTGTTGTTATGGTTATGCTTGTAGGTGCTTTGGCTATCCCATTTGTACGTTCCAGAATCACAGCCATTTTGTTAACAGGAATGGTTGGTTATATGGTTACTTTACTCTTTGTTCTGTTCCGGGCACCTGATCTGGCGCTTACGCAGATGATTGTCGAAGTAGTATCCGTTACATTGTTCCTGCTATGTTTTCGGCATTTGCCTAAGCTGGAGAAAGAGCCGCTCAAACTTCGGTCCCGCTTGCCTAAGCTAGTTATTTCCATCGGGATGGGAATAACCATGACATTGGTTGCACTTGCTGCTTTAGGTAGTAGTCCGTTCGAATCCATCTCGAAGTATTATGTGGAGAATAGCTATACCTTGGGTGGCGGTAAAAATATTGTTAATGTTCTGCTCGTTGATTTCCGCGGCTTTGATACCATGTTTGAAATTACAGTGCTTGGCCTTGCCTCACTTGCTATTTATTCCATGATCAAACTGCAGTTGGATACGGATGGAACTATTGCCCCACTGAAGCGGACTGTGAAGGATAATAAACAACTTTCTTCTGTAAGTGATGATGTGTTACTACAAGCGGTAGCTAAAGTAGCCTTCGTTATGATATTAATATTTTCGCTTTATCTGTTTTTCGCCGGACATAATAATCCGGGAGGCGGATTTATTGGGGCTTTGATGGCATCAGCCGCATTGGTACTGCTCGCCATTACTTTTGGGATTGATATGGTTGAGAAGGTATTGCCTATCGACTATCGTAAGTTAATCGCGGTTGGGGTATCTGTAGCTTTTCTTACAGGAATAGGTTCGTTTTTATTCGATGTACCTTTTCTGAGCCAAGCGTTTGGCTATTTTCAACTGCCACTTATGGGCAAAACAGAACTGACCACAGCAATGTTCTTTGATCTCGGTGTTTTCTTAGCTGTTATTGGTGTCACTATGAATATCATATTTACGATCGGGAGGGATAGCTAATGGAGCTTATTATTGCCCTGGCGATCGGCGTACTGTTTTCCGTAGGTGTTTATCTAGTTCTTTCCAAAAGCTTGCTGCGCATCCTTCTGGGAACCACTTTAATAACGCACGGCGTTCATTTATTGTTACTGACAATGTCTGGCCTCAAGACAGGTGCTGCACCATTGCTGGGTGAGGAAGCGGAAGCTTATGTCGATCCTTTGCCGCAGGCGCTCATTTTGACCTCTATTGTAATTAGCTTTGGAGTAACAGCATTTTTTATTGTTTTGGCATACCGGACTTACCGCTCGACGGGTACCGATGATGTGGAAGGAACCAAGGAGGAGAGACGATGAACAACTTGCTAGTGCTGCCTCTGCTGATTCCGGCCATTACGGCAGTTATACTCATTTTTCTGAAAGAACGAGTACGTCTGCAACGAATCATAAGTGCCGTCAGTGTGTTTTTAAATATCTTTGTTGCGGGATTCATTGTGTATCAGGTAAATACAAACGGTATCCAGACCTTATATATGGGGGGATGGCGTCCACCTTATGGCATTGTGTTTGTTGCCGATATGTTTTCGGCATTGCTCGTGTTGACAGCGGCCATTGTTGGTGCGGCTTGTCTGTTTTTTTCCTTCGCTAGCATTGGGGAAGACAGAGAACGGTTTTATTACTACCCGTTTTTCCATTTTTTATTAACCGGGGTTTTTGGCTCTTTCCTCACCGGGGACCTGTTTAACTTGTTTGTCTGCTTTGAGGTGCTGTTAGTTGCTTCTTACGCTTTGATCGTACTTGGTGGGTCCAAGGGTCAACTGCGAGAGACATTAAAGTATGTATTAATTAATGTGATTTCCTCTTCCTTGTTTGTGGCGACGATTGCTTATTTATATGCTGCGACAGGCACACTGAATATGGCGCATTTATCTATGCGTGTAGCAGAGGCGGGACAAGGCGGTGTAATGAACGTCATTGCGGTCCTGCTGCTAATTGTATTTTCGATTAAGGCAGGTTTGCTGCTCTTTTTCTGGCTTCCCGATTCCTATAGTGCACCGCCATTGGCTGTTAGAGCCCTGTTTGGGGCTTTGTTAACCAAGGTAGGATTGTATGCAATTACACGTACCTTTACTTTGATTTTTATTCAAGAACCGGGACTCACCCATACATTGATTGCCTGGATGGCGGGGGCGACAATGATACTTGGGGCAATCGGGGCATTGGCTTACAACGATCTGGGCCGAATATTTAATTATAATATCATCATCAGTGTAGGATTTATTGCTTTTGGGATCTCTGTCGCAACTCAGGATTCGTTAAATGGTGTAGTGTTTTATTTAATGCATGACATGGTTGCCAAAGCATTATTATTTTTCCTGGGTGGGATGATTATCTCAGCTTCGGGCACCGACCGATTAAAAGAAATGGGTGGTTTGATCCGACGTTATCCGTGGACCGGCTGGATGTTTTTTGTACTGACTTTGGCATTGGTTGGTGTTCCACCCCTTAGTGGTTTCGCTGGAAAAGTGATGATGGTGCGTAGTGGATTTGGAGAGAATCACGTGGCTCTGGCGCTGATTGCACTTGCATCCAGCTTTGTAGTGTTATATTCCTTGATCAAGGTATTCCAGCAAGTATTCTGGGGTGGCGAGAAAAGGGAAGAACAAGTCAAACCGCTTCATTATAAAGCCATGATGGCACCGGCGGCTGTTCTGTTCGTGATTGTAATTCTGATGGGTGTAGGTGCGGAGACGGTAAACGGTTTTGTGAGTCAAGCCGGAGCCGTACTGGCTGATCCAGCACTATACATTAACGCTGTCATGAAGGAGTGATACTATGGCTTTTCAACTATTATTGAATTTCATGATAGCATTCCTGTGGATGTTCCTGCACAATGACTGGACTGGGCCACGTTTCGTCATTGGTTTCTTGATCGGTATCCTCATTCTGCTCGGAATGCGACGTTTTTGGCCCAGATTATATCTAGGAAAAGTGTGGGCAATTATTAAGCTAATCCTTTTGCTGCTGCGGGAACTGGTCGTTTCAAGTTATGTAGTGGTAAAAGCCGTTCTGAGACCGGAGCTTAATATACGTCCAGCAATCTTGAAATATACTACAGAGCTGAAATCGGATTGGGAAGTGGCTACTTTGATCACATTGCTCTGCCTTACTCCCGGATCTGTGGTACTTGAAGTATCGGATGATAACCGGACTTTGTATATTCATGCCATGGATGTTGATGATCCCGCACAGTTCAGAGCGAATATCCGTGACACCTTTGAGCGCGCGATATTGGAGGTGACCCGTTAATGATCCATTTTATTCTTATGCTCTCGCTTACGATTATGGCGCTGGCGATTGGTGTATGTGCCTGGCGTTTGTTGAAGGGACCTTCTTTGCCTGACCGGGTAGCAGCATTGGATACGATTGGAATTAATCTGTTAGCCATGGTAGCCGTTCTTTCTGTTTTACTCCGAACGCAGGCTTTTATCGAAATTATTTTGTTAATAGGCATTCTTTCCTTTATCGGCACGACGGCATTTGCCAGATACATCGAAAGGGGAGTGGTGCTAGAACATGGAAACGATCAAGACAGTCGGTGAATTGCTGTTTGCTTTGTTAATTCTGATGGGGGCATTGCTTAGTGCTGTAAGTGCTTATGGATTGATTCGGCTGCCTGATGTTTATCTGAGATCGCATGCCGCTGCTAAAAGTGCCACCCTTGGTGTTTTATGTGTTCTGAGCGGGGCCTTTCTATATTTTGCATTTTTTCTAGATCATATAAGTGCTAAGCTGCTACTGGGGATTGTCTTTGTATTTATGACCTCACCTTTATCTGCGCATTTGACAGGTAGAGCTGCTTATCGCTCAGGGGTTCCCTTATGGAATCGCAGAATTCAGGATGATTTAAGAGAGGTACTGGAGAAAGAAAAAGCTGTAGCAGCATCCCCTGAACGGGATGTGCCTCAAGAATAAAATTCAGGAAATGTTAGTCTGTAATTTCGGATTACAACAATAAGTTTGGATCGCAATAGCTAAAAAGCAACAACCCTGCATGAAAACGCGGGGTTGTTGCTTTTTTAGATTAAAACTACTCTTTTTTTGTTATCTTAACGAACTAATATTTTGCCTTCTCCAGCAAGTATGCGAAGTACCCTTGGGAGTCGTTCACCGTCATTCTCAGGGATGTCCAACTGAATGCCGTAGTGGAAACTGCCTTGTTGTTCTTTGTTCCATTTCAATATTCCTTCTATGTACATAGATTCATCCGTAAGATTCATTTCCATGCCAATGCGTACTAGGTTATTTTCTGGGTTGATATTGAGGGGTAACGATAAGTGGCAACCCGATCGACTGATGTCGAACAATACAGCCCTTACAGGCTTGGAAGGAACCTGGATGCCGTTAATAGTAAGAATATGAAGATCAAATGTTACAGGTTCTTTAAGGGTATATCGAAAAGGTTCGGTTCTGCGATTAGTGTTCATATGCTCCTCCATACTTTTCCATGTAATATAAATTATCGACATAAAAGTAGGATTAGTGAAGAGTTGATTCTATTTTTGATTTATTTCACTACTTGAGCAGTCTCGTAGGTAAGGCAGCGCAGACTTTGATCAGGATAACGCATTTCTGCCGTGTAGCTGCTGCCATCTTCCAGCATCATCTGAACAGCGACCATGCCGCGTTTATCATTGGTTTCAGTGTTGATCAGTGTTGCTGTAGCAATTTTCCGGCTTTCTTTTTGTTTATCTGTAAGGATAGTAATGGCCGTATTGATCCAACTAGCATCTTTATAGATGGCGCTGGCAGCAGAAGCGCTAATTGGTGTTCTTTTCAGAGAATTATTAATCGCGGTCGTATTCACTACCATACCGTTTATGGGATCAATTAGTACATCGTATTCCCAGAATTCCTTACCTTGCCCTTCTAGGGTCTTGGCGTTATATGGACTGAAATGTACAGCCCATGTCCACGGCAGCGAGGTTCGGGTATCACTCAGAATAACCCGCATCTGCAGCTTTCCCATGTCCACTTCGAATAATTTGCGAACGCTTGAAGCAGCGAGAGCAACGGTATCGCTTTGACTCAAATGCCCTACAGCAGGCGGTGTAACAGTGTTCCGTTTGGATACAGAAGTCTCATTACCAGCCATGTCTATGAAATTGTTAATTTGTTGTATTTCTTTAGGGCTCGTCTGCTGTTGTAGATCGTCATTCTCTGTGGACACCCGCGTGGGTGCTTCCAACTTCACCCCTGGGGTTTTGATGCTGGTTAAAGCTAAATGGGTGGTGTTTTGAATGACTGCACTGACGATTAGCAGACTCCCTGAGAACAGGAGTACAGCTAAAGCAGTGGGGAATTTTTTGTTATTCACTTGAATAACCTCCATTTGCTTCGGATGATGCTGAATCTTCCTAACCTTAAACTATAGATGTTATAGAGTAGGTGAACAGATGTTATGGAGTTGTAAAAAGATGCGGATACTTGTTCCTTGACCTAAAGTAGAATTCAGTGAAATTCTGGCTTGATGTGCATCTGCGATTTGCTTGCATAAAGATAAACCAAGACCCGCACCCCCGTATTCGCGTGTGCGCGATTTTTCACCTCGATAAAAGGGTTCAAAAACACGCGCGCTCTGTTCCGGGGTCATCCCAAATCCCGAATCACATACTTCCAATATGGCTTCATTTTGCAATGCATAGGCAAGCAAGCGGATGGTGCTCCCTTGCGGAGATGCATGAATGGAATTTTCGACAAGGTTAACCAAGAAGGAAGTTAGCAGATCATGATCACCCCAAACCGCAGGGATCGAATAATCCATTTCTAGTTTGATGCCTGCTTCGTCCAATTTAAGCTGCACAATCTGTTTAACCGATTTGAACAAATCTGATATGTCTACTTGTTTCAGAGTCAGAGGATGATGCCGTAGGACGGACAAATCCAGC
Source organism: Paenibacillus sp. FSL R7-0189 (assembly GCF_037969925.1). NCBI lineage: Bacteria > Bacillati > Bacillota > Bacilli > Caryophanales > Paenibacillaceae > Paenibacillus > Paenibacillus sp. FSL R7-0189. The sequence continues at coordinate 6,360,174 of NZ_CP150223.1, read as the reverse complement.
AGTTTGAAGGCTAAATTCTTCAGGCGTAAGGTTTCACTAAGGATATATTGACCAGCCATCTGCTGTTCTTCCTGGCCTATATTCGCGGAAGTCAGAAATTCAGCAAATCCCTGCATACTGGTTAAAGGTGTGCGCAGTTCGTGGGCGAGGTTATCTACCATTCTCTGCTTTTCATCGGCCATATTAGACAGTTCGATCACGTGCTGTTCCACTGCGTTTGCCATTCGGTTAAAGTTCAGGGCTAACTCACCAAATTCATCTTTACTGCGCAACTGCACACGCTCGGTATATTTGCCTTCAGCGATCGTTTTTGTAGTCTTTGAAAGCTGTTTAAGTGGTTTGGTCAACTGCCGGATCAGCAAGTAGAGTAATAGGAGCAGAATTGGACCGATAATCCAGTTAATCATTACAAAAAAACGGTTCAGCTCATGCTGCTTAGCATACAGGTCACTGATATCACGTTGATAAACGATCGTCAAAGCTTGATAGGGAGCAGGGAGCTCAGTAGAGAGTTGAATAGAATGTGATTCCGGCGTTGAGACGGATGGGACTCCGGCATTCGGATAAACCAGCTGGTCATTCTCCCAGAGCTGTAGTCCGATTCCCTGCTTATGATAAAATTCACCATAGGATTGAGCCACGCTGGAGATTAAAGTAGAGGTAAGTGTGGCCCCACGGGTCTGAATTGATTCAAGATTTTCATAAATGTTGTTTGCAATTAATAGCTGTTCGCTTGAAGCACGCTGCATTTCGCTGTCCATGTTCAGCTGCCAGCTTTTTTTCATAATCATTATTACACTCACATCTAGGGCGACGATGAAGAAGGCGAGGACTGACAGCAGAATTTTATGCCAGAATCTCATACTAGACCTGAACTTCCAAGCGGTAACCAAGCTTAAATACGGTTTTAATTCGTTCTTCCCAGCCTAGTTTTTTGCGCAGCTGCCTGATGTGTACATCTACGGTACGGGTATCTCCTTCAAAATCATAGCCCCAAGCTAATTCCAGCAACTTTTCCCTTGATAAAGCAATGTTTCTGTTGCGGATAAGGACTTCAAGAAGCTCAAATTCCCTAGCGGTTAAATCTACGGGTAGTTGATCCACCATGACAAGCCTCTCAAGATAACGTACCTCAACGTTTTCACAAAGAAAATTGGAAGTGCCTTTTTCACTCCTGCGTAACACCACATTGATTCTTGCCAACAATTCAAGGATTTCAAAAGGTTTAATAATATAATCATCGGCGCCCAGCTCAAAGCCCTTGATGCGATCAGCCAGTGAATCTTTAGCGGTGATTAGAATCACCGGAATTTGTAAGTGAGCAATCCGCTGCATGATCTCAAAACCATCCAGTTCGGGCAGCATTATATCGAGCAGAATTAAATCGGCCTTTTCACGTTCCAGCAGTTCAATAACCTCCAGCCCGCGATAAGCCTTGCTATAGGTATGTCCGACTAATTTTAGATTCATAGTAATTAAGTCACTGATTGCACGTTCATCTTCTACGACTATGATATGGCCCATAGTTCATTGTTCCCTCCTAAGCTAGCAAATCACTTCCTAATGCTAATAAACTATAAACAACTTATTACAGAATTGTCCAGTGAAGGTATGAAAAAGCATCTAGTTCTTCATAATTTTGATTGTGAATAGAGCTCAAAAAGGACTGAAAGAGAACGAAAGCAGTCTCTTAATCAATCCTAAAACACATCATTATAAGCCTTTGCAACTCTTTATTAATTGGAAATTCCATCCGTTGTTGACTTAGGCAAGGGGGTATCGGGGGCAATAAAATCGTGAACGATTTGACGGAAATATTCGTGATTATCATAGCTGTTGTACATACGCCAGGCCACCGTTTGGGAGTTGCCGAAAAATAACCGCTCGAACTGGGTTTGACGACCTCCGAATGCACCCGCTCCTAGTTCCCACGCCAGCCGGAATAAGGCATTTCGATACCATGCATCCGAGACATTCCCCTTCAAATATTCATAAAGATAAGAACCAGCGCTTGATGTAAAGTCGGCTTCAGAGGGGATCATGATGAGACCGCTTGAACTGAGGTTTTGAACCATTTCAACCATTTCTGGATAAAACTCTGAAAAGTGAATGGTTGAAGCCAATAGTGGTCCCTTGTCTGGAACGAGATATCCAAATTTGTCGAGCGAAGCCCCTATTTCCGCTGCAAGTCTTAAGGCTTTGAAAGTTTCTAAATAGGTTAATATTCTGGAAATAGGCAAAATCGTGTAGGATTCAAGGACAGCGTTTTGTTCTTCAGCCAAAGACTCTAGCATACCAAGAAAAAACTCGGTTTTTGCAATATAGCGGGTGACAATTTGGTGGGCCATATGCGTATGAAAGTTACTCTCGCCGAATAATCGGGAACAGTACATTTCATCGCCATAATAAAATATACGATCATGAGGGATAAGTACACGGTCAAAGATAACAAGGGTATCCATTTCTTCATATCTTGAACTTAACGGATGGTCGTAAGTAGATGAGGCAGCGTAGCTTTCACGGCAAAAAAAAGTCATTCCAGGCAGATCATTAGGCACCGCAAAGGCAAACGCAAAGGGATTATCATCATCCACAAGTGAGGGTGAGGGAGTCGGGAATACAAGCATTTCATCGCAGGTAGCTCCCTGTGTTGCCATCATAAAAGCACCGGTAACAATCATCCCCTCATCATTGATTTCTACGACTTTAGCAGCGATAGAATCCTCTGTAGCATCAATCTGGCCGGATATTTTGCTGGCTTGAGGCTGGATGAAGGCATGGGATAAGGTAATGTCATAATCACGACAGTAGGCATAGTATTTTCTGAGGTTCTCAGCATATTTCGGATTAAGGTCCTCAAGGATATCAGCAGCTGTGAAGAGAGACATAATGGCTGTATTCATATAATCGGGGGAGCGTCCTAAAAATCCATGATGTCTATTGGACCAGAGTTCAATCATTTTTCTCCGGCGTTCTAAATCTTCAGCATTTTTGGGTGGAAGAAAAGATAAACCAACAGGATCTCCAGTATCAGGTGAAGGATAGGTCATCTGCGCCAAATAACGTTCATCACACTGCATGTTATACATTTCAGCTTGTGTTTGTATGAGACCCTGAAAGGCAGGGTGTTTGGATAAAGGACCTTCAATACGTATTCCTCTGTACCAGATATTGATCTTTTGCCGGTCGATTCGTTCGATGTATTGATTACCTGTTTTTATAGGCATAGGTTCCACCTCATTGAAGTCATCTTTGACTAATAAGCCGTATTATTGCTATTAATGTACGTGACCATGAATCTACGTGTACATTGTCCATATACCGTGTGTGAACAGGGAGTTTGGGGTTGACATAAACGAAGCTGACTTGTATATTTTGGATATTGGATTACAAATGTAGTCATGCCAGGAAAGAATGGTGGATAGTATTATGTCTAAGGAAACTCCAAGGATTTCGGATGCCGAGTGGGAAGTGATGAAGGTGCTGTGGGCAAGTGCCCCGCGCACTGCAGGTGAGATTGTTGAAGCACTAGAAGGCAGCAGGGATTGGAACCCAAAGACGGTACGGACGTTGATTAAGCGTCTGACAGAGAAGCAGGCTATTGGTTATAACCAGACAGGTAGGGTGTATTCATATTATCCGCTGGTGAGGGAAGAGGAATGTGTCCAATCGGAGACACGATCCTTTCTGAAGCGGATCTACGGTGGAACTCTGCGCCCGATGTTGGTCAATTTTTTGCAGGATGAAAAGTTGTCCCGGGAAGATATTGAAGAATTGAAGAGAATTTTGGATGAACGAAAGGACTGAGCCGCTTGCTGGAAGCTGCATACAATCTGTTCGTCAAGGTATTGTCGCTGTCTGCCATGGCGAGCGTGCTGGCTCTGCTGATCTTATTGACCCGGTTCCTGTTCAAGGATCGTCTAAAACCTACCTGGACGTATCTTCTGTGGATACCACTGATCGTGAGGCTGGCAATACCTTGGGCACCAGAAAGCACATTTAGTATTTTTAATCTGTTGCCGCTGGAGAAAGAAGCGGCGCAGAGTACCATTTTTCCGTCAGTACAGTCGGAAATCGGCTTTACTTATATGCCCGGGTTGACCGGAGAGGAAGAGGAAGCAGCGTCAGTTACTGGAATTGCAGAAACTGGACCTTTGCCGGGAGCATCAGCATCGGATGATGTGGCACAAGTCAATCCGCAAATAGACAGTTCTTCCAGGGCGACCGATTCAGGGTGGGAGCCTCTACATTTACTGGTTTTGGTGTGGCTTGGCGGAGCCGCGGTGGTACTGGGCTTGTCAGTTCGAGTACAACTTCGATTTACCGCACGGGTTCGAAGGGAACCAGAGATTCATTCCTTAGAAATCCAACGGTTGTTCCGAACCTGTCAGCAGGAGATGCAGGTACGGCGCCCAGTCAAGCTGATCGAGACGAAGCAGATTGCCGTACCGACACTACTTGGCGTTATACGGCCCATGTTGCTGCTGCCCACCTCTACCTTACACACTCTGGAGACGAACGGGCTCCGTCATATATTCCTTCATGAGCTGGCGCATGTGAAGCGCCGTGATATTTTGCTAAATCTGCTGACAGGTCTGCTGCTGGCCATGCATTGGTTTAATCCTCTGTTGTGGTATGCCGTACGCCAAATGAAAGAGGATCAAGAGGTTGCCTGTGATGCTCTGGTCTTGAAGCATCTTGAACCAGCGTGCCACAGAAGTTATGCCCTGACACTTCTCAAATTGTTAGAAACCTTACCCGACCCGATCCGGTTGGCAGGTACAGCTGGCATTTCGAGCAGTAAAAAGGAAATGGAAAGAAGGATTATCATGATTACCAGACACAAAAAATTTACGGCAAAAAACTCACTGCTGGGCCTAGCTGTAATTATGGTCTTAAGTGGCTGTACCCTGACAGGGGCAAAGCTGAATTCTGCATCAGCCCCGGCAAAGAGCGCTCCTGCTACTTTTCGGGCAGAAGCGCAGGATAAAGAGAGCACGGCTTCCAGCGTTAAAGGCACTCTATTGGCGGAAAAAAACGGAATCACGGTATCTGCTAATCCCACTGGGGAGAATGCACTTTTGCATAAAGTCACGGTAGATGTGCGTGGTGAAGTAAGCCGTACGTTCTTGTGGAATGCCGGGGAAGATGAAACTCGGCCTCCATTGATTGAAGAAGCAGATGTGAACGGGGATGGGACTAAAGAAATCTTCATACGCATTACGACCGGCACAGGTACCGGACTTTCTATGAGTGAGATTCATGTGCTCCAGCCTGTTACCTTGGAAGAGCTTGTGGTCGAAGATCCGATCGAAACGTTGAATCAGAGGCTGAAATCCTCCATTACACACCGAAATAACCATACCTATGTATCTGCTGAACTGGACAGAAAGCATTTGACCAAAGTATATGATTACACTGAGGGAGCTTGGGGAGAGAAGGTCGGATTTGGCTCAATAGTTTCATACGAGCTGATAGATGACCAAATTATAGCCCACTTGGCTGGTGCAGCCTCTATGTCTGAGTTTCCGCTCGAAGTTATTGCCGTTTACGGGAAGAATCTGACCATTGAGAGCGCACAGATGTACTATGGTTCGTTTATATCTCCACCGCTCAGTGAACAGGACATCAAGTCCATGATGAAAAAACAGCTTCCGGCAAGCGGTTGGACCTTTAGCAAAGACGGAGATCAATATAGGGTGGATATAGATCCACTGAATGGCGAAGGGGAAGGCAACAGCTACAAAATTAATCCGCTTACCGGAACGGTTCATGACGTATCTTCTGGCAGTCCACTGAGAAGTCTTGTAAACCGAGAAGCGATAGATCTGTGGGATATCTCTAACGGTACAGAATACCAGAAGGAACTGTATAAGTTACTCCAACCTATCTTTGATACAGAGGGTTTCAAGCCAACAGGTACGGACTGGATTTCAGGGTTTATCGGGGATGGTTATTTGTTCAGTGATGTTAGGCAAGGAAGCAGGGAATTCACGATTAAAGTAGATGTCTTTACTGGTCAGTGGGAGGAAATTCCTGACCCGTATAAATAGTTAATTATCATAGGTCTGTACCGTACGATTGAAGAGACCATTACTAGCGAATTGAAACTAAAAGCAGCCAGTGCGCGCCGATGGATTATCGGCATGCACTGGCTGCTTAATTTTTCTAGAAGGGAGGATAGTCTCATGACTGCGTAACTTACGGATGACTAGAGGGCTATTCGACCTGGAACTGGTTTAATTCGTCCTGAAGCTTTTTGGACAACTGGTTGAGCTGCTGGGATAGCTCGGCAACCTGTTCAATGCTGTCCAATTGTTCCTGCGTGCTTGCGCTAACTTCTTCCGTCGAAGCGGAATTCTCTTCTGTAGTTGAAGAAATGATTTCGAGTGCCTGTAGGATTTCATCTTTGTGCTTATGGACTTTGGAGGTGTTGCTGCTGATTTGAATCATACGTAATCTCAAAGCCTCCAAATCGCTGTTGATGCTAAAGAATACCTGTTTCGTAGCCTCCACGGATTTTGCATTTTCTTCGGCAATTTCAAGTCCTTGGGCTGTGTATTCCACGGATGCTCTAGTTTTTTCCTCGATTTCATGAACCTTTCTGCCAATCTCCTGTGTGGCCTGTGCGGTCTGCTCCGCCAACTTGCGAACCTCTCCGGCAACAACGGCAAATCCGCGCCCCTGTTCTCCCGCACGTGCTGCTTCAATGGAAGCATTTAGCGCCAGCAGATTGGTTTGCGTAGCGATTTGATGTACCGTGTCCACGATACTTGAAATTTCATGACGGCTTTGATCAATATCATGAATGGCAGACGATATCGAATGAGTGGAGTTGTGATTTTCTTCTGCCCATTTCGATAACTGATTCAATACACCTAACCCCAGTTCGCTCTGGTCGGCAGAAGCCTGCACCATCGTCTCTATGGCTATGGCATCATTTGCGATTTCGTCAATTTGACCAGATAATGATCCGGTTTTTTGCAAAATCGTATCCGTTTCAATCGACTGGTAGTTGGTCGCATTCGCAATCTCATTAATGGCCGTTGCTGTATCGTTCATCGTTATAGCTGTACGGGAAGAAATGGATTGCAGATCTTTTGAGGACTGGTTTAATACCTGAGCGGAGGTACCCACTATTTGAAGCATCCCTTGAATTTTCTGGACCATGTTGAATATTCCGTTGGAGATCTGTCCAATTTCGTTGTTGGAATAGGCATCAAATTGAACAGTCAAATCCCCATTTTCCACCCGTTTGATTTTGGTGAGCAGCTTCGGTATGGATCTGAGCAGATAACGGAGTGTGATATACGAAAATAGAACGAGCAGAATCGCCGCTGCCACAAACCCGCCAATCGTTATCCAGGTGAACTTTTTTAATTCGGAGAGCACTTCACGCTCTGAAATAGTTAAACCTACGGACCAGCCGGTATCTTTACTTGTAGCATAGCCGATGTAACGGCGTTCTCCGTTGTCATTAATCAGATGTACGCCGGATTCACCAGCGATCATTTTCTTGCCGATCCCCCCAAGATCACCTGGCAGCTCATTAATCTTTTCCTTTGTGACCTTAGACTGGTCTGGGTGATACAGAATATCACCTGTTTTGGAGGCGAGAATGGAATAACCAGTGCTGCCTAGCTTATAGCTTTCCATTATCTCAGGGATATTTTTAGACGCTATATCAACCGCGACAAAACCGATTAATGTATTGTTGTCATTTTTTATCGGATAAAAAATACCCATCAGCATATCACCTGTAGTGATGTCAATGTAAGGATCGGAGTAGTACAGGCCGGCTGCTTCGACTGCTGGCTTATAATACGGCCGTTCTTTAATGTTAAAAGCAACATCTGATGTCGTACCATTGTTCAGGATATAAAAACCTTTGCCGGCAGTACTAGCAATCCATGCATCTGCAAAAGTGGGTTCCACCTTTACAATGGCAGCTAGAGTCTTTGCTACTTCAGCGGCATGCGGAGAAGTCTTGGCCATTTCTGGAGATTTGGTGGTTTCGATGTATTGTTTGAATAAGTTATTCGTTGACATTTGCTTGACCAGTGAACCCTTTTCCTTAAATAGTGCATCAAATTGACTGACAAGTGCCTGTGTTTTGGTCTGAAGCATAGATTCTTGTTGTTTCACAAGTATGCTGCGAGTGCTGGAAAACATAAAGGTTCCCAAGATTGAGAAGACGACAACAATAATAACTAAAAGTACAATGGACAAAGTATTTGCTATGCTTGATGAACCGAACCGCCTTTTTTTTAGTTGTTTTAACATGCTACCATCTCCCCCAAGTTGTCTCTGAGCAAATAGCTCATAAGAACATATCGGAAGATAGTGAGATTTTCGAAATAGTAATTTTGAGAATAAAAAAATTAAATTAAAATGGATAACGCACAGGATAAACCCTTGACTGGTGCGGGATTTCAAGATGGTGGGGGGCGAGGGAGATCTTAACAATTAGTCTGTTGACTTGGCACATTGAAGTTACCGATTAGAGGCGAATTGTTATTTTTTTAGATGATGCTTAACTGCTTTTTTCGGACTTCTTGTTTGTATATTGCTTCCAGCTCTTGCGGTTGATAATGATTATCAATTATACTTCCGATAGGAAGGAGGCGAGTAAAAATTTTAAATACTGATGATAATTTGATGCTCTGGGATTATGCACATATCCGGCTGGTTGATATTCGCCATATGTTGTTTAAGGCCGGCGACAAGCTGACCTCCTATAGGTTCCCGGCTGCAGGTTTTTTATATATGGTTCGCGGCAACGCAGGTTTTCGGCTCAATGGAAATAAACATGCTGCAGAACGTTTTCATATCCTACACAGCGGAAAGGGAGGTCAACTGGATATTGATTGGGTCAGGGAGGAAATGGAGTTTTATTTTATTTTCTATAAAGCTTCGCTTTCGCTAACGTCCGGATCAGGTGTACGTAGACTTTTTGAAAGAAACAGTCCTTTTCAAAAACAATATGAATTTGCTCCGGATGCTCCAGTGGTTTTACTGTCTCAAGTAAAGGAGATGCACCGAAAATGGCTGGACTCAAGTTCACTTGAACGGATTCAGATCAAAGCAATGCTTTATCAATTTGTCTACGAAGTTGAGCGGCAGAGACAGGCATATGGAGTCTATCCCGTCAAGCCGGATCTGGTGGAGCAAGCGGTTCGATACATACGGGAATATTACAGTCAGCCTATTACCTTATCCTCTATTGCAGAGCAGCTTAATTATAGTGTGACCTATGTGGCGAAGCAGTTCAAAAGCAAGACGGGTACCAGTCTGATTGATTTTCTTATTCGGACGCGAATAGATAAGGCGCAGGAACTGCTGCTAAATACCGATGCATCATTGCAGGAGGTTGCCGCCGGAGTGGGGTACACGGACCTGTCCTATTTCATCCGTATTTTCAAGAAAACAACCGGTGTGACTCCGGGTAATTTTAAGTCATTGGCCCAAGACTCTGCCAAAGGATCAGATCGTCCTAAAATCAGGCTAAGATTGTCTAATGCAGGATGGGCTGAGCCAAGTTATATTGTTAATGATCATGATAATCATTATCAATATAGAGGAAAAGGGGATTTACTGATGGTTAGAAATACAAAAATGTCAATGGGAGCAGCGATGCTGTTATGTCTGGTTTTAATGCTTAGTGCTTGCTCTTCAGGGAACAGTCCTGTTAATTCTGCGAATGCTGGCCCTAGTCCGGTATCCTCTGTGCAAACAGAGACAAGTCCACCGGACTCAGCCACCAATTCAAAATCTACAAGAGTATATAAAGACAGTCAGGGGCATGAGGTTGATATTCCAGAGCGTCCACAGCGGATTGTGCTGCAGGGTAATTCGATCGGTGACCTGCTGGCACTCGGGATTCAGCCGGTCGGTGTCGACCGCCGGTTTATTGAAGAATCAGTCTATTTGGACAAGGAGACAACCCCGGCACAGGATATCGGATTTCCTACAAATCTGGAACTTGTTTTGGATCTGGAACCGGATTTAACAATGCTAGGTTATGTGATGGACAAACAATATGAAGAAGTGTCCAAAATATCACCTACTGTTGTATTTGACCAGAGTAAACCCTTGTCTGAGCGTCTGCCTGTCATTGGTGAGATAGTGGGTAAAAAGGCTGAAGCAGAGCAACTGTTGTCCGAATATAATCGCAAGGCCGAGAATATGTGGAGCGGATTGCGTCAGGAAGGCAAACTTGCCGAAGGAGAAACAGCGGTAGTGCTGATTTATTATTGGAACAAGACAATGTATTTGATGAAAACTGGTGGCATTCCTGCACTGCTGTATCAGCCGCAGGGCTACAAAATGTCAGAAGCAGTGAAGGAAATTGAGCCGGCAGAAGGCGCGCCTTATATTGAGGTCTCCCCTGAGCTAATGCATAAGATGCTTATTGGTGACCATTTGTTTGTCATTTATCCGGCCAATGCTGATGCGGAAAATTCCTTTAATGAGTTAATGAAAACTGCGTTGTGGAGCTCGCTCCCTGCTGTTAAGAGCGGAAAAGTTACTTTTGTGGAGACCAAATGGAATTATGACGATATGCTGACCAGCAGCATGCTGCTGGATGAGTTCCCTAAACTGCTGGCTAAATAAATGAGATCTCAGGTTAACCCTTGACGTGAAGTTTAATGACCGTTTTGAATGAGAGAAGTAAGATTCAACAAAGAAGCAGTGAAGTAACTCGCTGCTTCTTTGTTTTGCTTATAAAGTAGAGGGTGTTGAATATAGGAAAGTAATCGGCTCATTGATTTTTGTTGATTAGCTAGACGCTAAGAGTAGCATCGATTAATCTGAAGAAGTGGAATGCGGGTTATGATTGAATCGTGGACACAGATAAACGGAGGCTGACTATGACTTACTCACAGATTTGGAACAACTCAGGAAATGAAGCCGATATTCTCTATTTGGAACAGCAGATTGAAACCGTTAAAAAAGAAATAAAACGAGCAGAAGCTGCAGAGCTTCAGGAAATATTGGAACAATCAAATCGTAAGCTGGCTGAACTGGAAGCGAAGCTGGACGAGCTAGAGGATTAGGGGCAAGCCGTCCATCGTACCGCCCATAGAGTGGCTTTTCTGCGCTAGTTTAGGAACAAAACAGCTTGGGGGCTGACTTGACTTAAGTATTTCCTTCTGACCCCTGGCTCGTGTTCTATGTAGAAGTTAAAATAAGCAGATTTGCACCGATGTCTTTATAGTTTTATAATTGTAGCTTACAGAATCGTATTACTGGGAGGAATGGGAAATGGATAAAAATAGAAAATACATGCTTGTCGGTGCGCTTCTGACAGGGGTAGGTGTCTCTTTGATGGCCTATACAGCAAGCCGCTATACTTCGTTTAAACGAATCGTAGCCAATACCATCCGATTGGAAGAAATCGCCTCTCTAGAAATCTCGCGATTGTCTTCAGTTCCCGGTGAAAAGAAAGACATCATTATTACTGATCCTGCTGTTATTGAGCGGATCTTTACTGATTTCTCTCATGTTCAATTAATGAAATCGGCCCGAAATGTCAGTTCTGACAAAAATTTCAGCTATTATATTACGATAGTTCAGGCTGATCGCAAGCAACGATTTGATATTATTTTAAAAAGCAGACAGCATATGATCATCTATGACAATGATTTAAGCAATCCTCACTTGAATGCATATAAAATTATCAGTCCTTATAATCCGCAAGCACTGGAACAGGTTTTTGACTGATTATATAGAAGTGCGCAATGAAGTAATATCGTAGCCCATTTCCTGCATAGCATCCAATCCATATATGATTTCTATTGTCCGGGTGCCGTCCCAGCCTTTAGCCGTTCCATATTCGATCCATTCGCGGATACGCTGTGGATGGTTTAGATTATAGACAACATCAAACCCTTTTTTATGGTTTTGCAGCAGATAGCCTGTATTCAGCGGACATCCGGCAATCGGATCATCCCATGTTAGGATTTGGATGCGTAGCGGATGGAGCTTTACATTTTTATGATAAACCTTTAATTCAAGCAGACTCCGTTTGTCATGGATTCGCATGCCCAGTATGTAGCTGTATTCCAGTCCCCTGAGCGTGATAGAACGCAGCTTTTTTTTCATAATAATCGCCTCTCATCCCAATAATTTTGTTATCATAGCAAGCATAGGGATATTTTTCAAGCAATCAACAGGGAGGATGTTCATATGAAGTATGAATTTGGGATCATGGCATCCATTACAGAATTGGTGGAGTACCCGGATGAGCAGAATGATGCCTACATTGCGCACCCGAATTTTCAGATCATCATGGATCAATTGGGCATTACAGTACCCGTTGCGGAGATTTATGAACATTTTTTTGCCAACCCTGTTCACAACGGACATGTGCTTGTTTACAGTAATCCAGTGCAGCCAAACGCTTGTATTGTCCTCGACACTTACCATGATCCGCTGGACCAGCTAGATATGATTTATTTCGGATGGCGCTGTTCGTCCGAGATAGACTTGATCCGCGAGCTGTCCCGGCGTTTTTATGATGAATGTGAATTTGCGGTCCGTTATGAAGAAGGTCAATCCGTACTTTACAAGTTGTTGAAGGAGGATGCCTATCCGCGAAAATTTTACTACAATACCGTGTTTGAGCAGCAGTTGAAGCGATACCCGGCAAAATAGGCGATAGAAATACATAACCGAATAACTTAGCAAAAAAGCGCGAGTTCAGGGCAGTGCTACCCGGGCTCGCGTTTTCTATATACTTGATTTTAAAATGTTCTGCTTCATTCAGGCAATTACTGCGCCGTCAGCAGCTGCTCCAGAATTTCGGAGGGAGCAGCGGATTTGGGCGAACTTTCATTTTTTTGTTGCGAACAGGCACTTAACACAGCAAACTGAGACACAAGGCATAAACAGATTTAGCTTTCATCGTGAGTTCCTTTCAAGCGGTTATTTTGACTTCTAGACGGTAATATCGATGAATTATATTGATAATCATTCTCAACGCCAGCGGAAATAAAAACCTATCATAAGACATGATAGGCCTGCGCACAACTATTGTTTGCTGCTGCAAACGGCAATATAATTCAGATCTTTACCCGTCGTATTAAAAAAGGTATACATCTTTTTGAACTGTTCCCGGTTCTCTTTCTTGAGCCCGTTTTTCACAATACGCAGCGCCCCGATAACCCCTTCATCACGAATGAGTCCATTGATACTCATCAAGGACATGGGACCGGTAGCATTGTCTACTTGCTTAAAGCCTGCGGAGTGGAACAATCCCGCCCAATGCCCAACAGACAGTGGCTCGACATTGATGTGAATGGTGCGGCGCAGCTCGGCCAGACGTTCTTCCATATTTTCCTTGGCAAAGGTAATATCATGGGTAAGCAGAATGCCGCCAGGTTTCAGTACCCGATAGTATTCGGCGACTGCCTTTTCCTTCGCAGGCTGGTTAAGCATCGTGAGCATGGCTTCATTAATGACAACGTCAAAGCTCTCATTCTCAAAAGGTAGCTTCAGTGCATTTCCTTGCCGGACACGGATATAGTTTTCCAAGTTGGCATTTTTGATATTTCGGTTTGCTTTTTCCAACGCCCGCGGGTCCATATCAATGCCGGTAATTTGACAGTGGTATTTCCCGGCCAGTTGAATGGAGGTGGTGCACATATTGCAGGCTACCTCCAATACCTGGTTGTCCGTACTCAGATTGGCTTGCTGGATCAGCCAGTTGGTTGCTGCAACGCCGCCGGGCCGCAAACGTTTTTTTCCCAGCCGCGCTAAAAAATTATGGCCTACTTCCTTTTTCATCGCATTCACCCCATTACTTATCCGGCTTGACTACAACCAGAAGCATCTGAAACGCCTCTGTTGCGTGTAGGGCATGCGGAATATTGGCCGGCATAACGAGGGTCTCCCCGGCATGAACAGTGTACTTGTCTTCTCCAATTGTAATTTCCGCTTGCCCGGACAAAATGTTGACCATGGCATCTCCCGGGGAAGAATGTCCCCCAATCGACGAGCCTTTGTCCAGCGAAAGAAGGGTCATTGCCAGATTTGGCCGCTGTACAAGGGTCAGACTGGAAACCTGCTGTTCCTCTATTGTGATGATGTCCTTCAAATCAATGACTGCGGATTGCGGCAGCTTTTTAATGAATAAACCTGTTTCCATTTTGAATACCTCCGTTTTATATACTGATTTGCAGAAATTTGCAGCTGCTGCGGGCGGAATAATCATGCCAAGTGCCCGCTGGGACGATAACGGATGCGCCGGCTGTCAATTGATAGGGCTCTTCCGCCACCAGCAGATGAAGCTCGCCTTCCAGCACATGGATGATTTTAGATTTGGGGGCGGTCTCCGAACTGATGGTCTCCTCCTGATCCATGGCAAACAATACCCATTCCGGTTGTGCCGCTGTTTCGGCTGCAGATACGGGCAATGCCAGCACTCGGCTCGCAATACGGTGTGGCTTAACGCTGATCATATCTGTTAAAAAAAATACCTTGCCTGCTGTAATTCCACTCATACGATCCCCCCTGTTCAAAGTACAGCATTTTGATTATTTCCAAATTGCTTGATTGAATGATTCCTGCAATTTGATATAATGAGAATGACCAATGAGAATTATTCTCATTTATTTTATTGTAGCAGAGTATTTATCATGACTCTGTTGCCATGGCAACAGGAGGCTGAGAAAATTGCAGAAATATCTGAGCAGGATACAGAGCACTATTTTGTTTAAGGGGTTCGCGGAGCGGGAGGTGCAGCAAGCGCTGAGCTGTTTGCAGGGCACAATCAAGGATTTTGCGCGGAAGGAGGTTATTTTTAGAAAAGACGATATTCTGGATTCGGCGGGCATTATTATCCATGGCAATGTTCTGCTGTGCAAAGATAATATCTCAGGCATGAGATTTATTTTCTCGGAGCTCGGGGATGGGGAAATCTTTGGCGAAACGGCGCTTCGCCTTGTCCAAGAACACAGCGGCTATGAAGCGGTGGCGGGTTCGGAATGCCGGATTCTGTTTATCAAAATAAATAAAATTGTCCGGCCCGGGCAGGACACTTGCCATTTAAGGGGCCGGATCATTGAGAATATGCTGGCCCTGCTGCTTGAGAACAACCGGTCCATCTATCAAAAGCTGGATCTGGTCTCCCACAAATCGCTGCGGGACCGTATTCTGCATTATTTAGCCCTCCAGACCAAAAAAAACAATTCCGCCTGTTTTGAAATTCCGTTTACCCGCAGCGACCTGGCTGATTATTTGACTGTTGACCGCAGCGCCTTGTCCAGAGAGCTGCAGCGGATGGCGCAGGACGGGCTGATCCGGTTTAATCGAAATCAATTTGAGCTGTTGGACGCGGAGAATCAGCTGCGGATCAGCGATTTTTAGAATAATTCCTCCAAACCTTGAAAAGAGTACGCAGCTAGAAAATGCACTAGAAAAGTATTTGACCGATCTAAACAGCATAAAAGAGGTAGTTGAAGTTAGTTAACTGTTGACTTGAGTTTTGATTTGTTGATTTTAGCTATCTATCGGAGTTACTCATAAATACAAGAGCCCGCGTCGGACGCGGGCTTTTGTATGTTACTCTCCTCCAGTAGCCACCGGGTTCTCCTCATATGAAATCCAATTACTCCGACTACCCGCATACAACTTCCTTTATAGTCTTCCAATTGCCACGATCAACGCCAGAACTACAAAAAAGATATTTACGCCGAGCTCCCGGTACTCTTTTCGCCCAATATGAAACAGCATCCCGAGCAGTGCAACCGCAGCCAAAGCGATCGCGGCGATCAGCGTTAGCAACGGAGCTATGTTCAGTGCCCACGGCAAAACAAGGCCCAGCGCTCCGAGTAGCTCCGCGATTCCGATCAGAACAACTAGTCTTTTCGGCACATCATTTACCCAGGCCCATGTCTTTTTTGACGACTCAATACGAACGGTTTTCATCCATCCCGAATATACGAAGCCTGCCGCCAATACGATATGTACGATGCTGTACGGTGAAGAAGACGAAGCAGAGGCAAACGTATCCGACCTTCGGAAAATCGATTTCTTGCCGTAAACGTTTCGGTATATAGCGCAAGCTAAAAAAGCCCGCAAAGATTGCGGGCTTTTCCTTTTCTTAAATATACAAATAAAAACGAACGCTTAACCCTCTCCCGTAGCCACCGGATTCTCCTCATATGAAATCCAATCACTCCAGCTTCCCGCATACAGCTTAACATTCTTGTACCCGGCTTTGCCTAGCGCGAGCACATTAGGGCAGGCACTTACACCTGAACCGCAGTACACAATAATCTCTTGCTCAGGATCAATTCCTTCATAATGCTCTTTCAGCACCTCAGTTGACTTCCAGCGCCCTTGCTCATCGAGAACATCCTTCCAGAACTTATTGATCGCCCCGGGAATATGACCTGCCTTCGGATCAATCGGTTCTTCCAAACCTTCATAGCGACGGGACTCGCGGGAATCAATCAATAGTGCGCCACCGGCGTTAACTACATTTTGCACATCTTCCATGCTAGTAAGCATCTTCTTCTGAACATCTGCTTCATACTGGCTAGGAATCCGAACCGCTTGATGATCACTGACGGGGAAGGATGCTTTTTTCCAAGCAGAGTAGCCTTCATCCATTACAAACACACGTTCATGCCCCAAATATTTAAGCATCCACCACAGACGGGAAGCGTAGGCACCACCTTGATCATCATAAGCAACGACAATACTATCTCTGTTAATGCCAACCTTACTAAGTGCGGCAGTTAGCTTTGAAATTTCTGGCAGTGGGTGGCGTCCCCCGTGTGAGCTTACAGGAGCGGAGAGTTGTTCTTCCAGATGTAGATAAACTGCGCCGGGAATATGATCTTCTGTATAGGCTTTACGTCCAGCTTCCGGGTCAGTAAGTAAAAAACGGCAATCAACTATAACAAGTTCAGGCTCGTATAACCGAGCAAGCAGCCATCGAGTAGAAACGATCGGTTCCATAAAGTAGCCTTCTTTCCTGTTTAATATGTATGGAGTCATTATAACGGAAAATAAAAGAGGGCGCACCTTAAGCTTATGGCTTAAACTGCGTCCTCTAAAAATTAGATCAAACGATATCCCGAAGGCAAGTTACCGCTGCTGCGGATATTACGGATTTGTTCGAGGGTTAAGCGTTGGTTAGTAGAAATAATGGACTCCACGTCATTACCTGAAATGAAATCATCCAGATCCCTAATGTTGCGGTTCCCGCGAAGTACACGGAAATTCCCTCTAAACCGTGTTCTAGTGAAAAGTACCAGTGTAGCATTGCTGCTAGTAGAGAAGAACCGAAGGCTCTCAATACCATCGAGGATGTTGTCCGTATTACGAATACCCAGGTTGCCAGTATATATTCTACGGCGTCCATTGAAGTTTTCTTCATCGTACACGGTCAAGCGAGGGTAAGTCTGCGATACATGAACTTCTTTTTTCATTTGTAATTCCTCCTTTGTTATCTAATCTATGTTCATATAAATTTTTTGCTTGGCTAATAGTCTAATAGAAAGCCCTTATTTGCATTAACTTATCATTTTGGGCTTTACTTCAATAACATATTAGTGTACTATTTAACTATGACACTGACACAATAAAACGAATGAACAATACATTAGTTGGCAGGGAGGATCCGCATGAAACAGGGGAGTGGTGTAGAGATGAAAGATTCAGTCGTTCTGCAAATGAATGAGGTAAGTAAGATTATCAAAGGAAGACCGATTGTGGATAAGCTGACATTTGATATCCGTAAGGGTGAAATTGTTGGGTTGTTAGGTCCAAACGGTGCAGGTAAGACCACAACGATTCGAATGATGACGGGTTTAATACGGATGAGTGAAGGCGATGTGATTATCCAAGGTCACAGTGTAAGGAATGATTTTAAGCAGGCGATTGGCCATATCGGTGCGATAATTGAGAATCCAGAGTTTTATCCGTATATGACTGGACTTGATAATCTGAAGCAGTACCAAAGAATGACGGATAATATTGAGGCTGGCAGAATAGATGAGGTTGTAGAACTGGTAGGACTTCAAGAAGCGATGAGTAAAAAAGTAAAGGCTTATTCGCTGGGCATGCGCCAACGTCTAGGGATTGCTCAAGCGCTACTCAATCGGCCAAAGTTATTGATTTTAGATGAGCCTACGAACGGACTTGATCCGGCTGGAATACGGGAAATGCGTGATTATATGCGTACCATCGCCGAAGTGGAAGGCATCTCTATTCTAATTTCCAGCCACTTGCTCACTGAAATTGAACAAATATGCCATCGGGCTATCGTAATCCAGAATGGTAAGCTGGTAACCGTAACTGCGATTGGTGAAGAGCAGGAAGCAACCGCACAAGTAAAGCTAACCATCCGTGTAGGATCGGTTGAAGCGGCGATAAACCTCTTGGAGCGTTTAGATTATGCGGAATTGGCCTCCATGGACAGCGCTCGTTCTGAAGTGATAGTAAGTCTGCTTGATAGCAGAGTACCGGAGCTTGTATCTGCTTTTAGTGATGAAGGTGTGGGAATTTTCCGGATTACGGAGAATAAACAGAGTCTTGAGGAAGATTTCTTGAAATGGACAGGAGGAAACCGCATTGCGTAACTTCAATAATCTTATTGTTAATGAATGGCTCAAGATCTCAAAGAAACGCACATTTATTGTGCCATATGTGATATTAATTCTATTATCCCTGCTATTAGGTTATATTGTTCATTCTGTTTCACCTGACATGTTTGAATCAGCTTATGATTTTTCAGCAATGATGCTGCTTTCCCAAGGGATTGGCCAAGTGATTACAATTCTTGCGATCATCGGAACAGCAGGTATTGTCTCAAAAGAGTATAGTCAAGGAACCATCAAGTTCTTGCTTATCCGCGCCAGAAGCCGTACAGCAATCCTCGCATCCAAATATGTGGTTGTACTGTTGTATGCTTTGACTTTGACTGTCATTGGAGGTATAGCCGTTTTTGGAACAGGGGCTTTGTGGTTTGGACTAAGTGGTGGAGAAGCGGGTATGAGTGAGATGCTTACAAACCTATTGTATAATCTCGTTAGTACAGTTGTGTATGGAACACTTGCTTTTATGCTGGGGATATTGACCACTTCAACGGGAGTAACGATTGGGGCTACTATGTTTGCGTTAATGATAGACAAATTGATTATTTCTCGTGATTTTTACAAATATGTTCTGTTTCCAAACTTAAATTTATCTGCTTATGAAGGTGGAGGAGCACCTATGCCTGGAATGACACTGACCTTTTCCATCGTGATGCTTGTCTTATACACAGTTGTCTTTCTTCTCATAGGTTTCTCCGTCTTTAGACGAAGGGATGTTGCTTAATCATGACAATCGAATTCGATAACAACCTGCCGATTTATATACAGATCATGAATTACATCAAAGGTGAAATCGTCACAGGTAAGCTGAAACCAGGAGATAAAATCCTCTCGGTACGAGAACTTGCCAGTGAGCTGCAGATTAATCCGAATACGGTGCAAAGAACTTTTCAGGAACTGGAGCGTGAAGAAATCGTGGAAACCCGGCGTGGAATGGGAAGATACGTCACAAGTAATGAAGGTACTATCCTGACCATCAAAAAAGAAATGGCCAAAGATGTGCTAGATCGTTTCATTCGTGGTATGCAGGATCTTGGCTTTCAAGGCGAAGATATTTTAGCGGCGGTAGCGGAGAATATCCGTAACAAGGATAAAGAATAGGGGGATAAACAAGTTGGAAAATATAGTTGAGGTTCATGAAGTTACAAAAAAATATAGTTCCAAGCACGCCCTCCGCGAGGTATCTTTTAATCTGAGTGCGGGTAAGATCACGGGACTGCTAGGCAGTAACGGCAGCGGAAAAAGTACACTTATGAAAATCATCGCCGGGCTGTCACAGCCTACCTCTGGTCGTGTATCCGTCATTGGGTGTTCTGTAGGAACAGAAAGTAAAGCGGTGGTGTCGTTTATGCCTGATAAGCCGCTTACAGAATCCTGGATGAGTGTTTCTGATGCTCTAAAGTTCCAAACTGACTTCTATCCTGATTTTGATCTGACTAAAGCCTCGCGAATGCTGGAGTTTATGAAACTAAGAGCACAAGATAAGGTAAAGGACCTGTCCAAAGGGATGAACGAACGTTTACAGCTTACACTTGCCCTATCACGCCGAGCTAGCCTTTATTTGCTGGATGAACCCATTGGTGGTGTAGATCCGGTAGCTAGAACAAAAATTCTTAACGCGTTAGTAGAGTTTTATGAAGAGGACAGTACCATTCTCTTATCAACCCATTTAGTATCGGATATTGAGCGGATCTTTGATGATGTGATTTTTATAAAAGAGGGAGAAATTCTGATGCATACGGCGGTAGAGGATATCCGGCTTCGCCGAGGCAAAAGCATAGACGAACTGTTCAGAGAGGTGTACGCAGAATGCTAAAGCTAGTGAAGTACGATTTTAGACGAGATAGGGATAAGTTCCTTGCTGTTTTTGTAATCATAATTCTGGCGCAGATCGGGTTGGGGTTCACCAAATTGCATGACTATGAAAGGTTTATTTTAAACGGATTAATTTATGTCATCGCAGGGCTGATCTTTCTCGTCATGGCAGCACGAACCTTTTTTAACAATGTAAATTCCTATAATCGTCGCCTAGTGCCCGTAAGAACCCTGAACACTGTCCTTTCTCCGTTAGTGCTCTATTTAGCTCTACTGCTGGGTATTATTTTAATAGCTTTGATCCATTTTGGCGTGTATCTTTCA
The DNA here is from genome assembly GCF_037969925.1 of Paenibacillus sp. FSL R7-0189. NCBI lineage: Bacteria > Bacillati > Bacillota > Bacilli > Caryophanales > Paenibacillaceae > Paenibacillus > Paenibacillus sp. FSL R7-0189. Next base: position 6,339,427 of record NZ_CP150223.1, on the reverse strand, counting down.
ATGTATTCCTCATCATTTCTTCCGGAGAATTTCTGGAAAGTGGGATTATTAGTTCTCTTGCAGGCGTATTGGTTTGCCGGTTATATTATGCTTACCTTGATGGTCTCCATTACGGTTGCGCGAAGTATGAAATTTAAGGGGCGAGTATGGATTGGGCTGGCCACAGCGTATTTGTTACAGAATGGAATATTCTATTTGGAGTATTTTATTTTCAAAAGTAACTTCACTGCTTGGGAAAGTGTATTCCAGTTCGAGGTCATAGATGAGAGGGATACCGCAAATGGGATCCAGCTTATACAGGGTCATTTGAATCTAGCTCCTCTTCTGTTTGAAGCGGTGATAGCAGTTCTTCTTATAGCGGTCATCATCAAACTCGTTAATAAAAGAGTGGATGTCTAGCCACAACTTGGCGGAATAGTTTTTAGAACGGAGGCAGAGCGATTTAGCTTTGTCTTTGTTTTTGTGCAAAAAAAAGACGTCCTTCTAAGTGAAGGGCATCTGTTATGGTAAGTTCTACAGACCTTCAACCCGAAGGGTGGCGGTCCATGTCTCAAGCTCTCTTATTAGGCGGTCTTCCTCATTTTCGTCCAAGCGGAATTTAACTCCATATTGATATTGGCCAAGTCCAAACATCCAACCCCAACGGGCGCTGCATAAGAGCTGAAGCTTCTCTTCATTTAATCGAAGATGAATAATAAGCCTGGTATCTCTTGCCGTGAATCGAAGATTCAAAGGGGTGCGTACTTTACAACCCGAACGGCTAAGATCGAGTAATACAGCCTCTGTTAACTTTCCAGCACCTGGACCGGAATTGTTAAGCGGAACTTCAATCCAGCATTCAAGCGGATGGTTCATAACATAACGGAATGGTTCTTTCCTGCTGGACACATCCATAATTTACCTCCCCATTGTTTATTTGCTATTATATCGAAAGGGAATGTTGAGAACAATCTACTAAAGTGCTATTTTTAATTAAGAATTAATTTTTTTAATACTGATGAAGGTGATGAGACTTATATGTACCAATACCTTAATGAAACGTTCCGTAATCACAATTTTGACCAAGGAAGCTTGCAGGATGGTGAGTTAAATAACTGCACATTCGAGCAATGCTCCTTCAAAGGCACTTCTATGGAAGAGATGAACTCTATTGGCTGTCGATTTATTGATTGTGATTTTACAGGAGCCATGCTTAATGCGTCTCACCATAAAGGTTCAGCTTTTACCAATTGTAAATTTACGGGAGCGAACCTGTTTGTATCTAAATTTGAAGATTGCAAGATGGTAGGATCGGATTTCTCAAACGCTTATTTGGACGGAATCTCGCTGCTTGGAGGGGACTGGTCGTACACGAACCTTAGACATACCAATCTAAGCAGACAGGATCTGCGGGGGATTCGATTTACAGAAGCGGATTTAATGGGCTGTAATTTGCAAAAAAGTGACTTGCGTGGAGCGGATTTGAGCCGTGTACAATTGTCTCAATGCAAGCTTAAGGGAGCGGATATGCGGGAAGCGATTGTTGAAGGCATTGATTTAAAGAGTCTGGATCTACAGGGAGTGCGGATGGATATGGAACAGGCGGTACTCTTGGCACGTTCATTTGGGGCAAAAGTAGGGAATTAGTAAATAGGGGCATCAGTTGCTAGTACTTTAGCGATGGGTGCTCTTTTTAATTGAATTTGAAGGATTTCATCAGGAAAGATGCCTAAAGACCTCCGCTAGCAAACCAATGCTTAGAGCGGAGGTGGTGGCAAACGCAGATTATTATAATTAACTCACTGCTGAACCTATGTATTATTGCATATGAAATATTATGCGTTAACGTAACCGTTTTCTGGGTTTTGCCCACCATTTGATCCATAAGAATCCATCATCATCACGAAAAAACTTTATACCTACCCAGCGTAAGGGTGTCCATACTTCTTTAAAATAATATGAAGGCATAGTCTGTTAGACCCTCCTATATAGTAAATTATTACTATATATTACGCTAATTCTACGGGATTCACAAGCTAGATTTACTAATAATTACATATTGTCCGGGTAAAATGAGGTGAAAATGCATTATGCAGGACCTAAGGCACCGCTTGTGCTACCGAGAAGTGCACCCCTCCATTTCACATATACGCTCCAAGCTTCACCATTATCCAATAAGCTTTTGCAGGTATACAGCCCTTCCTCGATAGAGTTGACCTTTCCAGCTAGATGTAATCTTGCTGCACCGTTCAGCAGAGTTTGATTATAGAAAGCCATGTGACCGCCGCCCTGTAGAACTGCCTCAGCTGTCATTAGCTGTTGATGTGGTGTCCAATGGACTTCAGGAACAATTGTATCCAAACCAAATCCTTCCGGATCAATAATATCAAGAGCCGCCACACCGTTCTCGACAGTGTAAACGCGGGTAGGTCGGTCGATGAAAAGATCCTCGGAGCCTTCCACCCCTTGGACAATTAACGCCTTTTGATAACCAAGCTTTATGAGTAATCTAGATAATCGGTCAAAGACTGTATTATGGTATATCCCGAAGATAATAAAAGGAGAGCAGGCGTAGTCAATCAGCTTCTCGGCGGTGTTGAATAAGGTTCTCATACCAATTTCCTCACGGATGCTGCGAAGGTCGCCTAGAGGAGGGCACCATTCTTCAGCATCGGCAAATAGTACATTACTCTTGTTAGCAGCTGCAATGGCTTTTGTACGTTCTAGCGCAGTTTTCTCAATCCCAGATTGATAGATGATATCTTGTAAAGTGATTCCCCATTTAGGAGGCAGAGAAGCAGTACCGTGTAGTGTGACTGGCAGTCCGGCCGCGGACAATAGAAATGCAGTGGGAAAAGTTGCGATGAATGAGGATTTTCTACCATCATAGGGTCCGGCGCAATCAAGACCTTCCGCAAAAAGGGGTTCGCGATGCGCATATTTACGTAAAACGTAGACGAAAGCTTCAAGTTCTTCTACGCTTTCTAGCTTAATCCGCTCAGCAGCCAGAAAGGCTCCAATCTGAGCAGGAGATGCTGTTCGTCCGAGTATAGATTCTGCGGCATATGTAGACTCTTCATAATTTAAATCTCGGGCGCCTCTTTTGCCTCGGGCGACTTCTTTTAAAATGTTGATCATAGGTATATTCCCCCCTTAGGTTTGATCTTGCAGTAATTGATAGACTCTAACGATTGAAGTAGCTACATCAACCATACGTTTACGTTCATTCATTGCTTGTTTACGGAGAAGATCATAAGCTTCAGATTCGGAAATATTCTTGACCTTGGACAGGATACCTTTAGCCATATCAATCCATTTCCGTTCTTCGATTCGAGCATGCAGCTGTTCTCGCTCTTTACGCCATTGTTGTCTTTCGAAACATTGCTTGGCACTGAAATGAAGGATCCAATGGATCTCCTGTGAGAGCATGGAAGGCGATAATACACCATCCACCATGATATTATCTTCACATGCAGCAAGTGAAAGTGTGGCTGTTTCGTCAGTACACCACCAAAGGATTGGTGCAATCTTATGACTCATTAGTAAAGTACCCCAGCTATTGATCTCTGTGATGGGTAAATGGAGTATGGAAGCATCAGCGTCTTTGATCCGTGCCACAGCTTCTTCTTGTGTAACGGCTACTGTGACAATATATCCGGAGGAACGGAGAATGGCATCCGTTTTACTATTTGAGCGCTCGGCTGTGTCCTTCTCTGTCGTGCTATTCTGAATAATCAACAGGGAATGCATAGTTCGACGCCCTTTCTTAATCGTTATGTTATTTTATATAACACAGAAACGATGGGTTGTCGACGAATTTAAGATTTTTAAATTTTATATGTCATAATTGTTGACGTTCTCTGATTCCTGTTGTATAGTCGGTTTAACAAATTAATCATTCACGAATACAACGGTGTATTCGACTGAAGCGGCAATGGTGCCTGCTTTCACTTATCGCAATGGAAATGTAAGTTTCCGTGTGGAGTGGAGCGGGCTTTTTGGGTTTTCCAAACGGAGAGGAGAGATATAGATGATAGCTGCGCGCAAGAAACTGGTGTTAGTCGGCAATGGAATGGCGGGGGTTCGTACGATTGAACATTTGCTCAAATTAAATCCTGAGGGGTATGAGATTACCATCTTTGGTTCGGAACCTTATCCTAACTATAACCGGATCATGTTATCTTCCGTTCTTGCTGGTGGAGCGAATATGAGTGAGATCATCATCAATGATCTGGAGTGGTATCACAGCCAAGGTATTAAGTTGTATATGGGACATACGGTGACTTCAATAGACAGTGAGAGTCGAAAGGTATATTCCGATAAGGGGATCACTGCCGAATACGATGAGTTAATCCTAGCTACAGGATCGAATCACTTTATGTTGCCTATACCGGGTGCGGATAAAGAAGGGGTCATTGCTTTTCGTGATATTAAGGATTGCCAGATCATGCAGGAGACTGCAGGATCTTATAAAAAGGCGATTGTCATCGGTGCAGGCCTGCTAGGGCTGGAAGCGGCTAGAGGTCTGTTACATCTGGGAATGGAAGTCACTGTAGTGCATATCCACGATTATATTATGGAGCGCCAGCTGGACGAAGCTGCATCAGTAATGCTCAGAAGAGAGCTGGAAGCGCAAGGAATGAGATTTCTGCTCCATAAGCAGTCCGAGGCGATTTTAGGTAAGAAGAGAGTAAGAGGTTTACTATTCACAGATGGTAGCACAGCCGATGCGGATCTTATTGTCATGGCAGTTGGGATTAAACCAAATGTTGAATTGGCGAAGAAAAGTGGTGTGCAGATCAACCGCGGAATTATCGTAAATGATTATATGGAGACGAATATCCCCGGTATCTTTGCTCTGGGGGAATGTGCCGAGCACCGAGGAATCGCTTATGGTCTGGTAGCTCCTTTATATGAACAAGGTGCCGTATTAGCAAAAAGGCTGGCTGGAGTTAAGGTTGAAGGATACATGGGTTCTGTAACTTCTACCAAGCTGAAAGTATCTGGTGTTGATGTATTCTCAGCAGGACAATTCACCGAGCCGGACGGATCCAGGGCGCTGCGATATCAGGATGAAATAGAAGGAGTCTACAAAAAGCTAGTTATACAAGATGACATGTTAATCGGGGCAGTACTATTTGGTGATACCAGCGACGGTGCTCACTTGTTCTCGATAATTAAGAATAAAGAAAATATTAGTGGAAGAGAAAAGGAACTGTTATTAGGAATCTCAGCGGATGTGTTCTCATCGACGCAAGGGAATCGGTTGGAAGTTATGCCGGAAGATGAAATTATTTGTGGATGTAATGGTGTTTCGAAGGGGACTATTGCTGAAGCGATTGAGTCTGGAGGCTGTACCAGCGTAGGGCAAATTAAGGCGTGCACCAAAGCATCCGCTTCCTGTGGGGGCTGTAAACCACTTGTAGAAGGGTTATTGCAACTCTATGCAGGTGATGCGGTCACCGTAGTTAAAGAAGGAATATGTGGCTGTACAACGCTGAACCGTGATGAAATTGTTTCTGAGATAAAAAGAATGAAGCTAATGACAGTTAAAGAAGTGATGAATGTTCTGGAGTGGAGTCAGGAGGAAGGTTGTGCGAAATGCCGCCCGTCGCTGAACTATTATCTGGGCATGTTGTGGCCTGAGGAATATATAGACGAGAAAGAGTCTCGTTATACAAACGAGCGATATCACGCCAACATTCAGAAGGACGGGACTTACTCTGTGGTTCCGCGAATCTATGGGGGGGTAACTTCACCTGCAGAATTGAAGAAGATTGCAGAGGTTGCCGAGAAATTTGCTGTTCCTATGGTGAAGTTTACTGGAGGACAAAGACTAGATTTGCTTGGCGTTAAGAAGGAAGACTTGCCTAAGATGTGGGAGGAGCTTGATATGCCTTCCGGGCATGCTTATGGCAAAACGTTACGTACAGTGAAGACCTGTGTGGGGTCTACCTTCTGCCGATTTGGCACTCAGGATGCGATCAGTATGGGGATTACACTGGAAAAACAATTCGAACGCCTGAATACGCCGGGTAAAGTGAAACTTGCAGTTTCCGGATGCCCTCGTAATTGTGCGGAAGCGACGATTAAAGATTTTGGTGTTGTGGCGATAGATGGTGGATGGGAACTGCATATTGGTGGGAATGGAGGGGTACATGTGCGGGCCACGGATCTTCTATGTGTGGTGAAGACTGAAGAAGAGGTAGTCGAATGGGCAAGTGCGTTCTTACAATATTACCGTGAGCAGGCCGGCTGGAATGAGAGAACTGCACACTGGGTCGAACGAGTAGGGGTAGACAATATAAAGAAAGCTCTTGAAAGTCAGGAGGAGCGCTTGGCGCTCAAAGAACGAATTGAGACAGTGCTGGGGCTCACTACTGATCCTTGGAAACAAATTGTGAATGAGCCAGAACTACGTAAGAATTTCGAAGCTATTGCACAAATAGAGAGTGTTTAAAGGGGGCTAATGATGACTATAACCAAAATGCTCGTTGGTAAAGTAACTGATATTGATACAAGGGGTTCACGAACTTTTAGGGTCAATGACATGGAGATCGCGTTATTTCGACTTTCAGATGGTGAGGTTCTTGCGGTAGAGAATAAATGTCCTCATAAAGGTGGCGCATTATCCGAAGGGATGGTATGTGGTACGAAGGTTCACTGTCCTCTGCACGACTGGAAGATTGACCTGCATAGTGGAGTTGCTATGGAGCCAGATAAAGGCTGTGTTGTTACATTTGATGTAGAAATTGATCCTAATAGTGGTTCGATCTATGTAACCATTTAAAGAAAAGACCGTTGAAGGGGGATTAATCATGGATTATATCAAACCACGTGAAGTGCTGAACGCTATGATTGAAAGCGGCGAGAACAAAGCAGAGTTATCTATCCTGCAGTTATTGGTGAGAGGTAGTCTGGGTGGAGCGATTCTGGCTTGTGCTACTACACTTGCATTTACAGCTGCGGCGCAGACCGGGATTCCTATGGTAGGAGCTATTATTTTTCCGGTAGGGTTCGTAATGATTATTCTACTTGGTCTAGAGCTAGTGACAGGCAGTTTTGCGCTGATCCCTCTGGCGGTTCTGGAAAAGAAGACAACAACGAAGCGGATGTTGAACAACTATTTATGGGTTATATTCGGACATCTGCTCGGTTGTGCGGTATACGCTGTTCTTTATGGCCTTACGATTACAAAAATGGGCACAGATATGAGTCATCCAATGATTCAAACCCTCATTAATACAAGTGAGGCCAAGACCATTGCCTATAAAAATATGGGTGGAGACGGAATGCTGTTAGTTATTATTAAAGCCATGCTCTGTAACTGGATGGTTACCTTAGGGGCTGTTATGGCTATGACTTCGAGCTCTACCTCCGGTAAAATCATTGCCATGTGGCTGCCAATCCTAACTTTTTTTGGACAGGGGTTTGAGCACACCGTCGTAAATATGTTCGTGATCCCTGCAGGGATGATGCTGGGAGCGAGTGTTAGCTTTGGTGACTGGTGGTTATGGAACGGCATTCCTGTTCTCCTTGGAAATTTTATTGGAGGTGTTATGTTTACTGGAATTCTATTCTATCTCTCTCAAAAAAGTTTCAAGGGCAGTCGCTTAACTCCTGCGTCTGATGTATCGACGGGTCGCGGAGATTCTGTTGTGCTGGAACAGGTTGTGTTGGAGAAAACGATATGAAGCCGGGATGCGTAGCTATAGTTGGAGCGGGACCGGGAGATCCAGAACTTATAACGATAAAAGCGATGCGGCGAATCCAAGAAGCAGACGTTATTTTATATGATCGCTTGGTAAATGAAGAATTGCTTAACTATGCCAAAGCCGGAGTAGTAGTAATCTATTGTGGTAAATCTCCAGGCCAGCATTCAATGTCACAGGAGAAAATTAACGGGCTGCTCATTCAATATGCTAGCGAAGGCCGTAGAGTCGTCCGACTCAAGGGTGGAGACCCCTTCGTATTCGGCAGAGGCGGGGAAGAAGCACTGGCTGTCGTGCAAGCTGGTATTCCTTATGAAGTCATTCCGGGTATAACTTCCGCAATCGGTGTAGCCGCTTCCGCTGGAATTCCCCTGACACATCGTGGTATTGCAGCGTCTTTTGCCGTCGTCACGGGTAGTCGCTGCCCTGAGCATGTTGCCCCTATACAATGGAACCGGTTAGCACATAGTGTAGATACTCTTGTTATTTATATGGGAGTTAGTCAATTAAGCCATATTCGTGAACAACTCTTAATACACGGAAAAGATGCCCAAACACCGATTGCGTTGATTGAGAATGGTACATTTGCTTGCCAACGAACAGTGACAGGCACGCTTGAGAATATCGATAAGCTGGCAGTGGCCACAAAGATTAAAAATCCTGCTCTTATTATAGTAGGGGAAGTTGTGAAGGTGAGAGAGCAGCTGATACATTTACAGGGATTAGTGAGATCGGAAATTAGCTAAACACGGGAAAAGTGTTCGATCACAGTGGATAGCAGATGTCGATGTCATGAAAAGATAAAGGAGCAGCGGTTCTCCAATAATAGGAGAACCGCTGCTCCTTTTTTAGAGCGTTGTTTGGCTGTTTTTACACCGCCGAGTCATATTCAGTCTGCTTAAGCTTAAGGACCCGGATGACGTTATTAGCATGTATTTAACCATTTGAGCATGGTTTCGGACCCCAGTGACACTATTCCATATGAAGAGCTTGATATTGAGTGATTTTGGTGCCAATTGCGGCTATGGAGTCCGTTAACATTCCAAATGTGAGCTAATGCTGCGTATAAGGTCAGCTGAGTCCTATAGCGGAAACGAATCTAGTAAAAACACAATGTTAGTAGGGGATAAGCACAGTCATTTTATGATGCCTCGCATTTAATAAATGGAGAGGATGTGATGAGATGACAGAAGGCGAGTTTATAGCGAAGATTGCAAATTTTGCTGTGAAGGACATGCAGCTCACTAAGGTTCCCGCTTCGTTAACCATTGCTCAAGCGGCTCTGGAGTCAGGCTGGGGCAGCAGTGGATTGACTGTGAAAGCGAATAATTTGTTTGGGATCAAAGGAAGTGGACCTGCTGGCAGCATTACTGTACAAACTACTGAATATATTAACGGTAAAGCTGTTAAAGTTAATGCCCCTTTTCGAGCCTACAACAACTGGGGAGAATCTATCGCGGATCACTCCGACTTGATTGTGAATGGAGTCTCATGGAATCGCAACCTTTACAGCAAGGTTCTCGGTGCGAGTGGCAAGGCGGCCGCACAAGAGATTGCCGCAGCTGGCTACGCTACTGATCCGAACTATGCAGCTAAGCTGATTCAAATTATGAATACCTATAATCTGTATAAATATGATGACAAATCCATGGGAGGAGATGATGAGATGTCCGCAGAGGATAAGCAAAAGCTTGTTAGTCTAGAATCGGAAGTAAAGGAACTGCGTGCCCTTATTGCAGTTCTTACAGCTAGCAGGGATACGCTGAAAACAGGTGTGCAAGAACAGGGGCAGTCGATCACTAAGCTTACAGATCGGGTGGCATTAATTGAAAATCGAGCAGTCATGAATGTCCCTGCATGGGCTGAGGCGGCTGTGAAAACAGCGACTGCGGCAGGACTTCTCGATACTCCATCGGGTGGCAGTTACGATTTCTATCGCATATTAACGGTGCTGAACCGTGCAGGTTTACTTGTAACAGAAAGTAAAAAATGAAATAAGGAGGATTAAAAAACATGTATAACGATGCTCTCAACAGTGTGCTTGCCTTTGCTTCAGTCCTAGCAGTTTTTGTAATGGCACTAGTACAACTTGTGAAGAATAGCATTGAACTTCCGCGGAACATTGTGCCAGTTGTGGGGTTGGCTATTGGCTTGCTGGTTGGAGCAGTTGCCTATCCGTTCACTGATATGAATCTGATTCTGCGACTCTGGGCGGGGGGGCTTGCGGGACTATCAGCGACCGGGTTGTTTGAACTGGCGTTTAATAAAAGGGATGGGACGAAAAAAGATGATAAATAGATTTTGCCTATGAGTTTTATAAAACAATCGTTTTACACTGGTAATGTGGCTATGCATTCTATCGAGAACACTAATATATTATGGTATGCCAATATATAAAGGGGGTGCAACGATGGGAACTTACCTTGATGCAAGAACATCTCAAAATGCCAGCCTCGCCAACTCTATATCTATTCCTATTACGGTACTTAACACGCCGCAGCTCTTTGGACAGATTGGGTTGTTAACGGCTGGAGTGACTACCAATCCACGCGTTCTTCTTAAAGGAACGATATCTGTAACGCTTCCGTTAGCTTTAGTAGGTATCACAATTACGATTGTAAGAGGAACTTTGGCTACTGATCCAAAAGTGTATTCTGCTACTTCTACTTTTTCTCTTAGTCTTCTGGCTCCGCAAGTAATAACCTTTTCAGCAGCGGATTTCTTACCAGCCATTACACCTCAGCTCACTTATACAGCATTTGTATCTTCTAATCTTCTCGGTACAGTACGTGTAGGTCCGGAAAGCTTTGATGGTATTTTAGTTTCTGATTAGATGTTGAGCTCATAACCTCGCTGGTAGCCCAGTGGAGGTCTTTTTTTTTAACCGTACGCCCAATCTTCTAGGGGGATAAATACATATTATATATTGTATTCTAAATACGGAGGAGGTCTTCTCATGGGTGCTGAATATGGTCAGGTTGGTGGCGCTTTTACTTCTACAGGCGCAATCTTAGTATTGTTCATCTTATTAGTAATTATTACAAGTGCATGTATGTTCTAAATTTCTAAAATAGCAGGGCTCCATGTTGGCATTTTGCCGACTTGGGGCTTTTTTTGTAAATGTTGTGTCCATTAAAGCAATATAAATTAATAAATTAAAAGAATACTAATCACGTAGTGAATAACATGAGTTTACAATACTGTGATTTTGAATATTCAAATATACATGGTATCTTAGTCTGATAACATAGATTAATACTGTTAAATTTTATTTAGGAGAGAGCTAGTTTGAAGAAAAAAATGATGATCGGAATTTCTTCTGTTATTGTACTTTTAATCATTGTTGTGACTGTGGGAAGTTTTTATTTCTATCATGTTGCTATTGCACGTGCTTCAAAGGATTTCTTAAATGAAAGCCCTGACCTGCAGTCCAGTCCAGAGGTAGAACAATCTAAAGATACCTCGAAGGCAGACCAAGAGTGGTGGGATACCCAGAGCTTTGATAGATGGGAGATAGATTCTGATGACGGAATACAGCTTAAAGCGTACTATTTAGCTGCCCCTGAACATTCCGATAAGACAGTTATTGTTGCTCATGGGTATGCTGGAAATGCAACTCAAATGAGTGGATATGCCAGAATGTATTATGAGAGACTTGGATATAATATTTTGCTGCCGGATGCCAGAGGACATGGTGAAAGTGGCGGTGACTATATCGGATTTGGATGGCCTGAACGTAAGGATTACCTGAAGTGGATTCAGAGTGCCCTAAAAGCAAATGGTGAGGATACACAGATCATCCTGCACGGTGTTTCCATGGGGGGAGCTACCGTTATGATGACAAGCGGAGAGGATTTACCAGCTAATGTTAAAGCAATTGTGGAAGATTGCGGTTATACCTCAGTGAAGGACGAGCTTACCTTTCAATTAAAAAGAATGTACCATCTCCCCGCCTTTCCAATTGTAGATACGACCAGTATGCTAACAAAGATTCGGGCAGGTTATTCCTTTGGTGAAGCCTCAGCCTTAGAACAGGTGAAGAAATCTAAAACGCCAACCCTGTTTATTCATGGCGATAATGATACTTTTGTTCCTACGGAAATGGTTCATACGGTATATGAGAATAGTCCGGTCGAGAAGGAGCTTTACATCGTTCCTAATGCGGGTCACGGAGAAGCTTTCCGCATGGATCCGGTTAAGTATGAGAGCGTAGTTTCTGAGTTTATCGGAAGATTTGTGAAATAGTTGCTGCTGAAAAGGCTGCCGAAAGGGTAGTCTTTTTGTGTTTATAAAACCGTTAAACATAAATTCGGGGCCCTATCTCTAGGGCCCCTTTCATGGGAGAGGAGAAACCGGACGAAGAGCTTATGGGGAAACGTAAGCCTGCTCCGCGGTTGTCTACGACATTTGTGGTGTCGATAATTACATGATGTCCCTGGAAGTCCAATCTTATACATTAAGATGACTTATTTCTCTGAATAAGCTGTTTCGCCTTCTTATTTCATATCTAGACAAATTTTTTATTTCATCGCGCAAATGTGTTACGATAGGCGTGGACTTATGCCCTTTTGGGCATAACAAACAGAGATATAGAGCGGGTGAATAACAGTGAGAGTGGTATCGGGAAGTGCAAAAGGAAGGCCACTGAAGAGTGTTCCGGGAAGTGGGACAAGGCCTACGACCGATAAGGTGAAGGAAGCTGTATTTAGCATGGTAGGCCCATATTTCGAAGGTGGAGCGGTGCTGGATTTGTTCGCCGGTACTGGCGGTTTGGGGATCGAAGCCTTAAGCAGAGGGATGGAAAGCGGTGTATTTGTTGATATGGATCCTAAAAGTATCGACACGATCCGCGCCAATCTGAAGGCTACCAAGCTGGAAGAACAAGCGCAGGTGTACCGTAATGAAGCTGGAAGGGCGCTAGGTGCGCTGGAGAAGCGGGGAAAAGTTTTTGATTTGGTCTTTTTGGACCCTCCCTATCGCTTGAAGCACGGGGATGAGCTTATGCTTATGATGGTCGAAAAAGGAATGCTGCAAGAGGACGCGATTATTGTTCTGGAGCATGAATCAAGTTATGCCTATCCTGAAGATATTCCAGGATTTTATAGGCTGCGTCAGGCCGTATACGGAGAAACGACAATTTCTATTTACCAGTATGAAGCTAATCCTACAGAGGAAAGTGAAGCTGGTGAGGAGGTAGAGAATGAGTCAGCAAATTAGAAAAGAACGTGTTGCCATTTATCCAGGTACCTTTGATCCCGTGACTATGGGACATATGGATATTATTCGGCGCGCATCCAAGCAATTCGACCGTTTGATTGTAACGGTGCTTAATAATTTGAGTAAAAACCCGCTGTTTACTGTAGATGAACGGACAGAGCTATTAAGACAGGCAACCGCTGATATTCCCAATGTGGAAATTGACAGCTTCCGTGATCTGTTAGTGAATTATGTTCGTCAAAAAGATGCTCAGGTCATAGTTCGGGGTATCCGTACCGTTACTGACTTTGAATATGAGCTGCAAAACGCATCGATCAACCATAGCCTGGATCCCGATGCGGAAACGATTTTTATGATGACTAATCCGAAATATTCCTACTTAAGTTCCAGTGTTGTTAAAGAGATCGCCCATTTCGGCGGGAATGTGACTGATTTTGTGACGCCTGAGGTTGAACAAGCGATGAAGCGTAAATTTAACCGAGTCGATGGCGAATAGTACTTACCAGATAAGTTCCAGCAGATAATCCCAACAGTATGATGAGCAGAAGTGCTTGCAGACTTAGCAGCTGTGGAAAAGAGCTCCATATGTCCGTAACATTCATGGTGCCGGTTGGAGTCGGGCGTGAGTCTGCAAGTGCTGGTAAAGCAGCTTTACGGATAGCCAGCAATGGTTTCCAGAGCAATAAAGTTAACAGAAAAGCATAAAGTCCATGCATCAGACGAACCGTAGCGTAGGGTAGAAATCTGACTCTGGCTTGTTTGAGCATGGTCAGCACCTGTAGTTGTGCACATAGTCCGCTCCAGCCCAGTGCAGCAGACAGCAAAGCTATCCCGAGCATACTAGAGGGACCTGTTCCAATGCTTTCCAGCCCTTTGCTGATTGCGTCGGCGCCTAAATGAATTTCCAGTAGGCTTGCTGGCAGAGCAGCTGGCAATGCGGGAAGTACAGTAGTGATGATATTGATGACTACAGCGAACATAATCATGTAACCGCCCACGACCATCAGACTTTGCACGGCATTAGCTACGGACTCACCGAGAAGCTTGCCGAAGCTGCGACCGTCTTTTGCTCTGGCATCTGTTGCTGCAAGCTGAACACGACTATATAAAGAAGGACGTTTGGTGTCCGCAGAAATCTTATCAACTGGTTTCGTGTTCGCTGACCGTCCCTTTAACAGAGCATCGGTATAGCTGGCTAGAAGTCCAGAGATCCAATGGATGGCCAGCAGGAAATAACCTGCTGAATTACTGTGTAGAAAAGCTATGCCAATTACTATAAGCATGGTTACTGGGCTGGCGAAGTGTGTAAGTGCTGCAAGTCGAGCGGCTTCCTTGTCAGAGATGCTGTTCTGCTTGTGTAGCTGCATGACCCCTCCAGCTCCACCGGGGAATCCGGCTGTGATTCCGAGTGCCAAGGTCCAGCCGCTGGCACCGGGCAGACGAAAGACCTTTTTCATCAATGGCTCCAGAAGCACTCCAAAACCATGCACGAAACCCGAAGCGGTAAGCATCTCTGACAGCATCAGGAAGGGGAGCAGGGCAGGGAATACGAGTGTCCACCAAAGCTTCAATCCTTGGAGTGAAGCCTCAAAGGAGCTCTCCGGTGAGATAATAATTGCAATGGCTATCAGGATTGCCATAATCCCGGGTATAAATGGTGTGGAGCGTGTAGCTAGTCGGCGTATTTGAATATTTTTCATTTCTCAGATCACCTCTTCATAACTTAAGGCATGGACGATGTGTTATCAATTTATGCAGAGTAGACAACCATCATGCCAAACCACTAGTCGAAGCGGTAATGAAGTTCAATCATTCATATCCTAAATGTGCCGCGGGAAAGAAGGGAAGAGCAGTGAAGCAACTGAAGCATCGGCCGGGTTTCCGCGCCACAGCTTATCTGTTTACGTTTGTAGTTATCGTGTATGTATTTGTCTTTATGAACACCCCGTACATCGTATATCAGCCAGGCAGTGCATCTGAAGTTGCCCCTATGATTAAGGTGGAGAATGCCGATCCGGCTGAAGAAGGAACGTTTATGATGACTACGGTGTCTGCTAGTTATGCTAATGTGGCCTTATTGGTCGCCTCTGCTTTTAATTCCAATTCAGAGGTTGTGCGAAAAGAAACCCGGCTAGGGGATAAGTCAGAAGACGAATATGCTGCGGAGCAGGTTTTTTACATGAATAGCTCACAGTCTTATTCTGTTCAGGCCGCTTATCATGCAGCGGGAATTCCATATGAGGATGTAGTGGATTATCTCTACGTCTTTTCGGTTCCTGTAGAAAGTAATAAGGGACAATTTCTGCCGGGTGATAAAATCATTAGCGTAGAAGGACAAAAAGTGCCCGATCCTGAAGCACTGTCTAAACTGCTCTCCACTAAAAAAATCGGAGATCAAGTCGCTGTTGTTTTGCAAAGAAATGGCAAGGAAGTTAAAGAACAAGTGACGCTGGTTGAAATAAAGGATAAAGAGGGCGCGGCCGTTCGACCTGGTTTTGGAGTCACTATTGCCGCCGTTCAAAAAGTAAAACCAAAAGAAGCAGGGAAAGCTGTCAGTTTTGTAGATACAAATGTTGGCGGACCTTCGGCAGGGCTAATGTTCACTATGGAAATTTACAATCGCCTTACTTCTGGTGATTTAACTAAAGGCCATAGGGTTGCAGGGACGGGTACGATTAACGCTGAGGGTGTGGTAGGTGCTATCGGTGGAGTGAAACACAAGATCGTGGCTGCGGACCGAGAAGGGGCGGAGATTTTTTTCGTGCCTGTTAAGAATTATGACGAAGCCAAAGCAAAAGCTGATAAAATCGGCACATCTATGAAGCTGGTGCCTGTATCTACGCTGGATGAGGCGCTGAAGTATATGGAGGAACTGCCGGTCAAACCATGACCGGAGGTTCCAAATAATCGCGGTACATATCAATTCTGCGGGGTTCCTTAAAAGCTCCCGCGAAAGCGGAAGCGGCTTGAAGATCTCGCTCAAGCTGCGGATGGGAACAAAGGGACGGGCGCATGACGATGGGCAACGTAGCTTTTTGTTTCATCTCTTTAAGCAGTGCTCGTCCGCTTTCTCTAAAACCAAGAATGCGAATATATCCGGGCCCCTCTGCTAGTATGGAAGGGGTCATTTCTTTTTTAGAATGATTTAACAGAACATGTAGCAGCAGCCGTTGGAGCCGTGTATGCGTGTAGCGCTTACTCTTAAGGGTGTGAAGCAGGCCTGAAACAGAGAATTGCTCCAACTCAGGTAAAAGCCGCAGTATCCGGTTTTCCAAGCCTTCATTCATATCGTGGATTGCTTGTAACTCGGCAGCGGTATGGGTAGACAGCAGATGGCGGAGAGGGATATTGAAGCTCTCTAAGCTCAGAGGACCCCTTCCGGCTGCATGCTCTCTTTCCAAAATGGACACGCTATAATCCGGCATATAAGCAGCAGGAGAGCCACCTTCTTGCAGCAGCTTGCGGATGGCCGTCGCACTTGCAATAGAAGAGTCGGCTTGTAATGGATCATGGAAGCCTGCTGCCGTGCGCGGAACGGTTAGTGGCATTATCTTGCTGTGCAGCCGCTGCAAGGCGATAAGATAATGCAGGCCAAGGCTGTTATTCGGCTGGCGTAGCAGCTCGCCTGCATCTCCGGGACTCTCCGTTTCCGGGAGAGTCCCTTCAAAGGCCACCGCCGCCGCTGCGCTGTAGGCGGCGGGAAAGCTTGCTCCGAGCGCCATGCGGCGGCGGATCTCGCTCTGAAGCTCGCTACTTTCCTCAGCCAGATATCTGGCCAGCGGGAGCAGCGAGCCCAAAGTGCCGGCTTCGGAGCCGAAGCACAAGCTGTCCACGACCCCGGTCGCTTCCAGCAGTGCAACTGCTCCGAACGCGAACCACTCGGCTGGCTGGACGGCATAGGCCACCGGCAGCTCAATGACGAGGTCGGCGCCCATATGCAGCGCCATCTCTGTCCGGGCCTGCTTGCTAACCGCCGCCGGCTCGCCGCGCTGGGTAAAGGGACCACTCATGACGACGATGGTGCGCTCTGCGCCGGAGAGTCTTTTGGCTTCTGTGAAGTGATGCACGTGTCCGTTATGTAAAGGATTGTATTCTGCGATGATTCCAACCGTTGTCACTGTGGCTTCCCTCCGATAAGTAAGGTATATTTATTGAGTTTAGTAGGGTAGATTTCTAGAGATACTGTTAGCACAAGCTGATCTTTTGATTTACACTAATAGTTATATCATAATTCACCGCATTTTCTGAAACAATATAAAGGGAAAATGGTTGACAAAGGTATAGAATACTAGGTATAATAAATTTTGTTTGTTTGGGAGTGATAAGTATGCAGATTCACTTTCGCAAATTAGCGAATGCCGACGAACCGTTACATATTCACGATGTTGTGGATGTCAGCGAGGTAGTCAAAGGGCGCAAGGATATTCTAACTGTTGCTCCGCTCTCAGTAGACCTTAAAGCGCTGCCCGCGGGAACCGATTGTGTGAACGTGGTGGGGAAACTGAGTGGAGATGTGGACATGTTATGTTCACGTTGTCTCACGGAGGTCAAAAGTGATTTGAACATTCCTTTTGCTGAGACTTTCAAGTGGCTTAAGCAGCCAGTTCTTCCAGATGATGACGAAGATGAGGATCTCATTTACGTCAAGGATGAGGTTGTGGATCTTATCCCGTATGTGGAAGAAAATTTCGTACTGCACTTACCGGATTCGGTATTGTGCAAGGCAGACTGTCTTGGTCTTTGTCAGAAATGCGGACAGAACTTGAACGAAGGCACCTGCAGTTGCGACAACACAGTGATCGATCCTCGACTCGCTGGGTTGAAAGACTTTTTCAAATGAAACATTACAACAAAACACATCCTGCTCTGAGGAGCAGGCTGACAGAAATATCACGAGGAGGTGGAACACATGGCAGTACCACAACGTAGAACGTCTAAAACACGCCGTGACAAACGTCGCACCCACTTTAAGTTGGTTGTGCCGGGCATGGTGAAATGTGAACAATGCGGAGAGTTGAAACTAGCTCACCACGTATGCAAAGTTTGCGGAACTTACAAAGCAAGAGAAATCATCAAACAATAGTTTCAAAAATAAGTAGTACTTCACTTCGGTGAGGTACTATTTTTTTGTCCAAATCTAATAAAGATAGGGTTTGCACCTATACTTTATGTTCCGCTCAGAAGTCAATGCTTTATTTTTGGTGCGGCATGCTTTATACTACATATTAGTACCTGGTTCTAAATAATATTTATGATTGTTTGACCTAATATAACAGCGGCCATTCAAGAGGCCGGATGCTTTCTTTAAAATATAAGGAAGTATAAGTTATGCACCTATACTTTATGTCTTATATTTCTCGCTTAAACGCTTACCGTCCTTATTAGGACGCCGAAGGCGTTTACGCTTGGCATGTGCCAGGAGGTGAGCCGCTATCGAGCGGATGTCCAAGAAAGAACGTCAGCAACAGCTGCTACATATAATTGCAGGCAATCCTTTTGTGACTGATCGGGAGTTGACTCGTCAGCTGAAGGTGAGCATTCAGACGATTCGGTTAGACCGGATGGAGCTGGGAATACCAGAACTGCGTGAAAGAATGAAACAAATGGCAGAGCATTCCTATGATCAGGTGCGCTCTTTGCCTGCGGATGAAGTGATCGGAGATATTGTGGATTTACAGCTCGATAAGAGCGGGATTTCGATCTTTGAAATTCGTGAGGATCATGTCTTTTCCAGAAATGGGATCGCCCGTGGCCACTACGTGTTTGCTCAAGCCAACTCGCTTGCGGTTGCTGTGATTAACGATGAAATTGCCTTGACTGCTTCAGCCGACATACGCTTTGTTCGTATGGTTCTGCTTGGTGAGAAGTGCATTGCTAAAGCTCAAGTGCGGTCACTTGCAGGCAGAGGTGGCAAAGCAGAGGTGGACGTATTCACCTATGTCGGAGAAGAATTGGTATTTCAAGGCCACTTTATAGTGTATCGTTCCGCTAATGAAGAGTATAGTGAAGGGGGTAACCGTAGTGCTGATCGCCATTGATGCCATGGGCGGGGACAACGCTCCTGAATGTAATGTCGAGGGGGCGTTGTCCGCGGCCGCGGAATGGAAAGATACGCAGATTGTGCTCGTAGGTGACGAAGCCAGACTAGAGCCGCTGCTGAAGGACAAGCCGTCCAACCTGAGTGTGCGGCATGCAGGAGATGTTATTGGTTCTGATGAAGAGCCGGTTAAGGCGGTTCGCCGCAAAAAAGATTCATCCATGGTTGTAGCTGGACGTATGGTGCGTGAGGGCGAAGCAGATGCTATGATTTCGTCAGGTAACACAGGGGCGCTTATGACTACAGGGTTACTCGTAGTGGGCCGTATGCAGGGGATTGAACGTCCTGCGCTGGCACCTATGATTCCGACGCTGGATGATGTTGGCGTGCTTGCGCTTGACCTTGGTGCTAACATGGATGCGAAACCTGAACATCTGGTGCAATATGCGCTGATGGGCAGCATTTATCGGAATAAAGTGCACGGTATTGCTAAGCCGCGGGTTGGACTTCTAAATGTAGGAACGGAGCCTGGGAAAGGCAACGAGCTGACCAAAGAAGCCTATCCACTGCTGGAGAACTTGCCAGGCATTCATTTTATCGGTAATGTTGAGGCACGCGACGTACTGACAGGAAACTGCGATGTGCTTGTCTGCGATGGATTTGCTGGTAATATCCTATTGAAGTCGCTTGAGGGTACAGCAGGTGCATTGTTCTCTTTGCTGAAGGAGCAATTCAGTCGTTCTCTGAAAACTAAGCTTGGAGCGGCTATGCTGATGCCGGAGCTTAGAGCCCTGAAGGGCAAGATGGATTACAAAGAGCATGGTGGTGCACCGCTGCTTGGTCTTAGCGGATTGGTAGTTAAGGGGCACGGATCTTCAGACGGAAATGCGGTTAAAAATGCGGTAAGACAAGCGCGGATTGCTCTGCAAGCCGATCTTGTGCCAAGTATATCCAAGGAAATTAGCGGGAAGTGAGTGACGAAATGAAACAGTTGCGGCCGGTTGGGATTATCGGTACGGGTAAATATGTACCTGAGAAAATTTTAACAAACAGTGATCTAGAAAAAATAGTGGAGACTAACGATGAATGGATCGTCAGTCGGACAGGGATCCGTGAAAGACATATCGCTGCACCACATGAGGCAACTTCTGATTTAGCCTATGAAGCTGCACTTAAAGCTTTGGATTCTGCAGGCATGAAAGCTGAAGATCTGGATCTTATTATTATTGCAACGGTAACCCCTGATAGTTCCTTTCCTTCCACAGCCTGCATTTTGCAGGATAAACTTGGAGCTAAAGGTGCTGCGGCATTTGACTTGTCAGCAGCCTGCTCTGGTTTTGTATACAGCCTAGCTACTGCGGTTGGCTTTATTCAGAACGGAATGTACAATAATGCACTCATAATTGGTGCGGACACTTTATCCCGCATCACTGATTATACGGATCGTAACACCTGTGTACTGTTTGGCGATGGTGCAGGAGCAGTAATCATCGGTGAGGTTCCAGAGGGACGCGGTTTCCAATCCTTCGATCTGGGTGCTGAAGGTTCTGGAGGAAACTTGCTTAAGCTGGAAGCTGGGGGCTCGCGCTTGCCTGCATCTCAGCAGACAGTTGAAGACAAGAAACATTTCATTTATATGAATGGCCGTGAAGTGTTTAAGTTTGCCGTTCGTGTTATGGGCTCAGCTACAGAACGTGTGCTTACCAAAGCAGGATTAGGTAAAGAAGATATTGATTTGTTCGTGCCGCATCAAGCGAATATTCGTATCATTCAATCCGCTATGCAGCGGCTTGACCTGCCACCGGAGAAATGTGTAATCAATGTTGATAAATATGCTAATACATCAGCAGCTTCTATTCCTCTAGCTCTAGTGGAAGCGGCGGAAGAAGGACGCATGAAGGAAGGCGACACGGTTCTGATGGTTGGATTCGGCGGTGGCTTGACTTGGGGCGCGTCCGTATTGATCTGGTAATAGAGGAAGGAGTTCTTACTTATGAGTAAAATCGCATTTGTCTTTCCCGGTCAGGGTGCACAGGCAGTTGGAATGGGTAGAGATGTATATGAAGCTCTTCCGCACAGCCGCGCGGTATTCGAAAAAGGTGATGAGGTGCTCGGATTTTCACTGAGCCAGCTGATTTTTGAAGGACCTGACAGTGATTTGAAACAGACCGTAAATACGCAACCAGCTCTGCTAACAGCAAGTGTGGCTTATCTGGAAGCATTACGTGATCAAGGGATGAAGCCGGATTATGTAGCTGGTCATAGCCTAGGAGAATACAGCGCACTGGTTGCGGCAGGCGTATTGTCCTATGAAGATGCTGTAAGACTTGTGCGTTTACGCGGTCGTTTTATGGAGGAAGCTGTTCCAGGTGGACAGGGAGCTATGGCTGCAGTGCTTGGTGCGGAGCGGGATGCTCTGGCAGAATTATGCCGGAGCGTATCCGAGGAGAACGGCGTGGTAGAACTGGCGAATGTGAACTGCCCGGGACAGATTGTTGTTTCTGGTTCACAAGCCGGGGTTAACGGTGTTGTGCAGCGTGTTAAGGAAGCAGGCGGAAAGCGGGCTATTCCGCTGGAAGTAAGTGGACCTTTTCACTCTTCGATGATGAAGGCTGCGGCAGACCGCTTGGCAGACGAGCTGAAGAGTGTTACTTTTAATGCTCCGGCTGTACCTGTTATTGTCAATGTTACCGCAGCACCTGTAACGGATCCTGAAGAAATCCGTGAACTGCTTGTCCGCCAGGTGTACTCCCCTGTGCTCTGGCAAGACAGTATTGAATGGCTGATTGCTGATGGTGTGGATACTTTTGTGGAAATTGGTTCTGGCAGTGTTCTGGCAGGTCTGATCCGCAAAATAGACAAAACGGTCAAAGTAATCAACATTAACACGCTAGAAAGTGTGCAAGCTGTCTTGTAAGATACGTTCAAACATTGTTTATCAATAGCAATATGATCGAAGGGGGAATAAATGATGTTCTCAGCATTGCGGGGTCAAACGGCCCTTGTAACTGGTGGCTCTCGCGGCATCGGCCGCAGTATTGCACTTGCTCTCGCGGAACATGGCGTGAAGGTGGCCGTGAACTATGCGGGCAGTGAAGCAGCCGCACAAGAGACCGTAGCTCGGATTGTCGAGCTTGGCTCGGAGGGTATTGCCCTTCGTGGCGATGTCGGCAATAGTGAACAGGCCGAGAACCTTGTCAAAGAGGTTCTGAATACCTGGGGACGTATTGACATTGTTGTCAATAATGCCGGCATTACCAGAGACAACCTGATTATGCGCATGAAAGAAGAAGAGTTCGATCAAGTGATCGAAACGAATCTAAAAGGGGTGTTTAACTGCCTAAAGGCAGCTACACGCCCTATGATGAAGCAACGCTACGGGCGAATTATCAATATTTCTTCCGTAGTAGGTGTAACAGGAAATCCTGGACAAGCTAATTACTCCGCAGCTAAGGCAGGTGTCATCGGTTTAACGAAGGCATCGGCTCGTGAGCTTTCCTCACGGGGGATCACGGTGAACTGTATCGCTCCTGGCTTCATTGATACAGATATGACGCGTGAGCTCTCTGAGGAAGTGCGCAGTGAGCTTGAGAAGGGCATTCCACTTGCTCGTCTGGGGCGCCCTGAAGAGATTGCTATGGCTGTAGTCTTCCTGGCCTCTGAAGGCGCTGCGTATATGACCGGCCAGACACTACACGTGGATGGCGGGATGTATATGTAACTCTCCGTCAAGGAGAAATTACACTGTTTTAATGCTGAAATGTGAGGGATAAAGAAAGCGTTTTTGACGCTCTATGGTATTTTGAACTCATATCTCGTATAATACCAAAAGAGGAGGTGAACCGGATGTCCGATGTATTAGAGCGTGTAAAACGCATTGTCATCGACCGCTTAGGTGCCGATGAAGCTGAGGTAACATTAGAAGCGTCTTTCAAAGATGATTTAGGTGCTGATTCTCTTGATGTAGTAGAATTGGTTATGGAATTGGAAGATGAATTCGATATGGAAATCTCTGATGAAGATGCAGAGACGATTACGACCGTGGGTGAAGTTGTGAAGTACATACAATCTCATACCTAGAGTCATATGATTGAGAGTCCCGTTCCTGCTAGGGCGGGACTTCTCCTCATTTATAGAGCATTAAAGAGGAATCAAAGGTTGCCTTGAGCAACTATATAAGGGATATAACAGAACCGCAGGATGGTTATTGATGCGGTTATCGCTGTTCATATAGTAGCAACAGAAAGTATATAAGTTCTGAATATAATGTATACAACCTATAGATGGGGTGATTGTGTTTGAGTCATAGAGTGGTTGTTACCGGGATGGGCGTAGTTACATCATTGGGCAAAGATTTGGAGACGTTCTGGGATAATCTTATGAGCGGCAAATCCGGTGTATCAAAGGTTGAGACCTTTGATGTCAGTGAGTATACTACGCAAATAGCATCCTCTGTTAAAGATTTTGATCCAGAGGCACTTTTTGGTCGTAAGGAAGCCCGCAAAATGGACCGTTTTGTACAATTTGCAGTGGCTGCCGGTGAGGACGCGTTGCGAGATAGCGGACTTAAGATCGGTGAAGATATTGATGCCGAAAGAATAGGTGTATCTGTAGGATCAGGTATTGGTGGTCTTGGAACTTGGGAAGACAATCATAACTTGTTGCTTGAAAAAGGACCGAAGCGGGTTAGTCCGTTCTTCATTCCGATGATGATCGCTAACATGGGTTCTGGACAGTTGTCCATTAACCTTGGTGCAAAGGGTCCTAATACGACGACAGTAACTGCTTGTGCTACAGGAAGTCACTCCATTGGGGAATCCTTCCGCTTGATTCAACGTGGAGACGCAGATGCAATGATCTGCGGTGGTTCCGAAGCGACCATTCGTCCAACAGGTATGGCTGGTTTTTGTGCAATGAGAGCAATGTCCACTCGCAATGATGAGCCTGAGAAGGCAAGTCGTCCGTTTGATGTGGATCGCGATGGTTTTGTTATGGGTGAAGGCGCCGGGATTCTTATTCTGGAATCACTCGAACATGCTGAAAAGCGCGGAGCGAAGATCTATGCTGAGGTTATCGGTTATGGTCTAAGTGCAGATGCTCATCATATGACTGAGCCTGATCCAGATGGTGCAGCTCGCTGCATGAAGATGGCAATCCGGGATGCTGGTATCTCTCCTGAAGATATTGATTATATCAATGCTCATGGTACTTCAACGCCTGTAGGAGATAGATCAGAAACTGCTGCTGTTAAGAAAGCATTGGGTGATCATGCATATAAAGTGGCAATCAGTTCAACGAAATCCATGACAGGTCACCTTCTGGGTGCCGCTGGTGGAGTAGAAGCTATTATTTGTGGCCTTTCCTTGCAAAAAGGCATGATTGCGCCAACGATTAATTTGGACAACCAAGACCCGGAATGTGATCTGGATTATGTACCAAATGTGCCACGTAAAGCTGATCTTGATATTGTAATGTCGAATTCGTTCGGCTTCGGGGGACATAACGCAACAGTTATTCTAAAAAAATATAATTAGTAAGGGGACAGTGCGGTGAAAGGAGAACTGAAGCAGTTACAACAGCAACTTCAAATCCAATTTCACGATTCTGTGCTTCTGAAGCAGGCTTTTACCCATGCATCCTATGTGAATGAACACCGTTTCAATCAGCATCAGGACAATGAGCGTCTCGAATTTCTTGGGGATGCAGTTCTGGAGTTAACGGTTTCTGAATATTTGTACAATCTATTGCCAGACCGACCTGAGGGAGAGTTGACCAAGCTGCGGGCCGCTATTGTATGCGAGCCTTCACTGGTCAAATTTGCGGAGAGTTTAGGTTTTGGCCGTTATGTACTGTTGGGCAAAGGGGAAGAACTTACGGGCGGACGTACTCGCCCGGCCCTGCTGGCTGATGTATTCGAATCCTTCGTGGGAGCGCTTTATCTCGACCAAGGACTGGAAACGGTGCGAAGTTTTCTTGATAATCACGTATTTCCTCTGGTGGAGACGGATGGGAAATTGCAAATGCAGATGACCGATTATAAGACGGAACTGCAAGAGCTAATTCAGCAGCACAATATGGGTACATTGGAATATCGAATTATAGAAGAACGGGGACCCGCACATGAGCGTGAATTCGTCTCAGAGGTGTATATGGCTAACCGTTCACTTGGTAAAGGAAGCGGCCGGTCCAAGAAGGAAGCAGAGCAGCAGGCAGCGGCAGCTGCACTCTTGCATCTGAAAGAGGACGGTGCCTGAGTTTTGCATCAAGGGGACAAGCGGAGGAGAGCAGCAAAGGTCTGAATACCGGCGTTTAGGCGGAGCTCAGACCGTTGCTGCTCTTTTTCGACAATATAAGAACTTATATGTCCACGTTATAAAGTAGCCTTCTATTTCTCGCTTAGACACTTGCCGTCCTTATAGGGAAGTTAAGCGAAAGCGTTTATGCTTGAAGGATAGAATAAGCTGCATCTTAATGGTTTTTTAGGGTACAAACGCTATGGTATAATGGGTCAGAGGTGATTGGCAAGTATGTTTTTGAAACGGATAGAATTAGCTGGTTTTAAATCATTTGCCGACAAAACAGAAATGGAGTTTGTGCGCGGTATAACGGCTGTAGTTGGCCCGAACGGAAGCGGCAAAAGCAATATTTCTGACGGCATACGCTGGGTACTCGGCGAACAGAGTGCTAAATCACTGCGTGGCGGCAAGATGGAGGATATCATTTTTGCTGGAAGTGATGCGCGTAAAGCCGTGAATTATGGCGAAGTATCACTTACGCTTGATAATGAAGATCACACACTTCCGCTGGATTTTAGCGAAGTTACAGTGACTCGGAGAGTTCATCGCAGTGGAGATAGTGAATATTTAATTAATAAGCAATCCTGCCGTCTGAAGGATATCACAGAGCTGTTTATGGATACCGGTATCGGACGTGAAGCCTATTCGATTATCGGGCAGGGTAGGATTGAAGAAATTCTAAGTACTCGTTCCGAAGATCGGCGAGGCATCTTTGAAGAAGCATCAGGTATTGTAAAATATAAATCGCGCAAGAAAGACGCAAGTCGAAAGCTGGATGATACCGAGCAGAACCTGCTTCGTATTCATGATTTGATCAGTGAGCTTGAGGATCAGATTGGGCCACTTAAGGATCAGTCCGAGAAAGCTATCCGCTTTAAGGAACTTCGCGAACAATTAAAACATCAGGAAATTTCAGTATACGTACACCAGATTGAAGGCATTCATACCGCTTGGCAGGAAGGTAACGCAAAGCTTGAAACGTTGAAGGACGAGCAGCTGGAGCTGTCTACCGTTGTTTCGGCTCATGATGCCAAGCTGGAGAGCGGACGCTCTGAACTGCGCACACTCGAAGCACAGATCGAGAAGCAGCAAGAGCAATTGCTGCGTTATAGCGAAGCATTTGAGAAGAGCGAAGGTTACGGTGAAGTGCTGAGGGAACGCAAGCGAAATCTGGAAAGCAATCGTGAGCAGTTAATGCTCACGTTAGGTTCGGTTGGCGAGCGTTCTGCAGATCGTCAGCGTGAAGTCGTGGATCTGGAGCTTAAGCTTGAACAATCGCGGCTTAAGCTTGTGGATCTTCGGAAACAGATCGAAGATGAAGAGACAAGGCTTGAAGGTGTGGCAGACGGGATTAGCCAGAGCCAGGAAGAAAAGCTCAAAAGTGCTCTTTTGGAGTTAATGAACCTTATGGCGAATGCACGTAACGAAATTCGTTACGCGGATCAACAGAAGGAGAATCTGGAACGTCGTATGAGCCGCAGTGAAGAAGAAAGCGGCAAATGGACAGCCCGGCATGAAGAGTTGTCTGCCAACCAGAAAGGGCTGAAGGACAAGATTGCCCAGCTAGGGAAGGAACTTAGCAATCTTCGCGGGGCTTACATCACTGAAAGTGAACAGCTCAGTAAACGTCAGAAGCTGATTGAAGAAACACAGTCCGGTCTTCGGAAGTGGGAACAGAAGCGGGAAGCGCAAGTCTCTCGTCATGAGACCATGAAAGAGATGCAGGATGATTTCGATGGCTTCATGCTTGGGGTTAAAGAAGTGCTCAAGGGCGCCCGCAAAGGACAGCTCAACGGAGTGCATGGTGCGGTTGCAGAGCTGATCTCCGTTCCGGAGAAGCTGGAAATGGCGATTGAGACTGCTCTAGGTGCATCACTTCAGCATGTGGTCATGGATAATGAGACTGTGTCCCGCCAAGCGATATCATTTCTAAAGCAACGTCAGCTGGGACGAGCTACCTTTCTTCCGCTAGATGTTATCCGGCCGCGCCAGATTTCTGGCAGTGACCGTGGTATGGTGGGTGATGCTGACGGATTTGTTGGAATTGGTTCCGAACTCGTTGGTTACGATGATAAATATACTAGCATTATCGGCAGTTTGCTCGGCAATGTGGTTATTGCGGAGAGCTTGGAGCAAGCGAACCGCATTGCCGCTAGATGCCAATATCGTTATCGGGTAGTTACACTGGAAGGCGATGTAGTTAATGCCGGCGGTTCGATGACCGGGGGTAGCCAGCATAAGAAGAACAATAGCTTGCTTAGCCGCAAACGTCAGCTGGATCAATTAAGCAGTGAAATTGAAGAAAGCGAACGTCAAATAGTGAAGCTGAAGCAAGGCATTGCCAGACTTCGTGAGGAGCAGGAGAACGCTAGCGTGAAGCTGGAGGACCTGCGCCGTGATGGTGACGAGAAGAGACTGGAAGAGCAAAGAGTCTCCGGTGATTTGAAGCAGCTCGAGCATGAGCTTCGGCATGTGCAGGAGCAAGTGGAGAGCACAGGTGCGGAACGCAGCGGCTTTGAGAGTGAAGTACGTGCGCTTGAAGAGACGCGGAAACAAGCCACTGCTGAGCTTGAACGCCTTGAAAAGGAAGAAAAGGAAGCCCATGAGGGTATCCGTAACGCTGAATCTGCGCGTAAAGCGAATGAATCAGCTAAGGAAGAGCTGCAAGGCAAGTTGACCAGTATGAAAGTCTCGGAAGGCAAGCTTGATCAGGAGATATTCTCCCTGGAGGAGCAGTTACGTCGCCTTAGACAAGATGTGGGTTCACAGGACAAGGAGCTGCGCCAGAATCGAAATCTGTTACATACGATAGAACAAGATCTGGCTAACAATGCTTTGGAAGCTGTGAAGCAGAAGGAAGATTTGAACAGTTACCGGTTGAAGAAGGAAGAGACGACTGGAACTTTGGATTTTGCCCGGGCTGAGCGTACAGCGTTAACCCGTAAGCTGGAACTTGAGGAAGGCAAGACTAAAGATCAACGTCAGGCCCTTAAAGTAGTCGAGGACAAGCTGCGTGCCACTGAAGTTTCTGTTGGTCGACTCGATGTGGAGCTGGATAATATTCTACGCAAGCTGAGTGATGACTACGAGCTAAGTTATGAATTAGCGAAACAGAGATATCCGGTGCCTGAAGATGTACCTGCCGCACAAGCCGATGTACAACGTTTGAAACGCAGTATTTCTGCGCTAGGTGAGGTTAACTTAGGGGCGATCGAAGAATATCAGCGGGTCCATGAACGGTATACGTTCCTCAGTGGACAAAAAGATGATCTAGTCGAAGCTAAGACTACTCTGTATCAGGTAATCCGTGAGATGGAAGATGAAATGTCCAAGCGTTTCAAACAGACCTTTGATGCGATCCGTAAACAGTTCGGGACCGTGTTCTTAAAGCTGTTCGGAGGCGGGCGAGCTGATCTTATGCTGCTGGATCCGGAACATATGCTGGAAACAGGTATAGATATCGTAGCCCAACCACCGGGTAAAAAATTGCAAAATCTGCAGCTCTTATCCGGCGGCGAACGCGCTCTAACTGCGATGGCGTTATTGTTTGCTATCCTGCAAGTGAAGCCAGTTCCGTTCTGCGTATTGGATGAGGTTGAGGCTGCACTCGACGAAGCAAACGTTGTTCGTTTTGCACAGTACTTACGCGAGTTCTCTGAACAAACTCAGTTCATCGTCGTTACCCACCGCAAAGGAACGATGGAAGAGGCGGACGTGTTATACGGAGTAACGATGGAAGAGGGCGGCGTCTCCAAGCTCGTCTCAGTACGTTTAGAGGATGAAGAAGCTGAGATTGCTTAAATTCATCAAAGAAGAGAAACTTTTAGGAGGAACCAAATGAGCTTTTTTAGAAAATTAAAAGAAAGCATTTCCGGCAAAACGGAGAGTGTAACGAAACAATTCCGCGACGGATTAGAGAAAACCCGTAAAGGTTTTGTAGAGAAGGTCTCCGACCTTATCATCCGCCGCAAAAAGATAGATGAAGAGTTCTACGAAGAGCTGGAAGAGATTTTAATTGGTGCAGACGTGGGTGTAAACACTGTTATGACCCTTGTCGAGGATTTGCGTGCCGAAGTGAAGCAAAATCGGATTGAAGATGCTGCCGAGCTGAAGCCGATTTTGTCCCGTAAGCTTATGGAGCTGCTGCGCGGAGATGATGATAACAGCCTGAAGGAAAATCCGAATGGAATTACAGTTATTTTGTTCGTTGGGGTTAATGGCGTGGGCAAGACGACTACCATCGGCAAGCTGGCTCATCGTTACAAACAAGAAGGTAAAAAAGTTCTTTTGGCTGCAGGGGATACGTTCCGTGCCGGAGCGATTGAGCAGCTTGAGGTTTGGGGCCAACGCGCAGGCGTAGATGTCATTAAACAACAAGCAGGCTCTGACCCGGCGGCTGTAATGTACGATGCGGTGCAAGCGGCTAAACAGCGCAATGTGGATATCTTAATCTGCGATACTGCTGGCAGACTGCAGAATAAAAGCAATCTGATGGAAGAGCTCAACAAAATCTTCCGCGTTATTCAAAGAGAAATCCCAAGTGCTCCACATGAGGTACTGATGGTGCTAGATGCTACGACAGGTCAAAATGCACTTACACAAGCCAAGTTATTTGGTGAAAAGAGTGGCGTCACTGGCTTGGTCTTGACGAAGCTGGACGGTACGGCTAAAGGCGGAATCGTTGTAGCGATTCGTCAGGAAATGAATTTGCCGGTGAAGTTTGTAGGTCTTGGAGAAAAAATGGAAGACCTGCAGCCATTTGATTCGCAGCAGTTCGTACATGCTCTTTTTGCTGGATTAATTGCCGAGGAAGAAGAGTCAGAAGAATCGGAAGAGCAAGTGTAATCAACAGCACAATATAATCATAAAGAAGTCATATTTACAAGGAATGTCCTCGAAGCTATATTTAGTTTAGGAGGGCATTCCTTTTCTTTTTTATAAAGGGTTTGTCCGTCATTTTGTAGCAACTGCTAAGCGACTCTTAGAAAGTATAAATGCATCGCGTAAGGGATCCCTTTAAATAACAGCTTTCCCTCACTAACTAGCCTCCAGAAGCGATATTCTATGAATGAGGTACTGATATACAAATTCCATTGCCCTATAATTGCGCCTACAATCAGACCTGCATTTACGTAGCCTTCTCTTTCCTCACACTGTTGAAGTTGCAGAATTAAAGAAAGAATTTCTTCGTCATAGTAACTCTCGGGAACATTCATAAGCTGGCCATCAACCCAAACTCTAAGCATATCCTCGGTGTTGCTTATTTTTTGCCACTCTAGTTCATACTGTTTTCTTTGAGCGGAGGTGACAGGGGATATGTTTTCGGTGATTTTTATAATTTTATGCACAGCTTCGTTTGGGAGCTGACTAAGTGCTCTGGGATATAATCCGATTTCAAATGGAGCGGCAATCTCCCTATAAGCCTTGACGGGATCAATAACATGAATAGGTTGCGTCCTCTCATTAAGAATAGAAAGCGCAAATCGTAAACCTGTCTGATCATGGGAGTTGTCTCCGCACCAAATAGTGATTTTTTTGTCCTCGGGAATTTCTTTTAAGGTCTGTATCACGGCTTCCAGTTTGTGCTGGGGATTGAGATGATAACCATGATCCGGAAATCGTTCCTGAAACCATAACTCACGGGTATGATATCCTTCATTATTATGTAATTCACGCAACGGTCCAGCAGAGAATGTCTCATTAAATGAAAGTACTCGTATTAAATGGCGATAACCCAAATGACTAAGGGCTACCTTCATTGACCCCGCTTCCGATAGACCAAATAACAGATAAATGTGATTCCGCCTAAGCTCTTCCTGCTCAATTGACATAGTATATTTGTGCTCCATAGGTCACTCTCCCATCGCAACAAATTATACCATACTCAATGAATCCACATCCTCAGGCAACTATATAAAAAATACATTATATGAAAAATTCATAATAGTAATGCTTGTCACACTTCCTGCATACAATTCAATGATGAATGTACATTTCATCTCCGGCAACCTATATAAGAGAGAAAGGAAGCGATTCCAAAAAATACAAATACCTCTGGAATCACATTTCTCTGTTATATATGTTGACATGAACAAGTAGATTTACGTATTATGAGAATATAAACCAATATTTTCATGGATGTTTTCTGAAATGAAAGTATAAGTTGTTAACAAAGATTACATCTATCGAAAGGAGTCGGGCTCATGTCCAAATTAGATCCTCTGCCAGGTCTGTCTCCGTATCCATTACAGCATTTTTTCGATGAAATGTATGCTGATAAGAGGAATGTCCGGCCGCACTACAGACATGTGAACCGCATGTTTTCCGGAATGAGCTCCGAAGAGCTGCAAGGGAAGCAAAATTTAATGCAGCGTAGGATGATGGAAGAAGGAATTACCTTTACGCTTTACAATCCAGCTCAAGATCATCCTATGGAGCGAACGATCCCCTTCGATATGATTCCACGTATAATCCCTAAGAATGAGTGGGAGAGGCTAGAAGCTGGAATAATTCAGCGTATCACAGCTTTGAATTTGTTCATTCATGACATCTACCATGAGCAATACATTGTTAAAGATGGCATCGTCCCTAGGCGTATGATTATTTCCAACTGTTACTTCCGGCCAGAAATGTCAGGTCTGCGAGTGCCCGGTGGAGCTTACATCACCACCTCAGGAATCGATCTGATCCGCCATCACGATGGGCATTATTATGTACTTGAAGACAACCTGCGAACACCCTCCGGCTTTTCCTATCTTTTTAAAGGCAGAACACTTATGAATCAATTGTTTCCTGAATTGTCCTTTGCCAGCTCCATCCGAGATGTAGATCATAGCTTAAATCGCTTCTTATCCGTGCTTCGTAGTCTATCTCCATCAAGGAGGTCAGATCCGGTTATAGCACTCCTAACGCCTGGAGAATACAATTCTGCATATTATGAACATGCTTTTTTGGCACAGCAGATGGGTATACATTTGGTCGAAGGACGAGATTTGGTAACAAAGGATCACAAAATATATCTGAAAGAAATGAACGGACTACGTCGAGTGGATGTGCTGTATCGTCGGTTGGACGATGATTACATTGACCCGCTAGCCTTTCAACCTGATTCTTTACTGGGTGTAGCAGGACTTATGAATGCTTATAGGGCAGGCAACATAGCGATTGCTAATGCTCCGGGAACCGGCGTTGCAGATGATAAAGCGATGTATGTCTATGTACCGGATATGATTCGTTATTATCTGAATGAAGAGCCGATCCTTGGCAATGTGCCGACGTATTTGTTGTCCAGACCCGATGAACGCCTGTATGTTCTTGAGAACCTATCCGAAATGGTTGTTAAGGAAACCTCATTATCCGGTGGATATGGGATGTTGATCGGAAGCGAGGCAACCAAAGAAGAATTAGCCGAGTTCCGAATGAAAATTATTGCTGATCCAGATCGTTATGTGGCACAGCCAATTATGTCCTTGTCTAGAGCACCTGTATTGTCGGGAGGCACTATGGCACCCCGGCATATCGACCTTAGGGCTTTTGTATTAATGGGTGCAGACCGGAAGCCGCATGTCATACCTGGCGGATTAACACGAGTGGCTATGAAAGAAGGTTCACTAGTTGTGAATTCCTCGCAAGGTGGTGGCGTAAAGGATACTTGGGTTATGGCTTGATCTATTATCTTGTAAGCCTGATTGTGAATCAAAAATATGCAGCATCAATTTGGAGGATAAAGGAGTGGCTAAAGATGCTGAATCGAAATGCGGAGGCTTTATTCTGGATCGGCCGATATATTGAAAGGGCAGAGAATCATGCGCGGCTAATCAATGTACATTATCATATCCAGCAGGAAGAGGATTTTCAGGAAGAAGGACATAAATGGTCGAGGCTTATCGATGCATTAGGGGTTCGAAGTGAATATTTACAGCAGTTCGAAACCTTTTCTGAACAGGACGTGTTATCCTTTATTACACTTGATTTAGGCAATTCGAATTCATTATTCTCTTGCGTACATCATGCCAGAAATAATCTTCGCACACTGCGCCAGCATCTTCCAAGTGAGCTATGGGATGTCGTCAACAGCTTTAATCTATGGCTTGGTGAGCGGTCAGTTGCTGATATTATGAGTGGTCCACATCATTTCTACCAGCAGGTGAAGGAACGTGCAGCTATGTTTCTAGGAGCAGAACAATCCGTAATGCTTAGAGGGAATGAATGGCACTTTATAGAGAGCGGCCGTTTTTTGGAACGGGCCGAGAATACGACGCGTATTTTGCAGGCAGTTATAGCCTCTTGCCGTTTCAAAGAGCTTAATGCAATCTATATTCAGTTACAGGCTGTGCTGAAATCCGTGAGTGGGTATCAGGCGTTTCGCCGTTATTATGCAGATGCCATGTCACCGGAGAGCATTTTAGATTTTTTGATCGCGAATCCCAAATTTCCACGTTCGATCCGCTTTTCTTTTCACCAGCTGGAAGAACATTTAGCTAGACTTGAACTGGATTCCTCAGAAAAAGGCTCAGGTCATGAGAAGGTCATCCGTCAAGCAGGAAAGCTGAAGGCAGAGCTGGATTATATGGAAAAAGAAGAAATGTCCGGTGAGCTGGTGGAAGATGTACTGCAATCACTCGTAATATCTTGCCAGAGACTGGGCAAAACGATGGAGGGCGCCTTTTTTCGGCGAGAAGGAGTATCTGTATGAAGATTCAAATCAATCACACCACCACATACAGTTATCCAGAGCCGGTTACGGACAGTGTCAATGAAATCAGACTCACCCCTCGCACCAACTATCGGCAATCCTGTTATCACCACGAGGTTGAAGTATATCCGGCAGCTAATCTATTAACGTATGAGGATTTCTTTGGTAATCGGGTGCATGCCTATTCAGTTAATAAGCCACATACGGAAATGGTAATCCATACGAAAGCTACTGTAGTAACACTGGATAAATCTCAAGGTACCGATCTTCCGCGAACCAGCCTTGAAGAGCAAGTTAAACTGCTAAATGATGAGAAGTTTCAGAACCGGTACATTGAGTTTATTTTGCCGACCCGTTATACCGAGGTGACTCCTGAATTGGTAGAGTTCGCCTCACAGTACCCTTTTAGTGAAGCTGAAGATATGTATCAATGGATTCTGAGGTTATCTTCGACGATTTATGAACAGTTCACCTATGATCCTGAGGCAACAAGCGTAAATACAACGGTAAAAAAAGCCCTGAAGCTCAAGCGGGGTGTCTGTCAGGATTATGCTCATCTTATGATCGCTGTCTGCCGCAGTGTGGGTCTGCCTTCCAGATATGTTAGTGGATATCATTTTGTCGGTGATCTACAGAGCAGCAATGCCAATTTCGAGCAGGCTTCACATGCTTGGGTGGAGACCCATATTCCGGGTACGGGCTGGCTTGGTTTTGATCCGACGAATAATGTTGAAGTGAACTGGCGTTATATCAAGCTGGGTCATGGACGGGATTATAAAGATATAGTACCTGTAAAAGGGGTATATCGCGGCGGAGCAGGAACACTGACTGTAAAAGTGGACGTACGCAAGCTGGACAATTGAATTGAAATAATCGAAACATCGAACATCGAACATCGAACATCGAAACAATCAAAAAAATCAAAATATTCGAAACAAACTCTCCGCTCATCTTATTGAATGGGGAGATTTTTTTGTGCGGCGTGCTTAAATTATGAAGATTTATGAACGAGATGATTCCATTACAGGTTTATTTGGGTAATCTTGATCCATAGTACTTATCTTACAGACATTAGAGGAGAGATTACATATGAGCCCAAACATATCTAAGAAACAAAGATTTATTGGAAAAACAGCGATTATAACCGGAGCGGGCTCGGGAATTGGCCGTGCTACCGCTATTAAGCTGGCGCGGGAAGGTGCAAATGTAGCATTGTTTGATTTAAATCTTGAAAGAACCTCTTCCTTGGCAGAAAAGCTTAATAAGCTTCGAAAAGATTGCGCGCTGGCCATAGAGGTAGATACTTCCGATGAGAAAAAGATGGAGGAAGCCGTACGTTGTACGGTGGAACAATTCGGAGGCGTGGATGTAGTATTCGCTAACGCGGGAATTAATGGCGCTGTGGGTCCGATAGAAGAACTGAGCTTGAGCGACTGGGAGCGTACGATGTCGGTGAATTTGACGGGGACTTTTTTGACCCTGAAATATACCATTCCTCATCTGAAAGATAAAGGGAAGGGCAGTATTATTATTACTAGTTCCATTAATGGGAACACTAGATTTGCCAGCTTTGGGTGGTCTACTTATAGCACTACCAAAGCTGGACAGGTGGCTTTTGCCAAAATGGCAGCTCTCGAGCTTGCTAAGTTTAAGATTCGTGTAAATGTGATCTGCCCTGGGGCTATTGCTACGAATATAGATGAAACCACTGAAATGAGCGAAGATGTGGAAGCAATCGTCATTCCAATTGAATTCCCTGATGGAGCGCAACCCTTGGCTGATGGACCGGGCAAGCCGGATAATGTCGCTGATCTCGTTGCTTTTCTGGCTTCGGATGAATCTATCCATATTACAGGTGCGCAAATCGTGATTGACGGCGCGGAGTCCTTGTTATCCTAATTTCGAGATGGCTTCACGGTAATGCTCGTACCATTTGTTCCATTCGTCTTTCCGTGACTCCAGCGTCGTGCCTTCCAAAAGATGCTGGATCACTTCTAGACAAACATGCCAGCCAGCGAGATCTCGTGGTGTATGCGGGG
The DNA here is from genome assembly GCF_037969925.1 of Paenibacillus sp. FSL R7-0189. Taxonomy (NCBI): domain Bacteria; kingdom Bacillati; phylum Bacillota; class Bacilli; order Caryophanales; family Paenibacillaceae; genus Paenibacillus; species Paenibacillus sp. FSL R7-0189. The sequence continues at coordinate 6,303,452 of NZ_CP150223.1, read as the reverse complement.
TGAGCGTCTGTAGTGTTTCATTCAAGATGAGTAAACAGCCTTCTGAATTAGGGTATAACTCAAAACGAACAAGATCCTCAGCCCATGTAAACTCAAAAGTAGATTGATGCTGTAGCTCAGTAATTTTCATATCCACAAACGTTCCGTTTTGCATATCAAACTTTATAAGTCCGCCTTCACGTAAGTCTTCGATTCTTAATTCAGAGAACCATAAGGCAAGCTTCTCATTCTCCGTCAGGTAGGACCAAATCTCAGATGCAGAATGCTTTAACTGGCGTTCGAAACGAGCAGCATAATGTTGATCTTCTTTTTGGATGTTAGCTAACATGAATATTCTCCTTTGGACTACTGTGGTAGTCCTTTTTTTATTGAGTTGAGTCTTGTTAGAAAGAGTATAGCAATCGCCTGTGTTAATTGCACGATGCGGCTGAAGACTAACTTATAGGGTATCGAGGGCGATAGTATAGTGGAAGAAATACGGTCACGAAACTGATTTACGTACGGCGCGAAGAAGTGTTGGCGGACATAAGTGAGTGATGAGGGTGAAAAGTGAGTGAAGACTGGGGTAAGTGTGTGTTGAATGGCGGAAGTAAACAGTAGCATTTTCGGTGGCGAGGATGCATCGGCGTTGCGGACTGTATTGCAGCTATTTGGTGTTTTTCGTGTGTTTATTAGCAGTATCGGACTGCATAGCTCTTATCGCTGCGATTTTGAACAAAAGTAGGGTGTGTTAGAGCGAATAGCTGCATCTGAGTCCGAAAGTAGAGCAAAAAGGCATGAATTTGCGAAATAAGGGCTTCTGGGTCCGAACGATCAATGGAGACGAAGATGTAATGAATGTATAATAAAGGATGTAGTATACGAGCAAGAGCTCCAGGGTCCGAACGTTTTACGGTGGCGAGTGTGCGCTAATGTATCGGACTGTATTGCAGCTATTTGGTGTTTTTCGTGTGTTTATTAGCAGTATCGGACTACATAGCTCTTATCGCTGTGATTTTGATTAAAAGTAGGGCACATATGAGCGAATAGCTGCAACTAGGTCCGATAGTACAGCGAAATGGACTGAATTTGTGAAATAAGGTCATCTGAGTCCGAACGTTTCCCTGAGGCGAGTGTGCTCTAACGTTACGGTTATGGACTTAGAATATACTTAGCATACGATAGTTACAGAGTCCGAGCTGCTCAACTGTGCGACGAGGGGCAAGGAGCATTTGAGTGAATAGCTCGCCACACCTATAGTTAACGTATAGGCAAAATCTGAGAAAGCATCCCGGTAGCTTGATGCAAATCCTAAGTCTTTTATGCTAAAATTAACGCAATTCCGTAAAATATACTTTTGATTAGGCAGGGTTGATAATAGTGTGGCATTGGTAAAGGAGGCTGCGTATATGGGGATGATGTCTTGGTTAGCTGAGCAGCGGATTCAGGAGTCTATGCGTAACGGGGAATTTCGAGATTTACCTGGGCATGGCAAGCCGCTGGAGCTTGAGGATTTATCAGGTGTGCCAGAAGAATTACGGATGTCTTTTAAAATCATGAAGAACTCCGGACTTGTTCCTGAGGAAATCTCTCTGCGAGCTGAATGTGTTACGTTGGAAGGATTGCTAGCGGCGTGTCATAATAGCGGAGGTGCAGAAACCAGTGAGGGCAAGGCTCTGCGGTCAAAACTGTCTATGAAAAGACTGCGTCTACAGGAGTTATTGCGTGAACGCGGCTTGGATAGTAACCCTGCTTTTATGCAATACAGTGCTCAAATACACGGACAGATGATAAAGGAAGAGGATTAATGCTGGTTAGGTTACTGCCTAAATACCTACGGTCATTTGGACATCAGAATAAATAGTGTAAAATAAAAAGGCATCTCTTGGTCGTTTTAGACAGAAGAGCTGCCTTTTTGCTTGTTGTGTGTAACTAATCATGTATGCTCATCTAATTTGTTTGAAATAAACCCATTCCGGGTCGCCATCATCTAAATTCTCAATGACTCCGCTTTTAACAAACCCTTGAGAAAGACATAGTTGCTGCATGATCGTATTGGATTCATTGGTGGAGGTGAAAAGCTTGGGGGTTGGGCATTGTTCCTCGATGTAGCTAAGGAGTGTTTTGGCTATGCCTAGGCGTCTGAACTCAGGATCCACAATGACCAGCTGAATAAAACAACATTCGAAAAAGGTGGTATCGTAGCAAGCAAATCCGACAAGCGTTCCATTATGCGATGCTACGTAACACTGCTCATGATTGATATATTTTTCAATCTTCGATTTGCGGCTTTCATTGCCAATGATCTTGCTGTCTACTTTGGTTAGCATGGGTAGATCTGAAATTGTAGCTTCTGTTACGAATATCATAGTAAGTCTCCTTATTAATATTATAGAGGGTATGAATGGTAAGTCTTGATCTTTAAGGTTTTTTCACACATGATAAAGATGATCTAAGATAACTTCTAGGAAAATTATAACATATGATTATAGACGATGGAGAGATAGAATGAAACAACTTCCGATTATACAGGTGCTTCCTGACCTGAAAAACATACTTAACACTGCGCAGGCAGCAGTACTTATCGCTGAACCGGGTGCAGGCAAAACAACTGGAACGCCTCCGGCGTTTTTGGACGAACCCTGGATGGCGGGTAAAAGCATTTTAATGTTAGAGCCTAGAAGGCTTGCTGCTAGATCTGCCGCCACTTACATGGCATCCTGCCTTGGAGAAAGTGTTGGACAGACGGTAGGTTATCGGATGCGGAATGACACTAAAGTAGGCAAAAATACGCGGATTGTTGTAGTCACTGAAGGAGTATTAACGAGAATGCTGCAAAGCGATCCTTCTTTGGGTGATGTGGGTTTAGTTATTTTTGATGAGTTCCATGAGCGCAGTCTTCATGCGGATTTGGGACTTGCCCTTACACTGGAAGCACAGGCTGTGCTGCGGGAGGATCTAAGGATTCTTATCATGTCAGCTACCTTGGACAGTGAGCGGGTGTCTGCTTTACTAGGGGATGCGCCTGTAGTAAATTGTCCGGGCAGAACCTATCCTGTAGAAACAATCTATGTGCCAACTACTGGGAATTTTCCACTGGAAAAAACTGCTGCAGCTGCTGTGAGACGTGCGCTTGCTGAACAACCCGGAGATATTCTCGTCTTTTTACCGGGGGAAAGAGAAATACGCAGAACTCAAAGTGAGTTGGAAAATGGAAGCTTGGCAGAGCAGACGGTAATTCGCCCTCTATATGGCCAGCTGCCACAAAATATCCAAGATGCAGCCGTGGCTGCATCTGTTCAAGGTGAACGAAAAGTAGTGCTTGCGACTTCTATCGCTGAGACAAGTCTAACGATTGAAGGCGTGCGAACGGTAATTGACACAGGGCAGCGCCGTACACAGGTATTCTCACCACGCACAGGAATGCCAAGTCTAACGACAGTCCCGGTATCGAAAGCCTCCGCGGATCAACGGCGGGGACGTGCTGGACGAACAGCCCCTGGCGTGTGCTACAGGCTGTGGAGTCAGGAGGAGCATAATCGACTTCCGGATGACAATGTGCCGGAGATTATGCAGACGGACCTTGCGCAGCTTGCTTTGGAGCTGGCGCTGTGGGGCGTGCGCGATCCTGCCGCGCTATCTTGGCTTGACGCGCCGCCCGCTGCGCCTTATGCGCAGGGCACCGCGCTGCTGCGCCAGCTCGGCGCGCTGGACGCCGGCGGCGCCATTACGCCGCACGGCCACAGCATGGCCGCGCTTGGCGCGCACCCGCGAGCCGCGCATATGCTGCTGCGCGCGGCAGAGCTTGGCGCAGCACCGCTCGCCTGCCGGCTGGCGGCGCTGCTGCAAGAGCGGGACCTTTTCAAGGGTCCCGCGGCCCTAGGTTGCGACCTCACGCTCCGCGTTGAGGCGCTGCTCCGGTTCGAGCGCTCCGCTGATAGCGGCGGAGCGGACCCGGCAGCTCTGCGCGCTGTGCAGCGCGAGAGCCGCCTTTTCCTGGCGCAGCTGCAAGCCGCGCCGGGCGAGAACGTGAACGACATCAGCCGCTGCGGGCTGCTTCTGTCGTTCGCCTATCCCGACCGGATCGGGCAGAAACGCGGCGATGGCGCGTTTCTACTCTCCTCCGGTCGGGGGGCGGCCATGCGGGAAGGACAACCGCTGGCCCGGTCACCTTATATCGTAGCTGCTTCGATCGATGATCGCGCTACACAGGGCGCAATTATGCTGGCAGCTGAGATAGAAGAAGGACAACTGCTTACCTATCATGCAGACCGCATCACCGAGGAAGCGGATGTGTATTGGGATAAAGAAAGTGGGAGTGTGAAGAAACGTCGTCGCACAATGCTCGGCGCGTTGGTCTTAAAAGAAACTTCACATGAAAGACCCTCCGCGGAAGAAACGGCAAATGTACTGTTAAGTGTCATCGCTACTGATGGCATTGAAATCCTACCGTGGGAGAAGGGAACCTTACAGCTTCGCGAACGTTTGATGTTTATGCATACCTTACGTTCAGATTGGCCGGATGTCTCAGATGTTGCTTTAATTGCTACTTTGGATGAATGGCTTTTGCCATATCTTCAGGGTATGAGGAACCTCCGCGACCTTCAGCGTGTACCGTTAGCGCGAGCGCTTGAGGGGATATTGGACTGGAATCAGAGGCAGATGCTGGAAAAGGAAGCACCTACACATATATCTGTTCCTAGTGGCTCGCGTGTGCCCGTAGATTATACTAATCCTGCTGCCCCGGTATTGGCAGTAAGATTGCAAGAGATGTTTGGACAGCTGGACACACCTCGAATTGGAGGGGGAAAGGTGCCGGTATTGCTGCATCTTTTGTCACCAGCTAGACGACCTGTGCAGGTAACCTCTGATCTAGCAAGTTTTTGGCGGGGGACCTATTTTGAGGTCAAAAAAGATCTGAAAGGAAGGTATCCGAAGCACTATTGGCCAGATGACCCATTACAGGCTATTCCGACTAATCGTACACGTCCCGTAAAATAATTTATGGTACATATGCTCTTGAAATTTTTCCTTAGATGTTTGGTCTCCCGTTTAAAGGGTAATTACTAGCGAAGACAATTACTAAGGAGGGCTTCAAGTGACTAAAAAAATCGTAGGTATTTTCGACACAGAACAAGAAGCAACCAGAGCAATTGAAGGACTTCACAATCAAGGATTTAGTAATGATGAAATATCAGTAATCACACGTGATCGTGATGAGCTTAGAAACATCTCAGAGGATACAGGCACAAAAGCTCCAGAAGGAGTGGCGACAGGCGCTGCTACAGGTGGTGTAGTTGGCGGCGTTGCCGGATTATTAGCAGGGATCGGAGCATTGGCGATTCCGGGGATTGGACCGATCCTGGCGGCAGGGCCTATAGTTGCTACCCTTACAGGTGCAGCAGTTGGTGCAGGCGCAGGTGGATTAGTCGGCGGCTTGATCGGACTCGGTATTCCTGAGGATGAGGCTAAAGAGTACGGAGGTTATGTGGAAAGCGGCAAAATCCTTGTACTAGTCGATGATAATGGACGCGGCTATCAAGCGCATGATGTGTTCCGCGGCAACCGTTCGCTGAATACTCAGCGTTACGAAGGCGTCTATAACGAAGACACTAGACTAGGAAATTCGATGGCTAACAGAGCGGATCGGACGGCTGAAGTCTACAACCGCGATAAAATATAATCATTATTATAACCTGCTTTAAAAGCGGTAAAAGGTTACAAGGAGCGATTCTCCGATTAATGGAGAATCGCTCCTTTGCGTTATTAGTCCATCGCGCCACCCGGAATCCCCCATAACTCATCCACTTTTGAGGCATAGGGACCCAGAGGACGCTATTGGCTAATTTTTAGCCTTTGCAGTGGGATTTCGGACTCCATGGACGCTATTCTATAGAATGAGGCTCTTATTTGCTGTTTTTTTTGCCAATAGCTGCAATGGGGTCCGATAGGGCTCCAAATATTGAATAATATTGCGTTTAAGGCCCCCTGTGTCCTTTGCTACTACGTACCTGCATCGTTTCGGAGTGTCCCTATGCTGCTCCGCCACGTGCTGTCTTTGTACTGCTACGTACACGCCCGATCACTGTGTCCTTTCCCACTACGTACCTGCATCGTTTCGGAGTGTCCCTATACTGCTACGCCACGTGCTGTCCTTGTATTGCTACGTAAGCGCACACGGTCACGTGTCCTTATGCTACAGAGTATTCGCATCGGATTGCAACTCCGAACGTGCCCCGTTTCGCAGAGTCCTTAATACTGCTACGCACGTGCTGTCATTGTACTGCTACGTAAGCGTACCCGATCACTGTGTCCTTATGCTGGATGTGCATCGTTCCGCTGTGTCCTAATGCTGTTACGTACATGCAGGGTTCCCTAGAGTCCTTATGCTGCTACGCACGTGTTGTCTTTGTACTGCTATGTATGCGCACCCGATCACTGTGTCCTTTTGCTATACATACGTGCATCGTTCCACTGTGTCCTTATATTGCTACGTAAGCGCACCCGGACTCTGTGCCCTTATCCTACTGGGCATACGCCCCTGGTTTGCAGCTACGAAATCCCCCGTTCCGCAGCGTCCTTATGGTTGCTAAGCATATGCCCCGTTCCGCAGTGTCCGTATGTGCTGCTACGTGCACGATCTTAATCAAGGATACGAAGCATGCGGACGAAAGAATCAGCTGCTACGGATAACCTCATATCGCGACGGATTGCGAATCCTATATTCCGGGGTGGAGGCGGATCATCTAATTGCAGCTCGAAAAGTTCTCCTTTTTGAATCTCCTCAATTACAAAAGAACGGCTAATAAACGCTACCCCGTAACCAAGTCTTGCGAATTCAGAGAGTAAATCGATGCTGCCCAGCTCTATATCTGGTTTAACGGACAAACCCTTACCAGCAAACCAATGATCAACAAACAGTCTGGTGCTGCTTTCTGGGGATAATAAAATAAAAGGTAACTCTGCAAGTTCTTTCGCCGTAAGCGAACGGTTTGCCAATTGCTGAAAGGCTCGTCCCACTACAAAACAATCTTCAAGGGTGGCAAGCGTCTGAATATTTAATTGTGGATCGTCAATAGGCATATGGACGAGCGCACAGTCTATTTCGCCTTCTTTCAAACGTTTGGTGATCTCATGCGTTTTTCCGTGTGATAGCCGAATTCGTATACCGGGATATTGTTTGTGGAATGCGTTCAATTGCGGAAGCAAAAGATTTTTAATAAGGGAATCACTCGCTCCAATCCGAACTTCTCCTTCGTTTAACTGCTTTAGATTGTGAAGATGCTTTTGTGCAGAATCCAGCATGACTAGTGAGGGCTCAACATATTCCAATAACGCCAGTCCTTCCTCAGTTAGCTCTACACCTTTAGATAAACGATGAAATAATTTGAGTCCTAAAGAATCCTCCATTTGTTTAATGGCATAACTTACGGATGGCTGTGTAATATGCAATTCATTTGCAGCCTTTGTTAGATTTTTGTAACGAGCCGTATATAAAAAAATGCGATACCATTCAAGATTAAAGAATTTGATATAGATCACCTCTATGACAGTCTATTGAAAATGTGATTTCATTAATTGCAACAATCTTATTATAATTTGGATAGATAAATAATAAAAGAGTCGGCAATGGAGGTTTGAATATTATGGCAGGTAACACATTTGGGGAAGTATTTAAAATTACTACCTTTGGAGAGTCACATGGTGCAGCGGTTGGGGTCATAGTGGATGGAGTTACACCTAATGTTGAAATTGATGAAGCATATATCCAGAAACAGATGGATAGAAGGAAACCAGGCCAGTCCTCAGTAACTTCACCGCGTAAGGAATATGATGTTGTGCAAATACAATCAGGAGTATTCGAAGGGAAAACAACCGGAACTCCACTCTTTGTGGTCCTGTACAACAAAGATATGAAACCGGAGGCCTATAACGATATTCAGCATTCATTTAGACCCGGCCATGCGGATTATACTTTTTTGCAGAAATACGGAATTCGCGATCATAGAGGCAGTGGGCGGGCATCAGGCAGGGAAACAGCGGCAAGAGTAGCTGGCGGAGCGATCGCTCGGAAACTGCTTGAAAGAAGAGGAGTTGAGGTACTGGCCTACACGCAAGAGGTCGGAGGGATTAAGTGCCAAACCTTTGATGAAGATGTCATTGAACAAAATGCAGTCCGCGCCTGTGATGCTAAGGCAGGAGCTGAAATGATTAAAAAAATTGAACACTTAGCTTCGATTGGAGACAGCTGTGGAGGTATCGTGGAGTGTCGGATTAGAGGGGTTATTCCGGGTCTTGGAGAACCCGTATTTGATAAATTGGATGCAGAGTTAGCTAAAGCGATGTTATCTATCGGTGCTGTAAAAGGAATAGAGTTTGGAGCTGGATTCGAAGCGGCCTCTATGCTTGGAAGTGAACATAATGACGCGATGAATAAGGATGGATTTCTTAGTAACCATTCCGGTGGGATTATAGGCGGAATTAGCACAGGAGAAGAAATTATTTTTCGAATAAGTGTAAAGCCTACATCCTCGATTTCTGTTACTCAACAGACCATAAACACGAATGGTGAAGAAGTAGAGATTAAAACGGAGGGCAGACATGATCCATGTATCTGTCCGAGAATCGTGCCGGTTGTTGAAGCAATGGCTTGCTTGGTATTGGAAGATCTTTATAAAAGACAAGCTGCTATTTTTGGATAAAAACACTTTATGATAATGATTCAACTCAAAGATTGCACCTCTTAGCATGCTGTGAGGTGCAGTCTTTTTTGCATATGTGGTATCATATGGATAATCATTCAAATTATGCTTTAACTCTAGCTATGCCATAAGATACGGTACAGCAAAAAGGAGGGAATAGATGAAAATCTTTGTTGCAGGTGCTGCAGGTGTGATTGGACGGCTATTGCTTCCTAAGTTACTTCAAGCGGGGCATGAGGTTATCGGTCTGACCCATAAAGAAGAAAACAAAACAATCCTTGAGAGCATTGGGGCACAAGCGGTAATCGCGGATGTGTATGAGCGTGAGTCTATATTTGCGGCTATTCGCGCAGCTCAACCTGAAGTGGTGATTCATCAGCTGACTTCACTAAGTCAGCGGAATTTTGCAGATAATTCAAGGATAAGAATAGAAGGAACACGAAATATTGTCGATGCTTCATTGGCATCCGGGGTTGAACAGATCATTGCCCAAAGTATCTCTTGGGCATATGAAGCTGGTGAGGGACCTGCCACGGAGAATACTCCATTAGATACTAATGCTTCTGAATCACGGATGAGAACCATTGAGGGTATCCGCTCCCTTGAAAAAGCAGTCGCTGAGATTCCTAATCATGTGATTTTGCGGTACGGAATGTTGTACGGCCAAGGGACTTGGTATGATTCTGCAGGATTAATGACAGAAGAAATTCGGCATGGAAGACTGACAGCAACAGAAGCAGTTACGTCATTCCTTCATGTGGAGGATGCAGCTAACGCGGCGGCGCTTGCTCTGAACTGGCCTTCTGGTCCAGTCAATATTGTGGACAATGAACCTGCGCGAGGAATAGATTGGATGCCTGTTTTTTCAGAACTCTTGGGAGCTCCTGGACCTGCTTCGCAAATGGGCAGAGAAGGCTGGGAACGGGGGGCGTCCAATACAAAAGCTCGAATGGATTACGGATGGAGCCCATCTTACCCGTCATGGAGGTCAGGTTTTGCTCAGAGCTTGAAGGGTTAGAGAGATGAATCCTTACATGTAGAAGGAGAGATGACATGAGTAAATTAAAGAATTTTTCTTTAGTAGTCGTGAATTTAATTGCTGATCTATGGTTTGGAATTGTTCGAAAACCAGAGTTTTATGATAAGCACGCCGTTACTAGAACAAAGAAAGGGTATGTCCTGTTTGTAACTATGGCAGGCATTCTCGCAGTGGGTTCTGCTTTTTGGTTATGCTCGAGAATATATTAGAAAAAAGACTGCCAATTGGCGGTCTTTTTTTTAGATATTGGACGTCAGAAAGCTACAATGTTATGTTAGTATTTAATAGATGGTTAAAAATTGAATTTTTTAAAAAGAGGAAGGTTCCAATGAATTCTCCTACACCGAACCAACGTGCGCTCACTTATTCTCAACAATCTATAATTGCCTCACGAGTCACCATTCCAAAGCAGGCTCCTTATTATGTTCAGCGCATAAGATTAATGTCCAAACTCATGGATGAAAACCGTGCTAAAGTAACGCTTATTGCCGCCTCAGCTGGATTTGGAAAAACGACACTTGCGGCTGAATGGGCTCGCACTCATTCCGATGAGGTTGCATGGTTGTCACTGGAACTTGCAGATAACCATCTTGTACGGTTCTGGTTAAGTTTGCATAGCGCAATTGAGAGAATCTTTCAGCCCTATGCTAATCGTTGAGGTTAAAAACCGGGTACAAGCCGTTTCTAAAATAAAAGAAAAGCATTTGCTTTAAATCGGCAAAAGATTAATATAACAGTTTATTACCAAACATTTACTTTAAGAAGTGATACTATGGAATACAGAAGGTGATAGGACTAGCGAGGAGGAAATGTAAATGCAATTAATGGCATGGTCTGAATACGAGATTTCATATGACTTAAATAATGATTATTCTATTCGTAAGGCAGACTCAGAAGAGTGGGGACTGTATTGTTCCATTTATTATAATATGCAATATAACGGTTTTTTTAAAGAAGAAAGGTTCAATTCTGCCCAAAGAAACGCTTTTTGGATTTATAAAGGCGAGTCTAAAATAGGTGGAGTAAGGATGTCGCCTAACCGGATATATCATTTATTTGTTATTCCACCGTTTAACGATACATTTGTGGTGCTGAAGCTATTAAAAAAGCTTTTGATTTATTGGTCAGATAGAACAAAACCTATAAAAACCTTCGAGGTTCTGCCAGACCAGGTTCAATTATTTGCGCGGGTGGGGTTTTGGCCTGATGAGTTCAGATGCCGTTGGATGCACCGTCCTACAGATTATTTTGAGGTCGAATGGAATGAAGAGTTAAGGATTGAAAGTCCTCAGATCGAAGATAATGGAATGGGCGCTAAACGATTTATTCTTGAAGAGCAGATCGCCGAATGTAACTTTGCGAGCTTCGATGGAAGTCTTGAGGCAACAAGGAGAAAAAATTCGCTTATGAAGATTTTATCCCAAGTGAAGAACCTAATTATACAAATGAAGAATTACTGACAGCGTCAACGCTTGTGTATGATAAGAAATCAGGACAGCTAATTGCGAATTGTCTTTTGGGTTTACAAGATGATTACGCAGCAGTTTACAGTATTGGTGTAATACCTGCTTACAGAGGAAAAGGGATTGCTACACTGATGTTGAAAAGAGGACTTAATCTCCTGAAAGATAAGTATCCGATCCTAAGATTATATGTCATGGAAGGTAATGATGCGGAGTCTGTTTATTTAAATCTAGGATTTGTCCCTGGAGTACAAGAGATACAGAGTATGTATATTCCTATGCACGACTAAGAAAGGCTGCCAGATGGCAGCCTTTTTTTTGTTAACTAGGCATGAGAGGTAATAGGAAACATGAAATGTTGAGGGAGTTCTTTTAATAGCGGACGTATAAATAAGGTATCTTCACTCTGGGAAATTAATTCTGCCTTAACTTGATCGATTGGATAATCTGGTGTGAAATAAAAATGTATAACTTCAGTATCCGGAGAAATAATGCTTTTCAATACTGTATTGATATCAAAACTTGTTGTACTAATAATATCAAAAATATGAAGCTGATGATCCTCATGTTTAAAGATCACAATAACGTCAGCCTCTTCAATATAATAAAAGGAATCGTGAAAAGGAAGAATAAAATAAAACAACAGCTGATGTTCATTATTTATCACACTTAGCGCGGAGGATACCGGTGTTCTTTTGACTGCAAAATTTTTGATCATGCTAAAATCAACGGGGTTACCTATAGATAAAGGCCGCACAGAGTAGGTTGTAGTTGGCTGATTGCTAAGATGAGCAACGTTAAGTGAAAAGCTGCTTTCTTGCATGCGTTCAAACCCGAATTTAGGATAAAAATCCAAAGCGCGCTCATTAGCAAATAAGTAGAGGAAGTCGTATTCATGTTCGTACTTAGCGATAATGTGGTCTATTAGTTTTCGGGATAAACCTTGCATACGATAATCAGGATGTGTCATTACCGTCCCAATTTGGATGGCGTTGTATTCTTTTTTGTTGATGAGAATAGTCATTTTATTAATAGATGCATTCGCAATGACGTGATCTTCATCGATAAAGGAATAACAAATATATTTGTCATTCCAGCCCCCTTGTTCATACCAAGGTTTAAAATCAATACCAAAGATTGATTGGGCTAAAGAATTGAAGCTAAGCTTATATTTATCGATGTGTTTATAATCGCTAATCAATTGATATTCATTCATAGAATATACCTCTATTTCAGATGATTTTGGGATTCGCATTTTATGAATATATAATACTATGCTTTTTAACCGTAAAGTTGATTTTAAAAATAATATACCAATATAATCCTGTAGATGTGTTATCATAATCTCTAAATTATTGACTCGGAGGTATAAGATGAGAGAAATAGATTACAGTCATTATTTTTGGCAGGATGAGAAAATAAGACTAAGATCTGTTCACATTTGCAGAATTCTCATCACAGCGGCTAATGTTTACGATCGAAAATCTGAATGGTGAATATGTGGGTGGAGTAAATCTTAATAGCATAGACGAAAAAAATGGTACGTTCAGTATAGGCGTGCAAGTGGATAGAGATCATCGAGGTAAGGGGTATGGGACAAGAGCTATCAACATCCTGTTGAAGTATGCTTTTTTGGAGCTTAGACTCAACAAATTTAACGAATGTACGCTCGAAGGTAACGAACCCTCAGCAGCTATGCTTAGAAAAGTGGGTTGTGTTCAAGAAGGCGTGCGCCGTAAAGTTATTTATACAAATGGACAGTATTTAGACTTACTGTTGTTTGGATTGACGAAGGATGAATTTATGGAGAAAAACACTATGAAATAGTGCTTAGGAGAGGTTACTTGGAAAGCGGAGTGGCGCAGGGATTATAGCTGAGAAGGACGTTTAGAAAATGAACTTGGCAAAGTGGAACTTATTAGTTACCTAAAAAGCGATTCTTCAATACATGGAGGATCGCTTTTTTGCGTTTTGCTGTTCGAATTGATGTTCTATTGAAGCTTGCGGACCCAGAAGACGCTATTTGCATATTTTTCGCTTTTTCAGAGTAGTATCGGACTCCAGTGCAGCTATTCCTCAAGAATCGCTCTATTTATGTTACTTTTTATGCCAATAGCGTCCATGGGGTCCGATAGCACACCAAAAGTGGGAAAAAGCAGCGAATAGAGTCAATGGGGTCCGATAGTAGCTCGAACGAGCAAACTTGAACAAACTAAACAAAGAATGGGAGGAGGATCATGCAGAAGCATGTGGATTCAGATGGAGTTTGTATCGTGCTGAAGTATATTGATCCAGATGGAGTTTGGTTTGCGCAGAAGTATGTGGGCTCAGATAGAGTTTATTTCGTGCAGAAACCTGTGGATCCAGATAGAGTTTAGTTCACGCAGAAACTTTCGGACCCAGAAAACGCTATTTGCAAATATTAAGCTTTTTCAGAGTAGTTTCGGACTCGAGTGCAGCTATTCCACAAGAATAGCTGTATATATGTTACTTTTTATGCCAATAGCGCCCATGAGGTCCGATAGCACACCAAAAGTGGGAAAAAGCAGCGAATAGAGTCAACTGGGTCCGATAGCAACTCGAACGAGCAAACTTGAACAAACTAAACACAGAATGGGAGGAGGATCATGCAGAAGCATGTGGATTCAGATAGAGTTTATTTTGTGCAGAAGTTTGTGGGCTCAGATAGAGTTTGGTTTGCGCAGAAGTATGTGGATTCAGATGGAGTTTATTTCGCGCAGAAGCTTTCAAACCCTGAAGACGCTATTTGCAAATATTTAGCTATTTGAGAGTAGTATCGGACACCAGTGCAGCTATTCCCCAAGAATAGCTCTATATATGTTACTTTTTATGCCAATAGCGCCCATAGGGTCCGATAGCAAACCAAAAGTGGGAAAAAGCAGCGAATAGTGTCAATGGGGTCCGATAGTAGCTCGAACGAGCAAAATTGATCAGACCAAAAAAAGAATGGGACGAGGATCATGCAGAAGCATATGGGTCCAGATGAGTTTGTATCGTACTGAAGTATATTGATCCAGATGGAGTTTGGTTTGCGCAGAAGCATGCGGGTTCAGATAGAGTTTGTATCGTGCAGAAGTATGTGGCCTCAGATAGAGTTTATTTCGCGCAGAAACTTGCCGATCCAGATAGAGTTTGGTTCGCGCTGAAGCTTTCGGACTCAAAAGACGCTATTTGCAAATATTTTGCTATTTGAGAGTAGTATCGGACACCAGTGCAGCTATTCCACAAGAATAGCTGTATATATGTTACTTTTTATGCCAATAGCGCCCATGAGGTCCGATAGCACACCAAAAGTGGGAAAAAGCAGCGAATAGAGTCAACTGGGTCCGATAGTAGCTCGAACAAGCAACTGATCAAACTAAACTGATCAAACTAAACAAACCAAACAAACCAAACAAACCAAACGTATCAAACCAAACAAAGAATGGGAGGGGGTGCCGAAGCATGCGGGTTCAGATAGAGTTTGTATCGTGCCGAAGCATGTGGACCTAATTCTTCGAGGATCATTCTACGAAATCAACGATGTACAATCATTTATTCCATAATTTCATCATATGAAAAATTCACAATAGAAAACCACAAAAAACTAAACTCTCCCTACTCACATCCATATAAATCATCCTGTATCCCACCAAATCTCTATAAACAACGGAATAAGTGAACCCTCTATCAAATTTCAGGTTGTGAAAGTTGGAAAATAGTGCTTATACTAGAGTAATAGAAGGAAAGATTAGCCAACAACATTTACAACATGAGGAGGGTTTATATGGCGTTTATGATTGCTCAACGAGCGTTTATCAAGGTGTATCTTATAACAATGGTAGAACAACACCGCGGTTACGGATATCAAATGCTGGAGGATTTACGTCGGGATTTCAAAGCCCATGGTTATTCCCCTCCACAGAGTGAAATCTATCGCGCCCTGCATGAGCTGGTGCAGCAAGGGATTTTATATCGTACCAAGCAGCTGAAAGGCAATGACCCTAAAGTGGATTTTCAAGAAATCGTACTTTACCATTTCACTTCAGATGGAGAAGAGAAAGCAAAGTTATATAAAAAGCAGGTAAAGACAGATCTTGACCGCTGCTTAGGCATTTTGAATAAAGCTGTTGTGGACAACTATTAGAACTGCAACTATAGTAATATTTTCAGGATGCTCTCACCCTGTTATAATGGTTACTGCCGGATGATTGCAGTATATACTTGGAGGTAGCAAAAGATGGATGAACATATGAAACGTCGGTTAGACAAACAGCGGAAGCTGTTCAGTCAACTCGGCATCACATTAGACGCTCTAACCATACATGAAAAAGAATTCAGCATGAAGCTGCGTGGCTACGATGCGGAGGAAGTAGATACATTTCTGGACAGCGTAATCAAGGATTACGAACGTTTCTATGCGACGATCGCTGATCTGATGGATAAATGGCAAGAGCAGCAGCTGGAAATGCGGGAATTAAAGGCAGAAACCAAAACAGAGGTAATCCAGGTACCTGTTTCCCGAGGCATTGATCCAAAAGAATTGGAAGAGGTTATTCTGAGGCTTGAGACTAACGTCCGCCAGCTTAAAGATAAGCTTCCTCGCGTGGAAGAGTTTTTATAAGGAGTTGTTTGGTGTAAAGGGAGCTCCGCTTGACATTTCTAAATTTACCATTGACGAGTTAGCAGTTCATGAATTATGATATGTTCATAAATGATCATTTATATTTTAGTGGCGTGTTACCGTTAAGGGCATGAGCCAAGAATTGTCTTTATTTCCATTAGACAATTCTTGGCTTTTTTTGTTCCAATTTGACGATAATTAGGGAGAGGAGTGATGAGCTTGTCGCGAGAGATCGAGCAATTTCAAGTACAGCGTGTAATAGGGAATAACGTTGTAATGGTTCAGGGAAGCAAAAACGGGAAGGAATATGTCATCATTGGCAAAGGTATTGGATTTGCAGTGAAGGGTTCTGGTGTGATCGAAGGAAATGATGCTCGGATTGAGAAATTGTTTCGTCTAGAAGATCGCGAAGCCTGGAGCCAATATCAAGTTTTGCTGGAAGACATAGATCCCAAGGTTATGAAAATAACTGATGAGATAATTGCAGATATCCAAAGTCAATTTCCTGACAAGTTAAACGACAAGATTTATCTGGCACTCCCGAGCCACATACAGTTCACCATCTACCGTCTGCGCAACGGGATGGATATTATTAATCCGTTTTTGCAAGAAACCAAAATGTCATTTCCGAAGGAATTTGAGATCGCTTACAAGGCATCGGAGAAAATCAATGCTGAATTTCAAGTACAAATCCCCGAAGATGAGATTGGATTTCTTACTTATCATGTGTATTCGGCAGTTAATAATGTATCGGTTGGTCAGTTAGTCAAGGCCTCTAATATTGTCAATGAGCTTCTAGACATGATTCAGCAAGAACGAAAGATAACTTTTGAGCATGGCAGTATGAATCATATCCGATTAATGATCCACTTGCGTTTTTCGCTGGAACGTATTTTAAAAGGATCACTAATAGATAATCCCTTTGTGAAACATATTAAGAAAGAATACAAAGAGGAATACAAGCTGGCTCAAAAGCTCGGTAAAGTAATGCAAAGGTCGCTTGAAGTCGAAATCCCGGAAGAAGAACTATGTTTTCTAGCCATGCATTTGCACCGGTTATTTCAGACCTTAGTGAAATCAAATTAACATCTTAAGAGGAGTGGAGCATATGTTTTCCAAATGGAAATCAAAAAAAGAAGAGAAACATACTGAACATACCATCGAAATCATGGCACCAATCAGCGGGGAGTCAGTTCCACTAGCACAGGTTCCGGATGAAACCTTTGCTGGCGGTCATATGGGTAACGGAATTGCAATAAAACCATCTGAGGGAATTTTGAAAGCGCCTTTTGACGGTAAGGTTGCTCATATCGTGAAATCGAGTCATGCAGTCATTCTGGAACATTCCTCCGGTATGCAATTGCTATTACATATCGGAATCGATACTGTCAGCCTCAAGGGCAACGGTTTTGTCAGTCATATAACCTCTGGAGATCAAGTAAAAGCAGGTCAAACCCTAATCGAATTTGATCTGGACGTAATTCGCGCGGCAGGTTGTGACACAATTTCGCCTGTAATCGTGACCAGCACAGAGGAGAATCCACCTCAAGTAAGCGGACATTATGGTCAGGTTACAGCAGGACAGGATCTGATTCTTACCGTGGCTTCAAAGTAATTGGTTTATAGAGCACTACTACTATTGAACCGAAAGGATGATTTTAAATGTTGGCTTTTCTACAAAAACTAGGTAAGTCGTTAATGCTTCCTGTTGCAACCATGCCGGCGGCAGCTATTCTTCAAGGGTTTGGTTTGCTTAACTACGAAAAAGATATTCCGCTAGGAGCGACCATTGGTGGATTTCTGAATCAATACTTTGCTCCATTTCTAAACGCCGGAGCGAATGCGATCTTCGGTAACCTAGCCTTAATCTTCGCGGTAGGGGTTGCCATTGGATTTGCCGGTGACGCCGTAGCAGCTTTGTCAGCAGTAATTTCTTACATGGTACTGACTAAGATTCTGCTTATCGTACCGCTTCAATTCTCTTTCATCAATGATGATGTTGTATTGAACATGGGTGTGCTTGGTGGTATTTTTGCCGGTGCTTGGGCAGCGTTCTTATACAAGAGATATCACAATATAAAAATGCCTGATTGGCTCGGATTTTTTGCAGGTAAACGTTTTGTCCCAATCATTACGGCAGCTTCTATGATGGTTCTTGCTGTATTTGTGGGTATGATCTGGAGTCCGATACAAGATGTTATTAGTGACTTCGGGAACTGGGTTGTGTCACTGGGGGCTGTTGGAGCATTCATCTTCGGTACAGCTAACCGCTTGCTGATTCCGTTCGGTCTTCACCACGTGCTTAATACGATTGCTTGGTTCCAAATTGGTGATTTTACGAATGCAGCTGGTGAACTGGTGCATGGTGACTTGTACCGCTTCTTCGCTGGAGATAAAACTGCTGGGATGTTTATGACTGGATTCTTCCCAATTATGATGTTTGCGCTTCCAGGGGCAGCACTTGCATTTATTCATACAGCTAAACCGGAAAAACGTAAAATGGTTGCTTCCATCTTCATCGGTTCTGCCATTGCTTCTTTCTTAACAGGGATCACTGAACCACTTGAGTTCTCCTTTATGTTCGTAGCACCACTCTTGTACGGAGTTCATGCTTTATTAACAGGATTCTCCATGGCCTTGATGTACATTTTAGATGTTAAGCTTGGTTTTGGTTTCTCCGCAGGTTTGATCGATTATCTTGTAAACCTGAAACTGTCTACTAATGCATGGATACTTATTCCTGTGGGTCTTGGATTCTTCGTCTTGTATTATGTACTATTCCGCTTTATTATCTCATTGTTCAAGCTAAAAACACCTGGACGTGAAGATGATGAGGAAGAAAGTCTGTTAGCACCACCTGGAGGTAATGGAACGCCTTCATCGTCTTCTAAAGCTGCTCAAATTCTTGAGAACATCGGCGGTCCATCGAACATCCGCAATATCGATGCATGTATTACACGTCTTCGGTTGATTGTTAATGACGAAAAAGCCGTTAAAGATTCCGCATTGAAACAGCTCGGAGCTTCCGGTGTTATGAGACTGGGTCAAGGGGCTGTGCAGATCGTATTTGGTCCAAAATCAGAGCAAATTAAAGACGATATTCAAAAGCTGTTATAACTAAATTGATCATGTTAAATTCATTAAACAGGGCTGGTTCTTATACCAGTCCTGTTTTTTTGCTGTGTCCAGAGATAAAGGGTTGCTTTATAGATAATGCCTAGTATAATACTTGGTATAAGTAGGAAAAGGAGTCGGTACACATGTCAGTCGATGATTATTTGGATCTTTTAAATTACGCCAAGGCGATTAAAGATGGACAGTGGCAGGCTGACATCATTGAGCGCTTAAAGAATCTTAGTGCAGCAGAGGAAAGTCCTCAGATTCAAGAAGAAAGTGTAATAGAATTATGGTCAAGATTTGATGCCATTAACATAATGATCATGAAGCTGTTTGAGAAGCTACGTGAGAATGAACATTCAGAGCAACAGTTTCAGTGGAAAGAGCAGCTCTGGGAGCTTAGGCTGGAACGAAGTATTTTATCAAAAAAGATTCTTAATCGTTACATTCGAATTAGGTAAACACTAAAAGACAGTTTCCTTATTAATTTAGGGGCTGTCTTTTTTTACGTAATCTTGATACAAAAATGCATTGATAGTCGTCTTACTTATAGCTGCAGCTGATAAGGAGGATTTACAAGATGGAAATTCCGGAATCTGAAATTTTTAAAGCAATATTCTATGAACATTATCCTATTGTCAGACGTAAGCTGACCGCTTTGGTTCGTGATGAGTCGGCAGCAGATGATTTGGCACAAGAAGTTTTTCTGAGATTGTATCGTAACCCCCCAGATGATCCAGCAGCGCTGGGTGCCTGGCTTCATAGAGTCCTTACTCGTATTGGATATGATTATCTAGACAAAAAAGCAAGGGAACGGCGGCTGCAAAATAAACAAGAACAGTTATACGAAGTGGGGGAATCACCTCCTTCAGGAGAGGAAGTCTTAATCAGTAAGCTGGATCAGGAGGATGTTCATGAATGGTTGAACGAGCTGCCTGACAGGGATAGACAAGCGCTTCTGCTTAGATACTCTGGTTACAGTTATGCGGAAATAGCAGGCGAGCTTGGTCTAAGACCTCCCGTAGTAGGGACATTACTGCACCGTGCGACCCTGAGGTTAAGACAAAATGCAGCAAAATCACTATCTCAGTCAGATTAACAAACCGAGATAAACGAAGCTCCAAATTATTTAGGAGGGTTTACTAATGACTAAACAACCGCTAAATCAAGATCATAATAAACAATATACAGATGAAGCCTGGGCCAAATTGCAAAACAAGTTAGCGTCTGAGCATGCAAGTCCTAAATGGGCTGTGTGGAGTCAGCAGTTGGCAGTGGATGTTATGAAAGATGATGATAAACCACACCCAGAAATGGGCCAGCCTCAATCTACAGATGACAATCCGATAACTAATCGCCGATCCAAGCGACCTCGCATGAATCGTCGGCGTAAGTGGGGAGTAGCAGTGGCAGGTGCCGCGATCTTTGCGGTTATACTTGGAACTCCAGTAGGAAATACGGCTATGGCATCGCTGCTGAATCAGTTTCGGATGGAAGAAGTTACAGTTGTGAATGAAAATGATATTCGGGATATTTTTTATCAGGTTAATGAAAGTCAATCCATGAATGAAGCTATGAACAAATTTGGTGTGTTTACAAGTACCTTTGGTTCAAATAAAGGGATTATTCCGTTAGATCAGGTGGAAGAGACTCTAGGTTTTACACTTCCAAGCGGAACTTTGCTCAAGAATGTGAAGAGCGCATATATAACCAATTCACAAGAAATAACCTTGAAGCTTAATATTGAAGCGGTTAATAAAGCAATGAAAAGATTGGGTGCAAAACAGCTTCTTCCAGAAGCCATAGATGGGAAAGAAATTAAATTAGATCTTTCGGAGATCGTGAATTATGATCTTTCGATGGATAATGATAAATGGGCTAATCTTACACAGACGAAGACTCCTTTAATTACTGTAGATCCAACTATAAAGGTTGATGAAGCTTTGGAAGCTATAATCGATTTTCCATTGCTGCCAGATTATCTGAAATCGAGCTTAAAGCAGAGCCGCATTTTATCAGGTGAAATTCCTCTGCCACTGGTAAAAGGCCTGAATACCGACCAAATAAAGATTAAAGATACTACGGTTCTACTGAATCAGAATGAATATAGTCAAGGGATTGTATACTCGGCCATTTGGGTACAGAACGGGCAATTGTTCGATTTCAACGGGGGAAGCGTGTATACAGATAAAGCTGTATTCTTAGAGAAGCTAGAGGAGTTGATTGAATAATGACGGCTGCTGCAATAGAAGCGAAGTCTTTGACCAAAGAATATGATAACGGACGTGGTTGCCGTGATGTAACGATTACTGTTGGGAAAGGGGAAGCCTTTGGCTTCCTCGGCCCTAATGGTGCGGGGAAAAGTACCTTTGTCAAAATGTTGGTAGGTCTCATTCGTCCATCGAATGGTAGTGCTACTCTATTAGGCCATAAGATCGGTTCACTTGAAGCCAAGTCCCAAATCGGATATTTACCGGAATTATATCGCTATCAAGAATGGCTTACCGGGGAAGAAGTAGTAAGACTGCATGCCAAGCTGTGCCGTGTAGAGCGATCTGTAGCCGATAAAAGAATTCCAGAGCTTCTAGCGGAAGTTGGAATTGGAAACCGTGGACGGGATCGTGTGAAACATTATTCCAAAGGGATGCAGCAGAGATTAGGGCTTGCTTGTGCTCTTGTAAACAATCCGGCCATCGTTTTTCTGGATGAGCCCTCATCGGCGCTAGACCCGATTGGACGTCAGGAAGTTCGGAATATTTTGCAGAGGCTAAAAGAGAAGGGAGTTACGATATTTCTTAACTCTCATCTACTGGAGGATGTTGAACTCATCTGCGACCGTATGGCACTGCTGAATAACGGAGTTATACTGCGGCATGGGAAAGTATCTGAGATCTTAAATAAGCGAACAAGCTGGCATTTTAAAGTGGGCGGTTTTACGCCTATTTTGTTGTCTTGGCTACAGGATAGTACTGATCTTAAGATCAAAGTTTCAGCGGATATTGGATCTCAATCTGAAAAAGGAGCTTCAATCCCAGCTACATTGGAAAGTAGCACAGTTTGGCTGGAAGCGGAACTGGAGAATGAGGAGCAAGTAGGCTGGCTGAACACGTTAATTATTGAACAAGGAATGACCTTATATGAAGTCTCACGAAAGCAAGTACGTCTGGAAGACTGGTTTATGAGTGCTGTATCCGGCCTAAGTCACAGAGGTGAACACGAATGAGAATAATCATGGGAATGACCTGGAAGGAATTGCTGCGGAAACGAGTAATGATATTAACACTGCTTATGACCATTGTCTTTCTTATAGGATTTTGGTTTGTGGCAAATACGATCGGACAAAGTGGAATACCGAATAGAACAGATATTAGCAGTGGCGAGCATCTCTTAGCTAATTTTACAAATGGTGCTTTTATATTATCACTTGGATTCTTTTTTGGCGCTTTTGTAATCGCCTTTTTGGCGATCTTCAGTTCCTTCTCAGCTATTGCAGGTGAAGCGGAACAAGGGGTTATGCAGGCTTTACTGCCAAGACCGCTGCCGCGGTGGAAATGGTACATAGGTCGCTGGCTTGGATATGTGACGCTTGGGATTGGTTATGCCCTGATTTTATTTATTTCTATTTTATGGATTACTGAGATCCATGCAACCGTTCCTAGAGATGCCGTAGTCCTATTGAAATCATTTTTGTTATTCTCCTCTATAGTGCCTTTGCTAATTACGATTTCTATGCTGGGTTCTGGATTCTTCTCAGCAGTGGGGAATGGCGTCTTTATGACAATGTTATATGGAGCGGGCTGGTTAGGTGGGATGATTGATAAGATCGGAGGATCGCTGAGATTAGAACCCGATGTTCTTGACACATTAAATAATCTGTCAGGAATGATGGCACTGCTTATGCCAGTGGATGGTTTACAGCGGAAAATGACCGCCGTCCTGTTCAGCGCTAATGAAATGAGTGGAATGATGGGATTGTTCGGCAGCATGAATGGATTGCTGGATTTTAATACGGTTCCGTCAAACATGTTTATTATTTATGCGATAGGATATACCCTGTTAGCTTTTGTTATAGGTCTACTTCGCTTCGAGCGAAAAGACTTATAAAGGGGATGTTAATCCAAAAAGAGCCCTCTTGTCTCATGATCGGGACAATTAGGGCTCTTTGTGTTGTGTAGCGGGAATCATTTCTTAATACCAAGCTCAATCCATTCGGTAGACCAGTTTCCAATTTCACCAAGTATAGGAGCAAGCGCTGTGCCTTTTGGAGTCAGAGAGTACTCAATACGTACTGGCATTTCAGGATATACAGTTCGCTCTATAATGCCTTCGGTTTCCATTTCCTTCAATCGGTCAGATAACACCTTGCCACTGAGATTGGACAGACAGCTCTCAATTTCACCAAAACGGCGTGGCCCTGGCATAAGCACGAAAACGATCAGCGCGACCCAACGTTTACTTAGCAAGTCTACCGCTTTTTCAAAGCGAGGACACATGTTGAAATCATTCATAATATCACCTCGACATTCATTATATCATAAACTTACATAAAGTAATTATAAATATTTAAAGATATATTATAACTTGACGAAGTTATATTACAATGATAAACTTACTTACAAATAGTTACTTATAATTTAACTAATATTTTATCCTTATGCTTAGCTCTATCTAAGCATTGATGAACAATGAGGAAGGTGTAATTATGATTAAACCAGAAATCACTTCTATTTTACAGAATAAAATCACGCGAATTCCTTTAGCAAATTCCACAAATATATTGGTTGGACCCATCACGTTACCGGTGAATTTAGACGGCGAGACCGTTGTTTTTAAATGGTACAACTGGCTGAATACAACGGATGCAGAGCTTCTTCAAGAGGATAGCAGTAAAGCAACGGCAGCTTTAATTTCACGTTTGCCATCCATGAACTTAGCAGAAGGACAACAATCAAGTGTGTTGGTATATGGCGATTTCGAAGGGTCTGAGGATGCATTGATCCGGATGCATAGCATCTGCCATACTGGCGATATTTTTGGCAGTAAACGTTGCGATTGCGGATTCCAGCTGCATCAATCCATGAAAATGATTGTTGAGCATGGCTCTGGGGCATTATTTTATCTCGCGAATCATGAAGGAAGAGGCATTGGCCTGTTCAGCAAATCTTTAGCGTATCTTTTACAGGAAGAAGGATACGATACAGTTGAGGCTAATTTAGAGTTGGGATTTGCTGATGATTCAAGAAACTACGAAGAAGCAATCAGTGTTCTGCAAACTTTACGTCACAAACCAGTGACGCTGATTACGAATAATCCGAAGAAATTGGATGCGCTCAAGGCTGCAGGGATGAATGCCGTAAAAAGAGTAGCGTTATGGGGAGATGTATCTTCTTTTAACGAGAAATATTTGCGGACTAAAGTCGCTCGCTCAGGGCATTTAGAAGCTGTGAAGGACACCCATTCGCTAAATGAAAGACTGGCTAAGTAAAGATTGAAGTAGTGCTTTTGCGCTTCTTCTATTATAATGGGGTACTGGGAACCAACTCTAAGCTTAGTGAGGTACAATATGACTGCTATTCAAGTACAAGACTTACGCAAAACATTCAAAGTACAAAAAAACCGCGAGGGTCTCAAAGGGGCCTTCGCTGATTTGTTTAAAAGGGAATATACGGAAGTGACTGCAGTGAAGGACATTTCCTTTTCCATTCCTGAAGGGGAGATCTGTGGTTATATCGGCGAGAACGGTGCTGGGAAATCGACCACGATCAAAATGCTCACAGGTATTCTCGTGCCGACTTCCGGAAACCTGACAGTAGGTGGGTATGTTCCGTATTTGGAGCGCGAGAAATTCGTGAAAAATATCGGTGTGGTATTCGGGCAACGCAGTCAGCTATGGTGGGACATTGGCGTGATTGAGTCGTTCCAGCTCCTGCGCAAGGTTTACCGGGTGTCTGAACAAGATTTCAAGAAACGGCTGGATGAATTGGTCGAACGACTGCAGCTGCAAGAACTGCTGAATCGTCCGGTTCGTAAGCTTAGTCTAGGTCAGCGGATGCGTTGTGAATTAGTGGCAGCATTGCTTCATAATCCGTCGATTGTATTTCTGGATGAACCGACCATTGGCTTAGATATTGTGGTGAAGTCAGAGATCCGTGAATTCCTAAAAGATATGAACCGCGAGCATGGGACAACCATACTGCTGACTACACATGACCTGCAAGATATTGAGGCGCTTTGCTCCCGAGTGATAATGCTTGATGATGGCCGTATCATTTATGACGGAGGACTGGAAGACCTGAAGCAGCGTTGGGGAACCGGACGTGAGGTTCAATTTCAATTTGGAAATGCAACGAAACGTCAGCAACTTGAGTTATGGACTGAGGGGTTGCCTGTTACTTGGTCTGCGGAGAACGATCTAGGGGCATCTGTCTGGATACCGCTAGATATAAATGTATCGGATGTATTAAGCAGAGTAGTGGGAAAAGCAGACATTACTGATATCAAAATCATAGAGACCAATACGGACGATATTGTTCGCAGTATTTATCAATCCGGGTCTGCAGACAAGCCTGATGAAATGGCTGCCGCTCTGAAGGATGAAAGAGAGGCTTTACATGTCTGATAAGCTTAATCCTGCAACGGCTATGTCCTCCTCCTCAGGAGGCGCGTCTTCTGGTGGTCCTCAGGAGAATAGCCGTAAATTACTATTCGGGGCTTACTTAGATTTTATACGCATCCGTTTCCTTACCATGCTTGCTTATCGGATTAACTACTACTCAGGTATTCTTATCTATTCACTGAATATTGGGGTTAACTATTTCACTTGGATGGCCATCTATGGTAATGGGGATTCATTGGGTGGATTTACTGCAACGCAAATGACATCATATGTTGCTGTGTCGTGGATGGCTAGAGCCTTTTATTTTAATAACCTAGACCGCGAGATCTCTACGGATATCCGTGATGGAAGTATCGCTATCCAGTTTATAAGGCCCTATAACTATGTCTTAGTCAAAATGATGCAAGGTCTTGGAGAGGGAATGTTCCGCTTCCTCTTATTTATGATTCCCGGCATGGCCATAGCGATGCTGCTGTTCCCGGTTCAATTGCCAACAGCGCCATCTGCTTGGGCAGGGTTCCTGGTGATGCTCTTTTTCAGCTTTTTAATTAATTCACAGATCAATATCATCACAGGGCTCTCGGCATTTTTCGTGGAAAATAATGAAGGCATGATGCGAATGAAGCGGGTGATTGTAGACTTATTCTCCGGCTTAATCGTACCGATCAGTCTGTTTCCTAACTGGTTATCTTCCGTACTTGAGGTGCTGCCGTTTCAGGCGATTACCTACTTGCCAGGTTCAGTGTTTACGGGACGGGTGCAAGGGGTTGGAATATGGAATGTATTAGGGATACAAATTATTTGGTTCCTGGTATTGCTGATTCCAATTGTCTGGTTATATCATGCGGCGCGGCAGCGTCTCTTCGTGCAGGGAGGTTGAGGAAACATGTATTACCTGGGATTATTAATTGAATATATCAAAAACTATATGAAGAGCCGGCTCACCTATCGCGCTGACTTTTGGGTAGAGGTCATTTCAGACTTACTTTTTCAAGCTACCAACTTTATCTTTATTCTCGTAATTTTTATGCATACAGATAGCCTGGGCGGTTGGAATCAGAATGAAGTAGTGTTCGTTTATGGATTCTTTATGGTGCCTTTTGGGGTGTTTAGTTGTTTTGTGAATCTATGGGGATTTAGTGAACGTTACATCGTTAAAGGTGAGATGGACCGTATTTTGACACGCCCAGCTCATAATTTGTTCCAGATCTTTTTGGAAAATGTTGATCCGCCAGCACTTATGGGCTCATTCATAGGTATTATTATTATGGCCATCAGTGGCAGCAATTTGGGTCTTCCCTTTGAATGGTGGACGATACCGGCTCTGATCATTCTAACGTTAAGTGCGGTCGCCATCTATACGGGGATTTACACAACGTTGACTTCATTGTCTTTCTATTCGGATGCTCCTACTGGCATTCTTCCGTTAATGTACAACATTCAGACTTATGGCCGTTATCCGGTAACGATTTACAATCGTGCTATACAGGTATTGCTTACTTGGATCATTCCATTTGCATTCGTCGGAGTGTATCCAGCCGCGCTTTTTCTGCAGCGGGAGGAGATGACCAGCCTTGCTCTGATGACACCTGTAGTAGGTGCTATATTTCTGGGGATTGGTTTGTTAGCCTGGAGTTATGGCGTTCGCAGATACAAAGGTGCGGGGTCTTAAGTTAAGCTAGTGTCTTGTTATGTTGGAAAGGCTACCTTCGGGTAGTCTTTTTTTCACCCGGAATTCATGAATATGCTAAAATCATTAATATCTACATTGGGGAGGAATCATAGATGAATGTGTTAGATATTTTACCAGCACCCGACAACTTAAAAAAACTTATGAAAATACTTGCTTCTCTAAATATTGTCCTATGTCCTGAGGAATGGCTTCGCTATCATAATTTTGATTCTAAATTTGATAAGAATGTTTCTCTAGCATCGATCGATAATGGCTCAGGCGATAATTTGTTTATTATTTTTACACCTCAAGGAACGATAATTAAAGGTTTTGATCATGAGTCCGAAGTAAGTCCATATGCGCGTGACGAACATGAAGTTTGGCCAGGAATCTTTGAAGAGGTCCCAACCTCGCTATTGTCTTTACTGGAAGATGAGGCGATAGCTAAGGATGATGTTACTTTTTGTTTTTGGCGTGAAAATAACGACTTGACGTGGCAGAAGGGGCAAGTAGAGATTCCAGCGGGGGCAGAAGATGGTTCGGACTTTTTGCTAGGGACTATTTTCCGCACAGCTGAGGATTTTGTGGAATTTGCCGAAGGTTATTTTGAACTCACACTTCCTTTAGAGGTTGTTGCACAAGTTTATGAGGGTGCAGCCATTACAAAAGAGATGATCAAAGCGTTAAATCCTGATGGTGATTTAGAGACAATCCTTCAGGAGTTAGCAGAGCTAGACTCTTAGGGACTTATCGATTTTGAAAACAAAGGGGGATGTGAAATGGAACTTTACGTGGAAAAGCTGAATGCTGATGCTGCTAAGGATATTTTAAGCTGGCAATATGATCCACCCTATGATTTTTACAATAATGAACTAACTCCTGAAGCTATAAGTGAAATGCTAGAGGAAGCATTTTTTTCTGTACTTGATACAGATGAACAATTGATTGGTTTCTTCTGTGTAGGAAGTCCGGCACAGGTTCCAAATGATATATATACATATTCTCAGGATTTTATAGATGTGGGTTTAGGAATGAAGCCAGAGTTAACCGGACAGGGGAATGGGACACTATTTTTCACAACAGTCCTTAACTATATTAATGAGAGATGCGAGGAAAAACCAAAGCGGCTGACAGTGGCGAAGTTCAACGATAGAGCGATACGCTTGTATGAAAAACTAGGATTTAGCCGGGAAGCTGAAATCGTTAAAGGAACTACAGAATTTATTATTATGATTTGTAATGAAAATGATAATCTTACTTCCATGTATGAGCGGGCAAAACCCGGTGAAATAATTACTTTTGGCTCTTATCTGCAAATGGCGGACGGAGCAGACAAAATGCCGATAAAGTGGCGGGTGCTGCAAAATTCAGGTAGAGAGCTGTTCATTTTGAGCGAGTACATTTTGGATTGCAGGCGGTATCACGGTGAATATGTTGAAGTTACATGGCATGACTCCGATTTGCGAAAGTGGTTGAACGATGAGTTTTATAATGCCGCTTTTAATGACTCCGAGCACAGACTCATCAAGACTACACAATGCACAGATAACGGAGAGGGAAGTATAAACACGGAAGATAAGATTTTTCTGCTCAGTGTTTCGGAGGCGAATGAATTGACCTTTAAACTTGGTGAAGATACTTTACGTGCGAAGCGTAGGGCGATAGGAACGGGATTCTCCAAAGTGAAAAAGAACGATGGATGTAAATTATATGTGTATGATAAAAAAGTCAAAGCTGATTATATCCTTGAGAAGGATGAAGAGTTTGGCTGCTCATGGTGGTGGCTGAGAACTCAACCTGCGATTTCTTCACGTGCGTATTTTGTAGGTACTCGTAGCAGTATTCGCAGTTACGGACATGTAAACTTAGCTTGTTACGGTGTGCGCCCCGCTATAATCCTTAATTATTAAGCTCTTTCTCCAACATCGTTTCATGGGAAGCGAATCTTACCACAGAAACAAAACAGCCTGAACCCCTAGGAATACAGGACTCAGGCTGTTTATTATTGTTTCTATTTCATGGAATTAGATTTGTCTTTAGCATTGAGTGTAGCAATCAGTTTCTCGCCTTCGACATCCAGGTTTGGCAGAATACGGTCGAGCCATTTTGGAAGTGCCCAAGCTTTGTTGCCGAAAATAGACATTACAGCAGGGACTAATCCCATACGAATGATGAAGGCATCGATTAAGATCCCTACGGCCAGTGTAAAGCCAATTTGTTTAATCATGACATCATCCGTAAAAATAAACCCTGCAAAAACGGAGATCATAATTATAGCAGCGCCTACTACGACACGACTCACCTGGTTGTATCCATGAACAACGGACTCTGATCCCTCATGACCATGAACGTACGATTCACGCATGGAACTGACAAGGAAAACCTGATAGTCCATCGCGAGCCCATAAAGGATACCTGTGACGATGATTGGCATAAAGCTTAGCAATGGGCCACCGGTGTCGAAACCAAAAAGAGAATGAAGCCAGCCCCATTGGAACACGGCTGTGGTGATCCCGAAGGTAGCGAGTATGCTAAGCAGAAAGCCGATCGTAGCTTTGATAGGAACGATAATCGAACGAAATACCAACAGAAGAATAATGAGCGATAGGAGAATGATGATTCCTACATAAATGGGAAATACATCTGCCAGTTTGGCCGACATATCGATGTTAACAGCGGTAAAGCCGGTAACCCCGAGTTTAACATCATTACTTTGAGCGATACTAGATTCCGCAGCCCGTAAATCATTCACCAGATTTTTGGTTGTTATATCGCTAGGACCCGTTTCTGGAATCAGACTGAAGATAGCTAAATCCTTAGTCATGCCCAGAGGAGTCACCTGCGCGACATTCTTTTGAGCTTGGAGCTCTTTTACAAGATTTCCCAGAAGCTCCGGAGTGACTGGAGTGGAAGAATTCTTTGGTTCTGCAACCAGAATAAGTGGTCCGTTAAACCCCTCTCCAAAACCCTCGGATATAGCATCATAACTTTGTCTTGCTACCGTGTCCAAATTCGCTGAGGCAGCTCCGGGAATGCCCATTTCCATTTTCGCTATGGGGGTTGCTGCTACGCCAAGTACCACGACGATGGCAACAATAGTGACCCAACGATACTTGATGATGAATTTAACCCATCTATCAGCTATACCGCGGTTACCCGTTTTATGATGATCCTTGTTTTTCTTGCGAGCTTTAGGCGAACAGATGCGTTCACCCACCAATCCGAGCAATGCCGGCAATAGGGTTAAGGCAACAAATACGTTGATGAGGACGGTAGCTGCTGCTACTAACGCCATCGTAGATAAGAAAGTGAGCCCGATTACAAGCATACCGCAGAGAGCGATAATAACCGTCAAACCGGCGAAAAATACGGCGCTGCCGGATGTGCCAATAGCTCTAGCCGCAGCTTCTTGTGCGCTTAATCCTTGATCAATAATCATCCGGCGTTGGCGATTTACAATGAAAAGAGCATAATCGATTCCGACGGCTAATCCAATCATAAGCGCCAAGACGGAAGTGACACTAGGCATTTCAATGAATTTGGAAATAGAAAATGCTCCACCCACACCGATGCCGACTCCAAGCAGTGCAGTTATAAGGGGCAGACCTGCTGCAACGACAGAGCCAAGCGTCACCAGCAAAACAATTGCAGCAATGACAAGTCCGACAATCTCAGCTGATCCTACACCGATAGATACTGATTTAAGTGTCTCGCCTGGCAGTACAGTAATGTTAGTATCTTTCTCGACATTCTTGACGGTATCAATTACAGAATCGAAAATATCTTGAGAGATAGCAGATTGCTCAATAGTAAACTGGAATTGGAACAATGCAATGCTACCGTCTGCGGAAAGAATAACTCCAGGTACTGGAACGCCATCTGCCATCAGAGGACCATAGGAAAGGGGTGCTGTGGCTGCTGCAGACTGATCCATACTGGCAGCCTGAGTTGCCTCAGTAGTTGAACTACTTGCTTCCGCTGCATAATCTGCAGGATTAATCACTTCGTTTATACCGTAAACCTCATTAACACCCTTAGTGATCGCTGCCAAACGTTCTGGCGTATCCAATCGCTCGTTTTGAGGTGCTTTGAACACGACACTCCCTTGTCCACCAGATGCAGCCGGAAGTTCTGTTGCTAATTGATCCAAAATCTTTTGCGATTCTGTGCCTTCAATCTTCATTTCTGAACTGATATGAATACCATTCATGCTGATCATAGAGATGACAATTCCTAAAATTAAAATCCAACCTAAAATGAAGTACCCAGGTTTGCGATAAGCGGTTTTTCCCACTCTGTACAATAATGTTGACATGTATCTATTTTACACTCCCTCGATGATGAAAACTGATGGTTAGCCTATTAGAATCCGTTGCGTAAATATCCGTAAATAGTTTCCAAAAATTGATCGAACGTAAGCGTTTCAGGACTTGGATCGTCGCTCGTCGTTTGTCCCGGAAGCAGCACATTAAGTTTTCCGTCAATTAAGGGAAGTACAGTTCCGTAAACCGAATTTATAAGCAGATAAGTATAGACCTCGTCATACTTACCATTTGACAAGTGCAACAATGTTTTTTGTGCTCCAGTTTGCGTAAGGTGTATTGCTCTTAGATAATGGGGCTCGAGAGCTGGAAATTTTCGGGATAGTAATGAAAGCTCACGTAACCTCCCTATAAGCTCAGCTGTAAGTTGCATCTTTATTAGCTGATATAGGGTGTCAAGCAAGGAGGCATTTTCAGGGATTTTGGTGAGCAATTCCTCATACTCATTCGTGTTCCGTACGGTAACTGCTCCCATCGCAACTGCCTCTTCCTTGCATGTGAAATAGTTTGCGAAAGTTCTTCTGGAGTAGCCGGCTTTTTGCACGATATCTTCAACAACAAAACCGTCCAACCCATGTTCAAGTGCAAGTTCGAATGCCGCTTCAGCTAGCGCTTTTTCTGTGGCTTCTTTTTTGAAATCTCTCAACGTTTGTTTAATCATAATTTATGTATACACCTCCCATATAGCTGTAATTGTGGTGAAGATTAGGATTAATGACTATATACTAATGTAACCTTGCCCAAAGTGCAAACTTTCTCATTGGGCAAGTTTATACTTTGGGATCTGCTTATAGAAAATTCCCAGCAGTTTCACAGCAGAAAACAGGAAATAAAAATAGAATAATTTCTCTTTATCAACAGATGAAAAGAGTACATAATTACAGACGACCTCATTAACTCTAGAAATATTTTGTGAGTATTATAAATGATCTTTTTCAAAGAGGGGAGTTCGTTATATGTATGGAATTCTGGCTGTTTCCGGCCTGTCTTTTCTTCTGGTGGCGGTGTTTACGCCTCTATTAATCTGGACGCTGCATAGACTGAGGTTAACGCAGCCGATTCGTGCCGAGCTTCCAGCAGAGCATCAGGCCAAACGGGGTACACCACTAATGGCAGGGTTGATCCTGCTTATCGGGATAGCGATTTCGCTGCAGTTTCAACCCGGGCCTCTAATGTTACTCTTATGCGTTACGTTTTTGTTGTTTAGTTCAGTCGGATTTTTGGATGATTTCAAAAAGGCTTTTTGGCAAAATCCATCCGGCATCAGCGGCCGCTCAAAACTAGTGCTTCAATTTCTTTTTACTGGAATTATATTATATGTGTTGTTCCATTCGTTCGGCCTGACGAGTGATATCGAGTTATTTAAAGGGCAAAATCTGCAGTTGCCTGTGTACCTTTATGTGGCCATCATTTTGCTGTTTGTGGTCGGCTCCGCGAATGCCATCAATTTTACAGATGGTCTCGATGGGCTACTGATCAATGTTGCCATACCGTCGTATTTTTTCTTTTTTATGATTTCGGACAAACCTGAAGTGCAGACATTTTCACTTGTTATGATCGGTTGTCTGCTAGGGCTTTTGCTTTACAATATTTATCCAGCAAGAGCGTTTATGGGCGATACTGGATCACTGGCGATCGGGGGCTCCCTTTCCGTTCTGGCTGTCATTGAGAAGGTTGAGCTTTTACTTCCAATTTTGTTTTTCGTTTATTTTGCGGAGCAGTTGTCGGTCATTTTACAAGTTTGGTACTACAAACGGACGAAGCTGCGGCTATTCCGGATGGCTCCGATTCATTACCACTTCAGCTTAAAATACGGATGGAGTGAGAACAAAATCGTGATGATTTTCGGTTTCATTTCGTGGGTATCCGTACTGCTTTGCTGGTTGATTTGGAAATATTTAATTCACTAAACGAACAATTCGATACGAAACATGAATCTACATAATGTTATTGCAACAACGAGACATCGGCATCTTTTGTATTTACAAATCTATAAAAATAGATATAATGGAACACATGGAACCTTTAATGATATTCAAAGCGTTGTCTAACGAGACTCGTAGTCAAATTATGATGTGGCTAAAAACTCCCGAGGAATTTTTTGATGAAAAGCCTTATTTACAACAAGGCCTAAATTTTCAAATCGGGATTTGCGTGGGCGATATTCAAGCTAAAGCGGGGCTTGCACAGTCGGTTATTTCGAGCTATCTATTGACCATGCAAAAAGCTGGTTTGCTGGAATCTGAGCGAATTGGGAAGTGGACGTATTATCGTCGAAACGAAAAGATAATTCAAGAATTTTCCGATTATATTAAAGAGAAACTATAGGAGAGAGGAGGAAGGGCTTTTTTTTGATAATACATATCTACAAATCTAAATATGTAAATATAAATGGAGGATTATTTTAAAATGAAAAAGGTTAACCCTTTACTTATTATTATTTTGGCTTTAGGCGTATTTGGCATTATTACAACGGAAATGGGGATTATAGGTGTTCTGCCACAGGTAACTCAAAAATTTAATATATCAACTTCTCAGTCTGGATGGCTTGTAAGTATATTTGCTTTAGTTGTTGCTATTTCAGGTCCATTTCTGACCTTATTGGCTTCTGGAATTAATCGTAAAGTAATTCTATTAACTGCCGTACTTATTTTTGCAATTTCAAATATTGTTTATGCGTATACGACCATGTTTGAAGTAATGCTGATTTTTCGTATTATCCCTGCTATTTTTCATCCCGTATTTTTTTCAGTTGCACTTGTTACCGCTGCCCAACTTGTCCCTCCGGAAAAGAGCACCAAAGCAGTTACAAAGGTTTTCGCCGGAATAACGGTCGGGTTTGCTTTTGGTGTGCCTTTGACTTCTTATCTCGCGGACAAAATTTCTTTAGAAGTCGCTTTTCTCTTTGGAGCTGTCGTAAGTATAATTGCCTTTTTAGGAATACTAGCTTGGCTTCCTTCCATGCCAGTTAAAGAAAAAATGTCTTATGGTAAACAACTTGGTATTTTACGCAAACCCCTATTGTGGTTAAATATTGTGGCAGTTATTTTTATCTTTGCAGCTATGTTTTCTGTGTACAGTTACTTTGCTGAATATCTTGGGCAGGTAACACATATGAACGGGTCATGGATTAGTATCATGTTGATGGCCTTTGGGATAATCATGATTTTTGGGAATTTTTTATTTGGAAGCCTTTTGCATAAAGGCATTACAAAGACCGTTATCATGTTTCCATTGTTATATGCGGTAACTTACTTATTCGTATATTATCTAGGTTCTTATTTCCTTCCGATGGTTGTTATCATAATCATTTGGGGGGCAGTGCATTCCGGCGGACTGATTGTCAGTCAAGCATGGTTAACGACCGAAGCGAAAGAAGCTCCCGAATTCGGTAACAGCTTGTTTATCTCATTTTCTAACCTTGGAATTACTATAGGGACTGCTATCGGTGGTTGGTTTATTTCTCATGCAGGAATACATCAACTCATCTGGATCGGAATTATGTTTTCCCTGCTTGCTTTCTTATCGATCATAATCAAAATAAAGATTTCCAAATTAAACGTGGTGGAAGTAGAGTAAAGGCGAAACAGCGATAACCAAGTATCTTTTTTCTGGTACATGGCTGTCGCTGTTTTCTATGATTAGTATTACAGTCTTGTGTTTTTAAGTGTTTTAATTTATTTTTATTAGACCCCATGAAATTACATACGTGTATAAGAAAGAGGTTATCAATGAATAAGATTTATCTATTAAAAAGCTTTCTAGCTATCACACTCTTACTTGGAACAACAACTGCCTGCAACTTAGCCGAGCAGATTACTTTAGAACCAGTTCCAACGATTACGGCCGATTCCAGTTCTGGATTAGATTCTACGCCAGACAATACAACAGAGGACAACAAACGTTTAATAGATGCAAAGGTAACACGAGTAGTCGATGGTGACACCATGAAGCTGACTATAGGCGGCAAAAAGGAAACCATTCGTTTATTGCTGGTCGATACTCCAGAGTCAGTGAATCCGAATATCCCCGAACCACAGCCATTTTCGCTAGAAGCTTCTGATTTCGCCAAAAAGATGCTTACGGATAAAGATGTACAAATTGAACTAGATGTATCGGAGCGGGACAAATATGGCCGCCTACTTTGTTACCTCTATATAGATGGGAAAATGTTCAATGAGATTCTGCTAGAGCAGGGTTATGCACGTGTAGCCTATGTATTTGCACCTAACACAAAATATGTTGATCAATTTAGAGCGATTCAGGATAAGGCGCGAGAGCGGGGATTAGGTATTTGGAGCATTGAAAATTACGCGCAAGACAAAGGTTTTCATGTGCAGAAAAAGAAATGAACTTCTATTAACGTAGGGTATTTGAGCCTATTAGAAGACAGGGGATAGTTTATTGAGCGATTATATTATGGAGTTAAGAAAGCTGGTAGGTACCAGACCGCTTATAATGGCAGGAGCCTGTGTTTTATTGTGCAGCAATCATCAATTATTATTGCAACGTAGAACGGACAACGGGTGCTGGGGTTTGCCAGGTGGTTCAATGGAGCTTGGGGAGACTTTAGAAGAGGTCGCTAAGAGGGAGCTTTTTGAGGAAACAGGCTTAACAGCCAAAGTTCTTGATTTGTTCGACATGTTCTCTGGAAAAGATCTTTATTATAAATACCCGCACGGTGATGAAGTATATAATGTTGTGGCTGCGTATCTATGCACGGACTTTGATGGGGCGCTAAAAGTAGATGGAATTGAGGTGCAAGAATTGCGTTTTTTTAGTTATGAAGAATTGCCAAGCGAGCTGTCTCCTCCAGATGTTCCCGTCATTAAGAGGTTTATGGATCGTTTTGTTTGTAACTGAACCGGCTAACGAAACCACATCTCACTCAAAGCGTCACCTTTCCCTGGGTACATTAATAAGATGAACAATGAAACATGACATCAGCCCGGAAAGGTGTGCGATTATGGACGGAACAATCCTGAATTTCTTTGCTGGCGGCAACACAGCTCACGGCTTCTCTAACCTTTATGAGTCGTCATTGCAAGATTTAACGCGTTTGTTTGTTTTAAAAGGAGGCCCCGGTACGGGGAAAACTAGAATCATTCGAGAAATCGGAGATCTTCTGGCTCAACAAGGTTATGAGATCTGGTTAATTCACGCAGCGTCAGATAATGATTCACTCGACGGAGTGGTTATTCCTGAATTAAAAGTAGGAATTATAGATGGTACGGCTCCACGGGTCATTAAGCCAGAATTGCCTGAAGAGGCCATCGTACATGTGAATTTGGAGCAGGCCGTCGATACGCTCCAGTTAAGCCAGCGTTGTGTTGAGATCGACAGCTTAGTTGATCAGTACACGGAAGAGCATGAACTCGCTTATTCAGGCTTTGCTGAAGCACTCCGCATTCATGACGAGTGGGAAGCGATTTATATTGCGACAATGAATTTCCAAGCCGCTGATGAGCTGACTCAGGAGTATATTCAACTTCTGTATGGTGATCAGAACTTCGAAAAAGTAAGCCGGGTGGATCACCGTTTTTTAGGTGCAGCTACGCCTAAGGGTGCAGTGGATTTTGTACCTAATTTAACCGCAGGACTAAAAAGATATCTTGTAAAAGGTCGCGCGGGATCCGGTAAATCTACACTTTTAAAAAAATTGGCAGCTGAAGGAATAAAACGTGGTGTCAATGTTGAGATTTACCACTGTGGTTTCGATCCGAACAGTCTTGATATGATTATCGTACGCGAGCTTGGGTTTGCTATTTTTGACAGCACAGCTCCGCATGAGTATTTCCCTGACCGTGCCACCGACGAGATTGTTGATATGTATTCACGGTGCATACAGTCAGGTACGGATGAAGCTTTTGCCGAAGCCATCGCAGGTATTAAAGAGCGATATTCCAGCACCATGAAACGATCCATTCAACATCTGACAGATGCCAAAGTATTTTTGGATGAGTTAAAGACAATCTATGCCGCCGCTACAGATTTTGACCATGTAGATCAGATTAAATCCCAAATTCAACAAGAAATCAGCGGGATTGTGGAAAGTCCTCAGGAGGTTTAACCTTCATTAAAGATCGCTCTCTTAGCGGGCGGTCTTTTTTCTATGTCAAGAAATTGGTATGGTACATACGCACCCATGCGGTTATTTCCACAAGAATTGTATCCAAGTATGCTCTCTCTAGGGACAACGATAAGGGAGAGAGAAACTTATGAGTGATCAGAAAGTGATGTTTAGAAAGGGTCTTAAGGATTCTGTAGCTATTGTTGCAGGATTTATTCCTGCTTGTTTTACGTTTGGATTGGTCGGTAAGGGATTAGGCCTAGGGAGTCTGGAAGTGTTCTTATTGTCAGCGCTCGTATTTGCGGGAGCCAGCCAATTTATTGGCGTGAAAATGCTTGCTGCTGGGGCCGCCGCTCCAATGATCCTGCTGCTTACGTTGATCATTAATTTAAGATATTTGTTTATCAGCCTATCTTTTGGGGGTCAGCTTGACCGTACAATCAATCCTCTGGCCAAAGTCTGGATTGGGTTTAGTTTAACAGAAGAAGTGTACGCTGTTAGTATGATCCCCCGCAATCATTCAAAAGAAAATATAACTCTTCCATATTTGCTGGGTCTACAAATTCCTCCGTATATAGCAAATTTACTGGCAACAGCTGCGGGAATATCGCTGGCATCCTACATTCCGGCTATATACTTACCTGCTTTGAACACCTCATTATATGCCTTACTGATAGCACTAATAGTGCCACAACTAAAGGGAAGCATTCGGAATTTGGCCATATGTTTAGCAGCGGCGGGTTCTTCATGGCTCCTACATCCCGTACTTGGAAACTCCTCGATACTTGCAGCTATGTTAATTGGTATGGCAGTAGGCTCCTTATTTCCAGAGCAAGCTGAAGTAGAAAAGGAGGTATCCGTATGACTATTTTGATCATTATCGGGATGGCAATCCTTACATTTTCATTTCGTTTTGTACCTTTGCTGCTGACAAAGCATACGAATGGCTCTTCCAAAGTCCAAGCTTTGTTGGAATATTTGCCTATCGCGGTTCTTAGTGCTCTAACGGTTCCTGGGATATTTCAGGTGGACGCAGATGACAATCTTGTAGGTATCGCTTCGGGTATAGTCGCTGTTATACTGGTATTAATTAGGAAAATCCCGCTGTTACTCGTGATCTTAGGTGCTGTTTCTGCAGCAATAATTGTAAAAATCCTTACTATGAACCATTAAGAAAACCCGGATTAGAAGGGTAGGAAATCTTATGAAGCATGAATTGCTGATTACTCTCGATAAACAAAGACCCATTCCATTAAGCCGTCAAATTTATGAGCAGGTTCGTAATGCTATCCATTCAGGAGCTTTAAGTGGGGGAGATTCGCTACCTCCATCAAGAACTTTGGCCAATCAACTGGAAGTATCCAGAAGTGTAATTCTTCAATCCTACGAGCTACTTCAAGCAGAGGGTTATCTGGAGATGAGAAAAGGGGCAGGTACCTATATAGCGGGGCTGCCGGTGGAGGAGAAAGACCCCCAGGATTCTGATAACCCTTACAATTTTATAACGAAGGGTCCTGATTTCCTTACACTCAATCCTTCTTCTATTATAGAAAACGACTTGAACACAGTATTATGTAATTTTCGGCACGGTGTACCTGCATGGGACGCTTTTCCAATGGATCAGTGGCAAAAAGCATTAATGAATGCCTGTCGTCGTGCATCTCCTGATACTTTGGGTTACGGCCCGGTCGAGGGCTCTTTGGGACTACGCCAAGAGATTGCACGTTTATTACGGTCCACACGTTCGATGCCCGTGGTTCCGGAGCAAATTGTGATTACATCCGGGGCAACGCAGGCATTGGATATATTATCGAGAATTTTTGTTTCAAAAGGTGATGATGTTATTGTTGAAGATCCATCACATAACGTTGTGCGGGAGATTTTTTCGTTCGCTGGAGCGGTGGTTACACCCATCAGGGTTGACCTAGAGGGAATCTGTGTAGATGAGCTCCAAGCAAGCTGTGATCACATCAAAGAAGGTCCTCATAAAAAACCAAAACTAGCTTATGTCACTCCTTCGCATCAGTTTCCTTTCGGGGTGACCCTGTCGATGAAACGAAGAGTGCAGTTACTGGAATGGGCCAAAGCCAATCAAGCTTTTATTATTGAAGATGATTATGACAGTGAATACAGGTACGAGGGTCCGAAGCTATCATCGCTTGCTGGACTAGATGTTGACGGTAGAGTAATTTATGTAGGCAGTTTTAGTAAAGTGTTATTTCCTTCTCTGCGCATAGGTTATGTTGTATTGCCTCCGACTTTGATTCAACCTTTTTTGGCGGTCAAATGGATAACAGATCGTATGTCTTCTGCTTTGGATCAGGAAGCGTTGGCGGAATTTATTCAGAATGGACATTATGCGAGGCATGTTACGCAGATGGGGAAACTTTATGCTGCCCGCAGGGCTTGTCTAGTAAAAAGTTTGGATGCTGAATTTGGCAGTCGTGTCCGCTATTATGGGGAAGAGGCGGGTCTTCATTTATTAATTGAGCTGGAATCTGGTGCCGAAGAGCATCGTATAGCTGAATTGGCGTTACGATATGGAGTTCGGGTCTATCCT
This sequence comes from Paenibacillus sp. FSL R7-0189, assembly GCF_037969925.1. Taxonomy (NCBI): domain Bacteria; kingdom Bacillati; phylum Bacillota; class Bacilli; order Caryophanales; family Paenibacillaceae; genus Paenibacillus; species Paenibacillus sp. FSL R7-0189. The sequence continues at coordinate 6,263,288 of NZ_CP150223.1, read as the reverse complement.
GCGTCTTCTTATTTTGTGGGCAGTAAACCTCAAGGTCCTGTCTTTCTACTTGGTTATTCTAATCTCACCGAGAATCAGATTAAGGTGGGTGTGAACCGCTTGATGTTAGCTGAAACGGAAGCGGCAGTTAGTACTAGAACTTAATCGAAAGCGATAGATTATCTAATTCTGGAGGTTTTTATGAAACGGTATATGTTAGGCATTGATCTTGGCGGAACCAATATTAAAGCAGGGATTTACGATACTGATTTTATAGCTGTTAAAGAAAGATCTATACCAACAGAGGCTGCTAAGGGCCCAGCCCATGTGTTGGGACGGATTAGAGAAGCCGTACGTTTAATCACGGATGAAGCGAATATTCCATTAGATTTGGTAGAAGGAATGGGAATCGGAGTGCCAGGATTACTTGATCCGGTAGCGGGAATTTCTTTTTTTTCACCGAATTTTCCGGATTGGGAGCATGTACATGTTGTAGATGAGATGAAAAAATTCTATGACTTTCCTACTTTTATTGATAATGATGTTAGGGTTAATCTTTATGGTGAATGGCAACAAGGTGCAGGAAGAGGGTATAACAATCTGGTTCTGATTACATTGGGAACGGGATTAGGGTCAGGTATCGTGAATGACGGAAAAGTGATCTACGGTACGTCTTATAGCGCTGGTGAAATTGGGCATATGAATATGTACAGGAACGGACGTCCCTGCAAATGTGGAAGCTCCGGTTGTTTAGGGCGATATGTGTCCGCGATTGGCATGGTGAATACTTTTAAAGAGAAGCTGAAAGAAGGACGAACAAGTATTATTCAGACTTGGACTAAGGAACAAGAAGAGCAAATTACCGCGTTAATGATATCTGAAGCTTACGAACTTGGAGACGCTCTCTCTATGGAAGTAATGCAGGAGACTGGAGCTATACTTGGATTTGGATTAGCGAATGTTGTGAATATCCTCAACCCGGATCTTATTATTGTAGGTGGGGGAATGGCAGCGGCGGGAGATAAATTGCTCCAACCCGTAAGAGAGACTGTGCATCAGCATGCGTTGAAGCTATCAAGCATTAAGTGTAAAATTGTTCAAGCAGAGCTTGGGAGTCGGGCAGGAACAATAGGTGCGGCCTCTTATGCGTATAATAAGCTGCAAGATGCAGGAAAATTAAACTTTGGTTAGTGTTATTTGTTTTTTTTACATGAAATGGAACCAGATTGAGCCGCCCGGAATACAACTGTATAAAATCCGTGGAGGTGCTCTTATGTTTGCAATCATGCAATTAATAGGTGGAGTGATTCTTTCTTTGGGATGGATCCCGCAGATTGTTCAAATCCTCAAATCAAAATCCGTAGCCGATTTAAATCTAAAATCGTATTTACTTATGCTGCTCGGGATTAGTCTAATGGAAGCTTATGCGATTAGTTTGGCGGTTACGGGGGTTGGATTAGCTTTTTTGATTACAAATACGATGTCTTTATGTGTTGTATTGCTGGTTATTATTCTAGTGATTAAATATCGAACAAGACAATGAATGAAGCTTATAAATTTAATCTAGATAGTGAATGCAGGAGGTTAATTTGCGCGAAAAAAATTATACATATGAAATCGATGCGGTAACTTTTCAATTGCAGGAAGCCTGTGATTTTGCTTGGTTAACTAAGCTGGGAAAAGTGTTTAAAGTGTTCGATCAGCAAGACTCCGGAAATTTTTCTTTTGGTGTGGAGCAGGATGGAAAGAAGTTTTTTGTGAAATTTGCTGGAGCGAGACCTTTGACTTATGCCGGCAATCCTCAGGATGCTGTTAACCGTTTAATTGAAGCTATTCCGTTATATAACGAACTTAGATCTGATGCACTGATCACGCTACTGTCGCATTATGAGGTTGAGTCAGGGTATGTAGCAGTCTTTGATTGGTTTGCAGGTGAATGTTTACATTCGCATTGGCTATTTGCGGGAGAAGCGAAGCTGAGTCATCCGGAGTCGCCTTTTTTTCGTTATAAGCAATTATCCGTTGAAAAACGTCTGTCTTCATTAGATGTAATCTTTTTGTTTCATGAACATGTTGAGTATCGAGGGTATGTAGCTGTGGATTTTTATGACGGAAGTATTTTATATGATTTTGTAAACGATGGAACTAAAATTTGTGATATTGATTATTATAGACTAAAGCCTACTGTAAATGATCTGGGAGAGAACTTCTGGGGTTCATCCAGATTCAAGTCACCGGAAGAGTTTAGCTTGGATGCGCCGATTGATGAAGTTACGAATGTATTTAATATGGGCGCCACAGCATTTGTTTTATTAGGAGGAGCATCCGATCGATCGTTTGTAAAATGGGAAACCAGTCAAGCCCTCTACGAGGTAGCTTTACGGGCCGTCAGTGCGGTGAGGGAGCAGCGGTATCGGAATGTAGCAGAATTTAAATTGGCTTGGGATGCGGCAAAAAATGTTTGAGGCTGGTGGGAAGGCGAGGGATATAATTGCAGGTAAACTTTTTTGAGTTGGATAAGGAAAAAGAAGTTGTGCTGAAGTACGTTGTTATTATGGTTAAACATGGTGAAGAATGGATCTTAGCGAGACATCAGGACCGTTCGACGTGGGAGTTTGCCGGAGGGCATATAGAGGTTGGCGAAATCCCGGAGCAGGCTGCTGCCAGAGAATTATATGAAGAAACGGGTGCGGAACAATTCTCACTTTTTCCAATAGCTATTTATAGGGTCACTAGTATCGACGCTCCAGAAAATTATGGTAAGTTATATTTTGCAAATGTGGAACAGTTCGCAGAACTTCCTCCTTATGAGATGGCAGAAATCAGAGGATTTACTGAGATACCAAAAGAGCTGACGTATCCCTTGATATACCCAGCTTTGATTTCAAAAGTTCAGGATTTCATTAACCATTCATCTTCAGCTGTAAGATAAGAATGATAGCCCTGCTGTTGTCACATGATATGATTAATAAATAGAACAAGCAGGAGGGATTTCATTGAAAAGAGACATTCAGCATGTACCCTATGGCTATGAGCAACCAGTTGAGCAACGTAAAGGGACTTTAGTGTTTTACGATTCTTTTGAACATATAACAGATCAAGAGCTTGAAGTGGCGGCAAAAACTGCAGCAGACCGGCGTTTCACTAAACTGGTGTTATATCCACTTCATGAGGAAACGGTGCGACGGATGACCAAAGAGCCGGTGAGTGCTTATTATAAGCGAGAGGACCGGCTGCATGAATGGAAAAGAGAGCAAGGACGTAGCTTTATCACGGTAGAGAGTTTGGAAGGGAAGCGAAAAAAGTATACTCCGCTTGATTCTGCGCTGCGGCATCTTTTGGAGATCTATCCTTCGCCGATTTTTCTGTATTTAACGCCTGAGGTGGCGAATCAGTTTGCGTCTTATTCTTCTTTTGAAGAGTGGATTGTAAAGATTCGGTTATTGTTGCCAGCTGCACCTTCATCACTGCATCCACGGTTACTAAAATTTCGCCATCGCTGGGATGTTGTTGGAGAAGAGAAAGATTAAGAATTAACAAATTTAATTTGTGCTGCTTTGTTTACGTCTGTAATTGTACATTCTCCATTGATAATGGATAAAACATCCGATACAAAAACCAAAAATCGCCACAGTGGCAGCCACTGCAACGAGCGCTGTGAAAATGTAAGCTGCGATCGTCCAGCCAACGATGAAGCTGATCAGACCCCCTGCGAGGCAGAAGACAGCTATGCTTTGATTAAACTGTTGTTGTGACCAGTCTTCGAGTACATAGTGGGAACGCTCTTTTGTCAGAAACCTGGCAGCTAGCTTAATGATGGGATTATAACCGAACAAAAGACCGAGCAATCCGGCAAACAAGGGCAGCGCTAGTATCCAGTGTTGTCCTGTTAGCCATGTTAATATTACAGAAATGACGATAAACGCCTGATTAGTTTTTACTAATGGCCGGGCGATTCCTTTGGGCACGTTTTGCATTTTATTCACACCTTTCTCATTGGAATAATTATAGTATACGCTGGGATTGTGGGAATGGGAAGTAGATAATTTCGTGCGAGAGTGGATTAGTGAGGGATGGAGAAGGTATGGAGATGGCTGGAAGCGGATGGGGAAGATGGGGCGGATGGAGGTAGGTGGAGCAGATGGAGCGAATGGGGGCAGATGGAGCTGATGGAGCTGATGGAGCAGATGGGCTGGATGGAGCAGATGGAGCAGATGGAGCAGATGGAGCAGATGGAGCAGATGGGCTGGATGGAGGCAGTTGGTAATTTATTGAGAAAATACAGATGGACATTAATAGCATCCCACCCACCTAGCATGTTACGTCCTCATCTCCTCTCGACAGCACATTGGGCCTTCTCTCCTTTACCGCATCTGGTTCACTCCATTTCCTTCAGTCCAACTGATCCACTCTATCTCCTTCACTCCATCGGACTCCAGAGTCCTTATTTGCTCGAAAAGTAACCTTTTGAAAGATTAACGGACCCCAATGCAGCTATGAGCACAAAAAGGGATGAAAACAGCCCGGTTTGAGTGGAATAGCGACGGTGAGGTCCGAAAATGTGTCCAAAAGCCTGATTTAGCGCAAATAGCTGCATCTGAGTCCGATAGAAATGTTAGCTTGAGAGCAAAGTGTAGTACATGGAAAACAAAAGTGTGGGAGTAAGTGCGAAGCAAGGGAGTACACGGACAAATGCATGCGCGGAAATAGTGTGGGACAAGTGTAAGAACTAACGAAGCTAATAGCTCGATGGGAAGTAAATGTGATGTAGAAGGATGCTCGAAGTTAGGAGCGATCGGACCCCAGAGTTCTTATTTGATCGAAAAGTAACCTTTTGAAAGATTAACGGACCCCAATGCAGCTATGAGCACAAAAAGGGATGAAAACAGCCCGGTTTGAGCGGAATAGCGTCGCTCAGGTCCGGAAATGTGTCCAAAAGCCCGTTTTAGCACAAATAGCTGCATCTGAGTCCGATAGGGAGGATGGAGCTAACCCAACTCAACCCAACCCCCACGATCTTCCACCAAAATTACTTTGAATTTAAGTAATTTATGTGTTGACATATCTCTTTAAAATATGGTTTTATTATGTAGACCAATTGTTATAATGCAAAGGAAGTGTCAGCTTGTCGAACAAGCCGAATACGCGTGAGGCGATTTTGGACACAGCTTCGAAATTGTTTTTTTCTCAGGGATATCATGCAACAGGACTGAATCAGATTATTAAAGACAGCGACTCGCCGAAGGGATCTCTTTATTACTACTTTCCCCACGGCAAAGAAGAACTGGCTTTAACATGTATTAACCGGACTAGTGAAGTTGTCGCTCAGAAGCTTAGACATCATATGGAGAACAGCAAGAGTGCGTCTGAGGCAATGGAGGATTTCATTCTAGGAATGGCTAAAGATGCAGTGGAATCCTCATACGAGGGGATAGTTCCGTTTAGTTTTTGGTTGGCGGCGGAAACATCCTGTATTAGTGAAGAGCTGCGGACAGCATGTAAATCTGTGTTTATGGACTTGCAGGATGTGATCAAGAAACGTCTTTTGTATGAAGGCGTAGAGAACAAGCCCGCGGCCGATAAGGCTTCAGTGGTAATCTCTTTATTTGAAGGGGCGCTTCTCCAGACGCTGACTTTTCGGGATGAACAACCGCTTCTCGCGGCGGCAAAGATTATCCCAGCAATACTTGGTTAGATACAGACAAATAGACAAGATTATCAGGAGGATTAAGGGTGGAAGCAACTATGCAAGGGAATCAACAAAAAGAGGTCAAGAAGTTTAAGACTATTCCGATTCTTGTCTCTTTATTACTAGCAGGTTTTATTGGAATGTTCAGTGAAACGGCATTAAATGTTGCTTTAAGCGATCTAATGAATGTCCTACAAATTACCCCAGCAACAGCACAATGGTTGACAACAGCTTATCTGCTTACACTGGGTATATTAGTACCAATTTCGGGGATGCTGCTTCAATGGTTCTCGACGAGACAGCTGTTTATAGCGGCTTTATGTTTTTCAATTCTAGGAACATTCCTAGCAGCAGTCTCACCTAACTTTGAGTTCTTACTTACAGCAAGAGTGGTTCAAGCTATGGGAACAGCGCTTCTGTTGCCACTGATGTTTAATACAATCCTTATCATCATTGCTCCTGAAAAACGGGGGGCTGCAATGGGGATGATCGGACTGGTTATCATGGTTGCTCCGGCGATTGGACCTACCATTGCTGGACTTCTTATTGAAAGCCTCAGCTGGCACTGGATTTTCTGGTTGTCATTGCCATTCTTAGTGATTGCATTGATATTTGGGATTCTGTTCATGCAGAATGTAACAAAGGTGACGAAACCGAAAATTGATATCCTCTCCATTGTGTTATCTTCACTCGGGTTTGGCGGTATCGTGTTTGGTTTCAGCAGCGCGGGTGAAGAAGCGGGCTGGGGAAGTCCGAAAGTGATCATTGCGATCATCGTAGGTGTAGTAGCATTGTTATTGTTTGGACTTCGTCAAATGAAGATGAAGGAGCCAATGATTAATCTGCGTGCTTTTAAATATCCAATGTTCGCTATTGGTGTAGCTATGGTATTTATCTGTATGATGGTTATTCTGTCCTCCATGCTAATTCTTCCGATGTACCTTCAACAAGGACAAGGTTATACAGCTTTCAAAGCAGGTCTGTTGCTGCTTCCAGGCGGAATTATAAACGGATTGATGTCCCCAATTATGGGTCGTATGTTTGATAAATACGGTCCGAAATGGCTCGTTATTCCAGGTCTGATTATTGCAGCGGTAGCCTTGTGGTTCTTCTCCAGTATTAGTGTAGCTTCTACGGTTGTGTTCGTAATCGTACTTCACAGTACGCTTATGATTGGTATTTCGATGGTATTTATGCCGGCACAAACAAATGGTATTAACCAGTTACCACTAGAGCTATATCCAGATGGTACAGCTATCATGAATACACTGCAGCAGGTTGCTGGTGCAATTGGTACTGCATTAGCAGTCAGCATTATGTCCGCGGGTTCAAAAAGCTATATGAAAACTGTAGAGAACCCAGCAGATCCAGCTAATATGTTACCTGCGTTCACGAACGGTGTACAAAATGCTTTTATTTTCGGAATGAGTATGGCGATTGTAGGACTAATTCTTGCTTTCTTCATAAAAAGAGTAGTTGTTAATCATAAAATGAATACTCCAATGCATTAATAATTAGAGGAATTCGATTAAAAGGAGTGCTAACTGGCAACAGTTCTAGCACTCCTTTTTTGTCGTCAATCATTGTGTCCATTCCATCATATATACTCGTTTTAATTCCACGTTAAGGATCACGATACAGTAGCTATCATCATCTTTTTCTTATAGTAATACAATCCACTTTCTTCGAGTTCTATAAGGTTCGCCCAAAATAATTTTTCGTATTTTTCTTTTTCATTTGGATAAATGGCTATCACGGAATCTTTGAAACTTGATATTCTCTCTTTTAAGGGGTCAATGGATTCAACATTGAGGGGATGCCAAAATGCTGCGTTTTTGATTTCTTTGAATTGCTTATCGTTATAATCTAATACGTAATAGCTTTCGCCATCCCCATGGAAACTGGGTGGACTTTCAAATATCACTTTTGACTCTGTAGGTTTAGAGATCGCTATTCCCCAATTTATCTTCCACGCCTCATAATAGGTCAAAGAATTGTTATGGAGCATATATCCAACGAAAATAACTATGAAAAGAACGAAAAACTCCAGATGGCTATTGTTGTTTTTTGCATGGTAGATCTCCTCAAAATGTCGCTTGTATTACCATTATTATACATGGGAGAGTGGGGAATAGGGAGGGATAAGAGGAACTTTACATACATAGATTTACGATGTATAGTTGTCCTAGGTATAAAAGGATAAATAATATTCATGTATACAGATATTAGTCATTGGACGAAGAAGCAAATCAACGGTATAAATCCCGTAGAATGAGCCGAGCCCGGTCCGAGGAGGCAAATCAACGGTATAAATCCCGTAGAATGAGCCGAATCCGGACCGAGGAAGCAAATCAACGGTATAAATCCCGTAGATTAAGCCCACGCCGGCCCGGGGGTGCAAATCAACGGTATAAATCCCGTAGAATGAGCCGAATCCGGACCGAGGAAGCAAATCAACGGTATAAATCCCGTAGATTAAGCCCACACCGGCCCGGGGGTGCAAATCAACGGTATAAATCCCGTAGAATGAGCCGAATCCGGACCGAGGAAGCAAATCAACGGTATAAATCCCGTAGATTAAGCCCACACCGGCCCGGGGGTGCAAATCAACGGTATAAATCCCGTAGAATGAGCCGAATCCGGACCGAGGAAGCAAATCAACGGTATAAATCTCGTAGATTAAGCCCAGTCCGGGCCAAGGAAGCAAATCAACGGTATAAATCCCGTAGAATGAGCCGAATCCGGACCGAGGAGGCAAATCAACGGTATAAATCCCGTAGATTAAGCCCACGCCGGCCCGGGGGTGCAAATCAACGGTATAAATCCCGTAGATTAAGCCCACGCCGGCCCGGGGGTGCAAATCAACGGTATAAATCCCGTAGAATGAGCCGAATCCGGTCCAAGGATGCAGATCAACTACTATGATGAGTGAAATTTGTTTAGTGGATCAGATACATCCACGCCAATTGTAAAGTTTAGAATTTAGGAGGTGTTAGCCGTTGAAAGTAAGTAAAGAGATGCTGAAGGGCAGTACGGGTACGTTGATTCTGACTCTTTTACTGGAGAAGCCATTATATGGTTATGAGTTAATCAAAGCACTGGAGCTGAGATCTCAGGGTGTTTTTTCATTAAAAGAAGGAACCTTGTATCCGATTCTGCATGCGATGGAAAGTGAGCGCTGGGTGGAGGCTTACTGGATGGAGGTAGAAGGAAGGAAGCGTAAGTACTATAGAATCCTGGATGAAGGTAAAGAGAAACTCAAGGAGAAAAAAGCAGAATGGGTTATGTTCAAAGGTGCAGTTGACTCCGTTCTGGGAGAGGGTGGTGTATGATGAAAGAGAGGCAGCAGCAATTTTTGGATGTAGTGTGTGCAGAGATTAAAGCGAAAAAAACTCACCCAGAGATACGTCAAGAATTAGCTAGTCATCTAGAAGATTTAATTTGTGAAAAAGAAGCCGACGGTGTATCACGGGAAGAAGCCATAGCTTGGGCGATCGAACAAATGGGGAGCCCGCAAACGTTAGGGAAGGAACTTCATCTAATACATAAACCACATGTACCTTGGGGATTGTTTGGAGTTGTAGCTTTGTTATCCGCGATCAGTCTGATCGGAATGAGTTCTGTGGATGTAGGCTACAGTGATATCGTTAAGGGTTCTTTTTTGGATAATGCGTTTAGACGCCAAGCGATAAATATACTCATTGGAATTGTATTGATGTTTGGATTGTATTTTATCGATTTCAGAAAGCTGAAAAGTTTCTCGTGGGTATTATACGGAACATCAATAGCCGGAATTCTGTCGAGTATATTCTGGGGGATAACAATAAATGGAGTGAATTATGGTCCTAGGATTTTTTTGATCTTACCTGATATGACATCCTATCGTCCTTATGTATTGATAGTCGCGTTAGCAGGGATTTTAGTGAATCGTAAGGAATCGGCTAAAAAGAAAACTTGGCGGAGTGGTTTGTTCAACATAAGCATTCTGTTAGCACCTGCCTTGCTTCTTATCTCTTTAAACTCTCTTCCAGAGCTTGTGGTGTATCTAATTTCTTCATTAGTATTATATGTATGGATTACTCGCGATTGGATTAAGAGTGTAGTATTATTAGGATTCTTTGTAATAGTTGGACTAATGTTCATCTTCAATAGCGACTACCTGATGGTCAGAATCATTAGTGCTATAAATCCCTCTTTAGATCCAGACGGTTATGGCTATATATACCAAGTAATGCGTGAAGTTATTAGTTCAGCGGGTTGGTGGGGGCACGGATTCGGAGCAGTAGAACAAAAGCTGCCGTATGTCTACTCAGATATGTTGCCTGTCTATCTTATTCATTGTTTTGGTTGGGCGGGGGCACTGCTTTTGCTGGCAGTTATCTCCTGGTTCTTCATCAAGCTTCTATCTACGATACGAGCGATTCGTGAGACCTATGGACAAGCTCTAGTGTTGGGTTTGGCATTTTTGCTAGCGATAAGACTAACCTATGGTCTTGCTATTTTGAGCGGTGGAATGATGCTGACTTCTATCCCGTTCCCTTTCCTGAGCTATGGGAGTCATGTGTGGTTTGAATATGCGGCTATTGGACTTCTGATGGGTATTTATCGTAGGAAGGACATTGGAGGCGTCCAGAATAATACTGTACTAAGTTAGATTCAGGATCCTCTCGTATGTCTAATTATTAAGTATGAATACTTAAGGGAGGTCTTTTAATGGGATGGAAAAAAACAGGCTTGTTAAGTGTTGCCTTTGCCCTAGGCTCTATGGGAGGGTTTGGGAGTATACATACAACAGATACTGTAGCTGCCGCAACTGTGAAAGAATCTGCAAAAGTCTATAATCAATTCCAGCAATATGTACAGAAGCCGGCATCTCTGGCTAACGCACGGAATTATTTGATTAACCATATCAAAGAAGTGGATACCTGGACAGCAACTCAGATGACACTCCAGCTCGAAAATGCACAGAAGGCATATTTACCTGTGTACTCTGAGAAGGTTTTTCCGGAGAATGTTCAGAAAGAGATAAATAATGCTTTATCCAAAAGCAAAAATCTAACCTACAGCACACTCCTTAATTCGATCAAAGATGCCAATGTACGCAATATGTTAATTGAAGGACGGGATAAGGGATATAAGCTGCAGACTAGTGAGGGCATGTACTATCCAGTGATGCATTATGAGGGCTTCAAAAGCTTTAAGCCGTATGTCACGAAGGACATCGCAGCTTACATTGACATCATGGCCACTGAATCGAATCAACCAAGTGTATTTGATGCAGCTATTGTGATTAGTTGGACAGAGTTAACGAACAGGGCGCTAGCACTGGAGGATTTTGTGACGAAATATCCAGCTTCCAATCGGTCAACCGTTCTTCAAAAAGAGCTGCTTAATGCAACTTCACGCTTATTATATGGGTCAAGCAACACACCAGCTTATGACTATGATGAGCAAATAATCAAACCTGAAGTGAAAAAGGCGTATGAGAATGCATTAAAAGGAAACAAAGGCGACACCAGAATCCTAATGATTTTAGAAAAATTACTGCAGTTACTTGATTCCACGAATAATAAACTCACACCTGAAGTGGAAAAATTTCTGAATCAAACGGTTAATTCGAAATGAAGAGGCGGGATCTATTGAGAACCGGATTTAGAGGAACAAAAATCATAGTTTTCGCATTTGTGCTGTTGTTATGGACAAACACTATTGTTATGGGCAGCGCAGATGCAGCTTACGTTGGATCATCTACAGACAATGTACTGCAGCAAATGCAGCTGGAGAAGAAACACCGTCTGCCGCAAGGATTTGTCTATTTGGATGAAGTGATTCCTACTGCCCATTTTGAAATTCGTTATTACGGAGACAATAATTTTGTAGGGGAGCGGATTGATGGATATAAAGCGCCTTTAGCGATCTTTTCAAGGACTGCGGCTACAGCCTTGAAGGCAGTAAGTGAGGATTTAGCCAAAAAAGGATATATCCTAAAAATCTATGATGCTTATCGTCCGCAGACCGCGGTGAATCATTTTGTAAGATGGTCACAGAATTCCGCGGATACTAAGATGAAGCAGCAATATTACCCGCTACTGGATAAACGTAATTTATTCAAACTCGGATTTATAGCGAAAAAATCAGGACATTCCCGTGGCAGTACCATCGATTTAACGATCGTCAATAAAGAGACCGGTGTAGATGTAGATATGGGCAGCCCGTTTGATTTTTTCGGAGATATCTCTTTTTATGATACATCGTTAATCACCAAGACTCAGAAAGCAAATCGCGCAATTCTCAAAGAGGTTATGGTGAAGCAAGGCTTTAAACCTTATAGTAAGGAATGGTGGCATTTTACGCTGATAAAAGAACCTTTTCCTAAGCAGTATTTTGACTTCAAAGTGGAATAGTTATTTAAAAGAAGCGGCCCAACATAATGTTGAACGGCTTCTTTTTTTTGCTTGTCTTGATTATCATTAGGATTAGCACATGCTGGAAACGCACATAATACTTGTAATAACTAAAAGGGAGGTTTCGAACGGATGATCAAAATGGCAGCGGTTGTTGTGTTAGGTGTTCTATTTTTAACTAATGGATTTGGTGGATTTGCCGCTCCAACAGTATGGGCAGACTCCGGCCAGGTTAGCGTAATTTTGAATGGGAAAGTACTGGATACTGATCCCCATTCAGCCTTCAACAAGGGTTCCACAGTCATGATTCCGCTCAGAGAGGCTTCTAATGCATTGAAATATAAAACAACATATCAAAAAAGTTCGGAAACTATAACACTAACAAGGATAAATGAAATAATTAAATGGAAGCTTAACGAACATTTGGTTAGCATCAATGATGCACAAGAGTTGTTTTTTAAAGATGATATCGAATTCAGAGAGGATCATATCTACGTTCCAATCTCTTTTTTTAAGACTATTGGTTTAGTAACCATATATGATGGTGATTCCAATCAAGTTGAAGTGTATACCCCTGAAGTGACAGCGAGCGTTATAGCGGGGTTACTGGTCGGCGGTAAATATAATGAATTATCGGAGCGATATCATTATGATGTGGTCGTAAATAAGCCGAGCTCAAATGGATTACTGGAAGACTGGAAGCAAATTACGGTAAAAGCCGGGAATTATCATGGGATTAAATCTACAAAAAGTAGCTATAACGAGGATCAATTTTCTATCCGCTGTGTATTGGATTTTGCAGAGACAGAGATTCCACTTGAAATTATATTGAACACATCGGGCAAAATTATAGAATTAAGAGAGACGCTCTAATCGGAAAATGATTCCATGATGACTATGCACATTTCCCAAGCGAGAAGATTTAAGGGGATTATGCATAGTCTTTTTGCTGTTCTAATATACATTTCAAGATAATTTCTGAAGGGTATCGTAAACCCGATGTGTTTTTAATGGGAAAAATGGTTTTATTTGTTGACTTCCAGATTCATCGAATGTAAATTAAAATTTGAAATAATCAATAAAGCATTTAATTAAATTAGAGAAATGAGTGGAGTACTGGATGACAAAAACTATGACTGGAATGAGTACTGCAGAAGATCAACCCTTTTCGTTAAAAGCAATCATCCCCCCGCTTCTTGCTATTATTGTCGGCATGATTATGGTTATTCTGGATGGTACTGTTGTGAATGTGGCCGTTCCCAAGCTGGTTGATTATTTTGCTTCCGATCTCAAAACGATTCAGTGGGCGATTACGGGTTATACTTTAGCTTTAGCGGCTGTAATCCCACTCGCGGGCTGGATGACCGATCGTTTTGGATCGAAACAAGTTTTTCTGGCAACTCTTACGATGTTTATTCTTGGCTCTATGTTATGTTCGGTTGCACAAAGCTCATCTCAGCTCATTATTTTTCGAGTCATTCAAGGTCTTGGCGGGGGGATGGTTGCTCCCATTGGGATGGCGATGGTTTTTAAATTAGCTCCAGTAGAACGTCGAGGTTCTATTATGGGGATGCTTGGTATTCCAATGCTCTTAGCTCCGGCACTCGGTCCAGTCTTATCCGGTTGGCTGGTGGAGTATGTAAGCTGGCCTTGGATCTTTCTGATTAATGTACCTATTGGAATCGTTGGCATTATTCTTGGTGTTAAATATTTGCCGAATTCTGAAAAAAAGAGCAAAGGCAAACTCGATATCCTAGGCATTATCCTTGCCCCAATTGCCTTCTCTATGTTGGCTTATGGGGTGAATGAAGGCGGTGGAACAAGCTGGTCGTCTACTCCCGCTATTGTTGGCTTATCTGTTGGAGGGGTTGCATTGATCCTTCTTGTCATTGTGGAGCTGCTTCACAAAAATCCGCTTTTACTACTGCGAGTTTTCCGTTCGTCGGATTTCACTCGGGGTATTATTTTAACTTGGGTTATGCAAGCTGCTTTGTTTGGGTCCATGTTATTTGTGCCCCTTTACCTGCAGCAGATTCGAAGCTATACCCCGCTGGAAACCGGTCTGATTCTACTTCCGCAGGCTTTAGCTTCAGCAATCGGAATGCCGATTGGCGGCAGGTTGTTTGATAAGATCGGGGCTCGTCCGCTGGCGTTTGTTGGACTTAGTATCATTACGGTCACCTTGTTCCTGTTATCCGGAATTAGTGTTACAACAAATTTATCGTTAATTATGACATACCTGGGTTTCTTAGGTTTTGGTATGGGTCTAACGATGATGCCTTTGAATACTCATGTCTTGAATGCTGCTCCACGTGAATGGGTGGGAAGTGTAACTTCACTTACTGCTGCTGCTCAACAAGTCGTTGTTTCATTTGCTATAGCTGGAATGACAGGTTACCTGACTAGTCAGATCGCTGTTCATATGGGAGCACTGAAAGCGGGAAGTAATCCTTTGACAGCCGCAGTTAGTGGTTTTGATGATGTGTTCTTCCTGTCTGGCTGCATAGGTGTGGTAGGTGTATTAATGAGTATTATTTTGCGCAAGCCTAAGCTTTCCGCTGGCGATCCTTCCTCTGGAGAGGGACAGAAGGCAGATGCGGCGATGATGATGGGGCATTAATTGAACCAATAAACATAGAAAAGGCGTCGTTCAGCTTGTATAGTTGAACGACGCCTTTATTGTTATAAATGCTCTGGTTTCTTCTGAGCCCACGATGCGGGGAGTGTTGCTTTACCAAGCAATTCAGAAGCCACGATTCCGAGCAGAACAAGCGCTGCGCCAGCATAACCCTGCATCGATAACTTCTCAGCAGCGAACCAATAACCAAACATCGCAGCGAAGACCGGCTCAAGGGAGAAGATTAGTCCGGTGCGGGTCGGTGAAGTATATTTTTGAGCAATAGGTTGCAGGATGAAGCCACAGGCACTGCATAAGATACCAAGCGCAAGAATTGCAGTCCAACCTGGCAAAGTAGACGGTAGCGCAGGTGTCTCGAAGAGTGCGGACAACACTAAGGCCAACCCTCCGGCAAATCCTAACTGCAAGATTCCGATATTCAGGGAATCACATTCTTTTACCGCCTTGCCTGTAAATAAGATCTGTACCGCATAGAACACTGCCGAAAGGATACACAGGAAATCACCCGGCTGAATAGTTAAGGTTGCATTTAAGGTAAGGAGTCCAATCCCGGCTATGGCGAGGATGGAGCCGAACACTTGTGGAGGTGCAACTCTTTTTTTGAAAATAACTCGATCCAAGATCGGTACAAAAATAACCGTCAACGCAACTAGAAATCCTGCGTTTGAGGTGGTGGTTGTTTGAAGTCCGAAGGTTATACATGTGAATACGCCGAGCAGGAGGAATCCGAGTAGGGCGCCATATTTTAATGTTTTGATGTCTACTCGTCTTAATCGTTTGTGGAATATCATAACGGCTAATATAAAAGCAAGTCCGAAGCGCAGTGCAATCAGATTGAATTCGCCTAACGTACCTAACCCCATTTTCATAAATATGTAGGAGGAGCCCCAAAATAATGTTACAACTAACAGCAGCAGCTCAGCTTTGAGCGGTTTCATCTCTTCATCCATCCTTCTTCATTTTCAACTCAATATAGTATAATACGGCTCTATACATAAGGTAACTGAATGTTTATCATAGAATACATGAGTAAAACTTATGCAATTTATAAGGGTGGGAACAGAGGTTGAGCATTAATAAATATGAGATTTTTCTGAAAGTTGTGGAGCTAGGCAGCTTAACAAAAGCAGCAGATGTACTGGGTTTTACGCAATCCGGAATTAGTCACACCATTAGCAGCTTGGAGATGGAGTTTGGGTTCGCGTTATTAATTAGAAATAGATCCGGTGTGAAATTGACGGTAAACGGAGAACAAGTTCTGCAGCCTATCCGTGAAATCTTGAAGTGGAACGAGAAATTGAAGCAGGAGGTAGCGGACATCCACGGGCTAGAGATTGGCACGATTACCATCGGTACGTTCACCAGTGTGTCTGTGCATTGGCTGCCAGGGATGATTAAGCAATTTCGCAGTGAATACCCTTATATAGAAATCAAGCTGATGGAAGGCGGTTATTTGGAGGTTGAGCAATGGATAGAGGCTGGAGTCGTAGACTGCGGTTTTATTTCACTGCCTACACGTGAGAAGTTTGATGTAATTCCTTTAAAAAAAGACCGGATGTTAGGGATTGTATCTAAAGAGAATCCGCTAAGCACGGAGCCCTTTCTTTCCTTATCGCAAATTGCTAAGGAGGATTTCATTATCCCGAAAGCAGGTTCGGATTATGATGTTAGACGTGTGCTGGATAAGGCGGGGATTAAACCAAATGTTAAATTCTCTGCGGGTGATGACTATGCCATTATGTCTATGGTGGAGAAGGGGCTTGGGATTAGTATTTTGCCAGAGCTTGTCTTAACCCGGCAAAATTATAATGTAGCCATGTTAGAATTAGAGGAACGAAGTTTCAGATCGTTAGGAATTGCTGTCCACTCTATGAAATACGCTTCTCCCGTCACCAAAAAATTTCTAAAGCATGTGCAAGTGTGGCTGAAAGATAACGCCTAAATAAATACGTCAAAAAATAAGAAACTGATACCTCTTCAACGTTAGGGGAATCAGTTTTTTTAGATACTTAGTTGTTTTTTAGATAAAGGGAAATACATACGGGCCCCTGTAATCGATTTTAAGGGGTTTTCGTTAACTATATGTATATCTCCATTATTGTGTAGTTGTAACGGCGTTTGGATGGATTTTAGGGATGTTAAAATGCACGTTTGTTCTCTATAGATATCTGTTTTTTAGCGAATGATATGTTATAATTAGAAGAGTGGGAAAAAGAAATGTATTCCAGATGATCTGTCTATGTGATGATTTTAGACACAATTACGGATGGATGAGATTAGGAGGAGGATTATACGATTGAGCGTTACAATAATTACACTAGTCGTAGTAGCAGTATTTATAGGTGCCTTGATGAGAACCATGTTTGGTTTTGGTGAAGCGATTGTGAGCATGCCACTGCTTGCACTGCTCCCGATTCCTATACATACCTCAGTTTCTTTGATTGGATTGGCAGGCCTCACGGTTGCCTCACTTACAGTTGTGAGTGGGTGGCGGCATATAGAACGACCTATTCTGATTCGATTAGCACTCTCAACAGTGATAGGAATTCCTGTAGGACTAGTCATGCTTTATTTAGCACCTGCAAGTGTAATTATGACTGGACTTGGTATATTTTTGATTGTTTATGGAGTTTATTCAGTGATTAAGAAGAGAATAGTTAAGACGATCGATCATCCCTTGCTTAAGGCAAAAGGCTGGGTGTATCCCTTCGGATTCGCTTCGGGTGTACTTGGCGGTGCTTATAACTTTAATGGTGTCCCGGTCGTGATCTATGGTACTTTACGACAGTGGAATCCTGATCGCTTTCGGGGTACGTTGCAAGCTCATTTTCTTATTTCTGGTGTACTTGTTGTAACTGGTCATGCTATCGGGGGATTGTGGACTACGGATGCTCTTGTTCTTTATGGATATTCTATTCCAGCAATTATCTTAGCTACAGTGCTTGGTGTATATGTGAATAAACGTATTCCTGCTAAGAAATTTGAGAGTTACTTATTTCTGATTATCATTTTACTTGGTGTCCTATTGCTAGTACCTCGCGGATAGTTGAAAAGAAATAGAAAGACGTTCTTCTCCTTAGTGTATATGAACGTCTTTTAAATTTATCCAATCTTAGGGTTGACGAAGAGCCTTGTTCATGAGAAAATGTACGCGCGTACATTAAATGAATGCGTTTTCGAATAGTGTATTGAACGAGGCTAAATGTCACTGTTCATAACCTATGAGAAGGAGGAATTTATATCGCCAGCCGTAAAGAGGTTGCCGAGCTTGCAGGTGTGTCAGAAGCCACAGTATCTCGCGTGTTAAATAACGTTGGCCCGATTAAGGAAGAAACGAAGGAACGTGTGTTGGCAGCTGCTCTGAAGCTAGGCTATACCCCTAGTTCACTCGCTCAGAGCTTTGCACGTAGACGGAGCGGGAACTTGGGTGTAGTGATGCCTTATTTGCCGAAAGCCCGCTTGTTCTCCACTTATTATTTTTCGGAAATATTAAGTGGAATAGGGAGCAAGGCGCGAGAAGAGGGTTATGATCTGTTAATGCTGTTTCGGAATGCCGAAGAGCCAATGGATTATAGCGGGTTGTTTAAGATGCGGAAGATCGATGCTTGCATTGTGCTTGGCGCTAAAGAAGAGCCAGGTGAGCTAGCCTCACTCCGCCGTTTGAAGGAAGAAAACCATCCTTTTTGTCTGATTAATCAGCATTTTGCAGGGGAAGCTTTTCACGAGGTGGATGCCGATCATGTCGAAGGAAGCTGGCAAGCGGCTAAACACTTACTGGAACAAGGTTTTACGAGGATTGCTTTTCTAAATGGGCCTGAATCTTATTCCAACAGCCGAGATCGTCTAACGGGGTATGCCCGCGCTTTGGCAGAGGTGAATCTTTCTGTAGATTCTTCACTTTTGTTCGAAGGTAACTTCAGCCGGAAAAGCGGGATTATAGCTGCCAAAGAAATGTTGCCTCTGCTGGATGAGATTGATGCGATTATGGTCGCCAATGATCGGATGGCCATTGGTTTGCAGCAAGGGCTGCAGGAGCTAGGAATACCAAGGGATCGCCTGCCAGCTATTGTGGGTTATGATGATTCGGAAGCTGCGGAGCTTACCACACCTGCATTAAGCAGTGTGCGGGTTCCCTTTTACGAACTAGGTGAACTTGCCGCAGCCCAAATCATTGAATTGCTGGGAAACAATCTGGCAGAAATACCCGCACCAGCCGTACAGATCAAATTACCGACAGAACTAGTTATACGAGCTTCATCTAAATCTATCAACACTTAGGAGGAATAAGATGAAACAGCTTCGCATTGGAATGATCGGTTATAAATTTATGGGTAAAGCCCACAGTAATGCTTATCGCAGTTTACCTATGTTTTTCCCGAAAGCGCTTAAACCGGAAATGTCTGTAATCTGTGGACGTAATAGTGAAGCGCTTGAAGAAGCTGCATCGCAGTTAGGCTGGGCGGATTGTGTTACGGATTGGAAGGATCTGATCGCTCGAGAGGATATTGATCTTATAGATATTAATGCTCCCAGCAACGCGCACAAGGAGATAGCTTTGGCAGCAGCCAAAGCAGGTAAACATATTTTTTGTGAAAAACCACTTGCGCTGACCTTGGCAGATTCCCGTGAAATGCTGCAAGCTGCTGAAGACGCGGGA
Organism: Paenibacillus sp. FSL R7-0189; assembly: GCF_037969925.1. NCBI lineage: Bacteria > Bacillati > Bacillota > Bacilli > Caryophanales > Paenibacillaceae > Paenibacillus > Paenibacillus sp. FSL R7-0189. Next base: position 6,243,921 of record NZ_CP150223.1, on the reverse strand, counting down.
GTTACACATATGGTTGGTTTTAATTATCGCTTTTCTCCGGCAGTTCGACTGGCTAAGAAGCTCATAGAGAGTGGGCGTCTGGGAAAGATTTATCATTTTCGGGCTTGGTTTCTACAAGATTGGATAATAGATCCGGATTTCCCTTTAGTATGGAGACTGCAGAAGGATATCGCCGGTTCAGGTTCGCATGGAGATTTGGGGGCGCATCTTATAGATTTGGCTCATTTCTTAGTAGGCGATATGAAGGAAGTAATCGGTATGAGCGAGACCTTCATAAAAGAGCGTCCGCTTGCCGCTGAAATGACTGGTTTAAGCGCTAAAGGAGATAAAGATGCACCCAAGGGTAAGGTTACCGTCGACGATGCCACCTTGTTTTTAGCCCGTTTTGATAATGGTGCTCTGGGCAGCTTTGAAGCTACAAGATTCGCAGCGGGTCATCGCTCTACCAATTCTTTTGAGATCAATGGGAGTCTTGGTAGTGTGAAATTCGACTTCGAACGTATGAATGAATTAGAAGTTTATTTGACCTCGGATGCCGAGGATGTACAAGGTTTTCGTCGTGTGCTGGCGACCGATCCTGCTCATGAGTATGCAGAGGCTTGGTGGCCGCCTGGTCATACGATTGGTTTTGAACATACGTTTATTCACGAAATGCTGGAGCTTTCTAACGCAATTGAAGAAGGTCGTCAGCCAGAACCAAATTTCAATGATGGAGTGAAATGCCAAGCGGTGTTAGAGGCTGTAGAACGTTCTATTGATGAACGCCGTTGGGTCGATTTATCCGAAATGTAATCTAACCTTAGAAGGAGTGCTGAAGATGAGAAAAGCATTGATTGTATGGGGCGGTTGGGATGGTCATGAGCCTGAGCAGGTAGCTGATATAATCGCTAAAATGTTGCAAGAGGAACAGTTTGAAGTTGAAGTATCGAATACACTGGAGGCTTTTGCTGATGCAGATAAGCTTCTTGGACTAGATTTGATCGTGCCGGTATGGACAATGGGCACAATCGAGCAGGAACTTGTGAATAATGTCTCCGCAGCTGTACAACATGGAACAGGTCTTGCCGGTTGCCATGGCGGGATGTGTGATTCTTTTCGTAATAATGTAGATTGGCAGTTTATGACGGGTGGACAATGGGTAGCTCATCCTGGTAATGACGGCGTTAACTATACCGTAGAGATTTGTCAAAGCTCAAGTCCTCTGGTAGAAGGATTAGAAGATTTCAGCATTTGCTCAGAGCAATATTATCTGCATGTAGATCCAGCTGTTGAAGTTCTTGCTACGACTCGTTTTCCAGTAGTTGAAGGGCCTCATTCGTATAATAAGGCTGTTGATATGCCAGTAGCTTGGACAAAACGTTGGGGCTTGGGCAGAGTTTATTATAATTCACTCGGGCATCATGCGGACATTGTAGATCAGCCGCAAGTGCGTGAAATGATGCGCAGAGGATTAATATGGGCAGCTGAAGGTAAAGCGCAGGCATTGTCCAATGTTATGGAGGTTAGTAATAGCTATAGTGGAATGGCAGACAGTCAATAAATTCTGGGAGCGATCAGCGAATGGATAAAGTCAAAGTTGGTATTATTGGATGCGGTAAAATCAGTAGTATCTATATGGAGAACTGTCAAAAGTTCGAGATCCTTGATCTAGTTGCATGTGCGGATTTAGATTTGGTGAGAGCACAAGAACAAGCGGATAAATACAATATTCCAAACGTCTATACCACAGAACAATTACTGAATGATCCAGAGATAGAAATCGTAATCAACTTAACGATACCAGCTGTTCATGCGGAAGTATGCCTGAAAGCTATTGAAGCGGGTAAACATGTATACGTTGAGAAACCTCTAGCTGTGACGAGAGAAGAAGGACGCAAAGTTCTGACTGCGGCGCGGGAAAAGGGAGTACTTGTGGGCAGTGCACCGGAGACGTTCTTCGGAGCGGGAATTCAAACGGTTTTGAAGCTGATAGATGAAGGAGTAATTGGCGAACCTGTTGCAGCTACTTCGTTTATGCTGGGCCGTGGACATGAGCATTGGCATCCAGATCCGGAATTTTATTATGCCGCTGGTGGAGGTCCAATGTTCGATATGGGTCCTTACTATTTGACGGCTTTGGTGCAGCTGCTGGGTCCTATTCATACGGTTAGCGGAATGACTGGGAAAGCGCTGGAAGAACGTACGATTACAAGCGAGAAGAAATTTGGGAAAAAAATTCCTGTTCAAATTCCAACTCACGTAGCCGGAACCTTACGATTTGAAAATGGTGCCATTGCAACGTTGATTACAAGCTTTGATATCTTTGGCGGGAGCAACCTGCCGCATATAGAAATCTACGGAACGCTAGGAACGATTCAAGTTCCAGACCCGAATAACTTTGGGGGTCCCGTGAAACTCCGGCTTATGGGTGAGAATGAGTGGACGGAACAGCCGTTGTTGTCAGGGTATGATCAGAATACCCGCGGGATTGGACCAGCAGATATGGCTTACGCCATTCGAACGGGTAGAGGGCATCGTGCCAGTGGAGAACTGGCTTATCACGTATTAGAAGCAATGTGGGCTTTCCATGATTCTTCTGATGCTCATTCATTCTACGAAATGGAAAGCACCTGCACTCGTCCTGCGGCACTTCCAATCGGTCTTGCTCCTTACACTTTGGATTAGAGAATTCTTCCTGAATCTGCAACCTATCACTTCCGGTCTTCGTTTGAGAAGATGAAGAGTGGAGGTGTTAATAGGATGCGTAAGATAATTATTGGTTGGATATGGATTCCCGTTGTTATTTTGTTAATCAGTGGCTGTTCAGAGGCTCAACAAGCGAATAAGGAGCCGGTTCCTACTCCTGTAATTAGTTCAGAACCACAAATTCTAGCTTCTAAGAACTCTGCAATGGATGATCCAGGCGAGGTTAAGACTTTCTTATCTGCTCAGAAGATTCCTAACGGAGATATTTATCTGCAAGATAACAAGGTTCATATTAATATTGTAGGTTTGAACTCGGAGATTGAGCAGAGCTTTGCTCAGGCTTTCACTGCAGGTACTTATGAGCTTCATGATGTGAAATATACAATGCAAGAGTTATTAGCTGCTCAAGAATTGTTGCATGAACAAGAACTCTACCAGAAGCTGAATCTCTACGGCTCTGGTGTAGATACGATTGGTAATAAAGTAACTATTACCATTCCGTCTGATGATGCGGAAGCAGCCAAGCTTGAAATTGAAAAGTGGATCGATCCAGAGATGTTGACCTATGATATTTCAGAAATAGGTGATCCACATGTAGTGGGTACAATCGTTGAGATCGACACTAAACAGGCAAAGCGGATACTAATCCTTGAACCTGGAAACGAAGATCCATCTTACTGGTTCACATTCAATGCGAAATCTGAAATGTTTAATGAAGCTGGAGAGACCATCAGCTTTAAGGATTTGCAGGTTGGACAGCAGGTTAAGTTATGGAATACAGGGATGGTGCTGGAATCTTTTCCCGCGCTTGCGAGTGTGCGGAGAATGGAGCTAGCAGTTACTGAATAATCTAATAGACCCGTCAACAGGTAGCAAGTTCTCCACGCATTTGAACAGTAGATGGAAAGTGAGGGTGCTCTAACCCTCACTTTTTCTTAATTAGGAATAGTATACTTTTTCTACTTTGTATAATGTATGCTCGATTGTTGGACAGAGATTGGCATCTACTTTGTAATACTTAACTCGAAAATATAAACTTTTCAAAAAGTTCTTTATATTATTTTTTTGTTTAAAGGCAGGAAGAAATTCTTGATTTTTCTCCACATCACCAAAACTTCGAATCCATTGCTCTACATAAGTCTGACTAAGTATTTTTCTATCTAAAACACTAATTATGGGTCTTACCATTCGCTCATCTTCCCCATCGGAGTATATTCGATCTGTTATGGTCATCTTTTCGTGAACCAAATCGAGGATAGTTATAAGGTCATTTTTATCCAGTTCGGAACATTGAGCCAATTCATCTAAAGTATCTGCTGCATGGGCTATGGCATGAGCCCAGCCTTTTTCTTCGTCATACCCCCGGTAATCGCGCTCATTTTGCACACTGCAAAATACCTTCTCCTTTATCTGATGAATTTGCTCTCTTGAGAGAAATGGTGATTCTTTATGCCTCATGAAGAGGAGTGGGATGACTAGCATAGAGAAAGATCTGGTAAAGACAGAGTCTGCATTGGTTTCGCCAAGCTTAAAATGCAAATGGTTTTTATCCAAGATAACGGGTATAAGTTGCTCCAGTTCGTTTGTAGTTAGAGCATTACCTGGGATCCAATGTGATAAGGTTGTATAAATTAGCTCATCCCGTAGTTGGGCATCTAAAGAACCAATGTTATTTATCATTTCTTGTACCAACTGGATTGTATCGGGAGGTGCTTGGTAATCATTTTCTTTTATGCATATCAGCGTTTCTTTTAAATTCATTTTACATGCTCCTATTTTCCAGTGTGAATTATTTTCTAATACCGGATGGTGTAGTTCCTTTATATTGCTTAAACAGCTTGGTAAAATAATTAGGATTGTCGCAGCCCACTCGTCCAGCAATCTCCGTTACAGTAAAATCTGTCTCCAGCAGCAGTCGTTCTGCTTCATTTACGCGGCAAAGATTAACATAATCGATGAAGGTTCGGCCGGTGAGCTTCTTAAAGGTTTTGCAGAAATGGTATGGATTTAGATTAACGGATCTCGCGGCGCTTTCAATAGTCATTTTCTCATCAAAGTGGTTCTCCATATACTCCAGCAGTGGCTTAAAACGCTCACGATTGAAGGAATGACGTTCATTTGTTCTGCCAGAAACCCGCTCAGGCAAAAAGGTACGGGAGAGCAATACAAAAAGCAGATGAAGTTGATTTTTGATGATTAGCTGAAATGCAGGACCTTTCTGATGCACTTCATCCACGATAGTGTCTAGAAGAGAGTAATAAGTAGAACAGGTTGGAACTAGTGCTGCTGGTTTAACTGGTAGCTGATATCGATTTTCCAAATAGGGAGCTACGAACTGCTCATGTTGAGGATCTTGCTTCCAATCTTTAAATAAAGAACTATGAAATACGACGGATATAAATCGGACATGATCATCCCGCAGACTATATCCAACGTGCAAACCTCCAGAAGGAACAAACAAAACCTCTCCGGGATGCAGTTCGTAGGGCTTGCTGTCAATGTGGAAAATGGCGCTGCCTGCTTGCATGATAATGATTTCGAAATGCTCATGCCAGTGTAGAAAAAGGATGTTCTGGCCGATTTTCGCATGTCTGCATTCATTAAAAAACAATCGAAACGGATAGGTGCTTCCTTCTAATTGAGGGTATTCTTTAAGATCATTAGGATAGCTCAATTTATTCAACTCCCACAATATACGACTATATAAACACAATATAATAAGAGTTTTAAGCTTAAATGCAGTATATACTCGGGTTATAGAACTTACTATAAACCAATATTGGAGTGGTACACAAGATGAAGGATACAATGCGTATAGGCACATTAGTTGGTGGCGGAGATGCTGTTAGAGTGATTCCGCAAATCGTAGGTCATGGCTTCGAATCTTTTAGCTTAACCTTCTGGCAGACTACAGGTGAAACAGATCTTGTGGAAACTGGTAAGCGTGTGCAAGAACTTGCGGCAAAACATGATTTTGTGATTTCATCGGTTGGCATCTTTGGCAATCCTTTGACGAATACTGGTGACAATTCCGATGCATTAGCGAGCTGGGAACGGCTTATTGATCATGCTCATGTATTTGGTACTGATATGGTATCAGGGTTCACGGGACGACTACCAGGAGTGTCCATTGATGAATCGATTCCGAAGTTTACCGAGGTATTTGGTGAGCTGACAAAAAGAGCAGCAGATCGCGGGGTACGAATTGCCTTCGAGAACTGTTCCATGGATGGCAATTGGACTTCAGGGGACTGGAATATCGCTCATCATCCAATAGCCTGGGAAAAGATGTTTAACGCTGTACCTGCTGACAATATGGGACTTGAATGGGAGCCCTGCCATCAGATGGTGCAGCTGATTGATCCGATTCCACAGCTGCGCAAATGGACAGATAAGATCTTCCATGTACACGGCAAGGATGCCACCATCGCTTGGGATATTGTAAAAGAATATGGAATCCACGGCCCAAAACCTTATGTATGGCACCGTACTCCGGGTTTTGGTGATACGAACTGGACGGATGTTATTTCCATTTTGCGTCAGGCTGGTTATAAAGGTACCATTGATATTGAAGGTTGGCATGATCCTGTCTATCGGGATGAGCTGGAAATGATGGGTCAAGTACATGCCTTGAATTATTTAAAACAATGCCGCGGGGGCAGCTTTGTGCCTAATCCGCTTTAATAAGTCAGGGGGAGAAATATGACAGCACAGTACCGTGTAGCGGTTGCAGGTTGCGGAGGAATGGCTAACGCATGGATTGAATACGCTTTATTGCGTCCAGATACTAAGATCGTTGCTCTAGTAGATATAAGGTTGGAGTCGGCTGAGGCGATGGCTGCGAAGCATGGGATTTCATGTCTGACGTTTACGGATATTAAGCAGGCAATTCAGGAGACCGCAGCAAATCTCGTCTTTGACGTTACCGTTCCCGGAAGTCATTTCAATATTTCTAGTACTGCATTGGAACTTGGGTGTAATGTGTTTAGTGAGAAACCGTTAGCTGAGACTATGGAGGAATGTAATAAGATTGTTGAGATCTCGGAACGGACTGGAAATGCTCATGCTGTGATGCAGAACCGCCGTTATGATCCTCGAATTCGTTCTTTAAGAAAAATCATAGAATCAGGAACCATCGGAAGAACAGGATTTATCGGTGCAAGCTTTTTCCTTGGGGCCCATTTCGGGGGATTCCGTGATGTTATGAAAAGTCCGCTGCTGTTGGATATGGCAATTCATACCTTCGACCAGGCCCGGTTTATTAGTGGCGCGAACCCTGTGTCCGTATACTGTCAGGAGTTTAATCCTCCCGGTTCATGGTATGAGGGGAATGCGTCGGCAGTGTGCATTTTCGAGATGTCCGACGGTTCAATATTTACCTATCAGGGATCTTGGTGTGCAGAAGGTGCATCCACGTCATGGGAAGCTTCTTGGCGGGTTAACGGGGAGAAAGGAACAGCAATCTGGGATGGTCATGAGCTGCCATATGCTGAGGTAGTTACTGCAGGAGATCAGAGCGATAAGTTCATTCGTGACGTAAAGCGTATAAATGGAGATAATGTTGAGATGAATAAAACATTCCATCACGGGTGTTTGGATGAGATGTTCTTGTCATTGGCAGAGCAACGTCCTGCAGAGACGAATTGTAGAGATAATCGGTATAGTATGGCAATGGTGTTCGGAGCGCTGGAAAGTGCTGAATCTGGCCGGAAAATCGATCTAGTGGAGTTCTGAGATTGACTTCTGTTACTACAATCGCCAGCAAGGAGATCAAAATGGATATTAGAGCTTACCGAGAATCGGATATTAGTCAAATTGTCTCATTGTTCTACGAAACAGTTCATTCCGTAAACAAACAAGACTATTCACAGGAACAGCTAGATGCTTGGGCACCTAAAGAGGAAGAGGTACTTAAGCATAATACTTGGAGAGCTTCTTTGCGTCAAAATATCACTTATGTAGCCGAAATTGATAATATTATTGTGGGCTTTTCTGATATGACAGCAGAGGGACATTTGGATCGATTATATGTTCACAAAGATTACCAAGGACTAGGTATAGCCTCTGCATTGGTGAGTAAGCTTGAATTGAAAGCGAAAGAACTGGGTCTTTATGAAATGGATGCCGAAGCAAGCATCACTGCTAAACCTTTTTTTGAACGACGGGGATACCAGCTTATTGCGAAACAAAGTGTAGAACGAAAAGGTGTTCTGTTGGTCAATTATAGGATGAGTAAAAAAATAATGTAATTCAAAAAAGCAGGTTGCTCATTAGAGCAGTCTGCTTTTTGTGATAAGAAGGATATTCAAATTCACCCATCAATCAAGTTCATTAATGCTACAGTATCAAATCGATCCCCTTGCACTAACCATTTACCGTCCACATCAAAGAGAGTCAATATACCTTCCAAAGGCACACGTTTACTTTCTTTGTCATCCTTATCCAATAAGACAAGATCCACCGTATATTTTAACTCGATAATATCTTTTTTTTGTTCGGAAAGGTTAAATTTTAGGTTTTCCGGTTTTAAAGAAAGCTTTTGTTTATCAGCGATTTTAATTGGGATAGTTGTAATTCGGCTCGCTATAGCCTTTTCAGTAAAGTATTCTGTAAAATACGGTTTCATCTCTTCATTTCGCGCAAGAATGGATTCATCAGACATTAAATCCTCAGAAGCCTTGACGGTATATTCTACATTTTTATATTTCTCTGCGGCTTTAGTGGCATCATCTACCTCTGAACTACATCCGATAATTAACGCAAGAGATAATAATATCATACTCAATATCAACGGTGATTTACGCATTAGTACACCCCCAATGTATTTGATCTTGCATTATTATACTTATATTACCATGTTGTGGTTTCATAATTTCAAGAAGAAAATGATTCAACTCCCTAAATATGGTATGGTGTAAATATGATCGTAAATTTGCGGTGATTAAACTAAAAAGTAGAATCGAAAGGATTATTAAAATGAACACATCCTTAAAATTCACACACGGGAATAAAGTAGGACTGATTGCTTGTTCAGATGGTGTGAGAGTAGAGAACTTACCTAAAGTAGAGGAATTAAAAAAAGTTTTGCATTCATTTGGACTCCATGTAGAGGTGGCTAATACTTTGTTTAGAAAAGATGGTTATTCCAGTGGAAATCCAAAGGAAAGGGCAGCGGAGCTGAATCAACTATTTAAAAATACTGAAATTAGCGCAATATTCGATATTTCAGGTGGGGATTCTGCCAACCAAATCTTAGAGTACATAGACTACGAAAGTATCCGTATGAACCCCAAACCCTTTTTTGGAATGAGTGATTTGTCAGTTATTTTGAACGCTTTATTTACGCAAAATAATTCGAAATCCTATCATTATCAGTTGATGAATTTAGTGTCTTCTGATGGGGCAGAGCAGCAGAGGGCTTTTTATCGAACATTCTTCGAGGGGCAAAACGATCTTTACGATTTCCGGTATCATTGGGTCCGTGGTAACCAGATGAGCGGGATAGTAATCGGAGGGAATATTCGCTGCTTTTTGAAGCTGGCAGGGACAAGCTATTTTCCGGATCCTTCGGACAAAATATTATTGTTGGAGAGTTTAAGTGGCAGAGCTAACAAAATAGTCTCCTTTTTTGCTCAGCTCCAGCAATTGAAATATTTTGATGCTTGTGCTGGATTGATTCTAGGGTCATTTTCAGAACTAGAGAACTTTAATGAATTTCCGATAGTAGAAGCGTATGTGAAGGAAATTAGCCATTCCACCTCCACTCCTATCATAAAGACAGCTGAGATTGGGCATGGCAGTAACAGTAAGTGTATTGTTGTGGGCGATAAAATCACTTTGTAAAAAAGGTGGAGTGTGCGATGGGCAAAATTCTTTGCTTCATATCTGATGATTTTGCGGATTTTGAGATTACCTTGGCACTACATAAGATTAGAAATGTTGGAAAAAAAGAAGTGTTATCCGTAGGATACAGTTATGAATCTGTAGTTAGCGAATCTGGTCTGACTTATCAACCTGATTTGGTCCTCAAAGAAGCAGTTAAGCTTAATGATATTGAAGGGCTAATTATTCCCGGAGGTCCGATTGTAAATCAAAAACAGGATTTAACTGATCTGATAAACCATCTTGATCGAGAAGAGAAGATGCTGGCAGCCATATGTCATGGACCACAGTATTTAGGACGAGCGGGCATTTTAGACCATTGTAAATTCACTACTTCGTGTTCAGTAGAAAGAATCAGTAAACTTAATGTAGAGGATCCATTTCCAAGAGACAATTATGTTGATAAGAGAGTAGTTAGAGATGAACATATCATTACTGCTAAAGGCCGTGCTTTTGTTGATTTTTCATTTGAAATCTTTGATTATTTAGGGATTTATCAGGATCTAGATGAAGAAAAAGAACAATTGTTTAAGGATATTATGGATAAATAGCAGTGATAGATGATAAACAGGGAGAGTTGACGTGGAAACTAATTTAAACGAAAAGAAAAATGATTATAAACCATTAGGGATATCAGGACTTGGGGGATGGTTGATTCTTGTACAAATCGGTCTTTATGGGACGATTATCATTCAGTTGATGCAGCTTTTTCAGGATTCTTTTACAGCATTTGATGCCGATATCTGGACTGCTTTTACTTCTAAAGGTTCGGATTTCTATCATCCCTTGTGGGGATTTATAATTGTTTTTGAAACCACTTTCAATATAGCTATATTAGCGTTTAGTGTATATATTCTAATTAATTTCTACAGAAAAAAAGCATTTTTACCACGGTTATTGATTATTTTCTATATTGCAATCCCTGTAGTAGGAATCATTGATGTTGTACTACTTTATCAAATTCCTCTTGCCAGAGAACTTGGAAATGGAGATTCACTCAAAAGGATCATTAGGTCAGCGTTTACTTGTGCAATTTGGACTGCATATTTATTGAAATCAGAGCGAGTACATAATACATTTGTAAAGTAATTTAATAAAGTGATTTAAAGGAGGGGTATGATGTCAACCGATTATCTATCAAAAGAAGAATTGAAAGATGCGATTCATATTGCCTATCAGTCTCTTGATCAAGAATTTGACGGCATTGAGAACTCCCAAAGAGACAATCGTATGGAAGGGGTTGATCGAACCCCAGCAGAAATCATTGCTTATCAATTGGGCTGGTTGAATCTTGTTATGAAATGGGATAAGGATGAAAAAGCAGGGTTAACCGTTATTACACCTTCACCGGATTATAAATGGAATCAACTTGGCGGATTATATCAATCGTTTTATCATACATATGCTGCCTACTCATTAGACGAGTTAAGATCTTTATTTCAAGAGACAGAACATCAGTGGCAGAACTGGATTGATTCTTTAAGTGATGAAGAACTTTTTACGCAAGGCGTGCGGAAATGGACAGGAAACAATCCAAGATGGCCTATGGTCAAATGGATTCATATTAATTCAGTAGCACCGTTTAAGACTTTTCGTTCTAAGATTCGCAAATGGAAAAAACTTAATGTAACTAAGGAAGTATAAAAGGACGGATTATTTTTGAAGAAAATATCTATTATTGTAAGTACATTTATATTTTTGATTGCATTAAGCTCGATTATATTTGTCGTGGTAAACAACTCTGCAAAACCCATTAAAAGTCCTGAGAACATTGAACTAAAAGAGTTGGCGAATGGAAACAAAATACAAGTGGACTTCTCGAAGAAACCCACTGTATTCGTATTTTTCACCTCATGGTGTCCATATTGTAATGACGACGCTCCTAAGATTGTCTCATTGTATGAGAAATATAAAAATAGAGTGAACATATACGGAATCAATTTGCTTTATCAAGATGATCTTTCTGATGTAGAACAATACGTGGCGAATTACAACATTAAGTATCCCGTTCTCCTAGATGAAACAGGTGATCTCCATAAACAATTTGGTGAACAAGCTTTTCCTGCGTTGTTTTTTATAAACTCTGATGGCAAGGTTATGGATCAAATTATTGGCTCGACTGATTTTGACGCAATTGAGAGCTCGTTTAAGATTTTCATTAAAAACTATGATTAGTGTGAGATATATGAAATCAAAGAAACCCATAATCATCTTCGCATTTCTTTCATTTTTGCTTCTCACAACAACGATACTTTTGAACGATTTCGAACAATCGAGGGAGAGAGTTACTGAGTTCTTCGAAGATTTAAAAGACCAATCGAATCCAAGCTAGGAGGTTGAGATGAAGAAATTCATTATTGTAATTCTAGCTATAATTGCTTTATCGCCATTACATGCGGTCTCCGCGGATTGGGCCGGTTCGTTTGTTGTTTATTCAGGTGACATCTACGAAATATCAGATGATGAACTCATCCCCTCGGAAGAAATCGATAAGAAGATAGGGCATGTAACTAAATATTCCGATGAGGAAGGAACGTACAGGGGGAATTTCTCGAATATTTATCCTAAAGGTACGCCCTACTATTCAATTATCAATACCGATCCAAAAGATTTTATTGCTATTAAGACCCAAGAGGGTATCTTTGTAAAAGCTTATAATAAAGGCCATTATCCCAATGATGAATTGGTTGAAAAAACGATTTGGATGTATTTCTTATTGGGAACATCGGTTATTGTCTTATTAATTATTTGGATAATGAAGCGGAGGAAAGGATGATCTATGACAACTAATACATCACAAAAGATAGAACAAGCCTTCAAAAAAACGATAAGCTCACGTCACATTCACGAAGGCGTCCTATACATTGAGAATACAGATGGCGACTACTCCTATAATATTGGATATGGGGAGAAGAATATAGACTCACCTTTGCTAATGGCCAGCATCACCAAGCTGTTTACCACCACCTGTATTTTGGCCCTACAAGAGCGAGGTAAACTGTCGTTGGATGACAAGGTTACACAGTATTTTGATAACGCTGTGTTAAGTGGTCTTCATGTCTTTGGTGGTAATGATTATTCGTTTGACCTGACAATATCCGATTTATTGTTTCAGGTTAGTGGCTTGCCAGATGTATTTGAAGAAGGAAAAGAGAATGACAAGCGTCGTGCGATTAAGGAGGATTATTATATTACCTTCGAGGAACAGATTGCATTAATTAAAAAATTGAAGCCTCATTTTATGCCTCGTACCAAACGAAAAGCATATTATGCGGATATAAATTTTGATTTACTAGGTGAAATCATTGAGAAGGTAGAGCAGTCAACATTAGCAGAAGTCTATAAGCGGTTCATATTTGATCCCCTGTCACTCGTAAGTACATATCTCCCTGAAGGTGACAACGATTTTGTACCGAATATCTTTTATCAAAATAAATCAATTAACCGTTCCAAATTTATTAGGAGTTGTCGTGCGAGTGGAGGATGTATCACCACAGCTCGTGAATTAATGATATTTATCAAAGCTTTCTTTGGTGGGATGCTATTTAAAAATGAGTTGTTTAAGATGCTATCGGCTTCTAATAAACTTCAATTATCGATGGGACCTATTTACTATAGCAGCGGCTATATGAGAATTCCTTTGGATGGCTTGTCCACGCTTTACATGGGGAAAGGTGAGTTACTAGGGCACTCCGGTTCAACAGGTTCGTTTGCCTTTTTTTATCCTATTAAAAATTTATTCATTGTGGGGGATCTAAACCAGATGGGTAATCCTGCACTCCCCATTAGGCTATCAATGAAACTTGCTATGATGATGAAATAAAAAATAGTGAACGCCAAGAGTTAGGATATTCACTGCTGAATTATTATACTCAGTCATCCAACCTTCATAAATCTTTAATAAAGGAGACGTACCAGTGAACAACATCAAAGTGCTTCATTATGATGCGTTTTCTCCTTATCCGAACAAAGGAAATCCAGCTGGTGTAGTATTAGATGCGGCTCATTTGAGCGAAAGTGACATGCAATCGATAGCTCATAAGGTCGGTTTTAATGAAACAGTTTTTGTAGTCTCATCGGATGTAGCTGATTTAAGGCTTAAGTATTTTACGCCAGGCCATGAGATCAATCTTTGTGGGCATGCAACTATGGCTTCTTTATTTGCTTTAAAAACAAAGGGTATCCTTGGAGAGGCAAGCTCGGTAAAGATCGAAACAAACGTGGGTGTGCTCCCCATTCAATTCAGTATGGACAACAATAATCACTTACTAATAAAAATGAAGCAAGATCATCCCGAGTTTATTGAATTTGACGGTGATAGAGGGAAGCTTGCCCATGCTTTAGGCTTAACAGTTGACGAATTTGATGAGGATATGCCGATTGTTTATGGCTGTACTGGCGCATGGACTCTATTAGTTCCAATTAAGAGTATAGATAGCTTTAATAAAATGAAACCGATAAATGAGTTGTTTCCGGAGATTTTAACGCAGCTTCCAAAAGCATCGATACACCCATTTTCACTCCACACGCTTGATCCGCACGCTTTAATGCACGCCAGACATTTCTCATCGCCTTTTTCGGGAACCGTTGAAGATCCAGTAACAGGTACAGCATCGGGAGTTATGGGGGCTTATTATTTAAAATATATTAATCCGCACATGGACTCAATCCAATTTGATGTAGAACAAGGACAAGAAATCGGTAGAGATGGGAAAGTAAATGTAGAAGTGTACCGACTAGATTCTGATAGAATGGATGTGTTTATTTCTGGAACTGCGGTGTTTGTGGGGGAGGTAGATTTAGGGAAATGATAAAATATACTCACTTGGAGTGTACGGAGTCTTAGTGATACCCAGTTAGAAGAGTTACATCAACTCCTTTTGTGAAGAAAATAATGCTGGGTCATTATTAGAACTTTAATGATCTATGGAATGGAGGTAACCTCATGATTGAAATTGATTGTCTGGGAGAAATCTGCCCAGTACCAGTAATGATGTTAAAAAAACATCAAAAAGCCATTCAAAATGGCAAAAAAGTGATGCTGGTTACTGATCATAGCTGCGCGAAAGTTTCTATCACGGATTACTGTCGTGGTTCAAATCTAAAATGTTCCATTCAAGAAGTCATTAATGGGGTATGGGAGATTACGATTGAGCTATAAGTTCAACATAATGTATCAATCAATGTCTTTTCTATATAACGAATTAATTGTTTCGTATCATTGTCACAACGCTGATTGTGTTTTTTTACCATGTAGACATCGTTATTTACCTGGAACTGATCAATATGAATGATCTTGAGTTGTTTACTATACAACTCTTTTTTTATGGACATATAAGGGAGAAAGGCGACACCATGTCCTCTAATGGCAGCAAGCTTTACCGCCTCAATGGAGTCCAGATTAAACAGTATATTTAATTTAAGCTCCCCTGCAGATATGTTGTTCAAAGCCCTTTGCACACAATGAAGCTGTGAGGACCAGATTAAAGGATATTTAGGGAGCTCATTCAGTGTGATTTTATCAGGACATACAGTCGTACTGCTTGCCACTAACATAACTTGATCAGAAAACACCATATTGGAGCATAATTCAGATTTCGGGGAAGGCCCGGAAATAAAGCCAACATCACCTTCTTCAAGAAGCAAACGTTCCTCTACTAGTGACGATGCCCCTTCGTTTAGAGTGATATGGCAATTGGGAAAATGTTTTTTTACCTCATATAAGGTACAGGGCAGGGCATAATTACAGACTTCTGGAATCGCATAAATAGACAGCTCATGTTGTGTTGGCTGTAAATGATTGATTTCTGTGACCATATCATCATATAATTTACAGATTTGCTCCGCATACTTCTCCGCTATAATCCCTGCTTCTGTAAGGCTGGCCCCTTTATTACTTCTCACAAAAAGCTCAGAACCCAGGGTATTCTCCCAGGATTTCAACTGCTGACTAAGTGCGGATTGGGTGATATGAGATTTCTGAGCGGCTTTAGATATACTTTTTAACGAAGCAATATCTAAAAATAATTTAAGCGTTTCCATATTCATACTTATTCCTCCTGTTGCCCGCTGTTAGTGCACACTATAGCATACTTGATTACGCTCCATCTGTGCCATTAGTAACACTTATACAGCATAAAGAAAGCAGATAACCACAGCTCGAATAAGTATGTTACTATTTTCACATAGTCAATTACATAAAACGATGGAGGTGTTAGAATATGGGGCAAACCGTAAGTCCCGAAACGAAATCAACCCGAACCAGAGCTCCTAGAAAACCTAAAAAGAGTCAGTTGCCCATCGCGTTGCTGGTTACAGTTCTCATTATTGGGTTTGGTTTTTTCCTAGACCATTCCCACGATAAAATGGTTGTCTACCTGCTTTTCGGTATTTCGTTTGGCGTTATTTTGCAAAGATCACGATTCTGCTTTACTGCATCACTTAGAGATCCATGTATTACAGGCAGCACATCGGTAACAAGAGCTGTACTGATAGCATTTTCTCTCGCTACGATCGGATTTACAGCCATTAAGTATCCAGCGTTCCTGGAAGGTAAACCGATTCCTGGGATGGACAATGTGGGTCAAATCAGTTTTGCTTTGATAATTGGCGCTGTATTATTTGGAATTGGCATGGTTATTGCAGGTGGTTGCGCTTCGGGTACATTGATGCGTGTAGGTGAAGGGTTCACAATGCAGATGCTGTCGCTTGTATTTTTTATCATTGGTTCACTTTGGGGATCACATGATATGGGTTGGTGGAGAGCTAACGTTATAAAGGATGCACCAACAGTATTTTTACCAGACGTCTTTGGTTGGCTTGGAGCACTAGTTGTTCAGTTCCTGATCATTCTTCTGTTGTACATCGCTGCAGTTAAATGGCAAGAGAAAAAGATGGGAAGCGCAGATTAGTATAAGTTATTACGTGAATATTTTCACTATTGGTATTTCAAAAAAATATAAAGGTGGTTTTTAAGATGGCTGAATTTACACTTGATTGCATGGGAGAAGCTTGTCCGGTACCGTTAATGAGAACAGAAAAGAAGATGACTGAACTAAATGTTGGAGACGTTTTAGTTGTTGCTATTGATCATAGTTGCGCAATGAAAAACGTACCAGAATGGGCGAGAAAACAGGGACATAATGTGGAAATCGAAGAGGTCGATGATGGCGAGTGGGAAGTTGTTATTGAGAAGGTAAAATAGGATCGCTGAGTAGGAAAGGACGGTGAATGAAACGGTGAACGAATTCTGGTTGAAGATATCGTCTAACCGCTTTTACAAGCAATTGCTCAAAGAACCGTTTACTTATGTAACTGGAGCTGTACTTCTGGCTGTGTTCGCTACAGCACATCTGGCTGTTTTCTCAAAAGGATGGGGAGTAACCAGCGCCTTCGCGGACTGGGGAGCTTGGGCGTATCGACTGGTAGGAGGAAATGTAGATAACTGGGCTTACTTTAGTACGGAGAAAGCTCAAAAAACATTATCTTCCGGATTTTTAAATGATGGTGGGTCCATTCGAAATGTAGGGATTATCTTAGGTGCATTAGCAGCGACATTGTTTGCTTCCGAGTTCAAGCTTAAGAAAATTAAGTCCAAAAAGCAGGTAGTGGCAGCTGTACTTGGTGGGTTGCTCATGGGGTACGGAGCTAGACTGGCTAATGGATGTAATATAGGTGCATTATTTACGGCTATAGCTTCTTTATCGCTTTCAGGCTGGATTTTTGGATTGTTCCTGCTGGTTGGTGCATTTATAGGCAGTAAATTATTAGCCAAATTCTTTATGTAAAAGTGAAATAGGCTGAGCTTATAGTGCTGACGAGAGTCAGCCTATTTTATTGAAACCAAAATCTACACAGGAGGGACAATTGAAATGGAAAAGAAGACAGAACAGTATGATGTCGTCATTATCGGTGGCGGGGCTGCTGGATTAACAGCAGGGATCTATTGTGGACGAGCAAAATTGAAGACACTCCTTTTGGAAAAATCGCTGGTAGGCGGTCTTGCGACTTATACTAATGAAATAGAAAATTATCCTGGTTTTCCTGAAGGAACGACCGGAACAGACCTTATGGGATTATTTCATAAACAAGCCAAAAAATTTGGTGTTGATTTCAAAATGACAGATGTCAAATCTGTCTCGGTAGCAGAAGACATTAAAGTAGTGGAGACCTTTCGGGTTCGATATGAGTGTAAAGTCATTATCATAGCCAGTGGAGGAAAACCAAGAATTACAGGTGCAGCTAATGAAGATATGTTCTTATATGATAAAGGGATTTCCTTCTGTGCAACCTGTGACGCTGCGGCAAATACGGGGAAAACAGTTATGGTCGTTGGCAGTGGTGATGCAGCTATTGAGGAAGGGATGTTTCTGACTAAGTTTGCAGATAAAGTGATCGTATCTGTCATGCATGATCATGGGAAAATGGATTGTAATGAAATTGCCAAAACGCAGGCACTAGAAAACCCTAAAATGGAATTCATGTGGAATACGGTGGTGAGTTCTTTCGAAGGTGAGGAACGTTTAAATTCCGTCGTCCTGAAAAATTTAAAAGCTAATGAACTGCAAAACGTAAAGGTCGATTCATGTTTCTTATTTATTGGATACACCCCGAACACAGAAATCTTATCAGGTGTAGTAGAGTTGAATCGTAATGGATATGTACGTATTAATGAGAAAATGGAAACGAATATACCTGGGGTTTTTGCAGCAGGAGATGTGTGCGATAAGTTTCTTAAACAAGTTGCTACTGCTGTTGGCGATGGTGCCATTGCAGGGTATGGTGCAGAGAAGTATATATCTGAATGTGAGGTTTATGAGCATCAAATTCTGAATCAAGGCAAAGCATCTGTTGTTTATTTATGGAATGCCACAGATCCTTCCTGTCGGGAGTTATTGCCTCTAATTGAAGGATTTGAGCAATCCCATTCGGATGTCAGGGTCACAAAGGTAGATGTATATAAGTCACCCGGACTTGCCGCCAAGCTAGGAATAGATTCAGTTCCTTCTATTGTTTATCTGGATAATGGGAAGGTCCAAAAAGTAATTACTGAAAAGATAAATGAAGAAATACTGAGTACTCTTGCTAATTAAGGAGAAAGTCAAAGACACATGCAGATGTTATCTCTGTATGTGTCTTTTTTTATTCAAGCTTAAGGAATATGAGACGAGCTAATGCAAGAGAGTGTCAAAGTATCAATAATAGTTGTTTTGTCATATATTTTTGAAAGCGCTTAAACCTTATGATTATTTTATAAATGTTGCAACTATAGCGGAGGGAGAAAGGACATCAATTATCTGTACATATCTTCAAAATCATCACAAGGAGGATTCACCTATGGCGAACGCAAGCGTCGCACCAGACAAGAGATCCGGACCGAATCTCAACAAGCAACGAACTAGCGGGATCAGACGCTTTTTTAAGCAAATAGATCTACAGCTTATGGTATTACCAGCACTTGTTCTAGTTTTTATTTTTGCCTATATCCCCATGTACGGGATTCTAATTGCATTCCAGGATTACAAGTTAGGGAATAGCTTTATTAGCAGTGACTGGGTTGGCTTAAAGCACTTTATTTACTTCTTTAATGCTCCTGAATTTGAAGTGGTTATGAAAAATACAATCATCATCAGCTTACTGAAGTTTTGTTTTGGATTTCCTGCACCGATTATTTTGGCGTTAATGCTAAACGAAGTCCGTAAGATGTTCTTTAAACGGGTTATTCAGACCGTTACTTACTTGCCTCACTTCTTATCTTGGGTAGTTATCGGCTCAATGGTTACCTCGATGTTATCCGTAGATAACGGCAGTATAAATATGCTGCTTGAGAAATTGAAATTCATTGATGAACCGATCAACTTCCTTTCCATGACAGAATATTTCTGGGGCATTTTAGTTACAACCAATGTATGGAAAGAAATTGGATTTGCTTCTATCGTCTACTTAGCTGCCATTGCTGGTATTGACCCGCATTTATACGAAGCGGCTTCGATGGATGGTGCAAGTCGGTTTAAACAGATATATTTGATTACGTTGCCTTCAATTATGCCAGTTGTAATCATCTTTATGATTTTGGCAATCGGTAATCTGGTGAATGCAGGATTCGAAGATATTTTGATCCTAGCTTCCAATCCAGCTCTACGAGAAGTGTCAGATTCAGTTGATGTATATGTTGTACGTGTCGGTATAGACAATTTCAGGTACTCCTATGCGACTGCTATCGGATTGTTCAAGGCCGTGATCAGCGTGACATTACTTACCTTTGCCAACTTCATTGCCAGAAGAGCAGGGAACAGCTTGTGGTAATGAATTACTCAATATAGGGGGACCAAACTATGAAACGTATTAATATAGGAGATCGAATATTTATAGGATTCATATATGTATTTTTGACCTTACTGGCGTTTTCCGCTTTTTATCCTTTTTGGAACTCACTTGTTATTTCCTTTAATGAGGGGATGGATACTTCGAAAGGTGGAGTTACTTTCTGGGTCCGTGAGTTCACGCTTGAGAATTATAAGATTGTTTTTGAAGATTCCCGTCTAATGGGTGGATTCGTCATTGCTACATTGCGGACAGTAATCGGTACAGTAACAGCGATACTGGCCACTTCGATATTCGCTTATGGAATGTCGAAGCGTGAACTGATGGGTCGCAAATACTACATGATTATGTGTATCATTACTATGTATTTCGGAGGGGGACTCATTCCGTCATACATGCTTATCAGAAGTTTAGGTCTCTTCAACTCATTTTGGGTGTTTATTATTCCTGCACTGGTCAGCGTATGGAATATGATCATATTCCGGACCTTCTTTCAAGGTCTTCCACAAGGTTTAGAGGAGTCAGCAAAGATTGACGGTTGCGGATATTGGGGGACTTTTGTCCGCATCGTACTTCCTTTGTCGGGACCAGTTATTGCAACATTATCTTTGTTCACAGCAGTAAATCACTGGAATGAGTGGTTCGTAGCGAGTATTTACATTACGAAAGAGGAGTTAATGCCGATTCAGACCATTTTAAGACAGATATTGTTCTCTAATATTGCTTCAGAACAGCTGTCAAATGTAGATGCAAGCTCCATTGCTCATATTAACTCGGCTAAGAAAATAACCTCGAAGTCATTAACGATGGCTACGATCATGGTTGCAACTATTCCGATTGTATGTGTGTATCCATTCCTACAAAGATTCTTCGTTAAAGGGGTCTTGGTCGGATCATTGAAAGAGTAGGATGATAGAATGAGATTGGGTTTAGAGCGTATTGCTTTGAACATAGATTACAAATTGAAAGGGGAAAATACATTGAAGACTAAGAGAAAGATGCTTCTCGGTATGATGTCTACCTTGCTATTGACGACTTTGGTGGCGGGTTGTGGTGGCAACAATTCAAGCGCTCCGGCGGCAACTGCTGAACCAGAGAAAGAAGGAGGAACAGCGGTCAATACAGCAACTGAAGCTCCTGCGGCTGATTTGTATGAATTAGGGAAAGAACCGCTTGAAGTCTCATTCTACGGAAATTACGGCTGGTATCAAATGCCGAAATGGGGCAAAGATGCTGCTTCTAAATGGATTTTAGATAATCTGAAGATCAATGTCACAGGAATTAGCTCTGGTGGTAATAACGCTCAAAAGCTGCAAACGATGATCGTTGGTAACGAGCTGCCGGATATTGTGTGGACCGAAAAAGGTGCTGACGTAGAACGTCTTCGCCAAGCGGATATGCTAGTTCCTTTGGATGAATATATTGATAAATATCCAAACTTTAAGAAATACTTAACAGCTGGACATTTGGAATTGCTTCGTTCCCCTGATGGGAAGATCTATCAGCTGCCGAATTATTATACAACTCAACCAAACGGAAATGCCGGTTATGCTATTAATAAAAAGATTTACAAAGAGCTTGGTTCTCCTAAGCTAGAAACGACAGATGATTTGTATGCTTATTTAAATGCTGTTAAGGCAAAGTTCCCTGACGTTATTCCGTTCGAGACGGGTTTAGCGAGAGATGGTAACGGAATTGACCAGTTATTCTCCTCTTTTAAAGAGAGTAATCTGTCGTATACTAGAATATACGCCGTACCTGATGGCGACAAAATGGGTTCGATATACAAGGATGAAGGATTCCGTGAGTCTGTTGTATTTGCTGCTAAATTAATGCGTGAGAAGCTAATGACGCAGGATGCGAATACACAAACAGAAGATCAAATTAGAGAGAAAGCGATGAATGGCAAGTTTGCTGTTATTGCGACTTTTGATCCAATGAAATTGCTCGCCACTGCTGATGAAGAGATGAAGAAGACGGATCCAGAAGCTGGTTATATGTTTATTAAACCGATTTACAAAGCTGGTTTGGATCAAAGTAAGATTACTCCAGGAACGTACAATCAGTTAGGTTGGAACGTTGCTACAATCACTAAAAACGCTAAAAATCCAGAGGCTGTATTCGCTATGCTTGACTGGATGACAGGACCAGAAGGTTCTATGGTTCTTAACTGGGGTCCTCCAGGACCAGATGGTTATTGGGATGGATTTGAAGCAGATGGACTTACTCCTAAATTTAATAAAGATAAGTATCTGAATGAGCCAGAAGCTCTGTCCGAAATTAGCGGAAAAGCCGGTGACTTGGTATGGGTAGGTAATACAGTTTTCTTGGATAATACAAAGAAAATGATGTTGCAAACCCTTCCAGCTGACAAGATTGACTTTAGTAACCGTTGGCAGATGGAAGTTACTTGGGCTTCACAAGGTGACTTTACGGAGTTCCTGAATTGGGATCCGGCTCCAGACAGTGAAGAAGGTATTATTAGACAAAGTGTCAGAGATATCTGGTTAACAGCAAGAGCAAAATCAATGTATGCGAAGACTGATGCAGAAGCATTAGCAATTCTTGATAAAGCACATGAAGATTCTATCAAGGTTGGCTATGAGAAATTCCTCGATTATGTAACAAAAGTATGGACAGAAAATAAGAAAGCTTTAGGTAAATAATAATTTGTAATACGAAGGTTTGCTATTTAGCGAGCCTTCGTTTTTACGTCCCATTTCTAGTGCTCATTGCTTTATAAGCTGTTAGGTAAGAGAATGAATGGTATACTGAAAAAGATTGGTTAGTAGAATTCAGCAGGTTGGTTTAAAAACATTTCAAAGGAGGATTGTGTTGATGTACAACGTATTATTAGTAGACGATGAGATGCTTGATCTTGAAGGCATGAGACAATTCATTCCTTGGAATGAACTGGGTATGCAGGTCGTGGAGGCAGCGAATAACGCGTTTACCGCATGCGATATTTTAGAACAGCATGTTATTGATATTATTGTTAGTGATGTGAATATGCCGAATATGTCGGGTCTAGAGCTGGCTCGGATTGCCATAGAGAAAAAAAACGATATACGTGTGATTTTTGTAAGCGGTTACCAGGATTTCAGTTATGTGAAACAGGCGCTTTCGCTAAAAGCGTATAGCTATGTCCTTAAACCAATGGATGACAAGGAACTTATTGCTGCACTTCAGAAAGTTAAGCAGGATTTAGATGATGAAAGTAAACGGCGTGACGTTGAAGAAGCTTATCAGCATATGATTCCTATGGCCAAAAATGATTTGTTGATCCGCTTGTTTGAAGGGGAATGGGAGGGGGATACTCAAGCTGGAATGTTGAAGCTTATGAAATCCTACGGTCTGGATAAGCTGGAATGGCCTATACGTGTGGCGGTCTTGGAGCTGGACTATTTCAACTGGTTTCAAGAACAGGATAATCTAACTAAACATCTAATGTCCAAGGACTTTCTATATGAAGTGAATACAATTGCTCAGAAGCACAGGATGCCTCATTGCTATAAGGTATCGTCTTATCGAATCGCGTTGTTGATTAACGAACAGGAGATGGAGAGGTTTATTGAAGAAATTTATGACTCGATTCGTACAAAATTTCCTGTCACTATGACCGTAGGTGTAGGGAAGCCTACATTTGCTATGGAACAGGTCCACACCTCCTATCGGCAAGCTATGGAAGCCGTTGACGGAAAGATGTTTCTTGGCAAAGGCAAACTTATTATGTATGAAACGGTTAGCAGCGAACCTGGAATGATTGATGCCCGTACGTTGGATACCCGTATGGATACGCTTTTTAAAGCGATGAAAGAATATGAGTTAGTCCTTATTTATGATGAGATCGATAAGCTGTTCAGATCCGTGAGTAGTCTAAGATCTAAATTTACGATTCATAATCTAGCCATGTATATTATATGGAAGCTGGATCAGCAGTTGAAGGAGGTTAGCGAGGATTTATTTGAAATCTTAGGTATGGAGTTACATAGTTTAGATATTTTGCTTCAATTCGATACGATCAGTGATATACGCTCTTGGCTTGTACTCAAAACGTTTGAAATATCCGAGTACCTACGAAGCAAAACAGAGTCAGTGAACAATAAACTGATTAGAGAAATTATGCAAATGATGAAGGATAAGATGAGCGAGAATTTTACGTTAAAGGATATTGCACAGCAGTTCTCTTTCTCACCCAACTATTTGGGATATCTATTTAAAGAGGAAACTGGGAAAACGTTCAGCGAAGTACTCATTCAGCTGCGAATGGAACAAGCAGGCAAGCTTTTGAAAGATCCGAAGTGTAAAATCTATGAAATCGCGAGCCAGGTAGGTTACCGTTATCTTCCTTACTTCAGCAGACAGTTCAAAGAAGCCTATGGTATGACACCTATGGAGTATCGTAAGCGGGAGAAGTGATGGGGGATGATGTTGCATGAAACAACCAAGAAGAAAACATAAGTATGTGCCGATAGGGTATAAATTAATGCTGACCTATATTTTTTTCATTATTATCCCTGTATCCGTGATCGGTTTTGTCTCTCACTCTATGTACAATGATTCATTACGCGAGCATACAAGTTCGAATATTAAAGGTACGTTGTTGCAGATTCGCGATAATATTGATTATAAAATGGGGGAAGTTATTCGGATATCAACGCAATTATATAGTGATTATGATTTCTATCGGAATTTGCGAAGTTATGAAGAAGGCTGGGAAAATTATGATAGGATGTCTATGAAGGTACTTCCAAAGCTGGACGTAGCTATTCAATCAACGGGTATGAGGATTGGGATGTCGCTATTTTTAAAGAATGAATCCATTCCTGAGATCTATTCGAATTCACTTGAGGGCTATCTGGATAATAGTAGCTTCTATCATCTTTACCATATGAAACGGATTGAAGGGAAATCCTGGTATTATGATTTTCCAACCGAGAAATACGCGGAGACTATGAAATGGTGGCAGATCGAGCGCGATGTAGAAAATAATCGGATCTCGTTGCTCCGTAGATTAATAGATACATACGACCCTCTCGTGCCTAAGGAGATTGGCTTCTTGCGGATTAATGTAGGCATTCCAGATCTGTTCAATAGTGTGAATTATACGAAGATAGGAAAAGGAAGTATTCTAATTTTAAAAAACGAGTTCGGAAGAACGATGTACCAATCGGGAGAACTACCAGAGCACTATACCAATGAAACCGAACTTAATAAGGATTACCTGACGATTAGTGAAACAGTTACGGTTTCTAACCAAGCTTGGCAATTAAACGCGCTAGTTCCAATTACAATACTTGAACAGGATGCAGTGAAGGTACGACTGTTTATTATTTCAATGTGTCTCATCTGTTGTATTGTCTTTAGTTTTGTCGGCATATTTATATCCCGATATTTTTCAATTCGGATTAATAAGTTCGTGTACGTGCTGAATGCCTATCGGGAAGGTGATCTTCACAAGCGTATTTCCTATCGAGGTAAGGATGAATTCTCTCAGATTGCAACCGCGTTAAATGATATGGGCGAGAATATCGATATGTTGATTAAAGAAGTATATTTGACGCAGCTTCAGAAGAAGGAAGCAGAGCTTGAAATTCTACAATCACAAATCAATCCTCATTTCCTATATAATACGTTATCTTCTATTATTCAATTAGCCAAGTTTGGTCAAAATGAGAAGCTGCAGCAGATGGTGCTGGAATTAGCGAAGTTTTATCGCCTGACGCTTAATGAAGGACGTACCATGATTCCGGTCCCCACTGAAATTGAACAGGCTAACGCTTATTTAGAAATTCAGAAAATTAAATACGGTGATCGTCTGGAAGTTATGTTTGATTTTGATACAGAAATCTGGCCTTATGAGACCATAAAACTGATTTTACAACCATTTATCGAGAACGTGCTGAAGCACGCCTGGTGTGGTGACCACATTCATTTACGCATTGTTGGGCGTAAAGAGGGCAATGATATTCTGTTCCGCATCATTGATGATGGAATCGGCATGAGACAGGAACGTATTGATCAAATTTTTGATCCAAAGGGCCATACGAATACAGGTTATGGGGTCCGTAATGTGGATCAGCGGATTAAACTGCAATATGGATCTGAGTATGGCGTAACCATTTTTAGTCGTGTCGGAATTGGCACTTCTGTTCAGATACTTATTCCGGCTAATAAGGGCAAGCGTGGCATTCGTTCAAATATTGTACATGATGAAAAGGGGTCTTAAAGCTAGTTTTTCTAGCCTAAGACCCCTTTAGCTTTAATTAGAACCCTTTATATTGAGGCTCTTCGGACTCTAATTCGGTTACCCGGTTCTCTACTTGAGTTACGATTTGTTGTGTTTGCTCAGCTGCGTTTGTGAACAAGGTTTTTGCACTCTCGTTTTGTGTTTCTAGTGCAAATTGTTCAAGACTGGCTTGAGCACCTTTTAAAGAAGATAAACATGTTTTTACTTGTGAGGCTACTGTCATTGAGTTTCTCTCCTCTGTGTTGGATTATTAGCAAGACGATTGCTATTGTCCTCAAATGCATCTATCGTTATGCAGGAAAGAAATTCATGTTTGTAGTAATAGAGGATTTTCCATAAATAAGTAGTGGAATTCCGGAGTGAATGCGGCTTTATTGACAAATAATGAGTGTTAGTAAACAAGCTTTGATTCAAAAAGGAGGGTATTTGTAATGCCGGAGTGGTTGGAGGTTATAGTTCGAACGCTCTTTGCTGTGGTTGTACTTTTCTTTTTAACAAAATTACTGGGAAAGAGACAAGTATCGCAGCTCTCGTTCTTCGAGTATATTACGGGGATAACTGTCGGCAGCTTAGCCGCTTATATTTCTTTGGATACGGATAAGTTATGGCATTTAGGGCTCATTGCACTGATTGTATGGGTAGCTTGTTCTTTAGGGATCGAATACCTTCAGATGAAGAGTAAAAAAGCAAGAGACTTTATTGATTTCAAGTCTACCGTACTAATTAAGGACGGAAAAATTCTCGAAGATCACATGAAAAAAGAACGTTTAACCACAGATGAACTGCTGGAGGAGTTACGCAAAAAAGACGTTTTCAATATATCGGAAGTGGAATTTGCGATTATGGAATCTGATGGAGCCATAAATGTTTTACTTAAGAGTGAAAATCAGCCGCTAACCCCTAAGCAATTGGGTATAAAGGTTGCTCCAGAGAAAGAGTCACAAGTTGTCATTATGGATGGTAAAGTGCTCGACAAACCATTAGATACTCTAAATCTAACGCGAAGCTGGCTTGATGGTGCCCTTGAAAAAATGGGTCTGACTGTTGAAAATGTGTTTCTTGGACAAGTTGATTCTTATGGTGAGCTGACAGTCGATTTGTATGCCGATAACTTTAAAGTCCCACAGCCGCAGGATAAGCCACAATTATATGCTTTGCTGAAAAAGTGTGAAGCTGATTTAGAGATGTTCAGTTTATCAACAGATAACGAAAAAGCTAAAAAAATGTATGAACAATGTTCGGAGCAATTGCAAGCTTCACTGAAGGTTTTGAAACCGTTAATTCAAAACTAAGGGTATAGATAAGGCACTCTCGAGTGAGATCGAGGGTGTTTTTTTATATTAATTTAAATAAATGTAATAATATGGGCACAAAGTAGCTGTACAACTTCAAAATATTAATTATAGTTGAGATTAGGCTGGAGTTATAGATGACACAGGATTGGAGGAATGTCCTCGCTTTTTATTTAAATCACAAAAACAAGGAGGAAGATGTTCACGTGAAACTAAAAGGAAAATTTTCATTCGGAATTATGGTTACGCTTACAACTTCGCTGGTTCTAGGTAATTTGGTATGGAGTAACCCTACCGCACAGGCAGCAAATATTTTTAGCAATGATTTTGAGAATGGAAATGCCGACAATTGGACGAGTACAACAGGAACTTGGTCTGTAGTTGAAGAGAGTGGCAATCATATGTATTATCAATCCAGTCAAAACGAAGGACGTTCGTTCTCCGGTAGCAACACGTGGACAGATTACAGTGTTCAAGCCGATGTGAAGATTGATAATTTCAATGGAACTAATCGAACTTATGTGTGCGGGCGCTATGTTGACGGAAATAACTATTATGCTGCATCTCTGTCTAACAGTAATGGTGGGACGCTTGAAATACGAAAAAAGGTGAATGGTTCAAGTTCAACACTGGCTAGTAAAACTGATTTTCCTATAACCACTGGAACTGCCTATACAGTTAGGCTGGAGCTTAGTGGAGATTCGCTTAAAATGTATGTAAATGATGTTTTGCAGTTAAATGCACACGATAACAATTTGACGGCAGGAGGTATTGGACTTGTAGCTTATAAGACAGCAGCGAAGTTCGACAATATCAATGTCTCCGATATCACAACGGGCACTCCGACATCTACGCCTACCGTAGCACCAACAATTGCACCAACGGTAGCTCCTACGGCTACTCCAACAGCAAGCGCAACCCCCACTGCGACAGTAGCTCCAACCGCCACTCCAACTGCAACACCAATTGCAGGCTCGATTTATGTAGCCCCTAATGGTCTGGACAGCAACGCAGGAACAATTGGTAGTCCAACCACACTGGCCTCAGCGATTACGAAGGTAGCCCCCGGGGAAACCATCTATATGCGTGGAGGGGTTTACACGTATTCTTCAACAATAATTGTTGGACAAGATAATAGCGGAAGCTCTAACTTACGAAAGAACATCGCTGCATATGGGACTGAGAAGCCTATACTGGATTTTTACGCCCAGCCATTTGACCCAGCTCAACGTGGTTTGCAGATATACGGAAACTACTGGAAGGTAAAAGGATTAGAGATAAGAGGCTCAGGAGACAATGGGCTCTTTATTGGCGGGAACTATAACATTATTGAGAATGTTGAAACCCATCATAATCGGGATTCGGGACTGCAAATCAGCCGTTATGCTTCATCTCTGACCAGCATGAGTCAATGGCCGAGCTATAATCAAATCATTGGAGTATACTCTCATGATAATTATGATCCAGATAATGGAGAAGACGCTGATGGTTTTGCTGCTAAGCTGACTATAGGTCCTGGTAACGTATTTGATAAATGTATAGCTGCATGGAATACAGATGACGGCTGGGATCTTTACAGTAAATCAGAAACAGGCCCCATCGGAGTGGTGACGATCAAGAATAGTATCTCCTATAAGAACGGACAGACCTCAGATGGAAATTCAACGGCAAACAGCGATGGGAATGGATTCAAACTAGGTGGTGAAAAGATTGCAGTAAACCACATTGTACTGAATAGCATCGCATTTCAAAATAAAAAACACGGATTCACTTACAACAGTAATCCAGGTTCCATCCAGTTAACAAATAATACTTCTTGGAGTAACGGACAGAGTAACTTTGCTTTTGATACCGGTACTCACCAATTTACGAACAACTTGTCTTTTGCAGGAGGATCGAGCGATAAAACAAGTGGCACCGATATTCTAAGTACTAATGTGTGGTGGAAGAGTAATGCAAGTACCAATGCCAAGGGTTTGGTAGCCAGTGCCGCTGATTTTGTAAGTCTTACGCCTTCAGTGGTGCGAAATGCTGATGGATCTTTTAGTCTGGGCAGTTTCCTCAAATTAACTGGGGGTAGCGACCTAATCGGATCTGGAACACCTAGCGGAACTAATATTGGTGCTACATTTCCTTGATTTGAAATCTAGGGGTTTGATGGGCATGAGTTCGGTACTATACCGGACTCATGCCTTTTTGCTCTGATATAAGAATAAACCTTCCATTTCATTGGCAAACTAAGCCAGATTAACAAGTCACAATCTTGGAGGTATGCCGCAGATGTCTGGAATTATTGAAACAATTAAAGAACAACTAGAGGGATCTAGTGATGCAGTTTTTCAATCCATTCGCCTTCACGGGCATTCCTGCCACTTGATCTATATCCCATTCATTGTGAATTCCCTGAGTCTTCATAAGGATATTGCATTGCCGCTAAGAAATGAAGCAAATTCAGAGCACAAATGGTCTGATTTTTTAGAACGACTGGATCGAGGAGCTGTTTTTCCAATCCCGTATCTTAAGGAGTTTGACTTAAACAAGGCTGTAGATCTGATCGTCGCTGGAAAAGTAGTGCTTTGTTTTGAAGAGCTTCCTTATGTTTATTATTTTGAGATCACGCAATATCAGAAAAGATCGGTCACGGAATCACAAAATGAACTTGTGGTGATTGGACCTCAAGAGGCATTTATTGAAGATATTGAAACGAATCTGTCCCTGCTCCGACACAAAATTAAACATCCGGATCTAAAGACTATTCATTATACGATTGGTAAATATACAAAAACCGATGTGTATGTTGTATACATTGAAGGTCTTTATAAAAAAGAAGTTCTTGCTGAAATTGAAAAGCAAATAAATGAAATAGAAATTGACGGAATATTGGGCATTAGTTATATATCGGAACAATTGCGGAAGGGGAACTTGACACCATTTCCGGTATTTCAATATACAGAACGCCCCGACTCGGTGGCAGCTTCTTTAATGGAAGGCCGGATTGGAATATTACAGGATGGCACACCCACTGCAATGATTGCACCTACATCTTTTTTTACAATGCTACAATCCTCTGAGGATTATTATCAAAGCTTCTATGCAGCAAGCTGGATTCGAATCGTTCGATTTGTGTTCTCCATCATATCCATGATTCTTCCATCGCTTTATGTTGCGATTACAACCTTTCATCCTCAGATCATTCCCTCAAACCTGTTAATTACGATAGCATCTGCCAGAGAGAATATTCCTTTCTCAGCATTGACTGAGGCTTTAATCATGGAGCTTACCTTCGAGGCCCTTAGAGAAGCTGGAACCCGAATACCAAAGCCTGTGGGCCAGACCGTTTCTATTATTGGGGGTATAGTCATCGGTCAAGCTGCGGTACAAGCAGGAATTGTATCTGCTCCAATGGTCATTGTGGTTTCTATCACCGGAATTGCCACCTACATCATTCCCCATTATGAGCTGGGTTTGACTTTTCGTTTACTTCGTTTCCCTTTATTGATTATGGGGGGGACGATGGGATTACTCGGGGTATATATTACAGCCTTTTTGATTTACGGGCATCTGGCTAATCTTAGACCGTTAGGTTCACCGTATTTACAACCCGTTGCTCCTTTGGTGTTACAAGACTGGAAGGACACATTATCTCGTTTTCCCTCTAACTATATGAAGAAACGAAGCAACATTTATAGCAACAGGAATCTAAGGAGACAGAAACAAAAATGAGAACTCTAAAAATTGGAGTTGTTATACTTCTACTCCTAAATGTAACAGGCTGCTGGTCGTCCAAGGTGGAACTGGACGAATTAACCTTTGTATACGGCTTGTTTATAGATGTAGGCAAAGAAGCAGGCACCGTTGAAATTACGATTAACTCTCCTTTGCCCAATCGTCTTAACTCATCAAGCCAACCCGCTAGTGGTGGCGGCGATGGAAATAGTTATTCTACAGTTTCCAAGACCGCAGATACGATAGCAGATGCCATGTTACTAGTCCAAAAAGACCTAACACGTCAGCTTAGTCTTTCCCAATTAAAAATAATCGTCTTAGGGAAAGCTTATGCAGAACAAGGAATCGGTGAACTTCTGTTATGGATTAGACGAGAGCCAGCCCTTCCCCTTGGAACCTATGTCATGGCGAGTCCCGGCAGTGCCAAAGAGATGAATACATTAACACCTATCTACGAACAATTGCCTTCTGATGTACTAATGAGCTTTGGAACAGAAAAATATATGTTTTCAACTACAATCAAGGACTGCTTGTTCGCCGAGGCATCTGGAGTTGGGTTTGCTATAAATAATCTTTCATTTGGTAAAAAAGAGGAAACTACAAAAGAAGGTAAACCACAATATTGGGCAGGCATTCAAGGGGCCATGTTGTTTCAGAATGAGAAAATGAAGGGAATACTAAAGCTTAAAGAAGGTAGGGCATTGGCATGGGCCGCAGGCAAGCTTAAGCTGTCGGTTTATTCTGTTACCTGGGATGGAGGAGAAAGTGCGGCAAGTGTTGTATTTGTTAGCACCAAAGCTTCAAAGAAAGTAAAACTAACGGATAAAGGCCCAGTGTTCACAGTGAAATTAAAAGGAAAAGCTAGTGTGATTTATTTAAGGGACCCTAAGAAAAGAAATCTAGAAGAGATCAGTAATATCATTACAGAGAAACTAAGCGATAAAATTACTGCTAATCTGACCGAAGCTATACGTTTATCCCAAGAAGCAGGTGCGGATGTTCTACAACTCGGCATGTTACTGGAATGGAATGATCCGAAACTTTGGAAGGAAGTAAGAGAACGTTGGGATAATTACTACACTCACGAGGCAGATATTAAGGTGGCAACGGACTTTCGAATTGTAGATTTTGGAACAGCAAAATAAAGAACTGAGGAATGAAAAGTTATGCGTACAACAAAGTGGCAGCTGTTCCGGTTTATCACTATTTTTTTCAGCTCACAAACCACCATTTTTTTGATTCCAACTATTATTGCTAGTTCCTCCTATCAAGGCTGGATTGCATTAATAGTTGGCTCTTTATTAGGCTTGATTTTATTATGGTTTACAATCTATGTTGGTAAGCTGCGACCTAATCAAGCTTGGGTTCACTTTGGAAAAGAGATCATTGGCAAATGGCCACATAAATTTATGCTACTGGTCCTACTATGCTGGTGTGTTTATTATGTTTCTTACGATATAGAGAACTTTGTACTATTCTTTGGTTCAAATTATTTAAGAGGAACTCCGCCGCTGTTTATTCAGCTTGTAATTGGTTTGGTGATTATGTACACAGCAAGTCTAGGTTTTGTAACGATTACATATATGGCCGACGGATTATTTATTATTTTTCTAATAACCACGATCATTTTATTTAATTTGTTCCTTTCGAACGCGGATTTTAATATGTTACCAGCTTTTATTCATTATCATGATCCTGGAATCGCCATGAAAGACTCTATTGTGGTCATGTCATGGTTTGGAGAATGGATTGTTCTCTTGTTCGTTGCACCTGATTTAAAAATTGAAGCAAAGATGTTAAAAAGATTGGTATTTGCACAGCTCTATGTATCAATCACTGTCTTAATTGGATGGATATTGACGATGCTGAGTTTTGGTCCACATCTTGGTCAGCAGCTCCAATATCCTTTTCTTGAGATGGTGCGTAGTTCGAAAGAAGAGAATTTATTAGGGAATACTGACCCGCTTTTGATTGGAATATGGTCGTCATCTATGTTTATTCACAGCTCTTTCCTTATCTACATAGCTTCAAAATGTCTATCGAGTTTGTTCAATACTAATGGTAAAAAAATTTACGTTCCTCTTTTAACACTGGCTTCAGTGACAATAGCATACTTATATTCACGAAACGTCGGCAGATATTACGAACATTATAAAAGCTTTGCAATTGTGATCATTTGGCTAATCGTAGAAAGCATACCTATCTTTTATGGGATTGTAGCTTTCATTCGATATCGGCATAAGACTGTGAAATGAAAATCGAAAGGATGACGGGGGCTGTCTAATTATGGACATTGCCTTTTTTGTGTGAATTATAAATTGGGTACGCTTTCTGTTATGATTAAAGCACTTATTACATAATTATCCTCAGATTGGATGGTGCATTCACATGAATCTTCAAGAAGTTACTGAACTTATCAAATCTATTAGGGCCAATCTTGCCAAAGTCATTGTAGGAAAAGAGGATGGAGTAGACTTGCTGCTGACCGCATTACTTGCGAATGGACATGTTCTGCTGGAAGATGTACCAGGAACGGGTAAAACCTTGCTCGCAAAGGTTCTTGCCAAATCAATAGATTGTTCATTTAAGCGCATTCAATTTACACCGGATTTATTGCCTTCTGATTTAAGCGGGATCAACTATTACAATCAGAAGACGGGAGAGTTTCAGTTCAGACCGGGTCCGGTATTTGCTAATATACTGCTGGCTGACGAAATTAATCGTGCAACACCTAGAACTCAATCCAGCCTATTAGAGTGTATGGAGGAACGGCAAATTACTATCGATGGCGTAACGCACGGATTAGAAGCACCATTTCTTGTCATTGCTACTCAGAATCCGATAGACAACCAAGGGACCTTCCCACTGCCTGAGGCTCAGTTAGATCGATTTTTGATGCGGATTACTACGGGTTATCCTACCTTCGATGAAGGGATACATATTTTACAGCGTTTTCGTGAGAATAATCCGCTCGAAGAGTCTTTTCCTGTAGCAACGGCACAAGATATTCAAGCCGCACAGCGTTTAGCCGCATCGGTAAGTATCAGTGATGATTTATTAGGTTATATCGTACGGATAACGGAAGCTACCCGCAAATCTACGGCAGTAAAACTGGGGGCGAGTCCACGTGCTAGTGGCGCGTTGCTTAGATCAGCTCAGGGATATGCACTTATTCAAGGCAGATCTTATGTAACACCGGATGATATCAAAGCCGTAGCTGTTTCCGTGCTTGCACATCGTCTGCTGCTTCATCGGGGATTAGGCTCAAGAGAGGGACAAGCCGCGGATATTGTATTGCAAGTGCTACGTGAAGTTGAGGTGCCTGCTGAACCCGTGACGTCCTTAAGTGGCGGAAAGGTGGAATGACCTATGGCTTTGCCTTGGTTCATTTTCATTACTGTGGCGTTGGTG
This sequence comes from Paenibacillus sp. FSL R7-0189, assembly GCF_037969925.1. Lineage (NCBI taxonomy): Bacteria > Bacillati > Bacillota > Bacilli > Caryophanales > Paenibacillaceae > Paenibacillus > Paenibacillus sp. FSL R7-0189. The sequence goes on along the minus strand of NZ_CP150223.1, from coordinate 6,209,352 downwards.
TTACTTCTTGCTGACATTTATAAACGGAATGGCCTGAAAGCGCTTAGTTATTCTCGCTATTTTTCACGTAAGACTGCTTATGAAGGAGAACGTATTGAGATGATCGAGGAGATCGTTAATGCGAAACTTCTTCCTTTGCCGTGGCTCCGATTGGAGTCTAGTATTGCGAGAGGTCTGGAATTTGGAAGTCAGGATAATCTTGGGATTAGTACAGGAGAAATCTCTCAGAATCATATTAGTTTATTCTATTTAAAATCTTATCGTCATATTAAAAGACGGCATCAGGTGACATGTGAGCGTCGTGGTTTATATCGTTTGGAATCCGTGACTATGACAACGGGAGATCCATTTGGTTTGACTCGAAAAAACAAAACGTATCCACTCGAGTTAGAGTTATTGATCTATCCCGTTCTGCTGAATCTAGACGAGCTTCCATTGCCCATTCATAGCTGGCTGGGTGAGCTTCCTGTGAAAAGATGGATCGTTGAAGACCCTTTTCTGACTGCTGGCATTCGTGAGTATAGCTCAGGAGATTCTATGGGATTGGTAAACTGGAAGGCTACAGCACGTACTGGTGTTATGCAGGTTCATAAAAAAGATTATACTGCTGACTCCCGACTCGTCATCTGTCTGAATATAGAGGACAGTGATTCCATGTGGAGAACGGTGACTGATGTGGAACGAATCGAGCAAGGAATAAGATATGCAGCGACTATAGCTGAATACGCAATGCAGCATGGAATTGAGACCGGATTAATCTGTAATGGCAGATTGGACGATGCTGGCGAAAGAGATCCAATTGAAGCAGAGCCGATGGCTCAGCTCGAAGATATGTTAGAGCTGCTGGCAAGGCTGAAGCTGGATAGAACACTTCCTATGAGTCGACTATTGGAATTGCAGGTTGAGAGTGGAGTTAGTGACACAGACTTTCTAATCATAAGCTGCCATAGAGGAGCAGAATTGCAAAAGGCGACGGATCTCCTAATGCAGCAAGGCAATGGTGTGGAATGGCTGGATATTCCGGAACAAGGGAGAGAGAGCGCATGAAGCTTACGTTGTCTGGCTATGTAAGGGAAACAGTCAAGCTCTGGTTGTGGTCTGTTATTGAATTGTTGCTATTTCTACCGGTTTGGGTTCTATTTCAGATTTATTTGTTGCCCCAACAAGATGAACAAATATGGTTGATTGCACTGCCTATACTAGCTTTAGCGGGCATTCTTTTGCGCAATTTTTGCAATGTAAGATGGAAGCAATTGCTTGCCGCCTTAATCCTCGGGGTATTATTAGGTGCGGTTTCAGGGAGTTTATCCATCGAAAGCCTTCCCTTAGGTGTGGCTGGATTTATATGTACATTTTTAGGGATGACGGTAGACTCTAGAAATAATAGATTCAGAATGTTTTGGATAGGTATAATAATCTATTTTGTAGCTACTATAGCGTTTCATAGAGTTCCTGAATTGGAGCCAAGTGTGCCGTTATTGACCTGGTGTGGCAGTCTGTATTTAATACTGACTTTACTTATTTCTAATAGCAGCTATATACGATACAGCGCACTTACTGAAGAGAATGAAACGCTGCCCAAAGGGATACAACGGAATAATCGTATATATGTCATTGTGATTGGAGTTATTGCAGCTGTACTAGCAGCAGGTGTCGGCAAAGCTATAGGAACACTGGTATGGAGACTCTTACGCTCATTTTTCAATTTTATTAATCAGTTATTTTCTGGCACAAAAGAACCAGAGCCTCCGCCAGCAGAATTGCCGCCAGCAACTCCGATGTTACCGCCTGTTGGCGAGCAAAAGCGGGGCTGGCTAGCTATTATACTAGAGTACGGATTCTATATTTTGGCAGCGGTATTATTGGGGTTTGTAGCCTATTATGCACTTCGCTGGTTGTACAGAAATGCTGGAGAAAAGTGGCGGAGAGCCATAGATGCATTGTTATCGATGTTACGTAGGGAACATGCCCCTAAGAATAATACAGCATATCTTGACGAAGAGAAAAGCGTCTTTACTTGGGAACAAACCGTTCGAGGGTTGAAGGATTTCTGGAGCTCACGTCTTCCTTCAAAACATCGAAAGGATCGCTGGGAACAGATGAATGGCGAGCAGGAACGTGTACGTTGGCTTTATCGGCGGTGGCTAAATATAAAGCGCGATAACGGTTATGAAATGAAAAGTTATCTTACGCCGCAGGAAACAAAAAGGGATGTTTTGCTATGGGGAGATCGTAACAAGCATAAACGTAAGGGAGATGAAGATTCTATAGCTGCGTCAGAACAATTGATTGAAATATATGAAAAAGTTAGATACGGAGAAGACCAGCCTGCGGCTTCTGATATTGCAGCCTTGAAAAATCAACTGAAATTATAGAATCGTTTTCAGAATATATGCAAATTGGAACAAATAGGTTACAAAAGGCCTGTAAGTGTTACAACATGGATACAATTGGATCTGCTCTAACCACTATAATAATTCTAGTAAAATACTCGTGGAGGGAAGTCAATGAGAAAGCATAGCAGTACATATGTTGTTTTACTCTTAAGCACCTTTGTCATAAGCCAGTTGACAGGGCATACCGCTTCGGCTGCATCAGTTAGTTCTGTTCAGCCAAAATCTGCGGTAGCTGCTGCAACTGTAGCAGCTCCTAGTAATCTGGGTTCCGTTTCTTTAGGAGCTAATATCAAAGCTACACTGGAAGATGTGAATATTTGGTCACAACCTGGAGGCAATATTTTAACTTATACAATTAACTATTCGAATGGCAGCAACAAAAGTGCTAGCCTATTGTATTATTTTTCGAGAGTTATGACCTCTGGCGGCTCTGTCATTCCAGGGAATCCACTAAGTGCTGACTCTACTAAGAAAAAAGTGGGTTCTAATGAAAGCTTGCGCGTTACATATTATGTTAATGTCGGCCAGGTAAATTCGTTAAAAGGTATCAAGATTCCAATGTACGTTTGGGATTCCAAAACCAAGGGGTATCTCAAGCAAGTAGGAACTTTTAATATACCCGCCAACTATTCGCCAACCGCTGTAAACGGTAAAACTGTAAGCACTACAATGAATGACATTCCGGTTGTTGCTAAAAGCGAATCCTTGGAGCTCTACAAATACAGCGGAAAGGTTTATGCCAAGGTGGGCATAAGCTTGACCAATAAAGGCAGCAAAGTATTAAGTGATCCTGGTTACGCAGCATATTTGGTCTCGGCAGGGGGAAGCTCGTATGAATTAGCCCTTGACCGTTCTCAGCTTAGTTATAAAATTCAGCCACAAGAGAAAAAGACCATTTATTATCTTACAGAAATTCCTTCGTATATGAAGACGGATAATATGAAACTGCAATTCACCCAAAAGGATGAGGCGCTGAAGCTGGAGATTGCCAAATCTTCGTACAAGCTGCCTGCGGCTACAACACCAAATTTGGTAGTTGGCAAAGGTGTAATCAAGAAAATTACCATCAATAACAATACGATTGAAACACAATTAAATAACGCAACCGTATACGCAGAGAACAATAAGGGATTCTGGACTTTTCAGCTGCGAGTGAAGAATACAGGGAAGACAGCCGTTACGTTACCTTCTTATGAGCTTGCCGTCAAATCCTCAACTGGGACAACCTTTCCGATCAATTCTAAGGGCTTGAGCGGATTAACCATAAAACCTCTGGAGGAAAAAATCATCCCGCTTACCGCACAAGTCCCCCTTGAAGTAGAACAGAATTCACTGCAATTGCAGATGATTGAGGCTGTTTCTGCTCCAGATAATAGTGAGTCGGGAACTACCGGAGACGGAGCAGGAACTGGAAGCACTGGTGGAACCAATGTCGTTACGGGCAACACAGCTAAACTAACTGTTCCGGTTGCTTACTTTACAATCTCCTATACCTTGCGTCCAGAGGTACAGAAAGGGCTCGAATACAGAGCAACAAATGAATATGGGACGTTTACTTACAGTTTAGTTTCCTTACAGCGTTTTCCATGGAAAGACGACGATATCGTAGTTGCCAGATTAAATATTACGAATACCCAATCGGTTGCCTTGTCTCTGCCGGAATTAAAGGGAGCTGTTCAGGTAGACAATGAGGACATGTCATCTTCAACGGAACTGTTTATGGATAAGGAAACTTCAACGATTGGACCAGGTAAAAACGCTGAAATCTATGTGTTTGCCAAAATTCCTTATACACAAGAGTTCGATAAACTAAAATTAAATCTTTATTCTATGGTAAAAGAAGAGAAGAGCTCGTTCCTATCAGTTACTACTAACAGCATGATGAACGCTGTAGCTTCTATTGAAACTGGAGGAAGTTATGTTATCTCTGGTAAAGGTAAGAACGCTAAAGTGCAAGAGAACAAAACCATTATTTATGAAGGACTTAACTCCAATCTCGTATACACAGAGCTCCTTTTGAGCAGTGAAGAGAAAAGACAAAGCAAAATGGCTCGCCTCCAAGCTTATTACAAAACGGGAGACGGTCAGCTATTCGAAGCTACAGCCAATCAACCAGATACTTCTGCTACTCCGGGCGGTAAGCAATTAATCACCTTCTGGGCGAAGGTTCCGAAGGCCGTTAATACTTCTGATGTTAGCCTGTTCCTAGGGCCAGGGATTACTGGGAATAAGCTGACGGAACCGGGTCAGGAATCCACTGGATTTATTAATATGGCTTCACTGTCATTAAATCCGGTTACCACTCCACCAGAGAAAAACTTGACGAAGGTGGCAATTTATCCGTATACCATGTCCGTTCTAAGTTCAGAAGGGCGCTCATTAAAAGGCAGTGACTCTATAAATATAGTTATGAATTACAATCTTCTTCGTGATAGCAGCTATGATATGGGTACCTTCACGCATAAACTGGTCCTGAAAATGACGGACCCATATGGTCTTTCTCAGGAACGAAGCTTGAACATCGGTACTGATATTCTTGAAGGGACCAACAACTCGTATACAGCAAGCTTTAGCAATAATATGTATAAGAATTTGTCAGGAGGTACCTACCGGATCACGCTGTACGATGAATTCCAAGGCGAACGGATCGAGCTGGCTAGTCAAGCTTATAACATCAAGATTGATAGAGCAGTTGTAACTGAGAAATAGCATTTCATATCTATTATTGTACGAAGAGGAGCAGCTCCAATGTTGCGAGTGGAAAATGTAACGCATTCTTATAAAAACGGTAATGAAACTACAGCAGTGCTTCATCAAATTGACTTTTCTGTGAAAGAGGGGGAGATGGTAGCACTGCTGGGGAGCTCGGGTTCCGGTAAGTCAACGATGCTGAATCTGATGGCAGGACTAATGAAGCCTACTGAAGGCCATATTTATATTGCCGATCAAGATATCGTGAAGATGAGTGAGAATAAGTTATCGGAATTTCGCAGAAAAAATATCGGGTTTATCTTTCAAGCGTATGAGCTGATTACTAGCATGACAGTCCGTGAAAATGTAGAGCTGCCGCTGGTTTTTCAATCCGTTGCACCCTCTATACGTAAACAAAAAGCTTTAGAATTGTTGGAAGGGGTCGGCATTCCTGATAAAGCCGACTTGTTCCCTTCCCAGCTGTCTGGCGGACAGCAGCAGCGTGTCAGTATTGCGCGCTCCTTAATTACGGAACCGTCTGTTATTTTTGCAGATGAACCAACCGGAAACCTAGATTCGAAGACAGAAGAAGAAATTATCAATATCCTGCTTAACCTGAACAAGAAGATGAAGACCACCTTCATAGTTGTAACTCACGAGCTAAAAGTCGCGGAGCAAATGCAGCGGATATTCACGCTTCGGGACGGATATATGATTACTGAAAACCAAACTTCTTCGGATACTGAACTCGAAGGGGGTATACTCATTGAGGATTAGTGATATTTCCCGCTTGGCTTGGGAACAGGTCAAACGGCGGAAAGTTGTCACAGGTCTTTGTATGGCTGGCATATCCATTGGATGTGCTGCAATCATAGTTGCATTAAGTATAGGAGACTCCGCACAGAGCTACACGGAGCGGGAAATCAACCGCAATTTCAAAATGGATGAAATTACGGTGTCGCCCAACGGAGGTATACCCTCCCAAGGAGGAGGCAGCGGTGGCAGCGGATCGTCTGCGGCCAATGAAAAGCTTGATCCCGGCAGGCTGACGGCGCAAAAGCTGGAGATTATTAAAGGCTTGCGGCATGTAACTGCAGCAGCTCCCTTTCAAGAGCTAGGGTACATACAGATGTTGACTATCGATAATAAAATAACAGATGTACAGCTTATTGGAACCGATCTACGCCTGTTAACGAAATATGATAAGAAATTCAAACAAGGCGGGGCTTCTGATTTAGTGGGAATGGCTGTACTGAACTATGGTGCAACCGTTGGACTGATTGATAACGAAACTCGGCAGCGGCTTTTTGAACAACTGAGTACAGATCCATATAACAATAAGTTGATGGAACAGTACAACAGCTTAAGTATGCTTCCAACAGATATGTACAAGCAACAGGTTCAATTACAATCTTTTGATCCCGCCTCTCAAACCGGAGGGATGTTAGTTAGCTCACCGATTCAAGTGGTGGGGATCCTCGACAACCCGAGTGGAACGAACGAGAATATGGCTATGTACGACAAGAAGATCTATGTGTCACTAGAGACTGGCGAGCGGCTTGTAGAACAAATGAAGCTATCGAGTGGAACCGCTGGGCAAAAGGGTGTCTATAACTCAGCGATTGTAAAGGTAGACAGCACTGAGAATATCGTGGAACTAGAGAAGCTTATTCAGAAACTTACACTAACGACAAGCACGAATTTGTATCAAAAAGAGGCACTCGCTGATACCTTCAGCATGGTCAAGAAAGCGGCTCTCGGTGTAGGTGTATTTATTCTAATTATTGCTTCGATCTCCATTATCGTTGCGATGACTATGTCCACTCATCAACGACGGCGGCAGATCGGTATCATGAAAGTGCTGGGCGCCAATATGGGCCAGATCCGCAATATGTTCATTACAGAAGCGGCATTGCTCGGGATGTTGGGCGGATTGCTTGGTATAGTCTTTTCATACTTGATTGTATTAGGAATTAATAAGCTCATCGGTACCTCTTCAGGAATGGGTGGAGGCGAGCCTTTGGTGATTTATATTCCTCTGATGACTCTCCCGGTAGGGATCGCATTTGCGGTAATGACAGGGGTATTATCAGGTATTTATCCGGCGATCAGTGCATCCAGAACGAATGCACTCACGGCGATTAAACGGGATTAGCTATTTTTAAGTTGAAAGGAAGCCAAAGTGATGAAGAGGAGAATCAAGTGGATTGTATTGGTACTGATTATAATTGCAGCAGGTTATTTTCTATATAGTAAGATGTATAAGCCTGAAGCGCAGTTAGAGCCTGTTGAACCCCCACAAGCCATAACTTTTGAGGTCACACAGGAGACCATTACCAATTCCATACAAGTTAAAGGTAATTCTAATTATGAGAAAGAAACGCTTGTTTATGCTCCATATGCTTCAAAGGTGACAAAGTGGAAGGTTGAGAACGGTGGACAGGTCAAAAAAGGTGATTTACTGTTTACTCTCGATCAGGAAGCCTTGAAGAATGAGATTGCTACACAAGAGGCGACCATCCGTAAAGCAAAGCTGGAAGCAGAGCTGAATGCATTTGTGAGCCAGCAAGACGAGGAGAATGCAGCCCTTGGTGCGACTGAAGCAGAACGCATTAAAGCACTCACAGCCCAAGAAGCAACACGGCTAGGGGACGAGCTTAATCAGGTCAATGCCGAAATACAAGCACGCGAATTAACAGAGAAAAAAGCCAAACTCAAAACAGCACTTTATTATGCTCCGGCAACCGGCATTTTCTTATTTGACAGTGCAAGCGAAATTCCGCAAACAGTGACAGATAATCAATATATCGGAAAAATAGTAGATATGAACAAGCTAGAATTCATTGCTCTTGTAGGTGAACAAGACGTCTTCCGTATAAAGACAGGCATGAAGGTCGACGTAAAAATGACAGCTATAAAAGATTTGAAGTTATCTGGAGAAGTTACGAAGGTAGCGAAATTTGCAAAGACAGCTTCAGGGCAGAATGCTACTGCCAGTTCGGTTCCTCAATTCGAAGTGGTTATCACGCTGCAGCCTGACGAGCATTTGATCGGTGGCTTAAGCTTAAACGGAGAAATTGAAACAGTTCGCAAAGAAAATGCCACCGTTGTATCCAGCATAGCTGTAATGCATGAAGGAGACCTCTCCTACGTTATGCTGGATAAAGGGGACGGGCAATATGAACGAAAAGATATCGAAGTGGGACTGGAAACAACGGACAAAACAGAGGTTCTCTCTGGGTTGAAGGTTGGAGATGTTGTTGTTCTTCAGTAAAAATGACTAACCCTTTGTTTTACTTCTCAATTGTTTGACGCCAAACGTTAATATCTTTATTAAGATCGGTAAGATCAGGAACCGGGATTTGCTCATCGGAAAGGTTATATTTGGCTTTTAAGGCTAAGATCCGATAGACGCTTTCATCAATCCGTGTTTCTTGAATCTTACCGTTTTTTACGTTTTGCAGGAGGGAGTCTATGACCCGTTTTTCATTATCATAGCCGTGAGCAACAAGGAGAATATCACTACCTGCATTCACAGTATCTACTGCTGCTGTAGTCAGATCGTAGTTCTTCATAATGGCTCCCATGGTTAGATCGTCTGTAATTACGATTCCTTGGTAGCCCATTTCATCTCGAAGCTGTTCACCAATAATGGTACGCGATAAGGATGCAGGTTTGTCTGGATCTAATTTTGGAAACAAAATATGAGCGACCATTACGGCGTCCGTCCCCTCTTTAATGGCTGCTTGGAAGGGGAGCCATTCTAAGTCAGCTAGCTGACCGGCTGTTTTGTTCACAATCGGCAGATCCAGATGGGAGTCGACAGAAGTATCTCCGTGTCCTGGGAAATGCTTGACAACAGGAACGACGCCTTCGCTCTCAATTCCCTTCATTTCGGCAATTCCTAGTTGAATGACTTGGTCAGCAGCATTGCCGAACGACCGGTCTCCGATGACTGGATTGTCTGGATTGCTATTGATATCGAGAACGGGAGCAAAGTTCATATTAAATCCGGCTGAACGTACTTCTCTTGCGAGCAGCTTTCCCATTTTCTCGGCAGCAGCAGCGTCATTACTTGCACCCACTGTTCCGTTAGAAGGGAATGTAGCATATTCTTTAGGCATCCGGCTGACTTTTCCACCCTCCTGATCAACACTCATGAATAGTGGGGCAGGGTTGCCAGTGTTACTCTTTTTCATAGAATTGATAAGACTGATCATCCCTTTCAGGCTTTTAATATTGTCCTTATAGAGGATGATTCCACCTATTTTGTCTTCGGTAATCATCTTTTTAGCTTGCTCATCAAGGACAGTTCCATCAATTCCAACTAGGAGCATTTGTCCGATTTTTTCTTCCAAAGTCATCTCAGCAACCTGAAGAGCAATTGGATCGCTGACTGCTGAGGGGGTGGGAGCCAAGCTGGTGGTTGGTGCAGGTGTGGATTGGGAGGTCGGTGAATCGGTAGCTTCGGACTGTGAATTACTGCTGCTATTAGAACAGCCAGCAATGAGGAACAGTGACACCATAGCTGCAATAATGAAGAGTGTACCGGAAATCTTAGGCTTTAGGCTGTGACGGGTGAATCTAATCATCTGAATAGTCGTCCTTTCGTTAGCTAAATTAGATATTGGGAGAGGAATCCTTGCTGACTTAGAAGCACGGTGATAAGATAAACTTAAATATTTACATATTAAATTTGAATAATGAGGTGACGGTCCAATGAAAGATGGATTAGTACAAGCACTTAATGAACAGATGAATTTCGAGTTTTATTCCGCTCATGTTTATCTAGCGATGGCTGCTTATTGTTCCGGCGAAAGTCTGGATGGATTTGCAAACTTTTTTCTAATTCAAGCCGAAGAAGAACGGTTCCATGCCATGAAGATTTATAAATTCCTTAACGACCGGGATAACCGTGCTACGCTAGAAGCACTGCCAGAGCCGAAGAACGAATATAACTCGATGTTAGATGCTTTTGAACATGCCTTCGCGCATGAACAGCAGAACACTAAACGGTTCTATCATTTGGCTGACCTTGCTCTGGATGAGCGTGAACATGCGACGATTTATTTCTTGAAATGGTTTATAGACGAGCAAGTAGAAGAAGAAGCACTCTTTAGCAACATCATCAGTAAACTGAAACGAATTGAAAAAGATAGCAACGCCTTCTACATGCTGGATGCCGAGTTTGCTGCACGTACTTTTACAGCTCCGGCTGAATAAGTTATTGAAGCCCAAAAGCCTGAGAAATCAGGCTTTTTTATTTTATAGATGTAGGAAGTTTAATCGCGAGCAGCTTATTATCCGTCCGAATCATCAGCATCCCTCCAGTTTTAAGGGAAGGGGCAAAGTTACGAGAGCCTGTGTTCACAGTGAAAATAGGCTTTAGAGTTAACATGTCATAAGCGTGAAATAGGCCATCAGATTGTCCACTATAAACCACGTTTCCGAACAGATCCGTCTGTACCACTGGATTCTCTCCAATATTGAGGTCGACAAGCTGGCCAGTTCCTAGCTTAAGTGCGGATAAAGTACCTTTATCTTGATTTTGAAATAACATTCTTTGTTGATAAACTTGGTTCAATGGAGAGTCTTTTTCTTTAACCATCGAGGCCCAGGTTTGCACCGGTTTACCCTCTGCAGAATAATTCCAGAAATCATATTTCACAAACTTACTGCCCTGAAAGATATAAAAGTCCTTTCCATCCAAAAACGCGTTTCCATTCATCCCATTATAACTGTACACACCATCTTTATTCTCGGTATCTGTCCATTTATATAAACGTTCTCCTTTTAATTCACCTGTCTTTATGTTGAACACGGATACTTTGACTTTTCGATTTACCGGGTCATCATCCATCATAAATGTATTCGTGATAGAGTAGAGGAGCCCATCCTTCACTGCTAACGGCATCCATTGCCGGGTCTGGTCCCATAGTTTTTTTCCTGTCAGACTGTCATAAGCGGCGAGTCCAGCAGTAGTTAAGGCCCCTTGAGACAGATAGCTGCGAATAACGACCCCATCTGATTCCATGACCTCTGATAAGCCTGTAAAGTTATTGCTTTTCTCTACAGCCTTCCATTTGATCTTTCCGGTTACGGCGTCAACTGCTGCTAATTGTTCCTCTTGAGTAACATAAATAGTAGATCCTAAACGCTGTATATTTGTAGCTTTGGGGAGTGTTATGGAAGCCGACCATGCTTTTTTACCTGCCTCACTAACGGCATATAGGGAGCCGCTTTGGGTCAGACCGTAGATAAATCCATTATTGTATGTGAATAGCGGCGCTAATCCACTTCCGAACTCCCATAATTTTTTGCCTGTTGCCGCATTCATTGCGGTTAATTTTTCATTGCGCTGCAACGCAAAGATCTTCCCGTTTTCCGCGAGTGCTGTAATGTCCTGTCCGGTGATTCTGTCTTTTTTTAAAATGGCGAGTTGTGCTGACCAAACAGGTTTTAGGATCGGGGCTGTGACTTCACTGTAATAAGTGTTACTTAGGCTTACAACTGCTTTTTCTGCGGAAATGACTGACGTTGATCCACTGTTTGTTACTGGAATTAAAATACTCCCTATAGCTAAACACGTAACAATTTTCTTCGGCAAAGACTGAATCATCACTCCACGCTCCTTTAAATTTGTCATTACTATAATTAGACAATAAAAATAGCAAAAAGTTACTATTCCAGAAGAATGGAAGCAAAGTTGAACGGGGGCAAACTATGTTACGTTCTGCAAAACAGTTACGACCTTGCAACTCTATTTGACAGAGGGAACTATTACGCCCCGTAGCAACACTGTTTCTCTAGACCCACCCGAATCTCAAAGTGTAGTATAGAACAATACTATTCTTTGGGGGTTCTTTTTTTGGAAACTTATAACGACATTAAACAAGGCGAAAAAGGAGCTTGGCTAAGCATCGTTGCTTATATCTTTTTATCAGCTATCAAGCTGTTCATAGGTACAGTCTCAGGATCTCAAGCGTTGCTTGCAGATGGATTGAATAACAGTACCGATATTATTGCTTCTATCGCGGTACTAATTGGCCTGAAGATTTCCAGAAGACCGCCGGATTCGAACCACAGCTACGGGCATTTTAGAGCGGAGACCGTGGCTTCATTAATTGCTTCATTCATTATGATTGCGGTAGGGCTTCAAGTTTTGTATCAAGCTGTGAACAAGTTTATTCAACCAGCACTGGAAAGTCCTGATCTTATAGCGGCGTGGACGGCAGTGGGGTGTGCTGTAGTTATGATGGCTGTCTATATGTATAATATTAGGCTGGCCCGCGCCATTAACAGTAACGCAATGCGGGCAGTAGCACTGGATAATCGATCAGATGCTATAGTTAGCGTGGGCGCTTTTATCGGAATTGTGGCTTCCTCCTTAGGCGTTCCTTGGCTTGACCCGCTTACAGCTATCATTGTCGGACTAATCATCTGTAAGACGGCATGGGATATCTTTAGCAAGGCTACGCATGATCTAACGGACGGATTTGATGCGGAAGAGCTTGAACAGATGAAAGAAACTGTGGCAGAAATTGATGGCGTACAATCCATAAAAGATATCAAAGCCCGTATCCATGGGAATAACGTATTAGTAGACACAACTGTACTAGTGGATTCTCAGCTAAGTGTGGTGCAGAGCCATGATATTACGGAAGAAATTGAAGAACAGTTAAAAGACCGGCACCAAGTTTCCAATGTACTTGTACATATCGAACCCGTGATGAAGTAGAGATTATTAAATAGGTACCAAATCAGTAGGTGCTATATGTACAGCTAAAGGTTGAATATAGACGCCTGTGATGTTGTTAATAGTTCTTTTGTGGAGAAAGGTGGAAAATAAAATTGAAATGTAATTTTCAAGAAACGGAATGGTGATTTCATGATCGCTTGGAAAGATTCATATGATATCGGTGTAGAAAAAATTGACTGCCAGCACAGACAGTTGTTAGCGAAATTGAACGAGTTCTTTGAAGCATGCAGTAATCAGCAAGGGAAAGAAAAGATCGAGGAAACGCTGAAATTCTTAAAAGAATACACGATTGAACATTTCAGTAATGAAGAGCAGCTGATGGAGGAGATCAACTTCCCTGAACTAGCTGAACATCGTCAGACACATGCTGATTTCGTGAAGGCTGTTCTCGAATTGGAAGAAACGGTCAAAACAAAGGGAGTATCCGTACTCTCAACCATCAAGCTTAATCGAACGTTAACAGACTGGCTGATAAATCACATCAATAAATGCGATAAGCTGATTGGTCAATGTATGGCCACACGTGATAAAGCGATATAAGATAAACCTCCAAAGGAGATGCCGAAGGGCATTTTCTTTTTTTAGTTCCGATGTTTTCCGAACACCGCATTACAGTTTATACTGGGTTAACGGTTTGTGTTATGATTTGAGATAAGAAGTAGAGAAGTAGTAAGGTAAAGGGGAGAGAAACGATGAAAACATTACGAATGTTAGCTTCAGGATTTGCTATGCTGCTCATTCTGGGTCTTGTTAATTTCTACATTGGCTATCACGGCTGGTTACTTATTCATGAATGGTTTTCAGGTGTTTCGTCAGCAGTATTCTGGACATTATTTATACTCATCGCTTTTGCGTATGTCATTGGAATGATTCCATGGCCAAAATCGGTTAAACCGATCGCCAGATTCTTTAAAGTGATTGGATCGTATTATCTAGCCTGTATGGAATTTGCTATCATTACGTTACCTTTGGCAGACCTATTATATGTGATACTGGGATGGTCGGGAATCGATCGTACCTATTACATCGCAGAAGCGGGCGGGACAATTCTGATATTACTGGCAGTTTTTCTGGTCTGGGGTTCAATCAACGCCTGGAGTACCGTGATCCGCACACATTCCATTCCTATTGATAAATCTATTGGCACCAGCACGCCATTAACGATCGCGGTTGCTTCAGACCTGCACTTAGGGAATATCGTGGGCAATCGTCATCTCAAAAAAATGGTTTCACAAATGAACGCTATGCAACCCGATGTGATTTTGCTGGCTGGAGATGTCTTGGATGACAGCATTGAACCTTTTATCCGCAATAGTATGAGTGAACAGATTAAACAGTTAAAAGCTCGTTATGGTGTCTACGCAGTACTGGGCAATCACGAATATTATGGTGGATCAATTAAGGAATATACCGATTTGATGAGTAGTATTGGGATCAAGGTCCTGCAAGATGAGGTTGAAGAAGTCGCAGGAACCTATATTGTAGGCCGAAAAGATAAGACAGCCGAGGCGATGGAAGCCGGTGGCAGACAAAGTGTAAGCTCCTTGCTCGAAGGACTTGATCTTACACGTCCTGTGATTATGATGGATCATCAGCCTACAGGCTTCGACGTAGCCGCTCAAGCTGGGGTAGACGTTCTACTCTCTGGTCATACACACCGAGGACAGATTGCTCCAAATCACTGGATCACTAAACGTTTGTTCGAGCTGGACTGGGGATATCTTCGTAAGGACAATTTGCATGTAGTCGTGTCGTCAGGTTATGGAACATGGGGACCCCCAATTCGTTTAGCAAGCCGGTCGGAGATCATTAAGCTAGAGGTTATGCTGGAGGGTTCTAAAAAATACAGTGAAGAGCCTGTTTCCACAAAAACGGTGTTAATCTAAGGTGAGTTTATATTTAGAGGCTGTTTCATCAGCAGATTTATTCTGCTAGGTGAGGCAGCTTCTTTTTTTTGACAACGCATGGGGATTGTAGTATGTTTGAAAAAAGTTAAGGACTTAACTATATTGGAGCTGAATTATAGATTATGGATCATTTACAACAGTTTGTGCTGAATCAGCCATTGCATACCAAAGCATTTTTTACATTAGTTGAAGCTACTGCAAATTTAGTTTCTGTTTCTGAGAAATATTGGCAGTCGAAAGGATTGAACGGAGCAAGAATTCGTATCTTGGTGGAGATATCTAAACAAGGAGGTGCGATTTTACCTTCTACATTGGCTCAAATTATTGGAGTTACCAAAGCTAATATAAGCATGCTGTTAACACCATTGGAACGAGATGGATTAATAACCCGTTCGAATGATACCAAGGATGGCAGAAAAAGCGTCATTTCGATTACAAGTGAAGGCAAGCAATTACTTTTAGAGCATCTTCCAGAGAATCGTCAGGCTGTCGCAGAGAGAATGCAGAATCTGAATGATCAGGAGCTGCACCAACTTATCTTTTTATTACAAAAACTGAGTACATTCGAATAACAGAAAGGGTGTTATGTATGTCGATTATGGTTACAGGAGCCACAGGCCAATTAGGCAGCTTAATTATGGAGAACCTTGAGAAGTATGTTCCGGCTAGTCAAGTTATTGCGTGTGTTCGTCAGCGAGAGAAAGCTGCTAATTATTTAGAAAAAGGGTTCGAAGTCCGTTTTGGCGATTATGACCAGTTGGATTCGCTGATTGAAGCTTTTACAGGGGTCACAACATTACTTCTAATCTCCAGCTCTCATACCGATGATAAGATCAGATTAAATCAGCATGCTCAGGTCATTCATGCAGCAAAAAAAGCCGATGTGAAACATCTGCTTTATACTGGATTTGCATTTCCCCCCAAAGGTCCGATTCCTTCTTATCATGTTCATTTACTAACTGAGCAGATGATTCTTGAATCAGGGATAGATTATACGTTTCTGCGTAACGCTTTGTATATAGATTTTGTGGGTGTGCTTGGGTTGAAGGAAGCCATGGAAAGCGGCGAGCTAACCACTTATCCAGGGAACTGGCAGTTTAACTCAGTCACTCGTGAGGATCTCGCTTTAGCTACGGCAAAGGTTCTTACAACGAGTGGACATGAGAACCAAATCTACGAACTAGCCGCACCTAGCGTTTGGGACTTTAACGAATTAGTTGATGTATTATCAGAGTTATCAGGGAAAAGAATTACGTTTCGCGAGGATTCAAGCGTTCAACATTGGATATATTCGTTTCTTGCGAAGATAGACACTGCTTCTACATCAAAAGATCTGGAGAGACTGATGGAGCGGCCGGTTACCACACTTAGAGAGAGTATCAAGCCTTTTGTTTGATCTGACTTTAGTTGTTCTATCGTTATAAAGTTGTTACTATGAGTTCATCCATTATTCAGGGAGTGTAAATGATGAAGAAGATTTTAGTAGCAGATGACGATGTGAATATTCGAACATTATTAAAACATGTACTAACAAGGGAAGGATATCAGGTGATGGAGGCCAGTGATGGCCGAGATGCGATACATAAATTGCAGGACAGTATTGCGGATTTAGCGGTCGTAGATGTAATGATGCCACATGTAGATGGGTTAGAGCTATGTCAGCATATTAGAGAAACGTATGATATTCCGATCATTTTATTGACAGCACGCCAGCAGCTGAGTGATAAAGAGCAAGGTTATTTGCGGGGGACGGATGATTATGTAACGAAGCCTTTTGAGCCTGAAGAGTTGCTATTTCGGATCAAAGCTTTATTCCGCCGCTATTCCATTGCTTCAGATGATCGGATTCGATTAAATTCTCTAGTTATTGATCGGAAAAATTATGAAATAACCGATGGTGATGAGGTTCTGCTGCTGCCGGTAAAAGAGTTTGAGCTTCTGGCTCAATTGGCGCAATATCCAGGCAGGTTATATACACGTAGTGAGTTAATTGAACTGGTATGGGGCATGGATTATGAAGGTGATGAGCGAACAGTCGATGTACATATCAAACGTTTGCGTCAGCGCTTCGTAGATTATCAGGAAGATTTTGTGATCCGAACAGTTCGAGGTATTGGCTATAAATTGGAGATGGTTAACGTATGAGATCCTTGTATGTCCGGATGTGTATTGTCTTCTGTTCAGTAATTGTGGTGAGTAGCCTTCTTGGATTTTTGGTGTCTAATATTTACTATCAAGCCCAGATTAAATCTCAGAACGATGCCAAACTTACCGGAATGGCTATCGAGGTTCAACAATTCGTAGAATCACATCCGGAAACGATGGAGGATTATTTGCGGAGTATAGCCAAGCTGGGTTATAAAATCTATTTAACTGATGCTGAAGGGGAATCAAGATTCTACGGTAAGCCCTTTAGAAAAGAAGATTTGGATGAGCAGCAACTAGAGAAGGTTCTGAATGGGCAAATTTATCATGGGGTCGCGGATTTCCCGGACAGTGCATTTATTACCGGATTTTTTGATAATCAACTGCGTAATTCAATTGGTGTTCCTGTAAAAGTAAACAATGAGACGTATGCTTTGTTTATGCGGCCGGATGCTGAAGTACAGTTCGGTGAGCTGCGCGTCTTTTTCGCTGTGATCATTGGGTTCACCGTGTTGTTTAGCTTAGGCTTTGTAATGATTAGCGTACTGCATGTAGTTAGACCTATTACACGTTTGACGACGGCCACTAAACGGATCTCAAAAGGCAGATACGATATCAAATTGAATACGTGGCGGCGTGATGAAATTGGTCAGCTAGCTTCCCATTTTATGATTATGAGCCGGGAGCTGGAACGAACAAATCGGGCACGTCAGGAATTTGTCGCTAATGTATCGCATGAAATTGAGTCGCCATTAACATCTATTCAGGGATTTGCCCAAGCTTTAAAAGATTCTACCTTACCTGAGGATGAACGGTTACAGTATCTCAATATTATTGACCAAGAAAGCCATCGTCTTTCATTGCTTAGCAAACAGCTGCTTACCTTGTCTTCACTTGATTATGATCCTAATTCCATACAGAAAAAGTCGACAGACTTGCGTGCACAACTAAGACAGGTCGTACAAATCATGGAATGGAGATTAACGGAGAAACAACTGGCCGTGCGTTTGAATCTTGCTGACATCAGCGTTCTAGGTGATTCAAATCTATTGTTCCAGGTATGGATGAACCTGCTCTCCAACGCCATAAAATACACACCTGCTGAAGGTTCCATTATGATTTCCGCGAAGCTAGTGGAACAGAACTGTATTGTTTCTGTGTCTGATACGGGTGAAGGCATTTCAGCCGAGGAGTTACCGTTAATCTTTGATCGTTTCTATAAAGTAGATCGAGCACGAACGCATGAAACACATAGCAGCGGACTTGGACTTGCGATTTCTCAAAAAATCGTAGAAGCGCATAACGGAACCATTGAAGTAACCAGTACTTTGGGTGAAGGGACTACCTTTACAGTTACACTTCCGCTTTTGTAATTCATTATTCATACTCCGTTCATTTTCATCTTCTAAACTGTGACTATACAGATTAGAAGGAGTGGTAATATGTTTTTAGCCTTAAGGGAAATGCGACATTCTAAAGCCAGATACCTATTAATTATGGTTATCATGTTATTGGTTTCCTTTCTTGTACTTTTCGTCACGGGACTAGCCAGAGGATTAGCGTATGCAAATATCTCTGCAGTAGAGAACATGCCGGCGAATTATTTTGTAGTACAAGGTGATGCGGATCAGACCTTTAGACGTTCTCAGTTAACAGATACGGAGCTCCAGAATGTACGTGCAGTAGTTGGAGACAATAATGCGTCTTCACTTGCAATGCAGATGAGCACTGTCACTGCTAATGATGCAGACGTTAAAGTAGATATTACTTTTTTTGCAGTAGATATGAATGGGTTATTAGCCCCTAAAGTAGCTGAAGGTGACAAGATTACTAATGAGACAAACGGTAAAGTCCTTGTTGATCGTGACCTCGAACAGTCAGGAATCAAACTTGGCAGTATTATTCGTGATCAGGCAACCGGGATGGAATTTACTGTTGCAGGTTTTGTTGAGGATAGCTCATACAGCCATACCCCAGTAGTTTATATCAACAATCAGGATTGGCAAGCTATGAAGCAGGTGGTTAACCAAGGAGAAGAAACCTCTTCGTCGGTACCGTTTAATGTGATTGCCCTGAATGCGAATGCTGATCAAGTAGATAAGATTTCAACGAATGTAAAAGATGTAGAGGTCATTACGCAAAAAGTAGCTATATCCAATATTCCGGGCTACTCGGCAGAGCAGGGTTCACTGCTAATGATGATTGTTTTCCTGTTTGTGATCGCAGCGTTTGTTCTGGCGGTATTCTTCTATGTCATTACGATTCAGAAAACAAGTCAGTTTGGTATTCTGAAGGCGATGGGTACTAAAATGTCTTACTTGGCTTGGAGCGTGGTAGGGCAGGTCATGATTTTAGCTATATCAAGTCTTTGCATTAGCTTACTGCTTACCTTTGGGATGAATAAGGTCCTGCCAGATTCGATGCCATTCCAACTGGAGCCTTCCACCATTCTTTTAACCAGCTGTTTATTCGTTGGGATGTCTCTTTTAGGATCACTAATTTCTGTCGCTAAAGTGGCAAAAGTAGATGCATTAGAAGCTATTGGGAGGGCTGGAGCATGAGTGCAAAACTAATTATGAAGCAAGTAACCAAAAACTACGGTGATGGCGACACAACGGTGTCTGTGCTGAACAATTTGAATCTGATCGTTAATGAAGGGGAATTCGTTGCTGTCCTTGGACCTTCGGGAACAGGGAAAAGTACATTCCTTTCAGCGGCTGGTGCGCTTCTAACACCTACTAGCGGTGAGATTTTTATAGATGGAGAATCACTTACAGATAAAAGTAAAAGTGAGCTGACAGAGCTCCGTTTAGAGAAGATAGGCTTTATGTTCCAAAGCGCTCAACTATTGCCTTATTTGAAGGTAGAGGAGCAACTCCTTTTTGTAGCTAAGCAGGGGAAAATGAGTGCTAAGGAAGCGAAGGAACGGGCTGCCGATTTGATGAAACGATTGGATATCTGGAAACGGCGTAATCACTATCCGGAGCAGCTATCCGGTGGGGAGAAGCAGCGTGTAGCTATCGCTAGAGCATGGATGAATAAACCAGCGATTCTCTTTGCAGATGAGCCGACAGCCAGTCTGGACTTCAAACGCGGAAGAGAAGTTGTACGCATGATCGCTGATGAGGTGAAGAGTGAGGGGAAAGCAGCGGTAATGGTCACTCATGATGAACGGATGCTCGAATGGTGTGACCGCGTTCTGCATCTGGAAGACGGGCATTTGGTTGAACATCAAGTATAATTTCATAGTGTGGAAGAAAAAAAGCTATTTGTCTTTTCTAAAGACAAGTAGCTTTTTTATAAAGACATCGGTAGCTAAGGAAGAAGAACATTCTTGATGTCGGATGATCGAGAATTGCCTTTCCAGATGATGTTGCCTGATTGGCAGCTCCTTGATCTCACCACTTTCCAGTTCCTTCCGTACAATCCATCTGGAGAGCATGGCGATTCCGAGACCGGAGGCCACAGCTTCTTTAACACCTTGAGAGCTGTTGAAGACATAGGATCTTTTAACAGAAATATCTTCCTCCTGTAGGAAATGATCGCTGAAAGCTCGTGTGCCCGAGCCATGCTCGCGAAGCACCCAAACCTGATCCTGCAACATGCTCTGCTCCACAGAAATCGCTTTTGACAGAGGGTGGGTAGCAGGGGCGACCATAATCATCTCGTCTTTCATATAAGGAGTGACGTTGAGATCATTCTCATGGACCTCGCCTTCAATAAACCCTATGTCCAGTTCGTTGGATTTAACGCCTCCAATAATCTCCTCAGTATTGCCTATCGTCACTTGCAGCTTGACCTGCGGATATTGATTGGCAAAATCAGCAAGTCTTGCCGGCAAAATATATTCACCAATAGTAAAACTAGCGCCGATATGTATACTCCCAGTGACTTCGTCCTGAAGCATATGGATTTCCTGACTTGCTTCATCGAAATGAGCCAATATTTGTTTGGCGTGTTTATAAAGAATACTACCGGCTTCTGTTAATCTAACCTGTTTAGAAGAACGATGCAGGAGTTTAGCACCGAGCTCATTCTCAAGATTCCGGATATGCAGACTGACACCGGGTTGAGATAAATTCAGCGCTTCTCCTGCTTTGGAAAAATGACTCAGTTCAGCTACAGTAACGAATACGCGTAATGGATCTACAATCATTTTAATCCCTCATTAGATTAGTCTATACTCCCGAATAAGCCAAGAATCCACCGTCAACGGGGACGGTAACTCCGGTCACAAAGCTGGACATTGCTTCATCTGCTAACCAGAGTAGTGTGCCAAGCAGATCCTCCGGCTGTCCAAAGCGGCGCATTGGAGTATGAGAGATGATTTTTTGGGAACGGTCTGTAAGCTCGCCATCTTCACGAACCAACAGCTTCTCATTTTGTTTAGTAAGGAAAAAGCCAGGGGCAATGGCATTCACACGTATACCAGACTCAGCGAAATGAACGGAGAGCCACTGGGTGAGATTATTAATTCCTGCTTTGGCAGCGCTGTAGGCAGGTACTTTGGTCATTGGAGAAGGTGCGCTCATGGATGAAATATTAATTACAGATGTGCCCGTTCTGCCGAGCATCTGCTTGGCAAAAACTTGGGTTGGGATCAATGTTCCAATCAGATTAAGGTCCATCACGTTGCGAAATCCATCTACACTAAGGTCAAAAAAAGTGAATATGTCCGGGTTCTCCAGGTCATCATTTTTGAAAATCTCTTGGGTCGTATTTGCTGAGGAATCATTTCCGCCAGCACCGTTAATTAATAGATCGCAAGGACCCCAGTGATTCTTAACAGCTTCTGCGGCTTTCATAACACTCTGTTGATCTGTAACATCACAGGAGAGTGAAATTGCTTGACCGCCTGCGGCAGTAATTTCAGCGGCAACCAAATCTCCCTTAGCTGCGGTACGATTTAGAATCGCGACTTTAGCTCCTTGTCGACCTAACTCTAGCGCCATAACCCGGCATAATACACCGGCTCCTCCGGTAATCACAGCGATTTTTCCTTCTAATGTTGGATGCAAAGTTAATTCTAGCATAACCATTGAGCCTCCCTAAAAGTCCTGAGTGTGATTAAAGTTCCTTATCAAGTACGAACTAATCCCTGTTTGGATTGCCCATCGTTCACAGGTTTCTACAAGCTGTCTGCCAATTCCTTCTCCGCGGCAAGTCTGATCAACAACAAGACCTCCGATTTCAACAAATGAAGGAGACTCAAGCAAAATTCGAACGGTCGCATGTATCCATCCTACCAATCGGTGATCTGATTCAGCTACATATACAGCATGATCTCTATGGGTTCCGATTTCTTGTAGTCGTTCTCCTAATTGTTCCAACACATAGATCCGGACATTCCCTAATAAATTTACTTAGTGCTGTTACGATAGGCAGAAGGGGAGATTCCTATTGTCTTTTTGAAATATTTAGAGAAATGGGCTAATTCCATACTTACTTGCTCCGCGATATCTGAAATGCTGAAATTGCTATAAGAAAGCTGTCTTTTAGCATGCTCCATTCTTTTCAATTGTACATAATGCATGGGGGGAACCCCTATAAATTTCTTGAAGTAGGGGATGAAATAGTTCGGATGTAAGTGGACAATTTCTGCTAACTCTTCTATTTCTATGGGTTTATCCAGCCGCTCATCAATATATTGAAGAACATAGGCGAGCTTTCCTTGATCCCCCGTATGTATAAATTCTTGCATAAAGTCTGTTTTGATATTCTCGTTCGATTCAAGGCAAGTAGCAATTAGATTGAGGACGTTCGCCTGAGTACGCAGAATGGACAATACATCATCTTTTTGAAACTGTTCGATCATTTCTGTGAAAATAACCCGTACGGAATCTGGGTCGGGCGCATCACAGATAAACAGTTTGTTTGCCGAATGGAATAAGGGCCACTCCCCAATATCAGCATCAAAATGGCAGAAATAGCGTGTATAGGGATCATTCATTGACGTTTCTGTAGTTTGAGTGCTTCCTGCGGGCATGATCATTAGCTGACCTGCTCTCGGATAATAAGTAACACCGTTAATGATAACTTTTCCCTCACCGCGGTCAATAAAATACAGCCGATTAAATGTTGGGGTTTCCAGCGTACGATTCCACCCGCTATATCCGCTTCTAAGTTGGGCATGGGTCACTTTTACGGTAAGATTCTGGAGGAATCTGCCGGTAAGGTTACCTGGATTATTCATCATCTAGCTCCTCTATGACTTGATTATCCTTATTATAACGAATTTATTTAACTAAATCATCTTATTATTATGCAAATAATGCTTAGTTTCGATCATGTTCATGTCTATTAATTAAGTATATTCTCATAACATAACCTCAAATAGGGAAGTGATCTGATTGAATAAAGTACGGTATGGCATTATTGGAATTGGGAATATGGGGAGTGCACATGCACAAAGTCTGTTGAATCATATTAAAGATGCTGAGCTTGCAGCTGTATGTGATGTAAGGGAAGAACGTTTGAAATGGGCAGAAGAGCATTTACCGGAAAGTGTACAGAAATTTGCAACACCCCAAGAGTTATATGAGTCTCATCTCATAGATGCAGTATTAATCTGTACTCCACATTATGATCATCCAACTTTAGCTATCGAGGCTTTTCAATATGGTTATCATGTATTGGTAGAGAAACCGGCTGGGGTCTATACCAAAGCTGTTAAGCAGATGAACGAAGCTGCAGCAAAGTCTGATCGCAAATTCGGAATCATGTATAACCAGCGGACGAATCCTTTATATCAAAAGCTTAGGGATCTCATAAAGTCTGGTGAACTAGGCGAAATCCGCCGCACAAATTGGATCATCACCAACTGGTACAGATCACAAAGTTACTATAATTCCGGTGGTTGGCGGGCTACATGGGCAGGCGAAGGTGGTGGGGTGCTGCTGAATCAAGATCCTCATCAACTAGATTTATGGCAGTGGACGACAGGTATGATGCCTAAGCGGATCAGAGCGTTTTGTCATTTTGGTAAATACCGCAATATTGAGGTTGAAGATGATGTAACCGCTTATGTGGAATATGAAAATGGTGCGACAGGGCTTTTTATCACCACAACAGGTGAAGCACCGGGAACTAACCGTTTCGAAATTACTGGTGATCATGGAAAAATCGTAGTGGAAGACGGGAAGCTAACCTTTTGGCGTCTACGCACGCCGGAGCCGCAATTCAATGCAGAGTTTACGGGAGGATTCGGCAGCCCAGAGTGTTGGAAATGTGAGATTCCTGTAGAAGAAGGTGGCGGTGAACAGCATAAAGGAATTTTGCGGAACTTTACGAATGCCATTCTACACGATGAGAAATTGTTAGCTCCGGGTGAGGAAGGTATTCACGGTCTAACGTTATCTAATGGAATGTATTTATCGGCTTGGACCGACGATTGGGTGGAGTTACCGATTGATGAAGATTTATTTTATGAGAAGCTCATGGAAAAGGTAGAGAATTCTAACTTCAACAAAGAAACCACAGTCGCCCAAACCTTTGATGTTAAGGGAACTCATTAAATTCTAATCAGAGAGGAAAGATCCTATGAATCGTTCAACCATTGCTGCTCAAATGTACACATTACGTGATTTTACTAAAACTGCGGAGGATTTAAGATCCACTTTTCAAAAGGTATCTGCTATGGGTTATGAAGCTATTCAGATTTCAGCCATCGGGCCGATCGATCCGAAACTCGTAAAAGAGTATGCGGATGAATCAGGTCTGGCAATATGTGCAACCCATGTGTCATGGGATCGCCTAACGAACGATTTGGATGCTTTAGCCGCTGAACATAAGCTGTGGAACTGCAAAAATATTGGACTAGGAAGTTTACCGGAAATATTCCGTACGGGACAAGAAGGTTACCGTGAATTCGCAAAGCTGATGTCGGACATTGCAGTTACTTTAAAAGATCAACATGATCTGCAATTTGTTTATCATAATCACGATTTTGAATTTGAACGCTTTGATGGAATGACTGGCATGGAAATTCTGCTCACCGAGTCTGATCCTGCCGTTGGTTTTGAGCTGGATTTATATTGGGTTCAAGCAGGCGGAGGGAGTCCGGCTGAATGGATACGCAAAGTTGCAGGCAGAATGCAGGTAGTTCATTTAAAAGATATGGCGATCGTTAATAGAAAACAGATCTTTGCTGAAATCGGTGAAGGGAATATGAACTATAAAGAAATTATCAATGTTTGTCGCGAAACAGGTGTTGAATGGTTCGTAGTGGAGCAGGATGTTTGCCGTCGTGATCCTTTTGAAAGCTTGGAGATCAGTCTGCGTTATCTTCTTAATACGTTATAGAATGGAGTAATACTGATTAGGAGGGTTTTTATGAATCGGAAAAATGGGATGACCTATGCACCAACATATGAATCCAAACCAGTAGTGAAGCCGGGTGAATTCATCATTGCCGCTATTGCCCTAGATCACGGTCATATTTACGGGATGTGTAACGGACTGGTTGAAGCAGGGGCAGAGCTGAAATGGGTATATGATCCGGATGAGGAAAAGGTCAGAAATTTTATTAGTAAATATCCCGGTGTCAAAGCTGCTGGATCTGTGGAAGAAGTTCTGGAAGATCCCGAAGTGCGATTAATAGCAGCGGCAGCAATTCCATCTGAACGCGGACCTTTAGGCAATCGAGTAATGGCTCACGGGAAGGACTATTTTACGGATAAAGCACCCTTTACAACCCTGGAACAGCTTGAATCCGCTAGAGCAGTGGCAGCAGCAACTAATAAGAAATATATGGTCTACTACAGTGAACGCCTTCACGTTGAAAGCGCTATCTATGCTGGGCGGCTGATTCAGCAAGGAGCTATCGGCCGTGTCCTGCAAGTCATTGGATTAGGGCCACATCGTCTAAATGCTCCTAACCGGCCGGAATGGTTTTTCCAAAGGGAGAAATATGGTGGGATTTTGTGTGACATAGGCAGTCATCAAATAGAACAATTTTTGTATTATGCAGATTGTCAGGATGCTTCGGTTATTCATAGTAAAGTGGCCAATTACAACCATCCGACTTATCCCGAATTAGAGGATTTTGGTGATGCTACTCTTGTAGGGGACAATGGGGCAACACAATATTTTCGCGTGGATTGGTTTACCCCTGATGGGCTGGGCACTTGGGGAGACGGGCGCACGATGATTATGGGTACTGAGGGATACATTGAACTGCGTAAATATACTGATATGGGTCGTTCAAATACACCGGATCATGTGTACTGGGTCAATGGGGAAGGGGAACATTATGAGCATGTAGCTGGGAAGGTTGGTTTTCCTTTCTTTGGTGAGCTAATCCTTGACTGTCTGAATCGGACAGAGCTGGCGATGACACAGAGCCATGTGTTCAAAGCTGCCGAGTTATGTCTGAAGGCTCAAGAACAAGCGATCAATCTAACCCCGGCAATACTCAGATAACGATTGAATGATGAACGGAGGGTAATATAGATGAATGAACTTGGAGCAGCCATTATTGGATGCGGAGCCATTTTCCCTCTTCATGCAAAAACATTAACAGGCATCGATGGTGTGAGCCTACTTGCAGTTGCAGATATTGATGCTGACAAAGCATTACATGCGGCTAATGAATATGACTGCCAAGCTACTAATGATTATAGAGAAATTATAAATGATAACCGTATTCATGTTGTACATCTCTGTACGCCTCATTATTTACATGCAGAAATGGCTACGGAGTTGTTACGAGCAGGAAAACATGTCCTTACCGAAAAGCCTATGGCGGCAGATCTTCCTTCAGCCAGACGAATACTTGAAGCCGCACAGCAAAGCACAGGACAGCTTGGTGTGGTGTTTCAGAACCGTTATAATGATGCCTCCATATATATTAAGCAGGTCATTGATTCAGGAATATATGGGAAGCTGCTCTGCATGAAAGGAATCGTGACCTGGCACCGCAGCGAAAGTTATTATAGCGATAGTGACTGGAGAGGACGCTGGTCTACGGAAGGTGGAGGTCTGCTAATTAACCAAACCATTCATACACTGGATTTACTTCAGTGGTTTGGTGGAGAGGTGGCATCGGTGAAAGGCAGTATTACCACGGATGTGCTAAATGGGGTCATAGAGGTAGAAGATACCGCCCACGCCTGCATCGATTTCACTAATAATGTCAGAGGGCTCTTTTATGGTACAAATACCTATCTGGAGAATTCTCCAGTGGAGCTGGAGCTAGTCTTTGAAGAAGGGACTATCAACCTCCGCAGAGATCATTTATATCTTTGGAAGGATGGAAAGGAAACCTTGCTGTGTGAGCCTAGATTTAGTGCTACGGAAGGTAAATCCTATTGGGGTACCGGGCATAAGAGACTGATTGAGGACTTCTATGAGCATGTCGCCAGGGGTCAAAAGTTTTGGTTGGATGGTGCTGAAGGGATAAAAGCGCTGGAGTTG
The DNA here is from genome assembly GCF_037969925.1 of Paenibacillus sp. FSL R7-0189. Taxonomy (NCBI): domain Bacteria; kingdom Bacillati; phylum Bacillota; class Bacilli; order Caryophanales; family Paenibacillaceae; genus Paenibacillus; species Paenibacillus sp. FSL R7-0189. The sequence continues at coordinate 6,182,041 of NZ_CP150223.1, read as the reverse complement.
GTGGCGGGGATTTATAGTTCATCGCAAAAGGCTGAATAAATAATAAATAAGCTGTATCAAAAGTAGATTACTCTACGAATGATACAGCTTATTGTATTTTTAATGTGAATCACTTATTCTCAATCCTCATCAACGGAACTCTAAATAATCTATAACCTACCTTTTTAGCTTGTCCATGGGGGTGATTTATGTAATTATGTTCATGGGTAAGTAATTCGTAGATTTACAATAAATATAAAATGATGATTAACGGCAGGTAGGAGGGGTTAGGAATGAGTGTTACATGGAAAAGAAGGATTCTGATCAATGATCCTATTTCACTAGATCCAGTTCAGATTCAGCAAGACTTGTACAGCGGCAACCAAGTGATTGTTCAGTTCTCTGATCCATCGACCTATGGTTCGATTCTGGATGAAGTAAATGAGCTTTGCGCGCGTTTTGATGAAAATTTTGGAGTGCGTTTTTATGGCCATTATTCTGTATCCTTTGATTGTGAGACACTCCTGCAGATTCCAAATGTTAAAATGCTGCTGCTGAATTGTCTTCGCCAGGCACATAACACGAACGTATTGGCTAAGCTGAATAACCTGTATAGTCTGAGCGTGGGTATTTATGAGCTTGAGAATTCGGAGATTCTGAGTATAGATACGTTGCGGTCTTTAAGCATTTTAAATATTAGTTCGGAGAAAAAGACGCTTAATCTGGAATACCTAAAAGAATTCTCTCGTCTAGAACAGTTGCATGTAATAGGAAAGGTTAAAAACCTTGATGCTATTGGTGATCTGGAGGATCTTACCTATCTCGCGCTGCACTCCATTAGCAACAAACCCTTACATTTTATTAATCGGCTAAAGAAATTGAGAGAACTTCGCATTTTACTTGGAGGCAGAGAACATATTCAGGACATCGAAGAGAATGAGATCGAGAGCCTGGAAATTTGTAGAGTCCGTGGCTTTCATGATCTGAGTAATATTTCGGTTTTTCGTGCGTTAAAAAAGCTTGTGATTGAAGATCAAATCCAGCTACGTGAGATTAACTTTGATCAGCAGATGAAGGCATTGGAAGAGCTAACGATTATGAATTGTAAAACATTGGCTCATTTGACGGGAATGGAGCAATTACCTTTTCTGCACAAGCTTCGTATTTTCAAAACGGCGATCGATTTTGATTCATTTATAGAACAAGAGCTTCCAATTGGCTTAACTACATTAGAGTTTGCAACTTTTAAAAGAAAAGTAGATCAGGAAATTCAAAAAACAATAGTAGGGTTGGGATATCAAAACGGAATTGTCTACAATGAGAACAGGGGATGATACAGCTTTTTTTATTCCATAAATCTTGAGGACTTATTTCTATCTTTTTTACAAGCTTTTAAATATTTTATTTTTTTCATATAATAGTAGATATTAAATTTATAAATAATTGTAATACACCATGATAAGGTTATAATTGATACAGAAAAGGTGTGACGCCTAAGAAGGAGCGCCCACATCCTTTCTGCAAAATTCAGGGGATAAGGATGGTAATAATGGGCAAAAGTGCAACTGATACAGACGTCATTTTAATTGGTGCCGGAATCATGAGTGCGACTTTAGGAACACTTTTGAAGGAATTAGTACCGGAATGGAAAATTAAAGTATTTGAAAAGCTTGAAAAAGCAGGGGAAGAAAGCTCTAATGAATGGAATAATGCAGGAACCGGGCATGCGGCGCTCTGTGAGCTTAATTATACTGTTGAAAAGCCAGACGGATCTTTAGATATTAGCAAAGCTATTCAGATTAATGAACAGTTTCAGCTTTCGATGCAGTTTTGGTCTTATCTTGTAAATCGTAAGCTGATACATAATCCCCAGGACTTTATTATGCCGTTACCTCATATGAGTTTGGTGCAAGGGGAGAAGGATATAGCTTTTTTAAAGAAAAGATTTGAAGCGCTCTCAAAAAATCCATTATTCCAAGGTATGGAATTTTCTGCTGACTCTAAAAAACTGATGGAATGGATTCCGCTTATTATACAAAATCGTCCAGCGAACGAATCCATTGCGGCTACAAAAATTGACTCTGGAACGGATGTTAACTTTGGTGCTTTAACGCGTATCTTATTTGAGCATTTAAAAAGTAAAAACGTCGATCTCCACTACAAACATAGTGTCAATAGTATGAAGCGCAACAGTGCTGGCTTATGGGATCTGAAAATCAGAAATGCCAGCGGTAACATTGAACAACATACAGCGAAATTTGTGTTTATTGGTGGCGGGGGAGGAAGCCTGCACTTACTGCAGAAATCAGGTATTCCTGAAGGAAAACATATAGGTGGATTCCCAGTAAGCGGTATTTTTATGGTGTGTAATAATCCGGAAGTTATTGCGCAGCATCATGCCAAAGTATACGGCAAAGCTAAAGTTGGAGCCCCTCCAATGTCCGTACCGCACTTAGACACAAGATTTATCGACAATAAAAAATCACTGTTATTTGGGCCATTTGCCGGCTTCTCACCTAAATTCTTAAAAACGGGCTCAATGTTTGATTTAATAACTTCTGTGAAACCGGATAACCTCATAACAATGCTGTCGGCAGGTGCTAAAAACATGTCATTAACAAAATACCTGATCGAACAAGTGCTGTTATCGAAAGAAAAACGTCTGGAAGAACTGAAAGAGTTTATCCCCAATGCCAAGATTGAAGATTGGGATCTTGTTGTAGCTGGTCAGCGTGTGCAAGTTATCAAAGATACAGAAGCTGGCAAAGGCACACTTCAATTTGGTACCGAGGTTATTAGTGCCGCTGATGGTTCGGTCGCAGCACTGTTAGGGGCTTCCCCTGGAGCTTCTACGGCTGTTCACGTGATGCTTGAAGTGCTTAACAAATGTTTCCCTCAATATATAAAAGAATGGGAACCCAAAATAAAAGAAATGATTCCTTCTTATGGCTTGTCACTAATGGATAATCCCGTGCTTCTGCAGAAAATTCACACTACAACAGCAGCTGCACTGGGTTTAGGTGGAAAAGAACATGTTTTTAATCAAAAGGTGTTTTAGTAATAAGAGGGCTGCCGAAAGGCAGCTTTTTTTTCTGCTCAAACCTGAACTATTGACACAAAAGTGTATTACACGTATAGTACATAAATAAGATGTATGAACCACTTAGTACACACACTTAGTATATGGAGTTGGTTGTATGACAGAAGAACAGAAATCAGGCGTCAGCTTTAATATTCGTGAGCCGGTATATATTCAAGTTGTGCGTCATTTCAAGGAACAGATCGCCACAGGGCAAATCGGAGCGGGAGACAAAATTCCTTCACGGCGTGAACTTGCATCAGTAATGAAGATTAATGCGAACACGGCGCAGAAGGCATATAAGGAAATGGAGGAACAGGGTTTGATCGTAACAGAAGGGAATTCCCCGAGCCGAATTACACAGGATCAGCAAATACTTAACTCGATTCGAGCTGAATTAATCGAAAGTGCAGTGGATATATTCATCAGCTCCATTCAGAATATTCAAATTCCAGTTGAAGAACTGGTAGATATCATAAAGACAAAATATACATCCGAGCGAAAGTTATCTCCAGAGGATGGTGACACAAGATGATCCAAGTGAATCAGATGGTGAAGAATTATGGATTCAAGAAGGTACTTAATGGCGTTAGCTTCACTGCTGCCAAAGGAGAGATTACCTGCCTGATCGGAATCAATGGTGCCGGGAAGTCAACGGTGCTGAAGTCCATCATGGGACTGACACCATACAAAGGTGAAGTCTTAATCGATAATGTATCACTAACACCTGTGATGTATGAGAAAATCACTTTTATTCCAGATTCGTTAACGATGCCCTCCAATATGCGAATTGCTGATTGCTTGATCTTTATGGCTGACTTTTATCGGAATTGGAACGCTGAACGTGCAAAGGAATTGCTTAAGTTCTTCCAACTGAGCTCTTCGGATCGCGTATCCTCATTGTCGAAGGGGATGGCTGCGAAGGTAAATTTGTTGCTGGGACTAGCCTTGGATTGTGATTACATCCTAATGGACGAACCGTTCTCGGGGATTGATATGTTCAGCCGCGAGCAAATTACTGATGTGTTCACGAGTGAATTGATCGAGGACCGTGGTGTGATTATTACAACTCATGAAATTAACGATATTGAGCATTTAATTGATAAAGCGGTCTTGCTACAGCACGGGAAGGTAGAGCGTGAATTCTACTGTGAAGAAGTTCGCGAGCAGGAAGGTAAGTCCATTACGGACGTAATGAGAGAGGTGTACATGAAATGAGAGCTTTTGTGAAGCTATTGAATTTTGAAATGAACCGATTTGCCAAAATATATATTGGACTCATGGTGCTGACAGTTGCCTTGCAGCTTGCAGCAGTCACCATCGGTGCTAATCATTGGCTGGATTCTGCGAATGAGGCAATGAGAGTGAATCAATGGACGCTTGAGCAATATCACAATGTGACTGGATATATTCAGCTAAACAGTATGATGTATGCTCGCTATAATGGACTTCTATATTTCGGACCCATATTCTTGAGCATAACAGTGTTACTAATATATAGCTGCTTCATCTGGTACCGTGACTGGAGAGGTAAAAATACGATAGTATATCGCCTGCTCACCTTGCCATCCAATCGGGCGAATTTGTATTTTGCCAAGCTGGTTACGATCTTGCTATTCGCATTTGGACTTGTTGCCCTGCAAATTGTGCTTGTGCCACTGGAGCGTTTGATAGCACAGTCGATTCTTCCTGCTGAACTATATCGGAACATCTCGGTATTTGATTATTTGAAGTATCCTACTGTGCTTAGAGTACTGGTTCCGCCCTACTTTTCTGAGTTTGTTCTATATTATGGACTGGGCATTACGGGCTTGATCGTCTTGTTCACAGCGATTCTAATGGAGCGGAGCTACAGACTGAAAGGGATCGGCTTTATCGTATTATACTTAGCGGTTCTAGCTGGATTAGCCTCAATACCCTATCTTATGGGTTATAGCAGATACGATAGCTACTTCTATCCCGGAGAAATCTTAGGTGCTTGTCTCGGATTAATAGTGATTATTGCTGGAGGTTCGCTTTGGTACAGCTTGTATCTATTGCGTAAGAAAATATCGGTATAATTGAAGGGGAATGGAGGTTAAGGAATGAGAAAATATATGGTTACCGCCGTTCTTGTAGTGTTCGCGGTTGTTACAATCGGGACGTATTATGTACAGGCTTCACAAGAGACACCACCTAATTATAAGCTGACGATGGTTCAAGGGGATGCTTCTCTCGTTGAAGATATAGCTTTATACGGAAATTATCTGACTAAGGATAGTGTTTTTGGCATCAAACGAGCTAATATCACTACAAATGGTACAGATTATCCAGATGAAAAGTTAACGATCAGCCAAAGCTTAAACCGAAGACCAGTGAACACACAATTGGATAAATGGAGGGATCAGCATCGTCAGTTCATGCGTGGAAAGAAGAACTTAGCTGGGTTTTATGAAAATCAGGATATGCTTGCTTACGTGAATTGGACCGTAGATAAGCAGCAATCCAATGATCCTTCAGCGAAGAAAAATGCTAAGCTCAGTATTTCTGTGCTTAACAAGCAGAAGAACAATACGCTGGAAATCACATCCGATATCAATGTAGATCATGATGTTTCAGATATGTATGTACAAAATGTACAGCTTGTTGATCAAGAGCTTGTTGCAATGGTGTTTTTGAATCACAGCGCCAAAGGTTATGTATCTGAACCGCAGATTATCCGTGTTAATCTAACAACAAAGGAGATTACAAATGAGCCGCTCGTGTTACCAGGAGCTAAATCTGAAGCAGCAAATGGGGATAATCAATTCGTTAGGTTAGCCAATCAAAATCTGGATCACACGGATCAATGGATTTTAACGGTTAGTAAAGATAATCATAAAAAGGCATATCAAGTAGATGTTGCAACAGGACAAATCTCGCCGCTCGCGTTCCAAGGGCATGAAATGTTATTGAATAATATTATGAATGCGTATGGACAGAAAATTTATTTCCTGCAAAAAGCTGTATCGGGTAAGGAGAATATAGGATTTACTGTTATTTCTTACGATCTCGTGAGTAAAGAATATGAGACTACTTTGAAGAATACAAATATAGATTTAAGTGAAAACATTACCTATGATTTTAAACAAAACTATCTCTATATTGTGGGTTATAAGAATTTCAAAGGTAATCGTCTATATGTATTCAATTTGACAAGCGGTAACCTTGAATACGAAGGAAAAGTAGTATCAACGGAGGCTGCAAATCAGGCTGAAGATGAAACTAACATGGATTTGAATTTTATCGATCTCGGTCAGTATTAGAATTATTTGTAGAATAGAAAAATAGAGATAAAGAGATATGAAAAGGTACCAAGGCCGAGCTAATGACTTCTAATAGTCAATTAGCTCGGCCTTTTAGTAGAAAATTATAAAACAGCCAATAATAACTGTATTTCGATTAAAATATATTGTAAAACGATAAATAATGTGATAAATTCAATTCACAATAAATCTGTGAGGTGTGTTTTTTATGGAAAGAGGATCAACACTTTTTTTAAGGGCAGCGGTTATTCTTATAGGTATCCCGGTGCTTGCTTTGTGCATATTTGTGGTGCCGGAGATAGCGAGTTTCGCAGCAGAACTGTATCCGGATTATAGTTTATTGAAATATCTCATTGCCATTGATTTGTATGCCTCGGCGATACCTTTTTACTTTGCACTGTATCAAGCTTTTAAACTGTTGGGCTATATTGACAAGAACAATGCTTTCTCGGAAATGTCTGTACAGGTTTTAAAGAAAATAAAATATTGTGCAATCATCATCAGTTGCTTGTATGTAGTTGGTATGCCACTCTTTTACCTCATGGCGGAGAAAGATGATGCCCCCGGGATTATAGTCATCGGTTTGATTATCATTTTTGCCTCCATGGTGATTGCCGTTTTTGCTGCAGTTCTACAAAAGCTTTTAAAAGAAGCTATTGATATAAAATCAGAAAATGACTTAACTGTCTGAGGTGAAAACAATGGCGATTATAATTAATATCGACGTGATGCTGGCTAAAAGAAAAATGAGTGTTACTGAGCTTTCGGAGAGAGTTGGAATAACAATGGCTAATCTTTCTATATTGAAAAATGGAAAAGCAAAAGCGGTGCGATTATCAACGTTAGAGGCAATTTGTAAGGCTTTGGAATGTCAGCCTGGAGATCTATTAGAATACAAAAATGATGAGGAAAGTTAAGAATGAAGTCAATAACACAATTGCTGCATTTTGGATATCATCAGGCGATGAGTTGTATATTTCCTATTGCGATTTTTGGGACTTTAGCTCTTTCTAACATAATAGAAATGCCTTTTCTTTACCGTTATGATGCCATTCTTCTAATACTGCTTACAGTGCAGTACCTCATGTACCGTACTGGATTAGAGACACTGGATGAAATAAAAGTAATCTGTGTGTTCCACGTTATTGGTTTATTGCTGGAAATCTATAAGGTAAAGATGGGTTCATGGGCATACCCAGAGCCAGGGTTTACGAAGGTGTTTGGTGTACCCCTCTATAGTGGATTTATGTATGCGAGTGTCGCAAGCTTTATGTGCCAGATATGGCGAAGACTGAAAATGGATATGACCGGTTGGCCGGGGCTTGCTTCAGCGGGATTGTTGGGAGGAGCCATCTATTTAAATTTTTTCACACATCATTTCATTCCTGATTTTCGTTGGTGGCTGACAGCGCTTGTGGTTGTTGTCTTCTGGAAAACATGGATCATTTATAGGGTACGGACGGTTACCTATCGAATGCCCTTGACACTGGCCTTTTTTATTGTAGGATTTTTTATCTGGTTAGCTGAAAATATCGCTACATTTTTTAATGCATGGAAATATCCTGATCAATATCAAACGTGGCAACTGGTTAGTTTCAGTAAGATCAGTTCGTGGTTCCTTCTAGTGATCATTAGCGTCATTATAGTTGCCCAGCTTAAACATGTTAAGGCTAGCCGTAATCCGATAAATTCATAATTGAGCTGAGTTCGGACAATACGGTTGATTTGACGAATAAATCATTCGTTTGTTACAATGACGGCATCAATTAGGAAAAGGATGAGGACGATGGTTCGTCGTTTGAAAAGGTTTAAGAATGTCGCTACTGCATCAAGCTTCTAAGTATAAATGAATTACATTACTTAGAAGCGAGGGAAAGAAAATGAAACAACATCAGTTCAGCCACTGGTCTGAAATTAAGTATTTAAAGGATATTGTCACCAACCCAATGATTGAGGTAGGAGAGTACTCTTACTACTCTGGTTATTACGATAATCTTGATTTTGAAGATGGGTGTGTTAGATACCTTTGGGGTGATGAACAATCAAGAAAGTTGTTTAATCCCAGTGAAGATTATGGTTGGCATTTAGATAAATTGATTATAGGAAATTATGTTTGTATTGCTAGTGGTGTAATTATTCTCATGGGTGGGAATCACAATCATCATCCTGAATGGATCACCGTGTATCCTTTTGTAGATCAGATTGCAAACTCTTACGAATCCAAAGGGGATACAATCATTGCAAGTGATGCCTGGATTGGGATGAATGCAATGATTATGCCCGGTGTGAAAATAGGCGAAGGTGCTATTGTTGCGGCAGGATCAGTTGTTGTAAAGGATGTCCCACCGTATACGATAGTAGGCGGCAATCCTGCTAAAGTGATCAAGCAACGGTTTACAGATCAAGAAATCGAAAAGTTAAAGGAAATGTGCTGGTTCGATTGGAAACGTGAGAAAATTGAACAAGCCACGTCTATCTTTTCAAGTTCATCTATTGATCAATTATATGACTTTTACCTTAAAGAAATAAAAAAATAACAAAATCAGAACAGGCTGCCGGTATATTCTGCAGCCTGTTCTTTTATCTGACAGGGTAGTTTAACAATAATTGTTTTTTACCAGATTAATCCTAATTAGTATGTTAATATAGGAATGGACTCATTTAATAAGTTAGGAGGAAATTATATTATGGCCTTACCTTTACAAATCCGTCGAATGACACAAAACGATATTGCTATTATACATACGGGGTTATCTGAGCATGACGTAAGCCAACCTCTTGATTATGTCCAACGTTGTTGGCAAGAAAATCAAAATGAAAAGCGAGTTACAATTTTAGCTTTTTGTGAAAATGAGTTTGTTGGATGGGGACATGTGGTATACAGGTCGGAATATCCTTATTTTGCAGAGAATAATATACCTGAAATTCAAAACTTTGACGTCATCCCGCCATTTAGGAAACGTGGGGTAGGAAGTGTATTAATTGAAGCTCTTGAAAAAGATGCTTTTACTATATCTAATACTATTGGTATTGGATTTGGATTATACGCTGACTATGGAACCGCACAACGGATGTATATAAAGCGTGGTTTTATCCCTGATGGGCGGGGAATCATGTACGATAATAAGCCTGTTGAGCCTGGGGCACATGTTTGTGTGGACGATGATCTCTGCCTTTATCTAATAAAAACTATTGAGCAATAAAAGCAGCTCTTGTACGGGGGAGATAGATTCTGAAGTATATCGAATTTGGTCTTGGCAATACATGGCTTATTAGAACTGAAACGGAGTTAGAGGATGGAACGGAATATGAAGAAAAAGGCATAGTGAAACCGGTAAAGTTCCGCTCGTTATATTTTAGAGTTTGGATTGGCAAAACCGTAATCATTCTAGACTTAAGACAAGGCTTGAAAATAAGTAAGAAGAGTCGTAAAACGTTGAAGATTATTTTTGGTATAACAAGTCTTTAGGTTAAGTATGACAAGGTTGCCGTCTAAATGAACAAATGGAGGAGCAAGATGAACTCATTTTTAATACAAAAATATAGTCCGCAAAGAGATAAGGCGCAAATTGAACATATGTTACTTCACAATAAGGATTTATTAAAGAGTTTTTATCAAAATGAAGAAAGCAACAGAGAGAACATTGTGGTTGCCATTATGAATGATACATCCATAGGCTTTCTTTCATTTAACGGGTTTGGAAGAAAACCACAAGCAATCCTGTTTGTTAATAAAGAGTATGACACAATGGAAGTCGGCTCCAAGCTTATAGAAGAATATGAAAACATGCTTATACATAATGAAACAGTAGAGCATACAGTATTCAATGTTCTTTCTAGCAATGCTCAATTAATCAGCGTTTTGGAAAAAAATAATTATCGCGTATACTTTGCCATCTATAATATGGAACGAACAGGCGCTCCCTTTCCTTCAGAGAATATCCTGGTTAGAAATTATGAGGAAAAGGATTACTTTGAATGGGACAGAGTTTGCGAATTAGCTTTTTATCATATGCGTCAACGTGTAGGAATGTATCCCTCGTTTTTTTATAAACCTGTGGAATGGGAACGGGAACAGTATGCGGAGAATAAAGATAATATGTTTGTAATGATAGTTGATGAAACGATAGTAGCAGTAGGCAAGATAGCAGGAAATAAAATAAGTATGGTTGCTATTTCGATAGAACATCAATCACGAGGTTATGGAAGATCTTTTGTGAAATTTCTTATTAATGAAATCATTAGTAGAGGTGAAGATAAGGTCATACTTGAAGTAGTGAAGGGGAATTTTGCGAAAGCCTTATATGAGAGCCTTGGGTTTAAAGAAACGGAAATATACCACAACTATATCAAGTATTTTAGACCTGACACGAGACTTAGCGCTCCACCTGAGAATTATTAAAAAACTCAAAAATATAATGACAAGCGAGGTTTATATGGATCAGCCAGAGATTTTGACTCAAGCGCTGTCTAAGTTTTATGAAGAACTTGAACGATCTAATTTACCGGTTAATACTTTTATGCTATTGCGAAAGGGAGAAGTTATTACCGAGTTTTATCGTCAACCGTATCGCAAAAACGTTCCCCAATTTTTATTTTCTCTGAGTAAGAGCTTTACATCTATTGCAGCAGGCATAGCATGGGATAACGGTTATTTTGAATTAACGGATAAAGTGGTTTCTTTTTTCCCAGATCAGCTTCCTAGCTCAATTTCACCTAATTTAGATAAGATGACGATACATCATCTTCTTTCCATGAATACGGGGCATAACAATAATATATATGGTGCGATAGCCAAGCAAAATGATTGGGTTCGTGCCTTTTTAGCTTTGGACGTAGAAGATGAACCGGGAAGTTATTACAATTACAATATACACGCCACTTATATGGTTTCGGCTATTATCGAAAAGACGACTGGAGAGAATCTTGTTGATTTTCTAATGCCAAGATTATTTACTCCATTGGACATAGAAAGACCGGATTGGGAGACTTGCCCGTTAGGAATTGTTGCTGGTGGAATGGGACTAAGCATACCAACAGATGGAATTGCGAAATTTGGCCAGATGCTCCTCAATCAAGGAGTTTACAATAGCTGTAGAATTGTTTCTGAAGATTATTTAAAGCTGGCACTAAATGAACAAAGCGATAATCGTTGGGGACAAAATAAGGCTGATTGGTCAAACGGATATGGTTATCAGTTCTTTATGTGCAGGAATGGATGTAAGATGGGGAATGGAGCTTTTGGTCAATTGTGTTTCATTGATCCGAGTCGAGAGATTGTGATTGCTGCAACTTCAAGTTTTACCGAGATGAAGAAGTTACAGGATTTTTTAGATATCATATATGCAAATTTACTGAACCTTGATTGGCCAACGGTTGTATCTAACATTATTAAACCTCCTACATTTACCTCCTTAGTAGACAGGATAGTTAAAGTAGATTATAGATCGTACAGTGGAATTTATATCTTTGAAGATAATAAGCATAAAATCAAAGAATTAACACTGAAGTTTGAAGAAGATCACCTTAGTTTTTCTTTACTTTACGACGATCATTTAGATGAATTTAACTTCAATTTTTTAAAGCCTGCCTATGCAAAATGTTTATTTATTAAAGACTTATCCCTTAGTGAGCAGGAAGTTTGTACATCTGCAAGCTGGCAATATGCTGATTCTAAATTAATCCTCACGGTATATTACATTGAAACCCCTTACGTAGTTGATTACACCTTAAGTTTTAGCGGTAAAAAAATTGAATTGCATATGCATAGGAATCTTTCCTTGGAGGATAGAGAAGACATAACTGTTATTGGTTGGGAGGGATGAAATGATCAAGGGTAAAGGATGGATGGCTGTTTTATTTTTGCTGTTTTCTTTAGTTTTTGTGGGAATCACACATCAGGGGACTATGTTTGGGGATTACCTCTTCAGAACCATTGGAATTCCGCCTTGGAGCGAGCCTGCGACAAACCATGGTTTACATTACTCAGCGATATTCGGGATCATTATGTTAATCGTCAGTGGGAGTTTAACTATAAAGCACTTTAGACAGCGTTATAAAAAATATGTAGGCAGAACCGTTTTGCTTGCTATCATCATTTTCATTACGTTATATCCATTTCTAACAGAACGATTGTATTATCTTGTGAATATGAACAATGAAGGAATTGAAGTTGTGGATTTTCTGGAAAAAGATTCGCACTGTATGTACGGTACTCAAGAGGATATAGTGAAGGTTCAATGTACAATCAGGCTAATCAACTATGGCGGGCAAAATGAAACCGTTATGATTCGTCCAATCTTTCGAGAGTATGGTAATTCTCAAGGGATTTGGTCATTCGCAGAGGTTCAGCCGCAAGAGATTACATTGTTACCAAGATCTAATATTAAACATAACATTCACTTTGAGAGTAAGCCTGATGCTCGGATCGCTGAATTCGGGGCGAACGGTAATACCGATTATTTTGGTGTGGAATTCGTCAAGGATGGACAGAAAAAGGTAGTCTTTAGGGACTGAATTGATAAAAAGATTTATGTCAGTTTTAGCTTTGGTATTATTACAGCTGAGCAGTAACGGAGGGGAAGGTTTCCAGTGACTCAACGACTGATAACAAAAGTGAACCAGCACCTCGATAGTGTGCGTGTGCTGGTTCAAGAAATGATCATGTCTTTAGGTAGCGAACAACGGAAACAGGAAGCGTGTGTTCACCTGTACGGAGTGTCTAGCTTCGCTTCATTGCTTGCCATGAAAAGAGAACAAAATCAGGAATTGGCAGCCATTATAGGACTGCTTCATAATTATTATTTCTTCAAAACCGGAGTCAAGGATTTTCCAGGTCCCAACAGTGCAGATACCGTAAGGCCTTTATTAAGAGACTTGAATATGTTCACCAATGAAGAGCTGACTCAAATTCTAAAGGCGATCTTCCATCAAGGGGATAGGAATAAAGTTAAGGGTCCCTATGAAGAGATTCTAAAGGATGCTCAAGTTCTACAATTACACTTGCAGAATAGGGACTGTAATGTAACACAACAGGACACGAATAGGCTTCGGAATGTACTTCGTGAAATGACGATTCCAGAGGATTTTTTGGAAGAGATAGATTACAGTAGCGGGGCTGAAGTTCACCAGCCTACGGATAAACGAGGCAAGTTGGCTAATATTGCTGAAGCATTTGGAAAAGAAAACATTGTTGGAATACCAGGAAACGAACGATATCGAGAAATCTGTAAATATTGGCCTGACCAAGGGATTTATAAAGTATTACAAAACAATTGGTGCGCAGCATTTGTATATTACTGCTGTATGCAAGCTGGCTTTCTGCTGCCGATTCGATATCCGAATGCTGATTTTCGATTAGCTGGCGTAGGGGCATGGTTAGAGTGGGCGCAACTACCTGAGACCGCATTTTTTTATTTTGACGGGCAAGAGGGGTTTACTCCTCAACGTGGTGATATTGTGATTTATGAAAAATTGCTAACTAATGACCCTCACGATCATACAGGTATTGTTTTAGCATGCGATGACAAAGAGATCTTAGTTGCTGAAGGAAATAGGGATAATCAGAATTATTCCAGTGTTTTCTACAGAGATCGCTGGCATTGCGTATATGGCTATATCCGTATCGCTAATGACTATGAATTTGAGTTTAATGGAGAGTATACTCCAATTAGTTGAGGATGAAGAAGATTGCTTAATGGGCGAGTGTAGGAATTATATACTTGCCTTTTAAAAATGTTAGAGTTATCATAGATTTCTAAAGTCGTTAATGGAGGTGCTGAATGAAATATTCCCAAGCGACAGATTATGCACTTCATGCAATGCTCTATATGGTGACGGTGGCGTCTGATAAGCCGGTGGGTGTTCAATTGCTTGCTGAGAAGCTGGGTGTTTCCCAAACCTATCTGTCCAAAATGATGACTAAGCTAGTGAAGGCTGGATTAATTCAATCTGCACCTGGCGCTAATGGTGGTTATCGTCTCAGACGCAAGTCGGAGGAAATTTCTTTTTTGGATATTATCCATGCAATCGAAGGAACGGCTTCCTTTTTTGAATGCAGTCTAGATCACGGAAGTGAATGTCTGATTCAACAGGTTGTGATTGACGCTGAGCGACAGATGGAGCGGTACTTAGAGAACACGAAAATTGCAGATTTGGCAAAAACGATGAAGACGGAGTAAAGATCCGTTCTTTTTTCGGGCTTATTAGGGATAATATAAATCCGTAATAACTTTAATGCGGGTTTTGATACTAAAATGTGAAGTTTAAAACAATGGAGGATGATTACAATGACTGATGAGCAAAAATTAAATGCCAAGAGGGCGACCTATGAAAAAACAACTCGTATTTCGATTCCCTCTTATGATTCATTATTTTCGATGATCCAATCTTATTTTCGCTTCGAATTAGGTGACATCCCTGTATCTTTGCTCGTGGTCGGTGCGGGGGGAGGAAATGAATTTTCGGCATGGGGTCCATCTAACCCAAACTGGACATTTACTGGAGTGGATCCTTCGGAAGATATGCTTAAGATCGCGAAGTTAAAGATAGATGAACTGGGCTTAGAGAGCCGTGTCAGTCTGATTCCTGGGACAATCGATGATCTTCCTCAGCAGGACTCAAAGTTCGATGTGGCAAGTTGTATTTTGGTCCTTCATTTCATTCATGATGTTCAAGAAAAATTGAAATTGCTTCGCTCCATAAAGGATAATCTGAAACCGGGTGCTCCATTTGTTCTCGTAAGTGCATATGGAGATTTGGATGATCCTGAACTCCACGACAGAATAAATGTATGGAAAAGCTTTTGGGTTGCAGGGTATGAATCTCCCGAAGCGTTTGATAATGTAAGTAGCAATATTACGAAAATTTCTTTTCTTCCTGAAAAACAAATTGAAGAGTTATTGAAAGAATCAGGCTTCACGAGAATCACTCGATTTTATTCTACTGGAATTATGGCAGGCTGGATGTGTCACGCGGAGTGACTTGAATACTTTCAGACTCAGATGACGTTATTTGCATATATTTAGCCTTTGGAGCATGATTTCGGACTCCAGTGCTGCTATTCCTTAAATAGAGGATGATATATGGTGATTATCAAGCTCATAGCGGCTATGGAGTCCGCGAGCACCCTTAATATAGTAAAAAGTAGCGCATAAGGTCAACTGTGTCCTATAGCGGCTTCGTTCGTGTGAATAATATCTAATCAAACCAAGTTTAAGGATTAGATCAGCGATCAGTTAGATTCAAAAAGTAAGGGTGCCCAACAGCCATTGTATGGCTATGGACACCCCATTGTTTTTAACGAAAGTGACTAATCTATACATGAAGCTTGTAACGATTTGCTTTGCTCATCTGCTGAATGTCTGCAAGTTCCTCCGAAGTGAGTGGAGCTACATCAGCAGCCATTACATTGCTTTTTAATTGCTCCAGACTGCTTGCCCCAGGAATAATAACGGCTACAGATGGATTAGCTAGTGGATAATGCAGCGCTGTTTGTGCAAGATTGCGAGAGTCACTAGTTTCCTGTGAAAGCCGATCATGCAAATTCAGAAGTTCCTCACTACTGTAATCTAAGTAATTCTTTTCCGCCTTGCTGCGACCACGCTCTGATAGAATGCCCCCTGCTAAAGGTCCGCGTGCGATCATGCTAATTCCATGCTTAGCTAGCAGAGGAAGGATTTCTTCCTCAGGACGTCGATCTAAAATGCTATATTGGCTCATAACACTTACAATATTTGATTTTTTCACATATTCTCTAATTACATTAGGACGAATAGAAGAGATCCCATAATAGCGGATAAGACCCTCTTGCTTAAGTTCTTCAAAAGCTTCAATCGTTTCGTCAATTGGATCTTCAATAGTGCCGCCATGCAGCTGGTATAGATCGATGTAATCCGTTTGCAGCCGTTTGAGACTATCTTTGACTGCATTTTTAATATAGGTTTTTGAAGGGTCCCAGCTCCAGCCTTCTTGACCGGGAATTCTGCGGTTGCCAACTTTTGTTGTTAGGATTACATCCTGACGACGTTGACGAATGGCTTTGCCAATAATCTCTTCATTACGGCCCTCATCATAAAGATCTGCTGTATCAACAAAATTGATTCCTTGATCGAGTGCTTCATGAACAATGGAAATGGCTTTCGCCTCATCCGTACCCAAAGACATACAGCCAAGTCCTATCTCACTTACATACAAATCGGATTGTCCTAAACGATTTTTTCTCATAGCGCATTCCTTTCTACTTCTGTTGTTGTTATATTATAACGTTTTGGAGATTTGAATTCTAATGGTGCTGCTGACTTCCATTGACTTTATGATCTTTTGGCTTTATCGTCATAGCATATATTATTTATTAGATGAAGATAGATAGGGAGAGATTTGATCATATGGAACAAGCGATGTTTGCAGGCGGATGTTTTTGGTGCATGGTGACACCGTTTGAGGAATTACCAGGCATTCATGGAATTGTATCGGGATATGCGGGAGGGTTAACTGAGAATCCAACCTACGAAGAAGTCAAAACCGGAACAACGGGGCATTACGAGGTTGTGCAGATTACGTTTGATCCAGCGCTTTTTTCATACGAGAAGCTGCTTGAATTATATTGGCCTCAGATTGACCCTACCGATGATGGTGGGCAATTCCAGGATCGAGGAACTCAGTACCGGACAGCGATCTTCTATTATAATGAAGAACAGCGGTTAGCGGCTCTTGCCTCGAAAGAACAGGTTGCGGGCAGCGGCAGATTCTCCGGTCCAGTCGTTACGGAAATTCTTCCGGTGCCAACTTTTTATCGTGCAGAAGAGTATCATCAGGATTATCATCATAAGAATCCTAAGCACTACAAAGAAGATCGGGAGCAATCCGGTCGGGATACTTTTATCGCAAAACACTGGTAAGCATTGAAAAATCTAGACCAAGAGCATCCTGAGTCATACATGGCTTACGGGATGCTCTTTTTGCATTATATACAAATTTTATTTATTTTAAATTCTACATACTTTCCACACATTTGTAGACTAAACTACTCTAAATCAAGCGAGAACATCACACAGGAGGGTTTAGGATGAAAAAAATCATACCATTTGTTGCCGTTAGTTTGCTTTTGAGTACAGTGATAACAAGCTGCCAATCAGGCAATAATGTTCCATCTAAGGTTAATTCGCATGCTAGTTCTGCAACGGTGGAGCCACCTTGGATAGCTACGAAGAATACTACTCGCATTAACACTTCAGATCCGATTCAAGCCGCAGTGTTAGTTTCTCAGACTTTATGGACTGCGCAAACAAAGAATAATAGACCCTCAAGTGTAGTTTTGACGGATGTGAGTAATTGGCAGATTTCCGCAGTTAGTGCAGATTTGATTCATCATCCCAGTAACGGCCCCGTCCTGTATACCGCAAAAGATGGGGTTCCTGAGGTTACCCTCGCAGAACTTAAGCGACTGAATCCAATAGGTGCTGATGGCAATAATGGGGTTCAGGTAGTGCTTGTTGGGCCTATGGCATCTAATGTAAAACAACAATTAAAGGCCATTGATTTAAAAGTAGACCGGATAGAAGGGGATGAGCCAGCGGCTGTAGCTCAGGCTATAGATACTTATTACGCTAAAGCAGCCGGCGAACTTCCAAAGTCGGTCATTATTGGTTCTATGGATAATCCTGAGTACACGCTGCCAGCAGTGAATTGGATCGCACATATGCCGGAACCTCTACTCTATGTAACCAAAGACGAAATTCCTAACTCAACGGTCGAGGCTTTAAAAGAACGTGGAGGTAGCGCAACCATTTACATCCTAGGAGCAGAAGACATTGTCTCAGCAGATGTAGAAAAGCAATTAAAAGAATACGGAACAGTTACCCGTATAGCTGGAGAAGATGTTTTTAAGAACGCTATAGCTTTTGCAAGTTTTAAGGATGCCAATAACGGATTCGGCTGGGGAATCACTACACCCGGTCATAACCTGTCTTTGTTAACCACGGATTCAACGATGCTCACTATCGCCGCTGCGCCGTTTTCCCATTTGGGGAAACATGCGCCGCTTATTTTTACAGAAAAAGACGGGCTGCCAGATTCAGTAATGGAGTATATGATGGAGCTTCAACCTAAATTTCAAGATTCACCAGCGGAAGGTCCTTACAATCATGCTTGGATAACTGGAGATAACCTTGCAATAAATGAGCGAGCACAAAGTGAAATTGATGACATGCTAGAAATCTCACCTGCTGCAGGAGGCAATCCGCATTCCGGCCACTAACCATAATCACAGGCTGGCATCATTTAGAGATGATGTCGGCTTGTTCTGTGTTTTTTTGTATAATGAGAAGAACTAGGTCATAAAGAGGGTGAACGGCTTGAATAAGCTACAGATACTGATCGTAGATGATGAATGGAACATGCGGAATTTATTGCGGATTTATTTAAGTAAAGAAGGGATGTCTACAAAAGAGGCGTCAACGGGTCATGAGGCACTCCAACTGTTGAAACAACACAGCTTTGACCTAATCTTGCTGGATGTGATGATGCCGGATATGGATGGCTGGCAGGTCTGCAAGCTGGTGAGGGAGACAAGCTCTATCCCAATTCTAATGCTAACCGCACGTTCTGAAACCAAGGATAAGGTACGTGGTCTCGGTATAGGAGCAGATGATTATCTTACTAAACCGTTTGAGCCGGAAGAATTAGTGGCTAGGATTTATTCTCTGCTGCGGCGTTCAACACTTACATTTGCCCACCAACCTCAGGATAAGGTGCTCACATACCCTGATTTTAAAATATACCCAGAAGCTAGGGAGGTACATATTCAGGATACATCCATTGAATTCACTCTCAAGGAGTTTGATTTACTGGCTACTTTGGCGCAAAACACTACCCGGGTTTTTACGAGAGAAGAACTGGTGGAACGATTATGGGGGAATAATTATGAGGGGGAGAATCGTGTTATCGACACCCATATTAAGAATATCCGTGAGAAATTGCATAAGGCAGGCCTCTCCTATAATCCGGTTCAAACAGTGTGGGGGTTAGGTTATAAATTTCACGCTCCCGGTAATCTGGTATGAAAAATAACATCATCGGACTTAAGCTTGGTTATATTATAATGTCTGTTTTTTTAGTAGTTTTGCTTGTCCTTGGAATTACTATAGACCGGATGTTTACAAGCTTCTATTACAACGAGATGCAAAAAGAGACGGAGGAACTCACCTCACATTTTATCGGAATGGCGGAATCGCAGGATAGTTCAAATGAGCAGATGATGAGTACCTTTGCAGAATTTTCGGATGTCAGTATCTTTAATATCTCGAAGGATGGCAATGTGATACTGCACTCGGGTGTACATGATCGTTCGGATCGTTCATTCATCCAAGCTTCGGATGTTAGCCGGATTTTCGCTGGGAAAAGTGTTGATTTTGAGTATAAAGATCCTGCTGGACATTCCTATTTTATCATTGGAAAACCAATAATGGAGGGGGATACAACTCAGTCTGCACTTTATGTAATGTCCTCTACAGAGAGTATGAAGCAATCTTTGGCTTCCATCCGGAACCTGCTGCTGATTGCAGGAATAGGGGCTTTTATATTGGCTATAGGGATCACTGGTGTGATCGCCATGATTTTGTCCAGACCTCTGATCAAGATGCAAAAGGCAACCCGGAAAATCGCGGCTGGCGAGCTGGAAACGAGACTTTCTATACGTAGTACCGATGAGATTGGTTTTTTGGCTGCGGCCATAAATGATCTGGCTGTCGATCTACAACGATACAGGGATACAAGGCAGGAATTTCTGGCAAATATCTCACATGAGCTGAGAACGCCCATTACATATTTGGAGGGGTACACCAAGGTTATAAAAGATGGGCTTTACGAGACCGAGGGGGAAAGGGATCTATACTTGGATATCATTCATCAGGAAGCACATCGGCTCCAGCATCTGGTGGATGATTTATTTGAACTGGCAAAGATGGAGGAAGGAAAGGTTACACTTACCCAAGAGTGGATCGATCTCAGTCAGCTAACGGAACAAGCCGTGCGCAGAGTTGAACTGAAAGCAAAAGAGAAGGGGTTACAGCTGAAGCTTCAGCTTAGCGGAGATGCGTATATGATCCGTGGAGATCAAAAACGTATGGAACAGATTATAATGAACCTTCTGGAAAATGCAATTCGTTATACGGATGAAGGCGAGATTATTGTTCATGTGGAATTTACAGCGGATGCTGCAACTCTAATAGTTGAAGATACAGGAATAGGTATTCCTGAGGAAGAGCTTCCCTATATCTTCGAGCGTTTCTACCGGGTAGAGAAATCACGTTCAAGACAATACGGAGGTTCAGGTCTGGGACTTTCCATTGTTAAAAAGCTGGTGGAATTGCATGGAGGCAAGATTCGAATGATGAGTCAGCCTGGAGCGGGTACTCGTTGCGAGGTGCAACTATTGAATTTATCTAAATCCGAATACATGTAAGTAAAAAGAGACTTCCGATACAAAATGAGGTCTCTTTTTTGCATGTTTATAATGTTATTGATTCGACTCAAGCTCTTCAAGTGCCCATTCGCAAAATTGTATAGAGCTCTCCATATCAAGCACACGTTTGTGGATCAGTAAATAACGTCCAAAAGTGGTGGCTTTTAACTCACGAGTCTCACCGCGTTCATCACGCAAGACTTCGTTTGCTTTGAGCAAAACCTTGTATCGCTCCAGCTCACTTTTACAAAACTCTGCACGTTTTAGCAATAGGTCCTTGGCTTCTTTCGGGTTGGATAGCCATAAGCTATACAGCTTAAAATGCAGCTCATCCCGCAGCACCGGAGGCTCTGCAGTAGTTTCCACCCATTGCCGTAATTGCTCCAGTCCTGCTTTCGTAATGGAGTATTCTTTTTTATCCGGTTTATCGGTCTGTTCAATGAGCTTAAAGGTGATATAACCTTGCTGCTCCATGCTCATTAATAGAGGGTAGATTTGACTATGTCCAGCACGCCAGAGCGGCTTGATATTCTGAGTTAATTCATATCCAGACAATGAGTTAGCGCTAAGTAAAGCTAGAAGTCCATAAGACAGTGTATTCATTACTATAAAGCCCTCCAGTTATTATAAATCCGTTTTCATTGAATTTTTCGGGGATATGTCATCATTGACATATTGATCATACGATTATAACATTATTCAAGTCACCTTATATATGTAAAAGTAGACATATAAAAAAATAATGAGGAGGGGAAGCATGGAAGAAAATCAAGCAAGCAAAATACATTTTTGGCCGATCATGATTGCCATATTCTTCGGAAATTTCGTCTCTGTCTTAAGTACAACGACGATCAACATTGCTGTTCCTCTTTTAATGGATCATTTCAATACGAGTCTGAACACCATGCAATGGATGGTCACCGGTTTTATGCTGGCGACAGGAGTAACCGCACCACTCGCCGGATATCTCGGAGGAAGATTCAGCTACAAAAGGCTTTATCTTTTCGCCTTGATGGGATTCACCATGTTCTCTTTGCTTTGTGCTTTGGCATGGGATCCAACATCATTAATTGTATTTCGGATGCTACAGGGTTCGTGTAGCGGTCTCATCATGGCTTGTACAATGACCATCATATTTCAAGTAATACCGGGAGAACGCAGACCTTTTGCAGTAAGCCTCTGGTCGTTATCCGCGATGGTCGCGCCAGCCATAGGACCAACGTTTAGCGGGTGGCTGCTCCAATATGCCAGCTGGCATTGGTTATTCTTAATTAACATCCCTATTGGAATCATAGCTGTTATTCTAACCCTAACGTTAATTCCATATTATCGAATGAATATTCCGAAGTCATTTGATATTCCTGGTTTCCTTACCGTTGTCCTCGGTAGTTTATCATTATTAACTGCATTTAGCCAAGGCAATAGCTGGGGATGGACTTCGTGGAAAACCTTATCGTTAATCCTTTTGGGAGTTGTATTGTTAGTTTTGTTTGTTTTGCGCGAGCTGAAGGCGGAGGTACCTCTGCTGAATTTGCGTGTATTCCGTAATCGCCGTTTTACCGCCATGCTTAGTATCTATAGTTTAGTTACGATTGCGATGTATGCCGGAACCTATTTAACCCCTTTGTTCTTACAAACGGTAGAAGGGGCTACAACGCTTAAAACAGGGCTGATTTTATTGCCGTCCTCGATCCTCCTTGCCTTACTGAGTCCAATCGTAGGTAAGCTGTATCCAAAGTTCGGACCTGTGAAGTTGATTTCTGCGGGAATTTTATTTATATTCATCGGTTTATTCATGCTTAGTCGGCTGCAAACGAACATATCTTATAGCTTTATTATGTGGGCGATGGTCGTTCGTAATCTCGGCATTGGACTAGCCAATGTTCCAAGCAGTACAGCCTCAATGGAGGAAATTCCTGTCGAATGGTCTGGGCATGCTACGTCGATCAACAACTGGGTTCGCAATGTGTTAAGCTCACTTGGGATTGCAGTATTCACCTCACTGCTGTCGAGTAGATCCTTACTCCACTCTAAAGAGTTGATCAGCTCCGGTGCAAGTAATACAGATTCGATACGTTTGCTATCGTTCACGATGGGTGTGAATGATGTTTTTGTGGTAGGTTCCATTATTGTGTTGTTTGGATTTCCACTGATGTTTTTATTACGCAAGAAGCGTACTGTGGTAACTGTACAAAACGCAGGATAACCGGTACGATCCAAAAAGCAGATCAAGGTTTTATCCTTGATCTGCTTTTTGACTTAGATTACGTTATGTTAATAAACTTTAATGCATCATATCGCCCATTCCACCCATACTGCCCACAATTTCCGGATTAATCATCCCAAATATCATCGCTATATGCGCCACGACCAAGAAGCCACTAATTAGCAGAAAATGCAGCTTCATCTTGTGCTCTTCCGATCGTTTATGGGCAATCAGATCAAGATCTA
Source organism: Paenibacillus sp. FSL R7-0189 (assembly GCF_037969925.1). Classification (NCBI taxonomy): domain Bacteria; kingdom Bacillati; phylum Bacillota; class Bacilli; order Caryophanales; family Paenibacillaceae; genus Paenibacillus; species Paenibacillus sp. FSL R7-0189. Next base: position 6,158,787 of record NZ_CP150223.1, on the reverse strand, counting down.
ACAAAGCCAGTGGCAATAAGGAGAGTACTCCGCTTAAATAGAAGCCCACGGCTACGATATCTACCCATGTGTGCCATTCCCCATTCACAGACAAAGGAATAAACGCAGTTGGGAACAAGTAAAGGAATACCCCTGTGAAATATAACCCTGCGAGTATGCTGCAGACTTTGTTGAAGGATCGTAGTGGGCCTTTTAGGTTCTTGGTGAATAAAATAATAAACTCTGTAATGGTAATCGTCTCAGCGAAAATCACGGGGATTGCCATGAATATAATCAAGTTCCAAGGCTGGTTGTCCGCTAGCAAAGACATGTAATGCGTCATGTTCATAAGATACTCCTCCGATAATATGTAATAGCTTCGGTTACTTATCGTATTCGAGAAGTATGTGGAAAGTATGTGGAAACGAAGGTATGATAAATATATGCAATAATAACAGTCGAGGGGAGCAAGACAACCGTGGGAAGAGGATTACAAAACATTTTATTTGATTTAGATGGTACTTTAACAGACCCCAAAGAAGGCATCACCAAAAGCGTAGAATACGCTTTGAACAAATTTGATATACAGATCGAACATTTGGATGAGCTTCTTCCTTACATAGGTCCTCCGTTATATGATTCATTTATCGAGCTGCACCATTTCACTGAGGAACAAGCGCTTGAAGCGGTTGCTTTTTACCGGGAGCGTTACAGTGCCACGGGATTATTTGAGAATATGGTGATTGAAGGTATACCCCAATTGCTGGAGGGACTTAAGACGAATGGATATTCATTGTATGTAGCAACCTCCAAACCGACTGTTTTTGCAGCACAGATTCTTGAGCATTATAAGCTCGATCATTATTTCAAACATATCGGAGGAAGTAATCTGGACGGTACCCGTTCTAAGAAGCAAGAGGTTATTCAGTACGTGCTTGATGAGAATGACATACATCCAGAGGAAGCGGTAATGATAGGAGATCGTAAGCATGATATGATCGGTGCTATTGGCTGTGGTGTCGAATCTATTGGAGTGACTTTTGGTTATGGTCCCAAGGAAGAGCTTGAACAAGCCGGAGCAGACCATATCGCCTTTCGTGTGGAAGAAATTGCAGATATCATTCAGCATATTTCATTGAGAGAACGGTGCACCAAATGAGTGTTATGAATACTGAACTACTTGACGGGAAAACAATTAAGCTGGTTCCAATAGATGAAAGTCATGCAGAAGGATTGGCGAGAGTGTTAAGAAATCCAGACATCTGGGAATTTACCTGGCGAAAAATAACGTCGGACGAGCAGGTGCAAGGATTAATCTCAACAGCTTTAGCAAATCAAAAAAACGGTTCACAAATTACCTTTACTATCATTGATAAAGCAACGGAGCGAATTATCGGAACCACAAGGATTATGCATCCGGATTTGGTTCATCGCAATGCGGAAATCGGATGTACCTGGATCTCGCCTGATTATTGGAGAACTAGTGTGAACACAGAGGGCAAGTCGCTGCTGCTACACTATTGTTTTGAAGAACTTAAGCTGATCCGTGTAGAATTTACAGTGGTCGCGAACAACTTGAGGTCACAAAGAGCAGTAGAACGAATTGGGGCGGTTAAAGAAGGAGTTCTGCGCAAGCATAGAATCAAGTCTGACGGATCGATTCATGATAATGTGGTCTTTAGCATATTGGATACCGAATGGCCTGCTGTAAAAGAGAATCTGCATTATTTGATAAATGATAAATACGCATAAGTATAGATAGTAGCAAACAAACGGGCTAGGGGCTGTTCCATAGGGAGCTACACTTCATCTAGAATAGATGAATCAGAGTGGCGATGGAAGCAATTAGTTGAAGCAGAGCGTTTAATTGTATTTTGTACAACTATAATTCCTTAATTGGTTGGGTCATAGATATAACTGTATTTAGTACATCTATTTTCCTCATTTACTTCCGTATAGGTAGATTTTTAGGTTTTTAATTGTACAGAATACAATTAAAACAAGTATAGTTGCTTTTTCATCCGGAATAAGTGCACAGAATGCAGTTATTTCACATTTACCCTATATCACTCTCCATTATCTCATTCAAATCCTTTAAATTAGGTGCTAGAAGTATACTAAGAGGGGATACAACGGAAGCTACGTTCTGTCTGAAAGGATTTCTTCAAGGCATCAGACTTGGCAACTCCTGCATAGTGTGTGGACAATTATACTTTGGTGGATCAGCGGATGTTTAAGCGGGTTAAATCAGAGTATATAAGGATTTGCCCATAAATTTGCTTAAGCCCCGCCACAGATCAAAAACACCAGGCAGCGATACTCCAATTCCCGGAGTATCGCTGCCTGGTTGTTTTTTAATAACAGAGACTGCTACAAATTCTAGAAAGAGCTGCTTGGGGCAGCGCCTTCTTTTATGATTCAGCCAATAGGCTGCTTATGGTTATTGTTTAGGACTTACAAGGATTTTCACTTGATTTTTTTCTTTCAAAAGTGCCTCAAACCCGTGATCAATCACTTCATTCAGTTTAATTCTCTTAGTAACAAGCTTCTCAGCAGGGAAGTACCCTTGTTCCATCAAGCTAATTACAGCTGGGAAAACATCACGGTATCCGATGATACCAGTTAAGTTGCGTTCTTTAAGTACGATATTGTTTGGAGTAATCGTAGCATCTTTTTCGAAAATACTAACGATCATGATTTGTCCACTCAATTTAGTGGAATTAATGGCTTGGGTTAGAACGGGAGGGACGCCAGTGACTTCAAAAGCAACATCTACGCCACCATCGGTACGTTTTTGAATTTCTTCGACCACATCATATTGTTTAGGATCGATTACAATACCACCGAGTTCTTCAGCTTTACTCTTACGTTCTTCAGAAAGTTCTACAACATAGATTTCCGCTGCACCGGATGCTTTCAAAGCTTCAATGACCAGCAAACCGATTGGGCCAGCACCGAATACTACAGCTTTATCTCCAACCTTTAGTTGACTGGAACGAACAGCGTGTAGAGCAACGGCAGAAGGTTCCACGAGAGCACCTTGTTCATAGGATAAGCTGTCTGGAATTTTGTGCACCATATGTTGGTCTGCTGCGACGTATTCTGAGAATCCACCGCCACCACCAGCCAAACCTAGGAAGCCCATTTTTTCACAAAGATTATATTTACCTTGTCGACAAGCCACACATTCACCACATGCAAAAACAGGCTCGACGACGACGCGATCACCAACATTAAACTTACTAACGCCTTTACCTACTTCTACGATTTGTCCAGAAAATTCATGTCCCATTACGACTGGAGCTTTTTCACCAGTAAGGGGATGATCAGTACCTTGGGGGATGAAAATAGGGCCAGCTACATATTCGTGAAGATCGCTGCCACAAATTCCGCACCATTCGATTTTGATTTTCACTTTTCCTTCAAGGGCTGCTGGTTCTTCAATCGTTTCTAACCGTAGATCTTTGACGTTATGCCATCTTAATGCTTGCATATCATTCATCTCCTAGATTAATAATTGATAATAAATAGTGTTATATTTCTGAAAAAGAGGAAACGTTTCCGAGAACAAATATGTCACATAATTTTCATATTGTCAAATTTAAATAATGAAAATATTAATATCGAAAATTAGTGAAATATTTCACTAAAACGGAGCTATATCAAGCGTTAAGGCACATGACGGTAGCTGAGATATGTATTTTTCTATGCAGTATTATGTTATAATCTTTACATTGGAATTTTGATTTTAGATGAGCGGAATAGAGATAAATACGAAAACGATTCCGGAAATAAGGGGACTATCAGAGTGGCTAATAAAAACAAAGTAACCATAGAGGATGTAGCGAAACGGGCGGGGGTAGGTATTGCTACTGTCTCAAGAGCCATTAATAATTCAGAGGGAATTAGTTCCAAGACCAAGGCGCTGGTACTTCAAGTGATTGAGGAGATGGGTTTCACTCCGAACACCTCTGCGCAAAGCCTCAAAATCCGCCAAACGAAGCAAATTGCTCTGGCCGTTCCTGACATCCGCAACGCAATTATTCCGGATATCGCCTGGTCCGTAGAGCAAGCCGCTAAACAACATAGCTATCGGGTAATTCAAATTAATACTTCTGGCAACCCGCGCACTGAGCTCGAAACGATTCGTGAGGTCAAAAAATTACATGTAGATGGACTCATTATCATGCCTCTTGCTTATCCAAAGACCATGGTGGAGTTAATTAATAAATCGAGTGTTCCGGTCTCCATCATTAACTACGGGAAAAGAATCACAGAAAATGTGAAAGCAGACATCGTCAGCTTGTCACGTTTTGAAGGTCAATTAGTGATGGAGCATTTAATCAATATCGGTCGAACTAGAATTGCATATGCAGGAGCTCAAAAAGATCTTATTGAAGATCGTTATCTTGCCTATCAGCAAGCTTTAAAACAAGTGGATATTTCGCTTGTTTATTTTGGCGAAGACTTTTCCTTGCAAACGGGGCTACAAGCCGCTGATTATTTCTACAGCCTGACACATATGCCAGACGCTATTTATGCAGTGAATGACATGGTGGCCATAGGTATTGTGAATCGTTTTAAAGAATTAGGCGTTCGTGTTCCGGAAGATGTGGCGGTGGTTGGGGTGGATAATAACTCATGGACAACTATTACAACGCCTCAGATTAGTTCGGTTTCCATCATGGGGAATGAAGTGGCGCGTTTAGCCACACAGCTTCTTTTACAACGTATTCAGGATAATATTACCGGGGAGTATCAAAGGGTGCAGCTTGATCCACGATTAATCGTGCGAGAGTCGAGTGTTTCGGTTAGACGTAGTACGAATTAACGGCCTCAATTTGCGACTAATAAGAATCAATAGGTTGTAAATCCTTTAAATCCTGCTAGACTTAATACAGAGTAATTTGATTGGAAATTAAGAAATGAGGTGCGGATCATTATGGCTAATATTTACAAGAGCTTAACCGATCTGATCGGAAATACACCGTTATTAGAGATTTCAAAGTATAGTAAAACCCAAAACGTAGAAGCAAGGGTTCTTGCCAAGCTGGAATCCTTTAATCCTGCAGGTAGTGTTAAGGATCGTATTGGGTATGCATTGATCAAAGATGCGGAAGAGAGAGGTCTCATCAATAAAGATTCTGTCATTATTGAGCCTACCAGTGGAAACACTGGGATTGGACTTGCTTTTGCAGCTGCTAGCTTGGGGTATTCACTGATCATCGTCCTACCAGATACATTTAGTATTGAACGCCGTAAATTAATGCTGGCACTAGGTGCTGAGCTTGTGTTAACACCGGGAACTGAAGGGATGAGCGGAGCTGTAAGAAAGGCAGAACAATTAGCTGCGGAAATTCCAAATTCATTTATTCCCCAACAATTCAGCAATCCTGCGAACCCGGAAATACACAGAACGACTACAGCTGAGGAAATTTGGCGGGATACCGATGGAGATGTAGATATTTTTATAGCGGGGGTTGGTTCTGGAGGCACTATCTCGGGTGTTGGAAAAGCGTTGAAAGAAAAGAACCCAGCAGTCCAAATCGTTGCCATCGAGCCGTTTGACTCCCCTGTTTTATCAGGAGGCCGTCCAAAGGGACATGGGATTCAGGGCATTGGAGCTAACTTTATTCCGGAGAATTACGATAATGAGGTAGTGGATGAGATTTTTCAGGTGAAAAATGATGATGCCTATAGCGTATCACGTGCACTTGCGAGAACAGAGGGTTTGCTGGTGGGTATCTCCTCCGGAGCAGCTGTTTACGCAGCTACACAAATCGCTAAGCGTCCTGAGAATAAAGACAAGACCATCGTGGTAATTCTGCCGGATACCGGTGAGCGTTACTTAACAACTACTCTGTTTGATTTTTAACGGAACATGAGCTCGAGATCCAACTAATTGGCTTTAAAATCATGAGGCTCAGCAATATGCTGAGTCTTTTTGTTGTTGGAGTATTGGCTGGGTATCTCAAGATAACGGGTACTCAAGTAACTAAGAAGTTTAAGAGGAATCCAAAACTCCAATTTTGTATAGTAGCCAAGGAAGTTCAGTGTGTTACGGACCGTATTGCAGCTATTTCGCCTTTTAAGCTCATTTTGCTGCGTTATCGGACTGTATAGCACTTATTGGCCAACATTTATGGATAAGTGGTGTGGTTTTAAGTAAATAGCTGCAACTGAGTCCGATAGCCTGCCGCAAACCCGCAAATGAACAAAATAACGTCTCCTGAGTCCGATGCATCGGCGAAAAGTATGTTATCCAGTAGGAGGATTCCAAAACTCCAATGTTCTTGAGTTTGATCCCTCAACACAACACGATGATTGCCCCTAAAGCGACTCGCACGCCTTAAATCACCTGCCTCACAAATTCTAATCGTTTTTTCCTGTTGTGTAATTTCCAGTTTAGAATAAAATGGAACTATTCCGCTAACCGCGCGTAACCGATAAATAAGAGAGATAATGATAGATCAGGAGGTACATATGAACACGAGAACTCTAAAAATACTGCTACGTACCACACTTGCTGCCTTATTGTTAAGTGTATTGCTTTTGCCGGCTGTAAGTTTAGCCAAAACTGCTGTACCTAAGCATACGGGTTCATTTTATGTGAATGATTTTGCGAATGTGATTGACGAGAAAGCAGAGAATTACATGGTGAACTACGGTATTCGATTACATCAGGCTACTGGAGCTCAAGTTGTGCTTGTAACTGTCGACTCTACTGAAGGGGTTTCGATGGAAGAGTATGCAAAATCGCTTTTCAATAGCTGGGGTGTGGGGGCTGCGGATAAAAATAACGGTCTGCTGCTGCTCCTTTCTATAAAAGATGATGATTATTGGGCGGTACAAGGTAAAGGTATAGAGGAATCATTGCCTAACAGTAAGATTAAAGAGATTCTTTCACAATATCTTGAGCCGGATTTCGCAGCTAAAACATACAGTAATGGTGCTAGGAAGACGTATGGAGCTTTTATTCAAGCTATGGGCGGTACTTGGGCAGAAAATGTTGGCACCAAAAATTACGTATCCGATAATGCGGGTGTGCTCAAAAAAGTAACTAAAGACTATCTGAACGATTCCAGCAACAGATATAAAACAACAACCGGAAGTGGAATTTATGTGGTTACCGTAAAAAATGCTGGAGATAAAACATTGCAGGACTATACCTATATGAAGTTTGCTTCGGTAGGTGCTGGTCCTAAGGATGTTATGCTTGTATTGGACATAGGCGGAGACAACTATCATGTTCTACAAGGCAAGGATATCGACAAGATTTTAACCAATGAGGCTATTAGTAATATTTTAAATACCGTGCTTGAACCCCAATTTGCGAAAAAAGATTACGGAACGGGAGCTACAACGACAGTTAATTCGTTCTACAGTTTCTTGTTAGCGAGAGCGGATCATCCGCAAGGAGTCACTGGAAACAACGGAAACAATGTTAATCCTGGAACTACAACGAACTCTGGTACTTCCTCTACTACTGCTATAACTGGAGGTGAGGCGGTTAGTAAAAGCAAGGCTTTTCTAATCTTCTCAGCAATTTTTGGTTCGCTCATCTTATTTGGATTTACTGCTTCACGACGCAATAGATATATAGAAATGTATGGTTTGCCATTTAATCCATATAGTCAAAGGAATATACGCCGTTATGGTCCTTGGCATGGTCAAGCGGATTACGGTTATGGCAGACGATGGCACAGACGTTATTATCATCACCATCATAATCATCATAGAAATACACCATCCAATAACTCACAGTCAAGCTTCTGGGGAAACAGTGGTGGCGGAGGCTCTACTAACGGTGGCGGTGCAGGAAGGTATTCCTCAAGCAACGAGAACCATGGTGGTGGAGGTTCCAGCAGTGGTGGAGGAGCAGGAAGACATTCTTCCAGCTCTTCAAGCAGCAGCAGATCTAACAATGATAGTGGCTCTTCCGGTGGAGGAGGTTATTCCGGCGGTGGTGGCTCATCAGGTGGCGGCGGTAGCGCTAGCGGCGGCGGTGGAGTAGGAAGACATTAGAATTTGATTAGCTATATGTGAGCAGGTAGCCAAAACTTTGGAAACCTGCTCTTTTTTGTTTTTGAAATGATGACTATTACTCAAATAGAAACTTTTAACGAAAATCATCGTCTATGATAAGGACGAGTTGTACATATTATCAAATTAGTAATATTTAGGGAGGAATACTTAGAAGTGAGCACTTCATCATTACCTCAACGTTCCAATGCACGCAATAAGAAACCTGTTAAGAAACCAATAAAAAAGCGTAAGAAACGGAGTTTTTTTCGCACCTTATCCAAAGTTTTTTTATTCTGCTTATTTTTAATGATCGCTGCTGGTGGATGGCTTTATTTTGCACCCTCGGCTCAGAACTTACGTTATACGATCGCAGATACGCTAATTACAACACAACATCGCTATATGGCTAAATATATTATAGGTGAAGATCAACTGAAGGACCGGGTAACCGAGTATACCGCCCGCTTTGAAGAGATGGGGGACGAAATAGATACACATACGATCGCTCCCGAACCTGAGGTGGTAGAGAAGCCACTTGTCGAGATTGAGAATGTCTCAGGCAGTGGTTATACCGGATATGTAATGATTGTTAATGATCCAACCAAAGTCCGGCTAGGAATACCTAATAAGATTGGTTCAGGTGAAAAAGTAACCAGTATGGTGAAGCGTACAGGCGCTGTCGCCGGAGTTAACGGTGGTGGGTTCGCTGATCCGAACTGGAAAGGTAACGGTTTTAAACCTATAGGAATTGTAGTCTCTCAAGGTAAATTATATTACAACGGTCTAGGCGGTAAAAAATCTACACAGATTGTTGGTCTTGATAAACAAGGAAAAATGGTTGCCGGGAATTATACACTAGATGAGATTAGTAAAATGGGGGTTCAGGAGGCAGTTACTTTTAGCCCGCGGCTAATCGTCAATGGCAAAGGATTGATTAAGAATGCAGCGGAAGGTTGGGGGATTGCACCTAGAACAGCAATGGGTCAGCGGGCAGATGGCGCTATTATTTTTGTGGTAATTGACGGTCGACAGCCTACTTATAGTATTGGAGCAAATCTCTATGATGTGCAGCAAATTTTGCTTAAGCATGGAGCCGTGATAGCGGCTAATCTTGATGGTGGATCTTCTACGGTACTTGTAAAAGACAATGAGATTATGAATAAACCTTCATCCCAATATGGTGAGCGGTATTTGCCTACAGCCTTTTTAGTTTTTGAGCATCCAGAACAGGTTGATATGCCAAATATTTGGAAAGGACTAGATCCTGCCAAGATTGATGCTGGGAAAAAGAGAACACAATAAGTACGCGTTATTGGGCACCTGAAAAGGATTATCTTGGAATGAGAGATGTATTTATGCTACGATATCAGCTAGTATGAAACAGAATGCAGTACGAATAGGTCTGGAACAGGGGGAATAGGAGTGACGTTGCAGCAGCTCCGCTACGCTATCGAAATTGCAAATAGTGGCTCCATGAATGAGGCGGCAAAGAAGCTCTTTGTTTCTCAACCGAGCCTGTCCAACGCTATTAAAGAGCTTGAAAATGAACTTGGGATTACCATCTTTGAACGGACGAACCGTGGAATAAGCATTTCTGTAGAAGGAATGGAATTTCTCGGATATGCCCGTCAAATCATTGAACAAACAGAGCTTATGGAGAATCGTTATACTGGGAAAAAGCGTAGCCCAATCTATTTTTCCATTTCGACTCAGCATTATGCTTTTGTGGTAGATGCTTTTGTGAGTCTCATGAAGCAAAGTGATGTCTCAGAGTACAACTTCAGCTTGAGAGAGACGCAAACCTACGACATCATCGAAGATGTGCGTACCCTCCGTAGCGATTTAGGGATTCTTTATATTAACGAGAGCAACTATAAGCATATGAATAAGCTGTTCAGTGATGGTAATCTGAAATTCACGCCACTCTTTAATACCGACCCACATCTTTATGTCAGAACTGGACATCCGCTTGCCCAGAAGGAAAGGATTTCGCAGGACGATATTTTACCTTTTCCGTATATTACTTTTGAACAAGGTGAGAACAATTCACTTCACTTCTCGGAGGAAATGTTAAGTTTTTCTCAGATTGAGAAGAATATTAAAGTGAATGACCGGGCAACCTTGACCAATTTATTAATGGGCACGGACGGTTATACGGTGGGTACAGGAATCATGGCATCCGATCTGAATGGTAATGGACTGAGGACGATTCCATTTGAGAGTAATGAAGTATTCACGGTTGGTTGGATTGCACATAAAGATCGCAGACCTAGTGTGATGGCATCCAAGTATATAGAAATCTTAAATGACTTGGTTTCCGGAAGTTATTTTGATCTAAATCATTTTTTACTATAGCTGTAGGAGGATCGGTATGATTAGACCCGTAACTGGCACCCAGAGAAATGCTCCACCCTTTCGCTATGATATCGTCGGCAGCTTCTTGCGTACGGAAGAAATTAAAGCAGCCCGCCTCCAATATGAGAATGGTGAAATCACAGGAAGTGAGCTTTATGAAATAGAGAATATTGAGATTGCTAAACTACTGGAACTAGAAAAGGAAGTAGGATTATTAGCAGTTACAGATGGTGAATTTCGCCGTTCCTGGTGGCATCTTGATTTCTTTGTTGGAATTAAAGGAACTGAAAAAATTAACTTAAACCAAGGGAGTGGAAGAGCGGAAACGGTTCAGCGCGCGGAATCATTCCGAATTGTTGACCGAATTTCCTTTGAAGATCATCCGATGCTCCAGCAATTTATCAAGCTCAAGCAAATGGCGGGAGACCGAATACCCAAAATGACGATTCCTTCACCTGCATTATTTCACTTTGTGGAGGAGTTTAATGGAAATGAAGTTTACCCTGATAAGGAAACTTTATTTCAAGATATCATAGCGGTTTACCAAACTGCGATTCAAGCATTTTACGATGCAGGCTGCCGTTACCTCCAGTTAGACGATACAACTTGGGGAACGCTGAGCAGTGGTAGACATCGCGCACATTTACGCAGTAGAGGTACAGATCCAGATCAGTTAGCAAAGGATTATGTTAGGCTGATTAATGAGAGTATTGCGAAGCGTCCGCATGATATGACCATCGCTCTGCACGTATGCCGAGGTAATTTTCGCTCCACTTGGTTCGCTGCTGGTGGTTATGAGCCTGTTGCCGAGGTGCTTTTTTCCAATACCAAAGTTGATGCCTTTTTCTTGGAATATGATAATGAACGAGCTGGCGATTTCGAACCCTTACGATTTATTAAAGACCAATTTGTAGTGTTGGGATTAGTAACAACCAAACATGGGGGTCTGGAGAGTAAAGAGCAGCTTAAGGCAAGAATCGAAGAAGCCGCACAATATGTAGATATTGAAAAGCTGTGCCTAAGCCCTCAGTGTGGATTTGCTTCTACGGAGGAAGGAAATATTCTAACTGAAGAAGAGCAGTGGGATAAAATACGCCTTGTGATCGAAACCGCTCGAGAGGTCTGGTTATAATTAAATAAGCTAATTTGGTGGCCTGCTATAGCGTAAGCTTATGGTAGGCCATAGTTTTTAGGAGTTACCCTGTCCTGATTGTACAGTGCTATAGTGAATTCAACAGAAAAGCACAGACAATAAAGGAGGACGAACCCCTATGAGTACCATCCAAAAAGGAAAACAAAGAACTGAAGTGCCATTCAGAGTAGATATCGTTGGCAGCTTCTTACGTCCGGAAACGATTAAGAGAGCTCGTGTCCAATATCAAAATAATGAAATCTCCGCTGATGAATTGCGCAAGGTAGAAGATACAGAGATTGCCAGAGTTGTGAAAAAACAAAAAGCGGTTGGATTAAAAGGTGTAACGGATGGAGAGTTCCGCCGCTCCTGGTGGCATTTAGATTTTATGTGGGGCCTTGAAGGGGTAACAAAGAAAGTCAGCCCAGTGGGCTACCTGTTTAATGGTGTAGAGACCAGAGCGGAAACTGCAGAATTATCCGGTAAAATTCGTGGGACTAACCATCCAATGATCGCTGACTACAGACAATTGGTTAGCATAGCGGGAAATGATGTAGTAGCGCGCCAAACGATTCCTTCGCCAGCGCAGTTCCTTGCTGAACTTCAGCGCAATCAAAAGACTACTGTAGCTGTTTACGACAAGCAGGATGAACTTGTGGCTGATATTGCTGCAGCTTATCGTGAAGTTATTCGCGATTTCTATGAGGCAGGTTGCCGTAATCTGCAATTGGACGACTGCACATGGGGTATGCTCTGTGATAAAGGATATTGGGAAGCCCGTCAAAAAGAGGGTGTAGATGTTAACGAAATCGCTAAGCTATACGCATTTGTAAATAACGAAGCGATTAAAGATCATCCAGCAGATATGGTTATCACGATGCATGTATGCCGTGGGAACTACGCGTCCACTTGGGCAGCATCCGGCGGATACGAGCCTATCGCAGAAGTGTTATTTGGAACGGTGGATGTAGATGGTTTCTATCTGGAGTTCGATACGGATCGGGCCGGAGACTTTGCACCCCTTAGATTTATTAAAGATCAGCAAGTGGTTTTAGGTTTGTTCAGTTCGAAGTCAGGTGAGCTTGAGAATAAAGAAGAAATCATTGGACGGATTAAAGAAGCTTCGCAATATGTGGATATCAATCAGTTGTGCCTGAGCCCACAATGTGGTTTTGCCTCTACGGAAGAAGGAAACCATCTGACAGATCAACAGCAATGGGATAAACTGCAGTTTATTAAAGAGATTGCAGATGAAATTTGGCAGTAATCTATAAAAAATTAGCAGGCTCCTGATCGAATCAGGGGCTTTTTCTATCTGTATTGTGACAGCTTAGAGGATTAACCTACTACTGCACTTTACTAGAGCTATCGAAGAAGGGTATAATAAGTAACAATTGTTTTTAATTCATGTTGAAAGAGAGCGGGAACAATATGGGTCGTAAGTGGAATAATATTAAAGAAAAGAAAGCTTCCAAAGACGCAAACACTAGTCGTGTTTATGCAAAGTTTGGTGTTGAGATTTATGTAGCAGCAAAGAAGGGTGAACCCGATCCAGAAGCGAACCGGGCCCTGAAAGTTGTATTAGAACGTGCAAAAACTTACAATGTACCAAAAGCGATCATTGACCGTGCGCTTGATAAGGCTAAAGGTAGCGCTGAAGAAAATTATGAAGAGCTTCGTTATGAAGGATTTGGACCTAGCGGTTCAATGATCATCGTTGATGCGCTCACAAATAACGTTAATCGGACAGCTCCATTGATCCGTTCAACCTTCAGTAAGAATGGCGGAAATATGGGTGTCAGCGGATCAGTAGCTTACATGTTTGACTCTACGGCCGTTATAGGTGTGGAAGGTAAAACTGCTGATGAAGTAATTGAAATGATGTTTGATGCAGAACTTGATGTACGCGATGTGCTGGAAGAGGATGATGCAGTTATTGTTTATGCAGAGCCTGATCAGTTCAATGCAGTGCAAGAAGTATTCAAGAATGCAGGCATCACTGAATTTACTGTTGCTGAGTTAAACATGCTTCCACAAAACTATGTGGCACTCCCAGAAGATGCTCAAGCTCAATTCGAGAAATTGATTGATGCTTTGGAAGACCTGGAAGATGTTCAACAAGTGTATCATAACGTAGATTCAGAAGAAGAATAATTTAAGTTTTATAAAGGGCGATGGAGTTCGCCATAACTGTCTCTCTGAGACTAATGACTCCTACCAGTGTGAGCTTCCCTGGTAGGGGTCTGTTTTATTGTTGAGACTAATTTATTTTGTCCTTAGGAGCAGTCGAGATGAATCCATGGTCTACCCGATGGTTTGAAATCACTAAGAAGCGAAGTTATTTTGCTCTTTGGAGTACATTTATCAAATGGATTGTGCTCGGCAGTGTAGTTGGTATTTTATCCGGCACCGCCTCTGCTTTTTTTCTAAAAAGCTTGGATTACGTAACAGATGTACGTTTAGAGCATCCAGGGCTACTTTATTTGTTGCCTCTTGGGGGAGTATTTGTTAGTTTCCTATATATGCGTTACGGAAAAAACAGCGCTAAAGGAAATAACCTTATTATAGAACAAATTCAGGACGGCCAAGAGACTATACCTTTGCGAATGGCTCCATTGGTGTTGTTCGGAACATTAGTAACCCACTTGTTTGGTGGATCCGCTGGGCGTGAAGGGACAGCTGTTCAAATGGGCGGAAGCCTTGCGGAATGGTTCGGAAAGCTGATTAAAATCAGTCCTCTGGATCGTAAGATACTGTTAATGTGCGGGATCAGTGCAGGCTTTGGTTCTATTTTCGGAACACCGCTGGCTGGAACCTTATTTGGTCTAGAGGTAGTAACCATTGGACTTATTAGCCAACAGGCATTACTTCCATGTTTTGTGGCTAGCTTTGTTGGTGATCTGGTCACCACTCGATTGTGGGGTGTTCATCATACACACTATGTAGTGAATGAATTTCCAGCTTTAAGTTTAATGATTATTCTAAAAGTGGTATTGGCCTCTGTAATTTTTGGTCTCGTGAGTATGCTTTTCAGTGAACTGACTCATTTTCTAAAAAGAATCTTCACCGCCAGGATAAGCAATCCAATGATAAAAGGTGCCGTAGGTGGATTAATTATCATTGCCTTAGTATTCCTTGTAGGGTCTCGTGATTACTTAGGCCTCGGAATTCCATTAATCAAGGATTCTTTTGAGGGAGATGTCTCGCCGTTCGCTTTTTTATGGAAGCTGATCTTTACCGCCTTTACCTTAGGAACAGGATTTCAGGGTGGTGAGGTTACTCCGTTATTTACGATTGGTGCCACACTAGGAAATGTCTTGGCTGGAATATTACATGTGTATGGACCCTTTTTAGCTGCCCTCGGTTTTATTGCTGTCTTCTGTGGAGCTACTAGCACGCCTATCGCTTGCTTCTTAATGGGGATCGAGCTGTTTGGTTCGGAAGGAGCCATATACATGTTTATCGCTTGTGTGGTGAGTTATTTATTCTCCGGACATAGTAGTATTTATACTTCACAGCTTATTGGTGTATCGAAGAGCCAGTTCATTACTATTCCTCAAGGGACTAGGATCGGTACGGTCAAACGCGCCCGCAAAAAATAACAGCACCTCTCGGATGGTGGTTGACAAGTGCGGTTACACGATTTAAAATGTAGCCAAACGAAGGGATGGTTCAACATGATTCATGTGGAAACTGAAAAATTATATACCAGAAGCTGCTCCGAACAATCGGATACAAACGATGAAACGTTGTCCGGAGCTTAATCAAAAAGCGAATCGCTTTTTATATCATCGAAAGATAGCTAGGTCATTTTAGTGTGATTATTCATGCTTATTTGATTACGCCATCTTCCGATGTTAATGATTAAGAGGCTGTAGACAATTTTCGTCTACAGCCTTTTGTGTTTATAATGTTCAGTTTCCAAACTGACAATTATCTATTTGTGCCGTCTATTTGTGCACTAATAAGCAGAAGGCTTGCGCCCAAGGGCGCAAGCCTTCTGCTTTTTTGTGCTTAAAAACAATTATAGAAAAGAGGAAAGCAATTGAGTTTACTCGAGGTTTCTAATGTATCACATGCTTTTGGAGATAAAGTGCTGTATAAACAGGTTTTTTTGGAAGTCTACAAAGGGGAGCATGTAGGTGTAGTGGGTCAGAATGGAACAGGGAAAAGCACATTGATTGGTATTCTGACGGGCGAGGTGATTCCTGATGGTGGAACGATTAAATGGCAGCCCAATATCAAAATAGGTCATCTTGATCAATACGCGGTTATTGATGGGTCAAGTACCGTTCAAAGTTATTTAAGGAGAGCGTTCACTGAAATATACGAAATGGAAGAAAAGATGAATGCACTTTATGCGGAATGTGCTGTTTCTGGCAATGGTGTGCTTTTGCAGGCAACAGACCTTCAGGAACGACTTGAGGCGCTCGACTATTATTCTATCGAGAGCAATACCAGTAAAGTGGTTACGGGGCTAGGATTAAATGCAATGGGGATGGACCGTCCTATTGATCAGCTTAGTGGGGGGCAGCGAACCAAAGTTATATTGGCAAAGCTGTTGCTTGAACAACCTGATGTGTTATTGCTCGACGAGCCCACCAATTATCTCGACACCACGCATATTAACTGGCTTGCTGAATATCTGATAGCGTTCGATCAAGCCTTCATTGTGGTCTCTCATAACTACACTTTTCTCGATAAAATATCAACAAGCATTTGCGATATTGAAGGGGAAACGATTAAAAAATATCATGGCCAATATGCTGATTTTTTGAGACAGAAGGAGCATTTTCGAGAAAGCCATATCCGGCAGTACCATGCACAGCAGAAAAAAATTGAAGCCACTGAGCAATATATCCGGAAAAATGGTGCTGGTGTTAATTCTAGAATTGCCCGTGGCCGTCAGAAGCAGCTGGATCGTATGGAGAGAATCGCTGCACCGACGTTTGTCACTAAAGCATCTATCCGTTTTCAAGAGCTTCCTGTTACTGCACAAGTTGCGCTTAGAGTAGACCATCTTGTGGTTGGTTACGATAGGCCGCTGCTGCCAAAATTAACATTTTCCATTCGAGGAGGACAAAAGATAGTCATAGCAGGCTTTAACGGCATCGGAAAATCAACATTGCTGAAAACATTAGTTGGTCAAATCCCCAGTGTTGACGGGGCATTCCGCTTTGCGGAACAAGTCTCTATTGGTTACTACGAGCAAGATTTAATTTGGGAAAACGATAACATGACACCTATTGAAATCGTCTCATCTTTTTATCCAAAATTGACTATTAAGGAAATACGTCGTCATCTAGCATTATGTGTTGTAAAAGATAGTCACGTTACACAGCCTATCCGTACACTCAGCGGTGGCGAACAATCCAAAGTTAAGCTGTGTCTTTTATTGCTTACAGCATGCAATTTCTTAATCTTAGATGAGCCCACTAATCACTTAGATGCCGAAACAAAAGATGCTTTACAGAATGCTTTAATCCAATTTAAAGGTACAGTGATTTTGGTTTCTCATGAGGAGCAATTTTATCAAGGGTGGGTGGATCGTGTAATCAATATTGTGGATGAAAATAGAAATAGAGAACTAAAGTATAGCCATAGATAAGGTTACCTAGTAACATGAAGCTGTTCCAAATTAATACAATCGTCTTTAAATGGCTTCCTGGTTTAAGTGAATATTAAGGAGGGCTCCAATCAGACATGTACATTAATAAATCTTCGTTAGCTCAGTTTGCTCAGGGCAATAAGACCTCAGATGTGACCATGGATAGATATCTTACGCAGTATTTAGATCTTTACAATAAAGTAGAACCACACGTGCGTGCTTTTGTGCCAGAGCAGAACCGAGCAGATAGAATAAAAAATGAAGTGGCTAGGGTAAGAGAGAAGTATTCGGAATTTCCTAACCCATCGCTATATGGAATACCTGTTGGAATCAAAGACTTAATTCACTTAGACGGGTTGCCTACCCGTGCAGGGTCGAACCTTCCCCCACAAGCATTGACGAAGTCTGAGGGCAGTTTTATTCAAAAGCTTCGGCAAAAAGGGGTTTGGTTCACCGGCAAAACAGTGACGGAGGAATTTGCTTATGCCGGACCTATCACAACCCGCAATCCTCATCAGCTGGATTATACGCCTGGCGGCTCTAGTGCAGGCTCTGCTGCTGCGGTTGCCGCGGGTATCTGTCCATTTGCGATAGGTACACAAACCTTGCGTTCTGTTATGGCACCTGCTTCATTTTGCGGAGTGGTCGGCTTTAAACCTAGTTATGGGCGTATCCCTATAGATGGTGTCCAATTGATGTCGCCATCTTTTGATACGTTTGGATTTTTCACTCAGGATATGGAGGGTATGGACTTTCTCGCCGCGGAGCTAGTAACAGAATGGAAACCATTTAATGAAGCTCGTAAACCTGTGCTAGGGATACCCGAAGGTGTATACATGACATTATTGGAGGATGACACCAAGATAACCTTTCAGAAGCAGCTTAAGAAGCTTGAGGAAGCAGGGTTCAGCATAAAAACAGTTGCGATGCCGTGGGAAGATAGCTTTATCTACGGAGATGCCATGGTGCGGTTTGTTCACGGAGAAATGGCGCAAGTCCATCATTCACTATTTGATATTTATAAAGATCTTTATGATGATACCGTACGGCAGGCTATTTTATCTGGACGAACCATCACTGAGGAAGAACTGGAAGGATATCGTAGCGGACAAATCAAGCTCAGAAATGATCTATTAGATGTGCAGAAGTCACAGGGGATTGATTTGTGGGTTTCGCCAGCTCAGGCAGGAACAGCTCCGCTGTGGGGTTCACGAACCGGATGGACCGGAATGACGGCCATTTGGTCATATGCTGGAGCGCCTGCGGTGAGTATTCCAGCTGCCTCTATAAATAACATGCCATTAGGATTTCAATGTATCGGGGCATATGGTAGGGATGAAGAGTTAATTTATTGGAGTAAAGTGGTTTCTTTAGCGCTTCAGTGATTCTATGGCTTTAGAAATGGATCAATTGTTGTATTTTGTTCTAAAACGTAATCGGTAGATTACACAGTAGGTCTTCGTTTTATTTGAAGATCTACTTTTTTTGTATAAAGTGAGAGTTTTTTTAATAGGGATCGTCTATATAGTATCGTGCTTCAAGGAGGCTTCAAGGTGAAGGGACATGTACCGAAAGTTGAAAAAGAGGATGAGAGGCTATGGATCCAAAATGTTCTCGATGGACATAAAGAAGACTATTCGTATCTTGTAAATCGATATAAGAATAAAATTTATGGGCTTTTGCGAGGAATGGGAGCCAATCATCAAGATGCACAAGACATAACGCAGGAGACGTTTATTAAAGCTTACCGCAAGCTGACCTCACATGATTTGGATAAGAATTTTGCGGCGTGGCTATACGCTATCGCGACTAATTTACTGAAGGATTTGTGGAAAAAAGACCGACCGACAGCGAGTTTGCCGGACGACAATGCCGAACATTCTCTTTCGGATAATCCAGAAGAAGAATTAATGCGATCGGAGCATCGCACAGAGCTGCTTCACCTGATGCAGAAGCTCCCGTCTAATTATCGTACGGCTTTACTGCTTCGTTATACCAATGATTTAAGCTATGAAGAAATGTGTATGGTTCTAGATGTTCCATTAAGCAAGATTCAAAATGATTTATACCGGGCTAAACAGCGTTTGAAGCAGCTAATTACACTCCAGGAGGTGAAGACCGATGAGGTGCTTAAATTCCTATGAGATCGAAGAATATATTTTAAGCAAATCTATCTTACGAGATCAAGCCGTAACTGAACATATGGCAACTTGTACGCATTGTAATATGATCTACGAAGCAGAGCTTGAGGAACAAGCTGAATGGTCGCAGGCTATGTATGAAGAGCGCTTACCAGATTCATTTACTGCTCAAGTAATGGCTTCTTTGGAACAAGTAGAGCTTGAGGAATTTACTCCAACACAAAGGAATCGGAAGCATCCGAAGCGCAATAAGTTGCTGAGATTATTTATGGGTGCGGCGTTGTTACTGGTTGTGCTAAGTGCCGTGATCTTATATTCCGTTCCTACACTGGCAGAGACTTTACGTTCTCTTTTTGTAAAAAACAACATGGACATTGGCCTTCTACGAGCACAAGAATTTGGGTTGGTAGAGCATCCTAATATTAAGGTGAAGGATAAGGGCTACACAATCAAAATAGATGAAGCAGTGGCAGATCCTACACGGGTAATTGTTGCGTTACAGTTGTTTGGACCAGATGGAAAGCATGATAAAAAGCGGTTGGCCCTTAATGATGGGAACAGTATTGCGATTAAGGATGATCAAGGGAAGGTTGTTGGGGAGTTATACGATATAGGATTTACCAGTGACTTTTACTATTTGATCGCTAATTTCACTGAACCTCTGCAAACTGATCGAATTACGGTCGAAGGTCATATTACTGAATTGGGAAGTGAACGCAAGAACATCCCTACTCTTAAAGGCGATTGGAATTTCAATTTTTCTATGGATATGACAGAAGCGAATAAACAAACAACCTCCATGCCACTAACGGGTAGCTACACCTCCCCGGACGGTTTAACTGTGACCTTGAAAAAATTAACTCATATGGTGCAAGGTGTTCGTTTTGAGTTTGATACGCAATTGAGTGAAGAGGCATTGACCCGTTCTCCTGGCGAACTATGGAAGCAACAGGGCTTGAAATTCCATTTTGAGGATACAGCAGGCGAAGAGATTCACAGTGTTAATGCTAGAAAGTTTCCTAATAAGAATAGCGTGATGTCCTACTCTAACCTTCCCGGGGCAACAAAGGGACTTATGCACTGGAGCTATACGTTTAAATATTTACCGCAGGATACGCCTTATACTTTCGTATTGGATGGATATTTCATCCCAGAGAAGGATGGTTCTAGTGTACAATTTGAGCCTGCCAAGTTGAAAGAACAGCCGATTCCCTTTGCATTTGACGGGGATGAACTGATGTTAAATGATTTTACAGTGGAGTCATCTCCCGATAACAATGTATCAGCGAAGGAAGGTGTATTACATTTTAGAGGAAGATTGAGAAATGAGTTTTTAAATAGTGAATGGATATTTAAGACACTAGATGGCAAGGAGTACAAACTCACTGAACAAGGAGCTTTTACTACCAAAGGGGGAGGATGGAAAGATGGTTATATTGAATTTATCGAGTCTCAGTCAAATAATCAAAAGAAATATTTCCAATTCCGTGCCGAAGGCCTTACACAAATTCCCGAGCAGCTTCAATTAGTACGCACGATAAACAATCGAATGTATTCTAATGTAGACTGGTCCGTTCCTATCATGGAAGCTAGTAAAAAAGAGTAAATATAGTTATTTGGTTTCCGGATTGTACAAGCAAATAAGGGGGAATAAGCATCTCATATACTATCACAATCGAAAAGAGGTGGTAGTTTATGACTGCTGCAGAGAAGAGAAAAATTCAAAGAGCTTTGAACGCATTGCGTAAGCAAAGAGTGATTCTGAAAGAAAGTCTTAAAAGAATTGAAGCCATTCTTTGCAGGTTGCCTATTGGCAGTCGTGAAAGATTTGAATTGTTAGCAGTAAGAGACTCAATAGTAGAAGCGCTTCGACTAAATGCAATTGCCATTAGAAATTTAAAAGATGCTACTTGTTCTTGTTAATTACCCTTATACCAGTTCTACGCAGTTTTTGCGTGGAGCTGGTTTTTTTGAAATAATAAGATTCAAACTATCCGTTATGATACTATAAACTTAATATGTCGATAACGTAAAAAAGAGAGGAAACCATTTATGACCAACAAACTATATTACAATTCTACATACCAGACTGATTGGCAAACCCGTGTGACTGAAACCATAGAACGAGAAGATGGGCTTTATGTTCTTTTGGAGGAGACGGCTTTTTATCCGCATGGTGGTGGACAACCCTGTGATCTTGGAGCTATTCAGGGAATTCCTGTGCTTGATGTAATCAGTGAGGAAGAGCTTGTACTGCATAAGCTGGAACGTTTACCTAATGAGGAATCGGTAACTTGTCAGATTGATTGGAATAGAAGATTTGACCATATGCAGCAGCATAGTGGCCAGCATTTGCTCTCAGCGGTTTGTCTAGAAAAACATAACTTTATGACCTTAAGCTTTCATTTAGGTGAGGACTATTGCACTATTGATATAGAAGTTTCTGAACTGTCTGCTGATCAACTGTACTCCATAGAGAGAGAAGTTAATCGGCAGATTTACTTAAATCACAATATTCTCAGTTATTTTGTAACAGGGGAAGAGGCTGCACAGCTTAAATTGGTTAAACAGCCAAAAGTGACAGAGAACATCCGGATTGTTGAGATCAAAGATGTTGAATACAACGCTTGTGGGGGGACACATGTGTCCTCAACAGGTGAAATTGGGATAATTAAGCTTTTGAAAGCTGAGAAAATAAAAGGGAACACACGGATTTATTTTAAATGTGGATATCGTGCTTTAGAGGAATTTAATACTAATCAGCAAATCCTTGGAACACTGTCTTCCAAATTCAACACAGGCAAAGATGAGATTATTGATCGAATTGAAAAATGGGAAAATGAACAAAAGCTGCTGCAAGCTGAAATTTACCTGCTTAAAGAAAAAAATGACGACTATGTTGTGCAAGAGCTTTTAAATGAGCAAGCGGGAAAGATGATCGCACAAGTATTTGAAGATAAATCGCTAAAAGATCTACAGAGCTTAGCTAATAAGCTGACTTCGAAATGTGATCTTCCTGTATTATTAGCTACTTCTGCGGAGAATAAGGTTGTGTTTGCGCAGAACGGGAGCACGGAGATTTCCTGTGGAGCTTTTTTCAAAGCTCATCTAGGCAGCTATAATGGTAAAGGCGGGGGCAGCGATAAACTGGCGCAAGCAGGATTCCCAACTTGGGAGGATGCTTTGGCATTTTATGAGTTTGCTAGAGGGTGAGAAGAAACTTTTTCCATTATCTTCCGTCTAATTACATATGATTATAATGTCGAGGGAGACGGATAGAAATGATTAAATGGAAGGTAACGCTAGGAATCTTTGCTGTTTTGATTTTAAGTACTGGATATGGATCGGTATCTGCGCAAGCAGACAAGCAAATTCAATTTAACTATAAAGAAATTGGAATCAGCAGTAAACAAGTGATCGCGGAGAATATAACTTTTGTACCCTTGAAATCACTTGCAGATGCTATGGGTTATACGTTATCGTGGGATCAAAAATCCAAAATGGCCAAGCTGGTACGTCCAGAGCGTGAAGTCATCTTCACCGCGGGTACTGCAACGTCAAAAGTGAACGGGGCAGCGATGGCATTAACAAAATCTCCTCGTATCATAAAAGGTTCGTTGTACTTGCCATTGGTCTCTGCAGTCAGTGTACTCGGGGGTAAAACCGCGCTTAATAAAACGGATGGGGTTATCCAAATCGTAGATGAACCTAGATTTGTTGCTGCTTCTGTAGAAGGTAGATCCTATTGGATATCTCAAAAAAACGCTAATTTATATTACCGGGCTACGGCAGCCGGGAAACCAGTAATTATTGGCCAACTACCCCTTAAGGAGTCAGCTTACAATCATGGATTTGAGATTAAAAAACTTGGAAATGGCACGGACTTACTCCAGTTAACGGACAATCACTATGCAATGTTTAATGATTTCAGCAACAGCTATCAGGTATTAGTTCAAGCAGGTACAATAATTAAGCAAATGGATTATCATTATATGATTTCTGCTTATCCACATGCGCCTCAAGTACCTTCCACTCAGGTGTATATGACCGATGGGAAGAATGTTCAGTATATTACTAAGGATGGCGGTTTGGGCAAGTTGTTTGAGATGGAGAAATTAACCGGGGCAACCGGTGATTTCATAGTGGAGTACGCCGCGGAGGATGTGGCACTTGTTCGCTTATTAGATACAACACAATTATATATTGTCTACAGCAGTACAGGAGAAATCGTCAATCTCAGTGAACAACTGATTACTAGTGAGGATCGTAAAGAATGGGATAAAGTAAATGATGGCAGAGATCAATACATTCTGAGCAGAATGTTAGGGATGAAAAGCCGTAAGGGGAATGTGCTGACATTCACCTATACGCCAATCCTTGAGGAAAAAGCAAAAACAGTGACATATACACTTCTAACGAAATAATTCGGAATCACATCAATATAATTAGTACAAAAAAGGAGCGATGTTGAACATCGCTCTTTTTTATGTATTTATGATTATTTCGTTGTCATCATACTTCCACCCTTAATCTGAACGGGTTGATCATTTATAGATACCCAAACATCTATGGCAGAATTGTTGCGGATAATCGTTTTGTCGGCACTTAATTTCAGTGAAGACAGGGCAGTGACATAATCATAAATCTCAATATTAGTAGCGTACCAAATATCTGAATGTCCACCTGCTTGTTGGCAAAAAGTTTCGATTAGCTCCCAATTGTTCTGTTGTGCGAACTCATAACTATGGCCCCAAACATAACAGAGTCTTAGTTTCTGGGAGGGTCCTTCCATTGTGAATCGCTCCCAAACCTGATGCAGATCTTCAATATGGTGGCAGGTTGGATGCCATTCCATGAAATTAAGAGGCATATCAAATTGTTTAGTAGAGTGAACAGTGCGGCTGTATTCAATTCCAACGGACTGAAGTGGTGCAATTATCTCCTGAGAGTATGTACCGTAGGGGTAGGACATGCCTCGCACTGGATAATCCACCAGCTTTTCCAATCGTTTACGGTCTTCGAACAGCTCTTCAATTACCATCGGTAAAGGAAGACGCTCTAGATGTGGGTGAGTAACGGAATGGGCGGACACTTCATGATTCCTGAGCGAATGCTTAACATCAGCGGGCGATAAGAACCCAGGTGCATTGATCATTGCACTATTTAAATGGAAGGTCCCTTTGATTCCATATTGATCAAAAATACCAGCCAAGCGGATATCGTGTTTCTGGCCGTCATCATAGCTCATAGTGAGCGCCTTAGATAATCCGCCTGGGAATAAGTTGAATTGAAGTTTCATGAATTCACACTCCTATAATTTGGTAAGCTCGAAATTACTTCTTCCAATTATAAGCAATTAACGTTATAATCAGATTCCACGTTTAAAAATGAAAGAGTTTTCAGTGAAAAATATACACTTAAGGAGAGATGCTATCTGCCTGACTTTCTCTACGTTGTAAAACTACTCTATGTAAAAGACAAAAGAAACTCACTTTTATATTTTATCACTAACCTGCTGAGCCCACCAATTCTATTTGCAGAGCTGTTCATAACGAAATATGTGGTTGACCTCATTCAGAACTTCACGACTAACGCCTACCTACATATCTTACTATTGGTAAGTTCACTGATGTTAATTTTATATCTGGCTGGCATCAATGGTTCTCTTCGAGCCATTTCTGTAACCAATTTAACGGCAACCAGTATTTATGAACTGGAACATAGTATTTTGGCTAAGACCTCTAAATTATCGACGGCTTTATTAGAAGACCCCGCAACAAAAACGATTAGAGAAAAAGCAAAACGGCTTTCCCTGATCGATTTATTAGATCAATGGACCGGAGTGACAATCCACTTTATAACATTAATCGCACTTATCG
Source organism: Paenibacillus sp. FSL R7-0189 (assembly GCF_037969925.1). NCBI lineage: Bacteria > Bacillati > Bacillota > Bacilli > Caryophanales > Paenibacillaceae > Paenibacillus > Paenibacillus sp. FSL R7-0189. The sequence continues at coordinate 6,133,668 of NZ_CP150223.1, read as the reverse complement.
TAGTCCTATCCTGTTATGGCTTTTATATCCTGGCAGTGTTCATTTTAGTTGTACAAATTCTGCAGCTTTACCTCATCAGATGGATGTCTCGGAAAGTAGAGGCCAATTCAGCGAATCAAACCTCCTCTGTACGAATGATTAATTATATCGTTGATTTGCTGGTTAGTAGAAATACCCTCCCGGAAGTAAGAATGTACGGAATGTCCTCCTACTTGGTTAGCACAATGAAAGAGCTCTTCAATGGAAATTTCAAACAAATGCACCGAAAAGTTATTTTATCTGAGACCTTAAGCTTCTCCCAAAGTATAATTATGATTTTATTAAACGGGCTTACGATTGCTATTTTAGCAATTACGCTTGGAGGTAGAGGGCAGAGCGCCGGACTTTTCGTATTATTACTTCAAATATCTAGTCAAATATTTATTGTCATACCTGCGCTAACAAGGATGTATTCTGATCTGACCAAAAGTCGCGTGCGCTTCAATGAGTATAGTGCGTATTTGGAACTTGAAGAGCAAGTTCAAAGAGATCCGGAAGATTCCATAAGGAATACCGATGCGATGCAGATCACAATTCAGCAGTTGAATTATCGTTATGCAACCAATGCACAGGACACGCTTAAAAATATAAACATGACCCTCAAACCTGGTGAACGAGTTGCTTTTGTAGGTGAGAATGGTTCAGGAAAATCCACGCTCATCAAGCTGATAGCAGGGTTATATCATCCAACAGCGGGAAACATCCAGTGGTTTAATGGAAAGCAGGAAGTTCTGGCTCATAACGTCACAAAGGGTGTGAGAGTTGTTTTTCAGGATTTCACTAAATTACATAGACCAATTCGAGAAAACATAGCCATGGGGAATATTGCTGCCATGTATGACGATTCAAGATTATTAGCTGCGATGAGAAAAGCAGAAGCCGATTCTTATGGTGTTGCGTTGGACACTTTAGTAGGTCCACAGTTTGGGGGGATTGATCTGTCTGGTGGACAATGGCAAAGACTTGCGATTGCACGTGCATATCTCAACAACGGCTCGCTTACGATTTTTGATGAACCTACTGCAGCCCTCGATCCTTACGCGGAACAGCAGGCGTTTGAAACCTTTATGAAATTAGGAGAGCAGCAGACCTCCATTATTGTGACACATCGGCTATATATGTCCAAATTCGTTGATAGAATTTTTCTGTTTGAGCATGGAGAAATCGTTGAAAGTGGAACACATGAAGAATTAATGATATTGGATGGTAAGTACAGGGGAATGTTTAACCGCCAGTCCTCTTTATATGGCTGAGAAAGGAGAGATTCTGCTGAGAAGAGACCTTAAGAATATTTTAACGATACTGGCACGGATGATTGGAAAAAGTCCCGTAATCTCAACAATAACGATCATAGTTCCTGTAATCAGTGGATTATTAACTTTTTACTCGTATTCTGTTCAAGTTCATATCATTAATGCAGTAGCTGCTGGTGCGATAACCTTTATTCCGATTCTATGGTTTGTTTTAATTCATGGAGTACAAGCCTGTTCATTGAGTATAACCAACATAATAAAAAGTCGAATGAATGCGGAACTAACTCTCGCTTTCCAATCCGAGCTGATAGATATTGCAAACCAAGTTGACTTTGAGGATTTTGATGATGAAGAGTTTGGGAACAAGCTGCAAAGAGCTAAAACAATAGTTGGAGAAGATTTAGAGGGAATTACTGGTTTTTTGGTGTCCAGTGTAGGAAATATCTCAGGACTTATAAGTATCATCTGGTTATCTGCTACAAGTGGATATTTTTTAGTCACACTGGTGGTGGGTTTAATGATCGTATCTACTTTATCTTTTCGAATGTTTACTGAGATTAAAGTTAGAAGAACAGGGCGAGAGCTTACTTTTGACGGAAGAATGGGGGATTATCTAGCTGTAACTTTGGAAGATCCTAATGCGATTAGGGAAATGCGAATCTATAACGCTATCTCCTATTTTACGGATCTCTGGGCAAAGCTTATGAAGAAGCAGCATGATAAAAGGTATAGTGCGAGGAAATTCGAAATCAAAACAGGGATGATTGTGGCTATGGTTCAGACGAGTGCTATTTTTATCGTATTGGTCTATCTGTTAAGTAAAATGGGGGAGTCAAATACAGTTACTGTGGGGACAATCTCAGTATTATTTCTGGCTTTGTTAACTTGTGGTGGTAAAATCATGAGTTTGACTTGGCCGCTAAGCAAGCTTTACATCAGCAGCAGTAAATTATATGACTTAAATGAAGTGCTTACCTATAAAAATAGAGATTTCCGAAAAAATAATATCAATAACAGCTCTGAAGCTATGCTTCCTATTACCGTTTCAAATGTCTATTTTAAATACGCCAAATCCAGTAAGTATGTTTTATCTAACATCAATATGGTCATAAAGCCCGGTGAGAAAATAGCCATCGTTGGAGAAAATGGAGCAGGAAAGTCTACCTTGATCAAATTGTTATTAGGGCAGTACACTGCTAGTTCTGGATCTATTTACTGGAAAGACAGTCCAGAACCTCAAGGTAAAGTATCCGTCGTGTACCAGCATTCTATTAAATTCGAAATGACACTAAGAGAAAACATCCTGTTGGGTGATGCCAAATCTTCGCCGGACGATGTGAAAATACTAAGTATTCTGGAAAAATGTGAGCTGATGGATTTGTTTTACGAATTAGGGGGACTAGATGTAAGGTTAGGTCAAATGCTTGAAGGAAGCAGGCAGCTATCAGGCGGACAGTGGCAAAAGCTGGCGATAGCGCGTGCGTTATATAATGATGCTGATCTTATAGTGTTTGACGAACCTACTTCTGCGATTGATCCGAATGCTGAGATGCAGATCTATACACAATTATTAGATATCTGCCAAGATAAAGCTGCGATCTTCATTTCACATAGACTGGGCTGGGCGAAAAATGTTGATACGATCTATGTTATTGATAATGGAAGTATAGCTGAAGTGGGGCAGCATCAAGACTTAATAAATAATAAAGGGATTTATGCAGATATGTACGCTTTACAATCATCTTGGTATAACTAAAAATGCTTAGCATAGTAGTTTTTACCTTAATTATATTCATGAGGTTTACTAAAAAAATCCACAGCAAATTTCCGGAAATGTATAGCTGCTTGCGATAAAAAGTGCTTTCTGCTCCATGCGATGCCAAAAGAGCGTTGACATAGTGGTTCTGTTATTTTTAATTGAACAATTTCGGTATTTTGACTTCTTCTGCCTAAGGAGAGAGGGAGGGTGAAGGTGATTCCTAGTCCCATTTCTACTAGGGTTTGAATGGCGCTTACTTCTTCAAGCTCGAACGTAATTTGAGGTTCAAATCCAGCTTGTCGGCAAAATTCATCTGAAATTTCACGGAAATTATATCTAGAAGATAAAGAAATGAAATTCTCACCTGCAGCTTCTATCAAAGCAATGCTCTTTCGATTAGCAAAGCGATGATTCTTGGGCACAGTTAAACATAATTCTTCTTCTGCTAAGGTATGCCACTCAATATCTGGTCCGGTAACAGGTGTAGATGATATGCAAAAATCAATCGCTGCACTCTCTAAATCATTTCTCATTTCTAACGCAGAGCCAAGCTGGCGTTGGATGATCCGTACATGCGGATGAAGGGTAAGAAATTCTTTTAGTAAAGTGGGCAATACATACGGGAGTGTGGCCGCAATAGAAATTACACCATGTTCAAGTCCAGCCATATCTGTGAGCTCACGCTGTCCTTCTTCAAGTTCCATAAAAGCTTGCTCGACACGTTGCAGATAGGTTTTGCCGAATTCGTTCAATTTTATATTTCTGCCTTGTCGCTCGAATAAGGGAACACCTAAGTTTTTCTCTAAACGCTGTATGGAATTACTAAGGGAGGGCTGAGATACATTTAATTCTTTTGCGGCCTTAGTCATGTGTTCATGGCGTGCAACTGCCTGGAAATATTGAAGCTGAAGGAATTCCATAACAAAAACCTCACTTTACTTATAACTCTAATGTGATCTATCGATCATATAATATGTATTTTACTTAATTAATTTTCAGTCCTATACTATTGTAACATATAAAAAGTTATAGGTAGGATGGAGAGAGTCTGTTGTGATTAGAGAGAGAATATGGACCCGGAATTTTATTGTTGTTTGCTTAAGTAGTTTTTTTATGTTCCTGACCTTTTACATTCTGGCAACTGCATTCCCGTTATACGTTAAGGAAAGCTTACACGGGAATCAGCAGCAAATGGGGTTAGCGATTACTATCTATGTAATAGGGGGAGTATTGATCCGTCCTTTTTCGGGACAATGGGTCGATAAATTCGGCAAAAAGAAAATGGCGGTTATTGGGCTAACCATATTTCTAATCGCCTGTATTGGTTACTTCGAATCTAATGGAATTGTATTATTCCTGGTAATTCGTTTCCTTCACGGAATGAGTTATGCTATTGCCTCGACAGCTACTAGTACAATAGCCTCGACGCTAATTCCTTATTCACGTCAAGGAGAAGGCATCGGTTATTTTAGCATGTTTATGAGCATTGCTATGGTCATTGGACCCGCATTGGGTCTTTTTCTCTGGAAAGATGAGAATATTAATGTACTACTGTTAGGCGTGTGTGTGATTGCCGCTCTTTCGCTGTTATTCACGTTAGGTGTTCGGATGCCAAAAGAAGATAAGGCTAACGTTATTGAAGCTGTTAAGGAACCTGCTAAGACGCGAAAAGGGCTTCGCTGGAGAGACGTAATCGAGCCGAAAGCCTTGCCGATATCACTTGTCGGATTTACGCTTGCTTTTTCCTACAGCTCCTTGTCTGGATTTATAGCTTCTTTTACGAAAGAAATTCATCAATCACAGCTTACTGGTTATTTTTTTGTGGCTTTTGCAATTATGATTGTATTGTTTCGCCCGGTTATAGGTAAAGTATTCGATAAATATAATGAGCATATTCTCATCTATCCCGGAATTCTAATCTTCGCCGTTGGATTGCTTAGTTTAAGTCAAGCTCGGTCTGGTTTGATGTTAATGATGTCTGGTGTCATTATGGGAATTGGATATGGTGCACTTATGCCATGTTTCCAGACTCTTGCGCTTAAATTAGCGGCTAAAGATCGTAGAGGTAGTGCGAATGGGACCTTTTTCTTGTTATTTGATTTGGGTTATGGAGCGGGCTCGTATTTCATGGGTTTAATTGCTTCTTATACGGATTACCGAATGATGTATGAGGTTGCGGGGGGAGTAACACTTCTTTCTCTTGCTGCGTACTATTTGCTTCATCATGTACCTCAGGCCAAAGCTAAGCTGCACATACAAAAATCAAATATAGACGTTGTATAAATAGATGGTCTTGGCTGTATGATATAATTATTAGAAAAAAATATGGGGAGAACTGTATGACTACAATCATTGATAAAATTGCATGGATTCATATTCAGAATGGACAAGTTTTGTGTGCGCGTTCCAAAGGGAAAGATACCTATTATTTGCCTGGAGGAAAAAGAGAAGCTGGAGAAACAGACGAGGAGACGCTCGTGCGCGAAATCGAGGAAGAGATCTCTGTTCGTATTAAAACAGAAACCATCTCCTATTTTGGAACCTTTGAAGCGGAAGCTCACGGTAAAGCTGAAGGCGTCATAGTTAAAATGACATGTTATATCGCCGATTTTGAAGGTACACTTAGTCCTGCGTCGGAAATCGAAGAGTTATCCTGGTTATCTTATAAGGATCGAAATGGTGTTTCAGTCGTTACACAGATCATTTTTGATCAATTGCATGAGCATAAATTACTTTCCTAATCCACAATTTAAAGTTCTGAAAGCCCGTTTTAAGCCTAAGAGATGGCTTGAGGCGGTCTTTTTTTTGAAAATATATGAAAGGCTTATAGGGGCAACAACATCGTTTATTTTGGTTTAGGACAGATGTCCTTTTTTAAAGGCCTGAATTGCTTTTTAATATGTAAGAGATCGAAGTTGAGGAGAGAGAGAAATGAGAGGAATTATATTTGCGTTTTTAGCGGGGGCTTGTATCACTCTGCAAGGAGTATCTAATGCTCGAATTAGTCAAGATATTGGGACTTGGCAAGCTGCGACAATTACACAGCTAACTGGGTTTATAATGTCCTTATTAATCCTGCTATTCGTCCGAGATGGCAAATCACAGGGCTTTAAACAGGTAAAACCTTTATATTTGATTGGCGGCGCCTTTGCCGCAGTCATTATTTTCAGTGAGGTAACAGCTATTCAGCAGATTGGTGTAACGTTTACGATATCCACATTGCTGATTGCTCAGCTATGCTTGACCTTCATCATCGATATTAAAGGCTGGTTCGGGATGGAAAAACGAAAGATGAGACTGCCACAATTTATCGGTATCGCGTTAATGATTGCTGGCGTCGTGATCCTGAAATTCTAAATGATCCTGATGGACAATCGATAAATGGAGGAATGAAGTTATGATTATAGGTTTGATATTAGCGCTTATCGCGGGCTCACTAGTGAGCCTGCAAAATATATTTAATACGAAGGTTAATGAGAAGGTTGGATCTTGGGCTACAACGACATTAGTGTTAGGCATGGGATTTCTGGCTTCTTTTATCATGAGTCTTATCTTTGAAGGCAACCGTATATTTACTTTGCGAAACATGGAGCCCTGGTATTGGATCAGCGGATTGATCGGAGTGGGAGTTGTAATCTGTCTCGTGCAAGGGACCAAGCGGCTTGGACCAACCTATGCGATCTCTATCGTGTTAATCTCTCAGCTTGGATTCGCTTTATTGTGGGATTCCCTCGGCTGGTTAGGGCTTGAGAAGGTTCCTTTCACTTGGAAGCAGTTGGTCGGAGTACTTGTGATTGTTGGCGGTATTCTAGTGTTTAAGCTAGGCGGTGCCCGGGAGACTCAAAAGTCGGCTTAAATCAATCCTCTAAATAGAGCTAATAAATTTGTAAGCGTGAACCCATAGGGTTCATGCTTTTTTTTGTTATGGATAACCTATTCTCGGACGCATGACTGTCAAATTAGAAGTGATGGCAGTCACACGAGAGGAGAAGAAAATCGATTTATACTTTGCCAAAGCAGTAAATCTGGAGCATAGAAGGAAAGGAGAAATTATCTAATGTCGGGAGCGGAATTGTTAGTAGACTTGTTATTGAGGAAAGGTGTTTCAACGATTTTTGGTTACCCCGGTGGGGCCGTACTGCCTGTATATGATGCATTGTTCGATTGTGAAGGATTAGAGCATATTTTAGTACGGCATGAACAGGCTGCAGTACATGCCGCAGATGGTTACGCGAGAGCGACTGGAAGTGTAGGCGTTACACTCGTAACTAGTGGTCCTGGAGCCACCAATGCTATAACTGGAATAGCGACAGCTTTTATGGACTCCATTCCACTGATTGTACTAACTGGTCAGGTCCCCACGGATATGATTGGATTAGACAGCTTTCAGGAGGTTGATATTTATGGCATGACCATGTCCATCACGAAGCATAATTACATAGTAATGAATAAGAGTGATCTCCCACGCATCATTGATGAAGCTTTTTATTTGGCAACTACAGGACGTCCTGGCCCAGTTCTTATTGATCTGCCTAAAAATGTTATGATGGACACAACTCCAATAATATACGAAATTCCCGAACAACAATCATTTGTTTCTATTCGTGGATATTCAGTTGCTAATCAGTCTAATGGGAATGACTTGGATACGATGGCGGAGAAACTTCGGAATGCTGCCAGACCCTTACTATTGATCGGCGGGGGATGTGTAGCAGGTGAAACCCCTTCCTTATTGCTTAATTTGGCAGAACGTCTCGATCTTCCAGTTGCTTCTACTCTGATGGGTATAGGGGCGTTTCCATCTGATCATCCATTGCACTTAGGAATGGTAGGTATGCATGGAACGGTGGCCGCGAACCGCGCTATACAAGCAGCTGATGTTCTAGTTTGTCTAGGCGTCAGATTTAGTGATCGTGTAACAGGAAAACGCAGAGCGTTCTCTCCTCATTCGTATAAAATCCAAGTGGACATAGATGAAGCTGAATTTGATAAAAATATAGAGATGGATCTAGCTCTTTGTGATTCTATAACAAACGTATTACAGGAAATGCTTAATCGCTTATCAGATAGAAAGATTCCTGAATGGCATGACCAGATCAATGAATGGAGCAGATGTCCAATTCAACCATTTAGAGATCATCATGAATCGAGATTGACACCTCAAGACGTTATTCGGTACGTTGATCATGCAACTGTCTCCGATGCTATTATTTCCACGGATGTAGGACAACATCAAATCTGGACAGCACATCACTATAATTTTAAAAAGCCGCGTACCTTTCTAACCTCTGGAGGATTGGGTACTATGGGTTACGGGTTTCCTGCAGCTATTGGAGCAGCAGTTGCTTTTCCGGAACGGCAGGTTGTATGTATAAGTGGGGATGGAAGCTTTCAAATGAATATGCAGGAAATCATGACAGCTGTAGATTTGCAGCTCAATGTAAAAGTAGTTATTTTGAAAAATGGTTATTTAGGAATGGTGCGTCAGTGGCAGGAACTATTCTTGAACAAAAGATACTCAGCCGTACAGATTAGTTCACCTGACTTTGCCGCACTCGCTAAATCCTTTGGTGCACAAGGTTATCAAGCCAGCACTAAAGAAGAGGCTAAAGCCATAATCCAACATGCTATGAATACCGAAGGTCCTGCTATTATGGAATTTGATGTCATCGAAGAAACAAATGTCTATCCAATTGTCCCGCCTGGGGCAAGCAACGATGAATCGATTGAAGGGTAGTCTAAATTACAAAATAAGGAGTAGAGTATCTTATGCACATAGAACTAAACGCACTAACAGTAGATAAGTTAAAAGAAAACCTTGGGGAACGGCCAGGTGATTTTAAATTGTTCTTCGATACAGAGGGGTGTGGTTGTAATGGCGTGATCGTAATTCAGATCATTAGTGAACCCTATGCTACAGATATTGAAGTTCAGAAAGAGCCTTTTACATTTTTTGTTGATCGTCAACAGGAATCTTTATTTGATGAACAGATGCGACTTGAAGCAGATGCAAATTACCCTACATTTAAATTAAGTAGTGATGCCAGTCTGTTAGGAAATAATATTCGAGTAAAAGATATTCGCTGAGTAGAGCACTGCTACACTAAAAAACCAGAGCATTTGAGATCATCTCTCAATGCTCTGGTTTCTTGAATTTTTGTTTCCGTATTAGCTGCTTGCGTTTCGTTTCTTATCCATTTGATTTTTTCATAAACGCTATATGGTCTATTTTGCTGTTAACCAGTGTAATTAACTGTTCTGCCATATAGCTCGCCGAATATTTGAAATTGACTTCAGCCCAGTGCATAATGACACCTACTGTAGCAGACATTTGGTAACTCAACATAATTTCATAATCCACGGGAGCAGCATCAGCTTCTATCTCAATACGCATATCCTCACGCATGGATTCCCGTAAACGGTCGAACAGTTCAACAGTCATTTTCCCTCGTTCCACAGCGGATAAGGCCAAAAACTCAGCTTTATGCCCCTCAATATATTCGAACAATTGCAAAATGGAAGGGAAAACCTCTGTTGCCTCAATACGATCCAATCCCTCATAAGGGTCTATTAGCGCTTCACCTATGCCCTGTAGAAATTCATCATGTATTTCCTTAAGCAAAGCCTCTTTACTCTCAAAATGCTTATAAAAAGTCCCTCGATTGTAATCCGCTCGATTAGTCACGTCCAATATCGTAACTGAATCATAACTATTTTCCAATATTAGTTCAATGAATGCAGATTTCAGAGCTTGGCGTGTTCTTCTGGTTCTTCTGTCTTCATGCTCTTCCTGTATCAAAAAAACTACCCCCAGCTATGATCTTTTTATCGTTCATTTATAATTCCTACTTTAAAAGTAACAAAAGATCAGCCAATGTTCAAGATTTAGACATAAGTAAACACAGAGATCAGTTCTGTTGGTTAGGCGACATTGATTAAAATTCTGATTATTGAACAGATTAACTAATGGGGTGTACTCTAGTAATAGAGATAGGTTATCCCATCTCCTAAGACTATAATATATAGCCAATTCATAACAAAGGATGCGAATATACAATGAGTGAATCATATGTAAAAACTGCTGTAATTACTGGAGCTGCAGGAGGAATCGGTAAGGAGCTTGCCCGTCGATTGTCTGATCGTAAACTGAATCTTGTACTTGTCGATCTGAATGAAGAAGCGATAAAAAATGTTATCCAAGATTTAGGCTTAAATGAATCTAACTCTTTAGCTGTAGCTGCGGATGTCTCTAATGAAGAAGACGTTCAGAATTATGTTAATAAAGCGGTAGAAAAATTTGGTGCCATTGATTATTTTGCAAACAATGCCGGAATTGAAGGTCCAGCAGGTCAAATCGAAGAGCTTAACGTCAAAGCACTTGATCTTGTATACAACGTCAATGTACGTGGTGTATTTCTTGGACTACACTATGTAATTCCTGTGATGAAAAAACAAAACTCAGGTGCTATTCTGAACACTTCTTCTCTGGCAGGACTCATGGGCGCACCAGGCATGGCCCCTTACATTATGTCTAAGCATGCTGTAATTGGTCTGACTCGCGTAGCTGCAAATGAGCTTGCACCACTTGGCATTCGTGTTAATGCGGTACTGCCAGGAACGATCAATACACAAATGATGCGTAAAATTGAGAATAATTTCGGAAGTGCAGAAGAATACAAGGCAGCTAACGAAGCTGCAACACCAATGGGTCGCTACGGTGAACCGCAAGAAGTTGCCGCTGTGATGAACTTCCTTCTGTCGGATGAGGCTTCATTCGTAACGGGTTCTCTATATACAGTCGACGGTGGTATGATAGGTCAATAATGCAAGCTGATTTCGGTCATTATGGATACTCCAAATAAAGGATTGGGCCTGTGCGTTAAGCATTGGGTTCAATTCTTTTTTATTTAGGATACCCGGATCGGATTTAATAATAAGCAATCTGTTGAATTATCTTATAGAATATACAAAGGGGAATTATTCTTTTAAGTATTGCTCAGTTATTTAGATAAATTGTTGGCGAGGAGTGTTCATATGCTTGAATTATCTCAACAGGATTTTATTGAAGTGAAACCGTTACTTACAGGTGCTCTTATTCATCCTGAAATTCTCTCCATCATCGAGGGAAATAATCCGGGCTGGATTTTTGTAGATCAACTTGTAACACCGAAAAGCGCGTTGGTATGGAGTAAGGGGATGCAAGGATTTTATATTATAGGCGATCACACCAATGAGATATTTATCAAAAGCTTAGATAGTTATGTATCCAGTCATATTGCACCGAGGATGAAAAAGCTTGGGCTGGAGTATTTTGAAGTCTCAGGTCAACACGATGAATGGAATCTGGCATTGATGTTTCCTTCTAGGAAGCTATATCCTTTTGAACAAATGGTGTTCAAGTTATTCCACAAGCCCGCTGAGTCCCTTAATAATGGGATTAGAACTATAAATCTTAAAATACAGGATTGGGAGAACTTAGATTTAAAGCACATGGAATTTGTACATGAGAATATTGATTTATTCTGGTCATCGAAAAAAGGCTTTAAGGCAACAGGCTATGGATATGCTGCTATTGAGGGAGCTGAGATCATTGGTGTATGTTATTCTAGTTTCGTTACTGTGGATACTCATGCTATCGGAATTGAAACCCTCTCCAAGTATCAGAATAGAGGAGTGGGGACCCATTTAGCGGCTTTAGTAGCGGGAGATATACTTGCAAATGGTTTTACACCTTATTGGGACTGTTCATTAGATAATGAAGCTTCCCAAAAGCTAGCTCTTCGTTTAGGATTTCAGCAAATTCATCAATATAAGTGTAGCGCTTTTTCAATATGACGGTTTCGCAAATTATTAGGTTAGGATGAACATATATGAAAATATTGCTCGTAGAGGACGATAGAACCATTGCGTCAGGACTTGAATATTCCTTGCAGCAGGATCATTTTGAAACTATTTTATGTTATGATGCAACCTCTGCTAGGAGGGTGTTGGCGGAGCAGATATCTGAAGTAACACTTTGCATTTTTGATCTCTCTCTACCGGATGGCAGCGGATATGATCTGTGTAAGATCGTGAAGGAACGGAGCGATATTCCGGTCATCTTTTTAACTGCGATTGATGATGAGGTCAATGTAGTGATGGGACTTGATATGGGAGCAGACGATTACATAACTAAGCCATTTCGGATTCGTGAGCTGTTATCACGCATTAAATCGGTGTTAAGGAGATATAACAAGCAGGCTCAGACCCCGTCTAATTTTGAACTAGAGAATGTACGGATTAATACGCTAGAAGGAAAAGTGTATAAGAACGGCAATGAAGTTCTGCTAACAGCATTAGAATATCGTCTGCTTCTGATATTTGCTAATCATGTGGGACAAGTCCTTTCCAGAAATCAATTGTTAGAGCGGATTTGGGATGTCGCCGGAGAATTTGTAAATGATAATACATTGTCTGTGTATATTAAACGCTTACGGGAAAAGTTAGAGGATAACCCGCAAGAGCCCACCTTAATCAAAACAGTACGCGGTTTAGGGTATAAGGTTGGTGATTAGATGTTACGAAACAGAGAATTTAGATGGTTATTACTAACGATGTCTACGATCAGCCTTCTGGCGATTATAGTAACGGCATTTATTTCATCAGCAGCGATGGGGATCACGGCGGTAACTTCAGTTCTGCTTATAGGTTGTTGTTTATTATTTACCCGCTGGAGATACCGCGAAATTGAGAAGCTTTCAGGGTATCTACGTCAAATTAGCAGCGGTAATTATTCGCTCGATGTTCGTGATAATCAGGAAGGCGAGCTTAGTATTCTGAAAAATGATATTTATAAGGTGACGTTGATGTTATCGGAGCAGCGTTTGCTTTTGCAAGAGGATAAAATAAAGCTTACCAATGCGATCTCCGACATCTCCCATCAGCTCAAAACACCACTTACCTCCATGACCGTGATGGCAGATTTATTAAGTGATCCTGATCTGGACGTTGAGAAAAGAATAGAATTTACGCGGAAAATCAGCCTTCAGCTCGATCGGATTGGCTGGCTGGTTTCTTCATTATTAAAGTTCTCTAAGATCGATGCCGGAACCATTCAATTTAAAAAAGATTCAATAAAAGTAAAGAAGCTTGTTCAGAAATCTATGGAGCCCATACTGATTTCAATGGATATTAAGGAGCAACGGATCCTAATCGAAGGTGAAGACGCTACCTCATTCATAGGCGATTACAATTGGACAACTGAGGCGATGATTAATATTCTGAAAAACTGTGTAGAGCATACACCTGCTGGGGGAGAGATTACGATTTCTTTTGCAGAAAACACGCTGTTCACGGAAATTGTCATTACTGATAATGGCAAAGGAATTCCTAAGGCAGAGATCCCCTATATTTTCAAACGATTCTACAAGGGTACAAATGCAAACGAAGACAGCGTTGGAATTGGACTTGCCTTGGCGCAAAGTATTATCACTGAACAAAACGGCACGATTGATGTGGTGAGTGAAGTAGGAAAGGGTACACAATTTCGGATCAAATTTTACAAGCAAGTGATTTAACACTTATGGCTTAGTGACTAGAATGTCACTTAAGAGTCACTGAAGAGTCATTGTAGACAGATATACTGATCTCATCAACAAATGGGGGTCTAACAATGGATATTTTAAAGATTGAACATCTGTCTAAAACATATGGTAAAGGCGAGACCGCAGTAAAGGCTCTGGATGACGTATCTTTTTCAATTAAAAAAGGTGAATTCGTAGCGATTATTGGACCATCCGGCTCAGGAAAATCAACTATTCTGCATTTATTAGGTGGGGTGGATAGACCGACAAGTGGTAAAGTATTTGTAGATAACACGGATATTTATGATTTGAATGAAACACAGCTGGCGATCTTTAGACGCAGACAAATTGGTCTTATTTATCAGTTCTATAATCTCATACCGGTGCTGACGGTTGAAGAGAATATCACACTTCCGTTGCTGCTCGATCAGCATAAAGTGGATAAGAAGCAATTTGCAGATACCGTGAAGGCGTTAAATTTGGAAAATCGTTTAAACCATCTGCCGAATCAGCTATCAGGCGGACAGCAGCAGCGGGTATCCATAGGCAGAGCATTAATTAGTAACCCTGCAATTATGCTGGCAGATGAGCCAACTGGTAATCTAGACAGCAAGAATAGCAGTGAAATTATTGAATTATTAAAAATGTTTAATAAAACGTATAATCAAACACTTATTGTGATTACTCACGATGAACGTATTGCCTTGCAAGCAGATCGGGTCATTACTATTGAAGATGGAAGGATCGCTAAAGATGAGGTGATTCGTCCGTGAATATCGTAAACAAATTAACTATAAGACATTTGAAACAGAATAAGCGAAGAACATTGGTTACTATCATTGGAGTCATCATTTCAGTAGCTATGGTAACGGCTGTGGCGACGTTAGGTTTTTCTTTTATGGAATTAATGAAAAAGCAAAGTATCTCAACAAATGGAGAATGGCATGTCCAATATAGAAATGTTACTAAAGCTCAGCTCAAAGCGATAGAAACAGATGATGCGACAAAAGCCCTAGTGATCTCTAACGATCGTGGCTACGCCCCTTTAGAGGGTGGGAAAAATGAGAATAAACCCTATTGGTATATCAAGGAATATAATGCAGCTGGTTTTAAACAATTTCCGATTGAACTGCTGGAAGGTAGACTCCCGAAGACAAACCACGAAGTAGTCATTTCTGAGGAGATTGCAAAGAATGCAAAAGTCTCTTACAAGATTGGTGAAACTTTAACGCTTGATGTGGGTGAACGTGTCACTAGCGATGATGAAAATAGTGGCCAACCCCTATCTCAGAATGAACGATTACGGACTGAAGAGGATACCCTGCTTGAAAAGATTATTCATAAAAAATCAATGAACTATACGATTGTGGGAGTGATAAAACGTCCTACTTGGGAACCAACATGGTCTCCGGGTTATACTGCCATAAGTTATGTGGATGAAAGCATGATTGGAGCAGCTGAAAAAACCACAGCGACGGTTGTATTAAAAAAGGTGGACAGCTCCATATACAAGCATGCAGAGGAATTGGCAAAAGAAAATAAGATCGAGTCGATCTCTTATAATAATAGTCTGCTCCGCTATTATGGTGTGACGAATAACGATGGCTTACGTAACACACTTCTTTCATTGTCAGTAATTATTATGGTTGTGATTATCATTGGTTCCGTTTCTTTAATCTATAATGCTTTTGCGATCTCTGTCTCGGAGCGTGCACGTCATTTAGGGATGCTCTCCAGTGTAGGGGCTACAAAGTGGCAAAAGCAGAATTCAGTGTTTTTTGAAGGAATGATTATCGGTTTAATTAGTATTCCAATTGGGATCATTTGCGGTATAGCAGGCATCGGGATCACTTTTATGTTTATCAATTCGATGATTCAAGATGTATTAGGGATAACTGAGAGATTAACGCTGATTGTTACACCTCTGTCTCTACTAACCGCTTGTTTAGTTTCAATACTGACAATTTTTATATCCACCTATCTTCCAGCCAGAAAGGCTTCAAAGATCTCGGCAATTGATGCGATCAGACAAACAACCGATGTTAAGCTCTCAGGTAAAGCGGTGAAAACATCCAAGTTCGTGCGCAGATTGTTTGGTATTGAAGCAGAAATTGGTTTGAAGAATTTAAAGAGAAATAAACGCAGGTACCAAGCAACCGTGTTCTCACTTGTCATTAGTATTGTTTTATTTTTATCTGTATCAGCGTTCACTTCTAATATGAGAAGATCGGTAGAACTCTCACAGGATGGTTTGAACTATGATATCCAAGTATATATGGGGACTGAGGACGCTCAAAAAGTGGACCGGTTGACGAACTCGATATCCAAATTACCTAATATAACGGAATATAATGTGACTAGGGAACTCAGTGTGAGTTCATGGATTGATGAGAAAAATATGGCAAAAGAATTGCAAGAGATTGTGCAGGCGGATAAGAGTGTTCTAAAGAACGGGAAATATCCTTACTATATTCAGATCTATGCACTAAATGAACAGAGTTTGAAAACCTATGCAGAAACGGTCGGTATAAATTATGAACAACTAACGAAGCTTGATCAGATGACTGCTATTGTGAATGATACGGTTACCTTTGAGGATGAGAAAGCTAAAAAAATTGTTGAGACCAAAGCTTTTCACTCTGAAGTCGGCCAAAAGCTTGAGCTTATTTATACGGATTGGGATACCAAAAAAGAGACGGATTTATCACCAGTAAAAATTGTCGCTCTAACTGATAAACGTCCAATGGGAGTACATTCAGCAATGGTTGGTGGAATAAACATCATCGTCTCTGAACAAGTCTTCGATAAACTAACAAATGATGCGATGAGCAAAGATATTCAAAGCCGGCTTAACTTGAACAGCACAAACCCATTAGCAACACAACAAGCCATAGAGGAAATGAAAGAGCGGAATATCTATGTTCAAAATGTGTATCAAAATAGACAAAATAGTGAGCAGATGATCATGTTAATGTCTATTTTCACCTATGGTTTTATTGCTTTGATTACTTTAATATCAATTGCGAATATTTTTAATACGATATCAACCAGCATATCTCTTCGTAAAAGAGAGTTTGCGATGCTGAAGTCTGTGGGCATGACGCCAAATGGTTTTAATAAAATGATTAATTACGAAAGTGTTTTTTATGGAATAAAGTCATTACTATATGGGCTTCCGATTAGTATAGTTATTATGTACTTGATCTATAGATCAATGATGAGCAGCTTCTCTTATGGATTCACACTTCCGTGGATGAGTATCTTGTGTGTCATATTGGCAGTGTTTATCATCGTTGGTGCAGCCATGTTATATTCAAGCTCAAAAGTGAAAAAAGAGAACATTATCGATGCATTGAAACAGGAAAATATATAACTCTTAGCCCATCATTGCCGCGTTTAACGCGGCTTTTTTGTGTCATATCTGACACGTTGGTATGTAAATTCTTATAAATTCCTATGATATAATGTACACAATTGAATTGAACAGATTATAACCACGAGGTAGGTGTCAACGAATTGAGAACAGTTGTCGTGATTGGCGGGGGAATTACTGGATTGTCTACCGCTTACTATTTACAGAAATCTATAGAGCATAACAAGCTAGATGTAAAAATCGTTTTGGTTGAAGCCAGCGATAGACTGGGCGGTAAAATCAGGACACTAAAACAAGAAGACTTCATTATGGAGTCTGGGGCAGATTCTATTGTCACCCGTAAAACGAATGTTGCACCTCTGATTGAAGAGTTGGGTATACAAAATGAGGTTGTATATAACGCGACAGGAATATCCTTTATTTATACAGAAGGTAAACTGAAGCAAATTCCTAAAGATGCAGTCTTTGGCATTCCGCTCAGTATGGAGTCGCTTGCTACAACAGAACTGATCTCAGCTGAAGGAAAGGTTGAAGCACTCAAAGATTTCTACACTCCCAATAATAAGTTTACGAAAAACGATTCCGTGGGTGATTTTCTAGAAGCTTTTTTTGGAAAAGAACTTGTCGAGAAGCAAATTTCACCGGTTCTTTCAGGTGTATATTCCGGGAAGCTAAGCGAACTTACAATTGCCTCAACGCTGCCTTATTTGATTGATTATAAGAATGAATACGGCAGTATTATTCAAGGCTTATCCGCAAATAAAGCCAAATTTCAAGGGAATGGTGATAAGAAGTTCATGTCATTCAAGGGAGGTGTATCTGCCTTGATCGACTCTATGGAAGAACATCTTTCTAATTCGGAGATCATCAAAGGGATTCGTGCCGAGAGAATTGAGAAACGTGGAGAGCAGTACCGGGTAACTTTGGCAGATGGACGAATCATAGACTCCGATGTTGTCGTACTTGGAACGATGCATTCTACAGCACAAGCGCTACTTCAAGACGAAGAACTAAATGAAGATTTCAATCAGTTATATAATAGTTCAATGATTAGTGTATATTTAGGATTTAATATCCCTGATAGTCAGTTGCCTGCGAATGGCACAGGGTTCATCACTGCCAACAGCGATGATGTCCTATGTAATGCGTGTACGTGGACAAGTCGCAAGTGGGAGCATACGTCAGGACAACAGCGTCTGCTTGTTAGACTCTTTTATAAGAGCTCAAACCCTCATTATGATTCGTTGATCAAGCTATCTGAAGAGGAACTATTGAAGGTGGCTTTGAAAGATATACAGACCAGTCTCGGGATAACAGGACAGCCAGCTACCTATGATGTGACCAAATGGCATGATGTAATGCCAAATTACCATAAACTTCATCATCAAATTGTAGTATCCTTAGAGAAGAAGATGACAGATAGGTATCCTAATGTTATCCTTGCCGGATGCTCTTATTATGGAGTTGGTATTCCGGATTGTATTGCGAATGGAGAAAAGACAGCTGAGCGTATTTTGGAACAAGTAACTACACAATAAAAAGGAGGGTGTACAATCGTGAGAAGATTAGCGATCAGCTCTATGCAAAGTCTAGACTTATAAACAACGGCGGTTGTTTGTATAGAGCGAAAAATTGAGTTTACCGCTAGTGCAGTGTGCATGGGTTGTTTACAGAATAGACTTTGCTACCTTCAAACTCATTAAAAAGTTTAAGGAGCAGAGCGATTATGAAATATGTAAATGCAGATACGATTTTCCCAAAAGAATTATTAGAGGAAATTCAGAAATATATCAACGGTGGTATGGTTTATATCCCTAAGCCAGAAGAATCACATGTAAAATGGGGCGAAAAATCAGGGGGCAGAAAATACTTAAGATCTAGAAATATCGAAATCTGTCTAAGATTTGCTGTTGGTGCAACGGTTGACCAGCTTTCAGATGAATATTGCCTTTCTAGAGATAGTATCAAGAAAATTGTTTATTCAAAAAAATAGCTTATCATCCAAAAAAACCACGTTAGAGGAAACTCTGACGTGGTTTTTGGAATTTGATTATAATTTAATCTTAAATACCATATTTTTTCCGATATTTATTGATCCCATCTACAAACTGTCCTTCATACTTCACGCCTTCATCCATCTTTTTATTTGCGGCATTAATAGCTGTACTAGAAACCTTTGTTTTGTATAGTGCTTCTTTCATCATTGTCATTGCTTCTAATTGCAACTTAATCGCTTTTAAATAGATTTCATGTAACGCCTGCAATTCTGTATTGGGTGCTTTGATCTTTTTCGCCTCTATTACCAACTTAGTGTAATTAGGAATGATCACATTATTAAACGCTGTATAGCGTTGTTTTCTATTGTTACCTGTATCTATTCTGTTCTTTACATATGCCTCAGAGGCAATTTCGTCAAATTTAAAAATCGCTGCTATTTGATTAGAATAGATTGTGAAATCTATTACTTCTTGTGGCGTTTTCATCTTTTCTTCATAATCTGCCTCAGATAGAACGGTAATAGGGAATCTTTCTTCAGACCAACCAGGAATGTTGAAGACTACTTCTGCAGAACCTTCTTGAACTCCTGTAATAATATAATCTGAGTAACCATCCAATTCAATGGTAAGTATAGATTCATCAGAAACTTCAGGTGTCAATTTTGCATATGTAAGACTGGTCATTTCGGCTAGTAAGCGAACTTTTATTTTTGTGGTTCCACCCACGGGAATAACATCACTAGACAAAGTAATACTCGCTTCGTTGAGCAATTTCTTATCAGCAGCAAACACAGTGGATGGCATTAATAGAGCAATAACCATAGTGCATAGTATCAAATATCGACCAAACCTTTTCATTTTCAATCATCCTTATCTATTGATTTTGTATTTACTGGTAGCAATCCCGTATTCCATAAACTTACTATTCCTCCCTGAGTTTTACTATAAAGTGTTTTTTCTCAAATACCAACTACTTTTTGTGCTTTAAATCTCTATACATCGATTGGGAATGGATTACTGAATTAAATGTAGTCAAATATAAAGATAGATAGGGCGACAACCTGTATTTTTTGATACAAGTTGTCGCCCTATCCATTAAATATGTAATGCTATACGATTTGTTTATTCATATTCAAAGAGGCTTCAAATGCATCAATTATATACAGGAATCGTTCTGCTTCTCGGAATACATGATCCGCAAGCAATGGATGGATGATGCTCTTTATTCGACATTCCTCAATAAGATCTCGTGCCGTTTTCTTAAAGTCACGGAGAGATTTAACTGAGACTTTATTCTCGTCAAGTTGCTGACTGAGCAGGGGTTTGGTTTGGGATTGAGGACGCATGGAGCTAAGATCAATAGCTTGATACAGCAAAACATCAAAGTCATGGCTGAAATTTCTTGCTTGTTCAACAAGTTGACGTTCAGAAGGGTCCAATAAATGACCAATGAATTTAGCATGGTCTGCCATTATACGTAGGAAGAATACATTTTCATTAATAATTGCGTCTGGTAAAGGATCTAACCTACCCTGATTCAGTTCTTCCAGTCGATTTCGAAAATAGTTGGCTTCCCTACTGACATGATCCACTAATAAGGGGAAGTTCGTTCCGCCTGGAAGCTTACATTGTAGAATTAGACCTAGTATTTTTCTTTTGAACGCCCAGATATGTGAAGCTGCACTATGAACTTCCTCATTAAACTTCCGTATTACTGCTGGATCAGAATCCACAGTAAATCCGAGTGATCTATTCTCTATGGCTTCGAATGTGGCATAGAAATGGTTTGCTTCATTAATTAGTTGCGTGTCTTCACAACGAAACCCTAATTTAAGAAAAAAAGAGTGTTCTTTCATGATTCGTGACCAGAATCGTATTTCATCTAGAGATCTCGAAACAAAAGGATCCGGCATATCTGAGCACACCTCCCATTTTTATACAATTATAATATGCTAGAGGTTTGTACTATATCCGCAGAAGTTAAGGCGAGTCGAGTATATAGAAGTACAGGTACGCTTAACTTAATTATCAAATATAAATGGTGACATTATATAAAAATTAATTCTAATCGAATATGGCATATAACTAGAGCGAGGTCGTAATTATACTGAGAAAAGAAGTAATTATGGAGAAGAAATTGTGGGGGATGATGGAGATTAAGTTTGTTCCTGAACCGTTGAAGATAAAAAGTTATTCTGCCATAATATTTTAACGGAAAGTACTTACAGAGTATACAAAAGATAATGATACAGAATGTTATTTGAGTGATCTCCATTAATATATTCAAAAATTCGATAGAAGGTAGGAAGGTAACGATATGAATATCACAATCACCTTAACTGATAGTGCCTCGAAGTTTATTATTAACAACCTCTACCCACTATACTTACACGATCTATCAGAAATATGGGGGACGATTCCTAATCAATACGGGGTATTCGAGGAGGACGAGACACAGACACTGAAGGAACAGAATAAAGTCTTCGACATTTGGTGGGAGAAAGCTGGCGTTTTGTATCCTTATTTAATAAAAGAAAATGATATTCCAGTAGGATTTGCATTAGTTGCTACACCGCCTTACACACCGTCTGCTTGTGAATTCTATTTGAATGAATTTTTTATTCTACGGCCCTTCCGTGGCAAGGGAATTGCTGAATATGCAGCTAAGGAAGTCTTTAAGCTTCATTTGGGTAACTGGGAGTTGCAAACAAATCCCACGGGCACAAATGGGAGAGCACAGCATTTTTGGAGGAAAACTTTAAAAGAATACACTGGTGATAGTTATTTAGAGGAATGCGGGAAGTCATATGATGATGAATTAAAGATGATTTTTACATTTAGTAACCAATCAAAATTATCGAATCCATAAAAGGGGATTATTTCGAAGTTATGTTTAAGAATTCATTCCTAAAAGCGAAAGCTTATAAGTACAGTTCTTTGCAATATTTGGATGTTGAAGAGCTGGAACTACAGGCGCCTGAGGATATTCTTATTGATGAACCTGGTGTGTTTATATTATGTAAATCGGTTGATGAGGGTCATAATATTCATTGGGCTGCCGAGTCTACAGAATTATTTAGGACTGCACTAATAGATCTGACCAGTAAGTTTATTCAATTACCTGTGGGTGGAACTCATAGAATGTATATCGAATTTATACATCCAGATCTCATGCCAGTTATGGTGTCTTTGGGGTTCAAGATAGTTAGTCAGTTTATTGATTTCTGGAATGAGGATATCTCAAAGAAGATCACCGATCAAGCAGAATCACCATTCATAAGAAACATTGAGCCTAAAGACTATTTACAGGTTAGTATGATCACCAAAGCATGTATAAATCTTTCAAGAGGTTTCTATGGTGAAGAGTTGGATTTCATACAAACATGGAATGAATCGGATCATTCTTGTATTCTTGTAGCAGAATTGAATAAAAGCATTGTTGGAGTATGTTTATTGAACATCTACGGATTTGAAAATGAAAAGGGACCTGTGTTATGGCTTAGAGAATTAGCTGTAGATCCGAAATATCATAACCAAGGTATCGGACATAAGTTAGCTGTTGAAGGTATACGCTGGGGGAATAACAACGGCGCTAAGCGGAGTTTTCTAGCAGCAGATAAAGAAAATCGAAATGCGATCAGAATCTATAATAAATTGGGGTATAACCATAAGGACGAAGTAGGGCAGATTAATATGGCTTTAGTGCTTGGAATTGAAGAGCCGATCTAACTATCATAGTTAGATCGGCTTTTGTTGATCTTAGCTATTTGATGCGTTTAACTTGCAAATATATGCTTACCAATTTTTAAGTTTTGCGGACGTGACCAGATCCATGCACTTGTTGCTGTATCCGGATTGAAATAATAGATTGAATGGTTTGTGGGGTCCCAACCCCGAACAGCATCAAGAGCAGCTAAATAAGCTGTCTGATTTGGTGTAAGCCAATACTGACCGTC
This sequence comes from Paenibacillus sp. FSL R7-0189, assembly GCF_037969925.1. Lineage (NCBI taxonomy): Bacteria > Bacillati > Bacillota > Bacilli > Caryophanales > Paenibacillaceae > Paenibacillus > Paenibacillus sp. FSL R7-0189. Next base: position 6,110,729 of record NZ_CP150223.1, on the reverse strand, counting down.
AGATACGGCTGTGAAAGCTCCTTTTTGGAATACAACTTCTTTAATATTATTTGGAAATTGACTTGATTGTATACGATTCATGACTACTGCACCCACTGCAACTTGTCCAACATAAGGCTCACCGCGAGACTCACTGTAGATAACTTTAGCCAAAATATCCATTTCATTAATATTAAGCGTGTGTTTTTTTAAAATATTCCAAGTTTTTGTCCCCGAAATTCCATCAGCGCTTATTCCATAGGCCTTTTGAAATCTAGCAACCGCTGCTTTCGTTTGTGATCCGTATACCCCATCTAAGGGCTCAGTGTAGAAATCAAGGGTTTTTAATCTATATTGTAGATCCCATACATCTCCTGAAGAACTTCCTATGGTTAATACCGGAGCTGCATTAGCAGAACCGATCATAGTAGCCATGCTCACCAGACCCCAAAGAAGCAACAAAGTGAATATTTTAGTCTTCATTATAGTAGCCTCCTTTCAGAAAACATTATAAATATAGTTTAATCATTGAGACAACACTCATTTAATGGAAAATAAATTACTGTTTTACAAACTGTGAATCCTTAGTTCCGTTTGTGATTTTCTGAAATGGGTAAAATAATACTTATAGGCAGATAAAATTTCGGAGGTCTTTTATATGAAAAAGCAATTATTTCTACTAGTCGTCGCAGCTGCTTTCAGCTTAAGTGCTTGTAGTAATGACAATAGCTATGGCAATCAAATGTCTTCTAACGATACACAAATGGAACATAACTCACATTCAAGTTCAGGTGAAGTTCCAAAAGATCTGCGGGTAGCGGAGAATCCTACTTACAAAGTAAGAAGTGAAGCTGTGATCCAAACTGACCATATGGAAGGGATGAAGGGAGCCATTGCGACAATTGTGGGAGCTTATGAGACGACAGCATATAATGTTTCCTATAGACCTACTACAGGAGGTCAGCCGGTCACAAATCATAAGTGGATTATTCATGAAGAAATAAAAGAAGCAGATGATATATCCTATCAACCAGGCTCAGAGGTTATTATGGAATCTGATCATATGGAGGATATGAAGGGTGCAACGGCTCAGATTAACTCAGCAGAAAAAACCACTGTCTATATGATTAATTACAAACCTACTACGGGTGGAGATGAAGTGAAAAATCATAAGTGGGTAACAGAAGATGAGCTTTCACCTGTAAAATAATAGATCAACACAAAAACTGCAACTTACTCAGTTACGCATGAGTAAGTTGCAGTTTTTGTTGTTTTATAGTCAGCTTCAAAGTAATTTGCGGTTAGGCTTTATCCACTGCAAGTTTTGAAGATTTCATGTTTGACGGGTCCTGTTCAGCTTCTTCAGGAACTGGCATTTGGTTAGAAGTACGAAGTGGAAGCTCCTTCAGGAAGAAGACAAGAACGAAAGCTACAACAAGCACAATGGTCCCGGTTAAGAACACGGATGACAATGTCTGTCCTAAAGCGTCACGGATACCCTCAATCATTTGTAAGAAGACAGGCTGTACATCGGTTGGCAGACTAGCTTGAGTCTGTTCAAGCAATGGTTTGTTCATTAATGCCTGTGGATTAGCGAAGGAGAGCATTTGCTCAGCAAGTTTTGGATCTATCTGTGTGAAATCCGGTGCTGATGACGATTGCAGAGCTTCCTTCAAGTTTTTGGTAAGACTATTTGACATAACGGTACCCATGACTGCGATACCGATCGTACCGCCTAAATTACGGAATAATTGTGAGGAGGCCGTTACTACACCCAGTTCTGTGTGTGAAACCGCATTTTGAGTAGCTAGTGAGAATACTGGCATTCCCAATCCTAACCCAAGACCAAACACAATCATACTTAGGACAGCCATCGGTACATTATTCATAAATACCATAATTGTCATACCAGCAATCATAATGGGTATTCCAATTAATGCGTAACGTTTATACTTCCCTTTTTTCGCCATCTTTTGTCCGGTAAGGGCACTGGCTACAACCATAACGATCGACATTGGCATAGTAACATACCCTGCATATGTCGCGGAGATCCCCAGAACACCTTGTACGAAGAAGGAAAGATAGATCATAGCTCCCATCATACCGAAGTTCATAATAAAACCAATAATATTAGATATGGTAACTACGCTATTCTTAAATAGATGAAGCGGAAGAATTGGATTTTTAGCTTTGGATTCGACCAAAATAAAGAGAAGTGCCGAAACGACCGTTCCCGCCAACAGGCCGAGAATTTGCGAAGAACCCCAATCATATTCTGTACCTGCCCAGGTGAAGGCAAGCAGTAGAGGCACGATGGTAGTTGTCATTAGCAAGGAACCTAAATAGTCGATGCTGGTTGACTCCCCGCGTTTGCCTTTAGGAAATAAGGTAAGAATCATCACGAAGGCTACTACACCAAGCGGTAGGAAGATCCAGAACAGCCAATGCCAATCCATATTGTCAATCAAAAAGCCTCCAAGCGTTGGTCCAAGCACACTGGAGAAGCCGAATACTGCCATCATCAACCCCATCCATTTACCACGTTCACGCGGAGGGAATAAGTCACCTACGGCAGTAAATGCGGTGGATTGAATAATACCTGCACCTACCCCTTGAATCCCACGGTAAATGATAAATTGATAAACATCGGAAGATGTACCTGTCAGAAAAGCCCCAACCATAAATAAGAGAATACCTGCTAATAGAAAGGGTTTACGTCCGAACATATCAGATAACTTACCGACAAGAACGGTTGCTATTGTTGATGTTAATAAGTAAATGTTAATAGTCCAAGTATAGTAATCCATGCCATCAAGAATTGCGATTATACGCGGCATAGCAGTACTTGTAATTGTCTGATTAATCGCTGCGAACAGCATTGCAGCCATTATTGCTATCATAATACTAAGTTTTCGTTTGCTGGATAAATGTTCCATTTGATTGTTTCCCCGCCACTTTTTAAATTTTATCTCTTGTCTAAATCAGAAATTATTACTGCGAAAATTCTTCTTAAATGCTCAATATCTTCATCGGGCAGTATCTTAAAGTAAGATTCCATAAGTTCTTGATGGCGTTCCTGCACCTCTTTAATCGTTGCTTCTCCTTTCTGCGTAATGGTGATGTGTACAACCCTTCGATCATCTTTGGCGCGTTCCTTATTTACGTAATCTTCAGCGATTAATTGGTCTGTTACGCCTGTAATTGCTGCTGAGGTAATACCCAGAGCAGCAGCAATCTGTGATACGTTTTGTGGACCGTTCTTAGATAAAGTCCTGAGGGTTTTGAACTGTGTAATATTTAAGGGGTAGTCTTGTTTGTTCCAATCTTGGGAGATTCCTTTTAAAAAGGATTTGAACATAGTAGAAATCTGAAGAAAATCTTCATTATTAGCCAAATCACGCCTCCTAAAGTTATGAAATAGGGCGGAATAAGTAATTCCATTAAATATTAGATAACAACTAAATGATTAACTACTTAATTATTAAAGCGTGAAACAATATATCATCCTTTTTTATATCTCGTCAAGAAAAGGTTTGTTTTTTTTGAATGAAATAGAGTGTTGTTGTTGAAGTTCGTTCCTGAGCTAATGAATTATTTGTTATACTGTGTATAGTTATCTTTATTATTATTTCATTAAAAAGGAGCATTTATTTGAATCTAGCAACTCCTGTAACACCTATTCAACTTATGCAAGTACTTCTAAACGTTTCTGTGATTCGCCCTGTTTTTATCTGGGGGGCGCCTGGTATTGGGAAATCTTCGCTAGTAGAAGCTTTTGCTGATCAGGTGGGTCTTCCTTGTGTGTCACTATTAGGTTCTCAATTGGCACCTGAAGACATCATTGGAGTCCCGCAAATCGTTAACGGTAAGAGCCAATTCTGTCCTCCAAAAATGATTGCTCGGGATGAACCATATTGTTTGTTCCTGGACGAGCTTAATGCCTGTTCTCAAGAGGTGCAAAAAGCTTTTTATAGTCTCATCCACGAACGCCGCATAGGCGATTATCACCTACCTGAGGGCTCTATAGTAATAGGAGCTGGTAACCGTGCACAAGATAGTGCAATTGTTAAACCTATGTCCTCCGCGCTTATCAATCGGATGTTCCATATACAGTTAAATGTTTCGTTTCAGAATTGGATCTCTTGGGCATATGAGCATAGCATTCATCCCATGGTTATTGAATATCTGGAATTGCGTCCCGATCATTTGTGGAGTGCACCTCCAAAGACTGAAGAGCCTTTCTCCACGCCACGCTCTTGGCATATGCTTAGTGATGCACTACATGAGTTTGGCGATGATATAAATGTGGATACCGTGGGGATTTTAGCGAATGGTTCACTGACACCTTCTCACGCCACACAATTCAGGGCTTTTTATAAAAATCTAACTGGTAAATATGAACTTAATCAAATTATAGATGGTAAATCCTCATTTCCAACGGCTCCAGAAGATCGGGATCTCCTGTATTTCCTGGCGCAATCCTTGCGTGCCCAGATTATCAAAGAACTCCCTCCGATTAAAGATAACGTACGAGATGGACATCGCCAATTTGCACACACGGTTAAAAAGCTGATTAAAGACCTGTCCGTCATTAGCTTTGAAATTGCACAGCTAGTAGTTGCTAAGCAGGAGCAAAGTGATAATATTCCAGATTGGTTAATGGTTGAAATTGTACGTGATTTACCACGTCTTGCAATAAAAGAGCGGGGGTAAATATGGCTAAAAAAACAACTCCAGATAATCCCGCTTTGAAAAATTTTAATGAAGCATGTTCGTTAATCGCGGATCATCCTATTTTTGCGCCGTTATCTGTTCGAGCTTCGATTATCCATAATGAAAATAGTCCCTATCCAGAAGACGGCTGGGCAATTGTCACTAATAACGGTTATATTTACACTCATCCTAAACGGCGTGGCGAGGTTGCTGAATGGATGTACGTTTTGGCACATTGTTTTCTTCATTTAGGTCTTGGACATTTAAAGATTAAAGAGAATCAAGTGGCGTGGAACGTTGCATGTGATGTGTACATAGCAAAGTTTTTAAATGACTTGAAGTTTGGGAAAGTACCCGCAGATATGGAGTCGCGAATTGATCTTACAATTAAAGATGAACAACAGCTTTACGAGCAATTTATGATAAAAGGAATTCCGGACAACTCCAGATATTTTGGGACTGCGGGTGTTTCAAAGCCGGACATGAATGTTCGAGAAACCACCAAAAGATACTGGGGAAAAGCGCCGGATTGGGAAGCCTATTTTGCTTATGGGTTATCTAATGCTGTGACGAATGCAGTAAGTGTTGCTGGAGGACATGCTAATACTATTAGTGACCCTGCACTTTCTTTAACAGCTCCACAACGGGCAAAACGATGGTTTATGGACAGATATCCTTTATTAGGAGCGCTTGCCGCCGGCTTTGAGATTATAGAAGATCCAGCGATATGTCGGCGATTAGATATTTCCATAGCTGCCATTGACGTTATTGATCGCAAAATATTCATGAACCCTGCAGCTGGACTAAACGATGAGGAGTGTATTTTCGTGATGGCGCATGAGCTTCTGCATGCAGGGCTTCAGCATCACGAGCGGTGTCTTGGCCGGGATCATTATCTTTGGAATGTGGCTTGTGACTACGTTATAAATTTATGGCTAGTGGAAATGAGTGTAGGGGAGTATCCGCGAATTGGACTCTTATTAGATCCTGAGCTTAAAGGTTTATCTGCTGAAACGATTTATGATCGTATGGTCGGAGATATCCGCACTTATAAGAAACTGGCAACCTTGAGAGGGAATGGACTCGGTGACATTTTAGATAACGGTTCATCAAGTTTTTGGGATGCGAGAGAAGGACAAACGTTAGATGATTTCTGTAAAAATGCTATGCAACAGGGACTTATGTATCATGAAGAGCAAAGTCGCGGTCTTTTGCCATCAGGCCTAGTTGAAGAGATTAGAGCGCTGGGCCAGCCACCTATTAAATGGGATGTAGAGCTTGCTCGGTGGTTTGATCATTATTTTTCACCGCTTGAGAAGACCAGATCTTATTCACGAATTAGCAGACGTCAATCTTCTACGCCTGATATCCCTCGACCACAGTGGGTTCATAGCGGTGCTGCAGATGATGGCCGTACTTTTGGCGTTATTTTAGATACCTCAGGCTCAATGGATAAAAAACTTCTGGCCAAAGCATTAGGGGCCATTTCAAGTTATGCGCAGGCTCGTGATGTTCCTTTTGCACGGATTATCTTTTGTGATGCTTGTCCTTATGATGCAGGTTACATGCCCCCCGAGGCTATCGCGGATCGGGTACAAGTGAAGGGAAGAGGGGGAACGATCTTACAACCAGCTATTGATTTGATTCAACAAGCTGAGGATTTCCCGAAAAAAGGACCGCTTCTAATTATTACAGATGGTTATTGTGACAAGCTGATCCTTAAAAGAGACCATGCTTATATTTTGCCCAAGGGTAATGACTTGCCTTTCTCACCCAAAGGACCTGTATTCAGAATTAATTAGGGCTTAGAATAAATTTAGAGCGAGGTAACAATGGATATGAATCCCCCCAAACATATTCTTTCAGCAGCTACAGTTATATTCAATGATCAAGAAGAAATCTTATTAATAAAAGGTCCACGTAGAGGCTGGGAGATGCCAGGCGGACAGGTTGAAGAGGAGGAGTCCCTTATAGAAGCAGCAATCAGGGAAGCCAAAGAAGAATCGGGCATTGATATAGAGATTAATAAGATCTGCGGAGTTTTTCAAAATGTTAATCGATCTATTTGTACTAACCTATTTCTAGGGAAAGCCATCGGCGGCGAACCTGCTACTAGTTCCGAGAGCTTAGAAGTTGGTTTTTTCTCGATAGAACAAGCATTGGAAATGGTCACATGGAAAAACCTCAGACTGCGGCTAGAGTATTGTCTAAATGATGAGGTACAGCCTTTTTACGTAGAGTTACGGGGTACAGAAGTTGAAGAAATTATATTTAAATTAGAAAACCAGCAAACTTTTTAGAGGTCCTCCTGCGTCCTAGCTAATGAGTGTCATCGGAAGGCACTTATAAATAGAGATGGAGGATGACGAGATATGAACAAAAGAACAAAAAATCTATTTAAAATGAGTGCAGTTGGATGTGTAGCCATTATGGGAGTGAGTGCAGCTTCTTTACCGGTTCATGCTATGGTTCCCACACAAGTAACAGCTAATGTTTCTGCGGCTTTACCGTCCAAGGCACCAGCTCTTGCTGGCATTAAAGTGCAAGAAAAAGTACTTAACACAACAAGTAAATACCTGATTGCAGATTTAAAAGTACCACAGCTAACAGGAATGCTGGATACTCATTATCAAGATGAACTGAACGATATTATCCTCTCTCATGCTGAAAAGGATCTGGCACAGTGGGAGAAAGACGCCGCAGAAATGGGCAAAAAAGCACAGGCTGATCAAATGGAATTTCATCCTTATACTCTTTACATTACTTATGATCTGAAATCAGATGGAACAGGTTCTCCAGCAGGTGTTATCTCCTTGACTGTTACTACTGAAGGCTCTGAAGGTGGAACAAGCATGCCGCGGATCGATACTTATAATGTGAAAAATATAGCTGAGGCAGAACCTGTTACACTAACGGATCTACTGGGCGCTAACTACAAAGAGAAGCTCGATGCAGACATTCTGGCAGAAATTAAAAAGGATTCAGATAAGTATTTCTTAGAAGAGTACACAGGAACTTCAACTGAGCAGTCGTTCTATATCGATAAAGGTAACTTAGTAATCGTATTCCCTAAATACAGCATTGCACCAGGTTATGTAGGTTCACCAGAGTTTCGGTTCAGCTTAAATCATAGTTCAACGGATACAACTAAGCTAGATTTGAAAAAAGTAGCTACTTTCACGAATAAGAAAGGCGTGCGCATGGTATCGCTTCGTGATGTGGCCAGTCAACTAAACTATGAATTGAAATGGAATCAGTCTACCAAAACCGCTGAATTGATGAAAGGTGCACAGTGGACAAGTGTTACGCTTAACAAAGATTCATACTTTTTCGCAAAAATGACTCCTAAAGCTTTAGGTGCTGCACCTGTTCTGCAAGATAACAAAACCTATGTACCTGTTCAATTTGTATCAGAAATTCTACAGGTTGAAGTTCAGAAATAACCTTTTAGAAGTTTGTGAAAGTAGTTAGATTTTTTAAAAACATCCCGCAGGGTAATTCTTGCGCGGGTGTTTTTTTACTTTTGATAACAGAATAACCAGTTAAAAGAACTTTTTGTGCTACTCCTGCGTCCTGCCTATGAACAACAAATTAAGGGTAAGGACTGAAACAGAATGAATGACAACAAGCGTTATATGCCTGGAATTGATGGACTAAGAGCTTTTTCTGTACTCGCTGTCATAGCCTATCATTTGAATTTGAAATGGGCTGGGGGTGGACTGCTGGGAGTGGGAATCTTTTTTGTGATCTCGGGTTATCTCATCACAGACCAAATCATTAACCAATGGGAGCGTCATCGAAGATTGGACCTTCTGGACTTTTGGATACGTAGAGCACGGAGGTTGCTGCCGGCGACGATAGTCATGCTGATCGTTGTCACCTTATGGCTCTTAATCATAGATCCCACGAGATTAAATGGGCTGACAGGAGATTTCATGTCATCACTATTTTACGTTAATAACTGGTGGTTAATATTTCATGATGTTTCGTACTTCGAAAGCTTTGGACCTCCTTCACCGATCGGACATTTATGGTCACTTTCTATTGAAGAACAGTTTTATATTCTATGGCCGCTGCTGCTCGTATTAGGACTAAAGATCATACCTCGTCGAGGTAAACTTATTGCCTGGATTCTGGCTTGTGCTGCTGTCTCAGCTTTAGCCATGGCTATGTTCTATGTACCGGGCACAGATCCAAGCAGGGTCTATTATGGAACAGATACTCGCATATTTGCACTTCTAGTTGGAGCGGCGCTTGCCGTTGCATGGCCTAGTCAGAAACTTAAAAATACAGTCACAGAAAGATCTCGTTATATGTTTGATATCATTGGTGCTCTGGGACTGCTGGTATTAATGGTGCTAGTTTACCGGATTAACGAATTTGATGAATCACTATATCGTGGTGGATTTTTGATCATCTCTATCATTACTGCAGTAGTGATTGCCGTGCTTGCTCATCCTGCCAGTTCTCTTGGCCGGAAAATAGGCTGCAAACCTTTGCGATGGATAGGTGTACGTTCATATAGCTTATACCTTTGGCATTATCCCGTAATTATTCTTACCAGCCCTAATGGGAATCCAGATGAGAGCGGCGTGCTTCGTATTATCCTTCAGTTAGCAGGAAGTTTTCTACTGGCAGCCTTATCATACAAATATGTGGAGGAGCCGCTCCGGCGGAAATCATTAAGAAACATTTGGAACCATTGGAGTGCGAAACAACGCCGCAGCTACCGCCCAGTCTTTCTTATGACCATGATCTTTTTGATTCTTATTCCGATTGCCTGCAATGGATATTTATCCAATGCTGAATCTGACACGCGTCCAATCGAAGTTGCAGATAAGGAGAATGTACAGCAAGAAGCAACAGCGCTAGATCCAATAGATCACAACTCATTGGCACCACCCGTAGAAAAAGATACGACGGATGTTGAGAAGCAAAAACCTGACACTGAAGAGAAACAAGCTGAACGAGAAGGAAACATAGCGGTAACCGAAAAAAATCAAACCGGAAAGAATATTACGGCCATTGGCGATTCTGTCATTTTGGATGCGGCACCATTTTTGGTAGAAAGTTTCCCTGGTATTGTTATCGATGGAAAGGTCGGCAGACAGATGATGCAGGCACAGGAGGTGGTTGATCAGCTTAGAGCACAAGGACGGTTAGGGAAGCGGATGATCATAGAGCTGGGGACGAATGGAGCTTTTAACTCCAAGCAATTACGTAAACTATTAAACTCGTTAAGCGATGCGGAGCAGATTATTTTGGTCAATACACGTGTGCCGAGAAAGTGGGAGCAGACTGTGAATTCCACCCTTTCAAAAGTTTCCAGTGAATTCAGGAATACGACCATAGTAGACTGGTACTCAGCTAGTGAAGGAAAAGACGACTACTTCTACAAAGATGGTGTTCATCTGAAACGTGAGGGTGCCAAGTATTATGCATCAATTCTAATTAAAGCTTTGGAAAAAGAAAATAAATAATTTATTTGGAATCTCCAAACTTTTTTATACTCACCAAACGTCTTACTCCTGTTACAACACCAGATCACAAACAGAGAAGGATAATCGACCATGTTGAATAGGAAAACCGAGAAAATATTGACGCGATGTATCAAAGAAAACAAAGAAAATGTATACCGGCTTGCTTACAGTTATGTGAAAAACAAAGAGGATGCCCTCGACATTGTGCAGGATTCTATTTATAAAGCGATGACACGAATGGATTTGCTAAAGGATCACGATGCCGTGAAAAGCTGGTTTTACAGGATTGTCGTGAATACCTCTTTAGACTTTTTGCGCAGAAACAAGAAGGTTCAGACGATGGAGCCAGAGATAATAGAAACCTATAGTCCGGCTGTTGAGGATAACTATACAGATATGGATTTGAAAAGAACACTGGAAGAGCTGCCGGCGAAATACCGAAGTGTGATCGTGCTTAGATATTTTGAGGATATGAAGATTAATGAAGTGGCTGAAGTTCTTAATGAGAACACCAATACAATAAAGACAAGGCTGTATCAGGCCCTTCAGTTATTGCGAGTGAAGCTGAATGATGAAGCCTTAAAGGAGATAAAGTAAGATGGACGAAAGAATACAAGAATTACATAAAGAGTATACCGATATTCCCATTCCGGATGAACTTGATTTGATTGTAAACCGCTCTATAAAGCAGTCACTTAAAGCCAATAGAAAAAAACACACAACAACTAAGTGGGTGGCTAGTGTTGGAGCGGCCGCAGTTATTTTTCTAGTAGCCATAAACACCAGTACAACCGTAGCTAGTGCATTATCTTCCATCCCAGGCGTTGATCGGATAATAAAAGTGCTAACTATTAAAGAATACGTTGTAGAAGAAGAGAACTACGATGCTAATATCAAAGTTCCAGCCGTAACGGATATGGAGAACAAAGAACTGGAGCTTGGATTGAACAGCAAATATTTAAGTGAGAATAAAGCACTATACGAAAAGTTCCAAGCGGAGATCGAAGCGTTGAAGGAACAAGGTGGGGGCCATTTGGGGCTGGATGTTGGTTATGAAGTGAAAACGGATAATGAGCATATTTTCTCCATTGGCAGATATGTTGAGGAAACCGCTGGTTCATCTTCAATGGAAGTTACTTTTGATACGATAGACAAAGAAAATCAGATCCTTATTACATTACCAATGTTATTTAAAGATGATCAATACATTGAGCGCATCAGCGAAAATATTAAAGAACAGATGATTGCTCAAATGAAAGCAGACTCTGAGAAAGTTTACTGGATCCCTGAGTATGGCGATGATGTGCCAACGGATCAGTTTACATCCATTACGAAGGATCAAAGCTTTTATATCAATACCGAAGGTAAGCTTGTGATTGTGTTTAATAAATACGATGTCGCACCGGGTTATATGGGCTCCGTTGAATTTGTGATACCAACCGCGGTGCTTGCTGATGATTTGGTCAGTCAGAAGTATATTCAATAAAAGAATTCTGGGAATAACGTCATCTGCGTTCCGAAACTCTGCGCAAAAGTTGATAAATGTGGAACTAGCGTCATCTGAGTCCAAAAGTTTAGCCAAAACTCTTTGTCAAAGCCTTAAACATCGTTTGATGTCATTATTTTACGGGGGACGCAGCAGCTATCGGACTCAGCTGACCCTAAACGCAGCATTATCGCACTTTTGCAATCCTAACGGACCACATCGTCGCTATTGGCACGAAAAACACTCCCCAAGCACTCTTTTCTAACGAATAGCTGCACTGGGGTCCGAAACTCTGCGCAAAAGCTGATAAAAGCGGAAATAACGTCATCTGGGTCCGAAAGTTTAGACGTAAATAAATCGCTCTACTGCCGCAACGGTAGCATAAATATCCGGGTTAGAATTATCGATCAACGCAATATTTTCAGCCGGGAGCGGCCATGCTACCGTACGGTTGCCAAGAGAAGTGCGGAATTCATTCCAATGCTGGAACTTCCATTCATCTAGTGGTGATTGTCTGTCTTGAATTCGTTCCCGGTACAATTCCTCGTTGGCTAAACCTACCAAGACAACCTTGACTTCAACATCAAGGAGGGAACGTCCGATCCGAACTAACTCATTGCTGATCCAGTCAGGATTGGCCGCCTCTTTGGTGAAGGGACCAACCACAAAAGCATCGACGTCCAAGCCTATATTATCCAGCGCAGCATCCATAGTGATTCGATAACCTAAATCGCGGCATAACCTTTTGTACTCTGCTGAGTCTCTATCTGCCGGATCCAGTCCGTGTAAAGTCATTATGGCGTCGGCAGCAGGCCGTAGCAGAATATCCATATCGAAAAATGGTATTTTGCGCCGCGAAGCAATCGCTTTAGCTAACGTTGTTTTGCCTGCTCCAGCTGGACCAAGAAAAAATACAAGTTTATTCATTTCTAATTCTCCTTAGTTCTCAAGTCAACTCCAAAGTGTATCTATGCATACTATCATATAAAAGATGACGAGCGATCGCCAGCGCAAACCTAATCTCGGCAAGTGACGGTCCACAAAAACTAAAATTGTTCGCAAATTAGCCTGAAAAATGATAATTTTTTGCTTCTCCATTGAGTTTTTAGTTAATCCTGCTTATAATATAGCGAGAAAAATAAGAAAAAGGTGTCCATAAATGAGCATATTAAATGTTGAAGGATTAAGTCATGGCTTTGGGGATCGTGCGATTTTTAAGGATGTTTCATTCCGTCTCCTAAAAGGCGAGCATATCGGATTATTCGGCGCTAACGGCGAAGGAAAATCCACTTTTATGAATATTGTTACAGGCAAACTGCAACCTGATGAGGGTAAAGTCGAATGGTCCAAGCGGGTGCGTGTTGGCTACCTCGATCAGCATGCTGTGTTAACCAAAGGAATGACGATTCAAGACGTACTCAGAAGTGCCTTTCAATACCTGTTTGATCTTGAGCAAGAGATGAATGATATGTACGGCAGAATGGGTGACGTTTCACCTGAAGAGCTGGAAAAGCTGCTTGAAGAAGTAGGTACCATCCAAGATACACTTACAAATCAAGATTTTTACATGATTGATGCGAAAGTACAAGAAACTGCGCGTGGACTAGGGATCACTGACATTGGATTGGACCGTGATGTAGCCGATCTTAGTGGTGGTCAACGTACCAAAATCTTGCTTGCGAAGCTATTGCTTGAAAAACCAGATATTTTGCTCCTCGATGAGCCTACGAACTATCTGGATGAGCAGCATATTGAGTGGCTGAGACGTTATCTTCAAGAGTATGATAATGCCTTTATTCTGATCTCTCACGATATGCCATTCTTGAATAGCGTTATCAACCTGATCTACCATATGGAAAATCAAAAGCTGACCCGTTATGTGGGTGATTATGAGCAATTCCAACAAGTCTACGAAATGAGAAAACAACAGCTTGAATCTGCTTATAATCGTCAAAAGCAAGAAATAGCAGAGCTGAAGGATTTCGTAGCTCGTAATAAAGCCAGCGTGGCAACCCGTAATATGGCGATGTCCAGACAGAAGAAGCTCGACAAGATGGAGATCATCGAGATTGCCAAGGAGAAACCGAAACCACAGTTTAACTTTAAAGAAGGTAAAACTGCGGGCAAGATGATTTTCGAAGCAAAAGAATTGGTTATCGGCTACGATTCTCCATTGTCCAGACCGCTTAATTTGCTGATGGAGCGTGGACAGAAGATCGCGTTGGTTGGGGCAAACGGAATTGGTAAAACAACTTTGCTGCGCAGCATTTTAGGTGAAATCTCTGCATTGTCCGGTTCGGTAGAACGTGGATACCATCAGGAGATTGGCTATTTTGAGCAAGAGATGAAGGAAGGCAATTACAAGACTTGTATTGAGGAAATCTGGGACACGTTCCCGTCTCTGTCACAATTCGAAGTACGTGCTGCCCTTGCTAAATGCGGATTAACTACGAAGCATATTGAGAGTAAGATTGCTGTTCTAAGTGGTGGGGAAAAAGCCAAAGTGCGTCTATGTAAGCTCATTAATAGCGAAACCAATATTCTCGTATTAGATGAGCCGACAAACCACTTGGATATCGATGCCAAAGATGAACTGAAACGCGCTCTAAAAGCATACAAAGGAAGCATTCTTATGATTTCTCACGAACCCGATTTTTATCAGGACATCGTAACAGATATCTGGAATTGCGAAGATTGGACGACGAAAGTATTCTAAGTATACGAGTTCAATTAACGAATCTTAAACAGGATACCTAACTTCGATTCTCCGAAGGGTATCCTGTTTTTTTATCCCGAGGCACCATCTGCATTAACTGTGACGATTAAAATTGGCGTCTGAGGCAATGATTCCATCTCTCTGAGAAATCTTGAACAGTAACGCAAAAACACCACTGAGGATGGATAATGTAACTACACAAGGTTACTAGGATACCGATGATCCAGCCTGCAAGATGGGAGACACTTTCAATGCAGATGCCTTTTATAAAATCGACTGATTTATATTTCATCCGTACCTCAAGATAGGCGTAGATGATTACAAATAGCATAAATAGACCACACCAGTGATAAAAGTATTTTGGCAGATTCCCAGATAACAAATCCGTCAAAAATTGAATGGCCGTCTTCATGATTTCCATAATTAACACAAACAATAGATCACTCCTCAAAACTTTCCGCCGGTAAGCAAACTTTAGGCTTCAAACTTCAGATTCTGCGGTTCCGTCGGAAATTCTTCTGTCCGTGCACGGGAATCAGTGACGGGAACATCCAGGCCTACTTCTTCAAAGGTGCAGTCATCCAGCCAAATCTTTCCGGATCCGGATAGGAGAATACCTATGTTGATACAATCCGCCTCTGCCGGGATATCCAGCACACAAGCGTAAAAATTCCAGGAAGCAGTTCCTTTAATACTTCTGTACTGCATGTTGTCAAAACCCAGCATATTCTGGAGCTTGTCATCAATACGCATCCATAAGCCGCACCAGTCGCTTACTTCTTCGGTCCGGATAAAGCCGGCAAACCGCATCCGTTTCCCAAGATAATTTTTTGCGTCAAACTGCTGCATTAGAGTACCGAATTCGTTCCCTTCGAGTGGTTCAGTTTCTGCGCATTCCAGTGATACAGAGTTCCTTCCCTTATGGTAAATCTGCATATCTAATGATGCCTTATATTTGCTGGGGGATGTTCCGGTGATGAACCAACCTTTAATTTCGGACATGGTAAATTCCTCTCTTTCCTGAATCAATAGTTTTATCTGTGACCTGTATTGGGCTGGGGGGAGAGCATAAAGTCCTTTAAAAGCTCTTGTAAAAGCCTCTTGACTATCAAAACCATAAAGAAGTGCAATATCTAGAATGCATTCTTCGGAATAGAGCAGCAGTTGGGCAGCAGAACTCAACCTGCGGGAACGAATGTATTCAGCTACACTTTTGCCGACATATTTCTGAAAGAGCCGATGGAAATGATATTTGGAGAATCCAGCCTCTTTCGCAATTCTGTCCAGATTCAATTCTTCTTCTTCCAAATGGTTCTCAATAAATTCAATACTATTGTGAATCATCTTGTAATACAGCCTGATCACCTCCTTGTTCTGGTCTTAATATACCTCATCTATTTAAAGGGATTTTGATAATTCTTGCTTAGTTGTACTTCAGTATGTAGAAATTTGCACCTGAATCTAATACTATCAGCAGAATATATAAAAGAAGAGTATTAAAACTATAAAACACAAAAAGGCGAATTCTTACTCATAATGGAGTGAGAATCCGCCAATATCTATTTGGATGCATTCCTACATTAAACCTCAATGATGATTGGAAGGATCATTGGACGCCGTTTCGTTTTCTCGTATAGGAACTTACTTAATGATTCTTTGATGGTCTGCTTGATGATATTCCATTGGCCGAGATCAGTTTCGTTCATCTTTTTAAGGGTCGATGTTACATGCTGGTTGATCTCGTCCATTAAATTATCGGAGTTACGGACATAAACGAATCCCCTGGAAATGGTGTCCGGCTCATTTAATAGACGTCCATCGGTTTGGCTCAGTGTAATCACCGTAATCAGTATGCCGTCTGCTGACAGCTGGCGACGATCGCGAAGCACAACATTTCCAATATCACCGATCCCAAGGCCATCCACTAGAATTTGCCCAGCAGTCACTCGACCGGATTGGCGGACAACACCAGACGATGACTCGACGATGTCCCCATTTTTTAGAATAAAGATATTTTCTGGTTTGACGCCTACCGCCTCCGCTAACAAGCTGTGATGATGCAGCATGCGGTATTCACCATGGATCGGAATAAAGTATTCAGGTTTCATTAGAGTCAGCATTAGCTTAAGTTCCTCTTGGCTACCATGCCCTGAGACGTGAAGCTCACTGCGTGAACCATAGATGACTTTAGCACCCAGCATATATAAATTATCGACAATCCTTGAAACATTTCTTTCATTTCCTGGGATGGGATTGGCTGCGAGCAGAACCGTGTCCCCAGCCTGGATCTCCATCAATCGATGGCTTGAGTTCGCTAAGCGGGAGAGGGCGGCCATGGGCTCTCCTTGACTGCCTGTACATAAAACAGTTACCTGAGCCGGAGGAAGCTTAGCAGCTTCTGCAGGTTCGATCAGCATATTGTCCGGAATGTTTAAGTAACCGAGCTCTTGGGCTACTCCGACTACATTAACCATACTTCTGCCGAGTAAGGTCAATTTACGTTCAGTTAAATGAGAAGCATCAATGATCTGCTGTAGACGATGTACATTTGAGGCGAAGGTAGAAATAAAAATTCTACGTTCTGCTTTTAAAAAGGCTTCTTCTATGTGAGCGCCAACAAGCTTCTCAGAAGGGGTGAAGCCAGGGCGCTCAGCATTGGTGCTTTCTGAAAGCAGGATCTTTACACCCTTTTTACCGATATCGGCCATTTTATGTATATCTGGATACTGCTTGTTGACGGGCGTCATGTCAAATTTGAAGTCTCCCGTATGAACTACGGTACCTTCAGGTGTATCGAATACTACGCCAAGGCAATCTGGAATGCTATGATTTGTATTAAAAAATGTTGTAGTAATGGCACCCAGGGTTAAAGTAGATTCTGAATCAATACAATGGAGTTTCGTTTGTCGTAAAATCCCATGTTCCCTAAGTTTATTTTCGATTAATCCTAGGGTTAAACGGGAAGCATATATCGGGATATTCAACTGTTTAAGCAGGTAAGGAATCCCACCGATATGATCCTCATGTCCATGAGTAACCACCAATGCTTGTACCTTATCAATATTATTTAATAAATACGAAACATCAGGAATAATTAGGTCAATTCCTAAAAGACTTTCATCTGGAAATTTAGAGCCGCAATCAATAACGACAATGTCATCTGCGTATTGCAGGATATACATATTTTTACCGATTTCATGAACCCCGCCTAATGCTGCAATCGAGAGCTGCTTAGCTGCCATTTTCATTGAAGCCCCTCCTAAATAAATTTCTCTATATTATGTTTGATTCCCATTATAATTATCCATTTTGAAGGCTGATACAATATAATAACTGAAGAAAGCTAATCAAAAGATAGGAGAACGTTACTCATGAATATCCGACTATTACAAATGAAAGATAATAGCTCCATTGAAAAGGTCATCAGGGACTGCCTAATTGAGTTTGGCGGGAATCGCGCGGGTCTCGCCTGGGAGGATGACAGCCTGCATCATTTATCAGATTATTATAATCATAGTGAGAATCGGGCTTATTGGGTTGTTGAAGATGGAGGGGGAGTATTGGGAGGTTGTGGAATTGCTCCTTTCGGGAATGATGACAAGATATGTGAGTTGCAAAAAATGTATTTATCTCAGTCGATTAGAGGTAACGGGATAGCCAACGAACTTTTAAATACAGCGCTGGACTTTGCCAAGCTTCATTACAACCAATGTTATTTGGAGACACTGCAAAACATGCACGCAGCCAACCGTTTCTACACAAAAAATGGATTTGAGCTATTAGAAAAACCACTTGCTGGGTCGGAGCATTTTGCTTGTGATGCTTGGTATATTAAAAATTTAATGTAATTGATTTAAAAATGTTGGAGGCCTGGATTACCAGGCTTTTTTTGCTCTAAGATAATGATTTTTTATTTGACAATAAAACCGTCCAGACGGTATAGTAAATAACAGAGGTGATTATCGTGAACAGTAATTCAAAACGAAGTAGTATTTTATTAGCAGCTTCTATTGTTGTTAAAAATAATGGGGTGGAGAAGCTTACGCTTGAAGCCGTTGCCAAAGAAGCCGGGGTCAGTAAAGGTGGACTGCTGCACCATTTTCCGAATAAGGAAGCTTTAATAAAAAGTATGGTGGAAGAGTTAACAAGCGATTTTTTCAGTAATGTTCAAGAAAGAGTAGCGAATGCATCTAGAGAAACGGGGAAGTGGGGACGAGCGTTTGTTCAGGCGATTGACGACGATCTTAAGGAAGAGCAGGAGATTAGCACAGCGCTTTCGGCTGCTCTTTTTACGAATCCGGATATCCTTAAGAAATTTCAAGATCAATACTCAGTATGGCAAAACAATATAGAGAACGATGGAATAGATCCTGTACGTTCAACAATTGTCAGGCTGGCAGCGGACGGTTTATGGTATTCAGAAATGTTCGGATTAGGAGTTTTAGATAAGGAGTTACGCAGTAAAGTGATTCAAGAATTAATAAACATGACGGAGTAAGGAGGGGCTATTGTTGAATTCATATGTGTTACTGGCAACAGCGATTATCTGCGAGGTATTTGGTAGCTCCATGCTTAAGGTTTCTAACGGGTTTAAAAAGATTTTACCTTCAATAGGAGTCGTACTCGGCATGGGTTCAGCCTTTTATTGTCTTTCTTTAGCGCTTTCAACGATTCCTCTAGGGACGGCTTATGCTATTTGGTCAGGGGTAGGTACGGCTTTAACTGCGTTAATTGGAGTAATCATTTATAAAGAAAACTTCAATCTGAAGAAATTACTCGGTCTGATTCTTATCATTGGTGGAGTAGTCATTATGAAACTTTCTGGTGGATCTCATTAGAGCTTGGAGGAAATGTTATGAACAAGAATAAGGGTTTTTGGGTACTAGGGGTAGCTATTATAAGCGAAGTAATAGGTACAACTATGCTGAAAATGTCAGAAGGGTTCACACAAATATTGCCTACTATAGGTGTTATTATTGGTTTTATAATCGCATTTTATAGTTTGTCCATAAGTCTCAGAGTTTTACCTTTAAGCCTAGCTTATGCGATTTGGGCAGGTGTAGGTACAGTTCTAACCGCAATCGTTGGTATCGTAATATGGGGGGATCCATTTAGTGTGCTTACACTTGCAGGCATAGTATTAATAGTTGGAGGTGTGGTTTTATTAAACGCTCCAGATTCAGCTAATGAAAAAGAACTTAAAACCACAAGTTAATCTTCATAATAAACTAGGGTCTGAGAAATCAGGCCTATATTTGATTGGCGTGATGTTGATAGATTCCATATTTAGGGTAGTTTGGCGATATTGGTATCACATATCTTTTCCGTAGAATTACATCTTATAGCTTGAACTGTTCTTTCTCTATAATGAAAGTGTCTCACATTGAAAGGAGGATCGGTTGTTATTTAATGTGCTCTGAGATGAATTTGAATGTAAACGCTATCATTTGAGCACTCAGATAGGGTGACACGTTAGTGATAATCTACATTAAGAGGAGGATTATAATGCGCAACAAGTATGTCGTATGGTCGCTTGTAGTAACCCTGTTGATTTCAAGTTTATACCTGGCAGCGGGTCCGTTCACATTTGTTAGTGCCTCTGGTGGCGCGAATTTGACGCTGGGCAAAACTGTAACGGCTAGCGGTCAATCACAAACGTATAGTCCAAACAATGTGAAAGACAGCAATCAAGAGACGTATTGGGAAAGCAGCAATAATGCATTTCCGCAATGGATCCAAGTTGATCTCGGTACAGAGACAAGTATTGACCAAATCGTATTGAAGCTGCCAACGGGCTGGGAGACGCGTACGCAAACACTCGCCGTTCAAGGCAGCACAAATGGATCTACATTCACTGACATTGTTGGTTCAGCTGATTATGTGTTCAATCCTTCAGCAGGAGGGAACACCGTTAAGATTGATTTTTCAGCAACCAGCACTCGTTATGTACGCCTGAATGTAACAGGCAATACGGGTTGGCCGGCAGCGCAAGTATCTGAATTCGAAATTTATGGAGCTAGCACACCAACACCGACGCCAACAGCCACACCGACAGCCACACCAACGCCAACTGTCACACCAACGCCAACAGCCATACCGACAGCAACGCCAACGGCTACGCCTGTTGCGGGCAGTAATATCGCGTTTGGCAAATCGATTACCGCATCCTCTAATACGCAATCATTTGTGGCAGCAAATGCTAATGACAACAACACCAACACATACTGGGAAGGTGGCAGTAATCCTAGTTCATTGATACTTGACCTGGGGTCAAACTACAACGTTTCCTCAATCGTTCTAAAGTTAAATCCAGCCGCTGCATGGGGAGCACGTACCCAAACGATTCAAGTGCTCGGTCACAATCAAAACACAACGACATTTGGAAATCTGGTGTCAGCACAATCGTATTCGTTTAATCCAGCTTCAGGAAATACAGTAACCATTCCTGTTACCGCAACTGTCAAACGTCTACAGCTTAATATTACTGCCAACTCGGGTGCTCCAGCTGGACAGATCGCCGAATTAGAAGTGTACGGTACTCCAGCTCCGAATCCGGATTTGGTGATTACTGGCATGTCCTGGTCACCAACGAATCCGGTTGAGTCTAATGCGATTACGCTGAACGCAATCGTAAAGAATATCGGCAATGCCAGCTCTCCAGCTACTACTGTTAATTTCTATTTGAATAATGAGCTTGTAGGCTCAGCTCCGGTAGGTGTACTAGCAACTGGAGCATCGACAACAGCATCGATGACACTTACCGCAGGAGTTAAGCCTGCAGCAACGTATTCAGTTAGTGCCAAAGTTGATGAAGATAACCTAGTTATCGAACAAAATGAAGCGAATAACAGCTACACGAACCCAGCGTCACTTATTATCGCTCCAGTGTCCAGCTCTGACTTAGTGGGAACTGTTACATGGACACCAAGTAATCCTGTTGCTAATAACAATGTAACGTTCAATGTAAATCTTAAGAATCAAGGAACCGTCACCACTGCAAGTGGTTCACATGGTATAAGCGTTGTTCTTAAAAACTCTGCGGGTTCCACTATTCAAACCTATAATGGATCTTATAACGGTGCCTTAGCAGGGGGGGCATCAGTTAATGTTGCGATTCCAGGGACTTGGACAGCGATTAATGGTAACTACACAGTCACCACTACTGTTGAAGTGGATGCTAATGAGATAGCTGCCAAGCAAGCGAATAATGTAAGTGTTTCTAATCTCGTTGTCTATGCTGCGCGTGGTGCAAGCATGCCGTATAGTCGATATGATACCGAGGACGCTACTCTCGGGGGTGGCGCGACATTGAAATCGGCGCCAACCTTTGATCAAGCATTAATCGCTTCTGAAGCTTCTGGCCAGCGTTATATAGCTCTTCCTTCGAATGGTTCGAACTTAGAGTGGACGGTCAGACAGGGTCAAGGCGGCGCAGGTGTAACGATGAGATTTACAATGCCTGACTCTGCAGATGGGATGGGATTGAATGGTTCACTGGATGTGTATGTGAATGGAGCGAAAGTAAAAACAGTTTCCTTAACCTCATACTACAGCTGGCAGTATTTCTCAGGTGATATGCCTGGCGATACACCTAGTGCAGGACGTCCACTATTCCGTTTTGATGAAGTTCACTGGAAGATGGATACACCCCTCCAACCTGGGGACAAGATTCGAATCCAGAAGAACAATGGAGATAGCTTGGAATATGGTGTGGATTTCATTGAAATTGAATCTGTTCCAACAGCAATTGCCCGCCCAGCTAACTCCGTATCTGTAACAGATTACGGTGCTGTGGCAAACGACGGACAAGATGATCTGGCAGCTTTTAAAGCTACTGTAAATGCAGCCGTGGCAAGCGGGAAGTCTATTTATATTCCAGCAGGAACCTTTAATCTTAGCAGTATGTGGGAGATTGGTTCTGCTAGTAATATGATCAATAACCTCACTATTACTGGTGCTGGTCTCTGGCACACCAATATTCAGTTCACCAATCCTAATGCTGCGGGTGGTGGTATTTCACTCCGTATTTCAGGTAAGCTAGATTTCAGTAATGTATATATGAATTCTAATTTGCGCTCACGTTATGGACAAAATGCAATTTACAAAGGTTTTATGGATAACTTTGGAACCAACTCTATTATCCATGATGTCTGGGTAGAGCATTTTGAATGCGGAATGTGGGTAGGCGACTACGCTCATACACCTGCGATTTATGCTACCGGGCTGGTAGTTGAAAACAGTCGGATTCGGAACAATCTTGCAGACGGCATCAACTTCTCGCAAGGAACTAGCAATTCAATTGTACGCAATAGCAGTGTGCGAAATAACGGTGACGATGGTCTTGCAGTATGGACCAGTAACACAAATGGTGCACCTGCTGGTGTGAATAATACCTTCTCGTATAACACCATTGAGAATAACTGGCGTGCCGCAGCGATTGCTTTCTTTGGAGGAAGTGGTCATAAGGCTGATCATAACTATATCATTGATACAGTTGGTGGTTCCGGCATACGTATGAATACCGTTTTTCCAGGTTATCATTTCCAGAATAATACGGGTGTAGTTTTCTCAGACACAACCATTATTAACAGTGGCACGAGTAAAGATCTTTATGGGGGTGAACGTGGCGCAATTGATCTTGAAGCATCAAATGATGCTATCAAGAACGTTACATTTAACAACATAGACATCATTAATACCCAGCGTGATGCGATTCAATTTGGATATGGTGGTGGATTCGAGAACATCGTGTTCAACAACATCAATATTAACGGTACAGGACTTGATGGAATAACAACTTCACGGTTCTCAGGTCCACATAAAGGTGCAGCTATTTACACCTATACAGGCAATGGTGCGGCAACCTTTAATAACCTGACAACTTCTAACATTGCTTATCCGAATCTGAATTATATTCAGAGCGGTTTTAATCTAACGATTCATTAATTTTATGTACGAGGTTGAGGGAGAAGCTCTTAGGAGCTTTTCCCTTTTTAGCTTGTAACGAGCTAATATCTCTAATTTGCCAGAAGGATAATGACTACATGAACAAGAAATTAATATATGGGGAATTTAAACTATTAAATTTTTGAAATTCTTTTGCAGATGTGTTGATTTCATCATCTTATGTTCGTCATAGCAGATGCGTCGGATCTCAAAGGACCTCCTGATTTTGTTAAACAACTTACTGCGCTTATTCAGGCAAACCATTTAATTACTTAAAGGGAGAGATGAAAAATGAATCAGGAAGTAATCGATTTTATTGAAGCGCTAAAAGAATCATGGCAGGTGGAGTTGTCCACCTCACTACGTGAGGTTGTTCATCAGGCTATACCGGATGTGCAGGAACGTATTCAGTATAAGAAACCTCATTTTTTGAAAAATGGAAAATACGCTGCGGCCATCTCGACATCAAAAGACGCAGTCAGCTTTGTAATCTTTAATACAACCGAGCTAACGCTTCCAGAGGGAGCATTTGAGGGACCACCTGAAAGGAAAACCTTAAAGCTTCGAAAAGGAGACACATTTGATTCTGCACAGTTGGTCTCTTTAGTTGCTCAAGCTTCAGCTTCTCTTTGATCCATACTTATATTAAAAGGACGATATCTCAAAGTCATTTGACTTCATGGGATATCGTCCTTTTTTGATGATTATACAGTTTTAGTTACTAGTTGTAGTGCTGAGATAATGAATCTGCTCTTCCAGGATGGTACTTGCTTTGCCTAAAAATGTTGTTATCAACTCAAGCTCCTGCTCAGTAAAGGAAGACGCCAGTTTAACCATCTTAGTGTGCAAAGGAAGGTAGGCATTTCCAACCTCGTTATTCTCATATAAAGGGACAATGATCACCTTACGACGGTCATTTGGGTCATGTTCTCTGCGAACAAAGCCGTTTTTTTCAAGTCGATCAACTAATGTGGTAATGCTGCCTGTAGTAAGTCCAGTTAATTTGGATAGCTCGCCGGCGGTGATAGGACCTTTTTCCTGAAGGATATCTATAGATAGAAAATCGTTATTGTATAACCCCAAAGAAGTTGCTACTTTTTGCTGATACAAAACCGTTCGGCTGCCTAGGCCCCGCATGCGTAAAGTTAAGTCTTCCTGCTGAATTGTAACTTGATTGTGTCGATCTCTTGACAAAAGAGGACCCTCCTTTTAAAATGTTTATATCTTGATAGTCAAGATAATTAATAAACAAGATGCTTGATGAACATCTAATTAATTGTCTTGATTTTATCGAATTATTCACTAATTTGCAAAGGATATAACATCACGTGGTTTGGAATGAAGCCTGTGCACAATCCTTTAACAATTAGAGTAGAACTAAACATTTGGGAAAAGTGGAGGAGAAAAAGGAGCATGGAAAAGAAAAATAAAGTTGGGGTTATTATAGTAGCTCTATTGTTGGCCACCCTTATGGCATCAATGGATAATACTATACTTGCAACCGCAATGGGAACCATTGTAGGTGACCTTGGCGGTTTTGACAAATTGATGTGGGTTACGTCCGCTTATATGATAGCTGAGATGGCGGGTATGCCGATTTTCGGTAAATTATCGGATATGTATGGACGTAAGCGATTTTTTATTTTCGGTATTATTGTCTTTATGATTGGTTCAGCTTTATGTGGTACGGCAAATTCTATTGTCCAGCTTAGTATTTATCGGGCAATTCAGGGTATTGGTGGAGGGGCACTCGTTCCTATTGCATTCACGATTATGTTCGATGTAGTGGCCCCAGAAAAACGGGGGAAAATCGGGGGGTTATTCGGTGCTGCCTATGGTATTTCCAGTATTTTTGGTCCTCTTATTGGCGCTTATATAGCGGATTATATTCATTGGTCTTGGGTCTTTTATATCAATTTACCCATTGGTGTTATTGCATTCTTTATGATCGCTTTCTTCTACAAAGAATCTGTTGAGCATTCCAAAGAGAAAATTGATTATCTTGGGGCTTTTACACTTGTAGCTTCAATCCTTTGTCTCATGTTTGCGATTGAGCTCGGGGGTAAGAAATATGCTTGGGACTCGACAATGATTCTGGGATTATTTATGGCTTTTGTTGTGTTTTTAATTGGTTTTATTTTTATTGAACGTCGTGCAGAAGAGCCAATCATTACCTTTGGCATGTTCAAGAATCGTCTCTATTCTACGAGTAATGTTATGGCGATATTTAGCGGAGCGGCATTTATTACAGCCTCGGTGTACATTCCAATTTATATTCAAGGGGTTCTTGGCGGGTCTGCCACAAATTCGGGGCTTGTTCTACTTCCGATGATGATTGGTTCTGTTATCACTGCTGCTGGCGGAGGATTCTTGTTGTCTAAATTTAATTATCGCACGATCATGATTTCTACGTTAGTACTCCTTGTTGCAGGTATTGCTCTGCTTACCACACTAACACCAGACTCCTCCCGGTTTATGGTCACTATTTTTATGTTTCTGGTGGGTCTTGGCATAGGTTCATCATTTTCTGTTCTAAGCAATGCAGCGATTCATGGATTTACAGCAAGACAACGGGGTTCTGCAAGTTCGACACTTAGCTTCACACGGGAGCTGGGAATGACACTTGGTATTACGGTATTTGGTATTATTCAAAGTCACATTTTTTCGAATAAATTAACTTCCATGTTCAGTAAAGGAGGCGCGGCACCAGAAGGTGTTAATCTAAGTGATCCAAGTACAATTTTGACTCCCGACACACGGGCCAAAATTCCCTCTGAGGTTCTTGATAAAATCACCGAAGGATTATCTTCTTCTCTTGTTCATACCTTTGCTTGGGCGATTATTCCATCAGTTATAGCTCTAATGGCAGCATTTGTGATGAGCAGGGAGAAGTTTGATCCTGCTTCTGAGCTGGAAGAATTTACGGCATCGCATTAAGGAAATAAAAGATAAAATAAAAGCCTAAGTCCTTTGTTAATAAAGGCTTGGGCTTTTTTGATAAGAAGCTCGGCGATCCTATTTCTCTGAAATGCTATATCGAGAATGTAAATGCCAGATAAGCTCTCTACGGCTGCTGACACCTGCTTTAGCGAAAATGGATTTTAAATGATCCTGAACCGTGTAAGCAGAAATATGTAACTCAGCAGCCAATTCTTTAGTAGATAATCCACGAATTACTCCTTCAAGTAAATGCTGTTCCCGTTTCGTCAGATCATACGCTTCTGCAATGATAGGAAGCATATCTGCTGGACGTGCAGGCTCGAATGAAATAGCGATTTGCGTCTGACCGTCGTATGCATGAAGCCGGCTAGCCCGGATCACTAGATAAGGTCCTTCTGACATCCGGATACAGGACTTAGCCATCCCCGAAGATTCAGAGGGACTATTGATTGCTTGTGTGCTCACCGCCCGAATTGGACGTGGCAGGATATGGTGATCAATTTTTTCTAATGAACGAAGTTTCTCTAACCAGCGGTCTGCTGTAGGATTGGAGGAGAGGAGCACTAGTTGATCAGAAAGGACAGCAATTCCGGAACCGTAATCTTCTTCCAGCCAAGTCTGATTTCTCTCAGGCAACTCAAGACTGAAAGCCCGCATTCTTGCGGCAATCTCAGGAAGCATTAAGGCTATCCACTCACAATCCTCCCGCGAAAATACAGGCTGACCCGACTTTCTGTAAAGTGTCAGATATCCCCAACACGCATCTCCATGAACAAGTACAGCGCGTAATTCATCCTCAAATCCTGCCGGAGACAGTACTTTTTGATAGCGGGCACTCAAATCTGGCTGCCCTTCGGTTGCTTCATATAAAGTAGCTACGTGCACTTTACTATGAACCATTTGCTCATAGGGATTAATATCGTCTTCACCGTATTCGATCTGGAACAAGTGATGATGAATGGATTCCACGTTATCTTCTGTAACCGCACCTGTCGAGAGTAGTGTCTGTGGATCAACATGGGTACAGCAGGCAGCATCAAAGGGTACAGCCTCGCGTAAAATCGACAGTAATGAAGTACGGTAGCTATGTGAAGAATCAGAAACAGCACCTAACCGTATGATTTGTTGTTTAATATGATTAAGTTGTCTTATGGTTTTCATAGGTCAGCCCTCTAGTCATGGAGTATAAAAACAAGTATCCCACATTTATGGGATAGTGAATGTAAACCATATCCGTATAATTGAGAATGGTTCTTAATTATTTCTATTATATAGGATGCGGTGATAAAATGCAGAGAAAAGAAGATATTGTAGTCGTCGGTGGATATGGCCATGTAGGGCGTACCATTTGTGAAATCTTAGAGAAAAAATATCCTGGAAAAGTATATGCTGCAGGGCGAAGCCTTGTAAAAGCAAAGCAATTCAGTCAAGCAACTAATGGGAAAATTAAGCCGATGCAGTTGGATATTAATAAACCTTTACCTACTGATAAGTTAGAACGAGTGAAATTAATCATTATGTGCTTAGATCAAACGGATACGGATTTTATAAGAGCGGTGTTTCGAAGCGGTATTCATTATGTGGATGTATCTGCGAACGGTTTGTTTTTGAATGAAATTGAGAAATACAAGAGAGAAGCTGAAGACAATGGGTCAAGTGCTGTCTTAAGTGTAGGACTTGCTCCCGGCATCACTAATCTCCTGGCCCTTGAAGCAGAGCGGCAGATGGATCAGATTGAGGAGATAGAAATTGCGATTATGCTCGGATTAGGTGATTCTCATGGCAAAGCGGCGCTAGAATGGACAGTTGACAGTTTAGCAGCTAAGTTCGAAGTGAAGCAGGATAATCGCCAGGTTGAGGTGGAGAGCTTTACAGACAGAAGGTTGTATCATTTTGGTGATGAGATGGGTAACCGATATGCTTACCGTTTTCCATTTTCAGATCAACAGACACTTAGCAGAACACTGAAATCATCGTCTATCTCTACACGATTTTGTCTTGATTCAGCTGTAGTTACTAAAATACTGGCAATAACGAAAAGAACTGGAGCCGTTCGCTTACTGCAAATAGGCTGGCTGAAGAATTCAATTGTTCGTGTTATGGGGCGGCTGCATTTGGGGGATGATGGGTTCGCTATTAAGGTTGAAGCACATGGAAGAAATTCAGAAGGTCAATTACTTCATGCGGATTTTTTATTACAAGGAAAGAATCAATCTATCATTACGGCAAAAGTAACAGCGGCAGTAGCAAAACATCTATATGATTCACCACCCCCAGGTGGAGTTTACCATATTGAGCAGATGACTGATATAGCGTATATACAGAAGGAATTAGGATCAGCCATTTCTCTCAAGACTGCGGTAAACTAGTATAATATTAATCATATAGAAAGGGGCGTCTTAGAATGAATAGAAAAGATTGGGAGCTGTTGAACGGTCATAAAGCAGGAGTGTTTTGGTTCACAGGATTATCAGGTTCAGGAAAAAGTACACTAGCACAACAAGCTGAAAAAGAATTGTTTAAGCAAGGCATCCGATGTGCTGTGATCGACGGCGACCAGCTAAGAAAAGGTTTGAATATTGATTTAGGCTTTTCAGAAGAGGATCGTAAAGAAAATATGCGTCGCGCAGCCGAAGTAGCATCTATGTTTTTGGATCTAGGCTTTATAGTGCTTGTCCCGATGATTTCACCTTCTTCAGCTGCTAGAGAAGCGATTAGATATCGTTTTCAGTCTGGCGAGTTTGCAGAGATTTATGTGCAATGTTCATTAGAAACCTGCGAACAACGTGATCCTAAAGGGCTGTATAAGAAAGCTAGAAAAGGTGAAATTCGTGAGTTTACAGGTATTGATGCTATTTATGAAGCCCCTGAACATGCCGAATTGACAGTTAACACAGAGATTTACGATATGGAGAGCAGTGTGAATCTGCTAGTTGATTTTGTTACACATAATTACGCTAAAAAGATATAGAGGGAAGTTAACAGAAGCCTGGTCAAGTCGGGCTTCTTTTTTTTGCATTCTCAAATGGAATTATATCGCATAAAAGGGATCAAGGTGCTACAATATGAATGAATAAAATATTATTCATTCATATTGATGGGTGTTATTCAAAATATGCATATATGGAGGGGTTCAAATGAAAAAAGTTACTGCATTTATTGGGAATCAACAAAAACATGCGACCTTTGAAGCGGTTTGTGAATTTGGCAATAATTTAAAAGCATATGGTGATATTGAATTTGAGTATGTCTTTTTAAAAGATTATCGGCTTGAATATTGCCGGGGCTGCAAGATATGTTTCAATAAAGGTGAGGAATATTGTCCACTAAAGGATGATCGCGATGTATTGATGGAGAAAATGATCCATTCTGACGGAATTATTTTCGCCACGCCTAATTATGCATTTCATGTATCGGCACCGATGAAGACCCTCTTGGACCGGCTTGCTTTTGTATTTCATAGACCTCGATTCTTCGGGAAAACCTTCACGGCTATTGTCAATCAGGGGATCTTTGGAGGCAGCAAAATTGTGAAATACCTTAGTAATATGGGCGAGAATTTCGGATTTCAAGTTACAAAAGGCTGTGTCTTGACTACTTTGGAGCCAAGAACAGAAGTTGCGCAGAAAAAAATGACGAGACAAATAAAGAAGGCCTCCGAAAGATTCTATAAGGACCTTATGTCGCCCAAGACTCCAGTTCCTTCTTTTCTCAGATTAATGCTGTTTCGAATGTCACGTACAAGTATAAAAACAATGCTTGATGATCATTCCAAGGATTATCGTTATTACAAAGAACAAGGCTGGTTTGAGTCGGGTTATTATTATCCTGTTTCATTGGGTCCTATAAAAAGGACAGCGGGTCTGATCTTTGACTTTATTGGGAAACGTATAGCGAAGAATTCGTAACCATAAAGACACTTCCCCGTATAAGATATGAACATGACCGACAATTAACCAAAAGAGAAGTTGAGGTAATCCACCTATGAATGTGAATGTAACCGATCATGCCAATTCAGCCTATTCGCTAGCCGAGCAGAGGGCGGCTCAGTATTTTATTTCACTGCAATTGCAGTTCAAAGAACAAACTTATGTATCTACTCTCACTGAAGATATTCAATTATGGAAAAAACATCATATTCATCGCCGCTCATGGTTGTCATTTTTCTCTAGAGGGAAAAGGAAACCTGATTCGCAGGATTATCATAGGTATATAGGCTGGCTGAATCTTAACGGTAAATTGGATGATTATTTAGATCGCAGCGTGTCCTATTTATATATGAGGGATCTGGGCAAAGCCTTGGATTCTACTGATACACAAAACAGGATTCAGCGAATGGTTGCTGACATTAGATCTCAATTGATCCCAGACGATTCAACAACGATAAGAGATCAATCGGAATTTATGAGCTTGGCAGGAGTATATCGCTGGGCGCAGAAAGAAGGCGTCGAGACCGCCACCATCTGGGTGATCGACAAGCTAAAGAACGTATCAACCCAAATTCCGCAGGAAATGAATGCCGAACAAGCGCAGCGTAAGTTAATTAAGATCATTATCGGGGTCATTCTGCATGTAATGGAGGAAATGGGGGAGAGTACCCCACCTTTGGAACGTTCTAAGAAGCTTAGTGAAGCCATTAGACTTGGTTATTCTTATGGGCTGACTTACCCTTTTATTGATGATCTTCTCGATTCCAGTGTCTTAACGGTTCAAGAAAAAGAGCAATTTTCCCTCATGATACGCGACGCTATCCTTACTAGATCTGTGCCTGACCTTGGAGAATGGTCCGGAGAGAACATGGAATTCATTCGATACGTACATTCGGAGCTTAGTGAAGCTTTCGAATATATTAAAAGCTATCAACGTCCAGAAATGCAGAACATATTCTTCGAGCAATCCTTTGTGTTTTTTCAATCTCAGGAGCTGGACCGTGTTAAGGAACTTTCCAATGCTAAATACACCAATGAAGAGCTTTATATCCCCATTATCTTAAAATCCTCTTCTTCCCGTTTAATTGTCCGATCCGTTATTAGTGCACCTACAGATGATGGATTTGATCAACGCACTTTTTATTATGGTCTTTACAATCAACTGGCTGATGATTTTGCAGATATGTTTGACGATATGAAAGAGGGAGCGGTAACGCCGTATACCTATTTTCTGAAATACCGTGATCAACGTTCAGATTTGATAAACCCTTTTGAATTATACTGGACCGTCATCTCTCATCTAATCCATACCGTATATCACTCCGATGCCAAAACCCGTGAAGTGATTCTAGATCGAGCAATTAACGGTTTGAAGCGTTGTAAAGAACGTGTGGGTACTGAAAAGTATAAAGAGATTATGGAGATCTTTGCTTCGGGTCAACCCGAATTTAATCGTCTCGTGCAGCAAATGGTGTTGAAAGCTGATGATGTGGATTTTTTTGACAAACTACTAAGAGATCAACTGCTTACGAATTTAAAAAACAACAAGCAGGAAAAGGTGGATTTTCACAATACGATTCAAAAGGTTCGTGGTGAAATCAACAATCAATTGCCGATTAATAAACCTGTTGGGACACCAGCTATGAAAGAAATGTTAATTGATGCAGCCAATTATAGTTTAGAGGGTGATGGCAAGCGAATACGACCTATCCTGACTTGGGTTATGGGTGTGAACGAATACGGATTAAACAGCGCAGCAATTGTGCCGCTTTTGAGGTCTTTGGAATATATGCATACTGCATCCTTAATTTTCGATGATCTGCCCTCTCAGGATAATGCCCCCACTCGAAGAGGCCGTTCAACTCTACATGAGGTGTATAATAGCGCTACGGCGGAATTGACAGGACTCTTTCTAATTCAGAAGTCGATTGAGGAACAGGCATCCCTTCATACATTCGATGCTAAATCCGTAATTGCTTTAATGCAATATTCAGCTCAAAAGGCGGAAGATACCTGCATGGGGCAAGCGATGGATTTGAATTCTAAAGGAAAAGCATTGACGCTAGAGCAATTAAATATGATTTGTTTCTATAAGACGGGCATTGCGTTCGAAGCTTCACTAGTTATGCCAGCGATTCTTGCACAGGTTAAGGAGACAGAAATAGAAGCTTTGAAGAAATTCGCTTATCATGCGGGGATTGCTTTTCAGATTAAAGATGATTTACTCGACTTGGAAGGGGATTTACAATTACTAGGTAAGCCGACAGGGCAGGATGTTGAGAATAACAATGCAACGTTTGTCTCCATTCTGGGTTCAGAAGGTGCTAGAAAAGAGATGTGGGAGCACTATTGTCTTGCCATGGAGGCGTTAAAAGAGATCCCCCGCAATATCAATTTTTTAAAACATCTATTGAATTATATGGTTAATCGTGATCGATAAATATGAAAATGGAGTGTTGGCATCTTTGCCAGCACTTTTTTATGAAAAAAATCAATCGTTTTTACGTTCAGCTCCGTCTTACTTATAAGAACATCAGAACGATGACTTTATCCTAATACCGACACTGACAAAAAAAGAGGGGGTGTAGTGAGTGGTGGATAGGACGATGGACGAGGTCAGAATGGTTGATTTTGCCCGTATGGATGAGGAAGTTTTCTTTAAACGCCTGTATGTGGAGCATCGGAAAATGTACACCGTCGCTTATAGTTATCTACGAACAGAAGCGGACGCGTTAGAAGTTGTACAAGAGGCTTCATGTCGGGCCTGGATGAAACGTAAGAAGCTTAAAGATGAACAGTCATTTACACCTTGGTTGATTCGAATTACGATCAATTGCTGTATGGATGAACTACGACGAAAAAAACGAGTGATTCCTACGGAGAAGCTGGCAGAGGTTGCCACTCAGGAAATGAAAAGCAACGACCGGATTGATCTGGAACGCGCTATGAACAGGTTAAAGCCCAAATATCGGCATGTGGTACTTCTTAAATATTACAATGACATGACTACAATCGAAATCGCAAAAGTGCTAAAAAAACCAGAAGGTACAATCAAAACCTGGTTACGTGAGGGACTTAAACAGCTTCGTAATGTGCTGAAGTGATATGGGAGGTGAACAGAGTGACAGATAAAGAAGATCGTATTTTGCAGAAAAATGTTGATGAAATGAATCAGAATACTGAGACTTTACAGGAAATGAAAATTTATAACGCGATGCGAAAGGGAATTATGGAAGGAAAAAAACGTGAGAAACGCCGTGTTTATACCGCAGGTTTGGGAGTGATTGCAGCTGCAGCCGTAGCCCTATTATTTACATACTCTTCAATCGGATTACCGGCCAAGGAAGTGGCCCAACCTTCAGTTCAAACCGCCAGCCCTAAAAATACAGATGATTTTGCAGCTTATCGCTCATTTTCAAGGTTAGAACCAGCACTTGCAAGTGCTCTGGAACAGAATCTCGTGATGCCGGTGGGTCAGAGCGCGGAAAACAAGGGGTACCGAGTGGATGTAACTGGTGCAGTAACAGATGGAAGGAAGGTGTATATTCTATACAGTGTTCAGAACAATACAGACAAAGAAGTTATACATGCGGATTTTGCGCTTCAATATGAAGGCATACAGGAGTCGAATCTACATAAAGGTGCTGCACTAAGTATGCTTGCCAGCGATAACCGAATTCAACCAGGCCAGTCTAAGGATTTTATATACACCACTAGTCTTTCACCAACGATTAAATATTCAAAGGAAGTAAACTATAATGTCATTCTCACTGAAACTTCAGATAAGGCGCTACAATCCAGTAGTAATAAATACCGGACTAATCTGGATGTTGCTTTCGAACTTAATCCTGATATGCTCAAAGCACAGGAAAGAATTCTAAAAACGGATAAAACGCTGACAGTTGACGGGCAAAAGATTAAAGTGAATCTAGTGCAATATACACCGCTTAGTACCTATGCAGATTTGGAGTATGATCTGAACAATGATAAACAAATTTTCCAATTGATTAATCCAGTTCTGATTAGTACAAATGGGGGTGCTACCGAAAAATTATTTTACCCCGACATCGTCAACTCTGACAATTCTGAAGTCTATTCGGACAACACCAAGTTTACGCTGGTGTTCAGGAACAGCCAGAGCGGCCTAAAGCATCAGCCAGACACCGTTTCATTAAAAACCTTTGGTATCTCGGCAGTCGAAAAAAATAAAATGAAAATTGTTGTCGATCTCAATAAGCAGCAAATCATTGAAGCACCGGGAAGCGGCCTTGAGCTTGTTGCTCCAACGCAAGAGAATTATGCAGATGAAGGAGAGATCTTGTTGCGGCATACAATTACTGATGCCGAATATTTAAAATACTACACTAGACTTGCTGAGACTTTTACTGATGCGGAAGGAAATGTGCATAAAAGAGCAATCAAAACAACTTCGGCAGGAAACTTCGGTGGCTACATGACTTCAAAGGATGGTACAGCCGTGGATGAAATGCGTTATACTTTTGGAAAGGGAGCGAAAGATTATCCTCAACCACTAACGATTATGCTAGAGAAATATATCAATCCGATTATGGATACGCAAGCCGTAGAGTTATTTTCTAAGTAATAGATTAAGCTTAACGATTAATAATCTTGTATTTGTTGTAATCCTATAGGAGGTAGTTATGCGTAAATATAACACTGTAATCTTTGATGTGGATGGAACCTTAATTGATACAGAAATCGCTGTTTTGAGTTCTCTGCAAAAGATGTTAAAGGTGGATCACAACAAAGAGTATGAATTGTCAGAGCTTAATTTTGTGTTAGGTATTCCAGGTTCAGCTTCATTACCGCAACTTGGGATCGAAGATATTCATGAGGGCAATGAGAGATGGAATGTTTTCATGAAAGATTTCTATGATACTATTAACATCTTTGACGGAATTGTAGATGTAATGAGTTCATTACAGTCAAAAGAGATCGTTCAAGGAATTGTGACTTCCAAGACAAGAGATGAGCTAAATGACGATTTCGTTCCATTTGGCTTAACTAAATATTTATCATATACCGTTATCGCAGAAGATACAGCAAAGCATAAGCCACATCCAGACCCCTTGCTAGAATTTATTAGAGTATCAAAAGCAAACCCTGAATCATCTATTTACATAGGGGACACGATTTATGATTATGAATGTGCACGAGATGCTGGTGTCGATTTTGGATTAGCTTTATGGGGATGCAAGCAGCATGAGCATATTCCCGCGAAATATAAATTTGAAACTCCGCAGGATATTTTAAAGCTGCAATTGTAAAGTGAATAGGATGAATATAAAGCAGAGCGGCATTTTGCCCTCTGTTTTTTAATGGAAAAACCTTCATTGTATGTTCTTAACATTGACTCTTCTCTATCTTATCGTTAATATTACCTCTGTGCTTCATTGCCCAAAAGCCTAAAAGCTTAAAAGCTTAAAAGTAAGGAAGCACCGCAATCTTCGGATTTTATCCCAATCACAATGTTAAGGAGCACTATCGTTATGGACCGTCAGCTTAGTTTTTCAAAAAGTATGATTATCATCGCCTTTATTCTTGCATTTCTTTTTGTATCTATTTTCCTATTAAAAGCAGAACCTCATATCCCGCTTCTCGCAACCACAGTTGGCACAGCAGTCTTATTGGGTTTATTTGGCGTGTCATGGAAAGATATTGAGGCAGCTATCATCAAAGGCATACAAACAGCTATAATGCCCATTCTTATCCTCATGCTAATCGGAATATTGATCGCTGTATGGATGATGAGTGGTACGGTGCCTACACTTTTATTTTATGGTATGGATTATATTAATCCGAACTACTTTGCAGTAAGCGCGTTATATGTCACAATTGTCGTCTCTATGTTTACTGGAAGCTCATTCACCACCGTTAGCACGATTGGTGTAGCTTTGATGGGTATTGCTTTGACGACAGGGATTTCTCCAACACTTGCTGCTGGAGCGATTATTTGTGGAGCTTGTTTTGGTGATAAAATGTCACCTTTATCTGATACTACAAATTTCGCACCTGCAGTGGTAGGTATATCCTTGTTCACACATATTCGTAATATGATGTACACAACGATTCCAGCGCTTATTATAACTACTGTCTTTTTCTTGTTCGCACCAAAAGCCGATGCGATTGATTTATCGTCGATTCAGGGGATTAAGTTTGCTCTACAGGATGGATTTAGTATTCACTGGTTAACGTTGACCTCACCACTTGCCGTTATTATTTGCTCAATCAAACGAATCCCAATCCTTCCTACACTGATGGTTGGCATTGTCACTGGTCTTCTGATGACCGCTATTATTCAGCAGCAGGCAGAAATCGGTGTCTGGTTCAGTGTGATGCAGAATGGATACGAAAGTACTATTGCCAATGAAACCGTTGCTTCTATCGTTAACCGAGGTGGAATGCAATCAATGATGAGCTCCGTTTCACTTATCTTGATTGCTTTATCATTAGGAGGGCTAATACAATATTGTGGTGTCATAGAGGCTTTTTTTCACAAAATCATTCAACCCCTCAAACGTAAAAGCAGTATCGTGCTTATGAGCGGCGCATCATCCATTGCGGTTAATGGGATGACTGGTGAACAGTATCTTTCTATTTTGTTGCCCGGTCAAATGTTCAAAGATGAATATAATCGCCGAGGCATTCCAGCAAAGACACTATCCCGTACGTTAGAGGATTGTGGAACCCTTGTTAATCCTTTAATTCCTTGGGGAGTTAGCGGTGCTTTTTTTGCAGCTACACTAGGTGTACCGGTAATTGAATATATACCTTATGCCACCCTTCTGTGGTTAAGCCCATTCATCACGTTTGCGTATGCTTTGATCCCGAAGCTGCAAAAGAACTCGTTAGGCTAACCTTCTCTGAAAGAATGTATTTATTGAACGGATATAAAGAATAATAAGAGTGATTTCTGATTTATATCTGGGGAATTCAGCGGGGGTATTGATAGTGAGTCGCAATAAGTTGCAGGACAGAATCAGGTTAGCAAATGTCGAGACTAAACATGCAGAGCAATTTAATAATTTATTACGTTATGTATTTCAAGTGACGAATCGTGATTTACAAATCTTTGGTTGGGAAAATCGTGAAATCACCCAAGCGAAGCTGCCAGTTCTAAAGTATGCTGATGTAGTGGGTTGGTTTGATGGTGATAAATTGATTTCACAGTTAGCAGTATACCCATTTCAAGTAAATATTTTTGGGCGAATTTATGAGATGGGTGGCTTGACGGGTGTTGGAACCTATCCCGAATATGCTAATTTAGGTTTAATGAATAAGCTGATGCTGCATGCATTAACTAAAATGCGGGGCCGCAAGCAATCAATTTCTTATCTATTTCCGTATTCTATTCCGTATTATAGGCGGAAAGGCTGGGAGATCATTACCGATAAAATCTCATTTGAAGTTCCGGATACCCAGCTGCCGAAAACTAAAAAAGTTCCTGGAAACGTGGAACGGGTAACTATTGAACATCCAGATATCAAGGAGATATATGATCAGTTCTCCATGCAGCATCATGGAGCTATGCTTCGAAATAAGTTGGCTTGGGAAGAATATTTACGTTGGGATCTGGATGAAATGACGGTAGGCATCTATTATAACAATGATGATTTGCCCACGGGGTATTTGTTGTATTGGGTTGCTGAGGAGATCTTTTATATCAAAGAAATGGTATATATTAACGAAGAAGCTCGGGTGGGATTATGGAACTTTATAAGTGCACATTTTTCGATGATTACTCTTGTCAAAGGGGATATTTATAAAGGGGAGCCGCTTTCCTTCGTTTTAGATGATGGTGACATCAAGGAAACCATTGCTCCTTATTTTATGGCCCGGATAGTGGATGTACAATTATTTATCGAACAGTATCCGTTTAAAAAACAGGATAAAGAGGGTTGCCTTATCTTCACCTTGAGTGATCCGATGCTGGAATGGAACCGGGGTACATTTACGCTTAATGTGGATAAAGATGGAACAGGTGTTTTGCACGCAGGAGGGACTAACCCTTCCTTGTTGATTGACATTCCGACTTTAACCACGATGTTAATGGGCTATAAGCGACCTACCTATTTGGCTAGGATCGGTCGGATCCAGGCAGATGAAGCTACAGTTCAATTCCTGGAAGGGTTAATCAGGCCAGAACATCCTTATTTCTCTGATTATTTTTAAAAAGCATACTCTAATGAGTGTGCTTTTTTGTTCTTTTATAGTAGAATTGATTCTCGGCAACACTAAATGATATGGGGTGTAAGAATGGCGATTAATTTCACCAAACCAATGATCCAAAGGTTAGAACAAGAAATCATAGAGGTAGAGAGCAAGCTCAAAAACGTGAAGAACAAAAAGGAAAAATCCAAATTCAAAATTAATCAATTAGAACAGGATATGAAATTTAGCAAGTCTCACACAGATTTGAGCAGTAAAATGACGCGAATCAAAAAGCTTAACGATGAAATTAAAAACATGAATCGCCTGCAAGCTGATCTTTCCAAAGAATTAACAGCAAAGAAAAACTCGTTAAAAAAACTCCAGGTAAATGGAACCGCGCCTACTACAATTGATTCCACAAAAGGATAATCGATGATGGTTGCACAGATAAAAAACCGCGTAACTGGCGGTTTTTATTTTTTTACCAGCTCATCTGTATCTCCCCTTAACAAGGAAATCTCATGCTTATAGGGTGCGTTTACATATTTCTTTTCACCGATGGAGGGAGTCTCTAAGAGTTTGGGAATAGCTGGAAGTTATTCAAAAGAGACTCCACATTCACTACCTTTTCCAGCCATAGTTTCTAATGAAACCTGAACATTTCGTTTATCTGTTAGCACTTCGTTTAAGCCTTCCACGATCCGAGAGATGCCGGCTTGAGAGCCAGGATGTAGGACGATTTGGGTTGAACCCAAAGCTTCTGTTCTTATGATTTCTGATTGAAGAAACTCTATACTATGCTCAAAGACCTGTGCCGAAAGTGTATTTCCTAAGTTAACAATAAATGGAGCGTGTACAATAATATTAGAAATACCGTTATCTCTCATATGAGCATGTCCCGCTTCAATATTCAAAGCTTCAATGGGTTTGCGGCGTGTATTTTGTGGGGCTCCGGTATAAAAAAGGAAGGTGGTCGCTCCATAAGAAGCTGCCTCTTCACTAGCTCGAAGGAGCATTTTTGTTCCGGTCATAGACACATGAGAGCCTAGGAGTAAAGACATCGGGGTTGACACTTCCTTTCCTCAGAATACAGGAAGTTTTTTAGGGAAGATCAAGGTTGTCTTATCTGATCTATTATTTATGAGAGACAACCTTAGCGACCCGGAATTTAGCGCTAATTAGCGGCGAAAATAGTCTCGCCTTGAATTGGTTTTAAATCTTGCTCCCATTTAACTCTGATTGCCCGGGAAGTGAATAGATCAGCTCCATCTGAGATTTGGAAGTGTAGATGGGCCTCGCTCGTATTACCAGAATTACCTGTTAAGCCAATAACCTCCCCTTTTTCGACTTTATCCCCCGGTTTTACAGTAACTGACCCTTGTTTGAGATGCGCCAAATGACTATATTCCCCGCCATGATCAATGACAACGATATTTCCGGTAGCTTGATTCGGATTCATGACCCCAACTGGCTCATTGTCTTTAATGTCATTCACAA
The DNA here is from genome assembly GCF_037969925.1 of Paenibacillus sp. FSL R7-0189. Lineage (NCBI taxonomy): Bacteria > Bacillati > Bacillota > Bacilli > Caryophanales > Paenibacillaceae > Paenibacillus > Paenibacillus sp. FSL R7-0189. Next base: position 6,070,871 of record NZ_CP150223.1, on the reverse strand, counting down.
CCGATACAACGGTGCCGTCCGCTGGAGCGAGAATTTTTTTACCAAAGGCATAATAGCTTTCATTTCTTAGTGGGTCTCCTTTATAGGAATAGTTATCTTTGGTTTGGATAAAATCGTAAGCGTAACGCTGGATTTCTAACTCATAATGATAATTCACAAGCACATTCTCGCCACCCCAAAACACATACCAATCCCCCTCAAACGGCAGCGCGTATTCATGTTTACTTAGTACATTGTCGGTTTCAGGAGAAGGGGTAAGCTCTTGAACTTGAATTAATGTAATCATCCCATCCGGATCAAACATCCCGACGAGCCCCTTATTGCCAGCATCACTAACCCATGTGCGTCGATCAAATCCATTAAGCTGCATGGTCGATGCCTTTTCCAATGTATGGATACCCTTTGTGAATTCTTTTCCTGTCTCTGTTAATTCTGTTTCACTTATTTCATCTTTTAAAGGCTGGTTAAAGCGGGCATACAACTCCTTGTACTTCCCGTCCAGTAGAATCTTTGATAGTTCATCTGGAGCAAATCCACTCAGAATGGCAGCTGTGGCCGGGTTTGTTGTCTGCTCCGCCTTTTCAGTAGTCGGCACATCAGCATTCTCTCCTCCACAGGCAGCCATTAATAAAGACAGTGACCCTACAGCCAAGGCAGTTCTTGTATTCAAAATAACTTTATGAATGATTTTTTTAGGTTTTTTGTACATATATATCGCCTCCCAGTATTACGATTGTAGCAGTCTATCCTTAGCTCTTCTGAAATTCTATATTAACACTTACATAATTTACTAGCTATTTAATGAATACGAATTAAGCTTCCGTTAAGATTAGTAAGATTGCTAGCCAAAAAAATCATGCTATGATGATAAAAACGTCTATTGTGAAAGGGAAAATTTATATGAATGAGGCTTCAATTTTATTGGTTGATGATGAGGTATCACTTTTAGACATTATGGAGACAGTGCTGCGTAAGGAAGGCTACGTCAATATAGATACAGTGCAAACAGGTGAAGAAGCAGTAAGTGCCTGTGAATCCAAAAAATATGATTTAATTGTGCTGGATGTAATGCTGCCCGGACGAAGTGGCATCGAAATCTGCCCTTTTATCCGGCAGACGACGGATGCTCCTATTCTTTTTCTGACTGCTCGGACGTCTGATTTCGATAAATTAACGGGCTTTGCTATAGGTGGAGATGATTATATCACTAAGCCCTTTAACCCGCTTGAAGTGGTGGCTCGTATAAGAGCACAGCTGCGGAGATACTTTGCTTCTGCTAACCAACAGGCTACTGGCAAGAGTGTAGAAATAGTCCCCCATAAATCTGCAAATGTATATGATTACGGAAGGTTTAAGCTAGATGAGACAGCGGGAGAACTCCTGGTAGAGGGTCAGTCTGTTGCTTGTCCGGCACTTGTATTTCAACTGCTGGTCTTCCTATGCAAACATCCCAATCAGATTTTCAGCAAAAGTGAGTTATATGAGAAAGTATGGGGCGATGAAGCACTGAGTGATGATAATACGGTCATGGTTCATATTCATCGAATTAGAGAACGTATCGAAGCAGACCCGTCCGATCCAAAATTTATTGTTAACGTTAGGGGCCTTGGTTATAAGCTGGTGAAGGTAGACCGCCAGGAGTTGTCCATGCCATGAATATCAAACGCCGGTTAACGGTAAGGTTCGTTCTACAGCTAGCAATTACGGGAATGGTTGTTCTCGCTATTGCAGCAGTAACGTTTACTTGGATGCTGTTGCGTTTTCTCGATATCAGTATTACGCGTGATTTTGCTAATGTTGGCTTAGAGCAACTGGTTGAATCCTCCAAAATTGATGAGAAGGGCATTCAATTTTCCCCGAGCTTGCTGGAGCAAGTGAAGAAGAATAAGGGCTGGCTGCAAAACATCGATGAAAATGGAAAAGTTGAAAGTGCCTACAACACTCCAAAAGATGTCCCAATTCAATATGGACCGGGTGAAGTAGTCGCCTATTGGACAGGGACTCAGCCTTTTCCGTATACTCTGGCTGTATGGATTCAAGAGAAAAATGGGAGACAATTCACGCTTCTTTATGGCGCGCCAAATATACTAGATCCTCTGTTAAAAAAAATGAGCGAAGGTACATTTGATGCAGTAGATGGAGATCTGGTTCTGCCTGATTCGATTGAAAGAGAAATTAAATCATCACAGGCTTTTGTTCAACTCATTGATTCATCGGGTACGGAGCTGCTCTCCTATAATAGGCCAAAGATGATTCCCACCAAGTACTCAGTGCCAGAGCTAGCACTACGCACTCTCTACAGTGAACGTTACGGCTATCATGTCCGATCTTCTTTTGATAAACAAACCGGCCAAACATGGATCGTTGGACAACCAAACGTAAAGGGAGCAGATACAGGCCAAAAGGTATGGGTACCTGAAGAGGTTAAAATTGTTATTAAAGGCTCATTAGCAATGCTCGCGGCTTTATTGCTTGCATTTATATTGCTTTCTTTATGGCAAGCTCATAGGTTTGGAGCGCCAATGCTGCATATGCTTGTATGGCTCGATTCCATTGGAAAAGCCATATATACAGAGCCTATGGACCGTAAAGGAAATCGTCGTAGTCGAACACACGTAGGTAAATGGAGACGGAGATACCGGGTTTTTTCTGATGTTATGGTATCCATAGAGAAATTATCTGCTAATTTGCAGAGAGATCAAGCGTTGCGGCAACAAACAGAGAATTTGAGGGAAGAATGGATCGCAGGTGTTACTCATGATTTAAAAACTCCTTTATCTTCTATAACTGGTTATGCCCATTTACTGGCGGAGCCTTCGTATGATTGGTCGAAAGAGGAAGTTCGCAAGTTTACAAGGACTATGCTGGATAAATCAGCCCATATGGACATGCTTATTAGTGATCTTGCCATGACCTATCGGCTAAAAACAGGGATCAAGCCACCAGAGCTGATGGAGGTGGAATTGAACACCTGGCTACATCAAGCCCTTGATCAAGCTGCTGCAAATCCCGAATACGGGAAGCAACGAATTATATTTGTGCCGGCACCAAACGAAGTGAGAGCTCGATTGTATACTCCATGGCTAGAGCGGGTGGTCAACAATTTGACTGCGAATGCTTTACTTCATAACCCCTCAGATACGATTTTAACGGTTTCGCTTACTATGAATGATGAGGACAGTGGATTTACTATTCAATTTTCCGATGATGGCGATGGAATGGATGAAGTCACACTTAACCGTCTATTTGAACGTTATTATCGAGGAACGGACACCGTATCTAGCTCCAACGGATCTGGCCTTGGCATGGCGATCTCCAAGGGATTAATCGAATGTATGGAGGGCAGGATTGCTGTTGAGAGTAGCCCTGGACAAGGGACCATTATTAAGTTGATATGGAGCTGATCATAGAACCAGCGTTTTTCCTAACGGAAATGACGGTGGTTTTTTTGTTGTGAATATAGTTTTTTAATTCTTCTGCGTATTATCCAGCCAGAGTTGGGATCATAAATAAGTTGACATCTAAACTGATTGTAACTACAATAGTTACAGGTAGTGGTTAAAAATAAATTTATCATCCTAATTTGAGGAGGAAGTAAAAATGAAAATAGCAATAACAGGAGCAACAGGTCAATTCGGATCATTGGTGATAGAAGCTTTACTTAAAACTGTACCCGCAGGTGATCTTGTAGTTAGTGTGCGGAACCCAGAAAAAGCAAGTGATCTTCAGGCGCGTGGAGTAGAAGTCCGTCATGGTGATTTTGATCAACCTGAGACGCTGGAATCAGCATTTGCCGGTGTGGATCGACTATTAATTGTCTCCGCAGATGGTGATAATGAAACCCGGATTCGTCAACATAAAGCAGCTGTTGTTGCTGCGGAAAAAGAAGGCGTTGGCTTCATTGCCTACACAAGTGTAGGACAAGCAGACAAGAGTGAACTATTTCTTGCTGAAGTTCACCGCATCACCGAAGAAGCTATTCGCGCAACAGGCATTCCTTACAGCTTCCTCCGTAATAACTGGTATTTGGAGAATGAGATCGGCTCCATTCAAGGCGCTCTAGCAGGTGCCCCATGGGTGACTTCAGCAGGGAACGGTAAAGTTGGCTGGGCTACACGCGGAGATTATGCAGAAGCTGCAGCTAATGTACTGACAGGTGACGGACATGAGAACACAGTGTATGAATTGTCTGGCAAACCTTTAACACAAGAGGAATTGACTGAGATCATAGGCACTGTAATCGGTAAAGAAATCAAAGTAATCCAGGTTGACGACGAGGCTTATGCCAAGACCATGTCGGAGGTGGGTGTCCCAGAAGCTGCGCTTCCAATAGTTGTAGCTATACAACGTGGTATTCGTGAAGGTTGGCTTAATATTGAAAGTAGCGATTTAGAGAAACTGCTGAAACGTTCAGCTACTCCTCTTGCGGATGTCATTCGTGTTATGGTCGGTAATTTACAAGCATAATAATATAAAAGATAAAAGGCTTCCTCGAGGTTGAAAAACCAGTGAGGAGGCCTTTTTTGTGTTGATAGAGGATGAATCAAATACATAACTTTTCACTATTTTGCCTTGTTCATAATTGTGTTAGTTTAGTTTAACTAGTTATACTAAAAGAAATGGAAGATACTCTGAGAGAGTACATAATCTGGCGAATAAGCGAAGGAGATGATTACAAATGAAAAGAAATATCTTGCTGGTATCTGGAGCGGCGGTTGTTGCATTAGGTGCGTATTTGTTATTGGGAGGTATCGACAAGGATACGCCCTCAGCACAAGATACAACCGACATTAAGCAATTAGTGCAAGAATATAGTTCAAGCAGTATGGAAAACCTGTCCGCTTCTATCACTTCTGAGCAACTTATTGTAACCGATAGTAACAATAAAGAGAAAACTTACGACTTGCCTAAAGATGAGTTTTTTGTTTCTATAGCTCCATATGTGGAGAATACGCATCCTTGCGCTACACATAGCTTGACCGGCTGCCAAGGGGAATTAACGGATGATGAGTTTAAAGTATATATCGAAGACAGCGAAGGCAATGTGGTTGTGGATAAAGAAATGAAATCGCTATCTAACGGATTTATTGATCTTTGGTTGCCCCGGGACAAAAAATATAACGTAACCATTGAGCAGGACGGAAAAGCAGCAAAATCTGAACTTTCCACTTTTAAGAGTGATAATACATGTGTTACCACTATGCAATTGGCAGAAAGTATCTAAAAAGTTGTAGAGAGAAGACTTGGAAAGCGAATGCTCAGGAGGATGTTTCTTAAGCGATGTCGAATTCGTTATTCATAGTCCAATCTGATCTTCCTTCTGATGTATTCTGTGTCGGACTTTCGCCAAATGTCCATCGTATCGGACTCTATTGCAGCTATTTTAGATTTTCGCAGCATTTTTCAAGCTTATCGGACTGCATAGCTCTTATTGGCTTATAATGGCACAGAATCGGAGTGTTTTTAGGGAAATAGCTGCATCTGGGTCCGATAACCTGGTGAAATGCCATAAATCTTCGAAATAAGAGCCCCACGGTCCGATCCAGCGGAGAGTTAGAAACTGTTTGGGAAAAGGAACAAAAGTATCACACGAATGATCAAAAGAAATTGCTTTACAGAAGAGAGGAGAGAGATGAATGGTTAAAGAGCTGATCATTGGGGATGTTTTGCAGGAGTTGGCTGGTACGCGTCGGATACTGGAGAAGCTGCCTCAGGAGCATATGACATGGAAACCACACTCTAAGTCAATGAGCCTGGGTGGGCTGGCCACACATCTCGTTAACCTTCTGAGCTGGCAATCCGCAATTCTTCTTTACTCGGAGTTTGATTTGGCATCCGTGGCATACCGACGAGAAGCACTGGAGAGTCCCGATGCGGTTCTACAAGAGTTCGACCTGAAAGCTCGTGAGATTGAGGAATTAATTACTGCAAGCAATGTGGAGATGCTCGGCGCCGAGTGGACCTTGCGGAACGGGGAGCAGATCATCCGTCGCCAGACCCGGGCTGCTGCGCTTCGTACCATCGGATTGAATCACATGGTTCACCACCGGGCACAGCTTGGAGTATATTTGCGGCTGCTTGACGTGCCGGTACCTGGTCTTTATGGACCCTCGGCTGATGAATTAGAATTAGCAAACGGGGAAGTTTGATTAGTGAGGAAGCCCTACACTGCCAAGTAAGTTCAAGATATAGCTCTTACCTTATATATTGGAGTATTAAGTTACTTCCAAACATACGGTAATGGGCTTATTTGCTTTTTTCTAGCACTACACTAAATAAAACTCATGGAGGATCGGGAGGTTTGGGTTGACACTTTAGTTAATTTGGAGATATTATAGATTCATTAAATCTATGATGTAACAGATATTTTTTTGATTTAATAATAGACAAAAAGAGTCTTTAATATCTGCATATAGGAGATGATTCATATGATTTACGATTGCATTATTGTTGGTGGTGGACCCGCAGGCTTGAACGCAGCCCTTGTTCTTGGTAGGGCAAGACGAAAAGTAGCTTTAATTGATAATAATCAGCCAAGAAATGCTGTTACCCATGCGTCATATGGTTTTATTACAAGAGACGGGGTTACACCAGCCGAGTTTCGTCGTATTGCGTATGAGGAGGTACTACGTTATCCGTCAGTTGAGCATATCCAGACTGAGATTATTTCGATTAACAAAAATGATTCTGGATTTGCAGTACTTGATTCGTTTGGTCGTCACATTGAAGCTCGCAGATTGATTTTGGCGACTGGGTTAAAGGAGGTCCTTCCTGAGATAGAGGGCCTACGTCCATTATACGGAAAAAGTCTGTTTAATTGCCCGTATTGTGACGGCTGGGAATTACGAGATCAACCCCTTGTCGTTGTTTGCGAAAATCCACATATTTTTCATATGGCAAAGATGCTGCTCAATTGGAGTAAAGATTTGGTTATCTGCACGAACGGCAAGACATTCCTTTCAGATGAACAGAAAAAAAGTCTTGAGGCCAAGGGGGTTGTAGTCAAAGAATCATTAGTTTCCTCTTTTATGGGTCATGACGGGCAACTTCAGGCGGTTCGTTTTGCGGATGGTACTGAGATCATAAGAACGGGAGGGTTTATTGCTCCGAATTTGATCCAAACGGCATCGATCGTAGATCATTTGGCTGTAGAGCGGAATGATTCTGGTGGGTTTAGCACAGATGGTGCGGGGAGAACCTCGATTCCAGGATTATATTCGGCTGGAGATGTTTCTTATTTTATGCCTTCTCAGCTAGTGTTTGCCGCGGCTGACGGGAGTCGGACAGCTATGAGTGTAAATATGGATCTTACAGAAGAAGAATTTGAACTTTTTTAACGAATTATGGGTAGGAAGTTGAAAATAATAAGTATGCATGATAACATAATTACAAATTAATGATCGGAGTTGAAAAGTATAGTGTAGTAATTATTCTTGCGTCCTATGATGAATAAAACAACAACAATGGTTTATTTCGTTTGTTTTATTCTTTGTATGCAAGAAAGTTACTACTTCTTTTCACTCGAAAATATATCCATATCTAACTCCATTTGGGGCTGGATTTGCTGTATTTATTTGAGTCACAAGAAAGTAACTTTCTTGTGGCTTTTATTTTTTAAAATACAGGAGGATTATTTTATGTCATTAATAAATGTCACAAATCTAACCTTTGCCTATGAAGGCAGCTACGATAACATATTTGAGAACGTAAACTTTCAAATCGATACCGATTGGAAATTAGGTTTCACAGGGAGAAATGGTCGAGGAAAGACTACATTTCTTAGCTTATTGCTTGGAAAGCATGAATACAGCGGTAATATTTCTGCTCATGTCAGCTTTGAATATTTCCCTTTTCAGGTGAATAACAAGGAGCTTAACACCATAGATGTGATCAGCGAGATTTTTCCGGATTATATTCATTGGAAGTTAATGCGTGAGCTTTCTTTGCTAAAGGTTTCTGAGGATGTGTTATATCGTCCCTTTGATTCATTGTCTAACGGAGAGCAGACGAAAGTGCTGTTAGCCACATTATTCATAAAGGAAAATAGCTTCCTGTTGATTGATGAACCTACAAATCATTTGGATATGACGGCAAGAAAGCTTGTCAGTGATTACCTCAATTCAAAAAGTGGATATATTCTGGTCTCTCACGACAGATCCTTTCTAGATAATTGTGTGGATCACATCTTATCGATTAATAAAACTAATATAGAGATTCAAAAGGGCAATTTTTCTAGCTGGTGGGAGAATAAAGTCAGACAAGATAACTTTGAGTTAGCAGAGGACGAAAAACTTAGAAGAGATATCAAACGCTTGTCAGCATCATCTAAACGGACAGGTAACTGGTCACATGAGGTGGAAAAAACTAAAAACGGAACTAGAAATTCTGGATCTAAGTTAGATAAAGGTTATGTTGGGCACAAGGCCGCTAAAATGATGAAACGCTCTAAAGCCATCGAGCAAAGACAGCAATCTGCCATCAACGAAAAGTCTAAGCTTCTTAAAAATATTGAAAATTCTGAGAACTTAGAGATTACGCAGCTTGCTTATCATAAACGTCATCTTGCGGAGCTGGACAATGTTTCGGTTTTTTACGGAGAGAAAAGGGTATGTTCAGAAGTAAGCTTTACCATTGAGCAGGGGGAGAGAATAGCACTCTCGGGTAAAAATGGTTCCGGGAAATCAAGTATCATCAAATTGATCTGCGGTGAGGAGATAGATTATACCGGCTCCTTCACTAAGGATAGCCAGCTTATCATTTCCTACGTATCACAAGACACTTCAGATCTACGGGGCGATTTAACAGATTATGCTAGAGAGAATGGGATAGATGAAAGTCTTTTTAAATCTATTCTGCGAAAGCTTGATTTCTCCAGAATTCAATTTGATAAGGATATTTCCACATACAGTGGCGGCCAAAAGAAAAAAGTCCTGATCGCCAAAAGTCTTAGTGAAAAAGCTCATTTGTATATTTGGGATGAACCGCTTAATTTTATTGATGTTATTTCACGTATGCAAATTGAAGAGCTATTGCTTGAATATACCCCAACACTCGTTTTTGTGGAGCATGATCGCGAATTTTGCCATAATGTTGCCACGAAGATCATTGAACTTAGCTGATATTTTTAACATCGATTGAAAATTTCCAACTCTAACAGACCAATATTATTATATTAATAAAGATAATTATTATATATATTACAGTTATCCAATGTACTATAATGGTATAGTTAAACTTTATGATATGTAATTGATGCCTAAAGAAACAACCTATAGAATTGAACAACAGGAGGAAACAAGTTGAGTACACAGAGTGTGGGAATTCCATTAGAAGGTTTTGCAGAATTTAGCCGAACGGTAGCCGCTGAAGGTGCGGTACTGTTGAAGAATGATCATCAGGTGCTTCCGCTTGGTGAAAATGATAATGTTGCTGTATTTGGCAGAACTCAAGTGAATTATTATCGCAGTGGTACTGGTTCGGGCGGTAGTGTTCATGTTACTTATACGACCAACCTGCTAGGCGGTCTTCGCAGTAAAAAGAACCTTACGGTCAACGAAGATTTGGCAGCAGTATATGAGAAGTGGATTGCGCAAAATCCATTTGATAATGGTGGCGGCGTTTGGGCTGCAGAGCCATGGAACCAGAAGGAAATGCTTTTATCCGACGAATTGGTAGCAGAGGCTAGAAGAAAATCGAACAAAGCAATCATTGTAATCGGACGTACAGCAGGAGAAGATCAGGATAATGTCGATGGTTCAGGGAGCTACCAACTAACAGCTGATGAAAAGGCGATGCTGAAGCAGGTAACTACATATTTTGAGCAAACGATTGTTGTACTGAACGTCTCTAATATTATTGATATGAGCTGGCTGAACGATGAAAGCTATAAAAATCCGATTTCGTCTGTCATCTACTCTTGGCAGGGGGGAATGGAAGGTGGTAATGCAATTGCGGACGTGCTGGCCGGAGAAGTGACTCCAAGCGGTAAATTAACAGACACGATCGCATATTCCATCAACGATTACCCGTCAACACATAACTACGGCAATGAATTTACAAACCTTTATCAGGAAGATATCTATGTTGGTTATCGCTATTTCGAGACATTTTGCCCAGAAAAGGTTCAATATGAGTTTGGTTATGGAATATCGTATACCAAGTTTAAGCTCGAGCCAGAAGAAGCAAAACTTATTAACAAAGCTGGCGAACTAAATGTTGAAGTCGGCGTAACCGTAACCAATATAGGAACTACCTTTGCTGGAAAAGAGGTCGTTCAGGTCTATTATGAAGCTCCACAAGGAAAATTGGGACAGCCTGCTAAAGCTTTGGCAGCATTCGCAAAAACAAAAGTCCTTCAGCCAGGCGAAGCTCAACGTCTTACTGTGAGTTTTCCTGTTCATTCTATGGCTTCCTATGATGACGCTGGTGTGACAGGGCATGCTTCTGCTTATGTGCTAGAAGAAGGCACGTACCGCGTGTTTGCGGGAACGAGTGTTAAAAAAGTGGAGGAAGTCAAGGTTGAAGGGAATAGCGGCTATGTCGTGGAAACTCTTCAAGTTGTGGAACAGTTACAAGAAGCTCTTGCACCAACGCAAAGCTTTACAAGAATGCAACCTGGCGTTCAAAATGCAGACGGTTCGTATGAACTTCTGTATGTAGAGGTTCCAACACGCAAGATTTCGTTAGCAGAACGGATCGAGAGCAATCTACCAACAACGATCTCCCAGACAGGCAATCAAGGGCATAAATTAAGAGATGTATTTGAACAAAAAGTTAGTATGGAAGCTTTTATTGCCCAGCTTAGTGACGATGACTTGGCTGCCATTGTCCGGGGTGAAGGCATGAGCAGTCCTTTAGTTACACCGGGTACAGCTTCTGCATTTGGAGGAGTAAGTGATAGTCTATATAACTTAGGAATCCCTGTTGCATGTACGGCAGATGGTCCTTCAGGAATTCGTATGGATAGTGGAGCAAAAGCGACTCAGGTTGCGATCGGAACGCTTCTTGCAGCTACTTGGAATGCCGAATTAGTCGAAGAGCTGTATGTGTTAGAAGGACAAGAGTTGGTAAGAAACAACATAGACACCTTGCTTGGACCAGGTCTGAATATTCGTCGCAGCCCGCTTAATGGCCGCAACTTTGAATATTTTTCTGAAGATCCTTTGATCTCTGGGGTGTTTGCCGCTGCATGTACACGTGGGATTATGAAAGGTGGCTCTAATGCCACACTGAAGCATTTTGCCTGCAATAATCAGGAGAAACATCGCAGTAAGGTTGACGCTGTTGTGTCGGAACGTGCGCTTCGCGAGATTTATTTGAAAGGTTTCGAAATTGCTGTGAAGCAGGGTGGGGCAAATTCAATTATGACCTCTTATAACCCTGTTAATGGACATTGGGCCGCTTCAAATTACGATTTGAACACTACAATTCTCCGCGGAGAATGGGGCTTCAAAGGTATTGTCATGACAGACTGGTGGGCCATCATGAATGATGTCGTTAATGGTGGAGCTGCAGACCGGAAATTTACAAATTGGATGGTCCGTGCACAAAATGACCTGTACATGGTTGTAGCTAACTATGGCGCCGAAATTAATGGATGGAATGACAACACCATTGAATCCTTGGAAAATGGATCTTTGACTAGAGGAGAGCTGCAACGTTCTGCAATGAATATTTGTGAGTTCATCATATATGCTCCAGTATTCTCGAGAAAACAGCAAATTATTGAAACGGTTGAGTCCTTTAAGGCCAATCCTTCACTTACTGCAGAACAAGTACAATCTTTATCTCAAAATCCACAGGTTAAGCCAGCCGTTGAAGGATCGACTTTCTTTGAAGTTGGCCAAGCTGGTCAATATCGGATCCTCGTGCATATCATGTCAACAGAGCCTGAGCTGGCTCAAAGTGCATGCAATGTTAATTTGAATGATCAATTGATGACAACCATTCAAACCAACGGGACAGAAGGTCAATGGATTAGACAAAAGCTTGTGAAAGTAGAACTCGAAGCAGGTCTTTATGAAATGAAACTGGAATTCATTAAACCAGGTTTACAGATCGACTGGATCGAATTTAATAAAGTTGACTAAGTAGCTCTAAATATAAGTTAAAGGAAAAACCCTGTGCTAATGCGCAGGGTTTTCTTTTGGTAAGCGATTAGTTTAAAGTTGAAACTACCTTATTCTACTTGGAACTGGAACCACTTAAAGTCAAACTGGCTCCCCGGTAGAAATATAAAGGTGACGGTTTGTGGACCGGTTACGCGCTCCAACACAAATTCTCTTTCGCAATAATCACTTGACTGTGTAAACTCCACAAGCTGTCTCTTTTCACCCTCTGGTCCGCTAAATAGAATATGCAGAGTATTTTTATCGATAGGCGAATGCCCGCATAAGGTTAGTTTAGTGCTTCCAGTATCACCGAAGTCCATATCTTTAAAGATGAGAGAGACGTTGTTACCAATATTTTTGATTTGTCCATCTGCCAGTGTAAAGGAATCCCCATAAATCTGATTGTATTCCAGAACGTTAAGTTGTTCGTACGCTTTTAAAGGTTTGTTAAACTGAAAGCCCTTGAGATGAATCTTTTTATGAAGAACAAAACAAAGGGTGGTGACACCTTTTATTCGCTCAGGTAATGAGTAGGTTTCCTCTTGATATACATTCCATATAGAAGGTTTTTGATAGGTTACCTGTGTCAGCAGAGCTGCGTTTGGAGCATCCGGAGTACCTTTCCATATATCAATCGTATATTTATCGTTATCTAGCGCGAAGATAGGAAGGGTAAGTTCAGTAGCTCCATAATCACCGAAATCGATGTTGTCGAAACAGATCCAGCTTTCACCTTCTCTTGCAGTAGCCACTCCGCGTTCATTCCCATTTGTTAAGTTCCGGCTCGTATTGCTATGATAACCAGCGGAAACAAACTCATAAGGATTCAAAAAGGCCGCTCCCATATCTCGAATATGGAATTCCATAAGCGAGTACAGGCGCACTTGATCTGCACCGTTTTTCGTTGCACACCGTACATAGACGTCTCCGTCTCCCAAAGCCGATATTACTGCTTCATGCCCATTTGCCTCAAGAACGGCTATATTGGCGTCAATGCCGGCAGCATTCGTAACTCGCCATTCAATTTCCTGATAGGTTGCGTTCTCTGGATGAATTTGCACACGAACCGGAAGTGCTCGGGTGTCCTTCGTTAGTTGATTTCCTTGTGGGCATATGATTTCCAGCTTGCGAACGGGAATTTCATCTGATAAATAGTCTTGGGATAACTCGCTCACATCCGATAGTGATTGTGACGAATGCTGATAAAGTACAAGCTCTTCGTCCTTAGAATGATCTAGCTCTCGTGCTTCGGCAGTCAGTGTAAGCTCAGCGGACTGTAAGCCTTGGGAAGATGCACGTACAACGATTTTACCTGGCTCCAATGAAGAGGCAATGACTGCAAGCAATTTTCCACTGAACATCCGGCGACTTGTTCCTTTATATGAATCGTAGTCAGTGCTGTCACCATTATCCAAACCAACAAGACGCCCCGGTCCTTCTACAGAGATTTGGATACGATTATTGGCGTTCTCCACGGGACGTCCTTCTTGATCGAGGGTCGAGATCTCAACAAATACCAAGTCCGATCCGTCAGCAGTGATCTGAGTTTTATCAGGCTTCATGACCACAGTAGTTGAATCTCCGAAAGAAGTTACCGTATCTTCAGCGATCTGTACTCCGTGTTCATCATAAGCGACTGCTCGTAGAGTACCTTCGCTAAATGGGAGCTGCCATTCCCCAAGCAGCTTTTTACCATGTTTATGGTCAATGTTAAAAGTGCCCATGGATTGATCATTAAAGAACAATTCGATTTGTGGTGCGTTGGAGCATACTCGCACATCAATAAGCTGCCCTTCAGAGAAATCCCAGTATGGAAAAATATGAATCATCGGGGCGACCTTGTAATCCGTCCATTCTGCTTGATAAATATAATAGGAATCCTTTTTGAATCCCGCGGTATCCAGTTGACCGAAATACGAGTTTTTAGTGAAGTACGGGGTCGGCTCCCCGATATAGTCAAATCCAGTCCAAATAAATTGTCCCGGTGAGTAGGTCGCATCACGATCTGCAATGATGCAAGCTTCTGTGTTCTTGGCACCCCAGCTAGTGGAGCTATTTCCTAAAGCTGAGCATTGTTCATCATCGTCAGACAATACAGACTGAGCAAAAGGGAAGTGATAGATGCCTCTGCTCTGTACAGTAGACGATGTTTCACTGCCATAAATAATCCAGTCTGGATGTTCCTCATGATGCTGATCATAGTATTTTTCGGCATAGTTATACCCTGCGAACTTCACTAGATCTGCGCATTTCTGTGCATTCTCCCAAGGCATATAGTTGGAACCGATAGTAACCACTGCATTTCCTTTAGGGTCATGAACCTGCACCAGATCACGTAATTCTATGGTTAACTCTTGGCCGCGTTCATCGGCATGGGTGTCGTATATTTCATTTCCGATACTCCACATGAGCATGGAGGGGCGATTTCTATCCCGGCGTACCCAGCTGGCAATATCTTGTTTCCACCAATCCGGATAAAATCTGGCGTAGTCAAAAGGAGTTTTACTGCGTTCCCACATATCGAATGCTTCGGAAACTATGAGCACGCCCATCTCATCGGCTAGTTCCATCAATTCAACGGCTGGCATATTGTGGGCCGTACGAATAGCGTTTACGCCCATCTCCTGCAGGAGGATAATCTGTCTTTTTAGAGCTGTTTTATTCACCGCAGCCCCCAAACATCCCAAATCATGATGTTGGCATACGCCATGAATCTTCACCTTTCGGCCATTCAATAAGAAACCTTGTTGGCTGTCAAACTCCATCGTACGGAATCCGAAGGTTTGGACTTCTTCCTCGATCACTTGTTCGTTCTCTAACAGCTCCGTTTTTAGGTTATAACAGTAAGGCTGGTTAATATCCCAGAGCATTGGATTATTGATGGATAAGAGGGCAGAGCTGGGTACAGCAGACCCGACTTGTACTGGGATTTCATTTTCTACATGAGAGATACAAGTTCCTGAAGCATCTAGTATACTGTGACGAATTATGTAGTGCTTTGCGCTTTGCAATAGATCATTGCACAATACTTCGGTATCTACCTCAACATTCCAGGCATCCTCTTTTTTGCGAGTAGAGATATAAATACCATCAGGCACAATATGTGTCCCTGGATACGTCTTCAGCCATACACTCCGATAGATGCCCGCACCGGAATACCAGCGTGAGTTAGGAGACTCATGAACCACTTGAACATAGATTTCGTTGACACCTTCAATAATGTATGGCGTGATATCTAATTCAAAAGTGGAGTATCCATTTTTCCAGACGCCTGCGATATGGCCGTTCACATAGAGAGTGGAGTCCATGTATACGCCTTCAAAACGAAGCGACACACGGCTATTTGGCACGTGCTCATCTATAACTATGCTTTTACGGTACCAGCCTTCTCCGCTTTCATATAGATTATGTGTATCAAAAATAAGCCAGTCATGGGGTAAAGTTACGTCGATCCATTCCGAATCAGCTGCTATCACCGATTCTAAAGTAGACTTAAGCGGCTGTTTGCTGAATAACCAGTCATTATTTAATCTTGTTTTCTGACTCATGAATGAAGTTCTCCTTTATCTTTGGAAAATTTAGAAGTGGTTATTAACGATGTGAATGATTTCCGTAAAGCCTTTTGTATTCTTTTTTATCATATCAAAGATTTTGCAAAAAGACATTCACGAAGAAGAGTAAAAAAACCGTTATAACAAAGCTATTGAAATCGCATTCAAAATGATAACATGTCATTGGTAAATTATCTATTTATTTCTTAATATATCTTTTATTGCGGAGGATGAAATTTATACAAAAACAGTACTAATGAGCGATACAGAGGAGTATCTCTGGTCTATGAAAAATGTTTTTGCTACAGAAGATAATGAAAGTGAGGGAAATTGCCTGGTATACCAACTAAGATGTGGCGGCTTATTGCTGATTAAATACTTTACAAATACTTGTCTGCATGTACTTGTGTTTGTTCGAATAAGTTAGAAAGAAGGACAGGACAAACCATAGGTGGAGATGCGTATAAATGGGGATGCGTAAACAAAGTTTTATTCGTGGCACGTTCATATTAACCGTGTCGTCATTTTTCACAAAAGGGCTTGGTTTTTTGAACGGAGTCTTGCTGGCACGTTTTTTGGGAGCAGAGGGAGTAGGGCTGCTTATGATTGCTCATCCACTGCTTCCCTTATTTATTACGCTGACAGAGCTGGGGCTTCCTGTTGCGATTTCAAAGCTTGTATCGGAAGCTGAGGTTAAGCAGGATGAAGCGCGAGTAAAGCGTATTCTCACTGTATCCTTAAGCATTACGGGTACGTTGAGTATTATATTAACTTTAGTGGCTCTATTTGGCTCCAAATGGATCGCATCGATTTTTTTGGCCGATCAGCGGGCGTATTATGCTATGGTTGCTATTACGCCGATCATTCCAATTATTGCGATGTCTGCTGTACTGAAAGGTTATTTCCGTGGAAAACAGAACATGAACCCACTTGCCTTTTCCGATATTATTGAGAATCTGGCGCAAATCATTGTTATTATCGGTGTTGTCAACGTTTTGCTGCCCTACGGTATTGCTTATGCAGCTGCTGGCGCAATGGCTGCCTCCGTTGTTGGAGAAGGTTTTGGTTTGCTCTACTTGTTTGCAGTTTTCAAATGGGCTAATCGAGGTAAGATCAAAACCTCTCCACCACCACCGTCAAGAATTTCACTTAAAGGAGATAGTACGTTAAGAGATTTGCTGCGCATCGGCTTACCGATGACAGGCAGCGGTTTTATTCATTCGCTCTATCATGCCTTTCTACCACTGCTGATTACGAAAAGTCTAGTACTGTTTGGTGTAGGTGTTGAGATGGCAACCAAGCAATTCGGACTTCTGGCGGGTTATGCTCTTCCCATGTTGTTTCTCCCCAGCTTCTTCACACAATCGCTGTCGACTGCATTAATTCCGGCGATCAGCGAAGCAAGTGTGAGCAACAATAGCAAGCTTATGCATAATCGGATGGATATGGCTATGCGATCCGCGCTTATAGTAGGTTTCCCATGTACAATCATCCTGTACTTGTGGGCTGTACCCTTAACAACTATGATCTATCATTCGCCAGAAGCGGGCGAGCTGTTAAGGTTAATTGCCCCCTTATTTTTTCTTTATTATTTCGGAGCGCCACTGCAAGCGATTTTACTTGGTTTGGGGAAAGCATCAACCGTTATGTGGAATCATATTCTTACGAATATTTTCGAAGTGATTGCGATCTTTGTTCTAGGTTCTAATATTGGAATCGAAGGGGTGGCCATGGGATTCGGACTGGGACTCTTGCTGCTGACACTGTTGAATTTCTTATCTGTGGCAGGAACGATCGGATTTTATTTTGACTTTCGTATTGTATTTAAGGTGGGAGTAGGAGGAATTGTCATGGCGCTTAGCGGACTGGCGGCTCACGGAATTCTGGAACGATTGGACCTGGGGCAGATCATTGAACTGTTCGGAGCGTTGCTCGTTTCGTTAATCACCTATGCAGCAACATTGCAGGTAACCCGTGCTTGGGAAAGAGCACCGAAACCACCAACGATTACGCCTGTTTCTTGAAAGGGAATATTTCTGATATTCCGGTACCGTGCTCCAAAAAGTAAACTTAGTAATGATGCAACCCTCTGTGTACCCGTATGGAGGCGGATGAAGGTAATGGATGGGGAGCAGCGAGGTGTTTAACTGTATTTTGTGCAGCTATAATCGTTCAAAATAGTTGTGCATTAAAAATAGCTGTATTTCATACATCTATTCTCATGAGATTAAGGCTTCTAGGTGATTTCTCTTGATTTTAATTGTATAGAATGCAGTTAAAGTCGAAGTTATTCCCTAGCAATATGGATTAAGTGTATAAAATGCAGTTACTTAATAGCTTCCGTTAAAATCTTGCGCTACAAATATACGGAGTGGGGATATCAGACGTTACAGTCTTAATTGCTCAGGCAAAACGCCAGTGATCCAAAATATCAGGCAGCGATCCTTGATTATCGGAGATCGCTGCCTGATTCTAATTAGCTTTATGCTAACTATGCTCGATTGACTCACATGCAAAAATGGAGCTAGCTCATAAGTAATTTAAGTAATTCCTATAGGGATGATCCATATGGCAAGTTGGATTGATTAGGTAACATTTTGCGCACACGTATTTGCTATCGGACACAGCTGAGCTTATGAGCAGATTTAGCTTACATTTGGAATTTTAACGGACCCCATCGCAGTTATTACCATGAATAAAACCCGAAATGACTCTCTTTTTAAGGAATAGTTTCACTGGAGTCCGTAACTTAACTCAAAAGCCTAAAAACAAGCAAATAGCGTTTTCTGGGTCCGAAAAGCTCTATGCTTGATCAAGACTGGGTGATTTAGGTAGGTGCAACGGACAAAAGCATTCATCTCTCGATTCATAACATCAGAGCAACGGGATTCTCCAGTAACGGACGATTGCTGCTCTGGCGATCCAAGCTTTTTCGAGACAGTTAAGAAGTGGAGCAGGACAACGCTAGTTATTACCGAGTATTACCGAGTACTATCCTTGACCGTATTTTTTTCTGTAATGACTCAGTGTGAGTAGTGGCCAGATATACTGATAACTATGATAATTGGAATAAAAATTACCGGGGAGACCAGCGCCAGTGGGATAAGAAGTTTTCCAATCCTCTTCATGAATAGACGTAATTAGTCTTTGAAGTCCTTTTTCCACCGCAGCTGTTGGCTCTGGCTGAACGGCGATAATCGCATCAAGTGCCCAGGCGGTTTGTGAAGGTGTGCTTTCTCCTAAAGGAACATATTGTAGTAGCCGGTCGCTGTGACAAGACTCTCCCCAACCGCCGTCCGAGTTCTGAATGCTTAGAAGCCACTTCACTCCTTTTTGCAATGTATCATGATTTATAGGCAGCCCAACAGCCTGCAGGCCTGTTAATGATGCCCAAGTGCCATAAATATAACAAACACCCCATCTTCCATACCACGAACCATCCTTCTCCTGATGTTGAATCAGCCATTTTGTACCCCTTTTAATGAACTCGTGTTGTGTATTTAAACCAGCGAAGTTTCCGAGAAACTCCAAAGTTCGTCCGGTAAGATCTGCTTCCGAAGGATCAATGGCTGCAGATTTAGCACCATCGATAGCGAGCCATGTG
The DNA here is from genome assembly GCF_037969925.1 of Paenibacillus sp. FSL R7-0189. NCBI lineage: Bacteria > Bacillati > Bacillota > Bacilli > Caryophanales > Paenibacillaceae > Paenibacillus > Paenibacillus sp. FSL R7-0189. The sequence goes on along the minus strand of NZ_CP150223.1, from coordinate 6,051,606 downwards.
AGCATTTCTTTATTGGTGTTTTTTTCGAATGCCGGCCAGCCGCCGTCGTTATTTTGCATCGATAGGACCCAATTCAGTCCGCGATTCCATGATTCCAGATATGAAGGGTGAATGGTTGATAAGCTTCGGATGGCTCGCAAGGCTGCCGTTGTATCATCTACGTCCGGATTGTTTGTATTAGACTCAGAGAATCCCCATCCACCGGGAACTGTATCCGGATTATGGATGCTCCAATCAGCAGGTTTATGATGCTGTTTATCCAGAAGATAAGATGCAGCGTGTTTTATTCCTTTGTGATCAACCGGAATTTGAGCCTCTTGTAAAGCATAGGAGATTAACGCTGTATCCCATATTGTAGATGGAGAGTTTTGAATTGTAGTATTATGATTTGATTGGCATTGCAGTGCGGTGAGACCTTGAATGGCCTGTGTAATTATTGGATGCTGCCGATCATAATCGAGAGCAAGCAGGGCAAAAACCATAAGAATTGTACTGCTGGCATAGCTGTAAAAGGTACCGTCGGATTCGATTCGCTGGAGCATATATTGTTCCGCTTTGTTTTTGGCAGCTTCATGTATGTAGTGTGGACTCCCGAGTAATCTGCTCAAACCCATTTGAATAACATCCTGCATTTCCTGATATCCACGGGTAGACGATTCATCTGTATCCAATCGTGTCTCTATAAGATCTGACAGATCAGGAGCATGGGCTGTAGTGATCGAAAATCGCCGATCGGCCATAATGAGCATAGGAGTGAGGTGTACCCTAGAGTAGCCAGAGAATTCGAAATAGTTAATAGGGAAGTAAGAGGGAAACAAAAGCACCTCCAGTGGAATCGAAGAAATTGCTAAAGGCCACTTGCTTTGACCCGTTGCAGCGAGTATGACTCTAGTTAAGATACTTGTGACTTTGCCTAATCCACCTTTAGACAGTATATAACGTTTAGCCCGCAGTATTGGCTCGTCTGTTATCTTACTGTATCCAGAATAGAGCAGGGCATAATAAGCTTCGACTGATGTGGATAAGTTCCCAGCTTCTTCGTCCTTATATAACTGCCAGCAACCCTCTCGCTGTTGTGCATCAAGAATGCGATCATGTAGCTGCCGAATGAGCGTTTCATTCTGCAGGTTCAACACCCTAAAGAGAATGATCATATAAGCATCGATCACAATCCCGTTCTCAAAACAAAAATGCCATGAGCCGTCATCCTTCTGCTGTTGTAGCAAGAACGTTGACAAACGTTCGATTTCTTCATCTACTTTACTTAGTATATCCGTCATTTTTTGGGTTCCTCCGAAGGCATCATTTTTAACATTATATGAAGTCGGAGAACAGGACATGAAAAAGAGCTGCTTAGTCGCTTTTACGCAACTTTGCAGCTCTTTTAGCATTATTAAACGGTTAATTTTTAATCACAATACGATTTAGCTTGAGATTAACCGGAGCTGCAATGGTGTCACCTACAGGGCATTTGCTCTCCAGAAATTGTACGAACTGTTCGACCTTCTCAGCAGGGGATGGAGTCTTTATGTAGAATGTATACCGAATATCGGAATAGCCAGGACGTACTTCAGAGCGGTTGAAGAATCCGTCGAGATCCAAGTCACCTTCCACATCTACTCTGAAATCTTCAAGCTCCACCTCAAATTTAGAGGCGTAGACCCGAGCTACAATGGATTGGCAGGCACCCAAAGAAGCGAGCAAAGCTTCAACAGGATTCATTCCTGTATCTGTGCCCCCAAGACTTGTCGGTTCATCGATGACCAGCTCGAATTGTCTTGCATTAGTAACGACCTTTACGCCGTCTTGCAAATGAGCAGTTGCTTTGAAAGTTTGAACATTTGGCATGTGTTTACACTCCTTCTTGTGGACAAACTAAGGATGATTTAATGTTTCTTATTTTTTGTAATTCATAGTATATTTCTAGGAATTGTATAGATTATAGTTCTATTCTGTATACCCGTCAATACATGATTAAAATAATAGTTAGGAGGCAACTAGAGTGTCGACCGAAATTGAGAGCTATTTGGACTATCCTAGGTTGCAAATTTTAGGGGGAGAAATAGAATTAAGAGACGATGGGATAAAGCGTAGATGGAAAGCAGAAATCAAACCGTTTCTTCTTGCACCCTATCCTGTAACTGAGGATCTATACAATGCTATAATTAATAACTCATCACATGGAGATCTAAAGCCGGTTGTGAGTATATAGGTGAAGATGGTATATACATTATTTGGGATAAGGAGTCAGACGGCTTCCATCTTGCTCGGTCTTATTAATGGGTTATGGATTTGTAAGTGGAATTAGAGGAGGGAATAATTATGCGCGAAGGACACATAGAAAAGCACGGTTATAACGAGCATCGAGAATACGGAGAGCATGGAGAAATGAATATAAATGGAGTCAAGGAGGGTTCGGAGCATCCTCACAAAAGCGCTCAGACCTTTCGTCGTGCTAGGGCTATCGCATTTTTGGACAAGCTAATGATTAATCGTTCGGCGTTGCAGCAGCAGCTAAAAGAGTCAGAGATTGAAACGACAAAACAAGTCATTAGTGGTGAACTAAAAGCTACGGAAGCGATCATCGATGAGTTCATACATATGTTTCAGATTCATGAGATAACTTCTAATAATAGAGAAGATAGAACCTAAGCCACTCAGCTATATAGAGGTGTTCATGCCCTAGGTTTTGATATGAATGAAAAAAGAAGACTTCTGAAGAAATCAGAGGTCTTCTTTATGTGTAGCTAATAAAGAAAAATGTCTAATGTAAAGAGAATACATCATTAAGTAAAACGCTTTCATGTTCACTCGATAAATTGATTTATATAATTAGTCCTGTAAGTAATATAAAAAGGGGGGCGAAAAAGAATGAAAAAAGTCAACAAAAAAAGGATTAACCTAACTTTAACAGTGTTGATGGCTATGTCCATGCTTATCACTGCTTGTGGTGGGAACAACGGGAATAAAGTGAATTCTGAGGCTAATGCAAACGCAGGCAATACGGGAAAAACACCTGTGTCGGAAGAGAAGCTCAAGATTACCATGTGGTCCCAATTCGCGGATCCAAATTCTAAAGACGGCGGGTTTGTTGGTTTTTATAAAGCACTTGAGGCAACCAAGGCTAAATTCCCTAATGTAGAAATCGAGCATGTAGGTGTTGGAGGCGAATCTTATAAAACGAAAGTGAAAGCGGCTTCAGCAGCCAATGAACTGCCCGACATTTTTTACACCTGGGGTGGTGGATTCTCTGAGCCATTTATAGCGGGGAACCGGATTCTGTCCATTGATGATCTCGCAAAAGATGGAACGCTGGACCAAATCGTACCAGGTACGACAGACAATTTCATCTTCGATAGCAAGCTTTACGGTTTGCCGATCAATATAGCTACTGCTCAAATGTACGTCAATAAAGAACTATTTGAGCAAGCAGGAGCAAAAATTCCGGAAACATGGGATGAGCTTGTTGCTGCGATTGAAGCACTAAAAGCAAAAGGCATTCAGCCGATTGCACTTGGGGCTAAAGACAGATGGCCAGCAATGCAATGGAACGCGATTCTAGCCATCCGGATGGCAGGCGTGGATGCTGTAAATGCTGCTTTAACGAAAACAGGATCATTCGACACACCTGAATTCACAGAAGCTGCTGCGAAATACAAACAATTGATTGATGCGGACTCCTTCGGCAAACATTTTGTTGGAACTTCTTATGATGACGCGACAAATATGTTCCTATCAGGCAAAGCAGCTATGATGTTCATGGGCGCTTGGGTCAACGGACAGATTGAAGATGACAACTCTCTGGTCAAAGGTAAAGTGGTGCCGATTAAATTCCCAACTATTCCAGGGGGGAAAGGAAATGCTGACGAGTGGTTCGGAGGTTCGGGTGAAACATTCGTGCTCAATGCCGATCTGAAAAACAAGGAAAGAATATGGGAAGTATACAAGTTCTTTATTGAGACCATGTCTAAAGAAGTATTTCTGGCTGGTTCAGGCTCCTCAGCATGGAAAGTTGATGTAGGTGACACTTCTCAAATGAATCCACTGGCTCTGCAAATTGGTGAATTGTCCTCTTCAGCAACTGGTTTCTCCTACTGGTGGGATCAAATGCTGAATGGTAATGACACTGAATCTATGTTTGGTTCGCTGATGAAATTCGTCGCCGGAAAAACAACACCTGAAGACTACACGAAAGAACTACAGAGCAAGGTCAATCAAGGACAATAATCTGCGTCAGGCGGCGAGAATTGTTCGCTGCCTGATCGATTTAAGGTGGAGTGAAGCATGCATCAAGTATTCGGAAACAAAAAGGCTATCACCGTATTTGTTGTTCCTGCTTTGATTTTATACATTCTTGTTGGTTTTTTCCCGATCCTTCAGTCTATGTATTACAGTCTGCTGGACTGGGATGGGATACAACCGGCTAAATTTATTGGTTTAGCTTCTTATAAGGATTTATTTTTTGCAGATACGTACGGCATGGATTTTAATCATTCGATACTTAATACGTTGTATCTGGCAGTTCTTTCTGTTTTCATGCAACTTCCGATAGCTCTGGTGCTCGCTCTGGTTCTTGCCAGAGGGGTGTGGGGTGAAAAGCTGTATCGTACTTTGTATTTCATTCCAGTCTTGGTATCCTCCTCTGTCATCGGGGTTATGTTTCTGAAAATCTATCAGCCTGAATATGGCTTGCTGAATACGATACTCAATCAATTAGGCTTGTCCTCCTGGACACATGATTGGTTAACGGAAAGCGGAACTGCACTAATAAGTGTTATGATTCCAATCGTTTGGCAATATATCGGCTACCATATGCTTCTAATGTACGCTGCCATCAAAGGGATTCCTGAAGATTTGTACGAGGCTGCGAAAATTGACGGAGCATCAAGTATAAGAACCGCCTTCTCTATCACTATTCCACTTATTTCACCGATCCTGAAGGTATGCGTCATATTTGCTGTTTTGGGATCATTGAAGTTTTTCGATTTAGTCTTCATTATGACCAATGGCTACCCTACACCGGAAACTAGTGTTCCAAGTACATTGATGTATTCGTCGATTTTTAATCGCAATATGTATGGGTACGGCAGCGCGATGGCCGTGTTTATGGTTGTGGAATGTCTCTTTTTCTACTTAGTTCTACAAAAACTGATCAGAACCTACGATGATAAGGAGGAGAGCTAATGACAACAACACATAACCGCCGCTGGCCAAAGGTTGTTTTGCAGATTGCGTTTCTAATCTTCGCAGTTATTCAACTGTATCCGCTCGTGTGGCTTGTATTTTCCTCCTTTAAAACAAACATAGAAATTACAGGCTCAAATGTGATGGGCTTGCCTAATGAGTGGCGGTGGGCGAACTACGACTACGCACTTTTTAAGGGGAATATCGCACGTAACTTTTTGAACAGCCTTATGTATACAACGGTAACTGTCATTATTTCTGCTCTGTTATCGGCAATGGTTTCTTTTGCTGTCGCAAGAATGAAGTGGAAGCTTAATAATGTGGTGCTTACTTTCTTCATGCTGGGATTGATGATCCCCGTTCATGCTACGCTGCTACCTGTCTTTCAGATGTTAAAAATGACAAGCTTGCTGAATACGCCTTGGGCCTTAATCATTCCTTATACCGTTAGTGCACTTCCTACTACAATCTTTATCATGATTGGTTTCTTTAGAGCGCTGCCAGGGGAGTTGGAAGAAGCCAGCGTTGTAGACGGCTGCAATATTTATCAGGTTTTTTTCCGTATTATGCTTCCGCTTGTAAAGCCGGCTATCGTAACCACTTCCATCTTTACTTTTTTATCCGCTTGGAACGAACTGATGTTTGCCAATACATTCATTAATGATCCTGACTTAGCAACAATTACCGTCGCCATCAATTCGTTTAAAAGTGCCTATGCCACAGAATTTGGACCTATGTTCGCAGGAATGGTTGTGGCTACACTACCCATGATCATTATCTACTTGTTCCTAAGTAATCAAGTCCAAAAAAGCATTATTGCCGGGGCAGTTAAGGGTTAAAGCAATGGGATAGGAATCTTTCGATAAATGCTATACTAGTGTCGTATTGAAGAAGCTATAAATAAAAGTCCGTATTCGCTTAATGTCGGCCAGGAGGTTACCGATGAGGTTTGCACGTATCCGATCACAAATCGTTTTTTACTACTTGGCCTTATTAGTGGTTTCCATGATTGCAAGCGGTATTATGTACCAACGAATCAATGAGAAATTCACCGAGGAAAAGGTAGGTGAGGTATCGCTTCAAACCTTGAACGCCATGAATTCCGGAATCGAATCACTTCTTGACAGCACGAATAATTATTCCAAGATGATCGTGTCGAACAATACGGTTCAGGAAATTTTGGGCAGTGATCTGGCGGGTAACGACATCGGAATTTTAACTTACAAGCTAGAGGTGGCTCTGTCAGATTTTATGCTCGCAGAGCCCTCTATCTCTTCTGTCTATCTATTCGATAATGCAGGACGTAAGTTTGCGATTGATTTGCAGTCTGCAAAACCGATCAGAACGGATGGGATCGAGTCAGCGGAATGGTACTCCGAGGCGGTCACCTTAGACGGAAAATCAATTTGGAGGAAAAATGCCGGAGGTATCTTCAATTTTGAGACGAAGGAACCCCAGCAGGATCCACAATATATTTCTCTGATTCGCATCGTAAACGACATGAACACTTCTAAGAAAATAGGAGTATTAGTCGTGAACATTACGGTTCAGGAGCTGAAAAAAAGCTATGAACGTTCGATCAACGATAATAAACCTGATTTAATGATCGAAACTGGATATGAGACACTCCTTGATTTTACACGGCCTGAATTATCGAACTATACAAACTCTTCTATGCTTGATGTGCCGCTCGGTAGTAGTAAAATCGTAAAGATCAAAGATCATAATTATCTGATCTCTTCTCTGGTTTCAATGGATCGTGGTTGGAAGTTTACTAGCGCTCAGCCTCTGGGGGAATGGGAAAGCCCCTATCGTCAATTTAATCTGATGCTGTTAATGATTATGTTGTTTAATTTCATTTCTATATTTTTAGGTTCCGTCTGGATTTCTAGATTCATTACTACACCTATTTTACATATGCTGCGATCCATGAAAAAAGTGGAGATTGGAGATTTCAGTTTGGTTCGGTACGAGGCGAGAACGGATGAGCTGAACCAGTTGAAAGATAGGTATAACAATATGATTATGACCATTGAGCAAGCGCTGAAGCGGGAGAAAGAAGAACAGAAATTGATTCGAAAACTCGAATTGGATATTTTGCAGCAGCAAATTAAACCACATTTTTTATATAACACGTTAGAATCAGCTGGCTATTTAACTTTGTCAGGAAATAATAATGAGGCGTACCAGATTATTTCTGAGCTTGCAGCCTTCTATCGTCAGAGTCTTAGTAAGGGCAGTGATGTAGTAACGTTAAGAGAAGAAGTAGAGATCACTAAAAGTTATTTGAGTATACAAAATATTCGCTATCCAGAAATTTTCATCAGTGAAATTGAGGTGTCGGAAGAAGCTGAGTATGTTCGGATACCCAAATTGACGCTTCAGCCGCTTGTAGAAAATGCGCTTTATCATGGTATTCGCCCTTTAGGGGAGTGTGGTAAGATTCGCATCCTTGCCCGTATTCAGGGGAATCGACTGAAGCTAGTCGTGGAAGATGATGGTGTGGGGATGAATGAAGACAAACGTCGGGAAATGCAAGCTGAGCCCTATGGGCAAAATGAGTCCAGTTTTGGGTTGCGCGGTACTTTGATGCGTTTGAAGCTGTACTATGGGGCGGACATGAATTGTAGTTTGGTCAGTGCACCGGGAGAAGGAACTCGGATTGAATTGGAACTACCGCTTGAGGAGGGGAATAGTCATGGAGCTTGAACTGCTCAGAGCCATTATTGTGGATGATGAAATTAATGCGAGAAAAATTGTTCCCATCATTATAGATTGGCAAGCGGTTGGTTACAGATTCGTAGGTGAGGCCTCGAATGGAAGCGAAGCGTTAGATCTGATCGAAACCATGAAACCGGATGTAGTATTTACAGATATCAGTATGCCTTTTATGGATGGACTGGAATTAAGCCGGTTGATAAAAGAAAGGTATCCGCTAGTCAAAATTGTGATCATCACTGCACATCCCGAATTCGAATATGCAAAAAGAAGCCTGGACATTGGAGTGCAAAATTTTATCTTGAAGCCGCTCCAAGCCGAGGAGGTACGAAGAGTTGCGGTAGATCTTCATGGAAAAATCCGGGAAGAGACAGAGCGGTGGAACGAATATCAGGAGCTGAATCGACAGTTAAATGAAAACGCCGTTCAACTAAAAGAAAAATTTCTAAATGATTTGCTATCAGGCCTCTGGGACCCCGATCAGCTGGATAGCCGATTCCATTACTTTTTTCCTGAATCAGCGAACAGCTTGTTTTCAATCATGCTTATTGAACTTCAAATTCCCTTAGAAGAAGGGGAGGAACAACGAATCCTGCAGTCTTTGCGTTGTAAGAGGTTTATTGATTACGCGCTTGAAGAGTATGAGGGAATCGAAGTTTTTTTTGATAACAGTCAACGGATTGTCCTTCTTAATAGAAAAGATAATCAGAATCTTACGAAGATTGGAGAGTGGCTGGCCCAATCGCTCCATGAAAAGCTTGGATGTAAAGCTTGCATTGGCGTAGGTAGTACCTGTACGGATTTCAATAGGATCAAAGAATCCTATAAAGAGGCGCTGGAGGCAGTTAGATATGGTAAGTTAAAGGGCAGTAACGCCATTTATTTTTTTAATGATGAAATTCATTTCGGGGGCCGATCCTGGGAAGTTAAGACGAATGAAATTGAGGAAATTTTGTTTTTTGTAAAAGCTGGTGTCTTAGACAAGGCTGTGCAATCCATTGAGAAAATGTTTCAGGATTTGGAGAAGTCCAAGGCTTTTTCTGTGGAACGAGCTAGGCTGGTTTCGGCCCAATTTGTCTCCACATTAATCAATTCACTCGCTGAAATGGGAGTTATAATAGATAATAATCTTTCTTTCGATATTTCGCCATATAAAAGGATTTTTGAGCTCGATAGCCTGCCAGACATGCAACAGACATTACTTGAACTCACAGAGAAGGTAACCTCTCAAGTAACCCGGGCACGAAGCAAAAAAACTAATAATATTATCCATGAAGTTAAAGAATTTATTCAACAGGAGATGCACATTCCGGAGATGTCTTTATCCTATGTATCGAATAAATTCCACATGAATTCCAGTTACTTTAGCCGGATCTTTAAGCAGGACACAGGGATTAGCTTTACGGATTATCTTCTCAAGTGCAGAATGGAAAAAGCGGTGAAGCTTCTGAATGAAACGGATTGGAAAGCTTATCAAATTGCTGAAAAGGTCGGCATTAAAGATCCATTTTACTTCAGTAACTGTTTTAAAAAAGTAATGGGAGTATCCGTTCAGGAGTATAAGAAAAATAGCTTTTCCCTATAAATCACTCCGTTGAATTTGATAATTTTTCTCTTTAAGCCCGCACTTTATGCGGGTTTTTATTGTTTTTTAAGATATAAAGTAAGCAATAATGATGTTACAAAATGGAAAAATGATCTTGACAGAAATGGTTTATATCGTATACATTTGTATACATGAAGAGCGCGTATACAAATGTATACACCGCAAAAGGAGGAAATAAAATGCGTGAAGGACATGTCGGCAAACGTGGCGGTCATAGGGAGCATGGAGAGCATAGAGATCGTGAGGGACGTGGCGAACACAGAGATCGTGGCTTTATGAAACATGGGATGACGGAATCAATGGATCCACATCCTAAAAGTGCTCAAACTTTTCGCCGTGGCAGAGCCATCGCTTTTTTAGATAAGCTTATGGTTAACCGGGCTACATTACAGCGGCAGTTAAATCAGCCTGAGCTTGAATCGATTAAACAAGTGGTTAGCGGTGAATTAAAAGCAACGGAAGCGATCATTGAAGAGTTTAAACAAATCTTTCAGATTCATGAGATCGCTCCAGAAGATACAACATCAAATGTTAATAAAGAGGAGAGTAAAGAAAAAGATGAAAATAACTGAGCTCATTAAAACCCGTAGAAGTACAAAACAATTCAAACAGACTCCAATTCGTGAAGAGGAGTTACATTCATGGCTGGAGGCTGCAAGTTACGCTCCTAATCATCGTATGACCGAACCTTGGGAGCTTCTTTTCATCGGACCCAATACTAGAGCGAAATTAAAGCATAAAACGGATTTTGGCAACGCACCTGTTGTTTTTGCAGTTCTGTCTAAGCCTGCCGCAACTGCGTTTGAACGCGATGAGAATGTTATGGCTGCTGCTTGTTTCGTACAAAATTTCTTATTAGCTGCACATGAAGCAGGTGTAGGTACGTATTGGGCTTCGCTGGGGGCTTTGCCTCATAATCGTGAGATTCTTAGTGTTCAAGAAAATTACGATGTTATTGGGATATTTGGAATGGGGTATCCGGAGGAAGTGCCGAATGCGAAACCTAGAACACCGATTAGTTCTAAAATCACTTATTTATCTTAAACAATTGAAGGTGGCGGAATGTGGAAGCTTAAGCATTATTTGAGGCCATATTGGGTGTGGTGTGTGTTGGCACCATTGCTGATGCTGGTCGAAGTGACTATGGATTTACTGCAGCCCACGCTCATGGCGAGCATTGTGGATAAGGGTGTCATGACAAAAGACTTGTCTCATATTTTCTCGACCGGACTGATCATGCTTGGTGTAGCGTTTATCGGTCTAATTGGTGGGGTGGGCTGCACTATTTTTTCGAGTATTGCTTCTCAAAACTTCGGAAATGATTTGCGGATTAGCTTGTTTGAACATATTCAGAAATTTTCTAATAAGAACCTGGATCAATTGAAGACGGGCTCACTGATTACACGATTAACAAATGATGTGGTACAGCTGCAAACCTTTGTGCAAATGATTTTGCGGAGTATTCGATCTCCCTTGCTATTAGTCGGAAGCTTGGTGATGGCGATTCGGATTAGTCCTATGCTGACCCTCATCCTAGCCGTTGCCGTGCCACTCTTGAGTTTAATTTTGTATGGGTTAATCCGACTTTCTTTTCCTTTGTTTCAGAAAATGCAGGTCAAATTAGACGGTGTGAACACAGTGTTGCAGGAAAATTTATCAGGCATTCGTGTAGTCAAAGCATTCGTCCGCGCTAACCATGAACAGAAACGCTTTAATACAGCTAACAAGGATTATACAGAAATTGCGATAAAAGCGGTACGGTTAATGTCATTAAATATGCCGCTAATGATGCTTGTACTAAATGCCAGTATTGTTGCTGTACTATGGTTTGGGGGAGTGCAAAGCTGGAACGGTGGGCTGCCAGTTGGTCAGCTGATCGCTTTTATTAACTATATAACCCAATTGTTGATGTCAATGCTGATGTTAAGCAATATGTTGACCTTCTTCTCACGAGCCAAGGTTTCTGCCGATCGGGAGAATGAAGTATTTTCCACCATTAGTGAGATTAAAGAAGTTGCCAACGCTAAAAAAGATGCCATACACAACGGTCGGATTGTATTTGACAATGTATCTTTTGCTTATGATCCTTCGGATGAAAATCTAGTGTTAGACGATATTAATTTCACTGCGGAGCCAGGAGAAACAGTGGCCATTCTTGGTGCCACCGGTACTGGTAAATCATCATTGGTCAGCCTCATTCCCCGGTTTTACGAAGTGTCCTCTGGATCCATTACAATTGATGGCTCCGACACTCGTATGATTGCTCTGGAAGATTTGCGTAGCAGAATCGGATATGTTATGCAGCAGGCTATTCTGTTCAGCGGTACTATCCGCGATAATATCCGATACGGCAGACCGGATGCCACAGATGAGGAAGTGGAAGAAGCAGCAATAGCCGCTGAAGCTCACAATTTCATTTTAGAACTTCCACAGGGTTACGATACAGAGCTCGGCCAGCGTGGCATTAACCTGTCCGGTGGGCAAAAGCAGCGGCTTTCGATTGCACGGGCACTTTTAATTCAGCCAACAATCCTCATTATGGATGACAGCACTAGTGCGCTCGATGCAGCGACAGAGTCACGAATCCGGCAGATGTTAAAAACACGGCTGCGCAGCAGCACGAATATTTTGATAGCTCAGCGTGTCACCTCTGTAATTGACGCTGATCGTATTCTGGTATTAGAAAACGGCCGAATTGCTGTACAAGGTACACATGATGGTCTTATGAACAGCAGTGAAATATACAGAGATATTTGGAGATCACAGATGAAGGGAGAGGAGGTGCCTTATGTCAAAGCTTAATAATGGCATGAACACCACTCCTTTTAATCGATCAGGCGGATTCGGACCTGGATCTGGATCTGGACCGGGATCTGGCCCCGGACGGGGCGGAGCTGTGCCAATCGTACGTGCTAAGAATCAAGCGGGCACACTCAAACGCATTTGGATGTATTTGAACCGCCAGCGGTTCGGGTTAATCATTGTGTATGTATTTACTGTGTTAAATGCAATTCTTTCGTTGATTGGGCCTTATCTAATCGGTAAAGCGATTGATACTGCGGTAATTCCTCACGATTATCAGGGTCTTATTCGTTTTTGTCTACTCCTAATAGGTATTTATGGGCTAAGCAGTGTGGTTGCTTGGGTGCAAGCCTATGTTATGACATCCGTCTCACAGAATACCGTGTTTGAGCTGCGTCGTGATCTGTTCAGCAAATATCAACAGCTACCGATTAAGTTTTTTGACACGCAAGCTAACGGAGAACTAATGAGCCGGGCAACCAACGACATAGAGAGCGTATCCAGTACACTTAATCAGAGTGTGACCCAGTTATTAAACAGTTTGATCACCTTAAGCGGTTCACTAGTGATCATGTTAATGATGAACGTTCCGTTGACCGCAGTTTCACTGATAACGATCCCTCTTGTGTTATTGTCCAGCCGTAAAATCATAGGTTTAAGTCGAACTTATTTTAAAAATCAGCAACGCCATCTAGGTGAGTTGGGTGGATTTATCGAAGAAACCATCAGCGGACAAAAAGTAGTCAAACAATACAGCAGGGAAGAGACAGAAGTGAAACGGTTCCGCAAAATCAGTGGAGAGTTGAATAAAGTCGGCATTAAAGCACAAATTGTTTCCGGATTAGTGGGACCGGTCATGAACATGATTAATAACCTTGGATTTGCGATCATTGCCGGGGTGGGTGGCTGGATGGCTTTTCATAACATGGCTACGGTTGGCGTAATCGTTAGCTTCCTTACGTATTCCAAACAGTTCGGACGACCGATCTCCGATCTTGCTAACCAGTACAATCTAATTCAGTCGGCAATTGCTGGTGCGGAGCGTGTGTTTGAAGTTATGGATATGCCATCCGAATACGGTGACGGTGATGAACAAAGTGACGATCTGCCAAGGTTAAAAGGGAAGGTTGTTTTCAAAGACGTTTCATTTGCTTACAAGCCGGATTCACCGATTCTGAGCGGGGTTACGTTTGAAGCAAAACCCGGAGAGAAAATTGCGCTTGTTGGCCCAACGGGTGCTGGAAAAACGACCATTGTCAACTTGCTGATCAGATTCTATGATTTGAGCGGCGGCTCCATATTCATTGATGGGCGCGATATTGGAGAGCTGGATAAAAATGCACTTCGTAGTCAATTGGGAATGGTATTGCAAGACGCGCATGTATTCTCGGGAACGATTCGGGAAAATATTCGCTTTGGCCGTCTTGATGCGACTGACCAAGAGGTAGAGGAAGCGGCAAGATTGGCTAATGCAGACGCCTTTATCAATAGACTTCCGCATGGATATGAGACTATTCTCCATGCGGAAGGCAGTAATTTGAGCCACGGCCAGCGTCAGCTTTTAACGATTGCCCGCGCCATTCTAGCTGATCCAGCTATTTTGATCCTAGATGAGGCAACCAGCAGTGTGGATACGCGTACGGAAATGCATATTCAACAGGCGATGGAAAAGCTAATGAAGGGACGAACAAGCTTTGTGATCGCCCATAGGCTTAGTACCATCCAAGATGCTGATCGTATACTCGTTATTCAGGGTGGCGGAATTGCCGAGCAAGGCAGTCATAAAGAGCTTCTTGCGCTGCAAGGCGTTTATTACGAGCTGTACAATACCCAGTTCAAACGAGCGATTTGAAAGAATCCTTACTTGAACCGATAACATTTGTAAGTAGATGCTTTTATCGGACTCCTCTGACCTTAAAGGCGAGATTTTCTGATTTTCAGAATGTTAAAGGACCCCACTGCAGCTATTGGCGTGAAGGAATAGCATCCCAGGGTCCGAAGTCCTTAAAAAGATGTGTAATCTATTGCGTAATTAATGCCCGATAAAAAAGAGCGACGATTCACCTATTATAGGAGAATCGCCGCTCTTTTTATAAATTCCTCTCTAATAACGTTCCGAGTTGTTCAGCCAAGACTTGATGTGCTACAGGTCTTTCATTCTTGAACCACCATTCCACTACCCCTGCATAAGCCGATGCAACAAAACTAATAATAACCTCTTCATTTAACCCTTGGTTTATTCCTGCGGTGACATTTACTTCATGCCGAAACTCATCGAGAAGAAAGCTTAAGAAACGATTTCGAAAATAAGGAGCACCTTTACTCGCTAACATCATAGAGAAGAAAGAATAATTTTTATCGAAGTATTCCGTCCAGATCAACGTTGCCTCGATAAAATCCAATTCAGACGCCGATTCACAAAGTGCTCTTAGGACCTCTATATGTTCTTCGATAAGTTTATCTAACAAATCATATTTATCCAGATAATGAAGGTAGATCGTTCCCCGGCTTACATTTGCTGTGTCGGAGAGATCCTGTATGGTAATGTCGTCAAAATTTTTCTTAGTCATCAGTTCAATTACGGCCTTTTTAAGCGCATCTTGAGATTTGAGTATTCTTCTATCCACTTTAGACATTCGGGGTTCACCTTACTTTCTAAAAATAATAAACACATTTATAGGATCTGTTTAGTATTGAACAAAACAGACTCATCGTACAATTGAATGTATTCTGTAACTGTTTATAATAATAGATTATAGTCTATTAATAAATCAATATACAATATCGAAAGGGTGTTTTTTCACATGCCAAATATCAAAGATAAAGTCGTAATTATTACAGGTGCTTCTAGTGGGATTGGGGAAGCCGCCGCGAAAGAACTAGCCTCTAAAGGTGCTAAGCTTGTTCTAGCCGCTCGTCGTGAGGAACGTCTTCAAAAGCTTCAAGGAGAAATTGAACAAAGTGGTGGAACAACCATCTACAAAGTGACAGATGTGACTTCCCAAGCACAAATGGAAGAACTGGCTGCTTATGCACTTAAAGAGTTTGGCAAAATTGATGTATTAGTTAATAATGCGGGAATCATGCCACAAGCTTTTCTTTTTAAGAAAAAGGTGGATGAATGGGATCAAATGATTGACGTAAATATCAAAGGGGTTTTATATGCGATTGCAGCTGTTCTCCCATCAATGAGAGAGCAAAAATCTGGTCATATTATTAACTTATCATCGGTTGCTGGCCATAACATTTACCCAGGGGGTACAGTATATTGTGGCACCAAGCATGCGGTTAGAGCAATTTCTGAAGGGCTTCGTCAAGAAGAAGCGATGAGTGGAACCAATATTCGTGTTACCAATGTTTCTCCAGGAGCCGTCAGCAGCGAATTGTTAGATACTACCTCAGATGCAGAGTCAAAAGCTGGCTTGAATGAATTTTACAAAATAGCCATTGATGCAGACAGCATCGCTCGTGCCATCACATTTGCCATTGAGCAACCTTCAGATGTGGCTATCAATGAAATGATTATTCGTCCAACAGTTCAAGTAGGTTAAAAGGGGATCGTTATGGACAGGCCCTATATTATTTGCCATATGCTTACCTCATTGGATGGTAAAACCATCGGAGATTACTTGGATGAAGAACGGACTGCCTATTTTATTGATGAGTACGAAAACATTCATGATCGGTATGGATGTAAAGCTTGGATATGTGGCAGGATTACCATGGAGGAAAATTTTACGTTAGGCAATAAATTAGAATTAGAGCAGAGTAACACTTCAAGCATTCCTAGAACAAACTTTATCGCTCAAAATGATGCCTCAACATATGCAGTAGCTGTAGATCCCTCGGGAAAACTGGGCTGGACCAAAAACTACATTTCAGAAGGAAGTCACAATAGAACAGAGCATCATATCATTGAAGTGCTTACAGAACAGGTATCTGATGCTTATCTAGCTTATCTGAAAAATCTAGGAATCTCATATATATTCGGTGGAAAAGAACGATTGAATTTTTCTGTAGTCGTGAGAAAGCTGAAACAATTATTCTCAATCGATGAATTGATGCTGGAGGGTGGGGGCGTTTTAAACGGCTCTTTCCTGAATGAAGATTTAATTGATGAGTTGAGCTTGGTTATAGTTCCCATCGTAGATGGAGCCTCTAATTCTGTGACCTTATTTGAAATGGATTCATCTATGAAACAACAGCCCTCAGCAAATTTCAGCTTAAAAAGTGTAGAAAAACTTGCGGATGATGGGCTATGGTTGAAGTATGTAACACGGCGTGATTAAATCTATGTTTCTTAAAAAGCGCAAAGCAAAATATGCTTTGCGCTTTTTGAAATCGAGAAAGTAGTAAGCAAGCTTCTCATTCCAAGCCTGCCAGATGCAACGTTTGTTTCAGACGATCTACGTTCACATAGATGTCTTCCAGTCCTGGAAAACGAATCGCAGGATTCGCTACACCTTGCCCGTACACCATATAATATTCGAGATTATTATGGTTGCTGATCATCCAATAGGTTGGAACAACATGCTGGGCATGGAAAATTTCAATGACCTGTGTTCCAGGCTGGCAAAAAGCCAGATTAGCGAGTCCAGCACCATGCGGACCTACGATTACTTTCGCTGAGGCGAATAATTGGATTTGCTGGGCAACCGTCCAGTCTTCTAGACAAATCGGTACGATATTAAATTTCTCTAGGCAGCGGATGACATCATCTTCATTAACCAACCTTCTTGAGCTTGCTTTTTTTCGTGAGATATAAATTCGTTCTGGAGTGACTAGTGTTGTTTCTCTATGCGGTAACAAAAATCTCCGCAGTGTATCCGTGGTCCAAGGAGGATAATGTGAATTCATCATTAAGGAAGGGACAAGTAGCTGGTCAGCCTGAACATATGCTTCTGAATTCGTCCGGATCACCAATGACTCGGATATCCCAAGCATGGCCCACGTTTGTTCCACAAAGGGTCCATACGGATTTGGATTCATGATAATAGTGGAGTAAGTGATTCCGCTCGATTGAAGCATCGCTAATCTAGGAAGCACATCATACATCCAATGAAAATAGTTATGGGCTCCGCAAAATGTTAACACCGCTGCGGTCCCGGCAAAATGTTGAAGCTGCGGATCGTTCCACCGGTGAAACACTGGGTGCTCATCTGCTTCAAGCATCCTGTATTCTTCGGCGTCATATTCTTGGGAAAGATCAAAGATCAATTTCCCTTCTGGTGTTAGAAGGGCACCAGATTCTCCCCATACCTTCCCTCTGGAAATGGTGGCTACGAATCCGCCAAAGGGCTCTAAACAATAAGGTGTTAGTGCTGGAGCAATACTCGTTTCAATGCTTTTGGGCGCTCTGAACTCAGCCGCCCGTCCGAAGTCAAAAGGAACGACATTCCCAGCTTCCTTTGTACTGTTTTCGTTGTGGGAAGTAAAGTCCCAGATGCTTTGGTAATATCCTTGGGGTGGTACCCCTTGTGCAGAAAATAACATCATGTCACCTCATATTCCCAAGTAGAAGCGCAGAAACCTTATTAAGCTATTTTATGAAATGAAGATTCTTTGGACACAGGCTTACTCGGAAAGAGGCGGATGAACAAGAAGACTTACGTGAGACTGAGCAGAAACAACTCATCGCACAGAAACAGATCAGATCCAAAAATCTAAATATGTGCGTTAACCTATGAAGAAATTGCGTTTCTGGAAAAGACATATGTTCCATTGTTGGTATGAATTAACTTATTAACTAATAAGCGACGAGCACGCTAACGCTGAATAGATAGCCGATGGATGCGATGTGTACCAACGTTTAACTGCATTTCGTACAACTATATTCCTTCAAATCACTCAGCTCGGGGATATAAGTGTACTTCGTACATCTATTTCCTTGATTTTCTACCCAATAGGTGGATTTGATCGTTTTTAGTTGTATAGAATGCAGTTAAAGTATGAAGGTTCTTTTTGCGTACGGAATAAGTGTATAGAATGCAGTTATCTCACTGATTCGATTAAGACACAGAACTAAAAGAATACGGAGAGGGCATTTCGATCGGTTACATTCCAAGGTTTGCTATAAGCGATATGCGGACCATTAGTTTGTTTATATTCACTTGCCCATAATCTGATCAGGTAAGCTGGTTAATCCAAAAACACCAGACAGTAATTTTCCAACAATAGGAGAATCGCTGCCTGGTGTTCTTTTTTTACCCTCAAAGCTTGTTCCTATAGACCTTGGGTGACATCCCATAGATTTTAGTGAATTGGCGAGTAAAATAATTACTATCACTAAACCCGCATTCATGTGAGATTTGGGTGATACTGAGATTAGAATGCTTTAATAACCCGCAAGCCCGTTCCAGACGTAAACGATGAAGATAAGCGATCGGGGTTGTCTGATAGTAGGAGCGAAAGATCCGGTTTAAGTGTCTGACTGATATGTCCGAATGTTTGGCGATCTGATCCAGTGTTAACGGCTCAAGATAACGATCTTCCATATATGAGAGTGCATTCGCCAAATGCATCAGATGGTTCCCCTGAATCCCTTTTTCCTGTGGGTCATATTGTCTGGACAAATAGACGACCAGTTCCATAAACTTGGAGCCCAGCATGGTCTGATAACCCTGTAGCTTGTTGTGATATTCTTCAATCATGCCCGCAATGAGAAAAGAGACATACTCCAGGTTAGGAATCGGCAAGCTGAGTTTGCTTGTGTAGGAATGTTTATGGCGATACAGGGGTTCCAACACAAATAAGGCTTGAAAGCCGTTGGATGTCCGCAAATCTGCCCCAGCTGTCGATAGCAATTCAGGCTGAAACATAACATTGCAGATCTTGAAATCCTGAGGATCTTTAAAAGCATGCGGGGTCGAACCATTAATTACAAACACATTTCCCTTTTTGATAAAAGACTCCTCAGTATTAACAATATGTGTAGCTGTGCCACTCAATACAATTACGAGCTCTGAAAAGTCCGCATGTCTATGTAGATCGGTGTCTTCGTCGTGATAGCCGTATTGAATAAAAAATGGAAATTGACGATCAGATGTAAACCATTTTAAATAAAATTCACTCAACTTGTTACCCTCCAAAAGCTTGTCTAGATGAATGTCTATATCATGCTATTTTAGGACCGAATAATCAAGGCTTTCTATCCAGTTGAAGCAGTATAATCCTTGACATAGGTTTCAGTGATTAAGATAGAGAAGGAGAATACTACATGAAATATAACAATCCGATTATCCCGGGGTTTTATCCAGATCCAAGCATTTGCAGAGTAGACGAGGATTTTTATCTGGTAAATAGTTCATTTGCCTATTCTCCGGGAATACCCATTTGGCACAGCAAGGATTTGGTGCATTGGAAGCAGCTTGGGTACTGTTTGACTCGTGAGAATCAGCTTCAATTTGATGAATCCGTGATGTCCGGAGGTGTGTGGGCGCCGACTCTTCGTTATTATAACGGTCGTTTTTATATGGTTACGACAAATCAGGATAGCGGGGGTCATTTCTACGTTTGGGCGGATGACCCGGCAGGCGAATGGTCGAATCCACTTTATGTGGAGCAGAAAGGCATTGATCCCTCCTTGTTTTTTGATGATGGAAAGGTTTATTTCACAAGCACAGGCTCCGAGCAAGGGATGGGGATCTACCAATGTGAGATTGATATTGAAACGGGTCAAAAGCTTAGCGATACACGCTTGATCTGGACTGGCAGCGGAGGAAAATTCCCTGAGGGTCCACATCTTTACAAAATAAACGATTACTACTATTTGATGTGTGCGGAAGGTGGGACAGAATATGGACATATGGAGACTATTGCAAGAAGTAGATCGCCATATGGGCCTTATGAATCGTCTCCTCACAATCCCATTTTGACACATCGAAGTTCAGATTACCCCATTCAAGCTACAGGGCATGCCGATTTAGTTGAAGCACAGGATGGTAGCTGGTGGGCGGTATTTCTGGGGATTCGACCAGTAGGTTATCCTTACCGTCATCATCTTGGCAGAGAGACATATTTGGCTCCGGTTCAGTGGACGGAGGAGGGGTGGCCAATGATTGGTGATAACGGAGTGGTTGGTTTAGAAATGGAAGCTGACCTGCCTTCACCAATGCCGTGGGAAGAAGAGCCTGAAACCGACGATTTTGATCAATCTGACCTAAGAATGAGCTGGAATTTCATACGTAATGCTAATAAGGTGGATTGGTCATTGCAGGAACGGGGAGGGTGGCTAGCTTTACGTGGATCAGATGTGAGATTAAACGAAAAGGGAACGCCTGCTTTTATTGGCTGTAGACAGCGGCATTTGAATTGTGAAATTACCACCAAAATGGAATTTAGCCCTCTTGAGGGTGACGAAGCTGGTCTTGTAGTTTTTATGGATCAGAAGTATCACTACGCAATTGGACTAACGCAGATGGAAGGTGAAAATGTTATTACGCTGCGCAGACAGGTAGGGAGCATTAGTGATGTGGCATATTCTTCGGCTTTCGAAGGTACAGGGGTAGAATTGAGAATCCAGGCATTACCTGAAAAATATATATTTTACTATCGAGGTGTGGATCAAATATGGCATCTGCTTGGCGAAGCCGAGACACACTTGATATCTACTGAAGTCGCAGGCGGATTTACTGGAGTATTCTTCGGCATGTATAACTACTCTCCTTATGGAACAACTGCTTATTATGATTGGTTTAGCTATCAAAAGAAATAAAAGGCGGTCGGCTACGTGATCGTCAGAAAAAGCAGTGTTAGCTTGTGAAAAATACAAAGCAGCGATTCTCCAAGTATGGATGAATCGCTGCTTTGTGTTTTTTGGTTGTTGTTGTTGTTGTTTGGATATCGTTGTTTTTTTGTCGTCGTTGGTTGTCTCCCTCAGCTTGTATTTATCAACCTCTTGGGCTTAAGGACTCAGAGGACGTTATTTGCATATTAATCCCTTTTTAAGCATAGTTTCGGACCCCAATGCAGCTATTACTTCGAAATAGATTCATATTGAGTGTTTTCTGAGCCAATAGCGGCTATGCGGTCCTTTAGCATCCCAAATGTGAGATAATACTACGTTTAAGGTCCCATGGGTCCGATAGTGATCAGCAGATAGGATAAACCTGATAGGACCAGCCCGATAGAATCAGCCTGTGCGCAAAGGTTACCCATACAAGTTGGTGTTAAGCTGATAGTTCCATATTGTGAATGACGAACACGTTCGCTTTTATCCAATGAGCATATCTTCCTTCAAACGCTTGATGTCTGCTCTAGGTGGTGAACCAAACATCCGAGAATATTCGCGGCTGAATTGTGATGCACTTTCATAGCCAACTCGGAACGCGACATCCGCTGCATCCGCTGATTCAGATAATAAAAGGCGGCGAGCTTCCTGTAAGCGCAGATGCTTTTGAAACTGAATAGGACTCATGGCAGTTACCTCTTTGAAGTGTCTATGGAACGAAGAAATACTCATACTGGCTGTTTCAGCAAGCTCTTCAATCCGCAAAGGTTTATCACAGTTCTCGATAATCTGTTCGATGGCCTCCCGAATGCGGTAGGTGCTGCTACCTTCCATCGCAATTTGAGCGAGTGTAACTCCATAGGGTCCCTGCAGAAGCCGGTATAGAATTTCATCAGTATAAATCGGAGCCAAAAACGGAATGTCCTTGGGATCATCCAGCAAACGTACCAATCTCAGGATCGCATCCAATAGTGGTAACTCTATCTGCCCGACATACATAGCGCGCTTAGCATTTTCTTTCGGAGCGAGTTTAAATTCGGAATCATTTAGTACTTTCAAAATCTGACTCTGCGTGAATTCTAGCTTAAAGCTTAAATAGGGTGCGTTGGGAGAAGCTTTTATAATCTGACCGATAACGGGTAAATTCATTGATGATATTAGATAATTTGCGGGACCATACTCAAAACGCTCCTTGGCCAATAAGATCTCCTTTGTTCCCTGCGCAATGAAACATAAAGAAGGTTTGTATACTCTGTATACTGGCTCGGTCACATTGGAGTTACGAATCACAAACAATGAGGGGATAGCGGTCTCATATACTCCATCCTGGCTCGAATGATGTTCAATCAATCTGGCGAGTTCTTCTTTCCGCTCTAGTAATTCTTTAGACATGTGCTCCTCCTAATGTTTTGTTCTTATTCAATTATAAAGTAAAAACATCTTTTGTGTTAGTGATAGTGAGAGGAATAGGCAATCATTTAAGATAATTGAGATAACGGCGTTCACTTCATTTATCGCATAATTAGAACTAAGAAAGGGGTTTTGAAATTGAGCAATGTTTTGATCATAGGCGCTAATGGCGGAATTGCACGACATGCGATTGATTTGTTTTTGAACGAAACCGATGCCCGCTTAACACTTTATCTCCGTAACTCGGACAGATTAAGCCATATAACATCCAGCCGTGCTCGAGTAGTTGAAGGAGATGTGTTGGATAGTGAGCAATTAAAAGAAGCGATGATCGGGCAAGATGTTGTTTATGCTAATCTGGCAGGTAATTTGGAGAAAATGTCTAAGACTATCGTTGAAGCAATGAACACCACTGGTCTTAAACGTTTGATTTTTATCAGCTCAATGGGCATTTACGATGAAGTTCCAGGAGAGAAGTACAGCAGTATATTGGATCCATATCGTAAATCTGCAGAAATTATTGAAGCTTCAAATCTTAACTATACAATTCTGAGACCTGGATGGTTTACCTATAAAGACGAGATAGACTACGAAACAACTCAGAAAGGTGAACCTTTTAAAGGGAGAGAAGTGTCGCGAAAAAGTGTGGCTGCATTAGTTGTTAAATTGGCCGAGTCACCAGATATGGAAATTCGCCGCAGTTTAGGAGTAAACAAACCCAAAATCTAAAGGAGACACAAACTAATGGAATATACAAAACTTGGTCGTACTGGTTTGGATGTATCTAGAATTTGTCTTGGTTGTATGAGTTACGGAGTACCTGAACGTGGAATGGCTCCGTGGTCGCTAAATGAGGAGCAGAGCAGACCCTTTATTAAAAGAGCCCTGGAGCTTGGCATCAACTTCTTTGATACGGCTAATGTATACTCTGACGGAACAAGCGAAGAAATTGTCGGATGTGCCTTAAAAGAATTCGCTCGCCGCGATGAGGTAGTCATTGCTACAAAGGTGTTTTTCCGGATGCATCAGGGACCAAATGGAGCAGGACTTTCACGCAAAGCGATTATGACCGAAATAGACAACAGTCTAAAACGGCTGGGCACAGATTATGTGGACCTATACCAGATCCATCGTTGGGATAATGACACTCCTATCGAAGAGACCATGGAGGCCCTTCATGACGTAGTAAAGGCAGGTAAAGTTAGATATATTGGAGCGTCCTCTATGTATGCTTGGCAGTTCTTGCAGGCACAGCATGTTGCTGAGCGTAACGGTTGGACTAAATTTGTCTCTATGCAAAATTACTTGAATCTACTCTACAGGGAAGAAGAACGGGAAATGTTGCCTCTTTGCCGGGAAGAAGGAATCGGTGTGATCCCATGGAGTCCGCTTGCTAAAGGTCGACTAACCCGTGATTGGAATGAACAAACAGCTCGTTCAGAGATAGACGAAGTCGGAAAGGCATTTTATGCAAAAATGGCTGAGGCTGACCGCAAGGTTGTTGAGGTAGTTGCCGAAATTGCGGCAAAGCGCGGGATTCCACGTGCCCAAGTAGCGCTTGCTTGGGTTCTGCAAAAAGAGCAAGTAACATCGCCTATCATTGGTGCAACCAAAGCAAATCATCTGGAGGACGCCGTTGCAGCGGTATCAGTGAAGCTGGAGCCAAGTGAAATAGCGAGTCTGGAAGAGCCTTATGTGCCACACCCAGTTATAGGAAATCTAAGCTAGATAAAAAGCGTGATACCCTTGGGGATCGCGCCTTTTTTTTACCTAAGCTAAACTTTCATCTACCATTTAGTGCCTTTAGAAACTTGTCTTTAGTTTGGCTTAATCGTTGCTCAGCACCATGCGGGTGCAAGGGTTTGCATAAATAGGTGAATAAGAAAACACATTCCAATCGATAAAAATGACATGTTAATTCTTCTTAAGCCAAGGTAATATGTATCCGATATGTGAGAGTGAATATAGAAAAGGAGATGAACTCTTTATTATTAATTCCACATTGAAGCATACGCACATGAATACTGAAATTGGCCAACCAGCCATCCTCAATCCAAGTCAGGTGTACCCGACGGTTTCCTTCACACCGTGTGTTAACGGAAGGGTTGCCGGTGAATTGATTTTTGATAGAACGAAACTGGTGACTGAGTTGCCTGAGACTCCTATGGTTAAAGACTCGTTAATGGAATGGACACCGTTAGGCACGGCTGATCTACTGGGTACTTATGAACTGCGAATGACCCTCAAGCAGGACGGAATAGCTCCTCAGTATGACTCATATTATTTTACCGTGCTGGATCCAAAGAGCATCCCCGCGGGACAGAGCACAATCGCTTTCCTTGGTAACGATGGAATGATGATGTATATCGGTGATTATCGAGGTAATCGTATCTTGGACTTTTCTAATGTGGGTTATAGGGGTGGTGGTGTTGAGATCCCGAATATTCCCGTTAAGTCGACCGTTCTACCCTTGGACGGAGACGCGACGGACCGTATTCAGGTGGCAATTGACCAGTTGGCTATGCTCCCGCTCGATAAGAACGGATTCCGCGGGGCAGTCCTTTTGAAAAAAGGCAGATATGAAGTCGGAGGCACGTTGTTCATTAAAGCAAGTGGGATCGTCCTTCGCGGTGAAGGTCAGGACAAAGAGGGCACTATTCTCTATGGTACCGGAGCGAAACTGCGAAATCTAATTGAAATTGGTGAAAATGCAGATCTTATGCTGGACAGCAACTCGAAGCAGATGATTTCTGATTTGTATGTGCCCTCAGGCTCGCGTTCTTTCCATGTAGAAGACGGGGGTGCTTACAATGTAGGCGATCAGATCATAGTCCGCAGAATAGGTAATAAAAATTGGATTCACGAAATTGGTATGGGTAACATATATAAGCGCCCGGGTGGAACCGTAACCCAATGGTCACCGTTCAATCTGGATTTTGACCGAGTCATCACTGCTATTGTAGGTAATACGATTACGGTCGATGCCCCATTGGCGAATGCTATCGAACGTCAGTGGGGCGGCGGAGAGATCTATAAATATACGGACGATGTCCGCATTCAGCAGGTTGGGGTAGAGAATATGAGGGTAGAGTCCGATTTTGACCCAAGTATTATAGATATTAAGATGGATAACGATACAACAGATCCTTATTATGCGGACGAAAAGCATGCTGAACGCTTCGTCGTGTTCAACAGTGTGAAGAATGGCTGGGTTCGAGAGGTGAGAGGTTATCATCTGTCCTATTCTCTCGTTCAAATGAAGCGTTATTCCAAATGGATTACGGTTCAGGACTGTCAAATGTACGATATGATCAGTGTGGTTACTGGGGGTCGCCGTTATGTCATACATCAGATGGGCCAGCTAAATCTCGCTCAACGTATTTATACAGAGACGGCGCGGCATGCGTTCACCGTCGATAGCTGGGTACCGGGGCCGAATGTATTTCTGGATGGAGAAGCTGTTAAAAATTATAACACCAGTGAACCTCATCATCGCTGGTCAGTCGGAGGCCTGTTCGATAATATCAAAGCTCCCATCTCTATTCGGGATAGGGCGTGGTTAGGCAGCGGACATGGTTGGACAGGTGCGAATTATGTGACTTGGAATACACACGGAGAGCTCACTTTACAGCGGCCACCAACTGCTCAAAATTACGCCATTGGCCATGTTGGTAGCAAGGTACCCGGACTGGTTCCTAACGATTATGATTCCCGGCCCCGTGAAGATGGATATTGGTGCAGTTGCGGTCAACATGTCGTCATTAATAGTCTCTACAAACAGCAGCTGACGGAACGTTTAGGTCGAAATGCGCTCAGTATTATAAAAAAATAATTTACAGTAGGGTGCGGAATTTTCCGCATCCTTTTTAGTTTGGATCATAAAAAAACACAACCCCTAACAATCTATGCCATGGAGAGACATCAGGATCAAGAGTAGCATAGGAAGTAGAGTTACTGACGAATGATATGACCTGAAAATAGGAAAGGCCAGGTGAACAAGAGTTGAGTGAAAGAAGACGAGCGAAACAAGAGGTGGCATTACCGGCAACCAAGCAGGAATCAGAACGTCTTCGATTATGGTATACAAACCCGGCGTCAAATTGGAATGAGGCTTTTCCCATAGGAAATGGGCGCCTCGGGGCAATGGTGTCCGGTATGATCGGCCAAGATAAAATCCAGCTTAACGAAGATTCAATTTGGTACGGCGGCCCTGGACGTGCAGCTAATCCTGCAGCTCAGCCATATTTAACAGAGATTCGGCAAATGCTGAAAGACGGCAGGCAGGCGGAGGCAGAACATTTGGCACGAATGGCTATGACTGCTTCACCAAAATATGAGCAGCCGTACCAGCCACTTGGAGATTTGATTTTAAAGTTTCTGGATTCCAGTGAGGTTATAGAAGAATATGAGCGGGAGCTCGACTTGGAGCAAGCGGTCGTTACGGTATCGTACCGTTGTGGCGGGGTTCGCTATTACAGGCAATATTTTATAAGTGAACCGGACGGTGTATTGGTAGTCCGATTGACAGCTGACAGACTTGGCAAGATCACGTTGGCTGCGAATCTTATGCGTCGTCCGTTCGATACCGGCTGTAGCACTGGTCCTGCAAACACAGTTTTAATGAATGGGGAATGCGGAGCGGATGGCGTTCGCTTTTGCACAGCACTAAGGGCAGTTCAACAAGGGGGCCGCCAGAGGCTCATCGGGGATTACATCTCTATTGAGGGGGCAGACTCCGTCACCCTTATGCTGGCAGCGCAGAGTACCTTTCGCGTAGATCAACCTGAAAAAGCCTGTCTAGAGCAATTGGATCAAGCTACGGCTCAGTCTTTTGCAACTCTAATAAAGCAGCATAAGGAGGAATACAAGTCCCGGTTTGCTCGATTTTCAATCGATTTAACTAGGGGGGGAGACCTGTACGCTGAGCTTCCTACCGATAAGCGATTACAGCGGTTACAGCAAGCAAAAGATGAAAGAAGCAATCCCAATGAGTCTGGTGATCCAGGACTAGTTGCACTATATGTACAGTATGGGCGCTACTTACTGCTTTCCAGTTCTCGACCAGGTACGTTGCCTGCTAATCTGCAAGGCATATGGAATGATAGCTTTACCCCGCCATGGGAATCAAAATATACAATTAATATTAACCTCCAGATGAATTACTGGCCTGCCGAAGTCCTAAATATGGCTGAATGCCATGAACCGCTGTTTGATCTGATCGAACGGATGCAGTTGAACGGTCAAGAAACGGCAAAAGAAATGTATGGCTGTCGCGGTTTTGTTGCTCATCATAACACTAACTTATGGGCGGAAACCCGACCAGAAGGCATCCTAATTACCTGCACGGTCTGGCCAATGGGTGCTGCTTGGTTATGCCTTCATTTGTGGGAACACTACCGGTTTGGACTGAACCTTTCTTTTCTCAAGGAAAGGGCCTATCCAGTGATGAAGGAAGCAGCGATTTTTCTGCTTGATTACATGGTAGAGGAAGGTGGCTTACGAATTACTGGGCCTTCTGTCTCCCCGGAAAACCGATTCCTTCTTTCGGACGGAAGCAGCGGCAGCCTCTGTATGGGACCATCCATGGATTTGCAAATCGCATATACATTGCTATCCGCCTGTTCGGAAGCGGCATTAATTCTCGGAGAAGAAGATACAATGTTTCTCTCTGAACTACATGAGACGCTTGAACACATTCCACAGCCGAGTGTGGGCAGTCATGGACAGATTAAGGAATGGCTGTTTGACTACGAAGAGCAAGACGCAGGTCACCGGCATATTTCTCAGTTGTTCGCATTACATCCGGGGGAACAGATTGACATGAGGCACACCCCTGAGCTTGCCGCAGCAGCCCGGCGAACGCTTGAACGCCGCCTTGACGGAGGTGGAGGTCATACCGGCTGGAGCAGGGCATGGATCGTCAACTTTTATGCCCGTCTCGGTATGGGTGCGGAAGCCTATGAGCATTTAATTAAACTGTTAGCCTCCTCCACGTATTCGAATCTTTTAGACTGCCATCCACCCTTTCAAATAGACGGCAATTTTGGTGGAGCAGCAGGGGTAGCAGAAATGCTGCTGCAATCCCACCGAGGAGAACTTCGACTATTACCTGCCCTTCCCAAGGAGTGGTCTTCAGGCAGCATAAGGGGGATGAGAGCAAGAGGTGGTTTTACCGTTGATCTTTCTTGGAGCCAAGGAAAGCTGGATGAAGCGACGATTCACTCTACGGTTACCGCTGAATATCGAATTTGGTCTGCCGTTCCGCTCGATCTGCCAGAACAATCTCTTATTAGCGATGGTCAGGGATTTGAATATACTTTTTCTTCAGTTGCAGGGAAGTCCCGCAAGATTTATGCACAATAGTCTATCGTAATAAAACACAGGCAAGCCGAAAAATCTCCATTTTGAAGACCTGGATATTGGATTAACATTAGCCATACAACAAAACCCAAACTGCAACCAAAGGAGCGATATTTATGCCACAACAAGTGCCAGCCGCATTGTCAGCGAGCAGGCCAGATCTTTCCCCATTCCAAAGACGAATGACCAATTTGCGCAAATATAAGGCGCTATATCTCATTTCACTTCCGGGCATTATTTTTTTTATCGTATTTAAATACTTACCCTTGGCGGGTTCCATCATGGCCTTTCAAAACTACAACATATTCAAAGGTTTTACAGGCAGTCCGTGGGTTGGCCTTGATCAGTTCCGGCGGATGTTCACCTATCCAGAGTTTTTGAGAATTCTTGAAAATACTATCCTGATCGGCCTATATGATATGGTCTTTGCTTTTCCGGTTCCCATAATATTCGCCCTCCTTCTTAATGAAGTGAGAAAAGCTTTCTATAAACGGATTTTGCAGACCGTCGTTTATTTGCCTCATTTTCTCTCATGGGTCATTATTGGGGGGATTATGATCGGCATTTTGTCCCCAACGACAGGTATCGTGAACCAGATCTTAAATGCTTTTGGGCTCGACTCCGTTTATTTTCTGGGCGAGGACTCGTATATTCGTACCATCCTGGTTGGAACAGGCATATGGAAAGACAGTGGATGGGGAACTATTGTTTATTTAGCCGCACTCGCTGCTGTGAATCCTGAGCTGTACGAAGCGGCTCGGATTGACGGAGCAAATCGTTGGAAACAAACCTTATCTATAACGATCCCGACGATCTTGCCCACTATCATGATTATGTTCCTGCTTCATATCGGTAACTTCCTTGATTTTGGCTTTGAGCGAGTGTTTGTATTTATCAATTCGCTTAATGAGACCAATGGAGATATTCTCGATACTTATATATACCGAGTGGGTCTTATTGATCAGCAATACAGCTATACAACAGCTATAGGCCTCTTTAAATCGGTCGTCGGACTGTTGCTAGTCATGATCGGGAATACGCTTAGTAAAAAAGCATCAGGGGATGGACTTTACTAGAAAGGAGTCGAAGAGTAAATGAAAAATAAAGGTCGCCTATTTGACGTTTTCAACTATATATTTCTGATGCTGGTCGGGTGCTTGATGGTCTTCCCTCTGCTGCATGTGCTCGCCAAATCATTTAGCAGCACACATGCCATTAATGCAGGCGAGGTTAAGCTATTCCCAATAGATTGGACGCTTATGAATTATCAAGTTATTCTTGGGGATACCTCCATCTGGAGAGCTTTCATGGTAAGTATATTTATTACCGTTGTCGGAACGCTTATTAATCTGATTTTAACTGCATCACTGGCCTATCCTTTATCCAGATCCGAATATTCGATGCGCAAAGGAGTTCTGATTTTAATCCTAATTACGATGATATTTCACGCTCCGCTCATACCGAACTATATGGTCATCAAAAACTTGCACTTGATCGACTCTTTATGGGTATTAATCATCCCATCGGCCATCAGTGCATATAACCTGTTCATCATGCGTTCTTTTTTCTCAGCCCTGCCTACTGAGCTGATAGACAGCGCGCGAATGGATGGAGCGGGAGAGCTGCGCACGATGTGGAGCGTCATCCTTCCTTTGTCCAAACCTGTTATGGCAACTATGGGCTTGTTCTACGCGGTATCCCATTGGAATTCTTATTCATCGGCGTTGTATTTTATCAATACACGAGCGCTTTATCCACTTCAGCTGCGGCTTCGGGAAATCGTACTGAGTAACGACCTTGGGCAAGCGGGCAGCTTATTAGAAAACGTAAATGAAGTATCTCCGGCAGGTGTGCAAATGGCAGTTATTGTCGTCTCCGTCATACCGATTATTATCGTGTATCCGTTTCTGCAAAAGTATTTTATCAAAGGGATGTTAATCGGATCTATTAAGTCTTAATCAACCAGCTTGCATCATCCTTTAAAAGAAACAGCCATCTGCTTATCAAAATATGGTAAGATATAATCCAAACTCAAAAATGGAAGCGTTGCCAATGATCGCAACTTCTAATCAATTTCATACCACAAGACAACTGATTCTGATTCCATTCCGGAAGGGATTTGATACAAGTGCGAGTATTGATTGTAGAAGATGAGCCTGTCATTCAAAAAGGATTGGTGAAGATGGTCCAGCGTTATCCGGTCTCATTCACCGCAATTTATACAGCCGACGACGGAGAAGCAGCTTTAGAAACCATCCAGAAGCTAGAACCGCATTTAGTGCTGACAGATTTGCGCATGAAGCGGATGGATGGCCTTGATTTATGTGAACGAATTCACCGTGATTACAGTCATGTCCAGGTGGCAGTCATTTCCGGGTACAATGACTTTCAATATGCACAACGAGCAATGGCTTATGGCGTTAAGCGGTATTTACTGAAGCCGGTTCTCCAGCAGGATGTGCATGATATGCTGAGAGAACTGATATCAGGCATGACAGGCAGCATTATTCCTGTTCATAAATACGTGGATTGGGCCGAACAGCTGGAACAACACATCTGGCTGCTGCAACGTGATGAGACAAACCGTCTGCTTGATGAAAGAGAAACATCCGGTTTATTTGAAGGATTGAACGTCTTTAGCATGGATGCAGTGCTGAATGATTGTCTGCAAATGATCGTAGATCGCTTGGAACGCCGAGGCTGGAAGCCTCAGTCCCGGTGCTGCGGAGATGTGAAAGCCGCCAATACGAAAAAAGAAACGATGTTAGCATTTGTCGCGATAATAAACGGTATACTTGCGGAGCTGCAACTTACTCGCAAAGGCAACTATAAGGACCCGGTTGAAGAAGCAAAAGCTTTCATTGATAAACATCTGGCTGAGGATGTATCGTTAGAAGAAGTAGCCAAACGGGTGGGACTTGCCCGCACCTACTTCAGCGCATTATTCAAAAAAATGACGGGAGAAACCTTTGTACACTATCGGATCCGGAGACGAATGGAGGAAGCGCGCAGACTTCTTGCCGTACCCACCATGACAATCAGTGACATCTCGATTCATGTAGGCTATGAGGATTATCCTCATTTTACGAAGACGTTTAAAAATCATGTGGGTGTATCACCTTCGGAATACCGTGCTTCGTTTGGCATTGAATAATGAGAGCAACCCTCAGCCGGAAGCTGCTATTTTATTTTACCATTGTCATCTTACTTTCCCTGTCAGCGCTGGGGATTTCCTTCTACAGCATTTCTGCCAAGCAATTGCAGGCAAGCACTGAAAACCAAATGATTCAGATCGTAAATAATGCAGTTCATCATACCAATCTCTATATTTCATCCTATCAACGGTCGACCGTGGCGCTACTAACGGATTTGAGAGTTAAAAGATATATTGATCTATCAGCAGACCGTGAGGAATATGAAAATTACCGCTACACGACCGATATACGCGATGCTATTGTTGAACCTGTATGGATTCGCAATCCCGAGATTGAAGCCTTATATATTATCGGGTATTCCGGGAATGCGCTTTATTATTATAATGGCGGTTCAGCGCCATCTTTTACACAGGAAGACACCGCTAGACAGATCCGGTATTTCAAAGAACATACAGATGTCAGTGGACAGTTGAATGTAATCAATTACAGTATCCGTGGGGATCAAACGCCGATGTTGACCTTAATCCGCAGCATTCGCGGTCTTCAGTCACCAGAGATGAAAGGATTTGTAGGCATCGAAGTCAAAGCGGAGGAGCTCTCTACGTTATGGAAAGGAATCGATCTTGGTCCCGAAAGCTATTTTTTTATTGTAGATGGCGAAGGCAGGATTCAATATCATAACGATCAAAACAAAGTAGGGACGTTGATTCCCGATAGTCTTGGCAAGCAAATTGAGCTAGCAGGAGATGCGATGTTCCGCAGCTCGGCAGAGGGAGTGGAAAAATCTTATATCAGCCGTAATGCGGAATATTCCGGTTGGCATCTGGTTGTATCCATTCCAGACACTCAGCTGCAAAAGCCGCTAATTACCATCCGGAATTATATTATTGCTGTCGCGATTTTGACATTTATGATAGCGCTGTTTCTGGCAAGCCGATTTGGTAAGTCTGTTACTACACCAATCCGTATACTGATGAAAGGAATGAGCCAGACCGAAAAAGGAAATTGGGAATTAATCTCCCTTCCGAAAAGCCAGGATGAGGTCACTGGGCTTATCGTTCGTTACAATCTGATGGTAACGCGCCTGTCAGAGCTTGTGGACACCGTGTATCAATCAGAACTGAAGAACAAGGAAGTGGAAGCCGAGCGGCAGAAGGCCGAATTCCAATCCTTACAGTTACAGATCAACCCCCATTTTTTATATAATACGCTCGAAACGGTGGTCTGCTATGCAGTAATTCAGGATTCAGATGAAATATCAGAAATTGTCGGAGCCCTGTCCTACATGCTGCATTATTCGGTGCGCACCAATCTTGAAGAGATAACCGTGGCCAATGAGCTGAAGCATGTCATCCATTATATGGTCATTATCAATCACCGGATCGGAAGGCCGTTTGAAATCGATGTGCGGATAAAGCCTGAAATGCTTCTGCGCAAAATGGTCCGTTTGACCTTACAGCCACTTGTCGAAAATGTGTTCCAGCACGCTTTTCGTTATGGTGTTGAAGATCATCACACAATTACGATTGATGCTGGAGAGGATGGCGATATCTTCTGGGTCAGCATTACGGATAATGGCAGCGGGATGACCCCGGAGCGGCTTGAAGAACTTCGCCTCAAACTGAGCGAAAATCGACTCGCCGATGTGGATGAAGGTAAAGGAAGCCCAGGCGGCATCGGTGTGCAAAATGTTCATCGCCGGATTCAGCTTGTCTTCGGAGAAGAATTCGGCGTTGACGTAGAAAGCAGTCCAGAATGGGGAACACGCATGATCATGAGAATGCCGATTTCCGGAAGGAAGGAACATCAAGTGCTTAACGCATAGGCGCTACTCGCCGAAGAGAACGAGGATCAAAAGGCTGTCCTGAGGTCCGAGCCGCGGACTTTTGGGGATGGCCTTTTTTATAACGGCAACCGATCACAAAAAAACACATCCCACAATAATCCACCCCATGGGAGAGCTGATGATACAGATTTATGATGGGTACAGGTAAACCAAATACCTTTTTATACTAATAAGGGGGATTATCCAGATGAAAAAATGGGTTAGTCTGATCCTATCCACGGCGCTTGTCTCAAGTCTCGTCGCAGGATGCGGAAGCAATGAAACATCGGACGGTAACGCCGATGCAGCAGGCGAATCAAAACCGCTTAAATTTAGTATTTCGTTAAACACAAGCGGAAACGCTTACACGGAAAGTTCTAAAGATATTAATACTGATAAGTGGGTCAAGGAGTTGGAGAAACGGGCGAATGTCGATTTAGACATTAAGTTAATTCCTTTGAAGGACTTTGATTCCAAAATGGCGGTTATGTTTGCCGGCGGTGATATCCCGGATGTGGTTCAAAATGTCGGAGGGGCTACGGATAAATCGATGGCTGGGTCGGTTCAGGCTGGTGTTTTTATGCCGCTGGATGATCTGCTGAAGGAGAATGCGCCTAACCTGATGAAGGTTGTCCCGCAGGAAGCATGGGATGAAGTCAGCTACGACGGAAAAATATATGGCATTCCGACTTGGCTCAGCAATCCGTCTCGACGTGCTACCTTTATCCGAACTGATTTATTGGAGAAAACTGGCCTTCCGGTACCTGTAACGATTGAAGATTTCTTGAATGTGCTACGCGCTTTTAAGAAACTCGGTGTGAGCGCTCCTTATCAGATGCGTGAGAACTTCAAATATGCAGATATCGCATTCGGTGCATATGACGCGCTTGGCTATCAGTTTACAGAGGATAATGGAGAGATCGTACCCAAATTTTATAATTCCGAGAATATGGAAAAAGCACTGAACGTATACAAAACGATGTATGACGAAGGCCTCATTCAAAAGGATTTTGCAACAATTCAGACGGCGCAGTATGGCGAAAATATTGCTGCAGGCAATGCAGGAATCTGGACAGCTAACGCGCAGAATCTACTGGATTTCCGGACCCAAATCGCCGCATCCAATCCGGAAGCGAAAGTGGATATTATCTCGTCGCCAACCGGTGACAATGGACAAAAAGGATATGGCTTGTATAGTTCGGTCAATACCTCACTGTATATCAACAATAAGGTCAGTAAAGAAAAGGCTGCCCGGATTATTCAAATGTTTGAATGGATGCAGACCCCGGAAGCAAGTAATTTCTATAGCTTTGGGATTGAAGGCGAAAATTACACGGTAAAAGACGGAAAAGTTGATTATAAGCTGCCAGAGAACAAGGCTGCCCAAGATGAAGAGAAATTCCGCACACAGCTGCGCTGGGTAGGGGACGGAACGATCAACCGCGAACGAACTGAGCTGCTTTCGGGTGGTAAAGATGTCTTGAAAGCATTGGATGAAACGCTGAGCAAAGAAGGCTTAGGGGGCATCGGATTTGTACCTGATCTGGAGTCTTTCAGCAAGTTCCCTGATCTTGCCTCTAAACGTCCCGATCAGGCACCAAAATTGATCATAGACCATATGGTCAAAATGATTTATGGCAAAGAACCGATTAGCGATTTCCCAAAAGTCATCGAGGAATATAAGCAAAAAGGCGGCGTAGAAATCTTAAAAGAAGCAACAGAACGCTACAAAAATAATGAGGGAATCCTTAATCAGCAAAGCCGGAAATAGATAGATTCTCAGGAAGCCTCTTCATTCGAAGGGCTTCCTGCCAGTTAGGAGGGAGAACGATGAGTCAAACTTCATTGTGTGATGAAATCATGCGTCTGCCTGTAATCGATACACATACCCATCTCGTCGGCGATAAGCTAAACGCGGCTGACTTCTGGGAAATAGCCGATTATTTCTGGTTGAACCAAGAGCTTCAGTCAGCAGGATATCCGGCGAATGCGGACCAACTTTCGAAAGAGAAACGGGCTGACTCTTTTGTTAGCGCCTACCACGCTTCCCGTAATACGATGATGAATCGTGCTTTTACAGCAATCATGAAAGATCTGTACGGTATCTCCATCACAGATTCAGAGTCGGTGTTCAAAGCGGATATAACGATTAAACAGCAAAGTCACGATCCCGGCTGGGCGCAGAACGTAGCTGACCGTCTGCATGTGCAGCGGTTTATTGTAAACCGTCCGGAACATGCCAACTTTGCACACATGAGGGAAAATGCTCTACTGATTCCTCGAATTGACTCTTGGCTGCCTGAGCTGGCAAAGAATATTGCAGATTCCTATGATCCCAGCCGGGAGGCTGCTTATGCTCAAGCGAAAAAATTTATTAGCGAGCAGCTGCAGTCTTATCAGACTATGGGCTGTCCAGGAATCATGACTACGTTGCCAGCTTTTGAAGCCAAAGCTCATGATGTTTACAATCTTAGCAACGTAACTGGACCGGATGAAATCATGATGCTGCTCTTTCATCATATTTGTTCGGAACTGCAAGCAAGAGGAATGTTCTTGCAGTTGTTTCTCGGCGTCGAACGCAGATGGTGTAATACATCAGCTGCGCCAGTTAACGATTCGCTACGGATTGTTAAACTGTACGGTTTATTCGAACGGTATTCCATTCCGTTTGAGCTGGTGGTGGCTTCGGAATTAAATAACCTGGATGTTGTGCAGGCTGCATGGAATTTCCCTAACGTTCATGTAGGCGGGATGTGGTGGTATAACTTCAGACCCAGTACCTATTTGCAGAGCATGCAGTATCGGTTAGAGGCACTCGCCCCGCTCAAGTGTTCGCTCATTGTCTCGGATGCGCGCTGTATCGAATGGACATATGGCAAGCTGCTGATCGTTAAAAAAATACTTGCGCGCTTTTTGGAAAGTCAAATAGCGGAAGGCTGGATCAGCCGGGATGAGGCGCTGGATATTGCTGCGGAATGGCTGCATGGCAGTGCTGCTAAACGTTATAGACTAACGGATGTTAAGCAATAAGCCATGGAGGGAGAAAATGACTTTTTCATTAATGGACCGAATGTTGCCTGCTCCTTTGAACGGAGGATTCCGTATGGAGGACTGGTGGGTGTGGTGCGGCTCAGCTGTGCGTGGCGAGGATGGGCGTTTTCATTTATTCGCATCCCGTTGGCCGAAGTGGCTGCCGATGCATCCGGGATGGTTACTTCGCTCAGAAATTGTCCGCGCATCTGCCGATAACGCGGAAGGACCCTATACGTACGAAGAAACCGTACTACCCGCAAGGGGAGCGGAATACTGGGACGGACGAAGCACCCATAATCCGCATATCCTTCGTTATGGCGATAAGTTTCTGTTGTATTATATGGGCTCAACTCATCCATTCGCTGAGCCGCAGCCTAATGAAACAGTGGAACTTGACGACTATCGGGTGATTGCCGCTCGTGCCAACAAACGTGTTGGCCTAGCTGTAGCCGACAGTGTATTCGGACCATGGACAAGGATGGATGCACCTATTCTGCCTACACGTCCGGGCAGGTTCGACAGCTTCCTCACATCCAATCCGGCTCCTTGTATCCGCGAAGATGGCTCCTTGCTATTGGTATATAAAGCCCGCAAATACGAAGGCAATTCCTATGGACAGATGACGCTTGGCATTGCCGGTTCATCTAAGGACGAAGGGCCATATAGAGTAATTAACAACGCACCGCTGTTTCCACCAGAGCGGTCTCATATTGAAGATCCATTTATCTGGCGGACGGCGGACGGGTACCAAATGATCGCCAAGGATATGGATGGCCGGATATGTGGAGAAAAGCACGGTGGGATATTTGCATCTTCTAAGAATGGAACCGACTGGCAACTGGCTGATTCAACGCAATCGTATTCCCGACGAGTTCTCTGGGAGGACGGCACTGAGCAGTGGATGGGCAGCTTTGAACGGCCGTTCCTATTATTTCAGGAAGGGGTTCCTACCCATTTATTCGCTGCGGTAGCAGATGGACCGGGAGGGTTCCGAAATGCGAAGCACACTTGGAATATGGTCATTCCACTAAGGACAACGCTTTAAGAGGTTGAATTTCATAAATATCATCAATGTTAACAGGAGGTACTAAAATGGGAGATGTACTACCAACTCAACAAACTCGCGAACTGGTAATTTCGGAGTCAACTCTGGAATGGGCGGATAGCGCATGGCAACAAATTGTAAATAAAGTGGAAAAGACTAGTAAGCGAATTGGCGTTAGTTTTCCGCATGCTTCCGTGAGTGGAGTATACGACAACATGCGTCCATCGTGGTGGACAGCAGGGTTCTGGCCGGGTATTTTGTGGCAGATTGCCGCAGAGGGGAATTATCCGGCGCTGCAAGAAATCGCCGAGCAAATTGAAGAGAAACTGGATGAACCTCTTTATGCTCTTTCCGTACATCATGATGCCGGTTTTATATGGACACTCTCAGCTTTGGCCAATTACCGCGTGACTGGTAATGAACGCTCCAAGCAGCGCGGGTTGATGGCTGCCGCTCAACTGGCCAGCCGCTTTAACCTGAAAGGGTCATTTATCAGAGCCTGGCATGACACGGAGAAGATAAACCGGGCGGGATGGTCCATCATTGATACTGTAATGAATCTGCCCTTATTATACTGGGCATCGGAAGTTACAGAGGATCCGCGTTTCCGGCATATCGCCGCTGCGCATGCGGAAACGGTAGTGGAGCATTTTTTACGTCCGGATGGATCAAGTTATCATATTCTGCAGTTCAACCCGGAATCAGGAGAAAAAATCGGCGCTATGGCCGGCCAAGGTTATGCGGAAGAATCCGCTTGGGCACGGGGCAGCGCATGGATGATTTACGGTCTTACTTTGTCTTATCACTATACCGGAGAGAACAAGTTTCTATCGGGAGCTAAAAGAGCTGCGCACTTCTTCTTGGCTAATCTTCCGGAGGATCATGTACCTCACTGGGATTTCAGGGCACCTGATGCAGGCGAAAAGCCGCGTGATACCTCTGCTGGTGCATGTGCGGCATGTGGCTTGATCGAGCTGGCAAAGATCTTACCACAGGCGGAAGCCTCTTTTTACCTCCGAGCCGCAGAACAAATCGTTCGCTCACTTTATGAGAGTTATGGGACTTGGGACATTCCGGAAGAGGAGGGATTGATTCTTTCTGGAACATCCAATCTTCCAGGGGGTGTGCACATCGATACGCCACTGATCTATGGCGATTATTTCTTCGTCGAGGCTGTATCTAAACTCCGCGGAGCCGTTCTTCAGTTATGGTAAGGGACGAAAAAACAACAGAAAACCTTCTCGATGATCCGTATAGTATACAGTCGGTCGATACTCCGATAGATAACGAGCAGGCTCGGCGTATGGAATGGTGGCAGGAAGCCAGGCTCGGCTTGTTTATTCACTGGGGCCCTTATGCCCTGCCTGCGGGTGAATGGATGGGAAAAGAAATACAAGCTTCTTACAGTGAGCATATTATGCTCCGCGCGAAGATCCCAGTTGCTGAATATGAGGAAATGGCCGCGGCGTTCAATCCATCAGCTTTTGATGCAATGAAGTGGGTGCGGACTGCCAAGCGTGCTGGCCTAAAATATATCATCTTTACAGCTAAACATCACGACGGCTTCGCGATGTATGACTCGAGTGTATCCCAATATTCGATCAGTAAGCACACCTCATTGGGCCGTGACCCCCTTCGGGAACTAATGGAGGCATGTCGTGCGGAAGAAATGGTACTCGGAATTTACTACTCCCATGCGATGGATTGGCATGATCCAGACTCTCAAGGGAATACCTGGGATTATCCACTGAATATCGGCGCTTATGATGACGTTCAAACTTGGTTAAATGATACCGATAAACACACCCGCTTTGAACGATATTTGCACAGCAAATCAATCCCTCAAGTCCGTGAGCTGCTGACGGACTACGGAAAAGTTGGTTTAATGTGGTTTGATTGCGGGGGCAAACTGACCCGTGAGCAAGGAGAAGCGTTTTTGGCGGCGGTACATGCAATTCAGCCAGATTGTTTGGTCAATAGCAGAGTATGGAAAGCACCACTTGGAGATTATTCAAATACATCTGATAATCAACTTACGACTCGTAACCTTGGTAAGTACTGGGAGAATATTATTACGTTAAATGACTCATGGGGGTATAAGAGATCCGATCACCATTGGAAATCCCCTGTAACTATCATCCGCCAGATCATCGATGTGGTTAGCAAAAATGGGAATCTGGTTATCAATATCGGCCCAACAGCGACAGGGGAATGGGATCCGGTATCCGAATCCATTTTGCTTGAAGTAGGAGATTGGTTAAATACCAATGGGGATAGCATTTACGGTGCTGGAGAATCGCCCACAGCCAAACCGTCTTGGGGTAGATGCACTTTGAAAGGAAACACATTATATCTGCATGTTTTCGATCTTAAGAAGAGAAATAAGCTAATCGTTCCCGGTCTGAAGACCGCTGTTCAAAAGGTATTTGCTTTAGATGGAGGGGAGGAGCTGTTTTTCACAAAGCTATCTGAGCAGGATCTGGAAATCGAACTCCCCAGCTTACCGAACTTTGCCGAAAATTCTAACAACATGCCGCTGGTCATCGCAATTGTCTGTGCAGAACCTGTAGAAGGTAATCCAGTCCGATTATTGGACTTTGGAGAAGATACCTTACTAGAATTGGGGGTATTTGAAAGCGAGATCTTTGGTCCAACCCTCCGTTACGATACAGGAAAAAAAGACCATGATAATTTGTTGGACTGGAAGGATAGAGAGGATACCACAGTTTGGCATGTCCGGACATTAGGTCCGGTAAGATTTCAAGTTAGTATCGCATATCGCAGCGAAGAAGGAGAGAATGGCGGTGGCGGAGTCTACCTCATCAAGGCTGCGGATCAAATTTTGCAAGCTAAAGTTATTTCTACCGTTGAGGTTAATAATTTTCAAAGCTTTCAAGTAGGTGAACTGTATCTCCCCACGGCAGGAGAATATACGATTCAATTGCAGGCAGAGCTTATTACAGGGGGTTATTTGATGCAGCCTAGATGTTTAAAACTACTGCAACTATGATATTTTTATATTGTAATAATGAAAAAGAACTCAAATCACTTGGGTTCTTTTTTTTGTTGATTTAAGGATTGTTGTTGACATATTGCCCTTGGGTAAATATATTGTATATAAGAATAAATGTTTACCGAGGGAAACAAATTGGATCGAAGGAATCATTGTTTCTATTAGGAAATAAATTAACAGGGTGAGCAGAACAGTGCTACATATGAACTTAACCGAGATAAGGAGTTTTTTTTATGATTGAAATCAGAAACCTAAACGTAGATTATTTCGGTAATTCTGCACTAGAAAATGTGAATATTGATATTCCCTTTGGGTATGCAATCGGAATTATCGGGCCAAATGGTGCCGGGAAATCTACATTTATCAAGTCTTTGTTAGAGGTGATAAAGAAGAGAACAGGATCAGTTATGGTGGAGGGAAAAGATATTTCTGAGTACAAACGGAAGATCGCATATGTGCCGCAAAAAAATGACATTGATCTTTCTTTTCCAATCACGGTGAGGGATACAGTGCTGACTGGAACTTACCCAAATTTGCGAATTTTCCAGCGTCCCGGAAAAACAGAGCGGCAAAGAGTCGAGGAATGTATGGCGATGGTGGATATAAGTGATCTTGCAAATAAACAAATTAGCAATCTGTCCGGGGGACAACTCCAAAGAGTTTTTATCGCCAGGGCGCTTGCACAACAAGCAAATGTATTTTTTTTAGATGAACCTTTTGTTGGCATAGATCTAGTCAGTGAAAAAATCATTGTAAAGCTGCTTAAACAACTTCGCGAAGAAGGAAAAACCATACTCATCGTACATCATGATTTGCATGAGGTCGAAGAATATTTTGACAAAGTCATCATTCTCAATAAGAAATTAATTGCTTTTGGTGACGTTAAAGACACCTTTACGCCAGAGAATATCCTCAGCGCCTATGGTGCCTCCTTAGGTAATCTGGTGATCAAAGGGATGGGGGCGACAGATCATGATTGATTATTTCTCAGGGGTATTAAACATTCCAATATATGCACTTAACGCGGGATTATCTGCTATCATTCTTGGAATTGTATCAGGGGTTTTAGGAAGCTTTATTGTGCTCAGAAAGATGTCATTAATGGGAGATGCGTTATCACATGCGGTGTTACCCGGGGTGGCGTTATCTTATATCTTAGGAATCAACATCCTTCTTGGAGCTTCACTGTTTGGACTATTAGCAGCAGTTCTCATTCAATTTATAACAAGTCGCAGCAATATTAAAAGTGACACTTCTATTGGCATTATTCTTAGCTCATTTTTTGCGCTAGGCATTGTCCTAATTACTTTCGCCAAAAGCGGGCTTGATCTAACTCACATTCTATTTGGTAATATTCTGGCCGTCCCACAGTCGGAGTTAATGCAATCCTTTATTATTATGCTTGTTGTTATTGCCATCATTTCATTGCTGTATAAAGAGCTTTTAATGAGTTCATTTGATCCGGTTGTTTCCAAAGCCTATGGGTTAAAAACAGGGTTCTATCATTATTTATTGATGATGCTCCTATCTGTAGTTACCGTATCTTCGTTATCTCAAGTAGGAATTGTGCTTGTGATTGCAATGCTGGTTATTCCGGCTGCTACATCCTATCTCTGGACGAATAAGCTGTTCCACATGATTATCCTAGCTTCTACAATCGGCGCTGTATCCGGGATTATAGGTGTAATTGTAAGCTTTAAATTCAATTTACCTACAAGTGCCACGATTGTTCTGGTCGGCGTAAGCATGTTCGGAATTTCATTTATAATCTCACCAAAAAATAATTTTTTCAGGAAAGGGTTGAAACAAAGATGAAGACCATAAAAATACTCTCTTTGACAATGTTTATCGTACTTCTTACCGCATGCTCAAAGGTTAGTGAAGGAGATGCAGACCATGATAAGCTGCAGATTGTTGCAACATACTCCATTATCGCTGATATGACCGAAAACATTGTAGGGGAGAAAGCTGAAGTTTACAGTATGGTACCCATCGGAACAGATCCGCATATGTACGATCCATTACCCAAGGATACAAGTAAGGTTTCTAGCGCAGATTTAGTGTTTTATAACGGTTTGAACCTAGAAACAGGTAAGGGGTGGTTTCAAGATCTTCTAGATGTGACTAATAAAAAGGATGTTGCTTTTGCAGTCTCAGATGAAGTATCTCCAATGTACCTA
This sequence comes from Paenibacillus sp. FSL R7-0189, assembly GCF_037969925.1. Lineage (NCBI taxonomy): Bacteria > Bacillati > Bacillota > Bacilli > Caryophanales > Paenibacillaceae > Paenibacillus > Paenibacillus sp. FSL R7-0189. Next base: position 6,008,547 of record NZ_CP150223.1, on the reverse strand, counting down.
ACAGAAAAAGGCAAAGAAACTCAGGTTGATCCTCATGCCTGGCTGGATATTCAGAATTCAATAAAATATGTAGATATTATCACTAAACGTGTAATCGAAAAAGATCCCGACAACAAAGAATTTTATCTTAATAATCAATCAGAATATGTTAAGAAACTGAATGAATTGGATCAATATGCAAAAGAAGCAGTCGAAAAAATTCCACAAGAGAAACGTATCCTTGTTACCAGTGAAGGAGCATTCAAATATTTTTCTAAAGCTTACGGATTTGAATCGGCTTTTATCTGGGAGATCAATACGGATAGTCAAGGAACGCCAGAACAAATGAAAAACATAATTAAGATCATTGATGAAAATCAAGTGCCTGCATTATTTCTGGAAACTAGCGTAAATCCAAAAACAATGGAAACTATCGCAAATGAAACGGGAGTACCGATACATTCTAAGATTTTCACCGATTCTTTAGCTAAGAAAGGCGAAGAGGGCGACACATACATTAAAATGATCAAATGGAATATTGATAAAGTTATAGAAGGTTTATCTCAATCCTAAATGCCTGCTCCAAGCCTATATTAACCGACAGAAGGTTCAGTTTACAGCTGATTCCTATGTCGGTTTTTTATTGAATAAAATCTACATTCGAGCCTCGAAATATTACGTGTACGCCTTGGGATAACCTGCTACAGGAAATATCTTCTTGTCTACTTTTCAAAAAAATCTTGGTAAGGTAGAGGCTAACACTTAATAAGAGGTGAAGAGTTGTCATGATTAAGAAACACTGTTTGTTCTGTGATGAGATTGTTTCCATTGAACCAGAAGGCGATAACGATAGATATATAGGCTGTTCTTGTTCACCAGGCGGGTTTTATAGTCTACGTAGAGACAGCTACGAACCCATTAATTCGCTCCCGCATCAAAAGAAACGCGACATGCTGCATGTAGTATCGGCTTACATACGTGAGCTGACTGATTGTGATGAAAAGATCACTATATCTGCTGAAGATTTAGAGTCCATTGTAAATTCACCAAAAATACCTGTGAACATTGAAGATAAAGGAAACCGCCTACTGCAATATTTATATAGACATTCTGAAGGTCCGGGGGAAGCGGTTGTCATTCAACCCCTCTCTAGCAGCTATAACTTGACGTATTCTCCCAATCTGCAAGAGCTGGTATACATCATAGACAAGTTGATAAGTGATCAGCTTTTGATCAGGGAAGGCATGACCTTTAAGCTTACTGAAACCGGCTGGAATGAAGCTGCGGAAAGCGCTGGAGGTAAGAAACTAAAACCTTGCCTCGTGCTCGTGTCGGATGAAGAAAATTTGTCTACAACATGGCTGGAGAAGTTATTGCCCAAAATAGAGCAGTGTGGTTTTCTTCCGCGCTTATTAACACATACGAAAACTCAGAACGGTGAAAAATACGAGTTGGATCAAATCGCAGAAAGCAAACTGATTATCGCAGATTTAACGGGCCAATCCCCAGAGGTGTATTTTTCGGCGGGATATGCACTTGGTTTAAACATACCCGTATTATGGACCGTAAACAGTATTGAGGCGGATAAACTTTTTGTACAGCTTAAGGATATTCGTCCTATTGTGTGGGATTCAGCAGAAGAACTAGCAATTATACTACAGCAGAAGTTGAGTTAACCCGCAAAATCATTGCCTATGACTCGATAAGCTGGCTGAAATTCAAACAGGTGTCTTCTTAAATGAGGACGCCTGTTTCGTTTGGTACTGTAAGAACACTATCAAATTTTCTTAGGAAGTGATATTGTAACCGATATAAAAAAATGAGCAAATGTATGTAAATGTATGCTTCAGTTAATATTAGCTCATATTCATACTCTGGATAAGAAAGAGGGATAGAATTGTTTTCAAAACGGCAAAAAGAAATACTTTTATACTTAATTAATTCTAATCAACCTGTCACAGCTGCATGGATTTCTAAGGAACTGAATGTTAGCGATCGAACGATCCGTAATGATTTAAAGGAACTACAAAATATATCTTCCGTATTAGGCCTGAAAATAGAATTGATTCGTGGGAAAGGCTTCGCAGCAAAAATTACTGATATAAATCTATTTCATCAGGAATTTGGTGATTTAACAAGTGATAAGATCAGTTATACTACGATTGACTTTTCTGAACAAGACAATAGGGTCTTTTATTTGTTGAACCGTTTTTTGTTGAAAAATAACTATATCAAATTAGCGACGATTGAAGATGAGATGTTTGTTTCTAAATCCACAATACAAAATGATTTAAAAGAAGTGCGTAAAATACTGGAAAATTACAACCTGAGTATAGTAAACCGCCCCCATTACGGCTTGTATATAGAGGGGGATGAATTTATGAAACGAATATGTTTGTCCAATTATTTATACAAAAGAGAAGAAGAACTCGATCCAACTCACGTGAGCTCTAGTTTATTTGATAAAGATACATACAAAAAAGTAAAGGAAATAATCGTTGATAAAGTAAACAACTACAAAATCGAAATATCTGATATTTCTTTAGATAACCTTGCCATCCATTTAATTATAGCTTGCAAGAGAATTGAAGAGGGCTTTCTAATTGATAATCCTTCAGTACATCTAAAAGAAGATTATCCTTTTGAAAAAATAGTGAGCCAAGAAATTGTTAAAGAAATAGAAGACTTTACCGGACTAGAGTTTCCTGATTCGGAGATCAACTATGTTATTATCCATTTGGTGGGTACGAAGTTGCTTCCAAAAGAAAGTTTGTCAGAGTACAGTAAGCTGGATGAAGTGGGAACCATTGTAAGATGTATACTGAATAGATTAAAAAACGAATCTAATTGGGATTTTAATGGTGACGTTGAATTTATTCAAGCTCTGACCCTTCATATCAGGCCTGCGATGAACAGAATCAGGTATAAAATGAATATTCGAAATCCTTTGTTAAAAGAAATTAAAATAAATTTTCCGGCGGCTTTTGAAGGAGCTCTTATAGCCAGCAAGTGTATTAACAACTTTTTAGATTTAGAAGTTGGGGAACATGAGGTGGCTTTTATTGCTTTACACATTGGTGCTGCTTTAGAAAGAATGAAAAGTAAAAATAAAAAGGTCAAAAGAGTTATTCTTGTATGTGCCTCAGGTGTCGGAAGTGCAAAATTACTTTATTACCGTTTAATCAATCTATTCGAAAACAAGATTCATGTTGTAAATACAATTAGCTATTATAAATTAGCAGAAACCGATCTATCCTCGATAGATTTAGTCATCAGTACAATCCCTATCAAGGAAAATATAGGAATACCTGTCCATGTAGTAAAAACCTTTCTAGACGATACGGATCTGGATCAGATCAGGAATCTCTTATCTTCTTCAGAACAGCCGGGAGAAGCTCATATTTATCTTGATCCTTACCGGATATTCGTGAAAAAAGAATTAACAACAAAGGAAAGTGTTATTCATTTTTTAAGTAGTGAGCTGATTAAGCAAGGTCTTGTTCCCGACCATTATGAATCTTTAGTATTAGAAAGGGAGGAACTGGCTCCAACAAGCTTTGGTAATCTGGTGGCCATTCCTCATCCAACTACTCCCGTAACGAAAGAAACCTTTTGGACGTTATGTACGTTAAAGCGGCCTATTCGTTGGAATGATAAGCAGATGGTGCAGTTAATATGTCTGTTAAATATAAAAGAAGGAAATAGTGGCGATCTAGATAGCATGTATAAGAAACTTGGTTCGCTTATTGAAGATAAAGAGATCGTTGAGCAAATTCTTGTTAAAGATTCTGCGGAAGAAATCTTAGAGTTACTGAAATGAATCTGCGTTTTTACACTGCAAACGTTTCCTATTGTTTTTGGAAAAAGGTTCGCTTAAAAAGAAAGCTGTTTAGCGATAAACTGAGGTTGTTAGTAAATACAACAGTATTTAAGGGGGAGAACAATAATGAATACAATTATGTTAGCGTGTAATGCAGGGATGAGTACAAGTTTATTAGTAACTAAAATGCAAAAGACCGCTGAGGAAAAAGGAATACAAGCTAATATTTTCGCGAAACCAGTTACTGAAATTGAACTTACGTTACAAGAAAAAAACGTAGACGTCATCCTATTAGGTCCTCAAGTGAAATTTATGAAAAAACAATTAGAAGCTAAACTGGTCGGTAAAAATATTCCGATTGAAGCGATTGATATGCTGCATTACGGTATGATGAACGGCGAAAAAGTACTAGAACAAGCATTAAAGATAATTGAGAGCAAATAAGCAATTAAGCAAATAGAGAGAGACGAAGGGAGCGGTAAGTAATGGTAGATGAAGTGAAAGAGGAATACTATACTGTAGCATTTAACATCATAAGCAACGTTGGCGCAGCTAAAAGCTCAGTAATGGAGGCGCTTTATGCAGCAAAAGAGGGGGATTTTAAAGGAGCGGAAGAAAAGTTAGAAGAATCAAAGCAATTTTTTAGAGAAGGCCATAAAATGCATAAATCATTAATCAAAAGAGAAGCAAATGGAGAACAACTTCAATTCTCACTGATTCTTGTTCATGCTGAAGATCAACTAATGAGTGTAGAAACCATTTCTCTGCTTGTTACAGAAATGATTGAACTATATAAGCGTGCGAAATAAATAAATTAACGCTGCAAAATACCCCTTTCAAGAAAGGAAAGTGTAGCACATATGAAAATAACGGACTTCTTAGAAGAAAAGGTAATGCCTGTTGCGGGGAAAATAGCTGCACAAAGGCACTTATCTGCACTCCGTGATGCGATGGTCTTGACTATCCCATTTATAATTATTGGTTCAGTATTCTTAATACTAGCTTATCTGCCCATTCCAGCCTATTTAGATTATTTAACTGCTCATCCAGGTATCAAAACTGCCTTGTTGTATCCCTACGGTGGCACATTTAACCTAATTGCTTTAATTGCTACTATTGGCGTGGCATACCGATTAGCAGAGAGTTATAAAGTCGATCCGCTATCGTCTGGGATAGTAGCCTTATGTTCGTTCTTTATTATCACACCTAATTCAACCTTTACGGTAGATAATGTGACTACCACAGCGGTGAATGTTGTTTATTTCACTAGCCAAGGATTGTTCGTAGGATTGATCATTGCCGTTTTGACAACAGAAATATTCCGCAAGATTGTCCAAAAGGATATTGTTATCAAAATGCCGGACGGAGTTCCGCCAACAGTTGCGAGATCTTTTACAGCCCTAATTCCGGGGTTTGTAGCAGTCATGAGCGTTGTCGCGATTCGTTTGCTCGTTGAGAACTTCACCTCTTTTGAGAGCGTTCACAAAATTGTGGCACAACTTCTTCAAGAACCTTTAACTGCTGTTGGGACAAGCTTAGTAGGAACTATTATTGTTTTCTTACTTGCCAATTTATTGTGGGCTGTAGGTCTGCACGGTTCTTCTATTATCGGCAGCACCATTATGTTGCCCGTCTGGCTTCAGCTGTCAGCAGCCAATGCCTCTGCACTCTCTGCAGGCATGCCTCTTGAGAATATCGCTACTGCAGAATTCAAATTCTTTATCTGGATAGGTGGCGCAGGTACCACGCTAAGTCTAGTTGTTTTAATGTTCCTGTTCTCCAAAAGTAAGCAGATGAAGCAAATAGGACGAATAGGTATTGGACCAAGCTTATTCAACATTAATGAACCCGTTCTATTCGGACTACCGATTGTATTGAATCCGATTATGTTAGTTCCGTTTCTCATCACTCCAATCGTTACTGTTCTGCTCGCATATCTATCCATGTCTTTAGGAATCGTGGCCAAACCAATCGGAGCATTGCCACCTCCAACAACGCCGATATTTATTTCAGGATATTTAGTAACGCAAAGTATCTCGGGAATTGTCTTGCAGCTGGTTAATTTCGTGGTAGCGATTCTTATCTACTTCCCGTTCTTCAAAGTTTTAGATAACCAGAAATATAAAGAAGAACAGGATAGCCGTAGTAATGAAACTGAAAGCGTTTTAGCGTAGTAGCAAAAAATTAGATTGAGTAAAAAGAAGGAGGTAACAGCATGGGATTTCCACAGGGATTTTTATGGGGTGGTGCAACTGCAGCTAATCAATATGAAGGTGGTTACAATGAAGGAGGTCGAGGATTAGCCGTTTCTGATCTGATGACTGATGGCACAAAAGATTCTCCGCGCAAAATATTTTATCAATTTCCCGATGGCCGCGAAGGAGTAATTGGACAAGGTGCCTGCATACCAATCGGAGCTAAAGGCATTTTAAAAGAAGGATATTATTATCCAAGTCATAATGCGACGGATTTCTACCATCATTACAAAGAAGATATTGCTTTATTTGCGGAGATGGGATTTAAAGTTTATCGATTATCCATTTCTTGGACGCGAATTTTTCCAAATGGTGATGATGAAATAGCTAATGAAAAGGGACTGGAGTTTTATGACAATGTTATAGATGAATTGCTGAAATACGGCATTGAACCTCTGGTAACATTATTGCATTTTGATATGCCTCTTAATCTGGCTGATAAGTATGGGGGCTGGACCAACCGTAAGCTAATTGATTTCTATTTAAGATTCGCCGAAACTATATTTGTGCGTTGGAAAAACAAAGTGAAATATTGGGTCACTATTAATGAAGTAAATGTGCTTGGCGGCTATTGGACTTTGGGGTTAGCTTCAAATAATATCAAGGAAGGAACCCATTCTAATCAAGGCGAAACTCCCCTCGCTGATGCAGGTGACAAATTACAATCTATCCATCATCTTATGGTTGCTTCGGCTTTAGCTAATAAACTGGCACGAACGATTAATCCTGACTTTAAAATGGGAGCTATGTTGGCATTATCAGGGATCTATCCAGCAACATGTCATCCAGATGATGTTTTTGGGGCCTATGAATTCAGAAGAAAAGCGTTAATTTTCTCAGATGTAATTTTACGAGGCTATTATCCAAATTATGCACAAGCCATTTTTGATGAATATAATTTCGAGTTAAAAACAGAGTTTGGTGATGAAGAGATCCTAAGACAGTATACTTCCGATTTTCTAGCGTTTTCTTATTACCGTACAACTGTATTTGATCGTTTTTCACCTAACACAACAACAACTGGTGGGCAACAAGGTTCGCCTAACCCGTATCTTAAAGCAACACCGTGGGGTTGGCCAATCGATGCAAAAGGTCTGCGTTTTGTATTAAATGAGCTATATGATCGCTATCAAAAACCTCTGTTTATTGTTGAAAATGGAATGGGCAACATAGATAAGGTTGAAGAAGATGGTAGTATCAATGATGATGAACGTATCGACTACTTAAAAAATCATATCAAAGAAATAAAAAACGCTATCGAAATTGATCATGTGGATCTGATAGGTTACACACCTTGGGGCTGCATAGACATTGTTTCTGCTGGAACGGGTGAAATGAAAAAGCGTTATGGCTTTATTCACGTCGATCTGGATGATAAAGGAAACGGGTCGTTTAAACGTTCGAAGAAAAAATCATTTTATTGGTATAAAAATGTTATCGCTACTAATGGAGAACAATTAGATTAATTATTAAATCGTAAAACGAAATGATTCATCTGGAGGCATTATCAGGAGCAGTCCTAAGCTGGACTTGCTTTTTGGTAATGCTTTTTTTCACTGGATTGTTGACATGTGACCATTTGGTGTCTTATAATCAATCAGACACCAAATAGTGTCCTATTAGGTAATATTGATGGATACTCGGTGACATTACAGGAAATATTACGGAAAAGGTGGGGGTGGTTGTGAGCGACAATAGTCAAGTGAGGGATGTTTATGACGCTGTTGCGGATCCAACAAGACGAAAACTTCTTCAAATTCTGGCTGATGTTGATGAATTACCTCTGTATGAGATAACGATTCATTTTGAAATGGGTCGTACAGCCGTTTCGAAGCATTTAAATATACTTAAAGATACTGGTCTCGTAATTGCTCGAAAGGTTGGCAGAGAGACGAGGTATCGGTTGAATGCCAATCCTTTGAAAGAAATTCAAGATTGGGTATCTTTTTATGAAGGATTCTGGAAGCAAAGAATTGATAAATTAAAACTTATATTGGAGGAATAACTATGAAACCAGATGTATCATTAGATTTTCAATTTACAAGTTCGATCGAGAAGGTATGGAATGCTTTAACGGATTCGGATACGCTTGCGAAATGGATCTGGAGTAATGATTTTAAACCCGTCGTTGGTCATAAATTTCAATTCCGTGCTGAGCCAAATGAATGGTGGGATGGAATTGTAGATAGCGAAGTACTCGTCGTGGATGAGCCTCATACGTTATCTTATACTTGGAATAGTGCGGGAGAAAGTACTACTGTTACTTGGACTGTGAGTCAAGATTCAGAGGGGAAGGTTAATCTCCATCTAGATCAATCAGGATTTAGTGAAGAGACGAAAGCCCGCCAAGGAGCCATCGAAGGTGCTAAATATGCTTGGACAAATATGGGTGGTCAGCTCGAAAAGGTATTAGCAGAATTGTAATTCAAGAATAGGGCGCTTTTCTGGAACAAGGAAAGTGCCCTTTTTAATGGAATAAATCATGGCAATACTAGATGAAGAGAATGGAGATGAGATGAGCATACTATGAAAATAAATCAATTAATTGCGAACAATATTAACAGATTAGAAACGGTACTGCCAGTGGATGAGTCGTTAGGAATTGCTGGTTTGTCTGGATCTGGTAAAACAACTTTTTGTCAAACGATTGGGGAAGAATCAAAAAAACGTCTCGTTTCCTTATTGCCAAAAGCTGAATACCAGTATTTATTCCCCAATATTATGGAGACTAATTTCAGTGCGATCAAAATGGAAGCAATGCCCCTTGTTCTTTTTCTTGGTAGGTCATCCATATCTTCAAATCCTCGGTCAACCATTGGCACACATACAGGTGTGTTTACTGAAATCCGTGTCACTCTTGCTGAACAATATAATCTCTCTCCAGAGGTTTTTTCATTTAATAATGAATTAGGTTGGTGTCCTGATTGTAAGGGGCGTGGAACTACAAAAAATATCGAGTGTAAAAAGTGTCAAGGAAAACGCTACAATCAAGCAGCTGAACAATATAAAATTGAATTATTGGATCAAGCACAGAGTATTTCCGATCTAAACGACTTTAGCATCGAAACCATTTTTAAACTAGCAGAAAAGCTTAAGATAAGTGAGGGTAAACAACAAATCCTGAAAAATATAATCAATATGAATATTGGTTATTTAACATTAAATCGTATTATGGGTACATTGTCAGGCGGAGAATTAACACGACTTTACTTGGCAGAATTCATGGCAACAAGTGAAAATACCGTGATTATCATTGATGAAATCTCCGTGGGTCTCGATCACCAAACCCTATTGAAGATTTTAGCGGAGATTAAACAATTGGGATATAAAAATCAAATTTGGCTCATTGACCATTCTGACACGGTGCTGGACACAGCGGATAAACACTTGTTCTTTGGACCTGGCAGTGGCAAATATGGCGGGAAAATTGTTGAGGAATCACCACGTCCTGAGCCCATCAATAGAGAACTAAATCAGGCAGCACCTGCAGAATATTATCAATTTCATGATCTTTATTGTCGTAATATTCAAATGGCCGAGATTCAGATTCCCCAAAATAGGTTGGTAACTTTTACAGGTGAGTCCGGATGTGGTAAATCTACGCTGGTTAATGAATGTATGGTCAAAGATTTTCTAAAGCGTTATTCCAAAGATAAGCTGGTGATCGTAGGGCAAGATCGAAATCAGTCGATTACCAGTCGCTCGACCGTTGCCACTTTTCTTGATATTAAAAGGAAACTGACAAAATACAGTGAGGATATTGATGATATTTTTGAGCGCTCGATTGAAGATATTATTGTTGAACTGCCAAATGAGGACATTGCTCATAAAAGACTAAGCTTATTGATCAAGCTTGGACTTGGTTATTTGACGTTGGAGCGAAAAACACAGTCCTTATCCACGGGTGAATTTCAATGTGTCCATTTAGTTTCTGAGCTGTTTGCGGGCTCAAGAAATCCACATACACTTTTTATTTTTGACGAGCCTTCCAAAGGTTTATCACAAAATATTTTAAATCAATTCATTGACAGCATTAGGGACATTTTGCAGGATGAATCTGTCTCCATAATCATGATTGAACATAATTCTTATATGTTAGATAACTCTGATTTTATCGTTGATTTTGGCAAAAGACAGCTTGCACCTGTGGAGCATCTTGATGTTCTCAGTCATGATGATTATTATCGTCAACAAAACAGTGCAGATAGCGTGGCGCCTGCGCACATTTCTTCAACACTCCAGCAACAAAATGGAATTGCCTATTTAAAAGAAGATCAGATCGCCTATTTTAAAAATGCAGAGAACATCTATAAAGGTGGCATATTAAAAAGCTTATCCTCCATGGCCCGCCTGATTTATGGTGAATATGAATCGGATACGATTGCACCTGTCATCGCCATTGATCTGGAACGACACTTGTATAGTCAGTTTACTTTCCTTTATGAAATGGGTGGACTGATCAACCATATTGTGGCAGCGCATCCCACTAATAAGGATACAAAAAGCTTTGATTTCTATCAATCAGACAATCATTGTCCAAGCTGTAAGGGCCGCCGTGTGATTGAAGAATTTGATTTTGATATTGTACTTCAGGACAAGAACGTCCCCTTTTGGGACGGCTCATTACATCCAGATGCGATGGAGATTCTGAAATTCTATCAATTACCAAAAATAAAATTCATCTTTGATGAGTTAAAGAATGAGCTCGGACAAGATATTAGCAAAAGTTATAATGAGATGACAGAAGCTGAAAAACACACCTTTTTATACGGGTATTGGGAAAAGTCCTTCTATGATAAAGCAGCTAAAGCCTCGAGAACTTGGGAAGGCTTTAATACCATTATCGGGAACTATATGGTCATTTCGAAATCAATTATTAAAGAGCATATTAAAGCGTCCAAAAAAATGATTACTTGTCCAATCTGTCAAGGAACGGTGTTAAATCATCATAAAAAGCTTAAATTCGGCGACACTGATATTCGCGAGCTTATTGGGATGCCCCTTGATCAAGTCATTAGCACCGTTGGTGAATTACAGGTACTAGAAAAAATGAAAGCCATCGTGGGCGGAGATATGGTTTTGACAGAAGAGGTCTCTCTATTACCCAGGGAAACACAAGTCGCTCTAAAAATGCTTGAACTAGAGTTAGGAAGTTTTGCGCAATATGAAATGGTGTTACAAAATGCCTTGCCATTCTGGAACAGCATTAGCAGCAGTATCGAATCCATCAGCAGGAAAAACCGGATTACCATCTGTGATTTTGCCAATATCCACGAAACAAGAGAAAATATCATAGATAAGTATTTCACTAATGGAAAATATAAAAAGCTGACTTATGTCTATGAAGCGTTTGGTTACAAAAAAATCGTCACCTTAATTAATAAGATTAAAGCAAGCCATCCATGTCCATTCTGTAAAGGGAAAAAAGTTATTTCGGAAGATGGACTTCATGATGGCGTATATAAATTAACGATTCCTTGTGTAAGTTGTTATGCGAGTGGCATCAATGATGAAGGGCGTAAGGAAGTCGTTGAAGGTATAGATGTGCAAACTTGGCTAACGGGTAAAATAAGTGACGTTGTTTCTAAAAGCTTAAACATTGAGGCTGTAGCTGATATTCCAATTTTCAATCGTATTCGTGAGTTGAATAAACAAGAGATGATGGCAGTTTACCAATTTCTTGAGCAATAGAGTTTAGTTTTCTCAAAAAGACGATATAGAAAAGTAACGCATCGAGTCCATAGACCCGATGCGTTTTTTTACAATTGATTATAAAGCTTACCATCAACAGGTTCTAACCATTCTGTTTCTCCGGGTGAAATGGCTAAGTGAACAAACCAGCTGTCTTTTGTAGCACCATGCCAATGTTTTACGTTCGCTGGAATATTCACAACATCCCCGGTTTGGAGGAATTGAGCTGGTTTGCCTTCTTCTTGATACCAACCCTCACCACCGGTAACTAATAATACTTGTCCGATTTTATGGGAGTGCCAGTTATTGCGAGCTCCCGGGGCAAAGGTTACGTTCCCAATAGGCGCATTCAAAGGTGTCGCGTCAGTATAAATCATCTGCAAGTATGCATCACCTATAAAATTAGCTTCAACCTTTTGTCCGAGTGGAAAGATAGTACTGTTGCTTAGTTGCTCATTAGCCATAATAAAAAACCTCTTTCGTTTAATTTTTATAAATTTCTTTGGCAATATTAAATGCCGACCAAGCTTTAGGCCACCCTACATAAAACGAAATTAACTGCTTCAAAATGAAGTATAGACCTTAAAGTACACTTTAAGGCAAGCCATAAAAATGGATTCATACTCCGACATTTGGTTTTTTATTAGTTTAAGTATATCCTTTGGATAGAAACAAAATTAGAAATGGAGGTGGGGATCATGCCTTATTCCATTGGAGAATTTGCAGAAATCGTCGGTGTTAACAAGAGCACGCTCAGATATTACGAAATGGAAGGATTACTTACTCCACATCGAAGTGACAATAATTTACGCGAATATACAGATCAGGATATAGGTTGGGTTCAATTTTTACTTCATTTAAAAGATTCAGGAATGACGATGGCAGAATTGAAGCAATATACCGAGTGGCGGGCTATGGGGGACGAGACAATTCCTGAACGGAAAAATTTACTTGAACAGCGTAAGCAACAAGTGGAACAAGAAATTAAGGCATTGCAACAAAACTTAGATGTACTGAACCGTAAAATTGTATTTTATAATGATCAACTAACGGGGAATAAATACGAATTCGTCCTTTATCACAATGAATAGATATCACATCAAGAAGAAAAGTAGATTCCTAACAAGTTAAGAGGCAGATGAACAACCTTTGATAATCAAAAGTTGTTCATCTGCCTCTTGTTCATGATTTTGTCCATTTAGCTGGATTCGTGTCATCCGGGATTACCTGATTGATAATATCTAGATAATGATTGGCTTTGTCTTCCATATATTTGACTTTAAGTTTGGCCTCTTCCAACTGAGCTGCAGCAGCGGCTTTATACTCCATTATGATTTGATAACGATCGTGGATGGTAGAATCGCCTATTAAACACAAGTCTACATAGCTTTTAATGTCTTCTACTGACATCCCACATTGTTTGAGATATTTTACACCTGTTAGCCAATTAATGGAGTCATCATCAAAAAGACGAATGTTATTTTTGTCCCGTTGTATCGTTGGAACTAAACCCTTATCCGTATAATAACGGATGGTATGTTCAGTCAAACCCAGTAGTTTGGCAACTTCCTTCACAGTATACATTGTAATTCCTCCTTGAAAATGGATGCGAAAAGAACTCAGCATCGCTTGACTTCGTGTTACTCGAACCTGTTAGGCTAATTATTGTAATCTTAATCACAGAACATGTAAATAGGAGGATTTCATATGCAAACAGTAACTCTGAACAATGGTGTAGTGATGCCTATCCTTGGTTTTGGTGTCTATCAAATGAATGATGCTAGCGAATGCGAGCAGAGCGTTTATGAAGCTATTATGGCAGGCTATCGCCTGATTGATACTGCAGCAGCTTACCAAAATGAAGAAGCCGTCGGTAGAGCCATCAAACGCAGTGGTGTACCAAGAGAAGAAATATTTATTACTACTAAACTTTGGATTCAGGATGCCGGTTATGAGCGTACTAAGAAAGCATTTGCCAAATCGCTCGATCGATTACAAGTGGATTATTTAGATTTATATTTAATTCATCAGCCATTTGGTGATGTATATGGTTCCTGGCGTGCTATGGAGGAATTGTACCGTGAGGGTAAGATCAAGGCGATTGGAGTCAGCAATTTTCAAATGGATCGTCTAATTGATTTGATTAGCCACAATGAAATTACACCTGCAATCAACCAGATTGAAACACATCCTTTTCAGCAGCAAATCGAAAGTGCGAATTATATGAAAGAGAAGAATGTGCAGATCGAGTCATGGGGACCTTTTGCGGAAGGACGAAACAACCTTTTCAATAATGAAGTATTAGTTTCTATCGCTGAAAAATATCAGAAATCCGTTGCTCAGGTAGTTTTACGTTGGTTAACTCAAAGAGGCGTGATTGCTATTCCAAAGTCTACGCATAAAGAACGAATCATCGAAAACTTTAATATTTTTGACTTCGAATTAAACCAAAAAGATTTAGAGACAATAGCTACGTTAGATACGAAACAGAGTGTTTTCTTCTCGCATAATGATCCCCAAATCGTAGAAGGACTCGCTAAACATAAATTTGATATTTAACATTTGTATAGCACATCCAAGGGGTGCCCTAAAAGCCATGAAAAGGCTAAGGGGCACCCTTATTTTATAAACCAGATCTAACTCCAAAACTTTATTGAGGGGATGATAATTGAGTAATCATATTGCATGATCCGGTCGAGATATTACATTCTCATTTATCCGTTTATTAATTATATTGAAGCTGTATTCGTTTAAAAAAACCAGAGTAAAGGAGAAATTACTTTTGAGAAGAGAACTGAGAAAGGTTTTGACTTTTTTGTTGGTTTTAGTGACAGTGGTTGGCACAGGGATTAGCTTTGATGGTAATATTGTAAACGCTTTCGGACCTAATGTCTTATATGTACCACCAGCAGATTCACCATCCTATGGGGCTTTATCACCTAGGGCAATCCAGCTTAAATATAGTGGCATCAACAATAATAAAATGTATGCTACATTTGAACAAACCTCTAATACCACACCTGTTTTCCCTATTTATGAAAGCGTTGACAATGGTGTCACTTGGAATCAGGTTGGAGAAGTGGAGGATACTCAAAACGGTTGGGGAATGTTAAATTGCCCTGAATTGTTTGAACTCCCCCAATCTATAGGCAACATGCCTGCGGGTACTATGCTTCTTGCAGGAAATTCTGTGCCAAGCAACAAAGCAGCTACCAATTTGGAATTATATAAAAGCAATGATTTAGGTAGAACATGGACATATGTAAGCACCATTGCTGAAGGTGGACGAAACGATATTGGTTACGATCCCATTTGGGAGCCTTTCTTTTTGGTTCACAACAACAAACTCATTGTTTATTATTCAGATGAACGTGATCCTGCTCATGCCCAGAAGTTAGTTCATCAGACTACGTTGGAGGGCACGAACTGGGGACCTGTGGTAGCTGATGTGGCATTTGCAGACAGTAAATTACGTCCAGGAATGCCTACAATCGCTAAGCTGGGCAATGGTAATTACGCAATGACCTATGAGATGGTCGGATACCCGGGCGTGCCCAATTATTTGAAAATTTCAGCAGATCCTGAGAGCTGGAATCCAACTGAAGTAGGAACTCTTGTAGGGTACGGAGGAAGTCCCTATATTTCTGCTTTGGGAGATGGGAGACTCGTATTAAACGTTGCAGGAAAAAAAGAAGTGCTGATCAACTCTTCTAGAGTGGATGCATCCGGAAGCTGGGTTCCATATAATCCACCCGTAGACGCAGGGTATAACCGCCAACTACTGCCGCTTAGCAATGGCCGCTTATTTATCCCACAAGCCGGATTTTTTAGTGGGAAAAACACGGTGAAATACGGTGATATGTCCGTAGGTTACTACAAATTAATTAATGTGAAGAGTGGGAAGGCTTTAGGTGTATTGGAAGGCGGAACTGCGAATGGCAATCCGCTCGTGCAATGGAGCAGTGGGACTAATTCCTTGGATCAATATTGGCTCATTTCCACTGCGGAAAGTGGTTATGCTCCTAACGGTTACAAATCCATTGTGAATGCAAAGAGTGGTAAGGTCGCCGGAATATTAGAAGGATCAACAACTGATGGAGCTAAAGCCGTATTATGGACTGAAAACAATTCCAATGACCAGCAGTGGACTTTACAAGCCTCTGGTAACTACTACAAGATTGTTAATCGTAACAGTGGTCAGACGTTAGGTATAGCGCAGGGTTCTACTGAAGAGGGTGCCCAAGTTATGCAGCAGGCTGATGCAGGCAGCACTGATCAGCTGTGGGAGTTGGTTCCAGATGAAGGACATATTATGGTGGACAGTTATCGATTGGTTAATGAGAACAGTGGTAAAGTGTTGGGAATCTATCAAGGTTCGATGGCAGATGGAGGGAAGGCGGTTCAGTGGACCAGCGGAATTTCATCATATGACCAAAATTGGTTTGTAGTCAGCACAGCTGATGGTTATACGAAACTGGTCAATACTAATAGTCGTAAAAACCTGGGCATTTTAGGAGGTTCATTAGCTAACGGTGCTCAAAGTGTTCAATGGAATGATAACGGATCGAATGACCATCAGTGGACTTTGGAACCCTCAGGTGAGTTTTACAATATTATTAATCGTAACAGTGGAAAAGTTCTGGCAGTAGATCAGGGTTCAACGACAGAGGGTGCAAATATTATTCAAGCAAATAATACAGGTTCTGCTAGCCAGCACTGGAAACTAGTCACGAATAGATAAAATATCATGTATCAAAAAGTCATCGGCCTTAAACTAAGGGTGATGGCTTTTTTATCGAAATAAGCCTTGAATGACTAAATCGTCACCTTCAGTGTCACGGGAATGTCACCTTGGAGAGATATACTATTTCCATCGACATATGGAGGGAATTGTGAAGTTATTATGGGAGTGAAATTACGGAAGATCCTTATTATAGGAACTATTTTGTATACACTGTTGATCTTATATTTTTTGTTTTTTGCTTTCAATAGAGTTGAGCATGCAACAAGCCAGTATGAATACACGTTTATGTTGATTCCTGAAAGTGTTCCGCTTCTTTTTCCTGATCTCTTTGACCTATCCTTTTCTTGGGTTTATGACTTTGGGAACATCGCTGCTTTTATTCCTTTTGGCGTATTATTCCCTTTGCTGTATCGTACACATTTTAAGAAGTTTATTTGTTTGTTTATCTTAACAATTTTTGGGCTGGAAACTCTTCAAGCTTTAACTTTTTTAGGTTCCTTTGATGTAGCCGATGTCATCTCCAATACGTTAGGGGCAATGATCGGATTTTGTGCATATAAGATTGGATTTTCCCCGGAAATCACCAGGAGATCGCTTTTTACTTCGACATTATCTGTTGTTGTGCTATTGGTTGGAATCATGGGAATCTCTGAGATCATTGATTTAACTCTGAAGAAAAGTGAAAGACCTGTGCAGGGATTACAAACGTTGGAAAAGCTTACGGGAAGCATGCCTATCACGCATAATCTTCCCAGTTTCACTATCGCTGGTGAAAATATAATACCAAAAATGAATTTATACAGCAGTGAAGGTGAAGAAATTAAAAAATACACCTATACTTTGGGTGATAAAAAAGAGGTATCGTTATATTTCAGCTTTGGATTCCCGGAAAATGAAAATTCTAGCAGTGAACTAATGATTATAGCTGATGGCAACGTGATCCTTCAATCCAGTGAACAATATAGTTCCCAAGCTGAACTCAACAATACGGCATTAGTTACCGTAAAAGAAATAACCTTTATCCTTAAAGGGAATGTGAAGTTATGGGATGTAGGATTTAGTGAAATGAAGCATTGGTGGGAATGAGGAACTAACCCTTCGCTAATTTTATTAACGGAGGGTTTCTTTTGCTGATCGCCTCATATACATATTCCGATATACAGCCGGGGTGAGGTTCTCGTATTTTTTGAAGGTTTTAATGAAATAGCCCGTGTCGCAAAAGCCCAAATCATCACTGACTTGATTGATCGGGGAATCCGTGGATTCCAGCAGTTGCTTAGCCCATTCAATCTTGAGTCTGGCAATGAAGACGGAGAAATTCTCTCCAGTTTCTTTTGTGAAAATACGGCTGAAATAACTGGGGCTGATATGACAAAGCTTAGCCATTTCTTTGAGGCTGAAATTCTCATTTTTATGTGTATAAATGTAATTAAAAGCAGGTTGAAGCACAGAATTCGCTGAGACGAACTTTTGAACACCATTTTTTAATTTGGTCTCGATCAACGCCCCGGATAACTCCTGCTGTATGGATTGGATTTTTCGGTACGTACGGTCTGATTCGTCCATAGCTTCGGCAGAAGCGGGTTCTTCTATATTGGTGGTCAGAACCTTTTTGTACAAATCCACGGTAGTATGCTTTTGAATGGCTTCCTCCACGATATAGGTACTTAACTGCAGCAGCAGCTCAACACACTTTGTTACTTCATCGTAGGATAAAACAGGCAGTGCCAGGTAATCCTCTTTGAGTGTTTGAAACTTCATGTTCGTCTCCACATTCGGCGGCCGAGAGACAATCTGCTCCAGTTGTGGCACGTCAGGTTCACGAAGCTTGAGCTGTCCGGCCATAATTGCACCTAGATATTGATTATCTATAATGATGGGAATCGCGATATCTATAATATTGAAATGACATAAATAAATAAACGGTTTGTTCTGGCGAACCGCTTCAATTCCAGCGCGGGCATCACATTTTTGACAATATTGAGAGAGATGGGAGTCCTGGCGCACACCTTGACAGAAAGGCTGACAATAGCTGTGCTTGGTCACGGGAACACCCTTGTAATCAACAGTAAGAATAGCCATTTTGGTTACAAGAGATAAGGAATCCTGGAGCTTTTCCCATTTCTTCAAATCAATAATTTCTTCTAGATTGAACCGGGATTTTGACATCACAAAATTCTCCTATGTAAGTTA
Source organism: Paenibacillus sp. FSL R7-0189 (assembly GCF_037969925.1). NCBI lineage: Bacteria > Bacillati > Bacillota > Bacilli > Caryophanales > Paenibacillaceae > Paenibacillus > Paenibacillus sp. FSL R7-0189. Next base: position 5,989,865 of record NZ_CP150223.1, on the reverse strand, counting down.
TAGAATCTTAATGAACATTATACAGAATAATTCAACACAATGACATGAAAGTTCGATTTTTCACGATTATGACAAAAAAATACGATAAGAAAACGCTTTAATAAGCTTTTATTGTTTCATGTTTCTTAAATTAGAGCAATCTATAATGATAACTATAAACAACTGAGGAGGAACGAAAAATGAGAAGAGCATTTATCAGTCCGACGAAATATGTACAAGGTGAGAATGAATTATTGAACTTAGGTTACTTCGTAAAAACCTTTGGTGATTCTGCTTTGTTAATTGCCCATCCAGATGATGTAACACGTGTGAAAGACAAACTGGAGTCAACTAAACAGAAATTTAATATAACTCTTGTTGAAAGCGGCTTCCACGGGGAATGCTCAAGACAAGAAGTCGCCAGATTACAAGCGCTAGCCAAGGAGCATCAATGTGCATGTACGATTGGCTTGGGTGGAGGTAAGGCGATTGATACGGCAAAATGTGTAGCTGAAGGAGAAGCACTGATTATCGTTCCAACGATAGCAGCAACTGATGCTCCGACAAGCCACTCAGCGGTGCTCTATACTCCGGAAGGTGAATTCGATGATTATGCTTATTTCAAGCAAAGCCCGAGTGTAGTCATGATTGATACAACAGTTATTGCCAATGCACCTACAAGATTTCTTGTGGCAGGCATGGGAGATGCACTTTCAACCTATTTCGAAGCAAGAGCTACTGCAAATTCGTATTCCAACGTGAATGCAGGTTTACCTTGCGGAGTTCGTGAAGGGGTTTGCGGTGAAGCTAAAGGGACAGTAACAGCGTTGGGACTTGCAAAGCTCTGCTATGAGACATTGCTTGAGAATGGATTCAAGGCGAAGCAGGCTTGCGATCTGAATATCGTAACCCCAGCTTTGGAGAATATAATTGAGACGAATATTCTTTTATCGGGTCTTGGGTTTGAAAGCGGTGGTTTGGCAGCGATTCATGCGATTCATAATGGGTTAACTGCTTTGGAAGGAACTCATCATTATTATCATGGTGAAAAGGTAGCCTTCAGCACGATTGCTCAACTGGTTCTTGAAAACGCAGACCGGACTGAGTTAAAAGAAGTGTTGGACTTCTGTCTTTCGATTGGTCTCCCAGTTTGCTTAGCGGATATTGGTGTTGAGCATGTAACCTATGAGGAACTGCTTGAGGTTGCTAAAAAAGCTTGCATTGCTGAGGAATCTATCCATTCGATGCCGTTCCCAATTACGGAGGATGCGGTTGCATCAGCAATTATGGCAGCCGATCAATTAGGCCGTCAATATAAATCAAGTAAGGAGTTTTAAGATGAAAAAAATCATAAACAAGCCGGAGACTCTGGTTAGGGAAATGTGTAACGGGCTTGTCTTGGCGCACCCCGAGCTGGATTTCGATCCGAAATTTAAAGTGATTTCTAAGAAAGAGATTAATCAAGATAAAGTTACCCTGATCAGTGGTGGCGGAAGCGGGCATGAACCGGCTCATGCCGGGTTCGTAGGAACCGGGATGCTGGATGCAGCTGTATGCGGTGATGTGTTTGCTTCACCATCCCAAATCCAGGTTTATCAAGCGATTCGCCGCACAGCAAGCACCAAAGGTTCATTGCTTATTATCAAGAATTATAGCGGTGACATCATGAACTTTAAAAATGCGGCCCATCTAGCAACTGAAGATGGTATCGAAGTGGATTATGTCAAAGTAGACGACGACATTGCCGTTGAAGACAGTCTTTATACAGTAGGGAGAAGAGGCGTAGCCGGAACAGTGCTTGTTCATAAGGTAGCCGGAGCAGCAGCAGAAGCTGGATTGTCTTTAGCAGAAGTGAAAGAAGCGGCGCAACATGCAATTGATCATATGCGCAGCATAGGCTTCGCCTATACCTCTTGTACCGTGCCTGCCAAAGGTACTCCGACATTTCATATTGAAGAGAACGAGATGGAATACGGGGTTGGCATCCATGGAGAACCTGGAATACGCAGGGAGAAAATTGTACCCGCAGATGAATTAGCACAGCGAATGGTTACCTCTTTGCTAGACAACTTCCAAATGAATGATCAGAAGCAGGAGGAAGTAGCCGTATTAATTAATGGATTTGGCGGCACCCCGCTGCAAGAGTTATATTTGCTGAACAATTCTGTCATCCGCGAATTAACTGCTAAGAATAAACAAGTGTTTAAAGTGTTTGTTGGTAACTACATGACCAGCATTGACATGGCAGGTGCATCGGTGACGATAATGAAGCTGGATGAGACGCTGAAGAAATGGTTATCTGCGCCTTGTGATACACCAGCCTTGTCGATTAAAGGCCCCTTTGAGCCTGTGAACTATACTGAAGTAATCCAGGAAGAGAAAGCAGACAGCAATGTATCCTTTAAGAATAATACGGATGCTGCTGCAGCGGTGATTAAGAACAATCGGTTTACTTTGCAAAATATCGTCTATCTGCTCGATCAAATGAGCCAGGTTATTATTGAGAATGAAGTTCCGTTCTGTGAGCTTGACTCCCACGCTGGAGACGGCGATTTTGGGATGAGTGTAGCTAAGGGCTTTAAACAGCTGAAAGTCGAGTGGGAGGATATTTTAGCTCATCATCTCACTAATATCGGCGAGTTCCTTGATGCCTGTTCCATGGTCATTATGGAATATTGCGGCGGAGCATCCGGACCGATCTGGGGATCAGGCTTCCGCGCAGCAAGCAAAAATGTTCAGCAGAAGGAAGAGCTGACCATTCAGGAGTTTGCTGATATGATGAAAGCTGTTGTCAAAGGGATTCAAGATACGGGTGAAAGATCTTTTGGCAGAGGGGCTGTTGTCGGAGACAAGACATTGATTGATGCGCTTGTACCGTTTGCAGATGCCTGGACCCAAAGTGCAGAACAAGGCGACGATATCAAAGTGGCGGCAAGTAAAGCAGCGGAAGCAGCTGTCCAAGGTTCTAAAAATACTATAGAAATCGTTGCCCGTATGGGAAGAGCCGGCACAGTGGGGGAACGTAGCATAGGTTATCCAGATGCGGGTGCTCATGCACTTGGGGTTATTTTCACAGAGCTGGCAAAAGCAATGAAATAAGAATCACACATAACCTGAATCCGAGGGATATCTACTCATGGGGTCTACTAATGAATTTTTCGGATTCAGGTTATTTTTTTTGCCCATTTTGTGTTACACATTTTGATTTGATACTTTTTTGGGGGGGGAGACCAGATGAAAAAGTTTCTGTCTACGAGATTAGCATTGAAATTTTTATGTGTCGCTTTATCCATGGTTTTGATCAGCAGTGTGGGAGCTTCTTTCTTGCAAACAGATTTCGGCAAGGTCCAGATTAGTAAGTTTAAGATTCCGTCCGATAATGGTACTTGGATTGAGGGAAATCTGTTCAGGCCTGTCTCAGCAAATGCAGAGCATAAAGTTCCACTCGTCATTACTAGTCACGGTTTTTTAAACAATAAAGAGATGCAGGATAGTACCGCAATCGAACTTTCCCGTCGGGGAATTGCCGTGATTGCAATGGATTTCTTATGGCATGGAGGCTCGAGCTCTCCTGATATGCCATTTTTCCCAACGATAATGTCAGAGAATAATGGGATGATTCCTCTGGTGGAATATGCATCATCCAGTCTTGATTATGTAGACTCTACAAAAATTGGCATTAGTGGTCATTCTATGGGTGGAATGATTACCTGGAGTACACTCCAGTATTATGGCCAACTTTATTTGGCGGAGCTCGAAGCGGCGAAAGATCCCTCTTCGGAAGACGGCGCAGTTATTACGGTAAGTGAACAAGCCAAGGCTGATGCTTCGAATAAAGTTGCATCCGCTTTCATTGTTTCTCAGGTCGAACAGTCTACCGATGAGACTTTTCAAAACATCCATGCCAATGTAGGCATCAATGTAGGCAAATATGATGAAGGCGGCTCCGGATTTGCGAGAGGGAATGCTGATCTTTCGGGCGATGCCCCAGAATCACTAGCTGCTATAAATTCAGTAATGCCGGAGAATCAAAAGATAAACGCTGTGGAAATCGGCAAATATTACGGTAATGCAGCTGATCAAACCTTGCGCGTCGTGTACAATCCAGCGGAGATCCACCCTTGGCAACACTTTTCGGTGGCGAGCACTGGTTATTTAGCAGACTTTTTTACGAAAGCGTTTCAAATCAATAATCCGTTATCTGCCGGCAACCAATTATGGTTATGGAAAGAGATCTTTAACTTTATCGGCTTGTTAGGATCCTTTTTATTTATTGTCCCCTTTGCGGTATTGCTCCTCAAGCTTCCTTGTTTCAATAGTCTAATTCAACCTACTCCTGCCAAGTTACCGGAGCCTAAGACCAGAAAAAGCAAAATTCTTTTTTGGGGCTCTTGGATAATGAGTTGGGTAATTTCCGCAATATCATACCTTCCGATCAGTCGCTGGAGTATTATAGCTGGACAGAATATCCTTCAGCCTCGTAGTTTATTTCCACAAACCGCCATGAACTTTATTTTAATCTGGGCGATCTTTAACGGCCTTGTGGGTCTATTGTTATTCTGGCTAACCACTCGTTTATCAGGAAAAAATTATAATGAGCACTCTGAAAGCTGGGGAATAAAAACAAATTTGAAAGAACTGCTGAAGACTTTTGCACTTGCGGTATGTATATTCACTGGATTCTATGCTTTGGTTGCATTTGCAGATTATTTCTTTCAGACAGACTTCCGCTTATGGGTACTGGCAATTAAAGTATTCACTCCGAATCAATTATTAATTGGCTTACGTTATATGCTTTTCTTCTTTATATTTTATGTTGCACAGTCAATTGCCGTGAACTCTACCCCCCCAGTTGAAGGGCAGAAAGAATGGAAGGATCTGCTCATTAGCGGGACAGGCGGTGTACTCGGAATTCTAGTGCTCATTGGGGTACAATACGGAACGTTATTTTCAACAGGTGTAACTTTTTGGCAAAATCAAGATTGGCTCAGAATACTAGTCCTTTTCCCTCTCGTTTTCCAGCTCTTTATTGCAGCTTATATTTCGCGTTACCTCTTTAAGTGCACAGGAAAAATATGGCTGGGAGCCATGGTGAATTGTATGATTATTGTGATGATGGGCGCAGCCAATACATTTACATTTTGAGAGATGCTATAATCTATTCTTCTACGAAGAATATGCCTACGGCGTAAGAGGTTTAGATAGAAAAAACGTACTGCAGCTTATGCAGTACGTTTTTTGATTAAATAATAAATTCAACGATGTATTGTTGGCAAATGAGTTCATATCCCAGCGATTGATATAGAGAAATGGCTCCTACATTCTCCTCAAAAACATTCAAATATACGTTAGCTGAAATGGCATGTCCTTGGCGTGTTAGCTCTGCACAGACTTTTTTTCCATATCCATTTCTTCTCCAGGCCACATCCGTTCCGATATTTCCTAGTTCAACGTAATCCTCACTATATATGTGGTATCCTCCTACAGCAATCAGCTCGTCTTGTGCCATCACACCATAGAACGGATTCTGTAATTCTTCTTTTGAAAAAGCCATGGTTTGCAGCTCGTTCATCTTTGCTTCAATTCGCTGGAAATGAGCAGGTCCTAAGTGCATAACATGCTTGTCCGCTGTTGGTAGAACATCTTCATGAATATGTTTCATTAGAAGCAATTTTTTGGGAGGGCTGTAGAACTGAAGCTGAGAAGCAAAGACCTGTAGCTCTTGTTCGTTAATAATAAAGCTACCCACCGCATGGTTATGTAGATGTAATTCATCTTTCATGAACGCCAACATTGAGCTGAGACAAAAGGATTGCTGAACTGGATATACAGAAAAAGCATTAAACGGAAGGCCACTTAAAAAGGCTAATACTCCAAGCAACTCGCCCTGGTCAGAATACTGACCGTAATGCACTGTGTTTTGTCTGCGAAAAGTAAGGTATGAATAATATAAAAAATGCTGTTCCTTATTAATCGAGCTTAAAATAACATCCAACTCTGCTGCTGTTAATTTTCTATACATATACGACCTGCCTCCATTAACAATTGCTGTTGCTATTTCCTCTTGCCGAATTAGCACAACCTTTTCTAATATATCATAAATCAGAACTTTAATTGCTTTATTGCTGGGTTGAGCCAAGTATGATACTATTGTCCCCTTAGAAACATAAAATGAGATATGAAGGTTTTCTTGAAAGGATGATATATATTAAGGCAATCTTAGTTCGGTACTTCGGAAATCCGCAAGATCGAACCGCCATGTTCAACGCTGCTTCCCTAGTCATCAATGCTTTTATTGGTATAGGCAAATTAATTCTTGGGTTATATCTATTGTCCGGATGGTTCATCACAAATGCACTTTATTATCTGATTCTTTGTATAGCCAAAGGACAGGTGCTTCATAAATATACATTAGCTAAAAAAGTCAGTTCACCACAGCAAAGGTATTCCATGGAGCTTTATGTTTATAAGCGTGGCGGTGTTTTTCTTTGTCTTCTAGGTGTTTCTTATCTGTTGGTCTGCCTGCGGATTTATCTAGTCGGGGACGCTTTGGTTTATGAAGGTTACATTGTATATCTGGTAGCACTGATCGCTTTTACAAAACTTGGTTTTGCCATTCATGGAAACATTGTTAACCGTCATCTCAACAATCCCATTATATCAACATTAAAAATGATTAGCTTTACTGATGCCGTAGTCTCCATTGTTGTCACTCAAATGGCTGTGCTTACGATGAAAGGCTCACCTCAGGCATTAAACGCCAGTGCGTTGTTTGGCATGGGGTGTAGTGTTTTATTTTGTCTGGGGGGGATCTGGATGATGCTCCGTAAGACAAAGGCTCCAATGAAGGAAGTAGAATTAATTAAAAATTAGATGATATTATAACTTCCCCTTATCCTTTAGGATGAGGGGATATTTGTATTTTTATGTCATATTATCAGCGTTGAATGCCGAAGCTTATAGAAAATTATATTTTTATGCAACCTAAACACTTCTTTTCCTACTTTATAAGTGAATGCTTAATCAAATCGAACGGAAGTGATGGAGTGGAAGATAGTGAAATCATACAATTGTATTTTGCACGTAATGAAAGGGCAGTAGAAGAAACATCGAAAAAATATAGAAATTATTGTACTCGGATCGCTCATAACATTTTGTCTAATGCTGAAGATTCGGAAGAATGTGTTAACGATACCTTTCTTGGTGCATGGGAAGCAATACCGCCGAAGTCTCCTGCAAAGCTGTCCTCTTTTCTGGGGAGAATCACACGAAATATTGCTTTGAACAAATATGATTATTACATGGCTAAAAAACGGAATAAAAAATTCGATACGATTCTTGATGAATTAAACGATTGTTTATCCTCTTCAGACAACGTTGAAACCCAATACGAGGAAGCACAAATAGCCGAATCTATAAGCAAATTTCTACACAACATTAAGGAAGATCAGCGGAATATTTTTTTGAGGCGTTACTGGTATTCTGATTCTTTGGCCGATATTGCCGCACGCTTCTCAATCAGTGAAAGCAAAACCAAATCAATTCTTTTCAGAACACGCAAAAAACTCCAAATATATCTTCAGAAAGAGGGTTATTTCCTTTGAATAATAAAGAGCTCTTCAAAACAATCGGTTACATAGACGAAAATTTGATAGAAAAAGCCAACTCCGCGAGACGCACTAATAAAAAAACTTATGTAAAGTGGGGCTCATTCGCAGCTTGTGCTGCATTGGTGTTAGGTGTGGCCGTTTATAAATTTCCGCAGACGCCGTTGCCTAATTCACCACAAATATCGCAGCAGACACCAGTCTCGTCTCCCACAGGGGTTCGCAAAATTCTGAATTACAATGGATACCGTTATGCATTCGTAGCAGATGGCGCTCAGTTTAAGTTCACAGGTATGGAGCCTGACAAATCGCTTGGTGCATTAGAGTTTGATCTCAACCAAGAGCCCGGAAAGAAAGACGGGGATAAGAATGCGGAAAAGGATTATGCCGCTACGTTCGCTATTGGTGGAAAGCTGTATGAAATCCCAACATACCCATCCCATTTTCGTATTGCAGTTAAGGATGAGCAATATTATTATCTAGCTGAAATTGTGGCGAAGGTAGACGATTCTGCAATGAGCGCGAAGGAGTATTTAGATCTGGCTAATCTGAAGGAGCATGCAAAAGATATCTATATTCTGAATCATGTGGGGAATGACGTGCAAAAGACTATCACTGATCATCCTATTGTTGAGTCCATTATCGAAGGTTTGTACAGCGCAAAAAAAACAGAGCTAAGCAATAAGGAATATGAAGCTCTTGCAGCGGCGCAATCCCAAGGAAAATCATATCAATTACAGTTCAACCTAAAAGACGGGACTTATATCGCCATGTATATCATTCCCGAATTAAAGGTGGTGTCTATGGGTGATGCTTATTATTATTTGCCTGATGCCTTTTTTGTTCAAACCAGCGACCTTTTTTCAGGGCTGACCCAAGAGGTGCTACCGCTTTACTGAGGAGGCGGAGATAAGTGATCCTTACAAACTGTACATTGCAGGTTATCCAATATCTCGCATATAATGATCTAAATGATAATCGTTATCATTTAATAGAAGAGAAAAGGTGATCTGCTCATGATAAAACATAATATTGGGATTACGGAGTGCAGCTTACCTGCTGAGTGTATAACAGAATGACAAGTTCATCTATTCATAACATCTATAACGGGTATTTCGATGCTTTGTTTGAGGCTCCGTCTATGAGGGACACTACAGAGAGGAAACATTTTGCACAATCCAGTACCCAAGGATACGTCGATAGAGTGATCACACCCTCCGGGATCGAAATTGTTGATAGTGATTACCGTTTTGCTGATGATCGCCTAGTTCAGGTTCAATCCGAAGCAGCAATGATTGAGTTAAGCTTTTGTCTGCAGGGGAGCGGGGAAGTTCATGTTACAGATACTAGCCATGAGTTAATGCCCGATAGTTGTTCATTGCAGTTCATGCAGGATTTCCAGGCGGAATTTCACTATCGCAGTGCTGAACCTATCCGTTTATTGTCCATAGGTGTACCAGTTACACTATTTGATTCATGGATGGAGGATCAAGGCTCTTCACATGCTCGCAGCTTATCCGGACTGTTAGATTCACGTGCTTTTCGAATGTTCCGTATGCCTATTCTTCCAGAAACCACCCGATTATTGGTGCAATTGAGAGACTGTCCATATCATACCTCCATGCGCCGGTTGTACGTAGAGGGGAAGGCATTAGAACTCTTATCTGTATATTTTGACGTTTTTCTTTTTGAGCAAAAGCATATTAAACGCAGTTTGCATTTATCACGTAGTGACCGAGAAAACATTCGGAAAGCCAGGGATATCATCCTTGACCACATGGCAAACCCACCATCGCTAATCGAATTGTCCAAGCTGGCAGGCATTAACGAATACAAATTAAAAGTTGGATTTAAGGAAGAGTACGGAACAACTGTATTTGCATATTTACGGAACAAACGTTTAGAAAAAGCATGGGAAATCATAAGTACCGGGGATATTAGTGTCAGCCAAACAGCGACGATGGTAGGTTACAACAACTTTAGTCATTTTGCCGAAGCTTTTCGGAAGCAATATGGAATTAATCCTTCAGAAGTAATTAAAAAACGATAAAAATTAAATAAATATCCGCCAAACCGTTATTCAATCCCTCTGCCGGTAGTTCTGTCCTATCAGCAGAGTGTATGATCGGACTTGCTAGAAGTGAGAATGATTATCAATAGATTGGAGAGGGTTGGAAAAAATGTTCAGTTTAAAACGGATCTCTTTTGTCGGAATCGCCTTAATCATGATGGTGATGCTGTACGGGTGTGGGAATTCAGGTCAGGAGGCTAAAGGAGATGTTGAATTACCGGTGAATCCGGTTAGAATTGCCGATGTATCCGGCTCAACGGAAGAACTTCTGGTGCTTGGATATAAACCTGTTATTACTGGGAATACAGATATGGCTAATTCATTAGAAATCACTCCTATTCTCAAAAAAGAACTGCCTGATGTAACTCCCGCTGGATGGTTTCAGACGGAAGTCAACTTAGAAGCGATCATTGCAGCAAGCCCTGATTTGATACTGGCAGGACCTACCCAAGAAAAAATCTATGATCAACTAAATATGATTGCTCCAACAGTGAGGGTGCCTTATGGCTTTAACGCTTTTAGAGAGCGATTTGCATTTGTTGCGGAGGTGCTTGATAAGAAAGCGGAAATGGAAGCGTGGTTGAAGGTCTATGATCAACGTGCTCTACTACTACATGATCAAATCACTGAGATAACCAAGGAAGAGACGTTTGCGGTAATCGAAGCTACAGAGAAAGAAATACGCATCTATTCCCGCACAGGTATTGCGGATATGATTTTTAATGATCTAGGATTACCCATCGCGCCAGGTACACCGGAGCCAGATCCATGGGGAGGGAAAGTGACAAGTCTAGAAGCACTGTCCACCTTTAATCCAGACCATATCATTTTATTATCCGATAATGACCAGAATGTTCTTGACCAAAGCAAGGTCTGGAGCAATCTGAAAGCTGTAAAATCGAATAATATATATCGTATGACAAGCAGACAAAATTATAATGAGGCTTTCTTTGCTTTAGGAAAAGAAGCATTGTTGGAGCAAATAGCCGAACAAATCAAGGAACATATCAAACAGTAAAGGATAATTTAATCTTTTCTCGAATAATCTCTGAGTTGCAATGATTATTATTTGAAGGGATGATTAAATTGAAGCAAGGGATATTAGTTTTTCTAAATGGAACTTCAAGTTCCGGAAAGACCTCCATATCGACTGAACTGATAAAACAGAAAGAGATTCCTTTTTATCATTTATCAATTGATGATTTTTTTAATAATTACAATGATTTTATTAATAATAAATTTCCAGATGAACCTACAAGAGAAATAGATCATCAAGTCGTTTCCCAAATATTGGATGATTCCATATTCTCAGTGTACCATTCGACAATTAAATTGTTATCAGAATTTGGTTTTAATGTAATAGTAGATACCGTAATCGACAACGATAAGAGGTTTAATGTGTTTCTTGATCAATTTTTCGATCACCCTACGTTATTTATAGGTGTAATATGCTCGAAAGAAGAACTCATAAGAAGAGAGCAAACAAGAGGAGATAGAATGATTGGACTAGCAGCTTCACAGTTTAGCAAAGTATATTGCTTTGAAGAATATGACCTCGAAGTAAATACGGAAGAGATGAATTCATTAGAATGTGCTGAAAAGATATTAAGTTTTATTAAGTCCAATAAGGAATACTCGGTATTTAAGAAATTAAGTAAAAGAAATGTTAGTGTTTGGGGTTATCACCCCTCGGGCTGCCGAGGGATTTCGGGATAAATACGGGATAAATCCCGGCAAGCTTGTGAAACAGTTTGCTTCTTCTGTACTGTTGACTTCAAAACAAGAATCGAACCTTTAAAGAATACTAAGATAACAGTTGCAAATAACCCACCAGTCACGACTGGTGGGTTATTACATTTACATATAAAGATAAACGCAAATTCCTCAGAATTTATTCTATCTCTCGACTACTGTTTCTCCTTCAATTAACACAGGTTGATAATAAGTGTTGTTGGGAAGATCCTTTTTTCCTTGTAATTTTTTAATGACCCAATCCGCTGCATCACGGCCCATAGTTTCTTGGGGATGCGTCAAAGTGGTCAGTTTGATGTTCGCATTTTGGGCAATATAGGAATTGTCCTGGCCAATAATTGATAAATCCTCTGGTATAGAAATTTCCAGCTGTCTGCAAGCATTGACTACTTCCAAACCGACCTCGTCGTTGTAGCAGACAATCGCAGAGAGGGTATCTCTATTTTTATTTAGGAAATCCTTCAGGTTTGTAGCTAAGGTTTGTTTGGTCTCGGTGTTGAACGAAAATATTTGCTCTGGATAAAACCGCAATTTAGCTTCTTCGAGGGCTTTGATATAACCCTTCATTCGATATTTGCCTTGTAAATCATCCATTTTTGCGATAAGTCCAATTTGAGAGTGACCTTTGGAGATCAATTCTTTTGTTGCCAGATAACTGGACTGCACATCGTCAAGACAAAGGAAGGGTAGCTCTATTTCCTCATAAAAAGCATTGATCATAATGAGTGGAATATCCTGCTCCTTAAATGACAGATAATACGCAATATTGGGATTATACAGATTACTTTTTGTAGGTTCAATAATTAAACCATCTACGCCGTAGGACAACATCATTTCGAGAGCTTTTTTTTCTTGAGCAACATCGTTATTGGTACTAGCCAATAATAGTGAATAGTTATCCTCATTCATTCGGCTTTCAATCCCCCGGATAATAGAAGGGAAGATGTAGTCTGAGATATACGTCGTAATTACACCGATCGTCTTCTTATGGGAACTCCCGCCGGTCTTTGTGCGATATTGGTTGCTGACATACGTGCCAGAACCTTTTTCGCTGCGGAGGAATCCTTCGTTGGATAGCTCTAAAATGGCTTTTCTAACAGTCTGTCTGCTAACCTCGTACAAGGACTGCAAGGCAGACTCCGTAGGAATTTGTTCGCCTACATTGTAATCTCCTGAAAGGATCTTGCTTTTTATATCCTCTATAATCACTTGATACTTTGGTTTCATGTAATTCCTCTTTCCATACTTGTTCGCTTTATAATTCGTACATTTCATTAAGTTGTATGTACAAATTATAGCATGACTACGAATTAAATATAAAGGGGCTCTTTTTTTATGAAAAAATGTAAATATTTCGTACCTTTAGATCATCATAAACAAACTAAGTACGGTGTTAAATTATTATCATCTCCATATTTGTATGTATATATAACTATTTTATTGACAAATGTACGTACAAAAATTTATACTAAAGCTGTTAATTAAGAAAGCGAATTCTTTTATATTAAAAAAGCGCTGTCAGAGAGGTGACTAACGTGATATCGAATCGATTAAGCATCGAAGAAGCAATCAATAAGGGAGAAACTTCGCTAGGGATTGAATTTGGATCCACGCGTATTAAAGCAGTACTTATTGATCATAGTTTTCAAACGATCGCTTCTGGAAGTTATGAATGGGAAAATCAGTTGAAAGACGGCTTTTGGACGTACAGCCTAGAAGATATTATCAAAGGTCTACAAGATGCTTATCGCGAGATGAAGCAAGAAGTTCAACAAAATTACGGAATCACCCTCCAAACCGTTGGTTCAATCGGGTTTTCTGCAATGATGCATGGATATATGGCTTTTGACGAACAGGATCAATTGCTCGTTCCGTTCCGGACTTGGCGTAATGCAACAACTGGTAAGGCAGCCAAAGAATTGACCGATGTATTTAAATTCAATATCCCTGAACGATGGAGTATTGCTCATCTTTATCAGGCGATCTTAAACAAAGAAGAACATGTGCCGCAGATTCGTTTTGTTACGACGTTAGCAGGATACATTCATTGGTTATTGACCGGCAACAAAGCACTTGGTGTTGGGGATGCTTCAGGTATGTTCCCAATTGATGAATCCATAGGGAATTATAATGAATCCATGATACAACAGTTTGATGAGCTTATTGCTGGCAAAGGTTATTCGCTGAAGATCAGCGATCTTCTTCCTAAGGTGTATGTTGCCGGTGAGCAAGCGGGTCTATTAACCGAAGCAGGAGCCAAAATTCTGGATCCATCATTGCAATTACAAGCTGGGATTCCGCTTAGCCCTCCAGAAGGGGATGCAGGAACCGGTATGGTTGCTACCAATAGTGTAAGAAAACGTACCGGGAATGTCTCCGTAGGAACCTCTGTTTTTGCCATGATCGTATTGGAAAAAGAGCTTTCCAAGGTTTATCCGGAAATTGATATGGTGACTACGCCAGACGGAAGTCCAGTAGGTATGGTTCATGCTAATAACTGTTCAAGTGACCTTAACGCCTGGCTCGGATTATTCCGTGAGTTCTATGAAGCAATGGGGCAAAAGGTAGAAGCTGATAAATTGTACAGCGTACTGCTGAATAAGGCTTTGGAAGCAGACGCAGATGCGGGTGGATTGCTCAGTTACGGTTATTTCTCGGGTGAGAACATTACGGGCTTAGAAGAAGGCCGTCCGTTATTTGTACGTTCCCCTGAGAGCAAATTTAATCTGGCTAACTTTATGCGTACACATTTGTTCAGCGCCTTTGGTGCTTTGAAAATTGGAATGGACATTTTGACGAAAGAAGAGAATGTAGCCATAGATAGTATTTTAGGACACGGCGGTATATTTAAGACTCCGGTAGTTGGCCAAAGAATGATGGCAGCTTCACTGAATGTTCCTGTTTCCGTAATGTCAACTGCTGGAGAAGGCGGCGCATGGGGAATGGCTATTCTTGCCTCCTACATGATGAACAAAAATCAGGAAGAAAGCTTGGAAGACTTCCTCGATCAAAAAGTGTTCAAAGATGTAAAGGGAGAAGAAATTCATCCCGATGCAACCGACATTAAAGGCTTTGAAACCTTTATCGAACGTTATAAAAAAGGTCTGGCGATTGAGCAATCCGCTGTTGATAATTTAGTCTGAGAATGGAGGGACCAAGATGTTAGAACAACTTAAAGAAGAGGTTTTTCAAGCCAATCTGGAATTGCCAAAACATGGACTTATCAAGTATACATGGGGAAATGTGAGTGCAATTGATCGCGAAAGTGGATTATTCGTAATCAAACCTAGTGGTGTAGATTATGAAACAATGAAAGCCAGCGATATGGTAGTCGTTGATCTGGATGGCAATGTGGTTGAAGGGGAAATGAGACCTTCCTCCGATACACCTACTCATGCAGTACTTTATAAACATTACTCCGAAATTGGCGGAATCGTGCATACACATTCCACTTGGGCAACTATCTGGGCACAAGCAGGACTTGACGTTCCTGTAATGGGAACTACGCACGCTGATACATTCTATGGCTCCATTCCTTGTGCGCGTTTCTTAACGCAAGAGGAAATCGATCGGGGTTACGAAGCGGAAACAGGTAATGTAATCATCGAAACCTTTGAACAACGCGGGATAGATATTATGGCGGTTCCCGGTGTTTTGCTTAAAGGCCACGGACCCTTTACTTGGGGGAAAAATGCAAAATCCGCTGTAATGAACAGCGTAGTGTTGGATGAAGTATCAAAAATGAATTTATTTGCTAGAGAGTTGAACCATTTTGCGGAAGAATTGCCACAACGTATTCTAGATAAACATTACTTGCGCAAACATGGGAAAGACGCTTATTACGGTCAAAAATAATCAAACTACAAAATGATGAAAAGAGGATGAATATGTCAACAGCAGTAGCAAAAGAATTTTGGTTTGTCGTAGGTTCGCAACATCTTTATGGGGAAGAAGCATTGGCTGAAGTTAAAGCGCACGCACAAACGATGACAGATGCTTTGAATAAAAGCGGAGTTTTGCCTTACCCACTAGTATTGCAGGATTTAGCTGTCAGCGCAGATAAAATCACCAACATTATGAAAGAAGTTAACTATCGTGACGAAGTTGCCGGTGTCATCACTTGGATGCATACTTTCTCACCTGCAAAAATGTGGATCCGCGGAACAAAAATGCTGCAAAAACCTTTGCTTCATCTAGCTACGCAATATAATGAAAGTATTCCATGGGCAACAATTGATATGGACTTCATGAATCTAAACCAAGCTGCTCATGGTGACCGTGAATATGGTTTTATTAACGCCCGTTTGAACAAACAAAACAAAGTGGTTGTAGGCTATTGGGAACGTCCTGAAGTTCAAAAGCAAATTGCAGAATGGATGGACGTAGCCGTTGCTTATAACGAAAGCTTCAATATCAAAGTTGCTCGTTTTGGTGACAACATGCGTAATGTTGGTGTAACTGAAGGAGATAAAGTTGAAGCCCAAATTCAATTTGGCTGGACGGTTGACTACTTTGGTATTGGTGACCTGGTTCAAGTCATTAATGAAGTTAAAGAAGAAGAGATTGATGGTTTGTTTGCTGAATATGCTGAGCTGTATGAATTCGACTATGGCACTAACAGCAAAGAAGCTTGGGAAGCTAGCGTAAGAGTTCAAGCAAGCTATGAAATTGCTATCAAACGTTTCCTTGATCAAGGTGGCTACAATGCCTTCACCTCAAACTTCGAAGATTTACATGGAATGAAACAACTTCCAGGACTTGCTGTTCAACGTTTGATGGCACAAGGATATGGTTTTGCTGGAGAAGGAGACTGGAAGACTGCAGCTCTCGACCGCTTGCTTAAAGTGATGAGCCATAATCAATCCACTGGCTTTATGGAAGATTACACTTATGAATTGACGGTTGGACAAGAATCTATTCTTCAATCCCATATGCTTGAAGTTGATCCTACTTTGGCAAGCAACAAACCAAAAATCATCGTGTCTCCACTAGGTATTGGTGGTAAAGACGATCCAGCCCGTTTAGTATTTGACGGTAAAGCAGGAGACGGTGTAGTGGTTTCCATGGCTGACTTCGGTACGCATTACAAACTTTTGATCAATGAAGTGACTGCTTTTGAACCAACTGTTCCAGCTCCAAACCTTCCAGTAGCTCGTGTGCTTTGGAATGTTAAACCAAACTTCCAAGATGGGGTAAAAGCTTGGATCGAAAATGGTGGCGGTCACCACACCGTTGTTTCATTAACTCTTACAACAGACCAAATTATTGCTTACGCAAAACTTGTTAACTTGGAATATGTAGTAATTAAATAATAGCAAAGCTTTATTACGATTAATAGGACTCCATTCCTCGACCTTTTCGAGGAATGGAGTCCTATTGTTTTGTTCGATATACTTCAATAAATGCGATAGTTTCCACTTAGGGCTAGTAAACTAAAGAAGTACAGACAGTTATCATAATAACGACGTTGTCCAGTTCGCAAAGGTGTATCCCAAAACAAACGGACAAAATGCTCTGCCTCCGGGCCATCCGAAGCAAGCGAAGCCATGGCATTGGTCGCCAAAAGGCCTACTGGATGCAGCGCCGGTTCGTCGAATGCCTGTCCCTCAATGGTATACCGTCGGTAATTGGAAACTTCGATATTCCTAAAAAAAGCTTGAATCCGGTTACATTGATCGACCTGCCAGCTGTCCTTTTGGAACCATGCCCAGTCCAGACCGATGTTAGCCGCAACCCGGTAAGCATCACTGAAAAAATGGCTGAAATCACCATGAGGCTGGGGTTCTGCCGGGGTGCCGTTAAAATTGGCATATTCGGGAGCGAGACCAGTTATAGGATGGCATGTAGTGTGTAGATATGTACGGCTGGCTTCCGCCGCTTCTCGCCAAAACATATGGTCACCTTCATCAGCCCACAAAGCGAACAAATCATAGAAATGGGGGAGATGGTAAGATGGATCACTGAAGGTGGATTCCGGTACGAATTTAATCAGTTTCGTTTCCGCGTCCCACATTGAGTCACCAGCACCTGTTTCAGTTTTATGTACACAAGCACGCAATATTGTTCGAGCCTGCTCAGAATAATTATAAGGTTCCGGACCGTTTCCCCAACGTTTCGAGGCAAAAAACAGGGCCATGGCGAAAAACTCTTCCCCGTCCGGTGCGGGTCCCTGAGAAATTCTTGTGCCGTCAGGCTTGCAGTGCCAAGCAAAGTAATCGGCATAACGGCCTTCTTTGTGCTGCATAAACGTCTTAGAGAAGTTCCATAAACGATCAAACTCATCTTTTTTATTCATTTGAACAGCCATCATCATCCCGTAGGACATTCCTTCAGACCTAACATCCAGATTACCTGTATCCAGAATATAGCTTTTATCCTCGTCCAGCGGATAGTAGATTCGTACGTTGGGATCTCCGTAAAACAAATCACTCCAAGTTTCTTCGAGTTTAGCGTTGATTTCATCTTCAGAAAAGCTGAGCTCCTTAAATAAATTGCGATATTTCCCCGTATAAAAAGCACCTTGTTGTGTCATTGGCATGATATTTCCCCTCCTGTGCACTCCAGCATGCACTCCATTTCAATAAAAACTAAGGATGGATGGTTTGAATGGTGCCATCATCGTTGTATTTCAGCTCCGTATATTTTACAGAACGCTTGTTGTCAGCACCACCAGATAAAGAACTATCATGATAAAATAAATACCATTTCTCTTTAAACTGAACAATAGAATGGTGTGTTGTCCAGCCCAGGACGGGTGTAAGTATTTTTCCTTGATATACAAAAGGCCCAAGCGGATCTTTACTGATAGCGTATACAATATTATGGGTAGTACCCGTGGAATAAGAAAGATAATAATAACCGTTATATTTATGAACCCATGGACCTTCAAAATATCTTCTCTCTTCATCTCCAGCAAGAATCGGATTTCCATTCGTATCGATGATGGATATTTCTCTAGGCTCACCTTCAAAGCTCAGCATGTCCTCGCTCAGCTCCGCTACGATAGGTCCAAGAGCTGGTGCCGTTTCAGCCGGTCCCTCGGCATCCGCAACAAATGAGCCGGTTTGCCATTTTTCAAGTTGACCGCCCCAAAGACCCCCAAAGTATATATATGATTTGCCATCATCATCAACGAAAACAGCGGGATCAATGCTATAACTGCCAGGAATGTAGTTCGGTTCAGGTGTAAAGGGTCCGGAAGGTGAAGCTGAGGTGGCAACCCCGATTCGGAAAATATCGTCATGGTCTCGGGCTGGGAAAAACAAATAGTAGGTATTGTTTTTGTATGCTGCATCCGGAGCCCACATTTGCTGTTTAGCCCATGGAACATCCTTCACATGAAGTACTTCACCGTGGTCGATACAAGTGGAGCCATCTCCATCAATAGACAGAACATGGTAATCCTCCATATTATATTGGTCACCGTTGTCATTAGAGATCATATCGTGATCCAGGTCATGAGAGGGATAAATATAAATTTTGCCTTCAAATACATGAGCAGAAGGATCCGCAGTATAAATATGAGTTACGAGAGGTTCATTGGGTTGCACTGGCTTTGTCAAGTCATTTCCTCCTATAAAGTTAATCGCTTACAAAGTTAATGGTATAAGAACTTTAGGACTCTGTATATATAGCAACTATAGTTTATACCCCACAAAGTTTAGATGTTGCTTCTTGACCTTGCAGACCCTGTCCCATTTATGCTGCCTCGCAATATTTTCTCTAGATAATCTGGTACAATAGAAATCTCCAAACTTTGACCTTACAAATACCTTACAAATACATTGAGGTGGGATTAACATAAGGGAATATAAATCATAATTTTACACAAGAATGAATGTTAGAGCGAAAGACACCAAGTATTCTACATTATATTTTTAAAAAGATGAGGTCAGCTTAATGCAAAAAATTCAAAATTCTAGAATCTACTTTATATGTATACATGTGCTTTTATTAATCTTATTGTTCACCTCTTTGTATGCTTATTCCCCCTGGATTCGCATTAAAGTAAAGGAAATTATCATGCCTGCGGATAAAGTATATACAATCGCTCACCGTGGTGCTTCAGGATATGCTCCTGAGAATACAATACCTGCATTCG
The DNA here is from genome assembly GCF_037969925.1 of Paenibacillus sp. FSL R7-0189. Lineage (NCBI taxonomy): Bacteria > Bacillati > Bacillota > Bacilli > Caryophanales > Paenibacillaceae > Paenibacillus > Paenibacillus sp. FSL R7-0189. Next base: position 5,970,355 of record NZ_CP150223.1, on the reverse strand, counting down.
AGCTAGCTATTGATATGAAGACCGATTATATCGAGTTAGACATTCAGTTAACAAAAGATCATGTTCCTGTTGTTATTCACGATGGGACCGTAAATCGTACCACGAATGCTAAAGGGTATGTAAAGGATTTTACTTTAGAGCAGATCTCAAAATTAGACGCGGGTTCATGGTTTAATGAACAATATCCCATGTTCGCTAGAGATAAATATGTAGATTTACGTATTCCGACACTAAAAGAGGTATTTGAAAGGTTCGGAAAAGAAGTGGACTATATGATTGAGATTAAAGATCCCACGTCGAATTCGAACATCGAGGCATTGTTAAATGAAGAAATCTTAAATTATGATCTGTCGGCTCATGTTGCTATACATTCATTTAGTGAAGCGAGTTTACGTAGATTCCATTCCATAAATCCAGCAGTCCCTCTTTATCAAATTGTATGGTATGATTTCCCTGTTTATAAAATATCAGAATCCTATGTGAATAGATTAAAAACTTATGCGGTAGGCATAAGTCCTAATTTTCAAAAAATAAATGCGGCATATGTCGCGCAGGCAAAAAATTCAGGGCTAAAGGTGTTTCCATATACTGTGAATTATCAAGTGAATATGGATAAAGCCGTAATTTGGGGTGTAGATGGTGTACATACAAATTTCCCTGACCGCTTTAGCGAAGTAATTAAGAATAATAAAAGGTAAAGGGATGTGAAATCACTCTTTTCTGGACATAAATAAAGCTGTCGAGACTTTCTCGACAGCCTAAGAACCTTTATCCAAAGGTTCTTTTTTTACGGAAAAATAAATTATTTTTGATTCTTCGTATTACTGAAGAAGTCTTTTCTCGTGAAATTGTAGATGAAGCTCCCGTACTTGTTCTGCAAGATCCGGTACAGGGCCATCTACGAACGCATCGTAAATAACCTCCTGAATACTTAAATTACGGACGGGTGATGCTGCAATTCCCATATCATTTAACCACCCCGATAATTGCTTCGAGGAACTCGCATATACAATTCGTCCTAAATGAACCCAACCGTGTGCCGCTGCACACATAGGGCAATGTTCTCCGGAGGTATACACTGTTGCCTTCTTACGTTCTTCCTGTGTCATATTCTGAGCTGCCCAGCGGGCTAAAGAGAATTCGGGGTGCTGAGTATGGTCACCGCTACCTACATGGTTGCGGTCTTCTGCCAGCACTTCGCCACTTGCTGATACAAGGACAGAACCAAAGGGTTCGTCCCCAGCTTCGAGTGCAATTCGGGCAAGTTCAATACAACGCTTAAGATGTTTGATATCCGTGTCGTTTATCATGATGGTAGAACCTCCTGGATTTTAATTTATAGATAAGTTTCATGAATAGTAGGCCTGAGCCTGTTTGTTCACCACATTCTTCTATGTTAGCATGTAAAGTATTCGATGAAAAATATATCATGCAATATCAAGCTAGGGAGGATATATAAAAATGAAGCACCCATTTATATTAAACGCCGTATGGAACGGTGGCCGTAACAGTGACGGAACTATTGAAGCTGGACAGCTTAAGACTCAAATCTCCATTCCGAAGGAAATGGGAGGACCCGGAGTAGGAACGAATCCGGATGAGATGCTTTTGGGAGCAGCAGCAACCTGTTATCTCATTACACTTGCAGCAATGCTGGAGCGGGCAGGGCTTACGACTACAGAGCTGACGTTAACCTCAGAGGCGACGGTAGATGTAACGAATAACATTTTTACATATGAAGCCATCAAACATTCACCCCTAATCACCCTTACCAAAGATGCGTCACAGGACGATATCGATAAAACCATCCGAATTGCCCATAAAGCAGAAGGCTCCTGCATGATCTCTAGAGCCGTTGCAGGAAATGTAGAAATCACGACAGAGCCAACGGTGTTGACTGCAAGCCTATAAAATTGAGTCCTAGGTAATCAGAGAGGAGACGTTAACTTTGAACGTTGGTTTATATAAGGATTTGATCAAGGATGATCGCGGAAATTATTACGTGGCTGTACAAAAAGAGGGTAATGAGCTGACTTTGGTAAACGCAATGCTAGAGCGGTCTTACCAAGAGCTGTGGGAATTTAATGAAGCTTTCAAAGAGAAGTACGCGGAATACGAGCATCAGTTCATCGGCAAAATGATTATGGATAAGCTGCGGCACGATGTTGTTTTTGCCTCCAAAGAAGACGGCCATGGCCGAATGTATGATCTGGCCGCGGTTGCAGTTGATTACAAGCTTATTTTTATCGATATGATCGAATTTTACCGAAACCCTCGAGTAGGACTTAATCATGACAAGAACATCCATTAAGCTTAGTGTATTAGATCTCGTACCTGTTTTTAATACGGTGGATGCTAGTACCGCATTGGGACAAGCAGTGAAGCTGGCTCAGACAGCAGAAAGACTGGGATATTCTCGTTATTGGGTTGCTGAACATCATGATATGCCGGGATTAGCATGTACCTCTACGGAGGTGCTTTTATCGCATATTGGAGCGAAAACAACACACATTCGCCTTGGCTCAGGCGCTTTATTGCTGCCACATTATAAGCCGCTAAAGGTGGTGGAAGCATTTCATTTGCTGGCCAGTTTGTACCCGGGACGCATCGACCTTGGATTAGGCAGAGCTCCCGGCGGTACTGCTGAAGTAAGTTTAGCACTGAGTGGCAATTTTCTCGAAAATGTTTGGAAAATGCCAGAACTGCTTAAAGGAGTCACTGAATTATTGCAGGGTAACTATTCCTATGAAGGACGTTCAATAACCGCCCGTCCGGTCCCACCCGTATCTCCAGAGCTATGGCTGCTGGGTACAAACAAGAAAAGCGCGGCATATGCTGCCGAGTTTGGAGCAGGTTATGTGTTCGGCCAGTTCATGAGCGATGTAGCAGGGGAGGAGGTTTTGCAAGCTTACCGTGAAACATTTACTCCTTCTTCACTTTCTCCTGAACCGCAGGCCATGGTTGCTGTTGGCGTCATTTGCGCCGAGACAGAGGAAGAGGCAGAGCGATTGGCCTCATCTGGTACGACATTATTCCAACAAGAAGGTTCTGCCGAAGCGAAGTCTGAGCCCTTGGAACGTAAGCTGCTGGTAGGTACTCCGGAAAGTGTTAAAGGTAAGTTGGAACGGTTATCTCTTTTGTATGGAGTTAATGAATTCATTATCGTTACCATGATTCCAGATTATGAGAAACGATTGCATTCGTTCGAACTGCTTGCCCAAGCGTGCTGGAGTTCTTAATAAAGGAGGTCCATATGTATGAAGTCTCATACCTCTGATCAAATTAAAATCCCACCAGGATTTTGGGCTGGATTAAGTCAATTAGGGATAACTGCACAAGATGTAGCCAGCAAAGCAAATCTTCCACTTAGCCAGATCACAGAGTCAGAAGTCACCACCGCCCAATATTTCGCAGTCTGGCAGGCATATTCCGATCTCATTGGAGATACTGCCGAAGGAATCATTAAGCTTGCAACCGTCTTTGAAACCACACAATATCCGCCGACGGTTTTAGCAACATACCATGCTAAGGACTATCGCGATGCTCTTAACCGAATGGTACGATACAAACAAATGTGCCCTCCTGAAAGCTTGCGTATTACCGAGGAAGGCGAGTTATGTACAATCGAATTGGAATGGCAGCATCCCGGGCATTCTGGTCCACCGCTGCTGCTCGGCCTCACTTTGGCATTTCTTCTAGAACTCGGACGGCGAGGCACAGGCCTACCTTTGACAGCACAGCTTGTCGAGTTTTCACAGCCTATAGGAAATGTAAAGATTCTTGAAGCTTATTTCGGCTGCCGAATTCAGATAGATGCTCAATATAATCGTTTGACGTTGCGTCGAAATGATTTGAATCATCCTTTTATCTCGTACAACGAAGAGTTACTGGAGATTCTGACTCCCGTTTTGGACCGGACGCTTGCTGAACAGAAGGGCACACGCTCTATAACCGAGAGGGTCAAATGGATCATGAAACGCAGCTTCAGCGGAGGACGCCCTGACATTCAAGCTGTTGCGAAGGCGTTAAGTATGAGTGACCGTACCTTGCAACGCAGGCTTACTGAAGAAAACACAAGCTTTAAGCAATTGCTTACACAAGCTAGACATGAGCAAGCACGAGAGTATCTGGCAGATTCTTCGCTTGATATTAAAGAAGTGGCTTTCTTGATTGGATATGAAGACCAGAACTCGTTCTACCGTGCCTTTCGTCTTTGGGAAGGTGACACTCCTTCAAATTGGCGTAATGAACATTTAGGTTTAAACTCGATACCCTCTTCATAAAAACAGTATTTTCAGAGTTTTATCATTGGCGTGTTAAACAAGAACTTTGGCGCAATCCGCTAGTTACTGAACAACCCCGGTACGATAATATAATCCTAGCCGGCACACAGGACTGTTCTTAAAATGACAACTACTCAGCACGCCGTGATAAAAGGAGAAGTGTAATATGGATATGGGATTAAATAATAAAACAGCTTTAATTACAGGATCAACAAAAGGTATTGGTAAAGCAATCGCCATTGAACTCGCTAAAGAAGGGGTTAATGTACTAATTAATGGACGGAATTATGATCAGGTAGAACAGACTGTAAATGAAATAAAGTCGAATTTCCCGGCTACCTCTCCACAAAATGCTACAGCGGATATTGTGGATATTGCGCAAAGAGAAGCTTTATTCGAAAAATACCCTAATATAGATATTTTAGTTAATAATATGGGTATCTATGAAATTATGAAATATGAGGACGTTGACGACGAAATATTTGAAAAATACTTCCGCACTAATGTCCTTGCTGCGAATGGATTAACAAAATTCTATTTACCTAAAATGTTACAAAAAGATTATGGCCGCATTCTCTTTATTGCTAGTGAAGAAGCCATTATGCCTTCAGGCCAAATGCCTCAATATGCAATGACCAAATCAATGTTATTATCATTGTCAAAAAGCTTATCTAAGTTAACGATAGGAACTGAAGTTACAGTCAATACAATCATGCCAGGACCAACACTATCTGAAAATGTGCATCAAATTATTGATGGGATATACTCCAATGAAGATATGACTTTTTCAGAAAAAGAAAGAAAATTTATGACTACAAATCTTCCTCAATCTGAAATACAACGATTTATTAAACCTTTTGAAATAGGCAGACTAGCAACATTTGTATGCAGTCCTTATGCCTCTGCATTTAAAGGTTCTCCAATTCGCATGGATGGGGGAATGGTGCCGACTATTTTTTAAGCTTACTCTGAAAGGATATAGATAAAGATACAAAAAAAGCCACTCCTTATGGAGCGGCTTTTTTGCTTGAAAAGTTATCACTGTCCTCTGGTACAACAAAGGATACCAAGGTGCCTTCTCCAGGCTTACTCTGGACCGAGAGACCTTGACCATATAATTGACTTAACCTCCGATGGGTGTTGGCCAGCCCGATGCCACCTTTGCCTTCCATCAATGGCTTCAGCAGTAAAGAGAGTGTTCCGGAATCCATGCCTTGCCCATCATCCTCCACTTCAATCTTTACAGTCTTGTGCAGACGGATAATACGTATTTGAACAGTTCCACCCTGTTGGCGCTTAAGTATACCGTGCTTAACAGCATTTTCTACCAACGGTTGGATGGATAGAGGAGGGATTAGGATATCAATATTCGGATCTATCCTCCAGACAACAGATATCCTTTCTGCAAATCGAGTCTGTTCAATATACAGATAAGATTCTACCAATTCCAGTTCATGGGAGAGGTTCACGAGCTCTCCGATATTTAAAAAGTCAAAACTGATTCTTAAGAAAGAAGTAAACGCACCAATGAGCTCCTGCATTTTTTTAGTATCCAAATCACTGAGTGCGGCAATAGAGTTCAACGTATTGAATAAAAAATGTGGTTGTATCTGTGCTTGTAGATATGCTGCTTCTATCCGCACCCGTTCATTGAAGGATAACTTCATTGCAGTTAAAGCCCGAATACGATATTTAAGCTCCACTGCGTCCACAGGTTTTGTGACATAATCATTGGCACCGGACAAAAATCCAGTATAAATATCCTCAGGCTGACTACGGGCAGTAAGCAATAGAATCGGAAGCTCATATAAGGAGTAGCGAGTACGAACCTTCTGTGTTAATTCGTATCCCGACATCTGTGGCATCATAACATCGCCAATAAGTAAGTCCCAGTTCCTTTTATCCAACAATTCCAATGCTTCATTGGCTGAGTTCACGGTAGTTATGATATAAGGTTCGGTTTCAAGAATACCCTTTAGTACATTCAGATTGACAGGATCATCATCTACCACCAGAATATTTACCTTAATCTCTGTAAAAAGCGGCGGAATTTTTTCAGAGTGGTTACTTGGCTGGTGTTCGGAAATTCCCCACTCAGTCATCTGTCTATGAATCTCATCTGCCATATACGAAACTGTAGGTTCCGTCTGTCTTATTATCTGTTCGCTGTAAGAATCGGCAAGAGAGAGTGTGAAACTAAAAGTTGAACCTTTACCAAGCTCAGATTGAATGCTTAGGCTGCTCCCATGCAGTTCTACCAGCTGTCGGCATATGCTTAATCCCAGCCCAATTCCACGCCCGTCATTTATTCCGTGAGGACCTTGCTCATAGGGTAGAAAGATCCGTGCCATAGTCTCTTCAGTCATGCCCACTCCAGTATCTGTCACATAGATAAGAACCTGTCCGTCCTGTTCCTCAGCCTTAACAGCTACAAGTCCTGCTTCGGTGTATTTGAGCGCGTTGTGCACCAGATTTAATAAAACCTGCACCAGTCTTTTCTCGTCCGCAAGAACTGGCGGCATAGCTTCCGGGATATCCATAGATAGCTGTACTGGCTTACCTTCAATCATATATTGAAGCATACTAATCACACCGGGAACTACCGATTGAACCGAAATAGGTTCCTGTTGTAAAATAACACGATGCTCCTGAAGACGGACCACATCCAGTAGATCACCAAGCATATGAGACATACGGCGGCTGATTGTAATCAGCAGCTCCATATCTTGACGGCTACTTTCGTAAAGTCTGTCCTTTTCCTTTGTGACAATATTTTGTGCGATATTCATGATTCCGTGAAGCGGTGTGCGCAGCTCATGTGAGGTATTAGCGAGAAACTGGTCCTTAAGTTTGTCTGCTTTTTTCAGCTGCTCATTCAGTTCCATGTTCTCTTTAGCATTTTGAAAATACTTTTTAAACCAATAAGCTGAGAAGCCCACGATGGCTGCGATAATATCCAAAGGATAATAGACAATTGAATAGTGTCCGTTACTATCCCACAAATTCCATAACAAATTAGAAACGATCGCCGCACCTGATAACAGCAGAAAAACAACATCTTTATCATCTTGCTTTTTGAACAATAAGCGCCCTAAGCTATAGAGCAACCAAATGAAGGGAATATACTGGAACACTTGAATGATTCCCAAATGAATGGATGTGCTGACCCAATAAGCTGGGACAGTAAGTATAAAAACAGAATAAAGACCAAGACTCACTACGTATGCACGTAACCACTTATTGATTTTGGCAACTGAGGTGAATTTTCTAAAAACAAGAAGAATAAAAAGATTTTGCCACAAAAAAGCAAGCAAGCGGATCTTTAATGACCAGGTATAATTAATCGGCACTATTGCAAGAAGTAAGTTGTCATTACGGGCTAAAATGATAACAGCTACGGATAATGTCATTAACCCTACAAGAAACAAGGCTCGTTCTTTAGGATTAAATAAATAAAGAATGCAGGCATAGAGCCCATGCAACAACAGGATGATTGCTGTTAACATTTGAAAACCTACGGTATAAAAGTATGTACGGTCAACTTTTTCCTGAGAACCAAAATAAACAGGCCCTGCAATCCCCCCCTTATAAGGTAGATCAAAGTTTGCTACACGAATAAGCACATCAATTACTGTTGTGTTTTTTGTGAAATAGGATACTTTATATGAGGTGGTTTTGGGCACATAAGTATCGGCATCAAGAGATATTGTCCCATTATTGAGCAATAGGCTACCGTTAATTTCTACGCTGGATGCAGTATAGATTTGTTTGATCCACAATGCTACAGGCTGCTGAAGGGGTTCTACCAAAATTCGCAGACGGTAAGTACCAAAACCGTACGAAGAAGGGTCATCCGTTCCTATCGCGCGGCTCCAGTCTCCGGGAACTTGAAGCGGGAGGGAAGGTTCTGTTAAAGTTGAAATATCCTTGGACGTTACGAATTGCGAAGGATAGAAGCTCCATTCACCATCCAGCCTGAATAAGTTAGACTGCTCCAGATCCTGGCCGCGTAAATCCAGTACACCATTGTTAATCACAGGTACAGTGTTGGAAACCTTAAATATACTCAACCAAATGCAGCGTAGGCCAAAGAGAATGCTTATAAAAAGTAGAATGATAGCTAATTTGTTTAAAATAGTTTTATTTTTCATGAGAACATTATAGCAAATATTTCTAATCTAGAATCTAAAATGAAGATTATTTACATAAGAAGGAGAAGTAATGAGCAACGGACACTGCGTGGGGCTAGGAGGAATGATCCCCACATTGAAGAAGCATGATGTAACTCCTTGAACACTTGAGTACTCGAATTTGCTGTAGGGCGTTTGTATTACTTGATGTGCGACTATGCTGCTTGTTTGGCGTCTGTGATACCGAATGTGCAACTATGCTGCTTATTTGGCGTCTGTGATACCGGATGTGCGACTTTGTTGCTTGTTTGACGTCTGTGATACCGAATGTGCGACTATGCTGTTTGTTTGGCGTCTGTGATACCGGACGTGCGACTATGCTGCTTGTTTGGCGTATTGTATTCCCACACTCTCTCTTCACGATGAGCGATCGGACTCAGATGCAGCTATTTGGCTGAATTTTGGATTTTAAGAAGTGTTTCGGACCCCAGAGGCGTTATTCGTTCCAAACATGGCGATATGAGGGCTTTTCGAGCCAATAGCGACTATAGAGTCCGATAGGTTCTCAAATGAGCCGGATTATGGTAAATAGCGACTATAGGGTCCGATAGACTTCACTCCTGCTTCTAATGCCATTTGTTATAAGCTTGGCTTCTCGTTTATTGTGAATGTGATATTGAATCCCCCGTTGGCACTAACCTTCGATGTAATGACTGGAAGTTAACGGTGGATTCTCCTTAATCCTAAAGGGTACATTATTAGAAAATTCAATGCAGACAGGAGTGTAGATACGATGATTAAAGGTTTCGGAGGAATATTCTGGAGAACTAAGAATCTTGAAGCTACAAAAAAGTGGTACAGTGAGGTGTTGAAGCTTGACATAGAGAATTGGAATGGGACTGTGATAAAACCTCAAGTGGGAAATGAGACTATCTTTTCTTTCTTTACCGAGGATGACAGTTATTTTCCAATAGAACAACAAGTGATGTTAAATTTCCAAGTGCATGATCTAAACGAGACGATTAAGCATTTTGAACAGATTGGTGTACCTCTTGCAAAGAAAATAGAGATTAGTGAATTTGGAAAGTTTATTTGGATTGAAGACCCAGAAGGTCGACTGATCGAGCTTTGGGAGAAATAAGGAGTTGCAGGTTATTATTAAGCTACCGGTGCGTTAATTTAATAATATAGCTAATTAACTACTATCATCTTAGGTGCGGCGCTTGCGCTGCATGCATGGCTAACAGAATACTATTCTCACCCAAATAGGGAGCATACCATCTAGGTGTACTCCCTGTTTCATTGAAGGAACTGGAAAATTAGTGCAACATTTCACCTATTAATAAAGTCAATAAAGATGTTATGAAATAAAATCATAAGAGCAGGTGGTAAATTGAATCTTCGTTTAATCACGTTAATATGTTTATTTACATTCGCGTTCTTTATTGCAAATGGACAAGATGCTAAAGCTTTATCCTGTGTCGAGATAGGAAGTCCCCAAGAAGCCCTAGAGGTCTACGGTGGAGCTATTTATGGTGAAGTAAAACAAATAAAGGTTGATTTGAAACAAGAAGGATTTGCGGGGCCAAAAGAGAAAATCAGATATATATTAGTGGATGTTGAACGAAGTTGGAATACTGAAGTTGACTCTCAAATTATTGTGGGAACAGACTACACTTGGGGTTTTGATTTTAAGGAAGGTAATAAATACTTAATATACATTAGCGAAGTGGATGGCGTAACAAGCAGTAGTCCATGCAGTTCAACCATTGAAATGAATAACCTTAACCAAGCAACAGAACTATTCGGTGAAGGACTTCGACCCAAACAGCAAGTACACATAGAATACAAGATGTGGTTAATGTTTGAGCAGGATACTGATTTGTATATCGTAATTGCAATAGTACTAGTAGTGATTTCAGTCATTTACCTGAGAGCAAGAAAGAAAAAGAGCTAAGTGTAATCTTATTGCACTAACGGTTAGGATAGTTCAAATAAAATTAAGAAAAAGATAGCTGAACTAATTACTATTTCATTCATAACATGTGAGGTGCGAGTTGAACTTAGTAGAAATGATCATAAAAAGATTTAACCTTAATGTATTAAGTATAGATAATGTTCCTGAGTCCTTTAGTTCACAAGTATACAAGCTGAATCTTACTAATGGAGAAACGGTGTATGCGAAGATCCCTTATAACAGGGATAAGCTATATCGCGAATATCGTATGCTTGAAATGTTGAGAGAGGTATTACCGGTTCCAAAAGTGTTAGACTTCTGGAGTGGGGATGACTTAATCTCTGGTGCATTACTTTTATCTGAGATTAAAGGTATACCATGTACAGGTGCTATTGACGATGAATTAGCATTTCAAATTGGGTTACTTCACGCAAACCTGCATGAAGTTAAAATGCCGGGATATGGTGTGGAAGGATTAGACGGTTTTCAATTTTCTAATCAGAACAATTGGAGACTTTATATAAGAAATAGCTTTGAAAAATTTATAGAACCTTGCAAGGAAGTCCTTGAGAGAGGACTTTTCGAAAAATGTATTAATTACTTTGAGGGTGCTTTCTCAGTTTTACCTCCTCCTGATGGCCCGTGTGTTGTTCATATGGATTTTCGACAAGGTAATATACTAACAAATAATAATATGGTTGTTGGAATTATTGATTTTGAGAGTGCACGGGGTGGATCCTCTGAAATTGATTTCACAAAAATTAACCGATATGTTTGGGAAGTGAATCCTCAAAGTAGAATTTCGTATAAAAAGGGATATTCAACAATTCGTCCTCTAATGGATTTGGAAACAATACTACCCTTTTATAATTTTTACGATGCTTTTAGTGCTGTTGTCTGGTGTAAAAATAGAGGGATTGAAAAGAACAGGGCGTTCCTAAAGGAAAGTATTTCTGTATTGCAGAAATCCGTAGGTTGTTGAAATTACGGGACACGTTAGTTTGCGAAGGATATTCCTTGTTTTACGGAGGAGATGATAATCTGAAACTATTTATTGATTGGCTAAACCGCAATCGAATACGTCGATGCGAAGCCTGTAACACTGAGCTTAATATTTATTCATATTTCTCCGATGAATCGCAGATTTTGTACTGTGTTGCATGCAATAAGTATTATATTAGGGCGGACAAAAGCTCTCCCATATTTAAGTATGAAGTTTCCGAGGGGCTTTTAAAGATATGGGAAATGGACCCTTATCATAGTTATTATACAGGGATTCCAATTAGCGAAGCATACGAGCCGAAGTGGATTAAATTTCTCCGTAAAATATTAAGATAACAGGAAACGATAGTTAAATAACGAGTTAAGACGAGGAGCTACCTGCATTATGGGTAACTTTGTTACGTTAGCGGACATGATAGTGAATAAAGGATAGAATGATAGAGAAGGGCGAAGATTAGATTGGTAGTAGCTTCGAATTGTAATGTTGCAACGATGAATATAATAGCCCAAGAAGATTTTCGTCCAGCTGGTTGAACTTACTCCAGCTGGTGCAGAAATATTGGGTGCTATCTACGAACAATATCCTGAGTGGAACCAGCATCTAATAACTAAACTTGTACTTGTACCAGAGCAATAGGATAAGATAGCAGACTCTATTGACAATTTCATGCTAACTTTTGAAAAAAACAGAAAATCGAAATGGGGAGTGTGTTTATGGAAAATATATATAACAAATTACATACCGCAGAAATACTGAGCCGTATCGAGAATTTAAGTCCAAATTCTAAACCGCAATGGGGAAAAATGAATGTTGCTCAAATGTTGGCTCACTGTTCTGCATTTCAAGACATCGCAATTGGAAACTCCTTTCCCCCTAGAAATTGGCTAGGAATGCTAATAGGAAGTTTTATAAAATCTATTTTTTATAATGACAAGTCGGTACCACACAATATGTCAACAATTCCGACCATACTTATTTTAGATGACAGAGATTTTGGGAAAGAAAAAGAAATACTGAAACAAAAGATTTTAATTTTTCAAAGTAACGGTCCGGAAAAATGTTCATCCCATCCACATCCTTTTTTCGGAAAATTCACTCCGGAGCAATGGGGTAAAGGGATTTATAAACATCTAGACCATCATTTAAGACAATTTGGTGCTTAGTATTTTTTCGCAATGAACAATAATATATTATTGACATAAAATCCCTATTACTTTATATTGTATTTAATTACATTGCAATCAAATGCGACGAAGAGGACAAGTAAATCCGGATATGTCGATCAGAGAACTGCCGGTTGGTGCGAGGCAGTGGACACCCGAATCGAACAATCGCCTCAGAGCTGGCTCCCGAAATCATAGTAGGCGGGCCCGGGATTCTGCCGTTACAAAGAAGCATCGTTGTTGGACGATGGCAGAGAGGGTGTATTCACGAATACACTAATCAGGGTGGTAACGCGGAATCTACTCCGTCCCTAATGGGACGGAGTTTTTTGCGTTCATATAAATAAATAAGGAGGAGTAACGATGTTCCAAACAATCAATGTTTCCGATCGCATACTAAGCCAGGATATGTTTATTGCTGATGAGGTTCAATACAACCTGATTCACCTTATTTGCGAGTCGAAGAGTTCTAGATGCTTAAAAGATTCTGGTGAAACAATGATCTATGCCCAGTCAACGGGACATAACGCATGGCTTTGGAGTTCTAAGGAGATTGCCGAGGATAAGAAGATCGTTCTCTACGAAGAACTTATAGAATTCCTTAAAGGGACAACATTATCGGGAGTATCTGGAGAACCAAAAACAACAGAACGTTTTGCACAGCTGTATTCTCAGGCAAATAATCTTCAATATGAGTCCACGATGACTATAGAATCTTATTTCTGTACAGATCCAAAGAAACCTTTGAACGTAAAGGGCATAATGCAACAAGCAACGAGAAAAAATGTGGCCATTGTAGCAGAATTTTTGGCGGGTTTCTCAGAGGGGGCTTATGGGATTACGGTGAACCCAGAAACTATAATTCTAGATGCCAAGAGGATGATTGAGACAGGTGACTTGTATTTATGGTTTGTAGACCATAAACCTGTATCGATGGCGTACATTGCACATCGGTCGGCAAGATATTCTAGATTAAATGCGGTATACACACCTCCGTCTTGCCGGAAAAAAGGTTATGCAAGTGCACTAGTAGCAGAGTTATGTTCTGTTCTTTTATCGGAGGATTTAGTGCCCATGCTTTATGCTGATTTAAAGAATCCTGACTCCAATAAGGTGTATCGAAATATTGGTTTTGTGGAAAGCGGAAAGATTGTTGACATCAAGTTCAAATAGGCACGAAAGGGCTACCGCAAGGTAGTCCTTTTTCTATGATCAATATGTTACTTGGCATTACTTTTATACAATTTAACATAGTTTGTAAGTTCAGCTATCGCGAAAAATTGCTTCGTTAATTGAGAATTCAATTTTTGTAAGGCAAGCTGAAAGGATACCTCCACTTTTTTGTAGTTATGTGTTTCTATTTCATTCAAAAGCTGTTTCATATTCTCGATATAATAAACGGTTTTCCTTAAACTGCTGATAAGAATAATTTTTCTTAATTCCGTTAAAGTGAAGACTCTGTAGCTATTATCTTTGTTCCTATTCGAAGAGATTAGCCCTTCTTGTTCCCAATGCCGAATAGCTGATGGATTAACTCCTGCCATTTGTGCAACTTCACCAATCGTCATTGAATCTGTTACAGTTAAATCTTTGTATTTTGATAAATCAACATCCCGAAACATGCGTAAAACTTCCTCTAACCTTTCTTTTTCCACTTGGGTCTTATGTTGCTCCTGATTGATTGCCCAAAGAGCAGACTCCATCTGCTGGCCTTTAATCTTCCTCATCACATCGTACACAACCGGAATTTCATATCCCTGCAATAATGTCCGAATGGTAATAAAAGCTTGCACATGGATGGAAGTGTAACATCTGCGGTTGCTGGCGGTCCTTGGTACATCTGGAATTAAACCTTGATCTTCGTATCTCCTTAAAGTAGTGGTACTCACATTTAATTGCCTAGCTATCAGTGTAGGTGTATATATCTCTTCCATAATCATCATCGCCCCAAAACATTAAAGTTGAACCTTCAAGTGCTACAACAATATTAAATCGAATTTAGGCAGATATATCAAGGGAGGTAGAGGGATGAACCGAAAGATTGCATGAATGTTATATGATACTTTTATAGAACATAAAGGAGTGAGTTCATTGAAAAAGATAATACAATTAGCAAACCAATCAGAAATAGAAGTAGGTATGGCAGGGCTTCCAGATCGTCCAACCATCATGTTACCCATCGCTAAAAAATCTGTGTACAATCAAGAAGCAGAAAACTTAAAGCTATGGGGAGTAGATCCCGAATTAGGTAAACATTTTGTTGAAGGATTAGCGGACACTTTTCAAGTGCTTTATTTCGATTATGAAGGTCATCTATTTCAACATCCAGTGGAAAATCTAACAGCAGATCATATTGTGAAGGATCTACTCCACATTGCGGATGAAATGAATGTTACAAGCTTTAGTTACTACGGTTATTCCTGGCTTGCGTTGATTGGATTGCAAATGGCTATAAGAACAGATCGCTTGGAGAGTTTGGTAATGGGAGGTTTTCCACCCTATAATGGCCCCTATCAAGAAATGAGGGTTGTGACCCATAAAACACATACACAAGCTTTGAGTAACCAAAATGAATCTGTAGAAAGCCCAACAGGATCGGAGAATCCAAACGAAATGGATTGGGACAATATAAAGGTTACCATAGATACCCGTGTTACAGCACAATTTGTCTCTCTATACCAGAGCCTCACAGCCTTTGATGATCGCAGTATTCAACATTTGCTTAGTCTCCCTAAACTAGCTTTTGCAGGTGGAAATGATACGATCGTTTACGGTGAAAATTTCGGGAGCGTTACCGTTGACATCGTCGGGTTGTTAAAAAAGAATAAGGAGCAGTTGGCGGATTTAGGCTGGGATGTTGAAATCCTTTTGGGAGCCCAGATGGACCATACAAAAGCTATGCAACCAGCAGTAGTCTTACCACTGATTAAGCCTTGGTTTATGAACTTGTTACTAAAAAATACTGGATTGTAATTGTGGCAGATACAAAAATCCAGTGAATAAGGTATCCCAAAAGAACAATACTTTTTAGGGTAAAAGCTTTAATTTGAAGAGATTAAATAGTAAACGATCTATGATAAGATTCCATATGTAATCGCTTACATTAATATATATGGAAGGAAGTGGTGTTGCGAATCTGCCCCAACAAGAAATTGCTTCGACTACTAGAAATACAGACAAGCAGTATGTAGGTATGTAGTGACAAAAAATTTCAGGAGGTAGATTATGTTTAAATTTAACAAGAAAATCGTGACTGTAATTATGGCCGCTTCAATGAGTTTCAGCTTGTTTGCAGCAACCTCAAGTGCAGCGACAGACTATTGGCAAAATTGGACCGATGGTGGCGGGACAGTAAATGCTACTAATGGATCTGGTGGGAATTACAGTGTTACATGGTCAAATACTGGTAACTTTGTTGTTGGTAAAGGTTGGAATACTGGATCCCCATCTAGAACAATAAACTACAATGCAGGCGTCTGGGCACCATCCGGCAATGGGTATTTAACTCTTTATGGGTGGACGAGAAACTCCCTCATAGAATATTACGTCGTTGATAGTTGGGGCACTTATAGACCTACTGGAACCTATAAAGGTACCGTGACTAGTGATGGAGGCACATATGATATATATACGACTACGAGAACGAACGCCCCTTCTATTGATGGTACGGCAACCTTCACACAGTTTTGGAGTGTAAGACAATCCAAGCGAGCAACGGGAAGCAATGTCGCGATCACTTTTGCCAACCACGTTAATGCTTGGAAAAGTTACGGAATGAATCTGGGCAGCAGTTGGTCTTACCAGGTATTAGCGACAGAAGGATATCAAAGTAGCGGAAGCTCAAACGTAACAGTGTGGTAATAACAGGTTATCTATAAGTAATCACTATCATTGCTAAGGTTGTCGGTCCACAACCGGCAGCCTTAGATCATTCTAGATCATTCAGCAAATGATACTTAACTACATACCAGTGGTTGGAAAGGAGATATATCCATGAGAAAACTATTAATTTCTCTTTTAATAGTTGTTACTATCAGCGCTTGTTCGCAAGAAAAGCCTGAACAGAAGGATACTTATGTATTGGTCAAAGGTGGAAATTTCATTAACACAAATTCCAACTACAAAAGTACAACTATATCAAATTTCTATATCGGCCAATATGAAGTTACTCAGAAAGAGTGGGTTGAAATAATGGGAAGCAACCCTTCAGCATTCAAAGACGACAACTTGCCAGTAGAAATGGTTAACTGGTATGACGTAATAGATTACTGTAATAAAAGAAGTATAAAAGAGGGGCTCAAACCCTATTACAATATAGATAAAAATAAAAAAGATCCGAATAATAAAAGTGATAACGATACTTTAAAATGGACAGTAACACTCAATGCAGGAGCTAATGGTTACCGATTGCCTACAGAAGCAGAGTGGGAATATGCTGCGGGTGGAGGACAGTTGAGCAAAAGTTACACCTACAGTGGAAGCAATAAAGCAGATGAAGTAGCATGGTATTGGCAAAACGCTGGAGACAAATTCTTATCAGGAGATTGGAACTGGCCGATCATAGAAAACAACCATAACAAAACAAAATCTATTGGTGGCAAAAAACCTAATGAGCTAGGTCTTTACGATATGTCAGGGAATGTTAGGGAATGGTGTTGGAACTGGTACGGAGATATAGATAGTAAGAGCGGTTCTTTCCGGGTTGTAAAGGGTGGCGGGTGGATCGGCGGCATTAACAACAACGAGATTTCATTTCGGGGAAAGTTCGAAGCGAATGGTATGGGTCCTGATCAAGGTTTTCGAGTGATTCGTGGTGAGTAGACGGGAACAAGACATACCAAGTATAATCGGAAAAAGCTGAAAAGGGTTTGATTAATATACAAGCTTTGCGCTCGAATATAATCAAACCCCAATATGTAGGTTGCTATATTTCTTCGATCATTTGGATTAATTTTGACAACGCACTAGTAAAAACCGCGTTCCGGCGATACACAAACCATACCTGCAAATCTCGATATCCTTCTGGCAGACGGTGGGAAGTAATTACTCCCGCCTCTTCGGCCTTAGAGATCGAAGATTGGGGCAGCATAGACACGCCGAGTCCAGCGGAAACCCCACTTAGAATTACATCTAACGTTCCGTATTCCATAATCTTATAAGAGCTCATCCCGCTTTCATTTAGGAAACTCTCAGCTTTGGCACGATGTGTACATCCGACGTCGAAAAACAACATTGGCTTTGTAAGCAATTCGCGCATATCGCTCTTACCTGGTTGTGAGATAAGCACCAGCTCCTCTTCGAAAGCAACTACATGTTCTATATCAGGCTGGTCAATGGGTCCATAAACAAAGGCTCCATCTAGTTGGTAATCAAGCACTTTTTGTAAGAGTTTATGCGTTTCTCCCGTTATAAGCGATAGATTAACATCGGGATATCGTAAGTGATATTCGGTTAGCAGAGGCGTTAGATGAGTAGCCGCTGTTGTTTCGATGGAACCTAAACGGAGCGGACCAGTAGGGTGCTCAGAGTATTGTGTGGTTATTACAGCCTCGTCCATTAGTAATAATATTTTGTCTGTATATGCCAGTAAGTTCTCACCTGCCGGCGTTAACGTCATCCCTCGATTGGATCGGCGAAATAGGGGGATTTTCAGCTGAGCTTCTAGATACTGAATCCGGTTTGTCACATTTGACTGGACATAATTTAAGACTTGAGCAGCCTTCGTTATACTACCCTCGCGAGCAACCGCTTGAAATATTCTCAAATCTCCACTTTCCATTTCCTTTGCACCTTCTTGGTATGATGATTAATGATAGTCACCTTCAGTTTTGATCATTTTACTGGATTACACCCACTATGTAAAATTTATTATAGATTCATTAATAACAACTTGAGGAAGGGGCTTGGATGATGAAAGCCATTGTACATGCTGGAGAAGGTGGCCTGAAGGGCTTGAACTATAAAGAGATTATGGATAAAAGACCGGGGATTGGAGAAGTGAAGGTTAGGTTAAAGGCTGCAGGGCTGAACCACAGGGACTTGTTTATCATGGATGACAGAACAAAACAGGATGCTCCTTTGATTATCGGCTCTGATGGCGCGGGGAGAATTGAAGCAATAGGTGAAGGTGTACTTGATCATAATGTTGGTGAAGATGTCATCATTAATCCGTGCATCGGATGGGAATATGCCGACAATGTTCCTAACGTTCCAGCCATTGTAGGGGGACCTTCAGAGGGTACATTCGCTGAGTCAATCATCATTCCAGCGCAAAATGCCATCAGCAAGCCAGCTTACCTGTCATGGGAAGAAGCCGGCGTGCTGCCCTTATCAGCCTTAACAGCCTATCGGGCGCTGTTTACTAGAGGCCGCTTAAAGAAAGGTGAACACGTTCTTATACCTGGCATTGGTGGTGGGGTTGCGACATATGCCATGATGATGGCTTCAGCGGTGGGTGCACGTATCAGTGTCACTTCACGCAGTGAATCGAAAAGACTAGCTGCACTCGCTCATGGAGCTGACCATGCTTTTGACAGTCATAGCAATTGGAAGGAAAGCATGAATGGAGACACCGTTCATCTCATCCTCGACAGCATTGGGCCTGCGACGTTCCCGCATTACTTTGATATTATTAAACCTAATGGACGTATTGTCACATTTGGTGCAAGCTCAGGAGACCGAATGGAAATCCCGACGCGAGCCATATTTTTCCCGCAAATTAGTATCATAGGTACCTCAATGGGAAGTAGTGAAGAGTTTACGGATATGCTTCAATTTATGGAACACCATTCGATTCGACCTATCATTGATCGAGTGTATCCTTTACAAGACACAGTTCAGGCATTTCACCGAATGCAGCAGGGAGAACAATTTGGTAATATTGCGATAAGAATAGAATGAGCTGAGTCCCATATAACTGGAATTCAAATGCCAAATATATCGATTTCGGAGACAGGAAACCACTTCTTCGAAGCCACATCTTTAAAAAACACTTGAATAGTGTAGGTGCCCTTTGTATTAAAGGAATATGTATACTCGTTGGTTTTGAACCAAAAGTTTTCTTCGCTGTTCTTAATTTGTTGAGCATCAATGGTTTCTGTTTTGTCCGCAGGATCGGTGATCACAACCTTAATATCTGAAATTTCTGCTTTTAAATGATCCACCTGTAATAGAGTAGAAAATGCAAAACGTGACGGGCTTTTTACTTTACCAAAAATCTCTCCATTATTATCGAGCATAACCATGTTTATATTAGGCTTGTAGATTCGAACCGTTTTACCTGATTCATCCAAGGCGAATAGTGCAAATAAATCTTTAGACAACTGTTCAGTCGTCAAGGAAATCGAACCTTCGGACAATATTGCGGGCTGTTTTTGAAGCACATTATTCAAATATAATGATACTTCAGATGAGCCAGCTGCAGCATAAATCACGGTTCCAGGTAAAATCATGATGCAAAATCCTAAAAGAATCAGCTTCCTTAATTTTCTCAATGATTTTCCCTCCTATAGAGCTTTATGTTAATTATACCCATAAGATGGAAGATAGTTTCTTTTACACAATTAATAAAATAAAAGAAGGTCAGTAGAGGGAACTACCCTTACCTGACCTTCTTGGTGTTAAATGAAAGAGTTATTTTTTCTCAGGAGCCAGGATAAGAATGTAACAAAACATTGTGGCATAAAAATAGCATTGGGACTAGATTTCATTTGACAGAGGAGATGTGTTTGGTAAAATTATACATAGGTTTTATTAATAGGAGGTTAGCAATGGATATCGCCATTGAGTTAATTGAAAGTATGTTAGTCAAATTTAGATCGGAAAAGAAATGGACGCTCCAAGCAATCGAGCAATGTACCCAAGAGGATATTACATGGTCCCCAACCGTGGAAAGTAACAGTATTGCAAATTTGGTTGCTCATATTAGCGGGGCAGTACACTCACGAATTGAAACTATCCTTTTAGATATTCCGGATACTAGAGATAGGGAGAGGGAGTTTGAAAGAGGCCTAGAAATGACAAAAGAACAAGCCATAACCATGACCAGGGATGCTTTTGATATTATCATCCAATATCTTGAACGGCTCCAATCTAACCCGGAGTTATTGATGTCACAACCCTTTCTTAATTTACCACCACTTACATATAGCCAAGTAAATAACGAGACTACTGCTCTTAATCTCATGATAGCGATGGTGAGAGAAGTCCATTATCATACAGGCCAAATCATTTATGCAGCAAAAATAAGAAAGGGTCAGCTTGTATGGCAATGACAGTTTAACTAGAGGAACGATACATACACTAACAAAGGACTGCCAAGAGGCAGTCCTTTGTTCACTCTAACTAGAATCCTCTCACACTGCTAGGGGTTACCTTTTTATGTTTTTTAAAGGTGCGGCTGAAGTAGTAGATATCGCTGAAGCCAGTAGTGGTAGCGATTTCAGAAATCGTTAGCTGGGTATGGCGGAGCAAATAATCTGCACGGTCTAAACGGACAGCATTTACATATTCCGATATCGTATGCCCAGTGAGTTCCTTAAAGAGACGGCTGAAATGGAAGCGGCTTAACCCCGTTAGCGCCGCAAGTTCGTCAACTTGAATCGGCTCCTGGTAATGGGTATCGATATAACGCAAAACAGGTGCGAAGCGTTCAACGGTCTGAATACGTCTTTCTTGCTCCGCTTGTGAGAGTACGGTGACGATATGTCTGCGCAACAACAGTGTTAGCAGGCGGTACAGCTCGGATTTGACAGCCAGCTCGTAACCAAATTCGCGACGTTCCAGTTCCCGGATAATCGCCAACGCACAGTCTGTAATGTGCTGATCCCCTCGGATATGGTTACGTAACAGCAGCTGGTTCCGCTGAATCGGGGCGATGAACTTGGTTTCGGCAGCGTCGCTTACCGCACTATGCAGCAAGGAAGTATCTGCAATAATCGCATAATACAATAAATCAGAAGAAGCGCTTACCCCATAATGCAGCTCGTTGCTGTTCACAGCAACTAAATCGCCAGCCCGGACGTTAATTGGTGTTCGTCCGCACTCAAAAACAGCCTCACCACTTTCAATAAATATAAACTCAAGATGCTCATGCCAATGATGTGGGAACAACATAACTCCTTCTTGGTTGAAGCGCTGGGTATGTACTTTAATCGGGAACTCGGGATCCGGCATGTCCATGGGTTCCTGTAGATGTTTATCATAGTCCAACATTTATAGACTGCACCTCCTATAGCACAATTGTACAAATGAAACCGCAAGGCTCTGCATGGTATTTAGGGTTGAAATCATTATAATACGAATCATAACCTATGCAAAATAAAGGAGCGAGTGTTAATGGATAAGATCAAAATTGGCGTAATAGGTACGGGCTCTATCTCCGGCATGCACTTAAGTGCTTATCGGAATAATCCGCAGACAACCATATATGCGGTATGTGATCTGAATGAAGAACGTGCACGCGAAGTAGCTACAGAATATAACGTCGAGAAGGTATACACGGATTACCGTGAATTACTGGCCAATTCCGAAATAGATGCAGTCAGCATCTGCACATGGAACAACTCCCATGCCGAGATCAGCATCGCGGCGCTTGAGGCAGGCAAGCATGTGCTTGTGGAAAAGCCGCTTTGCCGTACGGTTGAAGAAGCGCTTCAGGTACAGCAAGCAGTGGAAAAGAGCGGCAAGATTTTGCAAGTAGGCTTTGTACGACGTTATGACTCCAATGCCCAGCTCCTTCAGACATTGGTGGAACAAGGAGAATTCGGCGAAATCTACTATGCAAAGGCAACGACGTTCCGTAGACTAGGCAATCCCGGCGGCTGGTTCAGTGATATTGAACGCTCAGGCGGCGGACCGCTGATCGATATTGGCGTCCATGTGATCGATCTTTGCTGGTATTTGATGGGCCGTCCGAATCCAGTATCGGTAAGTGCCAATACCTACCGGAAGCTCGGCAATCGTTCTAATATTAAGAATCTCTCTTTCTATAAAGCCGCGGATTACGACGCAGCGAACAATACGGTGGAAGATTTAGCAAATGCACTAATTCGCTTTGAGAATGGAGCTTCGCTGATGGTCGATGTCAGCTTTACACTGCATGCCAAAGAAGACGAGCGCTCAGTACGCCTGTACGGGGACAAGGGTGGTTTTGAAATCGATCCTGAGATAGTCATCGTTAAAGAACAGGCGGATACGATCGTCAATACCTATCCGCAGACTGATAATAAAGGATTTGAGTTCAACAGTGCATTCCAGAATGAAATTAATCATTTTGCGAGCAACATCAGTACCGGCTCTACACCGATTAGTCCTGTGCAAGACGGCGTTACAATCATGAAGGTACTCGGCGCGATCTATGAATCCGCAGCCAAAGGTGAAGAGGTGAAACTATGAAGTTAGGAATCAGCACTTACAGTCTGCATTCAGCTTTTTCGACGGGTGAGCTCACGCTTGAAGGAGTCATTGAGACGATCGCCGATCTGGGCGCAGAACATGCGGAGATTGTACCCTTGGGTATCAATTTGGTTGAAAATCCTGAGCTAATTGATCAGATTGTACGAACAGCAGCGGGTCGTGGACTAGAGTTATCCAATTATGCTATCGGGGCGAACTTTGCCGGGCTGGAGACAGCGGAAATGCAGCGGGAAGTCGAGCGGGTAAAGCGGGAAGTAGACGTGTGCGCGGCATTAGGCATTCAGCGGATGCGGCATGATGTAGCCTCCTCAAACGATCTATCCATCACGCATTTTTTGGAAGAGCTTCCACGTTTGGCTGAAGCCTGCCGAGAAATTGCCGATTATGCTTCAGGTTTGGGCATTACGACCAGTGTGGAGAATCATGGATACTTTATTCAGCACAGCGATCGTGTACAGGCGCTGGTTCATGCCGTAGGAAGAGACAACTTCCGTACAACACTCGACATTGGGAATTTCCTGTGCGCAGATGAGAACCCGCTAATAGCTGTACCTAACAACATCAAGCTTGCTTCGATGGTGCATTTCAAAGATTTCTATATTCGTCCGCAAGACCGCCAGCCTGGCGAAGGTTGGTTCCAATCCTCCGGTGGGAACTGGTTGAGAGGTGCCATCGTTGGTCAAGGAGACATCGACATGCCGAGTGTAATTCGAATCGTTAAAGAAAGCGGTTACGACGGATATATCTCTGTAGAATTTGAGGGAATGGAAGAGTGCCGTAAGGGAACAAGACTGGGGCTGGAATACATCAAGCGGGTTTGGAACCAAATCTAATTAATTATACTGGAGGATTATTGCCATGGTTAAACCAATTATCACTAATAAAATCGGTGTTATCGTAGACAGCTTTCAGGTTGGAGTGAAAGAAGGATTGCGTAAGGCAAAAGAAGCTGGGGCAGATGGAGTTCAGATTTATGCGGTGCAAGGCGAATTTGATCCCGCTACTCTCTCTCAGTCAGCACGCCGTGAATGGAAGGATTACATTGCTTCGCTGGGGTTAGAAATCTCTGCCCTCGTTGGAGATTTAGGCGGACATGGCTTTCAGGATCCTGCCCAGAACCGTGCCAAAATTGAAAAGTCCAAACGCATTATGGAGCTGGCCAAGGAGCTAGGTACAGATATCGTAACTACACATATCGGTATTGTTCCCTCTAACCCAGCCAGTAAAATTTATGAAACCATGCACATTGCCTGTGAGGAACTTAGCAGATATGCACATGAGATGAATTCTTATTTTGCGATTGAGACTGGGCCAGAACCCGCTGCACGTCTGAAGACTTTCCTCGACGGTCTGGGTTCCAGAGGGGTTTCCGTTAATTTTGATCCGGCCAATATGGTCATGGTGACTGGTGATGATCCGGTGCAAGGTGTTCATACTCTAAAAGATTACATTGTACACACCCATGCTAAAGATGGTCTCAAGCTTGCCGATATCGATCCGCGCGATGTTTACGGTCAATATGGTTATGAAGCACCAGCATTAGACCATGAGAAGATCGCTGAAATGGCCGAGACCGGCTCGGCATTCCGTGAAGTTCCGCTCGGAGCGGGTTCTGTTGATTGGAACAACTATCTGCAAGCGCTGAACGACATCGGTTATACAGGATTCCTGACCATAGAACGGGAGGTTGGCACTAATCCGGAGGAAGATATCCGCCAGGCTGTGAATTTTTTGAAGGGTTTTCGGGTCTGAACACGGTAGTAATAAAGATTAAATAGTTCATCCAAACAGTCCCTGTGAAAAAAGATCTTACATCCATTGGGACTGTTTGTGTTATAGAGTGTGCGGGAAAGACCTAGGACGGTAATGTTCTGAATTTGGAAAGAAGGTGTGACGATGACAGCAGAACGTTTGCTCCTCCGCCGGGCGAAAGTCCTGAATGGAATGGAAATGGACATTGTCATAGCTGATGGCAACATAGTCCAGATAGTTCCCGGTGGCACCGCCGAAGACCATGGTTTCAAGGTCGTGGAAGCCAATGGGGCATATGTCTCTAGCGGCTGGATCGACTTGCATGTACATGCGTTTGCAGAACTGAATCCGTATGGAGACGAGATTGATGAGATTGGAATCAGATGCGGCGTGACTACGCTCGTGGACGCAGGTAGCTGCGGAGCGGAGCGAATGGGTGAGCTGGCGGAGGCGGGGGAAAAGTCAGCAACGCAACTGCTAGCTTTTCTTAACATTTCAAAGATTGGCCTGATGCGAATTGACGAGTTGTCCCAACTAGAGTGGATTGATCATGAAAAGGTGCTTCAGGCGGTAGTTGCTTATCCAGAATTTATCGTAGGATTGAAGGCCAGAATCAGCAAAAGCGTAGTGGGTGACAATGGCATTCAACCGCTTCATCATGCGCTGGAGCTCTCGGAGAAGACCGGGCTGCCGCTGATGGTACATATTGGCTCCGCTCCGCCGGATATCCGTGAGGTTCTACCGCTACTTCAACGCAACGACGTGATAACCCATTATCTAAATGGTAAAAGCAACAATTTATTCGATAAGGAGAATCGTCCGCTCCAGGTATTGAGAGATGCTATTGAGCGAGGAGTTCACTTGGATGTGGGACACGGTACGGCTAGCTTCTCGTTCGCTGTGGCCGAGGCGGCCAAACAAAACGGTATTGATCCGGATACGATCAGCACGGACATATACAGAGGCAACCGTATGAATGGTCCCGTCTACTCCATGGCGAATCTGTTGAACAAGTTTCTCGCACTGGGATATTCCCTTGAAGAAACAATTGCACGAGTGACGAGCAGAGCAGCCCAGTGGCTGGGACGCCCGGAACTTGGGGAGATTCGGGTCAATAACAAGGCGAATCTGACCCTTTTTCGTGTGACGGATGAGAAGATTGAGCTGGTAGATTCTGAGGGGGAACGCCGGGTAGCGCAGCAAACCATTCAAGCAATAGGGGTGATCATAGGTGACAAATACATGGAATGCGAAATACGGCCTGAAAAGAGTTATTAATGCAAGCGGCCGGATGAGCATCCTCGGGGTATCGGCACCGACCGATACGGTGATGGAAGCTATGCGTCAAGGCGGACAGAGTTATGTGGAAATCGCCGATTTGGTGGATAAAGCGGGAGATTATGTTGCACGTCATACAGGTTCTGAAGCAGCGGTGATCGTGAACTCGGCTTCCAGTGGAATTGCTTTATCCGTGGCGGCGCTGGTAACCCGCGGTAATATTCGTACAAGTCTACGGCTCCATCAGGATAGCATTTTTAGAAATGAAATTGTAATGCTAAAAGGTCATAACGTACAATACGGTGCACCAGTGGAAACCATGGTTTATCTCGGTGGCGGTAAAGTGGTGGAAGCAGGTTATGCCAATGAAGGACGGGCGGAGCATTTGGCCGCTGCGATCTCGGATCAGACTGCGGCTATCTTGTACGTCAAATCTCATCATGCCGTTCAGAAGAATATGATCTCTGTAGAGGAAGCTTGGGCTGTGGCCCAAACTCATAACGTACCGCTTATAGTAGATGCTGCAGCGGAAGAGGATCTGCAGAAATATGTGCAAATATCCGATCTGGTCATTTACAGTGGCTCCAAAGCCATAGAAGGTCCAACATCCGGACTTGTGGCGGGAAAACGTCTTTATATTGAATGGCTGAAAGTGCAGCTTCACGGCATTGGACGCAGCATGAAGGTTGGTAAGGAAACATCCTTCGGTCTGATGCAGGCGTTGGATGAATATGCTCACAAGCAGGATACAAGCGAAAAGGAAAAAGCTACGCTCCAATTGCTGATGCCGCTCGACGGGCTTCCCGGAATTCGGGTAGCTATCGTGCAGGATGAAGCAGGCCGGGCAATTTACCGTGGACGCATCCATGTGGACCCGAATCAGTGTGCAATAACAGCACTTGAGTTGTCCCAGCAGCTTCAACAAGGTGAAGTGGCTATTTACACTAGAGACTATGGGGTAAGGCAAGGTTATTTTGATATTGATCCGCGTCCGCTAATGGGTGATGACATAGAAATGATTACTGCGAGGATAAGGGAATTGACAGGAGGGGTAAGCAATGTCTGAAGTTAACAAGCGGTTCTATAAAGGTCGGGTGGCCTTAAACGTATTGGCTAAGGATATAGAAAATGCCAAAGAGGTGTTTGCTGCCGCCGAAGGTTATGTACTGGTCGGTGTATTGTCCAAAGATTATGCAACGGTAGAGGAAGCCGTACAGGCGATGGAGGCATATGGGCGGGAAATTGACGGTGCGGTATCGATAGGACTAGGTGCAGGTGATAATCGGCAAGCTGCTGTTGTTGCAGAGATTGTCAAATCCTATGCTGGCAGCCATATTAATCAGGTGTTCCCGGCAGTTGGGGCGACCCGTGCCAACCTTGGAGCGAAAGATAGTTGGATTAACAGCATGATCGCACCAACGGGACAACCTGGTTTTGTGAATATCTCCACCGGCCCGGCCAGTGCGGCACAATCTGTCCCGGCTGTAATTCCCGTGAATGCGGCCATTGCATTGGTCCGGGATATGGGCGGAAATGCTTTAAAGTATTTTCCGATGCAAGGGCTGAGCCGTAAAGCGGAGCTAATCGCTGTGGCCAAAGCCTGTGCGGAAGAGGGTTTTGCGCTGGAGCCGACCGGCGGTATCGATCTGGACAACTTTGAAGAGATCTTGTCCATTATATTGGAAGCAGGAGTGCCGCAGGTGATTCCCCATGTCTATACATCGATTATCGATCCGCAGAGCGGAAGAACGAGAGTGGCGGACATACAACAGCTGTATCGGACGATGAAAAAGCTGGCGGATCAATATGCCTAAACATATCGCCGCTTTTGGTGAAATAATGATGCGGCTACAGGTACCAGGCTTTGAACTGTTATCTCAGGGTAACCTGCTGAAGTATTCCTTTTCCGGCACCGGCGTCAATGTACTGTCTGCATTGTCCCGATACGGACATCAAGGAAGCTTGGTGTCGAGGCTGCCTGCGAATCCTATTGGTGACGCAGCAACAGCCTATCTTCGGCGACTGGGTATCCAGCCGGAGCATATCCAGCGCGGGGGCTCAAGTATAGGGATGTACTTTCTTGAAAACGGATTCGGGGCTCGCCCCTCCCGAGTGACTTATTCCGGTCGCCCGGAGAGCAGCTTCAATACTGCTCCTCCGGGCACTTATCCATTCGCAGAGCTGGCAGACCTCGCGGATGCTGTTCATTTCTGTGGGATAACGCTGGCAATGAACGACGGTGTGCGAAAAGCGATGAAAACTTATGCAGAAACGGTTAAGCAGCGCGGTGGTCTAGTCGTTTTTGACTGCAATTACCGCCCATCGCTTTGGGGAGAGAGAGGCTATGAGCTGGCGCGTTTCCATTACGAAGACATGCTGCATTTGGCCGACATCGTGCTGATGAATGAAAAAGACGCAATGCTAATCCTTGGTATGAAGCCCGAGGGAACTTCAAGGGAAGAACAACTTCAGGAGCTAATTCCCGCAGTAGCTTCACGCTACAGTCTATGTACGATAGCAGGAACGCATCGGTCCATCCATGAAGATAACCGCCATTCGTTGCGCGGTTATATCTTCAAATCCGGTCGCTTCGCATATTCCGAGACCTTAAGCTTTCCGGTGCTTGATAGAGTCGGGGCTGGAGATGCATATGCCAGTGGTATAATTCACGGAGAGCTGGAAGGTTTTGATCCTCAGCATACTGTAGCCTTTGCGGCCACGGCCGGTATGCTAGCCCACACAGTAGAAGGAGATTCTCCGCTGGCCACCGAGCAAGAAGTTATTGGTGTGCTGACAGGTGCTGTAAGAGATATATTGAGATAAAGAAGAAGCTGCCTTACAGGAGAACAGGCCTGTGCGGTGGCTTTTTTTATCGCTACAGACACTGTAACTTTGCTCAGATCAAGAATCTGATCCAATGGCTACAGGCTAGATTTGGCTTATTTAGGTCTTTTTAAATAGGTGTAAAATCCATTTTTTGCAACTTTATCCTCTAACCGGCGTCAAAGAAGAGAGAATAAGAAGGGGGAGCCTATATGAAAAAGTTAAATCTACTAGCCCTTTTAGCAGTTATTTCAATAATCTTTGTTGGATGTGTCAATACAGGGGATAAAGATAAAGCGAATCAAACGCTAATCGATCTGAGTTCTGTGGACTCCATTACAATCCATAATGATAGCGGCGGATTAATAACCATAACGGACCAAAAGCTAATAGAACGTTTCAATAAAACTATACATACTGCTGAGTATGACAACGCGAAGCTTGATATTGCAGCACCTGATTATGAGGCTACTGTTGAATTGAAGAGTAAAGAAAACGAAAAATTCTCATTCTGGATTATGGGCAATAATAATGGTCTTTTCACCAAATCAGGAGTAAATGGGCATTACAAGTTATCAGAAACGGATAAGGCTGCTTTGCTTACCTTATTTCAATCAAATGATCAACAAGTAGAATCAGATAATCTAAAATTAGATGAGACCATCAAGCGAATCACATTAGCAAACTCTCTAGCACATGGTTCAGTGAATGCTAACATAAAGGATGAATACACAGATCATGAAACCATAGATACTTTCGTCCGAGCCATCCGTACCGCTGAACAAATACCAGGGAATTTAAATACCGCAACGCCTAACTACGATATCGTTCTAATTTCAGATAATAATAAATATGCCTTTCATTTATGGATTAACGAGACAAGCGAGCAAGGCATGTTAATGAATGTGAACGAAACGGATACAGGCTACACACTTACTAAGGAATCAACTGCCGAGTTAAAAAAGATTCTGTTCTCGGAAGCAAAATTTAATGGTTTGGAGTTTAATACAAAACGGAACTCTATTGGAGATCTGGTGGCCAAACCGATGGGCCTATCCGAAAATAACTATCTATTAAACGGTGGAGAAGTAGTTGAACTGCAAGGGATCTCTTATCATACCATTCATCTTTTCTATGGCGACCATAATGCTGTCAACGCTTTATTAGCCCATGATCCTGCTACGGATGAGGTAAAGGTGAAATGGAGCGACGAGCTCAACGATTCCAATAATCGATGGAATAATGCTTTTATGAGCAACTATAATATGCTAATCCCGCTGGATGAGGATCATCTATTATTTCTGGAATCGGATGTGACGAAAAAAGCTGGGCAATATCATTTGTCCTCATATAATGTTCTTACAGGAAAGATTGAACGACTTCGGGAAAACTTCTGGCCGCTTTCTGATGATTATGATTACATTTATAAATTTCAATGGAAAGCTGATGAGCAAAAATTGTTTATGCAGAGTTATCTCGGCAATGTATGGATCTTTGATCTGAAAACAGGAAAGGACGATATCCATCTTCTGAAATATCGCGTAATCCCACATTCGACGACCGGGGCGCCATCCCTGTTCCTCTCACCAACTTTTAAGAGATTTGTACATGATGATGAGAGCGGCGAATTAACTTTTTACGATAATAAAGGAGTTTCGTTACGTACTGTACCGTTACCACAAGAGCAATATGTACCTTCTGAGAAAATAAAGTGGAATCCGGCGGGCACGATTGCCTGGATGGATACAGCAGAGATCAACGAAAACCGAATTCTTGACATCGATATCGATTATCTGAAAATAGCTGCACAAAAAATTAATTTTTATAATCAGGATGGTCTTTCCATCGGTTCCATTAAGACTGAAGGCAACCATGAAGATACAGCTATTGAAGTTGTGGGGTGGATGGATGCTAATGTAGCCGTGATAAAATCATATACTGTAGAACTTATGCACAAGGATAATATAGGGCTTAATGTTAAGGATGTTTCTTATTATCTCTATGATGTAAAAAAGAAGCAGAAGGGGGCAAGCTTTTCGTCCATCCCTTCCAGTGCTACCGTTACTACAGATCTTCGAATGGGCGATGCCGATAATACGGGGGAAATCACTGTGAGTTTTAAAGAAATTACTTATAAAAAAGAAAAATAAATAAGCCTCGGGAGTTCACCGTAACGATCACACAAGATCATTGGGTAAGCTTTCCGAGGCTTCTTTTTATATTTAAAAGACAAATACTAAAGAATTCTCGAATTCTATAATTGTCCCGCTGTAGAACGCACGGAGGACAGCAGGTCTAGTCGGAAGCTTTGTACCAAGGTGTCACCGTTCATAAGATCGGTCTCATACGCACGATTAAAGCCTAAGCGCTGGTACAGTTTGATGGCTGAAGACATCATTTCCGAGGTGTGTAGGTTCAAGGTGGTGGCACCCAACTGTAGTGATCTCTGTGCAGCTTCGTGAATCAAAAGAGTTGCAACGCCAAGACCACGAGCGGATGGAGATACGGCTAGCAGACGTAGGATAGGGGAGTGAATCCCGAGCTCCGGTTTCCCGTATGCCGTTTCCGAGGAACTGAACAAGAGTGCGCTACCAACGATTTTCTTGTCGATTTCAGCGATGATCCGAACGAGCGGGGCATCACCATGAACGGAATCAAGAAGCGATTTCCGATACTCCAGCCACAACGGCTCAGGCATGATCTCCGAATATTGGTGGTATGCATCTAACAGCAAATCGGCGATAGCATTACGATCTTTATTCTCAGCTTCACGGATAATGATCTTTTGTGACATGTTTTCGCTATCCCCTTTCAGACAAATGTAATGTTCATTCGAATGAAATTATTATATATGATAATTCCCAGTGGAATAAGAGGGGTTTTATAATTCTGATATAGGAATAGAAAAGTTCTATATGAAATAAACATAACGTTTGATTCAAAATCCGATTGTTTTAAACGGAATTAATTGTTGACAAAAAATAGGGCGATGACTAAGATATAAACAAAATCTATAGGAAAGCATCGCTATAATTCATTGTTTTTACATCGGAATAGTAAAATTAATAAAAGCATAGGGGGATTAGGGATGAACATTGAAAATATTGAGGCCTTTGTCTACATCAATCATTATGGAAGCTTCAATAAAGCGGCCGAAGTCCTATATATCTCACAGCCGACAGTAACGGCCCGGATTCAATCGCTAGAAAGGGAACTGGATTGCAAAGTATTTGATCGGTTGGGGAAGCAGATTAACCTGACGGATAAAGGTAAACAGTTTCTTCCCTATGCCCAGCAGATTCTCCAGATCTATCAGAACGGTAAATATCAGGTTCAGGCTAAGGGGCATATTCCAAATGAACTGAGAATCGGCAGTACGGTCTCGGTTTCCAATTATTTAATGCCCTATCTGATGCTTCATTTAAAGCGTAGATATCCTCATATCACAATCAAGCTGATGACAGCTTCTACGGAAGTATTGACTGAAAAGTTGAAATCAAAAGAGGTTGATTTGGCTTTTATCCGTAAGGTCGTAAATCCGGCAATTCAAACCTTTCCTTTCTGCGAGGACCCCATCTCACTGTATGTACATGAGGGACACCGCTTTGCTAAAGCACAGCGGGCTTCACTGGAGGATATCCGCCAGGAGACGTTGGTTTTTTTTGAATGTGGCTCTTTGGACTGGATGCGGCTGCATCGTGTTTTTGAGAGTATGGAACAGCCGCCGAAGATTGAATATCAGGTAGATAACCTGGAGACAGCCAAAAAGCTGGTATTGAAAAAAGCAGGCATCTGTTTTCTTCCCGCCCTCAGTGTGCAGGAGGAAGTGGCGGTTGGGTCACTGATCCGGGTGGATATTGCGGAGACGGAAGGCATCTCCTTGCGAACCAGCCTGATTTCGCTAAATGGAGAGAACGCAGAATTCATCAAAACCCTGCTAGAACTGGGGATTGGTAAAGTGGGAGATCGACTAATTGTATAGATGTATTAAAAAACTCTATTAGCGCATGGACACATGCAGTGATAAAGTTAATTGCATATAATCACGACTATTTCGATAGGGATTATAAAGTTAATTTTCGAAAGGCTGGAGGGCATGTGATGAGTGAGGTATACAGGCTGGCAGAACTGAAGGATGCGGAGCAATTGCTGGATGTTACATATCGTGCCTATCAGCTGATTCGTGAACTCGGGCTGCATTGGCCGGCGGCCACAGCCGACTTGGCGCTTATTGAAGACAATATAGCTACAAATGAGTGTTATGTGCTTGAAGTTGACGGAACGATAGTTGCGACCATAACCCTTTCAAAGGAAGAAGAGATTAAGAAGATTAGCCCACTGCCTTTTATTAAATGGTTTGCTGCTCATCCAGATTACAGTAACAGAGGTTATGGTGGAAAACTTTTGGATTGGGTGGAAGAGAACATTATTGCTGGACAGTTAGGTTCGGCTGCAGTCACGCTGGCAACGGCGAAGAAACATCCGTGGTTGGTTCAAATGTATGAACGCCGGGGGTACGAACGGTTTCTAGAACTGGATCAGCAGAATGGTGACGGCATTATGTATCTGCTGAAAAAAACACTTACAGACAAACCACAGTTCATTCAAAGGGGATAAAACAATGAAAAAGTCCATTTCACTAGTATTTGCATCGATATTGACACTGGCGATTGCCGGCTGCGGAAACAACAGTAACAGCGCTAGCAGCAATCAGAATGGAAATACAGCAGAAGCTGCGGCACCGGCAAAGGATTCGGCTAAGATAACTAAGATCATTGTGGGCACGGGTACTGCTTTTCCGAAAGTCTGCTTCATTGATGAGAACGGCAAACTCACCGGATTTGATGTGGAGCTGCTCAAAGAAATCGATAAGCAGCTGCCAGAATATGAATTCGAATTTCAAACCATGGATTTCAGCAATCTGCTGCTGAGCCTGGAAACCAAAAAAATCGATTTGGTCGCCCATGTCATGGAGAAAAATCCGGAACGGGAGTTGAAGTACTCTTTTAACAAAGAAGCCTATGCCCACTGGAGAAACCGCATTGTAGTGGCAAAGGATAATAATTCAATCCAATCGCTTGATGATCTCAAAGGGAAAAAGGTGCTTGTAGGTGCAACGAGTGCACAAGCACAAATACTCGAGAACTACAATAAAGAGAATGACAATGCGATTGATATCGTGTATCAGAATGGTGCAGCGAATGATACCGTCGCACAAATCAGTACTGGGCGTGTGGACGCAACGCTGGCTGCAGATTTTGTCCTGCCGATCATTGATCCGCAGAATCAGCTAAAAGCAACGGGCGACGAGCTGTCCTCCGCGGACATTCTCTATGTTTTCCGTAAGGATGATGCCGATTCACAAAAGCTGTCAGATGCGATTGACAGTGCGATTAAAGAGCTGAAGACAGACGGCACACTAGGCAAGCTTAGTACGGAATGGTTGGGTGCGGATGTTACAGCGGATTCGGTTAAATGATTGAGCCGGTGAGCACGGGAAGGGAGGGAATATATGGGCGCACAGTTTGATATCAGCTTTGTATTTTCGTTTTTGCCTAAGTTACTAGGGACTTTAAGCACCACGCTTCTGATTGTCGCCTGTTCTCTACTGACAGGAATTCTTGTCGGCTTTCTCGTAGCTCTGCCAAGACTTTATAAAGTGCCTGTGTTAAAAACCATCTCCGAAATCTATATTTCTTTTTTTCGGGGAACTCCGATTCTTATCCAGCTCTTCTTGTTTTATTATGGTCTGCCCGAAATTATGAAGCTGGTTCATGTCGATATGACCCGGACTCCCGTGCTTGTTTTTGTGATACTTACTTACGGGCTGCATACGGGGGCATACATGTCCGAAATGATCCGGGCTTCTGTAATGGCGGTGGATAAGGGGCAGGTAGAGGCTGCTTATGCTACAGGAATGACGGGGTTTCAAGCCTTTACGCGAATCGTGCTGCCGCAGGCGCTCGGAATCGCAGTTCCGGTATTCTCCAATCTGGTGATTGCTCTACTGAAAGATACGTCATTGGCCTTTACTCTTGGGGTGATGGAAATGTCAGGTAAAGCTCAGACGCTAGGCAGCTTAACTCAGCATTTTATTGAAACGTATATCGCGCTTGCGCTAATCTATCTGGTCATCAGCTTTACAATCGAGAAACTGCTGCTTATAGCAGAACGCCGGCTGTTACGGCATGAGAAACGGAATACACCGGAGAAAAAATCGTTCAAAATCAACAAAAGCTGGTCCTACCGCCGCATCATTGCTGAACTTGGACCGGGTAAAGGAGGTAGCGGATTATGAAGCTGGACCCATCTTTTATCTGGACTGCTCTGGTGCAAATTTTAAGTGCAATTCCTGTGACCTTATCTATTACTGTTGTCTCAGTACTTATTGGATT
The DNA here is from genome assembly GCF_037969925.1 of Paenibacillus sp. FSL R7-0189. Classification (NCBI taxonomy): domain Bacteria; kingdom Bacillati; phylum Bacillota; class Bacilli; order Caryophanales; family Paenibacillaceae; genus Paenibacillus; species Paenibacillus sp. FSL R7-0189. Next base: position 5,935,155 of record NZ_CP150223.1, on the reverse strand, counting down.
TGTGATTGGTGTGGCTGTAGCGTTGATCCGGATATACAGAATTCCGCTGCTGTATCCGCTGGCTGTCGGTTATGTTACGTTCATCCGCGGGACACCGATGCTGACGCATCTTTTGCTCATCTATTTTGGGCTTCCCGTATTAATCGATGGTCTGGCGGTACAGTTCGGCTGGAGCTTCAGGTCAGTATCGATTCCGATGATCGGTTTTGCCTATATTTCGTTCTCGATTACAGCGGGAGCCTATATGTCCGAAGTCGTCCGTTCCGGTCTGCTTGCGGTGGATCGCGGTCAGTTGGAAGCGGCACATTCTATCGGCATGACCACGCCCCAGGCACTGCGGCGGATTGTTTTTCCTCAGGCGCTGGCGGCGAGTCTGCCCAATCTCTCAAATTCGGTAATTGGTATGCTGCATGGATCTACCCTTGCTTTTACCGTTTCGGTGGTGGATATCAATGCTAAGGCGCAAATTGTTGCTTCAACGAACTGGAAGTTTTTTGAGGCTTATCTGGCGGCAGCACTGATTTTCTGGGGACTTACGTTCCTGATCGAACGCGTGACGTCGCTGATTGAAAAAAGAATTAATCTTTACAATCGAGGTGGAGTAGCATGATCAAGCTTGCGCAAATTTCGAAGTCATTCGGTCGGAATCAGGTGCTCAACAATATAGATTTAACGGTGACGAAGGGTGAAGTTGTCGTCATTCTCGGTCCCAGCGGCTCAGGCAAAACGACACTTTTACGCTGTGTGAATTATCTGGAGAAGCCAAGCAGCGGAGAGATCGCCATCGGCGATTTCAAAGTGAACTGCAAGCATGCCCGTAAAAAGGAGATTCATCTGCTCCGGCAAAAAACGGCAATGGTGTTCCAGCAGTACAATTTATTCCGCCATAAAACCGCGCTGGAGAACGTGATGGAGGGACTGCTGATTGTCAAAAAGCTTCCGAAGGACGAAGCGAAAAATCGGAGTATTGCTCTACTTGAAAAGGTTGGTCTTGGCAGCAAGCTGGACGCCTATCCAAGTCAGCTGTCCGGAGGCCAGCAGCAGCGGGTTGGCATTGCCCGTGCCTTGGCACTCGAGCCGGAGGTTATATTGTTCGACGAACCCACATCGGCGTTGGACCCAGAGTTAGTGGGTGAGGTGCTGGCCGTCATCCGTAAAATTGCCAAGGAAGGCATCACAATGATTGTGGTGACTCATGAAATGGGCTTTGCTCGCGATGTGGCGAATCATGTGGTTTTTATGGACGGAGGCGTCATTGTTGAAGAAGGGACTCCGGCAGAGCTGTTTAACCATCCGCGCGAAGAAAGAACGAAGCAGTTCCTGAAGCGGATCACACCTGAATTTAACTATTCCATATAGGAGGAAAAACAATGGCTATTACAATCAGCGTACTTGATCAAAGTCCGATCTATCCGGGAGAAACGCCGGAGGAAGCATTCCAGCATACGATCAAGCTGGCACAATTGTCCGAAGAGCTTGGATTCCACCGGTTCTGGGTTTCAGAGCATCATGACTCCGAGCAGGTAGCCGGCTCTTCCCCGGAAGTACTTATCTCACATCTTCTGGCTAAAACAGAGCGAATCCGCATTGGATCCGGTGGAATCATGCTCCAGCATTACAGCCCGTATAAGGTAGCGGAGAACTTCAATGTGCTGTCTACACTGGCTCCTGGACGAGTGGATCTCGGTGTGGGACGTGCTCCCGGTGGACTCCCACGCAGCACACAGGCACTACAGCAGGGAAAAGCTGAAACCCCAGACCTTACGGGCAAAATCATCGAGCTGGAAAAGTATGTACATAACCGCCTCGAAGAAAACCATCCGCTGGCAGGGTTGAAGGCAGGTCCCCTTCCTGGTATTCCTCCCGAGCTGTATGTCCTTGGCGCGAGTGTAAGCAGCGCGGAAATTGCCGCTGAACTGGGGTTACCGTACGTATTCTCCCTGTTTATTAACAGCGATAAGGCGGTAGCGCTGGATGCCATTCGTGCTTACCGCAGCGGTTTCGCTTCTTCACAGGGCAGACAACCGCAAGCGATTATCGCTTTAGCGTTAGTGGTGGCTGAGACTGAGGAGGGAGCGAAAGAACTGGCAGGTGGACATAAGCTGATCCGGATTCAACTGGCGAGCGGGAAGAAGCTGACAGTAGGGACCTTGGAACAGGCGGAGGAATTTGCCCGCCAGAGCAATGAAGCCTACACGATTGAAGAGCTGGAACCGGAGATTACCAAAGGAACTAAATCATCTGTCCGTGAACAGTTGTTGGAACTTTCAGAGGCATCCGGTGTCGAGGAGTTCATCATAACGACGAATGTACAGCCCTTTGACAAACGGCTCCGATCCTTTGAGCTATTGAGCGAAGCAATCGCTGAAGTGGCGGCAGAGGCATAAAGCGGGCGGGCTCGGTATCACACAGGAAATCGTGTAAAGGAGGGTGACTGTATATGACAAGTAAAGCTAAAGAGTTAAGTGCGGAAGCGCTTGAAGAAGAATTAATCGGGATACGCCGTCATCTGCACCGGCACCCGGAACTGTCCAATGAAGAATATGGCACAACAGAATATATCATTTCCCTGCTGGAGCGGGCAGGAGTCAGGATCGTAGAATACGGTCTGTCTACCGGCGTGATCGCAGAGATTGGCGGCAAAAAGCCTGGTTCGGTCATCGCACTGCGCGCAGATATTGATGCCTTGCCAATCCAGGAGGAAAGCGGAGTATCCTTTGCTTCATTATATCCCGGCAAAATGCATGCCTGCGGGCATGATTTCCATACGGCTGCCTTGATGGGTGCCGCCTATCAATTGAAACAGCGAGAGCAGCAATTACAGGGAACGGTGCGCCTGTTATTCCAACCAGCGGAGGAGAAGGCACAGGGTGCACAGCGAATCATTGCTAGCGGGGCACTAGAAGACGTCCGGGCAGTGATCGGGCTGCATAACAAGCCAGACCTGCCAGTCGGAACCATCGGTATTAAGGGTGGTCCTTTAATGGCAGCAGCTGACGGGTTTGTGATTGAAGTGCAGGGTGGTAGTTCTCATGCTGCCGTTCCGGAAGCTGGCATAGACCCGATTGTAGCGGCTTCGCATATTGTGGCGGCATTCCAGTCCATTGTAAGTCGCAATGTCAGTCCGCTGCAGAGTGCGGTGGTTAGTGTGACGCAGATTCACAGCGGCAATTCATGGAACATTATCCCCGAAAAAGCCGTGCTTGAAGGGACGATCCGCACCTTTGATGAAACGGTACGCAGCAAAGTGCTGGACCGGTTTCAGGAAGTGGCGGTCGGTGTAGCAGCGGCTCTTGGAGCAGAAGCTACCGTTCGCTGGATAGAAGGGCCACCTCCGGTTATCAACGATCCCTCCCTAGCAGCGCTTGGAGTTGAATCGGTCGAAGCTCTTGGCTACCGAGCGATTCAGCCAGAGCATTCTCTGGCTGGAGAGGATTTCGCCTTCTATCAGCGCGTGGTACCCGGACTGTTCGTTTTTGTAGGTACTGAAGGAAGCCAGGAATGGCATCATCCGGCCTTCAATCTGGATGAACGCGCACTCCCTGTGGCAGCACGTTTCCTTGCGGATGTAGCTGTACGATCCCTAGTGCAGTACAGTCCCGATGGAGGTGCAGAATTATAGCTGAACATAACAGTTACGATGTAATTATCGTCGGCGCAGGCTCGATGGGCATGAGTGCCGGTTACTATCTTGCGAGGCGCGGAGTGAAGACGCTGCTAATTGATGCCTTTGATCCTCCACATACACAGGGAAGCCATCACGGGGAAACGCGGCTGATCCGGCATGCTTACAGTGGTGATCCCGCCTACATTGATTTGGCTCTGCGGGCAGATCGTTTATGGAAAGAAGCTGAGCAGTTGAGCGGAATAGAACTGCTTGTCCGCTCGGGCGTTTTGAATCTCGCAGATAGTGCAGTGTATTCCTTCAGCGGTCGTCTCGCGGAAGCAAAGAAACGGAAGGTGCAGGTCCAGCATCTGGATGCCGGAGAGATCCGGCGGCGCTGGCCGGGATTGAACATTCCGGAAACATTCGCAGCAATGTATGAACCAGATGCCGGGTATTTGTACAGCGAGCGCTGTATCTCCGCCTACCGCCAGCTTGCCCTTGGACAGGGTGCGGAACTGTTGACGAACACTTCGGTAGTAAACATCACCGCCAGCGAAAGCAGTGTAACAGTTCATACAACAAACGGCGATTATCACGGAGCGTCAGCTATCCTTAGTGCCGGAGCCTGGTTTGGAGCGTTAGCGCCTTTTGTGCATTTGCCAATCAAGGCGATCCGCAAAGTTGTGGGCTGGTTTGAGAGCTCACCTGCTTTTGCAGCCGGTAACTTCCCTGGCTTCGCGCTAGGAGCTGAGGAAGGTGGCTATTATGGCTTTCCCAGCATTGCTGGAGCCGGTCTGAAGATCGGCCGGCACGATACGGGGCTGGAATGGAAACCAGGCACACTACTTGCTCCCTTTGGCAGTGAAGCCAGCGATGAGCAAGACCTCCGAAGAGTACTGGAGACTTACATGCCGGGTGCAGCTGGCCGATTACTTAAAGGCTCTGTATGCAAATATGAGCATACACCTGATGAAGATTTCATTATTGACCGCCATCCGCTCCACTCCAATGTGCTGGTAGCCGGAGGGTTCTCAGGGCATGGTTTTAAATTTTCTAGTGTTGTAGGTGAAATACTTGCTGATTTGGCGACAAGTGGAGCTACCAACCACAACATTCAACCTTTTGCGTTATCACGTTTTACACCTGATCATTCGCAAGCAGGCTTTATATTGGAGGGGATTTAATGAGCAAAGTTCAAATCAGTAATTTTTTAAGTACTTACAACCAGCTGGTGCATGCAACTGCAGGGTTAACAGAGGAACAGCTGAAATGGAAGGCGGAACCAACAAGTTGGAGTGTCACTGAGGTGCTGGCTCATCTAGCTGATCACAGCATTGTGGTTTCGTTCCGCATCCGTGATATTCTCGCTGCTACAACTGCGCAGCTGCCAGTCTTCAATCAGGACGCTTGGGTCAGCGGCCAGTACGCCAACAGTGGTTATGCTTCCGATAGCCTGGAGTTGTTCCGCAGCCTGCTTTATTATAACAGTCTATTGTTTGAACGGCTCAGCGCAGAGGATTGGGAGAAAAGCGGGATTAACTTCAAGGGGGAGATCGTGAAAATTTCCGATATCGTCCATAGCTTCACCGCACATGTGGAAAGGCATCTTGGCCAGATCGAGCGAATCAAGCAGGGCGCTGCCAATGCATCGTTCGTGCAATAAATGCTTATAAAGTGAGTTTTGCACAAAGTAAAACCTGGGAATCGTATGCTCACAAAACTTTTAGGAGGAATGAACATGACCAAACCAAAACAACTGAAGCTAGGCGCACTGCTGCATGGAGTAGGAGGCAGCACGTCGATGTGGCGCCATTCTGATGCTAAGCCGGATGCAAGTGTAAACTTTGAATTATACAAAGCGTGGGTACAGAAGGCAGAAGAAGGCAAGCTGGATCTGATCTTCATCGCAGACGGTTTGTACATTAATGAAAAGTCCATTCCGCATTTCCTTAACCGGTTTGAGCCGCTGACCATCCTTAGCGCACTCGCCGCCGTCAGCACCAACATCGGTCTGGTTGGTACCCTGTCCACCTCCTACAGTGAACCGTTTACTGTCGCGCGTCAATTCGGCTCACTGGATGTAATCAGCGGAGGCCGGGCCGGCTGGAATGTGGTGACTTCACCGCTGGAAGGCTCTGCCTCTAATTACAGCAAAAAAGAGCATCCTGACCATGGCAAGCGCTACCGCATTGCTACCGAATATTTGCAGGTGACGCGCGGATTATGGGATTCCTGGGAAGATGATGCGTTTGTCCGAGACAAGGAATCAGGTGTATTCTTTGATCCGCAAAAAATGCATACCCTGGACCATCAAGGTGAGTTCTTCTCCGTGAAGGGACCGCTCAATATTGCTCGTTCGAAGCAGGGGCAGCCAGTCGTGTTTCAGGCAGGTTCCTCAGAAGTTGGTAAAAATTACGCCTCAAAGGAAGCGGATGCTATCTTCACTGGCCACGAAACGCTAGAAGATGCCCAGGCATTCTATAGCGATGTTAAGACACGGGTAGCTTCATTTGACCGGGATCCGAATGAGGTGCTGATCTTTCCTGGCATTGCACCAATCATTGGCGACACACCAGAGGAAGCAGAGCGCAAATATCAGGAGGTTGCTGGTCTCGTGACGATTGAGAATGCACTGAACTATTTGGGCAGATTCTTCGAGCATCATGATTTCTCGCAATATCCGCTGGATGCACCGTTCCCTGAGCTTGGCGAGTTGGGGCGCAATAGTTTTCAGAGCGGCACGGATAAAATCAAAAAGGACGCGAAGGAGAGAGGCTTAACACTAAGACAGGTCGCCTTACAATCCGCTACCCCGCGCAGCAGCTTTATTGGCACACCTGAGCAAGTGGCGGATCAGATTCAAACCTGGTTTGAGGGTGGAGGAGCAGACGGATTTATGATCGCAGCTGCTGTTCCTAACGGACTGGAGGAATTCGTCGATCGGGTAGTGCCGATTCTGCAAGAGCGGGGTCTGTTCCGCACTGAATACGAAAGTAGCACCCTGCGTGGAAATCTCGGTATTCCATTGCCTGAGAACCGCTATTCCAAGGCATCTCAACCGGCAGGGCATAAAGCCATACATTAACAATAATATTAATTTGAATTTCAATATTTAGCTTTCGTCATAAAAAATGTAACGCAGCCGTTTAAGGCTGCGTTTATTTGCGTGCGCGCGGAGCTTGTATATCAACGTAAGCGCTTTAAATATCCAATCAGAGCAATAGATAACCAATCACTGTTATATAGGCAGGGTTCCCGCTGCACCTTATGATAGAAATATCAAGGAGGGATGTAAATTGTACGCTAAGTTCTACAAGTACCGATGGCAATATTTAATGATTCTTCCGGGAGTGCTGTTGCTATTTCTGTTCAGCTATATTCCGATGGCAGGGATTCAGGTCGCCTTCCGCGACTTTCAGATTGGCACCTCGATCTGGAACAGCACATGGGTGGGATTAGACAACTTTTCTTTCCTGCAAGATCCCCAGTTTTTAACTGTCGTCAAAAATACGTTATATATATCTGTGCTTAAGTTCATCTTCGGATTCCCGGCACCGATTCTACTGGCACTGGTGATTAACGAGGTAACCCGGCCTGTATTTAAGCGATTCGTGCAATCGGTCAGCTATTTGCCACATTTTTTCTCATGGATTGTAGTCGCTTACATCCTGCAGTCTTTTCTGACTTTGGATGGTGGGCTGGTCAATCAGTTCATCGAGAAAGCAGGCGGTGATCCTGTATTTTTTCTAGGTTCCACGGAGTGGTTCCGGCCCATGGTTATATTAAGCGGCTTGTGGAAAGAGACCGGCTGGAACACGATTCTCTATTTGGCTGCGATCACAACGATTGATCCGCAATTGTATGAATCCGCCAAAGTAGAGGGTGCAGGAAAGCTAGCCCAGATTCGGCATATCACCTTCCCGGGTATTCTACCGACAATATCGATTGTGCTAATTCTGAGTATCCCAAGCCTGATTTCAGTAGGGATGGATCAGATTTATCCGCTGATGAATTCTGCTAATCAAGGGGTCGCGGATGTACTGGATACGTATATCATCCGCAACGGATTGCAGCAGGGATATTTTGGGATGGCGACCGCAGTGGGATTGTTATCCTCAGTGATCAGTTTGATATTGGTTGTTTCGACTAATCAGTTATCCAGAAAAATAAATGGTGAAGGATTATGGTGATGGTATATGAAGCTCAGCAGAGGTGAAAAAATAGCTCAATACGTCATCGTCATAGTACTGGCCGGTCTGTGCTTGTCTGTACTATATCCATTCCTGTACATGCTGGCTATCTCACTGAATGACGGTGCAAGTGCGGCCAAAGGTGGCGTGTATCTATGGCCCAAGAATTTCACATTAATTAATTATGAGATTGTATTAGGAAATGAGATTATCCGCCAGTCTTATCTAATTACAATCGCTAGGACAGTCATTGGCACATTTGCAGGACTTATCGTCACACTTCTGGTGGCCTTTGGCTTGTCCTACCGCGGTCTTCCATTAAGAAGCACGATACTAGGCTATGTTCTTTTAACCATGTTATTCAGTGGAGGACTGGTTCCTTTCTATATTCAACTTAATAATCTCGGGCTTATCAACACGTTCTGGGTGTATATTTTCCCCGGGCTGTTCTCGGTCTGGAACATGTTTGTCATGCTGAAGTTTATACAGGGAATCCCTGAAGCTCTGGTAGAATCCGCTGAACTAGATGGAGCCGGTCCTGTTCGTACTCTGATTCAGATTATTATTCCACTCTCTCAACCTATGCTTGCCGCACTTGGATTGTTTACCGCAGTGGGACACTGGAATGACTGGTTCGCCGGTGCTTTCTTCGTCACGAAGCAGAACCTGATTCCGGTGCAGACCTTCCTGCAGCAATTGCTCGCTGCACAGGATTTATCCGCTGTCCTTGGCTCGAATACCAATCAAGAGGCTTTGGCGAGAAGCTCACAAATGCAGAACATTACACTGATGTCGATTAAGATGGCAGTCGTTATGGTGAGTGCAATCCCCATCCTGTGCGTGTATCCGTTCCTGCAGAAATATTTTGTGAAAGGAGTTCTTGTAGGGTCAGTAAAAGGTTGATTTTCAATAATAGAACAGGGGGAAAAATCAATGATATTCAAAAAAACGGGTCTAGCCGCTTTGGCTGCAGCAACCTTACTGATGTCTATTGCCGGATGCTCCGGATCAGGTGGGAATACTGCGAACAAGCCTGGAAGCGACAATGAAACGTCAAGTAACCAGCCCGCCAGTGGCTCGACTTCCTTTAATCTCTGGCTTGGATGGACGGCAACCATCAATAATGATAGTTTGGTCCAGAAATATTGGCGTGAACAGGAGCCTGGAGTAAATGTGAAGCTGGAAACCACTCAAGGCGACGCAATGACTGCACTTAATTTGAAGATAAACACAGGCGGCTTTGAAGATGCAGCTATCTTCAGCCGAAACGAAACGGTCAAAAGCGCGATGAACCGGTCGAAACAGCTTATGCCGCTAGAGCAGTATTTCGACATGCCTGACAAATATCCAGGACTGGCGTCTATTCCAAAGCAGTATCTGGAACTTATGAAGGATAATGAGGGTCATATCTGGTCCATTCCTACCTGGTTTGACCAAAACCCGGAAGATCCGTGGCCAGGCTGGGCATCTCAAGCCTGGATTGTCAGAAGTGATGTGCTGGAGAAAACAGGTATGACCAAAGAGGACTTAGCAACGTTAGAAGGAGTTGAGACCTTCCTTCGGAAAGCTGCAGAAGAGAAGGATGCTTCCGGCAAATCGCTTATTCCTCTATCATTCCTGATGGACACTAGTGATAATCTGGGCTGGAGCGATGAAAACGCGATTTTGACAGCATTCGGGGTGACTACAGCAGGTAATGGCGTTGACAAACGCGGCGATGATTTTGTATTCGCTTACGACGATCCCAATTATAAAGCAGCTTATCAATGGATGAACAAGATGTACCAGGAGAAGTTGATCGATCCAGAGGTCGTCACCAGCAAAAGAGAACAGTATACAGAAAAGAACAAATCGGGTCGTATTGCCTTCAATGTCGGCAGCTTCTGGAACATTCCTGCCTCAGCCTGGGAGACATTGGACGGCCCAACAGAGCCAGGGTGGTTTTACGAAGCGATCCCTTTTCCTAAAGTGGATGGTGTAGAGAAAGTCGGAATTAACCAGGTTACCAATCCGAATCCAGGCTATGATGTCTATGTTAGTGAAAAAACTAAAAATCTGGAAGCTATTCTGAAATTCTTCGATTATACCTTGCAGCCAAAACCCGAGCAGCAGCAGGTCATTAATGAAGGACCGGCGGGATTATACTGGGATTGGATTGATCAACCGTTGGGCAAATGGAAATTCACAGACGAAACCTACAAGACGAGCCGCAATTCCGGAGACACCGCACAAAAAGCTAAAGTCACCCCGGAGCTTTACATGACTGCCTCTTACAGCAATGAATGGTACCCATGGTGGAACACAGAGGATGCAGGAAAAGCCGGAGCTGCTAAGACAATTAAGTTCACAGAAGCTATCGGCAAAATGGGAACGATCCGCGTGGCAGAGCCTTATGATCTATTCCAGATGAAACAGGGCGGCGCATGGGAGAAATATTCACCGGAGATCGAAAATATCCGCAAGGAATATCGAGCCAAGCTTTTAATGGCCAAAGACGAGGGGCAATTCGAGAAGAATTGGAGCGATTTCCAAGCAGCACTAGAGAAGCGTGGGCACTGGAGTGAAGTCAAGCAGGAGTGGCTGGATACGTACAAGGAGGAAGTAACCGCCTTGCAATAGACAACCGTGATGCTCTTTCAGTCACGGATCTTAAACGATAAAAAAATTAATGGAGCACCTCTCACTTGGAGGGGGCTCCCTTTGCACTTCATGGGGGGAATCTATGATTAAACAACAAATAGAGAAATGGATCATCCGTATGACCCGTTCTATGAACCTGAGGAGTAAGATTGTATTATTCTACGGACTAATTGTATTTCTCCCCACCGTACTGCTGGCTGCAGGTGCAGGGTACATGATGCTACATACGGTGCGGGCCAATTATATGCTGACGATCAGGGAAGCCGTTCGGCAAAGTGCGCAGAGTATTGAATTCAGGAAGCAAAGCTATGATCTGCTGGCTACCCGGACGGCTACGGATGGTGAGCTGATCTCTAGATTAGCCAGGGACTATGCGGATATCGATGAACAATTGGGTACGGTCAATTATGTGGACCGTTCCTTCCTGCTCACCAGTAAATACTTGCCAGGTATTGAGAATTTCCGGATCTATCATACCAACGATACACTAGTGCAAGATGGAGGGCTTCTGTGGAAGCCGGAAAAACGGAGCCTTTCGGGAATTCGAGAGCGGGAATGGTATACGAAAATGCTTCGCACAACAGACAATCTGGTATGGACTAATGCAGCGGACGACAGGACTAAGCTAGTAGTATCCCATAAAATTCTGAACGCATATGGAGATGTTTACGGGATTGTGTACCTGTTACTGAACTATAACGGTGTCTTCATGGAATCGTTCGAGCATCCTTTTGAAGGGGCCGGAGAATTGTATATTGTTGACGACAACGAACGAATTATTGCATCCTCGGAGCCCTCTGAAATTGGCAGCTGGTTATCCTCATCCTCCTTAGGTCAGTACTGGAATAACTCGTTGGAAACATCGGCTACAAAAAGCGGGATGATGCTGATCACTCAGGAGATTAAGTCTGGCTGGACGGTTGCCGCGCTTGTGCATCTTGACAGACTGGAGGAGCAGTCTACGCGGATTATGTACTATATCGGAGCAGGTATTGCATTTTTCCTGCTGTTGTCCATCTTTCTAATCATGATTGTACTTAAAAATGTGATTTGGCGGATCCGCAAGCTGGGCACCCGAATGACAGATATCTCACAGGGCTATTTCGAAGTTACAGTGAGAAACCGTGACAACGATGAGCTGGGTGAGCTTGAGGTATTGTTCAATTCCATGTCTGGCCGTTTGAGAAAACTGGTCGAAGAACATACAGAGGCCATGCTCAAAGAGCGGGAGCAATCATTCAGGGCGTTGCAGGCACAGATTAACCCTCATTTCATTTATAATTCGCTAAGTCTGATCCGTTGGCGGGCATTAGATCAGCAGGACGAATTGCAAATCCGAACCATAGATGCGCTGACGACATTCTATCGGCTGGCACTCAATAACCGGGTTAATGTGACGCTGATCCGTGACGAAATTGAGCATCTTAAGGCGTATATCGAAATTCAGCAGCTGCGTTATCCCGGTCAGGTATCCGTAGAGTGGCTGGTAGAGCCTGACGTTCTTGACTTGTACAGCATTAAGCTGATCCTACAGCCTACGGTCGAGAACTGTTATCTGCACGGGGGCATCACAACTAGAACTCATGCTTTTATACAAATTACGATCAAACGAGTGGAGAATACGGTGCAGTTTCAGATTTTTGATAATGGAAAAGGGATTGGCAGTGAGAAGCTGGAACAGATCCGTGCCGGCAGCCACACGGGTACGCAAAACGGATTCGGGATGAACAATATCCGTGAACGTCTTGCCTTGTATTTTGGCACAGAGGGCCGCTTTGAGATTGACAGTGTAGAAGACGAATGGACTTGTGTAACCATTGATATCCCTGTTTGCAAGGAAAGTCCTGAGATAAAAAAGGGGGATGGAGCTTAATGCGGGCATTAATTGTCGACGACGAGCCTATGCAGATTCAAGGGCTTCTTCGTCATATTGGCTGGAAAGCTCTGGGGTATGAGGAACCGTTAACTGCATTATCTGGTGAAGAAGCACTAACAATCCTAGGAGAAACTCCTGTGGATGTGCTGATCGCTGACGTCTCGATGCCCGGTATGACAGGGATCGAACTGCTCGCAAGATGCAGAGCGGATTATCCGTTACTCCAGTCTTTACAGACTGTGATGATCAGTGGATATGACGAGTTTGAATTTGTGCAGGAGGCTATACATCTGGGAGCTAAAGCTTACGTTCTGAAGCCCATCAAGACGGAAGAACTCGAAATGAAACTGGCTGCGTTCAGAGAAGTAGTTGAGAAGAAAAAACAGATTGAACAGGAAACCACTGTACTTAGGGAGAAAGTTACAGAGAGCTATGAGGTGCTGCAGGAACGTTTCGTCAAAGATATGGTCGAAGGCTGGATCCACAGTGATGAGCTGCTCGAATCCTGGCGGCGCCTGCTGGATCTGCCTATTGGGGAATGGCAGGCAACATTATTCCTGTTCGGATATGACCGCAGGTTCCTAGATAATCCGCATGATGCCAAGGATCGGATCCTGCTTAGCGAAGGGCTATTGAACTGCGTTAAGACTGGTCTATCTGGCTTCTCCGGTACCTATATAGGGAAGACAGGAGCGGATGAACTTGCCGTCATTGTGCTGAACGCAACGCCATTGGTGCGGGCAAGACTTGAGAAGCAGCTTGCGTTTATCCAAGACATCCTAAGAGAGCAGTATAAAGCCTCCGTCTCGGTCGGAATCAGCAGAGAGTGTTTGTTCTGGACGGAAATACCGTTGCTGTATAAGGAAGTAAGGCATATGATGGCCGGTGCCAGACTGGCCGGCTACGGACAAATCCTCTATTTCGACCGGAACTTGATGAACGAATATCATGATTTCCGCTTGCGTGAAGAATACATTCCGGAAATCGTTAAGCTACTGGACAGAGGAGAGAGCGATAAAGCTTCCGCTTATTTCAATCATGCTTTCGAAGTGTTACTTGCGCGAGAGCCTGTGTCCTTTTCCTATGTGCAGGCTTTCGGAATGGGTTTGCTTAGCGAACTAGCCAGAAAACTGAAGCGTATACATGAGAAGGATACAGAGTTGAACATCCTCATGTGGCAGCGGTTGATCGACTGTACAGGCGTAGATGAAGTCAGGAAGGTCGTACTGGAATATTTGGCGCAATATGCTAAGCTTAATCAAAGAGAGCAGGTCGCTCAGCAGCATAACCTTATCCAGCGGGTCGCCCGCCAATTGGAGGAGCATCTGCATGAGAACATGACTGTAAAGCAGCTTGCTGAGCAGTTTCACTTGAATCACAGCTATTTAAGTGTTCTCTTCAAGAAAGAAATGGGCCGGACGATTTCCGACTTCGTGCAGGAAGCGCGTATGAACAAAGCCAAGGAACTACTTCGTGACCCCAATATTAAGGTCTACGAGGTTGCCGAGCAAGTGGGCTTTCAAACCGCGGCTTATTTTGCCTTCCTTTTTAAGAAAACAACCGGCACTACACCTCAGGAGTTCAGAGATTATCATTATTAGGAGTGATATTTTGCAGACAAAGATCAGCCTGGAAGGCGAATGGAAGTTGCAATTGGATGAGGGAAATCAAGGACTGGCATTGCCTTTTACAGATGTTATCACACTGCCGGGAACAACGTCCTACGCACGCAAAGGTTCGAAGAACGATGATGTTTTAGTAAGCGCATTAACGGATGAGTATTTGTTTGAAGGGCAAGTCTGGTTTTCAAAAGAGGTCGTCATTCCGGAAGAACTAGCCGGCAAAGTCTGCTTCCTATATTTGGAACGCACGAGGCTGACGACTCTATGGCTGGACAATCAGGAAATAGGCAGCCGTAACAGTCTGAACACCCCACATATATACGAGTTGCCGCAGCTTCAACCTGGGAATCATACGCTCACCATCCGTGTGGACAATACGGGTTACCCAACCAAAGGTGGACATTTAACGTCGCAGGATACCCAGACCAACTGGAATGGGATTACCGGACGTATGGAGCTTCAGTTCTATGGTGAGTCACGGCTCAGCGGCATCCGGCTCGATCCGGATCTCTCAGCACGCTCAGTCCGAATCACGGCAACCTTGGACAGCAGGAACGAATCTATACTTACAGTGTCTGCTCAGAGCTTCAACAGCGACAATACACATGCTGTGGACGAGAGGGAGTACCCAGTCTCACCGGGTAGTTTTTCCGTCAACTATGAGCTTGGTCAAGACGCGCTGCTCTGGAGTGAAGGCGCTCCCAATCTTTATAACATAAACCTTGTTTTGAAAGACAGCGATGGATATATAACGGACCGACAGGAGCTCGTTTTTGGATTGAAGGAATTCCGGGCAGAGGGCGATAAGTTTACAATCAACGGAGAAAAAACCTTCCTCCGCGGCAAACATGACGGCCTGATCTTCCCGCTAACCGGTTATGCCCCGACTGACGTCGAGGAATGGGTAAGAATCCTGGGCATCTCCAAGTCTTACGGCATCAATCATTATCGCTTTCATACCTGCTGTCCGCCGGAAGCTGCTTTCACCGCAGCGGATATGCTCGGTATCTACATGCAACCAGAGCTTCCATTCTGGGGAACAATCACAGAAGAAACCGACGAGGGCCATAATCAGGCGGAGCAGGACTATCTGATCAGCGAAGGCTATGCCATACTTCAGGCTTTTGGCAATCACCCCTCCTTCGTGATGATGTCGCTTGGCAACGAGCTATGGGGCAGCAAAGCCAAGATTGATTCTTTCCTAAAGGACTATAAAGCATTTGATAACCGGATTCTCTATACACAGGGGTCCAATAACCACCAATGGGTGCCAGAAATTCTGGAACATGACGATTTCTTCAGCGGCGTGCGCTTCTCCAGAGATCGGCTGTTCAGAGGTTCCTATGCGATGTGTGATGCTCCATTAGGTCATGTCCAGATCGATCTGCCAGGCACGATGAAAGACTATGACGATCAGATCGTCCCTCAGGATTTCTTCAACGGAGAGGGGATGGAAGCTGCCGCTGGCGGAGAGATTCAGATCCAGTATGGTACGGAAGCCAAGACGGTGAAGGCTGGAGACGCTTCCGCAGAATGGATACCGCACATTCCGGTAATCTCGCATGAGATCGGACAGTATGCTACCTATCCTAATTATGAGGAAATCGATAAATACAACGGTCCGCTCAAAGCTGAGAATTTCAAAATTTTCCGTGAACGACTGGAAAGTAAAGGGTTGGGTCATTTGGCCGCCAAATATTTTGAATCCTCGGGGCAACTGGCAGTAGCTTGCTACAAAGAGGAACTTGAGGCGGCATTCCGCTCCCGGCGGCTTGCGGGCTTCCAACTGCTTGATTTGCAGGATTTCAGTGGCCAGGGAACGGCGCTGGTGGGTGTCCTCGACGCCTTTATGGATTCCAAAGGAGTGATAAGTCCTGAGGACTGGCGAACTTTTTGTAATGATGCCGTTCTGTTGGCAAGATTCCCTAAGTATAACTATGTCTCTGGTGAATCGTTCGATGCCCATGTTGAACTGAGCTGTTTCCGCAGTGGTATGCCGAGTGCATTTGAATTGCATTGGGAGCTTACCGCGGATAATGGTATTCTCGCCGCAGGTTCAACCGAGGTGGACGTACCTGCAGGAACGAATTATATCGATATCTGCGATCTGGCAATAAAACTACCAGAAGTTGACCGTATGAGTACTATCGTATTGTCCCTCTCCATACAGGGAACAGATATCCGTAAGAGTTACAACCTGTGGATTTATCCAGTGAAGAGTGGCAACATGCTGGAAGGTGTCCATGTCTTCGACAAGCTGTCTGATGATGCGCTTGCATTGCTGGAGCAAGGTGAGAATGTGCTGCTTATGCCGAAACCGGAATCTCTCCAAAATGCCGTTGAAGGTTATTACTGCACAGATTTCTGGTGTTATCCAATGTTCCGCTCGATCTCAGAGAGCATGAACCGGCCAGTACCCATTGGTACTATGGGGCTGTTGATTGATAACAAGCACCCGGTGCTTCGTGAGTTCCCGAGCGAGGAATATTCTACCTATCCCTGGTGGAGTATTGTTGAGAATTCGAAATCGCTCATCATGGATGCAGCTGACCGCGATTGGAATCCCGTTGTGCAGACTATCGATAATTTTGAACGCAATCATAAGCTGAGTTTCCTAGTGGAATGCAGTGTAGGAGCAGGCAACCTGCTGATATGCGCATTGGATGCTGATAAGGTTAGCGATACGCCGGAAGGCAGACAGTTCTTATTCAGTCTTGCGGGTTATATGAAATCAGATGATTTCAAGCCACAGTACAAGGCGAATGTTGCAGAACTTCTTGAGCTGATCCAATAGGCAGAGGCAGGCGATTGCTAAGGTTACCTGTCAAATTTCATATGGATGAATAGTCCAATGGGGCTACAGTGAAAACTACGTTCTCCACTTGAGTAAAACAGACTGTCGCATCGTAAAAAACTGAAGAGCAGCGATTCTCTTAATGAAGAGAGATTCGCTGCTCTTAGTTTTTTGCTGCTTTTAGTTTATTGGTAGCCGCCAGCTTCAACAGTGTCATCGTTATCTGAGCCTCTGAGGGTTTCGGACTCAGATGACACTATTTTCTGATTTTCAGCCTTGTGAACAACATTTCGGACTCCAGTGACGCTATTGCTTATAAAGAGGTTCATATGTGGTATATTTCATGCAAATAGTGGCTATGAAGACCGTTAGCCTACCAAAAGTGCAATAATACTGCATTTAGCGTCATCTATGTCCGATAGATGGTGCTAGTTTGAAAGATACAACAATGCGAAGAAGGTTTCAATTAGGCAGCATTTCGAAGTTGAAAAATTAAAAGATATTCCTTTAATTACTATACTTTTTCAAAGCTTCTGCCATATCCAATTTATATTGATCTACTTTTTTGAAATTATCGATAGTTGTTAAAACCATTTGGAAAAGATACTCCGATGTTCCTCCTAATTTTAGATTGTTACGTATTAAATTCATTACAATGTCTAAAACGATTGATGACGGAATGAGGACATCTGTAAGTCTAAACGTATGAGATAAGGATTGTGACCCTAAAGGCCATGGTAAGTCAATCGAAAAAGAAACGGGCACTTTAATATCCAATTTGAAATTTTTCATATTTAAACCTTTTTCAAGTTGATTCTGGATCTCCCCAAAAATATAATCGTTAAAAATCTCAGAAAATTTAGTAAAAGTAAAGTCGGAAACGTCTCGGCAAAGATCCACGAGCTTACGAGGATTGAACTTGATTTCTTTCACTGTCATAACAACAGGAGGGATGATTGCTTCTTGAATTATAGCTTCGACTGCTCCTCTTAACCCTTTGAAAAATTCATCTTTTACTTTACCGGCACCGATTAGAGAAAAAATGTTAAACGTTAATACGTCAGCGGCTTTTTCAGCGATTTCCATTACAGGTTCAATCAGTTCTTTCATTAATTTTTCTTGCATTAACTTAGTTATGAAATCGGTAATAGTATTTAATATCTTGGCTATTACATTTAGCCAGTGTTCGATTATGGCCAGGAGCTCATCGATCAAGGCTTGAAACAACGCTGGAATCAGTTTTAGAGCGAATTGAATCATATGATCAGTTAAATGATTTATCAAAATTTTGGCTATTGCTTCTATTTCAGCCATTTGAGGCATCCACATCGGATCGCTTTGCAAATGGTTGGCGAAGTCCACGGCGTTACCTTTTATTGGAGTAAATATGTTTAGAGCATTCTCAAAAAGTTGTTCTTGTACTTCAGGTGTCAAAGGCGCTACCATTTCCGCAATAATTTTAACAGCTGCCTCCAACGGTTTCTTTAAAATATCTTGAGCTCCAAGTGGTCCAAGAACATTTGCAGCCTGACCAGCAGCTTCGCGAAGAAGACCCTCGATTTGTTTATTAACTGAAGTCTGAATTCCGTCCATGACATGAATAACGCTTCTTCCAAGCATTGTGAGTAATACGCTGGATAATACTTCTTGCATAGTTTTTATGTCAAAATTTTTAAATCCATTAACGATCTCTGGAATTAGAACATCAGAAGTCAGTTGTATGCAGGGAATCAGGGCTTGCTCAAATAGAATCTTAATCTCTTCCTCGCCAGCCAAAGTGTTCGAGATTGCAGTTTTTCTAGCACTTATTTCCGTATCCACGTAATGATCGAAAGCTTGATTTATGGCTCCAAGTGTTGATCTAAAAGAGTTTTCCCCTGTAGTCGAAGGAAATGAGGGACTAAATAAGAACTTCATTGCATCTTGGGCCGTTCCTGAAACGGCAGGTTTGAGAATTGCTGCTATCTCCCGAACGCTATCTACATGTTGTATGGTAAGCGTCAAAGGTTTATCAAGTAGAAATGATAGAAGATCCCCCTGGTTCAAATTTGTGTCAGACGGACGGTTCAAATCTGTATTAATTGCACTTTTGACAGCGGGAGGAGGTTGGTAAGACAATTGTGCCGTAAAAGTAGGCATGGTTGCTTTATCTGCCGCTTGCACTGCAAGGGGGAGCAACAAAGCTGATACCCACAAAGCAGAAATACTTCTGACAAACTCCTTCTTAAGCTGCTCGTTTTGAATTAATGCTGATAATGAGTCTAAACGAACAAAAATTTCATGGTTATCCGGCACTAACTGAAAAGAATTAAAACCTTGCAGGGTTTGAATGACTTCTGAGGTTTGTTCAGCTGGTAAAGAAGCAAGGCCAATTAAACGAAGGATCTCTTCCTTAAAGAACACATTCATAGTCAAGAAGAACAACGATTGGAACTGTCCGCCAATAAATGTAAGAACGGTTTGCGCTAGTTTTTCGTTATTGCTCCCGGTACCTTCATTTAATTGTCTACTGACCTCATAGGCTGATTTCACTCCTATCCTTAGCATAGTACCGAGCATTAATGCTTGTTCCTGCTGTGTGTCAATAGCTTTATTAACAATGCCCTCAATTAAGCGGTCCCCATAACGATTGACCAGTTTTGCAGGATCGGGGAATTTAAAATTGATGCCACCTCTATAGCCACCCCCCGCAATAAATCCCATTCCCGCCTCATAAACAAATTGGAATCCAGATTCCCCCAGAGTAGCTGTCTTATGTAAATTACCAAGCATAACAAAATTGGCATACGCCATAAAACCAACCGCAAATTGGGCGTACAAATAACCTTCGAGCTCTGATTCTTCTAACAATAGCTCAATCAATTCACCGGATAAACCATTTCCTGACGATTTATTCTTCAGAATATTCAATAACTCTTTAACTGTCATATTCATGCTTAATCCAGCCGCTACCGCCGCTTTAAGAACGGCTTGAAGTCGACCAGCTAGCCCGGCTTCGTCGAATAGATCCAGGGGCGTTTGTATCTGTACTTGGAGAAGAAGCGAAACTTCGGCACTCCCCAATATTTTTAATTCAGCCCATTTATTTAATAAATTATTGATTTGTGCCATAGCCTGAGCGCCTAACTTATAGTTCATTCCTCTTCTCAAGCTACCCTGGCCTGCAACTAAGGTCTGTCCCTGGATATTTCCCCAGCTTTGAGTTGTTGTGCTTTGTTGAAAGATCTGCTGATCTTGATTCAGTGGCAATCTAACACCTCCATATTACATTGTTTTAGTATTAAGTAATATGGGGTGTGAACTCATTTGATAACTTTTATGGAAAAAATTTGCTTGGATCAAATCGAAAACTTCTCATGAAACATTTCATCTAATAATATTATTTCTGCTTTTCTGCTGACAGCTTGGTTTCCAAACTTAACATCAATGATAAACTCATCACTCAGCATCTGCCGATACCGGGATATAATCTCTTCTTCCATCAGTTCTCCCATTGACTTCGTTTCAGTCGGGATTACAGAGATTCCAGCTTGCTCTACCAAGTAAAGATTTTGTTTGATATCTGTAGCTACTTTGCTAAGAATGCTTTCGCTTATTGCTGTCTCAATATCTACCATTCCTTCATTCGTATAAAAATGCTTGTTGACTGCAGCGAGTGCAGCATGTGAAACATGAAATGCTTGAATATCTTTTTGTATTTCATACTGCATTTCAGCTGTTTCGAATATCAAAGCAAGCTCCTTAACTCTTTCGGTCGTTTGTCCATTTATTTCACCAAAATAAGTTTTGGAACCAAATTGAGCGTATAAAATATCCTCTTTAATGTCTCCACCTGCACCAGGGAATCCTGGAAGTAACCGATCACCCACGATTTCAAGCCAGGAATTATAACCAATAGTGTTGGTCAGTGTAATTATTGTTTTGCTCTGATTATTTTTGATCGCAGACAGGGCAGATTCTGCCTGATCATATCGTACAGGAACAAAGATAAAATCATAGATGTCATCATCTACAAGCTTTTCGACCGTCTTAATGGATAGTTGCTTTATCGTACCGTTGTCGTTGTATCTCAAACCCTTCCGCTTAAGTTCATCCAGCCTTTTTCCTCGAGCCAGTAAAGTGACGTCAAACCCCGATTGTGCAAATCTAAGAGCGTATAAACTGCCAATTACGCCAGCGCCAAATATTAGAAGTCTATTTTGTTTTATGTTCACTATTATCATTCCTTCCGACTAACTAGTCACTGATTGTTTAAGCAACATCTGTTTGATAAGATAATAGTATGACAAGATTATGCTTACAACCGTCAATGTAAGAAAAGAGTTGCATAGACAACAAATTCCGATAATTGATGTTTTAGAAAGGGGATACTAAGATGGTACATCAAGAAGATCCGAGAGTATTACGGACTCGCCAGTTAATAAGAGAAGCTTTCAGAGATCTTTTACAGACTAAAGGATTTGATTCAATGACAATAAAAGATATCTCACAGAAAGCTACGATAAACCGGGCTACTTTTTATGCCCATTATGAAGATAAATATGCTTTACTCGATGAATTTACAGAACAGTCTTTTCATCAGATGATTCCTGAACAAGTAATGAATGCACGGGAGTTTTCAGATGAAATATGTAACCAGTTGATCTTGTTGACTCATCAGTACATCGTTGATTTTTATCAGAAATGCAGAATGGATTCCAAATCCATTGCTAAGCTGGTGGATGAGAAAGTAAAAAATATGCTGCAGCAAATCATTGAAAACATATTTTTGAAAGGGATTAATTATGATATCGCAGACCGCCAACATACAAAGATCATTTCAGCAATGACAGGTTCAGCGATCTATGGCGCTGCATTTACTTGGTTAATTGAGGGGGAGGCTGATCAGACCGATTTACTTGTGGACATTGTTCGTCCTTATGTAATGAGTGGCCTGGGACTCTTGATAAGATAGAATAGGAACGCTTACAAGCATAACACTCGGGACAAGTCCCACGAACAGGAAGGTTTAATCACTTCGCCAAGATTATCAGAAAGGTGGAACCTATGGTTGATTTTGACTGGTCATTTTGGGAGACGATATTACTTTATTTCATGCTCATTTTTTTCGAATCACCAGTAGGTATAATTATCGTAATTATTGTTGTTATTATTTTAATTATGTTTATAGTTGATAAACTAGTCATCAAATCCTAAATTGCAAATATCCACAAAAACTAACGCTTCGGACCATTCCGAAGCGTTAGTTTTTGTATGCGCAAGTTATGTTTAGTCATCTAACGCATGCCTAAATCCAGAAAATAATAATTCTCAAATTAGCTATTTTAAATATGATGAAAATGATATAAGATAATGTAACAAATGAAACGATACGTATCGTTCTATAATTGCATACTTTTAATAAATAATATCTAGGAGGTGAAATGAATATGAAAGGGAAAAACAAAGAACCTCGAAGTAAAAAGGAGATTCTTACTGCAACCATTGAAATGTTAGAATCCAACAGTTATTCATCATTAACGATTGAGGCGATTGCAGCACAAGCTGGAGTAGGTAAAACAACCATCTATAGATGGTGGGAAAATAAAGCACGTCTTGTATTGGACGCTTTTCTAATGACCGTAGAATCAGAGTTTGAATTTGATAGCAATAAATCCATTGAGGTTAACTTTAAACAACAGCTTGAAGCTTTAGCTCGTATCCTCAATAGCAAAATCGGGAAATCCACTTTAACTATAGTTACAGAGAGCGAAGAAATCGCGAAAGATTTTTACGTATTGTTTTTAATGACTAAAAGAAATGAAGCCAAACAATTACTCCAAGCAGACATAGATAAGGGAGAATTGAAGTCAACAATTAACCTGGATATAACTTTAGATCTGCTTTATGGTCCCATTTACTTTCAAATTCTCATCTATAAAAAAATTCCGGATGCGGATTACATAAAGGATTTGTTGATCCATGTCTTGGAAGGCATCACTGTTGCAAATTAATAGTAAACCGGGGGATATTCACTTTATGAATCAGACGATAGACGTTCAGAATTACAATAAGAACTATTCATTAATGACGATTATTTTATTTTGGTGTGGTTTAGTTATTCTAACTAGCATGTATATTACAATTCCATTATCCGAAGTGTTTTCGCATGCCTTCCAGATTAGCCCGAGTGAGGCGGCTTGGATTGGGAGTTCATTTTCTCTTTGTTATGCTCTGGGCTGTCTTTTGTATGGACCTTTCTCAGACAGGTATGGACGTAAAGTATTTTTAGTAGCCAGCATTATTGGGTTAACCGTAGTTACGCTTGCGCTAGGATTTGTGGATAGTTTTTACGGGCTTATTATGCTTAGAGGAGTGCAAGGCCTAGTGGCTGCTGCATTTGCACCTATTGCGCTAGTGTATGCAGGGGAAATGTTCCCTCCTCTTAAAAGACTAACAGCCGTTGGATTTATAAGCTCAGGACTGTTAATGGCAGGCATAGTAGGCCAGGTTTTTAGTGGGATTGTTAACGAAGCTCTTGGCTGGCGTGCTATTTTCTTTATTTTGGGGATTGTGTATGGTATTACTTCAGTGATTGTAATGAGGTTCCTTCCTAAAGATGAAATGCTAAGACCGAAAGAAAATGTTCTGCGGAAGTTTAAACAAATGACATTTCTGCTAAAACAATCACACTTGCTTTTGGCTTTTGCGATAACCTTTATGCTTCTATTAACTTTAGTTGGCATGTACACTGTTTTGGGAAGTTATTTAAGCTCAGCTAAGTTTGGACTTTCTTCACAGGATATCCTTTATATTCGTGCATTTGGAATCGCGGGGATGCTTTTATCACCCTTTTCCGGAAGAATTGCTCAAAAACTTGGAATGGCCGCTGTTCTAAGGGGAGGCTTAGCTTTAGCTGCAATTGGGTTGCTTGCTCTAGGTTTTAGCACGAACCTGCCACTTCTTGTCCTAATGAGCGTTGTATTTGTGGCTGGTATCGCGCTGGTAACTCCCGTTATCATCTCAATCGTCAGTCAATTAGGGGGAAATGCAAGAGGGTCTGCTATTTCATTCAATGCATTTATTCTATTCCTAGGTGCTAGCACAGGCCCGATATTAGCTTTGAAATTATTAAAAACAGAAAATTATTCGTTATCCTTTACTATATTAGGTTCTATTCTTTTATTAGGTTTTTTAATCTCTCTTTTTCTTAGATTATCGGCTAGGGTTCCAGTAGTGAAAAATGAACGGGCTGCTTCTTTACCCACAGAGTGATAGGAATGATTAAAGAAACGGAGATTTGCATTGTTGGTGGTGGACCTTCAGGCCTCTTTCTAGGGCTGCTGTTAGCCAAAAATGGAATTAGAGTTACCGTACTGGAAAGTCAAACAAGCTTTAATCGCAAGTTTAGAGGAGAAGTTCTCCAGCCTCGATTTGTAAGGCTCGTGAAAGAGCTGAACCTGGAACAGCGTCTTGAAAAGTATGAGCATATAAAATTATTTAATGCCGAAATATGGAATAATAAGAAATATATCACGAAAAAGAAATGCCGGAGGCACCTTACGCAATTAAAATAAAACAATCCGTCCTGTTAACTTTTCTTTATGATCTAGCAAAGGATTATACTAATTTTGTGCTCGTTTTTAACGCTAAGGTCACTTCAACTATTAAAAGTGCAAATCGAACAGTCGGAGTAAACGCCTTAGTAGATGGACATATGACTGAGATCCATGCTTCTTTAGTAGTCGGAGCGGATGGACGGATGTCCACGGTTAGGAAGACAAGCGATTTTTCTTTTAAGTATAAAAAAGAAGATTTTGATTTAATCTGGTGCAAAATATCGACTAATGAGTTCAAGCTAAATCAAAAACTCCTTTTCACATTGTCTGATTTTAGTAACTTCATAGGACTTCCTTATTCCTCTGATTGTGTGCAAATAGGTTTTACAATGAAGAAAGAGCAACGGAATACCATAAAAAGAAAAGGCATCGAACCATTAAAGCTTGAATTCATAAAGGCCTTTCCTGAGCTTGAAGAAGACATTGAAAAAATCATTGATTTCAAATCGTTCGTTTCTATCCAATCAGAGACTTTTATGCTGGACAATTGGCATGATAAGGGTTGTATTCTAATCGGTGATGCTGCACATTGTTCTTCTCCACTCGGAGCTATCGGATTGTCCTTGGCTTTTGAAACAGCGCTGGTCACAGCTGAACTTATTGTTGCATCAAAATTAGAGCCAAATCATGAATACAAGCGTTTAGATCGTTTGCAGCCCATTCGTAATCGGGAAATTCGTTTTGTGCATTTTGCTCAACAGTTGATAATCAGCATGATCGTTAAATCCCCTAAAGGGATAAAAACTTCTCGCTAGCGTGCATGAAACTGATGGGAAATAGCAGGATCGCTAGATATTTAATGCGGAGATTCTTTTTGGGGAGTCCTAAAATAACGGTTGATAATGCCTTTAAATTTTAACGAAGCCTCATTCCTAAGTAGAGTTCATTGGGAATGAGGTTATTTTAATTTGTTGAAACGCAAAGAATTTGTATAGAAAACGCTTTCTATCCATTGTAAAATACAGGTTGAGGTGTAATTACAAAACAAGGATGGAAATCCCATGCGGATCAAATTTAATATTTTTCAGAAAATGTTAGTGTTATTGCTGATTCTGCTAACTCCGGTTGTGGCGCTGTACTATTATTCTACCTCTAAGAGCATCAACGTCATACAGGAGGAGCTTATCAAAGCCAGCCTGAACCGGATGGAGCTTTTCGTGGCACAACTGGATGCCAGCATTGAGAAGTTCGACTTAGTCTCCGCACCTATGCTCGTTGACACGAACGTCCTGGAGTACCTTTACAACCTCAACATGAGCGATTATTCCCTAATGAAAACAAGGCTGCTGATCCAAGAGAAGCTGTCGCTGGCCAGCGCATCGGGCAACTGGCGCAATGACGTAACCGTCTATTTCCCGCAACGAGACGATAGTATTTCTTCTTCCCCCTCCTATGAATATGACCTTCAAGAGTTTGAAAGCCGATTTTCGCTAGGGTGGAGCTACAGCGAAGATTTGGAGATTGGCTCCGGTTTTACTCGAACTTATGTCACTACGGGTTACAAACCAGCCCGTCCGGACGATCTGGATGTTGCCGTTCGCATTAACCTCTACAAGTGGAGCTTCGAAAATTTGCTTGATACCTACAAATCTGGTCACTCTGACAACCCGTTTTTCTACAAAGAAGGACATGCCATCATCGCCAGCCGGTCCGCAGATGGGCCCAAGATGGACCAAATTATCGCGGAATTAGGCGACAGGATCAATAGCCGGGATTCAAGTTTTTTAATTCATTCCTTCGACGGCAGGCCTTATCTGATTACCTATTATTATTCCAATATTCTTGAGTGGCATCTCGTCGATTCTGTTCCACTTAACCAGATTATCGGACCTATCAAGCAACAGCGGTTATTGTTTGGAGCTTCTTCGATTATTTTGCTCCTATCCTGTATTACCGCCGCGTCTGCCTTGTACTGGAACGTACATCGGCCTATCTTTCAACTTGTGCGTGCGGTGCAGCGGATTAAGGAAGGCGATTACGCCTACCGGCTGCCGAAGAAATCAAACAATGAATTCACGTTCCTGATGCAGAACTTTAACGAGATGGCGACGCAGATCCAAGATCTCATCGAGAATGTCCTACAATCGCGTATCCTTGCGCGCGATGCCACGCTAAAACAGCTACAAGCACAGATCCATCCTCATTTTCTGTACAATTGTTTAGGTTTCATCATTAATATGACCAAGATGGGGAAGAATCGGGCTGTCATAGACATGGCGTATCATCTGGCCGACTATTACCGGTATACGACGCGAATGGATAATCAAGGAGTCAGCCTGGGGGAAGAACTGGCGTTCGTGCGCATTCACCTCGAGATTCTTCGGCTTCGCAATGAGACGCTGTCCTACAGCATCGAACTGCCTGAAGAGTTGGCGGAGCTGCGAATTCCCCGGCTTCTTATCCAACCGATCGTGGAGAATGCGATCGTGCATGGACTTGAGAACGTCGAATATCCAGGCCGGGTTGAAATTAGAGTTTACGTCAATGAAGATCAATTGCACTTGGAAGTGGAGGATAACGGAAAAGGATTAAATAAAGAACGGATGGACCAACTGCAAATGGAGCTTCATATTCCGGCCAGTGAATATGCAGGCTGCGGTCTTTGGAACGTATATCAAAGACTGCAAGGCAACTTCGGTTCAGACGCTCAAATTGAGTTTTGCCCGTCCAGACTGGGGGGGCTAAACGTGAGGCTGATTTGGAGACTTGGGATAAAAGACGAAACGAAGGAGGAAGAGCAATGAATAGCCTGCTTGTAGTTGATGATGAGAAACATTATGCGGACAGTCTGGCAGATACGATTCCATGGGCGACACTTGGTATCTCCCGCGTTTGGAAGGCTTACAGCGCGAGCGAGGCACTTGCTCTGATAGACACCTTCCCCATTGACATCCTTATGACGGATATCCGTATGCCGCGCATGAACGGCCTGGAACTGATCGAACAGGCCAGGCTTCGTATTCCAGGGCTGAAGTGCCTGCTGCTCACAGGTTATGCGGACTTCGATTACGCCCGAAAAGCGATTGAGCTGCAAGCGCTCGATTACCTGATGAAGCCCGCGAAGGACGAGCAGCTACTTACGGCAATGGGCCGGATCATTAAGCAGCTTGAGCAGGAGCGATCAATCGAACAGGGCTTCCGTATCTACCGAGACAATAGTGCAGAACTGAAAGCAGGGTTGTTGCTCAAAGTGCTCAGCGGAAATCTGAATAGCAAGGCGCTTGCAGAGAAGTTAAAGCTGTTTGACCTCCCTCTTCCGATACCAGGTCATGTCTCGATGTGCCTGGTCCGATTGGGTTCCCCCTTCGATGGACAAGACCTCTATTCGCAGTCACTGATCCGGTTCGCGGTAACAAACATGCTGGAAGAATTGCTGATGGACCGCTATGACTGCTGGTCGGCGGCGGATGATGAAGGAAACCTGCTCGCTCTGGTATACGACCTATCAGGAGCACCACCCGATCCGGAATGGGTGCTTGAGCGGATAGAGCGATTAAAGCAAGAAGTACAGAGTTTGCTTAAAGGTGAAATTTCTGTAGGGGAAACCGACTGTCTATTCCCGGAAGGACTGCAAGCTAGTTATATGACAGCTAAATCGCGATTAGATAGTGACGGTTTTTCGGGTGGGCAGGTGCCCGAGCGGAATGAAGAGGAAGCGCGTCTTATGCGCAAGCTCTATGAAACGCCTCTGCTGACACATCTTTTGGAAACGGAGCAATGGGAAGCGGCGGAAGCTAAGATCCGAGCGTTTGTGTCACCGCTAATGCATACGGGTTCGCCTTACCTCATGCGCGATGTCTTTTTCTTTCTCTCCAATGCCTTCCAGTATATCGCGAATCGCAGCGGCAGGACGCTGGCCCAAATGCTCACTCCTGAGCAATCGGCTTTCGTTAAAGGAAAAGCGATGCTGCACGCGTCGCAGCTGGAAAGCTGGGCGCTCGACTTACTACGCACACTTCGCGATAAGCTAGGGGAGGAGACCGAGGACCACAGCCAGGTGATCGTCCGGAAGACGCAACTCTACATCCAGAAAGAGCTGGACAAGGACTTGTCACTTACTTTGCTGGCCAAACGCGTCTTCGTACATCCTAACCATCTGTCAAAAATCTTTAAGCAGTGTACAGGCACTACCGTATCCCAATATATTTACGAGCAGCGTATGCTCAAAGCCTGCGAGGTGCTCAAGCATACAAATAATAAAATCTACCATATTGGTGAAAGTATTGGCTATCCCAATACCAACTGGTTTATTCGGAAATTCCGTGACTATTATCAGGTGACGCCGCAGGAATTCAGGGACAGATACCGATCGGGAATGGAGGGATTGGGCCGGTGAAGAAGCAAAAAAGAAAGGCCATCTTTCTATGGGCAGTTCTGAGCGGAGTGCTGCTAGTTTCCGGCTGTTTAAGTAGCACAGGGAAAACGGCACAGAACAGTACATCCAATGGGGAAAAGAAGCCGGTATGGGACTTTAAATACGATCCGCCTATAACGATCACAACAGGAATCGTAGACGAGAATCGGCCTAACGCATTCAAGCCAGATGAAAGCCTTACAGACAACGTGCATACCCGCTGGATGGAAGATAATCTGGGAATCGTCACGAAGTTTGATTGGATTGTCAGCAAGTTCGAAGATGCAGATACCAAAATTCGGCTCGCGCTGGCTGTGAATGGCAAGCTGCCGGACACCCTTAGCGCTGAAGGAGACATCCTGAAGTATCTGCTCAAAGCCGACAAGTTGCTTCCGCTGGATGATGCCATCGAGAAGTATGCTCATCCTAAGCTAAAAGAAGCGCTGGAGAAGTACGCTTATACCATGGCAGAAGTGACCAAAGACGGCAAGATATATGGACTTCCCCGTTTTAGTGCAGGAGATGAGGGAACGGTCATGTGGATCCGTAAGGATTGGCTTGAGAAACTGTCGCTGAACCCGCCTACGACGATAAGTGAGTTGGAGAACGTGCTGAAGGCATTTTCTGAACAAGATCCTAATGGGAATGGCGAAGATGACGAAGTTGGTCTAGCGGTTCCGCTGAAGGAAGGTCCCTGGAGCTGGATGGGGCAGACAGATGCGATTGCCGGAGCTTTTTCTAGGCAGATGATTAGCACGTCTGACATCAAACTGTTCTGGAATGAAGACGAGAAGGGCAGCTTGATCTTTGGCGCCGTACACCCGGATGCTAAGAAATACCTGGAAACGATGGCGTCCTGGATGGCGAAGGGCTATATGGACAGGGATGCAGGCATGCAGGACCCGAGCCAAGCGTCCGAACTGGCGGTTAACGGAATGGCCGGTGTCATGTTCGGCCCGTTTTGGATGGGAGCCTGGCCGCTCGGCGATACAGTGAAGGTCGATCCCGAAGCGGCTTGGCAGGCTTACCCCCTTCCTGCCGGACCGGATGGGTTAAAGGGCAAGGCACAAAAGCCGTTGTACGGTATCTACACGGTGTTCAGCAAGGATTTCGCGAATATGGAAGCCTGGTTCGCTTATTATAACAAGTTGCTTGCCAAAAATTTCGGCCCGGATGACCCGTACTTCGATCCCCGATTCGCACAAGGGTTTCACGAAGGTTACGATTATGTGATCATGAACGACAAGGTCATTACTGTCAATTTCGCGACTGAAGGCGTGCCAAATGATAAGTGGCCGCTTGCGGACGGGTCTTCAATGGATATGCGCTGGATGCTCTATCCGCTGACAGGTGGCGCTCCAGCCTTGCCTTATATGAATGCGGATGCAATCAGAAAATTATCTGAAAATTCGGAAGCCATAGTGACGACGCCGATCGAACAAGCCATTAAAGGTTTAAATTCGGCTCAACTTACGGCGGCTGGGGTGGCGATTGCCGAGCAGGGACTCGAAATCCCAAACCGATACCACGGACCTTTAACGGACGGGATGGAGAAACACGGAGTGTTCCTGCAGAAACTCGCAACGGAGAGTTATCTGAGCATCATTTATGGCGAGAAGCCGATCTCCTACTTTGATGAGTTCGTAGCCCAATTTTACAAGAATGGCGGCGACGTAATCACGAGAGAAGTAAATAATTGGTACATGGAAAACAAGCCATAATATTGTGGCTTGTTTTCTTCTATGTTCCTTTATTTCTTCTATATAACAGGATTAACTTCGTGAATTAAAATGATTTTATTAGAAAGCGTTTTCAAAAAAAGAGGTGATGGTATACGAAGTTAATCATAGAGTAACTCTCACTAACTAAGTATAAACTTTCGAACTGATTTTTGTATGAAGCGGAGCGAAGCAGTTTATGCTCACAAAACTTTTTAGGAGGAGAGGTAATGAGGAAAAAAGTAAGCGTGTTTCTGGCATTAACTATGTTTGTGGCTATCTTTTTTTCAAATCCGATCAAGACTAATGCGGCAACCCCCGAAGCGCCTGCAGGGTGGAGAGACTTACTAGATTACCAAATATTCAGTAATATATCCGACGGCTGGGCAGGAGATAGCGGGTTTGGATTGGAGACGGAGAACAGCAAGCTGCCCATTGATACTACAGCAATGTACAATGGATTGCCTTCATTATTGTTGAATGCAAAGACGCCTACCAGTCCTTCCTGGTACAACGCTTTAATTACGGTTGCCGGCTGGAAAGCATATGATTTTACCTCTTATCATCCAAATGGATTCCTTGAGTTTAATATCAAAGGAAATGCGGGCGGAGAGTCCTTTTTACTGGGCTTCAAAGACCGGGTATTCGAAAGAGCTGCCGGCAATGAAATTACCACTACTGTAAACATTAACAACTACGTCAACATTTCTACAAGTTGGACCCATGTGAAGATCCCGTTAAAGGATCTAATTCAGGTCTCCCAAGGAATTGATGTATCTTCCATAGATGCATTATCCATCAAGAATAATGGTTTTCAACCTTTAAAAGTGTGGCTTAATGACATCAGGGTTACGTCTCCCGATAAGGAGAAAGAGTACGCCCCCATCAAGGTTAATCAATTAGGATATCCCGTAGATGGAGTAAAGCAAGCGCTTGTAACCGGTTTTGAGGATGTGCTCACGGTCGATGCAGGTACTCCGTTTAACATTATTAACGCCACAAATAATTCGACAGCTTACTCCGGAACGCTTGTACTCACCAAAAATTATGATGCTATCGATAGCGGGGAGCGTATTTTTACCGCCGATTTCACAAATTTAACGATTCCGGGAAAATATTATGTTTCAGTGCAGGGTCTCCAGAATTCGCCCAAGTTCACTATCGGCGAAGCTAACGAAATCTATGAACCCTTTTTAAATGACGTAACAAGATACTTCTATTACCAGAGAACCGGGATTAATATTACCAGCCCATACACTCAAAATTATCAAAGAACAGATTTTACCCCTGACACCGCAGTGCCTTTAATGTCTAACCCTTCCATCAAAAAAGATGTTTCCAAGGGATGGTACGATGCGGGCGATAAAGGCAAGTACGTTAACGCAGGAGCCAAAGCCTTGTCGGATCTCTTCTGGGCCTATGAAATGATGCCGGAGAAATTTACAGACAATCAATTTAATATTCCTGAGAGCGGAAACGGCATTCCCGACATCCTGGATGAGGCAAGGTGGGAACTGGAATGGATGCTCAAAATGCAGGATGCTGCAACTGGCGGTTTCTATGCGCGAGTGACCTTTCAGGATGACGACAATATGGTAGACAGAGAAATTATCGATAAGGATACGGTAAGCTCGCGGACTGATATCAAAACGACCGCCGATACAGCTACCGCAGCCGGTGTATTGGCACATGCCTACTTAATTTATCAGAATATTGATCCGGCTTTTGCCCAAAGTTGCTTGGATGCGGCAATAGACGCATGGGGGTACCTGGAAGCACATCCGGAAAATATTCGGACGCCTAACACGGGCAGATGGCCTTACGATGTGACGGATGACGCTTCGAATCGTCTGTGGGCTGCAGGCTCCCTGTACCGATCGACCGGCGATGCCGAATACAATGATTATTTCCTGGCGAATTACACCGATATGGGAATATTTTTTGAGGATACCCTTGATTTCGCCAGTGGTTGGGCAAACACCTGGAATACAGGCTTCTTCAGTTATCTGAAAGCCGCTAATCCGGACTCCGGAGTCTTAAGCTGGTATTCGGATAAATTCCAGCAATGGTTCAATGACAAAGTGAGCAGATATAACGATAGCCCTTGGAAAAGCATCATAAAAGATGGTAACTACTATTGGGGAATCACCATGCAGGTTGCGGACACACCGATGGAAATGATCATCGGTACGAAGTTACTGGGAACTTTTGAGAGCAACCGCGCTATCATTAATGAGATTAACAATAGTCAGTTAGACTGGATTCTTGGCCAGAACCCGGTAGGCGTATCTTTTGTATCAGGTTACGGCGATAACAGCGTGAAATATCCGTTCAGCATCATGTATAGAACAGATGGATTACCTGGTGTACCTAAGGGATATCTTGTCGGAGGACCGAATAAATACTCCAACGACATAACCGTAGGAAACCAGATATCAAGATTTGCAGCCAAAAACTATACCGATAACTTCCAAGAATGGACTACAAATGAACATACCGTTTATTGGAATTCAGGGTTGGTATTCATTGCCGCATTCGCAACCGGAAATAGCAGCAACTCGACCATTAGTCCAACGACTGCTGCCTTTGATAAGAAAACAGCAAATCAAGCTGATATTCCGGTGACTCTAACGTTGAACGGCAACACGCTCACCGACATTAAGAACGGTACGACATCTCTCGTTGTGGACACGGACTATACCGTTTCGGGCAACACGGTCACTCTACACAAGAGCTATCTCGCGCAGCAGCCAATCGGCAAGGCGAACCTCACTTTCCTGTTTAACGCCGGTTCATCTGCTACGCTATCCGTTGCTGTGAACGATTCGTCGGTTATTAACTCGACGATCAGTCCGACGACCGCTGCCTTTGACAAGCAAATCGCGAATCAGACCGACATTCCGGTGACCTTGACGCTGAACGATAACACACTCATCGGCATTAATAATGGCACGACTGCCCTAGTTGCTGGTACGGACTACACCGTATCAGGCACGACAGTGACGATTCAGAAGGCATATCTGGCTGCCCAACCGGTGGGAACAACGACGCTGACGTTCAACTTTAGCGCAGGAGTAAGTGCGAATCTTGCGGTCTCCGTGGTCGATACCCCCACTGCCGAAAGTGGTTCTATCAAAGTGCAGCAGTACAATTCTCCTGTTACGGCAACGAGCAATTCGTTGAGCCCTCGGATAAAGCTGAAGAACACCGGTACCACTGCCATCAATCTGTCCGACGTGAAGCTTCATTATTATTACACGATCGATGGGGAGAAGGACCAGAATTTCTGGTGCGATTGGTCCACTGTCGGCAGTAGCAACGTAACTGGCGACTTCGTCAAGTTGCCGGCTCCTTTGACAGGAGCTGATCATTATCTGGAAATCGGCTTTACGAGCGGAGCCGGAAGTTTGGCAGCTGGAGCCAGCATTGAGCTTCAGATCCGCGTGAACAAGACCGATTGGACGAACTACACGCAGACGGGAGATTACTCCTTCGATCCGACCGATTCGACTTACACCGATTGGAGCCATACAACTGGCTATATCGCAGGCGCTCTTCAGTGGGGAACAGAACCTCAATAAGTAACGTCACAATTGACGTTACGGCTCAATAGTGAAAACCTGAACTCCCCATTACCGCCTAAACAACGGTGTGGGGAGTGTGTAAGACAGTGAAAGGAGTGCAACAACTCTATTGAAAGCTATGCCGCTTCCTACAAATAGGAAACCAATACGTACTGTACGTAATTTTTCCATCGTGAAGAATCTTCGTACTTACTGGATGTTCTACGCAATGATGCTGCCGGGAATCGTTCTGCTTGTAATAAATAACTACATCCCTTTGTTCGGGATCGTTATTGCCTTTAAAACAATCAATTACCAGGACGGAATCCTGGGAAGCCCATGGACAGGGATGAAGAATTTCGAATATCTGTTTGCCTCGAAGGATTCGTACATCATCATTCGCAACACATTGCTTTATAATTCGCTGTTTATTGTATTGAACATGGCGCTTCCTCTAGGGTTCGCCTTGATGCTTAACGAGATGAAGAACCGCTTCCTCTCGAAGCTACACCAAACGATCATGTTCCTGCCATACTTCCTGTCGATGATCGTCATCTCGTACTTAGTGTATGGGTTCATGAGCGACGAACGAGGATACTTCAACGGCACGTTGCTGCCGGCGCTTGGTCTTGATTCCGTACGCTGGTACTTCACGAAAGAAGTGTGGCCGATCGTTTTGCCGATCATTAACACGTGGAAGAACATGGGGTACTACACGGTTGTGTATATGGCAGCAATCATTGGTATCGACGAGGAGTACTACGAAGCCGCGACAATTGATGGGGCAAACAAGTGGCAGCAGATCAAGAAAATCACGATTCCCTTGATCATGCCTGTCCTCACGATTATGACTTTGCTGCAGGTTGGCCGGATCTTCAATGCCGACTTTGGCCTATTCTTCCAAGTGCCACGTGAATCGGGGGCATTGTTCCCTGTGACAAACGTTATCGATACCTATGTCTACCGCACCTTCCTGACCGTTGGGGATATCGGACTTTCCTCAGCAGCAGGCCTGTTCCAATCAGTCGTTGGTTTCATCTTGGTTTTTGTATCTAATTGGGTCGTTCGCCGCTTTAACCGCGAGAACGCGCTGTTCTAAGAGAGGAGCCCTTATGACCAATACAATGAGTAAATCCTTATCTGGGTCCAATCCAAAGAATCAGCTGTCGGGATGGGCGTCAACCCTCATCAACATCTTCTTTGTCATCTATTCGGCGCTCTGTATCCTACCGCTTTTGCTGATTCTTTCGGTATCGTTCTCCGATGAGCAGTCCGTTATGACACACGGATATCGATTTATGCCCGAAAATTTCAATCTGGCAGCCTATCGATTCCTAATGAAAGATATCAGTCAAATCGTTCATTCCTATGGAATCTCACTAACCGTCACGGTGATAGGTACGATACTAAGTGTCATCATAATAGCTCTGTATGCGTACCCCATTTCACGGAATAATTTTCCGCAGGCTAAGTATTTTACATTTTTTGTTTTTCTAACGATGCTGATTTCCGGCGGCTTAGTCCCTTGGTACTTGGTATACGTACAGATGCTGGAATTAAAAGATACACTTTGGGCACTGATCATGCCGCTGATCATGTCCGCATTCTGGGTACTGATCATGCGCACTTTCTTTAAGGAGACCGTACCTGAAGCTGTGCTGGAGTCAGCAAAAATAGATGGGGCAGGGGAGCTACGGATATTTATCCGAATTGTATTGCCATTATCTCTGCCGGTTCTGGCAACCGTTGCACTGTTCCAAACACTGACATACTGGAACGACTGGTTCCTAAGCCTAATGTTTATTACAGACAACCACAATATATCCGTGCAGTACTTTCTTTACAAGATGATGGTCAACATCCAGTACTTATCCAGTAACCCGAACGCGATGGCTGAAATTACCCGAGCTGGCGGAATGATCAACTTCCCAAGTGAAACCGTGCGTATGGCGATGGTGGTTGTAGGTGTTGGACCTATCGTATTTGCTTACCCGTTCTTCCAGAAATACTTTATCAGAGGCCTTACAGTAGGCTCCGTTAAAGGCTAAGATTGCCGATCACTTACGTGGGCACGGAAACGGCTAAAACCAGTATATGGTTTAGCATATCATTCTATTTTATGGGGGGATTACTTGAAAATGAAGGATACGAAAAGCAAGGCTTCACTGCTTCTCACACTGATGCTTATTTCAGCATTAGCCACTACGGCTTGCGGCAATTCAAACAACTCGAACAACGCTACACCAGATAATGCCGGAAAAGAAAGCGCCGCACCGAGCTCATCAGCGAACTCAACCACCGATAACACATCCAATGAGCCCTCGAAGCTGGAGCCTTATAAAATAAAGCTGGTCTACGAAGGAGCTCCACAGGCGGACGAGGCTATCGTCGAGGAAGCGCTGAACAAGATCTTGACCGAAAAAATCAACGCGACGGTAGATATCGCACCAATCGATTGGGGAGCGTGGGATGATAAGACTAACCTCATCATCGCTTCTCGAGAGCCCGTAGACATTCTATTTACAGCCTCATGGAACGGGTATGCAAAGAACGTTGCCAAAGGTGCTTACTTAGATCTCGGTCCCTTGCTCGATCAGTATGGCCAGGGCATTAAGGATAGCTTGGATCCAGCTTTTCTCGATGGCTCCAAAATCGGCGGCAAAAATTATGCAGTCCCTACGAATAAAGAATTGGCATCGTCAGGGGGCATTGTGTACCGGAAGGATATCGCTGATGAACTCGGCATTGACATGAGTAAAGTGCAAAAGATCGAAGATTTAGATGCCGTTTATAAGATCGTTAAAGAGAAGAAGCCAACCATGTATCCGCTGTATACAACGGGTGGCACGTTCGCCTCTCACTCCTTTGTGGAATTGGATTTTTTAGGTGATACGACGATACCTGGCGCTATCGATAAGAATGGCACGGAAGCGACAGTCAAACCGGCCGAAGAGTATCCACAATACTTAAATGCATTAAAAGTAACCCGTGATTTCTTCCAGAAGGGGTATCTTAACAAAGATGCGGCCACTTCCCAAACGTCATCCCTTGATGCTTATAAGACGGGCAATGTATTTTCCACTGTAGAGCCTCTTAAGCCAGGCAAAGCAGAAGAAATCGCATCCGCGACAGGACTTGATGGCAAGCTTGCACAAATTACTTTAACAGGTAAAACGGTCGCCACATCGGAGACTACCGGCGCCATGTTAGCCATCTCATCAACGTCTAAGAACCCGGAACGCGCCATGATGCTGATTAACCTGCTTCATACAGATCAAGAAATTATTAATCTGCTTAACTTCGGTATTGAAGGTACACACTTTACACTTAATGGTAATGTTATGACGCAGACGGAGAAGTCAGGACAGTACGCACCGGGCGTCGCTTGGGAGCTGGGAAATCAATTCCTGAACTATGTCTGGAGTTCGGAAGCTCCAGACAAGTGGGAGCAGTTCAAAAAGTTTAACGAAGGCGCTAAATCATCGCGGGCACTGGGCTTCACCTTTGACAGCGAGCCAATCAAATCCGAAGTCGGAGCACTAGCAAACGTTCTAAGAGAATATCAAAAGATGCTTGAGACCGGCTCGGTTGATCTGGACAAAGAATTGCCGAAATTTATCGCCGCCCAAAAATCGGCCGGCCTAGATAAAGTCATTGCTGAAAAGCAAAAACAGCTTGATGAATTCCTAGCCAGTAGATGATATGTGTTCATAGCAAATAAAGGACCTACTCATTGTTCTGGATAAGAACAATGAGTAGGTCCTTTTGACTTTCGCTATATAATTCACAGTGTCAACTAGGCTTTAAGAGGCTTGGTCGAATTGGCTATTATAAAGCTCCGCATAAAAACCATTTTTGGCAAGTAGTTCTTCGTGGCTGCCGCTTTCCAGGATATCGCCTTCCTTC
Organism: Paenibacillus sp. FSL R7-0189; assembly: GCF_037969925.1. Lineage (NCBI taxonomy): Bacteria > Bacillati > Bacillota > Bacilli > Caryophanales > Paenibacillaceae > Paenibacillus > Paenibacillus sp. FSL R7-0189. Next base: position 5,897,287 of record NZ_CP150223.1, on the reverse strand, counting down.
AGAACCAGAATCACATCGGCGTTCTTAATGGTTGAGAGTCTATGCGCAATAACAAAAGAGGTTCTTCCCTCCATGAGCTTATCCATTGCCTGCTGAATCAAGAGCTCTGTTCTTGTATCGACTGAGCTTGTAGCTTCATCGAGGATGAGCATTGGGGCATTTTTGAGCATCGCGCGGGCGATCGTAAGCTGTTGCTTTTGGCCCGTGGATAAATTAACTTTGTCATTTAGTATGGTATTATAACCGGCACTTAAGGTCTGAATGAAATGATGCAAGCCTACCGACTTACAAGCATCTTCAACTTCTTTATCGGTTACACCTGTTTTGTTGTACACTAGATTTTCTCTGATAGTGCCCTCAAAAAGCCAGGTGTCCTGCAAGACCATACAGAATAGATCATGGATGTTTTCTCTTGTTAAGCTGCTGATGGGGGTATCATCAATATATATTTCTCCGCCCTTTAATTCATTAAACCGTATTAGAAGATTTATCAGTGTAGTTTTACCTGCGCCGGTAGGACCGACTATAGCAATTTTTTGCCCAGGCTTAATCTCTGCAGAAAAATCTTTAATCACAAGTTTATCTGAATTTTCATAAGCAAATTGCACATGTTCAAAATCAACTTTGCCCACAGCAGTTTTAAGATGTCTTTCTTTATGACTTTCATTGTCCATTTCGTCAGCATCGAGGAACTCAAAGACACGTTTGCTTGCCGCGGAAGCCGATTGCAGACTTTGTGCGGCTTGAGCAATCTGAGAGAGCGGTTGTGTAAAGTAACGGACATACAGTATAAAGGCTACAATGACCCCAAAGGATATCGTTCCGTTCATAGCAAGTACAGCACCAACTACACAAACGGCCACAAAACCTAGATTGCCTATAAACATCATAATCGGCATCATAAGACCGGAGAGGAACTGCGCTTTAAATGCACTATCTTTAAGATTCATATTCAGGGATTCAAATGTATTGCGCATTTGCGATTCACCATTGTAGGCTTTCACTACAGTATGTCCTGTATATACTTCCTCCACATGGCCATTGATTTTCCCTAAGTATTCTTGCTGACTTTGAAAATACTTTTGGGATTTTTTCATAATTGCCGCTATGAGGCCAAAGCCAATGATAGTTGCAACAACCGCCGTAATAGTCATGATCACATTTGTTTTGAACATCATGATGATGGATCCCGTAAAGAGGGCAAGGGCAGTTACCAGTGTGCCGACGCTTTGGTTTAAAGCTTGCCCGATCGTATCCACATCGTTGGTAACCCGGGACAGGATGTCACCGGTTGTAGAATTATTATAATAAGAGATCGGAAGTTTGTTCATTTTGCGTGAGAGATCGGCTCTTAAGTTTTTGGAGACCTTTTGCGTAACTGCGGACATAATTAATCCTTGTACCAAAGATAACACAGCGCTAAGGATATAGATAAATACAAGGAAAAGGCCGATAGAAGTTACTGCTTCCATATCAATTCCGGTGACGAGGCCGGCCGTGATCAAGTCTGTCATCTCCGAAAGCTTATCCGGTCCAAGCAGAGTCAGAACCGTACCGATTGCTGCACTAATAATAGCTATAAGAACTACAGGGATATATTTTCTGCAATAGTGGAGAAGTTTGCTCCACGTGTTGAGTTGCTCTTTGCTTTTGTTCATTAAGCTAGCTCCTCCTTTGAAAGTTGTGAGTAAGCAATCTCTTGGTAGACATCACAGGTCTGCATCAATTCATCATGTGTTCCCATGCCTGCCATTCGTCCGGCTTCCAGTACAATGATTTTGTCTGCATCTTTGATTGTACCGATCCGTTGGGCAACGATTAGTATCGTTGTACCGCTGGATTTTTTCTTCAATTCACTTCGCAATTTGCGATCCGTCTTATAATCAAGCGCTGAGAAGGAATCGTCGAAGATTAATATTTCAGGACGACGGGCAATGGCTCGGGCAATGGAAAGACGTTGTTTTTGACCGCCAGACAAGTTCGTACCGCCTTGAGAGACATGAGCCTCGTAGCTTCCTTCCATCTTTTCAACAAAATCTGAAGCTTGAGAGGTGTAAATGGCATCAACAACATCAGAGGACAGATCACTGCCATTATCGCCAAAAGCAACATTAGAGCTCACCGTGCCGCCAAACAAAATCGCTTTCTGAGATACATATCCCATTTTATTGCGCAGTGCAGTTTGCTCATATTGGTTAACATTAATTCCATCCACCAACACTTCACCTGCTGTAGCATCATAAAAGCGAGGAATCAGGTTCACGACGGTACTTTTTCCGCATCCGGTTGAACCGATGAAGGCTACAGTTTCTCCTTTTTTCACCGTAAAGCTGATATCTTCAATAACGTATTCTTCTGCATCCGGATATTTAAAGCTGACATTTTTGAATTCGACCTCACCCAACCGATTTGCCTTGGAGGAAGTAAGTGATCCGTTCTCTAAGCTTGGCTTAGTATCCAGCACTTCATTGATTCTTTTAGCGGATACATGGGCACGAGGCATCAGGATAAAAATCATGATCAGCATCATGAATGCCATAACCACCTGCATCGCATAGGATGAGAAGACAATCATATCTGAAAATAAGCCCATCTTCGCCGTACCATTGGCATTTTGAATCAAAATAGCACCAATCCAATATATTGCGAGACTTAAACCGCTCATAATCAGAGAAATACTTGGCATCATCATGGACAGTACATTATTGGCGAATAAATTCGTTCGGGTAAGCTCGCTGTTGGCTACGCTAAATTTATCTTCCTGGTAACTTTCCGCATTATACGCACGAATGACACGAAGGCCGGTAAGATTCTCTCTTGCAACACGATTAAGATTATCAGTCAGTTGCTGCAATTTTTGGAATTTCGGAAGCACTAGCACGATCACTATGCCGACAATAAGAATCAATACCCCAATGGCGACACCGGTAGCAAGCGACCACTGCCAACTCTTGCCTGTAATTTTGAGCATTGCCCAAACGGCAAGGATGGGAGCCTTCACCAGCAGTTGCAGACCGATGACAATCAGCATTTGCACTTGTGTAATGTCATTTGTTGAACGGGTAATTAAACTAGCTGTAGAGAAGTTGTTGATTTCTTCCATAGAGAAAGACTGTACCTTATCAAACAATTTGGAGCGTAATCTTGAAGAGAAGTTGGCGGCAATTTTAGCGGCGATCCCTGCCACTATAATTGATGTGGCTAAGCTGCCGAGGGCACAGAGCAACATCCAGCCTCCGGCTGCAATGATTTCGCTCATTTCACTCCCTGGTATCTGTACAAGACGAGTAATCTCGCTCATATAACCGGGCAATTCCAGATCCAGCCATACCTGTGTGACAATGAATAGGATGCTGATACCGATTAGGGCCCATTCCTTCGGTTTTAAGTACTTAAGTATAGTTACCATACATCTGACTCCTTTATGTGGCGTTGCTTAAATGATAACGAAAGAAGATAAACTGAAAGTTAACTTTTCTGAAAAATAAAAAAAACCTGAAAGAACGATGAGGTTCTCCAGGGCTCGCACTACATTCCAATCGGAATCGTAACTGTAAATGTGGTTCCTTGTAATGGAATGCTTTCGCAAGAAATGGTTCCATGGTGTAGATGAATGATTTTTTTAACAATTGCTAATCCAAGTCCATTGCCTGCAGTCGAGTGGGAAGTATCCTGCTGATAAAATTTATCGAATATCTTGGGAAGAGCCTCAGGATGAATACCGCTTCCGCAGTCATGAACTAGAATCACCAGGTTATCCTCGTTTTTCTTCATCTTAACTTCAATTTCACCATGCTCAGGAGTGAATTTGATCGCGTTATCCAATAAATTTAACCAAACTTGATTTAAAAGCTCTTTATTGCCGGAGAGTTCATAATCCTGAATATTAACATTCAGCTTCAGGTGCTTCTTCTCAAATTTGGCAGCCAGTAAAAGCACAGACTGGCGAATTTGTTCCCCAACATTAAACCGCATTTTGTTTGTCAGAATCTTTTGCGTCTCAACCTGCGTCAGCTCCAGTACATTCGAAGCAAGGGAGGCAAGTCTGGTCGATTCCTCAATGACAATATCTAGATATTCATCACGTTCTTCTTTAGTAAGATCATCATTCTTTAAGACTTCAGCAAACCCTTTAATAGATACAATCGGTGTTTTGAATTCATGGGAAAAATTGTTTACAAAATCAGTTCGCAGAATTTCGATACCCCCAAGCTCTTCAGCCATACGGTTAAAGTTCTCTGATAGAATTTCAAACTCTGGCGGGCTTTTGAGCTGGAGCCGCATGGAGAAGTCACCACTGGCAAGACGCTCTGTGGCCTCTATAAATATCCGGATGGATTTTACCATTTTCCGGCTTGTGATGGCTGATATCGTGGTACCGATAATTGTACAAGCGATTAATACCATTATGGGTAGTACGAATCCATCCTGGGCAAGCTCTTCGTTCAACAAACCAAAAACCTGTGCGAGAAAGAAGAGTAGTCCTGTAATCACAACGGTAATAAGAAAGATGAAAAATATGATAAGAGAAAAATAGATGGGAAGGCTGATTCTGTTGCTGAGCTTGTTACTTATTTTGCTCACTGGCTTCGCACCGCCTTGTATCCAAGACCTCTGACGGAAACCAGTTCAAACTCTGGATAAGCGTCAAACCGTTTCCGCAAACGATTGATATGCACATTAACGGTTGTATCCGTACTTTCACTTTCCATGCCCCATATCTCGTCCATAAGCTGGATGCGCGTGAAAATCCGTTCAGGATAGGACAACAACTTATACAACAAATAGAATTCTTTTTGCGGAAGCGTTTGTTTCTCGTCCTCCCGGGTTACTGTCAATGCGTCATAATCAAGGATCACTTTACCCACTACTAATTTACGGGCACTTGCGATTTGCGAACGGCGAAGCAGCGCTTGGATTCTGAGCAGCATTTCTTCGGTATCAATGGGTTTGGTCATATAATCATCAGTTCCAATCCGGAACCCCTTTTTCTTATCTTCAGGCAGCTGTTTTGCTGTAGCCATAAGAATGGGGACCAAGCTATCGGCATCTCTTACTTCCTTGGCGAATTCATAACCATCCATATTAGGCATCATGATATCCAGAATGATTAGATCAATATGCTGTGAATCAAGGACCTCCAAAGCTTTAACTCCGTCTTCAGCAGTTACAACATCATATCCTTCGCGTTTCAGAACAGCTTCAAGAAGTCTTCTTACATGCTTATCATCTTCAACTACGAGTATGTTAATCATTACTGTTCACTCCAATAGTAGGTTTGTATCCATTATTACCTGTTAGGATTTTGTTTTAAAGGGAGCAGAATCAATATTTATCTAATCTTAAGATTTGGTTTTAAATCCTTGTAGTCGCCATAAAGTAACTCATACATAGGGAGGTTTCAATGAAATGAGAGGAATAGGCAATGATTTAATACTATTATGATATCTGTTTTGTGAAAAACTGTTGCATACTAAAATAGTACCCAAACTAATTTAGCTGGATTAACGTGCTGAAAATAATGCAGACTACGTCGAGCGTTGAACTTTGACTGAACTTCATGCGAAAGGAAGATCACAGATGCAAATGCGTAAATTAGGAAATAGTGGCTTGGAAGTTTCGGCAATAGGGTTTGGCTGTATGGGAATGGATCATGCCTATGGAAAGCCAGCAGATCGTAATGAAATGGTTAAATTAATTCGCAGAGCAGTTGAACTAGGATGTAATTTCTTTGATACTGCTGCTTTTTATGGAGATTCCAATGAGGAATTAGTAGGCGAAGCCCTTGCACCACAAAGAGATCAAGTTGTGATTGCAACTAAATTCGGAATTTTAGGACAAGAAGCTGTAGACGGTCAACCTCAACTTATTTTGAATAGCACACCAGATTCTATTCGTGAACAAATAGAAGGTTCATTAAAAAGGTTGAAGGTCAATTGCATTGATTTATATTATCAGCACCGAGTGGATCCAAATGTCGAACCTGAAGCTGTCGCTGAAACAATGAAAGATTTAATAGCTGAAGGGAAGATTAAAACATGGGGTGTCTCAAATGCACCGATTGATTATATGAAACGAGCAAATGCTGTATGTTCGATTACTGCAACCCAAAATCAGTACTCCATGATGTGGCGTGAACCGGAAAAAGAGTTGTTTGAACTTTGTGAAGAATTAGGAATTGCTTTTATCGCTTACAGTCCATTAGGAAATGGTTTCTTAAGTGGTAAATATACCAAGGAAACCAAATATGATGAAGGTGACTATCGAAGTTTCATGGGAAGATTCAAACCTGATGTGATTGATCATAATCAAGTGTTATTAGATTTAATTACTCAAGTTGCAAAAAGTAAAAATGCAGCACCAGCTCAAGTCGTACTCGCGTGGGAATTAGCACAAAAACCATATATCATTCCAATTCCAGGCACTACAAAATTAAACAGATTAGAAGAAAACCTATATGGAGCTGATCTCAAATTAACAAAGGAAGATGTAGATAGTCTAAATGAAGCTTTGTCTAAAATGGATATTGATAGTTCACACTTTTAAATAGAGCTATATCATCAACTAATAGGAGGATTTTTTATGCAAAAAGTTATTTTGAACAATGGTGTTGAAATGCCGATACTTGGTTTTGGGGTTTTTCAAATTCAAGATGCAGCTGAATGTGAACAAGCTGTTTACGATGCGATCATGTCAGGTTATCGACTGATAGATACCGCAGCCTCATACCTAAACGAAGAAGCGGTGGGAAGAGCCCTCAAACGGAGTGGAGTACCAAGAGAGGATCTATTTATTACTACGAAATTATGGGTTCAAGATACAGGATACGAACGTACAAAGGAAGCATTTGAAAAATCCCTTTCAAGATTGCAACTTGATTATTTGGATTTGTATTTAATTCATCAGCCATTTGGTGATGTGTATGGTTCTTGGCGGGCGCTGGAGGAATTGTACCGTGAAGGAAAAATCAGAGCGATTGGCGTAAGTAACTTCCAGAACGATCGTCTGATTGATTTGATTATTCATAATGAAGTAACTCCTGCAGTTAATCAAGTTGAGACACATCCATTCTGCCAACAAATTGAAAGTGCTGCATTCATGAAAGAAAACAATGTTCAGATTGAATCATGGGGTCCATTTGCTGAAGGTAAAAACAACATGTTCCAGAACGAAGTTTTAGTATCAATAGCTCAAAAATATAATAAATCTGTTGCCCAAGTGGTTTTACGCTGGTTGACGCAAAGAGGAGTTGTTGTGATTCCAAAGTCTGTCCGGAAAGAAAGAATAATTGAAAACTTTAATATCTTTGACTTTGAATTAAACTCAGAGGATATAGAACAAATTGCGCTGTTAGACACAAAAGAGAGCTTGTTCTTTTCACATAGAGATCCTGTAATGGTAAAAGCGTTAAGTACAAGGAAGCTGGATATCTAATTTTTCTTAGGATCTTGTTGGTTTTGATAAAAGAGGGGTTAACCATAATTAAGGGGTTAACCCCTCTTTTATTTATAAGACCCTTAGCCTTGAACAGTTCATTTTAATTTGAAGGTTTAAGAATAAAGGCAGCTAAAGCTTGTGAATATCGCATTATAATCTTGATCTTCTCCAGTGGCGTACAAACCAATAAGCACACCTGTGAATCCTCCGGCTATTTCAGAGGATAGATATTTGGTTTGCGCAGCTCCGAGTAAGATCTCAATACCGTCTACCTGGATATAAAATTGATAATGCGTTGGACTGCTTTTGACAACTAATGAAGCATGGTTGCACTGACCTATATTTTTTGTTTTTTCAATGGATTTGATATCTCCGATATTCAGCCGTTCGATAATCTCATAACCCTCTGGATGTTTACGCAAGGCCAAATCATAATGGTGATTTTCGTCCATGTAAAGTGTAATTCCGGCTTCACCATTCGTAAGGCTGACTTGGCACGAAATAATTGCGTTAAAATCTTTTTGACGAATACCAATAAATGTCGGAGTAGCCGGGATATCTAACGTAACTGCAGTTCCTTTAAGCTTTATTTTATCAGCTTCTAACCGATAATTTTCTGTAACCGGGTGACGCAGGTAACACCAGTCTAAATTCCAATCTGTGTTCTCGAACGTAAAGACTCTTTTCTCCTGCTGAATGACTGTGTCCGCAATACGATCAGTCTCGAAACTTATAAGTGTGGTACCTTCATGACCTGCTGTAAACCATCCATCCTCGCCAAAGGTAATCGGAGTTAGAAAAACCTCGCGCCCCAAATGGTGATAGGTAAGATACTGGCCAGTCTGCCGGAATCCGAGATGTAACAGCCACCAATCCCCCTCATGGTCTTGTACCAAATCTCCATGTCCAACTCCCTGAAGCTCGTAACCGCCTAAATTTCGATTAGTCAATACGGGGTTATGCGGGTAGGCTTCGAATGGGCCAGTAGGAGAATTGCCTCTTGCATAAGTAACCATATGCCCATATTCGGTTCCACCCTCAGCAGCTAGTAGATAGTATTGTCCATTAATTTTGTATAAATGAGGACTCTCCAAATAACGCCCACCGGATCCTTGCCAGATTGAACGGCTTGGCGACAGCTTCTGCCCAGTTACAATTTCAATTTCACATTGGACAATACCATTAACTCCGTAATCGTCTGTCCCATTACTCATGAAATACGTTTTGCCGTCTTCAAAATACAAATCCGGATCAATACCGCCTTGATCTACATTAATCGGATCAGACCATTCGCCGTAAATATTGTCAGTCCAGACATAGAAGTTCTGGCGCAGAGTGTCATTAGTGGTCGTCATGTAGAATCGTCCTTTATTGTACCGCAGGGTGGGGGCGAATACACCACCGGAGCTGTCCACAGTATCCAGTTGAATCTGGTTCTTTCGGGTTAAGCAATGACCGATTTGGGTCCAATTAATTAAATCTTTGCTTTCAAAAATCGGAACACCGGGAAAATACTGAAAGGAACTGCAGACCAAATAATAAGTGTCTTCAACTTTACATGCGCTGGGATCAGGATAAAACCCTTTGATGACCGGGTTATTGTATTTCATTTCTCCACCTCATTAATAAATTCATATAAATATGAATTCAATATATTTAACTACTAAGAAAATTAAACACTATTGCTTATAGGTTTTCAATGAATCGGGGTTGAAGATATACGTTATATTTATTAAATTAATATATATGTAATTTCAATAAGCACAGGTCAGGTGATTATGATGATGATCAAAGCAAACGGCGAAGCAAAATTCATGGCATTATATGAAGCGCTGGCAAGCGAAGTCAGATGGAGGATTATGAGCCTCATTGCAGATAATGAAATGAATGTGAAGGAGATCGCGGCTAAGTTAGAGCTTAGCCCTTCCATAGTTACTATGCATATCCGAAAGCTCGAACAAGCTGGACTTACAGGAAGCCACAGGGTACGCCTAAACGGAGGAACGCACAAAATGTGCTTCCTTAAACAAAAAAGAGTTGAAATCGAACTCCCCACTGCCACTCAAACCCCGAGGATCAGAGAGCAGACCATTTCAGTCGGTCATTATACCTCGTTTGATGTCCATCCTACATGTGGTCTTGGGACACAAGAGAAAGAGATTGGGGTTTGGGACGATCCCCGCTATTTTCTCGATCCCGAACGGGTCAACGCCGGCATTTTGTGGTTTGGGAGAGGTTACGTAGAGTACAAAACGCCTAACTACTTACTTCCCGGTCAAATGCCCGAGGCCATCGAGATTTCAATGGAAATTGCTTCTGAAGCGCCAGGCTTGAGAGATCATTGGCCTTCGGATATTGAGTTCTTTTTTAACGGTGTGAAGCTTGGAACTTGGACCAGTCCGGCAGACTTTGGAAGAGCGGCACGAGGCATATATACTCCGGATTGGTGGCATCGGAATGTAAATCAATACGGGTTATTGAAGACGATCCGCATTGACACTTCGGGCACATTTATTGATGAAGAACGGATGTCGGACATTACTGTCGCAGATATTTTGCTACGGGAACAATTCTGGACGCTTCGGTTCGCAGTTGACGAGAAGGCTGCTAATGTTGGTGGTTTGACACTTTATGGGGCTGGATTCGGTAACCATGACCAAGATATTTTAATTCGTGTGTACCTAGGAACGATGACCTAATGAAGCAGGATATTTCAGTTATAGTTGTTTTCTCCATCCAGTTTATCAGCTGGAACTGGTAAACTATCCATATATTGAAGGAGTTGAGAGGAGAGATATTCTGAATTATAACGAGGTTATTAAAATCGCTGATACACACTTACTTCCATTAGTGATGGAATTGTACGGATTGGAAGGTTATGAAATCAGGCTTATCAATGCACATGAAGGAGGACGGAATATCGCATATAACTGTGATAAAGCTGATTCTGAAGCAAAAATAATCAGAATTGCCTTCTTAAGTGACAGAAGCCGAGAAGATATTCTGGGTGAAGTGGAATATATCAGGTATTTGTACGAGCATGGCGGCAGTGTTTCGAATGTGGTCAACTCCCAGAAGGGGAATCTGCTGGAAACGATAACTCTTAATAATCATACCTTTTTTGTCTGCTTGTTTGTAAAGGCCAAGGGGGGTATGCTCGTGGAAAATAATTATCAGTATCGGGAAGGCGTTCCTATTACTGAATACTATTATAACTGTGGTAAAGTCCTTGGAAAAATGCATCAATTATCGAAGGGTTATACACCTGTCCATTCTCGGTATGATTTTTCTGATAAATACAATGCCGATTATATAGATAAGCTAATACCTGACTCGTTATCTCTGCTGAAGGGGAAGCTCGTAGATCTCCTTACAACCTTAGAAGAGATGGACAGGAATCACGAGTCTTTTGGGATGGTACATTTTGATTACTGCGATGGGAATTATATGATCGATTTTGATACAGGGCAAATAACTGTTTTTGATTTCGATAACTCCTGCTTTTGTTGGTATATGTATGACCTGGCAAATCTCTGGACACTTGGAGTGGGCTGGATACAATTTGAACAAGACACTGATAAACGCAAAAAGTTTATGGATGATTATTTTAAAACAGTCCTTGATGGCTACAGATCCGAGACCAGGATCGAAGATTCGATGTTAGACACATTGCCATTATTTATCCAAGTAACCCTCATGGAAAACATCGTTGATGCATTCGAGGTAATGCGGAACAATGGTGAGGAGCCGGAATGCGATGAAGAGCTGTCATATCGTATAAAATGTCTAGAAGACGATATCCCGTATGTAGGATTTTTCCATGAAATTTACTCATGTGATGAACCCTTTGAGTATGAGGAACGAGATATTTAGGATGAGGGTGTTTTTGATATGCTGCGGATAAATTCATAGTAGACTCAAATAAGCAGGAGTTGGAGTAAAAATGGCTTACGAAAAACCGGAATTGACCATGAGTGAAATTGAAAAAGTACTGTGGAATCATCTTGGACAGGGAGCGGCTGAGATTACACCGTTGTCTGGCGGCAATATAAGCAACGTGTTTTCTTTTATTTTAGAAGGAAAAGACTATGTTGTGAAATTCAGCGATTTGGAACGAGCATATGAGACCGAACAATTTGTATCCAATTTGCTACTCGACCAAGGTATCCCTTTCCCAAAATGTTTAGGGTTAGGGAGGACTAATCAGTTAACCTATTTGATCATGGAGCGAATGGAAGGTCGCAATCTATCCGATTGTACAGCAGAGGAACAAACCCGTCTGATGCCGGAAATTATCGGCATTTTAACAAGAATGGCCGAAACGGATATTGAGGGAACTAACGGTTATGGTTGGATCGGACCTGACGGCAATGGTTCCTATTCATCTTGGAAAGACTTCGTCATTGCCGTAAATGCGGAAGATCAGACGGGGACATTCTGGGAGAATTGGCATGAACTCTTCCGCACGTCTTGCTTGGAAAGAGACGTATACGAAGAAATCTATAGTCGTTTGATGACCTACGTACCCTATAATGAATCTAATAGAAGCTTTATACACGGAGATTTTCAACAGTGGAATATTTTGTCCAACGGAACACGGATAACCGGCATTATTGATGGTAATTGCATGTATGGCGATTCTCTCATAGACCTTGCGATTCTCGACAAGCATATGCCTTGGTGTAATGTCATTAACACGTATCAAAATTATCAAAAGAAAACTAGAATAGTGACCCCGAATTTTGAGGAGCGGCTAATCGGTGCCTATTATTTTAAGGGACTCGATGGACTTCGATTCTATGCTAAGATGGGTTGGACAGATGCTTATCAGGACACACGGCATTTTCTTTTAAACCTAAAAGCGTAATAACTGAACGCTTTACCTTATCCTATACATTTAATAGCCGCATAATTGCGGCTTTTTGTATATAAATATCAAATTTCTAGGAGCAAATTCCCCACTGGGATTATAGCCTAGGCTGACGACCTGTAATAAATGCACCTGAACTTGCCATTAATCCACTATCTATAGCTTTGTCCAACTTGATAAAATGTAAGCGCAATCATTTAATCTATCGATTGGAGGAGTATGGCATGAAAAAGATTGGGGCAGGTTTTATATTCTTACTTGTGATGTGCGCAGTCTTATCCACAACTGCGTTCGCGAAACAGCCTTATTCATCCTATTGGTTTCCGGAGCAATTGCTTCAGTGGAGTCCGGCATCCGACCCGGATGCGGCATTTAACCGGAGCACAGTCCCGCTGCAGGACCGTTTTGTAGCAGATGGAGTCAACGCTCATGCAACCAAAGCGCCAAAAGTCATGGCTTTATCAGCACTTAACCCGGGAACAAGCGGAGTTCCATCGCAGGGTTCAAGCAAATTCGAAGCTAACACATTTACCTATTGGCAATATGTTGACAAGCTGGTCTTTTGGGGTGGTTCCGCGGGCGAAGGGATCATCGTACCTCCAAGCGCTGATACGATCGACGCGGCTCATAAAAATGGCGTGCCGATCATCGGAACGGTGTTCTTCCCACCAACCGTATATGGCGGGAAGTATGAATGGGTCAAGCAGATGCTTCAGCAGAATAGTGACGGCTCCTTTCCTGCTGCTGACAAGTTGATCCAGGTTGCGAGCCATTACGGATTTGACGGCTGGTTTATTAACCAGGAGACTGAGGGCGGAACGCTGGCCGACGCACAGCAAATGAAAGCTTTCCTAAGTTATCTGGAATCACACAAGTCAAATTCTATGCACATCGTATGGTATGATTCCATGACCAATGAGGGCAGTATCAGTTGGCAAAATGCACTTAACGACAAGAATGCGATGTTCCTGCAAGACAATAAAAAGCAAATTACAGACAATATGTTCCTGAACTTTTGGTGGAAGGATCTTAAAAGCTCGGCAGAGAAGGCTAGAAGCTTGGGCAGAAGTCCATATGACTTGTATGCAGGCATCGATGTCGAAGCCAAGGGTTACGATACAAAGGTGAACTGGAATCTGTTGTTTCCGGATAAAGATCCTGCCGTTACTTCCCTTGGTATTTACCGCCCGGATTGGGCTTTTAACAGCGCAGAGAGTATGGAAGATTTCTTCGTACGCGAGAACAAATTCTGGGTGGGTCCAAACGGGAATCCGAGTAACACCTCGAGCGATCAAGCCTGGAAAGGAATCGCTAACGATGTGATCGAATCATCACCAATAAATGAGCTGCCTTTCACCACTAACTTCAACACGGGAAGCGGACAGAAATATTTTGTAAGAGGGAAGCAGGTGCGGGATAAAGGCTGGAACAACCGGAGTCTGCAGGATATTCTTCCCTCCTGGCGCTGGATTGCAGACAGCAAAGGTTCCCCGCTTTCACCAGTGCTCGATTGGTCCGATGCCTATTACGGCGGCAGTTCGCTGAAGGTATCAGGCGTGCTGAACCCTAACAATGCGACACATCTGAAGCTCTACAAGACCGACCTTAAGATCGAAGCAAGCACAAAGCTGTCTATTACGTACAAAACACAAAATAAGCCAAGCCTGAAGGTTGGTCTTGCATTCGCAGATCAGCCCGATCAATATATCTTCCTTAATGTGAAGGATAAGACATCGCCAGACTGGACAACTGAAACATTGAATTTGACCCCATACAAAGGGAAACGGATCGTAGCGTTGTCACTGTATTTTGATTCTAAGAATGCGATTAATAATTACAACATTCAAATTGGCCAGCTCTCCATTCAAAATGCTAATGACCCGATCAAACCACTACCCGCGGTTCGCGATCTTAAGGTCACTCAAACTGATTTTCGCAATGGTATTTATGGAGATGCCAGATTACAGTGGAAACAGCTTGACCAACAGGTCAAGCAATACGAAATCTATCGAGTACTTCCAGATGGCAGTGAGATGTTCATAGGTGCAACACCAAATCATGTGTTTTACGTTCCTGAGATGCGAAGAATAGACAAAGAAACTATCACAGTATTGAAGGTTGTTGCCGTCAATGGAAGATACGAGCAAGGTCAATCCTCTAGCGTGAAGATCAGCTGGCCGGATTATCCAAAGCCGACTGCGGAGTTCAAAACTGATCGAACCCTAGTCGCTCCAGGCGAGAGCGTAAACTTCACCGACCTGTCGACTGAAGTGACAGAAGGATGGTCATGGACCTTCGAAAGCGGAAGCCCCGCGGTCAGCACATCAAAGAACCCAGTTGTGACGTTCGCTCAGGAAGGCGTTTATAGTGTGACGCTGACTGCAACTAACAGCTCGGGCCAAGACACAATTACGAAAAAAGCGCTCATCACAGTGAGCAAGGAAGCTGGCGCAGTGAAAAATCTGGCACTTGGTAAAGCTGCAACAGCCGATCATGCCTGCGGGGAAAAGGAAGGTGCACCTAATGCCGTAGATGGTAAAGTGACGGATAACAGTAAATGGTGCGCAATTGGTAATCTGCCCCATTGGCTTCAGGTAGACCTCGGGGCCGAACATCAACTCAGCACTTTTGTCATCAAGCATGCTGAGAGCGGAGGAGAGTGGTCCGGTTTTAATACCAGTGATTATACGATTCAGGTCAGCAGCGACGGAACGAACTGGACGGATGTCGTCAACGTCCAAGGAAACTCGGCTGCCGAGTCGACTGATTCAATTGCGTTAGTAAAAGCCCGCTATGTAAAATTATTGATTCTCAAACCTACGCAGGGAGCCGATACGGCAGCGCGGATCTATGAGTTTGAAGTGAAGGGATTATAATATACCCTATTACGACATTCTAATATTAAAGCAAATAAACCGTAGCCCACTTGAGGGGCTACGGTTTATTTGCTTTAATACTAATGATAGCTGAAATCAAAAAAAGAACCTGATTTATCTCATCAGATTCTTATATATTGCATGTGAAAAGACACGATGATATAATCAACTAACGCCTGACATCATATAGTTAGGCATAATAATTGCATCTTATATATTTAGTTTATCATGCCGTTAAATTCTTGTCAATTTTTTTCTCAATTTAATAGTTAGGAGCGATAATAAATGCGTTCTTTAGTTCTCGGTTTTCAGGAAGTGGACAATACACAGCTTTTGCTCGTTGGCGGAAAAGGGTTAAATTTAGGGAGATTATCAAAAATAGAAGGAATACAAGTACCAGAAGGATTCTGTATTACAACAGTAGGATATCACCAAGCCCTCGAACAGAACCAAACGTATCATGCTTTGTTGGATCAACTAACTATGCTAAAAGTAGAAGATCGGGATCAAATCGGTGAAATCAGTAGGAAGATTCGGCAAATCATTATGGAAGCAGAAATTCCTTCCGATGTTGTGAAGGCAGTTTCTCACAATCTCACCCAGCTTGGTGATGAACATGCTTATGCAGTGCGTTCTAGTGCCACCGCTGAAGATTTACCACATGCCTCTTTTGCAGGTCAACAAGATACCTATTTAAATATCATCGGCATAGAAGCAATCCTTCAGCATATCAGCAAATGTTGGGCTTCTCTATTTACGGATCGTGCCGTAATCTACCGTATGCAAAATGGATTTGACCACAGTCAAGTTTATTTATCCGTTATCGTTCAAAGGATGGTTTTTCCACAGGCTTCAGGGATTTTATTTACCGCTGATCCGATTACTTCTAACCGGAAACTGCTATCCATCGATGCCAGTTTTGGACTTGGCGAAGCACTGGTCTCTGGCTTAGTATCTGCCGATGGTTATAAAGTACAGCAAGAGAAAATTGTCGATAAGAGAATAGCAACCAAAAAATTGGCTATCTACGGACTAAAAGAAGGCGGAACAGAGACCCGGCAGATCGACCTCGAACAGCAAAAGACTCAAACACTTACTGAACAACAAATTTTACAAATAGCAAGGATAGGCAGACAGATTGAAGCCTATTTTGGTTGCCCACAAGATATCGAATGGTGTTTGGACGAGGATACATTTTATATCGTCCAGAGTCGGCCAATCACGACTTTATTCCCCATCCCTGAAGCGAATGATCAAGAAAACCACGTTTATGTATCTGTTGGTCATCAACAAATGATGACAGATCCCATGAAACCGCTGGGATTGGCTTTTTACCTGTTAACGACTCCTGCACCTATGCGTACAGCTGGCGGAAGATTGTTTGTTGATGTCACATCAAGTCTTGCTTCACCTGGCAGCAGAGAAATGATCATAGAAGCCTTAGGTAAATCTGATCCCCTCATAAAAGACGCACTCATAACCATCGTAGAGCGAGAAGATTTTATAAAATTTTCGGCAGATAATGAAAAAGCTTCTACTCCGAGTAAGAGCAATACAAGCCTGCCACCTAGTGATTCTCAAATACAACTCGAAAATGATCCGACAATCGTTTCTGACCTCATTAAGAGCAACCAAGCATCGATAGAAGAGTTGCAACAAAACATTCAAACCAAATCAGGGGCGGAGTTGTTTGATTTTATTCTGGAAGATATGCAGCAATTAAAGAAGATTCTATTCAACCCACAAAGTATGCGTGTGATTATGGCGGCTATGGATGCTTCAGCATGGATCAACGAAAGAATAAATGAGTGGTTGGGTGAAAAAAACGTAGCGGATACGCTTTCTCAATCTGTACAGGGCAATATAACTTCAGAAATGGGTCTGGCGCTACTCAATCTCGCTGATGTGATTCGGCCTTATCCGGAAGTCATTGATTATTTACAGCAGCTTAAAGATGAAAATTTCTTAAATGAACTGGTTAGCTTTGAGGGTGGGCAGGAAACCCAAGACGCTTTCTATGACTATCTCAGTAAATACGGAATGCGATGTACCGGAGAAATCGATCTTACAAGAACTCGTTGGAGCGAAAAACCAACTACACTTGTCCCCATGATTCTCAGTAATATCAAAAACTTTGAACCTAATGCTGGCCATCGGAAGTTTGAACAAGGTCGACAGGAAGCTTTGAAAAAAGAACTAGAGCTATTAGATCGATTGAAGCAATTACCCGATGGTGAACAAAAGGCGAATGAAACAAAACGAATGATTGATCTCATCCGGAATTTCAGCGGGTTTAGAGAATACCCAAAATACGGCATGGTTAATCGCTACTTCGTTTATAAACAAGCTTTACTGAAAGAAGCAGAACAACTAGTACAAGCGGGAGTTATTCCTGAAAAAGAAGATATATACTATCTCATTTTTGAAGAACTACGCGAAGTCGTAAGCACAAATAAATTGGATTACCAGATCATCAGCAAACGCAAAGAAGAGTACAAATCATTTGAAAAACTAACTCCACCACGTGTTGTTACGTCTGATGGTGAAATCATTGCGGGGAAGTATAAACGAGAAAACCTTCCAGCTGAAGCTATTGTAGGTTTAGCGGTTTCTTCCGGTGTTATAGAGGGACGTGCGCGTGTCATCTTAAACATGGAGGATGCTGATCTGGAAAACGGAGATATATTAGTTACCTTATTTACTGACCCTAGCTGGACTCCATTGTTTGTATCTGTAAAAGGCCTAGTTACTGAAGTTGGTGGACTAATGACCCATGGGGCAGTTATTGCGCGTGAATATGGCTTGCCAGCAGTTGTCGGAGTGGAGAATGCTACCAAATTGATAAAAGACGGGCAACGAATTCGTGTGCATGGAACAGAAGGCTATATCGAGATATTGTAATGACTGAATCACGTATGTGGTTTGACAAATTCAATCTTTTGAATTATTTTTAATAGTGAATTATCAATTCATTATTAAAGGTGATGGCAATATGCAGTCTAAAAAAGATGAAGTTAAACAGGAGATTGAATCCGCCGCTTTAAAGGTATTTTTCCAAAAAGGCTTCTCTGATGCCAAAATGAATGATATTGCCGATGAAATTCAAATTTCTGTTGGAAATATTTATACTTATTTTAAAAATAAAAAAGAATTGTTCTATTCGGTTGTTCCGCCGTCTTTAGTGGACTATTTGAAGAATGTGTTAGTGGAAAATATTCGCATCGATAACCAGACTTTTTTTGATGATGTTAATAATGAGAAAAAATCAGCTATCGTTCAAGAGCAAATAACTATATTAACCCAGTACAGCAGGCAGATTGTCATTATTTTTGAAAAGAATAAAGGGACCGTATATAGCAATGCCAAAAACGAGCTGATCGATCTGATGATCGAAACTAAAAGGCCCTATATTAAGGATCATTATAAAAGATACGAAATCGGAACCGAAGAAAATATGATTCTGCTGAAGATCATCGCGAACAATGTCATCAATATGATTCTGGATTTATTAAAGCACGAGATGAGCGCCGATAGCCGGAAACGGATTTTCGAGGCATTAAGCTTATACTGGCTGCATGGACTAAAAAGCTTAAACGAATAACGTCAATGCGCCGAATTAAGGTGTGGGGTGGAACTGGCGCACAACACTGCAATGAGGGACAACCAAGTGGATATGCACATTTAGCATCTACGAGGGTCCCTATTTTTTTAAATCCAATAATGAATAGTTAATTCATTATTGGATAGTGTAATCATGAAACGGGGGAAGCTACGATGAAGATAGGTTATGCATTTAAGGACTGCAATGTTATTTATGGAGATGCAATAAAAGGCACGGACACCCATATGACTATTTTGATTCATGAAAGCGGATTGATTGAGAAGATCGGGAAAGCAAGCGCTGTAACTGTCCCGACCCATTACCAAACGATCGATTGTTCGGGGGAATATGTGATGCCCGGTCTCATCAATGCGCATGTCCATCTTTTTGCCGATGGGAAGCCGTTTACGCTGTCGGCCAGTGAAGGGCTGCTGAATTTTGCGTTTCATCATATTTTGGATACGAGACTGGGCAGAAACGTGTTGAAGAAACGGATGAAAAAAAATGCCCTAACCGCACTGCATTCCGGAGTAACAACGATGCGTAGTGTAGGTGAATTTTTTTATACTGATGTTCTTTTGAGGGATGAGATTAAGGCAAATCAATTTATTGGACCTAATCTTTTGGTGTCTGGGTATTTCCTGAGCGTAACGGATGGCCACGGTGCACCTTATTTGGCTTTAGTCGGTGATTCACCATGGGAAGGGAGAAGAAATGTAAGAATCAATGTAAAAAACGGAGTAGACCTAATCAAAATATGTGTAACTGGCGGGGTTACCGATGCCAAAAGGGTCGGAGAAGCTGGCCGCTTGCAAATGACGGAAGAAGAGGTGGCTGCGATTTGCGAGGAAGCTCATAAAATTGGGATGCGTGTGGCGGCACATGCAGAAAGTACCGAAGGTGTAAGAGTTGCGTTAAAGGGTGGGGTGGATACTATTGAACACGGCGCGGAGATGGATGAGGAAATGATCAGGCTGTACAAAAATAATCCCAGAGCCTTAAAGGGCTACACCGCTGTGATCCCTACTTTACAAGCAGCTTATCCCAGTGCGAAATTAGATCCGAGCCTGACAAAGTTGAATACAACCGTTAAGGAAAATGCCCGGCTTGTGTATGACTCTATGTTAAAAGGGCTACAGCAGGCTATAGAACATGATATCAAAAATGGTGTGGGAACGGACGCTGCTATGTCCTATGTAACCCACTATGATCTTTGGCGTGAGCTTGATCATTTCATGCGACAAACAAAGCTGAACGCAAGTGAGGTTATTGAACTAGTAACCAAATCAAATGCAGATATTTTGGGAATCGATCACCTGACAGGTTCTATAGATGTGGGCAAATATGCGGATTTAATCATGATGGAGCAAAACCCATTGGAGAACATAAAAGCTTTGTCTGATGTAGCTATGGTTATGGTCAGAGGGAATTTAATACAAACACCATCTGTGACCAGAATTCAAGCAGTGGACGAGCTGCTGGATACGGTTTGGATTTAGGAGTTACTCAGCTATTCCAAAACAAAAGAAAAACCCCCTCTTTACTATGGAGTAACTCCATACCTTATGATACCCTTTGTCAGGACAGATGACCTATGTAAGCCTGCAAATCATCAATCACTCAAAGGAGACAAGGATATGGATCAACAATTGAAGCAAAAGAATCAGTTAAAACAAATTAGCGAGATAATAATGAATTGTGTCGAACGTGATGAGGAGAAGATTGTTCAGTTCTTCTCAAGTCTAGTTAAATGTGAAACCCCTAGCCCTCCAGGTGATACGCGTGAGGCAATGGCGATGGTTCAGAGTTACCTCGACATCGAGGGACTTCCGTACAGGCAAGTCAACGCCAAAGATACCATGCCAAATATCATTTCTTCGGTGCAAATGCCAAGCGAGGGTAGGCATCTGATGTTCAACGGACATCTCGATGTACTGCCTGCTGGAGATGAACCCGGGTGGACTGACGATCCATGGAGCGGAAAGATTGTGAACGGTCGGGTATGGGGACGCGGGACGTCAGATATGAAGGCAGGCGTAACGGCGATGCTTTTCGCCTACACGTATCTATCACAATTACGCGATCAACTGAAGGGCAAACTATCGCTTACCATCGTCTCCGATGAAGAGACTGGATATGGACGGGGCACCGGCTTTATGTTCGAGCAGATCGAAAGCGAAATGGAAGCCGACTGCGTCCTCAGCGCCGAACCCTCTGGAACGGATGCGATTTCGTTCGCCTCGAAGGGTTACATGCAGTTTTCTGTACGAGTGGCGACACGGGGAGCTATATCCGGGTATCCTAACGAAAGCAAAAGCTCGATCCGTATCGCCACCGATATCATCCGCGACCTTGACGAGTTGGAAGGTATCGAGGTAGACGTTCCCTCCTCGATTACGGATATACTCTCTAATCCGCAGCGGCGTGAACAGTACAACGAGTCCAGAGGAGAAGGTGCAGCTGAGATTCTGCCATTAATCACGGTTAATGTTGGTACGATCGAGGGTGGCAATTCACCTAGTGTCATTTCACCTGATTGTATATTCTCGGTATCCGTTGTTCTTCCAGTCGGAGCTGATCCGTATACGATTTTCTCGAAAGCCAGAGATATTGTATCTCGCTATCCCGAAGCAGAAATCAAATTGGAAGGCGTCGATTCGGCGGATGTATCGGATCCAGACAGTGAGATGGCTAGGATCTTGCAGGAGACGGTAGAAGATTTGGGGTGGAACAAACCGGTGCTGGTTCCTGATGTTGCAATTTCCGATTGTCGGTACTGGCGTTATCGTGGTACGCCTGCTTTCTGGTATGGTCCGGACGGAAGCAATTGCAGCGCGGCCAATGAGTCGGTATCGATCAAGGAATTGCTGCATCTGGTTCGCACCCATGCCTTAGCAGCAACACAGTACCTCATGAATAATTATATAGAAGAAGACACAGAAGAAAAAAGTGTTGAAGGATCAGCAGTGTCTGAAGAAAAACCTAAGTTCGCTGCACACAAACCAGAGATCAAATCGCTGCCGGCTCTGCGCGTCGCCCGCATCATGGCAAAAGCGAAGAGCTTTAATCACATCAACCTTATCATTGGTCCAATGTTTAATCAGCTCTACCTCAGCCTTACCCAGGCAGGTGTGATTGTTGGTGCGGTATCGCTAGCCACCTTTGAGGAAGACGTGGACGGTAACGGGTTAATTGTGACTGCCGCATTTCCTGTCGGACCAGAGGTTGTCTCCGGAGACGGATTCGAGGTCGTAGTACTCTCTGGTGTTGAAGCGGCTGTAACGACGGTCCACCGTGGCTCAGAAAGCACTGCTGCCACCTGGAATAATCTCCGACGTTGGATTAGTAGAGAGGGGTATCGGCCTCAGGAAGTATACCGCGAGTTCTACATCGTGGCTCAACCGAATCCGCAAGAGCTCTGGGCTACCGAGTTGCAGCAACTCGTCACACGACGCTAAGCTATAAATTAAATTTTCTACTTTATAGCAAGACTGATTTTCGTGACAAAGTCTTCTTCTCTATTGGATGACAATGCATTGACCAAATATTCTTCATAAGCATTACCGGATACATGAAACCCTCTATCCCTAATTTCATTTAACAGGAACGGATAAACTTCCGTTATGCTCTCATAGCTGCCTTTATGATAAAGAATGGCATAAAGACCTGCGGATTTTAATTCGGCATTCGGAGTTTCAGTGTGAACAAACAAACGTTCAACTCGGTTAAACCGACCATGCAAGATATCCTCTTTGCTAGTCACAGAACCAATGAAAGCTGGACCTTTCATTCCTGTTTGCTCTAAAAAAACTTCATAATCGTAATTCCATTCTTCGTTAGAGGTATCACCGGTACGTGGATTCGGGGCACTATATATCACGTGTTCCTCCGGTAATTCAACGATTGTAACTTCACCTAGTGTGGTATTTATTAATTCTTCTGATATGGATGTCAACTTCGAAAGGAACCAATAAATTTCTTGTAGCTTTTTAATTTCTTCTTCCACCTTTATGAGTTGTTCTTCAGCAAGCTTGGTCAATTTCTCCGAGGAAGGTGAACTGAAATAGCTCTTCAGATCTTTAATAGGAAAGTTCAACGATCGGAGTGATTGTATAGCCCAAAAGGTATCGAGCTGCTGTATAGTGTAATATCGATATCCGTTATCGCTTATTCCTGCTGGTTGAAATAGCTTTATTTTGTCATAGTAGAACAATGTATCTTTTTTGATTCCGAATAGCTTAGCAAATTCACCAGTATAAAAATTCGTTAGATTTTTTCTAATCATGAGTAAATTATCCTTTACTATAGAGTAAGTCCATACCCAATAGTACCATTTATACGGAAAGATATCATTTATACTGCGGTTTAGATTTAGTTACGATTGCCATTCCACAGATCACAGAACAAGAAACTTCCGTAAACATACGAATCGATACAACGATTCCTACCACAAAAAAGCCATACTGATTAACCAGTCTTTTCTTCTTTATTGCATACTACCCGGTATGAATAACTATAAGCCTGTCAGCCTTTCTGGTCGGGAAGCTTATTTATTATGATTCCTGTAAATAACGGACCCGCCTGAAGGGAATTCTAGAGATGAGAGATATCTCAAATTCTAATCAGGATGAGGACGGAATTCATGAAGCAACCTTCCAGTAAAACTGAAGAAGACGATAAACTGAAATGGTGGCAACTAAGCTTGTTAGGCATAGCAGGCACTATAGGAACCGGGTACTTTCTTGGCTCAGGTCTAGCAATTTCTATGGGAGGGCCAGCAGTGCTGCTAGCCTACATTTTAGCTGCTATTGGAACATATGTCGTATTTGATGCACTGGCTCAGATGACAGCGGAAGATCCGGAGCAGGGTTCATTTCGATCCTATGCAAAAAAAGCATTTGGAAATTGGGCAGGGTTCGGGAGCGGCTGGGTATATTGGTTTTCGGAACTGTTGATTATGGGAAGTCAGCTCACAGCATTGTCCATATTCTCGCGTTTTTGGTTCCCGGCCGTACCGATGTGGGTATTTGCTGCCAGCTTTGCGGCCGTGAGCCTATTGATTGTGTTTTTTGGTAATAAGGGCTTTGACAGGGTTGAAAATATACTGGCCATCATTAAAGTGGCGGCTATACTAATGTTCCTTGTTATTGCTGCCGTACTTCTGACGGGTTGGATCGGCGGTTCTAAGTTCTCACCGAAAGTTCCACTTGGGTTTAAAGCGTTGTTTCCATCTGGAGGTATTGGGTTGTGGTCTGCCTTTATTTTTGCTTTTTATGCCTATGGTGGCATTGAGGTGCTGGGAATTATGTCCTACAGGCTAAAGAAACCTGAGGAAGCTCCAAAAGCAGGAAAGGTGATGTTGCTGGGACTGGCTACAGTATACGTTCTCTCAATCGGGCTTGCAGTAATCATGGTGCCGCTTAGTGCTTTTAATCCAAAAGAAAGTCCTTTTGTGCTCGCGCTCAGCAGCGACCATCTGACCTTTATACCGCATTTGTTTAACGGGGTGTTGATCATAGCTGGGTTCTCCACGATGACAGCTTCGCTTTATGCCATTACCTCGATGATGATCACTCTTTCACAGGAAGGGGATGCACCCAAGGTTTTTTCGAAGAAATGGAAGGATAAATATCCGTTTTTTGCCCTTTGTTTAATAGCTGGAGGTTTAGGGGGTGCCATTATGATGTCATTGTGGTTGCCAGGAAAAGTATACGAATACATTACAACAGCTGCCGGACTGATGATCCTCTATAACTGGTCCTTTATATTGCTCTCCTCCCGCAAGCTGCTTAAGCCCAGTCTTCTAAACGGGGTGAAACGCTGGCTAGGCTTAGTGCTGATCGCTACTGCTGTAGCAGGTACGCTATTTCATGCGCTCAGTCGTCCAGGCTTCTACATCAGCCTGCTAATTGTTTCGCTGATTGCCTTGAGTGATTGGATCGTTCAACACATCCGTAATAAGAAGGACAGTTATGTTATGGGGCATGGGGCGGACGAACAGACCCATGAATATCATTCTTTACCGGGCGGTCCTGAATTTCGGATTAAGGGCATAAGGATGCGAAAAAACAAGGTTTAATGAAAAAAGAGAAGTCGGGCAGCCTGTACACCAAAATAAAAACCAAATCCAATCAGCGACAGACCTGACAGAACGGAGATCGCCTTCAATACCCGAACGGTTAGAAATTTACGAAAGAGACTGGAGGCGGCAGCCATGGTTACATCCCAGAAAAGAATCCCTAGTACGATTGCTCCGCTATAGATCAATAATTGCTGCATCGGATACTCGCTGACCGCCTTGGCTAATATTGAGCCGTAAATACCCAACCAAAAAAGGATCGAGAGGGGATTGAACAAGGACATGAGAAATCCCGACAGATAAGATTTGGATAGTGAGGTATCGTTGCCCCTCAGCCCGTCAGCTGAAATGTCACCTGTATTTTTAATGCTGTCTACACCTGAATAGACGAGGACAAAGAATCCGAACAACCATAAAAACACTTTAACAAACGGAGCATCCAGCAGATGAATGAGGCCAAAATAAACAAGCAGCATGTAGATGATATCGGCACTAACCGCCCCTAAACCGACTATCCAGGCAGGCATAAATCCTCCGCGGAGTCCCTTGTCCAGCTGTGCTGCATTAATGGGTCCGAGAGGTGCCGAGAGGGATAATCCTATAATCATATAACCTATAAATACGTTAATGTTGTCCTCCTCCTTTATATAGATAGCTTATTCTGATAAAGGCAGTGGTAGGACAACCAAAAAAAGGCCCGCGGAAGATCGCGGGCCTTCTTTTATAAGAAACTAAAGAGTGAGTAGAATTACGCCTTCACGGATTCAGGTCTTTTAACAAGAAGAGGTGGAGGAATCAACCAGCCCTTTTTCTTAGTCAAATGTAGAATTTTAAGGCCGATGGCTGCTTTGGTAAGGTGATATTTAGCAAACAAAGCCCCTATATCTTCTCTGATCGATTGTCCCATTGCCTGACTACATGCCACAAGTCCAACAGCATTATCAGCTGCAAGTTTGACTGCAATTTCAGGATCTGTGAAACGTGCCCCTACAGGAATATCTTCAAGTTTAGCATCGGGCCGATTTGGCATTACTGGTGCAGATGCAATACCTTGCTCTGAGAGCAGTGTATCACACTCACTGATTTCAAGCTCCGCTTGATCAATTAAAGCTCCTAATATTTTTTTCAGGTCATTGTCGCCCGCGTGGTACATATAAGCTCTGTAACAAGAGAGGGCTCCCTTTGCGACCATTGAGGCTTGCCAAACCGTAAAAATCTCTCCATAATGCATCGGTTCTTCTTTGGGGTTACCGCCTAGAATCCCTGTCATAAATAGTCTCCTTTATTGTTGGATTTGAACAAACATTAGCATGCCCACAACAACAAGAAAATTGCAGCTTTTCACATAAAATAGGTATGTCAATTTGAGGCTTCGACATCCGTGCATGTTTAAGGATAAATAGCACTAATTTTCTCATAATAGGATAAATGTGAAAATAAGGAACGATAAAATTGAACACGAGTTGTGGAGGAATCAAATGTTTTTCATCGTGATGATTGGATAGATACTTCCATGGACGATGGCAGATACTATTTTAGAGAGGACTTATCAGTAATCATTCTAACGGACCGCTTGCAAGTATAATTGCCTTTGCATTCAATGAAGTTGGTTATCACTGGAGAGAGTCGAGTGTATCTCCATCGAGGCAGGGATGGAATGGGAGTCATTGCTTCCAACACCTTTGGTAAAATGTTAAGCCCTGTCCTCGGCGCTTATTTAGGTACATTGTTATAGTTTGCACCCTTGAAGGAATTGAAAAAGAAATCGAGGCACGATCACTTCTTTATATAGCAGCCGTAGGGGCGGAACGTGACTGCTATCCTTATTCGCTGTTACTCCAAGCGAGGGAAAGACAGGAGGGAAGAACAATCAGAAGCAAAGCTATTCCTCAAAATTCTCGGATAGGAAGGATTAAATAGGGGAAAATAGCAATGGGTGCTGCCTGCCCAATATTGTTCTGGAGGGAAAAAAATGAAGAAGATTGCTACTTTTGCATCAGTTGCATGTCTTAGTTTACTTTTAAGTATTCCAGCATTTGCGAACCAAGATGAAGCAAACCTAGGGATACAAACACATTACTCGGCTAATCAAACAAATGATAACCTGAATGCAAGGAATGTTAATGCAACGGGTAATCATAATTCAACAGCGGTCGAGAATGGAAATTACCGAGCGCAGGCAGTCGGGGATGAGAATCGAGGCACTAATTGGAGCTGGTTGGGTCTCTTAGGGTTGCTTGGACTTACAGGCTTGCGGAATAGAAGCCGAGAAAAAAGCTAAACTTTTTAGAGTTAAAGGGAACTATAGGGACCATTTTTATGATTAGAACTGAGGACTGCATTTACAGACTCGGCAAAAAATTTATACCTTTAATTTGTTCTAAATAAAAAGCCGGTTTCAGGATGATCCTGAATAACCGGCTTTACATTTTTTTAGCAAACCATTTTTAGGAGAGATTTAAAGATAATCGCACTTGAATTTGCCATTCACCAGCCACAGGTTCCAGAAGTCGTCCGTAACCCGCACATATTGGCATGCTCAGTGAGGAATTCAGGAATTCCGCGTATTCCACCAAAACAGGACTTCGTAATGATAATTTTATTCCATGTTTTACGAAAATTGGGGAACCGGACAAAAGTGGGAGAGCAACGGCAGTACTTCAGAAGACAGAAGCTTCTGGACCATGTTTATGATTGAAGAATAATTTTTTTAAAAACTAGAGGATTTGAATTCATAGGCCCTGTTTGATTAAACTCCAGATGCGTTCAAACCTGTCTTGGTAGTCAGGTAAATTCCAGGATTCTTTGAAGGATGGGAGGCTAAATACTGCAAACGCAGAGAGAATCGCCTCAGCCCGTTCCAAGTGGGGATCGTGATAGTCCATGAAGCCGTCAATAATTTGGTAGGAATCCCAGAGAACATCGCGTAATACCAGTGGATTGCTATCCACGTATTGAGTATTCAAGGCAAACATCTTGGGATTCTCGTTATAAGCCCGTTTTTTTGCGTTAACAAATGCCCATAACCAATCGTGAAGCAATTCTTGCGGTTTAGTTAAACTAGTCATATCTAATTTAATTTGTTCTGAAATCATCCGGTTGAACCAGCTCTTAGATACGGCTGCCCAGAGCTCTTGCTTATTTTTAAAGTGCTTATAGAGCGCTGCATGGGTGATACTTAATTCATCCGCAATTTGTGAGAGTGTCACTTCGGATTTTTCCGTGCGTTTAATTAATGCCTCAGCTGTTTCAATAATGAGCTCTTGTGTGATTTTAGCCACAGTACTGCCAACCCTTCTTTCTTCAATAAATTCCTTTTTATCATTAATACACTTGCGAATATTTTAACATATAAAATAATCAGTAACAATTATTGATTTTTGTAACTTATTGCTTTATGCTTATTGTATAAGTTACAAAAATAAATAAATGTTACTTTTTTAACGCATAGGAGGTCATTAATTATGAAAGCAGCACAGATCACCAAATATTCAAAAAAGTTCATAGTAAAAGTGAACGATATTCCAATCCCAGAAATAAGTGATAACGAAGTCTTGGTCCAGGTGAAAGCAGCAGCAGTTAATCATTTGGAATTGCTCATTGGTACCGGAAGCGTAAAGCTGATTCAGGATTATGAATTCCCATTGGTACTTGGTAACGAGCTGACGGGTGTTATTGAAAAAGTGGGTAAGAAGGTGCAAGGCTTCAAAGTTGGCGATGCAATTTATTCACGTCTGCCACTACAAAAAATCGGTGCCTTTGCGGAATACGCGGCAATTAATGCAAATGCCATCGGGCACCTACCCGCTAATTTGAATTTTGTGACTGGTGCAGCTGCGCCATTAACAGGATTGACAGCCTATCAAGGATTAAATGAAGAATTAGATGCTAAAGCTGGCGAAATCGTGTTTATCCCTGGAGGTTCTGGTTCATTTGGCCAAATGGCCATTCCTATCGCCAAAAGTATGGGGCTCAAGGTCATCATCAGTGGAAATCCAGAAGCACGTGAACGGACAATGGCCGCTGGTGCAGACCAATATATTGATTATACGACTGAGAACTATTGGGAACAGCTTGGTGATGTAGATTATGTGATTGATACCTTGGGACCAAGCGAATTTGATCATGAGCTTTCAATTATTAAAGCAGGAGGCCGCCTTCTTTCTCTGCGTACCGGTCCTAACAAACGTTTTGCAGAAGATCTGGGCTTCTCTGGCTGGAAAAAAAAGCTCTTCACCATCGCCGGGGCTAGGTATGATCATAAAGCGAAGAAAAAGAAGATTCAATATCATTTCATTTTTGTTCGCAGTGATGGCGAACAATTAAAGAAAATCACGAAGATTATTGAAGATAATGGGATTGTACCAGCAGTGGACCCAACAGAATTCCACATAGAAGAGATTAACGAAGCACTGAATTTTGTTGCTGAAGGTCATCCTAAAGGGAAAGTTATTATCAGATTTTAAGGAGTATATCTAAATTGGTTGTCGAAAAATTCTTTACTGATCATTCTAGAATTGATATACTGATTTAAATTAGAGTTAATAGTGTAGTTTTTTTGCCGTAACTAGAATGATCGTTCTTGAATATTTCGAAGAAATTTATTAAGGGAGGGATGAACGAGATACAAGTTTAATCGTGAACAAAACTCTATCGAAATGTTGTTAAATGATCAAAAAACTTAAAAGGGAGAGAATAATATGAAATATACAGTGATTACAGGAGCAAGCTCAGGAATTGGGTATGAAACAGCATTGGCGTTTGCTGCACGCGGTAAAAATTTAATTTTGGTAGCTAGAAGATTAGATAAATTAGAAGAACTTAAATCAACAATTCAGAATATTGATCCTAATGTAAATGTTCTTGTTCGTTCAAGTGATCTGTCTGTTACAGAGCAGGCTTACACACTGTATAACACTTTGAAGGAATACCAAATAGAAACCTGGATTAATAATGCAGGACTTGGTGAAGCTTCTTTTGTGGTAGAACAGAATTTAGATAAAGTTGAAACTATGTTACGTGTTAACATCGAATCCTTGACGATCCTTTCTACACTATTTGTGCGAGATTATACTGATGTTGAAGGAACTCAGTTAATTAACGTATCATCCGCACTCGGATATGCCATTGCTGTTGGGAGCGTTGCTTATTCTGCATCTAAATATTATGTTAGTGCCTTCACCGAAGGGCTTGCAAAAGAACTAGAGCTTAAAGGCGCGAAATTAAAAGCAAAAGTTTTAGCTCCAGCAATAACTGAAACGGAATTTGTGAAGAAATCAATAGATGCTGAAGAATTTGATTACAAAGCAAACATGCCTAAGTACCACACTGCCAAACAAATGGCGAGTTTCATGGTAGAACTTTATAATAGCAATGATATGATAGGGATTGTTGACCAGAACTATAACTTCAATCTGAGAGATCAAATCTATCCAATTATATCTGAGTTTTAAATCGAATTAGATATTAGTCACGAAAACGATCTTCGAAGAAACTGGAGCAAAAAGAACTGGCTTCCCTATTCTTAAACGTAGGGTACAACTTTTGCACACGCTGGAAAAAGATTGGACTCTGGATTGTTTAAAAACAGCCAAAGTAAGAATCCAATGGTAAGCATCAGTTCAGTTATCATGTTATGAATAAAATCAAGCATCTTGCTTGATTTTATTTACGTTTTATATATTAGTTTGCGGATCGTTTACTTAAATGTATAATGATTGCTTGAGGTGATTACAATGGCAAGAAGCAAAGAATTTGAAATTAATGAAGTACTAGATAAAGCGATACAACTATTTTGGATGCAAGGTTACGAGAAAACTTCAATGCAAGATTTGGTAGACTGTATGGGAATTCACAGAAGAAGTATCTATGATACATTTGGTGATAAGCACGCCTTATATTTGACGGCACTCCAACGGTACGAATCTACTCAAAACAAAAAAATGAGATTCTTGGTTGAGAAGCAAGAACCGGTAAAGGAGATCATTCGACAATTTCTAGAATCCTCGATGAGGAGCGAAGGAGAACCTCAAGGATGTTTCATAGTTAATTCGGGTGTGGAGCTGGGAGTACTGGATCCGGAGGTTGCATCCTTTGTTGAGAATAGCTATTCAAAAACGGAGAAGTTGTTATATGACCTCGTTCAGACTGGCCAGCAAAGAGGTGAACTTAGAATTTCACTGGAGCCCGAGGCCATTTCTCATTATTTAATGAATGCCTGGTTAGGACTGCGTACAATGGTAAAAACGGCAACGGATCATAAAAAATTAACAAGTATTATTCATACCATACTGATCACTCTAGATTAAAACTCCTTTATCTATCTGCAATGTAAGAGGAGAAGCACTTGTATCGAATGCCGAAAATAGTCAATCAACTTACTGCTACCCGAGTACGCAAAGAATAGAACCGGCTTAATACGCCCAGCTTAACTATATATACGGCATCCGAAACCAGCTGTAAGGATCTAAGAATGCAGACACTAAAAAAACCCATGCTGACGATGGGCTTCTTAGTCAATGTGGATATTAATCTGTCCAAGATCGGTAGATACGGCGCACTTCACGAAAGGATTGTTTGGGTTTACGGTATTCATTAACCAGACCCTTATTGTTGAAGCCGCGGGCCCGGTCGCGGAAGTTCTTACTGCTGCTCTTCAGATCGCCGCGGATGTCTGCAAACTGCCAGATGTAGGTCCCGCCAATTTTCGAATCATTCTTGAAGATTGCCAGCGCTTCAGTCACAATATCTGCCTGATAATCCTCGCTGAACAATCTCGGCTCCCAGCCCACATCCCCGAATAGTCCAGCACCACCGAATTCGGTCATGAGCACAACCTTGTTACCGGCTCCCATCTGCTCCGCACGCACATGGAACTGTTCCAGCATGTCTTTGAAGCTGGCTGTATCGCCTTCGTACCAGCCAAAATATTTATTTATACCGATAACATCGAATAATGGAAGTAGAATATCTTCGAGTGGATGCATCGTAGCGTAGGTGACAAGCCTAGTGCTGTCGAGTTTCTTCACCAATCCGACTAGAGCTTGTGTGAAAGCATATGCTTCTTGAGTCCGGGTATCAATCTCATTATGAACGGACCAGAAGATCACACTTGGGTGATGAAAATGCAGGCCAATCATTTCTTCAATCATAGACAGTGCACGCTCCTGGAAGAGCGGCTCACTTACCGTTTCGTTCGGCAGAAAGGCTCCCCATATCGGAATTTCGCTCCAGTATACAATCCCTTGCTCATCGAGTAGATCAAGCCAATATGGGCTCTGGGGATAATGCGAGCCCCGGACGGAGTTGCAACCTAACTCCAAAATGATACTGAGCTCCTTGTGCATCAGCTTCGGAGGGAAGGCAAAACCCCACTCAGGATGCTCTTCATGTCGGTTCACCCCCTTAAGATATACGGGTGAACCGTTAATTAGAATCCGATGATCCTTTGTTTCAATACAGCGAAAACCGATCCGTTCAATTTTGTCGTCTTCCTCTGTCCGCAGTTGAAAGGTATACAGTTCTGGAAGACCTACGTTCCACAAACGTATTTCAGGCATAAGCAACTTGAACGTATGACTGAGGGTTTGGCCAGTCTCAATCTGTACTTCTTCCGAGTGCAATTCATGTCCGCTTTCGGAGAATGTGATCTTGGTAGTATGCTGCTCCTTATGGAAGGAATGGAGCTGCACCTGAACAGTAACATCTGCATCTGATCCATGCAGTGCATAATCAATCTTCAGCTGTTCGATGTAAATATCAGGCAAATATTGCAGCTCCACCGACCGTATGATACCCCCGTAATGATACCAATCCACCTGCTCTGTCGGAATCGTAAGTAGGTCCAAGGTGCTGTCCGTCCGGACGATAATCTCATGTTCTCCTGCCCCTAAGGAAGGAACAATAAATTCAAAAGGTGTAAATCCGCCATAGTGATACCCAAGGTGCCGCCCGTCCAAATAGACATCGGCATGGCCCAGCACGGCATGAAAGATGAGTCTGACATGCTGCGAATTCACAATCTGTATTTTTTTACGATACCAACCGACACCTTCATAATCGTACATTCCCAGTTCATTATTCCAGCACGAGGGCACATAAAGAGACTGCCTAGAATGTGGAAATCGCTCAAACCATTTTTCTTGAACACCCGTATTTAACGGATCCTTCATGAAATCCCAAGGCCCATCCAACAGCTCAGCTCTCCGAATTTGATACTCGCTAAAAGTCCTTAACAAGTGTGTTCCTCCTTTTTTTCCTGTAATGTATTGAGAATTTCAGACATCTTGATAATATGGATAGTAACATTTGGAGTTTAAGCATTGAATAGAAAAAAACGTTATCGTCTTGTTTAAATCGCTCTTTTAGCAGCAGGAGGGGATATTAATTGGAAGAAAATGATTACAAGCTGAATGACCTCACCGTGCATATCCATTTTGTACTCGACAAAGCTACTTATCCCGGCTGGGAGGACATCCGTAACATGGTAAATGTGCACAGCTTGTACTGGATTCATGAAGGTAAAGGGGTTTTCCTGACCAATGTTGAGCACAAAGTAGAGGCTGGAATGCTAATCTATTTAAAACCAGGCCTTAAACTGTCCATGCGCTCGCAGATGGATGCTCCACTTCGCATAACGATGCTGCTCTTCGATTGTGCAGAGCTTGGTTATGATGCGGTATGGAAGGAAGTCAAGCCAATCGGAAAACTGAGACTTCCCTTCTTAAGCCAATATAATCAACAGGAAGCTGAGGAAATTAGCAAGCTGGTCTGGGGGATTCACCAGGACTGGCTGCCCGGACTAACCGATGGCATAGCTGTATCCCGGGCTAAAATGCAGATCCTGCTGCATATGCTGCACCAGACCGTACAACCGGACTGGAATCTGATGGAGTCTGGAGCTTTCGCCGCCTTCGAACAGATCAAGAAAACACTCGAGAACGACTATAAGGATCATCACCGGATCGAGAAATTGGCGGAGAAATACGGCATTTCGCCATCTTACTTGCGTAAGATGTTCCTAAAATTTACGGGGATGGGGCCTAAGGAATACCATATGCACATACAGAACCAGCAAGCTTGCCGTTATCTAGTCTTTACCGATTATCCAGTTAAGGAAATAGCCAAATTATGCGGGTACTACGAAGAATATCATTTCAGCAAGATTTTTAAACAGCTTAACGGGATCCCTCCGACAGTATACCGAAACAAACAGAGAATCAAAGATTAATTGTCCGTAGAACCACTGGTAAAAAAATCTTGAGGTTATGGTTTTTTTACGGGAAGGGCTGTACCATGATAGTATTGAACTCATTGAAGCATGTATAAGGAGGGAAAATTGGGCATGATTATATCACTCAAAAATGTATCATGGCAACGTGATACGACAATGATCTTACGCGATATGAATTGGGAAGTGAAGCAGGGACAACACTGGTGTATCGTCGGTCTGAACGGTTCAGGAAAAACGACGATGCTAAATGTAGTGAACGGCTATATCTGGCCGACAACAGGACAAGTCGAGGTGCTGGACCATCGCTTCGGCGATGTGGACTTGAGAGAGCTACGCAAACGAATCGGTTGGGTAAGCACCTCCTTGCAGCAGAAGCTGTACGGCCATCAGACTGCCCTGAACATCGTCCTAAGCGGAAAATTTGCGACCATTGGTCTGTATGATAAGACAAATGAAGAGGATCAAAAACAAGCCGAAGAGTTAATGGAATTTCTAGACTGCTCTTCCTTAGTTAGTCGTACATATGATACCTTGTCGCAAGGACAGCGGCAGAAAGTCCTCATAGCACGCGCACTAATGGCCAATCCAGATCTACTAATTCTTGATGAGCCATGCACGGGACTTGATATTTTTGCCCGAGAACAGCTGCTGCAGATGATCGAGAAGATAACAAAGCAACCCGGTGGACCAACCTTGCTGTATGTAACCCATCATATCGAAGAGATAACACCATGCTTTACGCACACGCTGCTGGTAAAGAGCGGCGAAATCTACAAAGGGGATGAGACAGTAAACTGCTTGCAGTCGGATGTCTTGAGCGATTTCTTCGATACCCCTGTTGAAGTACAGGAACATCATAACCGCAAGTGGCTTACACTTGCCGGTGATAAGTAGAATATCAAGGCACATCGAATAGGCGAGCAAACCGTTCTGAAGTGGTTTGAAGGATTGCTTGCAGATATATAAAATGAAAACTGATCACAATATAATTTTAAAATAACCCGCGCGGGGCGCGGGTTTTGTATTTTTTTGCAAGCTTATAAGCCACCTCCCAGAAACAGCGGAACAACATACTAACGGTACCTGCAAAAAACATTTTGACATATCTAACAGGTACCGTTATAATACAAATCAACAGGTACCGTCACAAAGAGCAACAGGTACCGTAAAAATTCAACGGAGGATTCATTATGGACATGAATGATGAGTTATACGAAAAACTCGCGAAACTGCAATGGCTGTTGCAAAGGCAACACTTGAAAACTCACGCCGCGGTTGGTCCTATGGCCGACGCATCACGTGGGCAAGGCAGGATATTAGCATTTCTTCGGATGAAAGACGGTATCAGCACCAAAGACTTATCCTATATGCTGGACATCCGTGTATCATCCCTCAATGAATTGCTTGGTAAACTGGAGAAAGCAGAATACATCACCCGTAAGCCCTCAGAAACAGACAAACGTATCATGTTGATTTACCTAACGCAAAAAGGGCAAGAGGAAGAGAAACAAGAGATAAACAGCGGCAACATATTTTCTCGCTTATCGCCAGAAGAGCAGATAGCTTTCGGGGATTACCTAACTCGCGTCATTACAGCTGTGGAGGAAGAACTTGGAACGGACGGAGAACGTGATGTGATGGCTATGTGGATGGAGGCCGCAAAGGAGCGTATGGGAACAGAGGAATTTGAAAAACTGATGGCTATGCGCGGACAAATGCACAAAATGTGGGGAAATTCTAGGGACGAACGCTTTAGCGGCAGATTCCCTGGGTTTGGCGGAGAAGGGCATGGTGACATGCGCGGATTCGGCTGGCCTTCCAGAGATGACAGTAATTCGTCACCTGACAAGTCACATGGCCCGGACGATAAGTAATTAGAGTCTTTTAGCAAACAGTAGCTGAGGCGCTGCCTTTTCACCAGAGAAAGATGAACGGCAAAGGCAGCGTAATGTGAAACTGAAGAATAGTCAAATTTCGTACGCCAAATCTGAGACTCGACGTTAGGGTACAGGTTTGCTTGTTGCTGCGTCACGGTTCATATTGGACCGATAGTTAGAATTCTAAGTAATTTCAAAAAACAAAATAAAGAAAGATAGTGGTGAACCCTATGGATGCAGAAAACCTCCATTACTTTGAAAAAGCACCTGTCGCAAAAGCCGTAGCTCACTTCGCAGTACCGATGATGCTAGGCATGTCGATGAGTGTCATATAC
This sequence comes from Paenibacillus sp. FSL R7-0189, assembly GCF_037969925.1. NCBI lineage: Bacteria > Bacillati > Bacillota > Bacilli > Caryophanales > Paenibacillaceae > Paenibacillus > Paenibacillus sp. FSL R7-0189. Next base: position 5,860,980 of record NZ_CP150223.1, on the reverse strand, counting down.
TCCATTTTGAACGCCTATTTCCTTGGTACACTGGGCAATACTGCGATGTTAACCGCACTCGCACTAACTTTACCGTTATTTGCCGCCATAATGGCGCTTGGTAACTTGATTGGCATCGGTAGCAGTGCATTTATCTCCCGTTTGTTGGGAGAGAAAAAATATGATGATGTAAAGCATGTGTCTTCATTCGCCTTTTACAGCAGTTTAGTTCTCGGTCTTATTTTGATGGCTGCCGGCATCCCATTGATCGATTCAATCGTTCATGGCTTGGGAGCGACGCCTGACTCCTTCGGATTCACGAAGGACTATGTCACGATTATGCTTATTGGTTCACCTTTCGTCGTTCTATTCTTCACGCTGGAGAATATCGTGCGCTCGGAGGGGGCAGCAATCACTTCGATGATCGGTATGCTTCTCAGTGTTGTTGTGAATATTATTCTCGATGCGCTAGTCATTTTCGTCTTCCATTGGGACGTGATCGGGGTTGCATCTGCTACAGTCATTTCTAACTTGGTTGCAAGTGCATTCTACGCCTTCCACATGGGATATAAGAGCCAATTCTTAACCATCTCCGTAAAATGGTTCAAAGCTTCCAAAGACATTCTCAGCAATGTATTTAAAATTGGAGTTCCAGTCTTTGTTATGAGTCTCTTCATGGGTGCAATGTCACTCATCTTTAACCGTTTTCTGGTCGAATATGGGGAGCAGGCCATTGCGGCCTTCGGGATTTCATCACGTTTATTACAATTTCCAGAGGTTATCCTGATGGGCTTATGTGAGGGAGTCGTGCCGCTGATTGCCTTCTCTTTTACAGCTAACAAATTACGCATGAAGCACACCATTACTTTTACAATCAAAGTGACTGTGGCATTAGCAGCCGTGTTCGGCATTATTGTATATCTGATTTCAGACCACTTAATCGGTTTATTTACGAATGACCCTCAATTAATTGAACTGGGCAGCTACATTCTTCATGTAACGTTCTTATCCCTGTTCATTTCAGGAACGACCGCGTTGTTTACAGGTATCTTCCAAGCGACAGCACAAGGAACCGCCGCCTTTATTATGTCAATTATTCAAGGTATTACTCTGATTCCAGTATTGTATATCGCTAATCGAATGAACGGTTTCCACGGAGTAGTCTGGTCGCTCGTCATTTCGGATGCTGTTGCGTTCCTTGTGGGTGCCATCATGCTGTATGTTCTGCGGAACAAATTGCAGCCTGATTTAGATACTTTAGTACAGTAAAATCCTAAGCTTTAAGTTGATACTTTAAGTTCATCTAAAAAAACCTTGGATCAGCAAGGTTTTTTTGGCTCGTATGATGACGCAGCCTGCCATGAGGCAGCACATAGCTGCTTTGGAGGCGAAGCTCCAGTTAAATTTTAATGCTGACTTCTCCACTTGAAAGATACTCCTCGTCACCATTCTCATATCTGACTTTCAGATGGCAATCGTCATCGATATCAATGGCTGTTGCTTTACGGTGTTCATTATCCTTTATCACGGTCACAGGTTCTCCAAGTGAAATTAACCTTTTTTTGTATTCGGAAAGAAACAATCTGTCCGTTAAATGCTCATAATATCTCATGAAATTGTTTAGTACTTCTGCAACGAGACGGTTGCGGAGATCACCATAAGGATTGTTTTCGGAGATTACAGTTGTTGCAATCTCGGTAAGATCAGTGGGAAAGCCTTCGGAAGGGAGGACTACATTGATACCGATGCCGAGAACAGCATAATCAAGCCAGCCGTTTTCCAGTGACACGGATGCTTCGGTAAGAATCCCGCACACTTTTTTCCCTTCCATGAAAACGTCATTTACCCATTTAATCTGCGTTTCTTTACTGGATACTCTCTCGATAGAAAGGGCTACAGCTACTGCGGCGCAAGTGGTCAATAAAGCTGAGTCTGTTGCGGACAGTTTGGGACGCAGCAGGATGCTCATATAGATACCCGTTCCAGGTGGAGAAAAGAACTTCCGGCCCATTCGCCCGCGACCAGCTGTTTGTTCTTCCGAAAGAATCACCTTACCTTCAGCTTCTCCATTTGAGGCAAGGTTTTTTACGGCTTCATTCGTGGAAGATATGGTCTTAAAGACTTCAACTCGTAACTTTTGCCCCCGAGTATCCAGGTACTTTGAAATTGCACTGGCTGATAAGATATCCGTTTGTGGTGACATGGAATATCCTTTATTGGTTACAGCTTGTATGGAATAACCGTCTGTCTGTAAAGATTTTATGGCTTTCCAGACCGCGCTGCGCGTCACGGATAACTGAACGGCTATTTCCTCGCCGGAAAAATATTCACCCTTATTACTGTCGAGTAAGGCAAGAATATGTTCTTTTACTGTCATGAACTTAAACCTCCAAAAGTATAACTCTCCGACCAAAACCCATTGAATAGATTAACATCCAACGATTGCGACTGAATACTCTAATTCTATATAACAATAGGAAAAACTCAAGCATGGTATTTTATTCTATTGTAAACCATATAATATTTCATGGTTTACAATAAAGAATATCTCCATTATAATTCAGCTTACTGGACGTATTTACTAACCAGAATACAATCATTGATATCCAATGGAGGTCATTTTTTTGAAGACAAAAGAACTTATTTATGCTGCATTATTCGCAGCACTTATCGCGGTGTTGGGGATGATACCGCCCATCCCACTCGGCTTCATCCCCGTTCCGATCACTGCCCAGACACTTGGCGTCATGTTGGCTGGATGTTTTCTGGGGAAACGGATGGGCGCTCTCAGTCTAATTATTTTCATCATACTAGTAGCCATTGGGCTGCCTGTACTGACCGGCGGTCGCGGCGGAATCTCGGTGCTAGTTGGACCTTCTGCAGGATACATATTTAGCTTTCCAATTGCGGCCGGCCTTATTGGCTGGTATTCCGAAAAAATCTGGCCGAAGGTTCGAACTTGGAAGCTGGTAGCTATCAACATAATCTTCGGTGTATTACTAGTGAGTCTGATTGGTGCCCCTGTCATGGCATTGATAACCAATACTTCGATCTGGGCTGGTCTTGTCGGAGCGTTGGCCTTTCTTCCGGGAGACATCATCAAAGCCGTTATTGCAGCCGTCATAACGATGCAGCTGAAAGCAATTAGCCCTATTGAAGAAAAAACACAAATATAATGTGATGTGAAACTCGGGTAAATAAAACCCGGGTTTTTTTATTGAAAAATAATAGGGTTATGGTTGCGAATTTGTTTATACTATAAAAATTAAAACGAAATTGAAGTGGGTGTAGAAAAATGGATAAGGGATTTAATTTAGCTAGTCAACTATTAACGCTGCTTGATACGGAACATAGATGGTTTACCTTAGCGGAAATTGAAAAAAGTTTAGGGATCTCTGATAAGACCATCCGGAAGATGGTGGAGGAAATCAGCAAGCAATTACCATCTACTGTAACCATTGAGGTTTCTAGAGGAAAGGGAATAGTTCTTCAACGTGATGGGCGAAGTACGATTAGTGAAGTGATTTCTTCTATGTTCAGACAAACCATCTTTTATCGGCTGATGGATTTTTTGTTTACGAATGTAGGGCGACTGTCTGTGGAGGAGCTCTCCGAAGCCATGTTTATGAGTACCTCGTCTTTGAAGAAATTGATTGTGCAATTAAATAATGATGATCTAAAAGCTTATAAGCTACGCATTAGTTTTTCTACCCCCATGATCAAAGGGAATGAAATGAATATTCGATATTTTTATTGGAAGTTATATTGTGATGCGTATGAGTTTACAGGCTGGCCCTTTGCGAATGTTGATTTTGCTTATATTAATCAGTTAATCACAAATATAGAAAATGAGAATAACATTGTATATTTTATCAATTCCAAAAGGAGATTATCGTTTTTGTTGGCCATTGTTATAGAAAGAGTGGCTAAAGGAAAATGTGTGAAAATCGACGAAAATGCTTACCCTTGGGAAAAGGGGATGTTTTATTTTCCAGTGAAAACTATTGCAAAACGTCTTGAGGACAAGCTGTCCCTTAAATTTCCAAACAGTGAAATATTCTTTATGCAATCCATGGTTAGTCTCAGCCAATATCATTATTATGAAGGGTCAGAGATCACTCCGATGAAAGAAGTAGAATTACATAAGGATAAAGAAGAATATCAAATGGGGAATCTGCTTCTAATGTTATTAGCAAAGGTATACCCGAACTTGCATATGCAAGAACGGTTTATTTTGGAGATTTACGGGTTCTTTGACAAGCTATTAATCGAAAATGCCATTCCTGAATGGATGATGATTTCAACAAGTCATTTAACAACATATGTTCAAAAGGAGTGCCAGCAGATTTATCAAGAATTGCAAACCTGTATGCAAACGTGGAATAAAACTTACCCTTCTGTTTTGTTTAATCACTTTCATTTAACAAAGCTAACCTTAATTGTCCGCTCGAGTTTACGTTACAAAAGTAAGAGGGCTTTTTTAGTGATCGGGGAAGAATTTTCAATTCGTCATTACATAGCAGATTTGATAAAAAAAGAAATTGGGGATCAGTTGATCCTTAATACTTCCATAATGAAAGGCCTGACCGACGAGATCATGCAGCAAAATAATATCGATCTTGTCATTAGTAATATCCCGGTTGCATTAAAGACAGTGCCTGTTGTTATTATTTCTACGATCCCCTCTAAAAGAGACTTAGACAACATTCGTAAAGAACTGCTTTTATAATTTGACCAATTATTTTCCGTAAGCTCCGTAAGTTTTTGGTCTAGTTTGTAATGTTAAAAAACCTTATGCTCAATCTAGTTTCGAAACTGATTTTACTTGACGGCAAGTGGAAAGCGATTTCGGTAAACCTCAGTTTACTATTAAAAGTTGGAGGAAGAACTATGAGTAGGCATTTAGGTGCAAATAAGGGAGAAATAGCAGAGCTCGTTTTGCTCCCAGGAGATCCCTTGCGTGCAAAGTTTGTGGCAGAACACTTTTTAGAGGAGGCTTATTGTTATAACGAAGTAAGAGGGATGTATGGATACACTGGATTATACAAGGGTGTGCCTGTGTCGGTTCAGGGTACAGGGATGGGAAATCCATCGATGAGTATCTACGCGACAGAATTGATCGTCGATTATGAAGTTAAGAAATTGATTCGCATTGGTACATGTGGCGCGATGCAGGAAGAAATCAATATCCGCGATATTATATTAGCCCAAGCAGTATCTTCAGACAGTAATATGACGGAAAAGATCTTTCATGGCTGTAATTTTGCACCAACGGCAGATTTCTCATTGCTAATGAAAGCATATCAACAAGCACAAGCTAAAAATGCCAATGTGTTTGTTGGTAACATCTATAATTCTGATGAATTTTATCGTGAAAATTTAGATCGGCTTCACAAGTTTATGGATTTCGGTGTATTAGCTGTAGAAATGGAAAGTACCGCCCTATACACTTTAGCCGCTAAATATGGTGTAAAAGCTTTATCGATTTTGACCGTCGGCAGTCAATTGTTAAGACAGGAACACCTAACTCATAAAGAAAGTGAACAATCCTTTTATGAAATGGTCGAAGTAGCTCTTAACACAGTCATTGAAGGCTGATTTATTGATAAGAGTGTAGTGTTGTTAGAAAAGAGAGTGAGAAAGAAATGAAGGTAATACTGTCAGGATTGCAGTGGATGATTTTTATGATCGCTGGTGCAATTGCTGCACCCATTGCTATCGCAGATTTATATAACTTAACACCCATAGAGACTTCCGGACTCATTCAGAGCACCATGATTACTTTAGCAATAGCTGGATTTTCACAAGGCCTGATGGGTCATAAATTCCCTATTCATGAAGGTCCGGCAGGGTTATGGTGGAGCATTTTTACCATTTACGCGAGTTTAGTGGGGGGACTATATTCCTCTAACAACGGCGCTTTACAGGCTTTAAGTGGAGCGATGATCATTAGCGGAGTGTTATTTATCCTAATTTCAGCATTTAAGCTAATGGATAAAATCGCTCGTCTATTTACTCCCACCATCACCTTTATTTATTTACTTTTATTGATCTTTCAATTAAGCGGATCTTTTATGAAAGGGATGATGGGGATTACCATATCCCACACCATGTTAGATGTTAAAGTATTCATCCTTAGTGTGATTGTGGTCTGCATTACCTTTTGGTTAGGCAACAGCCGCTTTGTATTACTCAGCCAGTTTTCAATAATTTTCAGTATAGTGATAGGCTGCCTATTATTTATAATCTGCGGTAGTATGCCGGCGGTTTCTCGTGCGGATACTCTATTTAAGCTGCCGGAAATATTCCCATTTGGAAAACCCCGATTCGATGCCGGGACAATTACTACTGCATTTTTACTAACCCTATTATTAATAACCAATGCAGTGGCATCCATCCGTTTGATGGAGACCGTTATGAAACCCAAGCAAGGGGATCATCGTCGTTATTTGCGCGCCGGGTTTACTTCTGGAATTACGCATCTTATTAGTGGTGGTTTAGGAGCGATCGGCTCAGTCCCTATTTCGGGAGCGGCGGGATATGTTGAACAAACAGGGATGAGGGAGCGCAGATCATTTTTAATAGGCTGCAGCTTAGTGATCTCAATATCCTTGTTTCCGCCTATGATGAATTTCATATCTGCGATTCCAGCTCCCATAGGCTATTCTGTTACCTTCGTCATTTTTGTGAAGATGGTCGGACTAGCGCTAAAGGAATTGAAAAAGGTTATTCATGAAGAGCGAACATTTATTGTCAGTGGGCTTTCCCTTTTAGTGGGTGTAGGTTTAATGTTTATTCCTGCATCAGCTACGGCCCATTTATCTCCGATCGTGATAGCCATTTTAAATAATGGATTAATATGCGGAAGCCTGTTAGCGATTATTTTGGAACAAGGGTTAATGTGGAAAGATGCATTTCGATATGAGGATTCCAAGAAAATTAACCGATAATTTGGAGGGCTAAAAATGCATTATCTAATTTCTATTGCTGGTCTGGTTATTGTTCTATTACTGGCATGGCTAGGAAGTAACAATAAGAAAAAGATTAAATATCGTCCAATCATTGTAATGATTGCTATTCAGATAGGTTTGGGATTAATTATCCTAAAAACGAGCATTGGAGAATTTTTGATTAAAGGGTTTGCTGATAGTTTTGCAAAATTACTTGGATACGCCAATGAAGGTACTGACTTTGTGTTTGGCGGGATTGCAAATGAAGGGGCGCATACATTTTTCCTTTATGTTTTGATGCCCATTGTTTTTATGTCAGCATTGATAGGGATTTTGCAACATTACAAAATACTGCCATTCATTATAAAGTATATTGGACTGGTACTGAGTAAAATAAATGGCATGGGTAAATTGGAATCTTATAATGCAGTTGCAGCCGCAATTGTCGGACAAAATGAAGTGTTTATTTCAGTGAAAAACCAGCTTGGACTATTGCCGAAACATCGCTTGTATACATTATGTGCGTCTGCAATGTCTACGGTATCCATGTCAATCGTTGGTTCCTATATGACGATGCTAGAACCTCGGTATGTAGTAGCTGCATTGATATTGAACCTATTTGGCGGATTTATCATTTCATCCATCATTAATCCGTATGAAGTTACACCTGAAGAAGATATTGTTGAAGTTCAGGTAGAAGAAAAACAAACGTTTTTTGAAATGCTGGGCGAATATATTATGGATGGCTTTAAAGTAGCCATAGTAGTTGGGGTAATGTTAGTTGGTTTTGTGGGAATCATTGCTTTGATTAACGGGGTCTTCAGTGGCATATTCGGAATCTCGTTCCAAGGAGTGTTAGGCTACGTCTTTGCACCCATCGCCTTTCTTATCGGTGTGCCATGGCATGAAGCTGTTGAGGCCGGTAGTATTATGGCGACAAAGCTTGTTGCGAATGAATTCGTTGCTATGCTTGACTTTGTTAAGATTCAAGAAGGTTTAAGTGGCCGTACTACAGCCATTGTCTCCGTTTTTCTAATCTCATTTGCTAACTTTGGGTCGATTGGTACCATTGTGGGTGCAGTGAAGGGATTGAATGAAAAGCAAGGGAATATCGTCGCACGATTTGGATTAAAGCTGTTATTTGGCGCCACACTTGTAAGCGTTTTATCAGCTTTGATTATCGGTATCATATTCTAGTTGTAGCAAGGAGTATTAACATGAAACAAACACCCCGGTTTAAGCGGATTTTCGTCATCGTTATGGATTCTGTAGGCATTGGTGAAGCTCCAGATGCTGAAAAGTTTGGGGATGCAGGATCACATACATTACGGCATATTGCAGAAAAAATGAATGGGCTACATGTTCCTGCGTTATCCAAGCTAGGGTTAAGTCATATTGACCCAATACCCGGAGTTCCCAAAGTAGAGCGCCCTTTAGCTTATTGGACCAAAATGCAGGAAGCTTCTAATGGAAAGGATACGATGACAGGTCACTGGGAAATCATGGGCCTACGAATTGACGTTCCTTTCAAAGTGTTTCCTGAAGGATTTCCTTATGAATTAATTAATGAATTAGAAGAAAGAACAGGACGAAAGGTGATTGGGAATAAACCCGCTAGTGGCACAGCTATTCTCGATGAGCTTGGACAAGAGCATATGAACACAGGTGCACTCATTGTCTATACTTCAGCAGATTCCGTGATTCAGATTGCGGCTCATGAAGAGGTTATTCCTTTAGAAGAACTGTATCAAATCTGCGAGATTACCAGAGAGATTACTTTACGTGAGGAGTACATGCTAGGCAGAGTGATTGCTAGACCATTCCTCGGGCAGCCCGGAAATTTCAAAAGAACATCGAACCGTCATGATTATGCCTTGAAGCCTTATGGAAGAACCGTGATGAATGAGCTCAAGGATGCCGGGTTCGATGTACTAGCGATTGGCAAGATCTCAGATATATACGATGGGGAGGGTGTCACCAAGTCTTTGCGTACAGTGTCTAACATGGATGGCATGGATAAACTTTTGGAGACCCTTCATACTGATTTTACAGGACTTAGTTTCTTGAATCTTGTTGATTTTGATGCACTTTATGGCCATCGTAGAGATCCGATCGGGTATGGGAAAGCGCTAGAAGGATTTGACGATCGATTACATGAAGTTCTAGCGGAGCTATGTGAAGATGATCTTCTTATAATTACGGCAGACCATGGGAATGATCCCATTCATGCGGGCACGGATCACACCCGTGAATATGTTCCTTTACTCCTCTACAGTAAGAGTTTCAATCGACAAGGTGAGTTGCCTATATCGAAGACTTTTTCGGATATTGGAGCAACAGTTGCTGATAACTTTGTTGTGACCATGCCCCAATTTGGTCAGAGTCTCCTACAGGAGCTTAAATAAACTTAATTTGAATAGACACTTTGAATAGAAACAGGGTACCTAACTTGTATTAGTAAAAGGTATCCTGTTTGTTTTTTTATCTACATATCTTCGTATCTAAAAAGCTGCCGAGTAAGCGGCTTTTTTTGTTATTACGGATCAATTATTAGGGTAATAATCAATTATTAAAGGGGTTAATTTTATAGCCACCTGTCGTTAATCCTTTTTTCGATGAATCGCATTCTAATACAACGTTATAAATAATCTAGTTTCTACTCATGCCACTCCTTCGATAGTAATAGTGTTGACAACCTGTATATACAGGTTTAAAGTGTTTGAACTTGTATATACAGGTTTAATGGTTGAAATAAAGAATTCTTTTTGGAGGTGTTCAACTTGAGTCAGTCCCAGTATTCGGAATGGTGGCGCCGCTCCACGGTGTATCAGGTGTACCCGAAGAGCTTTAAGGACACTACAGGCAACGGAACAGGAGATATTAAAGGACTTATTGAGAAATTAGATTATTTGCAGAAGCTTGGAATCGATATTGTCTGGTTACAGCCGGTTTATGTTTCGCCGCAACATGATAACGGTTACGATGTAGCAGATTATGAAAATATCAACCCGGATTTCGGTACGATGGAGGATTTTGACGAGCTAGTACAGGAATTGCATAGACGCGAAATGAAGCTAATGATCGATATCGTGGTTAACCATACTTCGACTGAACATGAGTGGTTCAAACAGTCCATTTCAAGCAGGAACAACCCTTACCGTGATTACTATATCTGGAAGGATCCGGCTCCGGACGGGGGCTTACCCAACAACTGGCAGTCGAAGTTCGGGGGTCCTGCCTGGCAGTTCGACGAAACTTCGGGACAATATTATCTTACTCTCTTCGATAAAACCCAGGCGGATCTGAATTGGGAGAATGAGAAGGTACGTAGAGCAGTGAATGATATGATGTTATTCTGGGCTAAAAAGGGTGTCGACGGCTTCCGCATGGATGTAATTAATTTAATCTCCAAAGATCAGCGCTTCCCTAACGATGACGGGAGTGTTCCACCGGGGGATGGACGTAAATTCTATACTGACGGTCCACAGGTCCATGAATACATCAAAGCAATGTATAAAGAGGTGTTTGGTCCGTTTGAGATGGTGACTGTAGGAGAGATGTCCTCAACTACACTGGAGCATTGTATCCGGTACTCAAGTCCCGAAGAGCGGGAATTTTCCATGACCTTCAATTTTCATCATTTAAAAGTCGACTATCCGAATGGACAGAAGTGGGAACTGATGCCTTATGATTTCGAGGCAATGAAACGGTTGTTCTCGCAGTGGCAGACTGGAATGCAGAAAGGCGGAGGCTGGAACGCACTATTTTTTAACAATCATGATCAACCACGTGCCCTTTCCAGATTCACTGATGATAAGGTTTACCGTGTGGAAAGCGCCAAGCTGCTCGCGACAACTCTGCATGGCCTTCAGGGAACACCTTATGTATATCAAGGGGAAGAAATCGGTATGCCGAATCCGGTATGGAAAAGCATCGATGAGTTCCGCGACATTGAGTCACTAAATATGTACCGCATTCTGTGTGAACAGGGGAAAAGCCCGGAGGTTGCTCTCAGCATTCTCCAAGAACGTTCGCGGGACAATTCACGTACGCCGATGCAGTGGGATGACAGCCGGAATGCCGGATTTACCACTGGTACTCCATGGTTGAAGGTAGATGAGCGGTATCCAAACATCAATGTGCAGAAGGAGCTGGAAAATACTGGTTCCATCTTCCACCATTACCGTAAACTGATTGCACTACGCAAGGAATATGAAATATTTATAGAAGGTATTTTCAAGAGACTCGATGAAGGTCATCCCGAAGTATTCGCATACGCCAGAACAGGCGATGAAGAGACACTTGTTGTGGTCTCGAACTTCAGTAGTAAAGAGATCTCTTTCCGCTTTGAAGATAATCACTGGTCTGAATTGTCGCCAAGTGGTAAGGACGAGCTTCTGATTGGGAATACAGCAGATGCACCTAAATTAACACAAAAGCTTCAGCTTAGTCCTTATGCTTCCTACATGTGGTTAGTCCGCTAACGAGGTGTACTTAAGAAGGAGCACACATCAATTTTGTAAGGAGTGAAGATATGGCTATAGACCGCAAAAATGTTGAAGATATTGTACGGGCGGTTGGGGGCAAGGAGAATATTGAAGTTGCGACGCATTGTGTAACCCGGCTGAGATTCTCGCTGTATGACGAGAACAAGGTGGATTCGGAAGCCCTGGACCGTAACGAACTCGTAAAAGGACAATTCTCTACGCAGGGGCAGTTCCAGATCGTTATCGGACCAGGAACTGTAGATAAAGTATACGATGAAATGATTCAGATCACTGGTGGTGCCCGCTCTTCCAAGGATGACGTGAAATCAGCGGCAGCACGGAAACAGAATCCACTGCAGCGGGCGATCAAAACACTGGCTGATATTTTTATTCCGATTCTTCCGGCCATCGTAACCGCAGGTTTGCTGCTTGGGATTAATAATATTTTGACCGGACCTGGTATCTTTTTTGATAGTAAGTCATTGGTAGATGTCTATCCTGCATGGAAAGACATTGCTGCGATTATTAACACGATTGCCAGCACAGCCTTCACCTTTTTACCAGCACTTATCGGTTGGGCAGCTGTTACACGTTTCGGGGGCAGTCCTCTGCTCGGGATCGTGCTAGGTCTCATTCTCGTACACCCGGATCTATTAAGTGCCTACAGTTATGCAAGTGCTTCAACTGAGGGAACCGTTCCGACCTGGAATTTGTTCGGCTGGCATTTGGAGAAGATCGGTTATCAGGGGCAAGTATTGCCTGTACTGGTTTCGGCCTATATTCTGGCTAGACTGGAGAAGTTCCTCAACCGTCGGGTGCTTGATTCCATTAAACTACTGGTCGTTGCTCCAGTGACCCTGCTGGTTACAGGTTTTCTGGCCTTCACCATTATCGGACCGGTTACGTTCGCCATTGCCAATGCTATCACCTCGGGTTTGATCTATGTATTTGATCATTTTGCGCTCCTTGGTGGTTTGATCTATGGTGGATTCTATGCACTTCTGGTCATCACTGGGATGCATCATACTTTCCTGGCAGTCGATGTACAGCTCATCGGCAGTGAGGGGGGCACCTTCCTCTGGCCGATGCTGGCGCTCTCCAATATTGCACAAGGCGCTGCGGCACTGGCGATGATGTTCGTTGTTAGAGAACAAAAGGCAAAAGGTTTGGCAGCTACGTCTTCCGTCTCTGCATTCCTCGGCGTGACTGAACCGGCAATCTTTGGGGTGAATATCCGCTATCGCTACCCTTTCATCTTCGGGATGATCGGCTCAGCAATTGCCGGTATGCTCCTTACCGTTAACCAGGTTCGCGCTTCATCCATTGGCGTAGGGGGAATTCCCGGTTTCCTTTCGATTTTCCCGAACCAGTGGGGCGTATTCTTTATAGGTATGGTTATTGTTCTCGTTGTGCCATTTGCCGCCACAGTATTGTACGGACGTTCTGTAGTGGGTCGTTCCGAAAAGAACACAGCTACAGAGGCTTCTAGTACTACGAGCGAACCAGAGGAATTGAGCAGCCGTCATTCAGTTCAAGGGTCACAGGAATCAGTTAATATTCTGGAGCTTGTCTCCCCGCTTAGTGGAACTGCAGTATCGCTAGAACAGGTACCCGATCCTGCCTTTGCTGAAAAGCAAATGGGTGAGGGAATTGCAATCGAACCTTCTGAGGGGAAAGTATATGCTCCCTTTGATGCTACAGTAGCTCATGTGATTAAGAGCAAACATGCGCTTATACTGGAGCATGCCAGCGGTGTTCAGGTATTAATCCACGTTGGAATTAACACGGTGGCGCTTAAAGGTAGCGGTTTTACCAGCCTGAAGAATATTGGTGATAAGGTGCAGGCAGGCGAGCTTCTACTAGAATTTGATATGGAAGCTATCCGCGCAGCAGGTTACCCGGTGATTACTCCAATCATCATTCCTGCAGGTCAGGAGATGGTCGAGAAGATTGAAGAGAAGACCGGACCAGCTACGGCCAAACAAACAAGCGTCTTGACTATTCATCTCAAGGGTTGATAAAGGCTATATTGGCAAAGACTTTATACTATAGAAAGACAGCCCCTTGGGGGCTGTTTTTCTATAAATATAAGAATTTATATGTTCAACGCTATGAATTCCCCTCCAATTGAATCGATGCTTCCAAAGGCATGACGTGATACAATAAAGGGCGGTGATCAAAATTGAGAGAAAATAAATATTTGCAAATTTATAATGAATACAGCAACCAAATCCATTCTGGACAACTGCTGCCGGGAACCAAGCTGCCTTCCGAAAGTGAACTCGCCGAAGCTTACGCCACTTCACGAGAGACCGTGCGCAAAGCGCTGAATCTACTTTTCCGAGAAGGATATATTCACAAAATTAAGGGAAGAGGCTCCTTTGTGCTTGACATGACCCGAATGGATTTCCCCGTTACCGGTTTGATTTCATTTAAAGAGATGGCCGATACACTGGGTACTGCCTCGCGGACACTGGTAGAGCGGACGATACAAGAGCCGGCAGGCTCCGCTCTCGCCAGACATCTGCAGATTCCACCTGAAACTCTGGTTTGGAAGGTTGTTCGTGCCAGAGAGATTGAAGGTGAACGGATCATTTTGGATAAGGATTATTTTCGTGCGGATATCGTTTCCTTCCTGAGTGCGGAAATCGCCGAGGGCTCAATCTATGAATATCTGGAGCTGGAATTGGGCCTTAAGATCAGTTATGCGAAGAAGCTGATATCTGTTGAACCTTCCACAGAGGAGGATCATAGACTGCTCGATTTGAAGAATTTTACGCATATTGTAGTAGTACGAAACTATGTTTATTTGGAGAACACGGTGCTTTACCAATATACCGAGTCTAGACACCGGCTGGATAAATTTCAGTTTGTGGATTTTGCTCGGAGGGTGAGACGATAAGCTAATCAGAGGGTGTCCCAGTTTGGGATACCCTTTTTTTTATGAGAGTTTCCTGAGAAAAAATACAATCCGAATATGAAATATGAAATCTCTATCCATTTCAATCATTATCAGGTGTGTTGGAGTTATATAGCCAATACTGTGCAAATTTTCGATTCAAGAGCGCTTTAGAGGTTCATTCTCACCGTTCGCAAAAACGATATATTAAGAAAAAAACTGCCCTCAGAGGCAGTTTTTTTCTGTAAGACGATCGAATGTTGAATCTCAATAGGAACAGATAAATGATTAACGACTCATGTAAAACCCATTAAATACCATATTGTCATATGACAAAAGTGATGACAACCCACACTATTTAAATGTTCTTTATACATATATATTGTTGGAATATGGAAACAGCGATACCTTCGTTGCCAGTCGTAACAAATACGGTATACGTTGCATGCCGGAATTAGTAGGTGGAAATTTCCTGCATTCTGTAAAAATTATTTATTGCATTAATAGAGCAGAGTTGCATACCCGGCTGTCTTTTTAAGCTTATCATTATTTGTGAAACTGGCTAATAGCAACTTTGGTTGTCTTGAATGCAACGCTAATAGAATGGTAGATTTAGGGAAAATGTCGAATATAGGAGGAAAAGCGATTGAATATTAGCATTATATTGTTGGCTCAGCACTTTAACCTGACCGTACAATGTCTGGATCGGATTAAGAAATATACGTCTATGTCCTATGAGCTGATTGTCGTCTCGGATAACGAATCTGCCGAAGTGTCGAATTACCTTGCGTATGAATACGGCGTTCATGTCATTCATAGCCGGAGCAAAGGGGTTGCAGCAGCATTCAATCTGGGCGCGGTGTCATCTTCGGGAGATCATCTTGTATTCATCCGCGATCAGATTATGGTTAACGAGGGATGGTTAGAACAGTTGTCGGGCTGTCTGGACCATCATTCCAATGCTGCAATCGTGGGTCCGAGGATGAATGATGTTAGCGGCGCTCAACGGATTCCGATTGTATATCAGAACATGGAGCAACTCTATCAGTCGTCATCGATGCTTTCCATCGGGAAATCAATGTCTTGGACCCGGGTTCCTAGACTTGTCAGTTTACTAATGATGATACCCCGTCGCTACTTTGAGCAGATCGGGTCCTTTGATGAGCGATTTGAGGTCGAATCTTACGAGGATGACGATCTGTGTTATCGCACGTTATCTATGAACCTGGATATTTACATAGCCGAAGGATGCGTAGTCTTCCGGAATGAACCTCCTTCAGTAGATCCCAATGATCCTGATTGGTACAATAACCGATTAATCTTAAATCGTGCTATGGCCATAAGCAAGTGGGGATTCGATTTAACTTCTTCCTTGTATAGTGGCACAAGGAAAGTCACTGTCAGCCTATGCATGATCGTAAAAAACGAAGAGTACACCTTAGGGCGTTGTTTATCCAGCGTGAGGGAGCTTGTCGATGAGATCATTATTGTGGATACAGGTTCGAGTGATGGAACCAAAGAGCTCGCGACATCTTATGGAGCACGGGTTTATGATTTCGAATGGGTGAACGATTTCTCCAAAGCAAGAAATTATGCCTTCAGTCTCGCTACTCAAGAGTACCTGCTGTGGTTGGATGCGGACGATTATCTGCAGTTAGAGGATGCAAAGGCTCTCCAGTCCATCGTATCCGATCTACCATGGGATATCGATGCTGTATCGATGCATTATTATCTCGACCGTGACAAAGACGGAAGTGTAACTTCGAGCTTGAGACGTAATCGCCTTCTAAGACGAAATTGTGAATTCCGTTGGATTGGAGTCGTTCATGAGTACCTTGAGGTCGCAGGCAATGTGTTCTATGCCGAGTTAGGCATAACACATGATCGAAAGCATACGCAGTCCTCGCGTAATCTTCTCATCTATGAGGGGATGTTGAAAGCGCAAACGAGGTTCACTCCGCGGGATTTATTTTATTATGCCAACGAGCTATACGATCACGGCCAATGGCAGCGAGCGATAGAGCAATACGATGCCTTCATTGCCATGCCGAATGGCTGGTTGGAGGACAAGCTACTTGCGAGTCGGCGTGCCGGAGATGCATTGTCACAATTAGGTCTCTTTCAAGAAGCCAAGCTTAAAGTACTTCAAGCTTTTGCCTTGTCGCCTCCCCGAGCCGAAGCCTGTTGTCAATTAGGGTCTTATGAGCTAATCGAACAACGGTTCGAGAATGCTGCTTTTTGGTACAAGCTAGCCACGGAAGTACCAAAGCCGACTGAGCCTAACGCTAGAGTAGACCTTCCGGCATGGACGTGGCTGCCGCATTTGCAATTATGCGTCTGTTACGATCGCTTAGGACAATACGAACAAGCGCATTATCACAATGAGATAGCTGGGGGCTATGTACCGGATTATCCGAGCGTCATGGTTAATCGCGATTATTTGAAGCAATACATAACTTTATAAATTTGAGGGGGATTTAGTAATGGCAAGATTAAAGAGGACGAAGGCAAGTGGCAAGAAAAGTGGCAAGCAGTTAGCTTACAAGAGCTCAATGGCATTTATTCTGATGAGTCAATTGATTGCGCCCTTGAGTCCTGCTTATAGCAGTATTCTGCCCCGGGCAAGCGCAGCAGCTTACAGTGATGTCGATTCTACCTCATGGGCATATCAGTATATCACTAAAGCTTCCGCGCTTGGGGTAATCGAAGGAGACGGTTCCGGAAACTTTAGCCCTAACCGACCAGTCACGAATCAGGAAGCGGTTGTTATGGTGCTCAGGTTCATGGGATATGAGCAACCTAAGGCTATTAGCGGCAGCCTGCCATTCACCGTAGATTCTTGGGCTACTGTTTGGATTCAGCAAGCGATTGACATTGGCCTCGTGATTCCAAGCGAGGAAGTGAGACCCAACACCGTCATCTGGGGAAAAGAGCAAGCAAGTCGAGAGTGGATAACACGTCTAATTATTCGTGCTGCAGGCAAAGAATCCGAAGCTATCGAGTTTAGGGATAGCGACATAGGTTTCTCGGATGCATCAGACGCATCGGACTGGGCAGCAGGCTACATTAATGCCGCAGTTAACCGCAAGGTCATATCTGGCTTCCCTAATAATACTTTCAAGCCTAAGCAGACGGCTACTCGCGCCGAGTTTGCAGCTATCTTGTCTAAGACTGAAATATTTGCGAGCAAGGTATCCGATCGGATTATCCATGGCTCTGTCGTCTCGATGTCCAAAAATTCGATCGAACTCTTAAGCAGCAGCGATCAGACAGAGAAGTTCGAAATCAATAGCAAATCTGTTCTGTTCGGGGACAATGGCAAGGGCGTGTTTCCTGCGGGGTCTTTGGTGACGCTTATTCATAATGGAGGAATGGCATCCTTCGTTGAAGTGTTGGGATTAGGGGCTGTAGGCCAGACTAGTTCGAAAGGGGAAAAAGGAGACACAGGTGCTACCGGCCCAGCGGGTCAAAATGGGGCATCTGGTTCAAGTGGACCGCAAGGTGTCACTGGTGCAACCGGAGCTGTCGGGGCAATTGGGGTTGTTGGAGCTACTGGCGCAACTGGAGCTACTGGGGCTACTGGTGCTGTCGGAGCTACTGGGGCTGTTGGAGCTACTGGCGCAACTGGAGCAACTGGTGCTGTCGGGGCTACTGGGGCTGTTGGAGCTACTGGCGCAACTGGAGCAGCTGGTGCTGTCGGGGCTACTGGAGCAGCCGGAGCAAATGGGGCAACTGGTGCCACGGGTGCTAACGGTGCAACTGGCGCTAATGGAGCGATGGGGTCAACTGGCGTAACGGGTGCACAGGGTATTCAAGGGATAACCGGTGCTCCCGGATCGACTGGCGCAACTGGCATTGGTCTTGATAGCATTGCTCCGTTCAATTCAGCGACTTCCTATCATGCAGGACAAGTCGTTACTTATTTAGGAAGTATCTACATCGTTACTATAAACAACCCATCTGGAGTACCTTCTGATATAAATAACGACTTTACCCTGCTTGTCTCTAAAGGTGAAACCGGAGCTACCGGGGCACAAGGAGTTCAGGGAATTCAAGGCGTAATTGGCGATACAGGCGCACAAGGAGTTCAAGGGGTGACTGGAACTAGCGGAGCTACAGGTGCAATAGGAGTTCAAGGAGTAACTGGCGCAACCGGAGCTACGGGAGTACAAGGAATTCAAGGGGTAACCGGAGCTACCGGGGCATCTGGCGCATCAACTATAATTCCATTCTCTTCCGGATCACCAATTACTGTAACAACAATCGTCGGGGGATTAAAAGGTACAGTTGCGATGCTTGGATTTGGCAGTTCGTACTCAGGAGCTAGTATAGTAGGTGGAAAAATAGATTTAACCAGAAGTAATGGTTCTGATCCTACAAAAGATCCGTACAACCAAGCGTTTATCGTTCCACGTAATGGTACGATCACTTCAATATATGCTTTTTTCAGCCCAACTTTAGCGTTTTCTTTAATAGGCACGACCATAAACGTTCAAGCAGAAATATATAAAGCGGATAGTAATAGCAACAGTTTTACACCTATTATTGGTTCAGCAGTATCCTTGGCGCCTAGTTTGACAGGAATAATTTCTATTGGATCTACTAGTGACGGATCAGTCAAAGGCATAAATACGGCTGTTCAGGCTGGCGATCGCTTAATGTTAGTGTTCTCTTCGACGGCTTCCGGTCTAAGCTTGATAAATACTGTAACAGGTTATGCCAGCGCCGGAATTGAGATTAAGTAATTCAAGATTTGAGGTAGGAACCATCCATTTTATTTGATAGGAAGTGATTAAAAATGGCAAGGAAGCTATTTCCGATAAAAAAATTGAGCTTAATGTTGGTGTTAGTTCTTATATTTCCATCCGTCATTCAATTCCCGTCTGTAGGAGATGCAAAAGGATGCTCTTTTGAACAAGTAAAGCTATTGGCTGCACCAGCGAATCTGGCAGTCAGCGATTCAACCTCCACAAGCATTCGCCTTACCTGGGATGCCGTAGAGGGAACCTCTAACACGGATGTGAGTTATAAGGTAAATCTAATGGAGTCTACCAATCCTAGCGTAACCGATGTGGTCTATACCTTCGATTCAGGCGAATTAACGGAGTATACGGTGAAGGGATTGGTTTCCGACCGGAGCTATACATTTACGGTCCAAGCCGTAAACATATCCGGACCCGTGTCAAAAACAAGTCCACCTTTAACCGCAAGTACGCTTCCAGCGGAAGCGTACCCACCAACAACGAAGGAAGAGGAACTCCCTCTAGCCGATCAAGAATCACCGAGTACGCCCGAGCTAACTCTTTTCAGTCGCACATCAGATAGCATTAGCTTGGCATGGACTTCATCCGAGGATAATGTCGGAGTTGCGGAATATGTTCTATATAAGGACTCTGATCTGTTGGCAGAAGTAACAGTTAGCACAACGGTCTACACGGCCGTCGACTTGAAGGCTGGACAGGAGTATACCTTTGTAGTACAAGCTATAGACGAAGCAGGGAAAAAATCAGCAATTAGTAACGAGTTGAAGGTTAGTACACTTGATGTTGTAAGTAATGTTGGTCCCATTATGAGCATGGGCAACGGGAATTCCTTTCATACATTGACTGTACAGCCGGATGGTACCGTATGGGCTTGGGGCAATAATAGGATGGGCCAGCTCGGTGATAGCACAACCATTGCTCGTAATAAGCCTGTGCGAATTGTTGGCTTGCCGGAGATAAGCGCCACATCCGTTGGACAAGACCATTCCATCGCGCTCGCGACGGACGGAACGATTTGGACATGGGGAAGCAATAGCGTGGGCCAGCTGGGTAATGGTACGTCGGCGCCCCAGCTTGTGCCGCAGCAAGTGACTGGATTAGTGAATGTCATAGCGGTTCAAGCAGGTGAGCAGCATTCGTTAGCGTTGTTGTCCGATGGAACGGTGTGGGCATGGGGACTTAACACATATGGTCAGCTTGGAGATGGAACCACCGAGGATAGTGCATTACCGGTGCAGGTTGCAGGTTTGGACTCAATCGCATCGATCTCAGCCGGAGCCTTTCATAATCTAGCGGTTAGCCACGATGGTCAGGTTTATGCATGGGGGTTCAATGCCTACGGTCAGCTCGGAGATAACACAAAAATCGACCACGTGACCCCAGTGCAGGTTGCTGAGTTAAGCAGCGTTACTTCCGTATCTGCCGGCTTTTATCACAGCATGGCAGTGAAAAAGGACGGAACCGTATGGAGCTGGGGAACGAACGTTAAGGGAATCTTGGGGGATGGGACAACCGAAGATCATTATACTCCCGTTCAAGCCTTGGATCTTGGTTCAGTTATCAGTGTATCCGCTGGCGCCTTGCATAGCATGGCTCTGAAAAGCGATGGAAACGTATGGTTATGGGGAGCGAACAATGAGGGCCAGCTCGGTGGTAGTGCTGAGTCGGAGCGTTCCCTCGCTTCTAAGCTCAACATTGGCAGTCGTATCGTCGCTATTAGTGCAGGTTATATGAGCGGCGGTGCGGTTAGTGAGGAGGGGACCTTGCTGACCTGGGGGTATAATGGGTTAGCTCAGCTTGGTGATGGCACTTATACTAATGTCATAGAACCTGTTGCAATTTCGCTTGTAGAAGAATCTTATTAGATTTGAAGAGTAGGGAATTTCATGCCTAAATGGAATGAATTCCCTATTTTTATAGGTGAGTCAAAAAGAGAAAACTCTTTTCATATTCATACTTTATTATTACAGCTATCCGTCTAGACTGTTAAAATGATGGAAGTATGGTAGACAAAGGAGATAAGCAATGAATAACGGTTTTCAGATCAATACTGAGGAGAATCGACTCCGAACTCTGAGACAAGTAAAGCAAGCGGCCTTTCATGCTTTGCAGGAATACGAAATAGACTGGAACTCCATTCACTTTATTCAAGTATCCGAACATGTCACCTTCCGCATTGTAAGCGAAGTGGGGGAACAGTTCTTGCTCCGTATTCACCCGAATAACAAACAACGCGAAGGAACCATTTCAGAAATAGAGTGGTTGTTCGCATTGAAGAGTAAGGGCCTCATCTTGCCCGAAGCTGTAATCAATCGTGAAGGGGCCTTTATTACGGAAACGTCGGTGTGTGACGGACAACGGTTTTATTCGAGCTTAATGAGATGGGTCGAGGGAAAGCATGTAGACAAAAGCGAACTAACGGAGGAAGGCATCCGTAAAACAGGATCATTGATGGCAAAGCTTCATGAGGCCAGCTCTGATTTTAGTCCTTCCAGCGGCTTTACTCGTCCTTCTTGGGGTGCACTGAGCTTTAAACGGGACTGGGATCACCTAAGTCTACATCGCAAACATTTCATATCGGATGAGGGTTTTAAGTTGTATTCCGTAGCTGCCACTAAAGTGGCAACATGTCTCGAAACGATCACAAGACATGAACAAAATTATGGGATGATCCACGCGGACTTACATAATGGAAATGTCATTTTTCAGGATAATGAACCGTACCCTATTGATTTTGGCAGGTGTGGCTTCGGCTACCATCTTTACGATATAGCTCAGGCTATTATGGGATTATACCCAACACAAAGAGCTTATTTCGTCGAAGGATATCAGAGAATCAGAAAGCTGGAAGATGAACATATAATGAAGCTAGAGTGCTTCTTAGTCATGGCAATAATCGAAGCCTATAGCTTTCATGCAGAGAATCCGCTAGAGACCGAGGGTTTGATTGAAGAGCAGCCATATGCTCAAGCGATTTTGAGAGCTTATGTGAACGGGACAACCTTTTTATTTAATTCTCTGGATACTTCAATATAAAAGATTAGAAAATGATGTGCGTTATATTCTTCAAATGGTATTATTAGGATGAACTGCTGAAAACTATTTAAATTGTATTTGGAATCTTAGCAATGAAAATGGTTGACAAAACTTTATAAAAAGTGAGGAGTAGAGCAATGAACTTTAATAAAGAACAGCTTTTTTGGATAAATCCAATCAATGATTATTCTATTACAGAAAACAGGATTGAATTTGTAACGATGCCGAATACAGATTTTTGGCAACGAACCTATTATGGTTTTAGAAATGATAATTCACCTGCACTGTTAATGAAAACTGCTGAGAAGTATTTTTCATTTATAGTAAGAACAGATTATGATAGTGCAAATAGATACGAGCAGTGTGGGATAGTCATCTATCAGGACAGTGACAATTGGTTCAAGGCATCGGTAGAATATGAAAATGAGGAATTCCAAAGACTTGGAAGTGTGGTTACAAATCACGGATATTCAGATTGGGCAACAACAGATATCGATGCAAACATTAAAACAATGTATTATAGACTAAGTCGACGTGAAAGTGATTTCTGTATTGAAAGCTCTTTGGATGGAACTACATTTGAACAGATGCGTATTTTTCATTTGTTTGAAGGGAATGAGGAAATAAATTTTGGCTTATATGCTTGTAGCCCAGAGAATTCTTCATTTAAAGGTGTTTTCACGGAAATGGAAATTACTGAGTGTAAGTGGTTGGAGCATAAATAGTCGTTCACACAGCTGAAAGTGAATATTACTCAATAATGGCCTTCCTATAAAGGGAAGGTCTTTTTTTAGTGGAGCGGTTATAAAGTTGTCATCAGTTTCCGATTTCTACATTTACTCATGTGGTAAAATTAAGATAAGTGGATCTTGGGAGGAGAGGACATTGAGTCTTGTGATGATCATTTTGTTACTGTTCTTAAATATTCCAGTATATAGATTTTTGTTTCGTGTGTTCTTCGTGGATAATGATGATTATAACGAATCGATTAGGCATACTTTTACGCCTAACATCATTTCTTTATTCCGGGGAGAGTATTGGAAGGATAGAATGAATACGGCAAGACTTCAGTTTTTTATACTCATTTGCGGTGGGATTGTTGTTTTGGAATACCTTGTTTTGCATAAAATAATTGATATTTTTCGTTAAATAGAACTTCATTTAGAAACTTCTGCTTATGGTGAGCAGGAGTTTTTTTATCTTGCATAAGCACCGCTCTATTATGGAAAACTTATGTAGTGCGAATAAACAGCATGAATCCATTTTGCGAGGTGATAATGATGACAAATCAAGATCCGCAGGAGCTTCTTAAAAGTAAACATAAGCTAGATGAGCAGAAGAGGCAGTTCACAAATTTTGCCCGAAGTGCTTCCGGTCATGGTGAAGTAGAAGCAGGCCAGGAATTCAGTAATGACCGAGTGCCAGATGATCAAAACCGTATGAAATCTGTTGAGAACAGGCAAGATTGATCTTAACAAAGCTATCAAATAAGCCGATCCTTTTCTGGATCGGCTTAGAATAATAATTATTACGTTGTAAGGTTGTTCAATAGGTATCGGATGCTAGAGTTTTCTTGCTTTAATTACAAAAGTTACAGGAAGCATCTTTGCTTTTTTTGCAAAATCGCTTTTATCGTCCCGCGACTGCATAAGTTCATCATCAGATTGCTCAATCATTTGCTCAATAACAAATCCAGCTTTAGAGAGCGCATTCACATAGGTTGATAATTTACGATCCGATAAGGTTAGCGTACTTTCTTCAAGAGATACTGAATACCAAGATTCATCGAAATAACATTTTTTGAAAACAAGCATATCATTTTCTGCAACAACACATTTGTGTATAGGGTGAGACCAGCTGAAAATAAATGATCCATCTTTTTTAAGGTAAGAAGCAATCCGGCTAAAAGTACCCTCAAGGTCTGTTGTCCAGCCTATGGCATAAACCGAATAAACAAAGTCAAAATAATCCTCTGGCAGGCCACATTCTTCTTCCATGGGAGAACAGATCAAATTTGCTGAAAGTCCGTGCGCCGTCAAAAGTTGCCTAGTCTTTTCGATTTGATTCTCTGATATATCCGTACCCCATAGTTCAGATGCATTGCGTTCCCCCAAATATTGCAAAGATTGACCGCTTCCACAGCCTATCTCCAGCAACTTTTTCCCTGAGACATCACCAAAAAGTTGACATTGTTCTTCTGAGACAAATGCTCCATATAAAGGTAGTGCGGTAGCTCCTAAAACATCATTTCCTTTTGTATCCCAAAATAAGCTGTTTGTTTCATGAATAGCATTCGTATTCATATCGACCGAGATGGCGACGCCAACCTCACCCGCGCCTATAACGTTTGTTCTATGACCAGAATTTTTGTCCATGCAGACACCCGCCCCAAATATAGATTATATAAGCCTAAACATATCTCCCGACTTGCGCGTAATCCTAATAACATATATCGAACACGAACAAGCTGAGGTATCAACCATAGAATAATCTACCATTTTTCTGTGAACATATCTACCCAAAATTTTCCATTAAAACTTCCATTTATAATAAAGCATGAATTTCTGTTTCACTCGCAGGGGGAGAAGAATACGTATGAATGGAACGATATATGAATTACGGTCAGGATCAATTTTTCTTGCTGCTCCATTCGCTAGAATGGCGATTCTATCATCAGGACTTATACGAGGTGATCTCAATAAATTATTTTGCCAATCTGGATGCCTATGGGTTTGTTCACTAAATAGCGTAAGTATCCTGGTTGTCCGTTTGGCTGCAGATCAAGCGACGTTAAAGTTATTGGATGTACGCCATATTGAAAACTATAACAAACTCCGAATAATAGGAACCTATTCAAGTTACTCCAATTGCATCGTTTATATCTGAATATGATTTTTCAGGAAAAACCATCGTACCTTTTATTACTCATGTGGATATGGACCTGGACAGAGCTTTGAAATGATCAGAGAGCTTGTCCCGGAGGCAAAACGTCTTAGAAGGCTTTGATATAGAGTGTAATGAAGTGACAACTGCACAAGAAGCTGTATCTGAATGGCTACGTGAAATTGGGATAATTCATCCTTGTTTAAGATACTGACTATACAATCCTCTCTATCAATATTCCCACTTGTTTGGCCATTTCACGAGGTGGATAAGGCATTTCATTCTTAAACCACCATTCCACTACCTCTACATAAGCCGCTGCAATAAATCGAAGAATTACCTCTTCATTGAACCCCTCATTTTTCCCTTCTTCTATAGTCACTTCATCCTTTAAACCTTCCATGACAAATTCAAGGAATCTATTACGAAAAGAGAGGGCGCCTTGACTGGCTAACATCGTCGAGAAGAATAAATAATTGCTTTCTAGGTATTCAAACCAAATCAAACCTCCATCTATAAAATCCATTTCAACTGATGCATTACGTAGTTCTTCTAGTTCATTAATATGTTCTTCAATAAGCTTATCCAGCAGATCAAATTTATCTAGATAATGAAGGTAAATCGTTCTACGACTTACGTTTGCTTTGTCGGAAATATCCTGTATCGTAATCTGATTAAAGTTTTTTTCGGAAATAAGTTCAATAACCGCTTGTTTTATCGCTTCTTTAGATTTAAGTATTCTTCTATCTACTTTAGGCATATGAGGATCACTGCTTTCTATAAATATTAGCTATTTTGAATCAATCTGTGAACTAATGCACAAATATCGGTCAATTAGTAATTGTAGACCTTTAATATCTATATATAATAATACACAGATGTAACCTAACAGAGCAACTTTCAAGTTAATTTATACGGTACATCTAAAAAATATAACGAAATGAAAGTGAGGAACTATAGAATGGAATATGTAAAACTTGGAAATACAGGTTTGGATGTATCACGAATTTGTCTTGGAGGGATGAGTTTTGGTATAGGAGAACGAGGCGATTTTCCGTGGGCACTTAATGAAGAACGCAGTCGTCCTATGATTAGAAAAGCACTTGATGTAGGAATCAATTTTTTTGATACTGCGAACGTCTACTCGGGCGGAACGAGTGAAGAAATCATTGGACGGCTCCTAAAGGAGTATGGCAACCGGGATGAAATCGTCCTAGCATCTAAAGTTTTTTACCCAACGAGTGAAGGTCCAAATGGTAGTGGGCTTTCCCGCAAAGCTATTATGAGTGAAATTGATAAAACACTTAAGCGTCTAGGAACCGATTATGTCGATCTCTATTATACCCACCGTTGGGATTACAATACGCCTATAGAAGAGACTATGGAAGCTTTGCATGATGTCGTGAAGGCAGGTAAGGCTAGATATATTGGCGCTTCCACGATGTATGCTTGGCAGTTCTTAAAAGCACAACATGCTGCTGACCGTAATGGTTGGACCAAGTTTGTAGCTATGCAGGATCATTACAATCTCTTATACCGAGAAGAGGAGAGAGAGATGATGCCACTATGTAAGGAAAATAAAATCGCAGTAATGCCTTGGAGTCCGCTGGCTGCTGGAAGATTGGCAAGACCTTGGGGGGAAACGGACGAGCGTGCCAAAGTTGATGCAATCGCAACAGCGATATATTCCTCAACAGCTGATTCAGATCGACTAGTCGTTGAACATGTAGCCGAAGTTGCTGCAACAAGGGGGGTACCGATGTCACAAATCGCACTTGCTTGGTTGCTTCACAAGGAGCCCGTTACATCTACAATTGTTGGAACAACTGAAATCTCTCATATTGAAGACGCAGTAGCTGCACTTTCGATTAAGTTGACACCTGAAGAAATGGACTTATTGGAAGAATCTTATGTGCCACATCCAGTTCTGGGTATGACGTTCTAATCTAAGTTCGGGTATAAACGAGTCCTCAAAAGTAATGTTCGATACAGATTTGTTATTGATATGCCGAAGCTATAACTTTTAAAGATGAAAGGGAGTATTAATTATGACCAAAGTATTGATTCTTGGAGCAAACGGAGGAATTGCTGGTTATGCTATCGATTTATTCCTCAAAAAAACGGATGCTGAGTTAACGCTTTTCCTACGGAATGCTGGCAACCTAAGAAAACTTGATCCGTATCGCACTCGTGTCATTGAAGGCGATGTTATGGATATGGAAACATTAAAAAAAGCAATGGCAGGCCAAGACGTTGTCTATGCTAATCTAGCTGGCAACCTCGAAAAAATGGCTAAGAACATTGTAGAAGCTATGAATGCGAGCAGCGTAAAACGCCTAATTTTCATCAATTCTATGGGCATTTATGATGAAGTTCCAGGGGAGAAATATGGTAGCATTTTAAACCCATATCGAAAGTCAGCTCAAGTCATTGAGGCTTCAAATCTTGACTATACGATATTGCGACCCGCATGGTTTACCAATAAGAATGAAATCGACTATGAAACAACTCAGAAAGGCGAATTGTTTAAGGGGTCGGAAGTATCACGTAAGAGTGTTGCTGATTTAATTGTTAAATTAGCTGTAACGCCGGGATTGGAAGTCCGTAGTAGCTTGGGTGTGAATAAGCCTGAGTAAGTTTAGAATACGATGGGCTTCTGAATTCATCAGGAGAGTGGAGAGAGCAATGGGGAAGTCAATAAAATTAACTTTAGATGGAAAAGAATATACAGCAACATTAAACAGTAACCGTACAGTAGAAGATATACTAAATATGTTACCAATGGAATTAACCCTAGAACGATATGCAGGTCACGAATACTACAGTTCACTTCCTAACAAGCCATCAATTCAGGGAGTTCCTATGACTTCAGATGCACATGCAGGTGGCATATACTACTATGATGGCTGGAGTGCTTTTACAGTGCTTTTTGATGACGCACATATTGCTCCTTATGAGGTCGTGCATATCGGAGATGTAAATGAGGATGTCATCCTACCGTTATCCGTAGCGGGTGCTACTGTAAAGGCTAAAGTTGAGATAAACTAGTGAAAAATAAAATATTAAATATACTGTACGAAATCCGCGCCCAGCGCGGATTTTC
Organism: Paenibacillus sp. FSL R7-0189; assembly: GCF_037969925.1. Taxonomy (NCBI): domain Bacteria; kingdom Bacillati; phylum Bacillota; class Bacilli; order Caryophanales; family Paenibacillaceae; genus Paenibacillus; species Paenibacillus sp. FSL R7-0189. The sequence continues at coordinate 5,832,880 of NZ_CP150223.1, read as the reverse complement.
TGTTTTATGGGTACAATCTTTGATTAAGCCAAGAACTTGCACCTATTACTCACAAATTCTATCCAACAAGGCCCCTAACTGTTCTGCTAATACTTGATGAGTTACAGGCCTTTTGTTCGTAAACCACCATTCAACTACGCCCACATACGAGGAAGCCACAAATCGTACGACAAGATCTTTATTTAGCCCTTCGTTTTTCCCCTTTGTGTTATCTACTTCATCTTTGAACTCTTCAATCAAAAATTCAAGGAACCGGTTGCGAAAGAAAGGCGCTCCTTTACTCGCTAACATCATGGAGAAAAAATCGTAATTACTTTCGAAGTATTCCGTCCAAATCAGAGACCCAGTTACAAAATCCAAATCAGCTGCCGCTTCGCATCTCTCCTGTAGCTCATTAATATGGTTTTCAATAAGTTTATCCAACAAATCGTATTTATCCATGTAGTGGAGGTAAATCGTCCCACGGCTGACATTTGCTTGATCCGAAAGATCTTGAATGGTTATATCATCAAAATTTTTCTCAGCCATTAGTTTAATTACTGCTGTTTTTAATGCTTCCTGGGTTTTAAGAATTCTTCTATCGACCTTAGTCATTTTGCCCACCGAACTTTCTTTATCATCATAAATATAGAGAAAATACATTTTTGTACTTGTTTTTAATTATTAACAAATGTTTATTATTTTTCAATATAAATCAGTAAATAATAAACAAATTCAATCATTCTATTTATTAATGCACAAATCACTTGAAATTGACAATAGACCTCAAATGCAAATCAATTATAATAATAGACATAAGTTCATTAAGATAATTATGAACATTAATTATGGAATTCATCTTTTATTAGAAAGGATTGTTGTAATATGTGTAACAATCATAACAACATTACTACTCGAGTACTATGTGTTCCAGCGGCAAAGACACCATTTGAACTAACAACCATAGAACGTAGAGATTTAAGGCCAGATGATGTTTTAATAGATATTAAATATTGTGGTATCTGCCATTCTGATATTCACAATGCTCATGATGATTTTGGCAGCGGAGTTTTCCCGATGGTTCCGGGTCATGAGATTGCAGGTGTTGTTACTGCTGTAGGTAGTAGTGTGACAAAATTCACTGCTGGCGATCGTGTTGGCGTAGGCTGCTTTGTTGACTCGTGCGGGGAATGTGACTTCTGTCTCAGAGGAGAAGAGCAGTTTTGTAAGAAAGGTGTCGTCGTCGTATTTAATTCTATAGATTACGACGGAAATCTAACATATGGTGGATATAGTCAGAAAATCGTTGTGAAAGATAAGTTTGTTGTACGTATTCCGGATGCCTTAGAACTGGATGTGGCAAGCCCACTGTTGTGTGCAGGCATTACCACTTACTCGCCTCTTAGACATTGGAACGCTGGACCAGGTAAGAAGGTTGCGATTGTGGGAATGGGAGGACTTGGTCATCTGGCAGTTCAGTTTGCCCATATGATGGGCACTGAAGTAACTGTCCTAAGTCATAATTTGAACAAAAAAGAAGAAGCCTTTGCATTTGGTGCAAATCACTATTATCGAACGAATGATCCCGCCACATTTACTGAGTTGGCAGGTCAATTTGATCTAATTTTAAACACAGTTTCTGCGAATATAGATGTCGATGCCTTTCTATCCATACTTAATGTGGACGGAGCATTAGTTAATTTGGGTCTGCCAAACAAACCAGATCAATACAATGTTTTTTCCTTATTTGCTGGGCGTCGGAGCATTACTGCATCAAACGTTGGTGGTATCAAAGAAACTCAAGAGATGCTCGACTTTTCGGCTGAGCACGGAATCGCTCCAATGATCGAAGTCATTCGTGCGGACCAAGTTGACGAGGCATATGAACATGTCCTTCGTGGTGATGTACGATATCGGTTTGTAATCGATATGTCTACATTGTAATTGTTTATTCTGATGAAGTATGGGTCAATCAAAGGATTGACTCATCTTTAGTTTATCTGTAACTTTCATACCGTTATTCGGGTAGATAAGTCGACTATGAAATAACCGAAAAAGATAAACTTTTAATAGGAATCGAGATCTCACGGAAAAGTATCTACAGAAAGCGATAAACCAGCTTTTATTAAATTAAGAGGAGGTTTGAATCATGAGAATAACGGAGGCAGCAAATAAGTACCATGAAAGAATGTTCCCGGGCTATGAATCCAAATTATTAACAACAGATCCAGAGTTTATTGAACGGTTCGATAACTTTGCTTTTGATGAAGTGGTAAATCAGGACGATTTGGATGATCGTACTCGTATGATGGTCATTCTGTCTGTTTTAATTGGGTGTCAAGGGATTGACGAGTTTAAAGCCATGCTTCCAGCAGCACTAAACTTTGGTGTTACTCCTGTGGAAGCGAAGGAAATTGTCTATCAGTCAGTGCCTTACCTTGGCATTGGAAGGGTATTTCCCTTTCTGCATGCGGTAAATGATATTTTGACTGCCGGAGGTGTGGAACTACCTTTACCTAGTCAGGCAACTACAACCACAGAGAATCGTTTAGAAGCAGGAATTCAAGCACAAGTAGAAATTTTTGGAGAAAGCATGGAACAATTCTGGAAATCCGGTCCGGAAGAGAGTCGACACATTAATCATTGGCTTGCTGCTAACTGCTTTGGCGATTACTATACCCGAAAAGGACTCGACTACAAACAAAGAGAGATGATTACATTCTGCTTTCTCTTTGCCCAGGGTGGGTGTGAACCTCAGTTAACCAGCCATGCGGCCGCCAATATCAGGCTTGGAAATGATAAGTCATTCCTGATCAAAATTATATCTCAATGCCTACCTTTCATAGGTTACCCGCGCAGTCTGAATGCTCTACGATGTGTGAATGAAGCAGCAGCGAAATCTAATTAAAAAAGAACGAAATAAAATTTTGGAGGAATTAATTATGAGTACATGGCTTATTACTGGTGTTAGTAGTGGCTTTGGTTATGAGATGACAAAACAGCTTCTTGAGAAGGGTGACAAGGTTATCGGAACTGCCCGTAACAAAAACAAGGTCGCCGAATTCATCGAGAATTATCCCGATACCTTCACTTGCGAGACACTGGATGTAACCGATGTTCCTGCTATTCATAAACTTGTTGACGGCTCTTTTGAGAAGTTTGGACATATCGACGTTATCGTAAGCAATGCAGGTTATGGCCTTTTCGGTGCAGCCGAGGAACTCTCAGACGCCGAGATTGATCATATCATCGCGACTAACCTAACTGGATCCATCCAGCTAATTCGGTCATCTCTGCCGCATCTGCGTGTTCAGGGTGGCGGGCGAATTATTCAGATCTCCTCCTATGGTGGGCAGGTTGCCTTTCCAGGTAATTCAATGTACCATGCCACCAAATTTGGTATTGAGGGATTTTGCGAATCGGTCGCTCAAGAGGTTGCACCGTTTAACATTGGTATTACATTGGTTGAGCCAGGAGGCGCCCGTACCGAGTTTCGATATGGCAGTGCACAGGTAGCGAACCTGATGCCAGAATACGATGAAAATCCGGCGCACAGCTTCTTGAATATGCTCGACCCTTCCAATGGACTAGCTCCCGGTGATCCAGTGCGTATGGTTTCCCGAATCATTGAGAGCGTTGATCAAGAACCTGCGCCAATGAGAATGGTACTCGGTTCTCAAGCACTGGCAAACACCGTTTCGACCTTGAAAGCCCGTATTGCTGACTACGAGACGCAGACTGAACTGGCCGCTTCAACTGACTTTTCTGCGGGAGAATAAGAGGATAACAGTACCATTTTTCCGTTAGGGGAAAAAGTTAAAGCAAACTTTACGGGTGATGCTTATTTGCAAATGGTGTTTACAGATCCTACTCCACTTAATACTGCAATTGGAAATGTAACCTTTGCTCCAGGTGCTCGCAATAATTGGCACGCTCATCACGTTGGACAAGTTCTGTTAATTACTGGCGGCAACGGGTGGTATCAAGAAGAAGGAAAATCTGCCCAATTACTTAAAACAGGTGACTCCAGGGGAAACAGAATGGTTTGAAGCTGTCGATGATGAATGGTTTGAACAACTGTAGAAATTAATCTATATAAATAGAAGGAGGTTTACATTGTGGAATATATTAAATTTGGAAATACAGGTATGGATGTCTCTCGGATTTGCCTAGGCTGTATGAGCTTTGGAGATGTGCAGCCAGAAGGGCATCAATGGGTGCTTAATGAGGAGAACAGCCGTCCTATTATAAAAAGAGCGCTGGACCTCGGCATCAACTTTTTTGATACAGCGAATATCTATGCAAGTGGAACCAGTGAAGAGATTATAGGACGAGCTCTAAAGGATTATGCAAATCGGGATGAAATTGTCCTCGCAACAAAGGTTTGGGGGCGCATGCATCAAGGTCCAAACGGTGCTGGGCTTTCCCGAAAAGCTATAATGAGCGAGATAGATAAAAGTCTAAAGAGACTAGGGACCGATTATGTAGATCTCTATATCACCCATCGTTGGGATTACAACACGCCAATTGAAGAAACCATGGAAGCTATGCATGATGTGGTGAAGTCTGGAAAGGCCAGATATATCGGTGCTTCTGCTATGTATGCATGGCAATTTCAAAAAGCAATACATGTGGCTGAGAAAAATGGATGGACTCGTTTTGTATCCATGCAAAATCACCTGAATCTCATCTACCGCGAAGAGGAAAGGGAGATGATGCCACTTTGTAAGGACCAAAAAATTGCGGTGACTCCCTATAGTCCATTAGCATCTGGAAGACTGATTCGCGACTGGTCGGAAACCACGCAACGATCCGAAACAGATCTAATTCAAAAAGCAAAATATGATTCTACTATTGATGCAGATCGATTGATCATTGAGCGAGTGGCGTCAATTGCAGAGAAGCGCGGTGTACCCCGTATTCATATTGCGCTTGCATGGCTGCTGCAAAAAGAATCTGTAGCTGCTCCTATTGTAGGTGCTACGAAAATTTCTCAACTCGAAGATTCAGTAGAAGCTCTATCTGTGAAATTAACCTCTGAAGAAATTTCATCACTAGAAGAACTATATGTTCCGCATTCTATAGTGGGAGCTCAGTGAACCTATTTTTTCTGAATAAGGGATATCGTAGTTAAATTGAGGAAGAAATGAAATGGAATATGTAACATTAAATAACGGGGTAAAGTTAAACTAAAACAACCCACAGCCAAGATCATTTTTATTATAAATCTTGGCTGTGGGTTGTTATCTATTTGTAATGAATATTATGATAATGGTTCATATCGCTAGTCATTGGATGCTCATGTGTGACATGGCAGGCGTTTGGAAAGTGCCACAGCAATTGTCAGATTCTAACCGTATATACACAGTTTCTTCCTCCCGCTAATATGTACTCCCCCCGTTCAATATGAACATTATTACCTAGAACAGTTTTAAATAGATGTAACTCATTTTTGCATAACCCGGTACATACAGCAGCAGCTTCACAGATCGGGCAATGTTTCTCAATGAATAAAAGACTGCCATCATCCTGCTCCTTAACCTCGGCCATATAGCCTTCATTTGTTCGAATCTCGGCCAGTTTCTCCAGCTTCCCTCTAACGTCTGCTGTATCACCAAGTTGCTGAAGATATTGTTCTTGCATATTTTTATTTCGAACAGCCAGCAGCTTGTCCAGCCCCTCGTTTCCGAAAGCTTCTTTCATGGAATGGATCAGACTGACGGATAAATCCGAATATCCGCTTGGAAAAAACCGATCGGCCGCGGGGGTTAAGATCCATAGCTTGGTGGGCCGCCCCATGGGACGGGCCTCTTCTTTATTAGTAACCAGCCCTTCTTCTTTCAGCGCATTCAAATGTTGACGAATAGCCATTCCAGATAGCGAAAACTGCGAGGAGAGTGCCATAACATCCATTCCCCCTTGCTGCTTTAACAGATCAATGATCGCTCTTCGGGTCTTGGTTGAGACATCCTTTTTGGTTTGATTTCGGCTCAAGGTGCACCTCCTTTTGAAGCAACTAAATCTACATCACAGACTACATTTTAAACAAAAATGTTGACAAAGTCAAAGCTGAACTGTAGCTTAGACATTATAAACAAAATTGTTTACTAAGTGTCCGGATACGATGTATACATACCAATTTTCTTGGAGGTCACATTTCATGTCGTCTAATCATCAAAGTATTTTCAGCCCACGTTATTTTGCACTATCCATAGGTATTATTCTGTCAGTGATGGCCGTTGGATTCGAAGGTCTGTCAGTAACCACCATTGCCCCTTCAATTGCTGGAGATTTGAAAGGCCTTAGCCTGTTTGGCTGGATATTCAGTACTTATCTGCTTGCGCAGATTATCGGAACTCTGGTCGTCGGTCGAATCATAGATAGAAGAGGACCTGCAGTACCGTTCACTATCGCACTACTTTTGTTTATCGTTGGGTTGATCGCTGCCGCAACATCAGGCGATATGTATACCATGATAGGATCACGGGCCATGCAGGGTTTGGGTGCCGGAGCTATGATGACTTGTGTGTACACAGCAATATCCTTAAGCTACCCGGATGAATTACGCGCCAAAATACTAGGAGCATTTGGTACGGCCTATGTTCTTCCGTCCATGCTCGGTCCATACGTTGCAGGTCTTATCGCAGATCAGTGGTCCTGGCGGTTTGTTTTCTGGGGAATATTACCGATCCTGATAATTTCAGCGCTGCTTAGTTTACCTGCGTTCACGAAATTAAAAACACCGAAGACACAAGGGGATATCGGAGCTTCATCGACTTGGATGGCTTTACTGTTAACGATGGGTACAGGGATTTTCTTGGTTGGTCTAAGCATGCTTCCGAGTATTATGGGATTTGTTTTAGTCCTTATCGGCTTAGTACTGATGATATTTCCGCTCCGCAAACTGCTGCCGAAGGGAACTCTTACGCTTCGAAGAGGCATGCCAGCTATTCTGGCAACACGTGGGCTGTTCTTCGCTGCCTATACCAGCACACAGAATTTCTTGGTATTGGCTCTAATCGATGTGAAGGGAATAACGCCTTCTCAGGCCGGATTGATTGTAGCGAGTGCTGCGTTGAGTTGGTGCGTCATAGCGTATCTGCAAGGACGGTGGGATTCGGCAGATCAGGGGCGTGGACGGCATACGCGAATTATTCTGGGTGTATTGCTGCTTGCCATAGGGATTACTATCGTATTTTGGATACCCGTGGTGACCGTTACCGTTGCAGTTTTTGGACAGATCATCGCTGGAATCGGCATTGGATTGGCGCATCCGATTAGCGGTGTTGTGGCGTTTTCTCAGACAAGAGAAGGAGGTGTCGGCAACACCTCGGCAAATCTGCAATTTGCGGATTCTTTTACACCCGGTGTAGTTATCGGGATCGGCGGTTCCATTCTTGTGGTTTGTCAGGCTGGCGGAATGTCACTCCAATCCGGATTAATTGTAGCAATGGGTTTCCATCTCTTGTTGATTGTAATGAGTTTATTTGCGAGCACTCGGATCTCACCAGTAGCTGAACAGATAGGAACGGGTATCCAATCTTTAGGTTTGAAAAACAAATAAACGAAGGAGGAGTTCACAATGATCATCGAGGTCAGTGATAAGGCATCAGAAAAAATCGCCGAAATCTTATTAAGTGCGAATATCCGAAATCCATTCCTTAGAGTGGGTGTTGATGAAGGGGGATGCAGTGGATTATCCTATACCCTAGTCGTAGATGAACAGCAGGCAGAAGAGGATATTGTATTAAATAAAAAGGATTTTAGTATATTGGTTCACCCGAATAGTATTCCTTATATTGACGGTCTTGAAATTGACTATGAAGAGAGTGGAATGGTAGGCGGATTCACTATGAATAACCCTAATGCAAAAGCTTCATGTGGATGCGGAGCCAGTTTCAGAATGGCCAATTATCGTGGCGAAATAAAAAAATGTGATTGAACAGCAGAAAGGAGAGAAGAGGAATGATATCATTTGCAGTATCCGAAAAAGCATTGGATTCATTTAAGAATGAATGGGGTTTGGAAGAGGACCAATATGTAAGAATTTATGCAAAATATGCCGGTGGAGGCTCAAATGCCTTCACTGTTGGAATTAATGCAAGTGCTACACCGATCGATCCCGCATGGGTTCAATCCATTGGCGGATTTCATTTCTTTGTTGAAAAAACTGATGTTTGGATTTTACAGGATGAACTTCTTCAAATTGATTGTAATGAAAACGGCATATTTTCAACCAAAATCTCCTGAGCATCTTCTTGGGTACAATGTACATTAGAATATCTACTACACTTCTAGCAATTTCGCACACTATTGTCTATACTGTTTTAAATAAATATCAGAATTGGATCTGATCTTAAAAGAAGCATGGTGCTAGGAAGCAGGTGCAGAACATTGATAAATTTGGACAAATTAGCAAAGGCATTTACTAAAGGTGTCTATGAAATAGAAGATAGAAGCCGCTTAGTCATCCAGCCCAAAAGCTTATTAAGTGAATTCACCACCGTTAAGCATGGATTTCTATTTATCATTCGCGGGGGAGCCAGAATACGTGTGAATGGAACGGTATATGAATTACGGCCAGGATCAGTTTTTCATGCTGCTCCGGGCATGCAGATGGATTCACAGGTTATAGGACAATCTGAGCTCGAGTATTACTCACTTTTTTATAAATTGGATATGCCGGAAGAAATGAATAGTACTCACGAATTTGACTCTCATTTCAAGCTGGAGCCGGGAGCGAATCTAAAGATTATTGAATTACTAATTATGCTCCATCAGAATGCCCATCCATCCGGAGAAATTGGGAAGCTGCGTATCAAGGAGTTGTTCTTAAGCCTGATGCATCAGGTTCTGATTGCGTGCAGTTACAGAGAGAACGATAGTTCTCCGAATCAAAGAATGGTAGACGAAGCTCTTGCGTATATTAAACTTCATTATATGAATTCACTTACACTCGGTGAGTTAGCGGAACAGCATGCAATGAGTGCCAACCGCTTCTCTTACCTCTTTCATAAATATACGGGACTACGACCAATCGACTATGTCGTTAATTATCGTTTGGAACGGGCCTGTGAATTACTCAAAGCAGGTAATTTTCCTATCCGCGAGATTGCTGACCGTGTTGGTTATGACAATCCACTATATTTCAGCCGATTATTCAAAAAGAAATTCGGTGTTTCTCCCTCTGCTTATAAATAATGTACATAATGAGCTTCTTTTACTTGAACTACGTCTGCAGCTACTGGTGATAAGCCAGAAGTGCAGACTTTTTTTATTTAGATTAAATAATGATGCATGCTGGATTTGAGATTTGTACATTTGAATTTATTTAAATTTTTGATAAACTCACCTTTGTAACTGAGAATCATTATCAGTAAATTGATTTATAAATGAAAGGCTGGTAGATATGACAGAAAAAAGACCAAGACAATTATGTATTGGCCTGTCCTTAAATGCAACCTGGATGAAAGGAGACGGCTGGCGACACCCGGATAGCGGAGTAGAGAAGATGGAGTCTATTGATTACTATATTAATTTGGCAAAAATGGCTGAGAATTCAAAGCTCGATTTTCTTTTCAGGGCTGATTATCTGTATGTTAGCCCGCAGATGTTAGGAGACTCCTCAAATTTCGGCAGCCCCGACCCTGCATTGTTTTTTGCAGCGATAGCTCGTGAAACCGAGCGGATCGGACTGGTAACGACGATTTCCACTACTTTTAATCCGCCGTATGTTGTTGCAAGGCAGCTGCAGTCCTTACACTGGCTGAGCAATGGACGCGCCGGCTGGAATATTGTCACTTCTATTGAAGGCGCCGATAATTTCAGCGCCTCACCCATGCCGTCACCGGAAGAGAGATATGCCATGGCTATGGAGTTCACGGATGTTGTATGCAAGCTTTGGGAGAGTTTTCCGAATGAAGCGATTGTTATCGACCGTCAGTCAGGTATGTTTTCGGATAAGGATAAAGTGACTGCCATTAATCATTCCGGGGAATTTTTCAGTGTAAAAGGGCCGCTTACTTTGCCTGCTCACAAGTCAGGAACGCCGCCGCTATTCCAAGCTGGGGCTTCGGATATTGGACGGAATTTCGCCTCATCTGTAGCTGATGCTATTTTTGCCGCAATGCCGGATATCGAATCGGGAGTGGAACTAAGGAATGATCTGAGAAGAAGAGCGGCTGAGCAGGGCCGTGATCCGGATGCTATCAAAGTTTTGCCGGGCTTATATTTTTTCCTGGCCGATACGCGCGAAGAAGCACTTGAATTACATAAGGCTGCACATGCGAATTTAAGCCTTGAACGCAGACATGCTTCGCTTAAATCGGTGCTGGGTCTTGATTTAAGCGGTTATCCCTTAGATAAGCGAGTAACTGCCGATATGTTACCCGATTCCAGTCAGGCCGTCCGCAGCCGGACTCATGCTGAGTTGTTACGGCGGTATATTATTAAAAATCAGCCTACAGTGAAAGAAATCTTGGACAGGCCGGAGGTTGTCGGATCTGCACATTGGGTATCTGTCGGGACAGTCGAGGATGTGCTGAACGATATTATTGAACGGTTTGAAGCGGGGGCTATAGATGGCTTCATCGCCCTGCCAGGCGGTTCGGAACAATCTATGGAGCTGTTTTTTGAGAAGTTGGTACCGCAGCTGGTTGAAAGAGACTTATTCCGGAGCGAATATACGGGTAGCACTTTCCGTGAGCATTTAGGGATTTAAAAAAGAGAAATGAGGCGATTGAACGATGCATGAAGAGGAATTGTTTGATGTTACGATTATTGGCGGCGGTCCGGCTGGATTATTTGCTGCATTTTATAGCGGACTCCGTGAAATGAAAACCAAAATTATAGAATTCCAACCTGTGCTTGGCGGCAAAGTGCATGTCTATCCGGAAAAGATGATCTGGGACGTGGGAGGCTTACAGCCTATTCTTGGCTCGCAGCTTATTGAACAAATGGTTGGTCAAGGGATGACTTTCCAACCGGAGGTTGCCTTTAATGAAAAGGTCACATCCATCTCGCAAGATGAAGCAGGTTACTTTATTTTACACACGGCCGCAAACCGGAAGCATTTCACTAAAACTGTCATATTGGCCATTGGAGGAGGCATTCTGAAGCCGGTCAAGCTCGAAATCAAGGGTGCCGAAAGATTCGAAATCACAAATTTGCATTATACGGTGAAGTCACTTGCCCGCTTTAAAGAGAAGACTGTCCTAATATCGGGAGGCGGTCATTCTGCTGTAGACTGGGCGAATGAACTGGCTCCGATTGCCAAAAAGGTGTTTCTGACGTACCGGAAAGAGAACTTAAAGGGGCATGAAGCCGATATTTCACGCTTGGCAAACAATGGCGTAGAGTGCTTGTTAAATACTTCAATCGAAAAGTTGATTGCCACACCGGATCACGAAAGAATAGGGACTGTACTGCTGAAAAGTAATGACAACGGAGAGGCATTTGAGCTGTCTGTCGATGAGGTCATCATTAATCACGGTTATGAGCGCGACAAAGAACTGCTGGTGAACAGTGAAATTAAAATGGATCTGTGGGAACATCAGATTTCAGGATCAGTAACGAGCGGGACATCCGTGCCGGGTATTTATGCGGCAGGTGATGTTCTACACCATGATGGGAAACTGCACCTGATCGCGGGGGCATTCCAGGATGCTGCCAATGCGGTAAACCAAGCCAAACAATACATCACACCGGAGGCAAATTCGTCCGGGATGGTGTCTTCACATAATGACCTGTTCACGCAGAAAAACCGTGATTTAATGAAGCATTTATACAGACAGTAATGATAACAACTCAAGGGGGAGCCAAATGAAAAGACTATATGGATGGATTGCATCCTTAATTATACTTGCAGGATTACTGGCTGGATGTTCCGAAACTTCAGTCACGCCTACACCGGAAGCCGGCAAGATCGATGAAGCGGGATGGCCAAGAACAATTGCGGATGCCAGCGACAATGGAGTGGTGCTTAAGACACGTCCTGAGCGTATAGCGGTTTTGCATCCCTTGTATTTAGATTACTTTTTTGCTCTAGATACGCCTCCAATCGCATCAACCAATGCAGCGGAAGCGATGAAGGATTTTGCTACTTTACAGCCTTATGCTGGAACTGCTGAAATTATTGATTTGGGCAGCAGCAATGCGAACCTGGAAATGATCATGGATGCAAAGCCAGATGTGATTGTAACCTTCAAGGGTTCTGTTGATAGCAATTATGAAGAGTTGAATAAGATTGCACCAGTCATCTTAATTGACTACACCGATACCTGGGAAAAAACGGCCATGCTGTGTGCTCAGATTGTTGGTAAAGAGACATTAGCGGAACAAGCCATTAAGGAAACCCAAGAAATGATTGCAAAAACAAAAGAACAGTTAAGTAGTCTTGAGAATAAAACATTTGCTTTACTACGGGTCGACGGAAAAGCCAATTTTAATGCTCAAGGCTCTAAAAACACGATGTACTACAATCAAACTGTAGGCTTTGGGTTGTTGCCACCAAAGGGATATCCTGAAGAGGGAGGGGCACTTTCTCTGGAGGGAATATACAGCATGAATCCAGATTATATTATTATCCAGCATGATATGGATATCGCAAAGGCAGCCATCAAGGACAAGGAAACTTCGAACGTGTGGAACTCACTGGAAGCAGTGAAAAACAATCATGTACTTATCTTTGATAACTCACTCAATAGCGCAAGTATCCTGGCTGTCCGTTTGGCTGCAGATCATTTTCTGCAATTGGCGTCTGAACAATAAAATTATATTACAAAATCCGATTGCACCTTTTAGGGCAATCGGATTTTTGTTATTAAGTTAAATATCTTGACTGTTATTGATAATGGTTATCATTTATGATGAGTATTAGACAGATAACGGAGGGGTAGTCATTATGCACAAAAGCAATCAAATATTGCTTTGGGACCAAGCGACGGTCAAGTTATTGGATGTGCGCCGTATTGAAAGGGTTCGGGGCGAAATTCTTCATAAATATAAGATTCCTGCCAGTATATTTTTACTTTCGGTACAAGGGAGCGCTCAAGTTCAATTAGATCAGTCTGAATTTTCTTTTACAGGATTTCAAGTCCTGCATAGCGGGAAAGGAGCGACCCTTAATATTGTTCCGACAAGCAAGAATTTTGTTTACTATATCATTTATTACCGTGCATGGATGCAAGAGGAGGATCTGTTCCAAACACAATATTGTTTTTCCCCAGATGCACCCATTTTACTTTATAACAAAATGCAATTGATGTATCAAAAATGGAACGAGCAAGAAGAGAGACTCAATGTAAAATCACTTTTTTATCAATTCATTCATCAGGTTTTAAAAGAATTACATAGAAAAGAGACTGAAGTGAAACAAACAAGTGTTGCAGTCCAGGTAATCACCTATATCCAGGAGTACTATGCGGAGCCAATTACATTAGATTCGCTTGCGGAAGTATTTAATTTCAGTGCTTATCATTTGTCATCCTTGTTTAAAGAGCACACAGGTATGAGTCCGATTGATTACTTAATTCGGTTTCGGCTTGAACTTGCAACGGAGCTTTTAATGACAACAGATGCTTCGGTCGGGGAAATATCAGCAAGTGTTGGTTATAAAGACGTATATTATTTCAGCCGAATTTTCAAGAAAAGAAAAGGTGTATCCCCTGCACATTTTAGAACAAGAGAGTTTCAGCGGCCTAAAGTTGCTGAAAGTCCATTAAACTTCCCCACATCCTCTATTTTTGAACCCATCGTTGAACAGTATATTAATAATGATAATCATTATCATAATACAGAAAAAGGGGAATTACCTATGTTTAAAATGACAAAATCTCAGACGACGGCAGCTTTACTGCTTTGCAGTTCTCTATTATTAGGTGCTTGCTCAAGCGGGACGGGTACTGCTACGAAGGAACAAAGTAATGGGAATGGAACCGTAAATCAAGCAACATCAGAAGAAAGTACGAACACTCGAATAGTATCAACGCCTAAGGGAGATGTGGAAGTACCAGCAGAGCCGAAAAGAGTGGCGGCTGACCAATATATGGGGCATTTATTGAAATTAGGAATTATACCCATCGGAGCAAGAACGTTTATGCTGGATGAAGGGTGGATGGAAAAAGCGGACATACCCAAAGAAACGATCGAGAAAATTGAGGATTTAGGGGATTTTCCTTTAAATTTGGAAAAATTAACGATGCTAGATCCGGACTTAATTATCGGTTCGATCGATGAGAACATAGAACAATATGAGAAAATTGGGACCACTGTTTTTCTGCCTTATTGGGAGGGGTTAAAGACAGCAGGGCCGCTTGATAAATTTAGGAGTGTAAGCAAAATATTCGGAAAAGAAAAAGAAGCAGAAGAATGGATTACGGAATATGAACTGAAAGTAGCTGAAGCAAAGTCGAAACTTGCCGGGGTTATCAAGGAAGGGGAAACCGTTTCAATTGTTCAGTTTTCACAAAAGGCCGTGTACGTCTTAGCGGCAAAGGGAGGAAATTATGGTTCTTCCACTATATACAATATGCTGAAGCTGCCTCCAACAGAAAGTGCCAAAAATATGGCGGAGGGGTTTGAATCCATTTCACTTGAAGTGCTTCCAGAATACTTAGGTGATTATGTTTTTGTATATAATGGCGATGCGGATGCAACCAATAAAGCAATGGAAAGTAACATATGGAAAGGCATCCCTGCAGTGAAAAATGGCAAAGTTTATTTGTATGGCGATAATTATCATGATGAATTCGTAATGGAGGACCCTTTTTCATTAGAGCTTCAGCTTGATACGATTGTGAATTTGTTACTTGGTTATCAGTAACTTAGGAGAGAGCGAAACGGAGCATTTATCCGTTTCGCTTTTTTTGTACTAATATCCAGATAGCCCAATCCTTCATCATGAGCCTCAGCAACTGTGACTTTTTTCATAATACCCTTTCTATATTCGACCCGTTTTATAGGCCAAAAGTATAATTTTTACAGCAGTTTACATAAATCTATCTTTTTTTTAATTGTTTTGAGATAGGATAGTAGATGTCAAGCAGGTGGGTATTTATGGTAATTACTCACCGGACTATTTCTTGAGGAGGAAGGGTATGAAGGAGAAGAATTCAGTTTGGAAAAAGAGGCTGATGAACAGCACTCTAGCTGTGGCGGTGGCCGTACCACTTCAGCTGTTCACGTTCGGAGCCGGTTCGGCGGTATTCGCAGAAGGACCAAACGATCCTGCACCGTACATTGAGGCCAAAGTGGTCAATGAGCATGCAGGCCAGAAGATCCTGTTTGACAACACCCATGAGCAGACTGCGGGAGCAGCCGATTGGGTGATTGACGGCGCTTTTTCAGACTTTGGGAATGCCCTTGCCCAGGAAGGCTATTATGTCAAAGAACTCCGCAAGACGACTCCAATTACTTTGAGTGATCTTTCCGATTATGATGTCTACATCGTCGCCGAATCCAACGTGCCCTACAAAGCAAGCGAGCAGCTTGCGATGGCAGAATATGTGGAGGATGGCGGCAGTATTTTCTTCATCGGCGACCATTATAACGCCGACCGCAACAAAAACCGCTGGGATGGTTCTGAAGCTTTCAACGGCTACCGCCGTGGAGCGTGGGACAATCCAGCCAAAGGCATGAATGCCGATGAGGTCGCTTCTGCAGCCATGCAGGGTGTGGTTAGCTCTGACTGGCTGGCGGACGAGTTCGGTGTCCGTTTCCGCTACAATGCGCTTGGCGACATTAACGCAACCAACATCGTGGCTCCCGATCAAGCCTTCGGCATTACAACGGGCGTATCGGCGGTAGCTATGCATGCCGGTTCCACGCTGGCCATTCTAGACCCAGCCCGTGCGAAAGGTATCGTCTACCTGCCGCAAACCAATGCTGCCTGGGCCAATGCCGTAGACCAGGGGGTCTATAACGGCGGCGGTGTGGCAGAAGGTCCTTATGTGGCAGTTGCGAAAAAAGGCGCCGGCAAGGCAGCCTTCATCGGTGACTCATCTCCTGTAGAGGATGCAACACCGAAATACCTGCGCGAAGATACCGGCACCAAGAAAACAACTTACGATGGCTTCAAGGAAGTGGACGATGCCACACTGCTGGTTAACACCGTCAACTGGCTCGCTGAGCAGGAGAGTTATACGGATTTCACCCAGGTGAATGGCCTGATGCTAGATCAGCCTACAGCACTGCTGCCTTTCGAGGAGCCAGCGCTGTCCACTGAGCCGCAGCCGGAGCCTTGGGCTCAACCTAATGCTGGCTACAAATGGTATGATCGCAGCACCTTCAAAGCAGGCTCCTACGGCGGACCGGCAGCCACTGCAAGTGCGGTTTATAACTTCACGCACCAGGCTGTGCTGCCAAATGCACAGAATTTTCAGATTCGGGTGAGTGCAGATAATCTTCCAGCAGGCACAAGCGTTTCCGGCTTCCAGGTAGGTGTCTACCAGGTAAGCAGCGGCGCCCAAATCGCCAAGATTCAGAACAGCGACGGCACCTGGCCAAGCAGCTACGGCTATAGCTCCTCATTCAATCTGACGGCTGATCAGAACGGTCATGCCTACAAGGACCTGACGATTCAGATCAAGCCGGGCACCACAGCTGCATCCAATCTGCGCCTCCGCCAGAACAGTACAAACCTCAAGACTGAATCGGTGACGCTGGGCAATGTTCCTGCTGAACCGCTTCCGGCTGAGGAAGATCCCATTCCGGCTGCAATCTCTATCGGCGATTCCCGGTCTAAGGCAGCCGGATCACTGGTAACGGTGGAGGGGACCGTGACGACCGAGCCGGGTATCTTTGGCGGACAGTCCTTCTATCTCCAAGATGGAACCGGTGGGGTTTATGTCTTCCAGAGTCAGAGCGGCTTCCACGTGGGCGATAAGGTCAAGGTAACAGCGTCCACCGCACTGTACAACACAGAGCTGGAGCTGACCGAAGCAGTACAAATTGCGAAGACGGGCACGGCGGCACTGCCGCAGCCGATTGCGGCGAACATGGTGAATGATGCCAACCAAGGCCAATTGGTTCAACTGAACGGTGTGACAGTGGCGAACATTATCAACGCTACGCCAAGCGGCTCCTTTGAATTCGACGCAGTCAACGCCGACGGGACAAGCAATCATGTGCGCGTGGATGCCCGGACAGGCATTACTAAGGATATCTTCCCTTATACTGAGGGACAAAAACTTAATATCACAGGTGTTGCCGCAATTTTTAAAGGCATCTACCAGCTCAAGCCGAGAAGCCTCGATGACTTCGCCGCAGCAGAAGAAGAGGGGGCTCCGGTGACAACGGCGACGCTGTCTGCCGAGCCTAATGCTTCCGGCTGGTTTAACCAGCCGGTCACCGTTACCCTGAAGGTTAATACAGATACAGCTAATATTTATTACTCGCTTAACGGCAACAAGGAAGCTGAGTACAGTACACCTGTGGACCTGAAGGAAGACGGGCGGCATACATTGACATACCATGCTGTGCCGGGAAAAGGCAAAGCGGAAGATCCCAAGATGTTGAACCTCAATATTGATACGGCTCCACCGGTTGCCGAACTGAAGGAATCCGGCCATGAGGTGAGAGATGTAGAAGAAGGAGCGCAGCTTTACTTTGAATTGACTGCTGACGATGTATTGTCAGGTGTCACCTCGAAACAGCTTCTATTAGATGGGAAAACGATTGCCGAGGGCCAGACCCTGAGCGCCGCCGATTTAGGGGCCGGCTCCCACACCGTGAAATACACCGTGCAGGATGCGGCCAGCAATACGACTGAAAAGAGCTATACTTTCCAGGTTATTGGCGGCCAGGTGATTGCGACTGGTAAGCCAGGACAGGCTGATCTTTCCTCCAACAGCAGCTATGCTAATGGACTTAGTGATGGTAACTATACGGTCACCATGAACCTATGGTGGGGTAATAACGGCACGAGCTACAAACTCTATGAGAACGGCACACTGATTGATTCTAAGACACTGAAGGATGTATCGCCGGCTGCCCAGACGGCAAGCACAGAGCTTCATGGCAAGGTGAACGGCACTTATGTATACACTGCGGAGTTAACCAACAAATATGGCACGACCAAGATCGATTCGCTTACGGTCACCATAAGTGACTCTGCGCCGGGCAAGCCGATTCTGTCCGAAGATAACTGGGACGGAGATGGCACCTATAAGGTGTCGATGAATCTTTGGTGGGGAACTAACGCTACAGAGTACCGCCTATATGAGAACGGGGAGCTCATCGACTCACAGCCGCTGAATGCCCATACACCTTCGGCGCAAAGTGCAGCAACCACCATCAGCGGACGCACTGCCGGTGTGTACGAATATCGGGCGGAGCTGGTCAACGCGGCGGGAGTAACTGCCAGTGATACGATCAAGGTAACGGTCATCCGCTAAACTGAATGGCAGTAACAATAACAGTAAAAACGAAGAGCGCCGGATTCCAGGCCGCTCTTCGTTTTTTACATTACCATTAGTTCATTGTGCCTCGCAAAAAGCTCTGGTTCGCACCAGGGCTGCAAATCATATGGATTATAGGCCGCTATCATCGGTAGTTTCGTAACCATAGTCGAAGGTCTCGATAGTACCATCATCATATTGAAGTGTGAGCTGGTCAATAATAATCGTATGTATTGTATTCTGATATGTAAAATCACTGAAAATAAATAAAGTATCATTGGGCTCAACCGGCCCCACATATTTAAGCGAAAAGCTGCTCTTGCCGTTCAGCTGATCATTGGAAGGATCGCCTACTGGATTAAACGTGCTGATGTGGGCTGTGTAATAATTGATCCTTTTACCGGTTAAGTTGTCAGCTTCCCAGGTCAGCTTAACAGCATCGGCAGAGTTCGTACTATACTTGAATTCTAATGGCGCACCAATCCCTTGCCCGGATGGGGTATCTGCTGCTGGCAGATCTTCAGCTTCATCATCGGCGGGTCCGGTATCATCGTCCGAAGGCATATCTTCCAAGACAACGGCTTCCGGGGAAGGTGAAGATTCAGTAGGATCTGATTCAGTAGGATCTGATTCAATAGAATTGGACCCAGTAGTGTTGGATTCAGCAGCAATAGCAGCTTTATCTGCGGTACTAGGTGGTATTTCTTCGATAACGGGATTACTTGCCACATTCTGCCCATTCAAGCGTGTTTCAACGCTAGGGGCCACGTAAATTCCTAAAAGAAAAGCTATCATGATGGATAAAACATAGATGAGGACTAAATTGAACCGATTCAAATACACACTTCCTTTATTGTTATTTTTAATATGAACCTACTTATAATGACATGATTATTAAGGATTTGACAATATTATTGCAAAAAAAAGTTGCGACTGTGCAGAGGCCAAATGTTTAAAGATCAACTCATTTAATATGGGTTGATTTTTTTATGTCCTACATGAAATAAATCAAATTAAGACTATTAATTTAAAAAGATTATGCTATAATCGTAATTATTACGATTAAGATCTTGGAGTTGAATGCCATCAATCGATACTTGTTGCAACGCTTATTGCAGCTCATCCCCGTGCTGCTCGGTATCTCTTGCATTACCTTTGCGCTGATGCACTTAACGCCAGGTGATCCAGCGGAGATCATGCTGCGTGCTGACGGCATTAAACCCACGCAGGAAGCTATTGAGGTGACCAGACATGCACTTGGTCTGGATGGTCCTGTACATAAGCAATATTTTCATTGGTTGAACCGGGTGTCCCATCTCGATTTAGGCCTATCTTACAGCAGCGGTCGTCCAGTATTCACAGAGCTAATGAGTCGCTTTCCGGCAACTATACTGCTCAGTGCCTGTTCCGTATTGTCCGCTATTCTTATTGCCTTGCCTATAGGAGTGGGATCTGCACTATATCCGGGTAAATTGCTTGATCGACTGGGAAGAGTATGTGCACTGCTCAGTGTTTCAATGCCGGGATACTGGCTAAGTCTGCTCCTAATTTATTATGGTGCGGTGAAGTTTAAGCTATTTCCTGTGATGGGAATGGATGGGGTATCCAGTGTCATTCTACCTGCCCTCACACTAGGATTTGGAATGGCAGGAGTCTACATCCGCTTGATTCGTTCCAGTCTTCTAGACGTTTTGGGCAAGCGGTACATCACAGCAGCTAGAGCTAAGGGGCTGCAGGAATGGAGAATAATCATTCGGCATGTACTTCGTAATGCGCTTCTTCCGAGTCTTACCCTCCTTGGAGTTAACATAGCGGGGCTATTGGGCGGTTCCGTTATTGTTGAAACTATATTTTCTTGGCCGGGAATCGGTAAGTATGCCATTGAGGCGATTTTTGCGAAAGACTATATTGTCATTCAGGGTTACGTATTATGGATGGCTGTTGTCGTTGTCCTGATTAACTTGACAGTGGATTTATTACATCTGCTGCTGGATCCGCGAATCAGGCTGCGGTGACGATTTAGAAGGAGCGGATTGTCATATTTCGTATTAGCTTATTTAAGAATGAGGGAGCAAGGTTAGGAGCGGGCATAGTACTTTTGTTCATATGCGTTGGACTCTTTGCCCCATGGCTTTCACCTTCCGATCCGCTGCAGATTCACATGGAACACAAACTGGCTATGCCTTCCTGGCAATACCCGCTCGGTACGGATCATCTGGGACGCTGTGTCTTATCCCGATTAATCTATGGGACCCGAACCTCCCTGAATTATTCGTTTATGGTGTTGATCGTTGTTTTTGCGATTAGCATCCCCGTTGGTTTACTGGCGGGTTACGCTGGCGGCAAGATCGATCATTTGATTATGCGGATCATAGATATATTGCTTGCCTTTCCCAGCTTAATCCTATCCCTTGCGATTACAGCCATGCTAGGTCCCAGTATGAAGAATCTGCTAATCGCATTTGCTGCTGTCTGGTGGACGGGGTATGCCAGAGTGATACGCAGCATGGTCCTTCAAATCAAGGAAAGTGAATATATTACAGCGGCCAAAGCGTCAGGCACTTCTCATTTACAAATTATTTTCAGGCATATTCTGCTGAACGCAGCCCGGCCTATTCTGGTTCTTGCTTCTATGGAAGTGGGTACGATTATGCTCTCCATTGCGGGTTTGTCCTTTCTGGGTTTGGGAGCTCAGCCGCCTACACCGGAATGGGGAGTAATGCTGAACGACAGCCGTGCCTATATTCAAACGGAGCCGCGGTTGATGCTATTTCCGGGAATGATGATCATGCTGGCGGTTCTGGGCTTTAATCTGTTGGGAGAAGGCTTGCGACAACCAGAGCGTGTTTTCGATTCTGCAGTGAAGTGGGGGGCCAGAACATGATGGTAGAGTCTCCACTGCTGAAGGTCAATCATTTACGCACCTGCTTTCACACAGGCAGTTATAAAGTTACGGCAGTTGATGATGTCAGTATCGAGGTGAAATCCCGGCAGATTGTCGCACTTGTAGGCGAGAGCGGCAGCGGTAAAAGTGTTACGGCAATGTCCATATTAGGATTATTAGATTCTCCAGGCTTAGTTGAGAGTGGAGAAATCTGGCTTAAGGGTAACAATCTTCGTGAGTGCTCCAGCCGTCAGTTACGGAAACTTCGGGGAACAGAAATGGCCGTAATCTTTCAAGATCCTATGAACGCGCTGAATCCGGTACTTACTATTGGCAGGCAGATCACGGAGACGATTAAACTGCATAAGCGGGTGTCGGGAAAAGAAGCAAGATTACTTGCCATGAAGCAGATGGAGCAAGCAGGGCTCAGCGATCCTGAATTGCTTTTCAATAAATATCCTTTTCAAATTAGCGGTGGTATGTGTCAAAGAGTAATGATTGCCATCGCACTGGTATCCGGTGCAAAATTATTAATTGCAGATGAGCCTACAACGGCATTGGATGTAACCATTCAAGCCCAGATTCTTAAAGAGCTGGACCGAATCAGATGGACGAACAATGTCGGCATCCTATTAATTACCCATGATCTAGGCGTTGTTGCGGAGCTTGCAGATTATGTATATGTGATGAAGTCCGGGAAGATCGTGGAATCAGGCAATGTGTTTGAACTCTTTTCTAATCCCGTGCATCCCTATACTCAATACTTAATGGAGTGCAGATAACAACGGTAATATTACATTTTTCAGGGACGTGGTGATCTTGAAGTTATTGGAAGCGGTAAGCCTGAACAAGAAATATGGGATGGAAAGGGGGTGGTTCACACGTAATGCCAGAAGTGTTCATGCCGTCAACAACCTGTCTCTCAGTCTGGAGAGCGGCGAAACCCTTGGATTAGTGGGGGAAAGTGGCTGTGGTAAGAGCACTTTGGCCAGACTTCTGCTGGGACTGGAGAAACCATCCTCCGGAAGAGTTATGTACCGGAACGAGGATTATACGGACTGGAGCTTCAGCGAAATGCGCATGATCCGCAGGAAGATGCAGATGGTGTTTCAGAACAGTCTGGCTTCATTTAATCCGTTGTTTACGGTAGAGCAGATTATCGGGGAGCCTCTTCGAAACTATGGAGAGAGGAAGGCTGGAGCCCGCAGGGTTACGGTAGCAGACACACTTGAGCTTGTGGGACTTGAACGGCGGCATATTCACCGCTATCCGCATGAACTCAGCGGCGGACAGCAGCAAAGGGTCGGAATTGCACGAGCGATCTCCTTGCGGCCGGAGCTGATTATCTGTGATGAACCTTTCTCGAGTCTCGATGTCACCCTGCGAAAGCAAATGATGGATCTGCTGCAGGAGTTGAAGCATGAGCTGGGATTATCCTATGTATTCATTACACATGACTTGTCAGTTGTAAATCGTTTTTGCGACAGTGTGGCAGTGATGTGTCAAGGGGAAATAGTAGAGAAGCAATCAGGTGCAACTATGTTGCAGCAAGCAGACCACCCTTATACAAGAACATTACTCTCTTCGGTACCCGTGCAGGACCCCCGCTTAAGGAAAAAGAGACTGGGCACAGAGTGGCAACCCAGCCATTCCTATGATGTTAAGTAGAGAAAGGATGTACCAAGAATGAGAACGAACCTTAAGACAAAAAGCCTATTATCAAAATCGTTATTCTTTATGCTTCTTGTGGTAGTTATGGTGATATCAGGTTGCGGTAACAGTAATAACAGCAATTCTACGGCTAGAGCCAATAATACCGCCAATAATGAAGCTGCACAAGGATCTGAAGCTCAGGACAAGACAGTCACTGTTGCTATATCGTCCGATGCCGGTATAGACCGATTGGATGCCGGTGCCTATGATGGTTCGATGAATGTGCACGCGATGATATATGAGGGGTTAGTGGAGTATGGTGAAAAAGGCGAAATACTGCCGTCGCTTGCGGAGTCTTGGGATATTTCAGAAGATGGGAAAGTATATACGTTCCATCTTCGCCATGACGTCAAATTCTCTGACGGTACGGAGTTTAATGCCGACGCGGTTAAATTCTCCTTCGAACGCTGGATTAAGGATCCCGCCAATTCGTTAAATGTGGCAACTGCGATGCAATCCCTTGTTGTTGTGGACGAACATACGATTACAATGACATTCAACAAAGCGTATTATCCCTTCTTAACCGAGTTATCCTTTGCAAGACCGGTCCGAATTATCAGCCCTTCCGCTGTGGAACCCGCAGGAGATATTACGGGTAAATTCATCAAAGCGATTGGAACTGGCGCATGGATGGCTGAGAGCTACAAAACAGATCAGGAAGCCGTACTCGTCAGAAATCCGAATTATTGGGGAGAAATGCCGAAGCTGTCGAAAATTATTTTAAAGGTAATCCCTGATCCACAGTCCAGAGTACTAGCGCTGCAAGCTGGAGATGTTGACATTGCCGGGGGACAAATGGGAAAGATTCCAGTCGAAAGCGTGCCAGTGATTGAAGCGGTTTCTTCACTGACCTTGCAAAAAGCACAAGGAACAAACTCTCATTTCATGATCTTTAACTACAAAACGCCTGCACTTCAAGATCTGAATGTGCGCAAAGCTATCAATTTGGCAATTAATAAAAAAAGCATTGTCGATGATCTTATGGACGGTATCGGCAGTGAAGCCCAAGGTCTGTTCCCGTTGACGGTTCCTTATGTGACGGAATCCAATAATACCTGGTACGGCTTCGATCCGCTGGAAGCGAAGCAGCTGCTAGCAACTGCCGGTTACACGGATTCGGACGGAGATGGAATGGTACAGAAGGACGGAGCGCAGCTTGAGCTTAATTTCGTGCTGCAGCAGGCTGAGTATCCCGAATGGAAGTCCATCAGTGAACTGGTTCAGTCTGAGTTAAAGGAGATTGGCATTAGAGTGAATCTTCAGGTTCTTGAACCGAATGCCTATTACGATGCCTTATGGACAAGCAAAGCCTATGATCTAATTATGTACCGGACTTATGACGATGCCTATAATCCGCATGCATTCTTGCTCTCCTTATTTCATAAAACAGCTGATGCATCTGCTGTGGTATGGTCTGATCCTGCACTAGAATCTCAAATTGACACAGCAGTAGGAACAACCGATATTCAGGAACGTCAGACCGCATATGACTCCATTTTTTCCAAATTGTATCAGGAGGCTATGTTTGCAGCTATTTATTTCCCTGACGATATCTTGGCAGTAAATAATAGAGTGACTGGATTTAAACCGGGGTACTCCACCTTTATGCCGGTCTTCTGGAATCTACTCGACATAGGAGAAAAATGATGTTAAAAGAGATTTCGAAATACTGGACATCAAGCTCGGAGAGTTATGACAAAGTCATACAGACTCAATTCCGCAGTAAAAAAACTATAAACCTCTGGAAACAACTGCTTATTAAAGGGTTGGGAACAACTCCCCAGCAAAAGGTGCTGGATGTGGGAACAGGACCTGGCTTTTTCTCCATACTCTTATCACAGATGGGTCATCTGCCTACAGCGGTGGATGCCTCTCAGGGAATGATAGATAGAGCTTCACGAAATTTTGAGAGTTATGGATACAAAGTTCCAGCTTATGTCGCTGATGCTGCCGACTTGCATATGGAGCTAGAGAATAGCTTTGATGCAGTGGTCTGCAGGGATGTAGTATGGACGCTGCCTGATCCACAGAGGGCTTATGCTGAATGGTACCGGATTCTAAAACCGGGCGGGACTCTGATTATTTTTGACGGCAACTATTTATATAAAGAGAGCAAGACTGTATTCCGTAAACTTTGGTATGCTTTGTCCTGGACGCTGATTCTGCTCACAGAACAAAGAATCCGCCAGCGAAGCAGTCA
Source organism: Paenibacillus sp. FSL R7-0189 (assembly GCF_037969925.1). Taxonomy (NCBI): domain Bacteria; kingdom Bacillati; phylum Bacillota; class Bacilli; order Caryophanales; family Paenibacillaceae; genus Paenibacillus; species Paenibacillus sp. FSL R7-0189. The sequence continues at coordinate 5,807,709 of NZ_CP150223.1, read as the reverse complement.
AGATAAAAGCCTGCTAAGCGAGTTGCCATTTGTTAATGTATTACGGCCTGAAGCTGACGAGACAGCGCTGAAACAGGCCGGGTTCCGAACCATAGATGTTCACCGAAACTTTATCCCTGCCCGTGCGATGCCGCTAGATTATTTGAAATACGGTTACCAGAATGTAAACCGGTTCATGATACTTGCCAAGAAGGAGTGAATGATAAATGGGTATACAACAAGAGGTGGAAATGTATTGGGAAGGCGAAGCTGAGCTGTACAGCGAAGGCATTCAGAAGGAACTGAACGGATTCCAGCGGGAGGCCTGGCTGAAGCTTATCCTCGCTAACGCACCACAGAAGGAAAGATTGCAGGTTCTAGATATTGGCTGCGGGCCTGGCTTCTTCTCTGTGATTCTCTCAAGTGCCGGGCATCTGGTTACTGCGATCGATTGTACCGACAATATGCTGGAAGAAGCACGTTCCCACTCCAGTCGGGAAGGTGTCACCGTTACTTTCCGCAAGATGGATTCGCACAAGCTTGACTTTGCTGCGGAGAATTTCGATCTGATCGTGTGCCGCAATGTTACCTGGAGCCTTACCGATCCGCAGTCAGCTTACAAAGAGTGGAAAAGAGTACTTAAGCCTGGGGGACGGCTACTGGTTTTTGATGCCAACTGGAATCGCCATCTCTGGGACGAAGAGATGCAGCAAAAGCGAGTAGAGGATCAGAAAGTCTATGTAGATAAGGGCTTTGGTGAGCTCCCGCATCATAAGGACATAGAGGAGACAGACCGTCTGAGTCTTGTATTGCCACTGACCAGAGAGTGGCGTCCCGAATGGGATATACGGACTCTCAAGGAAGAAGGATTCACCACTATTTTTGCTGAAGAGAATTTGAACGCCAAAGTACTGGATGAGAAACAGCAAGTCTTAAACCGGTCAACACCGATGTTCATGATTTGTGCTGAAAAATAATATAATAGTGAGAACCTACACATAATTAAATGAAGTAACAATAAAAAGCAGCGATCCTCTAAATGAGAGGCGCTGCTTTTTGAGTAAAGGACAAGAACATTATTTCATTTCCGATTTGATGTTGATCTAAAACCTCTTTTTTGGCTTGTTCATATTCCGTTCATATTGTCGTCACGAAGAGTACATCTTGATTGATTACACTTTGAATATGTCGTCAAGGCGGCACTTCAGATACAGGGACAAGGAAGGGAAGAGATCAACGTGGCAAATAAGGTGGAAATAAAAACAACTGGGACTAAGAGCCACAAGAAACGGAACCTATGGTTAAAAATAATCGGAGGTATTGTAGGGGCGCTAGTGTTGTTCATGGGCATCGTTTTTATCGTTGATGCAATCAGCGACGGGGTAGAGAAAAAGAAAATCGAATCGTATGGCCAGTATGTCAATGTGGATGGGAAAAAGATGAATGTGCTTATTCAAGGCAGCGGAGAACAAACGGTTGTACTCCTACCAGGACAAGGAACCCCGACGCCTGCTCTTGATTTCAAATTACTGATCGATGAAATTACCCCTAATTATAAAGTCGTAGTGGTCGAGCCTTTCGGTTATGGTTTGAGCGATGAAACCGAGAAGGAAAGAACTACGGAAAATATAGTAAGTGAGGTTCACGAAGCTTTGCAGCAGCTGGGTGTAGAGCGTTACATTCTAATGGGACATTCCATCGCGGGACTTTACGGAGCGACCTATGTGAACACATATCCGGATGAAGTTCTTGCTTTTGTCGGCATCGATAGCAGCGTTCCCAATCAACCCGGAATGGATGTCAAATTACCTTTGAAAGCCATGCAATTTCTTCAAAAATCAGGTCTAATGAGATTGGTCCAAAAAGTGAGCGGAGATCCGTATGAATCGCTTGCATTCGATGAGCATACCAAAGAACAAATGCGTTTGATTTCGAATCAAGTCGCGACCAATCCAACGTTGATGAATGAACTGAGCCACCTCGGTTCCAATTTCAAAAATGGAGAAAAAATCACAATGCCAAATGACTTGCCGTTGCTTCTCTTCGTTCAATCGAATAACGAGCACAATAAACAGTGGATTCCGCTGCATGAGGAGCAAGTCAAACAATCCGCACAGGGCAAAATGATCCCAATGGAAGGTTCACATTATCTGCATCATACAAAATATAAAGAAATCGCTGAGGCATTCAAAGAGTACATGAAACAAATTCAAATTCAATAGTAGGGTTGATAATTAAACTGCGGAGCCGAACTTGGTTCCGTGGTTTCTTTGTTTTTTCATTTATAAACACGATTTTTAAACCTTATTCCTGGGACATTGGAGTATGGTATACCTCAAGACAAATTTTGGTCATTTCGTCAATGGATTTTGCAAAGTCTGATTGTATCCATTTAAGGAGAACATTATAGAGGGCCCCTGCTTTAAAGTATATTCGGTACACATTCTCGTCGCTTTTGTCATGAGCAGTAGAAAGCATCATTTCATTCAAGCAATCCAGAATTACATGATCAAATTTTGCACTTTGAAGTGCTTTGTAGATGTTCCGCTGCTGAAAAATAACTTCAAAAAGCACTTTGATAAATTTTTGAGGTTCTTTAGCTTTGCCTGTTAATTCATTGGTGTAAGGTAAGAGTTTTTGATTAATTTCGAAAATAAGCGAATCGACCAAATCCACCAGGATCTCTTGCTTGGAGGAATAGTTGTTGTAATAGGCCGTTCGAGAAACCCCTGCGCGTTTCACAATATCGGTGATGGTGATTTTACTAAAAGACTGTTCCTGGATCAAGAAGACTAATGCCGTGCAGATGGCTTCTCTTGTCAAACGGTTAGTTTCTTTATTGGAACGATGCTGAGAGGTATTTGGACTGTATAATTCATGATTTGAGATGACATTTCCCCTCCGTTTGTACATTCTGATGTTCGTTTCATTGTTTTTCATGAGTCTTTTCAATATGCTAAAACCATAAGGCATTACAAATGTAATGTCAAAATAATCGTTAGTTAAAATGGGAGGGCGTCATGTTAGAAATCTTATATAGACGATTGTCAGCGGTCCTGCTTTTGATCCTAGCACTCTGTGCTACGGTATTCATTGGCAAAGAAACGGTAATCTCGATCGTGACCATTATCTTTTTGTTAGCAGAATTAGGCATCTCTTTTTTACTTTTAAAGAAACGTGAGAAGGTACATGTGGTTTTTATTAGTGTGATGGTGGCAGAAGGGCTATTCTTACTAACAAGAGAATTTTGGCTGCTTGCGCTTTCTATCCTGCTGCTGATCGTAGCGGGCATATGTAGAGGACTCTTTGGGCAATCGGGGAGCAGAAGAGTCACTCCGTTTCTAGCCGTTCGTAAAGTGTTATTCAGCATTACTGCACTTATCGTTACTGCACTTTGGGGGATTGGAATCTATGCAAAACCTATTACAACACCTGTGGCATTATCAGCTGATGCGGCTATGACGATCGATGAACGTAAATTGGATTCTGCAGCAATGATGCTGAAAGATATTGAAGTAATGAATTCTTTTGGAAGCCGTACAACCGGCTCTGAGGGTCACAATCAGTTTATTGCTTGGCTGGAGCAGCAGGTAACGGATATGGGGCTGCAAGTATATCGTGATCGCTATACTTTTGACCGATGGGAAGAAAAGAACAGTGCTTTAATGATTGATCAGCAGGCAATTCATGTCTCTTCAGCTTTTCCCTATTCCGGGGAAACTGACGAAAAAGGTGTGACAGGGGAGCTGGTGTATACGAAGCGTGGTGAATATGGCCAGGCCAGTGGAAAAATTGCTGTCATTGAAATTGAGAATTTTAGAAATTTTCCAAGTGGGATCGTTATGAATATGCGGGCTTCATCTCCAATGGACAACCAAATTGCCCCAAATGAAGGCGATCTGGTCCTCACTACAGCTTTAAAAGAAGCTAAATTGGAGCAAGCGACGGAAATGGGCGTAAAAGCTGTTGTTTTAGTCTGGAAAGGGGTATCTGACGATAAGGTTGAAGAGCAATATGTGCCTTTTACCACCGATTATGCAGGAATCCCTGCAATCTGGGTTAATGAAACGGAAGGGAAAAAGGTGATCAGCGCAGCTCAGGAGCATAAAGAAGGTACGGTTATTTTAGAAGCGGAAATTCAAAAAGATGCCCCAACAGAATCCTTTTATGTGAAAATTGACGGTAAGAATAAAGACGAAGCGATTATCGTAAATACCCATACGGATGGGATAAATGTAGTGGAGGAGAATGGCGCTGTGGGCATGCTGTCTATGATTCGTTACTTACAGCAGGAGCAGCCGGAACGTACGATGATTTTCGCTTTTGTGACAGGACATTTTAGATTACCGGAGTTCAAAGGGTCCTCTCAGGCAACTTCCACCTGGATGGAGGGGCATCGAGAGCTGTGGGATGGCAAGAATGGTCATTTAAAAGCTGTAGCTGGAATTACGGTTGAGCATTTAGGCAGCATGGAGTGGAAGGACGATGATACGGGTCATTATGGTCCAACTGGACAAATAAGTACAGAATATACGTATGCAGGCAATGAAATGATGGCAGCCATTTGGCTGAAGGCTATTGAAAAGACAGATAGCACACGTACTGTATTATTGCGTGGACATAACAAGTTTGAGTTTGGAGAGAGTCAGCCCTTATTTGAAGCAGGGATACCGGTGATTGGATTCATTCCAATGCCCGACTATCTGCTCGTGGATAGTGACAACAGAGAGATGGACAAATTTGATGCAAAGCTAATGCATACGCAAATTGTATCGTTGCTGAAAGCGGTCAAGCTAGTGGACGGAACGGAGACGACTAAACTCGGGAAGTCAGATGGGTATTCTTTTTTCTACGGTCGTACTAAATGATGGTGGCAGTTCAAGATTTGTCATGACGAAGATGAAATTAGCTTGAATTCAAAAACACTGATGATTTAAGTCAGTGTTTTTTTGTTGCAAAAAGGGGGTATATTACGGCTTAAAATGGGAAAATTTCGTTTTTTTGTTAGCATCAAAGTAGGAGGAAACTTGTGACATCACATATACGCTAATCAATCAATAGCTCCTTCGGGTGCTTTTTGTGTTATTCACTGAGTTGTTAGAAAGATTTGTCCCTTTCTTGAACGTTTAGGGATTAAGAGATGTCGATGATTGAAATACTTAAAATTTAAGATAAGATAACTTTAATTATTAGGCCACGTTATTAATTTGACTGCTCAGTAACAGGTAAATCAGGTTCGCCAACTCTTGCTTTGTGAAATATTTCTCTTTTTACATAGCAAAGAACGAGGAATGTCATACTAAAACGAACAGGAAACGATGTCGCTGAGCCTTGCTAAACCTGATATTGAATGCAGCCTACAGTTAGCGGGCCTAATCATAAGTATCAACTTAAGACGAAAAATGAACAGAGTTTTGAAGGGAGCAGTAAAGAATGGCAATTGATACGGTGCTATGGAGCAGGCTAGTGACAGGCTTGACTCTCGGGTTCCACGTTATTTTTGCGACGATTGGCGTCGGTATACCGCTAATGATCGCTATAGCAGAGTTTATCGGGATTCGGAAGAAGGACCCCCATTATACACTTATGGCAAAGCGGTGGTCTCGAGGATTTGTCATTTCTGTGGCGGTTGGTGTCGTGACCGGTACAGCGATTTCACTACAGCTGGCCCTGGTATGGCCGAATTTTATGAAACTGGCTGGGAATGTCATTGCACTTCCGTTATTCATGGAGGTGTTCGCGTTCTTTTTTGAAGCTATCTTCTTGGGCATTTATTTGTATACGTGGGATCGCTTCAAAAATCCGTATATCCATTGGCTGCTGACGATTCCGATTGTCGCCGGGGCAGGCATGTCTGCCGTTTTTATTACGACGGTGAACGGATTCATGAACCAGCCTGAGGGCTTTGTCATGGAAGCAGGCCAATTCACAGCGATTAACCCGGTGCAAGCGATGCTGAATACGGCGACGTTCTCCAAAGTGTTCCATGTATTAAGCTCGGCCTATTTGACAGGAGCTGCCTTGTTAGCCGGGATTGCAGCCTTCGCGATGCTGAGAAAAGGTGTGTCCGCATACCACAAAAAATCTTTAAATCTCATGATGGCGGTTGTTTTACTATTCGGTTTGCTGAACACGTTAGCCGGTGATGTGTCCGCCAAGTTTTTGGCCGAGCATCAGCCAGAGAAGCTTGCAGCGGCAGAGTGGCATTTTGAGACGAGCAGCAGTGTGGATTTGGTACTATTGGGATGGCTGAATGCAGAGCATGAAGTTCTAGGGGCTCTTCATCTGCCGAAGCTGCTCAGCTTCCTGGCCTTTGGTGACTTTAATGCAGAGGTGACGGGGCTCGAGGAATTCCCCAAGGAAGAATGGCCACCGCTTCTCGTTCATTATCTGTTTGATTTAATGGTCGGAATTGGATTTACTCTGCTCGCGATTTCGTTTCTATATTTTCTGTTTGTGTTCTGGAAAAAGCGTAATGAGCTTAACAAATGGATGCTTCGCATCATCGCACTGAGCGCCCCTCTCGCTTTTCTGGCTGTTGAGCTGGGATGGTTTTATGCGGAGGTTGGCCGACAGCCGTGGATTATCCGTGGATATATGCGTGTTGAGGAGGCGGCCACGTCTTCACCGAATGTAAGAATTATATTCTTCGCCTTATTGCTCTTGTACATCGTACTCGGCAGTATGTGTGTAATCGTGCTAAGACGCTTGTTCAACAATAATCCGGCAGAAGCTGAGATGGAGAAATGGATGAAGGATCATCCTAATCAATCTGCGGAAAAGGGGGGCACTGAATGATGTGTTACGAATTGATTGGCATCTCGGTGCTCTGGCTGTTTTTGTACGGCTATTTAATTATAGCTTCCATTGATTTCGGAGCGGGCTTCTTCGCCTTTTATGCACGTTTAACGAAGCAGGATCATCTCATTAATCGTCTGATTTCCCGATATTTATCACCCGTATGGGAGATTACAAATGTATTTTTTATCTTTTTCTATATTGGCATCGTCGGATTTTTTCCGGACACAGCCTATTATTATGGCTCCGCGTTACTTGTTCCGGGAAGCATTGCAGTGATTCTTCTTGCGATTCGCGGTTCATTCTATGCTTTTGAAAATTACGGTTCCAAGAAAAACATAGTATATCTTTTTTTGTACGGAGCTACAGGTTTGCTTATTCCAGCATCGTTGTCAGTGGCGCTAACTTTGTCTGAAGGCGGCTTTATCGTGAAGCAGGGGGAGACGGTTTCTCTGGATTACTGGGCGCTGTTTACCAATCCGTTATCGTGGAGTATCGTTGGACTGGCAATCGTGTCCGTTTTGTTCATTAGCGGCTCATTTCTGACATTTTACGCTTCTCGGGCGGAGGATCATTCCGCGTTGAAGCTGATGCGCAACTACGCCCTGTTTTGGAGCACACCGACGATAATCCTCGCACTGACAGCATTTATCTATTTGGGTCAACACAATGAGCGCCATTTTCAAAATATGATGGATTTATGGTGGTTGCTGGCACTTTCCGTTGCTTTCTTTATGATCGCGATGTGGCTGTTATATAACGGACGCCGTTACGGATTAGCTTTTATATGCGTCATGTTGCAGTTTTTCTGTGCCTTTTTCGCTTATGGGATTGGGCAATACCCTTATATTCTTGATCCGTATATCACGATTCAGAGCAGTGCAACTTCACCGGCAATGGGTTTAGCGTTAGTAATTGTGTTTATCGGCGGTCTATGCCTGTTGATCCCATCCCTTATTCTGGTCTTCAAACTCTTCCTGTTTGATGCGGATTATGTAAAAGGGAAAAAATAAAGCTGTTTAATCCATTACGGCATGTTTGAGGTTTCCCTACAAGCCTATAGATAAAGGAGGTGTGATCTGTGAAGAGGAAATCCAGTCTGATTTCTCAACAAATGTCTTCACAAAGGAAAAACAGGGCTCTCCTCGCAATCATTTCGCTCGCGCTCGGTATAGCTATTGTGAGTCAGGCTGGACTGCTTGCTGAAGCAGTCCATCGGATTTTTGTCGAGAAAGCTTCATTTTCATCGGTTATCCTGTTGCTCGGCATACTTCTAACTGTTATGGCTGTACGCACACTGTTGTCTTATGGAAACGGTATAGTTGGCTTACATATGGCTGCCACTGCTAAGACAAATATGCGCGCTGCCGTGCTGCAAAACTTGACTCATGCCTCCATGCCTTCAACCCTTCGTGGACAGACGGGAGGAAAGGTCAGTATTGCTCTGGATGCTGTGGATGAGGCTGATAGTTATTTCAGTCAATACATGCCGCGTATGATGGAAGCTGCTATCATCCCGGTTCTGATTTTGGTCGTTACATTTATCCAACATGCCAACACAGGTTTCATTCTATTGTTTACTGCTCCGTTCATCCCGCTGTTCATGATTTTGGTAGGGCTGAAAACGAAGAACAAGTCCGAAGAAAAATACGCGCAACTGGCTGAGTTTTCAGGGACGTTTCTAGACTCTCTTCAAGGACTGGTGACATTGAAAATATTTGGACGGGCTCACCGTCAGCAACAGGAGATTGAGCGTAGTAGCTTGGGTTATCGTGATGCCACAATGGGCATTTTGAAGATTGCGTTTACGAATACCTTCATGCTGGAATCGATCGTGATGCTAAGCATTGGCATTGTCGCTCTTGAACTGGCCATCCAGTTGCTCGTTTTCAAATCTATGACGTTCCACACCGCCTTTCTCGTTTTGCTGCTCGTTCCCGAGTTTTACAACCTGTTAAAGAATACGGGAACGGCCTTTCACAGCGGCCGGACAAGTATGGGTGCGGTTCGTAAGGTAGAACAGATGCTTGAGGAAACGGCAGGGGGGAGCAGGGACGCTAATGGCATTGAAGGAGCATTAACAACCGATGGAATCGACGAGATCGACAGCATGGATAAGGTCGGTGATAGGACCGACAGAATAAGCAAATTGGAACTCACCCATTCTGGAGACCTTTTAATACCGCCGTCCATCGTAATTGACCAACTCCGGTTTCAGTATGCTCCAGATTCTTTCGAGCTTAAGACGGGGCGGATCCAGCTTAGTCCAGGAGAACACATTGCCATTGTTGGCAAAAGCGGTTCCGGCAAAACGACTTTGCTACATCTCATTGCCGGTCTGCTGAAACCAGAATCGGGAACGCTTCTGGTGAATGGAAGTCCACTCTCGCAATACGATGAAACCGAATGGTTCGAACATGTTAGCTACATTACACAGCATCCGTATATTTTTGCAGGCACATTTTCTGAAAATATTGCGATTGGTGCTCGTAGGAGCATCTCCAGAGCAGAAATTGAGCGGGCGGGGGAGGAAGCCGGACTCGCTGCGCTTACAGCCCAATTAGAGCATGGATTTGATACCTTTGTTGGTGAAGGAGGCCGGGGACTGTCTGGTGGGGAAAAGCAGCGGCTTGCCTTAGCACGCGCTTTTTTGAAGCGTCCTGCTATCATTTTGTTTGATGAACCCACAGTTGGACTGGATTTGCACACCGAGCGGGTACTGCAACGCTCCATAGCCAAACTGGCAAAAACGGCTACGATGATTACGGTGGCTCACCGATTATATACGATTCAACAAGCCGACAAGATTTTGTTTATGGACAATGGAGTGTTGGTGGACTCGGGACGACATGACGAGCTTCTGGAGCGCCTGCCTCAGTATGCCGAGATGATTGATGTAGAGCGGAAAGGGGGGATATCCTCATGAATGAACTGGCTGTTCTGTCAAAGGCGATGATTCAGGAGCGCAAGGATATCATTCTTTCGATTTTGGGTGGATTTATTGCCGGCATAGCCGGTGTGGCACTCTTTTCTGCGAGCGGGTATCTGATTTCGCAAACGATATTTGCGCCACCGCTTTATACTTTAATTGTACTCACCTCCATGGTCAAACTGCTGGGTCTGCTTCGGGCGGCGAGTCGTTATGGAGAACGCTTGTATTCTCACCGGGCGACATTCTCCATGCTTAGCCGTTTACGTACATCCTTTTTTGCCAAGCTTATTCCTTTAACGCCTGGTATATTGAACAAAAATCGAAGCGGGGATCTGCTTGCGCGGATCGTTGGGGATGTGGAAAGTTTGCAAAATTATTTTTTGCGAGTCGCTTATCCTCCGATCATGGTCGTCATGGTATTTTTGGCTACGGTGCTGTTTACTTCTACCTTTTCGATCTGGATTGCCGTTTTGTTTGTAATAGGTATGCTGGTAACGGCATTCGTTGTACCGGGAATTGTGTTACTCGGGCAGCGGAGAACACATGGACGCGTTCGTGAGCAGAGGGCGCAGCTGTCCACGGAAGTTACCGAAGTGTTGTACGGTTTCCGGGATTTGAAAGTATATGGTCAATTGGCACAGCGGGAGGAGCAGCTTCAGCATGCTTCCGCTGTATTAGCAACTGAACAGCAACGAGCAGCCGGGCACTTGCTGCGCGGGCAATCGATGCACACTTTTGTTACATTTCTCGTTTCCTGGGGAGTGCTGACGCTCGGCGCCTATTTAATTATGGAAGGAGCGCTTGCAGGCGTATTTCTTGCCATGTTGGTTATGGCATCACAAACCGTATTTGAAGAAGCGGCGGCTATGGCCACATTACCCGCGTATAAAGAGGATAGCGAACACGCAGCCAAACGACTGACGGAAACAGTTCAGACTTTTGATGAGCAGTCTTCGCAACCAAGTGGCACATTGCCTGTTAATCATGCTGTTACGATGGAACTATCCAATGTTACATTTCAATATGAAGGGGAGTGGAGACCGGCACTCAGGGATATGTCCCTGCACATTTTACCTGGCTCCAAAACGGCAATAGTCGGGCCGAGTGGGTCAGGAAAATCAACAATTATCGAATTGCTGCTCAAACTGCGAACACCAACGGCTGGCGAGATACGATTAAACGGTATTTCGGTGAAGGAACTGGACGAGACGAGCATTTGGCAAACGGCTAATGTGGTATTTCAGCAAAGTCATTTCTTCCGGGGAACGATTCGGGACAACCTGCTGCTGAATGGAGAAGAACACGCTGACGAACAATTGTTGGATATGCTAGCTAAAATGCAGCTGCCCGATACATCGTTGACCGATATGGTGTATGAAAAAGGGGAGAATCTGTCAGACGGCGAGAAGCAGAGGTTGGCTATGGCGCGAGCGATGCTCCGCAAAGGACGGGTATGGCTTCTGGACGAACCAACTTCATCGCTGGATTATGTGACAGAGCATCACGTATTGAAGCATCTCTACGCACAGGCGGCTAATGATACGCTTCTCCTAATTTGTCATCGGCTAACCGGATTAGAAGAGATGGACCAGATTGTGGTCATGGACCAAGGCAGGGTAGTCGAAACGGGGTCCTATTCGGAGTTGATGGAGCAAAAAGGCTATTTTTATGAGATGAAACAAATCGAACAGCAAATGATCGGAGAAGTTGAAGTGTAAATATAGACCAAACACATCAACTTGTTGCAAATGTCACTTCTCAGATTCCGATGGTTTATGCACGATTGATTCAAAAAATGGTTAAGATAATAACTAAAGGTTGATCTTGTTTGGTATTATCCCCTTCAAGTAGACACTCGAAAAAACCTGCATGTTATCATGGAGGTTCGTGTGACACTTGGAGGGGATATTTTTATGCCGAAAAAAGGACAAACATTCCAACGGAAAAGGGCCACACAAGCTCCTTGCGAAGCTCGATTTAGATTGTAATGATCTTTATTGCTGTCACATTTTGGGTCGAGCTCTTCGTTGTATAGAGCGTAAAAACAGAATCGAAAGATGAGGCAGATCGTTTCAAGGCATTTTTTGAACTTAAGGAAAAGGTGCTAAAGAACGGGGAAGCTGGGCTGTTCTATATGGTTGCCAATAACCCGAATCATCAAACAGATCTTGGAACAAAGTTGACTATCTTCCACAATCCATCTCAATTGCGCGATAAGATTACGGATAAATCCATTAAGATCGCAGACAACATCAATGGAAATTATACTTTCCAAAAGGCGGACGTAATCTTTAAAAATGCTCAGGAAGTGAATCCTCCTTCTTCGGAAGAAAAAAAGAAAATGGCAGAAAAGCTGAGAAAACAGGCGGAAGAGTCCAATAAGGGCTATGCAATGATGTCTGTTGAAATGACAGATCAGTTTTCTCTTCTCAATGTTACATATCAAAATGGCGAAGATAAAATCGGGGTTATGATCAATAATCTGAGCGGGAAAAGCGACCCAACATCGTATATTGACGAGAAAGTTGAATTTAAGCAGGAGAAGGTTCAAGTGAAGGGTGTAGAAATGCTGCATACAGAATTTGGTCCTTCGCAGTGGCACGAGCTGAAATGGGTATACGAGAGCCCAGACAAAAAGGTGAAATACGCCTATACTATACAAGGAGACTTGAATAAGGTAAGCAAAGAAACCTTGATGAAACTTGTCGAAGGCTATTTGGAATAATAAGTCCAACAACAACGGGAATCTTCTCCAATCCAAATGAGGGGATACCCTCTAGTAAGTCATAGTCCTTCTCCATTTTTTATCACAATCGTTTCTAAGCACCGTTTTTAATTCCGTGGAACAATTCAAAAGAACGGCCGCTGTTCGCATCATTTGCGACAGGGCGGTTCTTTTGTTTTCATAGGTTAGCTGTAAATTGCTATTCTTGCCAAACACTCATAGGGTCCCATGGCTTGATCTGATTGTCATATTTTGCAGCCAAAAAAGCTTTCATGTCTTCCAGCTTAGCAGGCACCTCGTTCCAAATTGGAAGGGGTGGTAACCCTCGTTTGCTTTTCAATAGGATATCCACTGTAACATACAAGCGTTCTGGCTGAATCCAATGAAGAAAGCGGGAAATCTCCATTTGCTTGGTCAGGGACAAGGAATCGATTTCATCATTGTAATGCTTGTTGAACTCGCTGATCAGGTTCAAGAGGTAGTCTCTCTGTTCCTTCACGAAATCCAAGCCGCAAATGGCGCCATGCCCTGGAACAACGATTTCGGGTTTAATTTCATCAATAATGCGATCAAGCACTTTAACCCAATTGAGGGTTCCCTCTTCGCTGTATGCCGTACAACCATTAAACACGACATCGCCAGCGAACAGCACTTTTTCTTTTGGCATCCACAACAGTAAGTCACTATCAGAATGGGCTGGAGCTACGTTGTGAATCATAACTTCTGTATCGCCAAGACGGATGTTGATATCGTCCTTTATCTCAATACTCGGGAGCACCCATTCTACGCCTTCCAGGTCGAATCCTTCAAATTCCGCTGCAAAAAACCGCTCACCCGGAGTCGATTCCGGAGAATTCTTTCCTCTTCTGATGACGCTGTCCATCCAAGCGATATTTTCGGTGAGACGCTCTCTGGAGGCTTCCTTGTGCATAATAATACAAGCATCTTCAAACACTTTGTTTCCCCAGGCGTGGTCGCTGTTATAGTGCGAGTTCACCACATATGCGGGAGAGCCGCCGTTGCTTACTTCCATAAAAACCTCCCGCATTTCCCGCGCATGGAACAAATCGAAGAACGTGTCATACACCAACCCATCACCCTTGTTGATGAACCCGGCATTGGCCCAACTGATCCCACGATACGGCGAAATACCAGCAAAGACGCCATCTGCGACTTCAAAAAATTTAACGCGAGGTTTTTGGATAATACGTCCATACTTCATAAAAATTCTCCTTTACGTATATGTTTTTAGGATAAGGCATACTGACTAAGTCATTATTATAGAGAATGAAAAGAATATATGCAAGCGAGTACTTGCTTGCATATATTCTTTTCGATATGATAGTAAAAGAGCATGCTCACGCAAGTGGTACCTGACTGCAAAACTTGTAGTAGAATAGGATTAACATATGCAAAAGGAGAACTACAATGCAAACTTCAGACAGAATCATTGAAGCCGCGACACGTCTCATCAAAAAGAATGGCTATCGGGGTGTAAGCACCAAAGCCATTGCAACGGAAGCTAAAGTAAATGAATCTACGATTTTCCGGCAATTCGGAAGCAAGCAAGGGATATTGGAAGCCATCATTCAAAGACATTCGGATATTCCGCAATTTGAGAAGCTGTTAAAAGAGGAAGCGACCGATAATCCGGAAGTCGATCTGCTGAATGTAAGTCAGCAGTACCGTTTATTTTTCCATAAAAATGCGGACATCATTTTGATTGGCATCCGCGACAAAGGAATGCTTCCCGAATTAGACAGAGTGCTGGCCGATCCGCCGGCGAAACTTCACTCCTTGCTGGTTGAATATTTTGAACGCTTGCAGAAGAAAAAAGTTATCGCCAGGCAGGATGAGCGTCTTGTCGCAATGTCTTTTCTCTCGATGTGTTACGGATTTCAGATGAGCGAGCTGATTCATCGGCAATATCAATCCCAATTCGTTACCGAGGAAGAGTTCTACAAGCATAGTGTCTCATTGTTTGTTAAAGGAATTTTGGTCTAGTCATAAGCATTATTGATTTATATATTGAGAACTCTAAACTTACGCTGGAGGATGACTTTTGTTCATGAATGTAGTTTTTATTAATGGAAAATAAAATACGTGGATGCATTATATAAAAACAGACTCATTAAATTAAGCCCATTTTTTTCTAGGGCTTTTTTTGTTTGGGACCTCAGGATTGTATTTGGTCTATACTCAAACTTTCGTGTCAGAGTTATTGTACGAGCTTTAATGCAAGACAATCATGCCTATTGTATTCGAATTATCCGAGGCTGTACTTACTTAATATCTTATAAGAAATTCTTGAAATTACAGAAATTTATCCAATAACGAGATGCTATTATACAAATACAAATAAAGACGAGGTGATGATATGCAAGCAAAATTGGCAGCGGACGCCATTCCCCTCCCCAAAAAGCGGAACTCATGGATAAGGACGATAAAAAAGTATAAAGTGATGTACGCTCTCTTGTTCCCGGCATTAGTTTACTTTGCCGTATTCAAATACATTCCTATGGCGGGAATCATTATTGCCTTTAAAAACTATAACCTAGCTTTGGGACTATGGGATAGCCCATGGGTGGGATTTAGAAATTTCACAGATTTTATGAACGGCGTTTATTTCTGGGACATCATGAGAAATACGATTATCATATCCCTGTATAAGCTGTTGTTCGGTTTCTCAGCTCCTATCATACTTGCTTTGCTGCTCAATGAAGTTTATACCCAATGGTTTAAGAAAATCGTACAAACGATCACTTATTTACCCCACTTTCTATCATGGGTCATTGTTTATGGAATGATGGTGGCATTACTAGCCCCAGGGGATGGTCTTTTTAACATGATTTTGAAGGAAACTGGAGTTGAACCCATCTCATTCCTAACGGAACCTGCCTGGGGCAGACTGCTGATCATCTTATCTGAAATATGGAAGGATATTGGATGGGGAGCGATATTGTACCTTGCAGCATTAGCAGGAATCGATCCAAGCTTATATGAAGCGGCTAGAATTGATGGCGCTTCCAAGTGGAGACAGCTATGGCATGTAACACTTCCCGGCATTCGAGGCGTTATGATTCTGATGCTGATCCTTAAATTAAGCCATATTCTGGATGCTGGTTTTGACCAAATATTCATGTTTGCCAACAGCTTTAATCAGGAGAAGATCGACATTATCGACACATGGGTATACCGTGAAGGGCTCGAGCGACTTAAGATTGGCTTGGCTACTGCTGTGGGATTATTTAAAGCGGTCATCGGATTTGTTTTAGTGTTGGCAGCGAATAAGCTCGCCAAAAAATTCGATGGGCAAATTTGGTGAGGTGGTTATCAAAATGATCAATTTGACAATCGGAGAAAAGGTCTGGCAAGCATTCGTTTATTTTATTCTTATTTTGCTAGCTCTACTTTGCTTACTACCCTTTCTATATGTGGTTGCTGTTTCAGTAACGCCAGAATCGGAAGTGCTAAGAAGAGGAATTGTTATTATACCAGAAACCTTTACCTTTCTAGCCTATAAAGAAGTATTTATTTCTCATGGTATTGGGCAGGCGTATAAAATTACATTGTTTCGAACGATTGTGGGCACTGCTCTCAATGTGTTCTTTACGGTAATCGCGGCATATCCGTTATCCAAAAAATATTTGCCGGGTCGCAGCCCATTTTTACTATTCATTGTCTTTACGATGATGTTTGGGGGAGGATTAATTCCGACTTATTTACTAGTCCGCTCTCTGGGATTGCTAAACAGCCCGTGGGTATTGATTATTCCAAATCTCATTAGTGCATTTAATCTGGTGATCATTAAAGGCTTTTTCGAGCAATTGCCTGCTGAAATCGAGGAATCAGCGAGGGTAGACGGTGCAAGTGAACTTCAGTCACTATGGCGGATCATCTTACCTCTGTCCTTGCCCGTCCTATCCACAATTTCTTTATTTTACGCAGTCGGGCATTGGAACAGTTACTTCGATGCTATTGTTTATATCAATGATTCCAACTTAATGCCGCTTCAAGTGATCTTGCGCAACATCCTGCTTAACGTCGCAACACAAAGTGCTGATTCGCTTGCCAATACCGGAGCTGTTAGTACGTTCGCTATACAAATGGCAGCAGTTGTCGTGACTACAGTTCCGATTTTGATCGTTTACCCATTTATGCAAAAGCATTTTACCAAAGGTGTGCTCTTGGGATCGGTTAAAGGTTAAAAAGATATTCCAACCTGAGTTGTTACGGGGAAACCGTGATAATATAGAAGCAAAGGAGAGGTCATTATGCAACGTAAAGCGATTACATTTGCTATTCTGACAGCAATGGTCGGTGTGGGAACAGTATTGTCAGGCTGTGGGGAACAAAAAGAGGTTACATCGACAGCTTCGGGTAATTCACAAGGCCAGTCTAGTCCCTTTGAAACCAAATTGAAAATTTCGATGTTTAACCAAGGAACTTTCAATGCTGCTGCTCCGATTCCTCCCCGTGAAGAAGATATCCAACGCCAAATGTTGGAGAAAGCAGTAAATATCGACTTGGAAATGATGATTCCTCAATCAGGGCAAGCAACGACTAAATTAAATACGCTCATTGCTGGCGGAGATATTCCAGATTTGATCTTCTTAAAGAGCCGGGCTGATCTTGCACAATATTATGACCAGGGCGTTCTTGCGGATTTGACACCGTATCTGGATCAATTTCCTGAATTGCAGAAACGTTTTAGCAACGACTCCTGGGAGGCGATGTCCTATCAGGGAAAAACCATTGGGGTTCCAGGTTATGATAACGTAAACGGTATTAGTCGAAGCTTCTTTATCCGTAATGATTGGCTGAAAAAGCTGAATATGGAAGTGCCAACAACACCCGACGAGCTATTTGAAGTTATGAAAGCCTTTACAGAAAAAGACCCGGACGGCAATGGCAAAAATGATACGTACGGATTCATAGGCGGTATGAATAAAGAAGGTAATCTGCAAACCTACGGCTTCGATAGTTTGATGTGGATGTTTGGTGTCAATCCTCCCTCAGCCATTGATGTGAAAGACAATGAACCGGTGTTCCTGTTTACCGACCCAAAAATGAAAGAAGCACTCGCTTATATCAATAAAATGATGGAAGCTAAAGTTGTAGATCCAGACTGGGTGACGATGAATACTCCCGATTTATTGGACCAAAAGTTATTTAAGGGTAAAGTTGGCTTCATGATAAGAGATGCCCGCAGGCTGGAACCAGATTATCAGCAAAAAATGAAAGAAATCAGTGGAGAGGTGCCGGAATGGATCGTCATTCCTCCAATGACAGGTCCTTATGGTGATCAAATTGTAGAGAGAAAATCGTTCCAAGGCAATTCATGGGCCATATCCAAGAAAGCGGATAAGGACAAAATCATTCGGATCTTGTCCATGCTAAATTATCTCTTTACGGACAAAGAAGCATATCCGAATTTTGCATACGGAATTAAAGGGATTCATTGGGATTTGGTAGACGGCAAGATCAAAAATAAAACCTCCGAATTATCAAAGGAGATGAAAGAAAAGTACTTATGGGTCGATCATTATAGAATGCCGCGTCGTGGTGATGATGCTGAGTACTTCAGCTTCCAGAATCCTAAGACGGCAGAAGCTTTTGAGAACAACCAGAAATACGTGGCGGCTACGTTGCCCGGGAATTTATTGACTGAAGACCCGAACGATTCATTGGCAGCTGACCGCCAACGTTACATTAATGAAAGCTTGGTCAAATTTATGACTGGCAAAGAGCCTCTTTCGAACTGGGACAATTTCCTCAATACATTGGAAACTAAGTTTGACATGCAGAAGTATAAAGACTCAGTAATCAAGCAATTTAAAGAAGCAGGCTTAATCAAGTAAATCAAGTAGAAACGGCTTCGCCGTCCTTTTAAAGGGCGGTACCGTTTCAGCGAGAAAGATAAGGAACATTTATGCGCGAAGCATATAAATGTTCCTTATCTTTTAAACGAAGAGAGCGGCTATAATTAGCCCCTCTCTTTATTGAAATATAAGAAAGTATAAGTTTTACTTTATACTTTATCCTTCTATTTTTCGAAGAAACGCTTATCGTCCTTAAAAAGGACGCCGAAGGCGTTTCTTCTTATCATATGCTATTATTTGTTTATTACAGATTTAAAAGGAAGATGATCGATGCGAAGAAGAATCAGCTTGCCTTTAAAACTTTTTTTTATCGTGTTTGCATTTGTATTAAGCTGCATAATCTTGATAAGCCAATTGTCTTATCGTTATGTCCAAAAGGAAATAAGAACCTCTGACATTTATTACACCAACCAAATACTTGATAAGATTGATCAGTATTTCACAGTTAATTTTTCCTCCTTCCAGACGATGCTGTTCTCGGTCGAGTCATCGGTGAAAGCCAACATTGACAATCCGGACGTGATTAAAAAGCAATTAAGAGAGCTCTATGAACTCAACAGTAATTACGTCAGTAATATTTATTTGATCAAAAACGATTTATCTATTCTAGGCGGAAGTACACCTACCCGAATATTTGATGAACCTTTAGCTGAAAGAGAACCATTGTTTGATGCAGCTGACAAGAATAGAAGGATTACATTTGTCAGTGATCCTTACAAATCTAAATATTCCGGCTGGACAGTTACGATGGTCCGATATCTGAACAGTGCTCCGTTTCCTATGGCCATTGCAGTAGATTTAGATCTAAATGCCATTGAAGATACCTTGTTCAAGATTAATAAAAAAGAACAAATGAATCTGGCTCTAATCACCGCATCGGGAAAAATCATTGCCGGATTTTCGGAAAATAAAGGCCCCCTGAATGTTCAAGATCATACTTTTTCAATCGGTGAAACGTCAGCAGAAGAAATTCTGGATACTACAGAAACAAACCTTCAACTGCACACCAAGGAGGGGATTCAAGTTTCCCTTCTAAAAAAACCGACTGAAAAATTCAACTGGACCATCATCTCAATCAACGATGAATCACGCTTGAAAGCTGCTTTATCCAGATTGGAAACCTATTATATCGAGCTTCTAGCTGCTGGTTTTCTCTTAAGTCTGTTCGTTTCCTTCTTTATTGCCAAATATATAAGGAACCCGCTCTATGCACTCAAAACAAAAATGAAGCGGGTGGAGCAAGGCTCCCTCACAACTACAATATCGATTAACCGAAATGATGAGTTTGGAGATCTCTCCCGAGCATTCGATCGTATGCTGCAGCAAATTGTGGAACTGATTCGGGGAGCAGAGCTTCATAACGAACTTGAACGAAAACTGGAAATTCAAGTGCTGCAGTCTCAAATAAACCCTCATTTTCTGTATAACACGCTTGGTTCTATCAGTAATGTCATACGACTCGGACAAATAGAGAAAGTAGATGTGGTGATCGAGTCTCTCATTTCAATATTGGAATATGGGATAGCTGACGCTTCGGAGAAGGTATCACTGCGTCAGGAATTGCAAAATGTATCAGACTATATCGCGATCCAGAACATCCGCTATAACCGAAACTTCCACTTAATCGAAAATATTGAAGCAGGGCTAATAGATTTTCCGGTTTTTCGAATGCTGTTGCAGCCCCTTGTGGAGAATAGTATCTTCCATGGTTATAACGGAGGGGGGATCGAAGGCCCTATTACTATTCATGCGTACAGGGAGGGTGGCAACGTCATCATAGAAGTAGTTGATCAGGGCGAGGGAATTCCAACTGATAAAATAAAGCATATTTTAATTTCAGAACCGGGGGATGTGGAATTGAAAAGGAAAAGAATCGGGTTAAACAATATTCATGACCGAATCAGACTTCACTACGGAGAACAGTTCGGGCTCCAAATCATAAGCATACCTAAGGAAATAACCCGGGTTCGCGCCTTATTCCCAGCAGGCTTGTTTAAAGGAGATGCATGATGATGAGAGACTACACCTGCTTCATTGTTGACGATGAAGATCTAATCATTCAGAGATTGGAATTGTTTTTTCACGAGCGCTCCCTTAGGGATAAGCGATTTCATTTAGTGGGAAAAGCGAATAATGGGCTGAAGGGGATAGAGGAGATCGTAAAGCTTAAGCCGGATATCGTAATATCTGATATCGTCATGCCGCGAATGGATGGGATTTCCATGATTGAGCAGCTAAAGCCAAAGCTTCCCCATACCCAATTCATTCTTTTGACCGCTTATTCATCCTTTGAATACGCCCAGAGAGCTATTCAAGCCAACGTATTGGAATACATTGTTAAGGTTCCGCTCAGAGATGCGGATTTGGATCGAGCTTTAGATAAGGCAGCCGGGATTTTAAATGAAGTTAAGAAAAAAGAAGCGGAATTTCAATCTTTAAACGTATCCGTGCTTGAAAATAAATATCGAGTCCGCAAGCAATTTTTTAACGAGCTTATCAGAGGCGAAATCCCTTCTCATCGGGCATCAGATTTTGCCAATCGTATGCAGTTCCATTTCTTTCAAGCCAACTATCGCTGCTTTATTGTCGAAATGAATATGTATGAAAGTTTCCGAAATGATTATTCAGCGTCTGATCAGAACATATTGAGGTATGCGATTACAAATATAATCGAAGAAACGGTGATGAATGGTGGCAGTGGTGTAGCTGCGGATCTATCCGATAATCGTTTTATTGGTTTTCTATCCTGGGAAAATAATCGTAGTGACTTGGAAACGGAATATGATTGCCAGACATTGGGGGGGCAGATCGTCTCCCATTTGCATCAATATTTGAATCAAAGGGTATCCGTCGCTTTTGGAGGTCCACACCGAGGCTGGGAATCCATCAAACAAGCTTACACGGAAGCACAAAATGTGAGTGATGATTTCTATTATCATACAGAGAAAGTAGTAAAAACACCCATGCATCGGTTCCATTACCATAATGACAGAAAAGAAGAATTTCAGCAGAAATTGGCTGATTTTCTTGCTGGGGTGAAAAGAAAGGTTTCCAAGGAAGAGCTGGAGAAAGCATTTGCTGATCTGAACCAATTTGTTACGGACCATAAAATCCATAAGTCCATCATGGCGCCTATGTTAAGAGACTTGTACAGAGACATTATTGTGAAGTTTAAATCGGGGAACAAGTTGGCCACGGAAGTAGCAGAGTTTCCCATAGAATTTTTAGCTTTTCGGGAGCAGCTTGCCTATATTGGCGACTTTACCTTCGAATATGTACACGCTGGCCAACTTTTACATCGTATAGAAATCATGAGTGCTATGCGGTTTATAGAGAAAAACCTGAAACAGCGATTAACGCTCGAGGCGATTGCCGAGGAAGTGAATTTAGCTCCATCGTATTTTAGCAGCTTATTCAAAAAAACAATGAACGAAGGCG
This sequence comes from Paenibacillus sp. FSL R7-0189, assembly GCF_037969925.1. NCBI lineage: Bacteria > Bacillati > Bacillota > Bacilli > Caryophanales > Paenibacillaceae > Paenibacillus > Paenibacillus sp. FSL R7-0189. Next base: position 5,785,955 of record NZ_CP150223.1, on the reverse strand, counting down.
TTATCAGCTACATCAATCGTAAAAAAATCCAATTAGCTCTCGAGCTGTTAAATGTACAGGATTATTCTATATTGGAATTGTGCGAAGAAGTTGGAATTGTGAATGAAGGTTATTTTTGCAAATTATTTAAAGAATATACGGGTGATACTCCTAAGCAATATCGGATAAAAATGACACGGTATGAATCCAATTAAGGTTGCAAAAAATGTGTGATTTTTTCGCGAAATCATGTAAAAAAAAAGGGAGCAAAAGGATTACCATGATAGAAGGATCTAATCATGGAGGTTATCAAAATGGAGCTTATTAAAGCAGATGTAACCGTCGTCGGCGGAGGTATTGCTGGGATATGCGCTGCAATTGCTGCCGCACGCCAAGGGCTGCAAGTGTCACTTATTAATGATCGACCGGTTCTTGGGGGAAATGCGAGCAGCGAGGTCAGGGTTCATATCAACGGGTCGGCTTATCTCGGAAACAGTCCATCCTATTATGCACGCGAAGGAGGGTTGGTGGAAGAACTCAAGTTGAAGATTTTCCACTATAATCCGTTATACAACAAGAAGCTGATGCTTTCGCTTTCGGATACGGTCTTGTTGGATATGGTCTATGCTGAGCCTAACATTTCTCTATTTCTGAATACATGCGTGCATGAGACGGGCATGGAGAACGGCAGAATTAAATGGGTGGATGGTCTTCAATTGGCTTCCGAAAGGAAATTTCGTTTTGAAAGCCGAACCTATATCGATTGCTCCGGAGATGGAGTTGTCGGATATCAGGCAGGTGCTCTCTTCCGATGGGGGAGAGAAGCGAAACATGAATACAAGGAAGAATTGGCTCCTGAAGTGGCGGACCATTACACCATGGGTGATACGATCCTGTTTCAAGCCCGTGACGTAGGGTATTCCGTTCCATACAAAAGACCTGGCTTTGCGTATGATATTACGAAGTTGACCTTTTTCGATAGTATCAGAAAAGGCTTAAATCATCGGGCTTTTCCAAGAAAAATCAACGGGCTTGGCGGATTGTGGTGGCTGGAATACGGTGGACATATGGATATTATCAAAAATAATGAAGACATCGCGTTGGAGCTGCGGAAATTGGTATACGGGATTTGGGATTATCTCAAAAATAGCGGTGAATTTGATGATGTAGACAATCTCATTTTGGATTATGTATGCCCGATCCCGGGAAAGCGGGAGTCGAGGCGGTTTATTGGGGATCACATGTTGTCTCAGAACGATCTCACAGCAAAGCCGCATTTCGAAGATGCTGTATCGGTCGGTGGATGGTATATGGATTTACATGCTAATAAGGGCATCTACGATGAGGGGCCGGCTACAGCTTGGAATTTCGTGCCTGGATTGTACAATATCCCTTTCCGCAGCTTATATTCACGAAATATTCCTAATCTCATGTTCGCTGGTCGCAATATAAGTGCTACCCATGTGGCTTTCGGATCTACAAGGGTTATGGCAACCTGCGGTTGTATGGGGCAGGCGGTTGGAACAGCTGCTTCGTTGTGCTCGAAATATGAGGTAGACCCTGCGGCTATAGTCGAAGCTCATATGGGGGAGCTGCAGGCGCTATTGCTTCGAGACGGACAAACCATTGTAGGCCTTCAAGAGGAATTGGATCCTTACTTCGCTGACGGATTAACTATTCGTGCCTCGTCTCAGCGCAGCTATGACAATCTTCATCCAACCGAAGAGATTTCCTTGGAGAAAGGGTTATGTTTGGTCTTGCCGATTCAGACATCCGTGGCTGAAAGCGTACGGTTTAAAATTAAAAATAGCTCCAAGCATTCGGAAACTCTACATGTGAAGCTGTTTGGCGGGGAACGGAAGGAAAACTACATTCCAACCAGCGAGTTGAGAGACTACCACTTGGTTATTGCAGCCGGTCATAACGACTGGATTACGCTAGACTTGGACTGCAAGAACCCGGCTGACGACAAAATCTACATCATATTGGAGGGCACGGCGAGCCTTGCCATATACGGTAATGAAGAGAAATTGACAGGAGCGGTCAGCTTCCACTATAGGCCGGAAGAGCCGTCCAGGCTGAAGAAATTCAATAAGAGCATTTGCTTTAAGGACCTGGTGCCAGCTCAGAATATGTATAGTCCTGAGAATGTTGTCAATGGCTACTCCAGACCTTATGGCCAACCGAATGGCTGGATTTCTGAACATTCGGAAGGACAGGAATGGTTGGAATTCTGTTTTGCAAGCCCCAAAAATCTGGACGAAATCCATCTTGTTTTTAATACGCAGCTGGATTTGGAGCATTTCAACGACCCGATTGAGTCTCTTATCCAAGATTATGATATGACCTTGACCTTAGAAGACGGAACCGAGAGGACAATCATAACTCGTGGAAATTATCTCACGTTGAATAAACATAAGATAGATGCGAACGGTGTAACCCGAATCCGGATTAATTTCTGCACAACTTATGGTTCGCCTTATTTTGAAGTGTTTGCTGTAAAATTGTTTGCTCCTAAAATCGATAAATGAGGACAGGTGAAGTCACGATGAAGGAATTATTCCCTCGTAAAGGGCTCCCCAATATAATTCAAAAATTGGAAAATGGGGATACCGTAACAATCGTCTATTTCGGCGGCAGTAATACACGTTCTGAAGGCTACAGGGTTATGACGGCGGATTGGCTTCGTAAGCAATATCCTAAGGCAGATATCCGCTCTGTGAATGCAGGCATTGATGGGACAGGATCGGATTTGGGCTGTGCCCGTTTGGAGACAGATGTACTGCGTCATCGACCTGATCTAGTATTTGTTGAATTTGTCGGTAATGATGGCGGAGATCCCGAATCCAAGGCGCGGATCGAAGGGATTGTCCGTCAGATCCGCAAGCGGAGCCGGTTTACTGATATCCTGTTCGTTTATACGCTGAAGGAGCGGGATGTGGCCTTATTTCAGTCTGGAGAATACCAGAAGGGGGCTCTAATGCAAGAGGAAGTGGCCGACTATTACGGTATTCCTTCGATTCATCTGGGCGTAGCGGTTAGTCACTTGGTGTCGGAGGGAAAACTCGTTTTCACCTCAAGGGAAGATGTGTCCATTTCCGGAGCCGTTGTTTTTACACATGATTCGATCCATCCGACTATTCCCGAAGGACATCAGATTTACACGGATACGATCACCCGGTCATTTGAGAAAATTAGAGAACTTCAGGATCATCCAGGAAGGTCAGTACATCACTTACCTCAGAATCCGTTGGTCCCGGCTAATCCTTGGGAATATGCGAGCATGCTGCCATTGGATAGTCTTACCGATTTTTCCGCAGGATGGTCTTACATGACTCCCGATGATTGTGCTTTAGTACGCGAGTACAATTGGTTGTTCCCCGGCCTGTGGCGAGCAGTCGATCCTGGAGAGGCTATTACGGTGCAGTTCGAGGGAACCCATATCGGGTTATTCGATATCGGGGGGCCTGATTCTGGCAGATTGAAGGTATCGGTGGATGGTGGGGAACCCTTTATTGTCGATCGATTCACACTACACAACGATCATAATCGTAATCAGTATGTATTCTTGCCGGAGCTCCCGAATGGGAAACATACGGTGCGCTTCGAAGTCGATACCGAAAAGACAGACAAAGCGGCTGTATTTGAGGCATGTGGCAATGAACGAAGTATTGAGCATGTTCGGCAGCATCCAGATTGGTATGATCAAACGGTGATCCAGCTTGGGAAGTTGTTATTGGTGCAGCCGCCATTATAATTAATCATAAGGTTTTCTCCAATTGAAAGACCTATATCATACTGACTGCAGTTGAGCGGCCAGTTATGATGTAGGTCTCTTTTTTAAAGGAAGACAAAGTCGTTTCTTCTTGCTTAAAATCTTATAAGAAATTCTTGAAATCAAAGAAATTTCACAGTTATGTGACATGCTATGATAAAAACGACGGAGCGGGATTAGCCAGAAGAATACGGCTGATTGCTTCTTTATGATCTTCGAACAAAGGAGGGTTTTATTATTTTGAAAGCGTTATCAACTTAAGGGAGGCTGTGAGTTGTATGATAAAAAGGAAGCTGTTTTTCTTAATCGTTTTCATCGTGACGATATTAGTTCCTTTCAGCCTAGACGGAATAAAGACCGCTTATGCAGAGACCTTACCGTATAAGACGATTATTATCGATGACGGGAGCATCACGATCAATGATGTTGTGACACCTGATGTGGGTAACGAGAACAACGGATATTCGGCTCCGAATTGGACCACAAGTACAGGGGTGAAGGGGTATGATAACTCCAGCTCCAAATATACGAGTACAGCAGGCAGAACGATATCATGGAATCCACGATTGGAAGCGGGAACGGCGAGAATTTCGTTATACAAGCTTAACTGGGAAGATAAAGCGGATAGCAATGTAAAAATTGAAATCGTCCACAATGGAACGACGGATGTTCTCTTTATGGATTTGAGACCTTCATTTGGCGCTTCTGTGGGATGGGTTGATTTGGGAGAGTACTATTTTTCCGGAGTTGGTAACGAATTCGTTAGATTAACTCGGTCTACCAGCACAACCAGCACGATACTTACTCGTGCAGATGCGGTCAAGTTCGAAGGGAATATTCAGCAAAAAGAGCCTCATAAGACGATCATCATTGATGATGGAAGCCTCACGATTGATGATGTCGTCACCACTGATGTAGATAACGCAAATAACGGGTTCTCCGCTCCTGATTGGACTACAAGTACGGGAGTGAAGGGATATAATAATTCCAGTTCCAAATTTACCGATGCAGTAGGAAGAAGCATCACATGGAATCCGCGATTAGAAGCAGGGACAGCGAAAATTTCATTCAACAAGCTTGATTGGGCGGATAAAGCAGACAGTAATGTTAAAATCGAAATTGTTCACAATGGGATTACGGATGTCATGTTTATGGATCTGAGACCCTCGTCGGGGCCATCGGCCGGATGGGTTGATTTGGGGTCCTATTATTTCAGTGGTGATGATAGCGAATTTGTCAGACTGACTCGAACACAACCTACGACCGGAAAAATCATTACGCGGGCCGATGCGGTCAAATTTGAAGGGAATATACGGCAGCAAGCTCCGCCGTTGCCTCCGCTGCGCAGTCGTACATTGGCGAATCTCAGTTACACGAAAAAAGGTAGCATCGAGAATGCCAGCTATAAGGCTACTTTTTATGAAGCTGCTTGGGATGAAGGCAAAACCATCGTTCGTGATCTGTTCTACAAGGATACGGATACGGGGAACTGGGTGCCTGTCAATAATGTGGCGGAAAGACTTGAAGAACAATGGGTCTTATTGGATGGGAATGCGGGGAGTCGAACCAATTATTACGATACGATGAACAAACGCTGGATTACATTCGACGAGATCAATTTCCCAGACAGCCACACGGCGATATTAACCGATTCTTCACATGAAAGCGATTACGATTTACAAGTGAACTGGTCCATGTCAGGGGACAAACCTGATGTTTCCTTCGCCTTTACACCTCGCAAGGATGGCAATTATGTAATCGGTTATCAGTCCTTCACAACAGAGCAAATCTCAGACGTCAATGAAGTGTTAAATGGTTTTAGATCACACGCCAAAATGGTAGGTTCAGTGGAATCAACAAGCTTAAGGGAACTAAGCGCTCCGATGAGTCTAATTGAGAAGAATGACGGTTCGGGGAATCCATTGACATATGGGGTATTTGTACCGTCGGATGAGCTTCCGGTTGAATTTGAACCAACGGGAGGCGTTACGAAGCAAAGGCTTGGCATGAGCCTTGTCAACAACGAAGGCAGCGTGCAGCCAATCTTGTATGCTCCTCAATTAGGGACCTATTCGCAAATGAACGCAGAAAGCACTTATCAATTTCATATGGGACTAATCGCTCAAAAAAGCAAATTGTATGAGTCCTACGCGGATATTCTTCGCAAAGAGTACGGTTATTCTGCATACCGGGAAAATGTATCAGATCAGTCGCTTACTGACGCGATGTTCAATATGATCGATTTACTTAAGATAGAGCCGCAAGGGGATGACTCTGTTGATTATGTCCCGTCACCCAGCGGGTGGTGGAGCCGTGCCAAGGGCTTTATTGACATCGAAAACGAGGATAGCGTTCGAACAAGCTCGAATGCGGTTCTTTTGGGGGCTTACTATTTGACTGGGGATGACCAGCTCTACGATACGAGAGCATTGCCGTCCGTCCAGTATGGCTTATCGCGAAATGGTATAGGCTGGTCGCCGACGCAAAAGCCAGTATACGGTGTGCCGTCGTTATGGAAAATGGCAACCTTGCCGTTTGATTTTTCAAGCGTAACCGCTGTCAATCAGATGATGGGTACTTCGGCAGGAATTGGGGCGCTGGCACAAGAAGAGTACCTCGTACGTGATCCTGACCAGAAAGACCGGGGTCCTGTTATTCAGCCCCTGATGATGTATCGTATGACGGGAGATACGCAGTATTTACAGGCTGCCAAGGATGCAGCCGACAGCTATATCATGCAGCATATTGATACGCCTGCATCTGTTAATGTTAGTAAAAATGAGTTCATTTATTATTATAGCAAGCTGTGGATGGAGATCTTGGAGCTTTACGAGGAAACTCAGGATCCCAAATACTTGAATGCTGCTTATAAGGAAGCCAAACGGTATGCAACGATGTTCGTTGCTCGTCCGGTTCCTGAAGGTAGCGTTACGATTCCGCAGCCTGAGACGTATAATTACGCGGAGTCGTTCCATTGGCCGGAAAGTGGTAAATATCAATATCCTCGGATCAAGCTCCCAGAAGATGTAGCCGGAGGCGTACAAGCGGATAGTTGGCTTGTTTCTCCCAATGGATTGACGTTTGAAGCGGGAAGTACAACTGGCTATTATCGGATGAATGCTCAGGAAGCTCCATTCATGCTGAGATTGTCGCTCTATACAGGTGATAAACTGCTGCAGGATATTGCTCATAATGCAGTTATTGGACGATATTCTAGTTATCCAGGTTATTACTATAAGGGCTTCGCCGTTAGCCAACTTGAGCCAGAGTTTCCTCTGGAAGGCCCAAGCGGGGCTACATCCATCTATTATCACCATATCCCGGGACAGCTCGGGCAAACGATGGATTATTTGATCAGCGAACAAACGTTGAAATCGAATGGTAGTATTACATTTCCTTCTGTTTTTGAAACTAATTTTTTATGGTTCAAATATCACCTCTATGGAAATAAACCAGGGAATTTTTACGGTAATTCCGACGTTTGGCTCTGGATGCCCAAGGGGATTATCAAGACCAACCATCCTCAATTGAACTGGATAACGGGAGAGAGCGGGAATAAATTCTACATCGGGTTAAGTAACGAATCGTCAGCTGAAGTCCAGACTCCGATCGAATTGAATGCGCAAATCATTGGGTTCAACCCGGCACAAGATTATACCGTAACCATCATCCGCGACAATGGCATACCAGAGCAAGCGGTTATGAGTGGCGGAATCATTCAAGCCACGGTTTCAAGCAAGGGAATAACCGCTATCATTGTAGAAGGACTCAACATTGATGTGCCGCTGCACCAGGTCAGAACTGCTGATACATCGGATGCAAGCTATTTCTTCGATATCCACAGTCCAATAGATGCGGTTAAAGGTATGCTGATCGTCAAGCCCGACGAAACGGTCTATGATGCTTATGTGCAGGCAAAAACGACAAAACCAGCGACGATCCATTATTCCTTGGATGGCGGAGTAACGTATACAACCATTCCAGATACGATCTATCCGATGGAATGGTCGATACGGGTAAACGATTTATCCCAAACCTTCACTTATTATGTGGAATCGGATGGGAAACAGACCCGCAAGCGGACACTCTATTTGCCTGATCAAGTACAAGAAACTCCAGTTCAACCGGATTGGCAGGAGAGTTCATCGATCATTGTGGATAATAAGGAGGCAGAGACAGAAGGCGTCTGGATACGGGATACAACGGCTAACGACTATTACTATGATAACTATGTGTACGCCAAATCGGCTGCCGGCACAGCGACAAGCAGAATTAAATGGCGGCCTGAGCTGCCGGAAAGTGTTACTTACAGTGTGTATTACAAGCTTCCGCAAATAACCGCTACAAGTGAAAATTGGGCAACAAATGCCTCATTTACCGTTTATTATAGTGGAGGCTCCGAGACGGTTACCGTTGATGAGACAACGGCCAATGGGACTTGGGTGCACCTGGGAGATTATCCTTTTGCAGCAGGCGATAGCGGATATGTCGAATTAGCCAATAAGGCCAACAAGTCACGGGTAGTTGCCGATGCGATGATGTGGGTGGATCCAAACAGTATGCCGCAATTGGAGTCTGTGGTGATCCTGTCGGATCGGGGTGAACTGCAAATGACTCAAACCGCACAACTAAGCGTAACCGGCTATTTGGATAACGGTCTGATTGGTGATCTATCACAGGCAAATGTGCAGTATTTCGTTGATCGAACCGATCTGGCTGAAGTGGACAGTAGCGGTATGTTGACCCTTCTAAGTCTCGACGGAGAAACGGATCATATTGAGGTATGGGCCACTGTAACGATTGACGGGGTGACCTTAACAACACCTTCTATGACAATTGCGATCAGGGACTTAACGGTTATTGTCGACAGCACGAATACGACTGGGTTATACACGACAGAAGGATCTTGGAGCCAAAGCAATTTAGCTGGATACAAAATTGGGGTTAAGTCCCGTTATTCTACCGTTCAAGGTTCATCAGCGACGTGGAAAGGCCAGTTCCCAGAGGGGAAATATACGGTCTCCATTTACAAGCTCGTCCATACGACGGCAAACGATAACTATGTCAAAGTGGAAGTGAAGCATCAGTCGGTTACCGAGGTTACGTATATTGATGTAACCGTCGGCTCATCAGGTTGGGTTAATCTAGGAACGTTCGACTTTACTGGAGACGGCAGCGAGTACGTTCGTCTAACCAGGGTTACTCCGACAACGGTAGATCCGCCAACTCTACCTGCCGATATGATTTATACGAGGGCTGATGCAGTCAAGTTCGAACGGCATTCCGTTAGCCCGGAATTGCTTGCAAATGGGGTGCCAGGTAAACCGGCACTTTCGAATAATAGCGGTGTTGCCACAGGCATAAATGATGGCAATTACGAAGTTACGATGAATATGTGGTGGGGAAACAATGGCTCACTGTATAAGTTGTACGAGAATGGCCAATTGATCCAAACGAAGTCACTGGCCGATGTTTCGCCTGCTGCCCAGACTTCCATTATTCCTATTCAAGGAAAGCCGAATGGAACCTATGTGTATACATGTGAGTTATCGAATTTGTATGGAACGACTTCATGTGATCCACACACCGTCACCGTGACTGAGGCGAATCCCGGCAAACCTGTGTTGTCTAGTGACAACTGGGATCAAGATGGGGACTATAACATTACTGCTAATATGTGGTGGGGCACGAACGCAGCACAATATCGATTATATGAAAATGGCGAACTCATTGAAACGCAATCTTTATCTTCACAAACACCAAGTGCTCAATCGGCCATTACACAAATCTCAGGGAAAACTCCTGGCATTTATCAATATCACTGTGAGTTTATGAATGGAAGTGGAACTACGGAAAGTGATACTATACAGATTATTGTAAAATAAACCTATGAGCTGAGTGGATGAGAACGATCCATTCGGCTTTTTATTTCTAGGAATTTAGTATTGAATTATGCAAATCACTTGTAAAACGATGATGTAAGAAGACAGTACATTTTTGGAACATATGCCGGAGCATCCGATCGTATTTAATCTAATCTTTCAAAGCTCACAACTGGGTGATATTTACACGATACTGCTCATGCTAGATCAGCAGGGCGATTTCAGCCAACCGTATTATTTTGAACGTGAGATGTGCCAGATTAAAAAATATAACTATGTGCATCCTTGAAAAATCAATTACGGCTTTGATCGGCCCCTCCGGTTGCTAGAAATCAACCTTGTTGCGAACGATAAATCGAATAAATGATCAAGATCAGGATATGAGAGTGGAGGGAGGCATCCAGATTTCGGGATATTTAATCTTTAATAAAGAGATACGAGCAAATGTCGCAATGGAAATGGTTCTTATTCTCCTATAATCGAAATGAAGTCCATATAGCTGCACATCCAGTGATACTACGGTTTATAGAACCGTCGCTGCCCTAAGCAAAAGTAACAAAGCCTGACGGATTCATATCCGCCAGGCTTTGTTCAATTAAGAGCCGTAAACCTCGAAATCGAATATTGAATAACCGTATACGGTCCCTCTAGCAGTACACAGCACTCTGACGTAACGTCCGCTATTTGCGGTAAATGTAATATCGTCAATAGAACCATTACCGGTCGTTGTTACGTAAGTATCCGTCCATGTTGTTGCGTCGTTAGACACCTGAACTTTGTAGCCTTTAGCGTAAGCATCTTCCCAATTCAACTTGACGCGGTTCACACTTTGGGTTGCACCCAGATCGACGTAAATCCATTCATTGTTGCTTCCTTCCATGCTCGCCCAACGGGTAGTGGAGTTGCCGTCTGTTGCCTTGGAAGCTTCAAATCCTGCACCTTCGATAGAGCTGGCTACCGCTGTCTTACCTAGCGCAAGGTTGGTGTTGTCAGGAGAAGTTGCACTTGTAGTTGCTGTTGCGGTATTGCTGTTAGCAGACAGGTTGCCTGCGGCATCGACAGCTTTCACCGTAAAGCTGTAAGCTGTCGATGCGGTAAGTCCGGTATCGCTGAAGGATGTGTCTGTAGGTGCGCCTACTTCCACGCCGCCACGGAAAACCCGATAGCCTGTTACACCGACATTATCTGTGGAAGCAGTCCAACTCAGATTAATTTGGCTGCTTGAAGCTGCTGTTGCGGTCAGATTCGTTGGATCCGAGGGTGCTTGTGCATCCGCTGCACTGTAGGTAGGCTTCCACCAGTTCCCCGAGATGAACAGTAGGTTCAGCATGTTAAAGGAGTCGCTGAAGTAACTTTCCTTTTTGTTCTTCATCCAGTCCCAACCGGCATTGACCCAAGCTTGATGCGTGCTGGTAGTCGTCGCTGCGGAGATGAAAGGCGCTACGAATACCGCTGTTGCATAAGTACCGCGATTCGAACCGTTCAGTTGGTAACCGTCCTTCACATTGTTCGGATTGTTGCCTGTTTTTCCTTTGATCCATACCACCATTTTATTAGCGATATCCTTACCGCGGGTATCTCCGTACAAGGCGTAATCCATTACGATCCGAAGTGGTACACGGCTTGCATTGTAGTTGTATTCATTTGTTTCAGGGAACTCTTCCAAATAGTTTGGGGGAGCCGGCTTAGGCGGGTTGCCTACCACGAAGTCCGATATCAGACCTGTGCTAGACGAATAAGCTGCTGTAAATTGGCTGTATACGTTATACAGATTGTTGATGACATTTAGCCAAGTTGAATCTCCAGTTACTTCATTGAAAGCCCGTAGATGGCTGAGCATCCAGTCGGAGGGACGGGTATTCAAGGCGCTCTTCGTATCCCAGTCACCAAGGTTGAGCCTGTTGTTAGTTGTCACATTGCTAAGCTTAATAGCGCCAATCATCTTTTTGGCTTCAGCCAAATAATTGATCGTTCCGGTCGAGCCCCATTGGCGATCAGCTAGAATAAGGGAGTAAGCGATATCGAGGTCCCCGTCTGTTGCCGAACCGAAGTGCCCTTGAGCCCCAGTACTATCTGCTACTACCCATCCCATCAGGTTCGGGTTGTTAGAGCTCTTGAACGCTCTAGCCGTTTTGAACAAACCGTCATAGATTGTTCTGGAATTCGTATCGTAACCGGCCATAAGCACGGTAATGACCATACCGTATCCTTGGCCTTCCGATGTGCCTAGCGGATCGAAGCCGTCCGCTTCGCCAGTAATGTCACCTTTTACATAGTATCCTCCAGGCAGCGAGGACAGGTTGTTTTTAAGATAAGTAGCCTTCCAGTAGTCATAGTAGGAAGCTACAGAACTATTCAACGAGGATTGACTGACGTGGTTTGGTTTAATGATACCCGGATAGCTGACTTGTTGAGGAAACGGTTTCAATTCACCCGCTCCATGAGCTTTTGGTTGAAGCGGTGCAGGTGCGGCTAATGTCGATAGAAGCATAACCGCCGAAAGCATAACAAGTAACATCACTTTCATTGTGCCTGAGGTCGATTTCAATGAGTACATAAAAATTCCTCCTTAAGTGATGGTTAGTTTAATTAACGTCAATGAATTCTCCTTCCCTATAGAATGATCTCCAAAGTAAAACGCTTAACAATAAGTGCTACACACGCTTATAATGTTTAAGCGCTTTAACTTTAGGGCGGAAGTGACATTTACTTATATGCTGAAAAAGATATGGAGATACGTGCTTCATTAGGGAATCATCGCATCCTCAACGTTACTATTAACACTTTCATTGTGCCCGAGGTCGATTTCAATGAGTGCACAAAAATTTCTCCTTAAGTGACGGTTTTTAATTAACGTCAATGAATCCTCCTTCCCTATAGTCTGATCTCCAAAGTAACACGCTTAACAATAGATGTTATTTAAGCCTATAAAGTTTAAGCGCTTTAACTTTAGGGCGAAAGTGACATTTGACTTATATGCTGAAGAGATTTGAAGATATGCGCTTCAATAGGAAATCATCGCATCCTCAACGTCACTTTTCACCTATAGGTAGAAATTGCTAACCCAGCAGCATTACTTATGCTCAAATGTATCACAACTATTTTCGCCGTGTCTAGGTGTTTGTGAATAAAATTTAAAAATTAATATCCATAAATAAAAGCGTTTACACCAAACGACAGTTCCTTTTTAAGATATTGATCCCCTAGTACACACAAAGTTGCGAACTAGGACTGTTTTTTTATAAGTCAAATTTGTTCTAATTCAGTCTAAATAAGCGCTTACATTAGGGGGTGGCTAAACTTACAATAATGTCTAACCATTTAAATTTGGGAACTTCTCCTGCAACGGGGAAGAATTTCACTGTCATGGCTTTCATGCAAAGCTAGGTTGAATATTGGAAAGGGGGCTGTCATGGGGATTACAAGACGAAAACCAACAGTGATTATCTTGTTTACCGCTCTGATTGTTCTTGCTTTACTCATGTTGGGCTTAACTAACAAAAAGGCGGAGCTGCCTGAAAACTGGATATTTACCGTAGATGGATATGCAGTAACAGAGGAAGAATTTCATTTCTATGTAACAGAGCAAAGAGCTGTAACAGCAGACTATTTCTTCAGAACTTATGGGGCTCAAGTAGATGAGGGCTTCTGGACACGTAAATACGGCAAAAATCATGAAACCCCCTCTGAATACGCCAAAAATTCTGCGATGACTGCATTGCTAAAAACCAAGCAGGAGCAATTTATTGCAGATGAGCGGGGGATCGCCCCTTATAAAAGCTTTGATGAGCTAGAATCCGACATGGATGATGAAAATGTTAAGCGAGCTAAGATGGATGATTCAGGAGAGACATACTATGGGCTGCCTCAGTTTGATTTATATCAATACATGCAATATTTAAGTGGCGCCCGTTGGCCGGATTTGGTAGAAACCCAGGTTAAGAAAACGAAAATGAGCAACGCGGAGTTACAAGTTGAGTATGCATCAAAAAGTGCGGAATATACTCGTGTTGCTGATAAATTAACGGCTGCGTTAGCGACAACGGGGCAGGCCAAGGAAGAGAAAGTGCTAAATCGTTTGGATATATCCAAAGAAGATACCGAGTCTCTTAAGTTCTGGGAGTCATTAGCTGCTGCTTCTGTAGGTGAGACAGTAATCGGTAAATATATGGACGAGGATGTCATTGCCACATTAATCACAAAACCGGAAATCACCAAGCTTAAACTGGAAGAAGTGAAAGATTCCATTATATACGAATGGGCGGAATCTGACTTGCGAGCGTTAATTACAAATACGAATAAATTGAAGATCGTGTATAACGGTAATCGATTCAGTGAATTAGTAGTGAACTAGAATAGTTAGTTTTTAAGTTTATAAAAATCTATGTCTATTGAGATTTCCATAGATACAGATTTTTTATAAAGTATAAATTTATTAATTTCAAAGGGAGGAAATTTTGGAATGATACGATCGAAATGGATGCAAAAAGCTTTGTCGATAGTTACGGCAACAACGTTGGCATTCCCTGGTCTGTTCGGCTTGGCGCCTTCATCTGAAGTATCAGCTGCGGGAGGGGGCGAATCTTTTGACTCCGTTGTACTAGAATTGACACAAGCCGCAGGTCAGGCAGGCAGGGTAAATCTTTCCTATAAAGGTTCGCCTTTAAGCAGTCTGGTTAAAGGACCGGTTATTGACGAGGTAAGTTATGATTCCAGCAATTCGCATCTTTTAACTGTTAATAATCAGGGTAACATTACTTTATCTAACGGTTATACATTTGCGTCGCCAGGTGCCCCGGGCGTCCCGGTGACAATCACGGCCACGGCAGGTTATTACCCTGACTCAGAAGTGTTATTCATGGAGGACTTCGAGAACAACGATGGTCCGATGACATCTATGAGCAAATTAGGCTCGTCATTCACGCTGTCCGATGCACAGTCCCGCTCTGGATTGAAAGCGATTACACCATCGGATGATACGAATAATGAAAAGGTAGCCCAGGACGTGGCATTGCCGGCTGGCAGCAATTATAAGATGACGGCATGGTATTTTGACCCGTATCCTAATGAGGAGAAGACTGCGACGGATAGAACGCAATTTGCTATTGTAGATGGCAAAAATGCCACCTTTGCCGGGACATTCTATCAAAGTTCAGAGGCTGATGTTATTCATAACCCGACGAAATATACTTGGGCTTATGAACCATCATCAGCGGGTACAGCAGGCAACCGTTGGAAAGATAGCGGGGCTTTACGTTCCACAGGCTGGCATAAATTCGAGTGGCTTATTACACCGAATGGTGCGACGTTACAAATAGACGGAACATTAATATCCGATTCAGCGCAAAGTGATATTTACAAAGCTATGAAGAGCGGTACAACCATTCAGCCTAAAATAGCTGGAGGATGGAATAGCCAGTCAGGGAACAAAGCTTATATTAAAAATAAACATCTAATTGACGATTTTTATGTTGTAAAAGATGTGGCTACAACAACAGGTACCAGAACATTAACAGTGAATTTGGTACCTCCCGGCGGATTGCCAAATTTAGAAATAATCACTCAGCCAACAAGGGCAGAAGTGAAACAAAGTGAAACAGCAACATTTAGCATTACGGCAACAGCCGCTGCTACTGCTTATCAATGGTATGTATCTGATGACGAGACTGGCTTGAGCGGGACAAAAGTCAGCGGAGCTGATAAGGCAGTATTAACACTTTCCAATGTGGACGCAGCTTCACAACAAGGCAATTTTTATTATTGCGAAGTCTCCTCGGCAGAGGGAGTTGTGGTGAAATCCCATGCTGTACCGTTGTTGATAACCACCAATACGCAGGTGAATGCACCAATTAATCCAACGCTTGACTCGGATACGGGTATTTATAATGGCGCTTCCAATTACGGCGATACCCTTGTAACACTGTTCAAAGACGGTGGACCTGTTGGTTATTATTTATCGAAAAATGGGGGGCCCGACCAGCCTAACAATCATGAAAGGCATCATGTTCTGCCCTATGCAAGGGCACTGGGAGTGGGCAACTACACTGTTACAGCTATTGTCATAAATAATGCGGGAGATATCAGTGAAGAAGTTGCAGCATCCGGAATATTGAAAATCGAGAAATTGCCTACACCGGCAAATGCCAGATGGAACGGCACATACGCTACATGGGATCGCGTCGCTAACGCATCTGCCTATTCGGTTCAACTCTTCAGTAATGGAGTGGTTAATGGAAGCCCGATTGCAGCGACAAGCAATGATACGGCTTTGTCTCCGACTTTAAACGATACCTTTAAAGTAAAGGCAAACGGCAACGCAACGTCACGATTCTTGGACTCTGATGAATCAGGGGAGAGTGCACAATATTCAGCGAACATTGCGCTAATTCGCCAGAACGATACATTACGGGCAGGAGATAGAACGCGGTTAATGGTTGACACAGCTGATGTGTTCGTTGCTGATAACATCAGCTTCAGTCCGGCGGATCAAGACAAGAATAAGATTGAAGTTGATGATGCCGGATTCGTGACGGTTAAGAAAGGTTATATTCCGACAGGGAACGAAGAAGTTACTGTACATGTGAGCGTTGATTACTTCAATAAGGCTGACACTAAATTTTACGATGGATTTGAAGGGGAGAAGAAATTTTCAAATGGTGCGAACGGATATATTCACAGCGATGTGATGTCCCGTACCGGAGGAAAGGCCGCGACATCAAGCGGCGCCGGTCAGGTGGCGACTGTTCCAGGTACCTATAATTACGCCCCTGCAACCGGTAAGACAACAATCGTTACTGCTTGGTACTATGATGATGGCAGAGCCGCTTCCAATGACCACGCTGTCTTTGGCTTAACCCCATCGTCCAATGAACATATCGCAATAAATTATGGCAATGGAGATGGTGACTGGACGGCAAATCTGACCAATTACGCAGTCAGACCCGGTTCATCCGGGAGATTCTATCCTGTAGATGTCAAGCGAAGTGAAGGCTGGCATAAATTTCAATGGTTCGTTACATCAACAGGAACAACCTATAAAATTGACGGACAAGACATTCAAAGGCAATCAACAGATGGCGGAAATTTTGATACCCTAGTTAAGAACAATATTTCCAAGATCGATGCATTGCAGCTTGCTACGAACTGGGGCAACAAGGCTGGAACGGTTAAGGATATACAGAACAGGCACTTTATCGATGACGTATATGTTATCGATAGTGGAATAACAGCCCAAACCGGAACATCTTCTATTACGCTAAAGCTTTTGCCCAAAGAGTATAGCCACTTGGAAGACAGCACATATGTTATGGGTCTGGACGACTATAATATCACCGTAAATCCTGATTTAGCAGATCTAGCTGGAGTGGAGATCGGCGCTGTAACACTGCAGCGGGATGTGGATTATACGGTTAGCGGTAATGTATTGAAAATTAACAAAGAATCATTCGCAAGAAATAATATCGTGCCGGGGAAATATACCGTTAGACTTGATCTGTATCCTGCCGAAATCACATTCGAGTTGAACATTGTACCCCTTGAAGTCCGTGATTATTATTTCTCCAATAACGGTGACGATCATGCAGATGGACGCACACCGGCTACAGCATGGAAATCAATCTCCAAAATTAATGAATATGTATTTATGCCAGGTTCAACCATTTATCTGGATGCGAATAGCGTATGGAATGAACAAATCAGACTGCGTGGCAATGGTGAGGAAGGAAATCCGATTACGCTTACAAAATATAATACGACCGACCCTAACAAACGCCCGGTAATTAATGGTGGAGGAACAGCGTCGAGCCCATCTGGCATTTCCTTAAACGGTACCATTGAGTTATATGACGTTAACTATTGGATTGTCAGTGGAATTGAAGTAACGAACATCGGCAATGCGGCAGGTGACGGCCGTTCCGGTATCGCTGTAATGTCACG
This sequence comes from Paenibacillus sp. FSL R7-0189, assembly GCF_037969925.1. Classification (NCBI taxonomy): domain Bacteria; kingdom Bacillati; phylum Bacillota; class Bacilli; order Caryophanales; family Paenibacillaceae; genus Paenibacillus; species Paenibacillus sp. FSL R7-0189. Next base: position 5,768,384 of record NZ_CP150223.1, on the reverse strand, counting down.
GATTTCCAAGCTGGGACAAGGACAGTTTAATATTCAAGATTATGCTGATGCTCGTATGCAAGGAATCGTCATTCGAGATAACTATGTTCATGATGTTAATGGGCTGCACCAAGCAAATGGAGCAAGTAAGGTATCCGGCGGCATCATTATTAATGGTTATGTAGATATATTGGTTGAAGGCAACAAAACCCTTCGTTGTGATAACGAAGGTATTCGCAATAATGCCTACGGGCCAAGCAATCCAGGGACTAATAACACAGGTATTACTTGGAGTAACTCAAGCTATCCTTGGGCATCCAACGCTGTGTTTAGAAACAACTGGGTTTCTAGTTCGGTTGGAGATGGCATTGTCATGTCCGGCGGGAACAACTCCCTTGTGGAACGAAATGTGGTCACAGACAACGGTTATAGCTATTTAAGCGATAAGAGCGGCAATCTGGTTACGAACTGGGGTCCAAATAATACAACACCAACATATCTAGGTTCGCAAAACTATGCAGCAGCGTGGATTATGGCAAGTAAAGGCACCATCTTCCGCTATAATGAAGCTGTGGATAACCCTTATCATGCAAGTAATGACGGTATGGCTTGGGACATTGACAACTATTGTCAGGACAATGTGTATGAATACAATTACAGCCGAAATAACTATGGTGGTTGGTACTTACAGATGAACGCTGCCAAGGGCAATATCGTTCGCTATAATATTAGCGTGAACGACGGCCGCAGCCCGGATTTTAACAAGAGTTTTAACAGTCTAATATTGCTTGCAGGAGGTTCTTCAACGAGCGAGGAATTAAGTGGCTTATACTATAACAATGTTATCGTCACACCATTGAAGAATAGCAGTTCGTTAGTATTTGACCCGACAGCCTCCAACTTGCACATTTATTTCCAAAATAATATATTTGCCTACACTGGGGCAAACAACCAGGTTGGTCTGAAAGGCGGGGGAACATCAGCTCCATTTGCAACCGGACGGTTTACAAACAACATTGTATATCCGGCTAATCTTTTTGGTAGCATGAACGCAGGTGGTGGCGGGTATCTAGGTGCAGGCGTAACAGCAACAGACAACCGCTATGTAACGGAAGAGGAACTAAATTCTATATTAAATGATTATAAATCTGCTCCGGAACATTGGATTACCAACAGCGGAACAGCGGATGCCAAACTTGATTATAGTGCGATGAACGGGTTCCGTCTTGCTGACGGTAATAACCTGGCCTATGGTGCAGGTGCTGAGATTGTAAGCCCATATGTGGATCGCGCGAACGCTCTGCCTCATATGACGGAGAGAACAGACTTCTTTGGCAATCCACTTAGCGGCAGAACGCCTTCCATCGGCGCACACAACCCTTATGCGGTAACTTTTGATTCCAATGGTGGCAGCGAAGTTGCGATGAAGTTCGCTGATCTGGGCGAGACAATTACCGAGCCAACAGCGCCGACAAAAGAAGAAACTGTTTTCGGCGGTTGGTATCAAGATGCAGGATTAAACGATGCCTGGGATTTCGTTGCTGATCCTGTTACAAGGGATATTGGATTATATGCGAAATGGGTTGAAGACGCAGGTACGGCACCAACGATTACGACGAATTCGCTTGCGGATGGCAAGGTCGGACAACCTTATTCGGCAGTTCTTACGACTGAAGGCGATAAGCCTATCAAATGGGCCGTTGTAGAGGGACAATTACCATCAGGATTGAGCTTGGATGAAGGTGCAGGTGTTATCTCTGGTACACCGGATCAGTGGGGTCAATTTACGTTCAAAGTTCAAGCAAATAATGACGCAGGCAGTGACACAAAACCGTTCAATATAGTGATCACTAAAGATGTCTCAGTTGACACAGCTCCGGGGATTATCACTAAGAATTTGCCAAGCGGAAAAGTTGGACAACCGTATACGGTAACACTAGCGGTATATGGCAGCGAACCGATTACTTGGAAGGTCCAGGGAGGAGATTTGCCAGTAGATTTGAACCTAGATGAAGCAACAGGCGTTATTTCGGGTACACCTCAAGAGACAGGATATTACGAATTCACGGTTGCAGCAACGAATGACTTTGGTATAGATGAGCGAGTATTGAGCATCGAGATTAAAGAGGATAAGCCAGTTGTTACAGCTCCGGAGATTATCACTAAGAATTTGCCAAACGGCAAAGTTGGACAACCGTATACGGTAACATTAGCAGTATACGGCGACGAACCGATTACTTGGACAGTAAGCGATAATTATTTACCTTTTGGGTTGAATTTAGAAGGAGCTACGGGTGTTATTTCAGGCGTGCCTACTGAAGCGGGAACTTACAAATTCAATATTACGGCTTCCAATCATGCTGGCATGGATACGATAGAGTTAACTATTGTAATTACTACAAATGACAGTGGTGGCAATAATGGCAATAACAATGGCGGCAATTCAAATGGCCACAGCAGTACGCCGACTCCTTCGCCAGAGTTATCAGTAGCGGAGCGTATTGATGCTACAATCAAAGAGAAGCTGAAGAAGGGCAATTCCATTGAATTGACGATGTCAGCCGGAAAAGATGAGCTTGAGATTCAAAGCGATACGATCGGTGCGATTATTAAAGCTGACAAACCGCTAATCGTTACGAATGACACCTTATCTGTTGAATTGTCCGCTGAATTGTTGAAGCAATTGAATACAGGAAAGCGGATGAAGGTTGTTATTAAACCTGTAGATGAAAGAGACGGAGCTATAGGGCGGGGATATGAATTGAAGATCTTCGCGGATGGCCGGGAAGTAACGGATTATACAGGGCTTATACCCGTAATCTTCGATCTGTCAAAAGAGAAGTTGTCGACAAACGATCTTAGCATGTTATGCGGTGTCATGCTTCGATTGAACGGTAATATGGAACGTTTAGGCGGCAACTATGACCATGAGACAGGTAAATTTACCTTCAAGGCAAAAGGACTAGGCTATATCTTCGTTACAACCAAGCCTGAACCTGTGAAATTGGAATTCACTTTAGGGAAGACAGGGTATAAATTAAACGGAATCGAAATGAGTATGGATGTTGCTTCGATGGTAGTTAAAGGCAGAACGTTAGTGCCACTGCGCTTCGTTGCTGAGAGCTTAGGAGCAAATGTAAGCTGGGATAACGTTACGAAAACCGTAATGATTACCTTGAAAGGTCAGACTTTGTCGATTAAGATCGGTGAACTTGCACCAGGAATGGATGTAGCAGCTGAACTTGTAAACGGTCGTACTATGCTCCCATTACGTTTCATTGCTGAGTATTTTGGTGCAAATATATTCTTCGATAATACTTCGAAATCTATTAGTATCATGAAGTAGTATTCCTAAAATTAGCAGCTACGCACGAAACCCTCTAACATGCACTGTATGTTAGAGGGTTTTCTAGTGTGCGCCAGGCATGGACGATAACTTGAAAGTGAAAGTCCGCACGAACTATATAATTGTCTTAACTGGAAACAATTCTTTAGATTGTGTTAATCTGTCTAATAGTGAACTCGATTTAGAGAGAGGGAAGTTACTTGAAAAGAAACGTGTTATATATTGAAGATAATGAGAAGATAGGCAGTTGGGTAAAGGAAGAATTGGAACAACGAGGATTTTCAGTACAATGGCTACTTTCTGGTGAAGGAGCTGAAAAAGAAGTGAATCAGCATGAAATCGTTATTTTGGATATCATGTTACCCGGTTTAGATGGATTTACTGTGGGAAAACGATTAAAAAAGGCAGCTCCTGTTGTTCCAATTTTGTTGTTAACTGCTCGAACATCGATAGATGATAAGGTAGAAGGGTTACAATTTGCTGATGACTATTTAACGAAACCATTCCATACGGATGAATTAGTTGCTAGATTAGAAGTATTAATCCGTCGAAAGGGCGGAACACATTCCGAACGTATTTCATTAGGGAAATATATTGAAGTAGATCCAGAAGTTCAAATGGTATTTGACAAACACACAGGAGAAGAAATTATATTGACAGGGAAACAACATCATATTTTAATGTACTTCTTACGCCATCCTAATCAAGTTTTACCAAAAGAACAAATCTATGAAGCCATCTGGGAAGAAGCTTATATAACAGGTGATAAAACATTAATGGTACATATCCATCGACTGCGTCAAAAGCTGGAACGTCATCCAGACTCCCCAGAGATTATTGAAACGTTGAAGGGAATAGGCTATCGGGTGAAACTATGAAACAGACTAAATCATTATTTCGTCGTTTTCTAAAAGGACATTTTCTATTTATCTTTTTACCTCCGATCATACTTATTTTCTTATCTGCGTTCATTGAGTCTCCTTTTAATGAAGAAGAGCTGAATAAGTTAAATTATTTTTACGTTGTACTTCTTTTGTTTGGTTTTATTATTGTCGCATTTGTGGTAATCTCTTGGATTTTCTTCTTGAGACTTCGTAAACGTCTTAACCGCTTACAGGATGTCATGTCATTTTCCGCTAATCATAATTCATTTCCTAAACCAATAGTTGTTCAAAGTGATCGTATGGATGAAATAGACCAGTTAGGCAGTTCTTTTAATTGGATGATTCAACAGCTTGAAGACAGTCGCAAGCGAGAACATGAAGAGGAATTGTTACGACATCGACTCATCGCGAATTTATCTCACGACTTACGAACACCGCTTACCATTTTGAGAGGACATGTCACCCGATTAAATAAAGAATCATTGAGTCTAGAAGGACAAAACTCATTATCAGAGATGAACCATACGATTACTAGAGTCGGAGATCTAATGGATGATTTACTTTCCTATACATTGCTTACATCAGGAAAACATCCTTTTGAGCCCATTTCAACAGATATTGGACGTTTAGTAAGAGCATCTGTTGCTGCGTGGTATCCTGTATTTGAAGAAAAAGAAATCCAGATCGAGGTTGATTTACCGACAGAGGCGACTTTTTATTGGGAAGTAGATCCTAAATGGATGACACGGGTTCTTGATAATTTATTTCAGAATATTCTTCGACATGCAGCAGAGGGGAAATATGTAAGCATTGGGGTTGATGTAGAAAAAGAACAGATCATTGTTGCAGACAGAGGTCCAGGTATGGATAACTCTTCCTATGAGCGTGGGGCGGGGATTGGTTTATCGACTTCAAATTATATGTTAAAAAAAATGAAACTGAAAGCTGACTTTACATCAAATGAAGATGGCACAAGAGTAGCTATTGGTAGAGAGAGCTTAACCTAAAGTTAACCCAGAAGTAAATAGCAGGATAACCGAGATGTAACTTTGCTTCTTTATAATTAGAACCATAACAGAAGGGAAGTGTTATGGTTGCTTACAATTAATAACTTAGTCAAACATCGCGGAACTGTGGAAATCTTATCAGGTATCAGTTTTAAAGCTAGACCTGGTAGAGTAACTGGTTTTTTAGGTCCAAATGGGGCAGGTAAAAGCTCTACGCTTCGTATCCTGCTTGGGTTAGATCGTGCCACCTCAGGGAGTGCCCTAATCAATGGAAAGCCATTCGCAGAACTACATAATCCTCTAGCAACAGTAGGTGCTGCACTTGATGGATTTGGAGCTCATCGTATGCGAACAGGACGGGCACACTTGCGTTGGATTGCTCGTGCCGCAGGATTGTCTAACTCACGTGTCGAGGAAGTTTTGGAAATAGTAGGTCTTACTAATGCCGCTGGAAAAAGAGTTGGGAAGTATTCTCTTGGTATGGGGAGAAGACTTGGAATTGCAGCTGCGCTGCTTGGTGATCCAAAAATATTGATTTTAGATGAGCCTGTAAACGGGCTCGACCCAGAAGGAATTCGTTGGATTCGGACATTTTTACGTGAACGTGCTAAGTCTGGAAATACGGTGTTATTATCCAGTCATCTAATGGGAGAGCTTGCAGAGACCGTTGATGATGTGGTGATTATTAAGCATGGAACCATCGTTGCAGATGGAACTTTGGAAGAAGTAATAGGTAACTATTCCACGCTGGAGGAAGCCTTTTTTGCCCTGACATCTGAAAATGCAGGTGATGTTGTATGAGGGCATTCAACGCGGAACTATCTAAATTGATCTCCCTGCCAGGCATTTGGCTAGCCTTACTTATTGGAGCATTTGCTCCGGCGGCCATTGCTGCTTTGGACAGCATAGCACAAAAAGAGGAGATTATAGCTGGAGTTAGCACACGGCTATCGGAAGTTGGCTATATCGGGTTAGCTCTTGGTGTGCAAGGTGTTATTATTCTTGGTGTGCTAGCTGTTAGCAGTGAGTATTTGACAGAGAGCAGTGAATCTGGTGGAGGACAACAGATTACAACGAGTTTAACTGTTGTTTCATCCCGAATTCATTTTTTGCTGGCAAAAGCAGGTGCTGTGACTGTGATCAGCATACTGCTTTGTATTGCTGCTATTATGACAACTGTGTCAGCAACGCATCTTATTCTTGGTGAATATGCCCCTGCATTTGAATGGTCCAGACTTATCGGTGCAGTTTGTTACTGGACATTTACTGCTCTTCTAGCACTTGGGATTACTTTTCTAACTAAGAATGGCATCATCCCGCTTGCTGTGCTCATAATAAATTCATCCGTTGTATCATTTAGTGTCCTGTTGTATAGGGTTACAAAGTTGGCGTTTTACTTACCAGATAGGGCTGGCGCTGAAATGTTTATGTTTACGGACAACACGTCCACAGGCAGTTTATTCGACGGGTTTCACACCCCCTTCACAGGCGGTTTAGTCATGTTTGCCTGGGTAGTCGTTGTTTTCATTGTTGCAGCTATTGTATTCCATAGGAGGGACGTTGCAGCATGAGTGTCTCATCTAGTAGAAAGATAACACAAATCCTTGGTGCTGAACTGGATAAATTAGTTACATTACCATTGATAGGGCTCACTCTTATGGTTACATTCATACTTAATTTAGGTTTAGCCGCAGCTTTTACTTCTGTTGATCTACAAGAGGCAGCAGGAACGCAAAATATACTGAATACAGGACTTTCTTCTATGGGATATCTTCAAGCAGGGTTTATTATTCTTGGTATATTAACTACTTGTTCGGAGTATACAGGGGGACAGATTCGAACTACTTTAACTACGATACCTTGGCGAGGGTTTCAATTATCCACGAAGTATTTGGCCTTGGCCATTATAACCATTCCTGCGGCGTCTATTACTACTGCATCAGGTGTGCTATATACCTTTATCATGATGAAAGACACAGCAGTAGTGATTGAAATAGACGAAATGATAAAATCATTAGCAGGTGCAACAGGCTATCTAACTTTAACCACACTTCTCAGTGCAGCTATAGGTGCTTTATTAAGACGAACTACTCCTGCTTTAGTGGTACTGCTTGGCTATTACTTCATTGTCAGTCCATTGTCGAAAGATTTTCTACACAATACTAAATATTTTTTTCCAGATACAGCAGGTTATTATATGTTTATGCCGCCTTCCTCCGATGAAATAAATGTCCTTACACCAATGGAAGGGACAGGTATTTCCATGTTATGGACACTGGTCTTTATTACAGCAGCCATTGTATTTTACCGTAAACGAGATGCCTAACTCTGAACTAGCTGATATGATCATTTAACTAGATCAATATGCAACAAACATTAATGTTTGAATAAAAGATGTTTTTGAGCAATTCAATGAATAAGTATTTCATCTAAGAACGGACACCAATATGAGTGTCCGTTTATTTTATAAATCAAAAGAATAGTCTGGATTAATGACATTGCCTAGGAGTTTTAATAATAGAAAATAAACGTACAAATATCGCAAAGAATCATGAGCGAAAGTTCTGCTCACTTTTTTCTGGACTGATCAGTTCAGATATGTTATATTTCAATGACGGGAGGTGTTACTTATCGCTAGGACAAAAGAATTTAACAAAGATCAAGCGCTGCATCAAGCCATGCTGTTGTTTTGGAAAAAAGGATACGAAGCGGCTAGCATACCAGATTTACTAGAAGTGATGGGCATTAGCAGATCCAGCCTTTACGATACGTTTTCCGACAAGCAAACCTTGTATACAGATGCCCTTGAGCATTATAAAAAGGGGAATTTCAATAAGCAGGCTATTCTTGAACAGGCATCAAGCGTTAGAGATGGAATTCTTCAATTTTTTGAGTATCACATTGCTTCAGCATACGATACCAGCCTGCCGGGCGGATGTTTTGTTACGAATGTAGCTACAACATTGGAGTCGCCAGATGAAAAAATTAATGAGTTGATAAAGACTAGTTTTTTGGAATTAGAGCAAGCTTTTTGTGACCTTTTAGAAAAGGGCCAGCAACGGGGAGAAATTGATAAAACGACTGATATCAAAGTGTTATCTTATTTATTGCTGAATTTACATCAAAGCATAAATATTATGGCCAAAGCAGATCAGCACCCGGAACGTGCAAAAGAGATGATTAGCTTTGTAATTGCAGGAATCTAATTTTTTTTAATTATTTTGGAACGATCGTTCCGTCATCATGTTTCCCATATTATGAAGGTGATAATTGAAGAGTATATGTTAGACTATATTTTTTTTGATTATTTCGGAACAATCATTCCGTTATTCAGAATTCCATCAAAATAAGGAGAGGTGTCTAATGAAAGTATCGTTTATTGGGCTTGGAAATATGGGGCTCCCAATGGCCCAAAATCTATTGAAAGCGGGTTATGAATTAGTCATCTTTAATCGGACCCCTGAAAAAGTTGAACCCTTAATGAAACAGGGAGCACGATATGCCAAAACACCGCTAGAGGCAGTGAAAGAAAGCAATCTTGTAATTACCATGCTTTCTGATGATGCTGCTTTGAAGGAGGTCGTCGAGGGACCGAATGGTGTACTGAATGGATTATCGGAAAATGGAATTCACATATCTGCCAGTACAATCAGCGTAGATCTGGCTCGAAAATTATCCGTCTCGCATGCGGAGCGAAAGCAACACTTTGTGTCTGCCACGGTGATGGGGCGCCCAGATGCCGCTAAAGAAGCTAAATTGCGTATTATTTTAGCTGGTCCGGAACAAGCAAGACAACGGGTACTTCCCGTTTTAACAGCAATGAGTCAAGAGATAGTAGAGATTGGGGATCACGGCGAAGAAGGGAACGTTGTAAAAATTGGCGTTAACTTTCTAATTGCTTCAATGCTGGAAGCTTTGTCGGAAGTGCAGCTAATGGTAGAAAAGCACGGTATTGATTCGTCCCAATTTATGAATGTTGTAAATGCTCTTTTTCAGTCTCCAATATATCAGAACTATGGAGCGATCATGAGCGAACAGCGCTTTGAACCGGCCGGTTTTAAAATGAAGCTTGGGTTAAAAGATGTTGCATTGGCTATTGAGGCAGCGAAGTCCGTTCAAACTCCTCTACCTTTAGGTCAGCTTATCCACCATCACTTGTCTGAAGGAATTGCCAATGGTTATGGTGAGTTGGATTGGACGGCTTTAATCCGTTGTCTTGAGCATTCTTCTTAAGAAATTGGGTTGTCACCGATGATGTCGGACAAATTGCAAGAGAAAATATAAGGAGAGATTAACTATGGAAATAGGTGTTACTTCGTTCATAGAAACAAAGCCAGATACTGAGACCGGAGTTGTGATGAGTCACGCACAACGATTACGTGAAGTCGTCGAAGAAATCGTCCTTGCGGATCAGGTAGGACTAGATGTGTTTGGCATAGGTGAACATCATCGTGAAGATTATGCAGCTTCATCACCAGCAGTGGTGTTATCTGCTGCGGCCCCCCTAACAAAGCGGATTCGATTGACGAGTGCTGTGACGGTCCTTTCATCAGCTGATCCTGTCCGTGTGTTTCAGGATTTTGCCACGCTGGACGGCTTATCCAATGGACGTGCCGAGATTATAGCGGGCCGGGGTTCCTTTGTTGAATCTTTTCCGCTTTTTGGTTATGACCTGCATGACTATGAGGATTTATTTAATGAAAACATTGAGCTGCTTCTGAAAATACGGGAATCTGAGAAAGTAACATGGAGTGGAGGACATCGATCAGCGATAAATAATCTGGGTGTATACCCGCGCCCTGTTCAGCACTCTTTACCCGTATGGATTGGTAGCGGCGGTACTCAGGAGTCTGCCGTACGTGCAGGACTTCTGGGTCTGCCATTAGTCCTGGCGATTATCGGTGGAAACCCAACCAATTTTGCGCCGCTTGTACAACTGTATAAAAAGGCGGCAGCTCATGCCGGACATGATGTTTCGCGGCTTCAGGTAGGTTCACATTCCATTGGATTTGTTGCAGAAGATACGGAACAGGCGGCAGAACTCTTTTTTCCGTCTACCCAGTACGGTATGAATAAGCTCGGTAAAGAACGGGGGTGGGCGTACTATGATCGTTCCAGCTATGATGCTGCCCGACGCTTTGATGGTGCGCTGTATGTAGGGGATCCGGAAACAGTCGCCCAAAAAATTATCCATCTGCGTAAGCATGTAGGGATTACACGATTCATGATGTATGTTCCCTTAAGTACGATGCCGCATGAGTTGGTTATGCGGGCTATAGAACTGCTCGGTACAGAGGTTGCGCCGCGAGTACGAGAGGAAATTGCCAAGTGGGAAGCTCAAATGGGATAAGGATTATCTATGAATAAAACGTAAACGAACGAATTCATTATTTTATTTGGAGGGATTATCATGAGTAATGAAACACGTATACTACCAGAATTAAGAGAGGTTTATTCACAATTTCCTGGGTTTGAATTGGAGAAGAATTTAGAGTGGAGCAGGAGCTTAGTGTCAGCTGCATCCGTGAAAGGATCAGAGCATGTAAACACAACCAGTCGCAAAATCCCGAGGGATGGAGGCGAGATGCTGGTGAAAATTTATGAACCTGCCGGGCGAACGAATGACTTGTTACCTGCCATGCTATGGATTCACGGGGGCGGATACGTGTTAGGACATCCGGATATGGACGACGAATTATGCGAACGTTTTGTTCAGACAGCTGAATGTATTGTCGTATCGGTTGATTATAGGCTTGCTCCCGAGCATCCTTATCCGGCGGCGATCGAAGATTGTTATGCTGGATTGGTATGGATGACGGAGGAGGCAGCCTTGCTTGGCATTGATGTGAATCGGGTTGCAATTGCCGGTGCTAGCGGTGGCGGCGGACTGACAGCAGCGCTCGCGCTGATGGCGCGTGATAAAGGAGGACCATCTCTTATTTTCCAAATGCCATTATATCCGATGCTTGACAACCGTAACATCACACCGTCCAGTCATGAGATCACAGAAGCAGGCGCAATCTGGAACCGAACAGACAACATAGCAGCTTGGAACATGTACCTGGGCGAGGAGAGCGTTGGCAGAGGAGAATCTACTTATGCAGTACCCTCGAGAGCGGAGAACTTGGCAGGTTTGCCGCCAGCCTATACTTGTATAGGTCAGCTCGATCTATTCCGAGACGAGACAATGGAGTATGTGGCACGACTTGCACAAGCAGGTGTAGATGTTGAATTCCACCTGTATCCTGGTTGTTTTCACCTTTTCGAAATTTTCGCTCCAGAAACAGAAGTGAGTCAGCGCGCTGTTCAGGGCTATATGGATGCGATGGCCCGGGCACTTCACCCTAACTAATTACTGGGACTAAAGTAAATTGCGAATACGCAGAAAAACTTGATTGGTTATTTAAGTAGAGACACGTAATTATTCGGGAAAGATTCATAAAAAAGATGAGGTTGTTGATTTTTAAAAACAGCCTCATCTTTTGTTATGTATTGATTTCAAAATAGGCTTAGATTACTATCGTATTGTTCATTGGAAGCTTATTTTTTCAATTTTTATTTAGATGATGCAAAACAGTTTAAATATTGATAGGGTAGGCTTATATATTTGTAGGCAACTTGATCCAAATTATATCTAGTGATAAGGAGAATACAACATGTGGGATAAAATTAAGGGTGGGCTTTACGGCTTATTGATTGGAGATGCTCTTGGTGTCCCCTATGAATTCAGATCAGCGGAGCAGCTCCCACCTCTGAAGCATATTGAGTTTACTCCTCCTGTGGGCTTTCAGCCCACCTACCGAGATGTCCCTGCAGGCACCTGGTCGGATGATGGTGCGCAGGCACTATGTCTGCTGGAGAGTCTGATCGATAAAGGTACACTGGAGCTAACTGATTTTGCAGACAAATTGGTCGATTGGTATCACGAAGGTAGATGGGCAGTAGCCCAACAAGTTTTTGATATTGGGATACAAACCAGTCGTACGCTGACTACTTATTACCATGGAATGTCCCCTTACGAGAGTGGCAATACGGTTCCTGATGGGAAAGGGAATGGAGCGCTGATGCGCGTGCTACCACTTGCCTTGTGGCATAAAGGAACAGACGAGCAGCTCGTTCAAAACGCACATACTCAATGCCTTGTAACTCATGGACATATCTGTAATCAGGTATGTTGTGCCTTGTATGTGTTAATTGCACGTGAACTGTTGCAAAAGCAAGACTTCAATCTGTGCTACCGAACTGCTCTTAGCAAGCTTCGAAAGATCTACCAGCAGATGCCTGAGCATGAACGGGAGCTTGAAGAGAACATTCAGCCTGATAAAGTATTCTATGGCGAAGGATCTGGTTATGTCGTGGATTCCTTGTTCAGTGCATGTATGATCCTCCAAACCTGCACTTCCTACGAAAATGCCGTCAAACGAGCAGTTGCCTTAGGCAACGACACGGATACAACGGCCTGTATCACAGGCGGTCTTGCCGGAATCCGATATGGCTATGAGCATATCCCTCAGCGCTGGATCAACCAGCTGCGAGAGACAGATCTGGTTGATCAACTGCTGCTCCGTCTTCAATCTGCATGAGGAGTACTAAGTTCTATTAGCATTAACTATGAGGAGGAGTGGGAATGAACGCAGCAGTACAGAGGTTTTTAAACGATGTGTGGAGCGAGATGATGACCATATATAACAAAGAGACTATAAGAATAAATGAATTCATAGGCAATCGTCAGCTTCAGGCTGGGATAAAGGATTATCTCCAAGTAGCTTGGCGTGAAGGAAAAATACATATTGATGTTGAAGAACCGCTTGATTGGACGGACAGCTCTTATGAAATCGAAGCAGGTCCTTATATCGCCGAGCTCACGGATGAATTAATTAGATCTGAACTTTACCCGGCATTATGCAAGAGAGTGGAGGAGCTTTTTTTATCAGATAAACTAGGTCCTCGTTTTTTTGATTACCGATTCCAGATCGTACTTTCCTTTGAAATGGAGGACGAAGACTTAACGCTTTGCGTGCATCTGGTAAACGAAGAGAAGCTGAACGAACTCCGCAAATCATTACAGAAGTTTATAACATCCAAAATCATGTCTGATCTTCCGGTATTGCCGAGTGTTGATGACCAGTTTTTCTTTTCTCATCACTTGATGAATCCTGATCTTTTGAAGCAGGAAGAGAATGCGGTTGGCCCATTAATAGAGCGTTTGTCCGACAAGCTCAGAAGTAATAGGGGACGCTTAGACGAATGGACTGGCCAGTATACTTCGGCTATGGATGATTGGATTCAGAATGTTTTTCTTCCTCGCCATTTTGTGCGTACAGGCAGCTTTAGAATGGATTGGATACCTAAAGAGAATATGGCGCTTATGGATCCGAATGCAGATCAACTTTCCTTTTTTGTATATACCGCTCTGCAAATTGGAAAAACGAAACCGGACATCCGGGAACAATATTTGAAACTTGCTGTCCAGCTTGGTTCAAAACGCGCAGCGGAGTATATTCAGGGGGGAAGCGGGAAATTCACTCCAGTATATAAAGGAACCCGTGTTGAAGTTGATAATAATGATGTAACCCAGAGCATTGAAATCCGGATTTTGACCGAGGAGGAAACAGCTTATGGAGAAGCATTAGATCACATTACCGAATTGCTGCAGCAAGGATTTCCGAAGGAATATTACCTGAAGCTTAAAAGCAAACAAAAGAACTATCTTCCTCTAAAAAAAATGGCTAAATCAGGTCTTCATCAGTTTTTTGCTGGTGCACTCGCATATCCGGCTCTATATCCTAAGCTAGCTGCGTATGCGAATATTGCTATGGAGCCCTTTGCGTGGTACAAGGACACAAATCCGGGTGAAAAGTCGGTCATGCCTGGTACCTATGCTGTACTCGGATTAGGATTGTATAGCAAGGAATATTTTTCACTCATCTCTCGTTATATGGAGATGGTAGATACGGAGCACCAAATGATACAAGACGGCTATGCGGAGGCCTTTATTGATGCGCACGGTGTAGAGGCTGAGCTTATACCAGTCCTAGTAGACATTCTGCTAGCAGGAAATGAGGAAGCAAGATCTGTCAAAAACTTCGTGATCGATCGGGCCGAGCTAGCAGAAGTGTTGCTTCAAGAGGTGTCGCCTAAAGAAATATATGAACGGGAGCAGGTTCTATACCGGATATTCGGAAGTCGAGCAAAGCTGGAAAAAGCCGTGAAGTCAGAGCAGACGGAGCATGAGCTTAGAGTTATTCTATCAGAGCTGCTGACTCTTATAAGTTGCTGATGCTATATAGAGATAAGTGAAGCTAGGATCTGAAATAGATCTTGGCTAAAGGAGGGACACAAATGAGTAACCTAACCTCTCAAAATTGCAATCTAAATATATGGTATTACCTATCAGATGAAGTCTGGGATAAAGTAACTAATATATATGAGAGTATGCCAGGTTGGATAGGATATAAAAATGGAATTCCTTATTGGTTCGGGCAGGAAGATGATGATATTTTTATTGTGGCCTCAGTAGAGCCAAGTGGATTATCATTTTATGCACAGATGAGTAATGGTGATTGGAATTCTTGGATAGAGAGATTTAAATTGGAAGCGACAAAAGTATTAGGATTTGATGTTGGTGAACCCGAAGACGGGTTTATCTGATGTAGTGCACAATTTAATTGTGGAGATGATTTCGTGTTTCAATATAATGTGTGTTTTTTAAAGAGTGACGACCGTATCTTAATGTTGAATCGTGAAAAACCACCAATTATGGGCGTGTGGAACGGTGTTGGCGGTAAAAATGAAGTAGGCGAAAATGCTGATGATGGTGCAAAACGTGAAGTATTAGAAGAAACGGGTATTAAAGTAAGCAAATACTATTCAAAAGGTATCATTACCTGGGATAAAAATGGCGAGGAAAAAGATGGATTGTATCTGTACTTATTCGAAGTAGATAAGAATTTAGGAAATCAGCCCATACAAATAACGAGAGAAGGTATTCTCGATTGGAAACAAATTGATTGGATATTGAACCCAAGTAATTTAGGAATTGCTGAAATGGTAGCTCAATATTTACCTGTTCTCTTAGAAAAAGAGGGTGATTATTTATTTAAGTATAAAGACGGAATAGTAAACCTTATAGAGTGAGAATTATAAAATACATACCTAAAAAAACAGTTCACCTATTGGTACGTTAGTTGAACAAGATTGGAGGAAACCCCTTTTATTAGGGGTTTTCTTTTATTTTCACACAATTAAAGTTAGTTCTGTTGAGAAGCCTTCTGGACTTCCAAACGCATACCTTACTGGCGAGGAGTTCAATTATCCCTAGAGCAAAGGGCTTATGCTTGATCCTATAACGAACCATTACAAATGAATAAGTACCTGTCTGTAGAAATAGGAAGAATTTACTTGCCCTTCGCAGGATTTTCTGTTATTTTTGATAGTAACAATATGTTATTAACAAAATGATACTAAGTAAAACTTATGTTTTTCACTCTATGAATGAGTCGAAAAAGCGGAGGGATGCAAGATGAAAAAGGTGGCGGGTAGCTGGAATCTGTTCGAAATTACGTGGTTGGTACTGTTTACCTCAATCGCTGTCGGGTTTACGGTGATAACAAAGGACTCTTTATTCGGATTTACGGTTTTTATTACTGGGGTGTTATGCGTGGTGCTTGCGGCGAAGGGCAACCTGATGAGCTATGTTTTCGGCATGTACAATACAGTCGGTTACGCTTATTTGGCCTATATTAACGGTTTGTTTGGAGAGGTTATGCTCAATCTGCTATTCTTCGTTCCAATGAATGTCATTGGCTTCTACATGTGGAAAAGTAATCGGCAAGAAGACGGTAGGCTGACCATGAGGCAGATGGATCTTAGAAGACTGCTCCTCGTTGGGATGGTCTGTGTAATCGGCTGCTTGCTCCTCGGATTTGGTCTTTCGTTCATTCCGGGACAGAACTCGCCTTACATCGATGCTACTACGACGGTGCTGTCTGTTGGGGCGACCTTCTTAATGGTTAGAAGATTCAAGGAACAATGGCTGGTCTATATCGTGCTAAATCTCTTTACGGTGCTATTGTGGGTGATTCGTATGCTGGAGGGTAGCGGAGAAGGCCTGCTGATGATCGTGATGTGGAGCGCGTATCTGGTCAACGCAGTATACGGGTACTATATTTGGAATAAAGGGGCTAAGGAGGTGGCGGCATGAAAACGCTTGGACTAACACTGGGGAAGTTTGCCCCGCTGCATAAAGGCCATCAGTTCATGATCGAGACGGCACTACAAGAAGTCGATGAATTGATCTTGGTCATTTACGAAACGACGGTCACCCCGATCCCGCTTCATGTCCGGGCAAATTGGATTCGCAGGCTCTATCCGGAAGTCCGGGTAATCGAGGCTTGGGACGGTCCGGACGGGTATTCGGATGACAGGGAGCATGAGATTCGGGAAGAACAGTATATACTCGGTTTGCTGAATGGAGAGCAAGTAACTGAATTGATCTTGGTCATTTACGAAACGACGGTCACCCCGATCCCGCTTCATGTCCGGGCAAATTGGATTCGCAGGCTCTATCCGGAAGTCCGGGTAATCGAGGCTTGGGACGGTCCGGACGGGTATTCGGATGACAGGGAGCATGAGATTCGGGAAGAACAGTATATACTCGGTTTGCTGAATGGAGAGCAAGTAACGCATTTTTACTCGAGCGAGTTCTACGGCAAACATATGAGTCTCTCTTTGGGTGCAATAGACCGGCGGGTGGATGAAGCCCGAGAGCGGGTTCCGATCTCAGCGACGATGGTCCGTTCCAATCCATATAAGTACAGGGAGTTCGTAAGTGATATCGTGTACCGGGATTTGATCACGAAAGTGGTGTTCGTTGGAGCGATGTCGACGGGGAAGTCGACGATCACCGAAGCGCTGGCACGGCGATATTGCACGACGTTCGCGAACGAATACGGACGCGATTATTGGACCGA
Organism: Paenibacillus sp. FSL R7-0189; assembly: GCF_037969925.1. Classification (NCBI taxonomy): domain Bacteria; kingdom Bacillati; phylum Bacillota; class Bacilli; order Caryophanales; family Paenibacillaceae; genus Paenibacillus; species Paenibacillus sp. FSL R7-0189. The sequence continues at coordinate 5,751,196 of NZ_CP150223.1, read as the reverse complement.
ACATCAGGTGGACCGCCGAATCGGCTTGGAAGCGTTCGATGAAATCGCGGTGGGTCATATCGAGCGCGAAGAACAGGCAATACTTGAGGCGAACCGGGTTCTGTTCGTCGATACCAATGCGATCACGACGTATATGTTCGCCCTGGATTACCACGGCCGGGCCCCTGAGCTGTTAACCCGGATCGCTCTTGAGAACGCGCAACGTTATGATCTGTTCTTCCTATGCGCTGACGATATTCCTTACGACGATACGTGGGACCGCAGTGGGGATCAGAAGCGGCATGTGTTTCATAAACAGATTATCGCGGATTTGAAGGAGCGGCGGATCCCCTATATTACGCTGCGGGGGAGCCTGGAGGAACGTATTCGCAAGGTTGATGAAGTGTTGGCAAAGTTCGAGCCCTACGGAAACTATTTCGGAGAGCTGAACGGTTAAATCAAATATAAAGGAGGCGTACCCACTTGGATTTGTTGGATAAGGATGGACTTATGGAACGCGAATTTTTGGAGCAATACAGAGCAGGGGATTACGAGCGGCCTTCAGTGACAACGGATATGGTTATTTTCACTGTGACGGAAGAGGATGCTGACAGTTATCGCAAACTGCCGGAAAAAGAGCTACGCGTCCTCCTTATTCGCCGGGGGGCTCACCCCTTCTTGGGCAAATGGGCTCTGCCTGGCGGTTTTGTCCGGCCGAATGAGACGACTGAGCAGGCAGCAGTAAGGGAACTATGCGAGGAAACCGGTGTGGAAGACATTTATCTGGAACAGCTTTATACGTTCAGTGATATCGGGCGCGACCCACGAACCTGGGTGATAAGCTGCAGCTATATGGCTCTGATCAACAGCGACAAGTTGGAGCTTAAGGCAGGAGATGATGCAGCAGACGCCGCCTGGTTCAAGGTATCCTATCGGCCGCTGCGGGAGCAAAAAGAGCTGATTGAGGACGGATACATCAAGACGCTGGAGTACGAACTCAAACTAAGCAGTGAAGAAGAAGAACTTTCGGCGGTCGTGGCAAGGACTATGACAGCGAAGACTACATCGACTGGCACGGATTATGAGATCGTATCGAATGACGGATTAGCCTTCGACCATGCGAAGATCATAGCATGCGCGATTGATCGGTTGCGGGGAAAAGTGAATTATACCGATATTGCACTGCACTTGATGCCGATGCTTTTTACCTTGACGGAACTGCAGCAGGTGTATGAGGTAATTATGGATAAAGAGCTGTTGAAGGCGGCCTTCCGGCGTAAAGTTGCAGATCTTGTAGTGGAGACCGATCATTATACCGAAAATGCGGGGCATAGGCCATCCCGCTTATATCGGAGAAATTTGGAGGGTTAACGATGATTTACAATATCGATGAGTTAAGAAAAGTATATAACGAAGGAAAAAAGTTCAAATTCGTATTTTTTTGGGGACATACACCGCCTAAGGGCGGGAGCGTCGATAAAAGCTGCTTCAGCCAATGGTGGATGTGCCCGTTCACGGTAGAGGGAACGCAGTACTCATGCGCCGAGCAGTTTATGATGGCCGAAAAGGCAAGGTTGTTCGGCGATGACGAAATGCTGGAGTCCATCCTTAAAGCTAAGCACCCAAAAGAGATGAAGGCTTTTGGACGTGCGGTCCAAAACTTTGACAAAGATATTTGGGATAAGGAATGTTACGGTATCGTCAAAAGAGCCAGCTTGGCTAAATTTTCGCAGAATCCGAAGCTTAACGATTATCTTAACTCGACGAAGAACCGCATCCTTGTGGAGGCTAGCCCGCGGGACCGTATTTGGGGGATCGGCATGGGTCAGTCCAATCCAGATGCAGAGAATCCCGTGAAATGGCGGGGTAGAAATCTGCTGGGGTTCGCACTGACGGAAGCGCGGGACGAGTTGCTGCGGAGTTCGATTTATACAAGATTAAGAAAATAGACATGATGAAATCAATGAAAGGATGAGGGAAGACCGTGAGATATACCGATTATATCCGCCTGAAAACAGGTAGATACCAATCTGTAGGAAAGTTTGGTGACAATATTTATGCATATGAGGTCCTAACGGGGGTAACCGACTCCCCGGAGTACCATCAAATATCTATGGCGGAATTCGATTCGTTTGAAACTTGGAGCCAAGAGTACATTTCCGATCTTAAAAAAATGTATGAAATCATTAACCGCCCCGTTATCTGCAGCGGCTACTTGGGGAGAGCGGAGCTTAATACTTCACTGCTTCGTGATATTTAGCTGTAAACTATATCTTCTGCTGAGATTATAGAATCGATTCTTCGGTCAGAGGACAAGAACATAGTCTCAATGGAAGCCGCGCTGGGCGCGGTTTTTTTTATTGGAACAAGTTCTTGTCTTTTGTTCAGGGCAAGAACTTGTGATTGCCGATTCGATGTTCTTCTAAATTTCTCGAAGCGGAAGCCCGCTGAAACGTTCATTTTTACGATATCTGTGTTTAAAGGTGGGGTTGATGCAACGATGACCGTTCATGAAAGCATCCTAGATAAGGATTCTATACATTTATTCGGCCCCTGTCCCCAATGTCACTTAATGATGATATACTTACCTCATGAATTATGATATTGATAATCAATATCAATTGATAGGTGATATATAAAATGGAAAAAGTGAGATGAGGGAGCGCAGATAGATGCAAGACGAAGCAGCAGCAAGCCAGGTATTTACACCGGAGATGATCGATACGATGGCCCACATTTGGACACGTTCGATCATTACATTAATAGACGTGCGTTTTCAGAATGTAGCGTCCCAATACCCGTTGGAGCAGTATAAAATGCCTAGTAGCATGTTTATCTATGCATGTGGAGGAGAAGCACAAATTCAACTGAATGAAACCACATTTGGAATGGAACGCTTTGGTTTAGTTCACGGAGGGAAGGGGAGCCTGCTCAGTATTTCACCTATAGGGGAGAATGTGAAGACCTTTATGGTGTTTTATAAAGCAGAATTACCTCTTTTTTTCAAGAGGCACCTGCAGCAATTACTGGAGGAAGTGAACCCATTTGTTCAACAGTTTGGTTATACACCAAGTAATCCTATCTTGCTACTCGATTGGTTTCAACAGATGATGAATGGCTGGAACCGCGGCAAGGCGATGGATCAGCTGCAGGCCAAAAGTTTTCTATATCAATTGATTCATGGGGTCTACAGAGATTTTGAGAGTGGTGAGATTCGGTATCTCCAGCCAGATCCGGCTTGTTCTGCCAAGATATACCTCGATAAACATTACATGCAGCCGATTATGTTTCAAGAAATTGCCGATATGTTTGGGATCAGTGGCGGGCAATTGACGCGGCTGTTCAAAAAGAAGGAAGGCATGAGCTTACAGGAGTACCTCATTCAGAGAAGGATTGAAGCTGCCTGCCATGACTTGAAGCATACAGAAGCAACCATTAAAGAGATCGCAACAGGATCTGGTTTTGCAGATGAGAAAAATCTGTTTCGGATGTTTAAGAAGTATTACAAGATGACACCAAGTGATTATCGGAATATAAACGCACTATCCATGCAGGTTGATGGTATTGATAATGATTCTCATTTTCTTTACTATGAGAGGGAACTAGCAGGTCTAGTCCAGTCTTATAGAGAAGGGGAATCAACCATGTTTGGAAAAGTTAGAAGTAAAGAAATGATCTTGGCGGCGGCGATGAGCTTGATGCTGTTATTGTCGGCATGTGCGTCGGGAACGCCATCGAATAACGGGGGAACGGTAAATCCAAACCCTGCACAGACACAACAGACGACACAACCGGAAGTATCGGAGACGAAAGCTTCAGAAGCAGTCTCGCAGACGAGAACGATATCCACAGTAAAGGGTGACGTTAAGGTGCCTAACAACCCTCAGCGTGTTGTAGTCGATTACTTAGTGGGTGATGTGGTAGCCCTGGGTGTAACTCCTCTAGGTGTGGCGAGAGCAGCAAGGGACGGGAAAGAGGCTGTTTTTGCTAACCAGATTACAGACTCCATTAAAATAGCTATGGAGCCGGAAGATGTCATGACTCTTGAGCCTGATCTGATCATTTTAGCATGGGGTGATGAAAATTATGAAGATTTATCCAAAATTGCCCCAACAATTTATGTCCCTTATGGTGATATGACTACAGAAGAGCGTATACATTTTATTGGCGATGTTTTGAACAAGCAGGAAGAGGCTAAGGCTGTTTTGAGTGCTTATGCCGGAAAAATCGAAGAAGCGAAGTTAGCCCTTCAGAATGCAGGTCTTTCAGACGTGACGATTACTATGGGGGAATTCAGTGATAAAAGTAACTACATCGCTGGAGCCAAACATGCGGTTGGCGAGCTTGTTTATAATGAACTTAAAATGAAGGCACCATCAAAAGTTCAAACTGATATTATTGACGCAGATAAATATTGGGGAGATATCTCTATGGAGGTATTGGCTGCTTACATAGGGGATTATCTAATCGCTATAGGAGATACGGAAGTTCCTACTAATAATGCGGTCTGGAAATCACTACCTGCTGTGCAACATAACCGGATCATAACGGTGGGTACATCGCTATCTTGGTCCACGGATATAATGACTTCCAGTGCATTGATTGATCATATTATCAAACAATTGCTGGCAATGCCTCAATAAGGGTTTTGACAAGGTATTAAGAAGTACTCCAATTTACAAATATGACTGTCAGTAGGTAAGGAAAGGAAAACGTAATGAAAAACAAGCCTGAACAAAAACGCCGTGGGGCGGTGAACTTCACCATGTACATGGTGGTAGGGCTTGGATTAACGGTTCTCATGTCGGCGGCGTCGATTAGCTTCGGTGCCGCCGACATGAGGTTAGCGACTGCATGGGAGGCTATTTTCCGATTTGATCCAACGCTCACTGAGCATCAAATTATTCAAACCCTACGTCTTCCGCGTACCGTAGCCGATCTGATCGTCGGGTGCAGCCTTGCGGTATGTGGGGCTATTATGCAGGGAACGACGCGCAATCCGCTGGCCGACTCCGGGCTGATGGGGATCAGCTCTGGGGCAGCATTCGCGATTGCTCTTTGCCTGGCCTTTCTGCCGGGTTATTCGTATGGGCAGATGATGCTGTTTGCTTGTCTGGGAGCAGCGCTCGCGACCGGGATCACTTATTTCATCGCGTCACTGGGCAAGCGCGGGATGACGCCTCAGCGGCTGGTACTGGCAGGACTGTCCATCTCCATGCTATTTGGCGCACTCAGTCAGTATTTAGCGATCAATTATAACCTGGGTCGAGCATTGGCATTTTGGACGGCAGGCAGTACAGCGGGGGTCAAGTGGGGGGAATTGCTAATTATCTCACCGCTATTTGTTGGAGGTGTGCTGCTGGCGCTGATGCTATCTCCTTCTGTTACACTGCTCAGTTTGGGGGATGATGTGGCAAGTGGACTCGGTATTCGTAGCGGACTTGTCAAGGGGTTATCGACGATTATCGTGCTCGTGCTGACTGGATTGGCTGTTGTCTTAGTTGGCCCCATCGGTTTTGTTGGTCTGATTACCCCACATATTGTGCGATACATGATCGGTGTCGACTATCGTTACATTATTCCGGCAGCTGCGCTATATGGTGCGTTGCTGACCTTGTCGGCCGATCTGGCTGGACGCTTGATCAATAAGCCGTTCGAAACACCGATTGGCATTATATTTTCTATCATTGGTGTGCCGTACTTTCTCTTCCTGGCTCGCAAGCAAAGGAGGGAAGCTGAATGATCAAGCAGCGTTATACGGTGCAAAGGGGCATAATCGTCAATATAGTGCTTATGGTGCTCATCCTTATGTTTGCTGTCATTAGCATGAATTCTGGCAAAATGAATCTTTCACCGCTAGAAGTTCTGAATGTTCTCCTGGGAAACGGTACAGACAAGCAAAATCTGATCGTGTTCGATTTTCGCCTGCCACGAATCACACTGTCGATCTTGGTAGGTCTGGGAATGGGAGCGTCTGGGGTCGTGATGCAGAGTTTGCTGCGCAATGACATGGCTAGTCCGGGGACGCTGGGGATTAGTTCGGGATCAGGTTTGTTTGTCCTGTTCTTTGTCGTATTCATCGCATCAACAGGAAAGGGCTCCTTTATTGCTCTGCCACTACTGGCCTTTGTTGGCGGATTGTTGGCGGCGGGATTAATCTTCTTATTATCGTATCGCCGTGGGCGAGATATCTCACCAATCGGTTTGATCTTAACCGGGGTCGCACTCGGAAGCGGGTATGAAGCGCTGACCACCTTCCTGACACTCAAGCTGAATGATTCGCAGATGGATTTCATGCTGCACTGGCTGGCAGGAAGCTTATGGGGCGCTGATTGGCGCTATATCTCCGTACTGGGACCATGGGTCTTGATTTTACTCGGCTATATTTTCTACAAGTCTCGCATACTCAACACCCTCCATCTGGGCAATCAGACGGCAGTAGGGCTGGGTCTTGCCGTGAAGCGGCAGTTTTTGGGGTTGTCGATCGCTGCGGTTGCTTTATCCTCTGGCAGTGTGGCCGTGGGTGGAAGCTTCTTTTTCGTTGGCTTGATCGCTCCGCATATGGCAAGAAAACTGGTCGGGCCCGATCACAAATTGCTCGTTCCCGCTGCCAGCCTGACCGGGGGATTAGTCGTGGTACTTGCTGACACGATTACGCGCACGGTTAGCCTGGGGGGAGATGTGCCGACGGGAATTGTCATTACGGTCATCAGTGTTCCGTACTTTCTTTATTTACTATCGAAGGCCAATTAGGAGGACGTCATGGAAAGTATTACAGCGCAACAAATCGATATTGCCTATAATGACACGCTTATCGTACAAGAACTGGACTTGCAGATTCCGCGTGGACAGATTACCTCGATTATTGGTCCCAATGGATGCGGCAAATCAACCGTACTAAAGGCAGTTGGTCGGCTGCTTAAGACGAATAATGGTACGGTTTATCTGAATGGTGCAGATATCCGCACGCTGTCCACCAAGGAAGTGGCCAAGCAGATGGCGATTCTGCCGCAGACGCCGACCGCACCAAGCGGTTTGACGGTCGGTCAATTAGTCGCCTATGGGCGTTTTCCACATCAACGGGGCTTCGGCAAGCTCTCCAAAGAGGATAAGCAAGTAGTAGCCTGGGCCCTATCGGTTACACAGCTTACAGCGTTTGAGCATCGTGAGGTCGATACGCTATCTGGCGGTCAGCGTCAGCGCGTATGGATTGCGATGGCTCTCGCCCAGCAAACCGATCTGATCCTGCTGGATGAACCCACCACCTATCTGGACCTGGCGCATCAGCTTGAAGTGCTGGAACTGCTCTATGAACTGAATCGCAGTCAACAGGTGACGATTGTGATGGTGCTGCATGACCTGAATCTGGCAGCACGCTTCTCCGACTATATGGTGGCGATTCGTGAGGGCCAGGTGGTGGAGCATGGTTCGCCAGAGCGTGTAATGACGGTACGAACGCTGCGTGAGGTGTTTGCCATTGATGCCGAGATTATGCTGGAACCACGAACAGGGCGACCGGTGTATGTGACGTACGAGCTCTTGCGTGATAGTCGTAGAGAACAAGGAGTAGATCAAGGATTCCCAAAAGCTAAGGAACAGAAAGAGGCGATTGCCACTTGAAAATCGCATAGCGTGTCCTCCTAGGCGCACGGAAATACTGGTGCAGTTAGGCATTGGATTTGCCGGGGTCGTGATAGCCACGATTCAACGCGTATAGCCTTTGCTGTAGCTTCCACAAGCAACTCCATAAAAGGGGGCTATGGCTTTGTTGGGGAGGGGAGAGATAATAATAAATTACAACATATCCTAAATAAAATTCAAAGCCGCAGGTACCTAGCTTGCGGGCTTTTTTTATTATTCGGAGCACTAGATTACGTGATTAATTTGAGAAAACCAGTATATATAACACTAAATGAAGCAAGGAGGACTATTGAAGGTATCAGAGGAATGCGCAACAAGCAGATTGCCCGGAAACTGCAGATGGGGACCGCAACACAGCAGTTGAGAAGATCAGCTGGTTCAGACTCAGGGCGCACAATCACAATAGAATCTAAACGTGGCTGAAAGCTTGGAACAGATGTATCCCGCGGTGAGGACAAATCGGGCTGAACCGTACCATAAATAGGGTAAAAAATTAGTTGTGAATGAAGTTTATATAGAGATAAAATTAACCCCTAAGATGACTCTTAGGTTTTTGTATATGACTTAATACAACAATATTTACAAATTCATGATACGATATTGCTAAATTGGGAAATAGATGCTCCATATGTAAGATAGAATTAATTATTGATAGAACTGTTGAAGATGAATCATAACAAAATGATTGATGATCAACCAAGGATGTTTACTGAAACTATTATGACTCTGTAGAATGGGGGCCACTATATGTCATTAGCTAATAAAAAAGAAGAGTGTTTAATTATTGAGACATTAAAATCGCATATACCAAATGTAGAGGAATTATTGAATCCAGCAGTTGAGGAATCAGAAATAGATCTTTTCGAGAGCATGATGAACTGCAAATTTCCAGAAGATTTCAGAAAGTTATACATGAATTATAATGGAGAAGGAGAGCAGATTTTTGGCGTTATGGCTGGTCTTGGTTGGATGAACATTGAATCGATAGTAAGCAACTGGAAGTCCCTTTTGGAATCAGCTTACGATATTATATCCAGCAAATCAGATGTAATAAAAGATGGGAACTACAGAGAAGGCTGGATTCCTTTTGCTGAAGATGGTGGTGGCTCATTTTTGGCAATAGATTTAGACCCCGGAAATAAAGGCGTTTATGGGCAAATTATTACGATTGATCATAATTCTAATTTTTCCTATGTTATTGCTGAAAGTTTGGGGCATTTCTTTGAATTTATTGATTCGAGCCTCAGAAATAGTAGTATTGGTATTCGTGAAGAAGATGATGTAATCATATTATCTCGTGAAAATGGAAGTTTGTTAGATGATATTTTGGCTTTGACTAATTGGAATATCGAAGAGAAAAGCCTTATCCCTGTAAGCGGATTTTGGGAAGAGTATTTTAAAGACGATGTTGAGAGTGGTTTTGTATCTTCAAAAACATTGAAAAAAAAGAGAATGGTATTTATTAGAGCTGATCAAGCTCAAAAATACGGAGCAATATCTTTGGATATTTTAACCCATATGGTTAATCTTAAAGAACTTATTATACATGCGGATGAAATTACTAATTTTGATGTACTTCAACGGTTGACTTCTTTAGCAGAACTTGTGATAGGATCAGAAGCTTTTAAAGAGTCTGATTTGAAGTACTTGGTTTCTTTAGAGGGGTTAAGGAAGCTAACATTAATAGGACTTCCATTAAAAAATATACATAAACTGAAAGATATAAAGAAATTAAAGAGTTTGAGATTATGTAGAATGAACTCAATTGAAATGGAATTAATAGGAACTATAAAAAATTTGAAGGAACTAAGTTTAGAAGAAATGGAGGTTGGCGACCTGCTTTATATTTCAAACCTTAGTAAGTTAATAAAACTAGAGCTCAAACAAGTGACAATACCACATTTATCATTCTTAAAAGCTTTAAAGAATCTAACGGTTTTTGAGACAGATAGCTGTGCAATAGATGAATCACACATAGAGGTTATAGGAGAATTGAAGAAATTAAAGCAGTTCACTTATCCGGTTGGAGATTTAACAATACTCAAAAATTGTATGAGTCTAAAGCAGATTGGAGTAGATGCATCAAGACTTAAAGGTTTGGAGGAAATTTCAGACTGTAATATAGTCGATATAACTATATTTCATGCAACATCGAAAGAGAATGCGAAGTCCGTAGTCGCGGAGTTTAGTAAATACTTTAAACTTCAGTCATATGGATGGCAGGTAACATGGAAAGATTAATGAAACTTGCCTACGCTGAGCTTTATCATAATAGGGTGGAATTTTTATAAAAGAAAGGAGACTAGCCATATTGGTTAGTCTCCTTTCTTTTTGCCGTTAGACCAACGCTGATACCTAATAAAATAGTAGTGGTGAAGCAGAAAAATTGTAGACATGAGATTTAAGCCATTGACCTTTCCGCTAAGCAATCAGGGGGGGCTTTTTTGCGAAACAAGAAATAATATACATGGGTCTGTGAAGTTTACAATAGTAATCTAATTATTGAACGTTTAGCATTAAGTAAAATGGAACGACGCATTAGGCGGATAAGGCGGATAAGGCGTACTACGGGTTGTTTATATTATCCTCGCATAATTTTTTCGATATGGAGAGTTTATGAAAAAGACTATTGTTTGTGTGATAACGATACTTATATTAATCTCAGGATTCGCAACACAAAGTTATGCGTCGTTGTCAGATACGCAATCTGCGGCAATACACGCGTTGCTGGATGATGCCCGTCGTATATCAGGTGTGCCGGGAATGTCAATCTCGATACTTGCTGCTGATGAAATGTTCTACTTTTCTTCCGGGTATGCAGACCGTGAAAGTGGGTTGTCTGCAAGTGAAAATACACTATATGAGTTGGCCTCGGTCAGTAAAGCTTTTACCGGCATGGGCATTCTGCTGTTGGAGGAGCAAGGGCTGCTGTCAATGACTGACACTGTCCAAAAATATTTACCTTGGTTTACGTTAAAGTATCAAGGGAAACCTGTTGATATGACAAGCCTTACACTCAATAACTTTCTTCACCATACTAGCGGCCTAACAAATGGTAGGCATTCTCAAAATATTCCACAAGGCAATACACCAGATTTGTTGCAAAAGACTGTGGAAATGCTGGTAGATGCTGAGTTGGCGTTCCCTCCCGGTGAACAGTATAGCTATGGAACCGTTAATTATGACGTATTGGGTTTGGTTATTGAGATTGTGTCGGGACAAAGCTATGAAGACTTTATGAGGGAACAGGTATTTCAGCCGTTAGGTCTTCACCAGACGTATGTTTTTAAAGAAGCTGCTCAAGCCACCGGACAGTTGGCACAGGGCTACCGTTCTTCCTTTTTTATGACAACTCCATATAACGCGCCGGATTATTCCGGGAATAAACCCGCAGGCTACATCATTTCTTGTACAAAAGATATGGCGCGTTGGATGGGCATACAGATGGGTATTGTGAAGGACATACCCGAAATATTCCATACGGTTATCGAAAAATCACATCAGGGTGATATGTCTGTTCCGGCTGTCAACGAAATGTATTATGCGGCGGGCTGGACGGTAAACGCCAACCAAACGATTATAGAGCACCCCGGGGGAAATCCCAATTTTGGAACCGAAGTGATCATACTGCCAAATGAACGAACAGCCGTCTGCTTGCTGACCAACGGCGCAAATATCAATAGAAGCATTGTACTAAAAGTTAAAGATATATTAGACGGCAATCTAACGCAGTCATATGAAATAAGCGGCACACAGCTTTTGGACATCATTTTATCGTCTACCACAATTATTTTTTGCTTATTGGCCGTTCTGTTCTTTCTCTTAGGATTACGCAGAAGGAAGACGAATGAGCGGCAGCCAATGACAAAAAAGCGAATAATCGTAACAGCTATTTTGCTGATTGCTACGATTGTCCTGTGTATAATGTGCTGTGCATTAGATTGGTCAACGATACTTATTTGGCAAACATATAGTGTTATTACAGCCTTGATTGCGTCAGCATTATTAACAGCAAGCATTACATGGTTTGTATACACTCACCGATATAATAGTCCCATAAGAGGCGGGGCAGAGCGCGTTTTTTTTGATTTATAAATACATGTTCTTGTCGCGATCAAAGGACAAGAACATGTAACCATTGCCGCTAGAAGCAGAAGGGGGAAGGAACATAAAAGGATATTTTTGATTTTAGCAATTTATTTTACAACCCGATTGCACCTATTGAACTTCCATATCACTTAGTTAGTATATTTATCAACATTGTCTAATCCCCATCCTTAGCTGGCCCTCGCTCTGCGACTCTTCCTTACGACAAATCCTTTTTATACTGGATGGCCATGTGAATTCCACCAGCTAAAAATGCTAGCGCATATTTGAACAAGAAAAAGATGTTCCACATATACTCTTTAGGAAAAATCATGTCACATAGAATAATTGTCAACAGCATAAAGTAACTGCTTTTCAAAAAGATTTTATTTGTCCGTTCATCGTCTTGCCCAATCTTCTTATAAAATACATAGGTAAAAATCGCACTACCCATGAGCAGTAAAAAACCAACTCCAATGAGAATATTCCAATTTCCTATAGATTGCTCAGCCCAGGACTTTAAAGGGTGAAAAATTGCGTTATGGATATCAGAAATAGACTTAATTTTCATTTTGATCATTTCCTTTCAAATAAGTAAAAACATCGTTTACATCAACATTAAAAAAATCAGCAATCCGAAAAGCCAATAGCAGAGTCGGAACATAATTCCCTTTTTCCATTACGAAAATGGTTTGTTTGGAAACCCCGACTTTCTCTGCTAATTCTTGCTGAGACATTCTGGCAAGTACACGATATTCATAAACCTTATTGGATATCGAATCACCAAAATCTTTCTTCATGACCATCACCTCTTGAAGCAAATTATAAACTTATTTTTAACAAAAGTAAAGTATACTTATACTAAGTAATATAAAACCTTTATGTTTACTTAGATTGCTTTGATTTACAAGACTAGACTACAAAAAGAACCTGACGAAATTCATGATTCCGTCAGGTTCACATATCGATCTGATATAATTTATGGTTTTTGGTGGTGCATTTTATGATTTTCAGTGGCGCAAATCGATGAATGATTGCCACAATCGTGCAAGAACAATTCACAGTCAATAGCAGACGGATGGCAATCGGATTACTTAACGGCTCTGGGATGGGCGAAATCCATACCTTTTAGCACGCCAGGCAACAAACAGAGCAAGAAGCAAGAGAAGCAGGAGTGCCCAAGGAAAGGAGGTTGTACCCCATTGATTCAGAAGGACTCCTCCCAATATCCCACCGCCGGCGATAGCCAGATTCCAAACCGTTGTATTGATAGGCATCACGATATCCACACCTTGCTTCCCGGCAGCCTGGGCAAGTGCCGTCTGCAACAATGTTGCCGCACCACCGAATGTCAGCCCCCACAGCGCAACAGAAATGAAGATAATAGTACCATGCTCACTCCAAAGTCCTAGTACAAGAGATATCAGAGCAAATCCGGTAAGACTGATGAGAACCAACGGACGCAACCAACGATCAATGAAAATCCCAATCACCCAGATTCCCACCAGTGCCATAATCCCAAAAATAAGTAGAATCTGTCCGAGATAGGGTTCTAGCCCCATATCATCCAGGAAAGGAGACATATAGGTGTACAAAATATTATGTGCCAGCATCCAGGTAAGAACCACAGCCAAGATAGGAATCACCCCAGGTGTGAGTAAAACTTTGAATACTGAAATGCGTTTATCAGCCGACTGTCCCGGATAATCGGGAACTTTCCAGAGCACCCAGAAAATTAGCAAGAACGCCAACAACGACATCAACCAGAACACCGAGCGCCAGCCCATTAAGGTTCCTATCAGCGTACCGGCAGGAACTCCAAGGGATAAAGCAATGGGTGTTCCAATCATGGCTACAGCCATGCCCCTTCCCTTTAGATGATCAGGCACCATACGTAGAGCATAACTGGCAATCAAGCCCCATAAAACACCGGCAGCTACTCCGGCAAAGAAGCGAGCGACAAGTGTTAGTACATAGTTCAATGAGAGAGCTGTAATAGTGTTGAAGATAAGAAATCCGATAATCGATAGAAGCAAAAGCGGACGCCGCCGCCACCCCCCAGTCAGTACTGCCACGGGTATGGCGGCAACCATCGAACCAATGGCGTACAATGTGACAAGTTGTCCAGCCAATGCTTCCGACACCTGTAGCCCTTCTTTGATTTGCGGCAACAACCCCGCGGGAAGGGTTTCAGTCATAATTGCAATAAAACCAGCCACAGCTAAGGCTAACAACCCCAACCATGGGAAACGATTAGAAGATAAATCAGACATCTATGAGCCTCCTTCTAGGCAGATATGAAAAGTTAATCGACTTGTGGATCGATCATTCCTTATGTTATTCAACCTTTCACACCTTGTCAATAACTTTTGGATCGATTAGTATATAATTAAGAAAAACAAGGGGGGGATCTCTTATGGCAAGAACTGGACGTCCACGCATTTTTGATCGGGATGAAGCGCTTTTAAAGGCGATGATGCTCTTTTGGGAACAAGGATACGAAGCAACCTCGTTGCTACAACTTCGAGCGGACATGGGGAATATTTCAGCAGCCAGTTTCTATGCGGCCTTTGAGTCAAAAGAAGCCCTGTTTAAAGAAGCTGTTGAACAATATATGGGGACTTTTGGACGAGTCACGGAAAGTCTTGCGGATCACACGCTTACTCCTCGGGAAGCAATTGAAACAACTTTAAGACGTACCGCAAAAATGCAAACGGATAGCGATCATCCGAATGGCTGTTTGATTGTGCTGTCAGCTAGCACATGCTCCTCCAAAAACAATCATATTCGTGAAATTGTTGCTGAAAAAAGAAAGCAGATTCGTAGCCACCTGCAAGATTGCATCCAGCGTGCCATAGATGTTGGTGAAATTCCTTCGTCCATAGATGTCTCGATGATGACTACCGTCTTTGATACCTTCATGCATGGCATATCTACACAAGCAAGGGACGGAGTCCCTTTTGCAACGATTGATCGCGCCATCACGGAGGTAATGGGCATCTGGGAGCTATTTAAACATTCAGCCTGACTTTAAAGCGATAGAAAAACCAAAATAGAGCACTCGGCCATAACGTGAGTCAAATCAAAACACCTTTAAGAAAGTTCTTCCCAGTCGTAAGATAGGGGGATCATTTGAGAGGTGTTTTTGTGTTGGTAACCAAAGTGGGCTACTCCGTAGAAGTGAAGATGAAAGCCACAGAAATGAGATTGGCGGGCGTTTCGGGGAGAGATTATCATGGGGCGTTTTGGACTTAATGGATTGCAAGTTAGGAAAAGTGGGAGGGGAACGTTTATGAGTTTTGATTATTTCTGGGGATTCTTTAGTGCGATATGTGGATATGTATGGTGTTCTGTGAAAAAAAGTCTTAGACTGGGTCCAGTAAATAAAGCAGCGACAGAAAAAGACTTGATAAATAAAGTCTTAGACTGCCGCTGTTGTTGTTCAATTATCGTTTCCCGTTAGTTTAGTCAAGGATGTTACGAAAAAACTATATATTTCGATTTTCATATTTAGATTAACCCCAATTGAAGGATTTAATGAAAATAAATTAAAAATCACCATACTATTTTAACAAAAAATTACTGAACATGTATTTCCGATTTGATATCATTTTGACTTAAAAATTTCATTAAATCATTACTCAACTGCACAATCTCATTGTTAGCATTATTCGCATAATCCGGCAACATCATATCCCTAACCATTTTAGTTCTTAGCCATGTCATAAAGAAAAGATCCAAAAATAAGTTTGGAAATTTCAGCACCATTTTAAGCATTGATGGATCAATTGAAACGCCAGCTTTTTGTATTGCCCTTAGATAGGTTTTTAAAGTGACTGTTATTTTGCGTGCCGTCTTTCTGGTTCTGGCTGTTTTTTTGTCAATTATCTTATTCTCAGAATGCAAAAAACTCAACATGGCAATATCTGATACGGAATGTGTGATTAAATACGCTTGCATATCCTTTTTAATAACGTAGGGAAGCTTTGCTGTCTTAAATAATTTTGCGAGGTTTTCTATGCGTTCTGTCACTACACTATTAATTTCTCCAAATGCAGTTGCCGCTATGAACTTTGGTAGAAATCGAGCATGCAATACTCCATCTTTAATCTGTCCGCCGAAGCCAGGAAAAGCTGGTAAAAGTCTATCTCCTATGATATCCAGCCACGAAGAAAATCCAATTGAATTACTAATCATCGTAACTATATTTTTGCTTTGATTATCTTTTAGCGCTAACAATGCTGATTCGGACCGATCATAACGAACGGTAACGAAAATAAAATCGTATACATCGTCATTTTCGAGCGTATCAATGACATTCACTTGTATCGATCTAATTGTACCTTTTTCTATATACTGCAGGCCATTTTCTCTTAATGATTTATATCTATTCGAATGTGCAAACAGGCTAACGTCAAACCCTGCTTCAAAAAGCTTAATTGCGTACATGCTCCCGATGACACCTGCACCAAAAATTAAAATTCTATCTTGTTTTGCTGACAATTAAACCACCCCTACTTATTAGCATTTTCTTTTAATTATCCGACAACATGTTGTATGATGTGATTATAAATCTTCATTATTCCTTGATCAACCATCAGTTTTTTATGATTTGTCGGATGATATTCTTATTCACTAGTAGGAGGGTAACATGAAAAAGCAACCCCAAATAACGGAGAAAACAAGACAAAAGTTTGTAGAAGTTTTTTGTGAGTTATATAGCCAAAAGCCGATTGAAAAAATTTCGATTCAGGAAATTTCGAATAAGTCAGGATATAACCGCAGCACCTTTTATCAATACTTTACTGACATTTACGAATTGTTAGACTCTGTTGAAAATGACTTATTGAATGACATAAAAAAAGAATTGGCGAATAAAGAGCTATCGAAGGATACGGTTCAAGATACGCTCAATTGTCTGGATAAAAAAGAACATCTCCTGGTTCTTAATGCCCTTTTGGGTGATTATGGAAGTGCCCGTTTTTTAAAACGCTTAAAGAAAGAAATCACTTTGGATCAATTAGAATTAAACGTTCCGCAAAACCAATCCTTAACGCCATACTTCATTGAGTTTTACCTGACAACTGCTCTTTCTTTGTTTCGTCTTTGGCTCCAGCGTCAAAAGGATTTGTCGTCTGAAGAATTTTTCAAGTTAGTGGAGAACCTATATTCAAAAGGGATTACGCCCTATTTTAACGAATGAGTCTGTCATTCAAACCAAATCCATATGTTCTATAACAATAAATAAGCGCGCATAAGCTTGTTTACACAATATACTCCATAAAAACTGACCTAACTTACTCTTAAGGTGGACGATGTTATAGAGCACGAGATAGGGCGTTATTGCTTATATATGTACGGAGCGACATTCCATACGATCAGTTTCTGTTATATTGAAATATCAACGAAATTGTTTGTAACCTTTTGCAAATTCGTATCTAACAATTGATTCAACGGTGTAATCATAATTATTAGGGCAAAGGAGAATCATCTGGGAAGAAACTTATATAACTGGCGATAAAAGTACCTAATTATCAGTATTTGATCCAAATCCCTTGACTATGACGTTAGGTCATAGTGCATAATTCTCACTATAGACGACTAGGAGTGAGAGATATGAACATAAAAACATTGCGTTCAGACCACATTTATCAAAAAGTTGCCCAAGCTTCGCCCGAGGAAAAACTTGAATTATTCAGAAATGAAATGATGGCTCCCTTTATGAAACAATGGCAAATTCAACAGATCCCTTTTAGAGCTGAAGAGGGGAATGGTTTTGACGTTGTTACGTTTAATAGTATAATGCATCGATCCCCTGATCAGATTACCCAGCAGATTTCATCTGAGGTAGAGTTGATTTCATCAGATTCTTTTTGGTTAGAGTGTGAGCACGCGGTAAGGAAAAGCCTCCGTCTATTTATAGAGCATGAAATAAGTCTCCCCGTATCCGAATATTTGTTTACCATTCAACTAGGGAATCCTGAAAGCAGTGCCTTAACAATAAACGAAGGATATAGTGGCTTTGGGGGCATTCCCGGGTTTATCTGGGGTACACTCTTGCCAAATGAGTACACGATTTCTCGAATGAAGGCTGCGCTGGCGCACGAATGCAACCATAATGTGCGATATCAATTTATTCAGTGGGATCACACCGTTAATTTGGGCGAGCTCATTGTAAGTGAAGGATTAGCTGAAAACTATGCTATGTTCATGTTTGGCGAAGAATTGCTCGGCCCTTGGGTAACGAAAACAAACGCAGACACACTTAACAGGCGCATAAAGCCTGTCCTTAGAGAGCAATTGCAATTAACAGGGTTTGATAAATTTGCTCCGTATCTTTACGGTGACGAGATCGCCAAACTTCAAAACTTTGAACCGGTCAATATGCCTTATAGTGCTGGCTACGCTTGCGGATATTATTTAATCCAATATTATTTAAGAAAAACAGGAAGAACAATCTTTGAGGCCACAATAACACCTGCTGCTCAAATACTAGACGAAGTAAAAGGATTTTGGGATGAAGAAACCATTATTAGCTGTTAAAGATATTGTTCAGATTACAGGCATTACTAGCCGGACCTTGCATTATTACGATAGGATTGATTTATTTAAACCGACACATCTGACGGAAAAAGGGTATCGCTTATATGATCGAAGCAGTTTGGAAAAACTTCAAACTATTTTGTTCTTAAAGGAATTGGATTTTTCCTTGAAAGAAATTGCGGACATTTTAAAGCTGACCAGGCAAGAACAGAATCAAATATTAAAGAAGCAGAGACAAACCTTATTTTCGAGAAAACAAAGACTAGAAACCATCATGGTTGCTCTCGAAGAATACGTTTCGGGGAATGATATTAGTAATTTGCAAATTTTCAACAATTCTTCCGTTTTGCCATTAAAAGAACAATATGCAAATGAGGCGAGATTCATCTATGGTGAAACAGAAGCGTATAATGTGTTTAATGAAACGTTGGATAAACTATCACAAGATGAAATAGATGAACGTTTTCAATCGATGGAGGAAGTATTCAAGCAAATTGCGTCTTGTGTCGATCAGCATCCTTCCTCCGATGAAGTTCA
Organism: Paenibacillus sp. FSL R7-0189; assembly: GCF_037969925.1. NCBI lineage: Bacteria > Bacillati > Bacillota > Bacilli > Caryophanales > Paenibacillaceae > Paenibacillus > Paenibacillus sp. FSL R7-0189. The sequence goes on along the minus strand of NZ_CP150223.1, from coordinate 5,732,410 downwards.
GCGATTAATCAAGGAGTGGAAAAAAAATCTAATGCAATTCATGCCATGTGATAAAGAGCTACTGGCTTGCATTGCCGATACTTATAAATTCGATGTACGATTCAATAACTACTTTAATCAATATAGCAATGAGGATTTTGCAGATTTTCTACACAGTGCTATTATGCATCATATATCTCAATCGTGAACAGGAAAATTCGTTTGAAACTTCGGTTGATAAGCGGAGTGTGCAGATAGAAGAGAGGAACAATATAGAAAAGACAGCCAAGATAAATAATTTGAAAGCCACAGATAATGCAGTTTTTATAATAAAAAATGAGGAACAGATAGAGAACGCCATACCATATAAATCGAAAACATTTTGGTATGAGTCTTGGCTGAAGATAAAAGAGTTTTTCGGAGTCTAACACGGTTGAACTAACGGGAAACGAAGGCCCGCGATGGAACTCGCCCAACAATTGGGCAGAGGCATGGGGAACTTCATCGTTATAGGACTCTTTATGAAGTATATTCATGCTGGCAATGGACAACGCTTAAGGTTAAGTATTATCTTATACGGGAGGTCATCGCTTCTTGAAATTTGAACTAGGACGTTGCTTACTGAATGAACGATTGATGGAATCCGGAAAGTCAGCGGAATGGCTGGCAAAAGACTTGCTTTTTAAACCGGAACGAGTTTACGACTTTATTGAAAACAAAAGAGTGATGCCACTCAAAATTGCCATATCGATCGCCGATTCCATCGGTTGTGATGTTCGTGCCTTGTATGAATTAATTCCGAACGATAATGAAGTAAAGGGAGATTAAGGGAATAAGTGGTAGGTTGCATTAAAACTACAAATGTGATCCATTAAGCTAGTTAATGATAAACGATAGCTCAATCAAAATGAAAAGGCAGCCGGTCAAATGATCGGCTGCCTTTTCATTAGCTAATAAGCAGTTTACAGTAACGAAACTGATACATTTTGGATTGAGAAACCGTCTTTATACTGAAGCAGCAAAAGGAGGGGAGGTTAGGCTAGCTAGGCAGGAATGATTGGAACAAATGAAAATGAATTTTTTTTAAAGGAGACTTGAGATGAGATTGTTTGAATTATTGCTATATTTGTCAAACATCAGTTTGTTTGTATTAACAGTTGTATTAAAAAAAGGTCAGCGTATAATTCCAGTATTCGTTGCAAGCGGGATCGCCGCAGTTTTACTGGTCATTCATTGGACGGTGGAAGGATACCGAGTGCAGCTGTTTTTATCATATTGCATAACGGTCTTTTTTTTAGCCATTTCAAGTTATAGTTATTTAAAAAAAATCAGTTTCCAAAAAATCCCTCGATTCCTGTTGGGTTCAGCTTATACCGCTATAGCGATCATGCTGGTCGGAACAGCGGTCCTCATGTATGCTTTTCCTGTATTTAAACTCCCTGAACTGACAGGCAAATTTAAGGTAGGAACGCAAACGTTTCATTTTGTGGATACCAATAGGGAAGAGATTTTTGATAAAGCAAGAGAGGGTAAAAGAGAATTGATGGTTCAGGTATGGTATCCGACTCAAGCTGGTAGTGGCAAGCGAACTGCTTTTATTCCCGATACGCGGATTTTAAGTTATATGGCCGCGAACTATGGTCTTCCCGGGTTTACTTTTCAACACCTGAAGTACGTATCCAGTCATGCATATTCGGAGGCGGAAATCTCTACGGCACAGACTTCATACCCACTGATCCTTGGGAATCCCGGCAACGGCTCTTCTAGGTTCCTCCACACGTCGCAAGCCGAATATCTCGCGAGTCACGGATATATCGTGGCAATGATAGACCACACCTACAACACATCTGCAACCGAGTTTCCGGACGGTCGAATCACGACCAGCACAACCAACGACTTATTCTCGCCTGACCATGATTATCGGACGGAAAGCGGAAATCGCGACAAGTTAGGGAAAGTTTTAACCGACGATGTGGTGTTTGTGCTGGACCAATTCGAACTTATCCAATCGGGGCAGATTCCAAGTCATCTAAAAGGCTGGATTGATCTCGACCATGTCGGGGTGTTCGGTCATTCTATCGGTGGAGCAACGGCTTATGACGCTTCTTACGATCCGCGAATCGCGGTTGGCATAGACCTGGATGGAGGGCTTTATCGTCTGCGTGAAAGAGAGGGACTGCAAAAGCCGTTTTTATTCCTCAACTCGGAAAGCTATTTTGAAAAATTAAAAATGGTGATGGATAACCGGGTCTACACGGATGCAGAAATTAACCGTATGGGCTCAACCAGAGAGTGGGAGGATCAAGTAACGGAAGATAAAAAGTTAGAGCTAGAACGGATGCGCAAAGCGGTCGACGAAGGGGGACAAGTCCTCTATATCGAAAATACGGAGCATTTGAATTTTACCGACGTACAGTTCATTTCTCCGATTTTCAAAATGCTGGGCATTACAGGAAAGATTAAGCCCGATAGAGCGGACTCCGTTACCAATACCTATATGCTGAATTTCTTCGATATGTATCTGAAAAATCAAGACGGAATCTTAATGAAAGGACCGGATAGCCGTTTTCCGGAGGTGAAGTTCGTAACCTCGCTATAAATTACGGAGCAGGTTAATATGATTGCAGTTATTTTAGACTGAAGCAACATCATTACGCTTACGGGGAATGATCGATCAATCCATACACGATAGCAGCCGTCTAGATGATCGGCTGTCTTTTTATTAAGCTAACGGCCACCCGTTAACTTTACCCTTTTAAGTACCGTAGCCGAAGTAGAATATTGTTACGCCATCCCGATCATACGATCGAGGAAGAAAGTGCTCCAATTTCAGCCATTCTGAAAGAAACCAAAAGAATGAGCAACATGGTAGACGGCCTACTTCTTCTGGCAAGAGGCGATTCACATGAGGAAGTTATCTCATGCACACCTGTTCGTATTGACGGGATCATTAAAGAGATCGCCAAAAAAATGGAGCCAATAATGGATTACAGGCAGTTGCGGGTACAGCTTCATGTCGAAGGCTCGGAATTGCTCATGAATGGAGATGAGAATCGTCTCATACAGTTGTTCATGATTTTGTTGGACAATGCCATTAAATTTACGCAGGCGGATGGGCAAATCGATCTTGAGTGAGGCAGGGGAAATCAGTTCTTGTAACCGTCAAGGATAACGGAGTGGGTATTTCGGAACATGAATTACCACTCGTATTTAATCGCTTTTATAAGGGAGATTCCTCTAGAAGTAGAGGGGATCATGGAGCAGGTCTAGGGCTATCGATCGCATGTTGGATCGTCGATCAACATCAAGGTACTGTCCACATTAGCAGCGGGGTAGGGTGTGGTACGACAGTTATGATTCGTTTTCCGGTGATTAGTTAAATAATAATAGTACTCTTCAAAAGAGACTTACAATTGTTGTCGGGACTTTTGGGGATATCTATAGAACGCAGCAAAGTTCTTTATTATCTAATCTTTTCAAAAAAGAAGAAATTAGTACATACTGTGTGCAATAAGCGAAGAAGATTATCTGGCTTCGCTACCGGTTATTAGCGCATATAAACAAAGGGTGATTATCGCTCAATGTTTAACTTGGATGTGATGCCTTGTAGGAATTTCAAAAAAACCGTTGAATCAGCTCAACGGTTTTTTTGAATGCATTTGTGTGTCGTCCTATAAGTGGTTGATGAAACTCTGAGCAATTGATATGGCCAGTCGAAATCGCAAGGCTCTAATTAATGATGTGGTTATTGCTCGGAACTCGAAAGAGGAAGTGATAAATAGATCAAATAATATAAACCCCTAGATTGTGACACAAAATCCATATAGATCTATGTATAGTCTAAGTAGAATGCATCTTAGTGACATATGTACAAAATACGGGTTTTGTGAGGAAGTAGTATATAAATTAAAGGAACCAACCAATTTGATGCAAATTATTGCCAATTTACTGTCTATTAATGATTATCTAATCAATGTTCAAACCTGTTCAAAATAACTGCCCTTTCATAAGCAATTGATTCTTATTTAGTAATCGATTTATCTTAAACGAGTATTAAGCTTTAAAGCCCATCAAGTCTCGCATAAAACTTTAAGTGCTGATAATGTTTTTATTGTTGCATTAGATTACATAACTCTTGATTATATAAATTTACTATTACCATTATTTAACTTTTATAATCATCCTCATACATGTTCATCTTTAAAGCTTTAATTTCAAAGCAACTCTTCAGCTATCCTTAATTGTCTTTCCCGTTCTTTAGTAGCTGCCTCTGCAACTGAAGAATGATCTGATATGTAATTCACCAGTTTTACTGCATAGTCACTGCAAACCATAGCGTGTCCTCGCATATGTCCAGTTGCTATGGCTTGTGCAAAAGAACGGGCAGCATACTTACTAGCCTCGGTTGTGGACTCTTTGGCCAATTCATTGACTATGAATCCAACTTTTCTTAAATCAAAGGCTCTAATCTCACCAGTTATACGCTTTTCTAGCGTTTCTATACCTAAATCAATCCGCGGGTCATTTACAAGCTGCTGGTCCAGATGATCCAGGTGCTCAACTGCTACTTTCAAAGCCCATTTGGCCAGAAACTTCTGCGGCAGCTCTTCAAGCGTTTCTTCAAGCCGATTTCTTAATTCATGGTTATCTACAATCTTTATCTTTGGACTACTATAAGTAAACATGTTAGTTTCTCTTAATTGCTGTTCATGTTTATTCCATGCATATTCCTCAATATTCAACGAATCACTCCCCCATTACAAAACGGCACTATTTAATTGCTTCAGATCTTCTTTTATAAAAAGAGTGTACCATACTGAAAAAATGTAAATTAGCCATATTCTACGCGAATAGTCGCCTTTATTACTCCGATGCTGGGTAAACATCTCTTCGATGATATTCATATTGAATATTTCTTCAATGCCACTATATCGTATTTGTTCGAACATTATATCTGAAATTGGAGTTTTGAGCCAATCACGAATGGGTACGGGAAATCCTAGTTTCGGGCGATTCACAATAGCTTCCGGAACGATTCCTTCCATAGCTTTACGCAAAGCAAGTTTTGTTGTTTTTTGCCCAATCCGATTGGACACAGGTATTTTACTAGCCGTTTCGAAAACCTCTTTATCTAAAAATGGGACTCTTAATTCTAATGAATGTGCCATGGATAGCTTATCTGCTTTTGATAAAATGTCTCCAGGTAACCAAAAATTCATATCAATAAACTGCATTCTTGTCGTAGGGTCTAGGTGAGCTGTCTTATCATAAAAAGGCTTAACGATATCCGCGGGATGTAAAAAGCTATGCTGAGCGTGTACCGATTCGTGGAGCAAATTCATCTTGCCGGTTTTGTTAAAGATGTTCGCATTACCGAAAAAACGTTCTTCTAAAGGTGTCAGACCCCGAAGCAAATAATTTTTTCCATAAAAATGATAGGGATATACGGATAATGATTTTCGTAACGAATCCTTTATAAAGTTAGGCATCCAGGTTATCGGTCTTAAAGCATTTGGCTCTCTATAGATTCTGTATCCTCCGAATAATTCGTCAGCACCTTCCCCTGATAAGACAACCGTAACATGTTCTTTGGCAAGCTGGTTTAGATGATAGAGTGCAATGGCAGAAGGATCCGCTACAGGTTCATCTAGATGCCAGACCGTTTTCGGGATACTTTCAAAAAAGTCTTTTTGCGATAAGATGTGAAAATAATGATCTGTCCCCAGTTTGGCTGCTGTTTGATTTGCAATGATTGTTTCATTGTTCAACCCTTCAAATCCAATTGAAAAGGTTTTGGTGGATTCTTCTGTTCTCATCATTGCAGCTATAGCTGTAGAGTCAATTCCACTGGACAAAAAACATCCTCTATTCACATCACTTTGTAAATGAAGGTTTACAGACTCTTTCAATTTCCACTGAATTTCTTCTGCGTAGTCTGCTAAAGATCGTACTACCGGTTGAAAATGGGGTTCCCAATATTTCTCGATCTTCATTTCACCTTCCGAGTTAACAAATACTCGCTCTGCAGGTCCTAATTTATGAATGTGTTCAAACATCGTATCAGGATGCGGGACATACTGAAAAGTTAAGTAGCTGAATAAACTTTGATACTGAAGCTTTCTGGGTACCCCTTGCACTGCAAGTATGCTTTTAATTTCCGAAGCAAATAAAAGATTATTTTCGTCTTTGTAATAATAAAAAGGCTTGATCCCGAAATGATCTCTAGCAGCAAAAAGAGATTGTTCCTTAAGATCCCAAATCGCAAAACTAAACATTCCACGTAAATGATGGACACAGTCCTTGCCGTATTCCTCAAATAAATGCACAATGACCTCTGTATCTGATTGCGTCTGAAAGTGATGTCCCTTTAGCTTAAGTTGATCTCGTAGTGTTTTATAATTATAGATTTCACCATTAAAAATAATCCAAAGAGTACGATCTTCATTCGTCATCGGTTGATTGCCATCACGTAAATCAATTACAGACAATCTGCGAAAACCAAGTCCAATGCGAGAATCGAGCCATACTCCCTCATGATTGGGACCTCGGTGATTCATAACCCCTGTCATTTGTTTTAAGATTTCTTCATGTGGTGGCTGTCCATTATATTTTAATATTCCTGCTATTCCACACATACTCTGGCAGTCCTTCCTATTATAAAGATTAGGATATAGAGTGCCCATAATTGCTTTGATAAATTTATCATTTTTTTCTAAAGGATTCACTTATTTGAAAATATAAAAAAAGAAAAGCCTGTATTAGCAGGCTTTTCTCATTCATTTTTACTTTATCTCTCCCAGAAAGCTTCTAAAGTTCTCGACAATGTCTTTAGATCGGGTATGGTGCAAATAATGCTCCCCATCAAGCAACATCAATTTCCCGTGTAAGGAGTCTTTAATCTGTTCTTTATGCAGGGATTCCCAGCCTGGAACATCCGTATTGTCTTTCACTAGGAAGAAAATAACAGGAAGATCTTTAGGGAAATTTAATGTTTCCGTGGCTTTGAAATTGCTTTTAAAATGCTCTGCTTCGCTGATGATATTAGGATTCATCATGTTTTTAAGTGAAATCATTCTATTTTGTTCTTTAGTTTCCTCATCATCACTTGGTGTAACGATTTGGGCCGGGTTGAGTTTTACCAGCAATCGCATAAATCCTGATTTTTTAAGCAGCTTATAGGTTCCTGATGGAAATTCTTCATCGTTGCCCCCTTGTGTGGGTACGCTGCTGTCGATGCCTACGAATGCACTAACTTCGTTTTCGTATTTGTTCACATAGTCCAGTCCGTAAATTCCTGCTATAGAGTGTCCCATCAGAATATAACGATCTATCTTTAATTCTTGTAAAGCTTCATGAAGCTCACTCACTATATTGTCGACCGTTCGTTCTTTTGTGGTGACATCACTTAGTCCATAACCAAACGGCTCAACTACTACAACTTTATAGAAAGGAGTCAGTTCATCTACAAGTGGTTTGAAATCAATTACGGGTGATGCGGTTCCAAACCCTGGGAGTAACACGACCGTTTCCTTGCCTTGCCCTTGTATGGTTACATTCATCTTTTTCCCGTCGACAGGTACAAGCTGACCATAGGGTTCTATTTTTCCTTTCTCCACTTTATTGCTGATCACATTGACTGTAAAAACGATGACCAGAAAAAGTGCTAGGAGGATGACTATAGCGACTATTACTTTAAGTAAAATTAATAATGTTTTCTTCATACTTTCATTTCCTTCCTTGATGTTTCTTTTAGTTTCTCCAACTTCTGCACCCCTTCTTGTTATCCCTTATCTTTTGTCTATTCCATTCTATCAATCCAGTCTTAGATCCTGTGTAACGCAAGTTTAATTGATTCTTAACTTTCAACAGCCCCTAATGATAACGATTTAAGCTTCTGTTAAGATTGGAATAACAAAAAAACACCTTTAGTTATCCGTCGATTAACCATAGGCCAATTCAACGTTTTCTAAAGGTGTAGTTTCCACTTATTAGTTCATTGATTATTTACGCGCTGCACGAAGCTTCTCAGGAGTTACATCGTTTCCATCCGGATCTAAAATTGTCACTCCAGAAAGACTGTTACGAACTTGTCCACGAATTTCACGCAGGTAGTCTTCACGCAATGCGATCTGTTCAACCCATTCGCCTTGTGTCAGACCTACTTCACGTTCTTTCTTAGCTAATTCATTGATGCGAGTCAAACTTGTAATCATCTATGTTCCTCTTTTCTTAGTTTTAATTAGCTTACTAACGGTTATGGCGATTAGTTCCAGATTCAAGCTAAATTATCAGCCATTTGTTTCATAAGTCTTCTTAATAATAAACGTTCTTCAGGTATAATTCCGGCTAGTAATTTATCCAGCTGTTTGTTCCAGATCTGTTCCACAGGTTCGCAGAGATTACGTCCGGCTGGGGTTAGATACACTCGGCTAACTCTGCCATCTTCAGGATCTCTTTTTCGAACAACAAACCCATGATTTTCAAGAGATTTCACCATATTTGTTATGGTTGGAGGCTCACAATTCAAGCGTTCACTTAGCTGTATCTGTGTCATTCCATCTGTTCTCCATAACCGGCATAATAACTGTTCTTGACCCACATGAAGATTAAGTTCTCTAAGCAGCTCTGCATAATCTCTACGCATTTCCGCTGATATTCTATCCAGTAGTTCCCTTATCTCATCTTCTATCACAGATATTTCCTCCGTACTGCCTTACAAATTACTTAGCAAGCTAATAATATCACGATTTATTAAAAATTTCAAATAAATGTCCGTAACGTTCATCCTGTTTGCTGACCAAACCATTAAAAAAGGAGTAAAACCACAAGATCACGTAGATCTTGTGGTTTTACTCCTGCCCAGTCAACACTTGACTTCGTTCTCAATTATTTTGTGGAAGCCGCACTTCAAACATCGTCCGCACTACACTGCTTTGTGCAGAAACTGTTCCAGCATGTTGTTCCACAACGTTTTTAGTGATAAATAAGCCCAGTCCCGTACTCCCTGTGGGATGCGTTCGCGCTCGATCCCCGGTGTAGAACATATCAAAAATACGCGGCAGCTCTTCCGGATCAATACAATCTCCATAGTTAATAATCTCAATAACGACTTCGTTTTCTTCTAAATACCCATGAATATCAATAAATTGACCGTCGCTTCCGTATCGCGCTGCGTTAGTGAGAAGATTCTCAAATACACGTGCCAGCAGCTCACCGTCACCCTCTATCTTCAGAGGTTGGGTTACATCCAAGCGGGAAGTAAGACCATTTTTCTCAAAAACGGGATATAACTCTTCATTTAATTGTAAAAGAAGCTCACTAAGGTCGATCGAGGTTTTCTCAAGCGTAAGCTTACCGTAGTTCATTCTTGTAATTTCAAATAGCTCATCAATTAATTTTTCCAAACGTTGAGATTTAGTATAAGCAATCGTTGTGTAATGTCTGGTCTGTTCTGGCGTTAATTCATTGTCCTTAAGGATAAAATCCAAATAACCTATAACTGAGGTAAGTGGAGTACGCAGATCATGTGCCAGATTTAACACAAGTTGATCTTTACTGCTCTCCGCAAAGTCTCCCCGCTCAATAGCTTCCTGAAGATGATCAATAGCCAGATTGATATCATGGCCAATAAGGCCGAATTCATCTTTAGAAGGGATATCCACCCGCTCCGAGAAATCACCCGACGCCAGCTGATGGATCCCTTTCGAGATTTCCTTGAAATAATTTGCATATGGTTTAGTAAATATAAAAAAGAATAAGATGGCCAAAGGAATGAAGATAATCAAAAACGCATTAACATCACCGATATCCCGCATCAAGTAGCGAACTTTAGTCAATGGATTTTCTAATAAGACCTCTGATCGATAATATCTCTGCAGAATTTTATAGATTGAAAAGGTAATTCCACCGGATACAAGCATACTGGCCATCAGCAGCATAATCATTTTTGTACGAAAGCTATAAATCATTTTAGGCATTGGTTGTATACCCTTCCCCTACTATTTATCTTTGTAGTGACAATGGTATATGAATTCATTCAAAATCTCAAATCCTTCGAATCAAAGATCTTTCCGCACAAAAATCCGCAGAGAAATGATATATGAACAGCTAAGCAAGAATATATAAGCCAGCCCTAGGATTATAAAGGGAATGACCGTACCTTTCACTCCAAAACTTAGCCATCTGTTCACATCAGGTATCCACTGGATCAAAAAGCTAAACACGTTCGGGCCAAACATAACAATCATCATAAATACAAGATTAACCACTTGTGCCCCCTTTGCCCCTAACCAGTAATGAATCGGTAAATAAAGCATCGCAAGGAGAGGGAAAATAGATATCGTAATACCAACCTCTTGCCAAAAATGAGGGGTTACGGCTTTACCTGTCACAACAATCAGGAGATAGGTAAAGGCCGTTGCTGCCAGCCCGACAAGAGCAAACGGAAGGATCGAAAAATATTTGGCCCGGACAAGCTCTTGTCTCCGTACAGGGAGATTAACGAGAAACCGTTGCGTCATCTGCTGAGTATCCATTGAACAGGAGCTTATCAATAACAGCATAGGTGGCATTACCGTAAATAAACTGAAGCTATGATAGTTTGAGTATGCTATGAAAATAAAGAAAGGGATTAGCAGCATCAGAAATTTACGCAAAAGAATGAAGTCTTTTTGAATTAAAAAAAATGATTTATACACTTTACGTCCTCCTTAGCTTATAACTCTTCCTTGCTAAACAATCGTAGTGAAATCCTATAAGAGCAGTACAATATGAATAGATAAACAATCCCTGTCAAACCAATCGGCACCAGATGATCCTGCAGCTTTAAATGGGTAATTGTTAAGAAAAAGGATGAATTTGAGAGTGAAGATCCAGTGTTTAGGGTGGTAATCGTTATTACTACATTAAAAAGGATATTGAAGTAATAGTTTTTGGAACCAAGCCAATAATGAATCGGCAGATAAATAGACGCAGTCAAAGGAATCAACAGTAATGTTAAAGATACCCCTATCCAATAAAACGGGCTAATGGAATATCCAAATGAAAAGGAAATTAGTAACAAAGCTAAAGAGCAAACCAAACCGATGAAACAATAAGGAACAAGTGATAAGTATTTAGCCAAGATAATCTCTTGCCGTCTTACTGGCAACCCTATAACAAACTTTGTGTTGTTATTCTGTGCATCCATAGAACAGGAGTATACGAGCAACAGTAAAGATTGAAATGTAGCAAACATGCTGGAGTTATCCAGTTGAACATATGCAATAAACAAGATACTCAAGAGAAATATAGGGATAAAATTCCGCAGTAGGATAAAATCTTTTCGAATCAGCAAAAAGAGGTTAAACATACAAAGCGTTTCCCTTTACCGTAAAATACATGATTTCTTCCAGGGTAGGTGTTTCGCATATGGCATGATCTCTAAAGAAGTGTTCCCCCTCAGAGCGATTGTTCAGAAGCCCCTCGAAACCAACTTCCGTCTCTCTAAGCCCGATGAACCATTTTCGCACATCCCGATCAAGCAACTCTTTGTTGCCTTTAACCATCATATATTTGTTGGCTAGTGATTCCTTCATTTCATTAAATACTAGGCGCCCTTCGTTCACAAAAACAATATAGTCCGCGATCCGATCCAAATCAGTCGTATTATGCGTTGAAAAAAGAATAGACTTCTTTTCATCCTGGATATGCTCACTAAGCAAATCAAGCAACTCTCTTCGGAATATAGGATCAAGTCCTGCAGTAGGTTCATCCATAATGAGCAGATCTGCACCATGTGATAAGGCAATGGCGAGTGAATACTTCATTTTCATTCCTTTGGAGAGCTCCTTAATCTTTTTCCGCGGGGAAAGCTTGAACATCTCTATGTATTTCCTATACGTTTCTTGATCCCAACGACTATAAAAAGGAGCAATAATCTTACTCATCTGATCGATGGTTAATTGATCGTAAAAGTAATTCTCATCGGAGACATAGCCAATCCGATCCTTATTCTCTGCTTCATGGATAGACATCTCTTGATCAAAAATCTTGACGCTGCCGTGATCAGGAAACACCATCCCCATCATCATTTTAATTAATGTTGTTTTCCCTGCCCCATTCGGTCCAATTAACCCCGTGATATACCCTTCCTTGATACCGAACGTAAGTTCGCATAGGCTAAAATGGCCATATTTTTTAGAAATTTGGTCCAATTGAATGACTTCTTTCATTCTGTCTCCTCCTCATAAAGCAATTTCAACATCTCACTAAACTCAGCAAAATCAATCCCCAGCATTTTACTCTCGTCGATAATCTCCTTCATTTTGTTCTCCATAATCCGTAGCCGTTGTTCCCGAATAAACTCCTGATCTGCACCAGAAACAAAGGAACCTTTCCCCACAATTGAATTGATAAGCCCTTCTCTCTCCAGTTCTTCATAGGCTCGTTTCGTTGTAATTACGCTAATCTGCAGCTCTTTGGCTAATAGCCGGATAGAAGGTAATGGGGTGCCAGACACTAACTCTCCTTGCAGAATCATCTGGCGGATCTGGCTGACAATCTGTGCATAGATGGGTTCACCGGAAGTGTTGGATATCAATATGTTCATGGAATCGTGCCCTCACTCCTAGTTTATGTGTTATCAATGTATATATGTAATATATACACTATACTCAATGTTGTCAATTACCTTTCTTGTATCGGCAAAAAAGCTGATTCCTAGGATCTAAGAACCAGCTTACACAGTTATCAGATATTTTCTCCATCACAATAATCCAGCACTTTTTAAAAAACGGCTAACAATATCTATCTGATAGCGAATCCGTAGCTCACGATCAAGGCTCCAGCAGGTTTCCACAGTAAATGCTTTAGCCCCTAATATACGGGTAACGGCTGCCCTTGAGGAGCCGGGGCGCTCCCGTAAACGGATATTAAAATGATAAGCGGTTTTGGGAATCGTTCGATTAATGCCTTTGATGACACGTTTTGCTGTACCTATTCCTCGGCTTCCCGGAGTGACGATGATCGACTGGCCAAGTCGCTTCGGATTTTTTTGTGACAACCCATTTGCTTCATGAAGATCCAGAAACCAGGTGGGACGATATCTTAGTACTAGCTGTAGCAAAGCTGAAGCTAATGGATGTTTTGCCACTACTTTGTTAGAACGTGGAAAGGTGCGATTTAAATCGGGTACACCTCTGATCCGTTTGCGGTAAGCTTTTTGATTCATTAGAGGTACTACAATGATCGTGCCCCGGTGTATATACAACCTTCTCTGGTTAAAACGTTCTACAATGAGTTGTGCGGCACGAATACTTCCTGTCTCATTCCCATGTATCCCCGACACCACCATAAAGACAGGACCAGGAAGCTCACCTCTAATCACATAATAAGGGGTAGCATAAGCTGTGGACGATGCTAAGGTATAGCTTTCAACGATCATAAAGGATCACCTCCACATTTAGATAATCCATATATGTGTATTCCGATGTCCCCCAGTTGTCCTAGACAGATAAGCAAGAAGAAACGACGTTGTCTTTTTTAAAGATAACATTCGTTTTTCGTAGAAATACAATCAAAAAAAGCCTGATTTCTCAGGCTTCCTTAGTCCTAACTAGTTAATTTATTTATACGCTGGGAGCCAGTCTCCATGGGCTGTGATCAGCTCGTCGCACATATTTGTAATGTCATCCATCGACAATTCAGCAGCTGTATGTGGATCGAGCATTGCGGCGTGATAGATATGCTCTTTCTTATGGGTAATCGCTGCTTCGATCGTTAACAATTGTGTATTAATGTTTGTACGATTCAGTGCGGCGCACTGTGGAGGCAGATCTCCCACGTAGGTCGGAGTTACTCCGCTTCTATCTACTAAACAAGGGACCTCTACACATGCTTCATTTGGCAAATTGGTGATAAGACCTGTGTTCATAACATTGCCACCTATTTTGAAAGGCACATTAGTTTCGATGGCTTCCATGATATAAGACGCATATTCATGCGAACGTTCATGTTTAAGTTCTTTGTTATTAACCAATTCTTCCCGCATTTGTTGCCAACGTTCAATTTGATCTACACAGCGGCGTGGATACTCGTCGAGTGGAATTTGAAACCGTTCGATAAGCTCAGGGTAATTACGTTTGATAAAATAAGGATGATACTCTGCGTTATGTTCCGAAGATTCCGTAATGTAGTAACCGAATTTAAGCATCATTTCATAACGGACCATGTCTCCGTGATGTTCTTTTTGCTTCTCAGCGGCACGGCGTTTAATTTCCGGATACAAATCCTCGCCGTCTTTAGTAACCTCCAATAACCAAGCCATATGGTTAATCCCAGCGATCTTAGCCTGAACACCTGTCTGATCCATACCCAGATGCTCGAACAAGCCCGGAATACAATGCTGCACACTATGACATAATCCCACCGTCTTTACACCGCCATAGGTATTCATCACATTGGTCAGAACTGCCATAGGATTCGTATAGTTCATAAAGAGTGCGTCCGGACAAACCTCCCGTACATCCGCAGCAAAGTCCAGCATCACTGGAATAGTACGCAGGTTACGGAATATCCCACCTATGCCAACTGTGTCCGCAATCGTTTGCCGCAAGCCATATTTCTTCGGAATTTCAAAATCTGTGATGGTGCAAGGATCGTAACCTCCCACTTGGATTGCATTAATGACATATTTAGCTCCACGCAAAGCTTCTTTACGATCCGTATAGGATTTCACAACACAAGTGCTGCCGCTGCTCTCTTTTATATTATTAAGCATATTCTCGGAATCTTTAAGGCGTTGCAGATCAATATCATACAGGGCAAGTTCAAACCCTTGCAGGGCTGGCGTTCTCATACAATCTCCCAACACGTTTTTGGCGAATACGGTGCTACCCGCTCCGATAAATGTAATTTTAGACATGTGAAATATTCCTCCTTATAGGTGAGGTGAACGGTGTTAACATCGCAGTTTTATGGAGTAGAGTAAACTATAATTCCCTTATAAACACTAGGATGTTAGATCATAACCGTCTGCTCTCTTCACTAATCACTATAAATGAGAGCGGTCCCAATGAGTATGGAGAAATACAAGAGAAATATGGACGTTTGTTGCATTTGTATATTCAATCCTATACTCTAAATGTATTATAAAAGCAATCTTGGGGAGGTCCTAAGTGAATGGCTTCAGAGCATTATCATTTTACAGCAGGGTTTAATCTGGCTCCCGATGATCATGACCTATCTGTATTATTCAGCGGAGAAGGCAAGCCTGTTCCTGGCCATAAAATGGGCCCCTCTGTTCATGATTACTATCTCATTCATACAGTAATTGATGGTAAAGGTGTTTTTCAAAGTGGCAGTAATTCACAGGGATGTAGTAAGGGGGATACCTTTGTAATTTTTCCGGGTGCGTTATTTAGCTATCAGGCAGACATGGATCGTCCGTGGACATATGTATGGGTGGCCTTACAAGGGGAAGCGGTTGAACAGCTACTACAGGAAGTGGGAATTACAAGGGACAAGCCAATAATCCACTTAGATAACCTAATAGAGATACATAAAATATATGAACATATTCGTTTATCCTTTCAGCAATCTGCTTATCCTCGACTGGAGAGCTTAGAAGCTTCGGGTTGGCTGCGGCTGCTAGTGCACAAATTCGGTATTGCGAACATAAGTTCGCTTTCCTCTCAATCGATAGAATTACCGGATGTTATCGACCGCCAGATCGATCAAGCGATCCGTTGGATTTCTCTGCAGTTTCATCAACAGATCAGTATCGACCATATGGCATCGTCTCTAGGCTATCATAGAGCGCATCTCTCTAAAGTCTTTAAACAAAAGATCGGCATGTCTCCCAAACAATATTTATTAAAGGTTCGTATGGATAACGCAAAAAAACTGCTAGGAGGAACGCTGACCATCGACCAGATCTCTTCCTCGGTCGGTTTCAATGACGCGTTATACTTCTCCAAGCAGTTTCGTAAGTGGAGCGGCATGTCTCCAAGTGAATTTCGAAATCATCTTCGAACGGGCAAATGATTGATCTTTCTTACGTTTCTTTCATGGCTTTAGATAAAATAGAGGTAACAAACGTTGTCTTTCCTTCACAATAAGCATCAATGTCATAACGATGTTGTTCTGCCAGGCGCTGTTTGACCTCTGCATACGCTTGACGCGCTGCTGTATTCGATCGCAGATAGTCTCTGAAAGCGATATGCTCCAAGTAGCCTTTTCCATCCTTAGGGCAAACATACAGATGATATTTCATAAACCCGTCATCCTGAAGTCTTTGAAACGCTTCTCTGCCCTCTATTCCCAAGTTCCCTTGGTGTTTATAACCACGCTGTTGTAAACGTTCGATGATTTGTGGGAGTACATCGTAGCTTTCCATCACAAGATCTAGGTCGATGATAGGTTTAGCAGCCAGCCCTTCAATGGAAGTACTGCCCACATGCTCGATAGAAATAATAAGATCTCCGACATAAGATAAGAGCTGTTCTTTTAATCTATTGAATTCTGCCTTCCACTCTGGGTTATACGGGACAACCTCTATAACTTTCGTCTTCTCAGCGATGATCAAACACCTCCCGGGTATAATAAAAGGTAATATAATACGTTTCTAGCTAATCTCCGGTATATCCTCTTTCTCGATCACTCTATAGACTATCCATATACATAGAGCGGTTACAACAAGCGTTCCCCCCATTAAGCAGACGCCACTCCAGCCCCAATGCTGCCATGCAAAACTTCCCAGCGTGGATCCAATCGCTCCACCTGTAAAAGTGCTGACCATAAAAACAGTATTTATACGACTTCGAGCCGCTGGTTCAAGTGCATATATCCGTGTTTGGTTACTGACCTGTGATCCCTGTACCCCAAGATCCAGAATAATAACTCCTGCAATCAAACTCCAGATTGTAAATCCGGCTAAACCAAAAAATCCGTAAGCAATCAATGTAATTAACAGTAGGATTCCTACAATCTTTTTGGGAGCAATTCTGTCTGCTAACCTCCCGATAAATGGAGCACCAGCAGCACCTGCTACACCAATAAGACCAAACAATCCTGTGATTGAGCTACTGTAGTGATAAGGTTCTCCTTCCAGAAAGAAAGCTAGAGAAGTCCAGAACACACTGAAGCCGCCAAACATGCAAGCCCCAATTAAAGATGACTCACGAAGCGTCGAATATCTGCGAATCAGTTGCCCCATTGATTTCAGCAGATCGGAGTACGAAGAATTATTGTCTGGTTTCGTTGCCGGGATTAGCCGATAAAGAATAAGGGATAGCAATAACATAACTACTGCGGCAATCCAGTACATCGCCCTCCAGCCAAACATATCCCCTATAATTCCGGATATTGTTCTTGCTAGCAGAATACCAAAAAACAATCCGCTCATTACTGTACCTATAACCTTCCCCCGCTCCTCCGGTAAAGCTAACTCAGCCGAGAGAGGAATGATGACCTGCGGCACCACCGTAGTTATGCCGATAGCAAAGCTCGCGATATACATCCAAGTGAGGTTTTGTGCGGTAGCGAAACCAATTAGGGACAGTGATACAGCAATAAGAAGTCCGGATATCAGTGTTCTGCGTTCACGAATGTCACCTAGTGGAACAAAAAATAACATTCCCAGCGCGTAGCCGATTTGAGTAAGCATCGATACATATCCCACTGCGTTAGAGGAAGCATTAAATGTGCGTCCTATCTCAGCTAGGAGCGGCTGATTATAATACATATTTGCCACGCTTAGTCCTGATGCAATGGCTAGAATTAGGATGAATTGCTTAGATAGACCTTCTCCTACACGAACAGCAGCGTCTGTGATAGATTGTGTCATGAAATTATGTGCCTCCGTTCACGTATGCTGCTTCAAACAGCGAGCTTTATTTTCCCTAATATATTATATCAGTCACTGTCAACCTTCTTTTTTCAATAGATTAATGATTAGTAAAAGCAAAAATATAAATATCTGCATAAGTACAATTTATAGTAAAATATATAAATCTGAGCTAGGAGTGGATGGGTGTGCACCAGAACGAACAAATCATAAACAAACTACAAAAGAACCCCTTAAAGAATGTAAGCTTGTTAAAAATGTTAACCTCCTTCTACGAAGTCATGGAAACACATCTAGTTGAGCATGGTGATCAGTGGGGTATTGTATTACTTCTTCCAGCCACAGCATACGCATATGATCATAGGGTATATCCTCAAGCGGATTACATCGTATTTTTGGATTACAGTTGCCCCGATATATTTCCAGCATTACTAACGCTGCTCCCCACAGAGGCGAAGCTTGTTTTTAAACTGCAGGATGTGAAGTACCAAGAGGCACTGTCTGCGCATTTTTCTTTAGAAAAAGTTCGGGGGTTTTTCTCTTACAGCACAACTGAGGGGTTAAGGTATGTTAAGGACAAAGAGGTAACAATCAATCATTCATTTGACGACAGACTACTTCCACTTTGGGCTGCTAACCATTACAATAAGGAAGAAATTGAGGAATATTTCCAAAAAGGAGCGTTTTCCGTTTCAATCTTTCAGGGCGACAATCCGGTTAGTACCTGCCTAGCGTTCCGCAATGAAGAGCAGATCTGGGAAATCGGCGCTGTACATACTTTAGAAGCATTTCAAAGATACGGATACGCGAAAATCGTAGTTCGCACAGCCATACAAGAAACGTTAGAACGAGGCTTTATTCCACGCTATCACGTCCTTGAAAGAAATCAAGCGTCCATTCGTCTAGCTGAATCTATTGGACTTGTCCCTTGTGTGCAGCTAGAGCACTGGATTAACTACATTCAATAACAATTTCTATTGGAGGTGATTTTAATGAGCTATCCACCAAATGACAATTTGAACTATTATCAGCCTCCACCCCCTCCGGCACCAACGAATGGCAAATCAATCGCTGGTTTTGTCTTGGGAATCCTCTCCATTGTTGTGCCTTATATTGGTTTTCTGTTAGGAATTATTGCGATTATTCTATCCGCCTTATCGCTGAAGGAAATCCGTAATCGTTATGAACAAGGCAAAGGCTTAGCGATTGCAGGTCTGGTATGTGGAATTGTGGGCACGCTGATGTACGCAATTATTATATTATTCGTGGTTGTGTTTGTTTTTGCAGCTTCTACTTACTAACCATGAAAAGGATCTCAATAGCCATCATCGGCTGCTGAGATCCTTTTTGAGTTAACACGTTTATCAAGTGAACCCTTCATTCAGTCGTGGAACCAAAATCGGTGATTTTAAGCTTTACATCAAAGGTTAATGGCATCCGAATAAATTCCTCGTCCCAATGATCCTTGACCTTTTTCCAAACCTGCGGTTTTTCTATGCTGAACCAATTTCCGAACCCTGCCACATCTACTTTATAGGTGGAATGCATTTTGTGAATAAGAGCATTAATTTTTTCGGTCAATCTCTCCTCGAATATCTTCTCCAATTCTTTGAAATAGGCAACTTCCGCGGAATGCTCATTATCATCCCAATGCTCAATAAGACGTCCATCAGACTCAATCGCAACATGAAAGGAAAACTTCTCATCAGCAGTCTCCTTCAGTGTAATTTTGCTCTTGACTGATTTAATCTCATAAGTAATTGCTTCGTTTGACTGATCATATGTTTTGATGCTCCCGCCTTTAACATCGCCTTTGATCCAGGCAATACTCTCCACATCCTGTTGGTTCAGATTGCCGATCCAATATCCTGTGTCTCCCTTGATAATACCGGCGCCGGAAAACTCCACCTCACCATTTGCCTCAATAACGTTCTGCAAAACAAAGCTTTGCTTCGAATACATCAATGCATCTAGATTCGACAATGTTATGCCCTTCATAACTTTACTAGTCCTGAAGTGGTTATGGACCATGTCCTCCAGACGAAAAGAAGGAACCTCCTCTGCTGTCGTGTTTAGCGTATCAGACGCACGTCCTTGGCTAAGAAAGATGAGGCAGCTAGGGCGAATATCGTTATCACGCAACAGAAAGTCCATTAGCCGTCGGATTTTCTCTTGTTGTATCAATTTCTCGGATATGACAACAACCTTGAGGTGATGGCCTATAATCGGACGGTTCTTGCGGATCGAAATCTGGCGGAATACTTCAAGCAGGGAATCTCCAGACTCTGAAATATTATGGAAATGAGTTTTGGGTGTTTCACCTTCTTTGCCGGAGTTTCCAATTACATTTTCAGGCACAATTTGTACCGTAGCCGTCAATTTATTATGCTTAAGGTAACTTCCTCCGAGTTCCTCAAATTTCTTTTCGACTGTTTGAGGTTCCCCCTTGTCAAGCGCCAATCCCGTATAAACACTCAAGTCTTCAATTTCCTTACTGCTCCAGCAGCCGGACTGCGTAAGCAGAATCATAAATACCAATAGTAAGCGAATAACCTGCTGTCTAAACATTCTGCTTGAGTCCTTTCTTCCTAATGATTAATACAATCGACAATAACAGTGGCAGCAATATAAAGATCAGCACACCCATATAGCCAATCGCATCACCAAGACTGAAGACATCATTGATGCGTTGAGGGATCATCGTGCAGATGAAGATGATGGGCATTAAAGCGAACATAACCGGATGGATCTTTAGGTGAAACACCTGGGAGATTCCGAGTGACGCATTAAAGAAAAAGCTGCAAAAATTGCAGAACATCTGCATCAGCCAGATAACCAGCAACGGAAATTCAAATCGTTCAAAAAAGAACCCTGAAATTTCAAAGCTCCGCACCAAATCTATCGTCGGCCAGGTGCTGGAGATTACAGAATTAATAGATAAGCCGCCGATAACCATTACAACAGTAACCAAATATAATACAAATGGTATGCTTAAACCAACCAACATTCCCTTGACTGCTTGCTGTGGATGCTCCATAAAGGCCGTCATTGTCATCACAACCTCACAACCGGTAAAGATCAGGATGCTCGATTTCATGCCTCGGATCACCGGGATCATACCTTCACTCAGAAAAGGACGCAAATGCTGGATATCAAATATTCTGGTACTTAAGATATAACAAATTATCAGGATAAAAATACTGATCGGGAATACAATCTGAAACACGCGGGCCATGGAATTAATCCCACCATACACCAAATAAGTGCCCACCCAGATGAACGGCATCACAATCGCCCAGATCGGTGTCCCTTCCAGAAGAAAAAACAATGTTACTTCCGCCAAAACGCGGATTTCGAAACCCGCTATCACAATAAAGTACAGAATCAATATTGTACTCATTACACTGCCTGGAAGATTCCCAACAATTCTTTTAGAATACTGAAAGACAGTCTTCCCTGGAAATTGCTGGCTAAGCTTCACCATAACCAATATCACCAAAGATACGGTGATACCTCCCAGCACTACTGAAATCCAGGCATCGGGAGTCTGTACAGCCTTAACAACATTTCTGGGCAAAGTCAAAATTCCCGCACCTAGCATTGAATTGGTCAAGATTATGGAAGCCTGCGAGGTTGTGATCTTGTCATCAGTTCGTTTGAACACTGTGGTCTCCCCTCTGCTCCTGCTAAGAATACATTCTCTAGGACCTGCGCTTTTTCTTCTGGGTCTTCAGCATCTCCGGTCTTCGCTTCATGATTGATAACGGTGCACGGACGAACAAATCCTTCCAGTCACTTAACCGGAAAGGGGAAATAGGGGTGACGTAAGGAACTCCAAAGCTTGAAAGCCGAGTCAGATGACTGCAAATAAGCAGGAAGAAAAGGATGGTTCCGAACATGCCCAGGACCGCCGCAAATAACATGCCTGCGAATCGTAAGATCCGGAGAGTAATCCCCGCACTGTACATCGGTATGGAAAATGAAGAGATCGCTGTCACGGCTACAACAATTACCAGAAACGGACTCACAATACCAGCCTGTACCGCGGCATCTCCAATGATCAGACCTCCGACAATCCCCATTGCCGGACCTATGGGCTTCGGCAGCCGGATTCCAGCTTCACGCAAGATTTCAATGGAAATTTCCAGAATCAACACTTCAATTAATGCAGGAAAGGGTACACCTTGGCGTGTTTCGATAATGGAGATCGCCAGTTGTGTAGGAATCAGTCCCGGATGAAAGGAGATAAAGGAAATATACAGCGCCGGAGCCAACAGAGCCAGAAATGATGCGCAAAACCGGAGTATCCGCAAAAGTGTACCCGGAATCCAGCGCTCATAATAATCCTCAGGAGACTGCAAAAGCATACTGAACGTCACTGGAACAACGAGTGCAAACGGTGTGCCATCCAGCAAAATAGCGACTCTTCCCTCTAACAAGGAAGCAATTACCCGATCGGGTCTTTCCGTATTCTGTGTCTGCTGAAACGGGCTTAAATAATCATCCTCGATCAACTGTTCCACATAGCCGGATTCCAGAATAAAGTCCATATCAATTTTGGAGATACGTTCCTTCACTTCCTGGAGCAGATCAGGATTTACAATGTTTTTCATATAAGCGATAACCAGGTTCTTCTTGATTTCGCTGCCTACTTCAACCATTTTCATTTCCAGATTCTTATTAAGCCCTTGGCGCCGCAGCATAGAGGTATTCTCACTGAGCACTTCGGTAAAGCCAATCCGAGGCCCCCGCAGCAAAGCCTCTGAGGTCGGCTCAGTAATCGAGCGCACTGCTCCATGCGGAGAACCCACCAGCAACATCTCACACATGCCTTCGACAATCAGCGCAGTGTATCCGAATAGGACAAACTCCTGCAGCTGGTCTAAATCCTTGGCTTCACTGAGCTGAGCTAGCGGGAGCATATTCTGTTTCAAGTAGTTGTATATTCCTTCTGAAGCCTGCGTTTCGCCGGCAAACATCAAATTCTGCAGCACCTGCTGATTGATCAGTTCTTCGTGCTGCATCCCCTCTACATAGACTAATGCGGCACGTGCCTGAATACCTTTAACTGAGAATTCACGAAAATGTACATCACTGTTCTCCCCCAATGCCGTTTTTATCGCTGTCAGATCGGCATCATAGTCCTGAGTAAAAGCAGTAGACACAGGAGGCTGCGGATTTACTTCCCGATTGTCATTCTTCTTCAGTTCCGCATCCTGTGATTTGGCCTCTGTTTCCTTAGAGCGTCCGCTTCCAACATAAAAATACAAATGCCTGTAAAGATAAAAAATCCCTACGGGAAAGAGCAGCGTAATCGCCGCCTGCATAAAAATTGTCCAGTCCGGAATATAAGAGACTATTTTAGGCCACATCGCAATCATCCTCTATAGGAATCTGTTAGTACTATTCTCCTTCCACCCTATTCTTATGCAACATTTGAAACTTAAGGAAAGTTCATTTATCACCATGGGTCCGGACATAACAAAACGCCCGCTTATGCGGGCGTCTGCAATTTAGAGTATTTTCGATGTTTACTGCTCAAGGTTAATTAGGTTGCTGCCACTGCTTTAAAACTTCAATCAGACCCGGGACATCTAATCCATCCAAGGAAAAAGCTTTGCGCAGCAGCTCATGCGGGATGAACTCATCGTATTTTCCGAGGTAGGGTGCTTCATCTGGTGATAACAATGATAATGGATCTGTGGCAGCCATACTTTCGGCAATGATCTCTGCTTCCAGCGTTTCTGCATCAGTTTTACCCGCAACAACCATATAATAAGGTTCCATCGGAACGATAGAACGCAGTCCCAGAGGGCTCTTCAGATTGTTCTTCAGAAGGCGCTCCAGCGTGCGGAATTGCCGACTGCCCGCCCAGGGCAGAATGAACATAGAATCTCCACCCGCCGGCATAACGGATCGCACAAGCATTCCGCTTTCCTTCGCTAAACGACGAGATCGTTCGAGCCGCGCAGCCGCACTCGGAGCTAAATACGGATACAATGAAGTGGCTCCTAAGATTTCACGGATCTTGTTCATGATGCGTGTATGTACATCCCCACCCGCACCAAGCCACAACGTATCTACTTTGCCGCGTGAGGTTTTCACATAAACGGCTTTATGGCGATTATCCACCTCTTCTACCTTCCAAAGCTTACCTGCCAGAGTAAAACAGTAGCCTGGTGGTGGAACCGTTGTGATCGATCCGATTTCCTCAGTTCCGTTATAGACCACATGCTCTTCATCATCTTTGAAGACCGCGTAGAAGCGGAAGTTATTCACGATCTTCTCTCCCGCCATCCCGATGATCAAGCTGCCTTCGTCCATCTTCTCAATTTGTCCCATGCCTAACATATAGGTCATGAAAATATCATAATCAGTAGGATCTATGGTTTTAAACGAAGGCAAACTCAGGACCGCTTCTTTTAAATCATCCGGTTCGGCCTCACCCATACTTTTCAAAATGCTCATCGTCTGATGGTATAGCAGTCCAACTGGCAGCTGACGCACGACCAGGGGTTCAACCCATTTCTCGCGCACATATAGCTCAATAACCGCTATCGCTCGAAGCAGTGTCCACGGCATCCGCGCCGGAAGCTGAGCTTCCTCGTCCTCTTCCTCGGGCGTGACAAAGATCATCTCGGATGCAGCGTCTCCACGCCTGCCCGAGCGGCCTAACCGCTGCACAAAGCTTGCGCAGCTATAGGGAGCGCCAACCTGTAGCACTCGCTCCAGCTCGCCCAGATCAATACCCAGCTCCAACGTCAATGTCGCTGCGGCAACAGCCGGTCCGGTGCCTTGCCGCAGCGCGGCTTCCGTCTCTTCACGCAGCATCGCGGAGATGCTGCCGTGGTGAACGTGAAACACATCCCGTTCACCACGCTTCGCGGCCGTTCTCCGCATCTCTAGGGTCGCCGTCTCCGCATCTGAGCGGCTGTTGGTGAAGATCAACGCCTTCTTCAGATGCGTATGATCATAAATAAAATCGTAATAAGACTGCTTCGCACGTTCTAAATGCTCCGCCTGCACCTCATCCCGTGCATCCGGGAAAGAGAAATGCTCCACACTTAACCTGAGCTTACGCCCGCCTTGTGGAGCGGACACTTCAACGCTCTCCCGCGTGCCCGCCGCCAGCCACTCTGTGACAGAAGCGTAGTCACTCAGCGTAGCTGATAGTCCGATTCTGCGAGGATAGCATCCCGCCATACGTGAGATTCTCGCCAGCTGGCTTAACACCTGAATCCCCCGGTCAGCTCCCATAAAGGCATGCACCTCGTCAATGACAATAAAACGCAGATCATGGAACAACGCTGGAATAGCATTCGGGCGGTTCATCAACAATCCTTCAAGCGATTCAGGGGTGATTTGCAGCACGCCTGAAGGATTCTGCACCAGTTTTGTTTTATCGGCTTGTGGTACATCTCCATGCCAGTGCCACACTGGAATGTTGCCTTCACGAAGCAAATCATTCAAACGTGTAAATTGATCGTTGATCAAAGCTTTCAGAGGGGCGATATACAAAATGCCAACCGAACCGGAAGGACGTTCATACAGTTCAGTAAGCGCAGGGAAAAAAGCTGCCTCTGTCTTACCTGAAGCGGTACCTGAGGCAATCAGCAGATGATGCGGGGTGTCAAAAAGCACCCGGCAGGCATCCACCTGTGCCTCACGCAAAGTCTCCCAGCGGTTCTTATAAATAAACTCTTTAATGAAGGGTGCCAGCCTATAGAACGGATTATCGCTCATAATTCAAACTCCGCCAGAAACCCATCCAGTTCATTTTGCTCAGTCTCAGCTGGCTTAGCCGTTTTTTCGCCCACTAGCTGTTCAAAAGTAATCTCCGGATGCTGGTGGAGCGTATGCAGCAGATCCATGAAATCACGTACTACCTCCCGTGGAGTCAAGAGTTCTTCAGCCCCTAATCTTCCAACCGCTTCCTCCATAAAATGAACCAATTGTTCCTGTGATAAACGCGCTTCATAACCATAATGTAGGGCGTGAATCCCTTTAAGCTTTTGCAGCAGTACCAGAATTTCCTCGTGTGATAACATGTCCAGTGCAATGATAGGTCCAGTATAATTGTTCAGACCCGCCGCCCCGTACCGGCCTGCAACCAATCTCGATCGCAGTGCCTCATAACTAAATAATCCACGCCGTCCATCTTCCACAAATTGCGGAGTTCCCCCTATAAAAATCCCAAGGTTCTCTGCCTTCCCCTGCATCGTATCATTGAACATAGTAAGCAGCTTTTCATAGTTGCTCTGGCGGGAAATACTGTTCGTAATTTTATAGAGATTGACACCTTCATCAATAAACAGCAGCAGACCTTTATAGCCAATAGCCGCGGTAAATTCCGCCCAAAGCTTCATATAGTCATACCAATTATCATCATCAATAATCACGCCAACTCCAAGCGCTTTGCGGGCTTCTGTCCGAGTTGCAAATTCTCCACGCAACCAGCGAAGCGAATCCTGTTTCTGGTCATCATCAGCCAGCTTGTGTGCATTCCAATAAGAGGCGAGTACTTTGGCAAAATCAAAACCATGCACCAAACCACGCATTTCAGAGGCTACAGCGTAAATTCGCTTCTCTACTTCTTCACCAAGCTGAGGGTGATCAGGTCCATATTCCTTCTCCTGCATCACGGACTGCTGTAGCGTAATAATCCATTTTTGCAGGATGATCTCCAACGCTCCACCATCTGGACGTGTGCGGGTCGATAAATGGCTCATTAGCTCCCGGTAAGTCGCTAGGCCTTGTCCTTTGGTTCCCACTAATCTGCGCTCAGGGGAGAGGTCAGCATCTGCTACTACAAAATCACGATCCATCGCGTAATTACGGATCATCTGAAGCAGAAAGCTTTTGCCGCTGCCGAATTTGCCTGTAATCAGCTTAAAAGCTGCCCCACCCTCTGCAATGTTCTCCATATCTCTTAATATGGCTTCAATCTCCGGCCGGCGGCCAACGGCTATATGCTCTAGTCCGATACGCGGAACAACACCAGCCGTCAACGAATTGACTAGCGCAGTTGTCATTCGTTTAGGTATTTTTAATTCACTCATCCAAAGTTCACCTCATTAAATATTGCGCAGCATAGAGATATATTCCTCAACAATGTCTTCACCCTCAATGATCAGATCACCGAGAATATCCATTGCGATTTCATTAATCTCATCAATTAAAAGCTCTGACATCGTGCCATTGGCAGCAGCCAGCTTCAGCATAGATTGACTTCCATCCTCATCCAAAAGAGCAAACAGTGCTACCCGTTGTAGTGGACTTAAAGCATTGGCAAACTGTTCTGCCTCCGACCCTATGTTAACCACTTGAGCTTCTTCAATCACATCTACAGGCAACAATTCTTCCTTGCTGTCTTTTATTGGATCGATTTCATCGATAATTACATCGATCTCGCTATCCTCGTAATCTTCCTGCTCGTCCATATTCTCAACCGTAAGCATCGTCCGTACAATTTCAGAATCACTTTTCAGGCGTTCTAGCTTCTCCGGATCTATGACGACTGCCGGCCTCTTGTCTTCCTGCGTCTCTTTAAGGTACTCACGCTTTAGAAAACGAGTGATCAAATCGTCCATATCGGCATCCACATTAACACCTTTAAGTCGTCCGCGGTAGCCCATCAGTTCCCGTAGTTTATTCTCAGTCAGACGAAATAGCCTGGTAATCAGACTGCGAAGTGGTGGAGATTTACTAATACGTACAACCGGTATAAGAACAGAATAGCCATATAATGAAATGTCATATACGGCACTTCGGAATAAATAACGCTCCCGCATCACCGCTGGTCCAGGTGGAAACATTTCAACTAGATTGGAGCCATGTTTTCGGGTGACATAAGCATTGATTAACGCCACGACCTGCGGAATGTATTGTTCAAGAGCTTCTTTGCCTTCTCCGATGTAGAACTTGGATTTACTAATATCATAGTCCGACATTGCCGTTAATACTGCAAAGGTTAGTTGCTCAGGCGCTGCGGTCAAGCCTCTCATTAATTCAAGTTCCGCCAGATCTCCTGCAAGACCACGTGAACGAGCCACAATGATAGAAAGCGGGACATCCAAGTGATGTACAAAAGAGAAGTCCGCGATCCAGCCGCCAAAATATTGATCCAAGCGTTTATAACTTTCCCGGTAAGCTTCCCAGATCTGATTTAGCTGCCTATAGCCATCATAAGGATCAGTCCACCCCACACCATTAATAAGCTCATATACATGCAGAAAAATATAAGAAAGATCTGTTTTCAGATATCTGCCTTGTCTAACTTCATTCCGCCAATAGAAATACCATCTGCTCTGCGTGCCTGTCATATGGCCATATGTAGGCCAGTAACTCTTAAAAGGAACAAATAGCGCTGAATCCTCAGTTTTATCAACCAATTCCTTCGCTCTTGTTACGAACTGCCCTTCGGTGGTAGTCACGGGCTCCGGCGTTTCCATCTCTGTATCCCAAAGCTGCAGCTGTAATGAAGGTTCAGGGGTGGAATTTGTTTTGCCATTATTCTTAGAAGATGACTTAGGCAGCGCAGGTTCAGGGGAATTTCGCGGCGGAATCGGTACATTTTGTTCCGTACTTTCCCAGACTAATTCTGTGAAATGCGGCTGCTTCCTATCATTACTCATGTGCGATCGCTCCGTCCTTATAAATAAGGATTAATGTAAAAAAACGGTCCTGTTCACAACTGTGAAGGAACCGTTTTGTTCTTACGTAATAGTAGTGGTCGTCCATACAGGACGACAACATCGTTTCTTCTTGATATTTTAGCACTGTTGATAGATTAACATCAAGTATGTAATGCAGAATCACACTTTAGAGAAGCTCGGTACCCTTTGTTTCTTTGCCAAGGAACAATACCGCTAATGCACCGATAATAATTGTTACAAAAAATAACATAAAGATCGAGCCAATCGCCATAGATTTACCTACTAGAACCCCTACCAGCAAAGGTGCGATAATGCCCCCAATCCGGCCAAAGGACGTTGCTAAACCAGCACCTGTGGAACGAATAGCCGTTGGGTACAGCTCTGGCGTATAAGCGTACATGCCACCCCAAGCGCCAAGATTGAAGAAGGATAAACAAATTCCGGCAGCCATCAGCATTCCTTCAGTAGTCGCATTTCCGAACCATGCAGCGCTAACCGCAGTGAACAGCATATAGATGACTAGGACAAATTTACGTCCGAACTTTTCAATAAAGTAAGCGGCAGTAAAATACCCAGGCAGCTGAGCGAGCGTCATAATAAGCACATACTCGAAGCTTTTGACCAAGCTGAAGCCTTTAAGTACCATAACTGTAGGCAGCCATAGAAACATGCCATAATACGAGAACACCACCGTAAACCATAAAATCCACAACATAATTGTAGAACGGCGATATTCTGGCGACCATACGGTAGCGATTCGTTTCTTTAAGGAAACGGGTGCCTTTTTAATCTCAGCAAATTTCGGTGAATCATCAATCGCCCGTCTTAGATATAAAGCGTAGAGTGCAGGTACAGCCCCAATTCCGAAAGCTATACGCCAGCCATAATCAGGGATAATGAAGAACGCGATTAATGCAGATGCAATCCAACCGACTGCCCAAAAGCTCTCCAAAAGCACAACCGCACGGCCTCTCTCCTGAGCAGGCATGCTCTCTGAGACCAAGGTAGAAGCGACAGGCAGCTCTCCGCCAAGGCCAAACCCAGCAATAAAACGAAGCACACAGAGGATTGCAAAGCCTGTTGCAAATGCAGATAATCCGCTTGCCGCCGAGAAAATAAGGAGTGTCCACAGCAATACCGGTTTACGACCAAAGCGGTCTGCTAATATTCCTGCCGCTGCAGCACCTACTGCCATACCGACGGAATTAATACTAGTCAATATACCGATCTGCTCCGGTCCCAGATTCCAATCCTTAGCTAAAGCTGCTACAACAAAAGAAATCATTCCGACGTCCATCGCATCGAACATCCAGCTCAAGCCAGCGCTGAAGAGTAATTTCCTTTGTTTCGGATTCCGCAGCAGTGTCATTTGATTCACTTCGAAGCCCCCTTATTTCAACCTGCTAACTAATAAAACTTACTTTTGATTGTTTCACTTATACATTTTAAAATTGAAGTGCTCAAAAATCAAGAAATAAAGCAGCATTAAAGTATTGCCTAGCCAGCGATTGAAAATAACAGGTCTGCACAGAAATTGTGGCGATAAGCAGCATATTACGAACGGATTCTCTCTGCGCTCTCGACAAATGTGTCAGCCGGTTAATTACACGATCTATAGAGCTTTTTAACGAGGTATCTTCTTTCCAAGAGAACTCCTTGTGCAACACTTGATCTACTTTACATTGCGTCTGAATCGATGGATTGCTTTTGATCTCCTCAAAAAGCCCTGCATATGCGTAATACAGCTTGGCCGGTTCAATTAGATCATCATCATCGCGATCCGGCTTTAGGAACATTAGCTGGAACAATTGGCGAATACTTTCAAAGTTAAGGGCTGATTTGAGATCATCAATAATAAACAAAAGCGCCGCCTGATTAACCGAATATTTCTTTCCTTCTTTAGGCGAACCGAGATATTCCTTGAAGTCGCGCTTGACCCAATTTTGCATAGCTGTGACGGTCAATGTGGAATACTCTATAAGATGGCCCA
Source organism: Paenibacillus sp. FSL R7-0189 (assembly GCF_037969925.1). NCBI lineage: Bacteria > Bacillati > Bacillota > Bacilli > Caryophanales > Paenibacillaceae > Paenibacillus > Paenibacillus sp. FSL R7-0189. Next base: position 5,701,962 of record NZ_CP150223.1, on the reverse strand, counting down.
ATGAAGCAATTTCACCAAGTGAAAAGCCTTTTACATGGCCGCCTTTAATGATCTTTTGTAATATGGGTGGAACATTGGTTGATAAAAAAGCGGGTAACGAAGTCCCCTTTTGTAATTCTTCACGGTGAAACTTTGCCCATGCCTCTTGGAGGATATTCAGCGGTTTCCGGTCTGACAATCCGGTCAATGAGAGCAGTAGACTGGACATCTCCACACGAGTCAATGCAAATGATTCCATATCTGTTTCCCTCCACCATTTGATATTTTACTGAAAAGTTCGTAGAATAGTTCATAAGAACTCATAATAATGAGTATAACCTATTTTAGGAACGAAAGGGATGGTAAAGATTATATGGGTATAGGACTTAGTTTGACGTTGGTGGTTATTTTGATTATTTTAACCGCTTTTTTTGTAGCAACAGAATTTGCATTGGTGAGACTTAGAGGTAGCCAGATCAGTCAAATGGTGCTTGACGGAAAGAAGAATGCCTTAGCAGTACAGAAGGTATCCGCTAATCTCGATGGCTATTTATCCGCTTGTCAGCTCGGGATTACAATCACTGCGCTGGGTATTGGTGCACTGGCAGAACCTGCATTCGAACAGTTATTGCTTCCGATTTTCGACTGGGCCAATATCAGTTCTAGTGTGAGTCACCCTCTTGCGTTTTTACTCGCATTCATCATTGCAACATTCTTACACGTCGTTGTCGGAGAACTTGCTCCGAAGACGGCAGCTATAAACATTCCGGAAAAAATCGGTCAAATTACTTCACCGCTGATTATTTGGTTCTACAGAATTTTGTACCCTCTCATTTGGTTCATGAACGGTTCCGCTAATATGCTTGTTCGACTTTTTGGGATGAAACCAGCTAGTGAGCATGGAGACGCGCATAGTGAAGATGAGATTCGTTTGATCTTGTCCGAGAGTTACGAAAGTGGGAAAATCAATAAAGCCGAATATGGCTATGTTAACCGAATCTTTACTTTTGATGAGATGCTCGCCAAAGAAATCATGGTTCCGCGAACCGATATGGTATGTCTTTTTACCAATCATTCGTTGAAAGAAAATTTCGAAATTATCCGCAAGGAGCAATATACTCGTTTCCCTGTGGCACAAGGCAGCAAGGATAATATTATCGGAATGATCAACACGAAACAGCTCTATTTGCAGTATGATAACAATCCTGATTTTGATTTCCACAGCTTAATTCAACCCGTACTGACAGTATCTGAGGTGACACCAGTCAAGAATCTTCTAACTCGTATGCAGTTGGAGCGTGTGCATATTGCCTTGCTGCTTGATGAATATGGTGGAACATCCGGTCTCATCACGATTGAAGATATTTTGGAAGAAATCGTTGGTGAAATCCGTGACGAGTTTGACGGTGATGAACGCAGAGAAGTCGAAAAAATAAGCGATACTAACTATCTATTCGATGGTAAGGTATCTCTGTTAGAGGTCAAGGATCTTACAGGGCTTGATTTCGAAGATGAAGAAGTGACCACAGTTGGAGGTTGGGTATACAGTCATATTACCGATCCAGCCATTGGCAAAAGTATTGTTCGTGACCATGTAACATTGACCATCCGCGAGATGAACAGATACCGTGTCCGCAAGGTTGAAGTTGTTATCGAACAATCAAGCAACACTGAATCATCATAAATTACGAAATCATAACCTTTATTCATAAAAAAAAGGATAGGGTCATCAGATTAAATCTGATCCTCTATCCTTTTTTCTTTTGGGAGAATTTTGCTCATATAATATTCGTCCACCCACTCACCATCGATAATAAGAGATTTCCGCTTCGTCCCTTCGATTTCAAACCCGTTCTTGATATATAGCGCCAAAGCAGCTTGATTATGGGTCATGACGGATAACTCAAGACGAACAATCCCATTGTTCATAGCCCAGATGTCCATCTCACGGAACAGGCCAGCTCCAATCCCATTCCCCTGATATTGTTTCTGAATCCCAATCACTATGTACGCGCTATGTCTATTACGTCTAACACTTCCACCTCTAACAGACAAGTAACCTGCCAAATGATTGTCAACCTCTGCCCCTATAAGAATTGAAGTTTTCCCTGCCAGAAAGCTTTCGAGCATTTCTTTGACCTGACAAAGACTAGCTTGTCTTTCATCCGGTTCCAATAACATAAATTTGGACTCCTGGTCTAACTGATGCTGAAGTCGAAGCAATTCACCTGCATCCTCCGGCACCAGCTCTCTAAGTGTGACCATCATATCATCACTTCCAATCGTAAATAACTATAAATACTTCTTGAACAACTTGCTGGAGCTGCCATCATAACCTAGATGCTCGTAAAAACGATGCGCTTCTTCTCTCTTTGCAGCACTTGATAACATAATCTTAAGGGCTCCCTTGAAGATTGCTACATTCTCGGCATGTCTCATTAGCATTGCGCCATACCCTTTTCCTCGTACTTTTTCAGCCACAATAACTCTTTCTATAACAGCAAAGGGCCTATCGTCACACAAAGCATCCATACAAAAATGAAGATGTAACGACCCGACAATTATTCCTTGTTCTTCGTACACATAAAGAAAACTATCCGGATGATCTGCTATCTGCTTCAGTCGCTCAGGGGATACATGAATAGCTGGATGCTCAGGCAGCAAAATCCGGTATAGTTCTTCAATATTGATAGCGTCTTTGGGCACAGCTTCTCTTATCATTCGTCTACTCCCTTCTATATAACGCTTAACAACGACAGACCATAATCACATTTCCATCGGGATCTTTAAAATTAAACCAATGATCATGTTCGATATCCGTCAGAATCTCTCCTCCGTTGGCCTTTACATAATCATAAGCAGCATCAATGTCCTCGGTGTTTAGATGAAACGAAGGGATGTTTAGAACAGATTCAGCGGTGTAAATCTTACTGTCCAAAACGATGCCCGGTCCCTGCATAGGGACTACATATAAATGGCCGAATAATACCTCTCCATCTAGTGGCAGTCCAAGCAATTGGCAATACCATTGTTTAGATTTCTCAATATCCTTTACCGGAATAAAAACAGCACCAATCTGATTCAGAATCGGACTTATCATCATTAAGAAAGCCTCCTCTTTAAAGTTGACGGATAGGGTGTTATTCTAGAATAATTCGATAAAATATGTCAATTACCTCCCTCCATTTAGGGAAGGGCTGGTAAGTTGTGTTATAATTCTGTGAGCATTACTCCAATATCACGTACGTCAGGAGAATTACATTGGCTAACCTGAACTTCGGTGGTTTTAAAATGACCCCGCCCAAAGTTTTATCACTAGGATTCTTAATCCTTATCACTGCCGGGACTTTTCTGCTTAGTCTCCCGGTCTCCTCAACATCCGGACAAATATCCTTTATCGATGCCTTGTTTATGGCGACTTCAGCCACATGTGTTACAGGTCTTGCAGTCATTGATACGGGAACTCAGCTAACTACCTTCGGACAAGTTGTTCTACTCATTTTATTTCAAATCGGAGGATTAGGCTTTGTAACGATGGCTACTTTGATTACCTTGGTCCTTAATAAACGGATATCCTTGAAAGAGCGAATCCTTTTGCAAGAATCTATGAACCAAAATTCGATGCAGGGAATTGTACTCTTAATCCGTAGAGTCCTGATCTATTCTCTTGTTATTCAGCTGTCGGGTGCCGTGTTGTTTGCTGGAAGGTTTATGATGGATATGCCCTTTGGGAAAGCAGCATATTATGGGATTTTTCATAGTATATCTATCTTTAATAATGCAGGCTTTGATCTCTTCGGTGATATTCATGGACCCTTTAGCGGACTTACTCGTTTTGTAAATGATCCCATTGTTAACTTCACCTCAATGAGCCTCATATTTCTTGGAGGGATTGGTTTTATCGTTCTGTCTGATCTTATGGACTTTCCTAAACGCAGAAGACTCACTCTTCATTCAAAGGTTGTTCTTTGGACTTCTCTTATATTGATTATTATTGGTGCGGGGCTGTTTTTCTTACTGGAGTATAATTCTACGCTGAAGCCCTTGAGTGCAAGCGGAAAGTTTTGGGCGACCTTTTTACAAGCGGTAACTCCGCGATCTGGTGGTGTCACCACCATTGAAGTTCCACTTTTACGGCAATCCACACAATTTCTGATGATTCTATTGATGTTTATCGGAGCTGCTCCTGGGTCGACGGGTGGAGGAATTAAGATCACTACATTCGCCGTACTGGTTACTGCGGTAGCTGCACGATTACGGGGGAAAGAAGATATTGTAATGTTTCGCCACCGGATCGCTAAAGAAAATGTATATAGAGCCCTTACCATCACATTAATGTCTCTCATGCTGCTTGTCATCGCTACGATGTTATTATCCTTGACCGAGAGCGCTGAATTTCTAACTGTACTTTTTGAAGCTGTATCTGCTTTTGGAACCTCAGGCTTATCTATGGGCCTTACTCCGGAACTGACTACGGCAGGAAAGGTTCTAGTGATTATCCTGATGTTTATGGGCCGGACCGGACCACTTACACTTGCTTATGCTTTGAAACCAAAAGGTAGTAAAGAACTGTATCGTTACCCAGAAGGTAAGATAACGATTGGATAGTCATGATATGGCCAGCGGCTACCAGATAATGCCGCTGACGTCATATCAATAATAGTATTATTCTTCCACGATTTCTTGTTGATCAAGTGCCGCATCCAGCAACTGATTGTACACATCATCGTCATTCTCCAGCAATGCATCCGTTTCTAAGAACTGTTCCTCGCTCCCAGGCTCACCCGCAAAGCTTAGACTGTAATCCCATTCCGTTCCTCTTGTACTGAAGAAAGTAATTTCATATGGAGCCTTATGATTTTCGAGAGTGAATACAGTCCTCCCTACATAACTTTTATCTTCTTTACGGCTCATTTCAGCACTTACGATCTCTAAATTCATCCACTTATCTTCCTTCCTATCATCAAATCAGCTACCCTTTCAGTATATCATTGAAATGATTGTAATTCCTTCTCTTTGCTCTGTAAATTCCACGTAATTGACTTTTTTCATCCGGCGGTTAATAATTTAGTACAATGCTTGTAAAGTACTAAACTATTAGTAAATGGAGGAAATTACAATGACTGATTTTCAGGCTAAGCTTAGTAAATATGCAGATTTAGCTGTACAAATAGGTGTTAATGTTCAACCCGGGCAAATTCTAGTGGTGAATGCACCGATTCTTGCCGCTGATTTCGTACGTCTAATTACCGCTAAGGCATATGCCATCGGAGCAAGTTTAGTTAAGGTGAACTGGAGTGATGCGAGCATTACACGCCAACAGTTTGAACACGCTGCGCCAGAGGTATTCACTCAGCCTCCTACTTGGTACGCAGGTGAAATGACTGAATTCGCCGAAAAAGGTGCGGCTATCCTTAACGTGATCGCTGAAGATCCTGATGCACTTAAAGGTATTGATCCAGTACGTATCTCCAATTTTCAAAAAGTACGTGGAGCTGCCCTCACCAAATATCGTGAAATGCAAATGTCCGACAAAGTTAGCTGGAGTATTGTAGCTGTTCCTTGTCAAGCTTGGGCGGATAAAGTGTTCCCTGAGGTTCCAGCCGAAGAACGTGTAGATAAACTCTGGGAAGCCATTTTCCACACCGTGCGTCTTGACCGTGAAGATCCAGTAGCTGCATGGCAGGAGCATCTCGACACCTTAGAACAAAAAGCAAATGTACTCAATGCAAAAAAATATAAAAAGCTGCATTACATAGCACCTGGCACTGACCTTAGCATCGAGCTTCCTGAAGGCCATATCTGGGCACAAGGAGACAGCATTAATGCAAAAGGTCATTCTTTTGTAGCCAATATGCCTACCGAAGAAGTCTTCACTGCACCACTAAAAACTGGTGTTAATGGCACTGTAAGAAGCACAAAGCCACTTAGTCATGGCGGCAACATCATCGATGGCTTCTCTATTAGCTTTGAGAACGGCCGTATTGTAAGTGTTACTGCTGAGCAAGGTCAAGAAGCGCTAGAGCACCTCATTAGTATGGATGAAGGAGCGAAATACTTAGGGGAAGTTGCCTTGGTTCCTCATAAATCCCCTATTTCTGAATCCAACATTCTTTATTACAACACATTGTTTGACGAAAATGCTTCTAATCACCTTGCTATAGGTATGGCTTATGCCTTCTGTTTAGAAGGCGGTAAAGACATGAATCCAGAGCAGTTAATTGAGCATGGCCTCAACAATAGTGTAACCCATGTGGATTTCATGATCGGGTCAGCTGAGATGAACATTTACGGGATAACTGCTGATGGAACTGAAGAACCTGTCTTCCTGAATGGAAACTGGGCGTTCTAATTTAAGCACACAAGAGATACAGGATATTGGGAGGAATAGAAACTATGTTGGATTTCAAGCAAAAGCTGGAGAATTACGCATTGCTGGCCGTGAAGATTGGCGTTAATATTCAACCGGGTCAGACACTCGTTGTGAATGCAGATATTGTATCCGCAGAGCTTGTGCGACTTGTGGTTCGTAAAGCCTATGAAGCCGGCGCGAGACTTGTAAAGGTGAATTATAGTGATGAAGTTGTATTACGTACACGATATGATCTTGCTCCATCCGATTCCTTCCTGGAGCCGCCGCAGTGGCAAGCCGATGAATTAGAGGATCTTGCTAAAAAGGGAGCGGCATTTCTAACCATTATCTCTGCTGACCCGGATCTTTTAAAAGGCGTTGAACCTGGAAGAATTGCCGATAATCAGCGTATCTCTGGGCAGACCCTAGCGCCATATCGTGAGTACTTAATGGGAAATCATGCGAGCTGGAGCGGTCTTGCCTTCCCATCAGCCTCTTGGGCTGCAAAAGTGTTCCCTGACGCTCCATCCGAGCAGCAGGTTGAACTGTTATGGGATGCCATCTTTAAAGCCACACGTGCGGATCAGGACGATCCTATTGAAGCATGGAGCCGCCATTTAGATGGACTCAAAACTCGTTGCTCTTCCTTGAATGAAAGTAAGTTTCGCAAGCTGCACTATACAGCACCTGGTACAGATTTAACTATTGAGTTGCCGGAAGGACACATCTGGTGTCAGGCTGGAGCTGTGAACGGTAAGGGCGTCCCTTTCTTAGCCAATATTCCTACGGAAGAAGTGTTTACTGCCCCTTTGAAGTCTGGTATTAATGGTAAAGTGAGCAGCACTAAGCCACTTAGCTACGGCGGCAATCTAATCAATAACTTCACGCTGACCTTTGAGAACGGTAAAGTGATTGATTTTACTGCTGAAGAAGGCGCTGAAACTTTGGCATCACTAATCGCGCTGGATGAAGGCTCTTCCTATCTTGGCGAAGTTGCTTTGGTACCTTTCCACTCTCCGATTTCTGAGAGCGGTATTCTTTATTACACTACGTTGTATGATGAGAATGCCTCCTGTCATTTGGCTTTAGGTGCAGCTTATGCCTTCACAATTCAAGAAGGAATTACGATGACTAAGGAACAGCTGTTGGAAAAAGGAATGAATCAAAGCCATACCCATGTTGACTTTATGATGGGCTCTCCTGAAATGAATATTGACGGAATTAACGATGATGGAACAACAGTACCTATCTTCCGTAATGGGGATTGGGCTTAAGGCTTAAACAACACCCGTTAGATCCTAGATAGAACCAACTTCAAACAACCCGCTTAGCTCTCTAATTAGAGAGTAAGCGGGTTGTTTTTGTTTTAACAACAACATTTCAGGTGGTAAAATGCCCAAATTTGAATAAATGTTCAATATTTGTTCACACTATTGTTGATTTCCGTTCACAAATATGTCACAATACAATTAAGGATTGAATTTCCAAGGAGGGGATTATCATGTTGAGAGACCCAGTATCCAAAGAAGTTGACAGCATCGAAGAAGAACAGCTAGAAATTCAACCACCGGTAGATTCAAGAATTGTTGCATCTAATGCTATTAAATACACTGCCTATGTTATGCTGCTTTTTGGATTCTTGTATTTCCTGATTGCTTACTTGGCGCCTATGTTGGAACCTTAATGTGATGGATATAACTTTATTGGAAAACGCTTACGGTTAATCACTCTCTATGGAGTAGTGATTAACCGTTTTTATTAATTCCATGAGAATGCTTTGTTTGTCCAAGCTATTGCTGTAGGCGACCATACCCCGTTCATCTTCGATTGTATCCAAGCTATGGCCTCTTCTCTATCCCCTTCAAAAGCGGATAAACCGTTATCTGACATCCAGTGACTGACCGTCTCGAACGAGGTACTGCTCCAACCATTTACTTCACCTTCATCATTCAGGCGTTGCTTGATGCCTGAGATCACCATATCTAAAGATCCTTGCAGCTCAGTAACCGCGTTATCGAAGGCTGTTTTCTTTTCTTTTGCCTTCATATCAGCCTCTGCCCGAAGTTTACGTGTATCAATACCTTCATGTTCACGAACAATCTGCAGCAAGGTCACAGCTTCTTTACTAGCCAACCCATCCTTGTACCGTTCTTCAATAGATTTTGTACTTCCTACTGCTGCTACAATTGCCGGGAACCACTCCCTTGAGACCAAGATAGCCTTTTTCTTAATAAATTTTCCGTATCCTGCTAGACCCTCACCTGGAAACTGTGCGCGCCATGACCACGGATCTAAATCTGTTCCAGTATGCCAATTCTCGGGCTTAGTTAAGCCGTTTAAAGACGGGTGCCCGGGAATCAGCACAGCAAGCGGTAAAATCCCCAATTTCGCAATAACCTCTGCTGTTTCCCCATAAGTGGTGACACTACCTTGTTCATATTCCTGACCCATTTGTTCATCATCTCCTAGATCTAATTTAATCAGATTTCATATTTCCAATTCCGGTTATAAAAGTGCTAATCAAGCGGGTTAGACTCTCGTTAGTATCGAGCGCCATACCGAATCCACCCTTTTGCTCCAATGAGGCGAATCCATGCAGGATACTCCGTAATCCCCTTACGGCATGAAGTTCTCCTTCTTCGCCTAATTGATAACTCTTCATCACCTGAATTATAAACTGCAAAATATGCTCACCAGCCGCTTCAAGCTCCGTGTTCTCCTGCTCAGGCGCTCGTAGTGTAGTCTCATACAAACCTGGTCTACTCCTAGCAAAATCCACATATGCCTGGCCCATCGCGTGTACAGCAGCATCTCCATTTAATCCTTCAGCTGCGTTCGACATGCTTGTAAATAATAACTCTAATCCGTAAATGGCGAGCCCAGTCCGCAAATCCTGCAGTCCATTTATATGGTTGTATAATGACGGGGAACGAACACCTAGTTTACCTGCTAATGCAGCCAAGGTAACGGCTTCTATACCTTCATCATCGGCAATTTCTGCTGCTCTAATCACTAGTGTGTGACGATCTAATCCTGCTCTAGGTGACATTTAATTACTCCTATCCTGAATCATTTGTGCCTTACGTATGGCTTTCTCCATCTCCTGCTTTGGCGCTTTCAGTAAGTTGCCGTGACCAACAGCAAGTAAAGCTGGAGATAACTCTAGAAGCTTAATCGCACTATTCAGAGCTTGAGCTTTATTCCATGTAGCCATTGCTGGAAAAGGAAACAGGGGGATGATGGTTCCAGCCACCGCAGTTCCCCGGAAGGTCTGAAGAGCATCCCCAACGATTACAGCACCGCTGCGTGAATCAAGGAAAGACATAGAGCCGGGGGTATGTCCTGGAGTGTGAATCGCTGTTAATGATCCAATGGTATCCCCTTCGTGGAGAAGGACATCTGGCTTGGTAGCTATCTTCTTCGGCACGCCTCCCTTAATAGGGGTCTGAGGTTCTCCTTCCCGAAGTGAACGATCTCCACGTAGTAATGCCGAATCTCGCTCAGAGATGTACACCTGAGCCTCTGGACGTTGCTTTTTTAGTCCATCCAGTGCCCCAATATGATCATCATGCGCATGCGTTAAGATCATACGTGTAAGCTTCTTATTTAGCTTCGCTTCAGTATCCATAATTCCTTTTAGACTAAATGGCATAGCGGCATCTATTAAAGTCAATCCATCGTTTTCCTCAATAATGTAACAATTCACTGGAAAAAAATTTGGCATCCAAGTCAACTGCAATAAATGACCTTCACGTGTTACTCTCATCCTTACCCCTCCGATAAACTAATGATATTAGCTTAAATATAAACTAATGATATTAGTTTTGCAAGAGATTGTTATCTTTAATATTTAACTCTCAATGTTCTTGTCAGCATTTTTGTTGGATTTATTAATTATGTACCACATCGCCCAAGTGATCCCTATGAAAAAAACAACCGCCCCCACGAGAGTACTCGATATATTTTTTCTAATATCCACTTCTCCCGCTTCTCTAAAATCAAGCAAAAATGTTAGCGTGGCCCAAATAATCGTGCTGATAACTCCCGATATTAAATGAATCTTCTTAAACCGTCTGAGTTCTCCTTCCTTACTCGGCAGCAGGTATATCCCATCTTTGACACAACAAACGGTAACATACAAGCAACCTAACAGCATAATCCCAAAAGTATCTACCCAATATTTGATGTCCCATTCCAGGATAAATACTTTTACCAAAAGGCTGATCATAAATCCCACTAACACAATCAATAATCCGTGCGTACTAAACTTCTGAATTTCTGTGATAATTCGTTCGTCTTTAATCTTTGGCCCTTTCACAACTAATCCTCCCAAAAAATATCGTTTAATGACGTATCTAACGCCTTGCAGATGGCTATGCACAGCTTAATCGTCGGGTTATAGTTACCAGCTTCAATCAGGCCGATCGTCTGCCGTGTAACCCCTACAACTTCCGCTAACTGTTCTTGGGAAAGATTCTTTTGGATTCTTGCCAGCTTTAACTTGATGTTTTTGTTCTCTCCCACTCCATAACCTCCCTTTAATGTTTGTGATGCATTCCATTTTCCACCATTGTAATCTATATCGGTCATTATGTACATTATATATTACATTTGTTTATTGGGATCAACATTTCACTTTAGGATCGACGTGTCATTTTAGGATCCAGACTTCATTTTCCATTCCCTCTCCATCAGGAAATACTTTCTCCCCACCGTTGGATCAAATGGTGAAGAGTGATTGTAATTGAGTCCATAGCCAGTCAGCTGCGATGCCTAACTCGCCGCCTTGGCTAGTATGTAAGTACACTTTTGCCAATAGTTCGGACTCAGATGACCTTATAATGCAAATTCGAGTGTTTTCTGCGGGTTATCGGACTCAATTGCAGCTATTTACTCAAAACCACACCAATTCTGCGCCTTTACAAGGTAATAAGAGCTATGGGGTCCGATACTTCTACAAAATGACTCAAAAAGCTCAAATAGCTGCAATACAGTCCGCAACATGAGGTTCTTTAGTTAGTTTAGGTTAGTTTGGGGTTAGTTCGCTTATTCGCCGTTGCATCGGACTGAGGAGTCCTTATTTCGTATATTTGCAGCTAATTGACGTGCTATCGGACCCAGTTGCAGCTATTTACTCATAACCACACCAGTTCTGCACAGTTACATGGTTATAAGAGCTATGTGGTCCGATACTTCTGCAAAATGACTCCAAAAGCTCAAATAGTTGCAATACGGTCCGATGCGGAGATCAGTAGGATATCACTAGGGAGCCCGTAGGAGGTCTGTATGAAGCCCGCTGGAGGTCAGTAAAGATCATTAAGAAGTAAGTAGAAGGTTGAGCCACATCAGCAGAGGAACCAGCAGCGAAACGTGATCAGCACCTAGCACCCAGTAGCCCTCCCCCTACTATCGCTAGTCAAAGTAACAAAAAAAAGCATCCCTAAGGATACTTTTGATCTTTCGATGCTTTTGATCTTTCGATCTTTTTGATATTTCGACGCTTTTTCGATGTTTATGATCCTTCCGCTTTTAATATACGAATGCCTTCGACTTTCCTTATTCCACTACGCCATTCTCTGGATAGAAGTCTACGATCTTCAGCAGCTCCGAAGCGTCTGTGCGTGGACGGCTGTCAGGTACAGTCTCCGGATATCCGGCATGGATCATGGCTACAATTTTTTCGCCGGGCTTCACACCAATTTTAGTGCGGAATTCAGGGTTGTTGATGTATGGATCTGTCTTCCAAATCGTTCCTACACCTTGTTCCCAAGCTGCGAGCTGGAAGTTCTGTACTAGTGCGGACGCTGCTGCAAAATCCTCGTCCCACTCTCTTTGCCGAGGATCTTCAGGCATCACTACGATTACTGTTAACGGAATATTCGAGATATATTCTTTACGTTTAGCAGCCACTTCTGGATCAGCTATAGCACGTTTTACAAAAGCAAATGCAGATTCAGCTAGGAATTTCGAACCTTCCCCTTGAAAAGCAATAAATCTCCACGGCTCACGCACACCATGATTCGGTGCCCATACCGCTACATTTAATAATTCCTCTAAAAGGCCTTGTGGAAGTGGATCTTTTTTAAAAAGCTTAATCGAGCGTCGTTCTTTTATTATTTCGGCCACACTATTCTGTTGAGTCTGTTGAGATTGCGTCATAAGATCCACTCCCTAATATAGTAATAATGATAATCATTATCACAAATGATACAGCATCTTTCTGCCTTTTGCAAATAATAGGCAACCATTCGAATCACAACTCTTGAATTCACAAAAAAACACCGTTCCCGAAAGAACGATGTTCACAGCTTCAGCCGAATCGGCCCATGATATATTCTTGCGTCATTTGATTCTCTGGATTGGTAAAGACTTTATCCGTCTTATCATATTCGACAAGGGAGCCTAGATAAAAGTATGCGGTATAATCAGAGATCCGAGCTGCCTGCTGCATATTATGTGTCACAATAACGATGCGAAGCTCTTCTTTCAACTCCTTGATTAGCTCCTCTACTTTACCTGTGGAGACCGGGTCTAGAGCTGATGCTGGTTCGTCCAAGAGCAGAATTTGCGGGTTAACCGACAACGCTCTAGCAATACAAAGGCGCTGCTGTTGTCCACCGGAAAGTGCAAGTGCTGAATCTTTTAAACGATCCTTTACCTCATCCCACAATGCTGCTTTGCGAAGACTGCTCTCAACAATCTCATCAAGAGCCTTTTTGCCTTTAATGCCGTGATACTTAGGTCCAAAAGCGATGTTATCGTAAATCGATTTATAGAACGGATTTGGCTTTTGCCATACCATCCCGATCTTCTGACGCAGCTTAATCACATCCGTACCCGGAGCATTAATATCCACTCCATCAATCCAGATGCTTCCTTTTGTTTTTGAACCAGAAATTTCGTCATTCATCCGGTTCAAAGAACGAAGAAAGGTTGATTTACCGCAGCCGGAGGGGCCGATCAGTGCAGTAACCGTATTTTCAGCAAATGGAAGGCTTATCCCCTTTACTGCCTCATATGTTCCGTAAAAAATACTCAGGTCTTCGGTTTGAAAAGATTCACGCACTGCTGTTGCCGACGTTCCCATCGATTACTCCTCCTACATCTCTACTTTAATTTGTATGATTAGTTCATTCTTTTTGAAGCTGTAAGCTTACGATAAATAAATCTTCCGAAATAACGTGCTGCCAGATTGAAGATTAACACCATAATTACAAGCACCGCCGAAGCTCCCGCAGCAATCTGTGCAGCATCTGGAGCTAGACCTTCACTGTTGACCTTCCAAATGTGGACAGCCAGCGTTTCCGCTGGACGGAAGGGATTCAGTGGCGAATTCGCACTAAGTGGATTCCAGTTGGTGAAATCCAATCTAGGGCTACTCATTCCTGCTGTGAACATCAACGCAGCTGCTTCCCCAAAGACACGGCCAGCGGACAAGATAGTACCTGTAATAATTGTAGGTAATGCTACCGGAAACAACACCGAGGTAACAATTTTCCACTTGGATAATCCTAGTGCAAAACCGGCCTCTTTTTGTTGTTTTGGAACACTACGAAAAGCTTGCTCCGTAATCCGCACCATCAGCGGTAGATTAAAGACCGTCAATGCCAGCGCACCGGAGATTAAGGAGAAGCCTAGATTGAAATAGTTAACAATTAGCAATAGACCAAACAAGCCGACTACGATGGAAGGGAAAGATGACAATACTTCAACAATCAAGCGAATAAAGCCGGTAATCTTACCGGGACGAGCATATTCTGCCATATAAATACCGGCACCCAGTCCAAGCGGAACTGTAATAATAAGTGTCAATACTAACAGGAATAAGGAGTTAAATAGCTGTGGTCCGATCCCTCCACCTGCACGAATCTTTTGCGGTGCGGAGAAAAGAAAATCCCAACTGATATGGCTTAAGCCTCTAAAGAGGATATATCCCAAAAGTCCAAGTAGAATGGCAACGATGAGCATCGCGAAAAATACAATAAGACTGGTGGCAATTTTATTTACGGTTCTCGGCTTCAAATTTTATTTCTCCTTTCAAGCATTCTCACAAAGAAGACAAATACGAAAGTCATCAGCATGAGAACCAGTGCCATACTCCACAGTGCATTATTGTGAGGTGAGCCCATGGTCGTGTTCCCCATACCGAGTGTGATCACACTGGTCAAGGTAGAAGCTGACTCAAAGAGTGATTTTGGTACGAATGGCGCGTTCCCGATAACCATTTGTACAGCGAGTGCTTCACCGAAAGCACGAGCCATTCCCAATACAATCCCTGTCATTATGGCAGGAAAGGTTGTTGGAATAATCACCCGCGAAATCGTCTGCCACCGGGTGGCACCAAGCGCATAGGAAGATTCTTTTAAGTTTTGCGGCAATGAAGCCAGCGCGTCTGCAGCCACGCTTGTAATCGTCGGAAGAATCATTACCGAGAGCACAAGCGCGCCTGCAGCTACCCCGATGCCTTGGCCCGGCAGGTTGTTGCGTAGAAACGGTACAATTACACTTAATCCGATGAAACCATATACTACCGAAGGAATCCCTGCCAAAAGCTCAATAACAGGTTGAAGTAATTTTTTGCCCCACCCTGGAACAATCTCAGTCATAAATAACGCAGCGCATAAGCTAAGTGGACTAGCAATCAATGCGGCAAGCAAAGTAACCAGAAAGGAACCCGAGATAAATGGAAAAGCTCCGAAGGAAGGCGTATCCGCTTCTGGCGACCACTTTGTACCGAATAGAAATTCAGAAACTGTAGCATTACCACTTGTGAAGGTTGAAATTCCTTTAGACGCTACAAAATATACCATCGATACAATGATTGTTATCAACAGTAATACACAGAAGGACATATAAGTACGTCCAACAAAATCTTCAATATGATGTTTTTCGAATCGTGAGTTCTTTAGTTTCACCCTCAATTGCTCCCTCTTTCTAAAGTGAAAAGAGAGGCAGATGTATCCGCCTCTAATCACTTGAGATTCTAATCAATAACATTGCCTAGAATTTAATTACTTAGCGGTAACATTTCCTGCAACGTCGCGAACAACTTGCATTTTAACAGCTGGGATGTATCCAAGTTCAACAACTTCACCTGTTTGCACTTCGTCAGTTAAGAAAAAGTCGAGGAATGCTTTTACTGTTGCGTTAGGTTCACCATTTGTGTACATATGCTCGTAAGCCCACACTGGGTATTTACCCGAAACAACATTGTCAACAGATGCTTCTACACCGTCAAGACTAAGTGTTTTAATGGAATCATCCAGGTAAGAAAGAGCAAGGTATCCGATTGCCCCTGGAGTTTCACCGATCATTTTCTTAACCGTACCGGAGGAATCTTCTTGAATCGAACCTGGGATATCTTCTGTTTTGGTTCCAAGTGCAAAGCTTTCAAAGGTTGCACGAGTACCGGAGCTGCCTGGACGGTTGATGATTTGGATTTTTTGATCCGCTCCGCCTACTTCAGACCAATTAGTGATTTTACCAGTGAAAATGTCCACCAGTTGTTGTTTAGTTAAGCTATCCACACCAGCATCAGGATGAGCTACTGCTGCGATCGCTACTACTGCTACTTGATGATCTACGAGTGCTGCTGCTTTTTCTGCATCTGCATCTTTTAATTTTTCTTCTGCGAATACGTCAGAGTTTCCGATATCTACTTGTTTCTCAGCTACTTGAGTAAGACCAGTACCACTGCCACCGCCTTGAACTTGAATGTCCACGCCAGTGTTTTTATCCATGAAATTCTCTGCTACCAGCTCAACCAAGGGTTGTAATGCTGTTGAACCTGAAGCCAGAATCGAACCACTTATTTCAGCGCCGCCGCTTCCTTCGTTAGTTGCTGCAGCGTTTCCTCCTGTGTTGTTTGCCCCGCCGTTACCGCAAGCCGATAGTGCCAGTACGCTTGTTAAAGCCAAAGTCATGATCCATGATTTTTTGAATTGCATTGTTTTGTCTCCTCCTAAATGGTTTGTTAGCATGGCTCCCTGATCAGTTCATACCAAACTGGCTTCGAAAGCTTTAACATGGTGTTGTGGAGCTTGGCCCCCATATGCATGGTTACTGTAAAAGTTCATCAAACGCATATGTTATATGTTGTCCGGGACTTCTTGGCCCCTCTGACTCTTCTTATTCTAGAGCTCGTTCGTTAGAGAAACTTCTTATCTTTGTAAAGTGAACGAAAAAAATACCAATATAAAGTGTATATCTGTATAGATATAATCTATAATGGAGATATAATTTGTAATCCAACTTAGCATTATGTGGAGGAAAGTCATGAATATTATGAAATTGAACATCGTAGTTCTAATTGAAAAATATAAAAAGGTAACCGATGTAGCCGCAGAATTAGGCCTTAAACAGCCTACTGTTTCTTTTCATATGAAGAATCTGGAGGCTGAGCTCGGAACCCCTCTATTTCTTTACCGCAGCGGAAGAGTGCTGCTTACGGATGCTGGGCGAGCCCTTTATCAATACGCCCTCAAAATCGTTTCCCTCACAGCAGAAGCTGAGCGTACAGTCAAACAATTTTCTTCTCCCTCAAAAGGAACATTAGAGCTGGAAGCCAGTTTTATTCCTGCAACTTATATTTTACCTAATGTGTTAATCCAATTCATGAAACTCTATCCGGGGATTAACAACTCCTTGACTGTTCAAAGCGATGCTTTGTTACGTGAACGTCTCCGTAGTCGGGATATTCAGATGGCTATTTTACATACTTCGGATTGGCAGGACGAATCTTTTGATTTTCAGCTTATTGTCCGTGATGAACCTGTCCTAATTTTTGCACCTGGTCATCCATTTGAAGACCTAAAGAAATTAACACCTGAACTAATTGCCAATGAGCCGTGGATTCAGCATGAGCAAGGATCTTGTTTACGGGGGTATGCCGATCAATGGGCACAATTCAATCAAATCCGTTTATGGAACCGATCCGAGTTGAATTCTCCAGAAGTGATTAAGCAGCTAGTTAGCGGGAGTGACTGTGTTGGCATATGTTCTAAAGCGGCTGTTAAAGCTGAGATTGAGCTAGGCAAGCTTAGCTATGCCAACCTACCAGGGATTTTGCCTGAAAGCGGCGGGTTTGTGCTCGGCTGGCGTAAAGATCATATTTTAACACCGTTGCAGCAATCCTTTGTTGACCTTGTTGAGTCTCTTACCCCTTAAACAAAGGGTAGCTCCTAAATCCACGAATGGTTTAAGGAGCTACCCTTTGTTTATTCTATAAAAGGAAACATTAATTTCTCATTTTCACTTAAATACATATTCTCCTTCGTGATGACCACGGAGCCTGTGTCTATTATCTGTTCCACTTCCTCACCCTCAACAGCTTCAATCGCCGTCTTCACAGCTAAGTACCCCATATTAAAGGGCTTCTGCATGACCGTGCCAAGCAAAATCCCTTTTTCGAGGAGCTTCACCTCATTGCTAGAATTGTCGAACCCAAACAATTTCACTTTGTCCTGAAATCCCATATCCATAATCGCCTCCCCAGCACCTAGTGTAGAAGGTTCATTAAGACCGATTATTCCCTTTAAATTTGGCTCGTCCTTTAGCAAATCAATAGTTAACTGATACGCTTTTCGCACGGAACCATCACTGTATAATGTAGGCTGCACATCATGAACTCCATTTTCTAAAAGGGCGTCACGAGCTCCTCTTTCCCTCTCTATTGCTGTCGCAGAGCCTTGTACAAAGTTAACGATGGCGACTTTATCCTCTGGATCGATATATTTTCTTAACTCCTGCCCTGCCTTACGTCCTGCTTCATAATTATCCGTAGCAATAAAACTCTCTGATACACCACCGCTCAAGCCCGAATCTACAGTAATAAGCGTAATGCCAGCTGATTTGATCTTTTCCGCGATTGGAATGAGGCGATAATAATCCGTAGCAGATAAAATAATGGCGTCAGGCTTCTCCTTAATTGCTTGCTCCAACAGTTCTATTTGTTGATCTACATCAAGCTCTGTATCCGTTCCAACCGTGCGAACCTCTGCACCGAACTCCTTAGCCGCTGTTGCCACACCTTGTTTCATCACTTCCCAGAATTCAATACTGCTATCGATAGTCTTGGGCACATAAATAATGGTCCTAACCTTTGCGTCAAGCTCATTTGCAAACATACGATAGGCTAATGAACCCAAAGTAACAATGAAGAGCAGCAACAGAGTATACAGGCCAATTTTTGACCGTAATGCGCTCATTGACTCTCCTCCTCATAAATTACAGGTATTCGTAAAGTGGCCGTCGTTCCTTCCTCCATCTCGCTTGTAAAAGACAAACCGTATTTCACACCGAAATACAGCTGGACACGATGGTTCACATTTGCGACACCTACACCGCTGCCAGTCTTGAAATCTGATTTTTGCAGCAGTACCTTACCCATCTGCTCTTCATCCATCCCAATACCGTCATCAATGATCTGTACGATAATATCGTTCTGTTCTTGTCTTGCCCGGATCAGAATGTGCCCTTGCTCAGGATTATGTTTTATGCCGTGATAGATCGCATTTTCAACCAAAGGCTGAAGTACCATTTTTAAAATGCTGCAGGTTAGGATATCTTCTTGTATCTCTATGGAATAAGTGAATTTATTACGATAACGCATGTTCTGAATCGTTAAATAGTGCCGAATATGCTCTAATTCTTTGGCCAGCGGAATCAATTCCTCACCCTCACCAATTGTTGAACGGAGCAGCTTGGATAGAGATGAAGTCATCTCCACCACTTCCTCCATCTTTCCTGTCTCTGCCATCCAAATAATCGAATCAAGTGTATTGTACAAAAAGTGAGGTTTAATCTGCGCTTGCAGCGCCTTCAGTTCACTGACACGCTTCATCTCTTGCTCCAAGACGATCTGACCCATTAACTCTTTAATCTTCATGATCATAAGATTAAACGTACGAGCAAGCTTGCCGATTTCATTCGTGCTCTCAATCTCTACGCGTATGTCGAACTCTCCACGTTCCGCTTTTTTCATATTCAGCTCCAAATTCTTCAGCGGTTTGGTCAGTGCGTAAGAGAGAAAAATCGATATAGCCATAGCAAAAATCAAACTAATTGCTCCCCATAAGGCGGCAGTTCCTTGCATACGTTGCTTGTTCGCGACCAAATCATCCGGATAAGTGACTCCAACTATTTTCCAGCCAAAGCTTGTAGTGTCCACAGTGTACAGTTTCTGGTCATTCCCCGTGTTAACCGTAACAGATCCATTTTTGATCCCAAGAACCGTCTCCAATTGTTCGAACTTGAGCTGGGAGTAGATCAACTGCTGTTGTGGATGATAGACAAGGCTGCCTGCGGGATCGACAATAAAAACATAACCGCGCTTTCCCAGTTCGATTTGTTTACATAGATTATTAATTACACTGTAATTGAGATCTACGAGCAGTACACCTTGTTGATCCGCTTCCGTCATAGCATTCGCATTCGTGAGTTTTCGGCTGATCGAGACTACCCACCGGTATTCATCTTGAAAGATGTGCTGCACATGTGAGGAAGAAACTGCAACGTCAAGTTGATTCATAGCTTTTTGATACCAATCTTGAGCTATTAGTTCAGGAAGCGGTTTCAAAATAGCATGCTGTCGATCCGAAACAGTCATGCCATCTGAGCCTGCATATAATATAGAGGAAATATCCGAGCGGGATTGAACGACTGACCGGAGATAATGACTGGCAAGCAGTTTATTCTTAAGCGCTTCTTCTTCATCTAATTTCGAGCCTTTTATATATTTCTCTAGATCACTGCTAGTTAACACCAGAGCAGCTATGCTCTCCATATTACCAATGTAATTCTCGATATTTAGTTTTACTTGTTCTATTAATTGTGAAGTATAGGCTACAGAATTGCCCTTGACCGCGGCTGAGGACAGGCGATAGGAAGTATAACTCAGGACAATAGTTGTGCAGAGGATAAGAAGTGAAAAGGAGACAGCAATACTAGTATGAATACTTCGGCTGCGGAAAAAGCGCTGTGATCTCATAGAGAGAGATTCTCCTTCTGCCGGTGTCGATATTCCTTCGGTGTGCTTCCTACATTACGTTTGAAAATAACACTAAAATACTGTGGATCAGCATAACCAACTCTGGCAGCGATATCATATGTCTTCAACTGCGTGACGGTAAGGAGTTCTTTTGCTTTTTCCAAACGGAGTCGAGTCAGATACTCTATAAATGTTTCACCGGTATGCTGTTTAAAAGTTGCACTGAAATAACTGATGCTCATAAAAATATGGCTACACAGCTCATTGAGTGAAAAGCTGTCATTACAATAATTCTCGCGAATATAAGCTTCTGCGGCTTGCATCTGAGAAGTCCGAACCGTTGTTCTCTGTTCCGATAGTTTAAGTATCAGCTCATGGCAAGTCCTCTCCAGATAATTTCTAGCTTCATCTAAAGTCTTAAGCGCAGCAACCTCTGCAAACATATTATGCGAAACAACTACTGTATTTGGGAAGCCGATGTCGACCACATAATTCATCAAAGAAACCAGCAGCTGATAGATGCTGCTACGGCAGCCTTCTATAGAGGAGGTATTACTTTTAAGCTCCTGAAACCACTTCAATAGAATTTCCGATACAGCAGAAGCTTTACCTGTCTTTAAAGCGGATATGAATTGCTTTTCCCATGAGGTGAAATGCGCCTGATCCAATCCCTTGCCAAACTCAAGATCCTGTATGGAGATAACTTTATCTATGCCTAAAAGGTAACGATATTCTATGGAGGAGACCGCTTCTTGGAAGGATAGTGGAATTTGTTGCAAATTATTATATTTTCTACCGATGCCTATGGTTGATGACAGCTTCAAATATTTATTTAAGCTACTCTGGACTTGCTCTGCGAGAAGCTGCGTTGCTACTTCTAACGCCTCTGAATTGCCGGATAATATCGCAGCGATTTTTCCATCTCTCGTCTGGAATACCACTCCGTCTTGCTCTTTCTCCAGCTGCTCTTGAACAATGTTAAAGGCGCCGAAACGCAGTAGCTCTGCATCGAAAGTTATGTTCTGGCTTCGTTTCTCCAGTTCTATATCTATAACGAGCGCAAGGTACACTTGACCCTGCAACTGAATATGAAAATAACTCAATTTATTCTCGATTTCTTCGCTTTTCATTCGAGTAGTTACCAGCTGCTCCAAGAATCGTTCCCGCAGCAATGGAAGACTCTGATTAAGTTGCATACGAAGCTTAACTAAATTCGCTTTTTGTAAATGCTCTTCATCTAAATCCTGCTTCATCTTACTTAGAAATTCAGCAAACTCACGTGCATTAATCGGTTTTAATAAGTACTCAGTCACCTTCAGTGTTATGGCCTGCTTCGCATATTCGAAGTCTTCATATCCAGTGATGATAATGACCTTCATATCCCGGTACCTATCCATCACAGCTCTGGCCAATCCCAGTCCATCCATAAAAGGCATACAAATATCAGTAATAATTACGTCAGGCCGATGCTGCTCGATTGCTTCCAGTGCATCTCTGCCATTATCGAAATCACCAACCAGCTCAAACCCATATTTACTCCATGTAATCTTCTGTTTGATCCCTTCGCGAACCTCATCTTCATCATCAACCAGAATTATCTTATACATCCAACACCTCCACAACTTTAAACTTATCAGCATAAGCATAATAGAGGCCGCCTGCGTGAGGCAACCTCTATTATTAAACTCTATTCGTATAGTAGAGGTTTGATCTCATCGGAATCCATATTGTTTTTATCATACCAGTGGAACCCCGTGTCGATGTTCTTTTCAACCGCTTCCCCTTTAATCGCTTGCACAGCTGCCTTCACAGCTTGATAGCCAATACCAATGGGGTCTTGTGTAACAGCGCCAGCCACAACACCACTGCGGATAGCATCCATCAACTGCTTGCCAGAGTCAAAGCCGACGACTACGATCTTACCATTCATTTGCAATTCATTTACTGCATTAGCCACACCTACAGCAGAACCTTCGTTAGAGCCATAGATTCCTTTCAGATCCGGATTTGCCTGCATCATCGCTTTCGCAAGGTCTGTGGACTTTAACTGATCTCCACCCCCATATTGCGGCTCTAACACTTGAATATCCGGATATTTTGCTTTCATTTGTTCCAAGAAGCCATCGCGACGCTGTTGCCCTGTGCTGCTCGTTTGGTCATGTATGACAAGGCCCACTTTACCTTTCTTGCCAATCAGTTCAGCCATTTTATCTGCGGCCAAAGCAGCTGCTGCTTTATTGTTAGTCGCTGCTGTTGCTACAGGGATATCACTGTCTACACCAGAGTCGAAGCCGATGACCGGAATCTTATTTTCCTTTGCCTTTTCTAGATAAGGAATCGCAGCCTTGCTGTCTAGTGCGGCTAGCGCAATTGCTGCTGGCTTCTTGTCGAGAGCTGTTTGCAGCATCTCAATTTGTTTATCCACCTGACTCTCATTTTCTGGACCTTCGAAGGTAATCTCAACATCAAATTCCTTAGCAGCTTTCTCCGCTCCTTGCTTCACCGCTTGCCAGAATTGATGCTGGAAACCTTTTGATATGACTGGAATGTACGGTTTGTCTGAACCGGATGCACTCTTGTTACTATCATTGTTGTTACATGCACTCAGCGATGTAGTGACTAATAACAGACAGGCAAGCATGATAAACCCTCTACGACGCAGTTTCATTTGAATCTTCCCCCTCGTCATTTGCTTTGTATATCACTCCGGATGGAGATCATACCAAGTTTATTGCTTACGGCGGCGTAGAATATCAGCGTAAACCGCAATGATGATTACAACACCGACAATGACCGTCCGCCATTCCTGAGCCACGGACATAATCTGCAAGCCATTCGTCAGCACACTCATAATCAGTGCGCCAATAATCGTGCCTAGAATAGAACCTACACCTCCACTTAAGGAAGTTCCGCCAATGACCACTGCCGCAATAGCCTCTAGTTCATAACCGGTGCCCAGTGATGGCTGTGCTGAATTCAAACGTGATGCCATCAGGATACCTGCGATTCCGCTAAAGATCCCTGTAATGGAATAGATAATAATCTTCCATTTGACTGTGTTCACACCTGATAAGCGAGTAGCTTCTTCATTACTGCCAAGCGCGAAGTTGTAACGCCCAATAATCGTCTTAGACAAGATTATGCTTGCGATCATACCGAGTAATAAGAAGATAACGATGGTATTGGGTATACCGGGGATCATTTTACCCATAGCGATCTTGGCGAAGATCGGATCATCGTTGAAATAAATGGGTTTGGCTCCTGTAATGACAAGCGACAAGCCTTTGGTGACCATCATAATCGCCAGAGTGGCGATGAAGGGTGGAATGTTCATCTTCGCCACCATCAAACCGCTGATAAAGCCGCACAGTGCTCCAGCCAGAATCCCACCTACAATACCTAACGGGACGGGCAGACCCCAGAAGGTAATAATGACTCCAACCATAACAGATGAGAATGTCATTACAGTACCCAGAGCGAGGTCGATGCCACCCGTAATAATAACAAAGGTAGCTCCAAGCGCTAATACTCCGATTACAGCTGTAGAAACTAGAATTCCGACAAGATTTGAGAATTGAAAAAAGTTACTGGAGGATAAAGAGAATACGATGACCAATATGATCAGACTGGCAAATGCCAATAATTTTTGTTTGAATCCGGATTGCCCTCCCGTTTGCTTCATACCCGCTGGCTGACTAATCTCTTTATCCGCGATCTTCATAGTCCTGACACCTCCGGTTAACTCTTGAACAGTTATGAACGTTTCGTCGCATATTTCATAATCGCCTCCTGCGATGCTTCTTCTGCGGGGAGTTCTCCTGTTATACGCCCTTCACACATAATGATAATCCGATGGCTCATTCTTAGAATCTCAGGAAGATCTGAAGAAATGATAATGATCGCCTTCCCTTGACTCGCAAGCTGATCCAGCAGCTTATAAATTTCACTTTTCGCGCCTACATCAATACCTCGTGTGGGCTCATCGAAGATGAGTACATCACAGTCTCTAGTCAACCACTTGCCGATGACCACTTTCTGTTGATTACCTCCGGACAGAAACTTAACCTTTTGACCTACACTTGGAGTTTTGGTGGCTAGCGCTTCAACATGCTGCTCCGCTGAGCTTCGCATCTCCCGCTCCTTCATCCAGCCAAATGAATTACGGAATTTATAAAAGGAGGCAATCGCATTATTCATGCTGATATCCATATCCACAAGCAGTCCGAAACGTTTACGGTCTTCGGACAAATACCCAATACCATGCTGTACCGCTTGATGTGGCTGACGTATACGAACCGATTTTCCATGGAGCATAATTTCACCCTCATCGATGGGATCGGCACCAAATACGGCACGAACAACCTCGGTACGTCCAGCTCCCATTAAACCAGCGAAGCCCAAAATCTCACCTTTATACAGATGAAAGCTAATATCCTTGAACGCATGCCCTCTAGAAAGATTCCGAACTTCTAAGACAACTTGCTGAGTCTGTTTCGCAATCGTTGGTTTCGACGTTTGATATAATTCACGTCCAACCATCATGCTGATGATCTGATCAATCGTTATTGAATCGGTACGAACGGTATCTACATAACAACCATCGCGCATAACTGTAATGCGGTCTGTAATTCGCTTCAATTCATCCATGCGGTGAGAGATATAAATAATTCCCACACCTTTATCTCGTAGCTGCTCAATCATTCGAAATAACTCGTTAATTTCTGTATCTGTTAACGCGGCGGTTGGTTCATCCATGATCAATACCTCGGCTTGGAAAGACAAGGCTTTAGCGATTTCAACCATTTGCTGATTAGCAACTGTCAGATCTGATACCAAAACTCTGGGATCCAGCTTCAGATTCATTTGATCAAACAAAACCTGAACTTTTCGGTTTATCTCTAAATCATCAACGAACCATTTCAGAGCTTTTCGCGGCTCTCGTCCAATGTAAATGTTCTGGGCGACCGTAAGATGAGGCATTAAATTCAATTCCTGATGGATGATACTAATTCCAAGCTCCTGTGCTTCACGGGTATTAACAATTTGCACTTCATTTCCCTTGTACCACATTTGACCAGCATCCTTGGAATAGACACCTGTCGCAATCTTCATAAGGGTAGACTTGCCAGCGCCATTTTCTCCTACTAACGCATGAACTTCTCCACGCTTCAGCTCAAATTGACATTCATTCAAAGCATGAACACCTGGGAAAAACTTGTTGATTCCCTCCATACGAAGCAACACTTCGTTCATTTTGATATCCACCTCAAATTCTTTGAGAATGCATTAACCCTTAAAGTAATCGCTTTCAATCCGGAATGTAAAATCATTGTATTCCCTATAAGTTGCCATTGTAATGGAATAATCTCCGTAAAAAAGTTTAAAATTTTATGTTTTACACAAAAAAAAGCTGAACCGAGAGCACCTCAGTTCAGCACAAATGTTATACCCTAAAAATCACATGTCAGCGATCCCTCTTACAGGCTTGCGCCATTTCCAGCCACCAATGTGAAGGTCTTAGGAATTCCCTTATCATACACGTCGGAAGATAGATTAGGTTCTTCTACTAATTGGCGGATCACTAGTCCGCTATTAGCTGCAGCGGTTACAATTTCTCCGAGTGTCCAGCGGCGCCAATACACAACACTATGCTCTTGTTCACCTGCTGGTGTACCTGTGGAAGGCAAATACTTGGAATAGGATACCTTCTTCTCTTCCAATGATGAGTCAAAATAATCTCCGTTTACTTTGTGTTTGCGTACCTTCGCAGTAGATCCCTTTGAGGAAATAAGCTTGGTCGTTACCGGATGAAAATCGCGGAGTACAAATACGCCTCCAGGAGAAAGCAATCGGCGAGCTGTTTCCATGAATAGTGTAAGGTTAGTAAAGTAATGAACAATTCCTAACTCCGCGAAGACGATGTCATATGAACCGTCAAGGACGTCTTCTGGTAGCTTAAGAATATCTGAGACGATATAGGTTAGTGGTACCCCTGCTTCTTGGGCAAGATCAGCCGCATATCGCGCATTGGCTTCCGAGAAGTCAGCAACCGTTACTTCCGCACCTAGTAATGAGAGTGCCACGGCCTTCATTCCGTTTGAGCCCATTAAATTCATCATTTTCTTCCCCTTCACCTCTCCAAAAAAAGAAAGGAGCGGGTAAAGCTTTGCACTTGGTTCCTTTATTAATTTTGCAGCTGCTTCTGACGGTGTACCAAACCGAGTTACCCAAGCGGTATAAGTATCTTCGTTCCAAAGCTCTTCGCTTGTTGGCACAGCGTTTTTTTCTGCCTGATTATTTGAATATTGATTCTGCTCTTCCATCCATTACTACCCCTTTATGTGTAAAATATCTGTTATGAAGCATTCTGAATGGCATCAGCCATCCGGATAGTTTTCCTTCTTCCCGCGTACAAATATACTGCGAGTCCAATCATAACGAGCAGCCCACCTGCCCATTGTAAGGTTGTTAGCTGTTCACCCAAGAGTAAATACGCTAAGATACTGGCACCCACTGGTTCTCCTAAAATGTTCATTGAAACCGTAGTCGCAGATACATATTGTAGTAACCAATTAAACAAAATATGGCCAAACACCGTTGGCACCACTGCTAACAATACAAAGATTCCCCATTCCTTGGCCGGATAATTAAAAAAGGAAATCCCCATGAACAGATTGTATACGGCGAACACGCCAGCGGCTGACAAGAAGACAATCAAGCTATATAAATAAGAGGGCATGCGCACCACTAGCTTTTGACCGATCAGCATATGTATAGCTACCGCCACAGTGCCTCCGACCGATAATAGATCACCTTTAAGATTATCTGCAGAGATTCCAATATCACCCCAGCCGATAAACACGACACCGCCAATTGCAATGCCAAGCCCTAGAATAGCAGACAGAGCTGTCTTTTCCTTATACAAAAAATAAACACCCAGCATAATAAATACAGGCTCCAGCGCCATGATCATTGTTGAACTAGCTACCGAAGTATACTTTAATGATCCCATCCATAGCAAAAAATGCAGCGCAAGCATTGCGCCTGAGAGGATGAGCATTAGCCAGTCTTTTTTACGAAGAGCAAAAGCAGCTCCACTATAGGGTCTTGCAAAAGGCAGCATCAGCAGTGAGGTAAATAATAATCTGTACATGCCTTGTATAGATGCAGGTGCATCAGACCATTTAATAAAAATGGCGGAAAAAGAGATGGCCACAATCCCTATCAACATTAATAGTGGAATCGGAAGTGGCGGTTTTTTAAGTTTCACATGTTACGCGTCCTTTCAATATCTTAAGTCACTTATGTTAATTTAACGCAGACCGTGAAAAAATGCATCTTTTTTCATAAGATTTCACTAAAAAAAGCACAAGCAATGTCATTTCTGACGAAAGCTCATGCTTCTTAAAAGGCTACGGCTTCAGAACAACCTTGATGCAATCTTCTTTTTTCTCACTAAAAACGTCATAGCCATGCTCCGCTTTACTAATTGGCAGGCGATGCGTAATGATATCTGTAGGATCAAATTTATTTTCTTTAATCATCTTATACAGCAACGGCATATAGTGAATCACCGGCGCTTGTCCCATCTTTAATGTGATGTTTCGTTCAAATAGCTGACCCAGCGGGAACATATTGTAATTAAGTCCATAGACCCCTACAAGCTGGATGGTTCCGAATTTACGTACGATATCCGCGGCCATTCTGAATGCACTGAGCGAGCCCCCTTGCAGCTTCAGAACCGTTTCCACTTTCTCCAAGGCAGATATTTTGGCATCTAGACCCACACAGTCAATAACCACATCTGCGCCCCCATGAGTGATCTCCTTCAAATGAGCCCCAATGTCCTTGATCTCTTCGAAGTTATAAACTTCAACATTATTGGTCAGCTTCGCATGTTGCAATCGGTAGCCGATATGGTCAACAGCAATGACTCTAGAGGCTCCTTTGATCCAGGCAAACTTTTGAGTTAGCAGTCCCACGGGCCCGCAGCCGAGAACAATGACCGTATCTCCCGGCTTCACTCCCCCGCTTTCTACTCCCCACCAAGCAGTAGGCACAATATCAGATAAGAAAAGAATTTTCTCATCTTCCATTTCTGCATCCTCCGGAACTACAAAAGGCCCAAAATTACCATAAGGTACCCGCAGCAATTCAGCTTGTCCGCCAGCAAAACCGCCATAAGTATCGGAATAACCAAGATAACCGCCTGTGTCCTTGGCGTCATTAGCATTGTCGCATTGGCTCTCCATCTCATGCTGGCAGAAAAAACACTGCCCACAGGCGACATTAAAGGGGATGATGACTCGGTCACCTTTTTTGACTCTAGTTACGTCAGGTCCCACTTCCTCAACAATCCCCATCGGCTCATGACCAATAACATAATCATCATGCATACCTGGAATTTCTCCGTTATAAATGTGCAGATCCGAGCCACAAATCGCCGTAGTGGTAATCCGAACAAGAATGTCATCTTTTTTCTCAAGCTTCGGATCAGCTACTTCTTTAACTTCCACTTTTTTCTTCCCTTGGTAGGTTAGTGCTTTCATGCTGTTAATCCGCTCCTTTGGAGATGGTCTAGAGATATAACGATCATACCTTTCTATGTTATATCCCTAAGCCCTAACCTCTTATCCATGAAGAAGCGGAGAATACATCATCAGTGCGTAATTATCAGTTACAGCTTCATCTCCAATTAGATCTCCAGATCGGGTATATACTTTTCGACTGATCTTATTACTGCGTATATATCCGCCCCAAGGCTCTAGACTAATCCTATGATCACTTTCGTATACTTCATAATCATAAAGCGCCTGCTCATTGCATCTCCATTCCCCGTGTAAATGGCTATCGTCCAGCCAGAGCTTTAGTTGATACGTTTGAGCGGTGTTATTTTTCAATTGAAGATCCAAATAGTTATAAGAACAGGTCGCCCCGCTTCCAAAAGGTTGTGTACGTTGTTCATCTGGAAATACATCATAGCTGTGACGATGCCGTTCCATAACGGTAAGTGGTGTGTGCAGTGCCATCCAATAGATCAGATTAGACAACTGGCATAAGCCTCCTCCAACCCCGGAATGAAAACCACCATAATGCAGCACCATACCCTCCAGATACCCTTTTCGTTTAGTGGGCTTACCAATACTTCTCCAGTAGGAAAAAGTCTCCCCCGGCTGCACAACAAGTCCATCCAGCTTCGCAATTGCCAGCCGTAAGTTAGTAATTTTATTGTATTGAAGCAGCATATCTACATTCCGAAGACTTCTTAATAACGGGGTAGCATGAGTCATAGCTGCATAAGATAATGTTTCATCCGTACGCTGCTTCGCTATTTTGCTTCGTCCAGTGTACCATTTCAAATATCTTTTCCAAATAAAATATCGTTTGCCAGCAAACAATCTAAGGCGAGAACGCTGAATAGGCTTCATGGCAGCCTGGGGTGTATTCATCTAGAACTGAACCTCGCTTTCAGCTCGTAACTGGGCGAATCTACCTCCAATTATCGCATTATGATGCTTTACGATCTCCCTACTACTCAGAACCCCATTATCAAAGGTGCTATGAGCATCTGAAACCAGTACACTTTTATATCCCATGCTGTATGCGCGTCTTATTGTCGTATCCAGACAGAATTCACTTTGCATCCCACAGATCACCAGATTCGTGATCCCGAGCTTTTGGAGTTCATCTTGCAATTCCGTTCGGTGAAAAGCATCCCAAGTAGGCTTCTCAACGATAACTTCGCCTTCCTGCGGTGTGATGCGGTGACTGATCTGCCAAGTGGGTGTACCTTTTGTGTACTCCTCATCTTCGGTATGTTGAATATACACAATAGGAGTACCTGCTAATCGAGCTTTTTGCTGAAGGGAGACAATCCTGTCCATCACACCCTCTTCATCGTACAGCTTTAGTTCATAGGAGAACATGGCTTCTTGAACATCGATAATTAATAATGCTGTTGATTGTTCCAAATGAATAACCTCCAAGAGCTTTTTTCAAAATCATACCAGAAACTGGGACAGACTATCTACCTACTAGAAGTTACAAATGTTAAAAATAAAAACCGAGCATCTGTAAGCAGATACCCGGACGATTTCATCAATCTTTTATTTGCCACGCTTATTATGCCAGATCAATGCATGCAGCTGTGGAAGTACACGAACCTTGTTCATATCCCAATCCACGATTACTTTATTAAACAACCACTCCAGCCTTCCCAGAAGTCGAGCAGAAATGTTGCCCTCTTCCGTGACATCATCATTACCAGGCTGCAGAAAGAGCTGCACATTCGGATATCGCTGGTGAACGTTTTTCGCATAATCAAAATCCTTATCATCAAACACTACGACCTTCAAGCTATGCGTAGAACGACCCAGTTTCTCCATCTTACTCATGATGTTATCTAGCATTTCCCAATTCGTTGTCATTCCTGAGCTTGGAGGTTTAGGACTGATTGTCAGCACATCCACGTCATTGAACCAATCCTGCCATTTACTCCCCTGAGTTTCTATCGCTGCTTTTATTCCACGCTCATGAAGCAGGTTGATGAAGGTACCCATTCCTTCACCAATCAAGGCAGGATTACCGCCTGAAATCGTAACACAGTCGAAATTATCTCCAGCTAACGCCAATAATTCATTTATGATTTCTTCTGCTTCCATCATGCGAACCTTATTCTTAGCCGTACCATCCCAAGTAAAAGCGGAGTCACACCAGCCGCAGCGATAATCGCAGCCATAGGTGCGGACAAACATCGTCTTCACTCCAATTACCGCACCTTCGCCTTGAATAGTTGGACCGAACATTTCAGTTACAGGAATCTTACTCACAGTCACAGCCTCCATACAAACGGTAGGATGGCCCTTCATCCGGAACATCTTCAGCCAGCACCTCTGCCCAAGAGGTTGGAGTCTCCCATAGCTTTACCGAGTATAAAGGCAATCCTGCTTGCTTAAGCTTGTAGGCAATATATGAAGACATATTCTCCACTGTGGTGCGGAAAGACAATAAGGCTACTTTGGAGCCCGTATTCGTTAACGTCTCTAACACAGGTTCATTTCCCATAGCAAGAAAAGCGTGATCTAAACGATCTACAAGGCTTTGTTGTACTGTCATTTTGATATCGCTGAAATCAATGACGAAGCCTTCATCCGAGTGGCCTTCCGCGGCCATAGGTTTGCCCTTAAGCACTACTTCGAGCTTATAAGTATGTCCGTGCAGATTGCTGCATTTCCCTTTGTGTCCCACTAACTGGTGTGCCGCATCGAACGTAAATATTTTGCAGACTGAAACCTCGTTAAGCATTAAGAGCCGGCCTCCATTCTCTCTGCCTCATATTGCTCAAGACCCCGCTGACGCAACTGACAGGCTGGACAAGTACCGCAGCCACTGCCAATAATACCGTTGTAACAGGTCAGTGTGTGTTCGCGAACATAATCAAAATACCCCAGTTGATCGGCCATTTTCCACGTTTCTTTTTTATCCAGCCACATTAGGGGAGTGTGGATCGCAAACTCATAGTCCATAGATAAGTTCAGCGTAACATTCAATGATTTCACAAAAACATCACGGCAGTCCGGATAACCGCTAAAGTCCGTTTGGCAAACCCCAGTGACGATATGGGAGTACCCCAGTTGTTTAGCTAATATTGCGGCAAAAGATAAAAACAACAAATTCCGTCCATCGACGAAAGTACTTGGAAGCTCATCCCCTTCCCCAGCCACGATATCTATATCCTGACGGGTAAGTGCATTGGGTGCCAGCTGATTAAGCAGCCCCAGATCAAGAATATGCTGTTTCACATTAAACTTAGCTGCTATCTCAGTTGCAACTTCGATTTCAGCCGCATGACGTTGATTATAGTTGAAGGTAACTACCTGCACTTCCTCATACTGCTGCAATGCCCAAACCAGGCAAGTGGTGCTATCTTGTCCGCCGCTGAATACGACGAGTGCTTTTTTGTTCATATGAATCTCTCCTTATCACAAGTTGGAATTTAGCGGTTGTCCACTTTTTCTGGATAGAGGTCGTGATTGATTAAGCGGTGTTCCGCCATCGCCTCATACTTCGTACCCGGTCTTCCATAGTTGCAATAAGGATCAATTGAAATGCCTCCGCGCGGAGTGAACTTGCCCCATACCTCAATGTAACGCGGATCCATCAATGAGATCAGATCATTCATAATAATGTTGACACAGTCCTCATGAAAGTCACCATGGTTGCGGAAGCTAAACAGATACAGCTTTAATGATTTGGATTCCACCATTTTTTGTTCAGGAATATACGAAATATACAGCGTGGCAAAATCCGGCTGACCCGTTACAGGACACAAGCTAGTGAACTCAGGGCAGTTGAATTTAACAAAATAATCACGTCCGGGATGTTTGTTATCAAACACCTCCAAAATGTCTGGATCATAACCAAACTTGTACTGTGTTCCCTGATTACCAAGCAAAGTAACTTCTTGCATTTCCTCTTTCAATCTTCCTTCTGACACGACAAAAAACCCCTCTCTTTTCCTTCGGCCTTGGCCGGTAATGGAAAGAAGAACGAGATTTCGAAAACTTGGCTCCACTAAGAAGAAACGGAAGCAACGTCCGGATAAAGGACAGCAACCGCTTGTACTGTTTAATATATTCTTAGTTTTTTATAGAGGGAGTTCGCGAACCTCTCCTGCACAACTTTAGTGCAGACTTCTTCTTAAAGCATAAAGCATATTGCGTCTTGAACTATACCATGGGTAGCCCGCTCCTGACAAGTTCTACTCTTTACGTACGTAGAGTTTATGAAGTTCAAAAACAATGCCATTTGATCGTGAATTTCTTTTTAATCACATGAATTATTCATATGATTAATTAAAATGTGGCAAAAAAAAGGATTCAAATCCTAAGAAAAGGGTAACTTATTCATAATAATCTTCGAGCTAAGGGTGGGAGCATTTTATGGAACAAAGTATACAGCAGCTTATGGATTGGCTTAACAATCATTTGAATGAAACAATCGCAATTGAAAAGAAAGAACTTCGTGATTTGGATAAAGTTCATTTCAATTTAGAGTCCGTAGATTTCCGGAGTGCAGACGATGTTATTGATGAATATCTTGGAAGTGCACTGATATTAAGAGGTTTCGGCAGCACACTTAACGCCGATGGTGAACTGGTATCCCTGCCACAATCCACTTATGATTTAGCTGTTGAAGGTCTTCAAATCGTAGACTTAGCCGACCGCAAGGCAGAAATAACTACGGACAGAGCTAATTACACCCTTTCAGTAGATTAAACGAACATGATTATGATAAGCAAAAAGAGCCCACAGCGATTGTGGGCTCTTTTTGCTTATCATTTATTCTTCTCCAATGATCTCCACTTCAGTTTCCAGCTCTACACCGAATTTATCCTTCACAGTCGCTCTTACATGGTGGATTAGCCCGATGTAATCACTGGCTGTTGCATTATCTGCATTCACAATAAATCCCGCATGCTTCTTGGATACCTCAGCACCGCCGATTCTTGTACCCTGTAAGCCGCTCTCTTGAATTAACTGACCTGCAAAACGGCCTGGAGGCCGCTTAAATACACTCCCACAGGATGGATACTCAAGCGGTTGCTTCGATTCACGTAAATAAGTTAGTTCATCCATTTTTGCCTTGATCGTTAAAACATCACCGGAAGTCATAGCAAATTTGGCCTCAAGTACAATGTACTCACCGCTTGCGAACACGCTTTTTCTGTAACCCCATTGCAGCTCATCTCCTTGCAGAGTTACCAACTGCCCGTTCTTATTTATAGCTAGTGCACTATGCAGGACATCTTTGATCTCGCCGCCATAAGCACCTGCATTCATATAAAGTGCTCCACCGACTGTTCCTGGAATGCCACAGGCGAATTCAAGACCCGTAAGCTCCTTATCAAGTGCATATCTGGAAACATCAATTATTTTGGCACCACATTGCGCATATAAGAGATTGTCGCGAATTCCCATTTCGGTCAGTCCTGCCGTTTGCAGAACGATCCCACGTACACCTCCATCACGGATAATCACATTGGAGCCATTCCCAAGTACCGTAAGGGTTATCCCATTTTGTTCTGCATATGTAACGATCTTTTGAATTTCATCATAAGTAGCTGGTGCAGCCAAAATATCAGCTTTGCCGCCCATTTTAGTGTACACGTGATCTTTTAAATTCTCATGACTTTTCACTATTCCTGCAGTCATTAACTGCTCTAGGTCATCTTGAATTTTGTCAATATTCATGTTTTCATGCTCCTTTAACCATGTATAAATGATGGTCCTTGATCTATTTTAAAGAGTTATTATGAAATTGTAGGCAACCACAACTGTAACAACGAACAGGCTCCCTTGTCAATGACGGGAGCCTGTTCGTTGTATGATTTTAGATGATAAAATTACACAGCTTTATAGGCAGCAAGCTCGTAAGGAAGACACAGTGGCACACCCGTACGTGGATCCGGAACGATATCCGCTTCAATTCCAAACACTTCCCGCAATACATCTGGTGTCATAACCTCAGTAGGTGAGCCTTCGCTAACCACAGTACCGGACTTAATCGCTACCATATGCTGCGCATAACGAGTAGCATGATTCAAATCATGCACGACCATGATAATGGTACGGCCCTCTTCCTCATTCAGCTTTTGCAAAAGTTGAAGAACTTCGAGCTGATGCGCCATATCTAGGAACGTTGTAGGCTCGTCAAGGAATAAAATATCTGTTTCTTGAGCTAACGCCATAGCGATCCAAGCGCGTTGACGTTGTCCACCTGAGAGACGGTCAATAGGGCGATCATGAAAAGATTCCATGCCCGTAACAGAGATGGCGTTGGAGATGATGTTGCGATCCTCAGCGGTCATCGTGCCAAATCCCTTTTGATGAGGGAAACGACCGTAGCTGACCAGCTCAGATACCGTCAGACCGTCAGGAGCCGTTGGGTTCTGCGGTAGAATCGCTAGCTGCCTAGCAACCTCTTTAGTTGAAAAGTTATGGATCGATTTGCCGTCCAGCATTACGGTGCCACTCTTCGGCTTCATAATCCGGGCCATCGTTTTGAGGATTGTAGATTTACCGGAGCCGTTAGCACCTACTAGTGCAGTGATTTTTCCCGTAGGGATAGACAAGTTCAATCCTTTAACTATAGTAGCCTCTGCATACCCAATACTTAATTCTTCTGTATTCAAACGTTCTGACATGATCTACAACTCCCTTAAAAGTTTTATGGAGCTATGCTCCTAAGTATGAACTAATTTACGCTTTAGACTTGGCGAGTAAATATAAAAAGTAAGGTGCGCCAATAATCGCAACCACAATGCCAGTCGGAACTTCCGCAGGTTGCAACACCCATCTGCCGATGGTATCAGCGGTAATCATAAGAAGCGCCCCTGTCAAAGCACTAGCAGGTAATAACACCTGATGACGGGGTCCCACGAGCCTGCGAGCCAG
Organism: Paenibacillus sp. FSL R7-0189; assembly: GCF_037969925.1. Taxonomy (NCBI): domain Bacteria; kingdom Bacillati; phylum Bacillota; class Bacilli; order Caryophanales; family Paenibacillaceae; genus Paenibacillus; species Paenibacillus sp. FSL R7-0189. The sequence continues at coordinate 5,666,189 of NZ_CP150223.1, read as the reverse complement.
GTGTGGTGCTATCAGGCCGACAAAGCCAATACCTCCGCTTACTGCGACGCAGGAGCCGGCAAGCGCTACGGCTGTTACCAGAAGGAGAATACGTTCCTTCTCCACACGCATTCCTAGACCTAATGAAGTATGGTCCCCTAGATTCAATACATTTAGAACCCGGGCTTTATAGAAGGCGAACGGTAACAGAATCACGATCCAAGGCAGCAAAGCAAGGACGAATCTCCAATCCCCACCCCATATTTTCCCGGCGATCCAAGTAGCTACAAATTGATAATTATTAGGATCAAGCCTAAGTGCCAATACAAGCTGGCAAGCATTGATTCCTGCAGCGACCGCAATCCCGATAAGGATCAGCCTTGTAGGAGACAGACCATCTGCCTTCCGGTAGGCAAGAATATAGATTAAAGCTGCGGTCAGGCCAGCCCCACCAAGCGCTAGGAGAGGCAAGACAAATACCGGAGCTGCGGTTGTAGCCGGAAAGAACGAGATGAAAATGATTACAGCAAAACCTGCACCAGCACTTATGCCCAGCGTAGCCGGTTCAGCGAGTGCATTACGTGCGAGACTTTGTAGAATACAGCCTGACACTGCAAAGCCCGCTCCAACTAACAATGAAATTACGATGCGGGGTAATCTGAAATCAAATAAAATAAGCTTTTGCTGATGTGTTCCATCACCCAGCAGTGTATGTAATACCTCCAGTGGGGATAGACGCATAAACCCTGTATTCATACTGACTATAAACACCACGACGATCAGTATAGCAAGGAGCGATAACACCGTTATGGTGCGTGTGCGGCGTTCTTTTTCATCTGGAGTAAGGGTTATTTTGGGCATTACAGCTCCCCCTTCCGCTTACTCGCTAAATAAATAAAGAAAGGTACGCCGATGATGGCAATTAAGGCTCCTAGCGGTGTCTCATACGGTGCATTTATCATTCTTGCGGCAATATCTGCAAAGATAATCAATAAGCTCCCCAGAACAGCCGAGCAAGGTATAATCCAGCGGTAGTCCACTCCAACGAAATAACGTGTAACATGTGGAATAATTAGTCCTATAAAAGCAATCGGGCCAACCGTTGAAACCGCACTTCCAGCTAAGATAACCACAACAATCATACATGCCAACTGAACTAACCTTGTCCGCTGCCCCAGACCAACCGCAACTTCTCTTCCTAAGCTGAGCAATGTAACGGATCGTGATAACATCATCGCTGCAATTAAGGCTACGGCCACCCAAGGGAATATAATCTTGATCTGAGTCCAGCTAGCTCCCCCCATCCCACCGGCTAACCAGAAGGCTATATCCTGAGATAAGTTGAAAAGAATAGCTACTCCCTGACTAATAGCAACCAATAAAGCACTAACTGCCGAACCTGCTAGTGTCAATCGCAAGGGGGTCAGGCCATTAAAAGAAAGCGAACCGATTCCGAATACGATAAAAGAGGCCACAGCGGCACCGATAAAGCAATACAACATTAGTGAAGTGAATGAGAGTGAGGGTGCAAAAGCAAATACTATTGCCAGCGCTACTCCTGCTCCTGCATTCAAGCCTAACAGCCCTGAATCCGCAAGCGGGTTTCTTGTCATCCCCTGCATGATAGCCCCTGCTACTGCGAAGCAAGCACCGACTAAGGCGCCAGCAATAGCACGTGGAAATCGCAGTTCTCTAATCACCTGATGTTTTTGTAAATCTGGATTGAAATGAAATATAGCTTCCCATACTGTAGCTAACTTGATATCTGCCGCACCCACTGAGACCGAAAGTGCCAATCCGAAGGCAATGGCAGCAAGTCCAAAAATAAGAATACCAATGGCAGCTGCCGGTCGGGTATGTAGAGCTTTTTTGGGTTCATTGTTAATACGATTTGCGAAATCTGAGGGTGAAACCATGGGTTGTCTCCTTATTCAATAGTTACAATGGTTTATATGATAACAACAATCATTCTCATTATCGCAAAAATATTTATGTTGTACAATTGCAGGAACGATTTTTCCGTAATATGGGATTGGTTTATAAAAAAATGGTGCAGATCTTTGTATCACGAGATACTTGATCTGCACGCCCTTCCCCACCGAAATGATCAGTCTCATTCATGGTGAATTACGACTTTTATTTCACAAGACTTTTTAGCACATCGTCAATGATTTTGCTGCCAGCGTTCGCACCACTGTAAAGCCAGCTGCTTGTTGAGCTCATTTCATGCACATTTCCAGCTTTTACAGCTGGGATGCCCTTCCAAATTGCACTATCTAAGATCTCCGAACCCTCAGTCTTATCACTATTTACAAGGAAAATATGATCTGCAGTCAGCTCAGAAAGCTTCTCTAGCGAGATCGGATTCCAAGTTGCTCTTGTTCCTACTGGGATCTCTGTTACTAAGTTAGGAAGCTTTACGCCAAGGTCTGTATATAATACAGCACCACTGCTGCGGGTTTCGTCTACAATATAGAAGTTTTTTTGCACCAACCATAGAATAGCCGCGGACTCTTGTCCAATAGCTCCTGCAAGCTGTTCTTTCGCAGCCGCTGCTTTAACATCATAATCTTTAATGGCTTTTTCTGCTTCAGGGGTTTTGTTCAAAATCTCACCAATCTTGAGCAAAGATTTGCGCCAATCTTGATTTAGTTCATCCCCAATTACATAAGTGGGTGCAATCTTATTCAACTGATCGTAAATCCCGTTCTGAACAGAAGACTCCGATGGGATGATAATAAGATCCGGAGCAAAGCTAGTTACAGCCTCTAACGGAAGATCGTAACTAATTGTAGGAACATCCTTCAATTCAGTGGCCAGATAATCCTGAACGCCATTTGTAACTGACCATTGAGCTACTGGAGTCACACCCAGAGTTACCAATGAGTCTTCCAAATATGAACCCAGGACGCGCTGTGGATTAGCCGGAATCGTTACTTCATGGCCCATTGCATCTGTTAATGTCTTAGGAGCAGCAGGTGCCTCTGTAGATTCTGCTGTAGGAGCTGTTGTAGGCGCTGTTCCTGCATTTGATGAACTTTCAGCATTATTATTACCACAAGCGGAAAGTAATAGCGTCATCACTATTAGTCCGCTCATTGTCACTTTCATGCTTCCTGATCTTTTTCTGTTAAGCCAAAACATTAAAAACCCTCCTATATGTAACTGCTTTGATATTCAAAGGTGACCTTTACCTCTGCTTCACTTTTAAATGATATTGATTCTCATTCTCTGTGTCAACATATAAATTTCAAATTCTGTGGATTTGCAACAATTTCCCTCATATAAAATACAAAAGAGGTTATATTCCGAACGTTCCGGATATAACCTCATCTTTAATCTTCTACTTATTTATTTAAATGATAAGGGACAGTCGCTACTACAACGTCCTTTTGATTCATTAGATACGAGCGGATTAAAAAGCTGGTCTGATTATGAAGCACGGCTTGCCACCAATGTTTGGTAATAAACTGTGGAATCAGAATCGTGATGTGATCCGTCGCAGCTGTCTTCCACTCAACCGTATCGATAAACTTCACTAACGGACGAATGATACTACGATATCTGGAGCGAAGTACAATCAGGCGTACGCCTGGATTCCATTCCTCCCACCGTTGCTCCATCTTATGAATGTCTTCTTCATCAAAGCCTACATACACAGCAACAACATTATCTGTTAGAGACTTCGCATAGCTGATGGAATGTAATACAGCACGTGTAACCCCTGCAACAGGAACAACTACAGTACTTCCTTTAATTATAGGTTTATCAGTAGCCGGACATATACGCAGTTGATCCGCAGTGTTCAAATAGTGCTTATGAATACGGTGGAACACGAACATTACAGCAGGTAAGAAAATGAATGCCATCCATACGCTTGAGAATTTAGTAATAATAAATATAAGCGTAATCGTCAATGTAGTCAGCATACCGATGGTATTTACAACAAATCTTTTCACCCATCCAGCAGGTCTTGTTTTGATCCAATGCACCATCATCCCCAGTTGGGATAAGGTAAAAGGAATGAACACGCCTACCGCATAAAGTGGAATCAAACCTTCCGTATTCCCATGGAATGCAGCCACAAGTATGATAGACATAACTCCTAGAAAAATAATGCCGTTTGAGAAGCCCAGGCGGTCACCACGGACCATAAATGCGTGTGGCAGATATTTATCTTTTGCAAACATAAAGGCAAGCAGCGGAAACGCTGAATATGCTGTATTAGCTGCCAAGAACAAAATCACTGCTGTAATCCCTTGAATGAAAAAGTACAATCCGCCACGGCCAAAGGTCGATTCAGCGATCTGAGAGACAACCGTAGCCTTTTCATCTGGCACAATACCATACCAATACGCCAGCACAGTGATTCCGGTAAACATAAAGCCAAGGATAAGTCCCATGATCATTAGCGTCTTGGCTGCATTCTTCTCAGCCGGTGCTTTAAAGTTTGGGATCGCATTAGATACGGCCTCAACCCCCGTTAGGGCTGAACAACCAGAGCTAAACGCTTTTAATAGTAGAAACAAACTTACATTAGATACGGCGCTGCCTATTTCAGGAACATTCGCATGCGCGCCACCCATTGCATATTTAACGATACCGGAGATAATCAGAACAACAATCGAAACCACAAACAAATACACTGGAATTGCGATGAACGAAGCCGATTCAGTCACTCCGCGAAGATTAATGATTGTTAATAGAACGATAACAGATACAGCGATGAGAACAGTATGATTATGAAGACTTGGAAAAGCCGATGTGATCGCATCCGTCCCTGCCGAGGCACTAACCGCTACGGTAAGAATGTAATCCACCAATAATGAACCCCCAGCGAGCAGCCCTGTCGGAATACCAAGATTGCTCTTGGCTACGATATAAGCTCCGCCTCCTTGCGGATAAGCAAATATCGTCTGCCGATAGGATAAAATCAGGATGGCCAGCAGGCCCAATACGGCTAATGCAATTGGCAGGGAATACCAGATGGCAGTAAACCCGGCAGCCACCAGTACAATCAGAATTTGTTCCGTTCCGTAGGCTACAGACGAGAGCGCATCAGAAGACAGGACAGCCAGTGCTTTAACCTTGGATAACTTTTCATGATCGAGTTCATTCGACTTCATCGGACGTCCGATCAATAGTCGTTTTACCTTGCTTACCATGGTGGATACAGTTCCTTTCTTTGGGAGCTGAAACGGAATTTCCGTGCGCTGTTTTCATCGGTGGATTTCATAAATGCAGACACAAAAATAAGCATACGGAAATGATCCGCATGCTTATGCATGGTCATTTTCCCACCTTGCTTACGAGGTTAGCTGGCGGATTCGGGCTGTGGTTATAGCCCTACGGTACAGGTCTGTTCGACCCGGTTCCGATTCACCCCATTGGCATGAATGCCAAGTTTGGTTCCCCCGTTTTTCCTAAGAAAATTCAGCGCATATTCAACTTCTCACAAGGTCTAATATTAGTCTACAAAGTGCCTACAGTAAAGCGTTGAAAAAAATGAAAAAAGAATGAAAAAACATCCAATAAGCTCAAATATAGCGTCTTATTGGATGCTCTCTTTCATTATCTTCAATTATCCCTCTAGCCCGTGATTTTAATACCTTTTCAGCTTTTTTGTAACTTCCAAAGCGAAAACTAAAATCCTAAGCTCTCCTCTGCATCTACTTCAATCATTTCTTCTTCCTTACGTCCATACCAAAGAAGGAGACTAATTAGAGCAAAAGCGATTAAAGCTAACAAAGGAATCGTAATAAATCCGAAGTAGTTCAAGTAATCTTTATTACAAGGAACACCAATTGTACAAGGTAGAACTTTACTTAACGCTGGAATCTTCTGTTCCGCATAATGATAGATTGAGATACTGCCACCAATCAAACTTAATGGAAGCACATAAGGAATGATGCGCTTATCCCCACGGAAAGTGGCAATTCCCAACAAAAATAACTGCGGATACATAAAAATCCGCTGAAACCAGCAAAGCTTACAAGGTTCATATTTCAAGACTTCACTTAAATACAAGCTACCAGCTACAGCAACCAAAGAGACAAACCAGGCCAGATAGAGGCAGTTACGCTTGCAAAAAGATAGGAATTTTGTCACTTTGCCTCCACTGCTTTTGCGGCGGCGTTAATTTCAGATGTAATCGCTTCAATATCGAAAGGTTCAGCCGTTTTCACCCCATTAATGTAGAGCGAAGGCGTAGTTGTCACGCCTGCGTCAGTTGCCAACTGAATGTCTTTCTTCAGCTCATCTGCATAAGTTTTCTCTTGGATGTCTTTACGCAACAGATCGTAATCGATCGCTAATTTCTCTTTTTCAGCAAGGCTTATCAAGAAATCCTCAGTGGCCCATTCGTCGCTCTCATCCCCTTGCTGCGCATATACAGCATCATAGAACTTCCAGAATTCATCCTTATTCTGATGGTATACAGACAATGCAGCTAGTGAAGCTGTCTCAGAGTCAGGACCAACGAAAGCCATATTTACAAAGTAAAGAGCTGCTTTTCCCTCGTTGACAAAATCTTGAACAATTTTCGGTTTCATGGAGCCAGCAAACTGGGAACAAGCTGGACATTTGAAATCGCCAAATTCAACAAGCTTAACAGGTGCATCCTCATTACCAATCCTAGGTAGCTCACTGTAATTGAATTCTACCGGTTCTCCTGTAGAGACATTCTTTGCTGCATCTTTCGAAGCTAACATAAACAATCCAACAAAAATGATAACTACTACAGCTATTGAACTAATAACTAAAATTCTCGTTTTCTGCTTCTGTTGCTCCTGTTCTACCCGTCGTTTCTCTTGTTTGCTCAACTGGGGAACATTTGGACTTTTTTTAGGTTTACTCAAGGAGAATTCCTTTCTGTCCTCTAGGGACTAATGTAGTTTTTATCATATACATTTAAAATTATATAATTATTAATCTCTTTTTGGCAAACAGTATAGTCAAAAAAACAGCGTGACTCCAAAAGGAGAAACGCTGCTCTTATTTTAAAAATATATAATTCCATCAAGCTCCAGCTTCTTCATTCAATAACTGTAACCGCAATAGCTTAATTCGAGAAATTCGCTTATTCTCAGTCTCTTCTACAATAAATAGATGATCATCAAATTCTACGGATTGCCCTTTTTGAGGTGGATTAACCTCCAATTTAGAATACAGCCAGCCGCCTATCGTATCGTAATCCTCAGTCTCCATATGAAGACCCAAAAGATCATTAATCTCTTCAATAAGCATCAAACCGTCAATGGAGTGTTCATCCTCGCCAAGCTTCTCAACACCGGGACGTTCCTCATCAAATTCATCCTGAATTTCTCCAACAATTTCCTCCATGATATCTTCCAATGTCACCATTCCTGAAGTTCCACCATATTCATCGATCAATATGGCGATTTGTGTCTTCGCACGTTGCATAACTTTCAGCAAAGCGCTAATCTGAATGGATTCCGGCACGGTCAATATTGGACGAATTAATTTCTGATAACTTTGCGGGCGATCCTTAATTAAGTCCTTTATATGGATGAAGCCTAAAATATGATCCTTATCACCATCACAGACGGGATAACGTGTCCTCATGCCATCATAGGCAATCTCAAGGTTCTCCTCAGCAGAAACATGATTATTCAGACAGATCATCTCTGTCCGCGGAATCATGATCTCCCGAGCCATGGTATCCACAAATTCAAAAATATTGTCAACCAAAGCCATTTCAGTATTATCGATAAAGCCGCTTTTGTTACTTTCCTGCATGATAATACGAATTTCTTCTTCCGTATGCGCCGTTCCCAGCTCTGAAGCCGGGGCTAATCGGAAAATTTGCAGTAAACCACGCGCCAGCCCATTAACGATCCATATCACTGGATACATGATTTTGTAAAATACATTCATCGGTCCTGCTGTTAGTAAAAGGACAGATTCAGCCTTGTTAACAGCAATGGTCTTAGGTGCAAGCTCACCTAATACGATATGCAAGATAGTAATGAACATAAGAGCAATAACCAAAGATACAACATTAACAGCAGTTTCTCCTAAACCTATGCTTCCTAATAAAGGCCCTATAAGATTAGCTATAGCTGGTTGACCCAGCCACCCTAATGCAAGAGAAGCCAATGTAATGCCGAGCTGACAGGCTGAGAGATAGCCATCCAGGTTGCTGACAATGCTTTTTGCATTAAAAGCTTTTTTACTACCTTCTTCAATCAGGGTATCAATTCTACCACTTCGCACTTTCACCATTGCATATTCGACTGAAACAAAAAATCCATTTAACAATACCAACAAAATAATAAGACCAACATGTAATATACCGGGTAAAGGGTCGCTCAATTTATACTCCTATCCACCATTTTCCGTACATGGATGGATAGGCCCACCTCCTTCGTTTTTTCAGAGTATTGGCAAAATGCTCGCCGTTTGTTCCTTTCAGTATCAATTTCCCAATGGTTTCATCTCCAGTCTAGAATCACGTTTTTGAATATATACTTTATTATATTAATATATTGGGGCAAACCGCAAGCATGCGTGTCCTTTCGAAAAAAAATGGGCAGTGATTATCAAGATTATTCCATAAATTAATCACAAATAAAAAGAACTCCTAACCGTTTGGCGTTGGAGTTCTTCTCATCGAAGATGGATTACATTTAGCGACAATTTCTCATCGTTGGAGGATTGCCAATTACACCTGGGTATTGATAAGTAAGGGGCTCATCGAAGGTAGCATAATCAAAATAAATCATAAGTAAGACGGTGCGTTGGCCAGTCGCAGGGTCACTGATAATAATGTGGTCACGGCCTGCCGCTTCCAGCACACCCTTGTAAACTTTGGCATTCCAGTCTTTGTTGTTCTCATAAGTAAAATAAAACGTACCTACTTTTCCTAAATTCAGGCGGAAAATATTTTCGATGTAGGATTGTTCGAACGTTTGTGGTGGATTCTGAACTACTACTCCCCCTGGCGTCATTGGACTACCACTGCTTACTTGAGGTGGCATGCTGCCCATGCCTTGCATTCCTGATGACATCGGCATTCCGGAAGACATTGGCATACCTGAAGAAGAGACACTACCGATGGTATAAGTTACGGGGCGGTAAGGTTGAACGATCATTTAATGAAACCTCCTAAATGTTTATCGGAGCATAAACTCCTTTGGACACAATTGAAATCACTCTTACTTTCTGTGAGAATTACTCATTTTATTGAGTAATTCTCTTTGCACAGTTACCATTCTAATTGCCGATAAATACAGTCGGGCAATCTTCTCCGGTCGGAGTAAAGAAGCAATGGGCTTTGAAGCGGCCTGTGTTTTGTTGGTTATACCAGGTTGCAGGACAATCACCTGCGGGTCTGAAGAACCACAAAGCATTGGTAGCTGGCCAGGTTCTTTCACCAGCAATTACACGTTTGGCTAGACGGATATCTGCTTCTCTGGCTCGCTGATAGAAGTATCCCTTCTGCGGCGCTTCGAAACCTCCTGGACTTTGATAGACCATGTCATTCACATTCCGAATGTTATTAAAGTCCAAGCAATTGCCAAGAATCCGGTTGACGCCAACATTGCCGACCATGAGCATACCGAGTTCTCCATCTTCCTCAGCTTCCGCTCTCATCAACCGCGCCAGCACCTTCACATCTTCCGAGTTCGTTTTGATGACGGCCACGCTGTCTCCTCCTTGGGGTCACTTCTTGTAGCAACCTCGTTCTTAACTGCATGCTGTATAGTATGTGCATTCGCCTAAGAGGTGACAGTTCCCGCCTATTTTTTAGAGTAGGGATTTTTCCTTTTAACCACTCAGCAAATCCCCTTTATCTACACTCTAAGCTGCGTTTGCCCAATTACATTCGCGTTACAGCGTAAGAGTCGGGGGCAGCTGCGGTGTTAGCGACAAAGTCAGCGTCAGCATCGATGTCCTCGTTAACGACAGCGTTAGCGTCTGAGTCGATGTTGGTGGCAGCATCAGGGTCGGCGTCGGTTTTAGCGTCGAATCGGTGCTGGAATCGTTGTCGGTTTTAGCCACAATGTACACGTCAGCGTCGATGTCCTTGTTAGCAACAGCAATAGCTTCAACGTCAGCAACAGCATCCACGTAAACGTCCGCTCAGAAGGCGCTATCGGACACAGCCGACCTTATTCGCGATATTAATCCACTTTTGGGATTCTATCGGACCCCAAAGCCCCTATTGGCCCGCAAAGCACCGATTATAAGCATCTTTCTAATGAATAGCTGCATTGGAGTCCGAAACTAGGCTCAAAAGGCTGTGAAATTACAAATAACGTCATCTGGGTCCGTAAGGTAAGAGGGTAATGAATATCTGACACTTAATAGATGATCGCACCTACAGTGAGCTTTGAGAGCTATAGTATCAGTGAGCTTTGAGAGCTATAGTATCAGTGAGCTTTGAGAGCTACAGTATCAGTGAGCTTTGAGAGCTACAGTATCAGTGAGCTTTGAGCGCTACGGGATCAGTGAGCTTTGAGAGCTACAGGGTCAATGAACTTGAATTGTACATAACCAAAACGCAAAGCAGCGATCCTCCATTAGCATGAGGATCGCTGTTTTGATTTAATACAAATGACTACTCCGCAGTTGAGTATTGTGGCTGTCGTTGGAATCCATGATATCTAGTTCCTTGATAAGTAAGCATTCCTCTATCGCCTTCTGCGCTCAAGCCATATTCATGGCCATCTACTTTAAATTCCATGCGACTGCCGCCTTCCAGCTCGTACGTTAAATAGTAAGTTGTACTCGTACGAGTTGAGCCATTCTCTTCCTGAAGCTGCTGCTGACGTACTTCAGTCCGTTTGCTAACGATATGTGCAGGGATTGTTAGTATGGGTGAGCCATTGTTCCTGCCCCATTGAAGCAAGCCCCTGCCTGCTGATATAGCAAGAATACCAATCATAACAACGATAAAGATCGGCATCACCGTTCCGGCAAAATCAAACATCCACGAAAGATCCGGGCCCATTCCCATGACAGTTTCCCCCTTCTTCCCCTTGTAATTCAGCCTAATTGCTGCGTTCTGGGTACTTCTGTACATGTATATGCCTCATCTAGTCCAGAAAGCATTAAATAAGTGAGACTAGATGCAAAAAAGACCACTTCGTTTTCTTAGAAATCAAGAATTCGAGTGGTCTCTATACAGAGTTTTCAGTTATTAAATTAAGCATGAACTAGGTCTAGCAATTTCTTAGTTTCGTCTGTCTGATCATCTAACATTCCATTTTCAGCCCAGCAAGCTCTGCATTGTTCTTCAGTTTCACAAAGATGAGCGTCATCACAGTTGTAGCAAAGTTGCAAAAGGTTTCTTGTCATATAATCTGTTTCGAATGTTTTCATTGTAATCTCTCCTATTCGATGTCTGAGTTTGTGAAAATTTGAACTTGTTTTCTATGTGTTAAATATATCACAGGATTCTTTAAATGTCATGTGATTTTTTTCACATTTATAAAGAAAATTTTAAATAAGTTTTTTCCTTATATTCAATCATTCACAAACAACAATAAACCCCCACTCTGCTAACAACAAAAGAACCTACCAACAGGCAGGTTCTTTTTCCCTATTACATTACGCGCCAGCTGATACCACCATTCGTAGTCTGTAACAGTATCGAGCGCTTGTCCTCTTTTTTCTCAATCAAAAGCCACCCCACCTCAGTGGAAAAAAACTGCAGCTTTACAATCTCCGGATATTCCAGAAGTTTAGATCGCAATACACTACTCTCTTTAAGGGGCAACCACGTAGCTCCTTGATCAACCGTATGGTAAAGAGTGTCGCCGAGTATGGTCCAACCGATCTGTGAGTTCAAAAACGTCGGAGTAATTTGACGATTAACACCAGCTTGTGCGTTCAATCCAAAGGATGCAAATTTCCAGTTAGCACCTCCGTTAGCTGTAAAATATCCATGGTAGGCGATTGTTTTTTCTTTATCCTTTTGGCAGCCAACAGACATCCAACCAGTAGACTTACTGGCATCGAAGAACTCCGGTTTGCCCGTAATTACTCGGTCACAATCCTCTAAACGTTCGTTAACCAGAAAAGCCGGCCCGAGGCTCCAGCTCTTACCGCCATCTTTTGTCATAAAGATTTTGGGAAGAGCACCTGTCTGCATTGTCACAAATCCATGTGTACTATTGCGAAAAATCATTCCAGTGGTGACGCCGGCAAACGGTATCGAATCATTAGGGAAATTCGGATTGTATTGCTCATTCTGCATCACTTCTTCCCAAGTGGCCCCACCGTCTGTCGTTGAAAAAAGTGCCTTGTTCTCTTTATTGGAAGAAGCGTTCCATGAGGTCATCAGCCAACCCCGTTTTGGTGAGTTGAAATATACAGAGGATACTGTATTAACATCTCCTAAAGATGAGATTTTCCAGCTTTGGCCACCATCTGTGGTTCGCAGCACAATCGTTTCTGTCGAGCCAAAAGCACTTCTTATAATCCAACCATGTGATGGATCCGTGAAGAAAATCCCCTTCCCATACACAGGGTTGGAGAGGAACTGCACATTTGGTGCTGGTGAAATATTAGCCCAAGTTGCTCCGTTATCCCGGGTTAAGTACAACCGGAGTTCGTTTTTGGTAACCCCCCAGGCCAGACCTTCACTTTCACTAAGCAGCTGAAAATCTGTAAGACGAGTCTGAATTTGATATTTCGGAGCGCTATCATTGTCAACATGATTGGCGTCTGGAGTAATCAGGGTTATCGTCTGTCCTTCTTCAGGTGCCTCTGTCGGCTGGGGCTGCTGAGTAGGTTCCGGGGGAGGAGATGAACAAGCCGTGACCACCCACGCTAACAAAATCAGCATCAATATTAATCTTATTCCCTTCAATCCAGCAATCTTAGATGCCAATAACCTCTCTCCTCTCGGATGGATTGAATCTTATTTATGATTCAAATTACTATTACGATAGCCGTATAGTGCATAGATTAGAAGTCCAACAACTGTCCAAATTAGAAAACCAATCCATGTCTCACTTCCTAGATTATACATCAAAATACCACAAGTTGCCGCACTTAACAGCGGAATGAAAGGTACCCATGGAACTCTGAACCCTCTTTTTAAATCCGGATGAATATATCTAAGCGCGATTACCCCTAAAGACACTACAAAAAAGGCAAACAATGTTCCTATGCTTGTCAGATTTGCCAACCGGTCCAGTGGGATGAAACCCGTTAACACGGCTATTAAGATGCCTACCATCCATGTGCTTCGTACGGGTACCTGTGTTTTAGCATTAATCTTAGATAAACTTATTGGCAGTAGGCCATCACGTGAGATGGCAAATAACAGCCGGGTTTGACCGAATAACATCACGAGGAGTACTGTAGTCATTCCCGCGATGGCTCCAACAGAGATCAGACCGGCAATCATATCCTGATTTACAAAGCGAAGCGCATAAGATACAGGATCACTAACATTGAGATCAGTATATGGAACAATACCTGTTAATACGAGTGAGACAAGAACGTACAAGACAGTGCAGATAGCAAGGGATGAAATAATTCCAATCGGCAAATCGCGTTGGGGTCTTTTCACCTCTTCTGCAGCGGTTGCTAGCGCATCAAAACCTATGTAGGCAAAAAACACTGTGGCCGCACCATTGATCACGCCATGGTACCCAAAGGGGAGAAATGGAGTCCAATTCTCTGGCTTCACATAGAAAAATCCAGTTACGATAAATAGAAGCACCACTGCTATTTTGATAAAGACCATGATGGCGTTAAAACGTGCCGTTTCTTTCGTTCCCCGAGTCAGTAAATAGGAAATTAACAAAATGATGATTACTGCAGGCAGATTTATTATTGTACCCGCTTCCGGATTATAAGCCCCCGATAGTGCGGTTGGGAGATGTATCCCAAAGCCCTCTAATAACCCCTGAAAATACCCTGACCAGCCACTGCTTACAGCCGCTGCGGCAACTCCGTATTCCAAGACGAGATCCCAGCCTAAGATCCAAGCTAATAGTTCTCCAAAGGCTACATAACTATAAGCATAAGCACTCCCGGAAACAGGAATGGTCGAAGCAAATTCCGAATAACATAATGCCGAGAGCACACAGGCAAACGCCGCTAGTAAAAAAGAAATTATAAGACCAGGACCTGCATGTTCTGCTGCGGCAACTCCTGTCATTACAAAAATACCTGTGCCGATAATGGCTCCTACCCCAAGCATTGTTAGATCCAGGGCACCCAACGTCTTGTTTAACTGCGTCCCCTCAGAACTTGTGGGTATGTTTAGAGCCTTTTTACGAAATAAATCCATCCTTACATTCTCTCCTGTCTAGTCTTGCTAAGATAATGAAATAAAAATCACATTTTAGTATGGCCTTAATTAGGGTAATGCATTAAATAAGATCAGCTTGAAAACACTACCGTTAACGATTATGATGGACAAGATTGAAACCAAAAATTTGAAATATTAAGGAGATGGAGACATGGCCCCCCCAAAACCCAATCGGGTCGTAGTTATCGGTACTGGAGCAGTTGGTACAACTACAGCCTATACATTATTGTTACGTAGACGTATGCCCGAACTCGTACTTATTGACGTTAATCATCAGAAAGCACTTGGCGAAGCACTGGATATGAATCACGGCATGCCTTTTGTCGGTGGTGTGAAGTTATGGGCTGGTACTTATGAAGACTGCCGTGAAGCAGATATCATTATAGTAACTGCCGGTGCATCACAAAAACCGGGAGAAACCCGGATAGATCTGCTTCGTAAAAATATTTCGATTTTTAAAGATATCATTGAAAAAATTACAAAGTATAACCAACATGCCATTCTACTTATTGCGACTAACCCTGTAGATATTCTGTCTTACGCGACTTTGAAAATAAGCGGGTTTGACCGCAGACGTGTAATTGGTTCTGGTACGGTACTTGATAGTGCTCGTTTTCGCTATTTGATCGGTCTTCACAAAGAAATCGATCCTCGCAGTATTCACGGACAGATCATCGGTGAACATGGAGATTCAGAGCTTCCGGTTTGGAGTCTTGCGAATGTAGCTGGGATTGATCTTGGTTTTGACGAAGCAGAACGCGAAGAAATCTTCCAAGATACCAAGAATGCAGCCTATGAAATAATTGATGCCAAAGGCTCAACCTCTTATGCAATAGCGCTTGCACTGGACCGAATTGTAGTCTCCATTCTTCATAATGAAGGCGCCGTGTTGAATGTTTCTACTTTATTAAATAACTATAACGGGGTTTCGGATGTCTATCTCGGTGCACCTTGCGTAGTAGATCGCTCGGGTGTTCGACAGGTACTGGACCTCCCACTCAATGAAACCGAACAGGCTTTATTCCAGAAATCCGCTGAGAAGCTAAAAGCAGAAATAGCTAAGCTAGAATTGTAAGCGAATCTGGCTGGAAACAGCCCTTTTTGACTACAAAAGACACAAGAAACCGTCCTTTTTATATGTGGAGCGTTGCCTCCACTATGAAAAGGACGGTTTTTAATATAACACGAATTAACTTAGCCTGCCAATGACAAAAAGATCCTTTAGCAGGCCAGGCTCACCTGAAATTCCGGATCTTTTTTATCAATTTATTTAGTGATAGTTTGCTTATAGTATTCTTTGAGAACTTGTTCGGCTTTTTTGCCATAAATATCAAAACCACGGTCAATGGAAGCCTCTTCTAAGTCATACAATTTCGTGCTCCAATCCCACCAGAAGTAACCGGCAAACCAAGGTTCATTCCAGAATGCTTCCAGCGCTGAGCGATAGAAGTTGGCCTGTTCATCTTCTGAATATGGTAAGTCTGTGTATGTAAAGTCCCATGGCATGGTGGCACACCCATGAGCACTTCGGCAGCCAATCTCGATGAATACGAGAGGCTTGCCAAATCGCTCAGACAGTGACTTAAGCCGCGGTTTCTGCCGCTCCCAACCAGCCAGCATATTCTCATAAGAATCTCCCGGCACTGAAGCTACCGGATAATAAGCGCTGGTTCCGATAAAATCCACCTCATCCAGCCACTCGATTCCTTCTTCTTTGCCATGATTGGCATTATAAATGATCGGCCCTGTATAAAGATTGGTGACCTCTTGAATCAATTGTCTCCATTCCGCAGTTCTAGACTCTGTGCCGACCATTTCGCAGCCGATACAGAACATCTCACATTCAAGTTCTTCCGCCAACTCTGCGTAGTGTTTAATGAAATTAGTATAAGAACGGAACCATGCTGCCCAATAAACATCTCCCTCTTCCGGAAATCCAATCCTAGCTCTCCAAATGCCATCCCTCGAATTCACTACAGGTTTAAGACAAACTTTAAGACCAAGCTGTTTTGCCAGTTGTACCGCATGTGTGAGATCACGATCAGTCACCGTGTAACCGTAATCATAATGAATTTCTGTTGAATGCACAGTGTCTTGCCATGTCCAAAAAGATAAGGCAATCCATTCACTACCTGTCTCTGCCAGCTTTCTCATCGAATCTTCTGCATATTCTGTACGGTATTCACCTCGTTTTGATCCCCAGCCATAAGTCATCCCTTTTAGAAAAACATTCTTCACGATTAGGACCTCCTATAAAACTCTTAATAACTGTTAGAATAAATCAATACCGTTATAATAACAAGTTATTTTTTGTTATCGATTTTCTAAGGAGGTTGCTTTCTTTTCAATCACAGCTGGATTTGTAATTTAGACATGGCCTCTTCCTTCTCACGACTCGTGATATGTGTGTATACGGTTGTAGTCTGGATCGAGGAGTGACCTAGCAGTTCCTGTACGGTACGCAGATCTGCCCCTTTTCTCAGCAGCATGGTTGCAAAAGAATGTCGGAGCTTATGGCTTGAATACGGGCGTCGCTGTGCTGCTGGCACATCCCTTTGGAAACGATCGAAGGTATCTGCTGCGATTTGCTGAATGCCTCGGATAGACAACCTGCGTCCTTTTTGTGAAATGAACATCGCTTCCTCTTTACTGCGCCAAGGGTCTAACCTTTCTGCTAACGCGGAGTCGAGAAAAGGCACTACATCCTCGGGAACCGGCACATTACGCCATTTACGCCCCTTCCCAAACACACGGAGGGAATGTCTTTCTACATTATAATCACTCAAATTCAGCGTGTGGACTTCCCCCACCCGAAGCCCCATATAGGACATCAACAAAAAAACTGCTAAATTACGCTTTTTGTATTTACCATCTATAGAAGATAAAAACCGCCCCAGATCACTTTCATCTAAGTAAACCGGCTCACGATTGATCTCAGTTTTGGATTTCTTAATTCCGGCTGCCGGGTTGTTTTGAAGTAATTCCAGCTCAATCAATGCCTTGAAAAAACAGTTAATCGCAGCATGCTTCCGGTTACGGGTGGCATCACTAACTCCACGTTCGCGGACAGAGGTCAAAAAGGAAATGACATGCAGCTTCTTCACTGTCTCAAGCTTTTTACCATTCAGACTGTCTAAAAACTGTTTCACATCTACTAAATAGGATTTTTGCGTATAGGGAGTGTACCCGGCATCCTTCATCCAGATGAGAAAGGCCTCCAGCCCTTCTTCGTAGTCTTCACACCACTCATTCATGCCTTAGAGCCTCCTTGTTAATGTTGATCTATATTAGACTTCTCCATTGCTCAGCATGTTTTTTTATTGCAAGTAAGAACTCCGTAAGCACGGGCGATTTCCATTTTTTATGATGATAGGCGATCTGCGTCGCCACACGCTGTGATTCATCATTCCAATTTAATCTGGCAAGTTTGCCTTCAGCCAGTTCATTTTTTACAGTAATTAATGGAAGAAAGGCAATGCCAAGATCAGCCATTACACATTGCTTTATCGCCTCGATACTCCAAAACTCTAACGTGGGGTCAGGAAATACACCGTAACTGTTCAAATGCCGTTCAAATAAAGTCCGGTAGGAACAGCCAGTTTCGGTATGAAGTATGGTCACTCCTTTTAAATGAAGGGGTTCTACCTCAGCAAGGTTTAATAAGGGATGATCTGGCGCTGCGATCAGCGTCATCGGCTCATGTACTAATGTTTCTATATTTAAATCTTTATCTTCCGTCTCAGGTTGCAATAAGAACGCTAAATCCAGTTCACCCGAACGGACAAAATCTGATAGTTCCCAGCAAGCTCCAGGCTTCAGAATAATTTGCACCTGCGGATATTTAGCGCGAAACTCCTTAATAATGCCTGGTAAGCGAAAAGCAGCCAGAGATTCAGGAGCCCCAATCCGCAAAGAACCCGTTAGTTCACTATCCGAGCGTAACGCGTCCTGTGCTAAATTGTGCATTCTGGATATTTCCTGTGCGAACGGAAGCAAACGACGGCCTGCGTCGGTTAGAATAATCTTTTTACTGATCCGATCAAATAATGGCTGGCCAATTTCAGACTCTAGTGCTTGGATTTGTGCAGTAATACTGGACTGTGCATAATCAAGCTTCTGTGCTGCTCTAGTAAAACTGCCCGTCTCCACTACCACTAAAAAGGTAAAAAGATGACGTGACTCCATGAATTTCCCCCTAAATGAAAATGAACCATCGGAATATTGAATGGATACTATTCAAAAATTCTGTTTTTCCAATGGATCTATTATCTGCTACTCTAGAACAAAAGACAAGGAAAGCAGGATAAAAAAACATGAAGGAATCCGGTTCAAACACTTTACAAAAAAACATTGGCATGCCTCAGGCTATTGCCCTTTACATCGGGGCTGTGTTGGGTTCTGGGGTCTTAATTGTTCCTGGTTTAGCTGCAGAAATGGCGGGTCCCGCTTCATTACTGGCGTGGGGATTTATGTCGTTGCTGATTTTGCCGATGGCCTTATCAATGGGTCTGCTCTCTGCTAAATTCCCTAACGCCGGAGGTGTGTCCCATTTTGTAACGCTTGCTTTTGGTCCAAAAGCTGGCTCACTGGTGGGGTGGTTTTTTCTGATGTCCGTTCCGATTGGTGCACCTGTTGCTGCACTGACTGGAGCGGGTTATATGACAGCCGCTATGGGCTGGGACGAATCTGCGAGAATTACTATCGCCGCTATTATGCTGGTCATTGGTCTGATTACGAACTGGATTGGCATGCAGGTCACTGGAAAGGTACAGATAGCGGTAGTAATAGCGATTGTTGCTGTGCTGGTCTTCTCCTTTGCTACTGCACTGCCTCGCATGGAAGTCGAACACTTCACTCCCTTTGTTCCACATGGATGGATGAGCATTGGCCAGGTTGCAGCAATCTTATTCTGGTGTTTTATTGGCTGGGAAGCTGTCTCACACCTATCTGAGGAGTTCAAGGACCCACAGCGTGCCGCCGTTAAAGGGGTCACCATCGCCGCTATTATAGTAGGGATTCTATATTTTCTCTCCGCACTAGCAACTGTTGGTACACAAAGCTACCTCAAAGGTGGAGCAAGCACATCACTCGTCTGGATTATTAGTCAGCCTCTTGGGCGCTGGGGAGGATTTATCGCCGGACTTACCGGTCTGTTCATCTGTACAGCCACAATTATTGCCTATGCAGGAGCTGCCTCACGTGTGGCTTATGCTTTATCGCGCCAAGGCTCCGCACCGAAATGGATGGGTAAAATATCCAAACTATACCATACCCCTATCGGTGGCATAGCTTTTCTTCTGCTCTGTTTTGTAACAGTGATGACACTGTATGGCAGCGGGTCCATCTCCATCACCACTCTGATCCAGTTTCCGAACGCTACTTTTATCCTAACCTATATCGGAGGTTGTGCCGCAGGGATACGCCTGCTCAAAGGAAGTCGCTTAGGCGTGACGATAAGCTGGATTTCTTTTTTAGCAACAGCTGCTGTGTTTCCTTTTACGGGTTGGGCGATAGGCTATCCGCTGCTCATCACTTTGGTGTTCGTTTGGATTATCCGTAATAAAAGTAAACAGAGGATAAGTGTCACTGAGGAAATTAGTCGTGGAATGCATGAGAAACAACAAAAGGTGTTGTAAGGCTCTAACTGCGTTTGAACCTCTCCCAAAGGAATAGTTACACTGGTTTCCGAAACCGTGCTCAATAGGCGATAAATGTGCAAATAGTGTCAAATCTCTAACTAGTCGTAAACTGGCATTCGTTTCAGCAGCTGCTTAGATGGTTATGGAATGAAGAGGGTATACTAGACTATGACCAGTCAAAGGAGACGATAAATCATGCCAAACAAAACTAAGATCATTCTTGAGCCAGCAGCTCAAAAATTTGCCGATGATAATGCGAAACCTCCCTTTCTACCTGACCTTGGGCCAGAAAAAGGTCGTGAAACGGTAGATAGCGTACAATCCAGTGATATATATAAACCGGAAGTTGATATTGAAGATCTAATGGTGCCAGGTGGACCTAACGGTGATGTTTCCATAAGAATCGTTCGTCCCCCAAGCTCCTCATCAGCATCGTTGCCTGTTATCCTGTACATTCATGGCGCAGGCTGGGTGTTTGGGAATGCCCATACCCATGATCGCTTGATCCGTGAACTAGCTGTCGGAGCGGAGGCCGCTATTGTTTTCCCAAATTACAGCCTCTCCCCAGAAGCTAAATATCCTACAGCTATTGAAGAAATCTACGCAGTTCTCCAGTGGACAGCTGAAAAAGGAAGCGAGCACGGATTTGATACTAGCAAGCTTTCTATAGCCGGAGACAGCGTCGGTGGGAATATGGCAGCTGCTATTACTCTCATGGCGAAAGAACGGAGTGGACCGAAGATAGCGAAACAACTACTATTCTATCCGGTAACGGATGCCTCGTTTGATACTGAATCCTATCATGAGTTCGCCGAAGGTTATTTCTTGCAGCGGGACGGCATGAAATGGTTCTGGGATCAGTATACCACTGACCCTGAGGAACGAAATCAAATCACTGCCTCTCCTCTTCGGGCTAACCTAGAGCAGCTACGGGATTTACCAGATGCACTGGTTATTACTGGTGAAGCAGATGTGCTACGGGATGAAGGTGAAGCTTATGCCGCCAAATTGCGGGAAGCTGGCGTGAATGTTACGGCTGTCCGCTTCCAAGGCATCATTCATGATTTTGTCATGCTGAATCCTTTAGCCGAGACTCATGCTAAAAAAGGAGCTATCAAGTTAGCGACTACATGGCTTCGTGAAGGTTTCTAAACAAATCAACTGTTGACATATTCTTTTACTAGGCGAATTGGTTCTCACAAGAATTTTGTGCGAAACTGATTCGTCTTTTCTTGTTAACATAATATTTATTATGTTAACAAGTGTATTTTTACAATTGAGAAACAAATATCCATTCCCTGCGTCAATATATTATAAATGATCTATAAGGAGCTAAAATCGTGAAATATGTACCGTTTATCCTAAAGACCGTTATAGCATCCTCCTTGCTCGTATCTGGAGCTGGTGTATATTTGCCTGGTGCTCAAGCAGCAGTAACAACCCCTGCCTCCTCTTCAACAACCGTCGACTCTATCACCACAATTAAACCCTTATGGCACGACAAGGCAGATGGTCAAGGAATTTATAGCCAACAGGCCCCTATTGCAAATGGATTATTCTATTATTCATCAGGCGGGACACTAAAGGCCGCCGATCTCAGTACAGGCAAAGTTAAATGGTCCTACAAAAACGGAACAAATCCTGAGATTATAACGAATAACTCGGTTTTCTTTATCACTTATGAGGGTTATCTTGTAAAAGTTAATGCCCAAACGGGGAAATTGCTTTGGAAGGTTAAGGCTGCCAAAGATCCGATTGAAATCGGTGCTTTCGCGGAGTTAGTTAACGGAGTGTTGTACTTCCGGAACGAGCATGGTGGAATTGCAGCTTATCACCCGGTTACTGGTAAAAAAATCTGGGAGAATAAAGACATCCCTATGTATGTAGGAAGTATCGACGGCCTATATAACGGGGTATTGGTAGTATCCAGTACTGTTGATAATAGGCGTACACAGTTTTTCGGGCTCGATCCGGCTACAGGCAAGAGGTTATGGAGAATTCAGGGATTTTATAGCTTTGTTGCTTACCGGGATGGTGAATTATTACTCCGCGAACAAGCAAATGCTGCAAATGATGCCTCTAACGAGCCTCTTAAAGGCTATCAGTTGACCTTGGTACATGTTGATGTTAAAACTGGAAAAGCGAAGACCAAAAAGAACTATAAACTGCTCGAAGATGTCAGTAGACTCGGTAATTATTTCACATCACTTCAAGGCTCGTATCTATATACAGTCGATGGAGGTTTAGACCAATGGGGGGGTCATCCACTATACCGCTTTACCTTAGGTCAAGAAACAGCGAGTGAACCCAAAAGTTATGAGGAGTACGGAAATTGGGTGGCTGGTCCAGTAAATAACATGGCTTTTTTCCAAAAGGATGCACAGATCACTGCCGTTCAAATGAACGATAATCGCATTATAAGCTTCAACGGGCCGGACAGTCCTGCGTTAAGCGTTCAATCTATGGGTAAGGGGCTATACGCCGGCTATGAGAACGGATATTTCCTTATCATAAATGCAGAAACAGGAAAAGCGCTTGGCAAAGTAAAAACTGGAGCACAACAATACGGCAAACTATTCAGTGCGAATGGTATTCTCTACATCCAGACGGAGCACAATATATTCGCGATTTCTCTGCCAAAAGAATTAAAATAGTTGTTGTTACTCCTTATCTTTTGCAGCCACTTCTCGTTTAAACTCAATGGTTCGACTCTCCAGATGAACTGACCCGCTGTTTCCAATCTGGAAGGTCGTGCCAGACCCAATCGACAGAATTTTGATATATTGTATATTAATTGTTGATTCCGCGGAATCCTTTAATATCACAAATTCATCCACTTCATTCCCTTGGTTTGTCCATACAGGGATAGGAATGTCTATAAGTGTAGTATCTTTCGTGCGATTATTAATCTCCTTTATGTTAAAAAGGTAATTCTCCTTGCTTCCCAGGAATTTAGATTGAACCCGGCCTACAGATCCACATATAAAAATAGAACTGTCAGACAGATTGTTGATATAGACATCTTGTATGCGTGAGGTGTGCATAGGTTAACTGCCTTTTTTGACTTGATCTGGAGCGCTCTGAGTATATTCTATTACGCTGTCAAACGCCGAGGAGCAATGAATGGATTGAGTATCCCCTACTAAAAATACTGATGAACCCGAGATCGAAACGACTTTCACTGCATTGACACTAATATCTCTATTGATCACCGTTATCTTCATTCGTCTCCCGCCTTCCGGTTATATTTATTTCCAAATGCCGCTCTACTGCCATAACGATATCTCGTTTGATTTGCTCTACAATAGAAGCGCATTCCTCATCAGTGTATCCACGCCCTTCTTCTGTGGCAGGGAGTTGGCTTACATACTCGTTAATCCGTCCATCCATCTGATTCAGCAGATCCTGAGTCACCATTTGGATATATTGCTCATCAATGCTTAAATTCTTCTCTTTTTCTAAACGTGAAAATTGCGAGGGAACCTCTTCTTGCACATACTTCAGAATCTGTGGGCGAATCTGATCCGATAAGGCAGTTGTACCTACCTCCTGCTCTCCAATAGATTTACCGTTGATCATCGCTTCATCCAGATTGTTCCCCTCATTCGGTGTAATGCCTATATTTAAAGTGCCTTCCAGCTTTTCGATTTTTAATTGTTCAAAATGATAATTGATAGGTCCTATACTTGCAGATTTATTGTTCTTTATGCTGTCTACATCGCCTTGCAAATCTCGAAGCTGCTTCTCTAGCTGTTGAATCTTCTCCGCTTGCAATCTTAGTGTATTAAAAACCTGTTGAGCATAATACGGATGCATACAACCCCCTCCTATGGTTTATTGTATGCGGGGACAAAGAGCCTAATTCAGTTGTGCATATAGTTCTGCCGCTGGCGGTAAGGACACAAGGGGTGAATCCATTTTTTCCGCTGGAGTCGTTGGAGGCGATGATGGAGCTCCAGAGGTCTCATAATTATGAGACAAAGTATTGATTCGTCCCGAAGTACCAATCTGAAGAACCGAGGAATTAGAGATAGTACCGATTTTTAGATTATAGATCGATATGCATTGATATACCGTAATGTTCATTTAAACCCCACCCTTAAGGAGGTGATACTTGATCCACCACATCTGAATCCATCGTATTTGTACTGCTGGCCGCATTATTCGTTATATTCGTACCTATGGAGTCACCTATGGAGAAGGAGTTGGCACCGGCATAAATTTTAGAGTTGCTGCTCAGGATAACGGATGCCGTATTTCCTACTAAGACTGTGGAGCTGGGGCCTACGCTATTGATTTTAATATTGCCGATGATTGAAACCACCAAACCACTCCTCCTTTCGGAATGATAAGCTATTCTATGTAGATATTCGCCCAGATGTCACTGAATAAGTCAAACGCCCATACAATGGATAAAAACCGTAGGAGGCGCAGAGCTATGAGTCCCAATAAGACGAACCCTTTAGATTGGATGAATGAAGATCCTTTTTTTAAGAAAAAGTTATCCTTGAAAGCTCTTGAAGAGCAGTGGAAGTTGGATCCTAACCAAATTGACGGGTATGTCGAAAAAGTCATCCGAGAAGCAACTGCAGCGACCTCCTCTTCATTTATGAACGAAACCTCAAGTTTAAGCTTTGAGCATATCGACACTCATAATCACCTGATTACCAAAATTCGTATTCCGAGCGGAATCCACCCCGAAAGTATATGGGCACAAATCAATCGCACACAAATTAAATTAACAGGTTTAGGAAAAGATCATAGCGAGATTATTCAGCTGCCAGTTCCCGTCATTCCAGATCAGAGCAGAGGCACTTATAAGCAAGGTTCTCTGCAATTCAGAATGCCTAAAATGTCATCGGGAAGATTCAAAGATATCGACATCCGTTATTTATAAAATATCCCTTTAAAATCCACCTGTTTTACTCGTCCAAGTGCCCCATTCCCCCTAAAAAAACGCCTTACAATCAAAACAGCGTATAATTTAAGTTATACGCTGTTTTTTAAAGGTGTTTTTTGGCCCTTTTTCTTCCGATTTTCTATTCTTTTCGCTCTTCGAACTTTAAGTTCCTCTTGGTCATAAGATGGAGTATTAAGAGTAAAGGTGGGGTCAAATCATGTCTAAAAACAAACGCGGCAAAGCACTTTGGCGCATTCCATCCCGGGCTAGAGGAACATGTCCGATCTGTGGCAGCACACGTATTAAGCTGTTGTACTTCGGGAAAGGCATTTCAGGTGAAAAACTTAACGTATGTAAGAAATGTGATGGAAAGCAAAAGGTATGAAAGCATTTAGCAGTTGATTCACAGAAAGGGTTACCAAATAAAGTGCGACCTTAACCTCGAACCTAGCCTCGACAAAAAAGCTATCGCACTTTGCTTGGTAATCCTTCACTTTCAATAACTTTTATAGCTCAATCCGATATCGTCTTTCCTCATTTGTTAGAATAAATCCCACTGATTCATATAACCGTAATGCTGAATCATTTTCCGTAAGCACCATCAGGCATGCCTCTTCCAGTCCGTGGGTTCTAAAATAGTTCAATGCTTGAAAAAGCATGTACTTAGCAATTCCGGATCTTCTCCATGGTTCAAGAACAAATACATTTTCGATGTAGCCGCCCTTCTCTTCCTGCCAGACCATTAAGCTACCCGCAACCTTCTCCCCTTCTCGAACAACAAGTGATGTCCAGAGCGGATTTTGTTTGAATTCAGCTAACCGTTCTTTCCCTAGCGGAGTTTCCGGCCAAATCTCAGCTTCTAATTCCAAATAATGCTCGTCTTCTTCAGGCGTCTCCATATTCCAGGTTGCGAATTCAAGTTCCTTAGCCAGAGTGGGTTCGGACAAACCATCACTTAGATTGTGTTTCATCTTAAATAAGCTATTATAATGAGAGAAGCCCTTCACTTTTTCGAAAAATTGAGTATTCAAGACCTCTGCCGAATCGTTCCCTATACAAAGAGTGGTTTTGTAATCCTTTGATAACGTTTCTTTTAATTCGAGTGCTCTTAATAAGAGTGACTGATAAACTTTTTCTAATAAATCATAATCGCCTTCACGTTCTGGTATTGTTTTTAAGTTCAGGTAGATCGAATGTCTGCTATCCTTGGAACGGCCGGGCGGAACAATATTGATGATGCTCACTTGACCTTTGGCCACCATTTTACCGTCCTCGAAAGCGCAATATACATTTTCCCAATTTTCCTCTGTGCCAACCCACCAAAAAACAACATTCCCCTTTGAAGATACTGTGTTATAAAGTTCACCAAGTAATGGCATGTCACCTTGTTCAAAATGACGGATAGTAGTCAATACAAAACCCCTTTTCAAATCATTAATATGGAATATATTTATAATAACATGCAGGTCCACGCTTGATTTGGTAATGAATTTTTATAACTAACTTCTCCTTGTTGTAACATTTTTTAAGTAACCCCTGTCTTATTTATATAGGGGGACTGAAGGATGAGAAAACGATTTTTTATAGGGATTACGATATTTCTGATTACTTGTGGAGTTGTTCTTGGTGTAGGGACGATATCAAATCTTCTGAGTCCGTTTAAAAGCTTCTCAGTCATCGTAGATAATCAATCTGATGTTGATATTAACTCTATCGAAGTAGGATTAATTGGTGCGGATTCAAAGAAATTGTATACAAGTCCAATAAAAGCAGGACAAAAGAAAAAATTCAAACCAAAATTGAGTTTAAATGGTGAAGGTGCTATATATCTTCGATATACCAACTCTAACGGACAGTCGAAAGAACAAACCGTGTGCGGTTATACCGAATATTTATCAGGTCATTCCAAAGTCACGATTACTAATGAACGCACAACCGTTGTTCAGCAATGTAATTAACAGCTGTTGCTTTAATTGCTAATATACAGCTAATTTCTTCATTAGTCATAAGCGGGCTGCAATCGTAATTTAAAATCAGAAGATTCCTCAGACCTTTCCGCTGCCTGAACACTAAGGGGCCGAACTCGTCATTTACAGACGAACTCGGCCCCTTGTGATACAGAATATTATCTGACCGTGCAACACATCAATCGATTACACATTCCCCGAAAGATTTAATTGCCATGACACACCAAATTGATCCGCTACCCAGCCAAATTTCGAACTGAATGGATATTCGCCTAGTGGCATGAGCACCTGTCCACCCTGGGATAATGCTGCATAGACGCGGTCAATTTCGGCTTCACTTTCACAATTCACATATAAGGATACCGCTGGAGTAAAGGTGAATCCATGCTTCACGTAGCTATCTATACACATAAAGACTTGTCCATGTAATGAAAAAGTAGCCTGCATGACACTCCCTTCAGGACCTGCTTCATTTGCTCCATAACGTTTAATACTGATGATTTCGGAGTGTTCAAATAAAGAAGTATAGAAATTCATAGCTTCTTCAGCCTTTCCTTCGAACATTAGAAATGTCATTATCTTTTGATTCAGTTCCTTCATAATCGTCCAGCTCCTTAAAGTAATTTTATACAGATCATCTCATATCATTAACGCTTTCGTATACTTTCAAACGGGCATATACGGTTTCGAGAATGGGATACACAACTTGACCAGGTACAGCCATCGCCAAAAGTGCACCATGCAGATGCTCAGCTTCCACTGGCAGATGTTTTAGCATATCCCTATGCATAGAGGAAGTAAATTCGGGTAGCACCGAATCCATTTTTTGCATCGTAGCAGTCACCATATCTGCTCCAACAGGCATACCTGCACTTTGCGCTATACTCACGATCTCATTTAGAAGCTGCTCATAAATAGTACGCGCTGTAGATGAGGCTAAAATGGGTCCAACCGAGCTATCCATTAAAGTTGTAATCCCGCTTAAACTAGCTACGAATATATATTTCTGCCACACTTCGCGCTGAATATCAGAGCTTAGTATCACAGTGAAACCTGCTTTATCCAAATGACTGAGAAGTTTCTGCGTTCGTTCTGACTCCCCACCCGCCCATTCACCAAACACAATACTATGAAAAGAACTACTTTGTATGATAGCTCCATTAGAACCTAACGTTGTCTCGATATAACAAAGACCACCCAGTACCTTTTCTGCTCCAAAATGCTGCTGCAAAATACCAAAATGCTTATACCCATTAAGGAGCGGGAGAATCATAGTCTGTTCACCGACGAAAGGGGTAAGATCCATCATCACCTGAGGCAAATGATAGGCCTTCACTGCAATAATAATACAGTCAAAAGGCGCTGCCTTCTCCCCATATGTAATCGTCCGAACGGGAGTCTGAAAGTCACCATGCACACTTTTTATTGCCAGACCCTCATCTTCTAACTGCTTTTGTTTAGTAGAACGGACTAGAAAAGTTACATCTTCCCCTTTTTGAACCAGACGTCCTCCAAAATAACCACCAATTGCTCCTGCACCCACGAATAGAAAACGCATGTAAGTCTCCCCTTTTTTCACCTAATTTTTAACAAATAAAAAGACCGCTTAGCTTATCCGCTAAACAGGTCCGAATGGCAAAAAAAGAGTCAAGTATCGACCGTTCTTTTGTCTCGGTCCATACGGATCTGAGCAAAATCCAACGAGTTCACCTCCATGGCTACAAATAAATTACTATTCTTAAATCTGATCCATCTAGAGCGCCATTCGATTCTATCGATACAGCCTCCCTGGAAAGTATAACAAAAGAAAACCTTAAAGCCTAGTTTTAATCCATAACTTAGAGATGTCCAGAAACCCGAAGGAACCGGTGTGCAGACCAAACAGGCTTTGATTTAGCTGAGCTTTTTTATTCATATGACAGCCATGCAGCACCCAATAATTGTCTCGTAGAATTCCCTCCGCTTGATTCAGCAGTTTCACCCGTTCATCCTTTGGAGACTCTGCGAAAGGACCTAATACCTTCGAAAACAATGAAATTTGGTCCTCTCTAAGCAAAGAAAATAAATAATTAGATTTATTATTAAAGTAGTTAATCATTCCCCATTGCCAATCATCTTCTAAAACCTCTTCAGCAAGCTGGATCTCGGCTGTTGTCTGTATATGATCTGCCTTAAATTCATTGAAAAAATATAACTCAATTTGCAAACCTACGGAGGCAGCGCGTGTTTGGAGCCATAACGCTTCTTCTCGTTCTTCTTTTTTATCCTTAGTTGCTAAAGTAATGACTTCTCCCTGATACCCATTTTCCGCTAAAAGCGCTCGGGCATGTTCCAAAGTTGGATCTAGAAGCTCTCTCTTACTGCTCTCCCATGGCAAAAAGCTATCTGCTGGAGTGATACGATTGCCACCCAATTCTTTTATTAAAGCCGTTCGACTGTAAAGGATACGGATGACTTGGCGAAACCATAGCTGCTGATGAATTCCCTCTCTATGAAAATTAAACAGAATATATCTGCAGCCTAAGGCCGGGTAATCTATACTGTGATTGCTGATGATATCAGGTAAAAGTTCTCCATGTTCAGGATCTGGCAGCTGGTATTGGCGTTCATTAGAAGCCTCTTTTGGCAAATACCAAATCTCAACACGATCCAGGAGCGGCCGAATTCCGAAATAAAAATCAAAAGCTGCGAGCACCAATACATCCTCATTCAGATCCATTAAACGGTAAGGACCTGTACCGATCACTTCACTAGTGATGTCTATATCGTATGGGAGTATGGACATGTGAATGCAACTAAACAGATGCAGAAAAAAGAGATTTGGACGAGACAGATCAAACCGGATTCGATGATCTCCTTCAACCTCTACTCGTTCGATATCCTTATAAAGGTTCACCGCAGGGCTATTCAAGTCAATAAGCCGTTGTAGCGTCTCTTTTACATCTCTCGAGGTCATAATTCTTCCGTGATGAAAGCGTACCCCCTTGCGGAGGTAAAAAATATAACTTGTATGCTCCTCATTAGCTTCCCACATATGGGCCAAACCAGGAAGAAAGGCATCGGTCGTTGCGTCATAAGTAACTAGTGTGCTATAGATCTGACCCAGCAAATAGGATTCAAAAGCGGTGTATACATAAGCAGGGTCCAGTACTTCCTTATGCCGGTTACGGGTAATCCGCAGGACGTCCAGCCCTGAGGTTGACTCTGCTTCACTACGAAAACCCATCTGTTTATTTAACATCGTTAACAATCGTTCCTTTAAGGGTCCGGTCACCTGATCGCTGCTCATCAATTCGATAGCTTCTTTTATCTTGCCTTTACTGACTAACTCCTGAAAGCTATCCTCGAACACCTCATCAATACTTTTTAAAAAAGTAAGTTGAGAGATATGCCCCCTGCCTCTCCCCGGCTGCCATAGAATATATTCCTGCTCTTCCAGTTTCCGCAGAACGAATTTAACATTGCGTGGAGTGCAAATTAGGATCGAAGCCAATAAATCTATCGTCACAGGAACAGGTTCATTCACTTTGAACGAACTAGTAACGCTTGCTGCTAAACATAAAAAATGATTACTTATCTGGTCCAAATGGTTCACTCCTTTAAAGGTGAAACGGTCAATGTATTTCTTACACTTTTCCTTCCCCCTTTTATCATTATAATTATACATAAATCAACAATGAATATGCAGCAACAATATTAGAGCAATAAGACTAGGAGATCGTAATCATTATGAAACAGCATCTAAGGCACATTCACCCTCTAGCCTGGACAATTATCATCGGCACTATGTTCGGACGTCTGGTGACCTCGATGAGCATCCCATTCTTATCCATCTATCTGACCCAAGTTCTCGGAGCTTCCCCGACACAAACAGGGATTACGGTCGCGGTTAGCTCGCTGGCAGGCGTATTGGCTAGTTTCTATGGCGGTTATATTTCTGATATTGTTGGCCGCAAAATCGTGATGTTAATCTCGGTATTTGGCTGGGCAGCCGTCTTCTTCGGATTCTCAGTGGCTCAGCATCTATGGGTATTTTTCTTGGTAAACACCCTAAATGGCTTATGTCGATCAGTATTCGAGCCTACTTCACGGGCACTTTTGTCCGATATTACACCACCCGAGAGCAAGCTGCTTGTCTTTAATCTTAGATATGCAGCAATTAATCTTGGTGTAGTATTTGGTCCGATCATTGGGCTACAGCTCGGCTCTGCGGAATCAACTTTTCCTTTTCTAATCGCCGGAATCGTATATGTTGCATACGGAATTGTATTATTCATGCAATTTAAGGCACATCGTTCAAGCATGCCCGCCCGTACACAAGCTCAAGCACCACGTTTACTCGAAGCTTTGACAATCACAGGAAAAGACCGTGTGTTCCTGCCAGTATTGCTGGGTACAATCTTTTGTGTGTTAGGATACGGTCACTTCGGCTCAACAATGGCTCAATATTTAGCGATGAACACGCATTTCACCAATGGGGGGCAATTGTTCTCCTATATGCTTTCACTGAATGCTATAACCGTGTTAGTAGTGCAGTATCCCATTGTACGTACGGCAAGTAAATTTCCACCGATTGTCCCTTTAATACTTGGGAATATCTGCGTTGCACTTAGTCTTCTCTTAGTGGGGCTTGCTGGTGGTGTGGCTCTACTAATGATCAGTGTAGTTCTGTTCACTATAGGGGAAGTCTTACTCTTTACGATGATGGATATGTTAATCGATCGGATTGCCAAACCTGAAATGAAAGGGACGTACTTTGGTACGATTGGCTTTAATAATTTAGGGAGTGTTATGGCACCTATCTTCGGTGGGGTGTTGTTAGACCATTATGGCGCTCAGAATGGCCTTGCGATCTTTGTGC
This sequence comes from Paenibacillus sp. FSL R7-0189, assembly GCF_037969925.1. Lineage (NCBI taxonomy): Bacteria > Bacillati > Bacillota > Bacilli > Caryophanales > Paenibacillaceae > Paenibacillus > Paenibacillus sp. FSL R7-0189. The sequence goes on along the minus strand of NZ_CP150223.1, from coordinate 5,634,550 downwards.
CGTTGGCTTTAACAACAGCTTTTGGTCTTCCTTTTCTTCTCGTAGCGCACAAAAGACTTGTTGCCAGAGAGAAATTAACACTTGGTATTAAAAATAGAGCAATAAAAGGATGATTTTCCAATTCAATACGTTGTTTATTGGATCATCCTCATCTCGGTTAACATAATCATTATTATGTAAACCAATTATATGAATTAATTCTTTTATCAGAAAAGAGGGACCGTATCTTTGCAGAATATGCAATAGCTACGGTCTCTTTTACATAGAAAAAACGGTTAATCATATATTCCCTGAAGAAAACTCAGCTGGCCTTTTACATATTGCCTTAGCTCTAAGGGCTCCATGATTTCGGAATGACCTATTATGCACCAGACATTAGCACATGCACTTTCATAACCAAACATATTCACCTTTAAAATGAATGCATCCCCTTCTTCTCTCATTTCCATGATCTCTAGCTGAGATAAAGAAGACATTGTTCTCTTATCAGCTCTGATCACAACAGGATAGACCTCTTCTTCTTTACACGCTTGCTTAAAAACCTGTCCCTGCTGCTTCCAGTGCTCTTCTAATGAAAACTCCATAGGTATAGAGTACTCTTCTTCCACAAGCTGCGTAGAGACAATTCGCTCACATTTAAACGTTCGGATTTGATTAGCTTCTTCACAGTAGGCTATAAGATACCATTCCTCTTTTTTCACCACAAGACCATAGGGCTGTAATTTCCTGCACGATACTTCTCCGTTAACCTTTTGGTACTTAACCTGTAGTTTCTGAGATCGCCAAACGGCTGTCCGGATAGATTCCAGACAGGGGATTTCTATTCGTTCTGTCCACCAAGGTGTGTCATCGAAATAAAAGCGCTTTTGCGCTTTCTGAATGTCAGGTTGATAGGATGCGGGCAATGTTTTTTCTAATTTCAACAGCGTCGTCTTCAGCTTAAGACCAGATTCAGAATGTCCCCCAGAATAGATGCCCATACCTGTTAAATATAGATTGATTACATCTTCACCATGTAACTGCTTCAGGTTAACTGTATATCCCTCCATTAAGGAGATACCACCATTCGGCCCCGACATAGACAACAAAGGAATTCCAGCTTCAGCTAGTACATCAATATCTCTATAGATTGAACGTACAGAAGTCTCCAAGGCTTGAGCTAGTTCATTGGCCTTCATTTTCCCTCTCGACTCCACTAATAATAAAATAGCAATCAAACGATGCAAGCGCATGGGAACCTCCGAGCTTTTCTTTTTTATCAAGTATACTTCAAAATTCTTGCCATGATGTTGTCAACAATAAGAGGTTATGATTAGTTCATTACATAAAGGGAGCTGAAACATATGAAAATTGCCGTTTTAGGAACAGGGTTCGGAGCTTATCATGCAGAATTATTGACGAAAAATGAGCGTGTAGACAAAGTTATTGTTTATGGTAGAAATGAAGCTAAGCTGCAAAATTTAAAACAAGCGTTAGGCGTTGAGATTACCACAAATATAGAGGATATCATGCTTGATACCAAAATTGATGTGATCGATATCTGTCTGCCCGTAACTTTACATAGACAGTTTGCCGTTGAGGCGCTTAAGCATGGGAAACATGTATTCTGTGAAACACCTGTATGCTTTAACAATGAAGATGCCCTTGCGATGAAGGAAGCAGAACAACAGTATGGCAGACGAATCCTCGTGAACCAATTTATTAAATTTGATCCTGCGTACAAATATTTATACGAAACCACTCATCAAGAGAAATATGGAAAGCTCTTAGCCTTCACCTTAAAAAGAGAAACGGCACCTCTGTGGGGTGATCTCGGACTTCATTCTATCTCCACAAATCTGATGATTCACGAACTTGATTTTGTTACCTGGCTGCTTGGATCTTTAGAAGAATACTCTGTGTGGGGAACCGATGGTGGACGAAATGAACAAGCGTTAGTACGTACCCATTTTCAGAAAACGAATGTCTCCGCAGAAATCGTTGTATCCTCACAAATGCCAGCTGGTTATCCTTTTTCCGTAGGGTATGAAGCTTATTTTGAACAAGGAAAGCTTGTCTATCAAGAAAGTGACGACATGAACGGAAAGGTTGAAGGATCATTAATGGAATATACCTCTGCAGGTAAACAGCAACTATTGATAGAACAAGCTAATCCTTTTGAAAAGAGTATTACGCATGCTATCCAATGCTTAGAGGAGGGTACTTCATCCATAATCGAGTTAGACCATGCCCTACAAGCTATGGAACTAGCAATAAAAATAGAAAAAAAGCTTATGTAAACATAGAGGTTGGTGTTGGGTATCCTTTTTCATGGGTTTTGTTTGTGGGGGCGTAGAACTTATTGAATTAGTGAATTGTAGCTAGGGAGAGGAATAGGTTTTGATTTTTCTATTGTGAATTTTTCATATGTTGAAATTATAGAACAAAGTAGTAATTTTAGTCCTTTTTGGTAAGGTAAGCTGTCCTTAGTTCTAGTTTATAAAATGCTGTTATTTCACAGCATTTTGGAGGGATTTCATCCTGGGATTAAGATAGTTCAATTAGAGGTTAAACTAGTCATACGATGGAAATTCTCAAAGATCGCGGACCCTGCTGATATTGAGGAGGTAATGACCGAGGCAAATAGGGTTTTAAAATGACTCCTTATAAAACCAGCGGCAGTCTTGGACTGGAAAATAAAGTCCTATCTTTAATCCACCTCTATTACTCTTCTCATTTAAAGTACACACCTACATCACGTTATTCTGCCCGTTCGTATTATGAGGTCACCAGATCTTTCTGGTCGACCTTTTTTTTGTATGGTCGTAAGATAGCGGTAGCCGGGGATCGAACGTTTCTGCCCGTGGGACTTGGATCCCGAGAGCTATTCTGTTCATCCCCCCTACTTGTTCAACCATGGTTAGGCTGGTTGGGACGTTGATCCCGTATCACATGCGATAGTGTGGAAGACAAGAAGGTTAGGGGTTGCCGGTGAAAATACTACAGGAGTGATGTCATGAATCCAGTCATTGGTTTGGATGTGTCCAAGGGAGAGAGCCATGCACAAGCTTTTTTAGACCGTGGAGTACCTCATGGGAAGATCTTTAAATTTAATCATGATCTAGAGGGATTATCGTCTTTTCTTAATTATGTTAGAGCAGTGGAATCAGCTGCTGGGGTGAGCCCTTGCATTGTAATGGAGGCAACAGGTCATTATCATAGCCCTGTTGTTCAGTTTCTGGATGAGCACCAGTATCTATACATCGTCATTAATCCGTTAATCTCATATGAGGCCAAAAAAACTAATTTAAGACGGGTCAAGACGGATGCTGCTGATGCCTATCAACTTGGGGCACTGTTCTATAAAGAAGAGTTTGAACCCATCAAAAAACGGGGTCAGCATCTCATGAATTTACGCTATCTAACACGACAGTATGAATCCCTAACGGGTATGTATGTTCAAGCAAAACTACAATTCCAGGCCATTCTGGATCAAGTTTTTCCCGAATACCATGGCGTGTTTGGTGACCTTTATTCGAAAGTTTCACTTCGATTTCTAGCCTTACACCCGACGTCTAAAGAAGTCCTGGGTATGACTGTGGAAGAGATTACAACAACAATCCAACGTCTTACTGGACGCGGAAGATCCGTCTCATGGTGTTTGGAACGCGCTCAAATCCTAGCGGCTGCAGCAAGGCGAAATCCCTTTAAGGAGACGGCTTTTCCAAGTCATTTGATCTCCATGCAGCTGCTCATCAAATTACTTCTTCAATACCAGGACCATCTATCAGACCTTGATAAATCGATAGAGACCCTGGCTGAAGAGTTACTTGAATATGATTTAATCCAATCGATACCCGGTATCGGCACGAAAATTGCTGCAACAATTTTGGCTGAGATTGGAGAAATCGATCGGTTCGATCACGCAAAGAAGCTGGTGGCCTTTGCTGGTGTTGATCCCAGTGTATTTGCTTCAGGTAAGTTTGTGGCAACCCAAAATCGAATCACGAAACATGGCTCGAGAAGGCTTCGTACAGCCCTGTATCAAGCTGTGCGCTGTGGTATTCGTAGTAATAGAAACAAGAAATTAAGAGCTTACTACGATAAAAAGCGTGCGGAAGGAAAGCTGTTCAAAGTAGCGGTAATTGCTTGTGTAAACAAACTCATCCACTGGATTTTTGCCATCTTAACTTCAAAAGAAGCATTTCGTCTAGAATGAGCAGCATGAAATAGAAAAAGATGAAATATATTCCTGTGCCGAAGGGGACGGTTATTTGTCATATCTTTTTTTAAGTATACCACTTCAGGAATCGGCCATTAATAATTAAATATTGACAAGCTATTAGCTGGAATAGCTGAACAGGCTGCCTATGATCTCGGCAGCCTGTTGTCATTGCACTATCGTGCCCCATTAGCGTAAATAGCGAGATTTATTAAATCTAACGATTAGTTTCAGAAAACTGAATCGATTGGATTGTATCAGTTGATGGGTCAAATTGGATTGATACAAAAACCCCAAACTCATTACCTGCTTTGCTTCTAATCCATAGTTTGAATTTCTCTTCAGACTTTTTAGGTGTTAGTTCAGTACGACCAATGTGCTTATAATCAATTATGACTGCATTGTATCGTTTTTGTGTTTCCTCTACTGCAATTTTGCCCCATTTTGCGTATTCAGGCGCAGCCTCTACTGTAACAGTGGAAAAAATAAGTATCGCCAAAAATGATATCAGTAATTTTTTCATAATAACCGCCCATCTGGAGAAGTTTTCAGTAATATCTCCCACTTTATCCAAATGTATTCTTAAACAACTTAATGCCAGCGTGCAGTCTACAACTTTATTTTTTCAATTAATCAAGATCTAGATTTAGGAAAGTCAGATATAATAAAGGGTTCCACATATTATACATGACTAATATGTGGAACCCTTTATGCTTAACTATCGTACTCCATTAGGATTCCTATGGAAGGAATATTTTAAGTCGCATTGTTACTCATGTGGCATCTTGTCCATATCTATATATACAACACACTTTCACTTTTCCTTAAATGCTGACACCTTCATTGTATTGAATTCATCAACTCATAGTAATATTTAGAATCATTAGTCTTATTAAGGTTATACCAGGCGTCTAATGTTTTTGGAGAAAACACATCCAAAGCTTTCAAGATGTGTGCAGAAAATTCCAATGGAGCTATTCCAGATGCTGTGATCAGTTTTCCATCCGTTACAGCAGACTCCATTTTGTAATACTTTTCTCCTGTATAAGTGGGACAGATCATTTTAAGGTATTCCAGATCATTGCTTGTATGCCCACGTGAATTCAGCAATCCTGTCTGGGCAAGTCCCATTGTAGCACCACAAATCGCTGCAACCCATATACCTTCCCTTAAACACCTTTCAGCGATTTTTAAGAGGGGGTGGTGAATGGTTTCTGTCCATGTATTTCCACCGGGTAAAATCAATAGATCTGATCTTTCAATGCTGCACTCATCCAATTTGATGTCAGGCAGTATTTTCAATCCGCCCATTGTAGTTACTGGAGTCTTATCAATTCCCACGGTAACTATTTTTGACGGGACCAGCCCCTTTTTATAATATCTTCCCGATTTCAGTTCGGCAGTTACGTAGCCTATTTCCCAGTCTGCCATTGTGTCAAACACATAAAGATATACCGTATTATTCATTTGCAAGTTCTCCTTATTTTACAATTCATCTAGTGATACCAACCATCGGTAATCAATGATTATCGTCATTATAAAATGACTTCACTGACATCCGCTGTCAGTGAAGTTATTAAAGTTGATAATATTCCAATAACTCCGACACCACACCAACAAGTTTTTCCTTCAAACTCTGTGGTTCGATTACTTGAATGGATTTCCCGTAGGATAAGAGAAAATTAGGAACATAGGTATGAATTGATTTTTCCTCAAGTAAAAAGATTGCTTGATTTGATGTACGCTCTTTCAGATGATGCCCCAAAAACCAATGCAGGCATAAGTCATCCAACGCCTCTGACCTACCTTCGATAACTAAAGCAATTAACCCGTCCTTGTCGACTAAATCAGGTAATAGATTTCGCAAAAAAAATTCCCGAGCCAAAAAAGCTTCGGAACGTTTAAATATGTTTTGAGTCCGCTTGATTTGTAAAATCCGTTCTACCCGAAAGCTGCGAATCTCATTTCTCAGGTGGCAAAATGCAACAATATACCATTTATTGTTCCAGTACACCATACCATAGGGATCTATCACCCTAGTCTTGGGTTGATCATCACGGCGTGTGTGATAATCAATTTCTACAGAGAACTCGTTTGCTACAGCTTGCTCCAATTCCGCTAATACTGGCTGAATAGAAGGATCTCCCCTACGGTTTATAACTTCAAATCCGGCTAAATGACGGCTGAGAACACTTTCCTGTTCCTCATTCGAATACATTTTCAATTTGGATGTCGCATTACCTAATGCCTCACTCAAAGGGTATCCGGCTTCTTTTGCAAAAACAGCAGCATGAAGAAGTGCTTTTTTTTCTTCAATATCAAATAGCAGTGGTGCTCTGATAAAATTATTCAGTAGGCTATACCCGCCATTATGACCAGTGTCGGATATTATAGGCACTCCACTGGCACTTAGCGCATCAATATACCGATAGACTGTCCTTATATTTATTTCTAACTTTTCGGATATTTGTTTTGCGGTCATTTTAACACCCGAATTCAGCATCCATAGGATTGCCAGCATATTATCGTTTTTTGGCATCACATATACCTCATCTTTTATTAGGATCGCTCAAAATTATTAGCTTTGCGAATCGCCTGCATCCCTTTATTCATCGATCTTCCAGCCTTTCGATCCTCACTTAGCAATCTATAAACAACAATCTGCAATTTTTAACATTGCTGCTCTTAGCTCAACCCAACAATCTACTTTACCACAACTTGTGATACAGTTCACCGCGCTGTTTTTAACGGTGAGTTTTTGGGTCATCCTTTGCAGGATGCTCTTTCTTTGATCCGCTAGGTTCCAATTGCCCTAACCGCCGTTCAGGGGACTAAAGAATATACTCAGCATATACATCACCTCGAAGAATGGATATTTCCAGTTCAATAAACTTGAGTGATGCGTATAGACTTTACCAAGTAGACAGTAATAACGCCTTTACACAAAAACAAACTTACCATGCGTCTGCTCATGAGCAGTAACGCACGGTAAGTTCCATCAATAATAACTCTTTATTTGGTAATATGTTGTATTTTTACGAAAATATCTTCCTTCTTCATTTATTTATGCCGTCATCAGTATTTAAGCTCAATATTCTTCCACATGGTATTCCCATCCTTGTCGAAGCCTGTCATCTCGGTAGCGCTCATCAATTCGCCTGTTTTGACATCAAAGAAAGCGCTCATTCTCAAACTGTCATTCTCACGATTAGGAGAATTCGGCGAGATACCCATAACTCTTAGCAGCAGACGTGTTTTGGAGGAGTTAGGATCAGTATTATACCTGCTGATAGTAAAATGATACCCCTTGATCCAGTCATCTGCTATAGCAGGATTTCCTGGTTTCATCCCCAGTCTCTCAACAGCTTGTTTAACTGCATCGGAAGAATCGATTTGAATATCAGATATCGCATACTGTCCTTTTACAAGTAAATTCTTATCGTGCTTTTTCACATCAGTCTTAATGGCCATTCCATTATCGATCTTGATATAAATAAAAACATTCCCTTTCTTGCTGCCAAATTCGAGATTCCAAGCATCTCTTGTTCCATCCGAACCATCGGTTCGTTCCTGGGAAACAGAAGTGTCATCCGTGCTTGTTATGTTAATAAGTAATGGCTCTTCTTCCGTAAGCTTATTCGCCTCTGAGTACCCAAGGCGCAGTGCCTCCATCGCGGTTACGCTCTTCTTTTCATTGGTTCCCTTATTCGTTATTGTGGCAGCTGGTTTCTCTGTCTCGTTAATCATCTCACTGGTTGTTGTGACGGCCTGTTCCTCTGATTTGTTAGAAGAGCCGTCGAAAAGAACATTTTTCATACTGAAGAATAGAACGACCATAATCACAATCAATGTAATTGAGGCTATGCTAACATATTTCTTCTTACGCAAGGCTGCTTCTCCTTAGTTAATAAGTATAAGAAACTTTGGTTACTGCTGAAGTAGTATCCGTACTGTCCACACAATGACGATTAAATTTTCCAATTTTTAACACAACAAAATCATACAATAATATTTCTTCAAATGCAATTTTTGTCGCATATTTAAAAATAATGGATATTATTCACATTAACTCGAAACGAAATTGATCCTAGCTCACTGGTTTCAAGGGTTAAACTTGCCCCTATTTATGATACAGTTCACCGAGTATGATCTTAAATTAAGCTGCCCGTAAGCTGGATAAGCTAACAGTCATTCCCTCAAATCCATTGATAGACCTCTGCATAGGAAAACTTAAGTTGTTCTCGCAACTTTTTATTTTCTTCTTCGAGCTTCTTCATCTTTCGTTTTAACGACGCAATGATGGCGTCCTTGTTGTTTTCATCCATCTCCCGCTTAATTTGTTTCGGTGTCGGCTCTTGAACTTGCTGCTGACGAAGCGATTCAATGCGAATTCGTATCTCAGGATTGTCTTACCCGGTAAGCACTTTATTATTCAGTCTAATACTTGTTTTCATCGAACGCCAACGGATAATTGCATTTCTCCGCCTCATGCGTTACACTCTTTATATTGACAAATTTGCAGGTCTATATAAAAAAAGGAGGTTAACGCGCCCATGTGCCCCCGTACCAAAGAACAAAATGAGCTCATACGCATGCAGCGCAGAGAACAGATCCTGGACTTCGCCGCGCATACCTACTTCCGTACGGGCGGAAGCTTTGATATTCGCGACGTCGCCCGCGAGGCTGGTCTCGGTTATGGCACGGTATACCATTATTACCCCAACCGGCATTTACTAATAGAAGATGTGCTGAGCAGCGGCTTCGAGCGATGTGAGCAAACCCTGACTCAATGGGCGAACATCAGCCGGGACAACCCTGACGACAGGCAGTTGTTAACGTATTGCAAGACGCTACTCCAGTTGTGGCAGTCAGATGCCCGCGCATATCTCGTCTACAAAATGGCAGCGGAACATTTTACAGGCTTGCCAGAGAAAGATCGGCACCCTGCCAAGAGACGATTCATGGAAAGGCTGTATGTTCCACTCCAATCGACTATGCAGCGTGAAGACGACAGCATCAACCTTATGCTTGCCGTGTTGGTCGGCTGCTGCGGGCTGCACTACTATGCGAGCAATTCCGAGCTGGACATCGATCGAATCGCCCAGCTCGCGATACAAGCCATTACAAAGGAGTCCTGAAACAAACATGGTTATCTTAAAAAGCAAGTATGAAATCGAAGCCATCCGCAAGGCATGCCAGGTTGTGGCCGAATGCCATCGCACAATTGCCCCGCTCATCAAACCGGGCATCACAACGAACGAGATTGAGCGCATATTCGAGGATATTATTTTGAAGCACGGCGCCAAACCATATACGAAGGGCTACAATGGTTATCAATATGCGACCTGTGCCTCCGTCAATGACGTAATTGCACATGGCTTCCCTACAAATAAGCCACTTGAGGAAGGCGATATCGTGACGATCGACACGGTAGCGGAGCTCGACGGCTGGCTCGGCGATTCAGCCTGGAGCTATGCGGTCGGGAAGATCTCACCGGCGGCTGAGAAGCTGATGCGCGTCACGAAGGAGTGCCTTGACCTCGGCATCGCGCAGGCACAGCCCGGCAATCGGCTAGGAGACGTGACGAGCGCAATCCAGCAGCATGCCGAATCGAACAACTTTGGCGTCGTGCGCGACCTTCTCGCTCATGGCATCGGTCGTGACCTGCATGAGGAGCCTACCTATATGCATGTCGGCAAGCCCGGCAAAGGCCCCCGCATCAAGGAAGGCATGGTATTCACGATCGAGCCCATGATCACTGAAGGCACCTACAACATGACAATTGATCAGGACGGCTGGACCGCCCGGACACTGGACCGCAAGCTCGCCGCCCAATACGAGCATACGATCGCCATCACCGCTGAAGGTCCACAAATCCTGACCGCGCAATAGAACAATTAGAAGCCGACCAACGAGAGGGTCGACTTCTTTTTTATTTATTGAGCAGAACTTCTTTCTTCATCCGATACATGTGTGATCTTCTCACATAGGTGGAGAAAAAGAATGTCCCGCGGACCGATTGAATTCTTAATGCGAAAAGTATGCTAAACTTAGGAACAACAAAATCCCCCTCAATCTGAGGGGGAGTTCTATTGCAATGCATTACGTTTCTCCTAACATTTCCTACAAACGCTAATGATAGATGAAGATGACGGAGAAAACGGCGTTTTATTCCAGTCAGCATATAGATGTTCGACGCGAAAGCCGTGACGGGTTAATAAAGAATGCAGCGTATTCGGATCCGTGAACCGACAAGCAATCCGGGAAGTCGTTCGTTTATACCCCCAATCACGCATCGTGACCCAATGCATGATATGCTGGCCAGCATCGTAACATTGTGTGCCTGATACCTTGACGTTATTTCCATCCTTATCAATAAATGATCCCCATTCTGTCTCCTCTTGATCGGATAAATCCGTTCCCTCCGGATTACGGGTCTCAAATGCAAAGATTCCATGAGGTTGTAAATGTTTGTGAACGGTCGTGAGCAAATCGCTTTGATCTTGATCACTTAAAAATGCCTGAAATGCATTACCAGTCAAATAAATCATCGAAAATCGCTTGTCCGATTCGAAGGTACGGGCATCACCTTCCATAAAAGTAACAGTCAGCCCTTTCGCCTTCAACCGCGCATATGCAATCATTGCTGAAGAGATATCTACACCGGTCATTGTTATACCGGCTTTCGAGAGGGGGATCGTTGTTAAGCCTGTACCACAAGCAAGTTCTAACACTTCCCCAGGACTCGATCTAGCAAGCTCAAGATAGAACTGATATTTGTCCATTTCACCGTCAAATTCAAGATCGTAATTTACCGGATCTTGAAATTCTTCAAGATTGCTATGTTCAATCAACACCATTCCCCCTTTCATTTCTTGTTATAATATAATCGAAATAAATGCTCATCGACAGCCATCTCGCTTAACAGTATTATTTTACTATTTTTTTTGATAACACGTTTGGTGACAAACGGTTATAATCAATTTTTATCAAACCTACCACTCCTCGTTAGTTCAACCATGAACATTCCATTTCATATTTTATAAAATATACTTTCACCTTTGAGGAAGGGGCGACAATACTCAGCGCATAATTTGGGCATTCTTTCACGCATCCAGGCATGAACATGTACATTCTCCATCTGGAAGACGTAATATCCAATAATAGCGACCAACATTAAACCTTCCAACTGCAGTAGATCATTCGCTGTATTTTCGCACTCTCTGTAATAACCCTCTAGGAAAGTATCTCTTCGATCGGATGGCAGCATCATAGCTCCCATGGCTACATCAAGTAAGGCATAACCGTTACCGAAAAAGCCAAAATCGATGAAGCGCACCTCTCCTTCGGTTGTGATGATGATATTACCCATACACAAATCCCCATGAATAAGGTCAGGGCCAGCCTCCCCGCCACGGTCATCTAACCGGGAGTTGATCAATTGCAGCGTTTGTTCAATGACATTAGCATCAGAAGGCGTAAATAAATCCTTTTTCACACCCGAATGAATCACACGGATCATCCGTTCATTATAAGCTTTACCTTGACTCGGTCGAATCTCCATACCTGTATGTTCGTACTGCCGAAAAAAAGTATGCAGTTCTGCTATTTGCGATCCCAGTTCTTTTACCAGTTCAAGATTGTTAACATCATTCATATTCATGTCTCTTCCATCCAGCCAGGTGAGGACGGAGCAGTTTAGCAGTTCACCTTCGTATTCAATGATCGTAATAAGTTCACCCTCATTGTTTCTTACGGGAGTCTGTATTTCGTTGCTGCTCCAGCTTCCCAGCTTCTCAAGCATTTGCAATTCTCCAAGAATGCCGCCGTATGTATGTTGCAGACCTTTCATGTCATCTATAAAAGGGTCATGAATGCGGAGTAAATATGATTTTCCCGTTCTGTCATTAACACGATAGGTTCTGTTCTCGTTATGCCTTAAGAAAATAATCTCAGGCTGTTGGATATCGTACCTGCCTAGTAAGTCCAAAAGCTTCTCGTTCGTCATAAGGACTCCTTTAAAATAGAAGGATTCATTGATTCAATCTTCGTCTGAATCATAAAAATTGAAATCTACTACATTCCAAAAATCATTCGACTCACCAATTGTACTTCTACAACATTTTCGAAATATCCTGCCTATAGCTTGACGAAGCTGCCGGAATGTTTTTCGCGGCAGCTTCGTAGTGAAAGGATATTCAGCTCTCAGTCTCATTAATCCAACCAAACTCTTTTATTTCTTAGTGATAGGCATCCATATTTCGCTTTTAAAATTTGGCGATGTGATATCTTTGTGCTCATTCCAAAGAATTTCAGGCCCTTTAATTAGCTCATATCCCGATGACGGAGCCCATTCCGAATATATTCGCCCCCAGATCTCTTGTAGCGCACTCGGAAAAGAGCCGACGACTGTGAATACAGCCCACATGGAGGCCGCCACTTCCAGCTGATCCAAGCCATTCCATGCGTCTTTCGTAGTGGCAACGCCAATATAATGATCGAACTCTCCTTTTTCCTCCATACGCCCCTCAGAGAAATTTGTAGAGGCGCTTATAAACCCTGAGGGCTCAACATCGGAAAATCTCTTCATCTCATCAATCATTTCCGGCGTCAACCCTTCATACATCGACGCAATCTCCGGATTGACCCCTTGGAAAATGATTGGTACCCGTTTTTTTATGCCCACGATGTGAAAAGATTCTTTGATTTCAATACGGTAATTCATTTCATTTCCTCCTTTGATAGTCAGCTGAAACGACATCCGAGGGAACGCCTTAAGGGATTGTCCATGGACCCGAGCTTCCGAAGGATTTACCCCATGCATGCTATGGAAAGCCCTAGAAAAGGAATCAGGCGAATTATAACCATATTTCAGAGCGGTATCGATAATTTTGATATTACTTTGTGATAGCTCGAGTGCTGCCAAGGTTAGACGTCGACGCCGGATGTATTCCGACAGAGTAATGCCTGCTAGGAATGAGAACATGCGAGTAAAATGATATTCCGAACAGCAGGCTATTTTCACAACCTCCTGATAATCAATTTGATTTGTTAGGTTCTCCTCAATATAGTTTATTGCTTTGTTCAGTTGTATCAGCGTATCCATGACGTTGCCTCCCCTCGTTAATTATAGGTTATCAGAGAAGGTTTTTACCTTCCCGACTTTTTCTGCACGATTCTGTAGGGTTTTCATGTTTCGATGAACAGAGACTCGATATGAGGAAGTAAAATTCTTCTCACAAGAAGGACTACTTTTTTTGAATGTCAAGATCATAGTTAACATAATCATAATTATGTTAACTATGACCTGAAGTACGTTTAGCAGTTCGTTTGTCCACTCACTTTCACTGCCTTTTCATAGCAAGCGCAAAACGCTCTATCGTCTCTTTTGACAACCCATTTACGTTCTTATTTTTTCCTTTTACCATCCGCAATACAAACCGATCTAGCAAAGTTAGCTTCTCTTCATAGATCTCATCTCCAAAAACTTCTTTCGTCACAGATTGGTTATATAACACTTCTGGAAACGCAGATTTCAATTCTTGTGAGGCCTCCTCACCTTTTGCTCCTGCACAAATAAACAATCCTACTCGTTTTTTCCCTAGTTCATGTTGATATTTTGTTGTAAAATCAGTCATTTGTTTTTGGATTTTTCCATAATAAATAGATCCTCCCAAGATGACCGTATCATATCGTTCCAGTGTCGGCTCTTTAGCATGCATCAGGTTAACTACTTCGGTTTCTTCGCCCAGTTGAGATTTTAATAAATAAGCCGCTTTCTCCGCACACCCATATTTCGAGGTAAACATAATTATTGCCTTCATTCTAATCGCTCCCTTCCGCTCGCTAGTTACTTATTATCTTTAGGGTTCACGTACATGCTTTAACAAAATAACCATACAAGCAGCAATAGCTACAGTCATCGTCGGAAAAATTACACACTCGGCTATAGACACAGTCACATCGCTATAGATCATTGCCGCCAGCATTGCCGTAATTGCTAGCAGTAATGTAACTCCTTTGAAAACAACGACAGTTGCCAGTAGGTACCCAAAAGGTTGTCTACGAATGACCATAATCCCCGTTACAATTGCTAATGGGACTAAGATCGCAAGATCCAAAACTTGAATTACCAATGTACTATAGTGCTCTAGCCCTTGTGGCGGTGTTCCCCCCAGTAGTGAATTCAGTATTTTCCCTAGCCAGAGCAATAAAATCATAAAAGCAATAACCATTAGTGAAAAGCCGATTCCTTTAGAAGGTACACTGTTTTTAAAGTAAGTATGTATGGATTCTTTATCAAAGGAAAATAAGGCTAGGATGAATGCGAAAAAACTTAAAGAAAACAACAGCACATAAACTAAAAACAATGAATTGTACATCGTCAGAAAGCTGTAGGATGCGTAAGTATATAAAAAGTACCCCAGAGTGCCCGTAAGGAGCATCCTACCCTTTATCGAGCCTTTAATTGTCATGATGAGCGAACTGAGCAGTAAAGGTATGGCAAGAAATAATGTAACTCCATCCTGTGCTTTAGCTTGTGCCGCCGCAGAGACAGAATCATGGCTGTACACTCCTGACCCCTGAAGCTTTACATCCTCGCCCCATATTGATGTGAAAGTATATTTTGTTCCATCACTTATCCCATCTGAAAACAACCCAACCGCTGTTGCAAACACTGCAATAACCGAAATCAACACCGACAGCACTACGACTTTCCTTATATGTTTTATAACAACCGCCCCCTCCCTTCATAAAAATATTTAGATTTCACCTGGAAGCAATAGCAACCATTGAATCCAAATGACATGAAATCAGAGCTTCGACCTGATCATCAGGCAGATCCTTTTCGACAAGCAACCGCATAATTAAACCGAATGCTGCACTCCATATCACCTGAGCTGTGAGTTCTACGAAAGCTTCTTCACGGTTTTTTTGTGCTTCAAATCTGAGCAGGCCCTGGCAGAGCATCCCAATCGCTTTACGTTCCTGTGCAGCTCCTCTAAATAGAACAGCTGTGTAACTAAGAACAGCCGGTGTATCGTTTAGCATAACATTACGGTATTCTACACCCGTAGAAAGAGACATCCTGATGAACTTCTCCAATGATTGTTTTAAAAGTATATCTGGAGGTAATTCCTGCTGTACCTCTAGTTGCACAGACTGAAGTTCAGTAAGCATATCCGTATATTTTTGTTGCAAATAGCTCTCGATAATCTCTTCTTTGCCTTTAAAATAATGATAAATAATTCCCGGTGAATATTCGATTTTCTCAGCGATTTTTCGGATAGAGAGCTTCTCTATTCCCTCTTCAGCAATCAATAAAGCTGCATTTTGCAGGATTAGATTACTCATTTCTTCACGCTCACGTACTTTTCGTTGTTCTTTAGTCATAAATTTGTCTCCTCATGTGTTGAACACCGTTTAATCTTTGAACACTGTTTAATATATGTTTTGGATTAGTATTATGTCAATATCCTTAGTCACATGTATCCCCCTCCTCCAATCTACATATCTGGACATAAAAAATCCGCCAGTCATTTAGACTGACGGAACCTTTAATTTGTGAAGTTAAAGGATTACAGACAGAGGGTTTTAGTAATGATAACCAACAGGATAAACAGAACCAGAATAGCTCCTGTGGAAGTGAAACCACCGTATCCTCCTGCAAATTCGCCCATTGTTGACTCCTCCTTTGTAATTGAGTACATCATAAGATATGCAATATTGCCCTCACTGACTGGGTATTTTGAACACAAAAAATAAACCAACGACCCTTTTTATGGTGAATGGTTTAATTGGTTTACATAAATAATGTTATGTTAACTAAAGTAGAGAGCATTAGATGCTCATTACTTTACAATTCGTATATGTTCTTAATAGCTAGCCAGTTTTATAAAAAATACAGTTTCCTGGCCGTCCTTCTTGACGCTCTCTTGGTCATCCTCCACTGTCTAGCTCTCACTCGCTTAGCACCACTTTTCCATTCCATTTGCTGTTAATAGTAAACTCCTTCTTTAAGAAAAACCCGAAAACACACGGATTTTCATTTCTTAATTCGATTAATAGTTAATGTGTTGAAGTATTGGCTGGGGTTGCCTTGTTGTGGATTAAAGCGCTCTTGAAACTCTCCATGGGTATAGTCCCCGATCACTTTATGCCAGAAATCACGAGCGGGCGTATTCGCACGGACTTGTGAAACCTTCCATTCACCAGAGTACATATCAAATAGCTTATGCGCAGCCCATGTACCTACACCACTTCGGCGGTATTTTTGCATCACAAAAAACTCAGTCATATAAAACTGGCCTTCAGGATTACGCAATAACCTGTCCACCAAAGCAAAACCAGCAATATGCCCGTCCACCTTAAACAAATATGCGAATTTATTATTCCCGCTACTCCAATAAGCTTCTAGTCCCGGATAGGCCGGAAATACCCCGTCTTGATTGACTTCAAATTCCAAATAACGGGTGAAATCATATAGGTAGAACTGCATTAATCTGCTTATAGTATGCTTACGTTCTTTGGGAACCAGCTCAATTTCAAGTTTCATTATGTGCACCTCTGACATTTATGTTTACTTCACATCATAAAGCTTACCGGCATCAGGAGCAAGGCTCGGCCCTAGTTTTCCCTTCATTCGAAGTCCAATCTGGGACAAAACATGTTAAGATAGAAGGAAGAGATTTTATGCAATCTATGGAAAAAGGTGAATCACATGAGCGTTCAAAAGAACGATGACCGTAAAAAACTTGATCAAAAGCTACCCCTCATGCCCTGGTTCGTTCAGCAGTTTATTGACTATAAACGGCCTGATCTCTCCCCCTCCACACTGCTGGAGTATATCCGGGATTATGAATCTTTTTTCGGCTGGTTGCGGGCAGAGGGTTTATCCCAAGCCGGCTCAAATACCGAGATCACGCTTCTAGAATTGGAAACCCTACATATGGACAGTATTGTCGGATATCGGTTGCATCTAACTACCCGAGCCGAAGGTACGAACACTCGTGTTACTGTATCCCGTAAACTATCTGCATTACGCTCCTTATTTCATTATTTAAGTCAAATCGCTGAGGACGAGAACTTTTATCCATTGCTTAAGCGAAACATTATGGCTAAGGTTGAGGTCAAACGAACACATAAGCCAAAGGATACTGCCGCTAAATTAAAGGGTAAGATTTTGGAAGATGAGGAATTACTGGAGTTTGTGGGGTACATTTATGAAGGGTATGGACGGGATGTGGAAGGCAACAAACAGGCTTATTATTCGTTTCAATTGAATCACGAGCGTGATGCCTGTATTGCCAGCTTGATTCTGAACTCTGGCCTGCGTGTATCTGAGGTAGTCAATCTAAACGTAGACGATTTGGATATTAACAACAAGCTGCTCTATGTCACCCGCAAAGGGAATAATGACGAAACGTTTAAGACACCCGTCTATTTTAGAGAGCAAGCTAAAGATGATCTAGCTCTTTATCTTAGTCTGCGCCAATCTCGCTACAAAACACCCAAGAGAGAAAAGGCCTTATTTATCTCTCTCCCTAACGGGCGTCAAGAAGGCAAACGTATGACCAAACGTGCGATTCAAGAAATGATTATTAAGTACGCTAAACGCTTTGGTAAACCGTATCTTACGGTTCATAAGCTGCGTCATTCTTTTGCAACAGATTATTATCTGCAAAATGATATTTATAAAACGAAGGAACAGCTCGGGCACGCATCCACCGAGACAACTGAGATCTACGCTCATCTAACGGATAAAACGATGTCTGAGGCGATCGAGCGGCGTGTCGATAATTAATCATCACAAAGGGAGCTCATACTTCGGATGAGTAGCCGCTCTTCGCTATTGCAGAGTTGTTATCGGACTTAGCTGACCTTAAACGCAAGATTATCTCATATTTGGGTGGCTAACGGACCTCAAGGTCGCTATTGGCCTGAAATACGCAAATATGAGCTCCATTCTATGAAATAGCGACGCTGAGGTCCGAAACCCCGCTTAAAAGGTGATAAATATGCAAATAAGATCATCTGGGTCCGTAAGCGTCCGCGGGTGATTAATCTCGGCAGTGGCGCAGCCAATAACTCAAAACAATAGAGCAGTAACTCTTCCGATAGGAGATTTACTGCGATTTGTGTCGCCTACCCGGAAACTTTACTTTCGCTTTTCTTCAAATTTGAATTACATTCGGCGGGCACCCCTAACCCGATTATTGTTGCACTAAAAACCCACTTACGGTACGTAAGTGGGTTTTCTTATTCTAATTTCTGGGGTAACCCTCCCTTTAAAACCGGTTGTTAGCGACTATTGGGTTAGCAGGAACGCTGTTTTTTTGCTTATCTATTGTGAATTTTTCATATGTTGAAATGTTGGAAATAATACCGTTGACCTAGCAATTCTATGACGATTTCTGTGCGTGCGTGGATATCAAATACCTTTAATTACTCCAATATCTGCGGTGAAATTTTGTTCATCATCGATGGGCAGAGTACCCTCCACATCTAGCCCCGAATCTCTCCTGGCAGCTTGATCACCGTTACCTTATCTCCGGCAGATAGCCCCTTTTCTTCTGGGGGTACAACTATCAAACAGTCGCTATCCTTGATCGTGACCGTTACGGAAGATTCATCAATGAGTGCCGGATAAGCAAACAAGCTGCCGTCTTTTATTTCTAAGCGAGCTCGCACAAATCTAGTAAAATTATTCACTCTTTTATAATCTGTACCGAGTGTAACGTTCCATTCCGGTAAAAAGGGCTGAGAAGCACTTTGCATCAGAGAAATCACAGGCCGTGCAAACAGTTGGAACCCAACGAAACAAGCCCCCGGATTCCCGGATAAAGCTAACAGCAGCTTACCCTCTCTAACCGCAGCAGTAGTTACGCTTCCCGGACGCATCGTCACTTTGTTGAACAACATATTTCCACTTTGTTCACGAACCAAGTCGCCCATGATATCATAGTCCCCCACAGAAACGCCACCCGTTGTAATCACAAAATCATAAGTTTCCAGCGCCATCTGTACTTTACTTCTAGCCAGCTCCAGATCATCCACAATAGCGCCTAACATTACTGGAACACCCCCTGTCTCTTTGACTAGAGCTTCGAGCATAGGGGAGTTACTATTGCGGATTTTGCCAGGCTCCAGCGGCTCATGCACTTCCAGCAGCTCTGTTCCTGTGGCAAAGATGGCTACCTTAGGACGACGATAGACTTTCACGGTATGTAATCCAAACGCTGCAAGAACAGCTATATCCCCCGCAGAGATTAACCTTCCTATAGGCAATACAAGATCTCCTTGGCTTAATTCGAAACCTTGAGGTGTGATATTGCTGTTTGCTTCTAGTTTTTTTCGAATACCAACGTAAGTCTTTCCATCCTCTTCACGTCTCTCCGTGACCTCCAGCATCACCACAGCATCAGCCCCAACCGGTACTTGTGCACCAGTCATAATTCTTGCGGCTGTTCCCGGAGTTATATCTACCGCAGGCACTGCGCCACACGGAATATTATCCACAATTTCTAACCATACAACTTGTCCATTAACACAGTTACGGGTATCCGACGCTATAATCGCATATCCATCCATACTAGATCGATTAAACGCAGGAAATGGGTGTGGAGCAATCACTTTTTCAGCCAAATAACGTCCACAACACTCATACAGTGATACGTCTTCTGATTCTAGCGGATTAGCATATTTGATTATTTTGGCCTGAGCTTCTTTTACTTGCAGCGCTTCACGCTGAAATTTATTATCCTTCATAAAGACCTCCGCTCTGAAACGTCGATGTTTGCAGTAATAAATATTATTTTAACATGAGACCTCTTGAAGTAAAATTATAAACACAAAAGGCCACCATCCATGTTAATGGGCAGCAGCCTTTTCTACAATATTTTTTCCGGTATAGTGATCTATTACTTCTCTACTAGGCTAGGATGCTCTAATTACCTTTACATCCCCAGGGATTATTTTCTCCCCTTCATAAAGCATAAACCGTCCATGTTGCCACTCTACACGCAGTAGACGTGAATCATCTGATTGATATTGCCACACATGCTGCTCTCCACCATTCATAAATGGCGTCTGACCTGCAACAGCAACAAAACCTTCATATTCTTCCTCCAGGAAAAATGTATAGCCATCGAGCTCAAGGGTTGCTGGAACCTCAGCAGGATTATCTAGCCGCCCGTCGATAGGTCTGTACAATCCATATTGCAGCTGTTCCCGCTCTTCTATATGAAGATAAGATATCTGGCTTCCATCTCTAAGGGTCAGAACTACAGCATTACGGCCCCGATTATGTGTCCGGCCAGTAACTTCATAGGTGACAAGCGATACTTCACAAATGTCTCCGGGAGACAAATTAAGCATACTTTTTTGAACTTCCTGAGGCGCTGGCTTAGAGAAAAGGTTACCTATACGTTTCCACATACTCAACTTGATCGTTCCTCCTACATAAAGGCAGTAATAATTAAAGCACCCGTAATTTGCAGTGAACCTGATAGCAGGCCATATCCGATTTTACCAAGCTGTGTACCATGATCCAGATCCAGCTTCCCCCAATTTGCTAGTAGAAGCCGAACCGTTCTTTCTAAAATTAACAAAAGCAAAAATGATACCAACGAAATCAGCAACGCATCTAACAAACTATTGGAAGCCGCTATCGATGAAGATAAAATGAAGGCCTGAGCTAAAAGCTTCATTACAAACCGTGTAGTCACCGCCATATTTCCAGCCTTTAACTCTTCAATATCGTTATAACGAGTAAAAAGTGAATCTATATACATCAGTACAAACAGCAACACAGCGCCGCTCACCGTCCACACGACCATGGACACCAGAATATGGAGATCCATTCTATAGCCCCCGCTTAATCATTTTGCATGCCTTTCATAAGCATAGATAAAGCGAAGAAGAAACGAATTTCTGTCTCCCCTTCGCCTGTGAACACCAGCCGTGAACCGGCTAAAGATCAAATGTTATTGCTTCTCGTATTGTTTCATCAGAGCCGCCAGTTCATCTTCAACCGCTTGATCTTTGTTCAGCTTCTCGAATTCATCATCCAGAGATTTATTGCCTGAACTCATCTCATTACTGGCTTCAGCCTGAGCTTCTGCTTGCAGCATTTTATCTTCCATACGTTTGAGACCTGCAGACGCTGAATCGGAGCTAAATCCGCTCATTGCTTTGTTGATCTCGGTTTGAGCTTTGGCAGCGTTATAACGCGCAACCAATGTCTCACGTTTGTTCTTCATTTGGGTAAGTTGTTTGCGCATCTCTTCAAGCTTGCCACGAAGGTTATCCGCAGAGGCTTTGTTCTGATCAAAGCTGGCTTTGTATTCTACCAGTTTAGCTTCAGCAGCATTTTTCTCTTCCAGAGCGCGGCGAGCAAGGTCAACATTACCCGCTTGAGCTGCTGCATGAGCCTGTTGGGTACGTTTGTTAACAAGCGCTTCTTGTTCTTCATACAGCTGTTTGAATTTCTTCTCAATGGCGATTTGCGCCGCTACAGCTTTTTCTGCATCTTCTAAATCTTCGGTCATATCACGAATGTATTGATCTGTCATTTTAATCGGGTCTTCTGCTTTGTCAATAATCGCGTTCACATTAGACATGGTTAAATCGCGCAATCTTTTAAATATAGACATGGTTTCATTCCTCCAAAAGATAATTTAATTCCTCACATGCTATCTTTTACGTAGAATTGTCACTACCGTTTCATATTTGTTGCGCTAAATATTGATTTACTTTTAAATTCACAATTTCCACGACTTCCATAATACCTTCTTTTGTGAGATTGTCATAATGAATCCCCATCACTACTGTGACCGTCTTGTTCAGCGCTTCAGCTACTCTGATCGCAATGGGCTCGCTTATCGTGTGCTCTTTATGATGAGGAACCGCTGAAGTCAGTACTTTAACCTGCTCCCCCTCCAGATAAGCAGTACTCGTGGCACCAATATGCCGAACACCTCCACTAATTAAGAGCAAGAGATCACGTCCGACAGCCGTCGCCTTCAGCTCAATATCCTCAGGATCAATCTGGTTAGTAGTCAATAGTATTCCCCTCACTGCTTCACTTTATATAATGCCCCGTATTTCCTCTAGTGACTGAATATTTTCTTCAACCATAAATTGCTCAAGCTCTGCAACTAGCTGACTACCTGCACGCAAGTTCATGAAATTATAAGTTCCCACTTGGATAACTGCAGCACCTGCCATAATAAACTCGATGATATCCGTTGCTGAAGTGATGCCACCCATTCCGATCACGGGAATCGTTACGTTTTGTGCAACTTGATGCACCATACGCAGAGCGACAGGCTTAATCGCAGGTCCAGACAATCCAGCATATAAGTTATTGAATACACTGCTTCTGCGGCGGACATCAATCTTCATTCCTGAGATAGTGTTGATGAGCGAGACAGCGTCTGCTCCCTCCTCCTGACACATTTGTGCCATTTCAACGATATTTTCGGCTCCCGGCGACAGCTTTACAGCAAGGGGCAGTTTAGTTGCGCGTCTAACAGCCTGTACTACTTTTTGAGCTTCTGAAGTTTGGATCCCAAACGCAATGCCGCCCTCTTTAACATTTGGACAAGAAATATTCAATTCAATCATGTCCACTGCTGTCTTACCTGCACTCGCACGAGCATCTGCATCCCGCTGAATCATCTCAGCACCAAGAACATAATCTTCAAGTGTGCCTCCGCCCAGGTTGACCAAACGAGCAGTTTCGAGTGTTTCCCAATAAGGGCATTCTTTATCCAAAAATGCAGCTACACCCGGATTCTCGAGTCCCACACTATTCAGCATACCAGAAGCTGTCTCATATACACGAGTGCCGGGATTTCCCGCTTTCGGATTGAGGGTTAACCCCTTGCCAGAGATTCCGCCCAGCAGAGACACATCATACAGCTTGCCATATTCACGGCCAAAACCAAACGTTCCAGAGGCCATTATAATTGGATTTTTAAAATGAACGCCAGCAATTGTTGTGTTCAACTTAGTCATGGAAAATCACCTCCTCAGAAAGAAACACAGGTCCATCTGCACAGGCCTTCTTTTGACCATCACGGCAGGATACACTGCAGACCAGACAGGCTCCAATCCCACAAGCCATTCGGTTCTCTAGAGAAAGGTATACTTTCGTTCTACCGCCTGCTTCTTCAGCAGCAATGCCTTTACGTTGAGCAGCTTTAAGCATAGGGTGTGGGCCGCAGACAAAGACATGATCATATTGGCTGAAATCCACACTATCCAAAATTAAACCGCCAACATCGACTACAAGCTCACTTGCAAGTGGGCGAAACGCTTCTGTCCGGTAAGCTTCACGGCTAAAGCCCAAAAAGATATCACTCCCCGGAAGCTGCTTCGCACAATAATATAGCGGTGCAATTCCGATCCCACCGCCGATGAGCGCAACCTTCCCTTCAACCTGTGGAAATCCATTTCCAAAAGGGCCCTCAAGCTCTACCGAATCACCTGAACCCAGCCGTGAGAATATCTCCGTACCTTCCCCAACTACGTGATACAGAAATTCAACACTATCCTCGTGTACTTCATGTATACTTAAGGGTCTGGATAGGATGGGGTAAGCTCCCCATGCCCGTAACATGTAGAATTGACCCATTGCTCCGCCACTATTCGTCTCTACCTTAAGGTGATACACACCATCTGTCAGCCGTTCGTTACTTAGAACCGTCCCCACGTTATCAAGCTCCTTCAAATTTTATCTTTATTAAGATTGCCTTAGAAGGAGCATAAAATCTGTGACAAACTTCACATTGAAAACGGTCTAGCCTCTTTTCCAAATCCCACGTTCATAAGGTTTAGGTACATCATGTACGCCACCAAGCGCTTCTTCAGCATGTAAAGCCCAATAAGGATCACTTAACATCCCACGGCCAATAGCTACAAGCTCCGCCCTTTTTTCTGCAATGATGGACTGTGCCTCAGAATAGGCTTCAAGCCGTCCTACCGCAATTACTGGCACTTGTAATCCACTGCGAATATATTCTGCCAGATCTGCTTGGTAGGCTGGGCCCGCATTAGGTCCACCATTAGAGCCAATGGGCCCTTCACCACCTGAAGACACATGGAACATATCCACTCCAGCATCCTTATATCGGCGGCAAAACTCCAGGGCATAGGCAGCACCATATCCACCATCAACATATTCTTTCGCGGATACCCTCATGATCAAGGGCATATCTACTGGCACTACTTCTCGGATTGCTGCAACTACTTGTTCTCCAAAAAGTGCAGGATCTTGTCCATATTCATCCTCTCTGAGGTTGGACAGAGGTGAATGAAACTGGTGAATTAAGTAACCATGCGCACCATGAATCTCCACAGTATCAAATCCTGCCTCCACAGCTCTACGAGCGGCATCACGAAAGGCTTCTATCATCTCAAGGATGCCTTCCTTAGAAAGCACCTGTGGCTGCTTAGAACGAGCATCAAAAGGAATTGCAGAAGGTGCAACCGGCGGCTCAGCATCGACCGCTTTACGTCCGGCATGCCCTAGTTGAATGGCTATTTTTGCTCCATAGGCATGTACACTATCTGTGAGCTTACGATACGCCTCTATATGCGTATCACTCCAAATCCCTGTATCCCGGTTCGTTATTCTACCGTCCGGATGTACTCCAGTCATCTCGACAATGATTAGACCAGTACCTCCAATAGCACGGCTTACATAATGAACAAAATGCCAATCATTGGGGATGCCATCCTCTTTATCCACCGAATACTGGCACATAGGTGGCATAACAATACGATTTTTCAGCGTTAAACCCTTCAATTCATAAGGTGCAAACAATTCTGACATCCTTGTCCCCATCCTTCCACCTGTCTATAATTGGCCCGGGAATATCCCGTTCTATTTAGTATACACGCATTAGTGTGTGCAAGAAATCTTTACCAGAGACCTTGAAGAAACGGCATAAATTCATCCTTCAATGGAGATAACAATGAAGAATATGGTGATGATCAGGTAGTAAAGGAGGCATTTGGGGATGTATGATCAACGGAGAGTCCAGAAACTGCTGGTAGTATTAGGATCAATCATTGTCCTGCTATTTCCAACCTCTTCAGCAGAGGTTGCTTCAGCTCCAGCTCAGAATCAGAAGTCCTCACAGGATCAAATTAAAAGTACGCAGACCACTGACGAAGACAAGGCGATATCTGCGGGAACTTCTACTACAAATAATTCAACGAGCAGCAACAATAAGAACACTAAGGGCTTGTCTCTGAGTCAGCTATTACACAAATATCCCGAGACCTTTAAGACCAGCGGTCCTCGGAATAAAGTCATCGCCTTAACTTTTGACGATGTGCCTGACCCAAGGTTTACACCCCAATTGCTAGATGTTCTTAAAAAATATCATGTCAAAGCAACCTTCTTCGTGGTAGGAAGCCGAGCTGAGAAACATCCTGCTCTAGTGAAGCGGATGATTAGAGAAGGACATGCTATTGGAAATCACTCTTATGACCATCCTCAGTTTGTGAAGCTGAAGATGCATGATTTCAGATCACAGATCATTGAGACCGAGAACATTATTCAAACCTTGGCCGGATATAAACCACGCCTGATTCGTCCACCCTATGGAGATATCTCTGAGCAACAATTGAGATGGGCAAAAAATCATGGTTATAAGCTCGTAAATTGGAATGTGGATTCGTTGGACTGGAAGGGACTTTCCAAAACTCAAGTTAGAAATAACATCTTAGCTAATGCAGGAAAAGGAGCAATTATCCTTCAGCATGGTGGAGGTGGGCCGGGTAGTGATCTTAGTGGAACGATTCAGGCTTTACCTGAGGTAATCACGATTATGCGTAAACGCGGCTATTCTTTCGTTACCGTGCCTCAATTGCTGCAGGTCTCTAAAAATAAATAAATAAATAAGAAACGGAGGCAGCCGCTAAGGACTCCCTCCGTTTCTTATTTAACCTATTTAAAACCATTCCATATCTCTGTATAAATCTCTATATTTTTAGCTAGCTATTTAACAATGTATAATTGTACATATTGATAACCAAAATCCGCTACAAAGCTTTGGCTGCCTGGAATAAAGATATCGATGCGGTTACCTTTAATGGCACTTCCCATATCGGTTGCAGTAGCCAGAAAAGCTTCTTTAGGCAATCCTGAGTGTGAATGGCCGGTAACCAACACTTTTGTTCCAAGAGGAATTACACTTGGATCAACCGCAATGGTTCCTAGCTTAAGTGGGTTTCCAAAATAATCAACCGCACCCCAGCCTCCATTCTCACTAGCCGCTGAGGAATAAGCAGAAGCCTTAACTTGTATCGTTTTCTCATAGTTAAATGACTTGCCCCATGCTTCAACTGTTTTTGATTCTGGAGTAACATTCAGGCTTGGGGTAAGCACTGGAGTTTCTGTCGTAGCTACAGCTTCTGCTTGCATTTTACTAGGGATCGTTATTTTAAGTCCATCGTAAATATTAAGAGCTGCAACGTTTGGATTAGCTTTCATTAGATCATTAACACCGACATTGTATTGTTGAGAAAGAGTATAGAAAGTATTGCCTTCCTTTGCAATATGAACGCTGTCTGCAAAAGCAGGAGCGGTGTGCAGCAATGCACTAATTCCCATAACTGCAGCAAGGGTTTTAATGGTTCTGAACTTGTTCTTCATAAATGCCTCCTCTTTAGATGGGCGTAAGCGGTATGACTTCCGTATACGCTCGTGTACATTTCCTGTACTTATGTACATCTTGTGTGATGTCCTGATGTATTGTTGTCTTTTGTAAAACTGACAGGACTTAATATATCACAATTTTGTAACCTATGCGTATGTAATTGTTACCATTCTGAAATAACATGTTTAATTATTGTCTTTGATTCATTAAGAAGTTAACATAATTTTTATTATGTTAACTAATTAGCGACAATCATATCCTATTATATAAAATAATTAAATAATATTCTTTGAGATTTTACATAGATTTAACATTTCGTGCCTCATCCAATAGTAAAATGATAGAATATGATAAATAGATTTGAGATACAGAC
Source organism: Paenibacillus sp. FSL R7-0189 (assembly GCF_037969925.1). Lineage (NCBI taxonomy): Bacteria > Bacillati > Bacillota > Bacilli > Caryophanales > Paenibacillaceae > Paenibacillus > Paenibacillus sp. FSL R7-0189. The sequence continues at coordinate 5,607,303 of NZ_CP150223.1, read as the reverse complement.
ATCGAAGCATATTTGGAGGTCCCATGAATACAGAAGAGATTAAAAACAACCAAAGCAGTCCAGCCACTGCTTACCTCAATAGGGATTTGAGCTGGATCGAATTTAACCGCCGTGTACTCAAGGAGGCGCAGGACCCTGATAACCCTTTAATGGAACGTGCCAGATTTCTGGCAATCGTCTCGAGCAATCTGGATGAATTCATAAGCGTTCGCGTAGCGGGAATTCAAGATCAGATCCGGGCGGGTTATACTAAAAAAGATTTCACAGGCTACACCCCTTCCGGGCTGTATAAACGCCTCATCAAACGCGTAACCAAAATCATTGCCGATCAATACCGGACATTCCGTGATATTTCGCGGAGTTTGCATAAAGAAGGCATCGTATTTGTGGATTATAAGGATCTTACCCATGCCCAAGAGCAGTCCATAGAACAGTATTACCGGGATATCATCTATCCTGTACTTACGCCAATGGCTGTTGATCAGAGCCGGCCGTTTCCACTCGTGCACAGCCAGTTTATCTACCTAGCTGTTGTTCTTACTCGTAAGAATGGCCTTGAAGAGGAGCCTTATTTTGCTATCCTGCAAATTCCTTCGAATCTGCCAAGATGTATCCCTCTTCCACACCGCTCTAATAGTAAGAAAAGACAATTTGTATTTATTGAAGATGTGATCCGCCATCACATTCAAACCTTATTCAGCGGTTACGAACCTGTTGCGGTTAGTGAGTTTCGTTTGACTCGTAACTCAGATCTTACAATCGATGAGGAAGGTGCCGAGGATCTGCTGGAAGAGATCGAAAAAGAGCTGCGCAAGCGTCGTCGCGGGGTGCCTGCTCGTCTGGAGGTACAAAAAGGTATCCATCCCTATGCTCTTGAGCAGCTACAAGCTGAATTTGAGCTGGAGGACTTCGTATTTGAAATAGAAGGTCCGCTCGATCTGGGCTTTCTTCGTAATTTTGCCGGAAGCTTAAAAGGTTTTAGTTACTTGAACTATCCACCTATTGAGCCGGTCTACCCTGCTGAATTTCAAGAAAACGAGGATTTCTTCGAGGTGCTGCGTGAACGGGATGTATTAGTCTACCACCCTTACGAGTCTTTTGATGCGATGACAGACTTTATCATTCAAGCTTCAGAAGATGAGCAAGTGATGGCTATTAAAATGACCTTATACCGCGTCAGCGGAAATTCTCCACTTATCACTGCACTAGCCAATGCTGCGGAGTCTGGCAAGCAAGTTACAGTGGTTGTAGAGTTAAAAGCCCGATTTGATGAGGAACGGAACATCGCTTGGGCACGCCAGCTTGAAAAATCAGGCTGTCATGTCGTTTATGGTCTGATCGGACTCAAAACGCATGCCAAAGTGACCTTGATTGTCCGCCAGGAAGGCCCTGAACTGCGTCGTTACGTGCATGTAGGCACAGGAAACTATAATGACAGTACAGCCAAGGCTTACACGGATCTCAGTCTATTCACCGCCCAAAGCGATATCGGACTGGATGCTTCCGAGCTGTTTAATCAAATGACTGGATATTCGGCTAATTTTGACTGGCATTCCTTCATTGTAGCGCCAACGAATATGAGCTTATCCCTGCAAAAGCTAATGATGCGTGAAGCTGAACATGCGCGGGCAGGCAGACCCGCACGCATAATCGCCAAGATGAACTCACTCTCTAATCAGCAAGTGATCGACGATTTATATGGCGCAGCCCAAGCCGGTGTCTCCATTGACTTAATCGTGCGAGGGGTTTGCTGCCTACGTCCGGGAATAGAGGGCTTAAGTGAAAACATTACAGTACGCAGTATCGTAGACCGTTTTCTGGAGCACTCCCGGATCTATTATTTCGAAAATGGCGGCAAACCTGAGGTGTATTTATCCAGTGCCGACTGGATGACTAGAAACCTAACCCGCCGGATTGAGCTGATGTGTCCTGTCAGAGACAGCGGCATCCGTAAACAGATCGTCAAGATTCTAGAGTTGTCTCTACAAGATAATGTTAAAGCCAGCTTCTTGCAGGCTAATGGATATTACGAACAACCAGACGACAAAAAGGCCCCTTTCCGGAGCCAGTTTGCTGCAATGGATGTTACACGTTGGAAGGGAAGCCGAGTTTTACCTTCACCGCCCAAGCATTCTTAAATGCTTTTATCGCGTTCTCAATGTCCTCTAGGCCAATTAGCAGTGACGATGCGCCCTCTAAGTCCAGATGAAGCGTATTGCCGTGCAGATTGGCCTTCAGGCCGCTTACAATTCCAATCTCCGTGCTGTCCAGCGCAATGCTAAGCTGGACAAGCGATCCGAGCTTATGAATCCACTCTTCGTCGGATGGCAGCAAAATGTCCTTATGTTGTTGGGACAATTTCTGCTTCCGGCTTTTTGTGCTGTATGAGGCAATCATAGCGCAAAGAATAAGCTGACGGTGGGTAAGTCCACGAATCGGTGAATTCATCAACCAATACAAAGTATGTCGTTTGGATTGGTAATAGTTAATATTCGTTCCCGTACGATGCAGCATGATGGACACATAGATTAACATCTCGTGCTCTGCTCTATTCGATTCATCTTTAAATGCGTCAAACAGGCTGAGCGCTAGCTTGTTGATATGATCTAAATACCGTTTAGAGGTATGAATATCAAAGCGAATGATCGTGTTTAAGCTATATTCCAAAGCACTAGCACGCACTGGCTGCTCCGGCTCCAGCAGATCATGCAGCAAACCTTCTCTGAGTCCTTCCCCGCTGATCACCGCCTCACTCGCCCCAATATACTGATACACCGTATGGAAAATAATCAACCCGGATACAATGATATCCGCCCGACTCTTAGATAGTCCTTCTAAATCCTTACGTTTTTCGTAAGGCATTGAAGGTAGGGTGTTCATAAAGTGCTCGATCGTCTCACTGGTCATCGTATAGCCATGGGAGTTAGGCAATGAGTATGCTCGTGTCTTCTGATCCAGCTTCCCTAAAGAACGAACCGTCCCTCCTAAACCGAATAAAGGAAGACCAGCTTTGGCATTTAGCCAATCATGCTCAACCAGCCTGCCCAGAACAAAGGTCTGCAGCTTGTGAATCTGCTCATCGCTCCAATTCCCACCTTGGCCAAACATTAGGTTGGTATTTACTGCCCCAAACGGGAAAGAAATGCTGTGTTGATAACGCCGCTGACAAAAAAGAGTGATTTCAGTACTCCCGCCACCAATATCAATGACATAACCATCCTCTACATTAAAGGCATTAATAACACCCAAGAAGCCATAATATGCCTCCTGGTGGCCACTGATCACCTCAATCGGAATGGAAGAGGATTGTGACAAAAAGCTTATTATTTCGCTTGAGTTAGCTGCATTACGAATAGCTGCCGTTGCACCCGCCCGAATGGTTTCCACTGCAAAAGCATTGCAGATTTCCTTAAACTGCCGCAAGACCGGAACAATCGTTTCCATGTCCTTTTGTTCCAGTCTATTCTCCTTCGTAATCTTCTCACTAAGGCGAGCGGAGTACTTACACTCCTTGATGATCTTATAGCCTCCTTCGCGCGTTGTATCATAAATTACAAGACGAATGGAGTTCGAACCAATATCAATAATGCCTATCCGGCGTAGATCATCTCTCATTATGTATGTACTCCTTTTCCTGTTGATTGACTGACCATCTATTATACATGGTTTACATAAATAAATGAACTCAGTCCCAGCGATATATCCCCACATTACCCTCAGGACCCTATAACAAAACGGCCACCGGATACTTGTCCAGGGCCGTTTTGACGAATTCTTTATAATACTTTACTTAAAAAATCCTTAGTCCGAGCATGTGTAGGATTACCAAATACTTGTTCAGGAGTACCCTGTTCAACGATTACCCCGCCATCCATAAACAGAATGCGGTCACCCACTTCACGGGCAAAACCCATCTCATGTGTAACAATAACCATTGTCATTCCGTCTTCGGCAAGCTTTTTCATAACCTCAAGTACCTCTCCTACCATTTCCGGATCAAGCGCTGAGGTAGGCTCATCAAAAAGCATCACATGCGGCTGCATGGCTAATGCACGAGCAATCGCAATCCGCTGCTTTTGTCCACCGGACAATTGAGCTGGATAAACATCCTTTTTATCTTCAAGCCCTACAGTCTTGAGGAGCTCCATTGCGAATTTATCGGCCACAGCCTGTTGCTGTTTTCTTACTTTAATCGGTGCGAGTGTAATGTTTTGCAGAACGGTTTTGTGCGGAAAAAGGTTGAACTGTTGAAAAACCATCCCCATCTTCTCACGCGTTGCATTGATATCATGCTTCTTTGAGGTGATCGATTCCCCTTCAAAAGTGATCTCTCCACCTGTAGGCTGCTCCAATAGATTCAAGCAACGCAGAAAGGTACTTTTTCCCGAACCACTGGGCCCGATTACAACGACAACCTCACCCTTTTTAATCTCCAAATCGATTCCCTTGAGAATCTCCAGCTTTCCATAATGCTTCTGCAGGTTCTTAACGGCGATCATCGGTATTCAGCCTCCTTTCGAGTCTACCTAGGATCTTGGAAAGCGTAAATGTTAGAACAAAATACATAAAGGCAGCAATCACGAGTGGTGTCATACCATCATACGAAATCGTTGTAACCGTACGAGCTTGAAACATCAAATCCGTTACTCCGATAAATGAAATAATTGATGATTCCTTGATAATGGTAATGAATTCATTACCGATTGCCGGAAGTACACTTTTAAGTGCCTGAGGAAGTACAATATGACGCATTGTCATCCCTTGTTTCATTCCAAGTGAACGTGCGGCCTCCGTTTGTCCACGATCGACACCCTGAATTCCGGCGCGAAATATTTCTGCCAGATAAGCAGAACTGTTAATGGAGAGTGTAATCGCCCCGGACTGAATCGGAGTAAACTCAATCCCAAACGTCGCCAGCCCGTAATGGATGAGAAACAGTTGCACAAGCATTGGAGTGCCCCGCAAAAATTCAACCCAAGCAGTGGCTAAGAAACGTAACACTCTCCATTTTGACATCCGTAGTAGAGAGACGATAATCCCAAGAATGAAGCCAAAAAAGACACCAAGAACAGCAAGAAGCAAGGTATATTGTAATCCAGTCAAGAAAAGATCACGATAATCATAAGCCATTCTAAATAAAGTAATATCCAATATCTTATCCCCCTATCTCCAAAAAAATAGAAAATAGCAAAGTTCCGCTATTTTCTGTAATACACATACAATTTACTTCAGCAGACCTAAAACAATATCCATTCCTTACTTCGTGCTTTCAGCAAGCTCACTGGCTGCCGCTACATATTCATCAATCTTACCTTCTGATTCTAGACGTTTAAGTGTAGCATTTACTTTATCTAGAAGCTCTGTATTGCCTTTTTTAATACCAATTGCGTATCCATCATCTTCTACTTCAGGCTTAGCATCGGTAATTACAAGACCCGCTAAATTCTTAACAAAAGATTTGGCAACAGGTCCTTCAATAATTGCTGTATCGATACGGTTAGATTGCAATTGCAGAACGATCTCGGAGATTTTACCAAGAGAAGTGATCTTTGCGCCTTCAATCTCTTTGGCGATTTCTTCTTGAATAGAGCCTGTCTGTACACCAATTTTGGTGCCCTTCACCGCGTCCATAGTAGCGTATTTATCTTTATCTGCTTCGCGCACTACAATAGCTTGCTCTGCTTTGTAATAAATATCTGAGAGTTCAACCGCTTTTTTGCGTTCTTCAGTCGGGCTAAGACCGGAAATCACCATATCTACACGTCCACTGGACAATTCGTTAAGCAGTGAATCAAAAGGCAGATCCTTAACTTCAAGCTCAGCGCCCATGTCAGCAGCAATTTCCTTAGCGATGTCGATATCGAAACCTACGATAGTATCTTTTCCGTCCACTACTTTATGGAATTCGTACGGAGGAAAATCTGCACTTGTTCCCATAATCAGCTTTTTAGTAACTGCACCGGAATTTGCATTACCACTAGCAGCGGTATCATTATCATTTTTATTTTGACCGCAGCCTGAGAGCAGACCTACCGCTAATACCATTCCTAAACTAAGTTTACCCCATTTGTTCATTTCTATATCTCCCCTATTCATATGAAAAAATCTAAGTTGACCCAATGACTGACTTATTATAAATCAGAACGCATGAATATGCAAAGGCATAATTGTGACAATAACTTCCTTTTAATGGATTTCTATGAGGGTAATTCTATAATACACAACTAAAAAACCGTTTTTATTCACGATGAAGCAAGATTTATACATTTTTACTATCCCCTATACTAGCTAAATCATTCGATTATTCATTCCCTTCTGTCATAAAAAAAGGACTGCTCCCAGAGTATTTACCATACTCCCGGGTGCAATCCCTTATTAACCCATTACAGAATTTGTTAAACTTTATCTTGTTATATCATCATAGATATCCATGTACTGCTGAGCGGATACATTCCAGCTATAATCTCCCGCGAATGCATTTTTTGTGATCTTTTTCCAATGTTCAGGCTGCTTGTAAAAAGAAAGTGCCCGGCGCAGCGTAAACATCATATCGTGAGCATTATAATTGCTGAACGTAAAGCCATTGCCTTCACCGGTTTCTTCATTATAAGCGTGCACAGTATCATTGAGGCCACCTGTCTCACGTACAACGGGTATGCTACCATAGCGCAAAGCGAGCAGCTGACTGATGCCACATGGCTCAAACTTGGACGGCATAAGGAAGATATCGCTGGCAGCATATATTTTACGTGAGAGTGCATCATTAAATAGGATCTGTGAAGACAGCTTTGTCGGATAACGCCATGCTGCTTCCTTGAACCAACGCTCGTAGGATTCATCACCAGTTCCAAGCAGCACAAATTGAATATCATCGTGATATAGCAGCTCATCCAGCACTCGGGTAAGCAGATCTAAGCCTTTGGAGTCCACAAGACGCGTGACCATAGCTACCATTGGGATATTAGCATCTACTGGTAATCCCAGCTCTTCCTGCAAGGCTACTTTGTTCTCCGTCTTCTTGGTTAAATTGGAACGATAACGGGTGACAAGGCTGGAATCTGTCGCTGGATTATAACTTTTAGTATCAATGCCATTCACAATACCACTTAAAACATCTGACCGTGCGTTCAATAAACCATCCAAGCCGTAACCATAATAAGGTGTGCGAATTTCTTCTGAATAGGTCGGACTAACGGTCGTGACCCGATCACTGAATACAATCCCGCCTTTTAAGAAATTCACATTACCATAGTACTCCACACTACCAAAATAACTGCTATCCAGACCTAACAGCTCTCCAAGTACCTCATAAGGAAACACTCCCTGATACAACAGGTTATGTATTGTAAATACACTCCGCATTTCACTGTAAAATGGATTGTGACGATAATGCCCCTGTAAGAGCATTGGAATTACGGCCGCGTGCCAATCATGGCAATGCAGAACATCAGGCTGGAAATCAATGGCCGGCAGACACTCCAGTACTGCACGATTATAGAACGCAAACCGTTCACCATCGTCCATATAACCATAAATTCCATCACGCCCAAAATAATACTCATTGTCGATAAAATAAACGGGGATACCCTCATAGATAATGCGTTCAATTCCACAGTATTGTTTTCGCCAGCCAATTGGGACATACACTTCCGTTAAATGCTCCATTTGAGCGGTGAACTTGTCAGGAATCCCACGATATTTAGGCAAAATCACTCGTACATCTACCCCGGCAGCCTTCAGCGCTTTAGGTAGTGCTCCAATGACATCGGCCAAACCACCCGTTTTGACAAAAGGATGGGCTTCAGCTGCGGCAAATAAAACCTTCATGATTATTTCCCCCTTAAACTGTACGGATTCTCTATTCGTACTTAGATCTATAACTCTTTTGCCTCTTTATTCTTACCCATTCGTGACGTTTTTTTAAACACCAGGAAGCTAAGGGGCGGAAGAGTCAGCTCTATGCTGTTCACCTGATTGTGCCATTCCAGCTTAACGCTCTTTTGAGGGACATTGTGCAATCCGGAACCGCCGTACTCTACATTTTCGGAGCTAAAGAGCTCTTCATATGTCCCAGCCCGTGGCACGCCTATACGATAATTGTGCCGTTCTACCGGTTGGAAATTGATGACAATAAGCAGCGTATCTCCTGGTTTCTTCCCTCGGCGTATATACGAAATCACACTTTGATCATTGTCATCTGCATCAATCCACTGATAACCTTCTTGAGCATGATCCAGCTCCCACAGCGCTTTTTCGGAGCGGTACAGTTTATTAAGTGCAGCCGTGTAGGCAAGCATCCGACGATGGCTCTCATAATCCAACAGCAGCCAGTCCAGCTGCTCCTGATCCTTCCATTCGATAAACTGACCGAACTCTCCACCCATAAACAGAAGCTTTTTACCGGGATGTGAGATCTGATATCCCAGCAGCTGTCTGAGCCCTGCAAACTTCTGTTCATAAGCACCCGGCATTTTGTCTAACAAAGACTTCTTGCCGTGGACAACCTCGTCATGCGATAGCGGCAATGCGTAATTTTCGGCATAAGCATAACATATTGGGAACGTAAGTAAATTATGATGATAAGGGCGCCCACCAAAATCATGTTCTATGTAGCCTAGCGTATCATTCATCCAACCCATATTCCATTTGTAATTGAAGCCAAGGCCTCCTTCATGCACTGGTGCAGTAACCCCCGGCCAAGCACTGGATTCCTCCGCCATCATCAATGCTTTTGGGAAATAATGAAAGATAGCCTTGTTCAGATTCTGGATAAATTTGATGGCTTCCAGATTCTCCAATCCACCGTTAACATTCCGCCGATATTGATGATCCCGCTTTTCGAAATCTAATCGAAGCATACTGGTAACCGCATCTACACGCATTCCGTCGATATGATAATACTCAAACCAAAACAGCGCATTAGAAATAAGAAAAGAAGAAATCTCCGGCTTACTGAAATCAAACGAAAGTGTCCCCCAGCCTGGTTTTTCAGCTAACATTGGATCGGCATATTCATAAAGTGGCGCTCCATCAAACATACGTAATCCGTGTGCGTCTTTGGCAAAGTGAGCTGGAACCCAATCTAAAATCACACCGATACCTGCCTGATGCAGCTGATCGATCAAATACATCAACTCATGGGGTTCGCCATAACGGCTGGTTGCCGCAAAATACCCCGTCCCTTGATAACCCCAGGATAGATCGTATGGATGTTCTGCCAGCGGCATAAATTCCACGTGTGTATAGTTCATCTCCACCAAATAAGGAATTAAAAGCTCGCTCATTTCCCGATAGGTGTAGAACTCTCCATCTTCTTTTTGACGCCAGGTACCGAAGTGCATTTCATAAATGTTCATTGGTTGTTGATAAGGCGCTTTGCTTTTCCGACGCCATGCTGCATCTCCCCATCGGTAGCCATCCAGTTCTGCTACTACCGAAGCCGTTGCCGGTCGAACCTCGGCTTTGAAAGCAAAAGGATCCGCTTTTAGGAAACTTGATCCATCTGAGGCAAGAATCCTGTATTTGTAAAAAGTTCCCGGCTGTATTCCCGGAAAAAAACGACTCCAAAATCCTGAATCGGGTATCTTATATAACGAGTCCACGCCCTGTGTTCCGTCCCAATCATTATGATCACCAGCTAGTCCTACATATGTCGCATGAGGAGCCCACACGGTAAAGCGCACACCGGTAACGCCTTCTTCAGCGGCAGTGTGTGCACCCAGCATAGAATAGCTGCGATAATTGGTGCCCTCATGGAACAGATAGATATCAGCAGCTGACGGAAGGGTCTCGATTTTTGCTTTTTCAGCCAATTCTACACCACCTTTTTCAATGTGCTTGTACCTATTACCTTACCCGAATATTACCATTTTGAAAATGTTTTGATGTTAAAAGAAAAGATTTTCTGATAAAGAAATATTAATTGTAATTTTTCTGTTTACAAAGCAATATATTTCACCTATGTCGTTTCAAGCGCTTGTCGTAAGTTTATATTACAAGCATTGACAAAATAATGGGAGGGATAACAAATGAACAACAAAAAAGATTGTATCGCCATGTTATTGGCAGGAGGGGAAGGCCGCAGATTGGCTCCCTTGACTTCCAGTATGGCTAAGCCTGCAGTCCCTTTCGGTGGACAGTATAAAATTATTGATTTCCCGCTAAGTAACTGTGTAAATTCGAACATTGATACAGTAGGTGTTCTGACACAATACGAAGCTGACTCTTTGCATAATCATATCGGTGAAGGTGAGCCTTGGGGCTTAGTTAGTCAAAAGGATAAAGGTGTCACATTGCTTCCTTCAGGTGTTGAAGGCAGAGACAGTTATACAGGAACTGCTGATGCGATTTATAAAAACATTGACTTTATTGATAGCCGCAACCCAGAACATGTGCTCATTCTATCCGGTGATCATATTTACCATATGAATTACCGTAAGATGCTGAATTATCATATTGAAAAAGGAGCAAAAGCAACTATCTCCGTAATGGAGGTTCCTTGGGATGAGGCTAGTCGTTTTGGAGTAATGAACGTAAACGATGATCTGAAAATTTCCGAATTTGCGGAAAAACCTAAAGTACCAAAAAGTAATCTTGCTTCAATGGGTATCTACCTGTTCGAGTGGGCTTATCTGAAGGAGCACTTGTTGCGGGATGCAGCTAATCCTAATTCCAGCCATGACTTTGGTAAAGACGTTATTCCTACCATGCTGGATCAGAATGATGATTTATTCGCTTACCGTTTCAAGGGTTACTGGAGAGATGTAGGTACAGTCGGCAGTCTCTGGGAAGCACATATGGACCTTCTGCAAAAAGACAATGGCATGAAGTTAGACAAGACTCATTGGCCTATGTATAGTCGGGTTCGCCGGAATAAGCTTGCAGTTCATAAACCACGTGTACAGATCCCGTCAACGGACTCTCTCGTGAATGAATCCTGCTCCCAAGAAGGTAGTCTACAACGTTCTGTAGTCTTTAATGGGGTAGAAATCGGTAAGATGAGCCAGATCAAACAAAGTGTTATTATGCCTGGAGCTCGCATTGGTCGTGGAGTGCTGATTGAGAATGCCATTATTGGTGAAGGGGCAATCATTAAGGATGGCGCAGTCATCAAGGGAAGCATAAATAATATCGTTGTCGTTGGACCACATGAGACTGTGGCTGCCAAGCCGGCGGTCCGAAACCAACCTTCCCGTCTGTTTCAGGATGTGTATGAGAAGACAGGACGTTTGCGTGAAGTTCTTCCTTCATAACAACCATTATATAGAAAAATACTTTATATAAAAAGGGGCTGTTGTCCTGGTCGATCATGACCAGAGCAACAGCCCCTTCGGTTGTGCAAAATTAATGATTTTATGAATTACGGCTAGCCGTCCATTCTCTGTCTAATATGCTCATTTCCACACAATCTACATATTGCTCACCGAATAAAGCGGACTCACGTTGAACACCCTCCCGCTTGAAGCCAACAGCTTCATAAGCTTTCAGGGCAGCTGTATTGAAATCGAAAGCGCCTAGAGACAGACGATGCAGGTCCAGACCTTCAAATCCAATTCGAAGCATTTCTTGTATCATCCGTTTACCAATGCCTCTACCTTGAAACTCAGGGTCCACTACTACCCTGCCGATACGTGCAGAACGATTAACCCGGTCAATGGCTGAAAAGCTAATATGGCCCACTACCTGCTGCGTAGCTTCCTGAATTGCACAGAAGATAAGGCGATCGGATAAGCCTGGATGATTAGCATCCGTTAAGTATTTAACAAGCTGCTCATCGTCTAAAGGATAAGTAAGCGAAGGTCCTGCCCACTGCTTCAGATACTCTGGAGAAACACTCCAGCGCTTTAAGTGTTCAAAATCAGATTCTGATATAAACCTGAGGATCAGACGGTCTGACTCAGCACTCTCCTCAAAATGTTCATATAAGTTCACTAAACGACCATTTCCCATATCGTTAGTGCCCATGTAGTGAAAACCCATGCTCTGATAATAACGATTGAGCTTAATGTTATGTGCCACAGTGTCAAACCTAAGACTCTTACAGCCTAGATCTTTGGCTAGCACTACTGCATATTTAAGCATTTGCTGTCCAAGTCCTCGGCCGCGGTGGGAGTCTTTCACAGCCAATCGGTGCAAATAAGCGTAGGACTCATCATTTTTACTGCTCCAGTACTGTGGATCACTGAATTGCAACGTGAACATGCCAACTACAGCCCCATCGTCAAGGGCTAAATAAACATGTCTGTCAGCGAAATATCCTGCAATATCGGTCTCATTAAATTGTCCGGGTGTCCATTGGTTAATCCCGTTACGCTCCATCCATCCTGCCGCTTCTTGCAACAGCCTCAAGATGTCGTTAACCCGATCAGGCTCTCCACGAACTATACGGATCGAATTCTTCGTTATCCCCATCTCAGGTCACGTCTCCCAATCATCTAATTCAGGAAAGGTAGCTGTAATTTGAGTTACCTCATCTGAGTTAACTTCCGGCTGTGGTTCAGTAAGAGGCAAGATGACGGTTACTTCCGTTCCCTTTCCAAGCTCACTTGCCATATCAAGTGTCCCATTATGAAGTTCTACAATCTGCTGTGAGATCGCTAACCCCAAGCCTGTTCCTCCATTAAGTGCATCCACTTGAAAGAAACGGTCCTTAACTCTGGATATATGCGCTTCACTAATCCCTATCCCGCTATCTCGTACCATAATCGCTGTTTCTGTAGCAGACAGCCTCTTTGCTGACAATTCAATACTGGAATCTTCATGTGAGAATTTCACTGCATTGTCTACCAAGTTCAAGAATACCTGTTTTAATCGATTGGCATCCCCTTTAACAAAGATCGCGTCTTCACATTCCAGCAGCAGATGAATTCGTTTCTTTTCCGCTTTAGCCCAAACATTCAGTATCGTCTCTTGTAGCAGTACCTTTACATCTACAACCCCAATCGACAGCTTCATTTGGTTCTGCTGCAGCTTAGAAAAGTCGAGAATTTCCTCCACCAGCCCAATCAGGCGTTCACTTTCTTTGGAAATGATGCTGACTCCAAGTTTTGTCTCCTCCGGATCATACCCGCCGGAAACTAAGGTTTCACTCCAGCCCTTGATACTTGTAAGAGGTGTCCGCAGCTCGTGAGAAATGGACGAGATAAAATCATCCTTAATCTGATTGCTGCGTACAATTTCCTGAGCCATATAATTCAGCGTTGAAGCCAAATCACCAATCTCAAATTTATAGTCTCCCTTAATCCGTACGTTGAATCTCCCCTTGGCCATCTGCGCTGAAACTGCCGTAATATTATTCAGCGGTTTCACAATCGAATTGGCCAGTCCGAAGCTAAAACCAACAACTACAGCCATAACAGCTGCAGCAATAGCAGTAGACAATAAGGTAAGATTAAGCAAATCATTATTGATTTCTTCTAGTGAAGTAATATACCTTAGGACATACTTATCCTGTCCATGAATCTGCAGCATTTTGGAAACCGCCATTACGCTCTCATTCGTGCCTGCCTGACGCCCTACCCAGCGCCCAACGCTGCCGCCAACGGCTTCTGGTACATCACTGGTCGTAATGGTCCGATCCGGCTGAAAGCCAGTGGAACTAGTGATGATATCCCCATTTAGCGATAAGATTTCCAGCTCCGTCTTACTCAATGAGAACCTCTCCAGTACTTCTTGTAGCAAATAGATGCTATTATCGCTTGGTATCATGTTTTTTTGAAAAAACGACTCTGAAACGGAAATGTGATTCTTAATCTTGCTGTATACACTGTCATAATAATATGTTCTGATGGCCAGCAGGAAGATAACTTCTACGAGGAGAAGCGCCAAAAAAACTACAAGAATGTAGTGCAGAACAATCTGTCTGCGCATCCCCTTCTTAATCATTGTCCTTGGCCTTTCCATCTATATCCGTGCCCCCATACAGTCTGCAAAAATTCCGGCTCCGAAGGATTGTTCTCAATCTTCTGGCGTAAGCGCCGGATATTTACATCTACAATTTTGGGATCACCCATATACTCCTTGCCCCACACATGATCCAACAGAAGATCGCGGCTAAGCGGAGTGTTTTCTTTTTCAAGAAAGAATTGAATCAGAGAGAACTCCGTAGGCGTCAGTTCAATGGCTACATTATCACGTTTGAATTGTTTGGTAATAAGATCCAAGCTGAAAGGCCCCGAATGAAAAGAAACCTTGGCCGACTGTTCACGATGCACATTTACTCGGCGCAGCAAAGATTGAATACGCGCAATTAGCTCCGTTGGGCTAAATGGCTTACTAACATGATCATCTGCACCTACGGACAAAGCGTAAACTTTATCCTGCTCCTGAACCTTGGCGGTAAGAAAAATAATTCCCAAGCGTTCATTAGTCTCCCTAATCCGTCTACAAACTTCAAATCCATCAATGCCGGGAACCATAACATCCAATAACGCAATATCAATATCAGGTATAGTGGTTAATTTATGCAATGCTTCATTTCCGTCAGCAGCCTCCAGCACTTCGAACCCATTACGCTTCAAATTAATGACTATGAAACTGCGAATGGACTCTTCATCTTCCAATATCAGAACTTTACTCATCTATTCCCTTCCTTTCAATAGGGGAGGCAATCTTATTGCTTCCTTCTTTTGTTGTACTTTGTTCTAGCTCACCACGGTAGCCGATGACTTTATCTGAATCCCGCCCAAGCAGCTCCCAGCCTTCATTCTTAGCCTTATCCCATTCCGAAGGAGAAAAGAAGGAAACCTCAGCAAACGTCTCTCCGGTGTCGGTCATGATGAACTTAAGGTTTTTATCCAGAACAGATTTCGTGTCAATACTTACCTTTCCATGCAGCTCTGGATCAAAATTAATAGTAAAGCGATCCGATGGATCACGATATAGCTGGACTGCAAAGGTTAGGCCATCTTTTCCATCCCATTTATAATAGGAGGTGAAATAAGGAATATCTGCGGGGTCGAAATACTCCCATCCTTTTGGTGCTTCAAGCAATCCAACTTCAATAATGCCATCATGATCAATATCTTCGCTTGCAATCAGACGATCTTTGTAAGTCCTCGTATCACCTGGCAAAACCACGCGCAGCTTGTTATGCTCCATAAGAACAATTAAACTGTAGGCGGATTGGAAATCCACCGAAGCGTCCAATACGATTCCTTCTTTATCTTTGGCAATCTTTCCTGCGACAATATTGTAATAATTAAAAAAATATGGATCGATATCCTCGATCTTATCGAGCACCTTAAAGCCATCATTGTACTGATAGATCGAAATGGTTGCAAATTCATTTCTTTTAAAATAAACAACGGTGATGTCTTCAATTCCATCCTTGTTAAGATCATCAATCATATATTTGGTGTAAGGAAGTGAAAGCACTTCTTCTAATGATCCACTGGAATAGCTATACACGACGAGGCCTTTTTCTTCCCCACGTGAATAACCTGTAATGATATTCAGCTTCCCGTCACCTGTCATATCTTTCAGATCGACGGACTCCAGCATAGTTCCATCCCCATCAAAAACAAGCTTTTTGACCCAGGCATCTCCTTGCTTCTCTAAGATCATCCCGTGAATCTCTACAGCTTCGCTTGGCGTTCTATAGAACACCAACGACTCCATAATTCCATCGTTATTGAGATCCTCTGTGAAAATTGAGCTCTCATCATTAACCGGACGGATCAACTCCGTACCCGCTGGAATATGTGAATTAATAGCAGCCATAAGTGTTGCTTTGTCAGCAGACAGCTGCGGAGCTTTCATCTTCGAAACGGGATCACTGATGAAAGTACAACCCGAAAGTACGGATAACGACAGTGTTGCAGCTGCCAGGCACCTAAGACTTTTTATACTCAACCTCATCACTCTTTTCCTTATCCGTGTACGAACTTTACAAATTCGCGCGTTCCTGAGACGTTAATCTACGTCCCTTTATATCATGCTTAATTCGTCCATCTTCTAGTACCCATATACGTGAAGCGAAACGTTCAGCCAGTTCAATAGGCAGCACCGTCACTACGGTAAGCCCCGTCTCTTTACATAGTCTGCGCAAAGTTTCCAATACACTCTCTGCCGATTTGGGATCAAGACCCGTAACCGGTTCATCCGCTAGAATTACTTTGGCACCATGAGTTAATGCTCTAGCAATCGCTACACGCTGACGTTCACCACCGCTTAGCTGGCTAGTCTTCATCTTCGCTTTATCTAGAAGTCCAAGGGCATCTAATTCATCCATCGCACCCATATAATCATCTGAACGAACCATCCCTGTAACCATACGCCACATTGGCGTCTGTGCGGACTGGCCGATCAGCACGTTTTTCAGCGCTGTGCGGTTAGGATTGAGCTCAGCATTCTGCTCCAGGTAAGCCCACTCCCGGCGAATTTTTCTTTTTCCGGAAAAGGCACTCGCCATAATATCCGTACCGTCCACTCTAAAATTCCCTCTGTCCCACTTCTCTCGCAGCGCTAAACAGCGTAATAAAGTGGTCTTACCGCTCCCACTCGCTCCAAGTATGGCTACGAGCTCACCCGGCTCTAATTGAAATCCTATATCCTGCAGGACCGGATTTTTATCTTCCCCAACTGCCTTGGCTAAGTGTTCAACTGTGATCATAGTTCAGCCTCTCCCTGTCTTCATCTATAATCTATAGTGTACTCTGAATGTGAGTTCAATTTCCATGTGAGCACTCGTTCTTATCTTACCTCAATTTCTAGGTTGTGGCGAGAATAATAACCCAAGCAAGCCGAACACGATATATAAACCACCCATCAGGGCAAAAATACCGCCGCTTAAGCCCACTTGCAGCAACAAACCACCAATGCCGGGCCCAATAATACTGCCAATACTAAAATGGAAAGAAGCAACCACATTGGCAGCAGGCAGTAGATGTCGTGGCAAAATATCCGCGGCCAGACTTAGCCCTAATGAGAAAAAGGAGCCCACTAGTCCTCCTGCGATCATCAGAAGCACCATTGTCAACGTAAAATGGTCACCTGCCAGCGGCAACATAGTGAAGGCGATCCCGCCTCCGATCCCGGCAATAATCAGTACCCGCTTGCGGCCAAACCGGTCGCTCCACAGACCTAATGGAAACTGCAAAAGCAGTCCTCCGATCCCCGCAAAAGGCAATAACGCTGCAATTTGATCTGTGCTGTAACCGATACGCAGACCATATACCGGAAAGCTGCTATTTAAGCTGGCTTCCATAAAGCCATATAAAAGGGCTGGAATTAAAGCGAACCAGGCTAAGCTGTAACAACGACCGAAACGGCGAACCTGACTTTCACCACTCTCCGCTTTATCTGGCCGGGAATCCGGCAGAATTGTAGTCACAAGAATTAAGACTAACAAAAATAGAAATGCGAGAACAATAAAAGGCACTGCCTGTCCATAACGCAGCAGACTTATCCCAAGTGGACCCAAGCTGAAACCCAGACCATAGGACATGCCATATAGTGAAAGATTACGTCCGCGATGCTCGGCAGGTGTCATGAGCAGAACCCAAAGCTGGGCCCCGTAATTAATCGCAGCATCGCCCACACCCACAAGCAGACGCAATACAAACCATACCTTGATCCCTGTAAAAAAGGGAAACATGAGCAAGCTTACTAAGACTAAACTAATCCCACCAGCTATCAATTTTTTAAATCCAACCGCTCCAAGAACACGTTCAGCAATCAAGGTCATCCCGAATGATCCTATGTATAGTGCAGCAGCATTCAGTCCGTTCAGTGACGAGGAGACTCCTTTTTGCTCCAAAAGAATGGATAGAATGGGCAGCAACAGCCCTTGGCTAAGCCCCGCGGCTATAGTAGCTGTAATAAGAATCATGAAAGTCATTTTGCTATTACTTCGTATAGATACTTTAAGCCGGTCTGACACGGATGATATCCCCCTATAATAAAAACAATGATGTGATCGAACGCCAATTGGCAAACACCGAACATTATAGTGGACAACCCTCTTCAAAACAAGAGATAATATGTAGAAGTTACGGATTTCTGGGGGTGCATGTTACATGGATTACGAATTAAAAATCGACGTATCGCCGGTTTATGAACTGCTGGACAGTTTTATGATATATGTAACCAGAAAATGGATCTCCAATTTAGACCTCGGTCCCCACTGGGTAAGTGATGTGGAAGATCGCATTACTCCTCATAAAGTAACAGCTCTCATGCAAGCTGCGGAGTGGCCATTTACGGATTATGATGTGTTATATGCTTGGGTTTACAGCCGAGGGCCCGCAACGTCAGTGCTGCATTTTCTGGATGATCTGGATTCAGCTTCTATAAAAGAGTGTTATCAGCAGATCGCACCGTTAATTCATGATTTCACCATAGATGAAGCTTCCCGGATCAAGAGCAGCTATAGTCCGCTTCTAAGACTCTGGTATGAGCAATATTTTCGTCATGTAGAACACAAGATTTTACCGTTATTAATTGAAGATGCCTCCGAGAAAAAAATGCTGGAAAGCAAAATGGACCCTATTTCTTTAATTGAATATGCATCTGGTGGTGTAGTTTTCGAGGATATACGGGATCTTAAGACTATAGTATTATTGCCTACCGTTCATAATCGACCAATTAACACCTACTGCTTCTACAAAACTATGGTGATTGTACAGTATCCTGTAGATGTGCCATTGGAAGATGAAAATGAGCCACCGATGGTGCTATTGCGCATGACCAAGGCGCTGTCGGATCCAACCAGACTCCGATTGCTTCGGTATGTCGCCCATGAACCCAAATCTTTATGGGAGATGCAGTCCGATTTAAATCAATCCAGAGAAATGCTTATGCATCACCTAATGATCCTACGCGTAGCTGGTTTACTCCGTATCCATCTTCGCGGGGAACAAGACGAGCGCTTCAGTATCCGTCCAGACGGCGCTTCTGAGCTTCAAATGTTTCTAGAATCTTATATTCACCTATAGAACACTATACAGATACAGATCCAAGGAGTGAGAGATATGAAATACACAACTCAACAAGTAATTTTCGATCTAGATGATACGCTGGTTCACTGCAACAAGTATTTCGATTTAATTTTAGGTCAATATTTCGAGCTCATGACTGATTGGTTTAATGAATTTGGCCCAAGCACCAGTGAATTACGCAGCAAGCAAATAGAAATTGATGTTGATACCGTCAACACGAGTGGCCTGGCCAGCGACAACTTTCCCAAATCCTTAATCGCCACCTACCGTTATTTCTGCGCCAAATATAACCGTCCGACAGATCGCTTTCATGAGCAACAATTACACAAGCTCGGTCTAAGCGTCTATGACCAAGAAATTGAAGCTTACCCTGGCATGGTTGAAACACTCGATACGCTGAAGCAAGAGGGTCACCATTTATTCTTGTATACTGGCGGGGACGACACGATTCAGCAACGTAAAATTGAACAAATGAAGCTGGATGCTTATTTTGACGATCGTATCTATATTCGGAAGCATAAAAATGTTGAGGCGCTCGAAAATATTTTGGCTACCCAAAGCTTTGACCGCAAACGTACCTGGATGATTGGCAACTCGTTACGTACAGATGTACTTCCCGCAGTTACCGCAGGCATTAACAGTATCTACCTGAAGCAACAAAATGAATGGAGCTATAACCTTATCGAGCTGGAGCAGGAGATGCAGCAAGCCGTAATGACTATTTCGTCCATCCACGAGGTGCCTCCTGTCATTCGCTCAGCCGCTATATACAAAAACTAATAATCTAGCTACAACGTTGCGTAACATTGTTACAAATGACATATCTACACTACCTACTGGATGATTATACTATTTTTATAGTATTCCTATATTATCTAGGAGGTGAGATATGAATAAGAAAGTGTCAGCTAAACAATCTCAGACCAAAAGACCTTTGCTTCCCATGATATTAGGTGTCGTTGTTGTAATCCTTCTCGCTGTAATTGTTTTCATCTTAAGCAATAAGACTGATGATACAGCAGATCTACCCAACTACACCGACGTAAAGGGAAGCATTGTTGTTGATGGGCTGAAATATGAGAAGCAACCTCATCTTGGAAGTCCTGATGCCAAAGTTAAAGTTATCGAATTCGCAGATTTCAAATGTCCCGCCTGCAAAATGTGGACTGAAAAGTATCTGGATACTTTTATTAAAGACTACGTGGATACCGGAAAAGTGGAACTTTTCTTCATGAACTTTGCATTTTTGGACCGGGACTCTTATCTTGCTGCTAGCGCCGGCGAAGCCATCTACAAGCAAAGTAACGAGAAGTTCTGGGAATACCTTCATAAGCTGTACGCTAATCAAGGCGATGAGAGCGAAATTTGGGCCACTCAAAAATTCATTCTGAAATTTGTTAAGAATAACATCGAGGGCATTGATTACGCTCAATTTGAAACAGATCTCAAGAATCATACCTATATGTTCGATGTAAAAGAAGACTTTAAGATCGCTGGTTCCTACGGAGTGAACGGCACTCCTAAATTTATGGTAAATGGAGTGCTGCTTCAGGATTCTTCCTATGAAGGGTTAGCAGCAGCGATTGACAAGCAGTAAGTAGTCTTTAAACTATGCCCTATAAGCTGTTCACTTTGAAAAAAGTGACTTCTTACAGGGCTTTTTTGTGTCTATGAATTAAAAAAGATGACTTCTGTGATATACAGAAGTCATCTGCTGATAACTTAATTAAGCCACTGCTTATTCTACCAAATGACACACGGCGCTATGGCCTTCTGACACGATTTTCCGTTCAGGCTTGACAGCCATACATACATCCGAGGCAAAAGAACACCGCGGATGAAAAGTGCAGCCACTTGGTGGATTGAGCGGTGATGGCACCTCGCCTTGAATCGATACCATCTGCTGCTTCTGCTCCACACTATCCGGAATCTTCAAAATCGAATTTAGCAAAACCTGCGTGTAAGGATGCGTAGGTTTCTTGAACAATTCATCCGCCGGAGCCTGCTCAACCACCTCTCCTAAATAAAGAACCGCGATATCATCACTCAAATACTCCACTACTGCCAAATTATGCGAAATAAAGATATAAGTCAGGTTAAATTCCTTCTGCAAATCCTTTAGTAGTTGAATGACTTGAACCTGAATAGATACATCCAATGCGGACACCGGTTCATCACAAATAAGCAATTTGGGATTCAGTGACAACGCTCTGGCAATTCCAACCCGCTGCAACTGTCCACCTGACAGTTCATGCGGATAAGCGTATTGGACTTCAGAAGGCAAACCGACCCGCTCAAGAAGTTCGAGCACACGCTCATGCCGGCTTACTTTAGTTCCAATTTTGTGGATAGCCATTGCATCTTCAATAGCGTCTCCTACCGTCATTCTCGGGCTAAGGCTCGCCTTGGGATCCTGGAAAATAATTTGCATATCACGGCGCATCGCCCGCAGCTTCTCTTTATTTGCCTTTGATAGTTCAACGTCCTCAAAAAATATTTTTCCTTTGTCAGATTCGAGTAGACGCAAAACCATTCTCCCCAAGGTTGATTTTCCTGAGCCACTTTCCCCAACAAGCCCCAATGTTTTCCCTGCTTCCAGAGTAAAAGAAACATTCTCGATGGCATGCAGCTTTTTTCCTTGTACCCGAAAAGTTTTTGAGACATTCTCTACGCGCAAGAGCGGATTATTGGGCATAGGAAGCGACCTCCTCAGCATGATGGCAGGCGATCTGATGATCGGTGCTAAAATCTCGAAGCTTGGGAACCTCATTCTGACACCGCTCAGTTGTATAGAAGCAACGATCGGCAAATGGGCAGCCGGTCAATGTCTGTGTAAGTGTCTTTGCCGTCTTTGGAATAGGCATTATTTCTTTTCCCTTGTGGCCCACTTCGATAATGGAGCGTTTCAATCCAAGTGAATAGGGATGCGCCGCC
The DNA here is from genome assembly GCF_037969925.1 of Paenibacillus sp. FSL R7-0189. Taxonomy (NCBI): domain Bacteria; kingdom Bacillati; phylum Bacillota; class Bacilli; order Caryophanales; family Paenibacillaceae; genus Paenibacillus; species Paenibacillus sp. FSL R7-0189. Next base: position 5,585,431 of record NZ_CP150223.1, on the reverse strand, counting down.
TCACTTATGAACTTGTCCGTAGTGGCTTTCTCCATGATTTGGCCCCCGTACATCACGATGATTTTGTCACAAAAGTTGGTCGCAAGGCCAAAATCATGCGTTACCATCACTACGCTCATCCCATGTTTTCTGCGCAATTCCTGCAATAGTGCAAGAATCTGCATCTGCACAGTGACATCAAGCGCGGTTGTTGGCTCATCGGCAATCAATAATTGCGGTTCACATGCCAAAGCAATAGCAATCATGATACGTTGGCGCATACCCCCGGAAAATTCGTGAGGATAACTTTTAAACCGTGATTTGGGATCCGGAATCCCCATTTCATGCAAGAGCTGAATGGTTCGGTCAAAAGCTTCCTTCCGGTTTGCATATTGATGCGTCAGCATGGCTTCCATTATTTGATCCCCGATACGCATGATCGGGTTCAAACTGGTCATCGGATCTTGAAAAACAACGCCGATGTCACGTCCACGAATATCTTCTAATTGTTTGGGACGCATTTTAAGTAAGTCCTTACCATTAAACTGAGCTGTCCCCGATGTTATTTTTCCATTTTCGCGAATGAGCCCAATTGATGACATCAATGTAACGGACTTGCCGGAGCCACTTTCACCAACAATCCCCAAGGATTCATTTTCATTGATTGAAAAACTAACGCCGTTTACGGCATAAACTTCATCTTCACTGCGGGAGAACTTCACATGAAGGTCATCAATAGAAAGTAGCGGTTCACCCATATTAATTGCCTCCTTTCGGACTGAATGCTTCCTGGAGACCGTCTGCTACAAACAGAAACGAAAGCAAGGTTATTGCAAAGATACCTGCCGGAAAATACAGCAGCCACGGAAAGCCGAGAATATTCTCACTGGCTTGAGCAATCATACTCCCAAATGAAGGGATTGGCGGCCGAAGCCCCATGCCAAAAATACTTAAGCCTGCAATCTGGATGAGATCACCGGGAATCCCGAAGGCAAGAGAGACACCCATACTGCCGATAACATTCGGCAACATATACCTTCTAGCAATATGCGCCTGAGATGCGCCTAACGCTCTTGCCGCTTCCACCATCTCCCCGTCCCGCATACTCAGGACCAGACTTCGGATCAAGCGCGCATACCCCGCCCAGCCCGGAATCCCAATCGCTAGAATCAAAGATAAATACCCACGTCCCAGCATAATGACTAATATCAAGGCGAACAAAAATCCCGGCAAGGTCATCATGAAATCCACAGCACGCATAATAATCATATCGGCAATTCCGCCGCGCAATCCGGCCCATAAGCCCAATATGATCCCGATGATGAAGCTGACCAAAGTCGCGCCAAAGGCAATAATCAAAGCGCTTCGAACACTGAACAAGATCTGGCTGAACATGTCATGCCCCACATTATCCGTGCCAAAAATATGCTGCCATGTCGGCCCTTGATTGATGGCCAAAAAATCTCCCGTGCGATAATCATACGGAGCCACCCAAGGTCCGATAATCCCCGCGATCAAAAAAAGGACAACCCAGACCAAACCAATAACGGCAAGACGATGTCTTTTAAATCGCTTCCAACCTTGATAAAACTGGGATCTCTGAAGATTCTTTTTTCTGTTCAAAGCTACATCCGATTGAGTTGCTGCAACTGTGCCAGCCAATTGCTCCCCCTCCTAGGTTCGTATAGTCTGTGCCGCTTATAATCTGACACGCGGATCAATAAAGGCATAAATAATGTCAACAAGTAAATTCATAATCATAATCATGGATCCCAGCAGAAATACAGATGTGATGGCGAGCGGATAGTCGAAACTGGTAAATGCCGTCTGCATCACCTGACCAAGCGCTGGAATGGCGAAAATTTGCTCCACCCAGATCGTGCCCATCACTGTAAAAGCAAATTGAGGTCCGATGACGGTTATCATCGCTGTCAGCGAATTTTTGACACCATGCTTAAAAATCATCGGCCAATATTTGACGCCCTTAGCTTTTGCGGTCCGCATAAAATCCGACCTCATGGTTTCGATCAGACTGCCCCGCATATATCTGGCCACAACACCGACATTTGCCGCAGATAAACAAATAATCGGCAAAATTGCTTGCCTCCAGTGACCCCATCCCGTTACAGGCAGAATCCCTTGAAACACAACACCAAATAACAAAACCATAATCACCGCGAGAACAAATGCCGGAATGGCCTGACCCGTCAATGAGATGGTGCTTACAACATAATCGATCCAAGTGTTACGTTTGAGTGCTGCAATAATGCCAAGCGGAACCCCGATAATTACCGAAAGAACAACAGAACCAAATGCCAAAAGTGTACTGATCGGCAAAGCCTGCTTCAGTTGAGTCGCAATTTGCAAAGACGGATTCTGCATCGAATTACCGAAATCGAAGGTTAATTGATGCCATATATACTTCATGATTTGCTGCCACAGCGGTAAATTTAAACCATACCGGCTTTGAAATTGGTCCATGACTTGCTGATAGAGAACAGGGTTTTGCCCTTGCAGCGGAGCCAGTGCCGTAGCCATGGTATTCGTATTCATGAAACCGCCAGGTGAATAATACATCATGGTATAGCTGACTGAAATGACCAAAATTAAAGTGATAATGATTTGTAAAATGCGCTTTGAAATAAATTTCAATATGGTCAAATTCGACCCTCCTTTACCGATTCACGGGCACCATAATTGGCGCCCGCGATTGGTAATTATTCAACCCATTTAGGATTATTCTACAGATAAAAGATGCAGCCCATAGAAGTTGCCCCATGCCCAAGGATTTGATTGCACTCCTGTAATGCCGGGTTTTACCAAGAAGTATTGCTGTTGATAATACAACGGAATAGCATAAGCTTCTTCTAGCAGGTTATTAACTACCTTAGCCGCGATAGGAGCAGCGTCTTCGACGGTCAGCGCATTTACGAATTGCGCTTGCCACATTCTCAAATCTCTTAAGGTATCGGATTGATAACCGTTGTAGTATACCTGTACATCAAGTGCATTTTGATTCAACTTGCCACCTGGCGCGTTTGGTGCTACGAAGGTCCAAGCGGTTACAAAGGCGGCATGTTTTTCATCGTTATTTTTAGCATTTTTCCAAAGATCTACAATCTGTTGCCATTGTTCAGCGGCCGTTGGAAGCCCCGGTTGTTTCAGATAAGGCTGCCAATCCGCCGGTTGCTCTGCTGTCCATTTATCCAAAAAGGCGATATCCTCTTTGGCAGCTTTTTCTAATGCTGCCCAGTCGCTCCATTCCACACCGGCGTTCTTATTGTCCGGATCTCCATATTTTTTAATGGCCGGTTTATAATAAGTTTCCTTGGTCCAATCCACGAATTGTTTCGTAGCTTCTAATGGAGCATCCAGCGTTCCTATGGAATATAGTTGCTGCGTTGCACCCATGTCCAAACTTCCTGGTTCACTCCAGTTTGTTGCGCCCGACGCCAGAATAAAGCCCGGTTTTGCGTCGCCCTGAGGACCGCTGTACTGATAAGCGTTAAACTGCGCCTCATTGAGCTGAACTAGCTCTGTTTTGATACCAAGATTTTGTTGCAGTAATTGACCTAACGCCAAAGCGATTTGCTCACCCTGAGCATCTACTTGCTTGACCCCAACATACAGCGATAAGGTTGGCAGACCTTTACCGCCTTCATAACCGGCATCCTTCAATAATTGTTTGGCTGCCTCGAGATCTTCCGGAAGTCCTTGCTCCAGTTTTTCCGTTGGCCAACCTGGTGAAGCAAAGATATTGGTCGCCCCGCCCATGCCGTTCAGCACCGATTCTACGATCGGTTTACGTTGGATCGCTTTGGCGATAGCCTGGCGCACCTCTTTTTTGTCATATGGAGATTCCGTTGTCGGGTTGCTCCAGAGCAAATATTTGATCGCATAAGTCGCTGCAGTATACAACTGGGACTTTAGCTCATCCGTTTTCTTCACGTATTGTAAATCAGACGCGCTTTGGATTAGAACAACATCCGCATGGCCGGACATATAATCCTCCACCGGCACGGTTGTTGCCGGAAGAACATGGATGGTCTCTACATTGCCGTGATTAAGCTGGCCAGCTGCACCTACATAAATCGGATTGCTCACCATGACGAGTTCACCGTTTGGTGTAAAAGATTTAACCATGTAAGGGCCATTGCTCACAAAATTCCCCGGTTCAAACCACTTACCAGGGTTCGCTTCGACCGCTTTAGGATTCATAGGCATCGACCCGGAAAGAACCATATCACCCAGAATCGCGTGAGGCAGCGTGGTCGTAATTTCCAGAGTGTAATCATCAACTACTTTTAGACCAACTTCTTCTTTACTTACAGATCCGGCATGGTATGCATATCCGTTCTTCACAAAATTAAGCACGCTTAGCCAAAGTTGTGCGGTTGTGTTAGCTGGATCCAATTGATACATATAAGAAAAATAAAAATCATGGGCGGTCACAGGATCGCCGTTAGACCATTTGGCATCTTTACGGAGGGTAAATGTCCAAGTTTTTTTGTCGTCGGAGACGGTATAACCTGTCGCAATTTTCGGAACGATTTCATTATCCTGATTGTAGCCATAAAGCCCTTCGAGCAAAGTTCCTTGTCCTACCAGAATTTGTCCTTGCCATTGTGTAGGATCAAGCGTCGGGATCTTTGGATTGAAAACGGTTACCGAACTTCCCGCCTTAATTTCAAGATCAGCAGCACCTTCATTCTTAACTGCCGTTTGACCCACATCACTGGTTGCTTTTACCGAAGTATTGCTATTGCCTGCAGCATTTTTACCGTTCTCATTGGCACTATTAGAGGAATTACTGCAAGCAGTCACAGATAACAAAGAAAATGACAGAAGTAGAGCTAAGAACGCGTTCTTTTTTTTCATCCTCAAGTGAACCCCCTCGTACATAGTCATGAATCTAAAAAAATAACATTTTATTTTTTGTTATCTATGATGTTATCCTTCACCTTCTCATGTTTTGCCCCCCTAAATTTAAACTCAGATGTTTGTTTGTGAACTTTCGAATGTCTTCTTTTGAATTTCACTTAGAAAACTAAGAGTAATCGCTTACATTCTAAAATTTTCCACAAAGATTGTCAAGAAAAAATGTTACGTTAGTTAGCATAACTCGTTATAATTAATATAACTTATTTGTTGAATATGAATTTTTCGTTAATATTTTATTAGCTTTTTTAGTGTTATTTCGTAAATAACACTAACTTATTGACGAATTTTAGCTTATTTCTTGTAATGCTGTTATAAACGCTATAGAAGAACAAGTTCTATGAGTTCCATAGAACATAATAAAAAGAGTGTATCCCAGCAGTCATTTTATGACCTTTGGGATACACTCTGAACCATTGAGATATGGGAATCGGAATAAAATACTGCTATCGATACAAAATCAGAATAGGTGGACTCCGCCTCTACCGGAAATTATCTACACACTCATGTAGAAAGGCGTCTAGTGTGCGTGGATCTCTGCCGAGCAAACGCTTCACAGTGTCATTTGGACTTTCTGGCACCATCCTAGACATGGTTTGAATTTCCACAACGTGGTTCGCGAGCCAAGGAGGCAGATTCCCATGCTCAATAAGATTACGGAGTAGTACTTGAGGTTCCATGTTGATGTAACTTATCGGCCGATTAAGCAGGGCAGATAGTCGACTCGCGATCTGGGGATAACTGAAAATCTCCGAACCAGTAAGCGTATATATATGGCCTGATACCTTGTCGTTGGTCAGAGCTTCTGCGGCAACGTCTGCAATATCGCGACAGTCAATAAAGTTACACGGTGAAACGCCCATAGAGCCGAAGAAAACATTTTGGGTTGTGATCGTTGGTGCAAAGCGCATTAAATTTTGCATGAACGCATAAGGGCGCAATACGGTATGGGTGATACCCGATTCCCTCAACGTGTTCTCAATTACTTGATGCCAGCCCGCCACTGCCACTGGAGAGCTCTGCTCAAAGGCTGGACTGGATATTTTTACGATGTGTTTGATTCCAGATTCGGTGGCAATCTGAATGATTGAGGTTTCCAATTCGATTTGTCTTGGACTGTTGGACATGGCAAGGAAGAGCTGGCTAGCACCTGTAAACACGCGTCGCAGCGATTCAGGATCGGAAGCATCTACCCTTGCGACCTCAGTAGTCGATCGGCCTTTCTCTCCGATTTGATCACGCAACTTCTCTGGCTCTCTGCTCAGCGCCCTGACAGGTACACCAAGATCAACCAAACGTTCCAAAAGCGCACTTCCAATCGTACCTGTTGCTCCCATAATAACTATCATTTTTATCTTCTCCTTTTGGATGAAAAATTAGTTGTGACAGCAAGTCGCCACCGCCATGTCACTATCGTGCTCGCTATGAATCCAGACAACGGGAAATCGATCCAGACACGATTTACCCAGGCCAAGTGATTACTCGGATACATAATTTCTACTACAACAGATGTCATCCATGCAGCGTATAGCCCAAATGAGGACCCGGCCATTGCGAATAATCCTACCACAATCAAGTGAGGTGCACCGATGACCCATCGCAAACGGCCCACTCGGCTGTGCAACAAAAGTCCAATCATCAAGGCCATCAAGGCCGATGCACCGCCAATAGTAGTCAACGCCGCTATTTGAAGCCCCCTATCTACAGTAACCAATCCCCCGATACCTGCCATAATGGCAGGAGCAGCATAGGCCATTACAACTTCACGCCATAGTACAAAAGTCTTTTTCTTGGAACCAACAGCCTTGATGCTGTAAACATCTTCTGTCTGATTCGGGTATTTCATCTGGTTCATTTAGTTGCTCCCTTCTTCTTTGAAATAGTTCAACGATTGATTTCAGTAAATTATAATTAGGCACCTAACTATATAAGAGTAAAAAAAGGCTAGCTTCACTAGCCCAATTCTACTCATTACTGATGTTTCCCTTTGGTTTCGAGCCTAATTCGCCCGTAAGTGCTGAAATGCCCTGTGTAACTCGACCCAGCAAGTCGAGAAATACGCTGCGTTCTTCGATGTTGAGCAACCCCACCATCGCTTCCAACCGAGCGAAATGCTCAGGAGCCATTTCACGGAGCTTCTTCGCTCCTTCTTCCGTTAAAACGACTGATTTCTGACGGCCATCGTCTGAGCTTAATCGCCGAGATACTAGCCCATCTCGTTCAAGAATGTCGATAAGACCAGTCACTGTAGCACGTGTAACGCCTAGATGCTCCGCTAATTGCGAAGGCAACTCTTCTCCTTCGTTATCTTCAAGATCTGCCAATAAACGATAACGCCCTGTTGATAAACCGAATCTAGAGAAATGAATCTCAGAGGCGTGTCCAAGCATGGCTCCCGCTGCCATTAGCCTAGACGCGACGAGTATAGCCTGTGCGTCTATGTCTAGGTTATAACGATCAATCTGACGCTTGGATTGTACAAGCGAGGGAATAGCCTCAATGTCGTTTATTTTTTTATTATTGTTGTTCATATATGTAGTATGGTCCCTAACTACTTTTGTGTCAACTCATTTTTTTATAACTCGTCAACCCTGGAGTTATACAGTTGGATTTGGTTGTAACTCTATATTTCTCCCAAAGCTCGATCAATCGACCTTCAAGCTCTTCAATTCAAGAGGTCCTTTGCAACAAAATCTGTTGATGCTAGCTCATACCATGTGTGACGATAATTTTCCAGAGACTGCTTACTCCATCCTGTCTCTACGAGAATTCTTTTGGCACCTACAGCTGCAGCTGCAAGCATATCTGTTGAACCTACATCACCAAAACGCGCCGTCGTATAGTGAATATTGTGCTCTTATTTTCTAAAGTAGTAGAAGTTCTGTCCGCATCATTCTACTATTCAAATTTTAACTGAAGCGAATCACAAATTGGCATATAGCCTATCTTTTGATAGATGCTATTAGATGTGGGATTTGCTAAGTCCGTATATAAGACGCACTTAATAAACCCTTTATCCAATGCAAGTTGGCTTATTTGCGCCACAATTGAAGTAGCGTAACCCTTTCCGCGCTCATATGGAGGGGTATAAACAAATGCCACGCCAATTGCCGTCTGCATTTCCCTTGTATATCCTGCCATAGATACGGGTATCCCGTTGTCCTCTAAAATATAGAGTTTCTTCGATGCTATTCGGTAGAGGTAAGGGTCTGCATCTTGCGGGATGGACATTTCTGTTTTACCATAATTCCCCGCTGCATAAAATGCTTCAGCCCAGTATGGGAAAAAGTGAATATCCTTTTCATCTAGCAATCGAACGATACCAACCTTTTGAATGTCTGGATTTACTGCAGTAAGTTCATATATACGTTGGCTCATCATTGTTTTAAAGGATATTCCCTTGCGCAAGGTATATTCTTTGGCAAAATACTCTGCCAAGGTTTTTTCGGTCATCACACCTGGAATTTCACGGTCTTTCAGCCCATCTATCAGACAGTTTATAGCTTCTGGGTTTATTATGTTGTCTGTTGCATAAAGCGTAATATTGTGTGGCGGTGTCATTATGGCGGTAAGTTGTATGCCCCTAGAATCTGAAATAGTTACCATAAGCCAATTTACAGGGTCACGCCAGTCTGTTTTGTCTTTTCCTTCATGCCCAATTATGATATTGCCAAGAGGAATCAAATTTTGTGCTTCATGACGCATCAGCATACCATAGGTATCATTGTAAAACTCATGCACATCCGTATACAACTTGAATTGCATTGCAATATCACCCTTTCATCTGCTCAACGTTTTTCCAGATTTTTCGAACTAATCGTTCTTCTTACAGTTTGTTGATTTTTCGCCTGCCAATTTAATAATTAATTAATGAAGACGCAAAAAACCCCATCCCATTAGGGACGGAGTTGCTCCGCGTTACCACCCTGATTGACGTTTATAATAAACGCCCTCTTAGCCATCGTCCAACAACGATGCTTCTTTGTAACGGTAGAATCCCGGTCCCATCTACTATAATTCGGGGGACAGCTCTGAGGTGATTTTTTGATTCGGATATCCGCTGCCTCGCACCAACCGGCAGTTCTCTGAACGGCGTTTCCAGATCTAATTGTCCTCTTCATCGCATTTGGTAATTATTAATTAAGTTTAATATAAGATAATAGGAATATTCTGTCAATAACTCAAACAACAATAGGGATCTCTAAACTTATATTGCTTCTAAAGCAGATAATCCAACTAATCATGCGACTATATGATTGCGGAGACTACACTACAGTCTGCTTATTTTCTTCATCAACACATAGCACCTACTTAATCTGTTTCGATTAGCTTGGAGGTCAACTTCACTACTGGCCTGATATACTTCAAAAACCGCTCCGGATCGTGATAAACGTAATGGATTCTCCCAGGGGAAGTATCAAAGCAGTAACCAGTGTCTGCAAAATTAAAAGCTGCCATTGCCCTTTCCATCTTTTCCTCTACACTACGATTTTCCTGTTCATAATTGAATGGCCCATGTTCAAAAACAATATACTCGGCTTCGAGAACATCAATCATAAGCATTTGTGGAGGTACTTCACCTTTATAATCAAGAGGAAGACGTACACCAAAACACTCTGTACGTGGAATACCCCAATCGCAGAGTCTGCCATCCGGGTCATTAATGTAAGCCATAATCTGACCGCTGCCACCGTTAGATTCACTCCCACCATCGTCATCCAATTTGCCCTTGATACTATCGAGTAAGCCGCAAATAGTTTCGCAGTCCTGTCCTGTAATAAGGCTTTGCTTTTGCCAAAAATCCCAATACCCATTACTCTCATAGTTTTTAATGTGCAAAAATTTGTGAGTGGGAATGGTTACAAAATAAATGTCAAGATCATCTGTAGATTTCATCATACCAATCTCTCCAAATCCGAAAAAGTAGCGGTCGAAAGAGTTTATTTTTGTACGAAGGGCGACAGGCATAGGCCTTTTCCGGTATTCACTTGGAGTTACACCATATGTTCCCTTGAAAGCCCTGGTAAAAGCTTCATGTGATGAAAAACCATAATCAAAAGCAATATCCAAAATGCTCTTTTCACTATCCCGAACCTCTTTTAGTGCGAAGGCTAATTTTCTATGCCGTAGATAATCCCTAAATTGCATTCCCGATATTTCCTTAAATTTTCTCGTAGTATGAAATTCGGAATAACCTAACTTGTGAGAAAGAGATCGTAGCGTTATTGCTTCACTGTTACGATTCTTAATACACTCGTCAATTTCATTAACGATTATTTGGATTTGCTTGTGCCACTCGTACAAATGGTCTGTTCACCTCGTTTCAACCACTCTATAGTCATTGTAGAGTAATGGAATTTGCATTGCTTGATTCTACTTGCGGAAAAGAGAGGAGAGGATATATTTGTTCCTTAAATCGCCCTGGAAAATATCAACGTTATCATTCAATGACAATTCAAACGTTTTGGTCCTACTATTTCGGAATCTCATCAGATTTCCTCTTTGCACTTAGTGGTCGGTGTATAACCCTATCGTTCTGTCAAAGTATTTCCGCAAGCAGCTTAAGCGTGTCATGCATTCGCAGGATGGACAAGAAGCACGGAGTATCGGGAGGCATTAAACAAAAGGGCTCGGACCCGTTGAGACATGGGAGTGAAAATCACATGCCCTTACAGTTGTTCCAAGCCACCGCCTCCTCAATTTCCTTCTTATCTCACATTTAGCTAAAGGTAAAATCCTACGAATTCATGAGCCTGCGTGAGTATACTAAATCATTTCGGAGAAGTTCAATGCCCATCTCATTCCGGGTAATGGTGATGATTAGGCCCTGTTAGAGTCTCGCGAACGTGATGTAATCGACTTGGACAGGCTCTGCCAATTCGATCCGCAGTGCCCGGTTGATCTGTCCCCGGTGATATTGCCCATGTAAAATGACCTGCGACAGGATGTCACGGACGGACGTTCGGAACGGGACTCCGCTCTGGCTCGCATAGTCGATCATCACGTCCAAATCAAATTCCTCCAGCCCTTCGATATACACACGATATTGCTCGGCGTTTTCTTCGAACATCGTTCGGATCGCCGTCAGGTCTTCCGCTTCCTCCCACAACGAATATTGCGCACTGCCCTTGCCCTGCAATCGGGACAGCCAGACTCGTTCCGCAACCGCGACATGCCGAACCAGCTTCAGAAGGTCATTGTTCTTCATCTCACTCTCCTCGAGCGCTTCCAAGATTCGTGCGTCCGCCCAGTACAGGTGGTCCATCATGCACTTGATCGTTTTCATTTCCGTTTCCCCCTCTTCGTCTCATCGATTACTTGAACCTACTGTTTCCCGCATTGGTCATTTATTTCTCTAATCGTCATAATCTTCAGCAGTCCAAGGTTTTTTTATCGCGCTCATTGGAATCAGGAGACGTGTATCGCCTTTTGGTTAGAATCAGAAAATATAAAAGATGAGACCTTTGCCCTCGGCTACAGTTTGGCTGTAAAAACGCCGAATTTCGTTAAAATGTTGAAGCATGTAGGCAAAGAACGCGTCCTCATCCTCGTCTGAAACAATATCAGGTTCAAGAGGATACACCTCTTCCTTGACCATGGCCGGGAAATTATACCGCAAGCGGAGCTGCGCTTCATCCAGCTCAGAAATAGCCTGAAGCACTTCTGCAACTTGCTCAGCGCGTAAGGAAAACGCCCCGAATGAGCCAAAATCGATGCCTTTGTCTGACGTCAGCGGAACAACATAGCCAAGAGGGGCATCTCCATCGGAAATAGCTCCACAAAGCAAGTAGTGTATCGCCTCCCAGGATCTATCAATGTCCAGTCCGGGATAATCATCTATTTTCAAGCTCTTCAATGCAATGTCGCCTGCAATAATTTGCTGCACTAGGTTGTCATCCATTGCGAAGTAATATCCACGCATTCCCATGATGTCATCCTTCCTTCCATTCTAGTAGTGACTATACTGCCCTATCAAAATGTAACCTTTGAATTTATCCCGTAGGATAAAAAAAGAGTGAAGATCAGCCCCCTACGTAATCATAATATCTTGTGCACACAAGTTACTACATCCCGTTTAAAATAGGTGCGTCCTACACTCTTTAACTAATTAATTTTATGTGTAAAAGATATGGTCACCCACAGCCGACACTGAAACCATATCCTCTATACGGCGAGTCCGACTAATAGTCATGACTATGGACCCAGCTGACGCTATTGGCGAATTTATAGCCGTTGGAGCAAGTTTGCGGACTCCAGTGCTGTATTCTCCCGCAAGCGGTGCATCTATAGCCCTTTACGCCCATAACGACTATGGGGTCCGATAGCAGTCCAAAAAGGATGTATTCCCGCGCTTAAGATCAACTGTGTCCGATAGCGGCTTTGTACGTGCAAATTCGCTGTAATCATCCATGATCCATTCAAGCTTCCAGTTAGACTATGACTCCACTGTTAATTGACCCGTATCCATATTATTGAGCACAAGTTTGCCTTCCAGCGGGGTTCCGTCTTCGCTCGTAAGCTTCAGCTTTCCCGTACGGCCTTTTTCTATCAATGCCTTTACTTGAGTATCTGTAAGGGTACGTCCGTGGTTTTCTTTCCAGATCACGAACTTGCAGCCTTCTTTGTAATGAGAGCAGCCGTAGCCTTTTTTACCCATAAAAATCATCCCGCCACAGCCAGGACGCGGGCAGTTTCCGATAATTTTCGGACCGGAATTTGCTGATTCCTCTTCATTAGCTGGTTTACGTTTTCTTGGCGCGGCAGGTTTATCGCTGGTTTTACGAGATGTGCCTCCACCACTCCGACCTTTAGCCCCTGTATTCACAGAAGGAGTTTCCCCTTCAAAAGAAGTTTTGGACGCCCGAGACTGCACACGAACCTTGTCCACGATCATGCAGGCAAATCTTTTTACATTCTCCATAAATTGTCCGTCCGACGCCGTTCCTCTGGATATCTCGTTCAAGCGACGTTCCCACTGGCCGGTCATTTCAGGTGAAGTCAACAGCTCGATGCCCGCTCCACGTATCAGTTCAATAGCCGTTCGTCCTTTTTGCGTGATGGCGATTTTTTTACCTTGCATTTCAATGTATCCGACATTCTTAAGCCGTTCAATGGTTGCAGCACGTGTGGCTGGAGTGCCTAACCCTGAATCCTTCATAGCATCCCGAAGCTCTTCGTCCTCAATCTGTTTTCCGGCACTTTCCATCGCTCTAAGCAGCGTGCCTTCTGTATAGTGTTTTGGCGGCTGTGTATCCTTCTCTTTAACAATCGCATCACTACAGATCACTTCATCTGCCGGAGCAATTGTGAACGGTTCATTCACTTCAATCTCTTCGTCTTCCTCATCATCCTTGTTTTTTCCCTTGGACGACTTCGCTTTATCTTTCTTCTGGTCCGCGTAAATGACCTTCCAGCCGAGACTTAATAATTCCTTAACAGTAGTTTTGAACTTTTCGTCCTCTACATCAGTCATAACCGTATGCACTTTATATTCCGCAGCCGGATAGAACTGTGATAAAAAGCGCCGCACAATCAAATCATACAGCTTTCCCTCATCCGCACTAAGCCCTGTTGCTTTTCTATATGTAGGCAAAATCGCATGGTGATCCTCGACCTTCGAGGGATTGCAGATAAATTTATTTCCTTTATGAACGAGATTACGATTCGCGCCTTTCACCCATTCATCATAAGCCGTCCCTTGGAGCGCAGATAAAGTCTTATGCATCTCCGGAATATTCTGTTCTGTAACATAGTTAGAATTTGTCCGCGGATAGGATATCACCTTATGCTTTTCATATAACGCTTGTGCGATATCGAGTGTTTTTTTAGCGGAAAAAGCGTACTTCCCATTCGCCTCCCGCTGCAACAGCGTCAAATCATACAGTTTATTCGGATACTCTTTCGTTTCCTTAACCTCATAAGAGTCAATTCGTCCCGGTTTTCCTTTGACCTTGGCAGCCAGCGCCTCCGCCTTCTCACCATCAGTGAGCCGGTCACCCTGCCACATACCTTTATAAGTCATTTCATTTTGTGTAAAATGGCCCTCTACCTCAAAAAACTTAAGAGATGAGAACGCCTCAATCGTCTTCTGGCGATCATAAATAAGTGCAAGTACTGGGGTCTGAACTCTCCCCACCGACAGCAGCACATTATGTTTCGTAGTAAATGCACGTGATCCGTTCATACCGATTAGCCAATCGGCTTCACTGCGCGCTTTTGCCGCTTTTGTTAGATTCTCGTACTCCGCCCCATCCTTTAGCTCTTGAAATCCTTTGCGGATTGTCTCTGGTGTCAAATCGGAAATCCACAGCCGTTTCACAGGATGTTCAAGCTTCAAATGCCGCTGAATGAGCGAAAATATATGCTGGCCTTCTCGCCCGGCGTCACAAGAATTTACTAGCAGATCGCTTCGTTTAGCCAGCTCTCCGATTACCTTCAGCTGATCAATGGTCCGCGCATTAGGAACCAGCTTGAATTGGTCCGGAATAATGGGAAGATCATTAATATTCCATTTTTTGTATTTTACATCATATGCATCCGGCTCAGCCAATCCTATTAGATGCCCTATTGCCCATGTAATAATGTACTGCTCCCCTTCAAGATAGGAACGGTAATTTTTAGCCTTTGGTTCTATTGCGGCGGCGATATTCCGCCCCATGTCCGGTTTCTCCGCAATAATAAGTGTCTTCAAAAACATTCGCTCCTTACCTTCTCGTTCTTAAGTCCAAAATAGGTCCAGTACTCTATTATAACATTAACCTCGGTTTTTTTTAATCGACCGGACTTTTCATAGTCTTTCGTTTGTTTTAAAATAAGTTGGTATAAGCGTATTCATGTATCGGAGGGAAACAAACCTTGTATGAGAATCACAGATTTACAGAACCTTTTTCTGATCGAAGCCTCTCTGCCCTGAAGGCGGATTGTGAGCAGTGCTTCGGCTTATGTTGTGCCGCATTACCTTTTGCTGCTTCCGTAGATTTCGCTAGAGACAAAGACGCTGGACAGCCGTGTCACAATCTACAGTCGGACTTTCGCTGTGGTGTACATACAGAGCTAAGAGTATTAGGCTACCGTGGTTGTACGGTCTATGACTGTTTTGGAGCTGGGCAAAAGATTTCTCAAGTCACTTATGCTGGAGAAGACTGGAGGAAAAAGCCGAAAACTGCGAAGCAGATGTTCGAGGTATTTCCGATTATGTGGCATTTGCACGAGCTGCTTTGGTATTTACATGAATCTTTGAACCTAGAAATAACCCGTACAATCCATACTGAGCTGCAAACAGCTCTCGATGAAACAGAACAGCTCACCTTGCTCAATCCTGAAGCTCTTATAAAGGTGGATGTTTCCGCTCATCGAGCAAAAATCAATATGTTACTGTTGCAGGTCAGTGAAATTGTAAGAACTGACGCTCGTCGTAAACTAAAAAAATCCACGAAGAATTTCAGTCGAGGTGCCGACCTTATGGGAGCAAAGCTCAAAGGAGCCGATCTTAGAGGCGCCAACTTGAGAGGAGCCTATTTAATAGCCGCAGACCTTAGGGATGCTGATCTCAGAGGTGCAGACCTTATTGGGGCAGACTTTCGCGATACTGACCTCAGAGGTGCTAATTTAGCAGAAGCTCTCTTTCTCACCCAGGCACAGATCAATGCGGCAAAAGGCAATACTCTCACGAAATTACCAGCAGCACTCTTGTGCCCTGATCATTGGCACTCTCATTAGATTAAAAAGATCATTTATATCAGCGGTGAATAGAATTTTTTGATCCGAGACACAGCTTCCATAATTTCTAAGACTTCTTTCTCCGCTGTGTTTCGTTCCAGATACTCTACTCTTCCCTGAGATGCTTCCTTGCCCACAACTATTGATAAAGGTATCCCGATCAAGCTTGAATCTTTAAATTTCACGCCAGCGCGTTCATCCCTATCATCGATCAGCGTCTCAATGCCAAGCTTGTTGGTTAGTTGATCATAGAGACCTTCTGCAACCGTCCGCTGCTCACTATCCTTGACGGCCATTATCAAGATATGAACCTGATAAGGTGCCAATGCTGCTGGCCACATTAATCCATCCTCATCATGATGCTGTTCAGCAATAGCGGATAAAAGCCGTGAGATACCAATTCCGTAACAGCCCATAATCATAGGTTGACTTTTGCCTGAAGAATCTAAGTAAGAAGCGCCTAGCTTTTCACTGTATTTAGTACCTAATTTGAAGACATGACCCACTTCAATCCCTTGATGAAAATGCAGAATACCCTCCAAACAATGCGGACAAACTTCACCTTCTGCTACATTCCGTAGATCCCCCACATGCTCAAGCGCAAAATCTCTACCTGGTACTACGTTACGGAAGTGATAATCTTTTTCTCCCGCCCCTGTAATCCCTTGGGTCATATCTGCTACTGCTGCATCCACTAGGACAGTCAGGGTTAAACCCACAGGTCCTACAAATCCACTCTCTACACCGGCTAAGGATTTCACAGCCTCGTAGTCAGCAAGCTTAATCTCATTCATTCCTAAATATTTACTTACCTTAATTTCATTGACTTCATGATCTCCCCGGACCAGAACAGCAAAAATCTGTCCGTCACCTTCATAGATTAATGTTTTAATAATCTGCTCTGGCCGGATATCTAGCTCCTGCTCTAGTTGCTCAATTGTGCGCAAATCAGGAGTGAGGAACTTCTCTATCTCCGGTACTTGCATGACAACTTCATTTTTTGCAGGCCGCACGGACTCTGCCTGTTCCAGATTGGCCGCATAATCACAAACGGAGCATGCAGCAATCGTATCCTCCCCAATCTCAGCCAGCGCCATAAATTCATGACTGCCGCCCTCGCCTCCAATCGCACCGGAATCCGCATGGACAGCACGGAATTTCAATCCAGATCGCTCAAATATCCGGTGATAAGCCTCGAACATTTGGATATATGATTTATCGAGACCTTCCATGTTTGTATCAAAAGAGTAAGCATCCTTCATCAAAAACTCTCTGCCTCTCAGCAGTCCAAAACGTGGTCGGCGTTCATCACGGAACTTGGTCTGAATCTGATATACGGTAATAGGAAGCTTACGATAAGAGCTGATCTCATTCCGTACGAGTGTGGTTACTACTTCCTCATGTGTAGGACCTAGTATGAATTCCCGCTCATGACGATCCCGCAGCGTCATCAACTCCTTACCGTATACCTCATATCGGCCTGATTCTTTCCAGAGCTCCGCAGGCTGCATAGATGGCATCAATACCTCCTGAGCCCCAAAGAAATCCATCTCATTCCGCACAATCGCTTCTATTTTCCGTAAAACACGTCTTCCAAGCGGTAAATAAGTGTACACACCCGCTGCTAATTGGCGAATATATCCCGCACGCAGCAGTAGCTGATGACTGCTTGTCTCCGCCTCTGAAGGTGCCTCACGCAGAGTTGTTAATAAAAGATTACTTTGACGCATATTTGTACCCTCCCTAAAAAATGAACACTCTAAACGCAAAAAGACACATTCGTCAGGGACGAATGTGTCGTGATACCACCCTTATTTAACCGCCAGCCCATACATAGTCTACATGGCGATCCTCGATCGAATAACGGCCGATTCCGGCAGCGGTTGTACGCTGCAGCTACCCAGGCAGGATACCATCCACACGTATTTGAGGAACCTTTCAGCCGGTGAGTTCCCTCTCTGTTCTAACGCTTCTTGGACCGTAAGTCCTTGGTCAATGCTTTTGTCATTTAAATATTGTATTAAATCTATATGAAAATAATATTTCCGTCAAGCGTCGGCTCCAAAAAAAAGCCGCTTCTCCAGCAGGTAAACTGCTTTTGAAACGGCTTCTTAAATTAAAGCCTAGACAAGAACGCTTGAGCCCATCAGATATTTATCCACTTCACGTGCAGCTTCGCGACCTTCGTTGATGGCCCAGACCACCAAACTTTGACCACGACGCATATCCCCAGCAGCAAACACCTTATCCACGTTCGTGTTGAACTTGCCGTAACGTGCTTTCACATTGGTACGACGATCGGTCTCCAGTTTAAGCTCCTCAACAATATCTTGCTCTGGTCCATCGAAACCAATAGCGATAAGAGCGAGTTGAGCAGGATATACAGCTTCTGTTCCAGGAACGGGCTGATAGATTTTACGACCTGTCTCATCCACGATCCGGCGGATCTGCACGGTATGAAGCTCCTTCAAGTTCCCCTCTTCATCCCCAACAAATTTAGTGGTCATGATTGAGAATTCACGCGGATCATCACCAAAAATAGCTTTCGCTTCTTCTTGCGCATAATCCAAGCTGTACACATTCGGAAATTGCGGCCAAGGATTAGCAATCGGATCCCGTTGCAGAGGCGCTTTTTCATGTGTACCAAATTGAGTGATACTGCCGCAGCCATGACGAAGTGCTGTGGCAACACAGTCAGAACCTGTATCCCCTCCACCCAAGACGATTACATCTTTACCTTCAGCGGATACATAGTTACCATCCTCCAGATTCGAATTCAAGTAACTCTTGATCGTTCCATTTAAATAATCCATGGCATACATAACGCCCTTAAGCTCACTACCTTCAATGTTGAAACGGCGTGCTTTAGTAGCTCCACCACACAGAACAACCGCATCATATTCATCAACAAGCTGCTGAGCCGGAATGTCTTTACCGATCTCAGTGTTCACCACGAAGTTAATTCCTTCAGCAGCCAGCAAATCTACACGACGTTGTACAACTTTTTTATCAAGCTTCATAGTAGGTATTCCATATGTCAGCAGTCCGCCAATGCGGTCACTGCGCTCAAATACAGTTACAGTGTGTCCAGCCTTGTTAAGCTGTGCTGCCGCGGCAAGTCCAGCAGGTCCAGAGCCTACAATTGCAATTTTTTTGCCAGTCCGTTTCTCAGGAGGATTAGGTACAACCCAGCCCTCTTCAAAACCCTTATCAACGATCGCAAGTTCAATTGTTTTGATGGTTACCGGCTGTCCGATCAGACCCACTGTGCAAGAGCCTTCACATGGGGCGGGACAAATACTGCCTGTGAATTCAGGAAAGTTGTTTGTCTTATGCAGACGTTCCAGTGCTTCTTTCCAGAGTCCACGATACACCAAGTTATTCCACTCCGGAATTAAATTGTGTACTGGACAACCTGAGGTCCCGCCAGCCATATCAATACCTGTATGGCAATAGGGGGTTCCGCAATCCATACAGCGTGCGCCCTGTGTCCGAAGCTCGTCCTCGGATAAATGATGGTGGAATTCTTCCCAGTCCTTTACCCGCTGCTCAGGATCCCGATCACCTGGGAGCTGCCGTTTATACTCCATAAAACCTGTAGGTGTAGACATGTTTACGTTTCCCCCATCCGTTCTCTTCGTGTTGAAGTATAGTACATTGTAGCATATTGCGGCTTCGTATGGTTGTCAGCAACGCAATGAAGTACCTGCACATTCTATTCTATACCTATACATAATCATTTCTAATTTTAATTATAGTAACATTCATCACTTTTGCACAGTAATGGATAAATCTACTGATTATTTGTACTATTTCACATGTTATGTCAGAGAAAACGTTTTATTGCTATTCCGTACGTTCATAAACAAGGAAACGGTAATCATACGGATTCTTCTCATCACGAATTCCCTTGATATTGGAGACCTCTTTCCACATCCTCCAGTCAATCTCAGGAAACCGGGTATCTCCTTCAAAATCCTGATCGATCTGCGTCAACATTAGCTCGTCAGCATACGGCAGCATCAAGCGATAAATTTCTGCACCACCGATCACCATCAGCTCATCTTCTTTTCTACCCTCGCTGAGAGCCTCTTCAAGCGTGTGTAGAACCACTGCACCTTCAGCTGAATAATCAGTATCCCTAGTTAGAATTAGGCTCGTTCTGCCCTTCAAGGGCTTGCCTCCGAGCGAATCCCATGTTTTGCGGCCCATTAGCATTCTTTTGCCCAATGTTTCTGCTTTGAAATAAGCAAAATCCAGCGGTAAATGCCAAGGCATATCGTTATCTTTTCCTATGACATGATTGGCACCCATTGCCCATATTAAGCTAATACTCATGAAGTTCCCTCCTTCCTTCATACTAAATTAAAAAACTACGCTGCCAGAAATTATATTTGCGAATCTTAATTTATAACAATTACGTTATACTGCGATCGGCGCTTTTATCGAAGGATGCGGATTGTACCCCTCAATGACCAGATCTTCCAGTTCAATATCAAAAATTGATTTCTTCTGTGAATTAATAACCAGGGTAGGCAATGCTCTTAATTCTCTTGATAATTGCTCTTTCACTTGCTCAACATGGTTTGAATAGATATGCGCATCACTAATGCTGTATACAAACTCACCTACTTCTAGACCACATTCATATGCAATTAAATGCGTAAGTAATGAGTAAGATGGAATATTGAAGTTTGCCCCGAGAAAGGAGTCAGCACTGCGTTGCAGCAAGTGGCAGCTTAGTTTACCATTTGCAACATAGAACTGGAACATAACGTGGCAGGGCGGTAACGCAGCTTTACTTCCTTTTGTTCCGGCATTTATAACATCTTCCGGGTTCCATGCGCTCACGATTAAACGCCGAGAATCAGGATTTGTTTTGATCTGATGAATAACGTCTTGTAATTGGTCAATTGATTCACCAGTAGAAGATGTCCAATTCCGCCATTGTTTACCGTAAACATTCCCTAGCTCACCATATTTCGCAGCAAACTCATCATCTTCTAAGACACGATCACAGAATGATTTCATCTCTGCTTGATACACTTGATTAAAATCTTCATCAACTAAACAACGATTCCCGAAGTCTGTCATATCTGGGCCAACATATTCGTCTGATTCAACCCATCTTTTAAAAGCCCATTCATCCCAAATATGATTATTATTTTTCAATAAATAACGAATGTTGGTATCGCCTTTAATAAACCACAATAACTCACTTGCAATTAAGCGAAACGGTGTACGTTTTGTTGTAAACAGCGGGAACCCTTTTGATAAATCAAATCGCATTTGATAACCAAAAACACTAATTGTACCAGTTCCTGTACGATCTTCTTTTTTTACACCATGATCTAAAATATATCGTAAAAAATTCAAATAGGTTTGTTCTAACTCATTCGTCAATGTACTGCACCTCCGTAATATTACACCTCATATATTATATCTGAAAAATCCGAATTTTGTAGAAGGTAAGATAATTTTTAAATATATTTAATAATCGGGTTACATATTCAATTATAAAGGATTGGTTCAGCAAGTGTATCTTTACTCCGCTATCCTAAGCTCCACTCTGGCCCCATAAGCACGAACGTTTGCTTGTCCACCCACAGGAAAGGTAATCATCGGCGATGTATGTCCAAAGTCCACGTCTGCGATCACAGGAATATCAGATAATTCTTCTTTTGAGCGGATAATTGTAGTTAGCAGCTTCTTTGACATACGCGATTCTTTTTGGAATCTGCCGATCACCAACCCTTTGACCCCTTCAAACTCAGGCTGATGAATTAGGGATTGCAGATCTCGATCAAAGGTTGCAGGTGCTGAATCATAATCATCCTCGATGAACAAAATAGAATTCTTTAAACTAGGCATATACTCTGTTCCCTGCAAAAGATTTAAAGTGCATAAATTGCCACCAATAATCGTTCCTTTCGCTTCCCCATCATTGATAATGAACGGACCTTCATTTTTAATAAATATCCGGTTTTCCTGATTCAGATACCACTCATCATCACTCCAATGCTTGGAAGGCTGCACGAGAATTTCTTTATTGTCCATCATCAGCCTGCGGAAATATTCGATGGTATATTCATTATCGTGGAGCATCGCAAATGTGGAAAAATGCGGCCCGGAGTATGTAACTAATCCTGTTTGAGCATAAATCGCATTACTTAGTGCAGTAATATCCGAATAACCACATAAACGCTTTGGATTCTCCGCAATGATTGAATAATCTATATAACGCAGCAGCTGGTTACTATTGAAGCCTCCAATGGACGTTAATATTCCTTTCACTTTGGGGTCTAAAAAGGCTTCGTGCAAATCCTCAATTCTCGAATCAATAGAAGAGGAAACAAAATCATCCGTCTCAAAAGAATTTGTTGAAATGGATATCCGAAAACCTAACCGTTCAAGCTGCTCTTTGGCAATTTTTCTTTGCTGAGCATCGATTAATGACAAACTTCTGGAAGGAGAGATAATACGCAGCTCATCTCCAAGCTTTAATTTATCAGTTCTCATCATTGAACCTCCCTATATTCATGAATTACAGATTAGGTAATTACTCTTCCTTCCAGTATATCTCTTTTCAAAAAAGTGGAAAACACAAAAAAAGGCGGAACGCATTTGCGTCCGCCTTTCTGTTGCCTGCTAGAGCAATTTTGGAGAAAAATTATTTCATTACATGAATTGGGTGACCTTCAACCAATTCAGCAGCTTCCATGACGATTTCGCCAAGGGTTGGATGCGCGTGAATAGTCAAGGCGATATCTTCAAGCGTTGCGCCCATTTCGATTGCTAAACCAAGTTCAGCGATCAAGTTGGATGCTTCGATACCAACGATTTGAGCTCCCAGTACCAAATTGTTCTCGGAGTTAGCAACAATTTTGATGAAGCCCTCTGGGCTGTTCAAAGATACTGCGCGACCATTTCCTGCGAATGGGAATTTGCCGCTTTTCACTTTGTAGCCTTTGTCTTTTGCTTCTTTCTCAGTCAAACCAACGCTTGAGCACTCAGGATCTGTAAATACAACAGCTGGGATGACTTTGTAGTCAACAACAGATGTAAGTCCTGCGATTGCTTCAGCAGCGATTTTACCTTCGTAAGAAGCCTTGTGAGCCAAAGCAAGACCTGGAACAACGTCGCCGATAGCGAAGATGGTAGGAATGCTTGTGCGTCCTTGGTGATCAACTTTGATCAATCCGCGCTCGTCGAGCTCAAGACCGATCAGGTCCAGACCAAGTTCACCGTCAGTGTTAGGACGACGACCTACAGTAACAAGCAAGTAATCTGCTGTAACTTCTTTGGACTCGCCACCAACAGAGTATTTCACGGTTACTTCTTTGTCGTTCTGAACAGCACTTTCAGCTTTAGCGTTAGTTACGATTTCGATGCCAGTTTTAGCCATGTTTTTCGCAACAAGACGAGTCATATCTTTATCGAAGCCTGGAAGTACAGTATCCAAACCTTCGATGATTGTTACTTTAGTGCCAAATTTAGAGTACATTTGACCAAGCTCGGCACCGATGTATCCACCACCGATTACGATCATGCTCTTCGGAATTTCTGGAAGTTCCAGAGCTTCAGTCGAAGACAGAATACGTCCGCCGAATGGGAAAGGTTTAAGTTCAATTGGACGGGAACCTGTAGCAATGATGCAGTGTTTGAAGCGGTAACGTGGAGATTCATGATCATTGAACACACGTGCTTCTGTGTCGCTGATAAACATGCACTCGCCGTTAAATACTTCAATTTTGTTGCCCTTCATCAAGCTAGTCACACCGCTAGTCATTTTTTTAACTACGCTGTTCTTGAATTCTTGAGTTTTGGCAAAATCCACTTTAACATTCTCAGCTGTAACGCCGAAAACTTCACCATGCTGTGCAGATTCAAATTGATGTGCAGCAGCGATCAAGGCTTTAGAAGGAATACATCCACGGTTCAAACATACACCGCCGAGTTCCGATTTATCCACGATGAGGACTTTTTGGCCGAGCTGGGCGGCACGAATTGCCGCCACATACCCACCAGGACCTGCACCAATGACCAATGTATCAATATCTAGTGAAGCGTCTCCTACTACCATAATTATACCTCCATAACCAGCAGCTCAGGATTATTGAGCAGCGATTTAATGTAGTTCATAAAGTTTTGAGCAGTCGCACCATCGATAATACGGTGGTCAAAGCTGAGTGACAACGCCATTACTGGAGCAACTACGATTTCACCATTTTTCACAACTGCTTTTTCACTGATACGGCCAGTTCCGAGGATAGCCACTTCAGGGAAGTTGATGATTGGAGTAAAGAACATACCGCCAGCAGAACCGATGTTACTGATGGAGATCGTGCTGCCCTTCATTTCGTTAGCAGACAATTTACCGTCACGGCCACGAACAGCCAAGTCAGTGATGCTGCTAGCGATCATCCAAATGCTCTTACGGTCAGCGTCTTTGATAACTGGAACGATCAAACCGTTTGGTGTATCAGTAGCGATACCGATATTGTAGTATTTCTTGTAGACAATTTCGCCTGCTTCTTCATCAATCATAGCATTAAGTGCTGGGAATTGACGGGAAGCTGCAACAAGAGCCTTAACGATGAATGGAAGGTAAGTAACCTTAACGCCTTTTTTCTCAGCAATAGGTTTCATACGCGTACGGAATGCTACCAGTTCAGTAACATCTACTTCATCCATGATGGTTACGTGCGGAGCAGTGTAAGCCGATTTAACCATTGCGTTGGAGATCGCCTTACGAATACCCTTGAATGGTACACGTTCTTCTTCAAGACTAACGTTACCGCTAGCTGCTGCAGGTGCTGCTTTAGCTTCGGTCTTAGCAGCCTTAGGAGCTTCAGACGCCGCTGCTGCTGCAGGAGCCGCAGGTGTAGAACCACCTTTCAAGAAGGCTTCTACGTCTTCACGAGTGATTTTGCCACCTTTTCCAGTTCCGTTCACTTTGGAAATATCCACTTTTTGCTCACGAGCAAATTTGCGAACGCTTGGTGTAGCCAATACATCGCGGTCAGGAGCTGGTGTTACACTTGCAGATCCGCCTTCTTTAGCATCAGCAGGGCTTGTTGCTGCAGGGGAAGAAGTAGTGTTTGCACTTCCTTTTGCTGCATCAGCTTCAGCAGATGCATGACCTTCTTGTTCAGGAACGTCGCCTTCAGCAGCGATAATAGCAACAACTTCGCCTACGCGGCAAACTTGGCCATCTTTAGTCAGAACTTCCAATACAGTACCATTCACTGGACATGGAACCTCAACTACCGCCTTGTCATTTTGAACTTCCATGATGATGTCATCATCCGTTACCTTGTCACCGGCTTTGATATGCATTTTGATGATTTCACCTTCATGCAGACCTTCACCCAGCTCAGGGAAGCGATATTCAAAATTCGATGCTTTGTTAGATGCTGGAGCAGCTGGTGCAGCTGGCGCTTGAGCAGCAGGAGCTTCAGTAGCAGCACCCTCTTGATCAGGCACGTCACCTTCTGCTTCGATAATAGCCACTACTTCACCGACACGGCATACTTGACCGTCTTTAGTCAGAACTTCCAATACAGTACCGTTTACTGGGCAAGGCACCTCAACTACCGCCTTGTCATTTTGAACTTCCATTACGATATCATCATCCGTTACCTTGTCACCGGCTTTGATATGCATTTTGATGATTTCACCTTCATGCAGACCTTCACCTAGTTCAGGAAATCGGTATTCAAACTTTGCCACTTTGAAAACCTCCTCGTGAAATTGGGACTAACCTTATGATTTAAACTTTATAAGATGAAACAACGTTGTCATCCATATGGATGACAACTGTTTCTCGTAAAAATATTTAGAATTCCAAAACTTTCTTCACGCCTGCAATAATACGCGCTGGGTTTGGAAGCCATGTATCTTCAATTTGTGCAAATGGATATACAGTGTCAGGACCTGCGATACGAAGCACAGGAGCTTCTAAGTGCAGTAGAGCTTTTTCATTGATTTGTGCGATAACTTCAGCAGCTACACCCGCACTCTTTTGTGCTTCTTGCACCACGATAGCACGGTTAGTCTTCTTCACAGACGCTACAATAGTGTCGATGTCGATCGGACTTACAGTACGAAGGTCGATAATTTCAACATTAACGCCTTCTTTTTCGAGTTGCTCGGCTGCTTTGGTAGCTGTATGTACCATCAGCCCGTAAGTAATGATCGAAACGTCAGAACCTTCACGTACTACGTTCGCTTTACCAAGTTCAACTGTATATTCACCTTCTGGCACTTCAGCACGGAATGCATGATAAAGGTTCAAGTGCTCCATGAAGAATACAGGGTCATTGTCGCGGATAGACGCGATTAAAAGTCCCTTAGCATCATATGGGTTTGAAGGAATTACAACTTTAATCCCTGGGCTTTGTGCGATCAAACCTTCGAGTGAGTCAGTGTGAAGCTCAGCAGCCTTAACTCCGCCACCAAAAGGAGTACGGAATACTACTGGAGCATTATATTTACCGCCAGAACGCCAGCGCAGACGTGCCGCTTGAACAACGATCTGATCCAGAGCTTCAAAGATAAAACCTACGAATTGAATTTCTGCAATTGGGCGGAAGCCTTGTACACCAAGACCAAATGCCAGACCGCCGATAGCGGACTCAGCTAGTGGTGTATCAAAAATACGATCTTCGCCAAATTCCTTTTGCAGACCTTCTGTTACACGGAAAACGCCACCTACATTACCAACATCCTCTCCGAAGATAAGAACGTTAGGGTCACGATTCAGTTCAACGCGCATCGCGTCGCGGATCGCTTCTTTCATATTCATTTGTGCCATTGCCTGATATCCCCCTTATTCAAAATCGGCTTTTTGCTCTTCCAGATGTTTAGGTGTTACTTCGAACATGCTGTCGATCAAGCCAGGTATTGTCATTTTTTCGGTTTGTTCAGCTTTTTTGATCTGCTCGTTAACAGTAGCTTTCGCTTCATCTTTCACGCGCAGTGTATCTTCTTCAGTCCAAAGACCTTTCTTCTCCAAATACTTGGCAAGACGGGCGATTGGATCCTTTTCACTCCATTGTCCTTCTTCTTCTTTCGAACGATATTTACTTGCATCGTCAGAAAGGGAGTGTGGACGGAAACGGTAAGTTACAGCTTCGATCAATGTAGCACCTTCGCCGTTGCGTGCACGTTCAGCAGCATCGCGTACAGCACTGATTACTGCAAAGATGTCCATACCGTCAACCTTAATCCCTGGAATACCAGCTGCAACCGCTTTGTGAGCGATCGATTTGGAAGCCGTTTGTTTAGCGAACGGAGTCGTAATCGCGTAACCATTGTTTTGAACAAAGAAGATTACAGGCAGTTTAAAACGACCAGCAAAGTTCAAGCCTTCGTAGAAGTCACCTTCTGAAGAACCGCCATCACCAGTGTAAGTAATCGCAACACTCTTTTGTTTTTTTAATTTGAAGCCCATAGCAATACCAGTAGCGTGCAGGATTTGCGCACCAATGATAATTTGTGGCATCAATACATTAACACCATCAGGAATAGCTCCACCATGTTGGTGACCACGGGAATATAAGAAAGCTTGGTACAATGGAAGTCCGTGCCATACTAGCTGCGGAATATCACGGTAGCCTGGGCATAAGAAGTCTTCTTTCTCCAAAGCGAACTCACTACCAATCATGGTAGCTTCTTGACCGGATACCGGTGCGTAGAAACCAAGACGACCTTGACGGCCAAGGTTTACTGCACGATCATCCCAAGTACGGGTAAATACCATACGATACATAATTTCTTTCAGTTGATCGTCAGTTAAATCTGGCATCTTATCCTTATTGATAATTTCTCCATCCGGGGAAAGTACCGATAGAGCCTCGACGTCCTCTGTATACACTTCATAAGGAACTTTACTCATTATCTTCACCTCAATAAAAAAATTTGAATATCAGCTGCCTCTGTTATAATATTATTATACACCTGTTTAGTTACTTTCGTCAAAGAAATACTTATAAAATTTATATTCCTTTAAATTTTGTATGTATAACAGGTGAGATAATTTAATATAACAGTTTAACACTTTTCCAACAAGTAAATGATTAATAACACAGTTACACATTTAATAATTTTAGCGTAACCCTGTGTGTATTGCAAAATTCGACAAGAAAGGTGACGTGACAACGATGAGCGATTCTGTTTTTCTGAAACGCACAATTGTAAAAGAAACGCTTTGGAGTGAACATCTGCAGGAGGAACGTAAATTACGTATCTATCTGCCCCCAGGCTACAATGAAGTTCTCAGTTACCCCGTGGTGTACTGCCAAGACGGAGAAGAATTTTTCAACTTTGGACGCATTGCTACACTTGCTGGACAACTTATTATAGAAGAAGATGTCGAGCCCTTCATTATCGTCGGTGTAGAAGTTAACGTCGCTGTTCGGACTCAAGAATACGCTCCGTTCGGCAGCCGATTCAAGCAGTACCTATCTTGCTTTTCCGAAGAGATTATTCCCTTCATTGAAAAAAATTATCCCGTACGCCGTACACCCGAAGAACGAATCTTAGCCGGCGATTCCCTTGGAGGCAGCGTCTCCCTCCATCTCGCACTTGCTTATCCAGCTATCTTCACACGTATCATCAGCCTATCCGGTGCATTCTATCCCGAATCACAAGCCATGCTGGCAAAAGAAGAAGATCTCGCCTGGCTTAACATTAATATGGTCGTTGGACTGCAGGAAACAGATTACCAGACTGATACAGGGACCTACGATTTTGTTCAGATGAACAGAGAAACAAAAGCGTTGCTTGAAGCACGTGGAGCTACCGTATCCTACCGTGAGAAAGACGGTCGTCATCTCTGGGGCTTTTGGCAAAAGGAACTCCCTGAATCTCTACTCTATTTTTTAAACACATAATGCCTTATTGATAGAAGCAAAAAATGAACATCTAAAGAACGTATGTAGATTTCAGCCGTGTTTGCGCTTACAGTTTAATCCAGCGAATTTCCTTAATTTACTTTAATACTAATCAGAGAGGGCTGGAACCCAACCGGGTTACAGCTTTTCTCTTATCACCATTTCAAGCAAAACGTCACAGCCTGCATTGATTAAATCATATACCTGCTCAAAATTCCCTGTAAAATAAGGGTCTGGCACTTCTCTCAATTCTTCCTCAGGCAATAAATCCATGAAGAACAAAAGCTTAGCCTCTTCCCCACCAGGAACCTTTCGAACATTCTCTCCATTAGACTTGTCCATACAAACGATATAATCAAACTTCTGAAAATCCTCGCTACTGACCAAACGCGCTGCCATATTTGCATAACTAATCATGTTTTGATCAAGTATACGTCTAGTCCCTTCATGCGGTTCCTTACCAATATGCCAATCTCCAGTTCCCGCACTGTCAACCAGAATCTTATGTGAAAGCTCTTGTTCATCAATCTTATGGCGCAGAACTGCCTCCGCCATTGGTGAGCGACAAATATTACCCAGACATACAAATAGCACGTTTACGATTTCATTCACCTCCCAATTGTTAAAACATAAGTAAATATGAATTTATGCACATAAAAAATCGCACACTATCATTTTAGCGTTGTCTTGGTCAATTGTGCAACTTTTCAATCTGCATTATACTGGGACAGGATAACCAACTAGAGTTTTAGAGGAGGAATGGATGTTATGCCATCCAAACGTGTCGTTATTTTTGCCGGTGGAGAACTATCTCCGGATTATTTCGCTCTATTAGATGAAGAAGATTTTATTATCGGTGCGGACCGGGGTGCATTATTCCTAATCTCACATGGATATATACCAGATATTGCAGTAGGTGATTTTGATTCTGTATCGCCTGAAGCTTTTCAGGATATTCAATCCAAAAGTAAAAAAACCATCACTTGTGATGCCGTAAACAAGGATTTAACCGACAGTGAGATGGCGCTCGATATTGCGATGAATCAGCAACCTGATTCTATTTTACTATTAGGAGTTACAGGCACTCGAATTGACCACTCCTTAGCCAGCATTCAAATGATGACAAGGGCTCTGCAACGTCAAATCAATTGCTACGTCATGGATTCTAATAACTATGTGACACTTACCGGATCCCAAACAGTCATTGAAGATTTGGGCTACACCTATGTATCTTTGCTTCCATTAACTCCTGAAGTAACAGGGATTACATTAGAAGGATTTCAATATCCTTTGAATGACGCCACTTTAAAGCTAGGCCAATCTCTAGGTGTAAGCAACAAACTGATTTCCTCCACTGGAACAGTTAGAATACGTAGTGGATTATTGCTGATTATCCAGAGCAAAGACTAAATACATAGTGATATAGAAACATCCTTGTAACTTTTGTTTTAAAATCAAAAAGCCGATAAATCCTTTATATATCAAGGGGTTTACGGCTTATTTTATTGTCCAAAATATCAAGTTATTAATTTTTTGTAACTTTTAATGAATTTTTAATAAAACGTTTACAACCCAGGCCCAGCCTCACTTTATTGCTGCTCTACCAAATTTTATGACATAGATAACCTGCTATACTACGAATCAGGCAAGCAAGACAAGACACAGCAAGACAGATTGATATACTAACTTTGGAGGTACTTACAACATGAATAAACAACAATGGATAAAAAAAGCGATTGTCATAGGAATGGTTACTACGATGGGCTTAGGAACAATGATGGCAACAGGCGTAGGCGCAACTAAAGTCGAAGCCGCTACAGTGTCCAAAGGACAAAGCGTTGTCAATTTCGGGAAAAACTATATGGGAACTCCATACAAATTCGGAGCATCTACTTCTACTACTAAGGTTTTTGATTGCTCTTCATTTATGAAACATATCTTTAAAAAGTATAATGTATCATTACCCCGTACAGCTGCAGCTCAATCAAAAGTAGGAACTTCTGTTTCCAAAGCAAACCTTCGTGTGGGCGATCTTGTATTCTTCTCTAGCGGCAGCAGAGCAACTGGTAAAAATGTAACTCACGTAGCTGTTTACGCCGGAAACGGTAAAATTCTGCACACTTACGGTAAACCAGGTGTTACGGTTTCTGATCTTAATTCTGGTACATGGAAAAAGACTTATCTAAAGGCTCGCCGCGTACTGTAAACAACAGCTCTATAGTAGAGTCTTTTCTATAAAAGAGAATAAGTCTCAGGATGTGGTGCTGCCTTCGGGCACCCTCATTACATATCCTGTTCCGCGAACAGTGTGAATTAACTTGTTCCGGTACCCTTTATCAATCTTTAAGCGGATATGCCTGATGTATACATCTACAACATTGGTATCTGCATGGAATTGATATCCCCATACTTGTTTGAGTATTTCCTCGCGGGAACATATAATCCCTCGATTCGCAGCGAGATAATATAGAAGATCGAATTCTTTATGCGTCATCTTAAGCTCGATCCCTTCACGGGTGACCAGCCTGCGGCTGGGATCGAGCATTAAACCATCCACCTTTAACAGATGTTTTAAATTTCGACGCCGACCCGTGAGGGTTAATAAATTTAGAATTCTACATTTGAATTCACCGGTATGTAGTGGTTTTGACATAAAATCATTCCCCCCGGCTAAAAAGGCCGCAACCGCTCCGTTACCCGATAACTCTTCGGAAATCACCATGACCGGAAGAATCATTCCCTCATCTCTTACTGCGGAAATGATTTTCCATCCTTCCCATGTTCCCACCTCGCCTAAATCAGCAAGCAGCAATACCGGTTCTACTTCAGAAATGGATAAGCGAAGATCTTCGGGATCTTCGCTTTTTGTTATTTGCAGACCGATATCATTAAACACTTTTTCTATAGCGATTCGCTCTTCTACTCCTCTTTCGTTTCCCTCAGACATATACCATATCAGTTGCTCACTCACAAAGATCCCCCGTATCCATCAGACATGCATCAGCATCCCATTAATAGATATAGAATCCCCGGAAAGCAAAGAGACCATTCCTAGGAAATGGTCTGAAGATCAGTTTATCTTGCTTTTTAACCGAAATATCGATGATAAAAGCTACGGGCGGCGGCAATATCCTTCGTCCCATGAATCAATGCCCGGCCATCTGCGAAGATCACCATCCGGTAAGGACCTTCTTTAAAGGAAATTAGATAAGGATTGCTCTCTACCTCACCGTCTCCTAAACGAGACAAGCGGCTGGCTGTTTCCTGCAGGTTAAGGCTCTGCGGCCGGGCAGGGCGGATTTGTACGGTATCCCTACCACAAAGCACATCACTTCGTTCCGTATTCAAGGCTGTTAGATAAGGGTAGATCGGATGAGTCCCACAAGAAGGGCAATTCTCCTTTTTGGCACTTTTCACTCCAATTTCTTGATGTTCATTACGCCATACATCGAAAGTGAGCAGTTTATTTCTTAATTGGTCCTTACGGTTACCGAGAAGCTTTAACGCCTCAGCTGTAGCATTTGCAGTAACCAATTGCACGGCCTGTGGAAGAATACCCGCTGTATCACAGGTATCTCCCCCTAGTGGGACTGTACCTAAAAGACAATGAAGACATGGCGTTTCTCCAGGCAAAATCGTATATGTAATTCCATAGCTTCCTACACAAGCTCCATAAATCCAAGGGATATTATTCTTTTGGGCAATATCATTAATGATGAGACGTGTATCGAAATTATCGGTCCCATCCATAATCAGATCCACCCCTGAGATGAGTCCTTCCAGTTCTTCCTTCCGCACATCCATAACATGCGCTTCTATGACAACCTCAGAATTAATCTGCTGCAGTCTGTTCTGGGCTGCTATGGCTTTCGGAGCTCGCTCCTGTGCATCCATCTCGGTATACAGCTGTTGCCGCTGCAGGTTACTCCACTCTACATAATCGCGATCAACGATAAGGACATGCCCAACACCACAGCGGACCAATGTCTCTGCAATCCCTGTACCTAACGCACCCGCACCAACCACAAGCACTTTTGATTTTGCGAGCCCCTGCTGTCCTTCAGTACCAAATGGCGCGAAACGTATCTGTCGTGAGTATCGATCTTCTCGCCCGGCGTTATGAAACATACATTATCTCCTCCCCATATCCAAAAAGCGGAGAACAGCAGGATGTCTGCTATTCTCCGGATTTATGATTATTCTATACTTGTACAGCTGACCACTGCTCAACATCCCAAATTTTCGTAACCCAATCTTCATAGAAATCAGGTTCATGGGATACAAGCAGGACTGTGCCTTTATATTCTTGCAAAGCGCGCTTCAGCTCTGCTTTAGCAATAACGTCAAGGTGATTGGTAGGTTCATCGAACAGTACCCAGTTGCTTTCACGCATCAAAAGCTTACAAAGACGCACCTTCGCTTGCTCCCCACCGCTCAGCATACTAAGCGGACGTGTAATATGTTCATTTTTTAGACCACAGCGAGCCAGATGCCCACGAACTTCGTTCTGAGTTAAACTGGAGAATTCATTCCAGACATCCTCAATAGGCGTAAGACTAGCTGCTTTCACTTCTTGTTGGAAATATGCAGGGTTCAGATAATCCCCAAGATAGGTTTTGCCGCTGTATGTTGGGATCACTCCCAGAATAGTCTTCAGCAGTGTAGATTTACCTACACCATTGCAGCCAACAATAGCAATCTTCTCCCCACGTTCAATGACCATATTTAGCTGTGGCAGCAGCGGACGATCATAACCAATCTCGAAATCAATTCCTTCGAATACGGTTTTGCCGCTTGCCCGGCTCTCTTTAAACTTAAAGGTCGGCTTAGCAGCTTCTTCAGGACGATCAATTCGGTCCATACGATCAAGCTGCTTCTCACGGCTTTTTGCCCGGCCTGAGGTTGAAGCACGCGCTTTATTCCGTTGGATGAAGTCCTCTTGTTTTTTGATAAAATCTTGTTGTTTCTCATAGGCATCGATATGCTGGTTTTTGTTCATCTCCGCC
Source organism: Paenibacillus sp. FSL R7-0189 (assembly GCF_037969925.1). Classification (NCBI taxonomy): domain Bacteria; kingdom Bacillati; phylum Bacillota; class Bacilli; order Caryophanales; family Paenibacillaceae; genus Paenibacillus; species Paenibacillus sp. FSL R7-0189. The sequence goes on along the minus strand of NZ_CP150223.1, from coordinate 5,551,893 downwards.
ATATCAAGGAATTTCTCATAGTTCGCCGTGTAACGGGTCAATTTACCAAACTCCAAGTGATAAACGACATTAACGACTTTATTCATGAACTCAGTGTCATGGGAAATCAAGATAAATGCATATGGGTACTGTTTCAAATAGTTGGTCAGCCAATCGATATGCTCAACATCCAAATAGTTGGTAGGCTCATCAAGCAATAGTACATTGGGTTTCTCAAGCAAAAGCTTTGCCAGCAGTACTTTGGTTCTTTGACCACCGCTAAGAGAAGCTACATCACGATCAAGCCCAATCACGGACAGGCCTAAACCATTTGCCATTTCCTCCACTTTTACATCAATCAGATAGAAATCTCCGATGTCCAGTTGTTCCTGAATGTCCCCCATCTGCTCCAGTAGTACTTCTAGTTCCTCAGGCGAAGCATCACCCATCTGCTCTGTGATCTTCAGCATTTCCTGCTCTAACTCAAGCAGTGGCAGAAAAGCGTCCTTTAGAACATCGCGAATCGTTTTTCCTGGTGTAAGAATCGTATGTTGGTCCAAATAACCGTAACGCACCCGAGGGGTCCATTCTACTTTACCATTATCCTTCAAAAGCTTTCCTGTCAAAATATTCATTAGCGTCGATTTACCAACGCCATTTGCTCCAACAATTCCAACATGTTCTCCTGGTAACAACCGGAAAGACACGTTCTTGAACAACGTCCGATCCCCAAAATTGTGGGAAACGTCTTCTACAGTAAGTAAACTCATAAATTCTCCGCAAGCTCCTGTCTATACTTAAATAATGCGTAAATCAAATCACGTATAAATATATATTTTATCACACTTTAGCGGAACACTGAATTAAATGTTAGTCCCAATAGCCTATCTTAAGAAAAAACCACGGCGTTTTCCATCGTTTCGTTCGCCCTTAATGTCCCCTAATAGCTCAGCAATTACATCTGCCAACTTCCCTTTTTGTAAAAATGGATCTTGCTGACACGGTAAATTATAAACCCTATCTATACCTAAAGAATTTCGCAACAGTTCAACAGATTGCTGTTCAGCAAGTGGTAAACCCACTCTCCAATCCCGTTCAGGCTGCAGCCCCTTCCTCCTAATCCATAATAAAGTTTCCTCCAGTCGCCAATCTGCGCCAGAAGCAATTAGAATGGGAATATCGCTATGTTTGATTTCTTCCAGCGCTCCATCAAATCCACCCGTGCCCAGATCTAATACCACAAATTGATAAGCCCCTCTCATAAGCTCTGCTACATCCCCATGGTGAGGTCGCTTCCAGTAATGAACCTTCCTCCAGGAAAATACAGACTCAGAGCTCTCAGCAGGAACTGAAGCGCTCTGCACATCAAGCAAATTGTGCATGCGATCATAAACCGATGAATCCGGTGATAGATCAACCCAAGCTGTTGAACCAATCTGTGCCAGATAACTGCTAATCGCAAATGAAGTATGTGTTGTTCCAAGCCCCGGCCCTACTCCAAGTAAGGCAATCACTTTAGCTTTCCGTTTATCAACTGCTAGGGGTACAGACACTGCTGAATGATTACCTTCATCCATATCAGCCTCCACGTGAACCAGTGCTTGAATAACAGCTGTTGCCTCCTGATATCTTTCCTCCGGATGTGGCCGTAATAAACGTCTTATTATCGGAATAAAAGCTGCGGGAACTTGGTCACGCAACTTATTTTCCATTCCTGACTCCCAGTGGCTGCATAATCCTCCGGTAGCCATATATAAAAGCAACGCACCAAGACCATATAAGTCAGAAACCGGTTGACTCTGCCCATTCCCATACTGCTCAGGAGCCGCGAATCCTACTGTACCAAGCTTCACCGTATCTTCAGCGATGCCTTTTCTAAAATTTCGAGCGATTCCGAAGTCGATTAACATTAATTCTTTTTGCTTAGTTAACATAAGATTGGAGGGCTTTAAATCACGATAAACAATGGGCGGATGATGACCATGCAAATATTGCAGGACTTCTAAAAGCTGTTTAGCAATTTGTAGGATGAATTCACAAGGCAAAGGTCCGGGATTATCCCTCATCAGCTGACTTAAAGTTATCCCTTCAATATAATCCATGACTAAATAAGAATACCCTTCTTTATCCGAAAGATAGTAATCAACAATACGTGGAAGCCGCGGGTGATCCAGCCCCATTAGCATCTCCGCTTCCGCTTCAATGTCCGAATGCAGCGTTGCTGAGCTAACACTTTCTTTTACAGCCCAACGTTTCCCCTTTAAACGCAGATCCTCCGCAAGATAAACAATACTCATTCCACCTGTTCCAATCTGGTCAATAATTCTGTATCTGGCGTCCATTATCTGCCCTACCCCAAGCTTCGATGCAAAATTCACTGAACTTCCCCCTTTTTCACATAAAAAAAAGAGAAAGCTTCCGCCATTAACGTTGTTACCGCAGATTACGATAACGTTAATAACGGGATGCTTTCCCTTAAGATTTTTAAATTAGGATCTTACCTAGTATTTAATCATATAAAGCGTGATCTCGTCACGATTATGAAACAGCTGCTTAGCCCGCTGAATCTGCATACGTTCGCCCTCAAACATTGCAATGATCTCTTTGATCATCGCTAGAGGTTTCTTATGCATCAGCTTTACGGTCACAATCGCTGTTCCGCCTGGTGACAGGCTGTGCAGCAGCCCGGTTACAAGCTTTGCCATCAGCTTAGGACTCCAGCTCATATCACATACAAGCAGATCAAATTCATTATCGCGGAATTTCACTTCTCCGGCATTTTTGCGCAGGATCTTCAGACCCGGGTAATTACGCAGCGATTCATGCATCAAAGCAGGGTCAACCGCTGTTACCTTCATCCCACGCTCCAGCAAGAAAGAAGTCCAGCCCCCTGGAGAGGCGCCAATATCAAGCGCATTACGGAAGCTGTAAAAAGGAATAGCGAACTCCTTCTCCGCTTCCATCAGCTTGAACTTAGCACGTGAGATTTGTCCGTCTTCCTTGCGGAAGCGGATTGCACCGCCATTCCAGCCGGATAGATTCTCTTCTGGTCTGGACACTCCTGCATATAAGGCATTCCCGTCTGCGTAGACAGAAATGACCCATGCCGGATCTTGTACTGTAAATTCTGCACCCAAGCTTTGCAATTGCTCCTGCAGCCATTCACGAAGTTCGCCCGGACTTTCCTGCCAGAAGGAAGGATCCCCTTTACGAACATTTAGGGATACTTTCTCCCCCTCTAGCTCACTGCGGCGGCTTAAATACACAGCCAAACGCTGTAGTGCTTCCATGGTTCCTTCATCCTGGAACTGCACAGGCTGTATATGACGAAGGAAAATGGGCAGATTCTGTGTGAGCAATCGTGATACTTCCTCGGGTTCAGACTGCAGGGTGGCGAGAAAGATTTCTCCCGGCAACAGCAGCGTACTCTTCACTGCGCCGAACAAGCGCCGAAGCTCTTCCTGAGCATATGGCGCAAAGCCGTGATTAGCTGTACAAATATATCGGGAGTACACTATTTCTTCCGGAGCAGTGGTCTGCTCTTCGTTATCATGTCTTAATTCGTTCAAATCGTTTTGCCTCCAGGTCTAATTTTAATCCAGGGACGACCGCTATCCCATTCTACATCAACAGGAATATCATAGGTGGCCAAGATCATTTCTTTGGTTAATACTTCTTCTTTCGGTCCGGAACCAGCTAGCTTACCGTCGCGAATTAAAGCAACATGTGTAAAAAGCGGGACAATTTCTTCCACATGATGAGTTACATAAACAACGGAGACATTACGTTGTCTCAGCTTATCTACTTCAGCCAGCATTTTTTCTCTTTCGTACAGATCAAGACCTGCACAAGGCTCGTCCATAATCAGTAGTTTGGGGTCAGCCATAAGACATCTTGCCAGCATTGCTTTTTTTCGCTCTCCCTGTGACAAGGTTCCAAAAGGATGAAGTGCCATATTGCCCAGATTCATATCCTCTAGCAAGCGGATTGCCTTCTCCTTCACTTCGTGTGGAATGCTCTCGTAGAAACGCAAATAAGCGTAAGCTCCTGTAGCGACAACCTCCCACACCGGATCATTTAAAGACATCTTCTCCATTAAGGAAGGACCAATATAACCAATTTCTTTACGAACCTCGCGTAAATCACATTGACCATATTTATTCCCCAATACCTCAACAGTTCCTTTGCTAGGGAATAAATAACCTGTCATAATCTCCAAAATTGTTGTTTTGCCAGAACCATTCCGTCCCAAAATGACCCAGTTTTCGCCTTCCTTAACTTCTAAGGACACATCGTCCAAGATTAGGCTTTCTTCTCTGCGCAGAGATAAATGTTGTAATGAAATGATCATGATATAACACTCCTTATGTATTCCAGAATCCGCTCAACTGAAACCATTGAATAATAAATATGCGGATCCTCTATCCGGTCAGCAGAAGCCACTAGTAGAGCAGGAACACTGGTAATACGGTATTGTTGTACCAGATTAGGCAACATGTTCACATTTCCAGCAACCATTTGGAGTTCAGCAGGCAACAGATGTGCCGCCACTTCCAACATGCGTTCTGTTGCCTTACAGGTACCACACAGCGGAGTATGCAAAAACACTACCAGCGGTTCTCCCGGTCTCGTGAGTATCTCCAGTAAATCCGCTTCGTTCATTTCCTTCATTTTAGTCCCGTCTCCCCAGCGATATCATGAAGCTTATCAGAACTCAGGGGACCATTAAACAAGCGCATCCCCTCAGGTTTAGCCGTGTATAAGATTTCATACATTTCTTTTCTCCCTAAAACGCTGGAGGTGTGTAGATAGATTTCACAGGGGTACAGTCCTTCCAGAACAATCCGTCTAGCCACTTCCCCACCTGAATAATCATCCGGTCCCATATCATAATCTAACGATAAAATACCGACCTCACACTCACGCAGCATCAGAAGACATTCTTCTGTTGTCCGGGCTAAAGCAAATCCAAGCGGACCTTTACGGAGATCGTCCATATAGATATGAATCACTTTCTAGCCCCCCGCTTCAAACCAACTGCGAACAGTAGCTATTTCATTCCGATGACTGCCATCTGGACCCTTTTCAGTTTCCAAAACAACAGATGTTTTACGTAATGGATCAGAAGTTATTAAGCTTTCAAGACCCTTTTCGCCGATAAAACCTTTTCCTATTCCAGCATGCCGGTCCCGTCTTGAACCAAAGGGAAACATAGAATCATTAAGATGAACAGCTACAAGATGCGGCCAAAATCCAAGCTGGTTTCCTCGTTCAAGCAAGTCTTCCGTATGTTCAGGATTCCAAATTCCTGCTGCAAAAGCATGACAGGTATCCAGACAAAATCCAATCTTCTCGGGAAACTGGCTAAGCTCACGAACCTTCACCAATTCTTCAAGTGTAATCCCTTCGGTACCATGGTTGCCCGCTTGATTCTCAATTAGCAGCTTGGCGTTACCTTCCCAGGACTCCAGCGTCTCATTCATACATTGTATAATATTTTGATAGCCTTGTAACGGCTCCATTCCAGCAAAATGTCCAAAATGAACAACAATGCCTAAGGAACCACAGGCTTCAGCAATTTCCAGATCGTTAAGAAGGGAGTCTACATACACCTCTCGAGGGGTAGCGTCATCCCTATTCGCAGCCATATTGATTGCATAAGGGGTGTGGGCGATAGAGGTGATTCCTTTTTCTTGGCAAAAGAGTGCACAATCCCTTGTATCTCGAATATCAACCGTCTTTAGCTTCAGACTGCGCGGATTTTTCGGAAAATATTGAAAACTTGTTGCACCGCTCTCCCAAGCCAATCGGGCAGCTCTCCCATATCCACCACGAATGCTAACATGAGCCCCTATTTTGGGTTTAGGCTTCATGCTGACAGTCTGGGCAATAAAATACTTTGCGTCCAGACAGCTCTGTTTTGATAATCGTTCCCCCATCGCGTAGGCAAGGCTCGCCCTCACGGTCATAGACTTTACATTGATCATTATAGGAACCCGTAACCATGTCACCTGTCATAAACGGCATTTCCATGTATCCGCCGATCTCTGTCGCATCAGTTAATACTTTTTGAATGCTTTGATACAGACGGGAAATGGCTTCAGGTGATAAATTTTGTACTAAAACTGAAGGCAGAAGCCCAGCGTCAAAAGCAATCTCATCCGCATAACAATTTCCAATACCCGCCATTACATGCTGATTCACTAACAGACTTTTTAACGCACCACGCCGCCCTTTTAATATTCCTGCAAAACGTTCCGGCGTCATCCGTCGATCCAGCAGCTCAGGTCCAAGCTTACCCATCGTTGCTTCGCTTTCCTTCACGGATACTAAATGTAAGAACCCTAACCGCAGGCCCATAAAATAAAGGATCTGATCACCAAATGCGATTTCTACTTGCGTATTACGATCCGGCCGCTCTTCTTCTGAACCATAAAAAAGTAATCCACCCAGCATTAAATGCAATAGTAATCTTCGTCCATCATGGAGATGAAACAAAATGTACTTGGCGCGCCGCTCTACAAAAACAACACGCGCACCGATCAAGGCATCAATGAAAGCTTCTGTTTCCATGTTAATTGTTTTTTCTCTGTTCACAATTACATTAGTTATCGGAACATTTATAATACGCTGGCTAAGCAGCTGTCTATAATTCTCCATTTCCGGCAATTCTGGCATACTCATCGTCCCCTCTAAGTTGGTGAAGTAATAAGACCCTAGCTATTATACACCGAGAAACATTTTAAGTTCAGCTAAATCGGCACATATTTCATCGGGAGTGATCCCTGTGATACTTTTATAGTGCTCCATATTCTCTGTAGTGGTTAAACCGGTAAGAACAAGGATTGTACGACAGCCCGCATTAACACCGGCAGCGATATCCGTACGCATATTATCCCCAACAACAGCAGCATGTTCAGGTTGAATTTTCAGAAGATCTGTCGCATATTTGATCAGATGCGATTCAGGCTTACCGATCACTACTGGCTTCACACCACTGGCAGCCTCAATTGCTGCACCGATCGTACCCGCACCCGGCATAACCCCATCATCTGATGGTAACATTAAATCTGGATTGGTGAGCACAAACTTTGCCCCGCTCAAAATCCAACGCGAAGCTTGAGCTAACGAAGCATAATTAAAAGAACGATCGATACCTTGCACCACATAATCAGGGGATTCTGTGACGATTTGGAGCCCTGCCTCAATGCAAGCCATACGCAGTCCCTCTTCTCCAAGTATCGCCACTGTAGCCCCAGGTGATTCCTCAGCTATGTAACGTGCGGCTGCCATAGAAGAGGTACATACCTCCTCAGCTTTCGCCTCAATTCCCATTCCACTTAAGTGGGCAGCAACGTTAGCTGCCGTACGCGATGAGTTATTGGTAACAAATAAAAAAGGGATATCCGATTCACGAAGAGCCTTTATCAGCAGATCAGCACCGGGAATCATTTTATGCCCATGGTACAATGTACCGTCTAGATCAATCAATAATCCTTCAATTTGTTCCATCACTAACCCCTCAGTTTCCATAATAAATTTAATTAATATAATAAATAAATAATAGTATTAACAAACTCGCAGCCTTTGCCCTGCTTGGATTTACAGGCATACTCAAGCCCTTTAGGTGGAAGATATCACCTACTGATTTTCGGCAATATGTCCAGCCATTCGTTCGTCTTTTACTCCGTGATTACTTTAAATCTAACACACTTCGTCGAATGAAATCGAACAAGCGTCCCATCCAGCATTTTTTAGCATAGCACTGTCATTTCCTGCGCTTTCCCGGAAAATAATCATTCCCCCTATTGCCCATTTAGTCTGCGAGGTACCGGATATGCATTAAATTCCTCAGCTAATAATGTCTCAGGGAATATGAGTTCAGCTTCCTCAAGCAAAGGAATTAACTCTTCATGCGAGCTGTAACGAGAACTGAAATGAGTCAGCAACAGCTGTCCTGCTTTGGCTTCTTTTGCTAACTCTGCAGCCTGACGCGCTGTACTGTGATGATATTGATACGCCATGTCAGCCAGATCATGGGCGAAGGTTGCTTCATGAACAACAAGGTCTGCATTAAGAGAGAGTTCTAAGGCTCCCGAACAAGGTCTTGTATCCCCAAGGATAGTAACAATACGTCCTCGTTTAGGTTCCCTGACAACATCAGCAGCACAGATTCGTACACCTTCATCCGTAACAACATCTTCACCTTTTTTTAATTTCCCATAAATCGGTCCCGGTTTTAAACCATAACTCTTAAGCAATTCCGTATTGAGGCTTCCGGGACTATCCTTTTCCGTTACCCGGTAGCCATAGCTGTCAATGCGGTGCTCAAGTAATGCAGCTTCAACTTTAAAGCCATCATCCTCGAATATAGTTCCTCCTGTATGCTCCACAATCTCAATCTTATAAGGAATTCGGGATTGGCTCACAGCTAAGGAGATCTCTAGGTATGCTTTTAAGCCAGGGGGGCCGTACACCGTTAACGGCGCTGTCCCTCCCTGATAACCACGACTTGATAATAGACCTGGAAGACCAAATAGGTGATCACCATGCAAGTGGGTAATGAATAGCTTTTCCAGCTTTCCTAGCCGAATCGGTGAACTAAGAACCTGATGTTGTGTACCTTCCCCACAATCGAACATCCAAATACTGCGACGTTCTTCCAGCAGTCTTAATGTAACGGACGTTACATTACGTTGTAGCGTTGGTACACCTGCATTAGTACCTAAAAAATATAAATCCATTCTTTTTCCTCCCTTCTACTTATTGGCTCAACCATCTCTTTTCAATTCTAAACGACCTTCTTCCAGCAAAAAACCCCCCAGTTACGGGAGGTTCCGCTGAAAGGGATACAATCCCCTACAGACCAGGTATATAAATGAAAGAATTACAGCTTCTCTACATTAAAATACTGCGCTTCTGGATGGGCAAATACCATAGCCGAAACGGAAGCTTCGGGCTCCATCATAAAGCCTTCTGTAAGGTGAACACCGATATCCTCTGGAGATAACAACTTAAACAGTGGACCTTGATCTTCTAAATCCGGGCATGCAGGATAACCAAATGAAACACGGATCCCTTGGTATCTTGCCCCATGTCTTTGCTTCATCGTCATATCCGCCGGATCTGGGAAACCCCAAGTATCGCGCATCATATGATGGACACGTTCTGCCAGTCCTTCTGCCACTTCAAGTGCAACCGACTGCAAGGCGTGTGAACGCAGATAATCTCCGCTTTCTTTCAGCTGAGTAGACAATTCACGTACACCGTGACCTGCTGTTACAACTAGGAATCCAACATAGTCCATAATACCACTGTCAACAGGTTTCAAGAAGTCCGCCAAGCACAGATGAGGCTCTACCCCTTGTCTTGGGAAAGTAAAGGTATGCAGGATCTCGGACGTATTCTGTGGATTATACACTATAATATCATTCCCTTGCGATTGTGCAGGGAAGAATTGATACATAGCATGTGGAGTAATGGTACCCTCTAGCATCGCTTGATGGAGAATATCGTCTACGGTACCCTTCAGTTCAACAGTCCGCTGATCTCCAGCAGCTAATTGGGCTTCTACAGAACCCCGTAACCCCAAATGATGACCCAGCAGCATTTGCATATTCACATAGGGGATAATATGCCCCAATGGATAGTTACGCAGTACGTGGCGTTCTAAATCCGGTGGAACAAAAACAGGTGCATCTGGAGATATTTTGGAACGCACTGCTCTGGTTAGTTTCGGCAGTTCTTGCTTAGGCGCAACCGCAACCGCTGCTTCTGCCTCCACACGAATTTCCTCGGCAATCTTCTCCCGTTCTTCAGGGTTCATAAGCCGATTGGCAATATCCAGCCCGTCCATAGCGTCCTTAGCATACAATACTAGGCCGTCATATTCTGGACGAATACGGGTCTTCGTAAATTTACGGGTCAAAGCTGCGCCGCCAACCATAATCGGAACATCGATCCCAGCTGTACGTAAATCCTGAGCGGTGAGCACCATCTGCTGAGCAGATTTTACAAGCAGCCCGGACAATCCTATCGCATCAGCTTTTTCTCGACGGAAGGCTTCGATAATGGTCTCTGGTGGTACTTTTATACCCAAATTAATGATCTGATAACCATTGTTGGAGAGGATGATCTCCACTAGATTCTTACCAATATCATGCACGTCCCCTTTTACGGTCGCCAGCATAATTTTTCCTTTAACCGCTGTCTCATCCTTCTGCATAAACTGCTCTAGGTGATTCACAGAAGCCTTCATCACTTCAGCGCTTTGCAGCACTTCAGCAACAATCAATTCATTATTATTAAATAACCGGCCGACTTCCGACATCCCTGCCATCAGCGGTCCATTGATGATCTCCAGCGGACCAGATTTAGTCAATGCTTCATTTAGATCAGGAATGAGTCCTTCCTTCGTACCTTCAACCACATAGGAGGCTAAACGTTCTTCAAGTGACAGGTTGGAAATCTTCTCTTTTTTCTCTACTTTTTTACCACGGAAAGCAGCTACAAAAGCAGAAAGCGTCTCATCATTCGTATTATAAATCAGTTCCTCAGCAAGATGACGTTCTTCGGCAGGAATGGAAGCATACCGCTCCACTTTCTCTGTATTTACGATCGCATAATCTAATCCAGCTTTTGTACATTCATAAAGGAATACTGAGTTCAACACTTCACGTCCCGCTTCCGGCAATCCAAAGGAGACGTTGCTGATGCCCAAGATCGTATGAACACCTGGAAGTGCTTCCTTGATCAAACGAATGCCGTCAATCGTTTCTTTTGCTGAACCGATATATTGTTCATCTCCGGTTCCTACAGGGAACACCAGCGTGTCAAAAATAAGATCTTCTCCTGCTAAACCATACTTGTTCACTAGCAAGTCATAGGAGCGTTTAGCCACTTCCAGTTTATCTGTCGCCTTAATTGCTTGTCCCGTCTCATCGATGGTACCCACAACAATAGCTGCGCCATATTTATGAATGATCGGCGTCACCAGCTCGAATTTCTCTTCACCATCTTCAAGGTTAATAGAGTTAATTATCGCCTTACCTTGGCAGTACTGCAAAGCTAAATCAATAACCTTAGGATCGGTAGTATCGATCATCAGAGGTACTTTAACCTTTTTTACAACCAGTTCTAAGAAAAGCTTAATATCTTCAATCTCATCGCGGTCAGGGTCTTGTACACACACGTCAATAACCTGTGCCCCACTCTTTACCTGAGCTCGGGCAATTTCTGAGGCTTCCTCATATTTACCTTCGACGATAAGACGTTTGAATTTACGAGAGCCAAGTACATTCGTACGTTCACCAACCATGTAAGGACGGTTGTCGTTCTCAATATAGATAGGCTCAATACCTGAAAGTGCAGGTGGATGATTACCTGCCAGCGGGCGTGGAGGATATTCGGAAAGTGCTTCCTTCATCGCACGGATATGCTCTGGTGTCGTTCCACAGCAGCCCCCCGCAATATTCAGCCAGCCTTTTTCAGCAAAGGCTGCAATCTTGCGAGCTAAAGAATCTGGAGATTCATGATAATGTCCATTCTCATCCGGCAATCCTGCGTTTGGATAACAGCTCACGGCTGCCGAGGAGATCTCTGAAAGCGAACGAATATGATCCCGCATGAACTCTGGACCAGTCGCACAGTTGAGGCCCATAGAGATAGGCTTCAGATGTTCTAATGAGATATAAAATGCTTCAATATTCTGCCCCGCCAGTGTAGTACCCATTGGTTCAATTGTTCCTGAAATCATAACCGGTAATGTGATGCCAGTCTTTTCAAAAGCATTACGAATACCAATACTTCCAGCTTTAACGTTAAGTGTATCTTGAGAGGTCTCCAGCAGCAAAACATCTACTTTACCATCGATCAATGCCACTGCTTGTTCCTCATAGCTATCAACTAGCTCTTGGAAAGTAACGCCTCCAGTTACTGAGAGCGTTTTTGTTGTTGGACCCATAGCCCCCACGACGTATCGCGGACGGTCAGGTGTGTCATATTTGTCTACTGCTCTGCGAGCCAACTCTGCTGCCGCTAGATTGATCTCACGTGCGCGCTGAGGAATATCATATTCAGCTAGTACAACAGAGGTTGCACCAAATGTGTTAGTCTCAATGAGATCAGCCCCTGCTTCGAGATACTGCTCATGAATCGTCTGAATGACTTCTGGACGTGTTAATACCAGCATTTCATTACAGCCATCCAGCTCATCGCCACCAAAATCTTCTCCAGTAAGAGGCACCTGTTGGATCATTGTGCCCATTGCGCCATCAAGGATCAAAATCCTTTGTTGTAAGCTTTCCTCAAGTGTATATTTAGCCAACTAATAGTCCCCCCAGTAAAACATTAGAGTAAGTTTAGCAGAATAAAGGAATTTCGAAAAGCCTTCCTTTCCACTCTGCTTTATCTGTTATTGCTCAGCAACCGTTGTGAACCTTTGAATCATGGTTTCACAGACAGCTCTTTGCTAGGCATAGAGTGCTGTGTCCGAGCTGTCACATGTGAAGTGACATTATATTGTCCTTCCTTTTCAAGGGTCCCTTCTGCTTGATAGACTCCTTTACCTATTAGCTTTCCCTTAAGCTCTATTTTCTGTCCCTCATCATTTTTATTCACAATTTCGAACAGAACCTCTTTTGCATCATCTACTGCCTCGTTATCTTGGGTCACCACAGCTTCAAAGGTTACCTTTTGATTTACAACAACTTCTTCAGGACTCCATTGTAGTTCGACTTTGATAGGTTCCATAGACATGTTCATATTCATGTTATGTATTTCTGAATGCTTGGTTCCATTTGAAGAACATCCACCTAGTACTAGAAGTGTTGCACCTAATAATACAGCGACTAATTTCTTCGATCTCATCATTTGGAGCCCTCCCAATCATTATCGAATAATAAAAATCTACCAATTCATGTTATACATCTCCATCTATTATACACATTATTATTGGTTTTTCAGTATTTTGCATCAATTCCGCATTAGACTTGTGACTTAAATCATTTACTTAAAAATCTAATGAAATCCTTATGTTAGTATGTATGTACAGAAAAGCAGCGAGTTTCTTAGGATCTCAGAAACTCGCTGCTTTTATAAAGTCTTTATGTTGGAGCTAATAGCTCTGCATATCTTACAAGGATTGAACTAGTGGAAGAAGTTCCTCAAGGTGATTGATTTCATGATCCGGATGAATATCAAGACTAGGTGCTCTACCTTTTCTATTAATCCAGACCGTGGTCAACCCTGCTGCCAGCCCCCCACGGATATCCGTTGTAAGCTTATCGCCGACCATAACCGCTTGCTCAGGAGTTACATCAAGAAGCTCTAAAGCATGCAGGAAAATTTCCTTATCCGGTTTGCCTTTACCAAAGCTTCCGGAAATCACAATATGATCAAAGAAAGGAATTAACTCTGGCACACCATCTAGTTTTTCTTGTTGCAGTGCAGGACAGCCGTTCGTAAGTAGCAAAAGCTTCACTTGACCCCGTAACTGCTCCAGTACATGCATTGTTTCTTCATAGATGTATGGACGTTTTCTGCGCTCTGCTGCGAATTTAGTTGCCAAGGTCTCAGCTAGTGCTTCGTCTTCCACCCCTAAGGCTGCAAGTCCGCGACGCCAAGACTCTTTACGATATACCGGTGCAAGCTGCTCCAATTGACGGAATTCTGGCTGTTCACCTGCCGTAAAGTTCGCCCAGAGTGCTTCATATGGATTAATTCCGATCATCTTTGTAAATGGGAACGTCTCATAAGATTCATACAAGCTACTTGCTTCCTTACGAACTGCAACTTCTAGTTCTTGTGGATCAATCGTATCCCCGGCGGCTTCACAAGCAGAACGAAATGCTTCTTCGACGCTCCGATCATCCCACAGCAATGTATCATCAAGGTCAAATAGTACAGCAGAAATTGGCATTACAGGTCTCCCTCTCCCTTTAACTGGTCTAGTTCTATTCGTGAACTACTTCAATGTTGTGAGCTTTAGCAAATGCTTCTAATCGTGTACTCATCGCATTAGTATCATAGCGATTCATAAGTCTTGTGAAAATCCATTTCGTACGTTTCCCTTTGTGCTTAATGACTACAGCTCCACGCGAAAGGGTGATTTTCTCAATATCTGCAGCTGGAAGCCCGCGTTCGCGATTGAATTTAATAGTAGACAGTCTTGCTTTTTCCACCTTCAAGTACGGACGACGGAAGAACAATAGCGCTGCCAGCAAATAGTACAGTACTACTCCCAACCAATTAGCCAGCATGCCATTTCCTTTGGCCTGATCAATAGAACCAACTACCCAAAACATAGTGCCAAGTATCACTAACACTACCGGAAATGCAATGTTGCGACCTTTAAAGACTTCGGCATTCTGGGTAGGAGATTTAGAGGCATAAATCGTATCCTTGCCTTGTTTCTTTCTTTGCTTGTTGATTTGCTGTGTGTTGCGTTGAACCATTCTTTCCCAAGAACGGGCCATGTGCGTTCCCCCTAGTCATCCTGAAATATCTATGAAAAGGAACAGCGAGCTAATGTTTAAGCCCCTTGTTACCTTGTTCATGCTCATCGTTATCTACTACTTCAATAGTATTTAATTGTGCTCGGAAGTTATTGCGGATATTCCCCAGGTAAATTTCACGAAGCTTGGCGCGTTCCGCCACTTCCTCTTGATTAAGGCCTACGCTCTTCTGTTTGCGTGCCAATTCGTTAATTCGCGCGACCAACTCATCAATATTCAATACTTTCCCTCCCCCTATAAATTAATTCTAACTCTGCCATGAGAAAAAGAGCTTGTCAAGGTCTACTCCCTGCAAGCTCTACTGGTCATTCTATTATGTTCTCAGAAAATTAATAAATAGGTAAAGTAAGTATGTCTCCAGCGTTAATTTGACTACTCTTAATCCCACTTGAACGTTTAATTCCTTCTATATAAACAACTGTCTTCATATCAGCCGGTTTATTCTTAAGGGCAATACTCCATAGTGTATCTCCACGTTCAACCACAATCCGCTTCTCTTCCTTCATTATAGTCGTCGACCCTGCAAATACATTTCCCACTACTGTTAGGCCAGAAAATACTAGCACGATAATCAATATTAACTTAATAAAGAAGTCCTGACGGAACAACGAAATCATCCCTCCTAGCAAACGTTCCGTTATCTCTTTCACCTTAGCGGAATTACGGGCAACGTCATTATGTCCTAAAGATTCAACCACTGGGGCCTTATCGTAGATGCTGCGGTATGTACTGTATTTTAGCATAATTATCATCCTCCAAACACTTGTTCTTACTTTCGAATTCATAATAACACGAACATGTGTTTTGTTCAATACTATTTCAGAACAATTGTTCTCTTTTTTTCGAGAGACTCATGTGGTACATTTTATTATCATTTGTCTACCATTTTTTAACTCTAGCAGATTAATATTTATAATAGTTAGAACTTATGTTTGTGCGAACGGTAGTTCTATGTTATAATTTTCCCAAACATTACTATATGGGGTTGATTCCAATGTCAAAGATTTCAAGTCGCCAGCTGGCGATCCTGGAATTTATACGAAGCGAAGTCCGCAGCAAGGGTTATCCACCTTCCGTCCGGGAAATTGGAGAAGCTGTTGGCCTTGCTTCCAGCTCCACAGTTCACGGTCATTTGGACCGGCTTGAGAAGAAGGGACTTATTCGTCGAGATCCAACGAAGCCACGTGCAATAGAATTACTAGGCCAAGAGGATTCAGAGAATGTTCACCAATTCGCCCAGACCATCTCACGGATTCCTGTCGTAGGTAAAGTTACCGCCGGGGTACCTATCACTGCTACAGAGAATATCGAGGACTACTTCCCACTTCCTACTCACTATGTAGGTGACAACAAAGTATTTATGCTCTCAGTTATGGGTGATAGTATGGTGGATGCTGGCATTATGAATGGTGATTATGTAATTGTTCGCCAACAACAAACAGCGGACAACGGAGATATCGTTGTAGCCATGACTGAAGAAGATGAAGCAACCGTTAAGACCTTTTACAAGGAACGTGATCATATACGGCTTCAGCCGGAGAATCCAGCTTATGAGCCTCTTCGCCTTAATCGCGTAACTATTCTCGGAAGAGTCATCGGATTGTTTCGAGATATCCACTAAGTATGCACTCCTACCATAAAAGGCTGTTCCGCAAATGCGGAACAGCCTTTTTTCTGTGTATTTTGCTTTCTCAACCACTAACGAACATTTGTTCTCGTTCGCTAAAATGGGCATTTTCTATGAATAACCGTTTAGGCGTTCTGCTCATATCCTAATTAGAAAGGAGTGTTGTGCATAATGCCAAATTACCGAATTATTGTAGATCTGACCCAACGAATGTTATATCTTCTGGACAATGATATTGTGATTAGAGGTTTCCCTGTCGGCATTGGTAAGATGTTAACCCAATCCCCAGTGGGAGAATTCACGATTATTAACAAACAACCCAATCCAGGCGGTCCCTTTGGTGCCTTTTGGATGGGACTGTCTAAACCACACTACGGGATTCATGGAACGAATGATCCTTCCTCCATTGGGAAAGAGGTATCCCACGGCTGTATCCGGATGTACAACGAGGATGTGTTAACACTCGCAGCTATCGTCCCTATAGGAACACGAGTAACGATAAGGAATTGAATTCGCTGAGGACGTCACAACCCCCAAATCACCATATACAGAATGGGGGTCATTACATAAGTAAGTATTTTTTCATTAGCATACTAGGAGTTTGGTGATTATATGTCGAATATTGTTAACAGGATTGCAAATTGAAAAGGATGTGTTTAGTTTTGAATAACTCAAAAATTAGAACCCTCGTCGATTTTAAAGTCGATGCACTGGGTAAGCTGTCCGGTTTACTTTTAAATGATGAACAAGCTAGTGGAAAAAAAGTGAATTTGCTCACCTCTTTTGGCAGCATTCAGGGAATCGTCTCTCCAGCCGTCTCCAACAAAGAGGATGTATTTGATTTAAAATCTTTGATGGATGATGTAATAGTAGACGAATACATATCTTATTTGGGAGCAGAACACCCTGATAAAAATTTCAGCTATAACTTTGTTGTCCTCAATGACGTTACTGTAAGACCTTATGCTAGTTATGGGACTCCGATCGAATACAAACAGCTGATTGTTTATACCGATCATATCACTGCCTTCAATTTTCTATAGGTTACATACTTACCTTAAAAAGCACCCTTGCAGCAACCCCCAATTTTGCGCCATTTGCAGAATCGGCAGGTTTCTCCGGGTGCTTTTTTTGGGCTAATTCCGAAGCCGATCCTATAATTCCACGAATTTCCCTTTTAAAAGATACTAGTGGGGATCATTCAGGCATATCTTTCAATAAGCAACAATTTGAGTCTAATGAGATAACTGGGAGGTGATTATATGCTGATTATCTTAGTGTACTTATTTGCTATTTTAGGAGTTGTTTTAATTCTAAGTGCCGCCATTATAAAATTGAAAACGCTATCCACTTCATCTGATATTTCTATGCTAGTTAATGCGGCTGCATCCTTTAACATCATTTTCACCAAAACATTCATTCCCCCCAATCAATCTCACTTGATCGCACTTAACGAACCTAATAAAAAATTAGCAATAGGCACCAGAAATCCGAAGAGCAACAAAAAAGCAGTAGCAAAGCTATACTCTTTCGATAATGTAATGGGATCCGAGATTGTGGTTAACGCACTTACCCTTTCAAAAGTCTCCAAAAGACAACAAAACAGCAAAACAACTGCAACTAGTGCAGATATTAACGTCCTTAAGGAACCTGATGAAGAAGCTAATGTGATAGAAGAACTCACGCTTAAAATATATATGAACAGCAAAGAAACGCCTGTGTATTGTATTTCCTTCTTGCCAGGTTTATTGCCTATTCGACAATCCGACAACCAGTACAAGGAAGCTTACTCCCAAGTACAACAATTACATGCACTGTTCAGATCAATCGTATCTGAATAATTAAGTTGTTATCGCCACACCTCTCATTTGTTTTCGACATTGAAAGAACTAAAATTGCACACTGAACCCATCAAACTGGTGAATACCCGTACCATGTGCCACTTCCTTTTGCTCACGCAACTCACGAACTGCCTTTTTGACCCCTTGCAAAATAGATGGATCTAAACCCAGCGTATTATGAGAGCCGTATACTTGGGTAACCCCTGGAATTTCTGTAATCTTCTCTAAGGATGCCACTAAATCAGCCGGACTAGTCGAAGGGTAAAAAGCATAGATTGGCGTAACGTCATACAATAAATCACCTGTAAACAGATATCCGTTGGCATGATCAAATAGGCTGATATGACCTGGCGAATGACCTGGTGTGTGGTAAATTTCTATTTCGCGCCCACCTATGTCGAGCACATCCCCCTCTTGTAAAAGAGCCGTTGGTTTCCCTTGAAAAGGTATGTAGGTGTTAGGATCAAAGGTTTCAGGAACAGGAAGGGTGATGTCTCGACTCATATCCTTTCGAATCTGGGCAAGGGACAAGCCTTTTATTCCGTTAATCAGCCAATCCTCATCCTCTTTATGAACATAGATTGTCTCGAATTGTCCGTGACTGCCAATATGATCTGCATGCACATGTGTAGTTATGACAGCGATAGGTAAATCCGTTAACTGATCCGTTATTCTTTTTATATTATCAATACCTAATCCCGTATCAATTAACGCGGCTTGTTTTTGCCCCAAGAGTAAAAAAGAATGCACCTTTTCCCAATGTCCATATTCACTGATTGCATAGGTGGTCGGATCAATTTCCGTTACTGTAAACCAACGATCTTTAACCAATTACGCTCCCCCATTCCATTTTTCCCTTACATGCTCTTCTCCCTTATAATAATCCGCCTGTTCATCCGCTTGATAGATTTCTTGATAAGGCAAAATGTTGATTTTGCCTGAGTCTGGATATTCGCAAACATCTATTCCCTGATTCGTTCGGAGATCCAGATACCTGCATGGTGCATCCGTATGATTATAAAGCTGGTGCGCCCCTTCCGGTCCCATTTCGAAAAATATTACATCTCCTTCCGTAACCTCCGTAATACCCTCAGGCGTTCTTAACATCGCTTTTCCCGCTAAAATCACAAATATCTCTTCAGCATTTCTATGAAAATGATAAGGATAAGAATATTTATCAGGATCTAAAGATCTGATATCAAAAACTAAATGCTTGGAGCCCACCATTTCAGCTAATCTTTCACTCGTATGCCAAGCAAACTCTGGGATCGGGGACTGTTTTTGAGTAAATGAGACCGTATTTTCATTAAAAATCTTCACCATCTGCACACTCCTCCTCCTTATATTTTGCGTTCAATTACAACAAATAAAGAATCCCAGCTATAGCTAATGAAATAAGACCACCTAAAGCGGACCCATTCGCTACTTTGTTTTTAGTTTTACGGTCTTGCTTAGATTCCGAATAAAAGTTACCTCTTTGTTGTGTACCTGTCGTGAAGGCTCCAACACATATACCTGAAATTATAAAAAATCCCAAGCCTATGTAAATAAAAATTTGCATGAACTTACTCCTTCGCAGGTAAGAATTAGTTATCTATATACAAGATATTTTAACATTAAATTCCTCTGCTACGCGCCATGACTTTCGGACCCAGATGACGCTATTTGCTTATTTTCAGCCTTTGGAGCATGGTTTCGGACTCCAGTGACGTTATTCCTAAGAATGAGGCTCATATTGAGTGTTTTTAATGCCAATAGCGACTATGGGGTCCTTTAGTATCCAAAATGTGGGATAAAGCTTCATATAAGGTCTGCTGGGTCCTATACCGGGCTCATACGCGAAATTTGCAACCTCAGCAAATGGAAATTGGCGTTCAAATGAAGTAAGGTACCAAAAAGAAGAAGAAGTGTGCCAACAACCATTTTTTGATTATGGTTATGGCACACTTCTTCTACTCCATACAACCCCTTCGGTTCTGTTTACACTTAATTCCTTTCAAGTTCAAGTGTTGCCAGTGAAACCATCACCCAAGGTGCAAAGTTATTCGACGAATCACCCTTAGGATTGTGTATCCGAAAAAGAAAAGCTTCCCCCGCCTGATTTTTCCAGACCATATAATCTTCTATCCCCTTATCACTGGTAGCCTGCAGATATAATTCTGCAAAACCTAGAGGATGTTCAATTAGTTCCCCGCTATGGTCGTTTGCTTTACCAATTGCAGAAAGCTCGGTTTGTCCCTGTTGCTTCAAAGCTGTGAGATCGTAACCGGCAGGCAAGTGTTCAATTTCGGCATAATAGGTTGGATCCTCAGTTAATGATAAACGACCAGACTGTGAGTCTAGTGTGAAACCCTGAAAAACATACAGGGAATATCCATCACCTTGCCCAAGTGTACCTTCTTGCCCTGAGACCCCTCCCTCCTGTTCACCAAATGCTTTGGTCTTTGGTCGATCGGATGCTAGAGGATCAGTGGCCTCCGGACTGGCGGACTCCTGCGCCTCCATAGAAGGAGTAGCAGAAGGTTCGGGAGTGGTTGTAGCTTCGACAACTGGCGTAGGTGCTGCACTTGACGCTGTAGGCTCTGTCTCGTTTGTTGTTTTATTGTTACTACATGCACCGAGAATTGAGGCAGACAGAAGAATACTAGTAGCTGTAGTTAATAATATTTTTTTCATTACGCACCTCCTTATTACTATAATAGTTATTACCCACATGACTAACGTATCCTCTTATTCTTCAAATCTTTTCTTCATTTTTATTGCTACGGATTGAAAAATTTCATTCAATCGACTCACTCTTATTGACAGCTATGGAGTTGTGCTCGAAATTCAAATTGTTCCCGGACGATTCGGGCACCTACTATCTTAATTAATGCCACCAGATTCCATAAAGTGACCCATGAGATCTTAGTTCTTCTCGGTTTTATAAGGTTAATTGGACTGAGCAAGAGCAAGGTAGACGATAAATCAATTAAAGTGAAAAAAATTTACAATCACTTTTACTTTAACACTTTTAGAATATACAAAAATAATAATATAGCGACTCACAGCCAACCGCGGGGTGGTTCTGTAAATCGCCATCCTTAATGATCTGTAACTCAGATTTGTGTCAACACTCTTTGATAAATCCTTTTAAAGTCAGAGCGATGCGGGAATATAACCAATATCTGTCATGACTATGCAGACTCGTCTGAAGAGTTATTTTTTTGATTTATAACTTCTTACTAATAAACTTATACCTTTAAAAATCAAAACCACTAAAATCCCGAAAATTATCAAAGTTAATATTAAGTTTGACCAAACTATATCCAAATTCACTCCTCCGTCTCTGCATTTAATTCTTCTATATCAAATCATATCCCATTATTTATGATAAATGAACAACTTCTTACACGTTAAAATTGTTAATCAACAATATGCCAATTTTGATATTCACCTGTAAAACATCCTCGAATAACCTTAACCTCAGCTATTTGTGGGCATTTCGCGGGCATTTTTCGTAGACATATCATTGATGGTTACAAAACCACTATTTTGCCCAAACAAAAAAACCCTCAACACCAAAGGTGTCAAGGGTTTAAAGGTTCTAGTACAAAGTCATGTATTGGTTTCTTTCCCACTCGTGAACCTGAGTACGATAGATATCCCATTCGATTTCTTTCAGCTCGTAGAAGTGAGCCAGCGCATGTTCGCCGAGAGCTTCGGTAATTACATGGCTGCGGATCATTTCGCTTAGCGCTTCTTTCAAATCGGATGGCAAGCTCGGGATGCCTTCTTCAATACGCTCTTCCTCAGACATCACATAGATGTTACGGTCAATTGGGGCTGGAAGATCAAGCTTACGCTTAATTCCGTCTAGCCCTGCTTTCAACATAACAGCAAGTGCGAGGTATGGGTTAGCTGCCGGGTCCGGATTACGAACTTCAACACGTGTGCTAAGCCCTCTCGAAGCCGGGATACGAATCATCGGGCTACGGTTACTTGCAGACCAAGCTACGTAACAAGGTGCTTCATAACCAGGAACAAGGCGTTTGTAAGAGTTCACTGTTGGGTTAGTAATCGCTGCAAAAGCACGAGCGTGCTTCAAAATACCAGCCATATAGTAACGTGCAGTTTTGCTCAGACCTAGCTTGTCACTTTC
This sequence comes from Paenibacillus sp. FSL R7-0189, assembly GCF_037969925.1. Classification (NCBI taxonomy): domain Bacteria; kingdom Bacillati; phylum Bacillota; class Bacilli; order Caryophanales; family Paenibacillaceae; genus Paenibacillus; species Paenibacillus sp. FSL R7-0189. Next base: position 5,529,792 of record NZ_CP150223.1, on the reverse strand, counting down.
ATCGTAGAACATGTTTTCTTTGCCATTAAACAAGGATTGGTGAGCGTGCATACCCGATCCGTTAATACCAAACAAAGGTTTAGGCATAAAAGTTGCATGCAAGCCGTGTTGACGGGCAACCGTCTTCACAACGAGCTTAAAGGTTTGAATTTGGTCAGCAGAAGTGATCGCGTCAGCATATTTGAAATCAATTTCATGCTGGCCGGAAGCCACTTCATGGTGGGATGCTTCGATTTCAAAGCCCATTTCTTCAAGGGTCAATACGATTTCACGACGGCAGTTTTCTCCTAAGTCCGTAGGAGCTAAGTCGAAATAACCACCTTGGTCGTTCAATTCTGTAGTTGGGTTACCTCTTTCGTCTGTTTTGAACAAGAAGAATTCAGGTTCAGGTCCAACATTCATCGCTGTAAAGCCCATTTCTTCGGCTTCCTTCAGACAACGCTTCAGGATACCACGTGGGTCTCCAGCAAATGGAGTACCATCAGGCATATACACGTCACAAATCAGACGTGCAACACGGCTATCAGTCACCCAAGGGAAGATTACCCAAGTATCAAGATCTGGGAAGAGATACATATCGGATTCTTCAATCCGTACATAACCTTCAATGGAGGAACCATCAAACATCATTTTGTTGTCGAGTGCTTTTTCCAATTGGCTAACCGGAATCTCTACATTCTTGATAGTACCTAACAGATCTGTAAATTGCAGACGAATGAAACGAACATTCTCTTCCTTGGCAATGCGTAAAATATCCTCTTTAGAAAAGCTCACGTGATCCTCTCCCTTTCAAAACTCTGTATATTATTATTTATTAAAAAACCGGGATAACTCACCTTGAATAAGCGATACCTGTCCCGGTCTTTTACCGGAAACTAGTTCTTGCTTCAGCAAACGGTGAAGCTGCGAATCTGATAGCTCTCTACGTCTAACCTCTGTGTCAGGGGTAATCACAGTAGCTTCTTCGGATTCCTTAGAGACTGGGTTCATTACTTGCTTGATGCCAGCAATGTTAACACCCTTTTCAATCAAGGCCTTAATTTCTAATAGGCGCTCAACATCATTAAAAGAGAACAAACGTTGATTCCCAGATGTACGTGCAGGTACGATTAGACTGTGCTGTTCATAATAACGAATTTGTCTTGCAGATAAATCAGTTAACTTCATTACAATTCCAATAGGAAATAATGCCATATTTCTGCGGATTTCATCACCCATGACTCATCCAACCTTCCAATGATCTTTTTCTGATCTCATTGTACATTTCCTAATACAGCGTGTCAATGGTGTGTAAGATTTTCTGACAGTAATTTTCGATCACGCATACTTTGGAGTGCCATCAAAACGCCATATTTGACATGGGAGTAGGTTAATCCCCCTTGCATATAGCCGATATAAGGCGCACGGATAGGCGCATCTGCCGATAACTCTAAGCTACCACCTTGTATAAACGTACCTGCCGCCATGATGACAGGATGTTCATATCCCGGCATATCCCATGGTTCTGGAACTACATGGCTGTCTACCGCCGCAGCACGTTGAATTCCCTGCACGAAGGCAATTAAGTGATCCGGTCCATCAAAGGAAACCGCCTGAATCAAATCTGTACGAGGTTCATTCCACGCTGGTTTCGTCTCAAACCCGCAGCGCTGAAATACAGCTGCCGCAAAAATACTGCCTTTAAGGGCTTGTCCAACTGTATGCGGAGCCATGAACAGCCCTTGGTATAACCCGCGGGTAGTTCCTAACATTGCACCTACTTCGCCGCCGATACCAGGAGCTGTAAGACGGTACGCTGTAAGCTCTACTAGATCTCTGCGCCCACAGATGTATCCACCCGTCTCAGCAATTCCACCACCAGGATTTTTAATTAATGAACCCGCTACTAGATCCACTCCAACCTGTGGAGGCTCAAGCTCTTCAGTAAACTCACCATAGCAATTATCAACGAACACAATAACATCCGGTTTCAATGACTTCACTCTCGCTGTCATGTCACCTATTTCGGCTACTGTGAAGGAAGCACGCCAATCATAACCACGCGATCTTTGAATTCCAATTACTTTAGTCTTCTCATTGATAGAGAGAGTTACCTCTTCCCAATCAATCTTACCCTCTGCGGTAAGGGCAACCTCCCGATATGTAATTCCGAAGTCTGCGAGTGAGCCTGTCCCATCTCCTGCTTGGCCAATCACCTTGTGTAAGGTATCGTACGGACGACCTGTGATGTATAAAAGCTCGTCTCCTGGTCGCAGCACACCAAAGAGGGCTGTTGAAATGGTATGTGTTCCTGAAGCAAAATGCGGACGCACCAAAGCTGATTCCGCACCAAAAACGTCAGCATAGACAAGATCCAGCACTTCGCGTCCACGGTCGTTGTAAGCATACCCCGTTGAACCCGCAAAATGATAATCACTGACCTGATGACGTTGAAACGCTTCAATAACCTTCCATTGATTCTTATCGACAATTCGATCGAGGGCTTTGACTGCACCTTCAATTTCAACTTCTGCGGACTCTGCCGCTCCTAAAATATCTTCTGCAAAAACTGCCATTAGTTCTTATTCGCTCCTTACATTTACTTGCCATCATAATGACAGAAAGCGACAGTTGCCTGACGCTTTTTGTCATTAGCTATTATTTTATACCTATACTACAAGCATTTCCACTTTAGGGGAACAAAGAAGATTACGGTTGGTCCACAAAATCAGCAAGCATGTAACCCCATTTATCATAATCCTCTTTATTAAGACGGACGTTATAGATAACATCGTTCTCGTCATAGGTGGTTTCCAGAACCTCACCTACTCTGTAAAGCAGGGAAGAAATATCGCCACGGTCTCCAGGAATTCGAAAATTCAGCGTATCTCCGGCCAATTCATCAGAGATAATTTCGATAATCCGGGTTAAATCCTCAGGGTTAAACGCACTGATCTTCAAAAACCCTGTGCCGGTTGGCAGCATTTCCAGTTGCTCAGGCTCACATAGATCGATTTTATTAAAAAGCACTATTTGCGGTTTGCTGGCTGCCCCTAAGTCCTGCAAAATAGTTTGCACAATCTCCATCTGCTCCTCACGCATTGGAGATGAGGCATCCACTACATGCAACACCAGATTGGCCTCATTGACTTCCTCCAGCGTTGCGCGGAAAGATGCCACAAGATCATGCGGAAGATTCTGAATGAAGCCTACAGTATCCGTAAGCACTACCTCTTTGCCACCCGTTAGCTGAAGCACACGTGAAGTAGGGTCAAGCGTAGCAAACAATTGATTTTCAATATAAACATCCGCATCCGTAAGCTGCTTAAGCAGCGTCGATTTACCAGCATTTGTGTAGCCGACTAGAGCAACCTGCACTGCCCCTGCCTTACGACGGCGTTCACGGTGCAACTCACGGGTCTTAACTACCTCATCCAACTGGCGTTTCAACTCCGTAATCCGATTGCGAATATGCCGGCGATCGGTCTCAAGCTTACTTTCACCTGGACCTCTGGTTCCTATCCCCCCGCCTAATCTGGATAAGTTTTTGCCTTGACCGGATAACCGCGGCAAAAGATAGGACAGCTGTGCCAGCTCTACTTGAATAATACCCTCTCTCGTTTTGGCCCGCCCAGCAAAAATATCCAAAATGAGCTGCGTCCGATCAATAATCTTCAGATCCAAAGACTCTTCAAGGTTCCGTACCTGCGCTCCAGATAATTCCTGATCAAAAATAGCCGTATTAGCTCCAAGACCATCAGCGGCCATGCGGAGCTCTTCTACCTTACCTTTCCCGATAAACCATTTTGAATCCGGTGTTTCCTTATTCTGACGCAACACATCCAGGACTTCAACACCTGCTGTTTCTGCTAACTGTACTAATTCCTGCAGAGAAAGCTCTGGGTCAATACCGGTACGTTTAATTTTATCTGTGACGAGAGTGACCAATATCGCCCGATCTTGAATATCCGTTTCTGTATCATGCGTAGTTATTGCCATTTATTCATGCTCCTTATGACGGTAATAGAATCTTTGTGTACCATTTAATCAGTTTTTCACTTCTTGCTGATGTTATACAGATGAAACTGTTCATTCACAGCACTTCAAAACATTTTATCATAAGTTTCATTGGTAATATAGGCTGATAATGGAACGGCTCCCCATGCTGTCAGCATTTTCATTATGATAATCTTCAATCTTTTATAAAAGATAAACCGACTAAGCACGTATAAACTTAGCCGGTGTCAATTTATTTAAGAGATTATACTCTCCCCTTTTGAATAATCATCGACCGGAAGAACAAGGTCTCTCGGTAAGATCTCCATCAAAGATTGCTTGGATATTTTGACATGTCTGCTTATTAATCTAACCGCTTGATGGCGAATTGCCTGCTCGAGGATATTGCGTACATACCGCGCATTACTAAAATTTTCTTCAATAATTTTCTCATTAAGGATTAACTCTTTTAGTTTCCCGTTTGTTTCCGGAGTAATTATATAGTCTCTTTCAGCTGCCATTTTATGTGCAATCAATATCAGTTCATCTGTTGTATAGTCCTGAAAATCAAGTTGAATTGGAAAACGTGAGGGAAGCCCGGTATTAGCCTCCATGAACATCTCCATTTCATTTGGATAACCCGCTAAGATAATGATGAGATCATCATTCCTGTCCTCCATAACCTTTACAAGACAGTCGATTGCCTCTTTCCCAAAATCCTTATCTCCGCCTCTAGCCAAGCTATAAGCCTCGTCAATGAATAATACGCCACCCATAGCTTTCTTAACAAGGTCTCTGGTCTTTTGAGCTGTATGCCCTATGTATTCCCCCACTAAATCCGCTCTCTCTACTTCGATTAATTGACCTTTACTTAATATGCCCATATTCTTTAACAGCTTGGCAACGATCCTTGCTACAGTTGTTTTTCCAGTCCCGGGGTTGCCTTTAAACAACATATGATAAACCTGATTAACTACATTTAACCCCAGTTCTTGTCTCATTTTTTCCACTTGGATAAGCGCATGAATTTCATATATAAGATCCTTCACCTTTTCAAGACCGATAAGCTCATGAAGCTCTTGCAGGATTTCTTTTGTAGATTCTAAATGATTATTTTGAGCCAGCGCGCTCTCCAATGTTTCATTCGTAATATTTGTTGGGTCTTGATTTTTGAAAGTTATATTCATTCTGGAATCATTAATGGTTATCTTTCTTAAATTTTCTTCACCCATTGTAATCACCTCGTTAGAGCATTATATGCAATAACTGAATGACATCATGCACTTGTTTTAAAGAATGGGGTTTCGACATTGGATTCCCTGCTATCTCTCGCATCTTCTACGATGGTACACGAGGATAGAATGACCGAAATACATAAAAGCCATAAGCAAACGCTTATTTTTTTATCATTTTACACTCCCATTATTTTTGATATACAAATAACAAATAGCCCCCAGTTAGAGTTTAATCCATTTGGGGGCTGGCTTTTCTAATCAAGTCTCTTCCGGAATAGGAGGCGTTATTAGAAGATTCTGATATTCGGGAACAATTACAGGAACAACTGCTGGATTTTCCATTTCGTATAGGCTAGAATTTCACGCGACTTATGCCTTGTCATCGACAGAACAGTGGATTCTGTAAGTCCCAGTTCAGGATTCACATAACCGAGCTCGTCCGCGATTTCGTGTGAACGCCATCCATGATATGTATGCGTAATAATAATTGCTGAAGACAATCCCTCACTTGTCATAATGGCTTTGCTATACAGAAGATTCTCGTAAGTGCTGGTAGCTTTATTTTCAACAGAAATGGCGCTATCCGGAACTCCATGAGCTACTAAATAATTGCGCATGCCTTGACCTTCGGTATATTTAAGATCAGGTTTATCCAAACCTCCAGAAACTATGAAATGCGAGAACATCCCCTCTTGATAAAGCTTAAGCCCGTAATCCAATCGTTCCTTCAATCCCGGGCTAGGTTCATCTCCCCACATCGACATGCCAAGAATGATCCCTGTATCGGCTTTGAGCATAGGATCTGTCGTTGCGGCTTTATTGATATTCCTCAATGCGTACGCACACCACAACAATCCAACTACAACAATAAGCATTAAAGCAATAAGCAACGTTCGTTTAGACCAAATCCGGCGTTTTTTGGGAACAATCCGAATCGGGGAAGAGTCTCTTCCATAAACGTACCATTCCATCTTTATTTCCTCCTGAATTCTCCATGATGAAATAATTCGGCACGATGTTTCAAAGAGAGAGAGAAATAAGGGAAAGCATGAGCATCGATGCCACGTAAAATAGTATGGGCAGTCTCCCAGGCTAGCTTATAATCGCTTTCTGAGATATCTTGCCTCTCCAGTGCTTCCTCCAGTTCATCCTCATCGAGCAAAAACACCTCGCCGTTCCAAAGTACTACCACGTCCAGATACAAATCGTCAAACCAAGGCACACCTTGGTCAGTGACGCCTTGCACCTTACAGGTGTCTATGTACCATTGAACAATATTTTGTTTTTCGTCGAACATAGCCGTCACAATATAGTGACTGTCTTTCGGAAAATATTGCAGCCAGGAATAACCTTTATCTGCAATACGATATGTATGTCGTCCATAGCTCTTCCACAGTGGTTCTTTCAGCCCGTAGATGGTATAAAGCGTAATATATCCGCTGAATTCCCGGCTCTCCACATAGCGGCAGGCAAAATGGCGACGCGTAATCCGGCGCCAGTTGGCCCGGTCTCCGAATTTACGTTTCATAGAAATTACCCTCTCCAGTATGGTCTATTCAGCTTAACACATTTAGAGGATACACTCAAAACATCCCGCAAAATACAAGAAATTTTTCTTCTAAACCTAACAAAAACGGCAGCCTAGCTTCGCTTTTTAAATAAAGCGAAGCTGGGCTGCCATGGATAAAGCTTATTATTTGAAATTCAAACTCGTTTATTGAGCGGAAGAATCTCCGTTCACAAACCCCGCCTCTGGATCAGGGTTTGTGGACACATTCCCGCTCTCATCGCCGGAACCTTCTCCACCGATAGTGGGTTCTGGAGTTGGAGTCGGCACTGGTGTTGGCGGTGGCGGGGTGATTTCAGGGATCGTCCCTGTACCTCCGTCATTTCCGCCACCCTCGTTGCCGCCTCCGTTATTGCCACCATTTCCATTCTCTCCGTTGTTGCCACCTTCCTCTGGGGTCGGGGTCGGAAGATTAGGATCTATGGTTGGTTCAGGGGTTGGCATTTCATCCTGCACGGATACACTAACCACATTGGATGGTTCGCTCTCCACTTTCAGCGCAGGGTCATAAGAAGTTACATAATACTCGTAAACCAAACCAGGCAGTGCACTAAAATCCCCTGCGCTGGTAGTCACTGTATTTAACAGTGAGCCAAACTCAGCTTCCGATGTCTCTCTACGATAAATACGATACTCAACTCCGGAAATAGGAACTGCCTCCCAATTGAGATTTACAGTCATCGTAGAAGGATCATATGCTGCTGATAGTCCAGTAACGGTCTGAGCTGTTTCTGGTGTTTCTGTAGGCTCAGGGGCAATCTCGTTATCGATCTGCGGGAAGGATTTCTTAGGAACATCCTTCAGCGCTTCCTCCATGACCTTACCCCAGAAAGCAGCGGCAAGCGGACTGCTGTTCTTAAGCAGATGCTTTTTACTTGGCTTGTCATAACCCATCCAGACTGCTGCTGTCCATTCCGGCGTGTAGCCTACAAACCACACATCACGGTTCGAGCTGATTCCAGAATATCCACTTTGCGTCGTACCGGTCTTACCGGCCACAGGACGGTCAATCCTAGCTTTTCTACCCGTACCGCTCTCCACGACCTTCTGCATCATCTCAGTCATTTGATAAGCCGTTTCCTTACTCATCACACGCTCAGGCGTTGTATTCGCTTTGTAGACCGTCTCACCACTGCTGTCAGAGATGGATTTAATGGAATAAGCCTCTCTTAGTTCGCCGCCATTTGCAAAAGCGCTGTAGGCTTGCGCCATTTCCAGCGTATTGGTTCCTTTGCTCATGCCTCCAAGAGCCAGCGAGAGGTTCTTATCCTCGTCTTCCAATCCAATGCCTAGTTTCTTGGCAAATTTAAATCCGGTATTCACACCAATTTCATTGAGCAGCCAAACAGCAGGAATATTCTCTGATTTCTGAATGGCATCACTCATGTTGATGCTCTTAGAATATCCGTGCAGGTTGGTTGGACAATAGTTCGCGAAACATTGCTTCTCATTGCTTAGCGTTGAATTCATGGTGAATTTCCCAGATTCCAGCGCTGGAGCATAAGAGACAATTGGTTTGAAAGCAGAACCTGGAGAACGACGGCTGCCAGTTACACGACTGTAGCCTTTTTTCTCATAATTCCGTCCGCCAAGGAGTGCGACAATGCTGCCATTCTCCTGATTCACAATCGTCATTGAGCCTTGTACCAGCTCTTCATCTACACTCTTTTCAAAATTATCACTATCTGCAAAAGCATCTTCAACCGTTTCTTGAGCATGCTTATCCATGGTAGTGTAAATTTTGTATCCGCCGATATTCAGATCATCTTCTGACAATCCAAATTTTTCTTCCGCCTCATCTACTGCAAAATCAATAAATGCTTGATAACGCTGTTTCTTTTCTGGCGGCTTATAGTTATAATCTACGGCTTTTGCTTCGTCTCTTTCCTGCTCCGTTATGTACCCTTGCTCATACATAAGCTGAAGCACTACTGCGCGCCGTTCCTTCGAAAGATCTGGGTTACGCAGCGGGTTGTAACGAGACGGGCCTTTTGGCATTGCCGCCAATGTCGCGATTTCCCAGACCTTAAGCTGACTCAAATCACTTTTACCAAAATATCTTACTGATGCTGCTTTAATTCCGTAAATTGTACCCCCGAAGTTAATCCGGTTCAGATACATCGTAATGATCTCTTCTTTAGATTTCTGATTCTCAAGGGCTACGGCAATAGACACTTCAGTTGCTTTACGGAAAAACGTCTTGTCCCGTGTCAGGAAGATGTTTTTGGCGAGCTGTTGAGTAATGGTACTACCGCCCTCTACCATACTTCGTGCGGCGATATCCTTTACTGCTGCCCGGCCAATCGACCATAAATCCACACCAGAATGTTCGAAGAAACGTTTATCCTCTGTGGCTACAAAAGCATTAACCAATAACGGTGGAATTTCTTCATACTCTACTGGATCACTTTTCTCCAGTGATAATTCGCCGATTAAATTAGCATTGCGGTCATATACCTTAGTAGTTTCATTCACTGTTAGCTTATCTTGGTTCTCAAGCAGAAGCTTTTGACCATTTAGCATAATGAACAGATATCCACCTAATGCACAAAAAATGGCTAATGCCGTAGCGAAGAACAAGCTCCACAGCACACGCTTCTTCGTCAAAAATTTCTTTTTCTTTTTTGGTTTTGATTTTGGTTTTGATTTGGAACTGGACGATCCTCTATCTCTATTGTGATTCGTCCTGGATGTATCGTCTCTAGACATAATGCCTCCTGACTCCCTTTCGGAAATAAACATAAATGGTCTGCCATGAATGAAAAGAACAACCTTCACAGGTTGCTCTCTCACACTCTATTCAAACGATTTATAAACAAGAAAGGTTTCAATTCATTTTTGATAAATATTATTCTTCACTACTGCTGTCTTGCATCAGTGATACACTACGCTGTGGTGTGAACGTGGAAATTGCGTGTTTATACACCATTTGCTGGCGTCCATCACTGTCAATGACGATTGTAAAATTGTCGAATGCTTTAATTATTCCCCGGATTTGAAAACCGTTGGTCAGATATACCGTAGCAGGGATATTTTCTTTGCGTAGTTGGTTCAAGAATGTATCTTGGATGTTAATGGACTTGTTCATATGACGTACCCCCAATGGTTCAATTAGATTGTTCAGAAGTATATTCAAGACCTGAGAGAAACTTTCCTGCTATTATACCACGTATTTTTGAGAAATTCTCAGAAAAGTTTTGTTCACCTTCGACATCGATCCACTCGATTTCCTTCATGTGGCGAAACCATGACAACTGTCTTTTGGCGAATCGGCGAGTATCGCGTTTAAGCAGTATCACAGCTTCTTCCAGCGTCAGTTCTCCCGCCAGGTAAGCGGCAATTTCCTTGTAACCCAATCCCTGCATGGACACAAGGCTTCTGCTGTAACCGTTATCCAGCAGTCCCTTCACCTCAGCAACGAGACCATCCGCCAGCATGCTATCAATTCGGTCCTCAATACGTTTATATAGTATTTTCCGGTCCATTGTCAAACCTATGAGACATAAGTCATAGGGTGATTCCTTCTTTTGAGCAGCATGAGAAGCGGAAAGGGTAGTGTTTGTCTGGTGTTGAATTTCCAGTGCACGGATAATTCTGCGACGGTCGTTAGGATGAAGTTTGGCTGCGCTGACTGGATCAACCGCCTCGAGTCTGGCATGCAGTGCAAGCGCTCCATATTCTTCCGCAAATTGATCCTGCTCTTTACGGAAAGCTTCATCAGCCACTGCTTCCGAGAACTGAAAGCCGTAACATAAAGACTCAATATACAGTCCAGTCCCCCCTACGATAAAGGGAAGCTTCCCTCTAGCGCTTATCTCCTCGATAAGTCTAGTGCCCTGCTCTTGAAATTCAGCGGCAGAATACGCATCCTGCGGATCATGAATATCGATCAGGTGATGGGGAATTCCCTTCATTTCAGCGGGTGTAATCTTAGCTGTACCAATATCCATACCACAATAAACCTGCATCGAATCGCCGGAAATAATCTCAGCGTTATAAGCTGCTGCCAGCTCCAGACTTAACCGGGTTTTGCCTACGGCAGTTGGTCCTAACAGCACTAGAACCTTATGCCTTTCTTTAGTTGTCAATGTGTATCACCCCGTACGATGTTTTGGAGTTGCTTCGGAGCAGCTCAGTAAACCCTAGGCGTTCAAATTCGCCACTCAAAGCCTTTTCTTTTAAAAGAACAGTCTTACGGGCGACCCTAACCGCCTCTGCTACACTCTCTGTCGATAAGGCTGCACGGTTAGCGAATTGCCGCAGCGGGGAAATCGAGGCAGAACCCGTCAGAGGCACGCGAAACATAGGATCGAAGTAGACAATATCCACACTTCGATCTGGTTGAGACCGTAAATAATCCAAATGTTCACTATGCACGACATTAACTCTGCGTAAAGCCTCATTGACCTTTACTTGCCCAGAGGTGTAATGAGACATCCCTTCACTGAGCAGTGCGTACAGCGGTAATGAGCTCTCCAAAGCGGTAACCTCCGAGGACTCACCACCATGCACAGCAAACAGTAAGGAGTCGGCTCCTAATCCGGCTGTACAATCCAATACGCTATCTCCGGGAAGCATTCGAGCAGCAACAAGCATCGGCTCGATCTCACCCTTTAGGATTCGTTTAGCGCGAACGAAGCCCATGCTTGGATGAAACTCCATAGGCTCCATTCCTAAGCGGTGTAGTCGAACAGCGTCCTGAGATAGAATCAGAATATCCTCATCTCCGTAATGTTCAACCATCCTTGTAATTGAGAGTTTCTCACGTGAAGCATAACTACAACCCGTTCTCTCCGCAAGGCTTTGCGCGCGTTCTACTATTTCCATTATCGGGCTATACCCCGTAGTTATAATCATGGTGCCTCCAGTCTTGCTCTCAACAAATTTCAAAAAATGTATAATTACATAACCCGCTTGAACAATTTCTCTAAATCATAGGATGAAAAAGAGATCACAATCGGCCGTCCATGTGGGCAAGTATACGGTTGCTTGCACTCTGCAAGTCGGGATAACAGAGCTTCCACTTCCTGTTCTGTTAGTTTATGGTTGGCCTTAATCGAGGCTTTACATGAACACAGAATCGATGACTTTTCTCGTAGCTTCGCAAGATCAATCATACGCTCACTTAAGACCCACTCCGCCATTTCTTCAACGACCGCCTTCTCATCCCCTTCAGGAAACCAATAGGGCAAGGAACGAACGAGAAAGGTCTGTCCGCCAAAGTGCTCAAGGTATACCCCGGCCTGCTGAAACCAATGTAGACGTTCACTAAGCTGGCGACTTTCAGAAGGCGTGAACTCCAGCGTAATCGGCAGTAGCAGCTCCTGTGAGGCATCCTCCGGCCGACCAAATTTCTCATAGAAGTATTCGTAATTAATTCGTTCATGTGCCGCATGCTGATCGATTAAATAAAGCCCTCCATCATTCTGAGCAATAATATACGTCCCATGATGCTGACCTATATAATTAAGCTCAGGAAAGGCCGGAAGTCCAGGCTCTTCTTGTTGTGGTGGAGCCCATAGCTTCTCAACCGAAAGGAGCTGCTTCTGCGACATTGAGGTTTCTTGCGGGCGATAGCTATTGGAATAACTAGTATTCGCACTAGTTTGGCGCCCCTGCGAAGATGAAGACGGATAGCCTGACCCGTAAGCTGGAGCCACCTCGCGAGCCACCTGATGATCCGCCTGACCTTCCTTGCTAAAATCACGGGAATTACGGTCAAGGCTCGATGACTGTAGTCCACTTAAGAAGTTGGCAGATCCCGTGGGAGCTGTATCCTTCACATCACCAGTCGAAGATGACGGTGGAACGGCCCCTTTGGAAAAAGCAAATTGCTCCTGGATAAAGGAGCTGCTGCCCTTGGGTCCGATTGTTTCCTTGCTTGGACGTGGAATCAGACTTTGCCCCAGCAGTATTTTGCGGATCTCCTGCTCAACAAAGGTGTAAAGCTCATTCTCTTTACTAAATCGAACCTCCAGTTTTGCTGGATGTACATTGACATCTACCAAAGAGGGGTGCATATCCAGTTCAAGAACTAATAGCGGATAACGGTTAATCGGAAGCAAGGTATGATAAGCGCGCATGATTGCTGCGTTCAGACCATTACTGCGAATATAACGGCCACCGACAATAGTAGTGATTGCATTTCGATTGGAACGAGTCCATTCTGGACGACTAATATATCCGGAAATCCGGTAATCCAAGTCTTCTGCCGTAATCGGCAGCATTGCTTTGGCGGCATTGGTTCCGTAAACAGCTGCGATGACCTGCAGCAGATCACCATTTCCGAGCGTATGCAGCAGCTGATTGCCATTATGATGCAAGGTAAAAGAGATCCCCGGATGAGCGAGCGCCATGCGGTACATGGCATCTGAGATATGGCCCAGCTCCGTCTGAATACTCTTCATATATTTCAGCCTTGCCGGCGTATTAAAAAATAATTCACGAACGGCAAGATCACTTCCCCGGCCGGAAGGAGCGTCCTCATTTCGTATGAGATTGCCACCCTCAATGTCTACTAGGCGCCCTTTGCCGTCATCGGCAGTTGCAGTTAGAAGCGATACCTTGGATACCGCGGCAATACTGGGAAGTGCCTCTCCGCGGAAGCCTAAGCTTGTGATTTGAAATAGATCACGGCCATTCAGAATTTTACTTGTAGCATGCCGGTAAAAGGCGGTCTCACAATCTTCAGGATCAATCCCAGAGCCATTATCTTTAACGCGGATGCTCTGCAAGCCCCCCTCTTCTACCGATACCTCAATTCTTGTACTGCCAGCGTCAATCGCATTCTCGACAAGCTCCTTTACAACAGAAGCTGGCCGCTCTACTACTTCACCCGCAGCAATCTGGTTGGCAATATGCTCGTCCAATATATGAATTTTGGCCATTTCATTCACCTCTTATTTAGGCAATCAATTATTATAAAATCTTTATTGCAGATCCTTAACCTTCATCTTCAGCTCGTTCAACAGACTCATCGCCTGCAGCGGCGTCATATTCATAAGATCAGCGTCACGCACAGAAGAAATGAACTCTTTTAGCGCGGGATTCTCATGGATTTCAGTTACCGCTACTTGATGTGCACTACCTTTGCGGTTCTTGCGTGGTTCTTCCTCACCAAAGATAGACAACTGAACAACCTCATTTTCTACAGGTGCCTCAGTGATGACACTTACGGCTTGCGCCACGGAAGATGTGCTAGCAACTTCTCTTACAGCCGCCTGTCTTTCGAGGCTTCCCCCGTAATGAAGTTCAGTACCACCAGGATGGGCTGCCTGCTCAATGCTCTGTAAGAGACCATAAGCTCGGTCAATAATCCCTTCAGGAAGACCCGCAAGACGTGCACAATAGATCCCATAGCTGCTGTCAGCCGCTCCAGGAACTAGCTTGCGCAGGAAGTTTACTTTATCGCCGCTCTCTTGAACAGCCATAGAGTAATTCCGAAGTCCTTTAAGACTCCCTTCCAAATGAGCCAATTCATGAAAATGCGTCGAAACTAGAGCTTTGCAAGAAATAACATCATGTACATATTCAATAACCGCCTGAGCGATGGCCATACCTTCACTGGTCGAGGTACCTCTTCCCAGCTCATCAATAATAATCAAGCTGCGAGCTGTTGCTTTCTCTGTCATAACCTGGATGTCAGCCATTTCCACCATAAATGTACTTTGACCACCGATCAAATCATCAGCTGCTCCAATACGAGTAAAGATCCGGTCTATAAGCGGAACTTCAGCACTGTTTGCTGGAACAAAACATCCAATCTGAGCCATGATGCAGATCAGCGCCACCTGACGCATGTAGGTGCTTTTGCCCGCCATATTAGGACCTGTAATTAGAAGAATGTTACCTGCTTCCTTACTCAGCGTGCTTCCATTTGCAATAAACGCGGAATCTTTAAGCACCGCCTCCACAACGGGATGACGGCCCCCTTCAAGCCGAAGATCATAACCATCCGAAAGGACTGGCTTCACAAAACGATGTTCGGCACTAACTGCCGCCAAGCATTGATACACATCAATCTCGGCAACCTTTTCTGCAAGATTTTGCAGGCGGGGGATTTGCCCGCTGATGCGATCACGCAGCTCGGTAAAGAGGCTGTATTCCAAATCCGTCATTTTATCCTGAGCTTCAAGAATTAGTGCTTCCTTCTCTTTAAGCTCAGGTGTGACAAAACGCTCTGCGTTAGCAAGCGTCTGTTTGCGTTCATAACGTCCTTCCGGCAATGCAGCCAGATTGGATTTGGTGATCTCTATGAAATAACCGAAGATTTTGTTATAGCCGATCTTCAGTGACTTAATGCCAGTGGCCTGTCTTTCCTTAGCCTCCAGTTCAGCGATCCAACGTTTACCGTTACTGCTAGCTTCCCTAAGCTCGTCCAAACGTTCATGATAACCGGAACGGATAATTCCACCGTCGCGCACAGACACCGGGGCATCCTCGACGATTGCACGGTCAATGTCCTCTCGCAGCTCGGCGCATTCATCCATGCTTGCACCGATCTCTCGTAAAGTAGCTGAACCGGAGGTCATACATAATTCCTTCAATGCAGGAATTTGCGCCAGCGATAATTTCAGGGCATTCATATCACGGCCATTGGCGCTGCCAAAAGCAATACGACCCACCAACCGCTCCAAATCATAAATTTCTTTAAGCGCTAAACGCAGGTCCTCGCGAACGATAAACTGATTGTACAAATAATCGACAGCCTCTAGGCGCCGTTCGATCGGAGCTCGCTGCAATAGCGGCTTATCAATTCTACGGCGCAACAGACGGGCGCCCATCGACGTTTCCGTTCGATCCAGCAGCCAGAGCAAGGATCCTTTTTTGGAGCGTTCGCGAACCGTTTCGGTTAGTTCAAGGTTCCGGCGTGTAAATGGATCTAGAATCATATAATTGCCTGGTTCATAAGGAGAGATCTGACTAAGCTGCCCTAGCGAACGCCGCTGGGTCTCATTCAGATAAGAGATCAGAAGCGCCAGACATTGTCCACGTTCCTTCTCTAGACGTACCCATGCCGCTTCACCGAACTGACGACGTGCCAGCTCCTCCTCGCGTTTCTCCCAAGGGGTGTAAACTACAGGTTTGGCTAACAGCGGCGTTTCGCTTCGCAGAATCTCCAACAGTGCAGCGTCTCCGATGATCTCAGCCGGTTCATAGATGCCAATCTCATCACGCAGCCATTCGGCTCCAGATAATACCGAAGTAACATATAGCTCACCAGTTGTTAAATCGCAGGCAGCTAATGCCATCATTCCGTCACTTTCGGTAACGCAAACGAGGTAGTTGTTGCTCTTGTCAGCAATGATTTTTCCATCCATCACGGTTCCTGGTGTCACGACGCGTACAATATCCCGCTTCACCATGCCTTTCGTGACTGAAGCATCCTCTAACTGCTCACAAATGGCGACTTTATATCCTTTTT
Source organism: Paenibacillus sp. FSL R7-0189 (assembly GCF_037969925.1). Classification (NCBI taxonomy): domain Bacteria; kingdom Bacillati; phylum Bacillota; class Bacilli; order Caryophanales; family Paenibacillaceae; genus Paenibacillus; species Paenibacillus sp. FSL R7-0189. The sequence goes on along the minus strand of NZ_CP150223.1, from coordinate 5,513,591 downwards.
CTATCAGGCGTTGAATATATCCCTCGGCGGCGTGGTAAGGCACTCCACACATAGGGATTTTCTCCTCGCCCCCGCCTTCGCGGCCTGTCAACGTAATCTCAAGCTCCTTGGAAGCCAAAATGGCATCTTCAAAGAACATTTCATAGAAATCGCCCAGTCTAAAAAATAGGAAGGCATCCTTAGCCCCTTCCTTTACCTTTAAATATTGCTCTATCATCGGCGTATATTGTGCCATGGTCAACCTCCATGCCTATTTAATGCTGTCCCCCATTATAACAGAAAATTGGTGGACAAAGTTACCCTGAAACCTCACATTAGTACAACGAAAGACTAGAATACTTATCAGACAAACACTTACAGGAGGTATATTCTTCTGCTTTTAAATATTGTAAAATATTAACACAGAGCATCAGCCCATATGAAAATCAAAGGAGAATACAATATGATACGAAAGCTAACGAAGGATGATCAAGAGCTGCTGATGGCATTGCTGCGGAAAGAGCCGGCGCTTAATTTATTTATCATTGGCGATGTGGAGAATTTTGGGTTTGAACAGGATTTCATGGATTTGTGGGGAGAGATTGATCCAGCTGACGGGCGGATAAAAGCCGTTCTGCTGCGCTTCTATAGAAGCTACCTTCCTTATGCAGATGGCCCTTTTGATGTCGAGGGGTTCGCTGAGATTATCCGAAAGGATAATGACATGCATATGATCTCCGGAGCCTCAGAGGTGGTGAAGGCTTTTGACGGGGAAATTAATTTCAAACAAGTAAAACAGCTGTATTTTGCTGAATTAAAAGATATGAACAATAAAATAAGTGAGTCCTTCTCTGCAGCTGAGCCTATCAAAAAAGCTACAGTTCAGGATGTAGAAGCGATTTGCGCACTCACCGATACCATTGAAGAATTTGAAAGCAGCCGGAATGGTTCAAGAACCAGCCTGCGTAAAACGCTGGAAAGCAACACCGGCCGCACGTATTATATGGAACGGGAAGATAAGGTCATTGTCACAGCTTCAACTTCAGCGGAAAATTCCATGTCAGCGATGATTGTCGGGGTTGCCACACATCAAGCATTCAGAGAGCAAGGCCTTGCTTCGCGCGTAATGGCACAGCTATGTGCAGACCTGCTTCATGAAGGAAAGTCATTATGCCTCTTTTATGACAACCCACATGCCGGAGTTATTTATAAACGACTTGGCTTTCAAGATATCGGTTCATGGACCATCGTTAACATGTAGACCAAATAGTAAAATATCACACTTTTACTTTGCTGCACCATAACTCACGTATATCACGCGACTCATCCCACGTCCGCTCAGCGGCAATATATTCGAATAAAGGCTCGATATAGGGGGCGGCAATCTCGTAGCCGCCTAGGGAACGCAGCTGCGCCAGCAATGGGGGGATTGCGGCGCGCAGCGGAGGTTTATCGCCGCTGTAGTAGGCGATATGCAGGTCTTCCCGGTCGAGCGGGCGTTGCGTCAGGTCCTCATAATGGCTCACGATTAGGTGGGCCAAATAGACCGCGCCTTTAGCGATGACCGGGGATACCAGGAAGCTCGGCAAGGTCCGGTACTCGAAGCCGCCATGCGGCTGAGTCCGGAAATCGCCGAGCACGCCGTATCGGGGACGACGCGCCCCTGCGCGGACGTCTTCGAGCAGAAGCATGGGCAGCGCGAGATAGTTATCGAGCGCGCGCAGCAGCGGCGCCGTCAGCGTCACGCCGCTGAAGTGCAGATGGCCGCCGAGGGCCCAGCCCGTCAGCGGCATGCCTCCCGCCCGCCAGCGCAGCGAGCGGTCGGCGATGAGCCGGTCCGCCAGCGCCGCGGCGGACATCAGCTGCGCCAGCAGTGCGCGCGGTTCCCCGCGCGGCTGAGGGCGCAGCTCGGCGACCGGGAACGCGCCGCGCGTTCCCGGAGGTCCGGCGTCGCAGCCTGCGACGCCGTCCGTGGGCAGGTACCGCGACGCAGGCACGACGCGGCCGGTGGATTCCCGGAGGATGATGAACTCCGGGTCCATACCCATCAGCAAGCCGCTGCGGCCCGGCTGCTCCAGAGCCAGCTTTCGTTCCAGCGCTAACGCTGCGGAACGATAAGGCTCGGGCAATCGTTGCCCGGAGGTCTTTACTAGTGGAGTGACTCCCTCCACCACATACCTCCGGTTCCCCATTGCCCTCAGCAGTACCTCACCGCTATCCAGCCCCAAGCTGTACAGCGTGCGGACAGCAATCCGCTGGAGCAATTTCATCACCCCGCGAAGCTCTCCCCGCACTCGGCCTCCCGTGGTATTGCTCTCGGCATTAGCAAAGCTCACAGCTTCGCTATAATTATCGGTGGCCGCACGCATTCCAAGACCCGCTCCAAGCAAAGAGATGTGGAGCACAGTCAAATGATAAACCAATATCTTATAACACTGCCTGTGCCCCTTCTCAGTAGCGTGTAAAGCATATGTATCGACAAAACGTTTTACAGATGGCGTCAGCGTTGCTTCAACTCCGCTTCTAAGCAATCTAGACTCTCTCTCTGCCACAGACAATTCTGAATACACCTTAAGACCTTCATTCATACTCTTTAGCGCCTCCATCCGAGCGTGAACCTTTTTTCATCCTAAAAATAAATAAAAAAAAGGAGGGCATTCGCCCTCTACGCCGCCGCACTCCCTACATATAATGGACCATAACCCATTGATACTCAGTTAACGGCGGCGTATCCTTCCTTACAGCTCATCATCCAGATTGTCAGGGTCCAGATCATCGTAATCGAAGCTATCACCTTCAAAATCATAATCCTTGTCTTCTGGATCATCACTTTGCTCAGTGACATACACACGGACTTTGGTCTCAGCCACCAACTCCACTTCGAATTCGCGCTCTACGCGAAGTGTCACACTGCCTCCGCCTGGCGATACGCCCGCTTCTACACAGTTGGGTTCCTGCGTTGCCTCCGCAGAGACCTCAACTGTTGAAGTGCGGTGTCTCGTGTCCAGGTAGGAAAGCGGGATGAGCTCCACATAAGAGACTGTTTCCTTTGCTACCTCGGTCTGCTTGTTCTTGTCGTACGAGTACCAGATGTTTACATCATAAGTACCAATTACTTCGATTCCGTTCCCGGCGGCAACCGCTTCGTATTGGTGGTTGATAATCCAAGCCCCCAAAATACTAGTCGGATGATGTGGCGGAGTCACGGTATGGGTTGCTGTAGAGAACTTACGACCTTTGCCGCAAATTGCCTTCGTAATGATCTCCCTTGTTTGACGTTTATGGCTTAATGACATCTTTGAACCTCCTCCATACAATCATTCACTATCAAGTGTATGCAGGTTCTAGGCATTTGTTGATTGTTAGACTATAAATAAATTTGAGTAAGCCCTCAAGAAGGCTTTTTCAGGAGACTCATAGTTCATTTTATTTCAAAATTTGTACATATATGAGTAGATTCCAAAAATGGTCCAACCTGTTCCAGAGCCATTCCTGACCCCTAAAAAAACCTTAAAACACCAGCTATTGCGGAATTACCCGCACAATTCCAAGCGATCTATGTTTGCTTAAGTCAATAAAATCCTCATCAATATTCACCAGTGGCCGCAAAGGGTCTGTAGCAAGAATCATAACAATTTTTCCTTTTCGCCCATCTGTCAATTCCACTTCGTTCCCTAGCATTGACTGCATTAACTTATTAATAAACACTCTGCAAATATAAGGGTCGAGCTTACCGAACACACTCTCCTCCATTTGCAGTAATACTTCGTATAAAGGAGCCGCTTTGCGATAAAAACGGTCGGAGGTCATCGCGTGAAACACATCAGCCACAGCAACGATTTTACTGAAATCAGTAATCCGGTTCCCAAGCACACCAAATGGATAACCACTGCCGTCCATTCTTTCATGATGCTGTAAGGCTACTAGCGCTTGGGTATGGTTTGTGCCTACCGTATCCCTGATCATCTCATACCCAAAGGTCGTATGCTTTTTCATCAGCTGAAACTCTTCGTCGGATAATGGACCGGGCTTGGTTAATATGTCATCCGGGATTCTCATTTTGCCGATATCATGAAGAGTCGCTGCAATGGTCAACATGCTCAAATCCTCAGACTTTAGCTTCAGCCATTTGCCTAGCAAGGTAGATATTATGCCCACGGCTACATTATGTCTGTATGTATAATCATCTTTGGTCTGCAAAGCAGCCAATACTCCGTAGAAGTCATTCTTTTCGCTTACCTGCTGGATAAACGGAATCACTTCATTTCTAACTTCCAGCATAGGAATTCTTTTATTTTTGTTATGACGAATCTGTTCAAAAATATTCTCAATCGCAGCTGTACAATCATCAATTGCAAGCTGGAAAAATTCCGCGCTATCCAGCTGGACGACGTCATGAGATTCCAGAGTGATCTTATGTTGTCGAATTAATCTAATATGTTCAGCACTCAATAAAGTCAATGCGGGTAAAACAAATACTCCTTTGTCATTAAAGAGGTTAGCTACAAGTTGTTTTCCGATAAATGATTCCATATCTTTGTCCATACGCCTCACCTGCCAATGCGGAAAATTCGTATATGAATTTCCTGCTTGAATTTGAACTCACCCTATAATTGTTAATCCCTTTCGGAGATCAACTTTTAGTTCATACATATTTTATCGTGATTTCAGGGGCGAATGTTAATACTTCACTTTATTAAAGCCTAATTTTAAGCTTTTTTCCGGGTGAGCAAACGTTTCTCAGGCTTATAGCTGACCGGTATTTTATGGCGTTTCGCAATTTTCAAATAAAGTGCCAATTCTCTGCAAAGCTGCAGAATCGCTGATCGCACTTCGAATTCCTCACGTGTCTCCGGCAAATCCATGCTTTCAAATTCTTGTTCAAGCTCTTCCAGCAAATGTTCCGTGCGGCCTGTATATTCTTCAGCCAAAACATCTCCGCTAAGCTGGTCGAACAATTCAGCTACCATCTCTCCATGCGGTAAATGGCGATATACTTGAGAAATCAGCTGCATCATGCTTTGAATCGATTCCAGCTGCTCCTTACGCATATAGAAATAGACATTCCAAGCTTCATCAGGATGAATCACATGATTCTCCATCTCACGAGTAGCGGCAGTCAGTCCCCGCTGCACTGCATTATCCGCATCAATTAATTCTTTGCCATCCCACATATACGCAGGTTCACGCAAAGTACGGGCCATCTGAGTAAAAATAACTGAAAAGTATCGATCCACTTCCTTGCGGATTCCATAAATAACTCCCCCGGTCTGTGGCATGTAAATCAAGTTAACCACCCCCGCTGAACCGAGACCTATGGCCAGAAGCTCTACTTGCTGCAACAACACATGAAGCGATAACTCAGCTTGTCCAAAAACACGAAACACAATAACAGAGCTAGTGACAATCCCTTCCTTGTAGCCAGACTTCACAATCATCGGAAAGCCAACCAGAACGTATAGTCCAAGCACCCAGTAATGAAATCCTAATATCCAAAATAAAATACACCCAAAAAAGAGTCCCACGAGCGAGGCCAAAAAACGCGCCGTTATCGTCCGGAAACTCCTTTTCAAGGTAACCTCCACACCCAAAATGGCTAAAAGCCCTGCACTTTGTGCATTGGGTATGCCTACTGCAGACGCGAGAAGAACGGACATTAACGTCGCAGCAGCTGTTTTAATCACACGAAATCCCATAACCCTATCTCTCCTTAAAAGCACTAACTGTTAATAGGTAAAGATATAGACATGTTACAAGATTTTGTGTACGGACACAACGTTACATTAGACTTACCGCCGGTATAACAAGCGCTTCTCCAGATACACTACCAGTTGATACATTGCCGTTGCTACGGCTGCGATAATCAGCAGACTGGACATCACAAGCGTGAAATTAAACACCTGGAATCCATATATGATCAGGTACCCAAGACCGGATTTTGCTACTAGAAACTCTCCCACGATAACCCCGACCCATGACATACCCACATTCACCTTTAGGGTAGAGACAACCGTTGGAAAAGATGCCGGAAGAATCACTTTAAAAAACACCTGAACTTTAGAAGCTCCAAAAGAACGAACCACCTTCACTAGATTAGGATCCACACTACAAAAGCTATTGTAAACAACAAGTGTAGTAATGATCACCGTAATCGATAAGGTTGTTACAACGATAGCGGTGAAACCCGCCCCGAACATTACGATAAAAATCGGCCCCAAGGCCACCTTCGGCATACTGTTAAAGACAACCATAAACGGATCAAGCACCGCTGATAAAAACGGAGACCACCAAATAATCACTGCCAGCAGCGTTCCTAACAAGGTTCCCAGAACAAACCCTACCGCAGTCTCTCCTACCGTCATCCCCAAATGAGGCCACAAGCTTCCACTGATCATATCCTGCCAAATCTGCTTGAAGATTTTTGTCGGGTAGCTGAACAATAACTCATCAATCCAGCCCATTCTTGCTCCCGCTTCCCACAGCACAAAGAACAGCAGCAACAGACTGCTTCTTACAGCAATTACCTGATTACGCTGGCGCTGCTTTCTTTTTTTGAAATCCACATGCATTTGCTGCAGCCACAGTTCACGGGAAGCTAAAACTCCCGCTTGCTCTGTTCGTTTCATTAGCTTTCCCTCCCTGCGATCTCCATCTCTGTCCATACTTCATGAAAAAGCTCCGCAAACCCTGGCTGATCACGCGCATACAGCGGTGGGGCTGAGCGGATTAGCTCCGGAACAGGAAACACTTTACGAATCTTCCCTGGATTTCGCTGCAATAAAATAACCCTACTGCTGACCGCAATCGCTTCTGACAGATCATGCGTGACCAAAATAGCCGTGGTTCCCCGGCTGCGTAAGGTCTCTGAGACTAAATCCTCCAGCTGAAGTTTGATCTGATAATCAAGTGCCGAGAACGGCTCGTCTAGCAGCAGCAGTCCTGGATTGGTAGCTAATGTTCGTACAAGAGCCACCCGTTGCCGCATCCCTCCGGATAGCTGAGAAGGATAGGCATGTTCTTTCCCTTCTAATCCCATCTCGCGAAGCAGCTCCAAAGTCCGTTTATGGCTCTCCTCGTTTATGCTTCCGGTCAGCTCCAGTCCAAGCACAGCATTGTCAAGAATACTCCGCCAAGGAAAAAGATAATCCTGCTGCAGCATATATCCAACCTCAGGTGAAGGGCCTAGAATGGGTTGGCCATTTACGAATACTTCACCCTCAGAGGGCTGCAGCAGTCCGGCAATAATCGATAGGAGAGTCGTCTTGCCACAGCCACTTGGACCTACTAAGCTGACGAACTCTCCCTGCTCGACATTAAGATTTAGATCCTCAACGGCCAGTGAAGCTTCCCGATCGCCGAGATAGGCATGCGTTACTCCCTTTAATTGCACTACTGGAAGCAAGGTCATCCCCTCCTTATAGTTAACAAAATCCATTTAGGATCTTATCTCTCTTATTTAGAGCCACTGCTCTTTATGGTCTTTTCAGCTTTTTCAGCAAAAGTATTGTTCACGATTTTTTCTGCTGGAACACGTTCTTTAAGTTCACCTGCGTTATCCATAACATCTAGCAGATTATTCCATTCTTCATTATCAACAATCGGATTAATGGCGTAGGTGTCCTGTTCCTTGTAGCGTTTTACAGCAGAAATCACAATGTCACGATCCGTTTTATCAAAATAAGTTATTATGGCATCCGTAATTTCTTCAGGACTATGTTCCTTCACCCAAAGCTGAGCACGCTGTATGGCATTAGTGAACTTTTGCACGGTGTCCCCATTTTTGCTTATATAGCTGTTCTTTGACATAAATACTGTGTAAGGTAAATAACCGCTCTCTACCCCAAACGATGCCACTACAGCTCCCCGGTCTTCTCGTTCGAAGATAGAGGCCTGCGGCTCAAACAGCTGCACATAATCACCAGTACCTGAAGCAAATGCACCGGCAATATTAGCAAAATCGATATTTTGGATCAAGGTAATATCCTTCGCAGGATCAATTCCTTTTTTAGATAAAGTAAACGCGCCTGCCATTTGTGGCATTCCGCCTTTTCTTTGACCTAGGAAGGTAGAGCCCTTCACTTTATCCCAATTAAAATCTCCATCAGCCTTCCGGGCGAACAGGAATGTTCCATCCCTTTGAGTCAGCTGTGCAAAATTAATGACCGGATCATCCGAGCCCTGCTGATACACGTAAATGGAGGTTTCTGAACCAACCAACGCCACATCAATAGCTCCTGAGAGCAATGCAGTCATCGTTTTATCGCCACCGGGAATCGTCTGCAGTTCTACATCCAGCCCTTCATCTTTGAAGAAACCTTGAGTCAAGGCAACATACTCGGGTGCATAAAAGACAGAGCGGGTAACCTCCCCAATCTTCACCTTTACCGTCTCTGACTTTCCGCCGCAACCGGCAAGTACTGAAAAGCATAAAGTAATGATCATGAGCGACAATGACAGCTTTTTCCGAATCTTCATTCTTCATTCTCCTTTCTTACCGGGTCCTTCGCCCTTGCTTAAAGCATATGCACATGCCTACTGAAAGGTTAAAATCCCGAATATCGTGGGGAATTAAAAGAATATCCATGATATCAGCAGTTTTTATTGAATTTATGGATAAATATCACTGGATTTGCTGTTTTTATATCTGTGCAAACGTTTTACCTGAGGATTTGATTACAGTACTATAAGAATTAAAGCGCTTACCATTTCCTTTATAGGAAAATTGCAGCAGAAGGGGTTATTTTATATGGATAAACGAGCAACACCTATCACCAAAAAACACACAATAAACGGACTTTTGGGTCTTAGCTTAACTGCCTTTCTGCTCTCCGGGTGTTCAGGAAATAATAACAATATTTCTTCCTCTGCCTCCCCTTTTCCATCGCCAAAAGCAAATACTGTTCAGGATACTACAACACCTCCCGCTGCAAAAACGATAACTACTGACGAACAACCCTCAACGGTTTATTATGAGATTTTTGTTCGTTCATTCTATGACTCTGACGGGGATGGCATCGGTGACCTCAAAGGGATTACCAAAAAATTAGATTACTTAAATGACGGAAATCCTGACACCACAGACGATCTGGGGATCGGTGGGATATGGCTTATGCCTATCAACCCTTCACCAAGCTATCATGGTTACGATGTGACTGATTATCGTGCAATCAATCCAGATTATGGGACGATTGAGGATTTACAGGAGCTCGTTACGGAGGCGCATAAACGTGGGATTAAAGTAATTATGGATTTGGTCGTGAATCACACCTCCAAAGAACATCCTTGGTTCGTAGATTCCGCTAAAAATAAGGACAGCAAATATCGCGACTGGTACATATGGGCTGAAGATCAAGGACGTCCTGCGAATGGAGCCAGTGCCGCTGGTAGTGGCAATGCATGGCACTCTTTACTGGGTAGTCATTATCTAGGTGGCTTTTGGGAAGGCATGCCTGATCTAAATTTTGATCATACGGAAGTTCGTAATGAAATGAAGGATATCGGCAAGTTTTGGCTGGAACAAGGGGTTGATGGATTCCGTTTAGACGCTGCTAAACATATTTACGAAGACCTTCTAACCGACAAAAGCCAAGCCACAACCCATAAAAATGTATTTTGGTGGCAGGATTTCCGCAAAGCGATGAATGAAGTGAATCCTCAAGCTTATATTGTTGGTGAAGTATGGGAGAATTCTGCAGTCACCGTAGGGGCTTATTTGGATCAAGCCTTTGACTCCAGCTTTAACTTTGGTTTAGCGGAGACTCTTATTAATTCCGTGAAAACTGAAAAAGACAGCGGGACTGCCTTTACGCTGGAACGTACGTATAATCTGTACTCCAAAATATCTGAGAGCCATTTTACCGATGCGATTTTTTTGACAAATCATGATCAAAACAGAGTCATGAGTCAATTAGACGGCAATCTGGATCATGCAAAAATGGCAGCAGCCCTGCTGTTAACCTTGCCTGGAAATCCTTTTATTTATTATGGTGAAGAAATAGGAATGCTTGGTGTAAAACCAGATGAAGGAATTCGTGAGCCCATGAGATGGATGACAGCGGATCAGGGTGAGGGGCAGACTACTTGGGAGGTCGGCAGCAATAACGCTGATGATGTTAGCATTAATGTCGAAAGCCAGACTAACGACAGCAGCTCACTGCTTAAAAGATACCGCGAACTCATTGCGTTAAGAAACGAAGTCCCTGCGCTCCGTGATGGCGGAATTCGAGACTACACTTCTGGCAATGTAGGGGTAATGGCCTACGAACGTATAACAACAAAGGATCAAGTCCTCGTTGTTCATAACCTAACTGGAGATGAACAAATCATTACGCTTCATCCAAATGTCGAAGGTATCTCTTACACCAAGATCCAAAAGACAACTGCTGACAAAGTGACCTTAAATTCAGATCAGCTTACTCTTCCTCCCTATTCAACGGTTATTGTGAAGTAGGAAAAGAGGAGGAATCTAATACCCACTCTGCCACTGAACTACATAATTGTGCTTTCGATATAGGAAGAGCTACAATCCAGTCTTGGGAAGGATCGCTGCTCATTCGCAGCAACCAGCCACTTGAATGATCGCTTATGAAGCTAGCATACTGAAACTTCCAGCCATTATCACTAGAAATGCAAAGTCGTAATTCTCCCTCTGCGTCGAAGCATTTCATCACTCGTGCAAGATGGTTGGAATGGACGTCATCCCCTGTCTCTGCAGCTAAACACTCTGAGAGTCTGTGAACCGTAGAGGAATCCGAGCCTTTTTTCAGCTCCTCAAACCTTTTTTTTGACATTAGCAACGCCGGAATCCCGTGAGCAAAGGGCTCCATCGCTCTCTCACATTCGAACAACTCGAGACAAAAGCTCTCTGTTTCATCTCTGCTCTTCAGCACACACGGAGGAGAGTCCGGTGTATTATTGCAGTAGGCTAGTATTTTATCCTTATGTATTTGCAAACACAGATCTTTAGTTTTCTCCTTCTCTCTATATTTGAATCTACCTATCCTTTCTGCTGTAGGCGCAGTATTTAACAATTCATTTAATACTACTTGGTCGGTTACCCGATCTGGAAATAAAAATTCCGTTAAATCCGTTAAATCCGTTCGTTCTTTCTCATTCACATTATTGTATCCTTCCTGTATTACATATAAATGTATATTAAACTAGCAATCTTTATGTTATCATAAGCTAATTTTAAGGTAAAATTAAGAAACAAGGGGTATGATCATTAACATGAAATACTTGTAGCGAGGTGATTTCAAAATGAGAATGCTCATCACATTTCAGAACAAACTTGTACCTGTGTATTTCACAACAGAAAATAAACAGCCCACTCAAAAAGTACTTAGATTACTTAACAGTACGCTGGAGCTCAAAATTCAAAAGGGCAAAAGTGCCCTCCAGAAATGCCTCAATTCTCTGATTAGTATCGAAATTAAAGGCTCTGAAGCTATATTGCACAGTTACAGTGAAAATGATTCATTGGCGCTATCCCTCTATTAATGGAGGGGTAGTTTTTTTGTCACAACATTGCAGTCCTAAGCTTCTAATAAAGAGCGTCCTAAGCAACTAAGAATTGCAGCTTAGACTCGTTTTCTTTTTGAAGCTAAACTTGATCCAAAATGACACTCCGTTTGATTTAGATACCATTTGCGCATACATAGCTTCTACTATCAAAATCAGCGACCTTGCTTCTGCTTGGTGCTATTTTGTACTGCTTTGTGCTATTTCATAGCACATTTTAGATTGCTGCTTGCCGGCCATCCCCATAGCCGACTGCTATCGGACCCAGAAGACCTTAATCGCAGCTTTTTGACTCATTTGGAATCCTATTGGACCCCAGAGTCGCTATTGGTACGAAAAACACTAATTATCGACCTCAAAAAGCTGAATAGCTGCGCTGGAGTCCGAAACTCTGCTCTAATGCCCATAACTTCGCATATAACGTCATCTGAGTCCGTTGGCTGCGATGGATGTTTATTACTCGGTGGTGCAGATGTATGTATAGCGGGTTACATGACATTCCAGGGAGTTGTCACTTAACACTATAATAGCCGCTGGGACTCTCGACCATTTTGGAGCTCCCTCTAGCATCTTGATCTAAATCCGAGCCATCATTTGTATTAGATACCATTTACACATACATAGCTTCTACTATTAAAGTATGCGACCTTAGTTCTGTCTGGTTCTGCTTGAGTTCTGCTTGAGTTCTGCATGGTTTGCTTTGGTTCGACTTGGGACTGCTATATAGCAAAATTGAATTGCTGTTTACTGACTAGTCACATAGCTGACTGCTATTGGACTCATTGTTGGATGCTTTCGGACTCAATTGACCTTAATCGCAGCTTTTTGGCTCATTTGGAATCCTATCGGACCCCAGAGTCACTATTGGCACGAAAATCACTAATTATCGACCTCAAAAAGCTAAATAGCTGCGCTGGAGTCCGAAACTCTGCTCTAATGCCCATAATTTCGCATATAACGTCATCTGAGTCCGTTGGCCGCTGAGGATAACTTGGAAGGTGACTTAGTGTGTAACTCGACAAATGACTTTGCATTTGTCAGCAGATTAGAGGTAGCGGGTTACCTGACGCTACAATGTCACTTGCCAAAGTAACGTTTGTGGTCGGTCAGCTTCCTTTGCTGATTCTAAGCTGAAACAATCTGCCCAAGACTAAAAACGCAGAGCAGTGATCCCCCCTTAACGGGAGGATCACTGCTCTGCTATATTTACGGACTTTTTTAACCCAAGGACTCTGTCTCATTCAGCGAAAAATCTACTATTAGGAAGAGCTAAGCAATTATCAGCTGATCTTGTAATTCTTCTGCTCTGCTTTTTCAGCTTTTTGGATTCGAAGTCTAAATAGCTTCACTAAATTCTGACGCGTATGCTCTTCGTGACAGCTGTCCAATTTTTTAATGATAAACCGATCGATGGACATGTCAATCGCTCCTTTTAGATCATTCTGGAACTTATAGAGACAGGAAATTATTTCCTGTTCTCTTGTATCACCTATTAACCTTGTTTTCATTTTTTCAAACTCCTTGAGCGTAAACAAATTTCAATGACAAAAAAATAATTTACAAACAAAAGATTACATGCTATATTAAATATAGTTAATATTAAATACACACATGCAAGGGAGAAATCATAATGTCTAAAGTTCTATTTATTAAAGCAAACAACCGTCCAGCAGAACAATCCGTAAGTGTTAAGCTTTACAATGAATTCTTGGAGAGCTACAAACTCAACAACCCAGAAGATGAAATCACTGAGCTTGATCTGTTCGCAGAGCAACTTCCATACTACGACAATACCCTGATCACTGGTATGTATAAAGCCGCTCAAGGATACGAAGCAACACCTGAAGAAGCAGCTGGTGCCGCTATCGTTAATAAATATCTTAACCAGTTCATCGCTGCAGATAAGGTAGTATTCGGTTTCCCACTGTGGAACATGACTGTACCTGCTGTATTGCACACTTATGTAGATTACCTTTGCCAAGCTGGTAAAACATTCTCTTACACTGCTGAAGGTCCAGTTGGTCTTTTGACAGGTAAAAAAGCAATCGTTCTGAATGCAAGAGGCGGTATCTACTCTGAAGGTCCTGCAGCAAGTGCTGAAATGGCAGTAAACTTCATCGTTGGTAACCTTAACCTGTGGGGAATTAAAGATATTACACAAGTAATCATCGAAGGCCACAACCAACTTCCAGCACAATCTGCTGAAATCATTGAAAACGGATTGCAACTGGCTAAGGAAACTGCTGCATCCTTCTAAACCATAACCGTTTAGATTCAATTCAATAATTAAGGGCGCCCCTTAGCTGTCAAAAGCTAAGGGGCGCCTTTTTCCAATGTCTATGCCGTTATATCAATTCTTTTTAATATTCATCCAGCTCTTTACGCCATCCGTATCCTCTGGTTCTGGATGAACTCACTTTAGTGGAAGCTGCGCTTTTTCTCTTAAGCTTGGCTTCTTTATTATTTTGGTACAATACTTCTCGTTGTGTTTTTCGGTAGTTGAATAGTCTCTTCTCTTCCAGTTCACCTGTTTGGACTGCTTCAAGTACAGCACAGCCCTCTTCGCGTTCATGACTACAGTTACTAAACCGGCACTTAGTAGCTAGGCCGCTGATATCACTAAAGGCTAGATCAAGACCACCTTCATCTTCCCAGAGCTGCAGCTCCCGCATCCCCGGTGTATCTACGATAATCCCCCCATCCGGCAAAACAAACAGTTCACGGTGGGTAGTAGTATGACGTCCGCGGCTATCCCCTTCTCTAACATCCTGAGTAATCTGAAGGTTCTTCCCGCATAGCCAGTTGACCATTGTCGACTTCCCACAACCGGAGGAGCCCGTTAGAGCTACTGTTTGACCCTCACCAATGTAAGGCAGCAGCTTCTCGCGCCCTTCATCTTGTATTGCACTAACAGCATGTACTGATACTCCGGGAGCCGCGCTCTCCATTTCAGCGATTTTACTGTCTGCATCCGGACAAAGATCCGCTTTAGTGAGTAGAATAACTGGATTTGCCCCACTATTCCAAGCCATGATCAGATATCTCTCCATCCGGCGAACATTAAAGTCATCATTCAACGCGCTGACCAGAAATAACGTGTCTACATTGGAGGCAACAATTTGCTCATCTTGTGTATTCCCTGCGACCTTGCGTGAGATCACACTCTGCCGGGGCAATACGCCATGTATAATTCCATGCTCGCCGCCATCTTGCATTGCTAATGCTACCCAGTCTCCAATGGCAGGAAAATCACCCGAGGCTACAAATGTGTGTCTCAGCTTCCCGGCAAGCTCTCCCCACGTCTCTCCTACATCAGTTAACACTTTGTACTTACTGCCGAAATCACCAACGATTCTCCCGGGTATAAATTGTTTATCCTCTGCATGACTCCACTTTTCATTCCATTTTGTACTCCAGTTTTCATTCCAACCATATTGCTTTATGCTATTCATTCATTTCCTCCTAAAAGATATGTTTATGTTTTTTCTTGCCCCTTGGCGTTTTCCGAGAACACAAAAAGCCGCCGGAAATAAAGACTCCGGCGGCGGTATATAGACATGTGGATTTATTACACCAAATCCAATCTTTCTACACACGCAAAAAAGCCACCGGACCCTATACGGTTCCCGGCGGCTCTAATAAGCGTAATTGAGCTTACCTGCTAAACTGCACGAATCAATTATTCGGCAGCAGCTGTTCCCGGAAGACACGTATCCACAACAGTTGAGTTCATTACATTTAAAACTGTCATAAAACATCGTCTCCTTCCGAAATTTAAGATGCTGTTATCATAATTGGTGCAGCAGTAAAATGTCAACCCCAAATTTTCCAGATTACAAAATAGCCTTTAATTCTTTCAGCTCACGGATCATTTTCCAAGGTTGGATGTCCAGCTGATCGTCCCAAGGATGTTTCCTTTGCAGCCAAATTCCTTCAAGGCCAGCCTTACCTGCACCCCAGATATCATTTACCGGATGATCCCCTATAAACAAGGTTTGATCCGCAGAGGCACCCAGCTTGTCTAGTGCCAATTGATAAATCGCAGGATCAGGCTTCGCAATGCCAACTTCTCCAGATATAACTATAGCCTTGAAGTACTCTCGCAGGCCGAGAATATCGATTTTGGTGTTCTGGATTTCTTTTTTACCGTTGGTGACCAGCCCCAAAGTATATCCACGCTCCACGCAATACTCCAGAACCTCCAAAGCATGCTCCATGACTGCGCCATGATTGATGTAGCTCGCATCATAATACGCCCGGATATGTTCAGCCGTCACAGGCTTTTCCCAAGGCAGGATCTCACTAAGTTCTAAGAAAAATCCGTCTTTATCACGATAGCCATCAGCGTCTCTGTGGATCATATCCTCAATCACGGCCTGCGCTTCCGCAGGTTTCAGATGCCCAAGAAAATCCTGCACGAACTGAGTGCTAAAGCTGCGAAATGTATAGTCGCGATCCATTAAAGTATTGTCCAGATCAAATAAAATAGCTTGTACTTCCTTCATCAAGCGATTCCCCTTACATGCTGTTAATTTTCAAACCTAACCTACAGAATGTAATTGTACTATGCCTTAAGAGACAAAGAAAAGACTATTCAACAAAAAGGATTTATGGCTTCCCTTTTACTGAACAGTCTTTATGAAGATTCGTATCTGCGTCATTCCTTTACTCGAAATGCTCTGCCCGATGGGTCAGCATCATTTCTTCATCCGTAATATACAGCGGAAAAGGAGGTGTTTCTTTTAGATAACTTTCTGTAGATAACAATCGATAATGAACCTCTGGCAACCAGGTGTCTTCAAGCAACGGTAGCTTGCCTGTATCACTAATATAACTGTCTACAGCAGCCTGAACTAAATCCAGATAATACGGCACTAACTTGTCTTCTTCCTCGAAAATTTCATAGGTCTCTCGTGACATATAGAAATTCCGTTCGGGTATTCCACCCAAATAACGTTTCAGGCGACTCATATCGATTCTTTTGTCCTCTAAGATTAATGCTGTTCTATTAATAGGTCCAGGCATATCTTCTTCGAACTTTCGAATCGCCTGTTTCACTTGGGGTAATGTGACGGTTACATGATCTGATTTGGGTTGCTTTTTTGTGCGTTTAAATAACATAACGAAAGTCTCCTTTCTAAATATGTCTCAGATAACGCTTACAATTCCATTTTATTCGAAATTCGAATAATTAATCAGTACATTTCAAATCGACACAGAATGTTAATATTTAAAAGATCATTATTTGACATATTCCCACCGAGTCCATACTTCTCGAGGATTTAGTTCATACTTGTCCTTCTCACGATACATAAACTGATGCATGATGAATTCACGACGAATAGTAGCGAAATCTTCATGAAACTGCTTAATAAACTCATTGATTTCCTTTTCCGTATAAACAACTCCTGGCTCCAGCTTCTCAACCATGTATTGAAGCGCTATCAATTTCTTCTTGTATTGTGCTGGAATTTGCCGCAGCCGGCCATCTTTAGAGAAAAAATTACGAATTACAGTATCCTGAAGACTATTCTCAGGCAATTGCTCTTCCATATTCTCAGCTCCTTTCGAAAAAATAAACTGCAGTGAAGCCTCAGCACCATTATTGATAAACTCCGGATTCAACTTAAAATAAACTGTATTTTTGTCGCGTCTTTCTTTTATTAGAGCCGCTTCACGTAATTTAGCCGCATGATGAGTGACTGTAGGCTGCGATAAATTCAACTTCTCAGCCAGCGCTTGCCCGTGCATTTCTCCTTGGGACAGAAGCAACAATAAGCGAAGACGCGTTGGATCAGCTAAAGCTTTATGATAACTCACGATTTTCTCCAACTGCACTGGGTTCACGCTCCTAGAATTTCACAATAAATTGAAACATTAGATATATATCTAATTATATAATAATCAACGTTATTCTTGCAATGGTTATTATACTCAATCTGCTCTTATGGAAAAATTCATGAATTTAGGGTAGGATTTAAAGAAAAGATAGTAACAATCAGGAGGTAACCCGCTTTATGAAAGATGTCATTATTATCGGTGCAGGTCCTTGCGGCCTCTCGGCAGCTATCGAATGCCAACGCCAAGGCCTGTCCAGCCTTATCATTGAAAAAAGCTTTATTGTACACTCCATTTATTTGTATCCAACAAATATGCAATTTTTCAGTACGGCTCAGTTATTAGAAATCGGGGATGTTCCGTTCACTTCGACCAACGACAAACCTTACCGTCACGAAGCGCTTGTCTATTATCGCCGAGCCGCTGAGCAATATGGTCTAGAGATCGCCGCTTATGAAGAAGCTTTATCCATTGAGCCGCTTGAAGATGGAACCTTTGCCGTACATACGTCAAATATGCGTGGTGAGCATCAGAAACGTATCACTGCTAATGTAGTTATAGCAACAGGTTATTTTGATCAGCCGAATATGATTGGCATTCCAGGTGAAGAACTACCTAAAGTTACTCATTATTTCGGTGAAGCTCATCCTTACACGGGAATGAAGGTAACTGTAATTGGCGGCAGTAATTCCGCAGTAGATGCAGCGCTGGAGCTTATGCGTGTAGGAGCTACGGTAGATATGGTATATCGTGGTGAAAGCATCTCAGAGAATATTAAACCTTGGGTTCGGCCAATCTTTGAAGGCATGGTGCAAAAAGGGAAAATCACTCTGCACTTAGGCTCGCGTGTCACTGAAATTACTGCGAGCTCAGTAATTGTTACGGATCATAAGGGGGACAAGAAAGCATTGGATAATGATTTCGTTCTTGCCTTGACTGGCTTCCGTCCTAGCCGTACCCTCCTCACTTCAGCGGGTGTGATCATGGATGACGACATGGATAAGCCTGCTTTTAACACCTCTACCATGGAAAGTAATGTTCCAGGGTTGTATGTTGCTGGAGTAATCGCCTCCGGCCGCAATGCTAACGAAGTGTTTATTGAGACCGGAAGAGGGCATGGTAAGCTTATCGCAGATCACATTGTGTCAAAAGAAAGTTCTAATCCTAAGGAGTTGAAACATTAAGATGGACATGACCTCTTTGCTTTTGCTTGGACTTGCAGCGCTTGGAATTATCAGCAGCAATTCCCCTGTAACAATAGCAATGGTCGTCCTATTACTGCTAAGAGTACTTGGCCTGCAGCAAACCTTTCCTTGGCTAGAAAAATACGGTTTAACCATCGGGATTATCATCCTGACCATCGGGGTCATGACCCCATTAGCCAGCGGCAAAATATCGTTGCAGACAGTCGGTCAATCCTTCTTGCACTGGAAGTCCTTGCTTGCTATCGCTATCGGCATTCTCGTCGCTTTTCTTGGAGGCCGCGGTGCTACGCTCATGACCAACCAACCCACAGTTGTTGCAGGTCTACTGATTGGCACGGTGATCGGGGTTGCGTTATTTAAAGGCGTTCCGGTCGGTCCGCTGATCGCAGCCGGCATTTTATCACTTATGATCGGCAAAATGTAATAGAACAGCACAAAAAAGACCGCTTTTGGCGGTCTTTTTTATTGTGCCTTTTATACAACCATCTTTCTCTCTATTCCTCCACCTGAGAAATGGACTGCGGAATTTGCTGTACTGCTCTTTTTTCAACGACTAATAAATCTTCAACGCCATACTCTGTCTTAATTTTCTGCAACTGCTTCAAAGCCTCTTCTTCTGTATTAAAATATCCTGCTTCCACGAGATATAAGCCTTTCTGATCCTTTAACATCCGCATATCCTCTAACCCATATAACATTTCTTCAGCCATACCCAGCGCCTCACCAGAAGGCTGTGAGACCGTTCTTAAGGAATATACAGAGCCCCCTTTTGCTTCGTCTCCTTTCTCTTTTAACGTAATCACTACCTGTGCTGGCTCTTTATATTCTTTCACCTCATAAGCAACCGAGTCCGTAAGTGTGACATTGAACCGAATGGCCGAATCATCTAGTGTAATTAGTGGATAAGCATCCTGAACATATCGGCTTTGTTTTAATGTCTCCAGATCTTTGACTGCTGAGAATTTTCTGGCCCCACTTACTGTAATCGTCATTGTTGCCGGATTTTCCGTAAACTTTACGTTATATGAGCTTGCCATCTGTTGAGTTTCATCCGGATTTGCAAAATTCAAAATCAATTGATCGCTATTCTTCAGTTGTTTGACCGAAATAAAATTCACATCTACTCCATCCTGAATGGTTCCCCCTCCTGCGCTTCCCTCCGTAAATTGCAGAACACTGACCAGCTTACCTAGAACCGGTATTTGATCCATACTACTCGCAAAAGCAGGAACCGTATTTACACCCACCGTAAAAGAAATCAATACAGCAGCAGCTACTGATCCTGTCCATTTCAAGGCACGTTTTGAAGAACTGTTTTTCTGTTTATAGATTTTCCCTCTTTCAATTCCTTTACGAGAAGCGAATGATAGTTCTTTAGGAATTTCAATCTCATTATAGGCTTGTTGTAGACGTTCTAGTTGCTTATCCAAAGTTCTCACTCTCCTCCATACTTATTTTTAATTTTTCCAAACCTCTATAAATAACGGTTTTGACGCTGCTCAGGGGCATATCGAGAACCTCTGCAATTTCCTTTATGGGCAAGTCCTCCAGATATCTCATCACAATCACCATTCTTGATTTTTCATCAAGGCCGCTGAGCGCTTCATGCAAGTCCAAAACTTCTTCCCTAGATTTCGGAGCATAGCTGCCTCTTAGCTCTTGATCTATATACACGATTTTTTTAGATTTACGGATAAAGTCCAGCGCACAGTTGACAGCAATCTTGGTGAGCCAAGTTTTAAAATATTGCGGTTGCTTCAATTTATGAATGGAGATATAGGCTTTGAAGACGGTCTCCTGCACAATCTCCAGCGCATCCTCTTGATTCCGCACATAGGAGTAGGCCATTCGGTATAAACGCTCCTGCATGCCGTCAATAAGAACAGTAAAGCTGTCTTCATCACCAGCTATCGCCTTTTCCTCAAGCGTGGTTTTATTCACGTTCCTCACTTCCTTTCATGATGTTTATAAGCTTTAGACGCACATGATCTCCGAAAAGACTCAATTCCCCTGTAGAATTTTTGCCATAGTATAAGTTACTGTGTGCCACAAGCCTGATTGGAATTCAAAAAAAGTGGCCTTCTCTTTCGAGAGGACCACTAAGGTGTTTAATTATTTTCCAAAACATATTAAGCGTCTAAATGCTGTACGTTAAATAATCGCGCATAACTACCCTCTATCGCCATCAGCTGTTCATGCGTACCCCGTTCAGTAATTTCACCATTCTCAAGTACGACAATCTGATCTGCATGTGTAATCGTTGACAGTCTATGCGCTACAATTAGTGTAGTACGTTCCGAAGAAAGGGACTGCAGCGCTTGTTGAATTAAATGCTCCGATTCCAGATCCAGCGCCGAAGTAGCTTCGTCTAATATAAGAACCTTCGGATCCTTGAGAAATACCCTTGCGATAGCAACCCGCTGCTTCTGTCCTCCGGATAGCTTTACACCACGTTCTCCCACTTCTGTCTCATAACCCAGTGGCAGCTGCTCAATAAAATCATGCGCATTGGCAGCTTTCGCTGCTGAAATGACCTCTTCTTCCGTGGCGTTAGGATTACCGAATAAAATATTCTCACGCACAGATCCGCTGAATAAGAAATTATCTTGTAAGACCATACCGACAGACCTGCGCAAGCTTTCCTGTGTTAATTCCTGTATATCATAACCATCCATTTGGAGGCTGCCTTTACTGATGTCATAGAATCTCGGGATCAAGCTTATAAGGGAGGACTTTCCTCCACCGCTCATTCCGACGAACGCAATGGTCTGTCCGGGCTGAATACTCAGATTAATATCTTTTAAGACCCAATCATTCTCTTCGTTATATTTAAACCATACATTCTGAAAAGCAATCTCACCACGTGCATCCTTCAGCACTTTTGCTCCCGGCTTGTCTACAATATCATAAGGCTCATTCAGCAGCTCAAGCACCCGTTCAAGAGAAGCAGAGGCTTGTGTAAGCACCGTCGAGGAATTAATCAATCTCCGCAGCGGGGAATACATCCGGTCCAGATAGCCAAAGAAAGCTACAAAGGTACCTACTGTCAAATTGCCATGAATGACCTGATATCCACCATATCCGATGACCAAAAGAGGTGCTATATCCGTTAATGTATTAATAATTGCGAAGGTCATAGCGTTCCAGCGAGTTTGCGCCATCGCTTTTTTTAGAAAGTTACCGTTGATGTCTTCAAACTGCTTCTGATCCACTTTTTCCATCGTAAAGCTGCGGATAATTGATATCCCTTGAATCCGTTCATGGAGATAACCTTGAATGCCAGCCAGAGCTTGGGAACGATCTTTCGTTAAAAGCTTAAGCCGCTTATACAATTTGTTAACAGCAATTGCGTAAAAAGGCAATACCGAGATAGACACGAGCGCCAGCACCGGATTTAAATAAAACATAAATCCCAAAGCAAAAACTAGCGTAAACGTGTCGAGCCATACATTCATCATGCCGACTTCGACCAAATTTTTGGTCTGCTCAACATCGTTAATAAATCTGGAGATGGCTTCTCCCACCTTGGTATTCTGATAATACCGCAGTGACAGCCGCTGTAAATGACTGTAAAGCTTATTTCGCATATCGAACAACACTTTACTTGTGATAAGTTGAGCAAAGTATTGGCGATAATACTCCACGGGTCCTCTTACGATAACAAATAAAATTAAGGCACCACCCAGAATAAGCATCAAATGCGATACCCGTTCCTCAATCCCCATGCTCGGGTTCATTAGGAGGTCATCAACCACGTATTTCAGAATCATTGGCAGTGTTAGCGGAATGCTGAATTTGATCATGCCGATAAACAGCGTAAACACAATCAATTTCATATAAGGTCGTACAAAAGTAAAATATGATTTCCATTGCTTCACAGGAATATTCTGTCCCTTCTCTTTAGTGAGTTGCTAAGTACAGTTGACTTTTGCTCTCTACAGTGTTTTTATAATTTTAGATCATAAGTACAATTGCAGTACCGAACTTCAGGAGGATAACGATGTCTAGACAATTTGTGACGGAAGCCGTCATGATGGCGATTTACGGCCAGCTTCTCGTATCGAGCAGCCCTGTAGAATATATAGTGCCTTATACTACCGTGATGGAATTATACGAACTGCGAGACAGCGATGATCCGTTGATGAACCGTCCGGACGACGACAAGCATGTTAAGTTGAAGATTAGTGAGCTCATTGCTTATTTTGAAGAACCGCTCAACGCGAAGAAGATCAACCGCTGTTTAGCTGTGCCATGGGCAAAAAGCTCAGGTATTCTCCTTGGCGGGCAATCCAAAATCACCATCATTAACAGCATGGATACCGCTGTCTACGGTGAGATGTTCGATCCCATCGAAACAGAGCTTCTGCTGTCCTCACAACGTGAGAAAGTACCTATCCTAACGGATCAATTTGAATTGATTCAACGGATCATCGAGGGTGGAGTTCCAGTTCAGGTGTACGATATTGACGACTTCGACTTCGCTCTGGAGGAAGAAACCTCTCGCAATTTGCACTGATAACACCTATGTATTTCCAACTGGAATACCCTCATTTTTAAAGACAGCATTTGAAAAGCCCCTGCCTTTTGGCAAGGGCTTTTCCTGATTAAAATAAACAATCATTAAGACAACTATACCTGCACTTCGCCGGATACCGGCTTTGGTTCGTACTTATATTCAATGTCATCCTCTGACTCAGAGTATACGATAGATAGGTCATAACCTTCCATATACCACAAGTCCTGCTCCTCCATGTAGAACACAATATCATCCTGTTTGACCTGAATAGCTGGACGCCCAGGCGCTTCTGTAGCAATGCCCAGCGAAAAACCGGGGTGAAGTCCACCGCCCGAGCTATAACGGGGAAATAAACGAATATAGTCTCCATTCTTAAGGTCCAATTCTCTCTTAAACCAAGCTGCCGCTGCTTGACTAATTTCCATGTTCATTTCTCTCAGCTCCTTTGTATATTCTAATCATAACGAAAATAAGTCGATATTCAAACAACTTTATGCAATTAATGATTTCCCAATCCATTTAAAATTAAGTTTGACAAATTCGCGAACCGGATGATAAACTCTGAACATAACTAAACGTCTTCTAGTTATTACCAAATTAATGAAAGGGGTGAGCGCGGTGTTTACGAAGTTACAGCCATATTATTTTACTATTGTTGGAATTTTTACTCAACCGAATACCGAAGCAGCCCAAGTGATTAAGCCATCCTGAAGTTTTTGCGAGTCTTATGGACCGTATAACTTTAGTTCTTGAAGGTCTCTCACATGCTTGGTGCTGTAACGCACCGTGCGCATGATAGCTGTAAATTACAGGCATATCGTCCGTTTTCGGATGATATGCCTTTTTTGTTTGCTGAAGAGATAATCACTTGCGCTTTTATCAGCATCACAAGCAATCATTACAACCTGAAAGGAAGGGATTTACTTGTTCTCTGTTCTTCGCGATCTCGGCTGGTTTTTTCGCCGAGAAAAAAGGCGTTACCTGATTGGACTCATATTACTCATAGGTGTAGGCGTTCTTGAATTACTCCCTCCACGTCTGCTAGGCAATGCCATTGACGACATAGTACGCGGTTCGATTACTACAGCTTCGCTTGCCAAATATATCGGCATGATCTTTATTTTGCTGCTAGTTATTTATTGGATTACCTACATATGGATGCACAAACTTTTCGGAGGTTCCAACCTTGTTGAGCGCCTGCTGCGCTCCCGATTTATGAATCATCTTATGACTATGACACCCTCGTTCTTCGAAAAAAATAGAACTGGTGACCTCATGGCCCGGGCAACCAATGATATCAGAGCCGTCTCAGCTACCGTAGGATTCGGGATGCTTACACTGGTGGATTCTACAATCTACCTCACGGTTGTGCTGTTTGCGATGGGCTTTCTCGTGAGTTGGAAATTGACCCTTGCAGCAGTATTACCATTACCCCTAATTGCAATAGCTATGATTTTTTATGGTAAAGCTATTCATGATCGATACAGCTTAGCGCAGGATGCATTCGGAGATATGAATGACCAAGTACTCGAATCTGTCTCTGGTGTGCGCGTAATCCGTGCTTATGTCCAAGAGCGTCTTGATGAAAAACGTTTCTCGGATATTACTGAAGATGTTTACAACAAAAATATGGCCGTAGCTCGTGTCGATGCTTTCTTCGAACCAACTATCCGCTTCTGCGTTGGACTCAGCTACATTATTGGTCTTACTTATGGGATTTACCTTGTATTCCGCAATCAGATCACACTGGGTGATCTAGTCTCCTTTAATATGTACCTCGGTATGATTGTATGGCCGATGTTCGCTATTGGAGAATTGATCAACATTATGCAGCGTGGTGGAGCTTCCCTCGAACGTATCGACGAGACGTTAAACTCCAAACCCGATGTTCAAAATGCTGCCCATCCTGTTCAAGTTCCCCACCCTACTCGAATCGAGCTTAACGATGTGACTTTCCGTTATCCTTCTTCGACGATAGACAATCTAAGCCATGTCAACTTAACCCTGAATCAAGGGCAGACATTAGGTGTAGTCGGGCGTACAGGAAGCGGGAAATCTACACTGCTCAAACAATTGCTCCGCGAATATCCGACAGGTAATGGAGAGATCCTTATCTCTGGCGTGCCTATTCAACAGATTTCCCTGGATCAGCTGCATAGCTGGATGGGTTATGTTCCGCAAGAGCAAATTCTTTTCTCCAAATCCGTTCGGCAAAACATTCAGTTTGGTCTAGACAACGCCGATGACGATACGATTATGCAAGCCATTACAGCTGCCGCTTTCCAGAACGACCTGGGCACATTGTCCGATGGTCTGGATACTCTGGTGGGTGAACGTGGTGTATCTCTCTCCGGTGGACAAAAGCAACGTGTCTCTCTGTCCAGAGCTTTTATCGCTAATCCTGATATTCTTATTCTGGACGATGCCTTATCAGCCGTTGACGCTCGTACGGAAGCTCAGATTATCGACAATATCCGGAATGAACGTGCCGGAAAAACCACATTAATCTCTACTCACCGTCTCTCCGCCGTCCAACATGCCGATATGATTGTTGTACTGGATAACGGACAAATCGTTGAGCGAGGTACACATCAGGAGCTGTTGGATTTGAATGGCTGGTACCGTGAACAATATGATCGGCAGCAAGTCGAAAATAACTTATCGAATGATTAAACTACAACCATAAATAAACGAGCTACGACTACGCAAAACATTTTAGGAGGTGTCACGGTTGACACAAAGTACAGGCAAACGCCTGCTGGAATATGCATTGACCGCAAAGAAAACCTTTATCGCAGCCCTTCTGCTGCTTTCAATCGGGGTAGCGGCAGAGCTGGCAGGTCCATTTATAGCCAAAAGCATGATCGACAATCACATGCTGGCCATCGAGAAGCCCTATTTCAGCACCACGTCTCCCGATAAGGCGGCTGAATATAACAATAGTTTATACAAACGCGGCGATCGCTTTGAGCCTGGTGAAACTAAAGGCCGAGAAATTCGTGTTCTTCAAGCAGGGAGAAGTTTTTATTTTATTAACGAAGCTGTAACACAGCCTGACGGTGAACGAAAGTTCATCGATGGAGAGATGCATATCACCCGTGGTGATAACGAAGTTATCTATCCGGCGGTTAAGCTATCGGCCGATGAGCTGTTCGCTTTTTACAAACCTGAGCTTCCTGGAATCTATCAGTTGGTCGGAATGTATGCTATTTTTCTTGTAATCTCCATCTTTGCTGAATTCGGAAAAACCTACTGGCTGCAATCTTCGGCGAATCAGGTAATCCGGAAGCTGCGAACAGATGTATACGCACATATCCAGCGACTACCCGTTCATTTTTTTGACAATTTGCCTGCTGGTAAGGTAGTGTCGCGGGTTACAAATGATACCGAGGCGATTAAGGATCTATTCATTGCCGTCCTTTCCAATTTCAGCACCGGTATTATCAATATAACTGGCGTATATATCGCTCTGTTCTTACTTGATGTCCGTCTGGGTCTGATCAGCTTGTTCATTGTACCTATTCTTGTGCTGTGGATCGTGCTCTATCGCAAAATTGCGACCAAATACAATACGATCATTCGCTCACGTCTAAGTGAAATTAACGCCATTATTAATGAATCGATTCAGGGGATGTCAATCGTCCGGATATTCCGCCGTCAGAAGCAGCTTAGTGCAGAATTTGAGAACCTGAACGATGATTACTTGAAATATCAGAATAAAATGTTAAATCTGAATGCTTTCACGTCCCACAATCTGGTGAACTCACTTCGTAGTCTCTCTTTTGTGATGGTGCTTTGGTATTTCGGACATGGCAGTATTACTGGTTCAACCTTTGTATCCTTAGGCGTTCTGTATGCCTTTGTCGATGTGCTCGGACGTTTGTTCCAACCTATCACAGGTATGGTGAACCAGTTGGCGAACCTGGATACTTCTATGGTATCTGCGGGACGTGTGTTTACGCTTATGGATGAACCTGGAGAGAATGTTACTGACGGCTCCATGCCACGCTACAAAGGAAAAGTGGAATTTAAGAATGTATCTTTTGCTTATAAAAAAGACTACGTCCTTCGCGATATCTCCTTTGAAGCACGCCCGGGTGAAACTGTCGCTCTTGTAGGTCATACGGGTTCCGGCAAAAGCTCAATCATCAATCTGCTGTTCCGGTTCTATGATCCACAAAAAGGCGATATTACGATTGACGGTCAAAAGGTTACGGATATTCCGAAGCAGTGGCTGCGGAATCACATGGGCATCGTGCTGCAGGATCCGTACCTCTTCACGGGCACCATTGCTTCGAACGTCAGCCTAGGGGATGAACGAATTTCCCGGGAACGGGTAGAACGTGCATTGCGTGAGGTTGGTGCGGATAAATTACTCGCTCATCTTCCACAAGGATTTGATGAACCGGTAATTGAGAAAGGAAGTACTTTATCTGCGGGTCAGCGGCAATTGATTTCTTTTGCGAGAGCTCTCTCCTTTGACCCAGCTATTCTTATTCTAGATGAAGCTACCTCCAACATCGATACAGAAACGGAAAGCGTCATTCAGGATGCGCTGGAAGTTCTCAAAAAAGGACGCACCACTTTCATCATCGCTCACCGCTTATCCACGATTCGCAGTGCAGATCAGATTCTAGTCCTACATCACGGAGAGATCGTAGAACGCGGTAGCCACGATGAACTGATGGCGCTTGGCGGAAGATACTTCCGTATGTACCAGCTGCAAGTAGGTGCCGCTGCTAACAGCTCTGACGATAACGCTGGCGCAAGCAACCGTCCAGCACTCGGAAACTTGCAACCCTCTCTTGAGAAAATGTAATTTACAACCCTGAGTCACTTCATTGTGATTCAGGGTTTTTTCCTGCTTGATCTTAGAACAGATGTTCTGTATTATGGAAATTAATACATATCCTTGGAGGAGTAAACGATGCTTACTTATAATCTGACTAAGAAACAAGCCAGGCTTTTTCTGCTATCTCATCAAAAGTTAACTGCCGGAGCTATCCCTTCCGGAAAACTTAGTATTTATGACTATGTTCGTCACGTAGGCTGCATCCAATATGACCCCCTTAATATTGCCGGCCATAATCATGAGCTGGTCCTCCAAGCACGGATTCCGGGATTTACGCCAGAACTGGTCCAAGAGCTTCTGTATAAAGACAGGTTGCTCGTTGATGGCTGGGACAAGAACATGTCTATTTATTGTACAGAGGATTGGCCTTATTTTAAGCGGAGAAGAACAGCTGCTGCCTCCCACCATCAGGCTAATGAGCCTGTAATGGTCGCTGTAGCACAGGTTCGTGAAGAGCTTCAGAAGCGTGGTCCCCTCTCCTCTTTGGATTTAGACGGAAAGGAGAAAGTAGATTGGGCTTGGGCTCCGACAAGATTATCACGAGCTGCAATGGAAAGCATGTACTTTTGGGGAGAGATTGTTGTCCACCATCGTGTACATACTCGGCGATATTATGATTTCGTTGAACGTTTGTTACCCTCAGAGCTGCTGAGTTCAGCCGATCCAAATGTCACGGAAGAACAATTTCACGATTGGTATGTGTTACGTAGAATAGGAAGTATCGGCTTGTTATGGAATAAATCTGGAGACGGATGGCTGGGCATATCCGGACTGAAGAGCAAAGAGCGTGCGGCGGCGATTCAGAGATTGCTGGAGAAGGATAGTCTCAGAGAAGTTTGGGTCGAGGGGATTAAGGTTCCGCTTTATATCCGCAGTATAGATGCTCCAACCTTGGAGTCTGTGATGCTGCAAGAATCTGAAGAGATTGGGCTTCAACCACGTGATTCATTTGCGGCTGTTTTGGCTCCGCTGGATAATTTGTTGTGGGAACGCGAGCTGGTTCGGCAATTATTCGGATTTCATTACCGCTGGGAGGTCTATAAGCCGGCAATAGAACGAGAATATGGTTACTATGTACTGCCAATATTATATAATGATCGTTTTGTTGGCAGATTTGAACCGGTGATGGATAAGAAGAACCGAACATTGAATATTAACAATTGGTGGTGGGAACCTGGAGAAAGCCTAACACCGGAGATGATTCCGGCATTAGGCGAAGCTTTAACTGCACTCTCTCGCTGTGTTAGAGCTTCTTCGGTTCATTTTAGACCAGAGGTTGTAACAGCTTGCGGCTTAGAAGGATTATTACAATAAGTTTTCCTCCTCTAATCCAAGCTTCGTGAACATTTCTGTGCAGTAGCCTTGCAGTTTAACTTCAAGTCTACTTGCTTTATTTTTAAAACGTTTCAGCTCCCGAATCATTTTAGCTCTTCCGGCAGGCGTAAAGGTTTCCTGTATACGCTCTTTAAAGTAATCATGAACGATGTAATTACGTTGTTTCCACACTTCCTCCAACTGAGCGGTTTCTTGCTCCGAGAAAGGAAAATGATGTTGGATTTCTTTGATGAGTTGGCCGAGTGAATTGCTGAGTTTTCGCTGATAAAGGTCTGTCAGATCTGCTTCTGTTGGCGTTTTTCCTTGTGATAGCTTAGTAAGCAATAGCAAGTTGGTAAGCTGCTGCTCGAGGGCCTGTCCATAATAAACTGCCAGTCCAAAATAGGCGAATAACTCTTTCGATTGTTCACTCTCAGGTACATATGTATCCTTCATCTTTTCCCCCACTTCTGTATCCTTGTTCCTTTTATCTATACAAGTTATGTTTTGTTGTAATCCCTCTGTCTTGATCTGTACAAATAAAAACCGATAAGCAGTGTTATATATACTAATGCTTGTGCAAATGAACCTAACAACTCCGCTAATGACAATGTATCAGCTTTCATCATGGCCTCCATTACAGGAGTTACTGGCGGCAACAACCAGATCAAAAAATGAAATATACCAGGCAAACTTTCGCTGATTTGTGCTCCACCCAGTGATAGTACAATGATAGCTAATAACATACCTGTTGCGTGACTGCCTTTTTGAATCCAAGAAGATTGAAAGAATAGGGCAATAGCCACACCAAGCATACCCAACAATCCATGTCCTATAAGCGCTAGAATTAACCGATATGCCCCAGGTGATTCTGCGAAATGACCTGTTACCCAAGGATAAAGGACAATCAATAGATCTAACAGCAGCGTTAGAAATGCAAGCGTTAAGATACCACCTGCACTATGTTTTGCCGCACTTCGCATGTGAACAACTGCAATCTGCCGATGAACAGCGTGCTCATGATTCAAAAAACTAAGACTCATCCAAGCGCAGCTTATAAAGAGCATTACTGCTGTAGCGGCATAGCTATTCATAACTGGATTGGGCTTATAAGAATACAATATCAAGACTGCAATCACAATCCCTGCTAACGGGCCGAAATAACGCTGAGATCGAGTATAACTTCGCAGCATGTAAACGATAAACGGATACACGTAAGACCCCCTGTTCAACTTCTAGGATTCATCCATTTTTCTAAGTCATGCGATCCTCCGCGAGGTTCTACCGATTGTATTGAACCACCCGACTCCAAGATAACCCGCAAAAAAGCATCTGATTCTGAACTTGTTACTGTCAATGCCGTACGGGCTATGTTACAACTATCCTTAAACGTATTTATTGCAATGAAACCTGCCATTTCCTTCAATTGCTGCAGTTTCTGAATCGACAGATTAGACAATAGTATGTATGTAGAGGGTTTAAAGTTCAGCTTCTCTGACCCCTGAATTGACTTTACAATTTTCCCTTCATGTATCACATGAACCTGATCCGCAAGCAATTCAATCCATTGGGGTTCATGTACAGAGAAGACTATAGCAGTACCCTTATTTCTCAAACCAATAAGAAGATCAGCTAACTTATTCATTGAGGGGAGATCAAGGCCCGACATAGGTTCATCAAGAAGCAGCAACGAGGGACTTCCCAGCAAGCTTTGAATCAAATTAATTTTTTGCAGCATTCCTTTGGAGAAATTTAGCATCGACTGCTTGCGAAAGTGCTCCAGCTTAAAAAGTTGAAATAACGTTGTTAGCTCCTGCTCGATCAGGACTGGCGCAAGGCCGCTAATCTGTCCCATACTTCGCAAGTACTGTTCTGGGGTCAGCTTCAACCCTGGAAACATCTCAGGTGCATAACCAATTCTCAGATTTGAATCCTTACAACTCAGCTTTCCAGAGGAAATATGGACCAGTCCAGCTAAGATTGACAACAGCGTACTTTTGCCGGATCCGTTCCGTCCGATCAGAGCAGTTGCAGTCCCCTTTTCAATAGTAAACGATACATCTTCCAATACGGGTCGGCGTCCATACTGTTTACTGATCTGTTCTAATTCTATCAGGGGAATAGCAACATCTATACTACCGCTGGCAAAGTTACGATCTACTAAGTTCGCCACTTAACATTCTCCCTTCATATCTACTGTTAATTCTCCGGTTCCCTACGAATTTCCTCTTCTAGGAATCAAAAAAATGAAAGAACTGCCATAGCAGCCCTTTCTAAAACTTCCTTTCTATCCAGTATTCCTCCCCTTTTTTTCTACCAGTAGCATTAATCAAACAGACCTGGATATAAAAAACCAGACTATTGCTATATTTCTACAGCAACAGTCTGGCTATTAGTTCATATATGAGAGTTAAGCTATACGATCTTACGCATATACCTCAACAGCATCGCTAATCAAACGGCATGCCTCTGCAGCTTTACGGCAGGCATTAATACATTCTTGGCAGTGATTATGTATATGCTTGCTGCTCTCATCTGCGCATGCTTCACAAATCTCCGCACATAGTTTTAGAATTCCAGATACAAACGGACTTTGACGAGTCATTGCTTGAATGGCATAAGAACAAATATCCGCACATTCACGATCGAGTCGCATGCTCTCACGAAGTGATGCAAGATCATATTCTTTTAGGCTTGAGACATAGCTGTAGTTACAGGCATTCATACTTTCGAGACAAGCGTCAATGCACTCCTGATATTGAATTCGGGTCATAGCCTTCAACCTCCTGCATTTTTAATGGGTATGCCTTACTATTAACCTACAAGATTAGGAATGAACCACAGCTTCTTCTGAAGCAGAACGGATTACAGGCTTCTTTTGATCGTGCCAGGCCGAACTAAAATACGTCCTTCCATCTCCAGCAGCTTCGTGCGTAACTCACTGGATGAGAAGTGTTCCCCGATAAATACAGCTACGTCTGGGACTTCGCCTTGAGGTGTGATTTTCATAAAATCAGCTTCACGGTAAGCATATTGAAAAAGAAAACGACTGGAGGTGTCATTAAAGGTCACAATGCCTTTAGCCCTATAAACATCACGCGGAAGCTCCTTGACGAACTGTTCAAAGGTCTCGCTGTTGACAGGTCGTTTGAAGTAATGTGTGTATGCCATCACGTGATCATGAGAAGCATGGGTGCCTCCTAAAGGCAGTTGAGCTTCCTCATGCACTTGGCTTTCGCTGTCGCTCTCTTCAAACTGTGTATCCGTAAGAACTCCACCTGCACTACGCAGGAGCTCCTCTGTGTCGATCTCACAACGCTCCGCTGGCATAATCGGTGCATAAGAATTCCATTTTCGCAGAACAGTTGTGATCTCTTCCGCTTCATCTGCTGAGACACGGTCAGTTTTATTCAGAATCAAAACAGATGCGCAGCGAATTTGCTCCTGCATCAGTCGATAGGTTGCCCCCTGCTGCGCACGGTACAATTCGAGCAGATGCGCGGCGTCAACGACAGTGATCAAGCTTTTTAGCTCGACTTTTTGATACAGTGAAGTTTCGGTTACACCATCTACAATTTCCAACGGGTTCGCCGCACCTGTGGCCTCAATAACAACCACATCAGGTGATTCCTTCTTGATAAGAGTAGTTAGCTCTGTGCTAAGATCCCCTCGGATAGAACAACAGATACAGCCGCCGAGCAGCTCTGCCATAGGAACGGTTTGCTCAACCAGCAGCCCATCCAGGTTCACTTCACCCAGCTCATTCATCACTACGGCCGGGCGCAAACCCTGATCTTTCCAATGTTCCAGCAGGCGCTGCAGCAGGGTAGTTTTGCCGCTTCCCAAAAAACCTGACAATATATACACAGGTACAACCTGTTCCATGATTCATCGCTCCTTGCAAATTACGGGTATGGTAGCGAGTTTACTACATGATGCCAAAGCACGCAAGCGGCACACCTATAACCTCAAAAGAATAGCGATTGATAACAAAACTTGTCTTTGCCTTCCCCATACCCTATCATGAGAACATCTCTAATTTAGGAGCTGATCTCATTGTCATCCGTTGAAGAACATCGGAAGGAAGCACCACAATCCGTTTCCTGCTACATCATTACCGTCTCAGACACCAGAACTACTGAAACAGATACCGGTGGAGCATTAATCAAATCCATGCTCGAGGCTGCCGGGTATGAAGTTATTGGTCATACCATTATCAAAGACAACTATCAGGACATTCGTGAACTACTCTATAAAAACGCTGATCACACTGAAGTTGAGGCCGTGTTGCTGACAGGTGGAACAGGAATCTCTCCCCGTGATACCACCTACGAAGCAGTTTCATCCTTGCTTGATAAAACGCTACCGGGCTTCGGTGAGATTTTTCGAATGTTAAGCTACACAGAGGACATTGGTTCGGCGGCAATCCTTAGCCGGGCAATTGCAGGTACGATTGGCAACACAGCTGTTTTTTCTATGCCTGGCTCCACTGGAGCCGTTAAATTGGCTATGGAACGGCTCATTATCCCGGAGCTTCGTCATGTAATGCGAGAGATATACAAACAATAATCCCACCCATTTTTTTATAAACTAGACAAATAACCAAGCATGCCTTTGTTCTGTGCGTATAATACGGTAAGTTCACACACAAAGGAGCTGAAGGAAATGTCAGAAGGATGTCCAAAATGCCCGGCCCAAACTGTCACTGACCCACCTAAGGTGGTTTATCAAGATTACTACCACCCTCAAGTTGTGAATGTTATTCATCCGGTAGAAATCGTTAGACGCCATCACTGTGTCCCAGTTCCTCGTCATTGCTACACCTATTCTGTTAAAGATATCATGTGCGATAACTCCATGATGCCTAGAGGCAGAAGATAACTCTACTTCATAACTCTATCAAAAGAATCCTATAAGTGAGAGAAACATCATCCATGTCCATCGCATGGGGATGTGCTCTCGCTTTTTTCTGCATAAAAGATTTGACAATCCTGACCAATCCCCCTATAATTTTGAACACTTTACGCGAAAGTGGTTTTTGATTAACCAAACAGTTAATCGGAGAGGAAAGAGATGAGCTCACTCCAAACTTTAAATCGAAAGATCAAAACGGTCGTCAGTCCTTTTCATGAGTTATTATGCAGTCTGCATGTCTTCCATCAACCAGAACACCATCCAACAAGATTACAATGGGCTCTGGAGCTCAAGAAAAGGATGCCTCTTGCTCTACAGGAGAACATCCACACACTTGGGCAGTTGTCAGACCGTTGGATCGCTCTGCTAGATTTACCGGACCGTATGGGTGTCCCTATTTCTTGCAATCAAGGAATCACCCTACTCAAAAAACTTCCGGATGCAGAGCTAGTGTATCTATTTATGAATCAAGAAATTGCACTAAGTACCCTAGTCGAATGGCTGAATGAATCTGAAAGCAAGCGTTCGCTGATGAAGTTGAGTGGAAACGTGAAGTACCTGATAAACAATCTGGCTAGTGTTCGCAAGCTGTTAATCTCAACATTAATTACATACGAACATGATTATTTCGGGCAGGAATGGGACTATATTGAACCATTTATGAACATCTCAGCCGCTCAGTTTCAAGACTTAGCCAGTCGTTCCCCGGAAAAGGCACTAAATACGCTCCACCCACGCCTCCTCGCAGAGAACGGGACTCTAACAGTTCAAAAGGCAGTAACGTATTACTTTTCTTATGAACAGCTTGGACAAGTGTACGTTTTTCCCTCTACATTCATATTTCCGCATCTGCTTGTTGGCTGGTACGAAGATACTTTATTTTTACCACTCACGGTGGATGTTCCCGGTCTTGCCTTTAGTGAAGGACCGCCGAGTGACCTGTTGCGCCAACTCAAAGCTTTAAGTGATGATACGCGGATGCGAATTCTGAAACTACTGTGGAAAAGTCCACATTGTACCAAGCAGCTTGCGCCAATATTGGGTATTTCTGAAGCTGCGGTCTCTAAACAGCTAAAACAACTAAGTGAAGCAGGATTTACCCAATCACAGCGAAAAGGGAATTATTTATTTTATTCAGTGAACAAAGAAGTCTTTGATAATCTTCTCGTTCTGCAAAGGCAGTACCTTGAACAATAAGGTTAATGAAAGGTGTGAGTACAGTTGTGGCATATCGCTATCGCAACTCTAAAAAGAAACCAAAAATCTAATCTTAGAGCCTTTCCCTGGACCTTTACATTCGGGCACATTATTGATGGAGTTTATCTAGTCATCATCTCTTATTTTTCTTATGTGTATCTAATCAATGGGGATATAGATTCAAAATTCGCTATCTATAGTGGCAGTGATGACTATCTGACCTATGTAATTATTGGAGGTATGCTCAGTATATTTTCCGTCAGTATGATGATGAATGTATCCAGGGCACTTATTACCGAATGGAGAGAAGGTACACTTGAGGCACTGTTGCTCTCCCCTTCAAGCCGGAGCGGTTATTTTCTAGGAAACGCAGTCCAGCAGTTGTATCGAAGCGGGGCGGAATTGCTGGTGGTTCTCTTCTTTGGCCTTTTGGCAGGACTTCGACTCCCCTCTGTCGATTTCATATCTGTCCTCGTGGGAATTTTGCTGTTTTTACTATCGTGTTATGCGATGGCGCTGGTGCTAGGAAGCATTATGCTTTATACAAGGGACACCTTCATTGTTCAAAATACTCTATTTACGATAACTGCTCTACTATGTGGATTTCAGTTTCCAAGGCAATACTTGCCTGACTACTTGCAGGCTATAGGTGAGATTTTCCCATTGACCTATGCACTACAACTGCTACGAGGCACGCTGCTAACTGGAGAATCAATAGAATTAATTGATGCATTGCCTATCATACTACTTAGTGTTGTATACATAACGGTTGGTCAATGGACAAATCGGCGCATAGAGCGCGGGTTGTTCGAACGTTTCTAAAACCTTGGAGGGTGAAAACCATTGATAAACATGCATGAAGTTACTAAAATTTACGAAAGCAAACATAGACTGGGCTGGTTCCGTTCGGAAAAAAGATCAGTGACTGCAGTGAAATCACTATCTTTAGATATCGCTGCGGGGGAAATCGTAGGTCTTCTCGGTCTAAATGGCGCTGGAAAAACCACTACAATCCGTATGCTCTCTACTCTCCTAGAGCCAACCTCAGGCAGTATTGAAGTCGATGGAATGTCACTGCACAAGAATCGACAGGCCATTCAGCAAAAAGTAAATATGATCGCCGGAGGAGAACGAATGTTGTACTGGCGACTCACTGGTAGAGAGAATCTTCAATACTTCGGTAAACTCTATGGAATGAACAGCCCTCAAATCGCTAGAGAAGCAGAACGTCTTCTGGAGGAAGTAGGTTTGACCCAAGCTGCTGACCAACCCGTTGAACAATATTCTAAAGGGATGAAGCAACGGCTGCAAATCGCCCGCGGACTTATCAACGATCCACAATACTTATTTCTAGATGAGCCCACACTTGGCCTTGATGCCCCCATTGCCAGGCAGCTTCGCGGTACGATAAGAAAGCTTGCACTGGACAGTGGAAAGGGTATCCTTCTGACCAGCCATTATTTGCAGGAGGTCGAAGAACTCTGTGATCGGGTTTATGTACTGAATCGAGGCGAGCTTCTGCTCTGTGACAAACCTGAGCGGATTGTCCATCAGGTTGCAGGCTCGCAAACTGCTCATTTAGAGGTTACAGGCTGGCATGAATCACTTCGTCCCAAGCTACTAGAGCATCTACGAACATATACTCAGCCTGCGGAATTAATGGGTGTCTGCGCAACAGAAAAACTCGAACTTCGAAATGATGGACTGCAGCGCATTTCTGTAAAGACACCTTCGGCTGATAGGATCATTACAGAGCTGCTGCCATGGACTACGGAGCATGGGCTTAGCATTAAAAGCTTCGCATCCGAAAAACCTAATTTGGAGGATGCGATTATCCTCCTTTCGGAAGGAAGGGTATCATGAACTTACATAGCTTATGGTTTACCCTTAGCGCGGAGATCACTAAGCAGCATCGAAATAGAGTTAAAGGACGCGCAGTGTTTTTTTCACTTCTACTCTGGCCGGCGCTCACCTTTTTAACCACCTACTTTACTATGCAGCCCTTTAGAACAGGAGTAGGATCAGCACTCTCAAAAGTAATACCAGATGGACGGATTCCCCTTTTTCTGCTGAGCGGATATCTCGTCTTTCAGTTATACTGGACGGTTGTGCAAGCCGCATGGTTATTCGAACAAGAACGTAAAGGGGGCACACTTGAGGTAGTGTTCCTAACCCCAGCGTCAAAAATGACCTTCCTGTATGGACGTTCCATATATTCACTATTTCACGGAATATGGAGGTTCGCTTGTTTCTCCATCCTGACTTTCATTTTTCTTGCGGATGCAACGACTGTTAACTGGGGCGCCTTATTGCCTGTATTAGTACTTATCATGATATCAGCGGTTATATGGGGAGCTTTGCTGTGTGCGATATCTCTATTCTCAAGGGATTCAGGGCTACTCTATTACATCTTTCAAGCACCAATGGAGCTGTTTGGTGGGGTTCGTATTCCACCAGCGGTATTCCCAGCATGGGCAACGGGCCTATCCCTTCTGTTTCCACTCACATATAGTCTGATTCTCGTGCGCGGGGCGTTATACGATAATATCGGGATTAGCTGGTGGTGGGCTCTCGGCGCTTTAATCGTAGGTAGTTCTTGTCTTGTCATTTGTACCCGCTATCTTCTGGTTAGGGCAGAACAACATGCAAGAGTAAAAGGGAATTGGACTTTATTCTAATTGTAAATGACCAAGTCTTTAACACATAGGACCTAAATGACGTTATTTGCCGGTTCTTAGCTTTTTCAGAAGTTTCGCGGACTCCAGTGACACTATTCCTTCAAAAAGGGCTCATATTGGGAGTTTTTAGGGCCGATAACTGCTATGCAGTCCGTTAGAATTCCAAATGGGAAAGAAGACTGTGTTTAAGGTCAGTGGTGTCCGAAAACTGTTTCTTACGCGCAAATGCTCCCTAACCACAAAAAACCCGGCAGACAAATCTGCCGGGTTTTTTCATATTTTATATGCTGGAGATAAACACATCTTATAAGTCAGGATGTTCGTGTTTTGCCTTGAGACGATTCCAACGGCGCTCAACTTCTTCTTCGAAGCTGTGCAAAGCTGGCTCATTCTCAGGTTTCAACAAGTGACGAGTTTTACCCATTGTCTTCAGCCATGCTGAGAGCTCGACACGTTTGCCCTTGTCTTCGGGATTATATGTGATATTCGTAGAACCATGCTCTACTTCATATAACGGGAAGAAGCAAGACTCAACAGCTAATGAAACGATGTTAGTGCCTTCCTTATCATCAGACATCCAGTTTAGCGGACATGCGATCAGGATTTTACCATACACCAAACCTTCGTTTTGTGCGTACCACTGTGCTTTTGCCGCTTTTTTCACCAGATCCTGCGGATAAGCCTCCGAACCCGTGAAGACATAAGGAATGTTAGTAGCCGCCATAATTTGTGCTGTATCTTTATGCTGAGTCACTTTACCTTGCTGCTGCTTGCCGATACTGGAGGTTGATGTACGATGACCCAGTGGTGTCGAATAGGACTGCTGTGCTCCAGTATTCATGTAACCCTCGTTATCGTACTCTACAATAATCATTTTGTGACCACGCAGCGCAGCTCCAATTGCCGGTCCCATCCCGATGTCCATACCGCCATCTCCGGTTACCATAACAAACGTAAAGTCCTCTTTAAGCCCTAGTCCATCCAGCTCACCGCGACGTTTGCGTTCCCAGAACATCTCTACGACACCGGACAAGGTAGCCGCTCCATTTTGGAAAAGATTATGGATAAACGTTGATTTATGGGAGGAATACGGGTACCCCGTAGTCGTTACCATGGCACAGCCTGTATGATAAAGTGCGACGATATCCCCTTCAATCCCTTTGAAGAAAGTCTCTAGTCCTGAGAAAATCCCACAACCCGGACACGCACCATGACCTGGGGAGAGCCGTTTAGGTTTCTTCGTCAAGCTGCGCAGCGGCGGAATCCGTACGCTTAATTTGCCCGTTGCTTCATCCTGTTTCACAGTGATCAAGCCTGTCTTCAGTGAGTCAAAGTCCATTGGCTTCAGAAGACGTTGTGGAGCTTTTTCTGGTGTACCCGGATTGTGGCCGTAATA
Organism: Paenibacillus sp. FSL R7-0189; assembly: GCF_037969925.1. Taxonomy (NCBI): domain Bacteria; kingdom Bacillati; phylum Bacillota; class Bacilli; order Caryophanales; family Paenibacillaceae; genus Paenibacillus; species Paenibacillus sp. FSL R7-0189. The sequence continues at coordinate 5,474,182 of NZ_CP150223.1, read as the reverse complement.
ATCAAATGGTATGTCTACTCGATCTGCAGCAACAGCATCAATTGCTAATTGGAAAAATGCATGACCATCTTCTGCGTAGAAGTCCTTACCACCCAAACCGTAAATACGGCTTATTACTTTAGTCGTAGTGTTGCCATATGTGAACAGGGCTGCCTTAATTTCATTGACCATGTTACCACCGTGTCCGCCAACAGAATCTGCGCGGTCACCAACGGTGATTGCTTTAACGTTTTTCAGCGCTTCAGCAATTTGCTTCTGTGGGAAAGGACGGATCATATTCGGCGAGATTGCACCGGCTTTGATTCCTTGCAAACGAAGCTGATCTACAACATCCTTAATAATCTCAGAGGCAGAATTCATCAAGAATACGGCTACTTCAGCATCTTCCATCCGATATTCCTCGATCATTGGATAATAACGTCCGGTTAACTCAGCAAATTCCTTCGCGATTTCTTCAAAAACTTCACCCGCATTGTACATAGCTACGGACTGTTGATAACGGTTGTTAATATAGTCAGGTTCGTTCATATAAGGGCCAACGGTTACCGGATTATTGCGGTCTAAAGTATCGGTGAAACCTGTTGGAGGTTGTGCTCCAACAAATTTATGAACATCCTCCCGATGAGTAAAGGCCTGTACGCGGCGCTTCTGGTGGGAAGTGAAATATCCATCTGAGGCCACCATTACCGGAAGACGAACTTTAGCATGTTCAGCAAGCTTCAATGCCATTAGATTCATATCATAAACAGATTGTGGATCCCGGCACATTAAAATTGGCCAACCTGTATTCAGGGCAAAATACAAATCAGAATGATCCCCGTGAATATTCAGCGGTCCAGAGATCGAACGGCAGATTAGATTCATAACCATAGGCATACGCGTACCAGCTTGTACAGGCAATTGCTCAAGCATGAACATATAACCTTGGGCACTGGTAGCATTAAATACACGTCCGCCAGCCGTTGAAGCGCCATAACAGATTCCAGCAGAGCTATGCTCGCCATCTGACGGAATCAGCATAATATCATGCTGGCCGTTCGCTTTCATCGTATCAAGAAATTGCGCTACTTCTGTCGATGGAGAAATCGGAAAATACCCCATTACATGATAATTAATCTGATGAGCAGCATAAGCTGCCATTTCATTGCCGGATTCATATAGGAATTTCTGCTCTACTTTAGCAGAGCCTACTTCTTTTTCATAATCTATTGCCACGTGTATTCCACCTTTCCTCCGTTAATTAGGCCTCAGTAACGAGATCAAAAATATGCCGGACCGTATGACTCTCTGCGTAGCCTTCTTCCTCACGTTCGCCAGACAAGGCAGTTGTAGGACAAGCTTCTACACATTTTAAACAGCCTTTACAGTATTGGTAATCAATACCTTGCAGGAACATTTGTGGACGCCCCTTCTTATCAGGCTGCTCATCCCAAACAAAACAGAGATCAGGACACACCGTATCGCACTGCGCACAATGAATACAATCCTCCTGCTTAAAATGAGGCAGCAAACCGGAGCGAGAAATGCTCAAGTTCTTTAAAAAGCTACTGCCAGGATTCGTAATGGTACCGCCGATAGGCTGTGTTTCATAACCCAATGCGGAAATATCAGACCGCACGAATTCAGGCATTGTCACGCCCGCAGGCAGTGGAAAATGCATAAACTTAACTTCATTAAATCCACGGTCGAAAGTAGTCAGCGCTGACTGTACTGCCTGTGGATACTTTTTGCCTAGTGATTTCTCTATAACGCCTTTCATAATTTCAGGGTCCAAGAAATCACACATCCGGAACAACGCGCCCAGCATCGCCATATTAACACGGTTTTTCTCATCTAAGGCGATAGTTGTAGCATCAACGACTGCAATAGTTCCTGCCATCATATTCAGGGAGGATTTCAATTCCTCCGGCGATTTTGCTGAGTTTACCAATACTGTGCTATGTTCATAAATTCCGCTAATTACGTTAACTGTCTTTGCTAGTGCTTCGTGAAATACCCCAACAACATGCGGGCGCTCAACCGGAGACGTGTCACGAATAGGTGTGTTCAAATCACAAAACCGGATATGCGCTTTTACCGCTGATCCCTTCTTCTCCGAACCATATGACGAAAAGCTGACCCCATTCATTCCAGCACCGACAACACCTGCTTCCGCAAGCATTTTACCAGCCAGGTTCGCACCCAACCCTCCAATTGACTCCAGACGAATCTCAAAAAATCCGAGCTCGTTCACTTTTGGTAACTGTACCACCGACATAGCCCCTTTCAGAATGTCATCTAGTATAATATCCTTTTGACTTTTTCAACGATTGTAACTTGATTTCGCAAGACGCGAAGTGACAAATCTTGCATTTTCCAAGTGTTGCCTAAGCTTATTTATCTACTTTCATTTAGCAATAAAATTAAAAATTAAGATGTTAAATTCATCACATTGTTCATGATAAATATCACACACCGATGAAAAATCACCTCTATTTCTGCAAATGTGTATCATTTATACTTTTCAACTAGTCCATTTCAGGATAAACTGATTCTTGGTGTAATTTTTTGAACCTACTTAGGAGGCATTAAATGTGAAGTCAAACGAAGCATCATTACAGAAAAAATTGCTTCCACGGCATATCAGCTTTATGGCGATGGGCGGCGTAATCGGTACGGGGATTTTCAAAGGAAGCTCTGAGACGATAAGCATTGCTGGACCAGGGGTTGTTCTCTCCTATGTATTGGCAGGCTTGCTGCTACTAGTCGTTATGGGTGCAATTGCCGAAATGGCCACGGTATACCCGAACAAAAATATGAAGGAATTCATTCGCGAAGCTTTTGGAGAACGGCTTTCCTTTATCGTGGGTTGGCTCTATTGCTTCATGTGGTTGACTGTCTGCGTGATCGAAGTGCTGGCGGCAGGAAGCTTCTTGCAATACTGGTTACCGGATGTTCCGTTATGGCTACTGAGTCTAGCAAGTGGTGCTTTAATTATTGGCATCAATATGATGAGTGTAAGCGGTTATGGAGAGACGGAGTTTTGGTTAGCAGGAATCAAAATAGCTATGATTATCATCTTTATTATCCTGGGAGCTGCATTATTGTTTGGGCTATTGCCTATGTCTGAAGGGACTCCCTATTTAAGTAATTTTACGGATTATGGCGGATTATTCCCACAAGGCTGGACACCTATCTTCTCTGCCCTTCTGGTCGTCATGTTCTCCTACGGCGGATCTGAGCTGATTGGACTAACTTTAACAGAAACTCAAGATGCAGAAAAAGTGTTGCCTAGAGTTGTCAAAAGCTTCATTTTGCGCGTTATTCTGTTCTATACGATTCCAATTCTGATCATCTGTGGGTTAATTCCTTGGAATCAGCTTAACGAGCATACCAGCCCCTTTGTGCAGGTTTTAGCAGCTACAGGACTTAAGGGTGCTGACCATGTTATGAACTTCATACTGATTACAGCTGTGCTCTCTGCTGCTAACTCCGGTATCTATGGCGCCACACGGATGTTGCACTCTTTGGCTTCACAGGGTGAAGCTCCACGTAGCTTAGCAAAGACCTCAGCAAAAGGTGTGCCGATCAACAGTCTTAAACTTTGCGCTATAGTTCTTTTTGTTGGTTCTATGTTAGCGTACTTCGCACAGGATGGACTTTTCCGGCTGCTGATGGCTGTTCCCGGCTTCGTAGTAAGCTTGGTATGGATCAGCATCTGTCTATCACAGCTGAAGCTGCGGAAAACCTATCCTAAAGAGCCAAGCTTTAAAGTGTGGGGGTTCCCTTATATAACGATTTTGACGCTTATCTGTTTGTCGGTTATTACGATTTCCTTCCTTTTCGACACTCAGAACCGGATCAGCATAGGCACATGTCTGGGCTTCCTGCTGATGCTTACCATCTGGTCATTCGCGAAATTCCGGAAGAAGAACTAAATTAAATTGCTCGCATTGACATGTAAGAAGGTGTATCCATTGTTCCACGCGATAGCGTAGAACGGGGATACACCTTTTCTTATGGGACCGTTGATTTGCCTACTCGCACCGGATTCGCCCCATTCTGCGGGATTTATACCGTTGATTTGCCCACTCGCACCGGATTCGCCTCATTCTGCGGGATTTATACCGTTAATTTGCCTACTCACACCGGATTCGGCTCATTCTACGGGATCTAAACCGTACATTTGCCTACTCGCAACGGATTCGCCACATTCTGCGGGAGATATACCGTAGATTTGCCCACTCACACCGGATTCGCCTCATTCTACGGGATTTATACCTTTGATTTACCTCCTCCCACCGGATTCGCCACATTCTACGGGATTTATACCGTTGATTTGCCTACTCGCACCGGATTCGTCCCGTTCTACGGTATATATACCGTTGATATGCCCACTCACACCGGATTCGGCTCATTCTACGGGATTTATACCGTAGATTTGCCTACTCGCACCGGACGAGCCACATTCTACGGGATTTATACCGTTGATTTATCTACTCGCAACGGATTCACCACATTCTACGGGATTTATACCGTAGATTTGCCTACTCGCACCGGATTCGCCCCGTTCTACGGGATTTATACCGTTGATTTGCCTACTCGAACCGGATTCGGCTCATTCTACGGGATTTATACCGTTGATTTACCTACTCACACCGGATTCGCCACATTCTACGGGATTTATGCCGTTGATTTGCCTACTCACACCGGATTCGCCACATTCTACGGGATTTATACCGTTGATTTGCCTACTCGCAACGGATTCGCCACATTCTGCGGGAGATATACCGTTGATTCGCCTACTCGCACCGGATTCGCCTCATTCTACGGGATTTATACCGTAGATTTGCCTACTCGCACCGGACGAGCCACATTCTACGGGATTTATACCGTAGATTTGCTCACTCACACCGTCGCCTCATTCTACGGGATTTATACCGTTGATTCGCCTACTCGCACCGGATGCGCCTCATTCTGCGGGATTTATACCGTTGATTCGCCTACTCGCACCGGATGCGCCTCATTCTGCGGGATTTATACCGTTGATTCGCCTACTCGCACCGGATGCGCCTCATTCTGCGGGATTTATACCGTTGATTCGCCTACTCGCACCGGATGCGCCTCATTCTGCGGGATTTACTTATTCTTTTGGGTTTATGGTAATTTGTCGATATACTTTAACTAGTGTTCTGCTGCACAAAATGCAACGAAAGCCAAATCAGATATACGCAGACAAGCTGGCTTAATATACTTTCAGAAATAAACTCGCGGCGTTCGAAGTTAACAAACGCAAGCTTCATCCAAACGTCGGCTTCACCCAAACGCAAAAAAGCACGGGAATCTAATCCTCCCGTGCTTCTTTCCATCGAAACTACAAAATCTACTCGATCTCCGGCTGAATATGCTCCGCGATCAATTGTTGCTTGTTGGTCCAGACCTTCTCACTCAGATTCACCCGGTACACCTCAGGATTGAGCTTACGCAGATATTCCGGCCAGAACAGATCCTTCTGCTCCCGATGGTAACGGCGAACTTCATTCAGATCCGGCAAAGTATAGACCTGGAAGCCGTTCACATAGATCGGCTCAAGCATAGGCAGCGCTTCATAGCGCTCCACATACTTGTGCATGTATGGATGCAGCGGATTAAACAGCTTCACCCGACCGCCGTTGCGCGGAGCTTCCTCTTCCGGGAAGCAGATATAATCTGCTAGCGCTTTGCCATTTTTCCCGATAATCCGGAATACGTCCTTGCTGCCTGGCGTGGATACTTTTTCAGGGTTAGAAGAAATCTTGATCGTCGGTACCATTTCTCCCGTTGCGGACTCAATTTCTACCAGCTTATAGACCCCACCCAAAGAGGGTTGATCCGAAGCCGTAATCAATTGTGTGCCTACGCCCCACGTGTCGATGGCTGCACCTTGCAGCTTCAGATCCATGATTGTATTCTCATCCAAATCATTGGATGCCACAATCTTCACATAATCGAGCCCAGCTTCATCCAGCATGTTCCGCGCCTGCCGGGATAGATAGGCTAAGTCACCGCTGTCTAAGCGGATACCGATCATCTTTTTACCTTGAGCTTCAAGCTTTTTGGCGGTTCTAATCGCATTCGGCACACCACTGCGCAACGTATCGAAGGTATCAACTAATAGTGTAACTTCATCAGGCATCACCTTGGCATAAGCATCAAAAGCTTCCTGCTCGCTGCTGAAGCTCTGAACCCAAGAATGCGCATGTGTACCTTTGGTAGGGATGCCAAACATTTTACCTGCTAGCATGTTAGAGGTTGCATCAAAGCCGCCGATATAAGCCGCTCTAGCGCCCCAGACCGCCGCATCCGCTTCTTGTGCCCGTCGGGTACCAAACTCCAGCAGAATATCATTCGGAGCCACCTGCTTAATTCGGGAAGCCTTCGTAGCGATCAGCGTCTGGTAGTTCATGAAGTTCAGAATGGCGGTCTCCACCAGCTGCGCTTCCATGATCGTCCCTTCCACACGGATTAGTGGCTCATCCGGAAAAATCAACGCCCCTTCTTTCATCGAATAAACGTTGCCCTGAAAATGAAATTGCAGCAATTCTTCCAAAAAAGCGGGAGCGTAATTTTCTTCTTGCTCCGACAAGTAACGGATATCATCTTCGGTGAAACGCAAACCGCCGATGTACCCAACGATACGCTCTAATCCTGCGAACACGGCATAGCCGTTTCCGAAAGGTAACTTGCGGAAATAAGCTTCAAATACAGCTTTTCGCTTATGGCTTCCATTCACCCAGTGAGCATACATCATATTGATCTGATATTTATCTGTATGTAGCGCAAGTTCTCTCTTCAAGTCCTCATCTCCTAATATCCACGTTGCTGTATGTGTATGTTTTTTATAGTATTATGCCTTAACAACGTCTGCTCCTAAACTTCCCCGGAAATGATTTAGTGCCCATTTATGTCCATCCGCGTTGAAGCTGGCGACCGCATCTTCGTGCACAGTAATAGTAAAACCTTTGTTATATGCATCCACCGCAGTGTGCAAAACACATATATCTGTACATACACCAATCAAATGAAGGTCAGTAATGCCACGTTCCCGCAGCTTGATCTCTAGATCGGTTCCACTAAAAGCGCTATATCGAGTTTTGTCCATCCAATAGATGGAATCCTGGTCAGCTTCATAAACAGTTTTCAGACTTCCATAAAGCTCCCGCCCCTCAGTCCCTCGTACATTGTGAGGTGGAAACAGTTTACTCTCAGGATGATAAGGATCATTGTCTTCATGTAAATCTACAGCCATTACAACATAATCGCCATTTTGGACAAACTCAGATGTTAATTGGCTGATTCTTGGCTCGATGTCGATTGCAGGCTGCCCAACCGGTAAATTCCCATTGACAAAATCATTGGTAAAGTCAATTACTATTAGTGCTCTCATGAGAATCGTCCCTCCCCTGATTTAAGACACTACGTATAAATGGACAACAATGGCTCGTGATCTGTAAACATATACAGCTGAGCCGGGCGTTGTGAGTATTGATTGGAGCTGAGTGCATTGCCCTCTTCATCTCTCACTTCTTTTAATATACCCTGACGGCTGCGTGTTGACGTGATTTTACGAATAAAATTTGGCTCTTTAAATTCCGGCACTACTGTCTGAATCACCTGATAAAGCTCACTTAGCGTAAAATGCCTAGGCAAAAACTGTCTTGCTATCGTTGTCTGCAGCATTTGCTGTTGGATACGTACGTATGCATCCTTTATGATTTCATGGTGGTCAAAAGCGAGCTCCAGTTCTTCTAACGCTTCCTGCAACGTAAATAAACCCACTTCACCCGCATCGTCGGAAGCTTGTCTTTGTTCCAGCATCCACTCTTCTACTAAGGCGAAAAAGGCATGGCTGATTATCCATCCCCGAGGGTCGCGGCCAGGTGTACTATAAACTCCAAGATATTCTAAGTGACCTCCATCGACACCGGTCTCTTCTTTCAGCTCACGAGTTGCAGCATCATAAATAGACTCATCTTCCTGACAGAATCCGCCTGGTAGAGCCCACATGCCTGCACATGGCCATTTTTTCCGTCTAATTAACATTACCTTCAATTCACGTAAAGGCAGCGTCTTAGTGACCGTCTTCCGTTCGCGTTTGGTCAGTGTAAACATTACAATGTCGGCCGGAACACCATCCGGTGTACGATATTTTTTGGCGTTATAGGTTAATTCCCCATTGTCGCTCATAATTGCCCCATCCTTTTCCGAAGCTGTAGTTTTACTTATTCGTATCTTTAAATGTACCAAACATGTTCTTCATAAATCAACAGCTAAATTCCATTATTTTACATTATCCTACAAAAAAGACGATATGAGAAACGACCTTGTCGTTGAATTATAAGGATTATGTATATTCTTGAATCTTACTTCTACCTCTTATATTGAAATAAAGGGACGGATCTGCATCCGCCCCCTGAACTGAGTGTGGGTTATCCGCATGTGGTCGGAGGCGCTTCGGTGCCGGCTTCCACATTTATTTTTTCCGAAACGGTATCTCTAATCACGGAAATTACTAGCTGGAGCAAATAATTAATATCGCTCTGGCTTTGCTGAAATTCATTGACGACAGGAATACCGTCGATCTCATCTTGCAGCACTTCAATTTCACGTTCAATTTTGGCGACCATATCTTTATTATTGAAACTTTCGAAGGCCACGATTTCTTTTTGTTTTTTCTTAATGGTTGCAATCAGTCCTTGCACACGCTCGTGATTAAGAATTTTTTGCTCCGCCTGCTGAAAATGGCGAACCTCTTCGCTGGTTGAGATTAATGACGCTAATTCTTTAGCTTTGCCCATAATATCCTCGCGAACGATCAGATCACGGGTATTATAAGTCTTCATTCCATATTTATTTAACCGTTGTTCTTCTGTACTCATTAGTCATCTCCCCATTCGTATGTGATTAATGAACAGCTGCGGCCTCAACCACAATATCCCCTTTAATGTACCATGTTTTGGTATCTGTAATTCTCACGTTTACAAATGTGCCGATAAGCTCCTTCGGACCTTCAAAATGGACCAGCTTGTTAGCGCGGGAACGGCCAGAAAGGACTTCGGAGTTATTCTTACTCTCCCCTTCTACCAGCACCTCTACAACTTCACCCAGCATCCGGTCATTAATGATCCGGCTGTTCTCCTTGATGAGATCATTTAATCTTTGCAGACGTTCACTCTTCACCGACATCGGTACATTATCTTCCATAGCGGCTGCTGGTGTACCCTCCCGCGGAGAATAAATGAACGTATATGCCATATCATACCCAACCTCACGCACAAGCGATAGGGTATCTTCAAATTGCTCATCAGTCTCCCCAGGGAAACCAACGATAATATCGGTACTTAATACAGCATTCGGCACACTTATCTTAATCTTACGCACTAATTCCAGGTAAGCTTCCCGGGTATATTTACGGCTCATTTTCTTAAGAACGGCAGTACTTCCCGATTGTACCGGCAGATGGATATGCTCCACCAAGTTGCCGCCTTTGCCTAGAACCTCAATCAATTTATCGTCAAAATCCCGCGGATGCGATGTCATGAAGCGAACGCGCGGAATATCAATCAGGCGCATATCATCCATCAGGTTACCGAAAGTGTAATCAATGTCTGTAAAATCTTTACCGTAAGCATTTACGTTCTGCCCCAGCAACGTTACTTCCTTGAAGCCTTGGCGGGCAAGCTCTCTCACCTCAGCGATAACGTCCTCTGGACGACGACTGCGTTCTTTACCGCGTGTAAACGGTACGATGCAATACGTGCAGAACTTATCACAGCCATACATAATGTTCACCCAAGCGCGCATGCCTTCCCGCTTCTTCGGCAAGTTCTCAATAATGTCGCCTTCTTTAGACCATACCTCAACCACAAGCTCTTTACTAAATACCGCTTCTTTAATGAGGTGTGGCAATCTGTGAATATTATGCGTACCGAAGATCATATCCACGAAGCCATGCTTTGACATAATCCGGTTGACTACGCCTTCCTCTTGGGACATGCAACCGCATACCCCTAACAACAGACCCGGCTTCTCGATCTTCAGGTTCTTAAGATGTCCTAGCTCTCCAAATACCTTATCCTCGGCGTTCTCCCGAATCGCACAAGTATTCAGCAAAATGAGATCCGCGTCATTACGGTCAGTGACACTGCGGTAGCCCATCTGTTCCAATAGGCCCTTCATCGTTTCCGTGTCATGCTCATTCATTTGGCAGCCATAAGTCGTTATATGATAATATTTGCCCACTCCGAAATTCTGCATTTCTTCAGGAATTTCGAAATCATAATGCACTTCTATTTCTTCCTTGCCGCGCCGTTTTCCTTCTTTATAGTCAGGCTGGCTATTAATTTGCACATTTCTTCCTTTAATCCGGTAAGTAACCTTACCTTCTTCTTCACTAATTACCTTTGCATCACTAAAATCAAAATATTTCGAATAATCCTTAGAACCCTTGCCGGATTTTAAGTCCGGTGAGTTGTGGTTCCCCTTTGTCATGCTGTTTTCACGTCCTCTATTGTTCAACAATTATTTTTATACTTTGCTAATTTAAAATTATAACATAATGCTGGCCTAACATAGAAGTGCCCGATCTATTAATGATGTAAAGGAGCGTTGCATATCGACAAAAAAATACCCCGCCAACGTTTGGCAGGGTCAAGTTCTATCATATTAAGGGGGGTATGCTACTATTATAAGCAGATACACTACTCTTGAAACAGTTACACAACCTCTTACCTAAAAAAATAGTCATTGTATATTCTGCTAGTTTTAGTAAAGAGTATTCGTCGCTTCAGGAGTAAATGGGATGATTTCGTCTATCGCTCCGCTTTGTACTTTGGCAGGCCAAGCTGGATCGCTAATAAGCGCTCTGCCCACTGCAACCAAATCAAACTCCTCCCGACCGAACCTTTCAGTTAACTCATCAATATTATCCTCAGGCTTCAGAGCTTTATCTTCTACGAAGAAATCGCTTTGCAGGCCAATAGAGCCCACTGTAATACACGGCTTCCCGGTAAGCTTCTTAGTCCAACCAGCTAAATTAAGATCAGAGCCAGCAAACTCAGGTTGACTGAAGCGACGGGTCGAGCAATGAAAGATATCTACACCCGCTTCGCTAAGCGGTGCTAGGAAACTCGCAAGTTCTTCTGAAGTCTTCGCCAGCTTCTCATCATACGCCCCCAACTTCCACTGGGAAAAGCGCAGCACGATTGGGAAGTCTGGTCCAACCGCTTGACGGCATGCTTTAATGATCTCGACAGCGAATGTTGTTCTTCCTACCAAATCGCCACCGTAACGATCGGTACGTTTATTCGTTCTATCCCAGAAGAACTGGTCTATCAGATACCCATGAGCGCCATGCAGCTCGATGCCATCAAAGCCAACGCTTTTGGCATTTGCCGCCGCTTGAGCGAAGGCTGTTACTAAACTTTCAACCTCTTCTGTGGTCAGCGGCTCTGTCACCGGCTCACCTGCTAAATTCAGACCCGAAGGGCCTACAGGAAGGGCTTCAACGTTAGGATACTCGCCGATTGTACGCGCCATCCCCACATGCCAAAGCTGCGGGATGATCTTGCCCCCAGCTGCATGAACCTCTTCCACAACCTTCTTCCAGCCTTCTAAAGATGCTTCTTCATGTATATTAGGAATATCTTGGTGACTGACAGCCGCTGGATGATTTACCGCAGTACCCTCAGTAACAATTAATCCCACTCCACCCTCTGCACGTCTACGATAATAAGCGGCAACATTGCTTCCCGGCACACCATTCGGAGACTGCGCGCGTGTCATCGGCGCCATTACAAATCGGTTCGACAGCGAAAGATTCCCCACTTGAAAAGGTGAAAATAGTTGCTCTGTATTCATATGTTACCTCCAATTTATTAATTGATTACTTTAAGTAAGCTTATTATCTACCCAAAAGATGGGAAATGCAAATTTTAAGAAAAAGACAAAAAAAACCGGACCTCGCAGAATCTACGAATGCCCGGTTTTCACCAAATTATAATGACTCTCTAGACTTCAAGAATCCCCGCTTTAGGTGTAACTCCAAATGCTTTAGCTAAATCCCATAGCTGTTGGTCTGTGATCTTTTGTTTGATTTCTCTACCGCCAATCAAGTTGTAGATCGTTGCAGCCTTTTCAACCGTTTCTACTAGACCAAAGGTAGCATCCATGGTGGAGCCCGTGCCAAAAATCCCATGCTGCGGCCAGATGACTAAACGGTGATCCTTCATTTTTTTGGCAGTCTCACGGCCGATCTCACTGCTGCCCGGAACAATCCACGGAATAACGCTGACCCCATCAGGGAAAACAACAAGGCACTCTGTGCACATTTCCCATAGTGTTTTGGTAAACTTTAGTTCGTCCAGATCATGCGTGAAGGTCATCGCGATAACATTTGTAGCATGTGTATGCAGCACGATACGGTGTGTGGGATCTACTTTCAAGCGTTCAATATGACTCATAAAATGCGAAGCGAGCTCACTCGTAGGAACTGCCCCATTCCGCAATCCCCACAATACTTCCACACTTTCGCCATTGCCGCTAACCCTTAACACACCCAGATTCGCTTCAGGGTCTTTAATCACATTTCTGAAATATTTGCCCGAACCTGTTACGATAAAATACTTGCCTGCTAATTCTTTTACCGGAAAGGTGAGTTTGATCGTGCGCAACGGCTCCAGTACATTAATATACTTAGCCACCTCATTCTCATCCAGCAAATAGCTGACATTCCCACCATTCAGTTCATCCCAGCCAAGCTCCCACATATGACGGGTGATCTCTGACATTTCCTGAATAAATGGAGCTTCACTGCTGGCAATATAACCTTTTGACTCTAACAAGGATGTACTCATAGTCTATTCTCTCCTTTGTATTTGCTGCTCTCCGTATCCACTTTTATCTTAAAGACAAAACGTCCTGTTCATAATTTTTCACTTCAGTAAGCCATTGCTCACGCACCGGTGTACCTTGTGATGCACAGTAGTAATCCCAGACCGCTCCAAACGGATACGATTTGAACTCTTCTACCAGAGCAAGACGTGAAGTATAATCCCCGGACTGCTCGATTTGCTTAAGTTCTTCCACGGGTTCCAGCATCGCACGCAGCAACGCCTTAATAGTGTTGCGGGTGCCAATGACCCATGCCGCGAGATGATTGATACTGCCATCAAAGAAATCCAATCCAATATTCGTACGAGGAAGTAAGTCCCCACGAACTAATTCACGGGCGATTTCCAGCAGCTCATCATCCATCGTTACCACATGGTCACTGTCCCAGCGGACAGGTCTGCTAACATGCAGCAGCAGCTGCTCACTGAACATCAGAATCGAAGATAATTTATTCGAAATCACTTCTGTAGGATGAAAATGTCCCGCATCCAGACAGATTGCTTTTCCATTTGTTAAACCATAACCCATATAGAATTCATGAGAGCCAACCACATAACTTTCAGAGCCAATTCCAAACAGTTTACTTTCCAAGGCATCCATATTATAAAGCGGATCTATTTCCTGACTAAAAATCTCATCCAGCGACTCTTTTAAACGTACTCTTGGAGCTAGCCGATCTACTGGCGTATCTTTATAACCATCTGGAATCCAAAAATTCGTCACACAAGGCTGACCCAGCTCCCGCCCAAAATGCTCAGCGATCGTACGTGAAGCTTTACAGTGTCTGATCCAGAAATCCCGAATCTCCGCGTCCGAATGACTGAGAGTGAATCCATCGGCTGCTTTCGGATGTGAGAAACAAGTAGGGTTAAAATCAAGCCCTAAGCCCTGCTCCTTCGCCCAATCCACCCAGGATTGAAAATGTCGTGGCTCTAGTTCATCCAAATCTACAGGTTCATCTGTATCTGCGTAAATAGCATGCAGGTTAACCTTATGTTTACCAGGAATAAGCGATAACGCCTTTTCTAAATCTTGACGTAGTTCATCTGGTGTACCCGCCCGGCCCGGATAACTTCCCGTTACCGCAATGCCCCCGCTTAGTTCTTTTCCCTTAAAAAGAAAACCTTTTACATCATCACCCTGCCAGCAATGTATGGAAATTTTTATTTGCGCGAGTCGCTCCAGCACTTTATCCACATCAATACCGTGGGCTGCGTATAGTTTTTTGGCTTCGTTATAGCTAGTGATAATGCTCTGATCCATGCTGTTTATCCTCCTAAAATAGTGCAATGTCTGTTTCGCTTAGATAAGCTCATTCACCTTGGACAGATGAAGACTTCTCCAGCGATTTAGAATGTTATCAAAATGCTTGATCGGCTGCGGAATGTAGGATGTTATTTCAAAAGATTGTTCGATAATAGCTCTTGCCTCAGTTATGTCTGCAATGGAATCTGCGCTAATCATCTGCACTACTATATTTCCTAGAGCAGTCGCTTCCGTTGGTCCAGCCTTTACTTCCCTGCCGATAACGTCAGCTGTTAGTTGGCATAAAAGCCGATTGTTCGCCCCTCCGCCGACAATTTGCAACCCCTCGATCCGACGTTCTGTCAGCTCCTCCAACTCTTCCAAATAAGTTAGATAGGATAACGCCAAGCTGTCAAAAACACAACGTGCTAACTGTCCAGGTGTCTCCGGAACGGGCTGCCCACTCTCCATACAGGCACTGCGGATTTCTTCTATCATGTTGGATGGATTTAGAAACCTTGGTGCATTACAAGGGATCAGGCTGCGAAACCCCTCTTCTCCCTGTGCAAGCTCTGCAAGCTCCGCAAAACTATAACAATTGTTCAGTAATCTGCGAACCTCTTGAATAAGCCATAAGCCCATTACATTTTTGAGGAATCTATAAGTTCCGTAGGCTCCCCACTCATTGGTGTAGTTAGCCTGCATGGCTTTTAGAGAATTTAGAGGCTCCGTTCTTTCTACACCGAGTAAAGACCAAGTTCCACTGCTGATATAAGCTGAGCCTTCTTGAAGTGGAGCACCTAGCACTGCAGAAGCCGTATCATGGGATGCCACACAGATCAGCTGGCATTCAGGCAGGTCATATTGTTGGATTAAAGCTTCGTCAAGAGGACCAACCACTACACCAGGCTCAGTTAATTTTGCAAATTGATCTTTCCTGATATTCAAAAATTCTAATAGGTCATCGTCAAAATCCCGGCTTTCCAGATTTAACAGCTGTGTTGTAGATGCAATCGTAACCTCGTTGATTTTGCGGCCAGTCAGTCGGTAATATAGATAATCTGGTACAAGTAAAATCTGATCCGCTTGCGCTAGCTCTTCTTCTTTATGAACATATAACTGATTCAAGGTATTGATGGATAACTGCTGGATTCCTGTCTTTTCATAGACGGTTTGTGGTGAAAGCTGCTGTGCCACCTGATCCACAGCCAGATCCGTTCTGCGGTCCCGGTAGGCGTATACTTCCTGAACACGATTCCCGTCCGCATCTACCAGCACATAATCTACACCCCATGTATCAATACCGAGCGTACAGGTAGTAATTCCATCGGTTTTAGCCTTCCGAAGCCCGATCATAATCTGCTCTACTAAATAATCAATGTCCCAGAAACAGGAACCCTCTTGTTCCGTAAAGCTATTGCTAAAGCGATGAAGCTCTTCTAAGGAAAGAATACCTTCTTGCAATATTCCGCGCACCAGCCGCCCACTTGAGGCACCGATGTCAACGGCGATGTGATTATTCATAAACAATCTCCTATGATAAGGGGTGATTTATAATATTTTTTTGAACAGTGTAATAACTTCTTCTTTAGTAGGAATAAAAGGGTTCCCTGGTGCACAAGCATCCTTCATCGAATTTTCAGCCAGAAGATCAAGATCTACTTCTTCTACGCCAAGCTCGGATAATTTGGCTGGAATCCCTACTTCTTTAGATAACGCCTTGATCGACTCAATTACGAAATCTGCGCATTGTTTATCTGTTTGGTTCTCTACATTTAATCCAATCGCTTTAGCAATGGATCTGAATTTCTCAGGCACATATTTGGCATTTTCTTCTTCCACAAAAGGCAGTAGCATCGCGTTACATACGCCGTGCGGCAGATCGTATACGCCGCCCAGCTGATGCGCCATCGCATGCACATAACCAAGCCCCGCATTATTGAAAGCCAATCCGCCAAGGAATATCGCGTATACCATCTGTTCACGCGCTTCGATATCATGGCCATTCTTCACAGTACGAGCCAGATTAGCAAAAATAAGCTCCACTGCGGCTAGTGCCGTAGCATCGGTTACCGGATATGCTCCCGGCGTCACCAGCGCTTCAATCGCATGAGTCAATGCATCCATACCCGTGGCCGCGGTAAGTGCAGCGGGTTTATCAACCATAAGCTCAGGATCGTTGACTGAAATCGTCGCAAGGCTGTTCTTATCTACCATAACCATCTTCACTTTGCGTTCTTCGTCTGTGATTACATAGTTAATGGTCACTTCAGCCGAAGTACCAGCAGTGGTATTCACGGCGACAATCGGCAGTGATTTATGCTTAGACTTGTGTACACCTTCATATTCTTTGATATGACCGCCATTTGTGGCAATGATACCAATGGCTTTGGCAGTATCCTGTGGTGATCCACCGCCAATGGAAATCAGATAATCACAATTCTGCGCTTTGAGATAATCAACGCCATCGTGGACATTTTTACAGGTCGGATTGGGTTTCACTTCATCATAGATGGCATATTCAATCCCCGCTTCGTCCAATACCGCCAGCAATTTACCAGCAATGCCACTTTTCATAAGGAATTTGTCCGTAACAACAAGCGCCTTTTTTAATTTAAGCTCTTGGATGTATGGACCAATCTCCTGCAAGCATCCCTTGCCCATAATATTGATCGATGGAACATAATACACATGCGTGCTCATGCTTGACCAGCCTCCTAAAGTTAATTTATCAACACCAAAGTTTTACACACAACTCTGCAAGCTAGAGCGTAGTATTCCGGCTGCAGCGCCTCAGGCTGGCCTCTGAATCGCAACTGGGCCGGCTCTGGTATCTTTCAAATCTAATTACCACTACAGGACTTATTTTCTCCTTCATCGTATTCCTCCAAATCTTTGTTGTCAACATTTTAAATATTATTTATGTTGTTTTTATTTGTTTTATATCCGTTTTGTGAATATTATTGGAAAACAAACATGATTTTACGTTGATTTTATTGCAAAACACAGATATTTGGAGCTATGATTAAGGAATATAAAGATTTCGGAAAGGTGATCCCTATGCTTGCAGCTGAAAGACGCAAAAAAATAATTGATCTTGTTCATCAGGATAAACGAGTATTAGTCTCTGATCTAAGCCGGATGTTTGAAGTTACAGAAGAGACGATACGCAGAGACTTGGAGAAGCTGGAGAAGGATGGCATTCTAAGCCGAACCTATGGCGGGGCCATGCTGAATCGTCACACGAACGAGGATTTGCCTTTTGTTACACGCAATGCGCTGAATACAGATATCAAACGGGGAATCGCTCTTAAGGCGCTAGATTTAATCAATGATGGAGATACGTTAATGGTGGATCCTAGCTCCACAGCCTTTGAGTTTCTAAAACTGCTTGGCAATAAAAACAATCTGACCATTATTACGAACTCGATTAATATTTTGCATGAGTTCTCGAATTCTGGAATGGATATCATCTCCACCGGAGGTTCTTTACGTTACCGATCCATGTCACTCGTGGGTCCTGTAGCACATGACACCATTCAAAGATACAATGTGGACACTGCGGTTATCAGTTGTAAAGGAATAGATATGGAGCGAGGCATCACAGATTCTAATGAACCGGAGTGTGAGCTCAAGAAATATATGCTACGTCAAGCTAACAAGGTCATACTCCTGGCCGATCACACCAAATTCGATAAGACCGCCTTTACGAAGCTGATCGAGCTTGGCCAAATCGACTTTTTGATCACAGACCGCCAGCCTTCTGAGGTTTGGTTGAAGCGCCTGAACAAAGAGAATATTGAGCTTCTCTATTAATCGGGCTCAAACGCCTTCGCAGCCCATTTAAAAATGCCGTTCCCCAATGAGTAATGGGTGACGGCATTTGTTGTATGGAGATGATTATCTTTTTGTATAAACCTGAGAGATTGGGACTACGTTGACTGTTGATTTGGGATTTTCGCGTTGCACTTGCGTTGTGGTTTTTTTCCTGCAAATATATATAAGCGCTGGTGGAAAATTCAGCAGCACCCACTTCGTGTGTAGGATCTCAAAATGCTGGCTCAACTCTGTTTTCATCCGCGGAAAATATTCATAGGTTATAAACCACCCTCCTTCTTTTAAAGAAGAAATGATCTGTTCCATAAACCTAGTGCGGTCTGGCTTCGAGAAATTCATCAAAGACAAACTACTCACGATACAATCCAGCTTCTCCAGACTGCTGTTATGAAGCGCAAGACGCAGCCGGAGACAATCGTTGTTGCAGAAACATCCGGGGAATTCCTCTCTTAACTGACTGCGAAAATCAGGATCTATTTCAAATAGAAGAACATTCATACCGGTCTTTTCTCCACGCGGAATAAACCTTGTGATTGCACCAGTCCCCGCACCCAACTCAGCCATAGAATGCACTTGGTTCCAAGGCACTGGATCAAGCAACGTCTGGGCCAGCCAATGTGAACTGGGAGTTACACTACCATATTGTCGGGGCGCATGCAGAAATTTATTTAGAAAATGAAGTCGCTCACGAATTCCACTTTGCATGAAATCTCCCCCTTACTTCCTAACTTACCCTTCTACCCCTAAAATATGTAAACTGCATTAAATTCGTACTCCATCTATACTTCCCATTATCTATTCCCCTTAAAATAAAAAGCCCAAATTTCTCCGCAACATAAATTGCGAGAAATTCGAGCTTGTAAACACTCAATTCAGAGTCGGCCAATCTTATTTAGTTTCCACAGCGTGTCCGCCGAACTCGTTCCGCAGTGCAGCAACTACTTTTCCAGTGAATGTGTCGGTCTCAAGGGAACGGTAACGCATCAATAACGCCATAGCGATAACCGGAGTCGCCGCTTGTAAATCAAAGGCGGTTTCAAGCGTCCATCTGCCTTCACCAGACGAATGCATAATGCCCTTAATCTCATCTAGTTTAGCGTCCTTCGAGAAGGCGCGTTCCACAAGTTCCATCAGCCACGAACGGATTACAGAGCCGTGATTCCACACCCGAGCTACTTCCTCAAAGTTGTAGTCAAATTCACTCTTTTCAAGAACCTCAAAACCTTCACCGATAGCAGCCATCATGCCGTATTCGATACCGTTATGCACCATTTTTAGAAAATGGCCGCTACCTGCTTTACCAGCATATAAAAAGCCGCTTTCTACAGCTGTATCACGGAAAATAGGCTCCACAACTTCCCAAGCTTCGGGATCTCCGCCAACCATGTAACAAGCGCCATTACGCGCCCCTTCCATACCGCCAGAGGTACCTGCATCCATAAAGTGAATTCCGTGCTCCTTCAATTCCTCATACCGACGAATCGATTCCTTATAATGCGAGTTTCCTGCTTCAATAACGATATCACCTTTAGACAACTGTGGAGTAAGTTCAGCGATTACAGAATCAACGACCTGATGCGGAACCATGATCCAAATGATTCTTGGTGTTTCCAATTGCTGTACCAATTCTGGAAGCGTTACTGCTCCACTAGCGCCTTTAGCTTTCATTTCTGCTACAGCAGGTGCATTCAGATCAAAAGCAACAACCTCATGTCCATGATCCAGCAAATTTTGACCCAAATTAAAACCCATTTTTCCTAACCCAACTAATCCTACTTTCATGTAAATTCCCTCCGATTTATAGATTCTTGTGATGTATTTTAGCTAAATTGGCAAAAAAAACAGGCAGGGGCTTAAGCCCCTGGCCGTATAGATTCCTGCGCTGCTGCAACTTCTGCTTGAGCGTCGAGAAGATCTGACTCCTGATCTGTATCATCAAACCACCAGCGGTCTTCACCCAAAAGCTCCATAGCCGCATCTGGACCATAAGAACCTGAAGCATAGGTATGAAGTGGCATTAGCCCCTCTTCCATAGCTTCCTGGATTGGTGTAACCCATTGCCATGACAGCTCGACTTCTTTCCAATGAGCGAAGAAAGTGGCGTCACCACGAAGTGCATCAAAGATCAGATTTTCGTAAGCTTCTGGTACGTCTGAAGTTCCGGCTTCATAAGTAGCGAGGACAGGTTCAAGTTTCCCTTTTTGCAGCTGATCCTTCGTATTCAACTGAAGCGTAATGGCTTCATTCGGACCGATCTCGATGATGAGTAGATTTGGAACGTCATTTCCTTTATTTTTGTTATTGTTATCATTAAACGGTTCTTTAAATTCTATAACAATTCTTGTTGATTTCTCTTTCATTCTCTTGCCGGTACGGATATAGAACGGAACTTCATTCCACAATGGATCATCTATAAACAAACGCGCTGCAATAAACGTCTCATTTTGTGAGGATTGGCTAATTCCTGGTTCATCTAAGTAGCCTGCAACAGATTTACCTTTAATTTCACCTTCAGCATATTGTCCGCGGACAACATATTGATTAACTTCGTCTTTACTTAGCGGAATGAGACGCTCCATGACATATCTTTTCTTCCCACGGATCTCTTCAGGTGTACTGCCTTTTGGAAGCTGCATCGCCATCATCATGAGCAATTGCAGCATATGGTTCTGGAACATATCACGAAGTGCCCCAGCTTTATCATAATAGCCTGCCCGTTCTTCAACGCCAACAATCTCACTCGCCGTAATTTGCACATTTGCGATATACCGATTTTTCCACAGTGCTCTAAGCACAGGATTTGAATATTTTAGAACTTCCAGATTCTGAACCATCGGTTTACCCAAGAAGTGGTCAATTCGGAAAATCTCCTCTTCAGTAAATACGGCATTCAAGCTGTCATTTAACTCTCTTGCTGTTTGCAAGTCTGTACCAAAAGGCTTTTCAATTATCAGACGCTTCCAGCCCTTCGTAGATCCCAGACCACTGGAGTGAATATTGGCGGCAATTTCCTTGAAAAACTCAGGACCCACCGATAAATAGAACATCCGATTCTCCGGAATGTTAAAAAATTGCTCACGACGTTTAACATGCTCCAGGAGCTTCAAATAATCCTCTGTATTACCTACATCTAGAACGCTATATTCAAAAGCTTCCAAGAAAACCTGCAACTGTGGAGATTCTACTGCCGGCTGTCTAGAAAATGTCTGCAAAGATTGCAGGACTTGCTTACGGAAAGCTTCAGTTGAAACTTCTCTTCTTCCTAATCCAATCACTGAGAGAGGACCTGAAATTTGACCATCTAAAAAGAGGTTATATAGTGCAGGATAGATTTTACGTTTTGCTAAATCTCCTGTAGCGCCAAAAAGCACAAATGTTGATGATTCCACTTTCATTCCTCCCGCTATTATATATTATTTATTAACTTACTTTTAATTACTAGCATACTCAGTAGAATCAATCATACGACTGATATTTTTATTCGTCAACCTCATTTCGACATTTACGAAAAGTTATTATTTTCACAAAGCTTCGAATTGGTAATTATGATTAATGTCACACCAATTATCTTATTGGATTATTCGTATTAATTTACTAGGAAATAATCCGCAAATAAGATAACAACCCGCTCCCAGCATGGCTTTTGGCGTTCTGACTTTACACACTCTGATTTAAAATTCTTCATCCAAAGCTGTTTACAACATAAACAAAATTCCCAGTCGCTTAAATAAGCTCATCCTTCCCCTGTGTTTCAAACTAACTTTAAGTAATAGAGTGGTTTGGTCTCGCGCGCCTTGATGAAGACTATGCGATTTGATTCCAAGTTTGGGAATTAAGCATAAAAAGTGACTGCTTCGAGGAATATTACTTGAGAATACTTCAAAGGAATTTTTGCTGAGCACATTGGAGTGACTTGGAGTCTGTGAAGAGAACGATTGGGGATGAGATGACGTTTGCAAAGAGTACCATTGGGGATAGGTTAATGTTGCTAAGAGTACCCTGTGAATGTCTTGAGTTTGCTAGGTGAACCATTGGGAATGTCCTGAAGTTTGCTAGGTGAACCGTGTGGATGTCTTGAAGTTTGCTAAGTGTGCGCTTTGGGGGATCACTTTAAAGTTCGCATAGAGCGTCTTTAGTTTCAGTTTGGAGTAACATTTATGTTTACCCGCATCTCCGGCTGCGGCGATATCGGACCTTGGAGTCCTTATACGTCGATTCGTACTCGTCTGCCGTGGCCTTATGTCCACACAACTATGGATCGGACTCAGGTGACATTATACGTCGATACTTACTCGTCTGTGGAGGCTACATGTTCTTGCCATCGATGGTCCTGACTCAGGAGACGTTATTTCGCAGATTTAGCCCATTTCGCCATGCTATTGGACTCAGATGCAGCTATTCGACCAAATGTACTCTTCTCTGGAGCAAAAAACTTGGCTATAAGAGCTATGTGGTCCGATACTTCTGAATAATGCTCCAAAAACTCTAAATAGCTGCGATACAGTCCGAACGGTGATGTAGTATCTTCAATCTTGACTAGTCCGGACTCAGATGACCATAAACATCGATTCATACTCGTCAACCTAGACTGTATGTCCACACTAACTATGGGTTCGGACTCAGATGACATTATACGTCGATTCGTTCTCGTATACGGAGGCTGCAAGTCCTCGCCATCGATAGTCCGGACTCAGGAGACGTTATTTCGCAGAGTTAGCTCATTTCGCCATGCTATCGGACTCAGATGCAGCTATTGAACCAAATCCACCCCTCTTTGGAGCAAATACTTGGCAATAAGAGCTATGCAGTCCGATACTTCTGAATAATACTCCAAAAAATCTAAATAGCTGCAATACAGTCCGAACGATGCTGTAGTTTCATCAATCTTGGCTAGTCCGGACTCAGGTGACCTCAAACGTCGATTCGTACTCGTCAGTTGAGGTTGCATGTCTTCACTAACTATGGGTTTGGACTCAGATGACGCTATACGTCGATTCGTTCTCGTATACGGACGCTGCAAGTACTCGCCATCGATAGCCCGGACTCAGGAGACGCTATTTCGCAGATTTAGCCCATTTCGCCATGCTATCGGACTCAGATGCAGCTACTCGACCAAAAAGTGACCTCAAACGTCGATTCGTTCTCGTATGCTAAGATTGCAAGTCTTCACCATCTAGGGATCGGACTCAGGAGACCTACACGTAGATATCTCGTCATCCCCATGGATCAATCAGATCCGGAAGTCCTTATATCGCAGATTCAAACCACCTCACATTAGACTAGTTACCTACCAAGTTTACAATGCATTTGTTTAGAGCCGGTACATTAAGTGTTATAGTTAATGAACATAAGATTTTTCATTCAGTTCACGAAAGGAAGGAGTATTTTCATGAATATGGAGCAATGGGAAAGAATTCGGACGGGACAGGGATTTATAGCTGCCTTGGATCAAAGTGGTGGCAGTACACCAAAAGCGCTGCTGCAATATGGTGTTGCAGAGGACAGTTACTCTAATGAAGATCAAATGTATGGGTTGGTTCACGAGATGAGAACGCGCATTATCAAGAGCCCTGCATTTGATTCAAAGCATATACTGGGTGCAATCTTATTTGAGAACACAATGGATCGTTCCATAGACGGGCAATATACTGCCGATTTTCTATGGGAGAAAAAAGGGATTGTGCCTTTCCTGAAAATCGATAAAGGGCTTGCCGACCCTGAAGACGGAGTACAACTAATGAAGCCTATTCCCGGCTTGAGTGATCTTCTGAAGCGGGCCAACGAACGTAACATCTTTGGTACAAAAATGCGCTCGGTGATTAAAGAGGCTAATCCTTCCGGTATCAAAAAGGTGGTTGAACAGCAGTTTGAAATCGGTAAGCAGATTTTAGCAGCGGGACTCGTACCTATTATAGAACCGGAAGTTGATATCCACAGTGCTGATAAAACGGCTTCAGAGAAGCTGCTAAAAGAAGAACTATCGGCCCAATTGTCTACGCTGGGCAAAGACGTGAAGGTCATGCTTAAGCTCTCCATCCCAACGGAGAATAATTTCTACCGCGAATTAGTGGATGATCCTCATGTTTTGCGAATTGTCGCTTTGTCCGGCGGTTACACACAAGCGGAGGCCAACGATAAGCTCGCCCATAATCAAGGACTGATCGCCAGCTTCTCACGTGCGTTATCACAGGGACTAAGCGCTGGGCAGTCAGAAGAAGAGTTTAACGCGCTCCTCTCCAAATCTGTAGAAGCGATTTATGCAGCCTCTATTAAATAAGATCCTCATTTAAACCAGACACATAAAAAGAGCTGTTTCCCTGACAGGTGTTCCCTGCTGGGTAGCAGCTCTTTTTTTATGATGAGAATTTACTTTAAAAGTCTAGAACTTTCAGATTAAACGCCATTTCATCTACTCATTCAGCCCACACAAGCATGCAATGGGTTTGTTAAAGTCCCTTACATCTTATCTAAGGACCACACCTGTACCTAAAACACATTAATCAACCAATTCTCTGTTGTTTCTTGGTACACCATCCATAATTCCTGTTTTTAATCCAGCGCATTTCATTACCCAATAATTTCTTGATCTTACGCAAAAAAGGCTTCCACCACGCAAGTACGCGAGGTAGAAACCTAATCGATTACTTCTATGTTATCTTAAATCGAAACCACGAGGATTAATGCAATTAAAGCTGGCAGTCCTTGCATAAATAAAATAGACTTTTTCACCGTCAGTCCGCCATATAACGCTGCCACTATAACAGTTGATAAGAAGAAGATTTCAATTTGATGGCCGAAATTTACATTCGGATGAACCAATCCCCAAATTAAACCTGCCGCCAAAAATCCATTGTATAACCCTTGGTTCGCTGCCAGTGTTTTAGAAGCATCCGCAACTTCCTGTGTCATTCCAAAGACTCGAAGCCCTTTTGGCTTTGACCAAGCGAACATTTCTAAATAAACAATATAGATATGTATTAACGCAACAACACCGACCATAATATTAGCTACCCATACCATCAAAATAACCACCTTAATTTAATTTGTGTACAATTTAATTGTATCACATTAAAACTCAAAAGTGTATACAACATCTCAAAAACAATTCGACACTAAAAAAGAATAGCCATAATCTTCAAAAAAAAGACTATCGCTATTCCATACGTAATGTTTTATGAAATTCTAAAATACTTTTGCAGCAATATAAACGGTTACGCTATTGTAAAAACCATAAAGAGAGCCATTGCTCCAGACGAAATTGCTAGGATCTGAAATTCCCGTATTTTGAGACGCTTGATGTCCATGTTTCTCTGACCATAGACCTGAGCTATTTTGAAGCATGAAGTGGTAATCAACGTTATCCTCAGGAATATCGACTTTACCATTACCATTTGAGTCGATCCATCCCACTCTTAGTGCAATTCGATGTTCATCGGAATTAATCGCTGCAGTTCGGCCCGGAAGTATCCGCCAACCCGGCTTAAAGTATAAAGGATTCGTATTGCCATCCTGAACTACAAGACCAGCAGTATAATACACGTTAGTAAAATAGGCAGGATCTCTGACATTTGAGACCCCGTCACCATCACCAGGGTTAATTGCCCCTGGAAATCTTAAGGCATAACCATAACAGTTAATCCCATAACTATTTTCGGCTGTATACGGCCACGCATGACCATAAGCGGAAGCTAGAGTTACTTGCGGAGCATCAGGTTCAAAAGTAGGTGTTATTAGCTCCGGTGCCAACAATTCATTATTAATAAGATTGTCATCTGCTGGGGGTACAAAGCTTGAAGACTCTTTGAGTTCTCCAACTGTAGTAACATTTCCTTGTGTGTCCACAATAATCGTATCGTCGCCCTTCCATTCTCCAACCCAAACCTTTTCCGGTCCAGAAGTTTGGACTTCTTTCAAATTACTTACGTCGACGTCGATTGGTGCGGCCATTGCAGCAGAGGACAGGGCCAGATTCAGTAAGAGCGTGCAGGTTATTGCGACTTTATAAGTCTTCTTCAAAATCACAAACATCCCTTTCTATGTAAGATAAGTAAAAATTAACATTTTATCCTAAAATAGAATATGAAGAATGTTATGGTTTTTCCAAACCCCTATAAAGCTTTATATTCAAAATAGTCAAAATAAGCCGGCTTCGCTTGCTGATCCAAATCCTGAGCACATACCCCGACATAGGAACCGGTAAAGCCAAGCTTGCCGCCATATTCATCCGAAAGCGTACCAAAATCTAAGGGAGTACAGACAGCTGTCCAATTCACCCCGTCTGATGAAGCATAAAACAACAGATCACGTCCATGAATATCCGCCTTCAGGTAATAACGATCCCAATCTTTCACAGATAGCTGCATAGAGGAAATCTCATCGTATTTGCCACCTCTACACAGCACAACTCCCAAACTAGTTCCACGAATCTCATCTGCGGTAACACGCAAATAATAGTAATCACTGTCATCATAATAGAGGACTAACCCAGCCATTTGCAGGAAGCTATCCGGCTCGAATTCCAGACAGGTTGTAGCTGAGCATTCAAAATGTTGAATCGGTCGGGCAATTAAACTCTGATCATGCAGTGAAGCTAATGACTCTCTGCCGCGCAGACGAAGAAAACCCGGACGTTCCTTCAAGCTAACCCAAGATTCATCAAAAGGCACACGCAAGCTTTGGTATGGAAATCCAAGAACCTCTCCATCAAATTCATCTCTGTTTGGCAGCTCCTCAAAAGTGAATATCGGCAGGTCAGGAGCCATGGTCTCCAATGCAGGCAGCTTCCCTCCGTGGGCCAATCGCAACCAGCCATCCTCTGTCCATTCACAGCGTTGAATAGCAGTTTCCCGGCCTAACGGATTCATCGTTGACGTTCTCGGAATCGGACGTGTGCATAAATGCGCCATGTACCAGTCCCCATTCTGAGTCTCTACGAGCGATCCGTGCCCTGCTTGCTGAAACGGGTAGGTCAGATCATGTGCCGTGGTCATAATCGGGAAATCCGGATCAGTCTCATAAGGACCTGTGAGGCTTCGGCTTCTAGCTAAGGTGACCATATGGTTGATGCCGGTGCCCCCTTCTGCTGTCAGCAAATAATAGTACCCATCCTTCTGGTACAATTGCGGACCTTCGGTCACTCCGATAGGTGTCCCTTTATAAATTTCATGGATAGGTCCCGTTAATTTGCCAGTCTCCGGGTCATATTGCTGCATAATGATGCCAGAGAAGTTATTGTGATTTTTACGGAAATCCCAACGCATATTAAGCAGCCATTTGGTCCCTTCCAGATCATGGAACAAAAATGGATCAAATCCGCTGCCATTAAGTCTAACCGGCTCACTCCACGGGCCCATGATATCCGTCGCTGTAATTAAATAATTATGCAGATCTTTATATACACTTTTGCGAGATTTCACATCTGTAAATAGCAGATAAAATACGCCTTGATCATAAGAAAGCGCTGGTGCCCAAATGGAACCAGAGCTTACGTTACCACGCAGATCTACTTGTGAGGCTTCTGTCAGCACACGTGAAATGGAATGCCAATGAACTAGATCCTTGGAATGATGGATTTCTACACCGGGAAACCATTCAAAAGTAGAGGTTGCGATATAATAATCATCCCCTACTCTAATAAAAGACGGATCTGGATGAAAACCCGCCAACACCGGATTAACAATTTTTTGCGTCATAATGTTACCCTCCACTACCGGATTTTTCATAGTTTAACGTATTTATTGTATCGCTTTCATAACGATTAAAGTTATAATGAGATATAAGAAAATGTTTGTATTTTGTCATCTTGGAGGGCCTATGAAGCAGCTGTTCGAACCTGTTGTTTTTGAAGAACATAAGACCTTGATTTGGGATTATAAAATATATACCGACGACTATTACAAAGGTTATTATCACTGGCATCAATGCTGTGAAGTCATGTTCGTGTATGGCGGACAGGGAAACGTTGTTGTGAATCAGCAGATGTACGATATCCGCAGGGGAATGTTATTCTTTTTCCAGCCCTATCAGCTGCACCGGATCTATTCTGAGGTTTCTCCCGAATGTCCTTTTGAACGAACTATCTTCTACATTGATCCACATGTTGCTGAACACCTGCTGGAGGGTTTTGCGAAAAGGAAGGCTTTATTCACAGCGCTTTGGCAAGGGAAAAATACACATTGTGCCTTTGATCTTAAGGATCACGTTGAGTCTGTGGAGTGGATTCTGGAGCAATATAATCACAATAAAAAAGTCAGTCTGACTGAGGATACCGAAGACATTTCACTGTTAATTCTTCAATTATTGAGCAATATAGGAACTGAAGATCAGCATGTATTCCAATCAGGAGAACGGCGAACCTTGCGCTATTCTGAGAAAATCATGAGTTTTATCGAAGAGCATTATCATGAGGAGGTTAATCTGGATCAGTTAGCTGAGGAGATTCACTTGTCCAAATCCTATATCTCCAGAATCTTTCATCAGGAAACCGGAGGAAGGCTTGTTGATTATCTGACTGCCCGCCGGATCAAACAGGCCTGCCGCTTGTTAGGAACGACAGACCTGCCTGTGGAGCAAATCGGAATCACTGTTGGTTTTCCAAATGCCTCATATTTCAATCAACTGTTCAAAAGAGTCCTAGGGACGACGCCATTAAAATATAGAAAAAGTAATTAAATCTAATCTACACAACCGTATTTTTTTCAGTAACGAAGAGTATATTTTTAGCAAAATGATTAATATCTATCAGCTCTGGGCGGGGGGCGTCCACCAGTTCACCATTGATCCTTAAATTGACAAAGGTCACATTTTCAACAGCTCTCTCTTCGTCATATCCATAAATTCGTGAAGGGTTGGCCGTCCCGCTATAGCTGATGTCGCGAAATGTAATGTTCCGGATGCTTGTCCCCGGCTCTGGATTGTAGTCCTTGTTATAGACCACCCGCATATCAATTAGCTGCCCCTGCTCAATACGCTCCACACGTATATTTTCATATAGAACATTACATACCCTATTTCGATCCCCGGCATTAATCGCCAGTGCCCCCCAATAGTTCTCTTGCGGTTCGTGATGATTCAAGATATCAATATTTGCAAAAACAATAGACTCGATGGTGTCTCCGTTCTGTTCATGGTCCCCATGTGTACCAATCATCAATGGATGAGCGACATCCGCCCACAGAATGGAATCACGAACGCTAATATTACGGGTATCCCCATAAAAATCCCATCTCGAGCCGTAAATAGCAATACAATCATCCGAATTACGCATAAAAACATCCTGGATCCTAACCTCGGAACTAGACATAATATCAATGCCATCAGACCACCCCCGAGTGCTAAACGATTTGAAATTATCAATCACAATCTGCTCAGACTGCCCGATGAAAATGCTGTAATGTGGCGGATCAATCACGGTAATACCTTCCACATTTATAGATCGTGAAAAAACAATTCGTATCCCTCGAAAGGCCGAGAATCGATGAAAATCCGCAAGATAAATTATACCGCGACCACGAATGGATACATCATGAACTCCCTCGCATACCAAGGAACCTACAAGCACTGAACCTCCCGCAAGATACACCGTGGTTTCCGAAGGGACCGGCAATACTGTTTCTTCTATATAATGTGTGCCTGGAGCGAAATAAAGCACCTTCCTTTTTTCACGAGGATCAGCAGCGGCATTATCCAGCAGCCGTAAAAGATCAGGTTTCCGGTGTATACCCGGTTGGACTACTAGGACATTAGCATCCTCTGGTTGAGGGGCATCCTTCTCCTTAGGGTTAGCAAATAAATGCAGATTTCGAAAAATATCACCGTTGATCTCAATCGATAACTTTTGCGGACTTGTTAGCTTAAACAAAATGGTATTTCCATGATATTCGTAAGAGATCCCTCGCGAAGCCGGAGCAATGTTCACACAATCAATCTCCGTATAAAGACAGGTGACTTCAACTTCTACTGTACCTTCCAGATCAAAATAAGCCATGGATGCAGGACGTACCTCATGCATATCTACCATAACCTCGTAAATAAACAAGCTATGCCATTCTCCTTCAGGCTGCCGTACTCTGACCTTATAATCCTCACGTCCCGGGATATCTTTAGGTGCTTTATATACTTGTAAATCATCCACTTTACCATCCTCCTGTTCATTTCGATTGTATCGCTTCCAACACCGATAAAGTTTTAATGTGTTATGCAGAAATGTTTGTATTTTGTCAGTTTTAGATTATAAGCCAACTTCAACATGACAATAATCAAACATTTCCTTATATCAAAACACAACTTTCCTGAGCTTTAGAAAGCTATACTCATAACATCCTAATTACACTGGAGGCAGTAATAATGAAAAACCTTTATTGGCAGGAGATCATGGGTAGACTCGATACAAAAGTAGAATGTATGATAAAGCAAATCGGTGATAAGTGCCCGCATTTCGCCGGAAAAGATGGCAAATTTGATGATATCGGTTCAGACTGGTGGACCACTGGGTTCTGGCCCGGACTCCTCTGGATCATGCATGATATGACCGGAAAAGACCTTTACAAGGAGGCCGCTTGGCATTGGGACGGTACCTTGGAGGAATGGTTTATTAAACCAACGGTTGAGATGCATCACGATGTGGGTTTCCAATTCCTTCCGACCGCTGTAATCAAACATACAATTACAGGTGACGAAGATGCCCTGCGCAGAGGAATTGAAGCGGCGA
The DNA here is from genome assembly GCF_037969925.1 of Paenibacillus sp. FSL R7-0189. Classification (NCBI taxonomy): domain Bacteria; kingdom Bacillati; phylum Bacillota; class Bacilli; order Caryophanales; family Paenibacillaceae; genus Paenibacillus; species Paenibacillus sp. FSL R7-0189. The sequence continues at coordinate 5,443,482 of NZ_CP150223.1, read as the reverse complement.
ACTTCCTCGCTGCCCGCTATAATCCTGTAGGCAAATTCATCCGCGCATGGAATGAAGATAAATACGGCTGGGTAATTATCGACTGTATGTTAAATATCTCCCTGCTGTTTTGGGCCAGCAAAGTGACAGGTGATCCCCGCTATAAGCATATTGCAATTAGCCACGCCGAAACGACAATGCAATATGGCATACGTGAGGATGGATCCACCAAACATATTATTTCTTTTGACGCAGAGACAGGTGCTTATCTTGAGAATTTTGGCGGTCAAGGCTACTCGGCTGAATCCTCTTGGAGCCGAGGAACAGCTTGGGGATTGTACGGCTTTATCAATACTTATCGCCACACTGATGATGAACGTTTCCTGAACACTGCTAAGCGGATCGCACATTATTTCATCTCTGCTTTGCCTGAGGATCAAGTCCCTTATTGGGATTTCCGCCTAGAGGATGATACCCGGATGTTCCGAGATAGCTCCGCAGCCTCTATAGCCGCTTCAGGATTATTAGAGCTTGCAGATATCGTACCCTTAGGCGAAAAAAGTCTATATGCAAATGCAGCGGAGCGAATTCTGCGCTCACTGACGGAAAATTACGCAACCTGGGAGCTGCCGGAGCATGAAGCGATTTTATTGCACGGAACTGGCAGTGGCAATTCCTTCATTGATGTATCCCTGATCTATGGAGACTACTATTATATTGAGGCTATCGCTAAATTAAATGGCTGGAAACATCGGATATTTTAATTGCAGATAGTTAATTTAAACAACAAAAAGACACCTCTCTTGAGGTGTCTTTATATATTTCAGGCTATTCGTTCACCAGTGCCGCAGCACCCTCCAGCAGCATCAAGCCGCTGAGTTGAATACTCAGCTGAACCGGAAGCTCCGGTTTCACTTCCCAGGATGAACTGCATAGACCCAGTTGTTTATCCAGACCTTTTTCCCACAACTGCATTGCATTGGCCAATATAACCTCGCGAATACGGATATTTACAGGAGATATTTTACAGAGCTGAACCAAATAACGAATCAGAATGCCCTTGAACAATCCAGTATCATCAATGCCTTCATCAGGCAACATCAGATTAATTGGATCGCATAACCGATCAATACATGTATTAGCCGTTCGATTCGCATCTTCTAAGTAATGAACATCACCCGTATTCTTGTAAAGCTCTAGGCCAGCGCCTAGAAACACCCCCTGACAGTAAGTAAACTCCCAATCGTAATCGATCTGGCCATCCCCGAGTCTATTCATCCCATCCCACACAAAACCAGTCGTAGAATCCATCAAATATGTCTTGTTCCATTCATAGATACGGAGCGCCCACTCCAGATCCTCTTGCTTATGAAAAAGTTCATATAACCGGGCTGCAAGGATGACGGCAGGTGCATTGGCAGGTGTGTTTTTATAATCTAGCTGATCCTTCTTCCACGCCAGACCTCCACCCAACTGTTCATTCCAAGCCGTCTTAATATCCTCCCATAGATCAAGCACAGCATTTAAATAGGCTTCATGTCCTGTTACCCGATAAGCACGCAGCAACGCCAATGCTGTCCATTCCATATCATCATAGTAATTATGCTTGAAAGTCCCCCCGTTATAAGCTTGCAGACTCTGACTTATCTCCTTAAATCTCAAGGAATACACAGGATCTCCACTACGCTCATAACCATCTACTAAAATATCAATGACATGAGCCTGCCACCAATAATAAAAGTTTTCCCCCGCAACGTTGTACGCTCTGGGATACCATTGGTTCATGATCCCCGTCTCAGCATTATAATAATTACGTAGTAGACATTGTTGGAACCACTCGGACTTTTCCTGCCAACTGACTGCTTCTATGGCTTCCTTTGCTTGTGTCATTAAGAACTCACCTCAACCCTGTTCTTTAGTTAATTCAGCCATCTTCTCCAGCAGCTTGATCGCACTAAGCTGGGAGCTGAGCTGAATCACACCAGCGGAAGTCGAAGTCCAATCTGTGCCAAACAACACTTTATCCTCTGACTTTCCTTGTTCCCAGAGACATTCTGCATTCGCTCGCAGGAAATCTACAGCTTTAACTGCTGCGGAATCAGCTTTGACCCATTCAGCTGTATAGCGAATCAGGATTCCTTTAAACAGTCCCGCATCACCATTTCCTTCATCTGGCAGCACACCTCCCTGAGAGTCAGCAAGTTCATGGGCTGCGGCGGCAAAGGTCAGACGAGCATCCTCTAAATATTCCTGCTCTTTAGTGATACGGTACAGTTCAACTGCTGCGCCAATGAAAACACCTTGGTTGTAGGAGTATTTCCAATCTTTATCGATCTTTCCATCACCAGTGCGATTCATGCCATCCCATACAAAACCCGTTGCCGGATCTACTAGATGCTCTTTTTGCCATCTGTATATTTTTAACGCCCATTCAAGATTGCTGGCTTCACCAAAAGCTTGATACAAGCGTGCCGCAAGTATAGCTGCCGGTGCGTTGGCTGGTGTATTTTTATAATCCAACTGTGATTTCTGCCAAGCAATCCCACCGCCCATATGCTCGTTCCAGCCTGTCTGAATGTCATTCCATAAAAGAAGGGCTGTATCTTTATAACCTTCCACTCCTGTTGCTTGATAAGCACGAAGCCACGCGAGAGCCATCCATTCCATATCATCATACAACTCATTTGGCCACACACCACCATTTCGCTGAAGCAGACCTTCATGAAGTTCGGAAAGCCTTTCGGCATACCAGTTCTCTCTAGTCCGCTGTAGTCCATCTACCAATACATCCACAGCATGGGCCATCCACCAATAATGAAAAATCGTGTTGCAGTCTCCATTTGGACAAGGTGTTTCTATATTGTACATTTTGATCGCTTCATTCCAGAATAATAAATCCAATGCAGCTTGTGCTTGATTCGCCCGTTCCTCCCAAATCCCTATCTCCAATTGGTTCATATAGACTCTCTCCCTGGTTCGATTTTTATTGCATTAACCCTTAATACCACTGAAGGCTATCCCCTGTACAAAATAACGCTGAAGCGCTAAAAACAACACCAATATCGGCAAGATTGCTACTAGCGCACCAGCCATCATTGGACCGTAGTCTGTTTGAAAATTATAAGAAAAAGCTTGAAGTCCCATTTGAATCGTTGCTTTGTTGGGATCATTCAGCACAATCATTGGCCATAAGAAACTGTTCCAGCCCGCTTGGAAGGTAAAGATACTTAATGTAGCCAGCGCTGGTTTAGTCAACGGCAAATAAATCCGCCAAAATATTTTAAACTCTCCACAGCCTTCGATCCGGGCCATTTCCATCATGTCACTAGGTAAGGTGAGAAAGAATTGCCGCATAAAGAACACAGCAAAGGTTCCTGAAGCGCCCGGAAGAATAATCCCCCAGAATGAGTTCATCAGCCCGTTACCCCCGCTACCAAAAATATCATTGCCTCCAAAAAGAGGAATATGGCGCATAACATAAACCGTGGGGATCATCGTCACAATGCCTGGTATCATCATCGCCGCAAGCAGCACGCGGAATATTGGCTTATTGAGCTTAAAATTCAACTTTGCAAACGCGTATCCACTGATGGAACCAAAGAACAGATTCGCCAGTACACCCGCTACTGCAAGTACAAGCGAATTCCAGAAATAGAGCGCAAACGGAACCGTAGTAAATGCCTTACGATAGTGTTCTAAGGTCAAATGTGAAGGAAACCACCGGATGGGCATGGCGAATATCTCTTCGTCAGGCTTCAAGGATGTAAGAACACTCCAATAAAAAGGCAGAAACATTACGATGGCAATAACAATGCACACTATATAATAGATAGATTTACTTAAGCTTCTTTTTAATAACGAACTTCCGCTAGTATCCATACCTCTATCCCCCTTCTGCATGGCAAGCCCGGCTTATACAATGGACTCGTCCGCCTTTGTGATCCGCATGTTTATAAGTGAGAATATGAGAATCGCCACAGCAAGCACAAATGCTTGTGCAGACGCATACCCCATTTGCAATTGATTAAAGCCCTGCTGATAGATCAGATAAACCGGGGTCTTTGTCATATTCGCCGGACCACCCTGCGTCAGCACAAAAGCTTGGTCGAACAACTGCAACGCACCAATGATTGACATCGTACTGACAAGAAAGGTTGTTGGTCGCAGCTGCGGCCAAGTAATAAACCGGAAACAAGCCAGCTTATTAGCACCGTCCAGCCGTGCAGATTCGTACAAATAGTCAGGCACGCCTTGCAGACCTGCCAAGTAGATAATCATATTAGAACCTACCGACTGCCAGAGGGTAAGCATAATAATGGACAACATCGCCGTTCGTGTCTCGGATAACCAAGCCGGACCTGTAATCCCAACATAAGACAACAATCCGTTAACCAAACCAAATTCAGGATGCAAAAGCCAGATCCATACCGTAGCTGCAGCAACAGCGGATGTAAGGGTAGGCAGATAATTCAGTGTGCGGAACAACTTTACCCCACGCCAGGATCGACTAAGTAGAATCCCGAGGAGAAGCGAAATCAGAATATTAAATGGAACGAAAATGATGGAATACAGAAATACATTTCGGAATGTTTTCCATAACAAACTGTCCTCTATCAAACGGCGATAGTTATCAAAACCGATCCAATCGTTTCTACTAAGTACATCGTAGTTGGTAAAGCTTAAATATAGCGCCATTACCACGGGGATGACCGTGAAAACTGTAAACAGCAATACCGTGGGTGTAATAAACAGATAAGCCGTCCGCGCCTGATGTTTCTCTAGCTTTCTGATGGAAGCCATTTCAGCTACCCCCTCCTAAGCAAAAGGGAGGCGAAACCTCCCTTCACTTCAAATGTCTTACTTATTACTTACTACTTCATTATCCTTCAGCATTTTGTCGCCCTCTACTTGCGATTTCTTCAAGGTCTCATCAATGCTCATCTTGTTTTGCTGGTTAAGCTGCAAATTAGGGGCCAAAGCATCAGTCTCCATTACGGAATATCCAGGGTGGTTCGGACGAACCTTGGCGAACTCCAACGTTTCCAGAAACGGCTGCCACTTTGGATCATCCTTGAAAAATGGATCTTCCATCGATGGCTTATAACCCGGCAGGTTTAGACTCGTCTTTGCCCAGAGCAACGCGTTATCCTTGTTCGCTGTCCACCATTTGATGAACTCCCATGCCTCTTCTTTATGTTTGGAGCCTTCTGGAATCACTAGACCAAATCCCCCCATGACACTGCCTTTATCACCATTTGGTCCGGCCGGAGGAGGAACGATTCCATAATCCAGATCTTTACCATATTTGTTATAGGTGCTGAGCATCCACGGACCGGAATACAGCATAGCCACTTTACCTGTGACAAAAGCATCTTGCCCTTCACCAAGTCCAAGTTCGAACCCTACTTTATACACTTTGTCCTTATTCATTAGGCGATCCCAGAACTCAAGCACTTGCTTGCCCTGCTCATTATTAAAATTGGTCTTTCCATCCTCTGTAAGCATGGTGCCGCCAGCCTGTTGGAGATACATATTAAAAAGTCCCAAATCTCCCATGGAAAAACCTGCAGTCTCCAGTTTATTGCCATTCCATTTCGTTAGCTTCGTAGCCGCTGCCTCTAGCTCATCCCAAGTTGTTGGAGGCTGAAGTCCTGCCTCTGCGAGCAGCTTCTTATTATAGAAAAGAGCACGTGCATCTACTGTAAGCGGCAGCCCATATAATTTGTCATCGTATGAAAGCTCCCGTAGGGATTCACTGTAGAAATCATCTTCGGAAATTCCGTCACGCGTTAAGTATTCATCCACCGGATGCAGTACATTTTTCGGGGCATACAGCGAAGTTCTCCAACGGTCCCAAAACAGTACATCAGGAGTGCCGCCATTGGTCGCAGAAGTTAGGAATTTCGTGATCATATCCTGTTGCAGCACATATTTTACGTGAATTTTATCCTGCGATTTATTAAAAGCATCCACCATGGTCTCGAATTGCTTCTGCCCCTCACCGCCCCAATCTCCCCAGAAGGTAAGCTCTGTCTTTTTCCCGGTACTGCTCCCAGCTTTGCTTGTGTTTCCGGTCTCTTTGTCCGCAGATCCGTTATTACCACCGCAGCCCGCAGCTAGTGCAGTAGTCATTACCAAAACAATTGAGGTAACCAGCCATTTTTTCATGTTCTCTATCCCCTTTAGAGTCGATTATAAAAACCTTGTTGGTCTCAACCGCGCTTAATTTGCCTACCACAGCGCATGAGTACAAGCTCACAGAACATCATGTTTGCCCAAGAGAACCATGGACGTGTAAATTCATCAGGATTATCCACATGAAACCCTTCATGCATAAATCCAGTTCCAGCATCCGTCTTCTCCAGCAGCTGAAGTAAGGCTTCCTGTTCCTCAAAGCGGGTAGATGTCATTCCCTGCATCGCTAAAGCTATGGGCCAGATGTACCGATTTGGCGTATGCGGACTTCCAATGCCAGCAGCCGCTTTTCCTGCGAAAAAATAGGGATTAGTGCTACTTAAAATAAGTTCACGGGTATTTTTATAGATAGGATCATCAGCAGTCACATAACCCAAATAAGGGATGGAGAGAAGACTCGGTACATTTGCATCATCCATAATATTCACCTGTCCCAGACCATCTACTTCATAGGCATAGACCGCCCCAAACTCTGGATGTTCTACAATTCCATACTCACTTATTCCCTTATTGAGCTGGTCAGATAGTTTTCTAGCTTTCTTTTCCAGCTCCTGATCACCTAAAATCTCACGGGCAATTTCACACACATATCGTAAAACAACCACCGCGAACATATTGGCTGGAACCAAATACCCATATTCACAGGCATCGTCACTAGGACGAAATCCAGACCAAGTCATTCCGGTATAAGCCGTCAACGTCCCTTTGCCTTCTCGAGCTAACGTATCCGTGGGCGGACAGTTCATCCGTTGAAAAAGATATTTTGAATCGCGCTCATGGTTCTGTTCGGTAGTCCATAATGTTATGATTCTTTCTACGCCTGTTACAAACGACTCATTAAACTGACTAGTACGGCCCGAATTCTTCCAGAGCAGATAACTCAGTTGGATTGGATAACATAACGAATCAATTTCATATTTCCTTTCCCAGACTCCCGGGCTCATCTCCGTCAGATCCTCTTGGTGGCCATGCCCACTTTCTTCTTCATTGAATGCGTTAGCATATGGATCAAGCTGGATGTAAGTAAATTGTCTACGTACAAGTCCCTCAATCATGTCTGCAATTTCTTCATCTTCGGAGGCAAGGATTAAGAAAGGTCTGACCTGTGCGGCGGAATCCCGTAGCCACATCGCTGGAATATCTCCGGTAATAACAAAAGTGCTTCCGTTTGGCATTCGTTTTAAGGTTGTGTTCCAGGTGTTAGCCATACATTTCTCGAACATTTCGGCTAATTTCGGGCGATCACTCAGCTGTGCTTTTACGCTAGATGCCAGTTTATGCATCGACTCGGGTATTTCTCTAGTTGCTTTCAGTTATAATACCCCCTTTTTCTTTTTAACTTTGAAGCGCTTTCATTGATTAGTATATTGTCATGTAATTAGTATGTCAATATGTTTATTTTATTATAATAATATATCAATACACCTGTAATGATAAATATATATCTAAAACAATAAAAAAACCCATCCAAAAGGATAGGTTTTTATAACAACTAATATATGTTTAATTTGGAGAATAAGCCAAAAATCTATTCAGAGATGGATTGTTTAGCGGAGCTTGTGGATTCACCAGAAATCAACTCAGCTTCCAGCATTATCTTATTGGACACACTCTGCCCGTTCATAATTCGCAATACATTTTCTACTGCGAGCCGCCCCATCTCTTCTTCATTTTGCCGTAAATGGGTAAATGCATAACCCGAACCGAGTGGAGTTGGCGGACTATCAAAGCAAATGATCGAAATATCTTCTGGAATCCGTAGCCCAAGTCGTTGGACCGCTGTTCTAGCCAGCAGCGCAATATTATATTCCACAGCAAAAAGCGCCGTTATTGTTGGATTCTTTTGCAAATGAGAAATTAACCGTGAAATGTCATGTTCAATATTCTCATCGTTGAAGGAATCCGGTAGTGTTGAGGTCAAATCGCTGACCCACAATCCCTTGTCTACAGCTATTCCCCGTTCCGCATGCGCTTGAATAAATCCCTCTACCCGCTCTTCAAGAGCTGTGGTATCCGCTGGAGGTGGAGAGAGAAAGGAGATATGAGTATGCCCGAGATCAAATAAATACTCCGTACCTTTGAGTGCAGCCTGCATATTATCAGTACTGATCGATGCTGCTGCCACTCCTTTTAAATGGCGATCTACCAGAACTAGCGGGAACCGTCCTATCACCAATTTTAGAATCTCCGCATTAAAAAATTCGCCTTGAGCCGGAAAAATGATCAGACCATCTACACCTAAGCTGAGCAACTTCTGAATAGATTTCTCTTCGTTCTCCGGCACCCCAAACGTTCTTCTTAAAACCAGAAAACAATCATTGTCACGTGAAGCCTGCTCCATGCCATAAATTAAGCCTGTGCCATAGCTGTTGCCAAAGTCGGTAATAACCAGACCGATCGTCTTTTCCTCATGGTTAAAGGAATTGAAAACAGTTCCGTCGGAGACCGTCCCCGGAGATATCGCTGATTCCATGTAATCGACTGCTGGATCTGCCACAAATGAACCTCTCCCCGGTTTTCTCACAATTAATTGTTCCGCGGCGAGCATTTCCAGAGCTTTTTTACTCGTAATCCGACTAACATTATAGGCTTCAGCCAGTTCTTTCTCTGAGGGAACCCGTTCCCCTTGTCCGTAGGATTTATTAACGATAAGCTGCTTCACTTCATCAAATATTTTTTCATACATCGGTTTGGATGATGTTGTCTCACTCATGACTTTCGTTATCTCCTGACTCTAATTTTTTCATCTTATACATAATAATATATCATGATATATTAAGTTTGTCGACAGTTGTGCGGCTACAGCAAAAAAAGAGGGAGGAAGGATGTAAAGTGGAAAAATACAAAACTTCGTATATAAACAGAGATAACCCGTATTCAGTGAATGCTGGTTAAATAAAGGCTAAGTAATCGCTATAAATATCATTTCTACTATATTCTTAGATAATATCAAACCGTATTTCATCTAACAAGTTTTTACACTTTTGTCCATTTGTTCTTTTTTTATTCAAAAACAGCTAACACAGGTCTATCGTAAATTGCTGTTCAGAATATATAATAGAGACTATCTGGTATAGAAAGGAAGTTGAATAGTTAATGAAATTTAATGATTATCGCTATGAGCGCCCGGATGTAGAGAAGTTCAAACAGGATTTTAACAACCTGCTTAAAGATCTCAATGACACCGAGCCATTAGAAGTGCAAAAGGCTTCCGTTACCGCTATTAACAAGCTTCGCAATGAGTTTGACACCCTGCAGACATTGGTTAGCGTTCGCCATTCGATCAATACAACAGATGAATTCTACAAGGCTGAACAGGAATTCATGGACGAGATTGGTCCTATCGTTCAGGAATACATAACGGACTACTACAAAGCACTCGTCAATTCCAAATACAGAGCCGAATTCGAACAAGAATGGGGCACGCAGCTGCTTCAGCTTGCAGAAGTAGCTCTGCGTACTTTTAGTCCAGAAATCATCGAAGATTTACAATTGGAGAACAAACTCTCTACAGAATACGCTCAGCTTATCGCGTCCGCCAAGATTCCATTCGAAGGCGAAGAACGGACACTGACTCAGCTTACTCCATTTGAATTGTCCACGGACCGCGATATGCGCAAACGTGCTTCACAAGCCAGATATGATTTTATGTCTGAACATGAGAGTGACTTTGATCGAATCTATGACGAGCTAGTTAAAGTCCGTGACCGCATTGCTAAAAAGCTTGGTTACAGCAACTTTGTTGAGCTAGGTTATGACCGGATGATGCGTACCGATTATAACGCCGACATGGTAGCCAACTTCCGGAAACAAGTTCTGGAGCATATCGTACCCGTCTCCCAACAGCTTAAGAAACGGCAGACTGAACGCCTAGGTCTGGATGCCTTGAAGTTTTATGACGAGAACTTCAGCTTCAAGACTGGCAATGCCACTCCTAAAGGAGATCCTGACTGGATTGTAGCTAACGGATCCAAGATGTACAAAGAGCTCTCTCCGGAAACTGATGAATTTTTTACTTTTATGTTGGATAACAATCTAGTGGATTTAGTAAGTAAAAAAGGTAAGCAAGGCGGTGGCTATTGTACTTACTTCAGCCAATACCAAGCACCTTTTATCTTCTCAAATTTCAATGGAACCTCAGGGGATATTGATGTCTTGACCCATGAAGTGGGGCATGCCTTCCAGGTGTATGAAAGCCGAAATATTAATGTACCTGAATATGCTTTTCCTACTTATGAAGCCTGTGAGATCCATTCCATGAGCATGGAGTTTTTTGCTTGGCCATGGATGGAATTGTTCTTTGAAGAGGATGCAGACAAATACCGTTTCAATCATTTGGCAGATAGCCTTCAGTTTATTCCTTACGGAGTTACTGTAGATGAATTCCAGCATTTTGTTTACAGCAATCCTGAAGCAACCCCTGCTGAACGTAAGCAAGCATGGCGAGAAATCGAGAAAAAATATTTGCCGCACCGCAATTATGAAGGTAATGCTTATCTGGAACAAGGTGGATTTTGGCATAAGCAAGGCCATATCTTCGCCTCCCCGTTCTATTACATTGACTATACACTAGCACAGCTATGTGCCTTCCAGTTCTGGAAACGTTCAAATGAAGATTTTAAATCCGCTTGGAGTGATTATTTAGAATTATGTCAAGCTGGAGGAAGCAAATCCTTTATCAAGCTGGTTGAACTTGCGGGCCTGACTTCACCTTTTGAAGATGGCTGCATTAGTTCGGTCATTGGAGAGATTGAAAGCTGGTTAAACAGCATTAATGATAAAGAACTTTAATAATACCTTGCAGTACCGATAAAAAAGCAATCCCTGCTTCTTAGCTGGGATTGCTTTTTTTTCATATTAAGGTTATTTAGCGATAACGAATCAACAAGTCCAGTGGATAACGACCTGCATTACGGCCATACAAAGCTAGCCCGCCGTCCTCTGCTTGCAGCTCCAAACGGAAAACACGATTGCGATCCAGCTTCGCTGCTAACTGCCCCGGTACACTTGCCTTGCATAGGTAGCCATAAGATCCAGCCTCATCCAGCTTATTCGCTATTGGCTGATAATGCCAAGACAAAATCCCTCTGCTATCAGCCGGATCATCCGGTAAATAGAAAGAACCAATCCGCTGCCCATCCACCAGAACGTTCACTCGGGAAGGATGACGCTCTTCATCCGTCATATAATACGTATTCGGATTATATTCCACCCTCGCATCTGCCCCATGCATAAGATCAAGGCCCATATCATTAAGCTTCGTACCTTCAACATGCCGCGCCAGCAATCGTTTAGCACTTGCTTCGAAGATGATTTCGATCTCACCAATCATTGATTTATCTGCTGCATCTGGCAGTGTAACCTCGTATACATACTGACCTTGCCCAGCACCATTGATCTTAGATCCTTGGATAGCATCCCATTGATGCTTAAAGTTATGATCGGTATAAGCTCCCACTGGAATTTGAATAAATTCTCCTTCACCTTTAAACAATACAGTGTTATTACCGCCTCTTACATCAAAAGTAATGAAATTCCGCGTGATCGCTTCACCCTTCTCATTAATCAGAGAAACAGCAAGTATTGCAGCCGCCTCCTGACCAGGCATTGTAATGTTCAAAGAAGGAAGTATAGTGTTTCCAAAGTTATCCCATTTCACAGACATATGTCCACTTTGCGCAGTGACCCGAGTCCCCAAATTGTCGTACCACAGTTCCCATTTCAGCTTCAAATTATGACCGTGATAGCTGTCCGCGAAGCTGGAACCTAGCAAAGGTACTTTAACACTCTGCCCTGCTTCTACTGTCTGGCATGGAGGAGCATCTATCACGATAAAATCTGGGGAATGCAGATCCGCAATCGTCATCCCGGGAACAAAATCCCCATATCCAAAATCCTTATCGCTCCCGTCTAGCCGGTAATAACCATTGAACTCATTCGTAACATCACGGAATTCAGTAAATACGAATCCACATAGCTTATCATGCCGCCGGAATTCATTCATCATATAGCGGTAATGCCATGCCAAATCACTGTCCCCTGCACCACCTTCTATCCCCCACACATTACCGCATTCGCTGTTCATTAGAGGGGCATCAGACTGTACGTTGCCGCCAATACAGTTAAACTCCGATCCCGGGAATGTTTTATCTACAACCTCATTTAAGTGGGCTTGCAGCTGCTCGTAACCATTAATGTAAAAGTGCCATGTATTAATATCCGATTCCACATGATCATAATTACACGGCGAGTTATCCTCAACAATTCTAGTCGGATCAAGCTGCTTCGCCCAGCGATATTTCTCCCGCACCCATTCCTGTGTCTCTTTAAGATAACTACTCTGCTGCTGTACATCACTTGTGAGGCTAGCCTCCTGAGCATCTGTCTTCAAACCCCAGGTCTCGTTGAACATAACCCACGAAAAAATAGATGGATGATTATAATCTCGTTCAATCACCTCAAGGGCTTCTCTCTCATAGGAGGCTCTGGCCTTGTCATCCGGATTACCCCAGAAACAAGGCATATCTTCCATAACAAGAATGCCAAGCTTATCCGCCCAATACAGCTTACGGGGTTCTTCGGGCTTAATATGAATTCGCACCATGTTTAGCCCTAAACGTTTCATTAGATAAATTTCATCCCGCATGTCTTCATCCGTTGGATAGGTGAAAAACCCTGTCTTGTGATAGGACTGATCAAGAGTACCGTTCAAATATATCGGTTTACCATTTAAGGTGATCCACCGATAATCACGATCTTCAAAGCGGGCAGTCTGAATTTCGCGAATTCCGAAATAAGTGCTGACTGTATCTGTACCAAACGATCCACTAAGCTGCAATTCACCTTCATATAAATAAGGATTTTCTGGACTCCACAAATGCGGATTGGGAACATCGATAGACAGCTTACATTCGTTCACCCCTGCTATAAGCTGCAGCTTCTCTGTATGAACAACAGAATGATCAGCGAATTGCAGCGTAAACTCTGCCGAACCCGTTTCATGCGCAATTATTCTTGTAGTTACCTTCACCTGTCCATCTATACGGGTCACAAACTTTGCATCTTTCATATAAGTTTCGGGACGTGCTTCAAGCCATACAGGCTGCCAAATTCCACGGATTTCTCCATATCCTTGTTTGCCCCGCGCTTGATAAGCATGATCGAAATCCTCAGCTCTTACGACAATATTATTCTCACAATTAGCTGCCCAGTAAGGTGTAATATCAAATTCAAATGAACCATATCCACCTTGATGTGAACCTACATGTTCTCCATTTATCCACACATCACATGAATAATCTACTGCCCCAAAACGTAAAAACAATCGTGTTTGTTGGTCAACAGCCTGCCCATTCACGGTGCGGCGATACCAGCCTATTCCTTGTTGATCGCAGCCAATTCCGGATAAGGGACTTACCCAAGAAAAAGGTACAGTGATCATTGAGTCGTAAGCGATTTCAGGATTGGAGTACCATAACGCCTTCATACCTTCATTGTTCGGATCAAACTTAAATGACCATTGCCCATTCAAATTCATCCATTCATGACGTTGCCAATGTGGATGAGGGTGTTCAGAACGAGGAATCGCAAGTGTCTCAGAAGCTAATATAGAAGTTGTCATATGGCGAGCACAGCCTTTCAAAATAAGAAGTTGAGCCCATTTTAGCACCAGTATATGTTTTTCGCAATGTTTATTATGATTTTACAATACTCGTTCTTCATTGTACAATAACCTCAACCCATCCTATACGAAAAGGAACAAATATGATGAATGATATTTCACAAGAAACGATACGTTATCCCGCGTCACGCATTTTAGATGTAGCTAAAGCACTGTCTGGTGACGTTCGCGTCCGCATTCTTGAAGCCCTTGGAGAGAAGCCTATGAGTGTCAGTCAATTAGCTGAGACGTTAGGTGTAGCTCAGCCAACGATATCTATCAATGTGCAGACGTTAGAACAGGTTAATCTTATCTCGTCTACACAAGGTGCAAATCGCGAAAAAATCTGTGCGGTCACCTGTCGCTCTATTCAACTCGATCTCCCTTCAAAGCTAGGGGATGGGCTGCATCAAACTGAGGAAATACATATGCCCATCGGAATGTTCTCCCACTGCTCCATACAACCGTCCTGCGGGATGGCCGGAAAAGATGGTGGCGTCATTGGCTCCCAGGATGATCCAAGAGCATTCTACATGCCTGAACGAGTCGATGCCTCTCTCTTATGGTTCGCAGAAGCCGGTTATGTCGAATACTATTTTGCCAACCCCCTGCCTCCAGGCGTCGAGTTGGACGAAATCCGCATTTCGGCAGAAGTATGCTCAGAAGCCCCTTCATTTCGAGAGGATTGGGCCAGTGATATCAGCTTATCCATCAATGACCAGTTAGTCGGGACTTGGACCTGTCCCTCCGATTTCGGGAACCGCAAAGGGAAACTGACCCCTGAACGTTGGAGAAGTGGAACTGAATATGGAGCTCTTACTACATGGAGTGTCTCGGAATCGGGCAGCAGCTGTAATGGTTCTTTCTCATCTTCCACTACAATCAGCTCTTTAAAGCTGGCGTTTAATGAACCTATTCGTGTACGTTTTGAAATTCGGGAGGATGCACTCAATAAACGAGGACTAAATCTGTTCGGAAGTGGGTTCGGGGACTATGCCCAGGATATCATACTGGCGTTTGTACGACGTCCGAAATGAGGAAAAAGAGGCAGGAGTGCCTCGGAAGTGGATCCAATGTTCACCAGCATCAAGAAGAACATCAACAATGGATGCACACTTCCAGCCCTGACCAGATGGACCTCTCTATTTCATACCAGTAGAGACCTTATTTTGCTTCAACTTTTTTTAGATTCTCAGCGACTCTGAAGGTTACAATCTTGCTAATTAATTCATAAGGCATAGGCTTATCAATAGGGAATTGAACGGAACCTTTAGCACCTTTATAGCCTGATAATTCATCTTTAAAAGCATTAATTCCACTTGGAGTTGGATAGAATCCAATATGCTTGGGATAAGCAGCGAAATGCACCAAATTTCCGTGTAATGCAAAAGTAGGCATCTGATAGCTTATTTTTTCCTCTGCTTCCGGTGCCGCCTCTTTTATCACCTTTCTTAACGTATTAAGGATTTCCTGAACCTCAAGCGAAAACCCGGAAATATAGGCATTGATCGATTCATATGTGATTTTACTTTCATCCATGATATAACTCCTCTCTGGATCATCTCCACGATTTGCATAAATGTAGGGCCGCTAAAGCCTCAGCTTCAGTACTTTTGAACAACATTTTATCGCCTTGATTGCATTCGTAAATAAAATCATTCAGACTTTTGCTGTTATAGCTTGTAAATTCTCCTACGATAGCAACTCTCATCTGATAGTTTGTATATTTTTGTGCAATCTCACCAGCAACTCCAGACTTTAGCTCGAAAAAATCATCCGTAATCTGTTCCTTCCTCAGAAGCATTTTATCGCATCCTTGGTATTTCACATTCATCATTAAGTCTAAGGCATCCCTTACATTATTGATTATGATCTCCTCACCAGAGATTATAGCTACCGTTGAATCATTCTTATCATCCACTGTGATTTTCATTCAAGACTACTCCTTTTCCGCGAAGAATTTCTGCAACATTATGATTACTCTGCTTAATCGCAACCGACCATGCAGATTCACCACTTTTTATTTTAGCAGAAATGTCGGCGCCATGTTCGATTTACAACTCTATTAGTTCTACATTATCCGTATGAAAAGCAGCAGAATGTAAGGAAGTATAACCATCACTATCGAATATATTATTCTCCATATTCGCAAGGTGCGGATGAGCTTTCAGGATTTCTTTCAGCCATTCTGCATAGCCTGATTATGCTGTCTGAAATACATCATTAATGATTAATTATCGTATAAACGAGCTAAGCCATAAAAAGAAAAGAGGACTCGTTCAATGTTCTTTGAACGAATCCTCTAATGATCACAATTCTGGAGCTCAGTAGATTAGATTAAATCCGACTTTTCAAGTAGCCGCTTCACGATCTCTGCAACCTCAGCTCTGGTCATATCATCTTTCGGAGCAAGCCCTTTACTGCTTCTTCCCATGATAATGCCTGCCTGCAAAGTGTCAGTAACTCCACTGATTGCCCAGTTAGAAACCTTACTACTATCTGTAAATGGAGCTAACAAAACGTCAGCCGATTGAACAGAAAGCTTAGTCTGTAGCGCTGTAATTTTCATCGCTTTAGCAATAATTAACATCGCTTGTTCACGGGTAATATGTTCATCAGGGCGGAACATGCCATCTTCAAAACCATTGATTAATTGATAAGTAAATGCCGTGTTGATCGCACTGTTATACCAATCCGTGGTCTTTACATCTGAGAATGGTGTTGCAGCTTGTTCCATCTCAAGTCCCAGACCGCGTACAACAATCGCCGCAAACTCTGCACGGGTAATGGCTTGATCCGGAGTAAATTGACCACTACCTGTTCCCTCAATGACTAATCGGGAGCCCATATCGTTCACTGCCTCTTTTGCCCAGTGATTAGCTACATCACTAAATTCAAGCGGATGCCAGATTACGGAGTAAGTACCTCCGCTTAAGCTATTGATAGTAGCAAAATATTTGCCATCAATTACAACCACTTTAGTAGGAACATGGTGTACCGAACCTTCGGAATCAACGTACACTCCAGTTGTAATCTTGTTCGGGTCCATCCCTTCAGGAATGGCTATGGTACGTTTAACATACGTATTGAATTGGGAAAGTTCAATACTCTTATCTCCGTAGATACCTCTAGCCGTAAAATTAACTGGCGCGGAAACTAATGAGAAGGATCCTTTTTGCGCAGCTGCTTCTAAAGCTTTAACTTTATCGGCTGTAGGAGCACTAATTTCAATCTGTATCTTAATATCTTGCAAAGCTACCGACTTGCCGATTTGCTCGTTCAAAGCGTCAATATTAATTTGTTGAGCAGGCAGTGTAAATGTCGCATTTCCCGCTTTAATCTCAAGAATCGCTTGATTACCCTGCATATTTTTAACCATTTGTCCATTTAATTCGCCAACTATAACATCAGATTTACTATTTGCACCGATAGAAACTACTGTACCTTTACCTTCAGTGGCGAGCTTGTCCTCTAGCTTCTTCTGATCTAACACAATAGTGATTAACGTTTGCTCATTCCGTTTACCATTCGTTGCGGTTCCCACTGTTTCAGCTTTACCATTGATTAGAATGGAAGCAGCATTTACCACAGGTGCCGGAGTTGGTGATGGGGTTGGTGATGGGGTTGGTTGCGACGGAACAACAACATCACCACCAGATGGAGTGCTAGGAACAACTGCATTGGACTCAGCAGAGAATTCGCTGATGCCAGCTTTATTGATTGCCTGTACCGTGAAGGTATAGCTTGTTCCATTCGTCAAACCACTGATTGTCAGAGGACTTCCAGTTCCTGTAACCGTCAAACCTCCCGGATTAGCAGTTACAATATATCCTGTGATTTCGCTGCCTCCATCGTTCACCGGCGGGATAAAGGTGATGATTGCTTGACCATTCTCTGCAGTTGCAGTTACGGATGTTGGAATTCCAGGTGCTGTAACTGGTTTAACAGGTGCCTTCACAGTAACGGTTGTAGAAGCCGTATAACTACCATCTTTCGTCGTTACCGTTATGATGGCTGTTCCTTCACCAATCGGAGTTACTACTCCATAAACAACCTTAGCTACTGTCTCATCGCTCGAGCTCCAGATCACACCTTTATTTGTTGCATTAGCAGGAGCTACTGTCGCTTGTAGAGTTCCCTCGCCTTCACCCACCGTTAAGTTAAGTTCTGTCTGGTCTAAAGTCACCCCAGTTACGATAACGTCAGGTGGCTTAGGAGCGGCTACATTAACTGTGGTTGTAGCTGTAAAACTTCCATCTTTGGTCGTTACCTTGATAACCGCTGTACCCTCTCCAACCGGAGTTACTACTCCGTTCACTACGGTCGCTACAGTTTCATCGCTCGAGCTCCAGATCACGTCTTTATCTGTTGCATTCGCAGGCTCTATTGTTGCTTTTAGAATTCCATCAGCTTCACCAGCTGTTAAATTCAGTGTTTCCTGATCTAACTTCACTCCAGTTACGTCCACAACCGGCGGGATTGGAGCACTCACATTTACTACAGACGAAGCTGTAAAACTTCCATCTTTCGTCGTTACCGTAATAACCGCTGTACCCTCTCCAACCGGAGTTATTACTCCGTTCACAACGGTCGCGACTGTTTCATCGCTCGAGCTCCAGATCACGTCTTTATCCGTTGCATTGGCAGGCTCTATTGTTGCTTTTAGAATTCCATCAGCTTCACCAGCTGTTAAATTCAGTGTTTCCTGATCTAGCTTCACTCCAGTTACGTCCACAACCGGCGGGATTGGAGCACTCACACTAACTGTGGTTGTAGCTGTAAAACTTCCATCTTTGGTCGTTACCGTAATAACTGCTGTCCCCTCACCAACCGGAGTTACCACACCGTTCACAACGGTCGCAACTGTCTCATCACTCGAGCTCCAGATCACGTCTTTATCCGTTGCATTGGCAGGCTCTATTGTTGCTTTGAGGAGTCCATCAGCTTCACCAGCTGTTAAATCCAGTGTTTCCTGATCTAGCTTCACTCCAGTTACGTCCACAACGGGCGGGATTGGGGCACTCACATTTACTACAGACGAAGCAGTAAAACTTCCATCAGTAGTCGTTACCGTGATGATCGCTGTTCCAACGCCAACTGGAGTTACCACCCCGTTTACAACGGTTGCAATAGTCTCATCACTAGAGCTCCAATTTACTGTTTTGTTCGTGGCATCAGCAGGTGCTATTACGGCACTAAGCGTGTCTCCTGCTTCTCCTTCCGTTAAACTGAGTGATGGTTTATCCAGGGTCACTCCGGTTACGATTACATCCCCCGTATTGTTTACGGTCACATTAAAAGTGTAGGTGTTGCTTAATGCTCCATCACTTACCTTAACAGAAATCACACTGGTGCCAAAAGCATTCGCTGCGGGTGTTATTTCTAAAGTCCGTTGCTCACCACTTCCACTTATTTTCAGTCCATTATTCGGAATTAAGAGCGTATTCGAGGAAGTAGCTGATACTTGTAGGTCATCTCCATCCACATCGAGGACCTTAAAGGATCGTGAGACCGACTTGTTTTTATCGGTTGTAGTATTCCCCATAAAACCTGTGTCCTGCTTCCAGGTTGCCCCAGTAATTGTGCCGTTCTTAAGGGGAAGACCAGAGGTATTAATAGCGACATTCCCATCATTGCTATTCGCTAATTTATAGTTTAAAGCCAGATTAGGCTCCGAGCCTGTCAAGTCGACATTCATTTCTCGAACAATATCACTTTGGGTCTTGGCTTTACTCCAGAACCTCACGTCTCTCATTCCACCGTTATAATCTCCGTCCTGTCTCCACGTGCTTTTTCCAAGCCAGTTATTCGGACGTGCAACGTTTCCTACTGTACTTAAATCCATGGCCCCTTCTGCCTTAAGTACACCATCCCAATAAATCCGTCCCTTTTTCTGACTGTGATCATAAACAATTGCGACATGAACCCATTTAGAAATCGGGAAATCCTCAGTGACATTAATATCTCCCTTATTAGTGTAGGCAGTGAAATTCATCCGTTTACCGTTAAAACCTACAAAAATATTGTGGTTCTGCTCTGCGATCGATGATTCAAAAAATCTCATCCATGTCTGAAAAGCATCTACCTTCAAAAATCCTTCAACTGTAAAAGAATTCCCATAAATCCGTTGATCCGGGAAGGTCACATAATCCCCGTTACCGTCAAAACTAAGATAGTCCCCACCATTTAGTTCTGTCAGATAAGGTGCATCGTTCACTGGATTTACAGTAATTACGGCTATACCCGGATCTGAGCTGAACGCGGCAGATACTGTGGTATTCGCATTTTTTTGATAATTTTGATAACCGGATGCTGTTGTATCCCATAGCTTAAAGCTAATGGATGCCGTTCCGTTCCAGTCTTTCGCCGGGACAAAACGGATTTTCTCCGATTTCAGCAGCAGAAAAGCATTACTGTTCGACACCGGCTCGATATTATACCAAATTCGTCCCACCGTGTTGTAATACTGCCAGGCCCCTTTGGTATTATCTAAAGCTACTACAGCAATCCCTGTTGACGCTGGATCCGATACTTTTCCTGTCAAAAAGCTGGCTACCTCAACTCCTGCGTTGGAATAGTCATCTTCATTGATGGACGTTATTATAGCTGGGCTATTCTCGATCCAACCGAAACTAGCTTTTGCACTTATGATTGGAGTTTGCATAGGACCTACCCCCTGCACCACAAGTCCAGTACATAACGAAATACTAATGCCTATTTTCATAAATGATGGCTTCAAACTCTATTTCCCCCTCTAGCATAAATCATGTCCTTAATTCGACAATAATCGAGAGTATTATACAAAATTAAGATAAACAAAAAATAAACAAAAAAAGAACCCTCGATAGCCATCCTTTCGAAGGTTCCTTCCATTACAATAACTTCTGTTTCATTAACGCTTTAAGTTTAGGATCGGGTGTTGTTCCAAGCTCTTGCTGCAGCATCTCTTCCAATTGACCAAATTTCCGCTGTGCTTCATTCATTCGCCCTAATTCAATTAATAAGTTGATGATTTCATGATAGATGTCCTCTCGCAAGGAATCTAATTTTAATATTTCTCCAAAATAGTGCAGTGCTTGCTGCTGATTCTGCTCCAAATGAAATCTTGCAGCCAGCTCCAGCAATCCTATATATTCATGCTCGAGTCTGCGCGTCCTGCCACTGGCCCATTCATAGGCTTTTCCTTTGAGTAATGCTCCTGTGTATAAAACTTCTGCTTGAATCATCCATTCAACATGTCTTTCAGAGGTTTGCCTGATTTGCTTTAACAATCGCTCAAATTCATACAGATCACAATAAATGCTGCTTTCTACTACATGAATTTCATTCCTGCTAGCTTTTATATAATTGGCGCCGATTGCTTTTCGAATATAATACAGCGTCGAGTTCAGATTCTTCCACGCTTTTTCAGGCTCCAATCCGCTCCACAACGTGTCGATAATTTCCTCCCGGCTAACCGTCCCTTTACTAACCAGAAAAGCAAATAATTCTTCTGTTTTTGGACTTCTCAGCTTGATTAGCTCTCTGTTCTGCGTTCTGCGGTACACTTTTAAACCATTAAATAAAAAAACTTCTAACGTAGGCTCAGCCGTTGTATTTCGATTTATTTTTTTGAGTTTCTCTAACGTCTTAGACAACCGCTCCGCAGTTACAGGCTTCAAAAGATAATCCACTGCACTCAGGTCAAAAGCCTGCAGCGCATACTCATCAAATCCGGTTACAAAAACCACATCTATCGATTCATCCAATTCATGCAAAAGGCTAGAAAGCTTCATCCCATTCGTCTCAGGCATAGAAATATCCAAAAAAGCTACATCTATCGGATTGGCCTTCGCAAAAGCATAAGCTTCCGCAGGATTCAAAAACGTCTCATAGACATCAATCTCTCCGCTCTGCGATAAGATCCGCTTCAGGCGTTTTACCGATAACTCCTCATCATCTACAATAATCGCTCGCAGCATGCCTCAACCTCCCATCCGCTTAAGCTGCTGTATTGGAATTTCAAAAGATACCGTTGTGCCTAATCCTTCAGCACTTTGAATATGAATATTTTTTCCATATAATAGCTTGATGCGCTGACTGATATTCCACAGCCCCACCCCTCTTTTATCTACATCTGACTGCATTACTTCTTTCAATTTATGCTCACTCATTCCAGATCCATTATCCTCCACAATAAAGCTAATCACCGAATTCTCTAATTCTTTTACAGATATAATTACCGTGCCACCCCGCAAATTGGACATTAGGCCATGCCTTATTGCATTTTCGACCAAAGGCTGTAGAATCAGCGGAGGAATCCGGTAATCCGTATTCACTCTCACATCATATTCCACATTTAATCTGGCACCGAAGCGTGCTTTTTCAATATTGATATAAGCCTCTACCAGCTCAAGTTCATTCTCCAGACTCGTTAGTGAATCCAGTTGTTTGAAATCAAAGCTGCTTCGCAAATACTGGGACAGCTGCAGTGTCAACTCTTCGGCCTTCTCAGGTTCCTCCACACATAGTTCAGCAATTGAATTCAGAGCATTGTATAAGAAATGAGGTTTGATCTGGGATCGTAAAAAAGCAATTTCGGCGTCTTTGGCAGTCTTCACGGAAGCTCTCAATCGGGTCAGACTTTTAACACGTGCCATTAGCTCTTCAGCTTCAAAAGGTTTTCCCACATAGTCATTTGCACCGTTATCCATGGACATCTTCATATCGCTCACCCTGTTCTTGGCCGTCAGCATTAACACAGGCAGTTCAAAAGGAGTAAATCTCTCTCTAATCTTTTGCAGAACCTCGTAACCCGAAATGTCCGGCATGGTAATATCCAGTACCACCAGAAAAAAGTCTGTGTTTTTCGCTAGCTCCTCAAGTGCCATCTGCCCGCGATTGACAACCACAATAGAATATTTCTCTAGCTTAAACAGATTGATCATAGATTGCAGATTGGCAAAATCATCGTCCACTACTAAAATGGGCTCATTGATCTCGCCTTTGATATAAAGGGGATAACTACCATGGGAGAAACTTAATTCTTTATAAGAATGTGCCGCCTTAAGGGTTGGCCTCGAGATTGGCTTAACCGCTTTATCCCACCGTGGAAGTGTAAAAATAAACACCGAACCTTTTTCCACTGTAGATTCCACAGCTATGTTCCCACCGTGCAGTTCTACTAGCTTCTTAGTAATACTTAATCCGAGCCCTGTTCCACCATGACTATGAATCTCCGCCTCATCCACCTGCTCAAAAGCTTTGAAAATACGCTCCTGCATATCCGGTGAGATACCCAAACCTGTGTCTGCCACACGTACTTCCACCCACTCCTGAATAACTCTGGCACTAATCTCTATTTCACCCTGTTCCGTAAATTTAATCGCATTATCAACCAAGTTGTGGAAAATTTGAATCAGACGATTGCCATCTGCATTCACCATAGGAAAATTCGAAGCGACTCTGTTAACTAGCAGGATCGACTTTTCTCCGAGCAAAAAAGAATGAATACCAATGACGGAATCAACAACGGCTTTCAAATCCAGGTTGCTTTTGTATAATGTGATGTCTCCATACTTCATTTTGGAATAATCAAGTAGTTCATTTACCATATGTGTTAATCTTCTGCCGCTCCCT
Organism: Paenibacillus sp. FSL R7-0189; assembly: GCF_037969925.1. Classification (NCBI taxonomy): domain Bacteria; kingdom Bacillati; phylum Bacillota; class Bacilli; order Caryophanales; family Paenibacillaceae; genus Paenibacillus; species Paenibacillus sp. FSL R7-0189. The sequence goes on along the minus strand of NZ_CP150223.1, from coordinate 5,420,030 downwards.
ATTACGATCGCTAGATTCTGCGCTTGTTTTTCATTAACTGGACCCTCAACCCCATCCAGCAGCGTAGCTGTAATGTTCACTATGGCATTTAGAGGTGTTTTTAGTTCATGTGAGGTGTTGGAAAGGAATTCATCTTTAATTTTATCCAGCCCGATCAGCTGGTTTTTCATCTCGTCTATGGTATGGTAGGCTTCAAAAAAACGTAGAACAATCAGCACGATCATGATGATATTAAAAGCCACAATGTAAAACTGCCCGAGCCAAAGGTTCTCTTTTATAGAAAGAGCAAACAAAATAATGTCTATGGAATATAGATTAATAGCTAGAATCGCCATAAACATCAGCAGCAATTTGATTCTATTTACTTCTGCGCTTCTGATATACAGGGTGGCCACTCTACATAACATCCAAATTAACATCAGCTCATATAAAATAATCACATACGGATAAATGACCGTGTAAGAACGAATCGGCAGGATGGCGACCAGAATTATAAAGCTGCCTAAAACAATCGTTATGGCTTGAGTAAATTTTAAAGATATTATGCTTTTGTGCATTTGGTAAAAAAATATTGCGAGCACAATAAAGCAGGAGATGGAGCTTATATCCTTTACTTTGTAGAGCACTATGAACGAAAGTTTAGGGAAAAAGAGTAAGAGTGAACGCTCGCCGATCAACCCATGATATATCGCAAACAGCAAACAAATAGTAGCAAATACAAGTAAAGAGTAATCCTGCTTACGGTATAAGGACGCTGCCCCAAAGCAGATAAAAAAGATAAGGGCAAGTGTGCCTAAAATAGCAACGGTGCTAAATTCACGGGCCGTACTCTTCTGCTGAACCTCCATCATTGCTGCTTCCTCACCAAAGGATAAAGAAACCGGAATGCCCCCATTTACATAATCGAAGTTGGAGACTTGAATTATGATTTCTACATCTCCCTTATCAGACGAAAAAAGCCCAATCAGCGGGATATTCCCTGACCGATAATCAGCTTCATTAGCAGCAGGATTACCATCCTCAATAACTGACTGTCCATTAACAAAAATCCTGCTTGAAAAGCGGATATTAGTTTTTTTCAAGGCGAATACCCCGCTTACAGGCAGGTTTTTTAGAACCATCCGATAGGTGGCGGAACCGAAGGCGGGTAAAGGGCTTCCATTAACGATGTTGCCGTTCCACCGGGAGGGCACCTCCATCCAAGCTGTAGAATCAGGTATATCTGCGCTACCCGCCCTAAAATGCTCAGAAGTTAATAGCTGGTTCCAATAAAACTCCCATTCACCATCTAACTTGATAATCTTATCCTGTTCGTAATCCCAAGCCGCGAGATCCATGACTCCATGCTGCACTTGCAGGTGACTTCCTTGTTTATCGTGACCCATAAGAATGGATAGAGGAATCGCAGATAATAAAATTAAACCAATCAGATAGATAAGTAATGTCCTTTTGAGCATCGTATCGGCCCCTTTTATGGAAGAGTAAAGCTGCAGCAATCACCAGGGCCATCCTGCAACACGTGATGTAGAGTAAAAAGTTTAGATGAACATAGATAATTCTATAAAATTTTCTAATTTCCTTCACAATTCGACAAAGTAATAGGCCTTTATTAGGATTTTTTTCGGAAAAAGCGGGACTTGTATGAAAAGAGGGTCTGATATGACCATGATGAGTAGGATGACGGTGTGAGCACGATGAGTAGGACGACGGTATGAGCTTGATGAGTAGGACGACGGTATGAGCTTGATGAGTTTAATGACGAAATTAAAGGACCAGTTGGGCGACTTGTGCTACTTTGGCAACTCGAATGTATCTGCCGCGCGCATGCGGACTCAGGAGACCTTATTTGCTGAAAAATGAGGGTTTTGACACGCTATCGGACTCAGTTGCAACTATATGCTCATTACCACCCTTTTTTGAGTCGATATGCAGCTAATAAGAGCTATGCAGTCCGTAACTTTTGGAATACGAGCGAAAATGTACGAATAGCTGCAATACGGTCCGCAACGTTCGAAAATGAATAATGATATTGCGCAGAGCACGTAATCCATTTTTGCGGATCAGTAAGCATATGATGATCGTCCTAGAAAAGCCATGCGGCCGCGCAGGGGAAGAATCCGCTTTTAGAGTAACTATTAACTTCAGCAAATTTAGCTCGTTCACCATGCTAGCTTCCTTCATCTAAAACCTATTAGAATTCGTCATCTTTATACACAGTAACTCATTGAAGAAATCCTCAGCACTCGTTATAATAGCAACTATAGGTCGTGAAGAACACGCCGCTTTTATACAATCTCTATCCTGGGTTTAGCTCAGGAGGAATTGTATGGGAGCGGCTTTTTCTTTTTTCAAAAAATTACTTAAGGAGGATATACAAAATGTCCAGATTCGAACAGCAACTAGAGGAATGGTTACAGATCAACTTGGATAAGGAGAACAATCCCCGCAGACAGGAGCTTCTTGCAAAAGGGTTGGGCTATGGAACAGTCGAATTTCTGCGTGCGGTATGGTTTCCTGCTGTAGGAAACTTCAACTACTTGTTCCCCGAATGGAAAGTGCGCGATTTCAACAATGGTTATCGTTATCTTGATCTGGCCTATATGCCAGGTGGAGCAAAGGGTGGAATTGAGATTCAAGGCTACGGTCCACATGCTAGAGATCTTGATGTACGACGATTCAAAGATTTATGTAGACGCCATTCCTTATTATCGCTAGACGGTTGGACCTTCCTATCCATCGCCTATCCCTCAATCACGGACGAGCCTCAGCTATGTCAACAACTAGTACTGGCATTCATCGGCAAATTCATGGCTTCAGACGCGCCCTCTTCATTAACTTGGTTAGAAGCTGAAACACTTCGTTTCGCAAGACGTCTTCTGCGTCCTTTCACACCTGTTGAACTCACCCATCATCTTAGAGTCACTAATCGCCATGCCCGACGTGTTTTACATGAGTTAGTTGAACAGCAGCTACTAGAGATCGTCGGTGGAAAAGTACGCAATCGAACCTATCAGCTTAGAATGTGATGATTTGATTAGTTTGGTTTGATTAGTTTGGTTTGATTAACAAAGTTACGTTCGGACCGTATAGCTCTTATTTCCCAATTATCTTCGTTTTCGCCACGCTATCGGACTCAGTTGCAGCTATTTACTCAAAAACACTGCTTTGACCCAATTTTTTAGCTTCTTTAGAGCTATGCAGTCCGAAACTCACGGAAAATGAGCGAATTAGCTAAAATAGCTGCATTACGGTCCGTAATGGCAACTCTAGGGTCATACCAGCAAGGCTCATACAAAAAAATGATCATGAATCTAATCCGTTGCACCCCCGCATTGTCCTCCCAAAATCTAAGTCTTTTTCATTACCATCTATTACTATTACTAATCATTATTCAGAAAAAAAGTGCTCTGCTTAGTCCGTATTTTAATCAACGCTTGACCTTAGGTCTGACCTAAGGTTTATAGTTATTTTATCAAATAACTTACAGTTAGGAGCACCGCCCTTGAATCCGTACCTTACAATTGGCGAACTATCAAAACTTATGAATGTATCTATCCACCAGATTCGATATTTTGAAGAAAAAGAAATCCTGTTTCCATCCTATATAGACAATAATCAGTACCGGATGTACGGCATCGATGAGATCTATCAATTGGCACATATCCTGTTGCTCCGCAAATTAAACATCCCTGTCAGCACCATTAACCAAAGTATGAGTAAATCCGCAACGAATGACTACCAACTGCTGTTAGAGAAATCGTTAAACAAAATCAACTCACAAATAAACCAATTAATAATGCTGCAACAATTTATACAAAAGGTACTAAAAGAGCATGCAGATTATGGCAACATGAAGGGGGATTATCAAATTAAACATGTGGACAATCGTTATCTGAAAAAGTGGTTGGTGCTAGAGGATAACGAAACAATAACTGCACGAAGTTTATATGAAAAAAGACCGCAATACCATCATTTATTTGAAACAGATTTGCATTATGTATACGATTCTGAACAAGTAACCTTATGCTTTGAAACCATTGAAACCACTCCCGCCCCTGACATTGTTTTAGAAAAAGGGTGTTATCTCTATAAAGCATTTTTTGTAACAGACGATCAGGATGTAGATCATGAGATTGCCAAGCTGGAACACTTTTTAAATGGGCATCACTACATGGTATTGGGACCAATCATCATTTTGGAGAAATCGTACCTATCCATGTTTAACAACGACAAGCTTCATTATGAGCTTCAAATTCAAATCGAGCATGCCTTAGATGATACCACTAAATGAGTACAAACGAGGTTATCATCGCCCATTACCAGGAACAAGATCGTGAGGCTGTAAGCAGGCTTTTGGTAGATGCATTTCACGGGAAATTTCACTCTCTCCTCTCTCTCGAGGACAATGAAATTGCTGATCTACTTATAAGACTTTGGGAACAAGATTCTACTTCTTTATCATCCAAACAAATAATCGCTTATGAAAACGGAGAAGTGGTTGGCACTATCTACTTAAAATGGCAGGATACGCTCTCCCTTAAAAAAGGATCAATTAAACCACTGCATTCGACTCCCTTTTTGCAGCTATTCAAGAAATTTGGATGCTTAAATGTCTGTAAGTTAATCCTTGGGTTATATTTTCTGGATTATCAACCTAGAGCAAAAGAGTGTTATGTGGCTCATTTGGCTGTTCGGTCCAGTCACCGTAATAAGGGAATTGGCAAAGAGTTGCTGGGTTGGGCGGCGGATTTTGTCAACAGTCATTCTGAGGTTGAAAGATTAACGCTACATGTTGCTAACAATAATAAACGAGCCATTAATATGTACCAGCAGTTGAACTTTGAGATCCATAAATCTAACTATAGCGCGGTAAGACATTTACTTTTTAAAGAGCCTGTTTGGCATTACATGATAAGAAAAACATCGCTACAATCTGGGGGATCAATGAATGAAAAAGAAAATTAAGCTAACTGTCTGGATGATTACCATTTCGTTGTTGATTGCAGCGGTCCTGTTCGTACTACAGCAACATTCTTTTTCAATGACTGAGCAAAAAATTGAAATTGATACGCCTCAAGGTCAACTAACAGGAACCTTAGTTCTGCCCAAAAGCTACTCTGGAACCGTCGGACTGGTAGTTTTTGTTCATGGGGATGGCCCAGTTAATGATACTTACGATGATGGATATAAACCTTTGTGGGAAAAGCTCGCCTCTGCCGGATATGCTTCCTTATCTCTTAACAAACCGGGTATTGGGGGTTCCTCAGGGAACTGGCTAGAACAAAGCATGGAGGATAGAGCGCAAGAAACTATATATGCGATTAACTGGGCTAAAGCCTTACCTATGATTGATGCTCAAGCTATTGGTTTGTGGGGAGCAAGTCAGGCGGGCTGGGTGATTCCTAAGATTGTTGAAAAAGTGCCTGATCTCGCCTTCAGTATTCTTGTATCCCCCGCCATTCAATGGATTTCTCAAGGACAATACAATACCAGACAAGAGATGATTTTAGAAGGTTTTTCAGAACAGGAGATAAAAAAGAGAGAAGATTATAACGCGAAAATCCTACTGCTACTTAAAGAACAGGCGTCGTATGAAAGTTACTTGCGAATTGCACAATCGGACGATTTAATTTCCAAAGAAAAATGGGGGTTTTTCGCTAAAAATTATCAGTCTGATGCGAGCGGGGATTTAAAAAACTTCACTACGCCTGTCCATTTAGTTCTTGGCGGGCAAGATATAAATGTAGATGTTGAGGAAACCGAACGTGTTTACCGTGAAAAAATTCCTGAAAACCTACTCTCCGTCTTCTATATTCCTGATGCTGATCACTCCATGCTCTCAAAAAAGAATGCCTCATCACCATTTAGAACATATTTGACCGCTGTCTTTTTTCCACGACATATTGTTGTTGAGCCATATTTAGATGATTTGGTTCACTTTGTAAGCCAGTTTTAATCTGTTTGCCATCCATTATGCACTCTCGCCAGCTGAACTCCCTACGTTCGGACTGTATAGTCCTTATTTACTGAATTTCCTCGTTTTCGCCACGTTATCGGACTCAGTTGCAGCTATTTACTCAAAAACACTGCTCAGATCCACTTTTTTAGCTCATTAAGAACTATGCAGTGCGAAACTCAGGGAAAATGAGCGAATTAGCTGAAATAGCTGCGTTACGGTCCGTAACCACCACACGGAAAGTACTTAACAACAGCACAAGCCCATGTAAAAGATTTGATTTTTCCAGAAACTAAGCATTTTACAGAATACTTGCAACTATCACGAATGCACTCCATACGTTCGGACCGTATAGTCCTTATTTGCTGAATTTCCTCGTTTTCGCCACGCTATCGGACTCAGTTGTAGCTATTTACTCAAAAACACTGCTCTGATCCACTTTTTCTGCTCATTAAGAGCTATGCAGTCCGAAACTCAGGGAAAATGAGCGAATTAGCTGAAATAGCTGCGTTACGGTCCGTAACCACCACGCGGAAAGTACTTAACAACAGCACAAGCCCGCGTATTGGCTATGATTTCCCCAGAATCTACGTATCTTATAGAATACCTACGACTATCACCAATGCACTCCCTACGTTCGGACCGTATAGCCCTTATTTCCTGAATTCCCTCGTTTTCGCCACGTTATCGGACTCAGTTGCAGTTATTTACTCAAAAACACTCCTCAGATCCACTTTTTCGGCTCATTAAGAGCTATGCAGTCCGAAACTCAGGGAAAATGAGCGAATTAGCTGAAATAGCTGCACTACGGTCCGTAACTCCAATCGCGGGCGTAATTTTTGCTCAAACGGTTGTGAACCTCCACTGCGAGCATACTTATCGGCAGCTTAGGTTCACTAACGACAACCGAGTATGTAATTTTGACTCAAAAGGTCGCGGACTTCCACTGCAAGCATACTTACCGGCAGTTTCGGCACCCGTAACCACCATGCCAGTGTACTAACCACCAGCAACAGACTTCGAAAACTCCACGTAAGTAGCAGAAGCAAAGGCATAAACCGGGTGTCATTAACTCAGATTATCCCTCTCCTACTGCATAAACAGCGTTATATGGCGTATTGATTATAGCTGTACGCTTTAGTGATAACGTATAATTTCGGATGATCAAGCTTAGCTTTGGTCAAAATCGATCATATAAGGAGAGGTTTTAATCATTGAGAAAACAACAACGTTTGTTAGCCATGCTCGTAACCTTCCTGCTTTTGTGTTCCTCTTTTCCGTTATCGATGTTTGCAGAGGAAGCACCTGATCCTTATGAAGGAATGATTAACATTCAAAGTGAATGGCAAGGCAGCGTATTTGGTGATGTTGGGGGGCAAGACAAGATTACTGCGGCCAACTTTGGCATTACGGAGAACACGGATGGATCAGCAACACTGCGAAGCTCGAACGACAGAGGCAAAGTATCGGGCAGCACGGAAGGTATCGCTTATTACTTTAAAGAGGTTGATCCAAGTGTTAATTTTGAGTTAAAGGCAACGGCTCACGTGGATGCTTGGACAGCCAATAACCAAGTTTCCTTCGGAATAATGCTGCGCGGCAATGTGTGGGATAACCAATTCGGAGCCTACTCTGGAGATTATGTCGCCTTGGGTGCTTTGGATCAAGAAATGAAAGCGTTTCACAAATTGCAAAATACAAGCCTACAGAAACTTGGGTACGTGTTTGATAACACTAATCGCCCTGCCCAAGGAGAGAATTACGAATTAAGCATCAAAAAGACCGGAAATCTGTATATTGTCCGCATCGGCAATGAAACCAAAACGATCGAAAGCTTTGACGGCTCCATTCAATATGCGGGCCTTTATACCGCTAGAAATACTACGGTTACGTTCCGAAATATTCAATTCAGTCAAGAAGGTCAAATCGAGCTAGGACCTTGGGGCTTCAGCGCCTTCGGAGGCAATACTAGTCCAGCTAAGAACCCCGAACCTATAATTGAAAGTCCAACCTCTGTAACGATGACGACTTACGGCGGCAAAATCTCCAGCAGCGATGAGGGATTATCTTTTTATTCGAAAGAGATTCCTGTGGAAGCGAACTTTGAACTGAAAGCGACCGCTTCAGTGATTGCTTTTAATAGCAATAGCACTGTCAGCACACCTAACCAGAAATCCTTCGGTCTTATGCTCCGCGACAGTATTGGGACGAACGGAGATACAAGCACAACCACTTCTAACTATGCGGCGGTGGGTGCTTTGGATCAGGTAATGAAAGGTTTTTATAAAAAAGACACCCAAGTGAAGTTAAATCCTTTTAGCGATATCCAGGCTCCGTCCGCAGGAGCTGTATATTCGCTAAGTATTAAAAAATCAGGAGATACTTATCGATTAAGTGTGGGTGATCAGACCGAAATCATAACACTGGACGATACGTTCACAGATACTCTTTTTGCCGGAATTTATGTAGCTAGAGATGCAACTGTTACTTTCAGTGACATAGACATCCAGCTTGAATCCAAAATCGTAACCAGCTTAACCGCTGATACGAGCGCAATGACGAAAACCACTTATCTGGTTGGTGAACCCCTTGATTTGACTGGATTAGTCGTTAAGGCTATTTTTTCTGATGAGAGCGAGGCAGTTTTATCTTCTACGGATTATATTGTTACAGGCTTTGATAGCAGCAAGGTTGGAGAAAATATCATAACCATTAACTACAACGGTGCTTTCGTGAGCATTCCTTTGCAAATCGTTCCATTATCTATGACCTCATTATCAGTGAAGTATTATCCAGCTAAAACCGTATATTACCCAGGGGATACCTTCGATCCAGAAGGTCTTGTTCTTGTTGCCAATTATAACGACGGCTTCCTGACCAAAGAACTGACCAGTGATCTTTATTCCCTCTCCATTAACGGACAACCGATCAGCGATTTATTACCGTATCTATTTACGCAATCAGGCTCCACAGCGGTATCCGTTACTTCAACAGAGGCGCCGGCAATCACATCGACCTTTAATGTGGAAGTAAAAGCAGCGACGTTATCCGCTTTAGAAATTCGAAATGAACCTAAACAAACACTCTACTATATCGGGGACTCCCTCAAACTAGAAGGACTTGTGGTTTATGCTCATTACAGTGATGGTACACAGATTCGGCTGTTGAACAATGAATACAAAGTCTCTCCTCTCGACACCACGACATCTGGGGATAAAAAAATCACAATTACGCATAAAGGCTTAACAACCTCTTTTCAAGTTAAGGTCAACGTTAAAAAACTAGTAGGCATCGAAGTCACCAGCTATCCTAAAACTACCTTTTTTATTAACGAAAACTTTGACAGCAAAGATCTCTTCGTATCCAAAGTGTATGATAATTCAGATAGAGAGAAGCTAAACAGCTATACGCTCGACACTTCCAAGTTCAACAATCAGGCAGCTGGAGTGTATGAAATTGGCATACTCCCTACCGATTCTTCTATTATGCCCATTACGTATTCCGTTACAGTAAAAGAAAAGATGGATCCCGTTTGGAAAAGCATTCAATTCGGTCAGTCCACTTCAGCTACTAACAATCAGACGATTGTCAACGAGGATGGATCCGCCCAACTGATCGCTTTGGAAGGCGGCGGTAAAGTCACCGAAGATCATGACGGCATTACCTTCTATTACACCGAGCTAGATGCTGCGGAAGATAATTTCGTGCTGTCTGCGGATATCCAAGTGTTGGCTTTTGCAAAAAATCCATATGACGGGCAAGAATCTTTTGGCATTATGGCACGTGACGTCATCGGCACACAAGGAAATTCTAGCGTCTTTGCATCCAATATAGCTGCCATCGGTGGTTATAGCGGCGGGACGAAAAGCGATCTGGGCACACAGCTTTTTGTCCGTACGGGAGTTGAAAAAACGGATGGGACTGGCAGTAAAGGGATTCAAACCATCATGCTTCAAAAAGAACGTCCTGCACCTGCCAATACTGTTCCAGCAGCACCTTACCATTTAACCTTAGCAAAGACGAATAGTGGTTTTACAGGACAGCTCAATAATGGCCAACAAGCTATTCATTTCACACCAGACATTCTAAGCGTACAGGATTCAAAAATGTATGTCGGATTCTATGCTGCTCGTTTAGCCACAATTAATGTAAGCAATATTCAATTAACTGTCACTTCAGCAGCTACAGATTCTCCTAAAATAGAACCACCTGCGACTCCCGTCACACCTAGCTTAAATATACTTTCACTAAGTAAAACCTCAGATCCAGCTTACCAAATGATTGTGCGCTCTAATGTCAACGGAACGGTGACGTTGAAGCAAGGTTCTACGATCATCGCTCAGCATATCGAGGCAATATCTGGTAAACGTCTTTCTATTCCCACGAGACTTCTTGATCAAGGAGATACGAACTTCAGCATTACTTTTTTACCAGATGATACTCAGTATTTGACCTCTTATGAGAAGATCATCAGCAACTTTACCGTCACCCTAAAAAGTTATAACGAAGATGATGATATCTACGTATCCCCCACCGGATCAAGCTCCGGAGATGGAACAATCAATCTCCCACTTGATATCGATACTGCGATTGATTTCGTTAAACCAGGTCAGCATATTATTGTGCTTGAGGGTCGTTATGTGCGGAAATCACCACTTGAGATTAAAAAGTACAATGATGGCAAAGCCTCCGCCAAAAAGTATATAGAAGCAGCACCAGGAGCAAGACCTATCTTTGATTTTGACAAAAAAACAGAAGGCGTTCTCTTGAGCGGAAACTATTGGCATGTGAAAGGACTTGATTTCACTCGCTCAGCTGGGAATACCAAGGGCTTTACGGTGGGAGGCAATTATAACATCGTTGAAAATAGCCGTTTCTATGCGAATGGTGACACTGGTCTACAAATCAGCCGAACAGATGGTACCGCGATAGAACTCAGTGAATGGCCTTCCTACAACTTAATTCTCAACAGTACCTCCTTCTACAACCGTGATCCATCTGACAATAATGCCGATGGCTTTGCGGCAAAATTGACTGCGGGTGTTGGTAATATTTTTAGAGGTTGTCTGGCGCATAACAATATCGACGATGGCTGGGACTTATATACGAAAGCAGGCTCAGGTGCAATAGGTTCAGTGCTGATTGAGCACAGCGCCGCCTTCAACAATGGGTTCTTAACAGACGGAACCGTAGGTGCCGGTGATAAAAATGGCTTCAAGCTTGGTGGCGAAGGCATTCATGTCACACATACCATCCGCGATTCCATCGCCTTTGGTAATGGCGCTTATGGTTTTACAAGCAATAGTAATCCAGGTGTGATCGCCATCAACAACATCGGATTTAACAATACGCGTGGTAATATAAGCTTCACCACTTATGATCACATTACTACAGACTTTACGATTGACGGTTTCTTATCTTACCGAACTGCCAACATTGCAAAAGACCAATATCCAGCTTCTTTAGCTGCGGACAATAATTTCATGTTTGACGGTACGCGATCGGCGAATAAATCAGGTTTAGAACTGAGCGATTCTAACTTTGTCAGCTTAAATCCTGTAGTCAATTACTCTCGGGATGCTGACGGGAATATAATCTGGGGCGATTTCTTGAAGTTCATTCCTTTGGATGGACCGGAACCAAGTCCGACGGCTTCTCCGAGTCCGACGGCTTCTCCGAGCCCAACGGCTTCTCCAAGTCCGACGGCCTCACCGAGTCCGACTGTTTCTCCGAGTCCGACCGCTTCTCCAAGTCCGACCGCTTCTCCAAGTCCGACGGCTGCCGCGAGCTCAGGCAGTTCCGGATCATCGGTTGGAGATTCGGCCACTACTATACTCCATTTGGACGGTAGCGTAAGGATTGAGATACCTACTACTATGAATGGAGAAAAAGCTAGCGCAATATTGACTGAATCTTCCTTACAAAAGATTATGGCTTTAGCCAAACCTAATTCCGCAGGCCACAAAATCCTAAGAATTCAGCTCGCAGAGGAACAATCGTCAAATGTTGGCTCATTTGAAGTCACTCTCCCTGCCGCAGCATTTCTTGTTGGAGCATCCACATTGCAGCTGGAGATCAATACATCACTAGCTACCTTTGTACTTCCGGATAATCTATTCCCGACGAAGACACTGGACAATGTGAAGACGGTTACCTTGCTCCTCAAGCCTGTCGATACAACAGGAAGTTTAAAGAAGCAATTGGGTGAAAGTTTGCTTATTGATTACGAGTTACTTTTGGATGGTACAACAGTTCAATTAGAGAGTTTAAATTCGGCCATACAAATTGGGCTTCCTTATCCAGCTGCTGTAGTTCCATTGAACAACGCCTTTATTGTAGTGTGGAACGTCAATGCGCACGGAGTCATCCAACCGGTAGTAGGCGGGAATTATGATTCAGATAAGAAGCAAGCTATTTTCTCAACAACAAATTCATCTGGGCAATATGCCGCCGTCTACAATCACAAAACGTTCAGGGACATATCTGATTCTCATTGGGCGAAGTTTATTGTAGAAGTACTAACATCAAAAGGGGTCATTAATGGTGTAACAGAAACAGAGTTTAGGCCCGACCAGACTGTTACACGTGCAGATTTCGCACTTTTATTGGTTAGAGCTTTAGGTCTATCTGCAGCAGAAGGAAATAGCTTTGCTGATGTGTCACCTAACGATTATTTTTATGAGGGACTTATGACAGCTCAGAAATTAGGGGTCGTTACGGGCCAAACCGACGGCCTTTACCACCCTCATGACTCCATCTCCAGACAAGAAATGTTTGTTATGGCAGCTAGGGCATTGAAGGCTGCTGAGGTATGGGAATCGAATACGACCGCTTCCTCCCCCTCTGCATTAGACAGCTACACTGACTATAATCAAATTTCTAATTATGCGGCAAATGATATTGCGGCGCTGGTATCAGCAGGTCTTATTAAAGGAGACTCTCAGCAGCAGCTTACACCAACTGCCCATTCCACACGTGCCGAAGCCGCCATGCTGATTTACAGAATTATGATGCAAAAATAAAAAAAAGAACTCCAAGACCACTATACTCGTGGTTTTGGAGTTCTTTTTATTCTCTTCCCTCCCCCCTTTAAGTCTTCTAGTTCATTTCCTTATCAGGAGGATTGGAAACCCGATACCCTTTCGGCGATTGATGGGTGATTTTCTGGAAATTCCGATGAAATGACCGTAAGTTACTATAGCCGCAAAGGTTGGCAACTTCACCAATAGTCAGATTCGAGTTTTTTAATATATAACATGCGTGTGAGATCCGATAGTGATTCAAGTAATCTGTGAAGGGTATTTTCATCAGCTGGACAAACAGCTTTGATAAATACGGGTAATCATATTGCAGATGTTTTGCTACAGCTTTTAATGTGCAATCGGCAGAATAATTTTGTTCTACAAAAAGCAGGATTTTATAGAGCACCTTTGTTTGCGGGGACTGTTTGACCGGAGCAAATGATGTCTGACAGATCAACCCCGCGCATACACCATACAGGAAACTTTTCTGGCTATAAATCGAATCCAGCTTTGAACAATCAGGTTCATTCACAGCATGGAGGACATTGTCAGTTGGAATAAAGCTTTTATAATTCATGTGAAAATCACCTATCAATTCTGTGGAAAAAAGGATCACCATAATCTCCGAAAAATCAATCGTCTCAAATTCATGCATCTGATTAGGAAAAATAAAAACCAGATCATTTTTCTGCACCTGATAGCTTTTCCCATCAATGGTGATAGATAACTGCCCGTCGTTGACATAAATAATCTCAAATGCCCGATGAAAATGAAGTGGAAAATGATAGTTTTTCAAGGGAATGAGTTTAAAGTAATCTTTTTCGCCGACACCATGTTTTTCAAAAAAGGGCCACAAGTAGATTCTCCTTCACGAAAACACTAATTTTGTCTTAAAGTGTACTATATAAAGTATAGAACTAACAACGTTATTTCCTATAATATTGGATAAAGTCAACCAAGCGGAGGTTATAGGACAATGGAATATCACGTATCAAAAACTGGTTCAGATCAAGGTCAAGGTACTCAACATGATCCTTTTTTAACCATCAATAAAGCGGCTTCAGCAGCTGTGGCTGGGGACAAGATTATCGTTCATGAAGGGATATATCGCGAATGGGTAAAACCGAGATACAAAGGATTAAGCGAACAAAGAAGAATTATTTATCAAGCCGCTGAAGACGAGCAGGTTGTCATAAAAGGCTCTGAACATATACAAGATTGGCAGCAGGTTGAGAATCATATTTGGAAAGTGATCTTGCCGAACACGTTTTTTGGCAGCTTTAATCCGTATGTTGAGGAAGTGTCTGGCGATTGGCTCGTCACTATAGAGGAGACAAGACACTTAGGCGATGTATATCTAAATGGCATGTCTTTTTATGAGGTCAGTCAGTATGATCAACTGGCAGCTCCCGTCGAAAAGCTGGAGTTCAAGGATCTCTGGACACATGAGATGGTTCCGGTCCAAAATCCAAAACAGACGACCTATGTTTGGTTTGCCAAAGTAAGCCCTGACCACACCACGATTTACGCTAATTTCCAAGGTGCCAACCCGAACAAAGAACTGGTAGAAATCAATGTACGCAGATCTTGTTTCTACCCTGAAGAAACCGGGATTGATTATATTACTGTAAAAGGTTTTGAAATGGCGCATGCGGCAACACCTTGGGCACCTCCAACGGCAGACCAGCCCGGACTGCTGGGCACTAACTGGAGCAAAGGCTGGATTATTGAAAATAATATCATTCACGATGCCAAATGCAGCGCTATCAGTATCGGCAAAGAAGCTTCCACAGGCCATAATTACCGTACCATTCGAAAAGACAAACCCGGATATCAATATCAGCTTGAATCCGTCTTTACTGCTGAGCGTCAGGGCTGGAGCAAAGAATCGATCGGTTCACATCTTATCCGCCATAATACCATTTATGATTGCGGCCAAAATGCCATCGTCGGCCACTTAGGTTGTATTTTCAGCGAAATTCATCATAACCATATTTACAACATTGCGATAAAACGGGAATTCTGGGGCCACGAAATTGCCGGGATCAAGCTTCACGCACCGATCGATACTCACATCCACCATAACCGGATTCACGATTGTACTTTAGGTTTATGGCTGGATTGGCAGACCCAAGGGACAAGAATCAGTAAAAATCTGTTCTATCAAAATCACCGGGATTTGTTTATAGAAGTAAGCCATGGCCCCTACATTGTTGACCATAATATCTTGACAGCTAAACATGCTTTGGAGAATGTAGCCCAAGGTGGAGCCTATATCAACAATCTGATCGGCGGCAGGATGGTTCATCGTAAGGTACTAAACCGGTCCACGCAATATCATCTTCCGCATAGTACAAAAATTGCCGGTTTCTCACTTATTTATGGTGGGGACGATCGGTTCTACAACAATATCATTGTTGGAAAAGACGGATGGACAGGCGTGGGAACATCACATTTCAATAACTACACCACCTCTTTGGCGGAGTATATCGAGAATGTCCATAAGTTACACGGTGATCTTGAGGAGTTTGAACTCGCTGAACAGCCTATGTTCATTAATAACAACGCTTATTTAAACGGTGCTGAGCCTTTCGAAAGAGAGAATGTAAAGCTGGTTGAGGAAAGCTTTGGTCCAGACTTCTTTATTGTAGATCAAGGAGATGAAGGATTCCTTTCTATTGATCTGCCTGAAAGCTTCGTTAACTTCTTAGGTGAGGTACATTCAACTGAGACTTTGCCGCGGGTGCGCATCGTGGATGCCGAGTTTGAGAATCCGGATGGCAGCAATATAATTCTGGATACAGATTTTCTGGATAACAAGAAAGAGAATAAAAGCACTTTAGGACCTCTTACACTTTTGAATAAGGGCAAAAATTATATTAAAGTGTGGTGATCGGTAAAGCAGGTGGCTAGTCCACCTGCTTTTTCATTGCTATAATTGAGTCTGCTATTTAATATCCTTAATCTTTTGAATAGATACTTCGTTTTGTTCTATTAGGATCTGATATTCAACAATCTCTCCTGCTTTAAATTCTTCCTTAAATTCTTTACTGACCGAGTAATTATCTTTCGGATTGAGTGTAACCTTAAATAAATGCTTTCCATTATCTATGGGGAACTTTGCTACCCCACCATGCTTAATATTACTGTCGATCAAAGAGTTAATTTGAACGTCATTTCCTTCATCAACGGTAACAACTACACTTTTTAAAAATAACGGACTGTTATTCGTAATCAGCAAGTTATATTCTTGATCATCAGTTACATCTACATCTGTATTATTGGATATATCGGCATTGTTTTTTTCGCAACCCGATAACAGGACGATAAACAAAACGAATAAAGATACGTATTTTTTTCTAGACAAAATGTTCTCCTCTCCATTCCTATAATCTTTTCTTGTGAAAATCTTAACATGTTCTAGAAGTTTTATGGGAAATATTTGAAGGCTTTAGCTAAAATGATACACTCTAATAAATAAGGGTAGCCCCGTTGGCTACTCCTTTCTGAATGGCCATTTACCTATATATTGTCGTAACCTTGGAATCGGTTCACTATTTTGCTGTTGACTTTGACCTTAGGGTAAGGTGTTAAGTAGATCTAGAACCAAACATCGATGTTTTAGCTTGGAAGCTTAATTCAAACGAAAAAAGGAGATGACTTTTTGCTGTCGATTGGAGAATTCTCGAAGATATGCGAAGTTTCTACGAAGACGCTTCGATATTATGATGAGATCGGATTAATTCATCCCGAAGAGATTAACCCTGAGAACGGTTACAGGTATTACTCCATCAAACAACTTAAAAAAATGCTTTTTATCAATCGTCTGAAAGGTTATTGTTTCTCGCTGGAAGAAATCAAAGACATTTTACAATGGGAACAGGATCGTTCAGAAGAGAAGCTCTACTCAGCCCTTAATCTCAAGAAAAAAGAAATACAGGAGAAAATAAGTTCTTATGAATACACCTTAAAACAAATCAATATTGATGTATTAAATTTGGAGAAAGGTATCCCCATGATGTCCTACCTGAATGAGATAAAAGTAGAGCTTGTTGAAACTCAGCCTATGAATATTCTTTTTACGCGTCAGATGTTGAGCAGTGATGACTATGCGCTAGGTTATGGACATTATTTTAGCGGGCTATATGAAAAAATCGCCACTGAAAAACTCACTTTGCTCGGTACGCCAATAACATTTTATCACAGCCATGAATATAATCCAGCCGGAAATGATACAGAGTTTGCTCTCCCCATAAAAGAGGTTGTAAAAGGTACAAGAGATTTGCCTGATGCTCTTTGTGCGAGATCTGTTCTTAAAGGCGCCTATTCAGAATTGACCTCGGTCTATGCAAAGCTGAGAGAATGGATAGAAAATGAAGGTTATGAAATGGTGAATTCGCCCTATGAAATATATGTAACGGACCCGATACAAGCCGCTGTGCCTGAGGATCTGGTTACCGAGGTCTATTTTCCAGTAAAGAAAAAAAATTCATAAAGGAGTTACTTTCATGCTCAAAAACAATTATCCAACTTCAGATTGGCAAATCTCAGCCCCCGCAAACTTGGGAATGGATGCTGATATGCTTTCAGAACTAGAATCAAGGATCAAATCCGAGTATAGCAATATCAACGGGATTGTTGTGATAAGAAGTGGAACTATCGCTTATGAAAAATATTATAATGGCGCTGGCCCGAATGACACACATCATGTGGCCTCTGTAACAAAAAGTATCATATCCGCGCTCATAGGCATTGCCATAGATGCTGGCTTTATTAACAATGCAGATCAAAAGGTACTGGAGTTTTTCCCGGACTATGTTCCAAACGCTGCTCAAGATCCGCAAAAACAAGAAATCACCTTGCACCATCTCCTTACGATGACCGCACCTTATGCTTTTGCAGATTGGCACGAACCGCTGGAGCAAATGTGTATGCAGCCTGACTGGGTAAAATATACGCTGGATATGCTAGGCCAACAAGGAATAATTGGGGATTTCAAATATTCTACCGCTGGAGCACATCTGCTTTCTGCCATCATCACGCGCAGCACTGGACAGAGTGCCCGTGAGTTCGCCAACGAACGTTTATTTAAACCTATCGGAATGAATGAAATCCCGGATTATGAGATGAGCTCATTTGGGTTCGATGATTTGTTTGGGGTAAATGTGAAGGGGTGGGTGGAAGACCCAAATCGTATCACCACAGGAGGATGGGGACTTACGTTGTCTCCACGCGATATGGCGCGTTTTGGTTTATTATATTTGAACCGTGGACAATGGGAGCAAAATCAGATCATTTCGGAGACATGGATTGAGGAATCAACAGCGATGAACCCTAATCATTACGGTTACTTGTGGTGGCTACGCGAAGAAGACGGGGTTTACACCTACTCAGCGTTAGGTGATGGTGGTAATGTCATTTGCTGCATTCCAGAAAAGGATCTTGTCGTAACCATCGCCTCAGAATTCACACTTCAGCCTCGTGACCGCTGGCCTCTGATTAAGGAGTGTATTATTCCGTCTGTAGTAGAGTAAAGAAGATAAAAAACATGCTGGTTGCCCCTTCATTCACAACTAGGAGAGCAACCAGCTGTCTACACTCTAAATCATATTGCTACAAGGAAAAATAATATCACCTTCGTTGCTGCTTACATCAAAAAATCCAACTTTATGTTTTATAGCCAACTCCCGCATCGCCGTATAAGCTTCGTCAGCTACGGAATACGCAAAAGCCGCATAGATGACGGATGAGCCAAGCGAGTAGTCAGTTAACCGGTTATCCGTTCCGGCTTCCTCCATCGCCTCAAAAATCTCGTCCTCTACATTCATATTAGGAAATTGCTCAGACAACTCACTATAAAAGCGTTGCAGCGCCTCCGATAAAACCGATGGATCGTTATAGGCATGGTCTTCCGACCACTGCAATTGCTGCTCATACCACTCCATAAACGCTGCTCTCTCTTGCGGTGCTTTAGACGTCTCAAATGCCATCAAATCATAGCTCATTTAAAATCCTCCTCTAACCCACCCTAATCGTGCATTTTCAGTTCCTATAAATTGTTGGGCTGTCTTGATTATATATTAAAAATCATCAGACCCGTACTATAGAATCATGATACTTACTCACCCGTTAAATATCATGTGAGCTCCGGTGTATCTACAAAAGTAACCACTGGCTCCATTACGCCATGTAGTTCGAATAAGATAAGCTCGTTATCACCTTGACGCAGAAGCGGCGCTGGTAAGTATAGTGTTTTAGTTGGACCCTGCTCCCAGTAGCGCCCTAAATTAAAGCCGTTTATGAAAACCTGACCTTTACTCCATCCGTCCAGCCGCAAAAAAGTATCCTCAGGCTTACTGACTTGAAAGCCCCCCCGGTAAAAAGTAGGCTGCTGACGTTGCTCGCAATCTATCGGTGTGAATGATAATCCCTTAAGATTGGTTAAAGGCAAAGAATGAATGGTCCAATCATGCAGGAATTGATAGCCGAGTCTAACGCCACAGGTTATGCCTTTTGGATCACAAAGCAGCGGGCCATAATTTACACGCCCCATATTCTCCACAAGGATGTCGATCTGCAGTCCCTCCGTTGGAACCTCTAATGGAATTCCTCGCGGATCCCAGCGTTCAACTGTACCGACAAAGGCCCCATTCGCGAATACAAGCGCACGATCACGTACTTCTTGAAGGACGAGCTCCGTACTGCTGCGGGGTCCACTGATCCTCGTCGAATATAAGATGAACCCATGATTCTGACCCAGTTTCTCCATTGGCTCGGGACATGCTCTATGTTCTGGGGTAGACAAAACGTCTAACTGAGTGAACAGTGGTGCTGCTTCTGTCATCAACACTTTACCATAAGCTTGTGACTTTAAAAACGGCGGTAATTCCAGTGGCGGTAACGTTACGTATTTCTCAATTATTTTTCGTGCTGCATAGAATTTTGCAGTTGGCTTACCGGATTCGTCCAGCAGCGTATCATAATCGTAGCTGGTTACGATGGGCTCATATTTGTCAAAAAGATTTGCCCCATTCATAAATCCAAAATTCGTCCCCCCATGGAACATATAGAAGTTAACAGAGGCTCCTAAAGCCAGCATTTCATCCAAAGTCTCCGCTACTTCAGATTCGGGGCGTGTATTATGCGGTTTCATCCAGTGGTCAAACCATCCATTCCAGAATTCCATACACATCAACGGTCCCGTAGGCTGATATTCACGTAGTTTAGCAAAGGCTTCCTTTGCCCGTGAACCAAAATTCACAGTGGCGAACACTCCGTCAATCATACCGCCTTGGAGCATATGATCTTCAGCTCCATCTGAAGTAAACAGCAGAACGTCCATGCCGCGGGCGATCATTCCTGCTTTTAGATCATTCAGGTAAGTCTTATCACTACCAAAGCTTCCATATTCGTTCTCTACTTGAAGGGCAAGCACAGGCCCACCGTTAGTGCTTAACAAGGGCCGCAGACGTGGAAGCAACTCATCGAAATAGGCATCCAACTTAGATAAATAGACGTTATCATTACAACGCAGTTGTATGTTATTGTCCGCAAGTAACCAAGCTGGCAATCCACCGAATTCCCATTCCGCACAAATATAAGGACTTGGCCGCAAAATCACGTGCAAACCAAGCTCTCCGGCAAGTCTAACGAAAGCCTCGATGTCAGCAAATCCAGCAAAATTGAAGTTCCCCTCCTCTGGTTCGTGTAAATTCCAAGGAATATAGGTTTCAACAGTATTCAATCCACAAGCCTTCAGCTTCAGCAAACGATCCTGCCAATATTCCGGAACGATCCGGAAATAATGAAGCGCACCAGAAAGCAACCGGATGGGTTGTTCGTCCAATATAAAATGATCCCCTGATATGGATAACTTCCGCATATAATTTCTCCTCCAACATTGAGATAGACTATTTAATTATAGGTAATAAAAATATCAACCCATATGGACGATTCTAATGAAATATATGGAGAATTCATTGGTTGCTAGGGGCTTTTGTGATGCTATACACTATATTCATAGGGGGTTATTACGGATGTCAAAAAGAACTCATATTTGGTTAATTACCACAGATCAAATGCGCGCGGACGCACTAGGTATCGAAAACGCTTCCGTACTGACACCTGAACTTGACCAGCTTGCTTCGGAAGGCACACTCTTCACTGGCGCTTACTGCGCTAGTCCCGTTTGCACGCCTTCACGTTCTTCCATTTTTACAGGCAGGTATCCGCATGTTCATGGTGCCTGGAACATCGGTACCACACTCAGAGAAGACGAACTTACCTTATGCGATCATTTAAAGAAAGCGGATTATAAAACCATCGGTATAGGAAAGATGCATTTCCGCCCTCAGATGAAGGGGAACTTTTCACAAGAATATGAAGAGCCTGCTTATCGTGACCGCGGAAGAGCTTCCGATGGAACGTACTACGGATTTGATGAACATCATATTACGGAAGACAATTGTATCGGGGAATATATGGAGTGGCTTAGACAGCGTAACCCTGAAGTGGCAGAGCGTTTCAGGAAGGACCATTACAGAGCTTCTAATGCTCAAAACGATGTGTGGGAGAGCGAACTCCCTCCGGAGCTGCATCAGACTTATTGGATTGCTGAACGGAGTATCGATGCTATCCTCGCCCACAAAACCGAGCAACCGCTATTTTTATGGACCAGTTTCGTCGATCCACATCACCCCTTTGACCCTCCAAAAGCTTACGCGGATATGTACGCTGACACTGACATTCCATCTCCAGCCAGAGAAGCAGATGACGTGCATCTTCGTCCTCCACATCTGCTGCGTCAGAGTCAGGGAGGATATTGGCCTGGTGGCGGTGAGGAGCATTCTCTTGATGAAGCGCATATGAAACGGCTCACCGGAAATTATTATGCGATGATTACCTTCATTGATGCGCAGATCGGACGTATTATAAAAGCTTGGCGTCAAAAAGAAATGTACGATGATGTAGTCATCCTCTTTACCAGCGATCATGGAGAACTGCTCGGTGACCATGGACTAATTTACAAGGGGCCATGGTTTTATGAAGGGTTAACACGAATCCCGATGATCGTACGCGGTCCTGGGATTGCTTCCGGGCAACGGGTCCCTGCTTTGATGGAACATGTTGATATTGTCCCCACACTGCTTGCAGCCGCAGGTCTCAAAACTCCCTACGGAATTCAAGGTGTGTCACAGATGGAGGTGCTGGCTGGAAGAGAGTCCCATGTGCGCAATTCTGCCCTGACCGCTTATATTGCTCATGACCGCGGCATTAACGCTAAGTGTTTGCGTACAACACGTTATAAGCTGGTGATTTTCGCAGGTGAGACCTACGGCGAATTGTATGATTTGAAAGAGGATCCTCATGAAAACTCCAATCGTTTTGAAGATCCCGATTATAGTGATATTCGCCATTCGATGGTTGAATTGCTCGTCCATCGAATGATTCAAGATCAGGACCCTTTGCCTAAACGCCGGAGTAGCTGGTAAATTCACTAACCTTTCTTTATATCCGTAACAGACGTAGGGCAACCTGTGAGTTCTGGTTGCCCTATGTTATGATTATTTCCCCAATTGGGATGCCTTTAGAATATGAGATATTGGGCGTCCGGCAATCCATTCGCCGTTGTTTACAAACCCTTCCTCTCGTCCCTCCAGCTCGTGAATAAGACGCTCTCTCCACTCTTTTATACGCTCAAATTTATCAGTACAGCCTATCGCATTAATCTTCTCTGAGGGGTCTGCCGCTAGATCAAAATACTGCTCTTCCCCTGTCTGAGAATACCAAATAAATTTCTCTCTTCCATCCGTTAAGAAGTGGTGGGACTTTTCTCCATAGGCTTGTTCCCCATGAATATAAGATCGCCATAATGTCTGATCTCCCCTGCACAGCGGCAACACACTTTGCCCTTCTACTGGAACTGGTATTTGGACGCCAGCAGCTTCAAGAAATGTGGGCATAATATCGCGAAGCTCTACAATGGAATCAGGCCGGGAGCCTGCAAGAAGTCCAAGCGTTTCTCCCGGATCAAACACTATGAAAGGAATCTTAGCACTTCCTTCATAAGGAAGAGATTTGCGGAAGTAATGGTGATCCCCCATCATTTCACCATGATCAGAAGTAAATAGAATCAAAGTTTCATTTAAAACTCCATACTCCTGCAGCCCATTGATCAACCTCCCAATTTGGTCGTCAAGATGCGTAATTAGCGCGTAATACGCCGCACGGGCACGATCCAATCTGCGCTTTGGCAAATTAGTGAACGAAGAAGTTGGATCCTTAGCTCCGTTTAAGGCCGCACTCTCGTCCACCCAGTCTCCGATTGGAGGATCGGGAAATTCCAAGTCCTTGTACATATCCAGATAACATTGTGGCGGATCCAATGGGGAATGCGGGCGAACGAAGGAAGACCATAAGAAAAATGGTTTCCCAGGGTCCCTTCTTCGCAAAAAGTCTAGCGACTCGGTCACGCACCAATTCGTGGGATGCATCGCTTCCGGCAAGTGCCAGGGGCGGGCAACCGTTGAGGCGTTGCAATCAAGGCCTAAATCAGTGATATCCGAGTTAGCATTAGTTTGTCTTCGCAGCCACTGCAAATAATCATCCACTTGATCATAGTGTTCATCCTGTAACGTTTTGCTCTTATCCCGATTGTAGTGAAGATATCCATCATGAAGCACCACATTATGGAATCCACATAGATTACGTGCAGGATACACATGCATCTTGCCAACACACTGCGTATGATAACCAGCTTGAGCAAGCTCTCCGGCAATCGTATGGGCGTAATTCCATTCAACCTTATCCCGATAACCAACCCGCCCATGTGATCTTTGCCCCATTCCTGTCATGATAGCAGCCCTGGCGGGAATACAACTGGGGGTAGCCGAGTAAGCGTGCTCAAATAAGATCCCCCTTGATGCCAGAGCGTCCAGGTTGGGTGTCTCAACGACGGGATGTCCCATAATGCTCAGGCAATCAAAACGCATCTGATCTACGGTGATAAGCAAAAGGTTGGGCTGCTTTGTGCCCTTTTGATGGTCCAGATTAGTATCAATCATAACCTCACCCCCTCCTTAAACCCCAGCGATCACGGATGGTGTTGCAATCGTGTGCCATAAATTCGCACTTATCGTCCTGGGGTCGCCCTCGTCAACAAGACCGTCGAACGTCAGAAGCTCCTCTTCTAATTCAGCAATCTGCTCCACGTTCCCTTCGACATAACGATTGTTTCGATGAATCGCCGTTCTGATTCTCTCAAGCATTCCTCCCATACGAAGATCAAAAACATCAAGACCAAATACCTTATTTTCCAGCTCCCATTGCACTCGATAGTCGTCCATGAATTGTCTGGCCAAATCAGATAATTGTGGCAAAGTCACCTTGGCAAAGTGAGCCAATTCCTCTAAATTCCCCCGATGATAAGCGTCGCGTATAGAAATCCCGATTTCGCTCTTTATTTCGAGCAAGCGACACAAGCTGGCTTGTACAGAGAATAAGGATTGCCAAGGCGAATTGCGAGTGATCGCCTGTTCGAGCTTTTCTGCACTTTGCTGATAATGCTTCGAATACGCGTTAGGAATAACATGTCGATCAAACAAACCACACAAAATATCTTGATAAAGCAAGTATTTAGCCGGATTGATAGAACATCCCCCCGGAGCCGAATTACCCGGAACCAGGTTGGCCGCATCAAGTGCCATAAAGTCATCATAATTGCCTTGCACACAGCTGCTGAATCTTTCTTTGACATGGTTCTCCACGAAACATCCCGTGTAGCTCAGCTCCGCCCAAAGTTGAAGGGTAGGAAGAACCGAGAAAACGGAAGCTTCAGCGCCATTATCTCCCCATGCGGTAATCAACACTTCTTGAATTCCATGCTTAACACAGCTATCATGAGCCAGCAGACTGACATGGCGACTGAATTCATTGTTTGGCGCGAAGCCCATCCATTTCCAAGCACCACCTGCAAATCCAATATGATCATTCAGCTGCTTATGTTTGCTTAACATCCCGTCGTATTTCTCCTGCGTTTCCGAATAATAATCCCAGTAGATCAAGGTAACATCTTCAGGAATCAGCTTTACAATATCAGGGCTAATTGGACTTTCAGCATCGTAATATTCTCCGGAACTGGCCAGACGGAAAAACATGTCGCTCCACATCATCGTCTGGAAAGCATATTTTCTGGCGATCTCCATAACAGTGCTAAAGTGTTTTAACATTAATGAAGATCGATCCTGATACCCATGCTTATCCAGGTATTTACCAAGTCCCATCATATGAGCTTCGTCCATCCCGATATTTATGCGGCGACTGCTTACATGAGCCGACATAAAAGCAAACATTCGATCAATTAACTCATAGGTTCTGGGATCATCAATAAGGAGAATATCCTGGAAATCCACAAGCGGTGCATGTGCCTGCCATTTCAATGCTTGGCCGAGATGGGCCAGGGTCTGAATACAAGGAACCAGTTCTATGCCAAATAACGCGGCATACTGATCCAGCTCCCGAATTTGATCTCCTGTATATCGGCCTCGCAAATAGCCGAAATAAGGGTATCCCTCCAGTTCGTAGGTGTCTTCCGTATACAACTGAACCGTTGAATATCCCATAACCGCTAAACGCCGGATCAATTCCTTATATCCTTCATAGTTAAGAACCGCATTTCGCGAACAGTCTACCATGAAGCCTAACTGTTCATAAACCGGCCGTTCATTAATTTCAACTCGTTCTCCACGGCGTACGTTCTCAAGAAATCGGCTGAGTGCCCGGATCAACTGATGTTCCTGTCCATACGCAATGGTGACCTGAGCCTCATCGTAAGATATTCGAAAGCCCTTCCCTTGCTTAATACAATTCACTGGTATCCCTGAGCGTTCCATTCGTATACTCAATATTCCCGCTACTTCTGAAACTGCTGCTAACTGTTTCTCGGTTAATCCCGTCAAGTGAATGCTAAGTTTCATAAACTTTACCCTCCCAATCTTATAAGTCTGCGGTCAGTAGCGCCGCACAGTCTAAACCATACTTCAAATAATTAAACGGAAGATCCGGGCTACTTCCGCCCGGATCTTCTCTATCCATCCATTATTCAATACCTTGTTCCATGGCCTTCTCATTTACTTCCTCTATCATTTTATCAAGGCCTTTAGCCTTATAATCGTTCACAATGCTATTCCAGTAACTCTCAACGGGTTCTTTGGAAAGCATGATCTTAAGCAAATCATCATGGTCAAGCACAGTAAATTTATCCTTTGTTGGGGTGGACATATAAGTTAACCGAATGTCGTATTCTGGCACCTTTGTATTGTTCTGAATCCAGTCGATGTAATCGACAGCTTCTTTGCGGATTCCTTCGTTAGCAATCGTCGGGTTATCCATGTTATAGCTATCTGAAGTTTCATAAGCCACCAAATTCTTCAGAAATCTGCTAGCTGGATACTTCTCATTTAACGAACCCTTTTCAATGACAACCTTCTGCCCATTTTCGAGCTTATAATCTACACCTTCGATGCCATAAGTCAACAGATCCTTGCCTTCAGGAGACAACACATAATCATAGAGTGCCATGATGCGATCCATCTTTTTATCGTCAATCTTATTGCTGAAATAGCTTTCTGACCAGTATGTTTTAAAGATAGCGTGTGAACGTTCACCATCAGGACCGATAAGCGGCTTGAGCGCCTTCACGCTCTCCGTCATATCCTTATCCGGATAAGCTGTTTTCCAGCGTTTTTCATACATATCGCTATTTAAATTTATGAAACCTCCACCGCTCAGGAGAGCAGCTGCTTTGCCTGCTACGAAATTGTCATAGGACTCTGCTGGTTTAACAAGCGCGATGTCTGGATCGATCAATCCTTTTTCGTACATATTCTTCATGTTTTGCAGCGCTGGCAGCGCATTTTTAGAGAATACAGCAGGGATAAACTTTCCATCCTCTTTGATCCATTTAAAATCACTGCCGCTTCCATCACTAGTAGCAACCGGGTTGCCATACAACCAGAAGAATCCGCCCAGCATCTTGGTAGTTGTCGTCGTAAGACCAGTAACATGCTTGCCTTCCGGATCCGACTTTACGATTGCATCAAGCATGGCTTCAAACTCTTGCCATGTCTCTGGTTCTTTGGTGATCCCAGCCTTTTGAGCAAGATCCCAACGATAGAAAACCATACGGTCCAGTGCACTCCAATCGACACTCGGGAACATCCGGCGAGGTACAGTATAATACTTTCCATCTACTCCTAATCCTTTAATATCTGGCGATTCGAAGTATTTTGCAAGATTCGGATACTTTGAAAGATCCGGGAGCGCTTTAACAACGCCTTGATTCACCCATTTGCGCTGATATTGTGTACCGACGGCGTCGATCGCGAAAATGTCTGGCAATTGGCCGGAGGCGGCCCACATTTGAATCTTCTGGGTATAGTCATCCCAAGACAAATTGACAGGTTTTAGTGTGATGTTGAATTTCTCCAACACTTGTTTAGCGATCGGGTCCTTTTCGAGGTTAGCAATCTCGGCATCCGCATCCCAAAACCCAAGAGAAATAGTCATTGGATCCTTGTAAGGATTATCAGTGGAGTTAGAAGAATTCGGAGATGTTTCACCGTTTGAACCAGCCTGCCCTTTGCCGTTATTGCCTCCACCGCAAGCCGTGAGTACTGAAGCCAACAAAGTTATACATAATGCCAATGTCATTATTTTCTTTCTATGCATGCTTGAAACCTCCCTTTATACTATTTTAGGATAGAATCAATCTATTTAAAATCTTTCTTATCCTTTTATTGAACCCACCATAATGCCTTTATTAAAATGCTTCTGCAGGAACGGATAAACAACAATAATCGGAATACTCGAAACTACAATCGCTGCCATTTGAAGTGCAGGTGTGTAGACCTTCCCCGTCTGCTCCTGCTCGGCCATCGTTTGTGCCATTTGGCTTAGCAAGGAATTCGAAGTAATAAGTGTCTCCCGTAGATAAATCTGAAGGGGTGCTTTTGCCGCGTCACTGATAAAAATTAATGCATACCACCATTCATTCCATCTTTCCACAGCATAGAACAAAGCAAAAGTCGCCATGAATGGAGCAGAAATTGGAATAATGATTTTGAAAAGAATGTACAGATCATTCGCCCCATCCAGCTTAGCCGATTCTTCCAAGCTTTCTGGAATGGTATTGAAATAGTTTTTCATAATGATTAGATAAAACGTATTGAGACCCGCAGGGATGATCATGACGAGTATATTGTTTACGAATCCTAGATCTTTAACGACTAAGTAAAAAGGAATTAAACCGCCATTGAAAAACATAGTGAACAAGATCAAGCTAAGCATTATGTTTCTGCCGGGCATACCCCGCTTGGATAATGCGTAAGCTCCCGCCACAGAGATTGTCATGCTGAACAACACGCCAACCACTGTTACGATGACAGAATTAAAGATGGAAGTCCAAAACTTCATATCCTGAAGCAAAAGCTTGTAAGCGGACAGGTCAAACGAAAGCGGAAAAATATAAAAGTCGCTTTTACTAATCGCTTCGAACTTTGCCACAGAGATAATAAGAACATTATAGAAGGGAAAAAATGTTACTATTGCTAGGAGCCCCAGCACCACGAATGCGACGATATCGAAAACACTCCACTTTTTTCTCTTTTTAACCGTTATGTCGGTCACTTGCTTCTCCCCTTTTCCTGCAGATTAATACAGTCCTTCCTCGCCCATCTTCTTAGCGAACGTATTGGCCGCCCATAAAAGGATTAGGCTGATAATGGACTTTACGACACCCACGGCGGTCATATATCCAAAGTCTCCTCCAATCGTGAATGAAGTCCGATAAATGTAAGTATCGATCGTGTCGGCAACCGAATATACCGGCGAACTATACAGGTTGAAAATTTGCTCGAAGCTCGAACCTTGGGTTAGTAGTTGTCCAACTTGAAGGATTAGCAGGACTGCGACTGTACTTTTCAAACCCGGCCATGCGATGTTTAGCAAACGGCGAAACCGGTTCGCTCCGTCTACTTCAGCCGCTTCAAACAGCTCAGGATTGATCCCTGCCAGAGCCGCCAGGTAAATGATTGAATCCCAACCGATCTCTCGCCACACATGCGTGATATACAGAACGGGTCTGAATGCACTTTCATCGACAAGAGGAGAATTCGGATCTCCACCAAACAGCATGATGATCTGGTTATAAATCCCGTCTTTGCTTAAAATATTGATAATAATCCCCGACAGTACAACCCACGATATAAAATGCGGGAACGTCAGGATCGTCTGAAAAAACCGCTTCATTTTTGTCCTGGAAAACTCATATAAAACAATCGCCAGGATAATGGGCATCGGGAAATGAGTGACCAGCTTCATCAAGCTGATAATGACCGTATTCCAAAACGCCTTGCGAAAATCGGGGTCGGTCAGCAGCGTTTGAAAATTCTCCAATCCAACCCAAGGACTGCCCAGAATCCCCTCACTGTAATTAAATGTTTTGAACGCTAGCGTTACACCGTACATGGGAGCATAGCTGAAGAGGGCGTACCAGATTAACACCGGTAGAACCATAAGGTAAAAATACTTGTACTGTAAAATCGTTTTCCCTAAACTTTGCTTTGGAGCAAGAGTTTTTAAGCTTCGCTTAGGCGTTCGAGCGGTTACAGAATCAGCCAATCTTCTCCCCACCTTTCTGTATGAGATTGTTATGCTTGTAAGCGATTTATATGGTAAATTATATCGGGAGTGTAAATTCTCTTGTATAGAGAATACAACTCCGGTCATGTGGATTTTTCACACCTTGGCGGGTGACCTTCCCGTGACTCGTAATATCGGACATAGTGAGCGTAAGATAGTCCATACCCCCCTTGGTCCACAATCGCTAGGATAAATCTAAGAGCTCTATAAAGAAAGGGGGATTCACTTATGCGTTCAGTGATTATTGCAGATGATGAGAAGTGGATTGTAGAAGGAATTAAAGCAGGAGTGAATTGGAAGAAATACGGCTTTGAAGTAATCGGCGATGCCGAAAACGGGCAAGAAGCCCTTCAATTAATTCAATCGCTTCGCCCCACCCTTGTTCTAACAGATATCAAGATGCCTGTTATGAATGGACTAGAGCTCATTCAACGTGGCAAGGCCATCGCACCTGATACGATCTTTATCGTACTCAGCGGACATGCCGAGTTCGCTTATGCACAAAAAGCGATGAATTATGGTACTTTCGGATATTGTCTCAAACCCTTTGAAATCGAAGAAATTGAAGGAATGCTCAACCGAATAGCCCAGCAACACGATTCCAAGACAGTTAAAGAACAACCTATCCACGACTTCGAACTTTATGAAGCGGTTTGTTCCGGAGATCTTGAACGAATTAACTTATGGTTGGATGAGAAGAAAATACCCTTGTCGAAAGATACCCCTCATATCCCCATTGTTATCCAAGGGTTAAGTTCACCTGTAGATGTCGGGCAGTTCTCTTCCCTGGTCTTCCCAATGAGCCGCCGTAGGTATGGATACTTATTAGAAGAGTGCCAATACGAAGTCTTCCTCCAGGGTCTTGAACAAACAGAAGTTGTACAAGAGTGCGGAGTCGGGATCGGTCCTCCTATTTCGGATATACAACAATTGGATGCATCTTTAGAGTCCGCCTCTCATGCTGCTTTCAGTATGTTCACAACGGGGATGCCCGGATGTTACCGGGTGAATCCACAGCAGGAAATACCGATCGACGAGAAACTCAA
Organism: Paenibacillus sp. FSL R7-0189; assembly: GCF_037969925.1. Lineage (NCBI taxonomy): Bacteria > Bacillati > Bacillota > Bacilli > Caryophanales > Paenibacillaceae > Paenibacillus > Paenibacillus sp. FSL R7-0189. Next base: position 5,389,308 of record NZ_CP150223.1, on the reverse strand, counting down.
AGAGATTTCCCGGATTCTTCATAATAAAGACCGGCTCGGTTTCATAGCAGCCATGGAATCGATAAAGAAATTATTCAAAGAGGGAACGTTCACCATTAAAGAAGCCTATTTGCTCTATACATCGATCCTCTACTTATTTCCTCGGGAAGGGACTCGGGTTAGCGGCCGTTTTTTTGAAGGATATGAACAGCTCTATTATCGGTACGGCACGGCTGAAGCTATGATCGATGATCTGATTCTTATGACACTTGATATTTTTATGAACAGAAACGAATCTGATATTTCACGAATCTCAAACCACAAAGTCAAAGAAATCATGTTATACATCCGCAACCATTTCAATCAAGAAATTTCGATCCAGCATTTAGCCAATCAGTTTTTTTTAAGTCCAAATTATTTATGCCAATTATTCAAAAAAGAGGTCGGCGAGACCATCATCGAACATATCAGTCGTTTACGAATTGAATACGCTTGTAAAACGCTGATCGAAACCAACCTTTCCATTTACCAAATCGGTGAGAAATGCGGTTTTCAGGATTATTTCTATTTCACACGAATTTTTAAACGGCATCTCAAAATGACACCTACACAATATAGGGAACAAAACAATGAAGACATTTAAGAGACTATCCATCCGAACTCAGGTTTTGCTATTCGGGTTATTTATTGTTGCCATTATCCCAATCATCGTTTCACGAGTCTACCAACTATCAAGCGAAACTATCATTAATCAAAATACGCAATACAATACAGAGCTGGTCTCCCTCCTCAAGCAACGGATTTCTGACAACTATGCCAACGTTTCTTCCATGATGATGAATGTGGGTTACGATTCGACCGTCCAAAAGTTCCTAGTCGAGAATGATAAGCTTCGAGTCTACGATCTATCCCAAAAAGTTGAAGGATTGTTGAGCATCGCCCGAAATATGAACACGGATATCTTAGATATTATTGTTATCGGCAGCTCAAACACACGTATTTCCTTAGCAGGAAGAACAAAATATGCTATCGATCTTATGAAAACAGCTGAGGAGGATGGAATCGTTCATTATCGCGGATACAGTCCTCCAGACAAAGTCATCGACAAGAGAAAACTGCTTTTCGGGATGAACATCTTCGCTTCAGGTGACACGTCCCTATATGGTGAAAAAATTGGCTATCTCGCAGTTATTGTAGATATGAAGGCCATTCAAACTGAAATTTCTGAGTATCCCCGATTGGTCGGAACCAGCTTTTTTATGATGGATGATAAAGGCATGATCTACTCTAATAGCAATGAGCCGGAGGATATGCTCCAGCAGTTTCAAACTCGGGCAACTGGAAGGGATGGAGAGTCCATCGTCGAGACCGTTCATGGAAAGAAATATGCAATTCAGTCCTTTAGCTTACCGGAGATCTCTGGAAAAATCATAACCGCTGTTCCTGTCCATAATTTAATGAAAGAACTGGAGAAATTGAAGAAGGTCAGCTATGCTCTTCTAGCCTTAATCTTGCTGGTCGTCTCTATCCCCTATTCTGTGCTTATGATGAATCTCTTAAGACCGTTGTCTAGGCTTATGCGCTATATGAATCAATTAAAGGGCGGAAGTCTGGGGATATTGAACAACAAGGTCGATTTAAAGGGCTATGCTGAGATTGAAATCATCTCTCGACAGTTCAACGATATGACCACACGGATCCACGATTTGACGGACCAATTAATCGATGCTTCAACTCAACTTTATCTGACCGATCTGGAAAAGCAGCGGGCGGAATATTCGTATTTACAAAGTCAAATTAATCCGCATTTCTTAAGCAATACTTTAGATACAATCAAGGGCGTTGCGATCGTAAAAGGAAATCGGGATATCTTCGAGATGACTACCGCCTTAAGCACAATGCTCAAGTACAGCATCAAAGGCAAAGAGGAGGTAACTCTTGGGGAAGAGCTGAAAATCGCGGAATCTTGTGTGAGGATTTACCAAGGCCGTTTCCCGGACAAATTTACTTACAAGCTGTTGTGTCCCCAGGAATGGTTACACATTCCCGTGCCTAAAATGATCCTTCAACCTATTGTTGAAAATGCGCTTGGTCATGGGCTTGAGGCACAAGGACAAGGAATTTTGCTGATCTCCGTAGAGAAAAACGAAGCGGGGCTGCTTGAAATCGTGGTAGAAGATAATGGTGTAGGCATCGATACAACAAGACTGGAACAACTTACGGAGTTGCTGGCTGGTAAGAATATAGAATCAGGAGATCATATCGGTCTCCTAAATGTCAATAATCGTCTAAATCTTAAGTATGGCGATCCTTGCGGCGTTCTGCTGTATAGTAAGGAGGGTAGCGGGACGAAGACCGTTTTGAGGCTTCCCGGATCTTTAATAGATCCACAAAAAGCGAGAACATAAATAGGGAGGTTGCCCATTCAGGGCAACCTCCATTTCATATGTCTTTCATTCGCCGCATTTACTAGGATATTATTAAGCAGCCTATAAGGATGAGCTCAGATACTCTTTGGCATGGTAGGGTCCACCTTCCATAAGTACCGTCCATAATGGATCGATATCACAATCCATGGAGCCCATCATATTATCATGCCATTCATTCAACAGATAGACAGCCTCCATACAAACGTCTTTACGCACTTCGGCAAGATTATGTTGTTCATAAGGATCATGCTTCAAATCAAAAAGCATTTCTTGCGGGAATCCATGGTGTCCGTCATGATAGGTACGTATATATAACCAATCCGCAAACCGAACGCTGCGTTGACACACATGCGCACATTGTGAGATTACGAGATACTCACGCCCTCCCAAATCCCCCTCCAGAATGGTACCTGCATAACTTTCACCATCCCAAGAAGCAGCCGCTTTCAAATTCAAAAGGCTTGCTAATGTAGGTCCTAGATCAAGGTGATAATGTAGCCCCTCCTCCACGATTCCCTTCTTGCCCCCTGGCCAGCGAACAATCATCGGAATACGGCAAGTCGCCTCGTCTGCTGTGCCATGTTCGGAGTAAATTCCTAGTTCACCCAGACTCTCTCCATGATCCGCAGAGATCAAGATAGCCGTATCTTCCATCACGCCAAGTTCTCTCAGCTTAGAAAAAACTTTTCCGAGATGCTCGTCCAGATACTTAACTCCAGCATCATAGTTGTCAAAGATAACACGCAGGTCATCACGGTTCTCTATCTCCTGCTGATGCCTGAAATGCTGCTGATAATGCGATTTCGCGAGCGCATTCATATCTTCAATACTATGCTGCCCCTTCTTATTTCGGTGAAGCTCAAACACGTCTTCCGTGATCCAATCGGGTAAAGGCTCCTTCTCGAACGGATTACCATAGCTCTCAGGTGTACGATAAGGTGTATGCGGATCCCAGAAATTCAGGTGCAGAAACCAATTTTCGGACTCCCCATTATCCTCAAGCCATTTAAGTGCCACTGGAAGCACCTGCTCTGCCGTCTCATGCCCTCTGCCACCAACATTAAACACTTCTTGGAACCCGGCGTTAAAGGTCCAAGCCGAGTGTCGTTCGGAGAAGGTGCTGATCGATGCAGTTTTCATCGCCGCTTGCCTTAATATAGCCGGAAGGCTCTCCATCCCCAACCGGTCATTGAATTCACGTTTTGCTCCTTCTCTACGCATATCAGCAGCGGTTCCGCCATGCCCTACAATCCCATTATGAATGCCAAATCGCCCCGACATTAAAGCAGAACGAGACGGCAGGCAAGGAGCATCTGAACAATAGTAGTTGGTAAAGGTGACACCTTCTTTTGCGATTGAATCGATATTCGGGGAGGTATTCCGATGATAGCCATAACATCCCAGATGGTCCGGGCGAAGCGAATCCAAATCCAAATACAAGATTCTCATGAGTTATTCCCTGCCTTTCCTTTTCATCGAAATGGTTACGCTCGATTCGGGCAGCTTAGAATGATCTGCTCATGCTTATAAGAGTAAATGAATATGGAAAGCTCCGCTATGGAGTAGCGATGTTTGTTTTTGTAAATTCGATACTTTTCCGGTACTCTGCCGGCCCCTTACCGTATTCGCCACGAAATACCTTGCTGAAGTGTGAAGCATCATAATAACCACATCTCTGGGAGATATGCTCGATTGTATAATCCGTATATTCCAGCATTTGTTTAGCTTGCTGCAGCCGCAATTTTCGCAGCATTTGCATGGGTGTCAGTTTATATATTTTCTGAAATGCCCGGCTAAAATAAACAGGATTCATATGATAGAGCTTGGAAAGCTCCTCTCTACTAATCTCCTGATCAAGCCTCTCCTCCATATATTGCAACGCTTCATTAAAGCGGTCCGTGATAAAGGGATCTCGTGAAGAACGTCGCCCGCCAAGCTTGGTACTCTCCATAATTTCATAAAGAAGAAAAAATGCCAATGAACCAACCTGAACATTCCTGAAATCATCTTCCTCCTGCAACCACAGGCTCCGCAACTCGTCAAACCTTCGCTCATATTCGCTTCGATCCCGGACCCGAATCACCTTGCCTAAAGGGAATAACTTAAAGAAGTCATCTCCGTCTTTAACTTTAGCGTTAATATTAAACAGATAATGTACACCATCCGTTTTGGAGATCACATTAAAAGGCTCGTTAGGACGGTGGATCATCACATCTCCGGCAGAAGCAACATATTCTCCTTCGGAGGATGTCGTCAATACCTCACCTTTTTGGATATAAGAGACGGTATAACAAGACTGGACATAATCGAACAGGATCCGCTTCTGATATTGAATCTTTAGGACGTCCAGCACGTTGATGTCAAACTGACTATGGATGATAGAGGACAAGGAAGTTCCTCCTTCTTATGTAGTAGTCGTAAAAGTGCTTTAACTTGTATAATCAGCCGTACATCGAAAGCCAATATTTCCGGCAGAGCTGTCTGGAGTATTTTTGCTTCTAGCCGCCACCCGATAACGGTTGCAGTAAGATTTATGGCACAAATATGATCCTCCGCGCATCGATCTTGCGACACCACTTACTGGACCTTTCGGATTCACGGATTCGGAAGATAAATGATAGTCCTTAGTAAACCAATCCGCGCACCATTCCCACACGTTTCCTGACATATTATAAAGACCATAGCCGTTAGGCAGATAGGAACTTACAGGTGCGGTACCTGCAAAACCATCGCTGGCATGATTTTTATCGGGAAACTTTCCCTGCCATATATTACAGCGATGCTCTCCGCCTGGTTTTAATTCATCCCCCCAAGGATACCGTTTCTGAACCAGTCCTCCTCGTGCGGCATACTCCCACTCCGCTTCCGTAGGCAGACGTTTACCAGCCCAGCGACAATATGCATCCGCATCATGCCATGATAGGTGAATAGCCGGATGATCAAGTCGTTCATCTACATGGGAATCCGGACCTTCAGGATGACACCAATCCGCTCCCTCCACCACCCACCACCAGGGGGTTTGAGTGGCTACTTGGGTCACCTTTTTCCCTGTCTCCATGGAAACAAAAGAATGAAACACGTAAGACCATCCAAAACGTTCCGCATCTGTAACATAGTTTGTTTCCTTGATAAAAGCAGCAAACTGCTTGTTCGTAACCGCCGTTACATCCATCAAAAAGGAAGATAAGGTAACCTTCCTAGTCGGCCCTTCTCCATCTGCGGGGAACCCTTCCTTATCATCCGTCCCCATAAGAAAAGTGCCTCCAGGGATAAGGATCATGTCCGAGAAATCTTTTTCCCCTGTTACTCCTTGAACCGTTGTGTTCTCCTTACAAACATCAATAGATTCTTGTTTCGCGACTTGATTTCGACTAGCTGAACAACATGCCCGTATATTCTCTGACATGATTTACCTCCAATCTGGAATCGTCCCGGCTCTGTCTAAAAAAAAGCTACCCCAAGAATGCCAGAAGCAACGATAATGGTGAGCGGATGCAGCTTATATTTCATTAAACCATAAAGTGCAGCGAATACAATGATCAACATGCCAAGGGTCTGCCAAGTAATAAAAGCATGTTCCACGCTATTTAAGCCAAAACGAATCGCAGCATAGGCAATCAAGCCTGTAATCACTGGCCGCAAACCATAAAATAACGTTTTAATCCATTGACTATCCCTCACCCGATAAAAGAAGACAGAAATAACAATGATGATTAAAAATGAGGGCAGAACCATGCCTAATGTTGACACAATCGCTCCTTCCATTCCGGCTATACGATATCCGATTAAGGTTGCACTGTTCGTCGCAACAGGACCAGGTGACATCCCTGCGATGGAAACTACCTCTTGAAATTCCCCTTCGGATAACCAACCCCCAGCCATGGCTTCATGCTGAATCATCGGAATGATGGCGTACCCTCCTCCAAAAGACAGAAGACCTATTTTTATAAAAGTGAAAAATAAATTCCAAATCACATCGCTTCCCCCTAGATGTAATACTCCGGATAATTCGATTCTTCATCAGAAGCTTTCAAGGACTCCTTCTCCGTTCGAACTTGGAGCCCTAAGAGCTGTTTAATTTGCAGATATACAAACCCAATACATAAACCAACTGCAATCACGTAAATGGGATTAATTCCGAAAACCAGTAAAACAACCGGTATAACTAACGCCGTAACTGCGGTAGTCTTGTCAATTATAGCGTTCTTGGCCATTCGATATGCAGCTACTAGGATCAAAGCAATAACAGCACCATTAATCCCTTTCATAGCGGCAATGACTTTTGGTTGGTCGGCCAGTTGGGAGTACACGGCGCTAAGCAAACAAACAATGATAAAGGTCGGAATCGTTATCCCTGCGATTGCAGCAATCGCCCCCGTCACACCAGCAAGACGATAACCAATGAATGCCGCTGCATTTACACCTACACCACCAGGTGCAGCCCCAGCTAAAGATAGAATTTCATCCATCTCTTCTTCACCCAGCCATTTTCGTTTAGCGGAAATTTCCCCTTCGATCATAGGGATCATCGCATAACCTCCCCCGAAGGTTACTGGACCAATTCGAACAAATACCCAAAACAACTGAAACAGTAGACTTATCCTCAGGTCTGTATTCGGTATCATATTTGTTTTCATAGTTGTTCTCATGGAATCCACCCTTTTATAATCTGTCGTAATTTCATTATATCACTTTTTCCCAAAATGGAATTAAGTTTTTTGAACGGTAAAATACAACCAAGGGTTTATGAGTTATACTATATTCATGTTAATAAATACAAACTATATAAAAAACGATCTTACAAGTTCATCCTATATATAGCTTGGAGGTATATCGTGGAAAAGCGCTCGACACAAATTCCATCACCAAAAAAACTCCTATACGACCGAATCGCCGAACAAGGCACTGTTTCCAAGTTAGATCTTCTACAGACATTTTCACTTACCAAAAGCACAATGACGCGGATATTGGATGAGATGACCGAAGAAAGCTTGCTGATAGAAAGCGGATTTGGAGAATCTAGCGGAGGCAGAAGACCTATTTTATACCAGATCAATCCTTTCTACGGTTATATAATCGGTTTAGAGATTTCCAGGGTGTATTCTTCTCTTGGTTTATTTGATATGCAAATGAACCCAAAATCAATTGTTCACTGGCGAATGGATCAGGCATTCACACCTGAAAGATTTATAGATCATATCAGTAATCAAATACGCGCTTTCCTTCGGGACCATCAGTTAGTGGACAGTCAAATCATCGGGATAGGAATAGGGGCTGTGGGGCCACTTGATCGGGAACATGGCTTGATCCTAAAGCCGCTGCACTTCCCTTCTTCGGGCTGGAACAATCTTCCGATTTGCAAATTGGTGGAGGAACGGACGGGGTTCAAAGCTTGGTTGGACAACGGTGCCAATTCCGCATTGCTTGGGGAACGATGGTCTATCCGTCACGCAAACATTCAGCATATGCTTTATGTACATGCTGGAGCAGGACTCCGCTATGCGATGATGTCGCATGGAAGTATTGTTCATGGCACAATGGATATGGAAGATGCCATTGGTCAAATGATCATCCAGACAGATGGACCCCGATTAAATCATGACGGGAACTACGGGGCTCTGGAAGCATTTGTATCTGTGCAGGCCATAGAACAAAGTGCACGCTCGGAGGCGAAAATGGACAACGATCTGATCCTCCAAAGATATAAAGTGGCGCCTGAGAAGCTGACTTATGATGTATTGGTACAAGCCTTTAGAGACGGTAATCCACATGCGCGTGAATTATTTACCCAAGCTGCCAGCCATTTCGGGATCGGGCTCGCTAACGTTATCAACCTGTTTCATCCAGAGACCATCATTCTAGGCGGTGCGCTCATTCACTCTCACGAGTTGTTTTTCCAAACAGCGGTGGAGGTGGCACAGAGAAACACTTACCGTTATCCTGAATACCAACCTCACTTCTCCCTAGGTATATTAAAAGAAGAAGCTGTGGTGACGGGTGCGGCAATAATGGCGAGAAATCATATGGTTCTATAGCATAACAAAAAGGTTGTTTCCAATCCTTTGCATGACTGTTGGGACAACCTTATCTAGTCAAAGCTATAATGCCTGACAGCAATTTTTGAATTTCTTCCCGCTTCCGCAGAGACATGGATCATTTCGACCTGGAAGTGGTTTTGCACTTTTCCTGTACTCCAGCATCCGCTCCGATCTAAGTCGGTTCGCCAGTAATAACATGCGTTCATAGGCGTGTGAGTAGAACATTTTGTAACTATGGCAGAAATAATCAACCTCAGTCCGATCATTAACATCAAGCCAATTCCGGTTGCGCGGACATCCCCCATTGCAAAAGCTAAGGTACTCACACTTATAGCATGATTCATTCATATTGGGCTTCATTAACAAAAAATCATCATATACTGGGCTGGTTAGCAGCGCTTTCAGGTCAGTTTGGCCGATATTTCCTAGCCTATGCTCTTCATCAATAAAGAAATCGCAAGGGTAGGCATCCCCGTTCGTTTCAAGCACCATCATCTTCGGGCAACATGAGTTGTGAACGCATAACTCTGCCTCACGATGCATGAATACAAGAAGCATATTCTCAAAAATACGAATAGGAAGCTCTGGATACCCACCGTTGTACCAAAGGTCAAATGTACGGCATAAAAAGACTCCATATTGTTCAGGTGTAATTCGGAAACGTCCCGCTACATCACTTTTCTGAGAAACAAAATCCATGCAGGGGATAAACTGAATATTCGGAAAGGTATGTTCTAGATAAAATGCCATCAACTCCTCTGGTTTCGTCACGTTATCTTCATGAATCACCGTTAGAATACTATACTCCACACCCTCATTCTGTAAATGACGAATCCCACGCATAACTAGACTATAACTGCCTTTCCCCGAACCCGTTACACGATGAGCATCATGAATAGGCTCTGGGCCATCCAGACTAATCCCAACCAAAAAGTTATACCGTTTAAAAAATTTCGCCCATTTCTCATGGATAAGCGTTCCATTGGTCTGCAGTGCATTACTGATCATCGTATGAGGCGGAGCGTACTTAGCTTGAAATGAAATCACTTGTTCAAAATACGAAAGTCCGGCCAATAATGGCTCCCCACCCTGCCAAGAGAAAGTCGCTATCCCTGATGATCTTTTCATGTACTGAGCGATAAACCGCTCCAGAAGCTCCGTATCCATCACCCGGATCGGTTGCTGAGGATGTCCCCCGGCTGTACTGTAATAGCAATAATCACAGGCTAGATTACAATCCTCTGAGACGGTTTTCCACATGACATGAAGGGTCTCCTGCTTAGAGGTTTGTATACATGCAGTCATACGATTCTGCCCCTCCTATGTAATACTATCTTTGTAGAACCTAATTCCTATTTGTTCAATTAAATCATAGATCTGCAAGTCAACGATGAGTAAAACATCATAGCTGGTCGAATAACTGGGCATAAAAAAGCTGCACTCCCCATTGTCCGTTGGAACAAAGCAATAAGGGTGTGCAGTTTCTTTGTGGATGAGTCTAACTAACGGTAGTTAGAGACTAAGTCTTATTAATTACGGACGTATTCTCTATTTGCTGTTTCCAACATGGATTTCCAATCCGCAAACTTCGTCTCCCTAACAACATGACGATCAAAGAGTTCATCAGGTATGTCAGCAACATCTTCTTCTGTCTTTACTTGAAAGTTCCCTTTGGTTACAAACTCATCGAAACTTTTGTAATTGGAATACTTACTCATAAACGCTTCATTAAACAATTTCTCGAAAGAGATGTGATTGGGATCTTCTTGATACGTTTTCTGTCCTTGTAACTCATTCATCAATTCTTCCATGGTCATTGGTTTTTGTCTTCTCAAATTACCACTCCTAATTTTCTGTTATAGTTGTAGAATATCATGTTAATCCATAAATCACACGAATCCTAAGCTTACCATAATTTTGACGATTTCACCTTTCAAATTTCACTTAATATGCAAATAGTCTGCCTCTATACTTAAAATACAACAAAAAACCTTCCTTATTCATAAGGAAGGCTTCTTATTATTAGGACAATTTCACCAGGCTGTAGTTTTTCTTACCCTTACGGATAATGATAAAACGTCCGCCGATGGCTTCGCTGGCTGTAACTTCAAATGCTACATCGCTAACTTTTTCACCGTTCATGGAAATTGCGCCTTTGGTGATGTCTTCACGCGCTTGACGTTTGGATGGCTCAATTCCTAGATCTACCAGCCACTCCACGATATTTTTGGACTCCAATGTCGTTTCGTAGGTCGGCATTTCCTTGAAGCCTTGCTCGATCTCGTCAGCGGTCAGAGATTTAATATCTCCACTGAACAGAGCGGCAGTAATGCGTTTAGCCTGCTCCAGCAATTCCTCACCATGCACGAATCTGGTCATTTCTTCAGCCAGTGTTATTTGCGCTTCACGTTTATGCGGTTCGGTTTGCACCTTTTCTGCTAGTGCATCAATTTGCTTTTTAGAGAGGAATGTAAAGTACTTCAGGTATTTCACAACATCACGGTCATCTGTATTTGCCCAGAACTGGTAGAATTCAAAAGCTGTCGTTTTGTTCGGATCCAACCAAATGGCTCCACCAGCTGTTTTACCGAATTTTGTACCATCGGCTTTCAGCATAAGCGGGATGGTAAGTCCGAATGCCACCGCTTCAGAACCTTCTTTTTTACGAATCAGATCTAAGCCACTTGTGATGTTCCCCCATTGGTCAGAACCACCGATTTGCAGCTGCACATCTTCATGCTGGAACAGGTGCAGGTAGTCCAGGGATTGCAGGATTTGGTAGGAGAATTCCGTAAAGGAAATTCCGCTGTCCAATCTGCTCGCTACAACATCCTTGGCAAGCATCGAATTGATACTGAAGTTTTTACCATAGTCACGCAAAAATTCGATAACATTGATTTTATGCGTCCAATCGTAGTTGTTCACCATGCGGATTTGATTGTCGCCATCAGTCACGAACAATTTTTTCATTTGTGCTGTAAGTGCATCAACGTTGGCTTGGACTTGCTCCAGCGTTTGCAAAGAGCGCTCGGATTGACGTCCACTTGGATCACCGATCGTTCCCGTAGCCCCACCAATTAGAATAACCGGACGATGTCCTGCCAGCTGGAATCTTTTGAGCACCATGAACGGAATCAAGTGGCCAATATGCATACTGTCACCAGTTGGATCTACACCGCAGTACAGGGATACCGATTTTTGATTGGTCAGTTCTCTAAGCCCTTCGGCATCTGTTTGTTGATTGATGGCATCGCGCCATTCTAGTTCGTCGATAATATTCATTGCCTTACACCCCTCAAAATTAGTAGTTATCCTATAATGAAACATCAGTCCGCCAAGCGGAAACGGCTTTGCCCTCCTGATTAGGACGGTACCGTTTCAGCGAGAAATATAAGGATCATTGATGAAGTGAACCCTATAAATCCTTATATTTAAAAACAAAAAAATCGTCCCCTTGTCTATTGTAGACATAGGGACGATTGAATAACCGTGTTACCACCCAGATTGCACCCATGAAACGCTTATGCTCAAGCATACCATTGATACCACTCTTGACGAGATATCGTTCGCCATTCCGCTCGGTGTTACCCGAGATACTCCAAAGTGTAATTCGCAAGCTTAGTGTGTACCGGGTTTCATCAACCCCCGGCTTTCTGGAACAGGGACTAAGTTACTACTGGGCTCCTTCAACGTATATCGTATATAAGATTACAGCCAGTATAGTGAAATAATTCTTTTATGTCAACTATCTTCAGCAGAGAATGCCGTCACACACTTCTACTGTAAAGCGCTACTAGGCATTTCCACTTTTTTTCTGATACAATTACGAAAAAAGAGGTGAACGAATCCGCATGCTAGATCCTATCGATAACCATATTTTGATGCGGCTGGCCCAAAACAGCAGAATTTCCTATACTGATCTAGCTAAAGAAGTCAGTTTATCAAGTGTCGCGGTGAAAGACCGTATTGATCGGCTAGTCAATCAAGGGATTATTGAACAGTTCTCGATTGTCATCAGTGCCGAAAAGTTAGGAAAGAAAATCTCCGCCTACCTGGAACTTGAAGTAGAACCTGCTCATTTGAATCATATCGTCGACGCATTAAAAGAAAACGAACGTGTAGCTGTATTATACGAAATGACAGGACCTTGTATTCTGCATATTCACATCTTAGTTGAGAATCTTGAAGAGATGGAACGGTTTATGCATGAATCAATCTATTGTCTGGATGGACTGGTACGTGTAGAAAACCAAATTTTATTGAAACGCCACAAAAATCAAGACGGCTTAAATATATAAGAAAAAGAACCGCCTATAAAGACGGTTCTTTTCTCATCTGGATTTTTATTAGAATTATCAAATAATTGCTATTTCGTCCTACTCTGTCTTAGCCAGCTTAGCTTTATAAAAGTTCACGAAATATTCGCTGACCACAACCTTCTCATTCACAACACTTAATGGGGCTACAAGCTTCACTGTCTCTCCGTTGTAAATTCCCGTTGTCGCTCCAACCTTCATCTCCAGTACATTACCATTGTAGCTCAGCGTAACTGTCTTAGTGGCTGGCTGCCAGCCAACCTTTGCTCCAAAGTTCTCAAAACTGCTCCGTAAAACCACGGGCTTGCGCTCGGAATCGCCGAATTGACCTTTATCAATTAAGGCGTGAACGCCCCAGTTTCCATCCACCACTTGTGTAATTCCAAAATCAGCTGACACCGACATCAGAGAGTACGCTTCATCTTCGCTCAATTCCATTCCAGCCATTAAAAAATCTTTTGTTTTATGAGCGGTATCCTTCATTGCTTTGTCGATGGACGAGTTGTTGAAGATATCCGTCTGAGCACTAGCCCCCAGCTCCTCCAAATAATTAGCGTAGCTGAATCCATGCACGACCCACTCGTTCTCATTTTCAAGTAATGGGAAGTTTAAACCTTTCAGCTTGTTGTTAAGCGATGTTTTTTTATGAAGAATAACTTGTATATCCCCAGTGACCGATGTCTCAATCGCAGTACCGTTAATCTCCGAATCGCCTTGACCGGCATGCGGGTCACCGATCGACAGTAGTGCACCAGCTACGGATACAGGATAATACATCGTTGCACCTTCGGTAATCCGCCAATCATCTACGTTACCGCCGTTGTAAGAAGGTGGAACGGAGTCAACAACATCCGCTTCTTTCGGCGCCACACCCATTGTACCAAAGTGGAGACGCACCGGAATTTTCACACCTTTTAGCACATCGAAATTCTTATCAATCGTTTTATGGTCAACGATAACACCCGGGTAGTCAATTGTCGGGTGCACTTGACCATCCGGATCGGTTTGCACAGACCATTTGTAGTTATATACAGCTGTTGCATAATCTGTTCCACCCTCCGTATCCATCTCATAGATGGTTACTACCTCACGCTTTTTCGGCTCCTCCACCATATCTCCGTATAGATAACCCCAGTTCGCCGCGGCATTCACGCCATATGTTTTTCCAGCGTATTGTTCATTTCCATTAGGTCTCAGCTTCATGTCCAGAATCTTCACTTCCAGCACATCCCCTGGTTCAGCACCTTCTACTGCGATGGGACCCGTCATAATATGTACGCCTGGCCCGCGGAGCGCTTCGTTCTTCTCCCCTTCAATCCAGTGGAAAATATCCTCCACTCCCGCATCTCCTTTAATCATCCGCTCGTAATCATCACCAGAGTGATGTGTAATAGCCTCAACCGTTACGATGTCTCCCGAATGTACAGTCAGAGCTGGATCTCCCTTACCAATATTCCCCCATCGAACAGTCTCCGAATTCGCCTTCAGAACATGGGTTTTTGGCTTATACGCATCATTCGATGTGTTAGCATACATGACAATGGATAACGAATTCACCACTAAAAACATGGATAACGTGAGGCCTACATTACGAATTATTTGTTTTTTCATACGAAAATCCTCCATTCCTCTAATCAGTGTTAGTTTTTATAACATTTGGTGTTTCTGAGTATAACAGACGACCTGAGGATTAACAATATAAATATTTTCACGAAGTTTGGTTTAAATAATAAATAGGAAGTAGTCTTTCTCTTGAATTATCCAAGTTAACTCCATAATAAAAAACGCCAACACTTATTAGCCCATAGTGTTTGACGTTTGATTATCCAGTCTAAAGTGATGCACTAATTTTATTTTTGATCAGTAATACTTCTTGTAGCCCGGGTTACAATCCGCTTTGTTTCCTTGGTACCTGATAGGTTCAACCATTCATCACAAATTTGCTGTACCCATGCCGGATTGCTTTTGCTAGCATCATTTAACCAATTGCTTACAGAATCCTGAACGTATTTTGCCGGATCAGAGTTAAGCGGTTCTAATAGCGGTAGGGCAATCGCTGGATTTTCTTTGAGCGCTGTAATATGCTTTGCCCATACCCCATGTGGACGCGTCAATTCGACCGCAAATCTCCTAATATTCGCGTCCTGGTCATGAACCCAAACCTTTAACGATTCAATGGACGCTTCCAGCTCGGCAATGACTGATTCCCTCAAAGCCATCCAAGAAATCTCACGCACCCCAAAATGACCATCCGCTGCAAAAGGACGGATTGCTGTTAGTTTTTGAACTAGACTCCATTGATGATTCTGCCCCACGATATAAGCAGCCCAGCAGCGAACACTATCGGAGTAATGATAAGCTAACACAGCAAATAGTCGGGAACGTTCCAGCTGTGATTTACAGTCAAATAGAAGCTGCCACTCACGTGAAATCACCGGGATGAGCTTCATGATTTTCTTTTCCGATAACGCATTCAGCCTTTGTAAAATTGGTTTAGCTTCCTGTTCAAAACCTAGCTCACTTAGTACATTTTCCAGCAATATAAGATGATCCACAGCAAGCCATTCCGTTAAATTCACGGTCTGTAAATATCCTTTATTCAGCAGTTCTACAATCTCAACGGGAATTTCAGTAACCTTCCGAGCGCCCTTCCTGTGTTCCATGGAAATCGTCCCTTCACTATGATTTGAGAGCTTAAATCACCTTCATGTCATAGCTAGGATACCGTTGTTTCTAAAAATGAAGCTGTAATCTCGTTTACAACTCAATAGCTAAGTTATATTTCTTTCCAAGATCTTGTCTCGCTGGATATAGATAGTTCTGAACCCTGTCCGAATAACTTCAGCTTTCACCAATTCTTGTAGTGCCACTGTTACAGCCTCTCTGCTGGCCCCAATTAAATTAGCGATTTCTTGATGCGATAGAGGAACATTAATTTTGTAACAATTATCCTTATGCTCAACCCCATGCTGATCCACTAACTTTAAAAGAACGCACAATATTTTATCATGCAAATTTCCGATGGCTAGATTTTGCGTTAACTGACTCATACTTTTTATGCGGTCGCTCAATACTTGCAATAATGACATCATAAACCTAGGCCGGTGAGAGATGAATTCTTCAAACCTTCCAGGATCAATTGTGCAGATATGGCTTTCCTCAATCGTTTCAATATAATGTTCCTTCGTTCCAAAAGAAATCACACCCATTTCACCAAAAACATTGCCTTCATTAAGGATATCCGATGTAAATTGCTTACCGTTTGCATTTAATTGGTATAAACGAACCTTCCCTTTTTTCACAAAAAACAGTCCTTCAGAAAAGGTTGACGGTGTTTGGATATATGTATTTTTGGGGACTACTGTTATTCGCGTTAATTCTTCCATTTCAATTAGATCTTCCAGTCCTAACGATTGAAGCAAATTGAATTGAGATAAATAATGAATTTTATCCATTGCCCCTCCTGTATAAAACGTTATTCATTTCTTCAGTATACCTTACAAAAAAAGCCACGTCCTAAGGACGCAGCTTACTAAATTACCGATTACTTGCTTCCCAGCGCGCTACTTCTTCCCGAACACGTGGGGCCACTTCGGTGCCCAGCAGTCTAATCGCCTGCATAACATCCTCATGAGGCATCGTGCCGTGCGGCACATGTAAAAAGAATCGCGTAATTCCCACATGCTTGCGCAGATGAATGATTTTATTAGCAACAGTTTCTGGATCACCTACGTAAAGGGCGCCATCTAAGCTGCACGCTGCATCATAATCTGCACGATGGTACGGAGGTGTTCCTTTTTCCTTCGCCCGCACATTGGTCCGGGCATGCGTTGAAGGGAAAAATTTCTCCAGCGCTAACTGATTAGTCTCCGCTATAAACCCGTGTGAATGCGAAGCGATTGGATATTTTGAAATATCACGCCCGGCTTCAGCTGCTGCTTTTTTGTAAAGCTGCACATGTGACGCATAATCCAGCGGTAGAACATTCCCTATAATCGCTAAAACAAAAGGCAAACCTAGTGATCCTGTGCGGATCGCAGACTCTGGACTTCCTGCACTCCCGATCCAAATCGGTAAAGGATCTTGAACCGGACGCGGGTAAATCCCCAAATTTTCTATAGCTGCTCGGTGTTTGCCTTTCCAGGTCACTTTTTCTGACTTTTGGATGGCTAATAACAATTCCAGCTTCTCATTGAACAGTTCTTCATAATCCTTCAGATCATATCCGAATAGAGGAAAAGACTCTGTAAACGAACCCCGGCCGATCATAATCTCCGCACGTCCGTTCGAAATTCCATCCAGCGTTGCAAAGTCCTGAAACACACGCACCGGATCGGCTGAAGACAGGATCATTACAGCACTGCTCAACCGGATCTTAGTAGTCAACGAAGCAGCTGCAGCCAGTACAACCGCAGGTGAAGATGCCGCATAATCATGCCGATGATGCTCACCTACTCCGTATACATCTAATCCCACCTCTTCGGCAAGTACAATTTCCTCCACTACTTCACGTAGTCGTTCTGCATGACTTATTGTCTCACCCGTTTGGACATCAGGTGTGGTCTCGACAAATGTACTTACTCCAAGTTCCACTATTCATTTCCTCCTAATATTCTGCACGATGCATTATTCTCTGGATGTAAAAAACCATAAAGGGACTACCTAATTATTCTAACTAATTTAGTTCCCTTCGACTATAATCGAAGTTCATCTAATTAGATCCCCCTCACTATAGATCGGACTGAGGAGCCGTTATTTTAATAATTTCATTCATTTTGCTAAATTATCGGACTTAGATGCAGCTATTCGTGTAAAGTAGCTTCCATAATGTGTGTTTTTATGGAAATAAGCGCAATACAGTCCGAAACTATCGTAAAATCAACTAAAAAGTGAAAATAGCTGCAATACGGTCCGAACAAACAAAACCTCGTGTGAACTGACTACAATACAACAATTATACTGGGACTTTGCCGCCAATGTGCCAGAGTGTAGCTAATGTTAGGTAACGACGAAGTTAGTTTAATTGCATCTACCGCAAACGCACAGTGTAGCTAATGCGAGGTTACGACGAAGTTTGTTTAATTGTATTTTGTGCAACTATATACGCTTTGAAGGTAGCCTTTGTGGATTTAGTTGCACTCTGTACACTTAAATACGAGCATTTGCCTCAATATGGCGGGATTCTAGAATAATAGTTGTAAAATATGCAATTAAACTGCCCCAAAGCTGCGAGCATAAGAGCTTAATTGTACTTTTTACAACTATTTTGCTTTTTTAATGAGAATTGAGAGGATGCTGCTAGTGCGATGTAATTAGCAATGTAATTAGCGAAGTAATCGCAATAAATGCAAAAACAAAAAAAGACCACTAATCACCTAAACACAGACGATTAGCGGCCGGTCAAGTTCAAGCTAGTTTGCATTCCCAATACTCGGAGTTATCGGCTTATCCAGCGATTTCGGTGGTTTGCTTGGGTTTATCCCTACACCGATCCGACCGAATACATACGCTCCGCCAGGAATTCGATTCGCTAAATTCATTATAAGTGCCGAGCCTACCACACAACCAACAAATTGCAGCAGAACACTGAATAGCCCAAGGTTTTGCAACCCGAATGAAACTGGAAGCTTGACGAATATAGCCAATAGCAAAGGATGAAGCAAGTATATGCCAAAAGAGTATCTGCTGCTCCATTCCAGTACACGTGGCACTTTCTTCATTTTCGATGCCACGGAGAAGAGCAGCAAAATCATGCTTAAGGCGAATAGAAGCATATCAATTCTTTTGGAGCTATGCGCCGTTATCCAGCCTTGACTATTCACGAACAGCACAAGCGCACCTGTCAGAACCGGGAGCGTGTATACGGCTATGCGGAACTTTTTTAATTTTTCCCGGAACCACAGCTCATTTCGTCCCAAGTAATAGGCTACTGTAAAGTAAAAAATCCAACCAGGTGCGAAAATCCAGTACATTTTATCCCAGAAATAATGGGCGGCAGCCGTATCTGCGGGCGTAGTAAAGTTGAAGAAACCCAAATAGATAACGTTAATAAGGAACGATACGATTAGAATATTGCGGGGGTTAAGCCGCTTCGCATACGTCTGAAACCAGAGGAATAAAGCATAAAACTGAAAGATAATCAGTATAAAATAGCCATGGAAATCTCCAATCAGCAAATGACGCCAGAGGTAATACCAAAAAGCCTGCAGCAAAGGAATGCCGTCACTACCCGACATCTCCAATCCTTTTAGTCCTGCATACAAGGTCCCGAAAAAAAAGTAAGGCAATAAAATATACTTGATTCTTTTCTCCCAAAATCTCGCTGGAATTTCATTGGGATAGGCAAATGACAACACGAATTGGGAGATAAATACGAATACAGGTGTGCCAAACGTTAGCAGTAAACCCACCGATTCTACCCAAGGTGTATTTCCATCGTCATAAACCCGATAAAGAGCATGCAGCAGGGCTATACTTAAGCAGGCTACACTACGAAGAACGAACATTTCCGAGTTCATTTTGCGTTCCATGCGGAGTGCCCCTTTCAATGGGTGCTTTTAATGATCTACTGCGCTTCCTACACTTAAGCGGTCAGTAATTGTTTTTTCCAGCCCGGTATGAAAGTTATGGTTAGGGAACCAAGACAATAATTCCTGGGCTTTTTGATTGTTTAAATAGCTATGGAGAATATCCCCCGGACGAGGATCCGCATAGGTTGTCAGGAAATCCCGACCCGTGATGTCCCCTAATATCCGAACCATCGTATTTATCGAGGTTGGTATTCCGCAGCTAATATTCATCGTCTCATTATTCACTCTGCCGTCGGTCTGAACCGCATCAACGAACGCCTGCGCCACATCCTCCACATAGACGAAATCTCTAGTCTGCTCACCGTCCCCATAGATAACGAGATCCTCCCCTTGCTTTATACGATCCAGAAAAACGGAAACAACGCCAGCTTCCCCATGTGAACTTTGCCTTGGCCCATATACATTAGCGAGACGCAGTATCGTATATTTTAGCCCATGTAAGCTGGCAAACATCCGAATATATGACTCTGGTACACTTTTGGATACACCATAGCAGGACTCGGGATTTAAGGGATGCTGCTCATCAATGCTCAAATATTCCGGGTTCCCATAAACCGCTGCCGATGAGGCATAAACTAGCTTTTGAACCTGATGGATCTCGCACATGCGCAGTACATTCAGCGTGCCAACAATATTCACATTCGCATCAAATAACGGGTTCCGCTGTGATTCTCTGACGTCGATCTGTGCAGCCAGATGAATGACTGCATTTGGCTTTTCAAGGTTAAACACCTCATGCAAAGTCTCATCCCGAATATCGTACTTATACAAAACCGCAGCAGGATTCATATAAGTCAGACCGGAGGCTCCGGATACATTATCTACAATTACAGTTTCTATGCCCTTTTTTATTAGCCGATCAACCACATGGGACCCAATAAAGCCTAACCCCCCAGTTACCAATACCTTCAAAATAAAAAACTCCTTTCGCCCGCTAAGAGTGATCTTTGTACCGTGCATTCCCCGAAAAATTCACATAAAATACAAAATCAAAGTATAAAGGAGTGAAGTATATGGCTACTGCCCCTATTCCAGACAGCTCGGTGACTACGTCCATCCTTTCTGATGGTGCGGTCACATCTATTAAATTAGACCCTGAGACTAACGGTTATGTGAACGTCCGATCGTACGGCGCTGTAGGAAACGGTATCAAGGACGATACAGTAGCGATTCAAAATGCTATCAATGCGGGAAACGCCAAAAACAAAGTAGTAATCTTTCCTCCTGGTGTATATAAGGTATCTTCGGGACGCATGCGTAACCCCTCCGTCCTCGACTGGTGGTGTCTTCGAATTCCGGCCAAAACGAATTTAAGCTTTGAAGCCGGCTCCAAACTTGTGCTTGCCCCGAATCCACCCTCAGACACTAGGGTTCTAGTCATCTTAAATGCCTCAAATATTACAATCGCGGGCACCCTTGAAATTGATGGAAGTGCATCGACTGTTAAAACAGCCGTCAACGATCAGCTTCACGGCTTGTTCATTTCTTCTTCGCAAAATATAACGATAGAGTCAGTGTACTCTCACGATTGCTATGGGGATAATATCTTCGTTGGGGGGACAGAAGAAATCCCCACCGTTAATGTGCACATCGGATATGCACGCTGTGAGACTGCTGGACGAAAGAACTTTGTGGTCCATTTTGTAGACCAGCTTCATGTCAACAGAGCAGTCCTGAATAATAGCCGCGGTGGCGCACCGGGTTTTACTGGCGCTAACTCTCTCGATCTTGAACCCGACGTCTTTAAAGGAACGCGCAGCTTTTATCAGCGATTCGACTCCTTGACTACCATTGGTTTCGGTAACGATCTATCAGCAGGGCTTACAGATGCTATCGCTAGACTCTGGACACTCGACATCGGTTCACTAGATATGCGTGTAAGCGGATCGGTAAGTCCAGCCTTACTGTCCTATGGACTGACGCTGAAAATCAATCATTTGGCTATCCGCTCCACCGATCATAAAGCTAACTTCGGTCTACAGACGATCTATTCACAATTTATTGATATCGCTAGCGCCAAGTTCGATGGCATCGGAGGCCCTGCGATCTATGCAGCGTTTAATGCTGCCGGAGGTAAACCAAGGTTGCATATCGGTTCGTTAGGAATGTACGGCTCGGGTTCCACCTTAGCAAGTGGTGTCCGAATCGACGGAGGAGATCTTTATGTGGGGACGATGGATGCACAGGACTTAACGGGCAGTACTTTGCATTTATTCACAACGGAGTCTGACGTCATGGCTACTGTCGACAATATGATCGTCCGCAATAGCGGAACCAATCAGGTAGTGCTAGTCTCTTCTTACGGTGCAGCTAAACCGTCTCTGCGCCTCAATAATGTAGCTGTGTTCGATACCCGGGCAGTGAAAGTAAAGCGAATTCTAGAATTCGAAACACTAATCGGTATGCAAGGCACATCACTAGGTACCTTGTATAATCCTTATTCGCTTCCTGAATGGTTCTCGACCTACGGTAACTTCAAACGGGCCATTCGCCTCACTGGCGGGGCAGTGTTGCCCGCGGTGTTCATAGTGGAGGGTTCGCCCGAGGGAGTCGTAACCGCCCCAGTTGGCAGTCTGGCCATGCGAACGGATGGCACGGCACAAGCCACTTTGTATGTGAAGGAAAGCGGATCAGCTGCCAGCGGATGGAAGGCTAAATAAGATGAATCAACGGTATTGGTTACATGTCTCTATCGCATAAATGACACGTTCCAAATCCTCATCCGATAAAGAGCTTCCAGAAGGCAGGCAGACACCTGTTGAAAATAAGTTATCTGATACACTGTATTCCTCACTGTAAGGATAGTAGTAATTGCTCTCGAACAAGGGTTGTAAATGTAGCGGTTTCCATACAGGTCTAGCTTCGATATTGTGCTGTTCCAGACATGACAGAAGTTGTCGTGAAGAGAACCCCGCCACTTCTTCATCGATGGTCAGCGCACTCAACCAGTGCGTGCTGCGACAATTGCGTGCTTCCGGCATAAAACGAAGACCCGGTATGGAACCTAAACGTTCCCTATATCGCCGGCCAATAGATCTGCGCCGTTCAACTCGCTCTTCAAGCAGTTCTAATTGACCGCGTCCTATAGCTGCCAACAGGTTGCTTAACCGATAGTTGTATCCCATTTCGGAATGTTGATAATGAGGGGCAGTGTCTCGGGCTTGCGTAGACCAGAAGCGCGCCTGTTTTAAGGCTTCGGTATCGTCGGATACGAGCATGCCCCCACCTGAGGTTGTAATAATCTTATTTCCGTTGAAAGAATAGATTCCGAATTGGCCCCAGGTTCCGCTGGCCTTGCCTTGATAGAAAGCACCTAATGATTCGGCAGCATCTTCAATCAAGGTAATTCCATATCGGTCAGCTATTTCTACAATGGGCTCCATATCTGCGCTTTGTCCGTATAAATTGACGACAACAGCCGCTTTTGGCAGCAGTCCTTTGTCATTCAAATCTTGGCAGGCCCGCTGAAAAGCTAGCGGACACATGTTCCAGGTCTCAGGCTCTGAATCGACAAATACGGGGGTGGCCCCCAAATATAAAATAGGATTGGCGCTAGCAACGAACGTGAGCGTTGAACAGATCACGTAATCTCCTTGTGTGACACCGGCTAGACGAAGTGCGAGATGAATCGCCGCCGTGCCAGAGCTTAACGCTAGTGCACCCTTTGATCCTGTGTAGGCGGCCATCTCCCGCTCGAACGCATCGACTTGCGGACCAATAGGAGCAATCCAACCAGAGTGTATCGCCTCCTCCATGTAGACCTGCTCACGTCCACTAATATGCGGCGGGGATAACAAGATTCGTGGCAGAATGCTCGTTTGACGAATGCTCATGCGAAGCTCCTTTCTCCATTTGGACCGATTTCTCCAGATGGAATACATATCATATCGAGATCTGGATGCCGATAGAGCGGAAAGTAACTTCCTGATACTCTAGTGTCACAAAAGGATATGATCCGCTCATACAACTCTGGAAAAAAAATTCGTTTACCTAAGTAATAGTCAAGGGGTTCCAGTTGTGTCGCGAATCTATGCTTGAATTGAAATAAGTCGTCATTCCCCTTATATCCCCCGCCAAGATGAAAACGTTCAAAGCCATTTTCCATCCCCCACCTGGCTGCTGCGTGAATTAGCAATTTGGTAGGTGACCACTGCAGATAGGCGCGATCCCAACCACATAGGTGATAATGCATCCACGGTCGTTCATGTAACACGATGCTGGTTGCCACCGTTTTCTCCCCAACCATAGCTTCGAATAGCTCTACTCTCCCCTCAAGTAGATAACTAGTATCTTCTATAAATTTTTTGGGGAAATAATAAAAAGAATCCGCCTGTAAATCATTTAGTGTTCCGTAATACAATTCACTGAAGGACTCAATACGATCTTTCAGATTGGAGTTCCGAATTGTAAAGGGCGCAGACTTTATTTTGTGAATATTCCGTTTATGATTGCTGCCATAATTCCGGATAAGCTCTGCCTCCGAACCCACAGTCAAATCAATATAAATTGTATTTCTATTCCACTCGGTAGTAAGCCCGCTTTGATATTCCGTAGCGTTGCCTATTAAGGGATGAAATCTCACAAACTCAGTCATGATCTTTTTCTCTCTACAGTAATCCGTGAACGTTTCACTGAATTGCCGGTACAGCTCACTTCGTTCGGCTCCTGGAGGGAGATTCGATATCGGTCCCCCGTATCCATAAGGTGTACTAATGTCGTACCAATCACCTTCAAGCCCCAGTTGGATTACAGCAGGAAGATGGCTTATGGAACGAAGCAAGTAAGGATAAATGATGAGCTGGTCTCCCTGCTTGAATACAAACAGCTCTGCCTGCTGGTGCTCTCCGTCCTCAAACAGCCGAAAAAACGCTGAGGAGAAATAGATATCCTTCGTCTCTAACTGGTTCAAATAGGCATCCCATTCCTCTGAACTAGAGCTGCCTAGCACGATGAAGTTACTCATACAACACCTCTTGATTCTCCAATATTTTGATCATACGTATACTTTCAGTGCTTAAGATTAGCTCGGGGTCTCGCTCACGCAAATAAGCATCTGAAGAAAGCAACAGCAGCCTTTTCTCCCGGTCTAAATCCATTAATACGTCTGTCAAAAGATTGCAGCCACTCCACCCTCCACTTTGCAGCTGGATACGATAATACTGTTCACCTAACCGGCCCACTACTGAAGTCTCTTCCTTCGTTCTAATCTTAAGAGAAGAGAATCCATACTTTTGATGATGTGCTTCTGCCATCGGGTAATCATCTATGATGTACGCCAATGCTTCTCTATCCCTATCAATCGATGGAGCCAAATCTCTTACATACCAGTAAGTCCGGCCTTCCTCTGCAAAACCAAGCCGCAAATACCAAGCATGAGCTTGCGCATTCCACGAAAATACATCAAGTGCCAGCTTCGAAATGCCATCCTTTTGGGCTAACGTCTCCCCGTACGCCATAAGCTTGCCGCCGATGCCGTCTTTTCGATAAGCTGCGTCCACATTCAAGTTATTCAGAACCAGCATCTGCTCCATTCTTCTCCATTCAGCGAATCCAATAAGAAGATCTTCAGAATAGGCACCAATCAGCAGTGTTGCTGAATGGCTTCCGCATTTACATGCTGCTTTCAAATATTCGGGATAACCGCCACAGGCGAATATGGTTTGATTGTAGACCGACTCTGGCAAGTTGCTCTGTAAGAGCCGGCATGCAAGGTGAATATCATCTTCCTGAAGCGGACTAAACCGCAAATTCATGCCGACCCCTCCTTTTGGTTCATTCTGTACTCATCGAGCGGCAGACTATGCTCACCCGGATTGGCCACAACGTCATCTTGGCGGATCACCTTCAGCACAGTTTTGCATAAGATCAACGCATCTAATCTAAAGCTCAGCTTCTCAACATAGGTCACGTCATAGGAAAGCCGCTGTTTCCACTCCGAAGTATTACGTCCAGATACCTGCGCCAATCCCGTGATTCCGGGTCTTACAGTGAATCGCAGCCGCTCCCGTTCAGAGTAATGCGGGCTATAACGGATGAGCAAAGGTCTTGGTCCAATCAGGCTCATTTCTCCCTTCACAACATTTACTAGTTGCGGCAGCTCATCCAGACTCAGCTTTCGAATCAATCCGCCGAATTTGATATAACGCCGAGCATCCGATAACGGCTGGCCCTGCGCATCATACATTTCAGCCATGGTTCGAAACTTGTAGATGTAGAAGGGTCTTTCTCCCATTCCCGGCCGCTGCTGCTTGAACAAAATAGGACTTCCCAACTTTATCCGAATCAGCAACGCCACTACAGCCATGACCGGACTAAACACACCTAACATAAAGATCGCTCCCACCAAATCGAAGCCCCGCTTCATATGGCGATACATGGTAGTCATCCCCCCGCCTTTCTCTTATTCCGTAAAAAGACGTTCTGTGAGTGACTTTACCTCTTCCGAATTAGCACTCCAGTAATACACTTTAGTTCGGACGAGCGGATCTAGAGCAGAGCTGTTATGGCCAGGAATCTGTTCGTAAGCAAAATCCGCGGAATCCATTCCCTTGAATAGCCAAGCTAAGCTCATCAAATCACTGTCACTAAAACTCGTATCAATAATGTCTTTCTTTTCACGCAGTAGCAGTCCAGCTAGATCAGGAATATGCTCCGGACTTAATAGCTTTTTGGCTACAGCCCGAACGATATTGAATTGCTCCCGTTGGCGGCTAAAGTCACCCTCCGGAGTCGAGTAGCGCTCCCTTGCTAAATAAAGCGTGTGGGCACCATCCAGATGCTGCTCACCTTTCTTGATGGTGATCTCCGGAGTGATGGTCACATCCTGATCAATTAGCATATCGATCCCGCCAATCGAATCGATGAAATCACGAACACCGGAGAAGTTCGTCTTGATGTAGTAATGAATAGGAATATTCATAAAATCACTAACGGCTTGAATCAGTGTCAGCGTACCCTGCTGATTCCCACCCTTTGTCTCACCAACGATATGTGCATGATTGATCTTGGTATAACCGACATTCTGCACATAAACCCGCGTGTCCCGCGGCACAGATACGATATTCACCTTCCGTTGATCCGGCATCACATGGGCAACCATGATCGTATCTGCCCGCGAGCTTTCTCCGCCCCAAGTGTCTGTTCCAATTAGCACTACATTAAAGGATGAGCTTTTCTTGTCTGCTGGGGATATCGCCGCAACTGGAGTTTGTGTAGGCGTTGTTAGGATAAGCTCATCCGTTTGCGCTTGTGGGGCTGGTGTGCTGAGCGACTGTACCATCTCTTCATTGTCCGTAACCACATTAGAGCTAGGGATCGTCAAGGGGTTAAGAATCGCCTTGTTAAAACGATGCTCTGGATTCAATATCCCTCCAATCCAGATCCCCCCTACTACAACCACAACAAGAATAACAATCAGGCTGTATCGTCCCACCCGCCGCATGCGTGAACGTTTACCTGTAATTGGCTTGTCGCGCTTGCCCCATAATCTTGTCCTCCATGAATGCTTAGTCGACTTCATAGGTCAGATTCCCGCATGAACTTCGGATTTAATGCGTTCAAGATCATGTGTGCCCACCTGCGTTTCTTCCTGAAAACCCGAATAGCTTGGAATTAGCTGCTTTAGCAGTTTTTTGATCTGATGACTGCTTGGCATCAGTTCATACCGTTTGCACAAGTTCTCCAGAACCCCCAACACCAAATTCAGTTCAGATCTGGAGACACTTTGCGGGCGGCTAATCATAATACGGTAGTTGTTAGTGACCAATAACCCTTCTTCTTCAGTCAAAAGCTCCTCAAACAATTTTTCTCCAGGACGAATGCCAGTGACCACAATGGGAATATCTTTGTCAGGCTCGAGACCCGACAAGCGGATTAAATCCCTCGCTAGATCGTATATACGAACTGGCTTACCCATATCCAGCACAAACACTTCTCCCCCTTGTGCCAGCACACTTGCTTGAATAACCAACTGTACCGCTTCGGGTATCGTCATGAAGTAACGCACCATATCCATATGTGTAACCGTCACCGGGCCGCCGTTTTCGATTTGTCTTTTGAATAACGGAATGACACTTCCCCTACTGCCCAGCACATTACCAAAACGTACAGCAGCAAAAACCGTCTTGCTTAAGGAATTCTGATCATTAATGATCATTTCCGCGGCTCGTTTCGTGGCACCCATAACACTGGTAGGATTAACCGCCTTATCCGATGAGATGAGGATGAACCGTTTAGCGCCATATTTAGCACTCGCTTCCGCTACATTCCTTGTGCCGATCACATTATTTTTAACTGCCTCTACTGGATTCATCTCCATAAGAGGAACATGCTTGTGAGCAGCGGCATGATACACAATGGAGGGGCGGAATTTTTGAAAAACGTTATCAATCCGCGATACATCCTGAATGTCCGCTATAATGGGATGAATGATCTGATCGGGATATAACTGCCGCAATTCTTGTTCAATAAGATAAATGCTATTTTCTCCATGCCCCAAAAGCAGCATTTCCTTCGGACGGTACGCAGCCAATTGCCGGCATAACTCCGAACCAATTGAACCGCCTGCACCGGTGATGAGAATACACTCGCTTCCCAAATTCTCACGAATCTCTTCCGTATTAATTTCTATTGGGCTTCTCCCCAGCAAATCATTTACGGATACTTCACGGATCATGTTAATGGCCATTTTCCCGTCCAAAATATCGGTCATACTGGGCATTAACTTGATCTGAGCTTTGGTAGATTTGCAGATTTCGATGATCTCCAGTAATTCCTTTTGTGGAGCCGTAGGCAAAGCGATGATAATGAACGAAATATCCAGCTGCTCGACTGCCTGGGGAATGAAGTTACGGTTACCGACAATCGGCAACCCCATAAGCTCCAGCTTGCGCTTTGAGATATCATCATCTATGAAGGCGACTGGGTTCATGAATTTAAATCTTGAATGCTTGATATCTTTGGTAACGAGGATGCCTGCTTTCCCTGCCCCTACGATTAGCAGATTGCCTTCGGATGAACCCTTTGCCCCCGCTGTTTCAAATCTATCGTTGATGAGACGGTTTACTAAACGTAAGCCGGCAATGCCGAGAAATACGTATCCCGCTGCAAAATAAATCGAAATCGGCAATCGATAAGAAGGGACGAATACATGCGTAGATACATTGACAGCGACCACTCCACAGAGTGTTAAAGCACTCACTTTTAGCAGCTGCAATAACTCACCTATACCGGTGTATCGCCAGATATTGTTATACACCTTGAATCCAAATGAGAACGCTGCGTACACCATAATGTGAATGAGTATCGCCCACGGAAGCATCCACATGTACTGCTCAGGGATTTGAAAATCAAACCGAAGTAAAAACACAAGCCACACTGAAGCCGCTATAATTCCCGCATCCAACATGACTAAACGTACGATCCGCATTTTCATCACTTCTTTCTCCCTAATTAACTAATTATTCGTTTATTCGTATGTTGTCTTATATGCGAGAATGAATTATCTATCTGCTGTCAGACCCGGTTGTAATTCAGACGGAAATGGCTTTATCCCTGGTTCATTCAGCGCTTCTATATAAATCGAGTCCATTTCACAAAGCACCGCAGGCAATCCATAGCGAATAATCCTGTCCTTATTCGCTTTCCCCATTGCTGCGGTCAAAGCTGCGTCCGCTCGCAGTTGAACCAGTGCTTTTGCCGTAGCAGCAATATCATCTACTGGAACCAACATGCCCGTTGACTCATGCTCAATCAAATCGCGAATGCCCCGAATATGTGTGCCGATCACGGGTTTACCTGCTGCCATCGCCTCCATAATCGCCCGGGGTAACCCCTCGCGATAGGACACGAGTGCCGCAACATCACACGCTTGTAGCAAATCCGGTATATCTCTTCGAAACCCCAGAAAATGCACCTGATCCCTAACCCCTAACCGAGTAGCAAGTTCTACAAGAGTTTGCTCGAAAGGACCTGTACCTGCGAATGCTAGATGAATATCGCTTGCTTGATCACCCAAATGATGTAGTGCTTGGATCAACTGTTTTTGGTTCTTGTTAGCATTTAACTCAGCGACGCAGAGAACAACGAATGAAGGATTATCATTGTATCTCTTAGGTAAATCAAATAGCTGGCGACGACTTTCCCCCTTCATTTTTGCAACTTCATTATCCCTCTCACCGCTACCGTATACCTGAAGATCAAGCCCGACTCCACTCACATAAGTTACTTTTTTTCGGACAGGGAATTTTTGAGCGCGCTCATAATCTTCACTATTGATAGTGATCAGCACATCCGTCCAACGGGCCATCAAATACTCCAACGGATAATAAAGCATCCAGTTCAGAAGAGGAGCACCTTTAAAAAAATGAAAACCATGAGCTGTATACAATAGGCTGGGGACACCTGTTCTATGGGCTGCAATCCGTCCGAGAATCGAAGCCACTGGTGTATGTACATGGACGAACTGAAATTTTTCCGCTTGGAAGCTTTTAGTTAAGATCCGCAGAGCCGTCCAATTCTTCAACTGTAAAGGACTTCGTTGTATAGGTACGTCGTGACATACAATTCCCCGCTGTTCCAAGCGCTGTCTGGCTTCGCCCGGCTGAGCGTAAGCATGGACTTCACACCCTTTTTGCTGTAATAACGCCATGTAAGGTAAATGAAAACTCTCGAAATGCCCATATATGGAGGCTACAAAAGCAACCTTTGCTTGTAAGCCTTCCTCAGCTGGAACACTCCCGATGTCCTTACTTGAGCTTTTATTGAGGTTGCTCTGCTCGTTGTCGAAGCTTGCGCCCAGTTGGCCTTTCAACGTGTTGGGTTCGATAGGGCATCTCTCCTTTCAGGTTTTTGTCTGTTAACCGGATGCAAGCTCCGTTCATCGCCATCATGAACCACCAATACCGCTGGAATAACGCCTCAATGCCCATCGATAACCCAATCATCGCCGCATGGGACAGCAGCAATGCCATAATAATTGGTCTATGAATCGGATCTGCTGCACGATAAGAACGGATACCCACAATGAAGAACCAAATCATAAATCCGCCATATACAATCAAGCCCAATAAGCCGAATTCAGTCAAAAACCATATAGGGGTGTTGTGGATAATAATGCGCAGTTCGTAATTATAGGAACCAAGCCCAATGCCTAATAACGGACTTTGTGCGATCCAATCCACCGCTTTGTCAATGATGTCAAGACGCGACTGAATCTGCGAAGGTCTGCTGGACATAGACTCCAGCACATTTAGATAAGCGGTGCCTTTATACAGCAGCAGAGCTATAAAAGCCACCCCAAACCCCATACCGATCTTGATCAGTCTGGACGGTTTGGTAATCAGAAGTGTAAGTAATACTAGGAACAGACCAATCCAAGACGAGCGCGAGAAGGTCATTATAATGCCCCCGGCTAAGCTTATCGTCGCTAGTACGCTGACCCATCCCCGCAGCAGCTTTATCTTCTCCCCACTCGTCATGATATGAATGGCAAAAGCCGTCACCAGCAATCCCCCGTATGCATTGGGATCAATTAACATGCCGGACAACCGCCCGTCTTGCACCATGAACGGAACCTTTACTCCGCTGAAAAAAGCGAATAGGGCAACACCATTTAAGAGCAGCACACTGATCAGGAAAAATCGGAGCATTTTATATAACCGTTCCCAGCTATCTGCTGCTTGCACAAGCATGATGTAGGTCAACAAAAGGAGAATAAATCCAATATCTTTTTGCAGCAGGGCGTATTGAGTAATGAAGCCGTTGCGCCAAATGGATACAAAGGAAGCTAAAACAAAAATGAACAGCATGCCCCAATGCCATGAACTGAATATCCTCCGGTCCAATTTGAGATGGAATCCAGCGGCAAATAAACCTAACATTAAGAAGAGATCCGACGGGGCGATACGGAAGGCTCCCCCAAAATCAATCTGCGCCGGAAGGCATATGATGTACCCCATGACCGCAAACAGAAATAAATTGTGCATGGTGTAGGGCTTCCCTACAACAGATACAGATGTCATACAAGTCCCTACTTTCCTACTTTCCTATAAAACAAGAACTTATGCTGCCGCTTCCGACTGTTCCCGATTTCTTGCCTTTCCGATGACACGATACAGCACAACTACACTGCCAATCATCTGTACAAATAACGACGAACTTGCCCCCATTGCAGCACCTACTACCCCGTAATGAGGTACGAAGATCAGACAACACAAGCCATTAGTGAATGCTGTGCACAGAAACAATGGAATCTGAGCTTTGTACCTTCCGGTAGCCGTTATGGCGTACCACAGGTAGGATGAAATAAATACCAGCATGGTGGACGCCAGCAGCCAATGAAACAACCCTAACTCTCCTGCCACGTCTGAACTGAATAATACGGTTAACAGCTTGTGGCCAAACAACCACCCTATCAAACAAGCGACCGCACTAAACCCCAAACCCATCGCTATCATTCGGCTGAGTAAAGTGACAAACTCCTTGTGTCTCCCGCCTGCGTGCCACCTGGCAAGACGTGGTGTTATGGCTTCACCAAGTGCGGTGACGACAACATTGCAGGCAACAATCATATATGAGAGTGAAGCATAAATACCTAAGTCATGCTCCCCTTTAAAATAGGAAATCGCATATAATGGGATATTCGTATTTAACGACATCAACGCCAATACCACGCCTAGCGGTGAACTGACGATCAGTAAACTCCATAGGCTTCTTTTGTTGAAGAGTGGCCTGAGAGAAGTGTATATTCTCGCTTTACGAGCATCATATCCAATCGTTATCGCTAACCATCCGATTATCATGACTAACAAGGCAAGAACAAGGCTCTGTGTAGGGATAAATACGAGGATGAAGATTAGAATGGAGAATAACCCTTTTGCCATTCTGGAGATTGAGATTTGATCTAATCTCTCCTCCTTTTGAACGATGCCTAATAAAATATCACTGATTGATTCAACGATTCTATACAGACCGATGAAGAAAATAACCAATACTGTATTCCAATCCAAACCACTTATTATGCAAAAACCTGCGGTAATCGTAAACGCAAGGGCGGTTGTTATCAGCCGTAAGCCCAGAAAGTCTCCAAAACTGTATTTCCCCGATGAATCAACGATTAATACGGAACGAAGATGTAGATGCGACAGCATAAAGATCGGAGCAGTAACTGCAAGCCCTAGCGAATATTGCCCCACGATTGCCGATGACCCGAATTTATTCAGCAGGATCACAATCACAAACTGAGCACCAGCGTAAGTGATATTCCCGAGCAAATAACGAAGAGAAGCAAATGACATAGACGTCAGACCATTCCAGAAGAAGAGGCCCACTCGGCAAAATCTTCACCACGAATCTTGGAACGCCTGCTCTTTTTCCGATAATTCAATACGGCTCCCAGCAAATGTGCTCCCTGCTGCTCTAGCAAGTGCTTGGCAGAACTCGTGTGCTTTAAGAGCACTTTTCCGGATTTCACAACTAGCAATACCCTCTCAGTCATCGTTGCCAAAATAAGGGCATCCGAAAATGGCATTAATACAGAGGATGAGTCGATAACAATCGTATCAAAACGCACGCTCAGCTCTGCAAACAATCGCTTCATTCCTTCAGAGCCTAGTAATTCAGCGGGATTTGGTGAAATCGGACCAGAGGTCAATACAGACAAACCTTCTGCTTCCTCAATAGAAATAATGCAATCCTCTAAGCGGGTATGATCCACTAAGATACTGCTAAGCCCGATCCAATTAGGCAGATCAAATGCCTTATGCACCGTTGGCGTACGTAGATCCCCATCAATGAGTAGAACTGTCTTACCAGCTTCCGCCATGGCAATCGCCAGGTTTATGGCTACCGTTGATTTTCCTTCATCCGGAAGCGAGCTTGTGACTAATAAAGAGCGGATCTCTCCACCAACGCGGGTATAACGAATATTGGAGCGTATGCTTCGGAATTGATCTCCGCTAGATGACTTCGGTTGTTCCAGGCAATATAATTTTGGCGTTTTCTTCTTCATAACTGATGGCTCCTTCTGCTGATTTGGTTTTCGCTTTATTCCGCCGTTTGCGTGGCTTTAATTTGCCCACGGTTCCCAGAAGCGGAAGCTGCAAATCAAGCTGAATATCTTTGGCACTTCTCACGGGTTTCTCCATCAATTCCCGGAGGATAGAGATTGCAATCCCGGTAATCAGCGCCAATCCGAAGGCAACAGCCATATTGAAGACGGGCTTAGGTGAGACAGGATCAGAAGGAACCTTGGCACGGTCGAGAAATACAACATTCTCCACTCCCATAATCGATTGAATATTCGCATTAAAGGCCTCTCCGAAGCCATTCGCGATATCTGTTGCCCGTTGAGCTTTTGAATCAGTCACAATTACCGTTGTTACGAGTGACTCGCTATTGGTTCTTGTCTTAACATTTTTGAGTAACTCTTCTGCTGTCATTTTTAGCTGCAGCTTTCTGACGACCTCTTCCGCTATCCTGCTGCTTCGAATGATCTCCCCGTAAGTAGTGACCAGCTTTTGTCCGGCCATAATGTCATTAATTGCTTTCTGCTGCCTGTCCCCTTGAATAAGTATAGAAGCTGTCGCTTCGTATTTCGGCTGTAAAACGTAATAGCTAACACTACCAGCGAGCCCGACTGCAGCGATACATAATACAATAATGAACAGCAGCCTACGTTTTACTAGTTTCAAAATGCTGCCCAGTTCGAATTCCATCGATCATTTCTCCTAACTAGTTAATGTATTGTCGCCTCTTTAACAAGATTATTGTTGTATATTCATATTCTCTTTCTCTCAACATATGTCCAAGTCCGTACTTAAAATTTAAATGTCAAAATATTAAAGAGCTCATTTAGCTCACCTGTTAAAATCCAACAAAAAAAGGTATTCTCCAGCCAAATCTACTGGTAGAATACCTTACATATAATCTATCTAGTTCAGGAATGTACAAGTGTAGTCAACACCATCAGGAGATATCTTTACGGTTCAGAACATGATTAACATTGCTTAACATGCCGGACAGGATACCCGCAATTGGGAATACTGCCCAATTGATGTCCCAGCGCCCACAGACAAAACCCGTGAACAGAAAAATCGCCGTCGCCAAAGGCCATAACACAGCCCCAACAACTCCAACAAATCGGTTCTCTTCCTGCTTCTCTGCAATGATATTCGGCTCCTCCAGCAACTTCGTATAAGTACCCTGGATATTCCCGTAATAGATGAACAGAAACACCGCTACAGCCGCAATAAACAGAAAAGCAGCGACTCCATAGGGAGCATAGTCATCGTTGACATAGCTAGTGGTGAAGATAAAAGCCGGCGACAGCACACACAGGCAGACTCCTGTAATCAGAGAAAGACGGTAAGTCGGAGCATAAAGACTTTGGCTCCGTTGAGAGCGCCATCTTTAGAGCGTAAGGCAGCTGAAAACCTTGCTCCAGACTCTTAAAGCGATCAAGCTTCATTCCGCTGTGTATAAACATCCCGACCGCGATAGCGACCAGCACGAACATTCCGACCAGCCCCAGCATAGAACCTTTATCACTCATAACAGCCTTATTTTCAAATATTGTATCCAGGGTGATCAAAAACGCCACTCCGCATGCGCAGAGAAAAACGCCGATACCCGTCCATAATCCAGCGCTTCGTCTGGCCGCCGCATAAGCGTAAACCTCTTCTTCCGTCAGCACCGGAATAGCCTGTTCCGGCGCAACTGGATCGATGCCAAGCTCCGCTGTCAGCTCTTCAATATTGCCGAATTCCGATATGACGATACCAATCGCCTCATTCTCCGACTTGCCAGCAAGCTTCAGCTCTAGGTACTTCTCCTCCATCCCGGATAGCAGCTCTTGCTTCAGATGTTCCAGTTCCTGAGTCTTTGGCAGACCCGCAAACATATTATCCAGATATACTATGATCGTCTCCATGCTCTATCACCACTCCTTGATAAATTGGTTTACAACTTGCTGCGTAACCTTCCATTCCTCACATTTTTCTCGGTAATAGGCGAGACCCAACGAGGTAATCCGGTAATACGTACGCCGCTTGCCAAGACTCTCATCCAGATAAAAGGATTCTATATATCCGTTTTTCTCCAGTCGGGTGAAGGCAGAATATAACGTTGTCTCCTTCATGACATATTTCTCCTGCGTTAACTGCCTGATATTTTTGGAAATCTCGTACCCGTAAGATTCCCCGTCCAGCAGCATGTAGAGGATCATCGTATCATTGTAGCCGCGTATAACATCACTGCTGATCAAGAATATCCCCCCATGATTACTTCATCTGTCGTAGTAGTTGCAGTATAACATAATTACTACGACAGATGAAGTAGTTGATGGAAAAATAGGCCAAAATAATTTTAGGACCGAACCTTCTTTGATTAAATCCAATTGCTTTCTGCGCATGACGTAGCTTCCAATACGGAGTTACGTGTACGAAGGTTCATGCCAGTAGTGTGTTTGCAACGTCGATGGTGTTTACTAGTAGGTTGTTTGCGAGGACGGGGGTGTTTACCTCCCCTTACTTTGGCGGACGAGGTACTATCGGACTCAGTTGACCTTATTCGCAGAAATTCCCCACTTTTCTGATC
This sequence comes from Paenibacillus sp. FSL R7-0189, assembly GCF_037969925.1. Taxonomy (NCBI): domain Bacteria; kingdom Bacillati; phylum Bacillota; class Bacilli; order Caryophanales; family Paenibacillaceae; genus Paenibacillus; species Paenibacillus sp. FSL R7-0189. The sequence goes on along the minus strand of NZ_CP150223.1, from coordinate 5,353,363 downwards.
CTATCGGACCTCAATGCACCTATTGGCGCACAAAACATCATATTTAGAACCCTTTCTAGGGAATAACTGCACTGGAGTCCGAAACTACGCTGGAACTGCGAAAAACATACTAATAACACCATTGGGGTCCGTACCACAGTGGACAATTATGAGTCGGCGATGTGATTTAGAAGTCGATTGGTAATTTTGTTGATGTTGTTGTTGTAGATGTTGATGATGTTGGTGATGTTGATGTTGATGGTGACGTTGATGTTGACGTTGACGTTGATGGTGATGTTGATGGTGACGTTGACGTTGATGTTGTTGTTGGTGTTGGTGTTGGTGTTGGTGATGTTAGTGATGTTGATGTAAATTCAAGCGAACGGAGTCAAAGTCAGCAAGTCAAAACACAAAACAGCGGTTCTCCCATATTGGGGAGAACCGCTGTTTTGTTGTTTTTTTATAATTAAAATAGTTAATCATTGCTAAGGAATACACCAGCTTGAATACGTTGACCCATTAATGTCGCGTACGGAGCATCCGTCCAACAAAATAAAGCATTTGTTTACGTGTGAAAAAACGTGACATTTGAGCTGAAATATAGTTTGTAAATCCTGGGACAGCAAACACTTTTTTTGCCTGAAGCGACCGAAGAGCCACTTGAACGACATTTTCTGGCGTGTCTCGTTTCCCTACCGAAGCTTCATCGGCTCCCACGACATTAAAAAATTCTGTTTCCGTAGACCCCGGACATAACGCAAGAAATTGTACGCCCCGTTTCCGATTTTCCTCCCATAGCGCTTGTGTAAATGATAATACAAAAGCTTTTGTCGCTCCATATACAGCCATATTAGGAAGAGGTTGAAATGCTGCTGTTGATGCAACGTTTATAATCACTCCGCTTTTTCTTTTTAACATCTCTGGCAAAAACAAATGGGTCAGATCTACAACCGCCAATACATTTAGCATCACTTCTTCATGTTGTCTCGAACCAGATAGTTGTTCAAAAAGCCCATGCGTAGCAAAACCTGCATTATTAATAAGAATATCAACGTTCAAGCCACGTTCTACACATTGTTGATAGAGCCTGTCAGGGGAACCTTCTTGAGATAAATCAGCAACTAGAACCTCCGCTTGAATTTGAAATTCTCGTTGTAATTTTCCCGCTAAAGCAATCAATTTATCTTCAGAACGGGCGACTAAAATTAAGTGACTTCCTTTGGCTGCAAGTTCTCGAGCAAACGCTTCACCTATACCCGAAGAAGCTCCGGTAATCAACGCCCATTTATTTTGAATTGTAATCATTGCTATCATCTCTCCCTTTAATGACCATCTAGAAACACTGTTTCAATATGAATCATTGTATCCAAGTGAGGTTGCGTTGTCAAATAAAGTTCTACACATTTAATTATTGGCTATTTCTCTTCTACATCAGTAAAATAAGGTTTAGAAATAACGGCTATCTAAAAAGCTAAAGTAAAGTTCTAAGGAAGTGAAACTACATGCAAAAATCGTCCGAAATATCTTCTATAGATGCTCAATCTGTTACAACCTACCCAAAAGCAAAACAACAGCATGCGGAAACATTAAGACTGAACATTATCGAAGCCGCTGCGGCCATCATGCATGAATCCGGACCCGAAGGTGTAACTATTCGCAAGGTTGCTGAAAAAATGGAATGTCCCACAAAGATCATTTATAACTTGTTTGGAAACAAGGAAGGTTTAGCGAAGGAGCTTTTTTTGCAAGGGTGTAAATTATTAGCTGCTGCCTTTCAAGCGGTTCCAAAACAAGATAATCTAAATTTATATCTTCGCGAGCTTGGACAAGCTTATTGGGATTTCTCACGGAATCATACCAGCTATTATATGGTTATGTTCGGAGGGGCCTTTAGTGAATTCAAACCGGAGGAGGAAAGCTTACATGCTATCTTTACGGCACTACAACAAGTGATAGCCCTTATTACAGAAGCGATCGAACAAGGGTTTATTAATGAGAAAGACCCTCTCCTTGTTGTTAACCTGGTATGGGCGTCATTGCATGGCGTCATTCATCTGCATTTGGGTGGACATATTCAAAATGAGGAAACTGCTAAAATATTGTATGATAGATCGGTCTCCAATTTAATTCATACCTTCTTTAAAAAAGATAAGTAATTCTAAAAAGCCTCTTTGCAAGTCCCTCCTCAACAAATTTAAGCCGTAATCTTGGGATATCCTTTGATCACGGCTTTTTCAACATAATAAAAAACACAAAAAAACGGCATTTCTGCCGTTTCTTCATCTCTAATTATGTCCGGCGCATATATGCACGCACAGTAATAGGTGCAAAAATCGCAACAATCACAGCGGCTCCGATAAGTGAGATAGCGAAATCCCAGCCTACGGTTCCAGAGTTAGCAAGCTGCCGGACAGCTGACACAAGATGCGAGATTGGATTTACTTTGACAAACCATTGCAGCCAGTTAGGCATCGTATCTACAGGCACGAAGGCGTTGGATAGAAAAGTGAGTGGGAACAGCACAATCATTGATATCCCTTGTACGCTGGAAGCGGTTCGGGCAATCACACCAAAGAAAGCGAAAATCCAGCTAATCGACCAGGAGCAGACGATAACCAAAAGCGCAGCAATTGCGACATGCTCCAGACCGCCATCAGGTCGGTAACCCATAATATAGCCCATGACAAAAGTAAGCACAGTTGCGATCGTATATCGAATTGTATCTGCCAACAAAGCTCCGGCTAATGGGGCTATTCGGGCAATCGGCAATGACTTAAAGCGGTCAAACACCCCTTTATCCATGTCTTCCCGCAGTTGGACCCCAGTGACGATGGAGGTCGTGATTACAGTCTGCACTAGAATACCAGGAATAATAACGGGCAAATAGCTCACTACATCTCCTGATATGGCTCCACCAAAAATATAAGTAAACATTAGTGTGAAAATAATTGGCTGCAGCGTTACGTCGAACAATTGCTCGGGTGTGCGACGGATTTTCAATATCCCGCGATATGCCATCGTTAACGAGTTACGAACAGATTGTTTGAAGCTCGTATGGTTTTTCAATTGTCGGGTCGCACCTGGACTAATAGTAGAAGTTCTCATACTCATGCTCTTGCTGCCTCCTTATTAATTGATTCTTGTGACGCTTGGGACGCCTCATCCGTAACTCCATGGCCAGTGATCGTCAAAAACACTTCATCAAGCGTCGGTTTCTGCACACTCATCTCCGCAAGTGGAATCCCCGCTTCGCGGAGTGCAATAAGCAAATCAGTGACTAAATCAGCGTTCGCCATCGGTGCAGTAATTTTCCCAGCCTCATTCGGCACAATAGACTGGATATGCAGCACATGTTCCACAATCCGGCGCGCTTGAGCGATATCTTTAAGATTTTGGACTTTTAAGTGCAGCGAGGTGGTGCCCACTGAAGCTTTTAGCTCATCCACGGTGCCTTCTGCAACGACATGGCCATGATCAATAACTGCAATGCGATCTGCCAGCTGATCGGCTTCTTCAAGATACTGTGTAGTTAACAGCACTGTTGATCCTGTGTTCACCAACCGACGAATGGTATCCCACATTTGCGAACGTGTCCGTGGGTCCAGGCCTGTTGTTGGTTCATCCAAAAAGATAAGCGGAGGCTGGGCAATCAGACTCGCTGCAAGATCCAGACGTCGGCGCATACCGCCAGAGAAATTTCGAAGTGGCCGTTTCGCCGCCTCCGTCAGACCAAACTCTTCTAACAACTCCGCTGCCTTTTGCCGCGCCTCTACCCGCCCTAACCCTAAAAGACGTGAAAAGATAATCAGATTCTCTGTAGCACTAAGTGACTCATCCACAGAAGCATATTGTCCCGTAACCCCTATCAATTGCCGAACAATCTGCGACTCCTTTACCACATCATGCCCGAAGATTCGCGCCGACCCCGCATCCGGACGAAGTAACGTTGCCAGCATCCGAATTACCGTCGTCTTTCCAGCCCCATTGGGACCAAGAACACCGTAAATTGTGCCTGCCTTAACGTTTAGATTTACTTCATCAACTGCGCGATTGTCACCAAACGTTTTGACGAGCCCACGCGCTTCGACGGCCCAATCTCCAGGGTTGGGCTCAATTATTTTTTTGCGTTCATTTACCATTACAATTCCTCCAACGTTTTAGTTTGTATTGTGATGGTAACTCCCTTTTATAAACTGAATTTAAACAACACAAAAAACCGGGGAGCGCGATCTCACGCCTCCCGGTTTATTACTTCTCCTCTGAGTCAGCCTCAACATATTCTTTAAGCGCAAACAATTTATTAGCCCAATAACCTTCAAAAAAGGCAAGCCAATCTTGCAGCTCCAGCAAAGGTTCTGGCTGAAGCTTATACCGGGTCTCCCGTCCGACTTTCTGACTGCTAACAAGCTGCGCATCGGACAATACCTGTAAATGCTTATTAACAGCGGTTCGGCTGATCGGGTAGCAATCCGTAATAGATGCTATAGACATTTCCTTATTAGCGAGCAGCTTTAGCAGACTGCGGCGGGTAGGATCTGCTATCGCCTGAAATACATCATGTCCTGCTTCAGCAACCGGCATATTAAGCCTCGATATAAGCAGGAAGTTTTTCTTGGACGATTTTTTCCCAGCCGCTGTTCATAAAGCCGCGTACGATTGGATGTGGTTGTCCAAATTCAGTAACTTTTTCAGGGTCCCATCCAGAATGAATCAAGGTAAATTCAGTTTTCCCTTCGATTTCTTTCAGTTCAAAAGCAAGATGCCAATCCTTCCCCCAATTAAAACCAACACGATTCGGAGGATCAACTTCGGTTACTTTACAAGGAGAATCTCCGAATTGTCCAGCATGCAGGATGAATTCATGCCCAACAACAGGCTCGAATGTACTAGGCATCCACCAGGCTGCCATTCCTTCTGCCGTGGCAACAGCTTTCCAAACCTTTTCTATTGGCGCATCTAGTAAAATCGTTTGACGAATTTCTTGTAAGGGTTCTTGAGTTTGCATAATAAATAGCCTCCAGCATTCAATTAATATAACACCTTTTGGGTTCATTTTTGATTATAACACCTATAGGTGTTATGTCAATTTACAGAATTCCCTAATTCTCCGTTCGTTATTCAACGTCTCAATCCCTCTAAAAAAGCCCCTCCCTCGGTCATCCCGAAGAAAGGGCCTTCCTATTTCATCAGCTCTATGATCAGTTTCTTGGCTTGACAGTTACTGTGATTTTCTCACTAGATGTCTCGCCTGATGCATTGACTAATACTGCGTAATATTCATATACACCTGGTGCTTTATCTTTAAGTTTCGTAACTGTCATCTGAGCCGCAGGGGTAGCCGTGTTTAGTGTCTGGGTGTCGATCACTTCTCCATTCTCATACAAACGGTACTCAGTACCATTGGTTCCCCACCACATATTCATCATAACGTCATAAGTTCCATCCCCGCTCCAGTTGTCGTGGGATACTATAGGCTTACCCGGTGTTGCATCGGTAACAGTAAGGATAAGCGGATCGCAGGTTGTCGAACCGAAGCTGTTGACCAGCTCGCACGTGTACGTGTAGGTTCCATTTGATTTGCCCACAATATCCGTACTCATGGCTTGCGCATTCGGTGAGCTGTCCGTCAGCATCTGGTTACTGATCAGCACATCGTTTTCATAGAGCTTAAATTCGGTACCGTTGTTCCCCCACCAAAGATTCATGGTGACGGTATATCTGCCATCTCGAAGCCCGGTGTCGTGCCCATTATTGTCAGATAACACTGGCTTTCCAGGGGCTCCACCAGCAAGCGGAGTTGTATTCTGGAGCCATTGTGACCAACGGACTAGAACCTCTGCCTGCTCAGAAGTGAATACCTGATTACTCTGGAGGATCACTTCACTATTAAAAGCTTCCAGCAAGCTGTGAACTTCTGCGCCAGCATGCTGCTGAGCTTTTTCTTTGGCGTTAGCCAGCTGCTGCTTAAGTGAATTGGTTACATTTTCTAAATCTGGAGCATCTGTCTCAGCTGCAAAATTTTTGGTTAATGCCGACAAGCTGTCAAATGTCGCATATACACTATACGAATGTTTTGCCAACCCGACATTGCCCGCCGCATCCTCGGCTTTCGCAGTTACACTATGAGTTCCCGCTTCCAGCGTATACGCTTTAACATCTGCGAGCGTTGAATCACATGGCGAATAAGTGATGCCTGATACAGTATCAGCTGCACTACAGGTGATGTTTAATGTCTGCTCTATGGTATAGGAAATCTCTCCGTTAATTACCACCTGTGGTGCGGTCCGATCAATCTTCACCACAGCTGTCTTCTGCGGCTGTTCCACATTACCCTCTCTATCAACGCTCCAATAAACTAACTTATGTGTTCCTTCATTGGACAAAATAACTGAATTCCCGGTTTGCTGCTCGCCATCGTTTACAGTGAAATAGGTTGCCGCAACACCAGAGCCCGCATCTGTAGCTGTGAAGGTTACCAACGTATCCTTGTTGGTCCAACCTTGTGGTGCATCATCCATTGTCACCGGAGCTGTATGATCTGCCCCTTTCACTACACCATAAAAGCGTAATTCTGCCATGTTTCCAAACCAATTACTACTATTATAGATACGGATATAACGATAGGCTTCTGCGTTACTAATACTTAAGGTCTGCCAATCCATCGTTTTTCCTGCAGGAGAGGAGATTGTCGTCCAGCTTGTATTATCATTCGAACCCTGAACCACAGTCCCATTGATTCGTGTAAAATAATTATCTTGCCTGGAAAGCACCTCTGCCTTGAACAGCTGAACCCTATTCCCTTCTTTAAAATCAAACGTTATAAATCCTCCATATCCACTGCCATTTACCCGAAAATCCGTAATTGAGCCTGCATTTCCATCGAATAATAATCCCGCAACATTCCTGAGATCAGTTGGTGTTCTCCCACTGGAATCACTTAAATTAGTAATCGCAAGCACATTACTAATCAACTCGGTCTCATCGGGAATGTACAGAGATGAACCATCTGTAGTTGATGTTTTTTCCGGCCCCTCGATTCCCTCCTTTGACTTGTATTTAATACTAAAGTTCACAGGCCCAGGTTGTACGTTATTGCCCATGACCGCTTCAGCCGTCCAATTGATCTTATCGACAGTAGCAATGGTTGCGACTTGACCCTGAATATTGACATTCACTTGGTTAATTGCATCGCTTGCTTTAAAAGACAATTTCACCGTGTTCCCAGACACAATTCGTTTCTGGATACTTTGGTCGGAGCTAATGGATACCGCATCAAGCTTTGAATTGATTTTAACATCACCATACAAACGTAGTTCAGCCATGTTTCCATACCAGTTGTTTCCATTGGTGATGCGGATATAACGATAGGGTTCTGTGCTGTTAATCGTCAGCGTCTGCCATTCCGGCGTATTCCCGGCTGCATTAGAGATCGAAGTCCACGTCACATTATCGTTGGAGCCTTGCACCACTGTTCCATTAATTCTGCCCGCATAATTATCTTGCCTTCCGATTACTTCTACCCTAGACAGCAATGCCTGGCCGCCTTCTTTAAAGTCAAAGGTTAGATATGCACCATAACCACTGCCATTTAAACGAAAATCCGTGATAGAACCTAAATTATTATCAAATAAAACTTTTGCTGTTGCCAAAAGATCAGCCGGATTCCTTCCACTGGAATCGATTAGATTTGCTATCTCAAGCACATTAGCGACAAGCCCTGTCTGATCTGCAATGAATAAAGTAGAACCATCTGTTGTAAAAATAGTCTCTACAGCATCCTCTACAGCTGCCGTTTTATAATTGATTTTAAATTTCACAGTACCTGATGGAACATTTTCATTCACCACAAGCTTAGCTGTCCAGTTGATATTGTCCACAGAACTGACTGCAACAGGTTGACCCTGTATATTGGCCGTGACATTATGGATCATTTCTGTAGACTTAAAGGATAATTGAATCGTATCCCCTGGAATAATCCGATTTTTTAAGCTTTGATCTGAGTGAATGGACACGGACTCTAATTGATTTACTGTCTCATACCGCTGGCCAAAGATTCTAAATTCACCAATTTCCAGCATAGTACTCGAAGGCTTTATCATTTCCATTTTCAAAAATCGGAATTTTTCATGCTCCAGGCCTGCTTGAACCTCTAGTCTCTGCATATCTTCAGTAACTGTTGTCAAACCGGGGGTTAAGCGGGTCCAATTTTCTTTATCATTCGATCCGAACATTGCAACGCCGCCAATTCTCTCCGGAAAACTAGCTCTTACCTGAAGCTCAAAGCTTTCTGCTGATATTTGAAAATCCGGTCCTAAATCCATGTAATGCGCCCGATCCTGCGCTGTATAATACCCCACAAAACTATCATTTGTGTTGTCCAGCAGGTTCGGGACTGCATTACCAAAGGTTGAGCTAACAAACATATTCGTAAAATTAACACTTCCATCTTTCATTAATGGCGTCAATTCTTTAAGACTTTGCACTGCAAGATTCAGGTCTAATAACTTCTGATAGAAGACCTCATCAGTGGCATTAGTAATTACATCTATTACCTCAGCGTGCACTTGCTTATAGTGAGCTAACGTTGCCGAAATGTAAGACACATCAGCATGATAAGGAGAAATGACAGCGGTGACGGCAGAATGCCGATCATTCGCTACTACAACAGTAACATCCTTGGTTGTAACCGAAGTTCCGTCTGAGGCACTCACTACAAAGGAGTACGTTCCCGCATGTGCTCCAGACCAAGAGAAAACACCTGAAGTTTCATTGAACAGTGCGCCCTCAGGTAATTGATCCGCTTGATAGGCAACAACATCCGTTGCACCTGCATCTGTCGCAGAGAAATCAAATTGAATTGCAGCTGTAGATCCCTCATAGGTAAATAAAGATACTGGTGCTTTTCCTGATGTAAATACTGGAGGGGTAAGCTGTGCCCCAGCTTTTAAATTAATATGGTCAAAATCGACTGTTGTCCCATTTCCTTTTACATTAAAATAGACAAGATCGCTGAAGCCTTGGAACTCATTGAACGCATACTGGATATACCTCCATTGCCCCTTAGTATCAGGCAGCGTAACGGTATCGCCAAACACCTCCATGGTTGCTATGCCATTAGTCCGAATCTTAAAAGCAATGGTTCGTTCACCACTGCTTGCACCCACAAAAGCAATTTTACTGCCCTCATCTGTTGCGGTAATTTCAACGTAAGTAGTGTCTCCTTCTTGTTTTGTGGTGGAGTGACCATCAAGCTTCGTATACCGGTCTTCTAATTCTCTCAAATCTGGATTCGTTATCACCTTCGGCAAATTGAGCGTACCCTCGCCCTCAGCTTCTTTAGGAATGTACAGCCAATAATCCCCGCCTCCATCCGGAGACTCCCAATAGAAAGGCAATCGCTTAGCAAACATCTCGCTAAAATAAGGAGCTTCAACCTCCATATTTATTCCAGCTGTATATTTATAATAATAATAAAGGTCATAGACATTACCGCCAATTCTCCCCCTGTAACCGCCAGCCAAGTGTTTATAGATAATCGTTGGGTTTCCATTTACATCTGTATGTGCCGCCACTGGAATCCATGGTGTATCATGTCCAATCATATACTGCGCAAAGTAGTTGGCAGCTTTTAAAATCCGTTGATCTAAAAATTCATACGGCCCCACCGCATTTGGCGCACTAGAAACAGTACCCTCTACCGGATGAACCTTTGTTTCCTGAGCCAATAATAAACGTGATAAAATCTCTACATTCGTTATATCCCCAGCGCCATGCGCCTGATCTCTGCCCATTTCAACATGCTGAACTACGGGAGGGTTAACTTTTTCCCCTGTTACAATATTTGTGTCAACCCATCTGAATAAAGCTTTTATCGCACCATTTTGCCCCTGATCGACAGCGGTTTTATTGACGGTAAACCATTCAACTCCCTCATTGTATCTATCTTTATTTCCTGTAAAAATATAACCTGACATAGCTCCAAGCAGCGGATAAAGATGCTGGTTCATAAAACGATCATTTGTGTGTTGGAATGTTTCAATAACCGGATTAATAAGATTATTCGTAAAATCAGCGACATCTTGTTCCGTCCATTTCAGCTCTTCAGTTTGAGTACTTGTGTACCTTAAGATTTCCGCCGCAGTAACCATTCGATTAAGCGGAATTCCTGTATGAATATGTGCATCATTAAAATACACGTATTTCTCAGGGTCCATCTGTGACCAAATCCGGATAATATGCATGGCATTAGCTCTGTAAACCTCATCACCCGATATTACATACAATAGAGCTTGTGTATAAGCCTTCAACCCATCCGCTATAAATCTTGAATTAAAGCCTTGGCTATTAAAAGCATCGCTCGCTGGTTTCAACGGATCCGCACCACTTTGATTATTAGAAGTGACCGTCCTCGAAGCCGCCGGAGACAGGAGCATCTGATTGTAATAAGTGATCCAGGGTTCTTTTTGCGCCCGTACCTGTGTCCTAATATTCTCAAGAATATCCTTGGTCAGGCCAACACCCGGATGTTTGAATCCGCTTTCATCTATAACCTCATTAATGGCAGGTTGGTAATCCGTAATTATCGACAGCTCTGTCGATTCTGCTGCGGCTCCTTCTGCCGATAAAGGCACTAGCGTTACCAACAAACTTAAGGAAACTGTGATCCTAAAAATACGTTTAAGCGATTTTCCAAAGAGTAGCTGTTTAAATGAATTCATTGTTCTCCTCCATTCATTTACATCCTCTGATTTAATGCAAATAAATACCGCTGGCAAATTCATTCACTACAAAATGTTTGTTATTCAGGTCGACAATAACCTCTCCATTAATCTGGAGATTATAAAAATAAATGTCCTTCACACCTCTTTCCTCGTCATAGCCGAATATACCGGAAGGATTGGTATTCTTCCCATTGTAGGTGATATCGCTAAACTCTATATTTTCGATACAGCGTCCTGGCACCGGATTATAGGTTTTATTCCACACCACGCGGACATCAAACAGCTGACCTAGTTCGAAATCTCCACCCGGATATTTTTGAAAGTAACCTTACGAACGGTATTGTTGTCCCCTGCACAGATTGCCATAACCCCCCAATAATTTTCCTGCGGCTCGTGATGCTCAAGCACATCGATATTTTCAAACCAAATATTTTCTATAAAATCGCCATTATGTTGGTGATCACCATGAATACCGACATGCATGGCATGAGCAACGTCCGCCCAGAGTATGGAATCTTTAATCGTGATATGGCGTGAGTCTCCATAATACTCTCCACGGCTGCCGTAAATGGCAATGCAATCATCAGAAGTTCTCAAGAACACATCTTTAATATCCACATTTGAGCTAGCCATCATATCAATTCCATCACACCAGCCGCGTGTACTAAAAGCTTTGAAGTTATGAATGCGAATATGCTTAGACGCTCCGATATATATACTGTAATGCGGAGGATCAAGCGTGATGATCCCTTCGATCTCAATCTGTTCAGAATGCTGGATTTGAACGCCTCTTAAATAAGTGGTTTTCTCCATATCCGCCAAATACAGAACACCTCTGCCGCGAACAACAACATTCTCAGCATGGTCAATCATTATGGATCCGCAAAGGATCGCGCCTCCAGCAATATAAACGGTGGTCCCAGAAGGGATATGCAGCATTGGATTCTCGAATTGATGAAGCCCGGGCATAAAATATATCGTCTGACGCTCCCCATTAGCCCTTTCTGACAAACGCTGAACTTGTTCTGCGATAGCCGCAAATTGATGTATTCCTGGTTGGACAAGCACTACATTATCAGCGTCAAGTTTAGGTGGGGCTGTCTCCAAGGGGTTGGCAAAAAGATGCAAGTTACTAAAACGTTCTCCATTGATTTCAATGGAAAGCTTACACGGCTGCTCCAATGTGAACAAAAGGGTATTCTCTTCGATTTGAAAGGAGATTTGGGAGGCCAAAGGGCGAATAACCGCTTGTTCAATCTGTTGTTTTTTACAATGAACAGAGATCTCCACCGTGCCTTCCATATCAAAATAAACCATCGATGTCGACCGAACCTGATGCATATCCACCTTTGCTTCAAAAACAAAAAGAGATTGCCATACCCCACCAGGCTCTCGTACACTCACTGTAAAATCGTCTTTCCCCAGGGCTTCATTCGGCTGCTCATAAATAATTAATTCGCTCATTTCTACCTCCGTTATCTTAGAATCAACTCACTTAAGGGTTTAATAAATAGGCTGGAGCAAGCTTTTGCTCCAGCCTATCATCCAGTACTAATCAGCGGACCCGCTGCTATTTACGATCTGCCAGCACTTTATTTACCTCATCCGTTACTTCCTGACCTCCAGCTTTTAGCCAGCTATCCTTGAAATTATCAAAATCTTTCCCCGTGTTCGCTTCTCCTGTAATCGCCTTGATAACAAACGTATCTTGCAACGTCTTCAGATTGCCCCAATACTTAGGTTTGCTGGTCAATACCGCTGGGCCTAGTACATCAAGCAATGGTGTGACACCTGGAGTGATCTTGTCTCTCAAATCCAGCAATTCTTGTTTTACCGTATGTTTTTCCATTGAAGTGTCTGTGGAGCTAAGTGGATTATAGAAATTGCCCGCTCCCATCTTCGGAGCACTAACCTCTTCATCCGCTTTTGGAATGGCAAGGTCCCCTTCCATATCATAGCTCACCCCCAATTGACCGAAACCTGTCAGCAGAAAACCTTCGGAATCCGTAGACACATATTCGAGAATTTCCATAATCTTATGACGTTTCTTCTCATCCTTTTCGAGTTGAACACCAAACAATACTGGCGCCTGTCTTGCACCATACGCGAAAGAATAAGCAACGCCATCTGGAGCTGTAAACGGCTTGCCAGGCACGAATATTTGACCTTTCTCTAGACCAGGTTTTGCGACAAACCCAGATTCTTTATAAAAATTGCCCCACTTCCCGTTATCCACCATACCCACTTTTTGGTCAGCAAATTTAATATTGATTTCGTTATTATCACTAGTTATGAATTCAGGATCAATCAGACCTGCTTTGTACCATTTGCTCAATAACGCCAAAGCTGATCGCGTCTCTTCTGTAATGCCTCCATAAATAACGTTCCCGGAAGCATCCTTTTTGAACTGATAAGGGGAAACAGCAAATGCTGAGAAGACACTTGTGAACAATTGCTCTGGAAGCTTGCCGCGGCCGATTAAACCGTAAGTATCCTTTTTCCCATTTTTGTCCGGATCTTCATTAACAAATTTGGTGAGTACATCCTCAAGCTCTTCCAGTGTCTTGGGTGGTTCTGAGTAGCCAATATTTTTTAGCCAGGCTTCATTATAGCCCGGAATAAATCCATCAAGACCACCTGGCCAAATTTTCGGGATCCCCCAGTTCTTTTCGTTGTATAAGCCTACGCCCCATGCCCCGGAATCAACCGAATCCAATGCTGCTGCATATTTCGGCATCAGGGATTCAATTTCAGCCTTATCAATCGTCGCAATAATCCCTTGATCTGCCCATTGCACCATATCCGTTTCGTTTGCATCGACCGGAAAGATATCAGGAATATCTCCAGAAGCTAGAAGCACCGAAAATTGTTCTTTCCAAGTTCCACGTTCCAATTTAATATTTTTGATTGTTACATTAAATTTCTTCTCAAGCTCGGTTTGCACATAGTTACCGTCTTCTTCTGGCGTATTAAAGTTGTTCGCCCAAATAATTTCAATCGGAGCTTCAGCTGCTGATGTTCCCCCTTGACCTTGGTTCGTCGGCTTCGTTTCGTTAGTGTTATTATTCGCCGCATTCCCGCCGCAACCACTCATGACAAGTGAAGCCGATAGGGCTATCGCAGCAATTTCCAACCATTTCTTGGATGTATGCCTCATATTCTTTTATTTCCTCCCTTTTCTAGTTCATCTATATATTTAGACAGCTCGCGGATATAGCGGACTGTTTAAACCGTTCTGAGCCTTCTAACCCTTAAGTGATCCAACCATGATTCCTTTGACGAAGAAACGTTGCAGGAATGGATAGATCATTAATATAGGCAGCGCTGTAAACATAATAATCGCCGCTTTGACCATTTCAGGAGCCTGCTCATTGGTAGGAAGTGGTAACATCGGATCTCCTTCGGCTGAAATAACAAGCCGTCTTAAGAAGAGCTGCAGTACAATCTTTGATTGATCCTGCATATATAACATTGCATCAAACCAAGCGTTCCAGTGCCCTACTGCAGTCCATAGGGCTAATGTTGCTAGAACAGGCTTCGACAGCGGAATAACAATCGTAAATAAGATCCGCATATCATTAGCCCCATCTATTTTAGCTGAATCCTCCAGTTCCTCCGGTATACCCATAAAGAAATTTCGCAGGAGCAGAAGATTAAACGTGCTGAGCAGGCCGGGGACAATATAAACCCATAACGAATTTATAAGTCCCAGACTTTTGATTAGCAGATAGGTAGGGATAAGCCCACCGCCAAAAAACATTGTTACGACAATGAACATTGTATAAAATCCCCGGTGCGGCAAATATTTGCGAGACAGCGGATATGCTCCCAGTGACAGAAACACCAGTGTGAGAGCCGTTCCTACAACTGTGCGAAAAACCGTATTCCCCATCGTTTGCCAGACTGTATCTGTTGTCAGTACACGCTTCCAAGCAAAGAAGGAAACTTCTTTAGGATAGAAATGAATTCCCGGCCGAAGGGCTTCCGCAGGTGTGCTAAATGATATAGAGAGCACATGCAAGAAGGGATAAATCATCGTAATACAAAGAACGATTACAAATAGGATTAGAAAGACTTGGAATACTTTTTCACCAGTGGATAGCTTCAATTGTAGTTACTCCTTCCTTACATACCTTCATTAATAAAGACCTTCCTGCCCCATTTTTTTCGTTATGAAGTTAGCAAATAACACCAGGATAAGCCCCACCACATTTTTAAATAATCCTACAGCTGTCGTGAGACTGAACTGAAAGTTTTGCAGACCTATCCGGTACACATAAGTATCTAACGTATCCGCCACCCCATAAACAGCTGGTGAATAAAGTGTTAAGACTTGATCGAAGCCAGCATCCAGCACACTCCCTACCCGAAGAATAAGCAAAATAGCAATCACCGGCAGGATCGAAGGAATGGTGATAAATAACGTTTGTTTCCAGCGATTAGCACCGTCCAGAACTGCAGCTTCGTACATTTGGGAATCGATGCTTGCTAATGCAGCTAAGTATATAATCGTTCCCCAGCCGATTTCCTTCCATATTCCTGACATAACGAGCGTAAAGCGGAAATATTTCTCGCTGCCTAAAAAGTAAATGGGATCAAAGCCGAGCCACTGAATAATATAATTGACCACACCCGAATTCGGAGATAACAGAGTGATCAATATCCCCCCAATAACGATCCAGGATAAAAAATGGGGTAAATAGGATATCGTCTGTGCAACCTTCTTGAAGAAGGAAAACCTAAGTTCGTTAAATAACAGCGCCAATATAATCGGTGCAGGAAAACCAAAGATGATATGGTAAAAACTGATAATAAGCGTGTTCTTAATAATTTTCCAAAAGTCGGGTGAAGCTGTGAACAAATATTCGAAATGCTTAAAGCCGACCCAAGGACTTCCCCAAATTCCATCACGAATAAAATAATCTTTAAAAGCCAGTTGAATGCCATACATCGGGCCATAAGCAAATACGGTATACCAGATGATCACGGGAGCTAGTAATAAGAATAAATATTTGTTTTTTTTGTATTGGCGCCAAGTATGTGTCCACCTCGAGACTTTCGGCTTAAGATTCTCTCCCTGTTTTTGAATGCCAGCAGTGCTTGCCGGGTTCATAGTTGTTTTCTCCTTCCGAATACGATTTTGCGTTAAGACTGTGTCTGAACACCCCTTACGTTAGGGCATTGTAAGCGCTTTTTCTATTGTAAATTCATTAAAATCAGTAAATTATCTTCGTATTGGGGCTATAATTTTTCAAACAAAAGAAAAGACAATCGCGAGACGATTGCCTTTTCCACATGGATTGGAGAATTATGCACTTGAATGGCTCGAATGGTTTGCATTGCCTGCATTCCTATACTGGACCGGTGTAACTCCGTAACGTGTTTTGAATTTGTTGTGAAAATATTGCGGGTTACGATAACCCACCTGAGCAGAAATCTCAGCCACGGACAGCTGCTTTTTTTCTCTTAATAAATCAGCCGCCTTCTCCAACCGCACTCGGGTTACATATTCAGTGAATGATTCATTCATAACGGTTCCGAACAAGGTAGAAATATACGATGGCGCCAACGAAGCAACCTCAGATAATTTATTTAGCGATAAATCCTCTTGAATATTATCATCGATAAAGATTTTTAATTTATGAATGATCTCTGTATGTGCGTGATTACCTGACTCTTGAATATAAGCTGTAATTTGTGCTGATAAATCACGAATGGAATCAAGTGTTTCGGCCAACGTCTCCTTTTTGAACTCATCGAACAGACTGGAAGGCGAAACGATTTGTTGCAGATCAAGCTCAATAATGGTCTGATACAGGACCGTAACCAACTGAAGCAGGCCTAACTCAACCGTCTCCAATTGGACATCACCTTTCTCCATGACCCTCTGGAAATCATCCATAAACCTGTTCATCGTAACGTCATTGCCTGCCTTTAATGCATTTTTATAAAGATCAAAAGAGAATAAGTGTGGCGTAACATCGTTAAGCGGGATATGTGAATACAGCACAATAGCTTCCGAACCATAGATAAACCGATATCGATAGGCATGTAAGGCATTTTGATACGAAAAGGGGATTTCTTCAGGTGCCTGAACCTTCGATCCAAGCGCCGCTCCAAAGTGTAGTTGCTCGGGTAACCCATTTTTTATAAGCTCCAGCTCCTTCAATAATAAAAGCTCCAGCTCATCGTGATCCTTATTCAACTCACTGAAATAGATAAGCGCCGCTTCCTGGGTATTTAAGCTGACGAATTTATAAAAGCTATAGGCAGCATGCTGTTCATAAAAAGCCCTGAATTCCTCGCAATCTCCCTTGGTTATACGAATATAGCTAGTCATGTAATGGCATTGCAAAGGTAAATAATCGTAGTAATCCGAGCCAACGCCTGCACCTAATACCAGATTTTTTAGTTCATTCACTTTAGCTTTGGATTCTAAGGTTTCAATTTTTTGACCTAGCTTTGAGATTGTACTACCAATAATAGCGAACTCATTTTGCGAATAGTTTACGGTGCCTGGATGATAAAAGCTGCGAACATTGTTTACAAGCTTCTTCATCGGAACATATACACGTTTGGATATCAAATAAGCGAATAGAAGCCCAATTAACAATACCAGGATACAGCTGACAAATATTTGACTCTTCAGCTGCTTTGATGAGGATACAAATGAATTCATAGGCCGTATTAATACGTATTTCCATTGATTATTCGAGGTTTGGTCATTTTTAAAAGACAACACATATTTGTCTCGTTTATTATAATGAATTTCCTTATTATTCCCCGCTGACTCCATCCATTGCTTAGCAGTCTTAAGCCCCTCTTCGACGTTCGAGCCCGTATGGATAATAGGGCTGCCCTTTTCATCAAAAGCATACAGCTTTTCCATCGGCGAGCTCATCGTGCTGGAAATCATTTTATTGATGTATTCTAAGCTAACGTCAATATACATAGTGCCGGTTGATGTTTTTGATAAAGCACCATAGGGAAGGGCGATTGCGTAAGTCAATACCTCTTCTTCATCCGATAACGTTCTATAAGTCCAGCGGTTTAAGGCTGGTGCCACTGAAGTTTTCAAGAAGGAAGCATCTGGAGAATTGTCCAGCTTCGAATAAAACTGGCTGTTATCGATGATATAATTTCCTTTCTCGAAGTATGTGGATATTTTGTAAACGCCTTCATTAGTAAGCTTGAAAATTTCGAGATCCTTGCGAAAAGCTAATATTCTGCTCGTATTACCTTCCCATTCACTGTCCAGTAAATAATTCAGCATAGATTGATTCTCTAACGACAAGGTAGACACTGCCCGGTTGCGGATACTATTTTCGTATTTTTGCAGCAGCGTATTCTCCACAAAATCACTTGAAGTCATCAGTCGTTGCTTACTGTCTCTGGCAATCTCATCCACCATTAAGCGATTAGCCTGAACATACAGATAACTGCCCACAAGTCCGATTAAAACAACGGCTAATAATGTGAATGAAAAAATCAGATGGGTGAACCATGTGCCTCCATTTCTTAGTCTGCCGCCGATCTTCATCACAAGCCCCCCTTTAGTTCATAACCCTATCTCTGTAACTTTCTAAATTGAAAGCATTTATAATTAAAGATACTAAAATGCACCAACTTTAGCCATTATAAAATCTTCTGTTTAAAGATAACGCATCTTATATAACCGAAAAAAACAGGCTTCCCCGAAATTAATCGCTGGAAACCTGTTTTTTAACCTAAACGAGATAAAAGTAACTTCAATGCCTCCGCTCCCTTTTTAAATATTCCTTCACCCATGTAATCCATTCTAACCTGTGTGTATACACAAGGATCACAAAGCTCCCAAGCCATACCCACAGGATAGGAGCAGACCACTTACTGATGCACAAATAGACAAAAAGGAGCAGCATTCCGATAACCACTTGCACACCATCCGAGACAGGTGAATTTCCTCTGCTTTTGTACCCGCTGCCGAGCACTTTCAACACTGCCAGGATGACTGCTAACGCTAAAGAGGCTTTGAATCCTGTCAACGCACTCCATACCCCAAAGGTTACGGCGATCGCCTTCCCTCCTTTTCCTTTAAGAAATGGAGAGAAGGCATGACCGGCAATAGGAGCTAAGGCCAGCGGAATAATGAAATAACCCTGACTATAATGACTTTCCATTACCCATAAAAGAGGCAGATACCCTTTTAAAAAATCCAACAATACCCCAAAAATTCCGAATTTATAGCCAGATGACTTCCATAGATTCAAAGCCCCCGGATTACCGTCGCCTATGACCTTTAAATTCTTTTTACGCGCCAGCCCAAGCCAATAGGAAAACATAAGAGATCCCGACAAGAATAAACCCGCGACCCACAATATGATCATTAGTCCCTATGGCCTCCCACCTGGATATGCCTTCCTTTCCAGCTTACATGCCTCAGAAAAACGACCTGATATATCGAATAAAGCATAATCAGGATAAAGAAAAGAGTAGCAACCACGTGAAATACTGGAATGACGATGCCAAAACCCCCTACATATTTAATAAAATAAAAGAGCTGGAACATATAAAGGAGATAACCAATGAGTAACGGCAATCCCCAGGAAGTATTCGCAAAAATAAACACGGTTTCTGAGATGATGAGCCCGACCACCCAAAGTGCAATTGGAATAATCGTCCGCGGGCTTAACGTTGAGGTGCTTAAGACAGCCCCTTTACTGAAGCCTTCAATTTCACTTTTTATCCCCTTCGGATACATACGAAAAGATACTAAGCCATACCCGATAAAATTTCTAATGGGAACACCTGCCGCGATAAACTTCTCTCCTAAAGACAAATCATCCAGCACTTCAGATCTAATGCTTTGATGGCCATTAACTTTTTCGTAATCCTGCCTTAAAGCTAGAATACACGAACCGTATAATCCTTTTTTGGCGTTATTCTTTTCAAAAACAGAGGTGAATGTGAGGATCCCCAGCATATTCATGATTAAGGCAAGTTTCTCAAATAGCTTTTCTGTATGATGAAAAGGAACTACCGAAATGACACCTTTCGATAGCTCCCTTGCTTTTAATAATGAGGCCAGAGCGTTAGGCTTTAACCGGATATCTGCATCCAGAAAAGCAAAAATATCGCCCGAGGCTTGTAAATACCCATTCCATACTGCCCAGCTCTTGCCCGTCCATCCCTCAGGGAGACTACTGTTCGCAATAACCTTAACTCCATAGCTTTCGGCAATTTCCTTGGTCCGATCCTCCGAGAAGTCATCCACAACAATAATTTCATAGGGAGTAACGGTTTGGAGCTGGAGAGAGTCGAGCAGAAAACGCAAATTATATTCTTCATTTCTTGCGGGGATGATGATGGACAATTTCTCCGGTCCTTGAAAATGTTCGTGATCAGCGGCCAATATATTCTTTCTAAACAATATAAAACCGGAGAGACATCCAACACCTATAATAATTAACAACCACATTTACAGCTCCCCCATCCTATAGCTATATATATGAAGGGTTAGTCCGTAATATATTCAATTCAAATTTAACCGACATTTACTTTTGCTGAGTATTGATTAAGCTTTTCTGTACACAAGAGCATAACGATGGCGAAAAAAACGATCATCGCAGGAAAAATACCCAGCGTGAATTTCGAAGCTAATAAGCCGATAAAAGGCGGCATCAGCGTGGTGCCGGTATAAGCTGTTGCCATCTGAAAGCCCATAATCGACTGAGCATGTTTCTTCCCGAATCGTACAGGGGTTTCATGTAGCATACACGGAAAAATGGGGGCTAACCCTAAACCTATAATCATAAATCCTACAAGTGAAACTATAGTTGGAAGCGGCAATACTAACAGCACCGTACCGATTAAAGCAATGAGCTGACCATATCGAATTAGCTGTTTATTACTCATTTTAAAAGTAATGAAACCCGTCACCATTCTACCAAAGGTAATCCCTAGATAAAAAAACGATACCCATGTCGCTGCAGTTGATGCAGGAATGTCTTTAATGTTTACAAGAAAGCTGCTCCCCCATAACCCCATACTCGTTTCGATGGCAGAATAAAATAAAAAGGTTAACATTGCTAGCTTTACCCCTCTTAATTTCCATGGTTTTGTGTTTTCTGCGGCATGCTCTAGCTCCGGATGACTAAAATCAGGATCACTTTCAGCATTCGGGTGGTTATTACTCCCAGCCACTCTATCCCATAAAGGCAGTGTAACGAATAGAATAATAACTAAGCTCAATTGTATGTAAGCAACCGTAAGATAACCTTGCCGCCATAGACCTTCTCCAGAGATAAAAGAGCCCATAATAATAGGACCCAGCGTGGCGCCCACTCCCCAGAAGCAGTGTAACCAACTCATATGATGGGCTTTATAGTGCGTAGCCACATAACTATTTAATCCGGCATCTACAGATCCCGCACCTAAACCAAGTGGAATTGCAGCAATAATTAACCAGACTAACGAAGGTGACCATGCAAAACCAAGCAACGCTACAGCAGTCATGATACAGCTAATAAGAGTCACTTTCCCTGTACCAAAACGTTTAAGGATAACACCACTCATTAAACTGGAAACAATTGTCCCTACTGCAATAACCATCGAAAGAATTCCAGCAGTACCTAATGAAGCATTTAAGTCCATTCTCATCACTGGCCAAGCGGAGCCAAGCAATGAATCCGGCAATCCCAAGCTAATAAATGCTAAATAAATAATAATAAGAAAAAAAGTTGCCATAGTTATCTCCTTAATTGTTCTCATCTATTTGTTGTGAAACTAATAAGCCTAATCCAAGACTTTGTAATCCATTCAGATAATCACGTTTCAAGTTACTTACCGCTAACGCTGGAAGATGCTCCTTCGGAACGTATGTTGCACTTCGTTCGTAGATTTGATTAAGCATAGCTGGAGCTAATTCATCCTCACAAAAAATAATATAATGCGGATTCAAAATAGAAGTCATAGTAGCCACTAATCGACTAATCGCATCCACACTATGATTCGATTGCATATTTGATCCACCAGGATCTCCAGTTAATGCCTCTATGAAATTTTTATGATCATACTGTGGCAAAAATTGAACTTCTCCTGAAAAAAACGTCTTTCCTCGCACGATTTCACCATTGACCGCGATCCCAGCCCCCGGACCATTTTTCCCTAAATACAGATACATTAGAGATATATTCTCTTTCAAATTTCGTTGCGTCATATAGCCGATTACAGCAGCATTCATATCATTTTCCACGATTGTCGGAATAGATAGTTGATCTTCTATGTGTCTTTTCAAATCTAAATTCTGATATTTCTCATAACCCGGAATCAGAAAAATCTGCCCATGATTCACCGCACCTGGAACTCCAATAGCCACAGAATGGATTTTAGGATTGGCCTTTTTTTCATTTTCAATAAGCATGACCAGTTTACTAACATCTTCCTCAAGAATACTGGGCAAACTCCCTTCTTTGATTACCTCCCCAATGCAATTATAGATGGTATAATTGGTTTCATTTTTTTCCAAAAAAATAGCCATCCCTAACCGATAATTCGGATTATAGGTGTATCTTATTGCCCTTCTTCCCCCACTTGACTCATCCAGACCGCTGACCGTTATTTCCCCTGCCTCTTCCATCTGCATTAGAAATTTACTTATCGTTGGGAAACTGTATTGCAATTTATGGCTTAACTCTGCCTTCGTTGCTTTTCCTAGTTCTAATAATGCTGTTCGAATATTTCGGATAATTTCAGATTTCATTTGCTGTGAAGGAAGTCGTTTCTCACTGGCCATGGCTCTCCCACCCTCTCACCTATAGTCATACTGACTTATTAAACGCGTTTAATAAGTCAGTATGACTATAGCAGCAATTAAACCTACCGACAAGTTAATTCTTGAATCAAGTTTCTTCCGTAGGTGCCAGAATGAAATAAGGAGGCGTATAGCCCCCCTAATCCCTCGCATTAATCATTATCAAAATCAAAGCCTTTGCAGGATTCGCTCCCACCTTCCAGGATGACTATCGTCTAAGTACACCGGCTGAAATCCTAATTTCAAATAAATACGGATGGCGGGCAGTCTGAAATCATCGGTTTCTAAAGAGGCTGCCGCTCCACCTGATTCTCTTATTTTGTGCAAAACAGCAAGACTTACAGCATAACCGAGACCTTTGCCAGAATATTCCGGAAGCACTCCAACCATATGCAAGTACCAGCTCTTATGGTCTCCACTGCTTAATTCCCAGGCCGTAGCTGTCGCTACAGGCTGATCCCCGCGGCAAATGAACAACAAGCGATCAGAATAAAACGGCACATGATCACTGATTTTATCCGCAAATTTAACTTCTCTCGTAAAAGAATGACGGATAAGATCCTCCCAATTCCGCTCATCCTCCGGCTGGAAGGACGTAAGTCGATACCCAGCGGGGCAATGAAAAGCAGGCAAGTCGGACAGTATATCTTTTTTCATTACAAGTTTGGAAAGCGCCTGTTCCACCGTCAAATTCTCACCTTCGATCTAAAATCAGGAAAAGCTATAACTTTCCCACCCATCTCTACAGATTCCATAGATAATGTAAACACAGAGCTCCAAGTAACGGCATCATATACGTCCACTGAAGGGGTTCGATCCTCCTGAATCGCGGAAATGAATTCCTCAAGCACCATAAAATCACCTCCGCCATGTTTCGTCCCAGCAGCGTATTCGCCCCATTTTTTCCATGTTGGATGATCATAAAGTGGCTGATAGCTGCTTAGCGGCTCCCACAATTCCTCTCCATCCTCTATATTTTTGGGCGAAAGATTCCTGAACCAGATCAAATCTTCTTCTTGCTGATGGCGGCCCGTAATATACGCCCCTTCAGTTCCTTGCAGCAAATAATGAGTTTTATTATGAGGTCGTACAGAGCTCCAATCTACACGCAGCTCAATCAGTACACCCTTTTCCGTTTGGATGACCGCAACCGCACTGTCGCCTTGCCGCCAGAAACCTTCACGCGCTGCCGGATGATCTTTTCCATAATGCTCTCCAAAATAATATTGTAAGGATCTTGATTTAGAAACAAAAGTCGAGATGCTTTTTAATCGATCTCCATCAGGCTTATTGAGATTAATCCATTGGGCGACTGGACCTATAGAATGCGTCGGATAATTGATCCCGTTATACTGCTGATGTAATTGCCCCCGCCAAGTCAGAGATCCATCCGGATGATGAGTCAAGTGACGCAAATCATGGATGTATCCGCCTTCCAGATAAGTAATTTCACCGAACATGCCTTGATCCGCCATATGTTTAATCGTCAGATTGGAGCGCGAGAAGCAGTAATTTTCAGACATCATATATTTAAGTCCAGTTTGTTCAACAGTTTCGATAAGCTCCCAAGCTTCCTCTAAAGATTGGATCGAAATCACTTCGCTTAGGACATGCTTACCCGCTTTTAAAGCATCAATAGATTGTCTGGCATGCAAATGCATGGGGCTTAAGATAAACACCGCATCTATTGCCGAATCTTTTAACATTTCATGATAATCCCGATATGTTCGGATGTCCGGAAATTTCTCTTTCCATTGATTAAGAACCCACTCATTCAAGTCACAAGTGGCGGTCAGATGTATCCGATCCGATAGAGAGTATAGTGCATTCATAAAACTGGCCCCACGATTCCCGCCTACGATAGCTAATCTTACTGGCTGGCGATTCATTGCTGGTCCACCTGCTTTCTGTCCCTTTGAAGTCGATTGATGATTAGTTCCTGATCTCTCGCCTCCCCTTCAGCCTGCGGATATTTTTCATAATCAAAAATGCTGAACGTAAATAATGAAGACCATTTACTCAATTGCTCGCTCGCCAGACTCACCATCTCTAACCGGATCTCATCTTCAAGCACAGTGAGAATTCGAGCAGCAGGAATATCCAGAATGGAGGCCGTTTGAATGAAATGCCAGTTTTCTTGTCTAACGATGGAATGTACATGATTATGGCCGTTAAAATAAAAACCCACACCTTGCCACTGCTTCAATATCGGCCAAATATCCAAGCTGGGATCCAGTGACATCATCGGTTCGGTTGATCTAGCGGTCGTATTATACAGGGGATGATGGCCAAAGACGAATAGTGGCTTATCTGTAGTCCGCTTCATTTGTGCTTCGAGCCAGGCAAGCTGTTCATCATCGAGTGTTCCGCTCCAATCGTCACGATTTTCCCGTGCGGTATCCAGCAATATAATAATTGCATTGATCTCTTCGATAACACTATATCGCTGCTGCCGGGTGACGGAAAGGATTTCTTGCTTAGGATAAGTGTACGTATCATGATTGCCAAGAACATGTAGAAACCGCCTAGGATACTTGCTGTCCTTAATCTTACCCAGAATATAATTAAATTCGCTAAATTCTCCTGCATGCACCATATCTCCTACAGAAATATGATAATCGGCTGGGATGGACAAAAACAGATTCATAAATTGCTCGTAAAAAGCATCTCGTGCTTCTTTAATCAAAACCTTGTTGTTTAACAATTCGTCCGGATAATGTAAGTCTCCGATAATCGCCAGCCTCATAAATGCCTCCTTCTAACCTTTAATGCCAGAGCTCATAAAACTACCTATCACTTGCCGCTGGAACAATAAAAATCCAATCATTAACGGTGCCGAGACAATCAACGTAGCCGCGCAGACATCAGACCACTGTGCACCCGATTCCGTGGCTTTTGCGAACATCGCCAATCCTACAGTTAACAAGCGATTTTCTTCTGAATTGGTCACAATTAACGGCCACAAGAAATCATTCCAATGAAAGCTGACCGACACGATGGCAAAGGACACATAAATCGGGCGTGACAGTGGAACATAGATTCTGGAAAGAATATGCAGCCGTGAAGCGCCTTCCACCCGGGCAGCTTCATCGAGCTCATAGGGTAATTGCTTAAAGGATTGTCTTAAGAGAAACACTCCAAAGGAGGAAGCAAAGTAAGGCAGCATAATCCCCAGCTTGGTATCCAGCAGACCCATTTCATTCAACACCTGATAGTTCGAAAAGATAAGAACATCCGGCGGCACCATAATTTGCACCAAAAATAACAGGAATAGCAGCTCTTTTCCAAAGAAACGTACCCGTGCGAACGCATAAGCAGCCATCGTCATCGTAACGAGTTGCACAGCAAGTACAACACTGCACACCAGCAATGTATTCATTAAAAATCGTCCAAACGGTGCTCCATTCCAGACATGAATCAGATTCTCAAACGTCCAGCTCCAAGACCAGCCCGAACCGATAGCGACGTCTTTGGGTAAAAAGGCCGTTCTGACCACCCATAGGAAGGGAATGATCCAGGCCGCGGCAAAAGAAAATCCAGCCGCATGCCACAGTATCTGCCCGATTCGGCGCTTCGTTTTTTCTGAGTTCAACATGCGCTCCTCTTCTAAAGCTTTACGTGTATTCTGCCTTAATACTAAGGGCAGCTTTAATGGATTATCCTCCACGGATTCCACCTCCTATTCATAATGAATTTTCCGATCCCAGCCAAAAAACTGCAAAGAGGAAATCAGAAGCAACAGCACAATCATGATTACCGTCATCGATGCAGCCATTCCTTGATCGTAGAAATTAAAAGTGGACTCGTAGATATAATAAAGCAACAGGTTGCTTGCATTGTTCGGGCCGCCTTTTGTCATAATCCAGAGATGGTCAACCAGCTTAAAGGAATTCGTTATCGCCACAACAGCCACGAACAATGTAGTCGGCATCGTGAGTGGAATTGTGATTCTACGAATGGAAGTAAACGTACCGACTCCGCTTACAGCAGCCGCTTCATATAAATCCTTAGGAATCTGCTGCATTCCTGCTAAATAAAAAATCATAAAATATCCGGCTTCTTTCCAAATCATCATGATCACTAATGCGCCCATCACCGTATCAGGTGTTCCCAGTAAATTCACAGGCTGATCTGCGATCCAAGAAGCCAATCTGGCGAAAAGCCCAAAATGAGGGGTATACAGAAACAACCAAATGTTCGCCACCGCGATCATTGGGATCATATTCGGATAGAAAAAGGAAAGACGTGCCAGTCCCCGCCCTTTTATCGCCTTGTCGGCAAACAGTGCCATCAAGAAAGCCAAAACTATTGAGGTTGGTACTGTACCAAGGGCGAACCATATATTGTTACTGAACACCTTCAAAAAAACATGGTCATGCAATAGATTAGCGTAATTGTCAAAACCTACGAACAAAGGCTCAGGAGTCGCTAAGTTTTTCTCATAAAAGCTGAGCCAAAGGGATTTAAACATAGGGTAATAAGTAAACAAGCAAAGAAAGAGCAGCGAAGGCAACACAAGTCCCCAGCCGAATCCGTTTCGTCTAAGCCTCTCAGTCCATCCGGCATTCATACCATTCAATCCTTCCCTGTTAAAGGTTGTTACGATTATTGAATAAAGGAATGACGCCAGAACAAGTTACCAGTCTATTCTGGCGTAACCTATACCTTAATAATTACTTATTGAAGGGAGCTAGTGCCTGATCTGCTTCTGCTTGCGCTTTTTTGAGCGCACCCGCTGCATCAATCTCTCCTGCCAATGCCGCTTGAATCTGATTCGTTATTGCCGTCGATACTTTACCATGATTATGAGTGGATAATTCCCGGAAAGCATATTCCAGCTGATCTCTTGCAACCAATGCTTGCGGGAAATTCGCCGTATATTTCTTCATTGCATCTGTATCATAAGCGGACTTTCTTACGCCAACATAACCGGATGAGCTGCTAAAAAGGGCTGCCTGTTCCGAAGCCGTCATGTATTTGGCGAATTCCCAAGCTGCAGCTTGTTTTTCAGGAGATGTGTCCTTGAAAATATACAGATTGCCGCCACCAGTGGGTGATCCAAATTTCTTTTGTGCAGGTGGGAACGCTACACCGAATTCGAATTTCGCATTATTTTTTACGTTGGTTAAGTTGCCGCTTGTATGCATCATCATGGCTGTTTTACCTTGAATGAAATCCGTTGGAACCGTGGCCCAATCAATAACACCTTCCGGCATCGCCTTATATTTATGGGACAAATCCAACCAGAATTGCAATGCCTCCACATTCTCCGGTGTATCAAACATCGCTTTTTTGCCATCGGAGGACATTATGTTTTGCTTCGGATCAGACGCATTTTGCCGAGCAAGCATTTGAAACATCCAATACGAATCATCATTGCCCGGAATTTCCAGCCCCACGTGACCGTCTTTGTTCAGCTTCTCAGCATAAGTTACAAGCTCATCCCATGTAGTAGGTGGTTTCTCTGGATCAAGTCCTGCGGCTTTGAACATTTCTTTGTTGTAATACGTAACAATCGTGCTTCGCTGAAAGGGCAGGCTGTACGTTTTACCTTCAGACTGAGTATCCTCCACAAAGGCGGGATAAAAGTCTTCCATTTGAATGTCCTTGTCCTTCGCAATATAATCATCCAGCGGAACAATCGCATTCATATCGAGCATGCTGTATAGCTCTGTTGACATCATGACCGCGACATCCGGTGGCTGCTTAGCTTGTACACCCGCTTGGATTTTTACGGTATTATCACCGTAATTGCCTGTGTACACGGGATTAACTTTAATCTCTGGGTGCTGTTCCATGAATGCATTAGCCATCCCATCGATTACTTTAGTAAGAGGACCACCCACATTAACCGGATAATAAAATGTGATCTCCACCGGCTTAGCGGCTGGAGTCTCTGTGGATTCAGGAGTTGCTGCGATTGCTGTAGGCTGAGCGTTATTAGCATTCGCTTTGGCTTCAACTGTACTGTTATTGGCTTGACCGCAGCCCGCTACTGCCAGCATGGAAATGGATAATAACGTTAGAATGGTTTTGGATTGCTTTAGCATTTCTGTTAGCCCCTTTTTTCGCTTGGATTTGAATTAGAATGCATAATGGCGAAAGTTCACACTAATACGATTTGAGCCTACATCAAGAATATGAAGCTGTGCACCATCAGCGGTGGGCAATACAGCAATTCCTTGAGCTTCAGTACCACTAGGCAGATTGCGATCAAAGGCCACAGATACGTTTCCAGTCTCCGGATCAATCTGATAAACCGTTTGGGTAGCGTTATCCGTAGAGGCATATAGAACACCGTTGTACACTTCGGCACCTTGAATTCGATCAATGCTTTGGGAAAGTGGAACGGTTGTGATTACATGCATATCGTCGAGGCTAAGCACATTCAAGACGCTTGCATTACTCCACTGAGCTGTATAAACCTGACCGCGAGCGGCATCCACCGCTACCCATGGTACACCGCCAATATGCAAATTCAGCGGCAAAGCATAGGATGTGCCTGTATATTTCAAAGTGTTCACATCATAAAGAGCGATGTAAGGATGCTGATAGTTTTTACCGTCTTCAATAGGAGCGTATATTTTACCGTTGTAGTAGGAAATATCACCGATATGGTCTCCACCTTGGGAAGCAATCTCCAGAGGAATTGCCAATTCATTCCGTGCTTTTACGGATTTGCCATCAAGTCCAGTCCGCAAGAGTCCGTACGAGGAACTAAAGATCCAAGAATTTCCGTCTGTAGCCACCCCTTGTCCTCTTTCAAGAGCATCAAGTAACCAAAAGGTTTGCTTGGATACTTCATGCCATCCAGCAGTGATCCCTGAAGCTGAAGTTGACTCTGCACTGGATTCTACCTCGGTGTTTACTAGGTTATCCGGTCCGACAGGTGTGGCAGATGCTACTAAAGATAAAGAACTGGTCGTAAGTACCCCCGCGCAAATCAGACTGAATAATCTTTTTAATCTCATGTTTTTTCTCCTCCTAATAAGGTTGTAGTTCGGCATTTGTACGCCTTACTTCAACCTTATTATAGGAGCTGGCTCCAGCTCTCTAATTGAACAAAACACTTCATTCCTTGAATAAAACTCTCATTTACAAGATTAAAATTAATAAACCATATGATTAGGCTTGGAGGAGCTTTGATTCGCATACAGCTTTGGGGTTAGGCCGGTTTCTCGTTTGAACAGTCTAGTAAAATGTCCTTGATCGGCGAAACCCACCTGAGACGCAATTTCCTTCAACCCAATTTTCCCGGAACGAATAAGAAATTTAGAGCGTTCAATTCGCAGCCGGATTAAATAGTTATGGGGGGTATATCCTGTCTGTTGTTTAAAAATCCGAATAAAATGTGATTGGCTCATATTAGCCATAGTTGCGAGATCAGTCAGTTGAATCTCATCTTCCAACCGCTCACGCATAAATTGAATGACCTGAAATATCTCTTGGTTGGCGGGCGTTTTACTGTTTGAGTGCTGGGGGATCACAGAAGAATAGTGTTGTAACAAATGAATAATTAACATATTTGATAAAGAGTCGCTGTATATTTTCCCTTTGGCACCGCCATTCTGCAATTCCTCCAGCATCCAAAGCCCTAATTGCAGCAGCTTGGAATCCTTGACATGAAATTTGCGGTCCAATTGGATATGGCCTTCCTTCAGATAACCTGATTCACGAGCAATCTCTTCGATGACCGCTGGTGTAATTTCAATTTTCAAAAAATAGAGCGAGGTTCTGCCCCAAGGGCAAAGAAGGCTCTCATTACAAGGGGTAATATGAATGGTGTAATAGTTTTCGTAGTAGGCTGTGCAGTGAATCCCAATTAAATATTTTGACTCCGAGGACGGGGTGAAAGCTTGCTGCGGGCTATACCATTGTGAAACCTGAAGCTTATCCCAACCATAAGTATCGCTTGCAAGAACAGGCTGGGTAGCGGTAAAGGACGATTCTTCCATTTCTCTCATATTTCATCCCCCTTTTCCCCTCAATATAACAAGCCTATATACGCTCCGCGTCAATGAGCTGTAAAAGCTATATTAATTTCCTCTCAGAATCGAAAGTTTTATACGTCGAAACAGCAAAAAAGAGGGGTAGCCCCCCTCTTAGTATTTTTGCATATTCCGTTTCTACGTATTGAAACTATCTACTCTTATTTCTCATCTAACCACAAAATCGCTGTAACGCCACGCGGATAATATTTACTGCCCGTGATCTCACCGGAAATAATCTGATCGCTCCAGCTCCAAATCGACAACTCCGGATGGGTAAGCCAAGCTACGTGAGCACGATCCGCTGCCGCTCCCCGTTCCTCCCATTCCAATCCCAGAATGCTGCGGGCGATGAACTGGGAGAGATAGATTTTACTGAGCCAGCTATTATTGCTGGTTGAAGAGATTTTCCAGCCTCCGTCTTCGAATAAACACACTCCCGGCTGTAACACCGCATGCAGGTGCTTGTCGAGTGCACCAATATAGGCGGCGAACCGTCCATTACGATCAAGTGCTTCCTTGCAGCCTGTAAAGTAAGGGAACACAAGACCTTCGATAGCCGGAATGATCTTAGAGTCATTGCCTTCTCCAATGACAGCCGGAATATACCCGTCTGCTGTAACACTTGCCACCATTGTTGCGGCGCATTTTTCAGCCTGAGCACCTGCTGTTTTGGACTGTTCCGCACGCCCATGCTCTGCAAATATTTTCTCCATAGCCAAGTAAGCAGCCCAGCATTTTCCTGCCAGATAAATATTGTTACGAGCCTGACCTAAAGACACATCCAGACTGTCATACGTAGTAATT
This sequence comes from Paenibacillus sp. FSL R7-0189, assembly GCF_037969925.1. Taxonomy (NCBI): domain Bacteria; kingdom Bacillati; phylum Bacillota; class Bacilli; order Caryophanales; family Paenibacillaceae; genus Paenibacillus; species Paenibacillus sp. FSL R7-0189. Next base: position 5,322,077 of record NZ_CP150223.1, on the reverse strand, counting down.
TCTGCTCCGCCCATCGTACGTGAGCTATCAAGCCCCATGACACCATTTCTTTGTTCAGGATCTGGATGATCGCGATTTACCATGCTATCCAGGCATTTCTCCATAATACTGAGATTACGTTCCATCCAGCTCCGGTCGCCTGTATGCTCTACATAAGTTGCTGCACTCAGCACCCAGTTAACCAATTGTTCATGTGTCATATGTGAGAAACAACCATCAATGCCATAGACCTCATAAGCAGAATATCCCGGACGTGAAACTACGTTGGCTACACCCATATCATGTGTGAAGCTAATTCCACCTGGATACTCTGTATCATCACCCGGGAAACGCACCGTATCTTCGTAGCTGAATCTTTCCACGAACATATCCAGTTCATTACGTACAGTCCAAGGATTCAAACGCAGCTCATAAAATAACTGATCGACGGTAAGATCGAAGGTATTCATCATCCGGTATTCGCCTTCGTTGACGATCCAAAATGGCTTATTCTTGTAGTCCAGCAATTGCGTGGAGCCATAATAACTACGAATCGCATGCGCTAACATAAAGGTTTGATCTGCGGATAGGTCATCATGAGTAAATCTATCGTTAGCTTGCTCCGCTTCTTGCTTAAGGATATCAAATCTAGCTAATGCATATGCAGCCACTGCCTCTATATTGTTGAAAAAATGATTATAATAATAGGAAGCATCAATTCCTGAGGTGACATAACCTGAACGGTGAAAACAGATAGCAAAGCGGTAAGTTTCTTTTACTCTGGCTGGAACATCCATGATCAAAGCACCGACTCGTCCCAGCCCAAAGGTCCAATTCTCCTGCAGCTCCTCCGTTAGAATATCCTCCATTGTGAAGTGCAGTGCGGACTTTGCAGTTCCTTTTTCCGCAGCAATTGCAATAAATCTTCCTTGGCCAACGCCAGTAATCTCCGATGATACATCATCCAGTCTTCTCATTCCGCTATACACATCTGTTCCCTGAAAACCAAAGAATGCACGGCGCGAGGTTGCGGATGAGGTGTTGTCCACTTCGAGTTCAACCAGCACTGCAGGCAGCAGTACATCCTTCATTTCTTCTATAGAGGCAGTTTCTGGATCGGGTACAGAACGAACGGGGGACAGAATCCGGAAGGTCAAATCACCCGCACTCCAGCTGTCTGTGGCTACATGAAAATCTCTGGAAATCTCACGCTCTTGAAAAGGGAACAGAATATTCTCCTTGTCAGGATTAGGATCCGGATTCTCGATATCATAGCGTTTGCTCTCGTCCTCTCCTCCGATCTCATGAAATGGCAGTGTGTCATATCCCTTCCCATCAGCACGTTCTAATCCTATGAATATATTTTGTCTAGGTGGTTTTCCAATCTCCAGATCGAAACCTCCACTAGCTCCTTTGAATCCTAAAGTGAAACTCGCAAATGCACCGATCGGTGAATGATGGGCATTAAAAAATTGATTATGCGACATTAATAATAACACTCCTTCCAGCATGGTCCCGGATACTACCGGGCTATATCTCCATGTTATCGATCTTTCCGGAAGTGCAACAGGGTTAAAGCCTTCTATTATTTGGGCAAATCAAACATCAACAAAAACCTATGTTATAATGAAGCCAAACTTTACAGTAAAAGAGGATTGAAATGATCTCGAATGATCCCGCTTTTCATAATTCTATTGATGGCCAGATGGCTCCAGACATTCAAGCGGCTTTCCATATCTTCGCCGCGCATTGGAGAAAAGTAAATCCGGATTGGCAATATCCCGTACACACTCATCCTATGTTTGAGATTAACGTTGTACTGCAGGGTGAGCAACATATGACGGTCGGCAATAAATCTTTTATCCAGCAAAGCGGTGATATTTTGTTCATTCGTCCTGGTGTAGAACATAGCAGTCTCGGTTCGAATGCTAGTCGTGACATGACTTATTACTGCCTGCATTTTGATATTGATGATCTGATTTTACGGCGAGCTTTACTAACAGCAGACGCTGTTAGTCTAAGTGGGAATACCCCGGAGCTGCGAGCCATTCGTTCCGCTCTAGATGTCATCATAAATTCTTCCATCCTGTCAGAGTCAAAGGACACACACAGAAATCGCCTGATTACATTGCATGCTTCGCTGCAACTTCTAACCGCGCTCAGCGGCTGGGTACTTTCGGAGATGCCCCTCCTGGCAGATACAGAAGCTACGGAAAATACCGTCGCCTTAGCTAACGCCATCGAAGGATTGCTGCAAGAATCTGTCTCCTCCGCTGCAAGCACAGGCGAAAGAGGTGGCGGTATTGAGCACATTGCGGCAAAGCTTGGATACAGTACAACTCACTGCAATCGTGTTTTCCACCAAATTTATGGCATGTCGCCAAGACAATATTTATCCCGCTTGATCATTCGTCACGCCAAACTGCTGCTAATGGATAATAGCCTATCTGTCGAATCGGTCGCCCACCGGCTGGGGTACCGGGATGTGTCCCATTTCAGCAAGCAATTCAAACGCTGGACAGGTCTCCCGCCAATGGGCTACCGCCGTTTAACCGCGAATCCAAATACGCTTTAGTGATTGTTTCGCTTACAAAAAAAGGGATGTACCCCGCAGCCCACTAAGTGGTTACAGGATATATCCCTTTTATGAATTAACCCTTCGTTGCACCAGACGCAATCCCCTTAACAAAATACTTCTGCAAGGCGATAAACACAATCAGCACAGGTACAACCGACATTGCTGTTCCTGCAAAAATCATATCCCAACGTGAGGAGAATTCTCCGATATAACGGTAAATTTCCACGACCATAGTTTTAGCCTGTCCTGAAGGCAATACCAGCATCGGCATCAGGAAATCATTCCAGATTCCAAGTCCGTTTAAGACCACCATACTGGCTGTGACGGGTCCTAGCAGCGGGAAAACAATTTTCCAGAATATCGCATAACGAGAACATCCGTCGATCTCCGCCGCTTCTTCAATTTCTCTAGGAATGCCTTTGACAAAGCTTGTATACAGCAGGCATCCAAAGCCCACCGCACCGGCTACATAAATTAGAATTGGACCGGCAAGGCTGCCGTATAACCCCAGCATTCTAAGCTCTTTAAACAGAGGAATCATATACGCCTGAAAAGGGATCATCATTCCTGCTAAAAAGTAAACGAACATGAACCGAGTCCATCTGGCATTTCTGCGTTCAATTGCGTAGCCGGCCATCGGAATAATCAAGACCTGTGCCGCAATAGAAACTGCTGTCAAAATCAGACTATTCAGAATAGCCCGTGGAAACTCTGTTTCGGTTAACAGATATTTAAAGCTGTCCAGATAAAGGGTTTTCGGAAAAGCGATTGCATCCTTCATAATCTCTGCATTACTCTTGAAGGCTGACATTAAATTAAAGAAAATAGGAAAGAAAAAGATAATAGCCACTAATAATGTAACAATGAAAAGTGCGATTTGCCCAACTCTTTTGCGTGTCTGCATCGTCATCTTAGAGCTGCACCTCCCGCTTCTGGAGAACCTTCACTTGGAAGACTGTAATGATGAGTATGATTAAGAACAAGACCATCGCCAGTGCAGTACCAAAACCTTGTCTTAATTCACCAAACCCGACTTTATAAATAATATAAGTTAATGTCTCCGTCTCAAAGCCCGGACCACCATCGGTCATGACGGCAATCTGATCAAAAATCTTCAAGGCGCTGATCATGGATAATACCATACATACAGTCATTGACCCCGCAAGCAGCGGAAAGGTAATATGCCGGAACTGTTGCCAGCCCCCTGCCCCATCAATACTGGCCGCCTCATTTAATTCCTGCGGAATGCCTTGCAATCCAGCGAGGTAAATGATCATATAATAACCCGCGCCTTTCCAAACGGTAGACAAAATAATCGACAGCATCGCATATTTAGGATTGCCCAACCAATCCACAATCCAGCTTCCGAGTCCAACAGACTCCAGGATCTGATTAAATACACCAAAGTTGTAATTCAGGATCATCGCCCAAACGAAACCCATTACGATCCCACTAAGCAACGTAGGGAAATAAAATACACTTCTGAATAAATTCCGGAACCAGCGTACCTTATCGACCATCATAGCCATTGCAATTGCTGCAATATTCTCTAGAACAACAAGTGAAATGGTCATGATCATCGTATTTTTCAGTGCGTTATGCACCCTTGGACTATTCCAAATTTCCACAAAGTTAGCGAAGCCGATATACCTTACGTTGTCGCTAATGCCATCCCATGAGGTGAAGCTTAAATAGACACTCCCTACCGTAGGGACGATAACGAACAAGGTGTACAAAATAAATGATGGCAATATGAACAGCAGAGCGTAGGACTGCCATTTTTTCTTTTTCTTTTTCTGCTGCTCAGTGCCTATCAATGACTTGTCAGCATTTACTGCGGATGTAGCCATGGCTACTCTCCCTCCCTTAAAGACCGCGCTTGTTAAAAAGAGAACCTCTGCAGCAGCAGAGGTTGCTCGATCAGGCGCTGCTCTTACATCTGATTAGCTTTCACTTGGTTGTCATACTCTGTATCCGCATCTTTCATGTACTTCGCTACATCTCCATCTTTTACCACGAGATCCTGCAACAGTTTGTAGTACCAGTTACGGAACTGTGGAGGGATTAGATTGTCTCCCCACCAGTTATTGATCGCCAAGGATTTCACTACATTAGGGTCAGCAATAAGATCCAAAGCCACCTGCATTTGTTCACTTGTGTCATAGGTTACTTTCTCTTTTGTTGAAGGAATCGCATTTATGGTTGCTAAATAGTTCGAATACTGTTCTGGGGCGAAGAAGAAACGGATAAAGTCTTTGATGGCTTCTGTTTTGTCTGCATCCTTAGCGGCTTCAGCCGATAAAGACCAGCCTGCAGGTGACGGAAGACCAATGACATTGATTTTCCCTTCACGGTCAGGAAGAGCATAGAAGCCAAATTCAAAGTTCGGGTCCGCTTCAGCGATTTGTGTAAACATCCACGTACCGGAGTACAATTGTGCTGCTTTGCCAGAAACAAGAATCGAAGCGGTCTGATTGTCGCCCGTGCTGAGCCAACCTTTATCTACATAATTCTTGAACAATTCTTTGAAGTCCGTTATGCCTTGAACTACATTAGCATCTGTGAAGCTGACCGTTTTAGCGGTACGTTTGGAATTCCAATCTGCATCTTTCGAGTAGACCTCATCAATCAGGAATTTGTTAACCCAGAAACCCATATGGAAAATATCTTTTCCGCCTACTACAATCGGAGTAATGCCCGATGTTTTCAATTTTTCTTGGATGGCGATGAATTCGTCATAGGTTTTTGGAAGCTCGGTGATCCCTGCATCCGCATATGCTTTTTTGCTGTAGATAATCCCTTGGGGAGCGTTCACTTGCAGCGGTGCGTTCCACACCTTACCATCCACTTGTGGTGGGGCTTCGAACAAATCTAGCAGATCGGAAGGCAGCTCTACAATCTTACCCGCATCGGCAAAAACTTCTGTATCACGCATTTCCACCAGGTCCGGGAATTCACCCACAGCATCCTTTGTTTTAAGCCAATCAAGATAGGCAGCGGATGAAGTTTCGCTCAAATCTTTAATAGTGACATTCGGATTAGCTGCTGTAAACTTTTTGACCGTATCTGAGATTGCTTTTTTGGTGGCCGGATCTCCGGAGGCGTAACCTATCGTAAAGCTAACCTCTTTTTTGGTCTCTTGCGGTGTATTTGAAGGCGTCTCGGATGCTGGCGTATTAGTTGCCTTACTTCCTGCATTATTATTATTTCCACCGCAAGCAGTCAAAACTGTTGTTGTGGCGAGTAACAATACGGATAGTTTCATCATTGTTTTTTTGTACATATCATAATAGCCTCCCCTTTTAGTGAACCGTGGAAACTGAAGCAAGATGTGCGCATCATCTCTCGAAAGCGTTTCCGTTGCTAATAGAATAGCATTCCTTATAAATAGTTAGAATGAACTTTTTTAAGCGGGATATGCGGTGAATTTAAGAAGTAAGTAAAAAAAGAACGAAAGACCGCAGTCTTCCGTTCATCGTCCATCCTTTACGCATTCTCCGAATCCGAGATTTTATACGGATCCTCTACAATCGGAAGCAACAATAGAATCGATGTCCCAATATGCTCCCGGCTGCTGATGGATAATCCGTATTCTGCACCGTACACTGTACGAATTCGTTCATGTACATTTTTTAGTCCAACATTTTTGCTAGGCGAACTAGGCTCTTCCAAGGTTTCAGTCAACTGCTGTACCTTTTCCTTGCTCATACCGATTCCATCATCATAGATCGTAACCAACAACATTTCATCTTTCTTTTCGATCGTCAATCCAACTGTCCCTCTGCCTTGACTGCGCAAGCCATGCTGGATAGCATTTTCAACTATCGGCTGAAGTGACAATTTCAGAATGTACCAGTTCAGATCCACTTCGGGTGAGAGATCGACTACAAGCTCAAATTTATTCTCATACCGCACAGAGATAATATAGAAATAATCCCGTAGATGCTCCAGCTCCTGTCGTATGCTTACCCTATCCTCTCCATAGTCGATTACATATTTCAACTGGTTAGAAAGCGATAAAATCATATCCGCGACCTCATCATTATCTTTATCCACCGCATTCATTCGAATGACTTCCAGAGTATTGTATAAATAATGCGGACGAATCTGGCTTTTCAGAGCATTTAACTCCGTTTGTTTCTGCTTGATCTGGGCAACGTAAGCTTCATCGATATAGGCTTGTAAACGCTCGACCATTCGGTTAAAACCATGGCTAAGTCTACCCATTTCATCATTGCTGTTCACGACCATCTGGGTATCCAAATTACCGGATTCTACGATAGCCATTTGCTTAATTAAGTTCCGAATCGGAGCAGCCAGCCGCCTTGAGAACCAGACGCCCATGATGATCATTGCAATCGCACAAATAAACATCGCTATAAACACCGTCGTACGGGCTGAAAAAAGCTGATCGAATAAATTCGCCCGATGAATTCTGGCAGTCACCGTGCCTTTAAGAAAAGGAATCTCTTCACTGAGAACGATCATCTCCTCGTCCTTTTTAGCCCGAAAAGATTCTCCATTCGCTGACCTTGTCTCATTCGTGAAATATACATTTCCGTCGTCATCCAGCAGAAATAATTCATCCTGTCCCCCCAGATTTAATTCTCTGAAGAACTGATTAAATAACGAAACATCCACGTCCATAAACAAGGTCCCTACTATCTTGGGATCTTTGGTGACACGCCCAGAAATATCAATTAAAGTACGGCCGATGGTGAACACACTGCGCTTTGAACCTGTATAATATTCTTCGGAATGAGTAGGGAAAATTGCCACTTGTGAAGGATTTGGAGCCATTTTAGTTAACCACTCTTGATAAGGCAGCAAATCAAAATTGACCCCTCTGTTTTCTTTTTCCTGATAGTAGAGCTTATCGTCTGACTCCCTATGAAAATAAACACTGGTGATGTAGGAATCACTGTAGAGAACTGTTTTTAGAAAGGTTTCAATAGGAATCGTATTAATCTGCTCCAGCTCATTTACATTATAGGTTTGATTCTGCGAATAACTCTCGATAAAACCTTCATATCGTCCCGTATACATCAGCTTAGAGACCTCATTGTACTGATTAAAGGCAGAATTCAGGTTATAGCTCATGTATAGCACCATTTGCTGCAAATTGCTTGTTGTGTAACGCTCGACATATCCGGAAAACGTCTGCACAGAAATGTAGCTAAGTGCAAAAAGCGGAATTAGGCCGACTAATAAAAAGGAAGCGGAGAATTTAACAAATATACTTTTGGATCTTCGGCCCCAGATAAACATGAATGAAGGCATCCCCTTTGCTATCCATCTGACTATTGGCTTTTGAAGGATTGCTTATATTCTTGTGGCAGCTTGCCATATTTCTTCTTAAACATATCGCTAAAATGCCGGGCATTGTTGTAGCCTACACTATCGGCAATCTCATAAACCATCATATCGCTTTGCAGCAATAAACGAAGGGCATGATTCATCCTCACCTCAGTGACATAATTCTTAAAGTTCTGTCCGGTATGTTTTTTGAAAAAGCTGCTGAAATAATAGGAATTCATAAACATCATCCCTGCCATAGATTCCAGTGTAATATTTTCTGGATAATGCTCCTCAATATAAGCCTTCACCTGGGAAAGCTGCTTCAGCTCCTTATTGCCCATGCGACTGGCAATTTGCCCAGACATTTTGCTCAAAAGCACACGGAAATCTTCCTCCACCTCTTGAAAGGTAGAATAATTAGCCAATCGTTCAAGAATCGGATTTGTATCCTGAAGTGAGGGCCCTGCCTCCACACCAAATTGAATAAGCTCCTGTTCAAGCTGCAAAAATGTATTGTATACGGTAGAAACGGCTTGGTTTCTATTTCCGTCTGCCATCTGCCGGATCGTCTGAAATAATCGCAGGCACTCCTGCTCAATTTGTTCTTTATGTTGTGATTTCATGGCAATCCCAAGGGCGGACTGGATTTCATGCAGCGGAGTTTGAATCAATGATTCACTCTCATACCTGCTCTCTTTAACAGAAATCACACGATTAGGCCCTGTAAAATATTTATAATTTAGCGCTTTCAAAGCTTGACGATAAGATTCATCAGCATCATCCATACCGTCAACAGGATTGCCTACTCCAAGGGTCACCTTTAATTTCAGAAAACTTGTGATTTTGTCATGGAGATCTAAGGCAATTCCCGCTGGTTCCTCAGCATGCTCATGCTGGAGCAGGATACAAAAACGTTCCCCTTTACGGAACATATAACTATTATCGCTTTGCTCCACGGTTTCTTTAATAATGTTAGACAGTGCAAAATCAATCAGCTTACGTTCGCGTTCTTCCCATCTGGAAGGCTGCCCCGACGATTCGTCCGTCTCTACCAAACAAATACTGACGTAGCGACTTAGCGCAATAATCCCCATATCAAGCAAGGTGTCTGCTGTCCCCTTATTGCCGTCCGTCAGCTTGTCGAGCAATTCTTCGATCGTTAATCTGCGGTTTCTCTGTTCATAATGGTTCAGCTTCTCTTTGTTGCGCTCGCCTTCTGTTTCTTGACGAATAAGGGAAACGGCTTTGCTCACAACCTGTTCCAGCTGGTTTTTGTTCACGGGCTTCACCAAATAATCCAGCGCACCATATTGCAGTGCTTGACGGGCATACGTAAACTCTTGATAAGCGCTTATAAAAATAACCTTCACCGCTCTGCCAGCTTCATGAATTTCACGGATGATATCAATCCCTGTATATCCTGGCATGCTTATATCACTAATAATCAGATCAGGATCACAATCCTCGATCTGTTGTTTCAGCTCTATTCCATCACTGGCCTCTCCAACAATGGTGAGTCCAAGCTTCTCCCATGAAATCAGTTTTTTTAGGCCTCGCAAAATCACCGGTTCATCATCGGCGAGCAGCACCCGGATACTCTTCATTATGCAGTCCTCCTACCTTCGAGAAATCATCCCACAGCTGTCCAATCATCTTAATCTTATGATAACAGACAAACAATCTTTGGTGCAGCTTCAAGCGGATGAACTTTCTTAAGAAGAAACCGCAGTTTCTTAAGATTATTTTATCTAAGCTTAAAAAGGTGGCGGGCGTAACTGCCGGGAATGTTTGGACTTCCGCCGTTACTGCTCACCTGTTATTTTTATCTAAAGTTCAATAAAACAAACTATCCTCTACTTTAATATTGTTGAAATAGAAACAAAAAATCAATATAATTTGTTAATGTAAGAGCGCTGGGAGGACAGGCCATGAACAAAGAAGATCAGGTCATGATGGGTTTCAGGGACGTATATAACAAGATGGTTTGGCTTAATAAGGATAAGATGGAAGACAGTCTTAAGGGTTATAAACCTTCTGAAGTACATTGCATCGAATACATTGAAAAAAATGCAGATTCCAACGTCACAAAACTTGCAGAGTCCTTTTATATGACTCGCGGTGCCATAAGTAAATTAACTAAGAAGCTCATCCAAAAGGGCCTCATCGAAAGCTACCAAAAATCGGATAACAAAAAAGAAATCTATTTTAAGCTTACTGAGCAAGGAAAAGTAATTTATAAAATCCATGAGGACCTGCACAAAGAGTTCCAAGAGCGGGATAAAGCCGTATTTGAGCAGGTAACTGAGGAGCAATTTGACAGTATGCTTAGCTTCGTAGAAAAGTATAGTAGGCATTTGGATGCAGAAATAAAGAAACAGGGTATAGATTTTAATCCGAATAAATTCGAATAATGAAAATGAAACTCCATGCAGCCGGGCTCTTATGAGAAAGGCTGCATTTTTATGTTCATTATTTTGTTGACACGGAAACAAAACCGTGATAAAAATGGTGATGTTTCAAATTTGTTTCCAAGGAATCAAAACATCAACTTTTGAGGAGAGAATTTAATGTTCAAATTCAGATCACATAATAAACAGAACACAGATCAAACCGTAGATAAACACGCTCTAATCTTTGGTTTGATCTCTGTGTTTCTTTGCGGAATAGGCTTCAGTATCATCATGCCCGTTGTCCCATTTTTAGTGCAGCCTTATATAAGCAATCCGGGAGAACAGGCTATAGTTGTCACGCTGCTAACCTCTGTTTATGCAGTCTGCGTATTTTTTGCAGCCCCTGCACTTGGAGCTTTGAGTGACAAATATGGGCGTCGTCCATTACTTTTGGTATGCCTTTTGGGTTCCGCAATTGGATACTTAGTTTTTGGGATAGGAGGAGCGTTATGGGTTCTCTTTGTTGGACGCATAATAGAAGGTATAACCGGCGGAAGCATAGGTACTATCTTCGCCTATTTTGCTGACATCATTCCTCCAGAACAGAGAACCAAATACTTTGGCTGGGTGAGTGCGGTTGTAGGTGTAGGCACCGTCATTGGTCCAACGCTTGGCGGTTTACTTGCCAAGTTTGGTTATTCTGTACCTATGTATTTTGGAGCAATAATAACCTTATTAAATGTTGTTTACGGATTCTTTTTTATGCCTGAGAGCCTTGACAAGAACAATAGACTGAAAGAGATTACCTTGGTAAGACTGAATCCATTTACACAGCTTGCAAGCTTATTGTCCATAAAAAACTTAAAAAGACTACTGGTCTCAGCATTCTTACTCTGGATACCCAACGGATCTTTACAGGCTGTTTTTTCACAATTCACAATGGATACTTTCAGCTGGAAGCCTGCACTAATCGGACTGATGTTTTCAATTATGGGCTTCCAAGACATCATTTCACAGGGTTTCATCATGCCTAAGCTTTTGCTGAAACTTAGTGATAAACAGATCGCAATTCTTGGAATGGTTTCGGAGATAATAGGCTACAGTCTTATTGCACTATCTGCTTTGTTCTCATACTATCCGCTTTTTATCGCTGGAATGTTTATATTTGGTTTTGGGGATTCGATCTTTGGGCCTTCATTCAATGGGATGCTTTCCAAGTCTGTCGATTCTAGTGAACAAGGGAGGATTCAAGGAGGTAGCCAATCTATTCAGGCTTTAGCAAGAATGATTGGGCCTGTCATTGGAGGTCAAATATATGTATCACTTGGCCATGCTGCACCCGCTTTTATGGGGATGATCCTGATAGCTGCGGCAATATCCGTTTTGTATAAGGATACGCATGTAAATATGTAATCTTGCAATCTCATGTTACAATACAACCTGAACTTATATTTTTAGAAGGCGGTTGATACTGTTGATTTACATCATCAAATTTGTATACAGCTTTGTGCTTCCTCCCGGCCTGTTTATCGTGCTTCTGCTAGGTTTAGTCATTTGGTTGTGGAAAAAAAACCGCCGGCCAGCACTAGTTCTACTCGGGGTTACACTATTAATGTATTTCTCCATGACACCCTTAGTCAGCGATGCGCTTATCGGCAGTCTAGAACGGAAATATCCGCAGCCGGATACTTTGCAAGGAGATGTCATCGTCGTACTCGGCGGGGGCGCCAGCTCTGGCACACCGGATATAGATGGCGAGGGCAATTTATACGGATCAGCAGCAAATCGCCTGCTTACTGCTGTTCGCCTCCATCGGCAGACAGGTCTGCCAATCTTATTTTCTGGCGGACAAGTATTCTCCGACAGTGGTAATGAAGCGGATATCGCGCAAAGACAACTACTGGGTCTCGGCATACCCGAAGAGGACATCCTGATCGAAAATCAATCCCTCAACACGGAGCAAAACGCTGTAAATACCGCTGCCATCCTGCAACAAACCGGACTTAAAAAACCTATATTAGTTACTTCAGGTTTTCATATGTCCCGTGCGATGTTGGACTTTAAGAATGCGGGGCTAACAGCGCAAGCCTATCCTACGGATTATATCGCCAGCGCTGATATTGCACTGCAGCCCGCCAAGTTCAGTCCCTCCCCAGGAGCGATCTCCACAACAGGGTTAGCATTGAAGGAATATTTAGGCCAGCTTGCTGCTCGGCTATTTGATTAGTTCTGTAAACTTCGCATGCACAACCTCAGCGAGTAACTCTGGGGCTACGTCCATTTGCTGGCCAATCTTCCCAGCGCTGACAGCCATCGTGTTCAGCCCTTCTGCACTGCTGTCAATGAACGTGGGGTACAGCTTTTTCATTCCAACAGGTGAACAACCCCCGCGGATATACCCTGTCCATTTCTGCAGATCCTTCACTGGCAGCATCTCAATTTTTTTCTCTCCGGCGGCTTTGGCCGCCTTTTTGAGATCCAGCTCTTCGGCAACTGGGATAACAAATACATAAAGATTTGCACCGCTATGAGCGACCAACGTTTTAAAAACCGTCTCTGCCGCCTTTCCAATCTTCTCAGCCACAGCCGTGCCATGGATTAGTCCATCTTCATTGTCATAAGCGAACACTTCATAGCCAACTTTTTTGGCATCCAGCATTCGCATCGCGTTGGTTTTGGTTACTTGCATTGTTGACCTACCTTTCTATATCCTCTATTCCTTACCTTTATGATCAAAGAGGCCCCAAAGCTATGATAGCTTTCAGGACCTCCTGTTGCTGCCGTGCCCATTAATCTCTGGGATAATTAACCTGCATGATATCCATAAAAGGAACTTTTATGATTTCTTCATGGTTACTAAGGTGTACTTTCCCGGTTCGCGAATCCATTTCCACGATCATGCCGCGTACCTCTTCTTCTTTTCCCCATACAGTCAATAAAATCTCAGAACCTTCTTGCTTAGCTTCAACTAACTGATTACCTAACTCCTCAAGCACAAATTCATCTCTTGTGGGCCGCTTGGCCACCTTTGCTTTTGCCACACTAATCCTCCAATAAGCTATTACGGATATTAAGTATATTAAATACTAAGTATGAATGCTCTCATTTATTATACCATGTTTCAGATTAAGGCTCGAACCCCTTCTGGCTCAAGAATAGCTCCTCTTCGGAAAAAACTTGCTGAAGTCCTTCATAAACTCTGCGATAGGCTGCAGGATCATACCAATCTTCCAGTTGCAGCTCTTCATATAGGGAATAAATCCCTAATCTCCGTGTGCGTTTACCGCCGCTGCCGTCGCCCATAAAATAGTCATCCACACAGACTCTATCCACCAAAGCCCTTAAGGTCGCTGGAAAAGTTGGACTGCTTGGCAGTACTGGCGCTATAGTAGCTTGAACAGGGATGCCAGCTTCACGTAGAAACTGTAACGTCTTCAGTCTTGCAGCAATGGGTGGAGCGCTTGGTGTGAATTTTTGGCGAATATCTTCACGGTCTGTTTCTACAGTTATACTTACACGAACCTTATCCTCTAAACGTAATAATAAATCTATATCTCTGCGAACCAGCGGACTACGCGTCTGCACGAATAGGAAATCGGGCGGATCTTGAACCATAACCTCCAGTAAAGATCTCGTCACCTTTTCCTTGTGCTCTACCGGTTGATAGGGATCTGTGCTTGACGACATAAAAATAGAGACGGGACCTTTCGCCTTCGCTTTGTGCAGTTCTTTTTGTAAAATTGTAGCCGCTTCTTGTTTAACATCTACCCAAGTCCCCCATTCCTCTTTGCGGAACAGCGAGACAGGCATCTGGCGCACATAACAATAGGAACAGCCATAAGTGCAGCCCGTATATGGATTTAAGGAATGACTGTAGCCTGACAGATAACCTGTTCCTTTATTCAGCAAGGTTTTTGGGGAGGTGTAATTGGACTCTATTTTCATATATCTGCTGTATACACTCCTCTCTCCAACTGAAGTAGCTTGGTCTTCATATCCAAACCCCCCCGGTATCCTGTTAATGTCCCATTCTTACCAATAACCCGGTGGCAGGGCACCGTAATCAGAATCGGATTCGCACCAATGGCAGTTCCTACCGCTCGCACCGCAGCTGGTTTTTGAATATGTGTAGCAATATCTGAATAGGACCAGGTTTGCCCATATGGAATTTCACATAACGCCTTCCATACCGCAAGCTGAAAAGGAGTACCCTGATAATCAAAAGGAATGCCGAAGCTCTGCCGGTTCCCTTGCAAATATTCACCAAGCTCCTTTACATAAGGCGCCATCTTTTCATCGTCCTGCACCAGTTCACTCCCCGGAAAACGACGTCTAACCCATTCGCTTAATTCCTCAAAGGGTTGCTGCTGCGAACCCACATAACTTAAACCCTTCTCTGTGGCTGCAATATAAAAACTCCAGTCCTTATCGGTTAATAATGTCCAGTATAGAATAGCATTTGTTTTATTCTCCATGATTCGGTCCCTCCAAAATAAAATCAGAAGCCAACGTTACTTTCTGTTTGTTAAGCTGACGAAACTGTGTGGGCGTATACCCCGTTTTTCTCTTATATAAAGTAATAAAATATGATGTATTGGGCAGACCCACGCGTAATGCAATCTCAGCAACTGCCTGCTCTGTAGTAAGCAAATACTCAGATGCCTTAGCGATTCTCTTTTGCTGTATATAATCCACAGGAGTGATACCTGTTACTTTTTTAAAGGTTCGATGTAAATGATAAGGACTGCCATGACATACCTCAGCTAACGTTTCAAGGGAGAGGGGGGCCATATAATTATGATCAATGTATTCAGTCATCACAGCTACCCATTCCTTATTAGGAAGACGCTCACCTGTCGGTTTACATCTTTTGCAAGGACGAAATCCGGCAGCCAGCGCTTGTTCAGCATTCTGAAAAACACACGCATTCTCCCGTTTGGGTGCTTTGGATTTGCAGGAGGGTCGACAAAAAATCCCTGTAGTCTTCACCGCATAAAAAAATATGTCGTTATAAGCAACATCGTTTTGCAAAATAGCCTGCCATTGCTCCTCAGTCATGTGTTCCTCATCTTCAATCTTGTTCATCGCCTTCACCTCTAATGCAATTATACCCCTGAGCAGGCTCATCTGTACTCAATTTGGAATGGAAAAGCAAGATAGTGAAATCCAAAAGGGTGAGATTGCTCGTAATTACACTTTGTTTAGCGAATACGCACTACCTTTGTCAACCGTGCAGGGAGCCGCTGCTGGACAACGAATATTACTCATAACATGACTACGTGAACTGGAGGAATCGAAATGGATATTTTAAAAACAAAAGATGCCGCAGAGCTGCTGTCAGTTAGTCTAACCACAATTAAACGTTGGGCTGCCATGTTCCCTGATTTTTTTCCAAAAGACCGATTTGGCCATTATGTGTTCTCAGAGCAGCAAATCGACCTGCTCAATCATATTAAAGACCGTATTAATCACGGAGAAGCCTTGGAATGTATACAACTTACACTCACGAATGAGCAGCAAATTTCCACATCACAACAGAAAAATCAACTACAGCACACAGATGCTGAGCCTATGAAGGATATCTTGTCTCGCATCAACAATGTTGAACGTGCACTCGATCAAAAAGCCGACGAAGTAGTATTGATACAACTGCTCCAGCAGCGTGAGGAGCTTGAGGATCTACGAATAATGATCAAGCAAATAGCGGCAACAATAGAACCGTTGCAAGTGTCTAACGGCAAACCGCTTACCTCTTATGAAAATCCCCAGTCCACTACCACTACCAGACTAACGGCTCCGCCAAGAAAACGCGGCCTGTTACGTTCTTTATTTTTCTTCTAAGCCTGAAATGTAAAAAAAGAACCTACTTCAGACAATCCCGAAGTAGATTCATATAAGTAAAAACATATTTAGGATCTCCCCCTGTCACCCTAAACGGTGGCGGGGGTTTGCTTTTTCCTAACAATAAGCTCGATCCTCCGGAACATTCTACTCTTTATGCAATAAAGCTGCTCCTGCAATCCCCGGATGTGTCATTTCGTAAGGATCCAGAATCAGATTAAGCTCTTCTTCGGTTAGCACATTATATTTAATGCACAATTCCCGTACAGATTCCCCAGTCAAAATCGCCTCTCTAGCGATCCGCGATACCACTTCATACCCCAGATGCGGGTTCACAGCCGTAATGATTCCGACACTCCGCTCCACATCCCGCTCAAGCTTTTCCTTATTGGCTTCAATCCCAGCCAGACAGAAGTCTGTGAAGACTTGGAAGGAATTGTTCATGATGCTGATGGACTGAATGAGATTGAACACAAGCACTGGCTCCATAACATTCAGCTCCAGTTGACCCGCTTGGGAAGCCAGACAGATCGTATGATCGTTCCCTATGACTTGAAAAGCCACCTGATTAATGACCTCTGCCATAACCGGATTAACCTTGCCCGGCATAATTGAAGATCCAGGCTGGCGTGCAGGCAATGAAATCTCATTAAACCCAGTCCGCGGACCGGAGGCCATCAACCGCAGATCATTAGCGATCTTGGACATGTTCATCATGCATACTTTTAGGGCAGCAGACACTTCTGTATAGGCGTCCGTATTTTGGGTGGCATCGACGAGATGATCTGCCGTTACGAGCGGCAATTCACTGATCTCAGCTAAGTGCTCTACAACCAATTCAATATAACGAGGATCAGCATTTAATCCTGTACCTACTGCTGTTGCCCCCATATTGACTTCATACAGATGATGGCGTGTATGTTCAATACGTTTGATATCTCTTTCAAGCACTCTGCGATAAGCCTCGAATTCTTGACCCAGACGAATCGGCACTGCATCTTGAAGATGTGTCCGGCCCATTTTTATCACAGGATCGAATTCATCCGCTTTTACCGCAAACACATCATGCATTCTGTGCATCGTTACAAGCAACTGCTCCAGCAGTGAAAGTGTGGCAATATGAATTGCCGTCGGAAACGCATCATTTGTAGACTGCGCCATATTCACATGTGAATTGGGACTTAAGTGACGATAGTCTCCCTTTTCATGGCCAAGCAGTTCTAAGGCACGGTTAGCAATAACCTCATTCGCATTCATATTTAACGAGGTACCCGCACCACCCTGAATAGGATCTACAATAAATTGCTCATGCCACTGACCCTCTATGATTTCTTCTGCTGCTTTCACTACAACTTCTCCAAGCCCTCGATAGAGACGGCCAACTTCCATATTTGCAAGCGCAGCGGCTTTTTTTACAATCCCCATCGCTTTGATTAACTCTTTGTGAACCCGATAGCCCGTAATAGGAAAGTTCTCGACTGCGCGTAGTGTCTGAATCCCATAATAAGCGTTCTTATCTACCTGTTTACTGCCTAGAAAGTCATTTTCTACACGAAATTCAGTTTCAATCACTGTTATATCCCTCGCATTCATTATGATTAGGTTTATTAGAAAATAAGTAAGCGCAATCATTTCTATCTCACTTAGATATTAACCTTTATTGTGACAAATGTCTCTCAGAAAAATAGGGTTTAATGTAATTAATTACTATTTAGTAACCTAACACCGCTATTCTAAAGGGAAATGTGCTTAGGGAGGATTGAATTACCAAATCGTTAGGTCTAGTTTATCCAGATAAATCGTCGCTCACCCCAATTATAAGTATTTTGGACAAAATCACGTTTACGGATACTTAGGTATCTATTGCGGGCTGTGCAATGGGGCATCACATCCTTTCGTGTAGCTCCTTATTAAAGAAGCCGGCCAAAAAGGCCGACTCGGATTACTATTTATCACAGTAATTGTGTTTTTTATACTGAATAATGATCTAATGAGATCTGAATTCCATTAAGCTGAGCTTGCGGCAACTCTGACTCCCTACTAATACTCAAAACCAAGCTTTCGCCATCCATGTTGATATAATTCGCTGCTAATACCTCTCCCACTTCGAAATTCCTTTCTTTATGAGCCATAGCTGCGGCAAAAGCCTCTAAACCAATAATACCACATTCGGCAGCTTTCTTAATGCCCAATGCTTCAACGATCACACCGCCCGGCATCCCTGTGACTGATACTTCTATGAATCTGGACCGTTCCTGCAGCTGATAGGGGTGAGATAAATAAATAACAACATACGTCTCACCAACCTGCCCGTACAATGTGTTAGGCTCTTGTTTCCATTCCCCTTGGGGAAGTACACCGATGATCGTATTCTTTTCACCCTGGGGGATTGGGAATAGAGAAATGATGACATTCTTGTGATAGAGAACCTCCATATAACGGCTTTGATGGCGGGGATCTCCCTCATTGTAGCCTTGTCCCGGGTGGAAGAAATACAGCTGATTTGCGCCTCCCTCTCCACTCACAGGTAACGAAAAAGCCCAGCGAAGCTGCTCATTATCGAATTCCTCAACCCGCTCCCACATCCCGCCTGCTGCAAACTCTTCTGTAATATAAGCATAGGAATGAAGCAAAGGCTGCGGCTGTGGATCCGTTGGGACAACCTTCTGAGTAATCTTCCTTACTTCCACTGGTGACTGGTGATTCATGGCTGCGGCTAATATTTCATCGGATGCTTGATAGAATAATAAACCGGCATACTCCGTGCGCGGCATCATCTCAGGCAGCTGGAAATCTCCAAACTGAACATAATCATGAAGCACATTAGCATCGCCGGGAACATCATGCGGCCAGCCTCTAGAATGCGCACCAACCCAAGCGCCACGCAGATAGAATTCAGCTCGTACATTCCATAAATGGTCAAGCATTTCTTTAAGGCTTGTAGTAAGCTCCGTATCCTCAGGCGGGACAAGTTCCAACGCACAGGTGAATGCCTGCACCCAATGCCAAAACCACGGAAGACTGCCGTATTCCGGCATCCCTTTAGTACGAATATAAGCCAGCGTATCCTTCAGACTCTGCCGGCCATCCTCAAGCAATATTTCATCCGCAAACATGGTGCCAAAAATCAGCTTAGCAGCTGTATATTTAGCTTCATGATGTCCAAAAGTAACCACCGGCTTACGGTAGAAATCACTGCGATAAATATGTCCAAACGCTGTATTCAGAACTATGCGAAGTTGAGCATTTAATGCTCCTCCGTATCTTTTGCAAAAATACGCTAGCAGGGTGCCCATAAGCTCCACTGGTAACTCATGCGGTGAAGCATCTCGTGGAACCGGATTCAAACCGAGCGGCCAATGACCGTATAGCTCCGTGCCGGGCTGCCGGTTCTGAAGCATTAAGATCTCCAGCAGCACATCCTGTGCTTTCTGTTTCGCTTGCTCACGATCAAAAGGCAGCTCAAAAGAATCATCAACAGCCGCTGCAAAAAGATACGAAGCATAATAAAAGTTATTTCGCACATCATCATGGAACCAGAGTCCACTTTCCAATAAAGGGCGTTTCTCCGCTTCCAGTGCTATATTAAAAATAATTTCTTGCTTACGTTCCTTATAAGTACTCTGGATATTTTTCAACCCCGGCATTACTTTTCAACCTCCATCATTTCAGTTTTATATTATCTTCCGGCATTCATGAAAATCGAGCATAATAGCTCTATTGTGCACACTTTCCGTTCATTTTGCAATTGGAAAAACCAATAAATAAACTTAAATAAACGAAATAAAAAAGATTAGTACTTGTAAAATGAACTTAAATGGACTAAAGTGTACCTATACGAACGATAATATGTACACAAAGGAGATTGAACATTCAATGGAAAGACGTTTCGCATCCCATCCTAATGAAGTAAAACAATTTGACACTGAGCGCCTCCGTAAGGAATTCCACATTCCCGTTATTTTTGCTCCTGATGAGCTAAAGCTTGTCCTAACCCATGAAGATCGTATGATCGTTGGTGGAGCTAATCCTGTAAAAGAAGAGGTTGCGCTTACTACTGACCTTAAAGAACTTGGGGTTACTTATTTCTTGGAACGCCGTGAACTGGGCATCATCAATGTCGGTGGTAAAGGCTCCGTGGTTGTAGATGGCACAGAATATGAAGTAGATTTCAAAGAATGTCTTTATGTAGGTCAAGGTTCTAAAGATGTAGTCTTCAAAAGTGCAGACGCTTCCAAACCTGCTAAATTCTATTTGAATTCTGCTCCTGCCCATCAGTCCTACCCTACTACCAAAACCACACTGGCCGATTCTGAATCCGGTGCAATGGGTGGTCTGGAGAACTCTAACGAGCGGACAATCCACCGCTTCATTCACACAAATGGTGTGCAAAGTGCCCAACTGGTTATGGGTATGACCCAACTGAAACCAGGCAGCATGTGGAACACAATGCCAGCACATACCCATCCACGCCGGATGGAAGCCTATTTCTATTTTGATCTTCCGGACGATTCCGTTGTGTTCCACCTGATGGGAGAACCTGACGAAACCCGCCATATCGTAATGCATAACGAACAAGCAGTTATTTCTCCAAGCTGGTCCATCCACAGTGGTGTCGGCACTCATAACTATACTTTTATCTGGAGTATGGCTGGCGATAATAAAAGATATGATGATATGGACCCCGTATCCATGAAAGAATTACAATAGAGATAAATCAACTACGGAAAGATGAGGCAGGCGGATGAACCCGATACGACGACACGAGATGATTATGGAAGTTATGCTGAACCAAAAAGATGTAACGGTGAATGAACTGAGCGATAAGCTTCAGGTTACTGGAAAAACAATACGCGAGGATTTAAGCAGGCTGGAGGAACAAGGGCTGATCGTACGTGTACATGGCGGAGCTGTGCTGGCACAAAGCGACCAGTTTGGTATTTTGCCCTCCAAAGACCCGCTGGATAAATACTCTGACGAAAAGACGGAGATTGCCTTGCGTGCGCTTGCTCATATTGAACCGGACGATATTATCGCTCTTGACGGCGGTAGCACTACGCTTGAAATTGCTCGGCGTCTGGACAATATGCCACTAACGGTAGTCACCAATGATGTATACATCATCAGCGAACTGGTTCCCAAAGATAACATCCGTCTGGTCGTTCCCGGTGGTTATCGTGTCCGTAATATGTTGGCTGGTCCTGAAGCCGTCTCCTATGTACAAAAGCTTAATATTCAAAAAGCATTCCTTTCATCGACTGCTATTCATATAGAGCATGGACTCTCCATTTATACCGGAGATTTAATTGAGTTCAAGCAAGCTCTTGTATCTACAGCCCGTAAGGTATTCGCGGTTGTAGATCATCATAAATTCGGCCATACTGCACTGCGTACCTTCGCTTCCCTACAAGAAGTTGACGTGATCCTGACGGACAATGGGCTCTCCCCCGAAACGGCAGAACAGTTCCGCAGTGCAGGCGTTACAATTGAATGCGGGTAAACCCGGAATAACAATCCATTTACAATAAAGGGGCGTAATTTATATGTCATCATTATTCAGCTTGGCAGGTAAAACAGCTATTGTAACAGGCGCAGCTCAAGGTCTTGGACAAGGAATCGCGCTTGCATTTGCAGAAGCCGGTGCAGATGTTGCATCAGTCTCCCTTAATTCGAGTGAAGAAACTGTAAATGCAGCAAAAGCTTTTGGAGTAAAAGCAGTTAGTATCGAATCTGACTTAAGTGATCATAGCAAGCTGCAAAGCACTTTTGACCAAGCGCTAGAGCTGACCGGACATGTTGACATTCTTGTAAACTGCGCCGGAATGATCCGCCGTGCACCGGCAAAAGATCATAGTGAAAAAGACTGGTTTGATGTAATCAATTTGAACCTGAACACAGTGTTCCTTCTGTCGCAAATTGCAGGCCGCCACTTCCTGGAAAGAGGATCCGGCAAAATCATTAACATCGCCTCCATGCTCTCCTATCAAGGCGGAATCAATGTCCCTGGTTACACTGCGAGTAAACACGGGGTTGCTGGTCTTACTAAAGCTTTTGCCAATGAATGGGCAGGCTCCGGTCTGAACATCAATGCAATTGCACCAGGTTATATGGCTACTGAAAATACCGCACCAATCCGTGCCGACCAAAGTCGTTCGGACTCTATCTTAGACCGTATCCCTGCAGCACGTTGGGGAACGCCTGATGATGTTAAAGGTCCTGCCGTATTCTTGGCTTCCGCAGCATCTGACTACTTGAACGGTCACGTTCTTAATGTGGATGGCGGATGGATGGCTAGATAATCCATACAAAAATGGGTGTCCCATAGGGGCACCCATTTTTTGTGTGAGGATATGAAGCACTATCGGACTCCGCTGACTGATCTGCACACGCAATAGCTAAAAGACTCAACTGAGCGATCTGCACACGCAGCAGCTTAAAGGATTCAACTAACCGATCTGCACACGCAGCAGCTAAAGGACTCAGCTGACCGATCTGCACATGCAGCAGCTAAAGACTCAACTGAGCGATCTGCACATGCAGCAGCTAAAGGACACAGCTGACCTTATACACCGTTTTATCCGCTATTTGGATAGCTATCGGACCTCATAGCCGCTATTGGTGCAAAAAAAGCTAATTATAAGCTCCTTTCTGAGCTATAGCGACGCTGGAGTCCGAAAACCTGCTTAATAGGCGTTAAATTCGCAAATAGGGGCATCTGGGTCCGAAAATCTCAGTACCAGTGGTGGTTGATCCTTCTGCGTCATTTAAATAAGCTTGCAATGCAATTCACATCAAAATCACTAGTCATTCTAAAGTTTCCCGAATTGTATTTATCCTTCTTATCAAGATCCGTCACATACAGGAAGTTAGTATCCGTAAGATTCATGCCAAACCTCAAGCTGTTATTTACAATAATACTTATCCAGTAGGTCTCCGTAGATTTGTCCAAAGCACTACTTCTTCTCAATTTTACATCTGAAAAAGCATAAATGATCTTTTCAATTTCCTTCGGATCTTCAATCACTACCTTTTCATCCACTGAGTATTTCTCAATCTCGATAGAGGTGATTTCTGTTTCGTCGATTTGATCCAACACTAAATTCTCAAATGAATTATAACTATGGTAGAGATTAATGATTACTGGGATTTCGATCAATAAAAAAATAAGTACGA
Organism: Paenibacillus sp. FSL R7-0189; assembly: GCF_037969925.1. Classification (NCBI taxonomy): domain Bacteria; kingdom Bacillati; phylum Bacillota; class Bacilli; order Caryophanales; family Paenibacillaceae; genus Paenibacillus; species Paenibacillus sp. FSL R7-0189. Next base: position 5,298,818 of record NZ_CP150223.1, on the reverse strand, counting down.
GAAATATATAACGTTTCTTCATATTCATAATTATGAACACCCTATTTCTACAAACTCCTCTGGATGAGAGCGAATATATTCGCCAATTATTCTATGCGTATTTGGTGTCAGGTTCTTATATCGTTCGAATAACCCAGTAATTACTTCTAACAGCTGAGGGTCTCGATCCAAATCCGTGATGGCAGCATCCGCCCACTCTTTACCCAGTCGATGATTTCTTTCCTCGAGAAATGTCTTTGTTTCCTGAAGCAAAAGAATCATGGGTGAATCGTCAAAAAATCGTATGCCTCCTATCACCCCTGTCCAATACCCTGGCAGGTCTTGCATGTAGGAAATCCAAGCATAATACTCCCCTTCGGAATTACAGCTGTGACCATATAGCACTCTGAACATACATAATGCTTGTTGCCCCTCTGTGAGCTTCGAGATCACTTCTGATTTGGTCGATGGCGATTTTCCGCGAATCAGCTGAAAGGTAGGCTCCATACAGGCCCATCCTAACCTTTCATCACTTAAAGTGTCCAAGTCTTCCTGCTTCATGGCTACTAAATTCATTTAACTCCTCCTTTGATTAACATCCAAAAATATACATATCTTTCTTAACGATGTCAATAAAAATCGCTTGGGCACATGAAGCAATTCGATCGTTTTTATGATACGCTTTAGGCAGTAGATATTTTCACGAAGGAGCTTTTCTATGCATAATGAGATACTTACTATATTTGATGAAGGCGGTCACCGAATCGGTACAGCTCCACGGAAAGAAGTACACCGGTTAGGACATTGGCACGAGACCTTCCACTGCTGGTTTATAAGCAAAACCCAAGAAATCCCCTATATTTATTTACAGCTTCGTAGTGAGCAGAAACAAGAATATGCAGGATTGCTGGACATCACGGCCGCTGGACATTTGCTGACACACGAAACGGTAGAGGACGGGATTCGCGAGGTTCAAGAAGAACTCGGTTTGGAGCTAGCTTTTGATGAGCTGATTCCCTTAGGTACAATTCCTTACTGTATGATCAAAGAAAATCTAATCGATAAAGAACGAGCGCATGTTTTTGTTTATAACAATCCTTATCCACTGGACGATTTTAAGCTGCAAGAAGAAGAGGTCGCAGGAATTGTTATCACAAAGTTTGCGGACTTCCGAAGCTTTTGGCAGGGAGAAATACATAGTCTACAAATCAATGGTTTCAAAGTCGATTCAAACGGGCAGAAAATCAACATTCAACAGAGTGTGGATCGGACTCATTTTGTGCCTCATGAAGCAGCTTATTTCACTCGGATCATTGAGGGCATCGAAGCAATAATTCTAACATCAACCATCGTCACGGAGGACATATGATCATTAATCCTCAAACATCTACAGTGAATGGAATCCAATACAGCATTAGATCTGCTGCCTCAAAAGACGCTAAGGTGTTGTCTGAATTAAGAGTACGTATCGATGGAGAGACTGAGAATTTAGATCGGGAACCAGGCGAAGCCTTTATTGACGAAGAAGGATTTGAACAGCTTATTCAAGCCGATTCAGAGAAAAATAATAACCTCTTTCTAGTCGCAGTAGTGGATGATCAAATCGTTGCGTTCTCCAGATGCGAAGGTTATCCCTTAAAAAGATTCGCTCATAAAGTAGAATTCGGAGTATGTGTGCTGCAGGAGTATTGGGGATATGGTATTGGAAAAAATCTTCTTGGCGAATCGATTGCCTGGGCTGACACTAACGGTATTCAAAAGATCACCCTAAATGTGCTGGAAACGAACACCAATGCTATTAAGCTTTATCAAAAGCTTGGCTTTGAAATCGAAGGGATTTTAAAGAAAGATAAACTTCTATCGGACGGCAAATTGTATAACACCATTATGATGGGAAGAGTTAAGAACTGATTCTATTCAAAAAAAAGGCAGAACCTGAAACTCAGGTCCTGCCTCTTTATTATACTAATGCTTTACGCTTCAACATCGCAAGTCCATTCACCGCTAGATTCAATAGGGCCGGAGCTGAAAGACCTGATTCCAAGTCTGTGTATTCCGCTCCATCCAGCTCTACCGTTTGCGGACTGCCGCTGAAATTTTGCACAAAAACATAATCACTTTCGCCATCTGTGCGAAGTTGTGCAGTCACACCTGCTGGAAGCTCACTATCCATCGCACGGGTAATTCCTGCCTTAGATGTGATCGCTGCGTATAGCTCAACATAGAATGAAGTCTCTTTCACCCGGGTAGCAAGATGGTACGCATTTCCTTCACCGAAACGATTGACTGTAAGCGCTGGACGGCCTGCGTAGAAATCGTTGCGATAATGCCCCAAAGCCTCTGCACCTTCCAAATGAATCAGCTCGGCAATCTCATGCGCATCGTAGTCACCGCTTAGCTTAAGTTTATTACCTGCCTCCATTACTATCCCGTTCAGATCACGGCTGTGCAGCCCTTCTGTCTCCTCTGCCCAAATCCCCAGTGTTCTGCGCAGTGGACCAGGGAATCCTCCCAGATGACATAAATCCGTTTCGTTAACTACTCCTGACCAATAGGTTGCGAGGAATGTGCCGCCTTGCTCCACATATTTCTCAATTCGCTTTCCATTCTCTTCACTAATCAGATATAACATAGGTGCAACAACCAGCTTGTAGGCAGACAAATCATCTCCAGAGCCTATAATATCAACTGGAATGCCCAGCTCCCAAAGTGCACGATAATGCTGCAGCACCGTCTCCTCATAACGTAATCCGGAATTACGGATGCCTTGCGCATCCTTTATCGCCCAGCGGTTGTCCCAATCGAAAATAATCGCCGTCTGCGCCGGAGTGGACGTACCCACTACTTCCGTCATTCCCGCCAGCGTCTTTCCTACTTCCGCTACATCTTGGAATACTCGAGTCTCGGAGTGGCCACTGTGGTCTACAACTGCACCGTGGAACTTCTCACTTGATCCGCGGCTTTTGCGCCATTGGAAATACTGCACAGAATCCGAACCATGCGCTACCGCTTGCAAGGAAGACAGCTTGTGCATTCCGGGACGTTTTAGCTTACTGACCGATTGCCAGTTCGTAAGGGATGGCGTGCTTTCCATCAGCAAGAACGGTTTCTTTTTAAAAGAGCGCATTAAGTCGTAGTGCATCGCCGTCCATGCTGCCAATCTAGTATCGTCACCGTCTTCGGTATAATGCCAGTCTGGATAAGCGTCCCATGAGACCACATCCAAGATTTTGGCCAGCTCGCGGTAATCAATACCATCGATCATATGCATATTCGTCGTAATAGGCAGCTCTAGATTGTACGGACGAACCGTATTGATCTCGTGCTGGCAGAAGTCAATCGTCCGTTCACTAACAAAACGCCGCCAGTCAAGATTCAAGCCGTGTACTTGTGTCTCACCATGTGGAGCTGGGGATTCAATCTGTGACCATGAAGTATAGGTATGGCTCCAAAAAGTAGCCCACCAAGCATGATTCACCTCATCCAAACTGTTATTATATTTCACCTTCAGCCATTCTCTAAAAGCATCCTGGCAGAGCTCACAGTGACACTCCCCACCGAACTCATTCGAAATATGCCACCCGATAATGGCTGGATGCTGGCTGTACCGTTCCGCTAGCTTTGCATTCAGAATTGCAGTTTTCTCACGGTACACTGGTGAGGTAAAGCAATGGTTATGACGGAAGCCATGCAAATTGTGAACACGGTTACGCTCCACTCTTAAGACTTCTGGATATTTTTGCGACATCCATGCTGGGCGGGCACCACTTGGCGTTGCCAAGATAGCGTAAATCCCATTCTCTGCAAAAGAATCAAGTACACCATCCAACCATTCGAAAGTGAACACACCCTCTTCTGGTTCAAGAGATACCCACGAGAAAATGCCTACGGACATGACATTGCAGCCCGCCAGCTTCATTAATCGGATATCCTCACGCAATACTTCCGGATATTTAAGCCATTGTTCAGGATTATAATCAGCACCGTGCAGCATAACTCCAGCTTTACTGCTTATCGGGGAATGTTTTTTATTCATTATGTACGATCATCCTCTCAATTCTGCCCATTTATGGAATGGGACTATTCTCTGATGACAGGCTAGAAGCGTAAGCTATCTAATTCAGGAATCATCATTTATACTATTCATAATATAAGAAAAGTCATTTCAATCAGTAGGAATATAGTCTCGAAGTGATAGCACAAAATGAAGATGAGGTGATAAACCTGCTGCCTTTTTCTCTGATTGAATTACCACGCGACTCTGGAACGTTACCCCTATCCCCCTACTCTGTAGGTCGTCATATCCAATTCCATCATGTGCGCCCAGCAGGATTTCCTGTGTATCAAATCTTTTTGATCCGGACCGGAACCGGTTTATTTCGTGATCTGGAAAATGGCACAGAAATCATACTGGAACCGGGGATGGCTTTTGCCTTCCCGCCAGATCGAGGTCATGAATATTATCCTACCTCTCATGAACCGTGGCATGTTGGCTTTATCGGTTTTCAAGGCAGTCAAGCTCAAGGATTGCTGGAAGCGCTTGAACTGCTCCCTTCTGCTCCTTATCGACCGGAGCGTTTTGAACAATGCTGGGAAGAAATCGGCCAAATTTGGCATACGGTGAATTCTCCTGCCTCCAATCGGCAAGACGAGATGTGGATGCAGGAGTTGTCTATTACGCTCTATAGACTGCTCTTAATGCTGCGCCCTGCCAAGAGTTCACAAAGCTCCGCTAATCGTCTAGCCTTCGAGTCTGTCCGAAATGAAGCCCTAACTACAGCCGTCGGACTGATCAACGAGCATTACACAGAACCGCTTCTGATCTCCAATCTTGCAGCAGCAGTCGGCTACTCCGTGCAGCATTTCCAGCGTTTATTCGTGCAGGAATACGGGGTCACTCCGCATAAGTATTTGCAGAATCTGCGGCTGGAGCGGGCGCTGCAATTAATGACGGAGGATGTGGAGATCCCCGTTCAAGATATTGCGCTTCAGCTGGGCATGGAGACTAATTATTTTATACGTGTTTTCCGAAAAAACTACGGCTGTACACCAGGCGTAATGAAAATACGTTTGCTATAAGGCGAGCAAATGAAGTAACGCTTCCAAGCCTAAAGAAGATATTGTAAAATTAAGCAGATGATAGCTTGTAAATTGGGGGCACCTTAATGAAAACATTATCTGATATTAACTTTAGAGATCCCTATATCCTATCTGTGCCTGAACTTGGACAATACTATTTATTTGGCACAGATGGCCTAACAGCTTGGAGTGGCGCACCTCACGGCTTCGATGTATATATCAGCTCAGATCTTCAGGAATGGTCCGGGCCCATTGCTGCTTTTCGTCCAGATGCTGATTTTTGGGCTGATCATCATTTCTGGGCACCAGAGGTTCACCGCTACAACGGAAAATATTATATGTTCGCTTCTTTTAAAAGACATGGCGTTCCAAGGGGGACACAAATATTAAGCGCGGAAACACCTGAGGGTCCTTATCTCCCTATCAGTAATCATCCGATTACCCCTGCTTCTTGGGAGTGCCTTGACGGAACGTTATATGTAGATAAAGAAGACAAACCTTGGATGATCTTTTGCCGTGAATGGATTGAAGTGTCGGATGGAGAAATGTATGCCGTTCGGCTGAAGGAGGATTTAAGTGCTACTATTGGCGAACCTATGCTGCTTTTCCAGGCTTCACAAGCTCCTTGGACGGTAGGCGGCAAAGAAGGGCAATACGTAACTGACGGTCCTTTTATGCATCAGACTAGCAGTGGTGAGCTGCTTATGTTGTGGTCTAGCAGTGGAGCTAGTGGTTATGCCATGGGTTTAGCCCGATCCGTCAGCGGTGACATTAGTGGACCTTGGCAACATGATCCTGAGCCTCTTTATGCCAAAGATGGCGGACATGGAATGTTGTTTCGTGATTTGACGGGCAGACTTATGCTGGCCATTCATGCCCCAAATCTCAACCCACAAGAACGGCCGCTGCTTATTGAGGTCCAGGAAAGCTCCAGAACGATTTCGATAAAATCATTGTAATGTAGAACGGAGTAGAACCCTTGGAACAAAAGATTAAGTCCTTATTTAATGACCAGATTGTAAGTGCTGCCTGCACGAAATACGGTATCCCCATAGATGAGCTAAGCTTCATTGGCGGATTTCAAAATTTTGTTTATGAATATCAACTTAGCAATCATCAATATATTCTAAGATTTACTCATAGCTCGCTGCGCAGTATGGAATTGTTAACGGCTGAACTTGAATGGATTCTATACCTAGCAGATCATGGCGTTTCCGTATCAAGACCCGTAGGTTCTCTTCTGGGTAATCTAGTTGAGCAAATAGAGATTGGTGATTCATACTTTATGGTATCTTCCTTTGAAAAAGCACAAGGGAAACGAATAGGTTACCCAGACTGCCTGAAGGATCTAGACCTCTATGAGCAGTGTGGCATGATCACTGGACAAATGCACAGATTAGCAAAATCTTATAAACCACAGTCCGAAAGACATGCGTGGCATCAGAACTACTACCTGCAGAATGTAACGAAGTTTATTCCTCCATCCCAAAGTGGCGTTTTAGAAAGCTGTAAGGTGCTTATGGATCAGCTAAAGCATCTCGACGCTGATATAAACACCTATGGTCTCATCCATGGGGATATCAATGTAGGCAACTTTTTGGTCGACAATGGCAAGCTGACCTTGTTTGATTTTGATGAAGCTCAGTACAGCTGGTTTGTAGAAGATATCGCCATTCAACTGTATTATCTAGTCTACGTTTACGGGGATGATAGTATGGAGGACAGGCAGCTTCAATGTCAGCGTTTTATGGAGCATTTTCTAAAAGGCTACGTTAAAGAGAACAGGATTTCAGAAAATGAGCTGAAGCTAATTCCTCTTTTTCTTCGATTAAGAGAGATTATTGTTTATACAGGGATGTACCGGAGTTTTGATATGTCTAACCTAGATGATTGGACCAAAGATTATTTAACGCAGAGTAAGGCGAGAATCGAGAATAGCGTATCCATCATTGAATCTTATTTCTGAACAAACATCCAAAGCGTTTCATATGAATTGTCTCTCTTACAAAACCCACAGCTATCACTGTGGGTTTTGTGTTCTTTAAACAAGTCCATTTTTGCTTTTAAGAGGTTGATATGCCGTTACTCTATCCTAACTTGGACATATCGTATTATGAGACTTTTCCCAAAAATGCATATGAGGGGTTGGTTAAATGAGTGCTGTACCTCACAACAAAGCGAAGCAACAAGGTGTTTCCATTATTACCTGTACCAATCGCCATAATTATTTAAACAACCTACTCCAAAATTTCAGCAGACAAAGATATGCAAATAAAGAACTTATCATTATTATCAATAATAATAAAATTCCACTATCCCCCTACCAAACCTTAGCTAAAAAACACAAAAATATTAAGATATATCGTAAACCTGAACAGCAATCTCTCGGTTCATGCTTAAACTATGCCGTAACAAAATGCAAATATCATACCATTGCCAAATTTGATGACGACGATTATTATGCCCCTTATTATTTGACGGAAAGTATTCTGACCTTAAAAAGAACTAAAGCTGATATCCTTGGAAAACGGGCTCACTATATGTATTTACTAGGTTCAAAGACTTTGATTCTTCGTTTCGCAAATGATGAACACCGAATGGTTACCCATCTCCCTGGCGCTACGCTCGTCTTCAAACGAAAAGTATTCGATCATGTGAAATTTCCTAATAAAAACGTAGGTGAGGATGATCTCTTTTGCAGCAGAAGCAAAAAGAAAGGTTATAAGGTTTATTCTGCAAGTAAAAATAACTTCGTTGCCATACGTAGAAAAAACTCTTCAAAACATACATGGATCATCAGTGATAGTACACTAATAGCTAACCATAAGATCATCCGGAATATTAAAAACTATAGGAATTTTGTTGGACGCCGTCCAAAGATTTCGTTATGAAATTAACTGCTGAATCTACTTCATCTGCCGTGTCTATTCTAACTTGTACAAAACGAATGGATTGTATTAAAACAATATTTGATAACTATCAACGACAGAATTTCAAATCTAAAGAGCTTATCGTGATCATTAATAATGATAGCTTGAAAATAGAAGACTATATACATGCTGCAAAAAAACATAAAAATGTACGGATCTATAAACTACCTGAATATCGTTCACTGGGGTTTTGTCTGAATTTTGGTGTGCACTTAGCGAATTATAGTTGTATCGCTAAATTTGATGACGACGATTATTACTCTGCCAACTATTTAACGGATAGTATGAACATCCTCCATAAAACTAAAGCTGATATCGTTGGAAAACGAGCTCACTATATGTATTTAACTGATAAGAAGCTACTTTTGCTTCGTTATCTTCATATGGAAAATAAACAGGTAACCAATGTTCAGGGTGCGACCCTACTCGTAAAACGAAATGTCTTCCAGCAGATTTCCTTTCCAGATTGGAATAAAGGTGAATGCGTTAAGTTTTGTGCTGATTGTGCTGCACAGGGCTTTAAGATCTATGCAGGAAATAAGTATAACTTCGCTGCGATTCGTAGAAAAAACTCCAAAGATCACACTTGGGTCGTTAGCGACAAGAAACTTCTAGCTCAAAATGTTAAAGTTCTAAACGTGAAAAACTTCAAAAAATACGTAACGCGAGGCTGATTTAATCAATCTAATCCTACCAGCTATGCCTTAGTAACCCAATAAAAAGACTGGACAGCAATATAGCTAAGCGGCTATTCGCATCCAGTCTTTCATATTTTTAAAAAGTATAATCGTAAAATTTCTCTGCATTCCTTAAGCTGGACCATACATCAGAACTTTCTCCGCCTATATACCAATAAGCTACTCCAGCTAGTTTTTTAGTAACCGCTAAGTTGTATTTTGTTATTAATGAACGCCCATCCTCAATCCAGATCGTATGTTTTATAGCTTGTTTCGAGTAGCCCGCGACATATTGTCCCAGCGAAGGATTCCACACGGGTCTCGATGCATAGCTGCTGATAATCTGATTTTGCTCCGGAAGCGTAATATATTGAGAGGATAAAACCGTCCCCTTCTGGTTCAATGTCCAATCCCGATTATATAAGGGCAATGCCAATATAACTTTTTGACTAGGTACAACTTTTAGGATTGTATTCACAGCCTTTTGATCATAAGAAAGCGAGGCATTGGACCCCGGAACTTGACTCCCGTCATAATGCTCATCATAACCCATCATCACCATATAATTCACTTGCTTGCCTAGGGCAGCATAGTCAAAAGCTTCTGTCCAATCCGTTCCAAGATCAGGGGATACATCCATCGACAGGATAACATCGAGCGAATGCATTTTCTCGGCTAATAAAGTAATAAACGAAGTCAAATACACACGATCTTCGGCCGCTACATTTTCAAAATCTATATTTAGTCCATCTAATCCATATTTACTCACTAAAGCAGCTAACTGATTAACTGCCGTATTCCTTGCGGTTGTACTCAACAGCATCTGATGCGTCGCTTCTTGATCCGATCGATTGCCAACCATCGCCCAGACTTGCTTTTTATTCTTTTTTGCCCAAGTTATCAGCGAGGCGTCTGTCGAATCCGTTACTGCCCCTGTTTTCCCAACATAATACCAACGTGGTGATAATGTGTTGACGTTCGATTGCAGAACATGATTCTCAAATTGTGCCGTCGTGAGACCATACTGCCAGCCTATAACAATACGTTTGTCCGGATTACTTTCCAGCTCTGCCGCCCAGCTTGTATGTTGCAGCACCCGATCCATAAACACTGCCGTCTCTTGCCTGGTTATCGGGTCAGTGGGCCGAAAATTCCCGCTATTATCGCCCTTCATTAATCCGCGATCATTAACCTTAGCAACAGCAGCACTTGCCCAGCTAGCAATTTGTTGCCGATCCTTAAAATTAGTTTGTGCGGCAGTTGCAGTGTTTGTTTGCTTTAGAGCTTTGGCTATCCACACAGCCGCTTCCTGCCGAGTGACTGCTTTTGCGGGTGCAAAAGTAGTTGCCGAAGTGCCGTTCGCCAGTTCAAGCTGAACCGCAGCCTGGATCCAGCCGTAATACCAAGCGCTTTTGGCTACGTCGGTATAAGGAGATACCGGACTCAACGCTGGATCAAGCCTCAACAGTCGATCAAGAACTGTTATAAATTCAGCTCTAGTAATCGATTGAGTAGGTGAAAATTTAGTATTCGAGGTGCCAGTTAATATATTCCGGTTATATAAATCTATGATTTCTTTTTTTGCATAATTAGTGTTTATATCCTCAAAAGGAACCCCGTTATCGGCCGATATATGCTGAATAAATACTCCGGCGGCTAGCACGACAGCGAGGGTTATTATAGTAAATCTAGCAAATATATTTTTCACGGGTTAAGAGATTCCCCCTTGGTTATCAATCTTTGAATTATACCAAGGATACAATCAATAAACATCGCTAAAATATTGGTAGAGTACGATAGGATCAGCTCTTCGGATTACGCAAAAAGAGACTAAGAACCACACCACACAGCGCCAAGACCAATGAAACTAGGAACGTATCGTGGAATCCTGCAACCATAGCCGCTGAGGGTAGTTTCTGATTACCTTGACTCATATGTGTAGCTATATTGGAAGTCAATAAGCCCGACATTATAGCGACAGCAAAGGAACCCACAATTTGTTGCGCAGAGGCAGTAAGTGGGGTAACACGGCTGATCAGATCCTTCGGAGCGGCCTTAAGCACATGTGTACCGAGCTGCATAGTAGTTAATCCTTGGCCAAGTCCCATAATGGCAAAATAACTGATCATAACGTATACACTTGTATCATTTTGTAAACGTGACAAGAGAAAGAGTCCGGTGGACAGCAGCACAAGTCCAGAGAACACAACGGGCCGAGCTCCAAACTTATCAAATAACTTTCCTCCAATAATCATGCCAGCAAAGGATATTAATGCTTGGGGAATAACTAAAAGCCCCGATTCAAAGGAAGAAAAACCTCTGACCTGCTGCAAAAAAATTGGAATTAACAGAATCGAACCAAATAAGGCGAACTGATTAATCCAGGTCAAAATCATACCTTTACTAAATTCTAGAGATCGAAAAGAGCGAAGTTCCAATAACGGTTCTTTTTGGCGCAATTCCACGAAAATAAACAAGGCTAAAGCAATGAAGCTGAACGCAAGAGATATAATCGTTATACGATCCCCCCAGCCATCTACTCCCCCTCTATGCACCCCAAATACCAAGCTGGAGAAGGCGAGCGGTGATAAAATCACACCCCAAATATCCAATTTAGCTTTATTCCCCTTCTCTATTACCGGAAGAAATTTCACTCCAACAATCATTGCAATAATGCCAATGGGAACATTAATCAGAAAAATCCAATGCCAGCTGGCATATTCCAACAGCCATCCTGACAGTACAGGGCCAAGAACAGGCGCAATTAACATCGGTAGTCCAAGCAATCCCATGATTGAACCTCTTTTATCGGGAGGTGCGATTTTGAATGACATAGCCATACCAATTGGAGCAATCATCCCTCCGCCTAATCCCTGCAAAATACGAAAGATTATCAGCTCTGTTGTGGATTGTGCCATAGAGCATAATAAAGAACCTATGGTAAACAATACGATCGAAGCTAAAAAAACACGTTTGGCAGTAAACTTATCCGAGAACCAACCGGCCAATGGGATAATTACGGATAAAGCCAGCGTATAACCCGTAATGGCCCACTGTATTGTTTTTAGGCTGGCATCAAAGGTTTTTTCAAGCTGCGGGATCGCTACATTCATAATTGTACTGTCGAGCATAACCAGCAGCATTCCTGTTATAAGTGCCAGTATTACGGGAAGTATTGCTTTTATAGAAAATTCTTTGATGACTGGTTGGGATTGTTCCACTTGAAGATTACTCATGGGTCTATACACATCCTTTTTAATTTTTACTAATAAAATTGCTAACTGCTACCTCCTTTTTTTAAAAATCGCACCTTTAAACTAACAGTGTAAGATTAATATAGCACCCGTTTATTTGCTTGTAAATAAAAATATCTAACAGTGTAAGATAAACCGGTAATCTAACGATGGTAGACCAGCCATCCATCTTCGCTTATGATAAAAGAAGACAGTAACAGGAGGTCGTTTCGATGAGAATCAAAAATCTGCAAATCACTGAACAAGATATAATAAAAGCTTCTTGGGAGCTGCTGGATGATATCGGCATAGAGGCATTTAGTATGCGTAAATTAGCAGAACTATTAAATATACAAGCCGCCTCTCTCTATTGGCATTTTAAGAGTAAACAGAGTATTTTCCAGACACTGGCTAATGAGATCGCCAAAGAAGCCCTCGAAACTGCGAATCTCGAAGGTGATTGGCAAGAACAGCTTTTTCATTTTGCAGATCGAATCCGCGGGGTTTTACATAAGTATCCTTGCTCGGCTCAGCTGATGATGAGAACCTTGCCTTCTGAACCTAATTATCTATCTTTACTGAATACTTTGCTTCAGATCGTGGATCATCTTCCTTTAAGCGATAGTGACAAATTCTCCTTAATTGCTTGCGTGTTAAACTATGTAATCTCTTTCGAATTGGACAAATATGAGCAGGATCGAATTGACTTAGCCATGAAAAATGAACCTAATGGAGATGCTAGAGAGGTATTTAAACAATCGCTTGAGCACTTATCAGGGGATGGACCTAATGTTATAAAACGAATGTACGAAAACAATATCTTTAATGAAATTGGCTCCGATAAGATGTTCTATACAGGTCTAAAAATAATGGTGAGTGGAATTGAACAGTTAGCTAATGAGCGACAGTAGAGCTTAGGGGATTTTTCACGACAATAAATCTTGGCACAAATAAAGGGCATCCCAGCAGCCGATTTCGGCTTTTGGAATGCCCTTTTTTAAAGAGCCCGAAATAAAAGTTCTCCTTTGGACTGAATGTATCTATACATCACTCCACATGCCACAAATATCACCACACCAATACCTAACATAACGAGATTACCATTTAGATCGGATAAAAGAAAACTCAAACCAAATGGAATCAGCAAGCTGATAAATCCTATAATCATCGCTACAAGGACCGAAGCACTTTGTTTAATTACTGAGACTTCGTTAGTCCACTCCAGTTTAGGAAGCTTCAAGTTAACGATCACACCTACCATTGCAGTAAGACAAGCGTATAGGACGGGGATTATTAGCAATAACAAGCTCTCCATCCAGCCTGTGCCCAGAGAAATCATTAGAAGCACACTACTAACAATCACAATCGGTACTGTAATGGTGAGATTCACTACGATTTTACTTAATAATATGGTTTTTGTCGGAACGGGGGCGCTTTTTAAAATCCAAATATGGTTACCTTCAAGCGAAATCGAACTCGATGTCGTACAGCTTAATGCAACAAAGAGGGAAACAAATAGTGGCGCCAATCTGCTTAGATAGTTAGAGAGTTCTGGTATTTCCATAATTTGTCCTAATTGCTCTGAGCTAACAAACAGTAAGGTAATCGCCATGACAAGTAACATAACCATACCGATACTCGTATTTAGCACATATATAGAAGAACTGAAATAGCGGCGCAGCTCTTTTTTATACAATGTGTAAAGCGGTGAAGAGACTTCAAGTGACCTCATTTGATACTTATTCTTTGAGTAAGAAGTCGTAAGGCCTGTGTGTATTGCTTTATATTTGCTGCCAAGAATAAGGGTAAACAACATAAAAGAAAGTAACGAAATCCCTATAAATAATAGTAAAGGAGCTACCTGATACGAGCAGACAGCATCTACATACATAACCGTCAAAGGATATAAGTTGAAGATTTGATCGGCAATTTGTGTGCTCATATCCGCAAGTAACTGCGGGTCATTCCCATTCATTTGGCCTGAACCCAAAATAATAACAATGATTACGGCAAAAGTCAGAATGAGACTTATTAAACGACTTCCTTTAAAACGTGAGGAAATCCAACTAATCAATGCCCCTATAATTGTTGCAGCAATGATCGGCACTAATGGGATAAATAGCAGCGTTATCATGAAAAATAAATAATATACTACTGCCGGATTTACCTTTATAGCATAAACTACACCTGCTGGCACCATCACCATCAATGAGAACAGTATATTCAGCACATAGAGCTGAACTACACGGCTTGCTACGATATGGCTCGTTTTGATAGGCAACGACATTACGAGATCGTAATCTTTGGAGCCAAATAATACCCCACTCGCCTTATAGATCGTTGTAAAAAATCCAATCAAGCAAGTAACAGCCATCATAATCGCAAGCAGCAGCTCTGGCCGGCCTATCTGTTCAAGTGTCTCTGCTATCATGAAGCTATATCCAAATGAAACTACTGCCATCATGACAATCCCTATTAAGATACCGATGCTCAGCAAAAGCATTTTTCGTCTTTCTTTCATATCCCTTGTATGCAAAGCTTTATTTAACCCAAAGGATGAGATCAGCTGAATTTTCGTCAATCGCCAGATATTAATCATGTTTAATCAACTCCAAAAACACATCTTCAAGGCTACTGTCACCTTTCACCTCTTCTGTTTTCCCATGAGTGATCAATTCACCCGCTTTGATAATGGCAATCTTATTGCAGAGCTTCTCGGCCACATCCAGTACATGCGTCGAAAAAAAGATCGCACTGCCCTGGCTGCAAATCTCCGCCATGATTCTCTTGAGCGTGTGTGCCGCTTTTGGATCAAGTCCCACAAAGGGTTCATCCAGAACGAGCAGCTTCGGTTTATGAATAAGCGAGGAGATAATCGCGAGTTTCTGTTTCATACCATGAGAATATGCGGAGATTAAATCCCCCAGATTAGAGGTAATCTCAAATTCATCGCTATACTTCTTTATCAATAACTCCCGATCCGCTTTCGATACACTAAAAAGATCACCAATAAAATTCAAGTACTGAATGCCCGTCAGATGATCGTATAGATCCGGATTATCTGGAATATACGCAGTAATCGCTTTGCAGGCTAAGGGATCTTTTTTAATGGAGTACCCACCAATCTCGATATCTCCCTCCTCAAAATCTAAAACTCCGACCACTGCTCGGATAGTTGTTGTTTTCCCCGCACCGTTATGACCGATAAAGCCATAGATGTCACCTTTTTCGACCACCAAATTCAGATCATTTACCGCCTTCTTGCCACCCTTGTAGCTCTTGGTAAAATGTTTGATTGTCAACATCTTGCCACTCCCCTTCCAATCTCATAACACTCTCGACAAGCCATATTTACTATAGCTTCGTCGTCTTCAATATACGTTTCTTATAATACGTTTAGCCCGTCCAGATAGTTCATTCATTCACAAATATTTTTATCGGAAATTCCCACTCTATAGCGCGCGAGGTGAATAGTAACCGGGTCCGTAAGGGTAAGCAATTTACTTTTGAACGCTAAACAATCGACTTCGTTGGTGCCACGGTGTATAGGACCGAGGCGCCCTTATTTCACAAAATCATGCCTTTTTCCACTCCGTTCGGACTCAGATGCAGCTATTGTGCCATATCCACTGCATTTTGCTGCAAAATCAGCCGAATAAGTGCTATGCAGTCCGTTACTTTGAAATAAGGCGCCAAAAACACTATTTAGCTGCAATACGGTCTGCAAGGGTAAACAAACTACTTTGCTGACGATGTGATAGCTACTTTGGAACGCTAAGCAAACGAATTTCTAAGCATTCTACACTGGAACAGAAGCAATCTACCTTTGGCGATGGCTGCCATTGCAACGTATTGGACCGAGGCGCCCTAATTTCACAAAATCATGCCTTTTTCCACTCCGTTCGGACTCAGATACAGCTATTGTGCCATATCCGCTCCTTTTTGCTGCAAAATCAGCCGAATAAGTGCTATGCAGTCCGTTACTTTGAAATAAGGCGCCAAAAACACTATTTAGCTGCAATACGGTCCGCAAGGGTAAACAAACTACTTTGCTGACGATGTGATAGCTACTTTGGAACGCTAAGCAAATTACTTTGGGGACGGTGAGATAACTAACTTTGGAACGCTATCCAAACTACTTTGGGGACGATGAGCTAACTACTTTGAACGCTAAGCAAACTACTTTGGGGACGATGAGCTAACTACCTTGGCACGTAAGCGAACTACTTTCTAAGCATTCTACACTGGAACAGAAGCAATTTACCTTTGGCGATGGCTGCCATTCCTACGTATTGGACCGAGGCGCCCTAATTTCACAAAATCATGCCTTTTTCCACTTCGTTCGGACTCAGATGCAGCTATTGTGCCATATCCGCTCCTTTTTGCTGCAAAATCAGCCGAATAAGTGCTATGCAGTCCGTTACTTTGAAAAAAGGCGCCAAAAACACAATTTAGCTGCAATACGGTCCGCAAGGGTAAGGTAAGGTAAGGTAAGGTAAGGTAAGGTAAGGTAAGGTAAGGTAAGGTAAGCCAAGGTAAGGTAAGCCAAGCCAAGCTAAGCTAAGCTTAGCCAAACTAACTACCCACCCAACAAAAAGAGCATTCCCCCCAAATTCGGGATTGAATGCTCTTTTTTTAAATGCAAAGTCTACGCTGATGCGAACTGACTGTTATATAATCTGGCGTAATATCCACCGCTGGCTAGGAGTTGGTCATGCGTACCACTCTCCACAATGTCTCCGTCCTTCATGAAAAGAATGAGATCCGATTCTCGAATCGTTGACAAACGGTGGGCAATTACAAAGCTGGTCCGGCCTGCGATCATTTTTAGAAAAGCCTTCTGAATCCGTACCTCAGTCAGCGTATCAATACTGCTGGTGGCTTCATCCAAAATGAGCATAGGTGGATCTACGAGCATCACTCGTGCTATGGTTAGCAGCTGCTTTTGTCCTTGCGACAAATTATCTCCTGAGCCACTGATCTTCGTATCATATCCCTCAGGCAGGCGTTTAATGAAGCTATGAGCATTAGCAGCCTTAGCAGCAGCGATGACCTCTTCTTCGGTAGCCTCAGGTTTGCCGTAGGCAATATTTTCTCTAATTGTGCCGCCAAACAGCCAAGTGTCCTGCAACACCATCCCGAAATTACGCCGCAGACTGTCCCGGGTAATCGTCTTGATATCCACGCCGTCAATCTTGATGGAACCCCTATCCACATCATAAAAACGCATTAGCAGATTTACCAGCGTTGTCTTCCCCGCTCCCGTCTGCCCTACAATTGCAACCCGGGTACCTGGTTTCACTTCCAGACTGAAATCATTAATCAGAGGACGTTCAGGATTATAAGCAAAGGATACTTTTTCAAAGGTAATCGTTCCTTGACTTGTATTCATAATTTTGGCGTCTGTTGCATCAGCTGGTTCTGGCGATAGGTCTAGAATGGCGAAAATTCGCTGCGCTGATGCTGTTGCCGATTGAAGCTGCGTAATCACACCTGTAATTTCATTAAACGGCTTAGCAAACAAGTTGGAGAAGATCAAAAAGCTGGACAAATCCCCTACCGTCACAAGCCCGCGAATCACCATAACACTTCCGATCATCGCGATAACAGAGAAGGTAATATTATTTACTAACCGTGTTGTCGGATTGGACAAGGAACCGTAAAATTGTGATTTCACGCCAGTCTGGTACAAAGTCTCGTTTCGTTCTTCAAACTGGGTCAGTGCACGGTCTTCATAATGATAAGCTGTGACCACTTTTTGTCCGCCAATCATTTCCTCCACATATCCGTTGAGACCGCCCAGAATTTTAGCCTGCTCCTTAAACATCTTCTGGGAGCGCATCGTAATAAATCTTGCCACAAAAAATGTAACGGGTGCTGACAGAAGAACAACTAAGGTCATTAAAGGACTAATGTACAACATGAGTGCAATTGCCCCCACGATGGTGATGATCCCCGTGAGCAGTGTTGAGAAGCCTTGCAGCAGTCCATCAGAGACCGCATCCATATCATTAACAAACCGGCTGATGCTGTCCCCTTGCGGGTGGTTATCATGAAATTTCAACGGCAAAACATTTAATTTATCAAAAAGCTCCCGCCGTAAGTCATATACAGTCCGGTAAGCAATTCGATTAGTCAGGTAGGTAAGAAGCCATCCGAAAAAGCTGCCGACAATATACACCCCTGCCAGAATCAAAAGCAGTCTAAGTACGGCGTCAAAATCAACCTCTCCCGGCCCGATCATAAAATCGATGGCGCTGCCGATGAGCAGCGGGCCAATTAGACTGGCAATCACACTGAGTATTGCGCAGATTACTGCACCTATAGCTATTTTTTTATAATGCCCTGTGTATACAATAAGTCTTTTCCAAATGTTATTTTTGTTCATTGGCCCGACTCCTCACTTGATAGCTGGGACAGGCAGATTTCTTTATACTCTTCACAACCCCGCATCAGCTCCTCATGGGTTCCGACACCGGCGATCCGCCCTTCCTCAAATACCATTATTTTATCCGCTTGTCTTACAGTGCTTACCCTCTGCGAGACAAGGAGTACGGTCATTTCCTGGCTGCTCTCTTTAAGAGCCTTTCGAAGTGCCGCATCTGTGGAGAAATCCAGCGCACTGGAGGAGTCATCCAAAATAAGAATCGATGGCTTACCTACTACTGCACGAGCTATGGTTAAGCGCTGCTTTTGTCCACCGGATAAATTTAATCCACCACGAGATACTTGCGTATTCAAGCCTTCGGGTAATTTACGTATAAACTCCTCCGCTTGAGCGATAGAGGCTGCCTGCATGATTTCTTCCTCAGTTGCATCTTCCTTGCCCCAACGTATATTCTCAGCGATTGTTCCTGTAAACAACACAGCTTTTTGCGGTACAATCCCTATTTTCTCACGAAGCTGGTGCAGCTTGTAATCTCTGACATCCACACCATCCACTTTCACTTCACCTTGCACCACATCATAAAAACGGGGGATCAAATTCACAAAAGTAGACTTACCTGAACCCGTACTGCCAATCAGGCCCACGGTCTCTCCGCGATTAATTACTAAAGATATATCCTCTAATGCCGATTCACCTGTCGTATTATACCCAAAGGATACGTGATCGAATTGTATAGCAGGGGCAGCATGGTCAGGTTCTGCAATCAATGCATTTCCTTCCTCGGACACGGATACCTTAACACCAAGCACTTCATTCACACGATTCGCTGAGGATGAGGCTTTTGTAAAAATAATAACCAAGTTGGAGACTACTATCAGCGCCAGCAAGATCTGAGTGATGTAATTGATGAAGGCAATGATCTCCCCTTGAGACAATCGGCCCCCATCGATATGAATTCCGCCTACCCACAAAATAGCTATGATCGCCGCATTTACTACAAGTGTAGTCATCGGCCCAAGCAAAGCAGAAATCCGCGAAACCCGGATCGCCGTAGTAGTCAAATCATCAGATGAGGCATCAAAACGTTCTTTTTCTGTACGTCTTTTGGCAAAAGCACGAATCACTCGAATCCCCGATAAATTCTCACTCAGTACGAGCGCAAGGGCATCCAGCTTCTGCTGGTATTTTCGGTACAAAGGAGCACTGCGGGTGATAATAAAATATAAAATAATGCCAAAAACCGGTGTTGCCGCTATTAGAATCAGCGATAATCTAAAATCCAAAATCATGGACATTAGGATAGCCCCGATGCAGATAAACGGTGCACGAATAACTAGACGAATCAGCATGGCCACAGCAATTTGCAGCTGGTTTACGTCATTGGTAATCCGATTAATCAGTGTAGGCGTACCTAAGGTATCCAGTTCAGCATACGACAAGGATGTAATATGTCTAAACATCTTATTGCGTAGTGTCGTACCGAATCCCTGTGAAGCCCGGGCTGCATAATATTGGCATACCATGGAGCAGCCGAAGCCAAGCAGTGACATCAGCACCATTAGGCCACCCATGCGGTAAACATAGGCGCTGTCATGATTGCCAACCCCGTTGTTGATGATCAATGCGACAATGGTAGGCAAAATCAGCTCCAGAATCGCTTCCATCAGTTTGAAGATCGGTCCAATGATCGCTTCTTTTTTGTACGGCTTTAAATATACTGCAATTTTGAACAAATTTATCCACACCCAACATAAGAAGTATTTAACCACTTGAAATATGTATAAGAACAGTTATGATTATGGCATATCTACTCACATATTAATAATATTGGATTCGTATCGCTCCCATACGATTAGCATATCTCAAGTTCGGAGGATTTTTATATGGATATTAGACAGCTTAAATATTTTATGGCGATAGCTGAGGAAGGACAGATCACATCTGCAGCCAAAAAACTGCAAATGGCCCAGCCTCCGCTGAGCCAGCAGCTAAAGCTCCTGGAGGAAGAACTCGGTGTAAAGCTAGTGGAACGAGGTCCACGCAGCGTGCAGCTCACTGAAGCTGGAGCCATTTTGCGGGACCGTGCCCAACAAATTCTGGAGCTGGCAGATTCCACTGCCCGTGAGCTCACTGATTTTGTCAAAGGTTTAAAAGGAACCCTAGCCATTGGTACAGTTTCTTCCTCTGGAGCTACGTTGCTTCAAGATCGGCTATGTGAATTTCACAAAACCTATAAAGGTGTGAAGTTTGAGATTCATGAAGGAAATACCTTTAGAATCATTGACCTTTTGAATAAAGGTATTGTCGAAGTCGGGATTGTTAGGACACCCTTTAATGGTACAAATTTAGAATGTCTTTACACACAAGCTGAACCTATGATTGCCGTAATGACACCTGAGTATGACTGGAAAACGGATGAAAACTTTATTGAGATCGGTGAGCTAAAGGATAAGCCGCTTATTATCTACCGCCGTTTTGAGCAGCTTATCCGGGAAACATGTCTTGAGAACGGCTTTGATCCGCTGATTTTCTGTATGAATGATGATGCTAGAACAACACTGCTCTGGGCAAACGCTGGTCTTGGCATCGGAATCATCCCCAAATCCGCTTTCGAATTAACGAGTAACAGTAATTTGATCTATAAAGAAATCAGTAGTGAATCACTACGCACGCGGGTCGCCGCCGTCTGGATTAAGGATAAATACTTGTCATCATTGGCTTCCAAGTTTATTGAAAGCTTCAAGAATGGATAAATACCAGCTCTATTTATTCACTTGCTGTTGATCTAGCCTATCCTCTTCTTCTTTAATACGGCTAATATCAATTCGTTCAAACAATAATTGTAAATCAGTAACCTGTTGGTAAGGGGGCACCAAGCAAGGCTGCCAATTCGGTAGTTCTAACGACAGGAACCCCCTGATCTTGTCACAAGAGAACGGCAGAAACGGATGTAACAAATTCGCTAGGTTCGCAATAATCTGCACACATGTGTATATTGCAGAATCACAAGAAACCTGATCCTCTTTTATCTGTATCCATGGTTTTTGCAGGTCGAAATACTGGTTTGCCTTGCGCACATAAGAAAAAATATACTCCAGCGCATCTTTTAGATTCCCAGCCTCAATAAGCCGCCCTGATTCGAGATACAAGAGGTCAATGTTGTCATTCCACCCCTTATCCAATTGCCCATTCGGCACTTTCCCTTCATAAAACTTATCTACAAAAGCCAATGAACGATTCACAAAGTTACCAAATGCTCCAAGCAGCTCTCCATTATGGCTATAAATAAACTCTCTCCAGGAAAAATCCGTGTCCCGCTTCTCGGGTCCATTAGCAATTAAGAAATAACGAATAGAATCTGGCTGATACCGCTCTAAAATATCAGGTACCCAGACCGCCCAGTTTCGGCTAGTGGAGAACTTCTGCCCTTCAAGGGTTAAATATTCGCTAGATATAATCCTGTCCGGTAAATGCAGACCTCCAGCTCCTAATAACACAGCCGGCCATATTAAAGTGTGAAAAGGAATATTGTCTTTACCATGCACATAATAAGCAGTAATCTCCCCTTTTTCCTCTAACCAAAAATCCTCCCAGCTTCCTCCGGACTGTGCAGCCCACTGCTTACTGGCTGATAAATAACCACTTACCGCCTCAATCCAAACATAAATCTTTTTATCTTCAAATCCAGCCACAGGAACATCTACACCCCAAGACAAGTCTCTTGTTACCGCGCGGTCCTGCAGCTCTTCTTGTAAATAACGTTTGGTCAGTTTTATAGCGTTATCTCTCCAAAATTGTGCTTCCTCTACATATTCCGTTAATTCAGACTGAAAATTAGATAAGCTAAGATAATAATGTTCTGTCGGCCTTTCTGATGGTGTATTACCACATAATTTGCAGACTCTGTCTAACAAATCGGCAGGATCTAGAATCGTAGAACAATAATCACATTGATCCCCTCGCGCCCGCTGGCCACATACCGGACAAGTCCCTTCCACATATCTGTCTGGCAAAAAGCGCTGATCCACCTCGCAGTAACATTGCGCAATGGTTTTTTTATATAAATGACCATTCTCTAGTAGCTTTGTAAACAACTCTTGCACGACCTTATGATGCTGCGGTTGATCCGTTCGAGTATATAGATCATAACTAAATCCCAGCTGTTTAAAACACTTCAGAAACTCCTCATGATATCTGCTTGCAAAAGCTCCGGGTGTAATCCCTTCATTCGCAGCCTGAACCGCTACGGGTGTGCCATGGCAATCACTGCCTGATACATATAATACGTTATCCCCTTTGGAGCGAAAATATCGTGCCAGCACATCCCCAGGCAACACACTTGATAATCTCCCAAGATGTAAAGATCCATTCGCATACGGCCAAGCACCACCTATAAACACATTACTCATTAACCTTCTCCTCCTTTTTTTGACAACAAAAAAACTCCCATCCACAAAGGACGAGAGTTCTACTCACGTGTTACCACCTAATTTTATAAATGCCTCATGACATTTACCTCTTCAGGTACGACGTTAATTAACGTTTATACCCTAGCACTGTAACGGATGCAGGTTCCGGCGCAGCCTACAACCCATAAGGTTTCGATGCGCAGCTCTGAGACCATATTCCCAAGGGTTTTCTTTACTCCTTTTCAGCGACCGGAGCTCTCTGTTGAAAGAATTGCCGTGGTACTCTTTCTCTTCTTTGCTTTTACATATTCAAGTTAGAGAAAATAATAATCAATTTGTTGTTTATTGTCAATGTGAAAAATCAAGCTCACTGTAACTTTTCCAGTTAATCTCCGTCTTTTATATAAATACGTTACAAGGAGGTCCCTCAGTGAAAAAGGTAAATTTGCTTACACTCTCTGTTCTTTTACTAGCAGGGGTATGGGGTTGCTCCGATAATCAAGTCAATTCTGTACCTAAAAGTGAGCCCTATACTTCCAAAGAAGCCATCAGTAGAGGGGATATTGTTTCTTGGGAAAAAGTGTACAACCTCGATAAATTCGAGCAATTTATAACGAATCTCTCCAGCAAAAAAGCAGACAATATACGCGTTACAAGTTACACAGATGAAGGCGATCCTATATTTAAGGATTTGAAATTTGACGGTAACGTGATTAATTATAGCTATGATACCTCTAATGATGCATTCGGTGGAAGCAACACAGGAGTCAGAACCGATACCTGCTCCGAAGTGACGAGTAAAAAAAGCACACAAGGTGAAATTATCTATTCGATCAGCGGTTGCACAAATAATGACTCTGAAATTGATTACTACCTTTTTCGCACAACAAAATGAAATGCTGAAATAAAAAAGACCACCCAATCATAATACAATTGGATGGTCTCGTTACTTCATATTATTTCATGATTTTGCAAATATCATTGGTGAATTGAACTGGATCACTAACCTGTAGACCTTCGATCAACAGGGCTTGGTTGTACAGTAGGTTCGTGTATAAACCGAGCTTTTCTTTGTCGTTCTCTGCTGCCGCCTTCAAGGACTGGAATACTTCGTGATGGATGTTGATTTCAAGTACCTTATCCGCTTGCACCTCTTGGCCATTCGGCATCGATTTCAGAATTTTCTCCATCTCGATCGTCAGCTCACCTTCTGCAGAGAGACATACCGGATGAGTCTTCAAACGTTTGGAAGCTTTAACATTTTTCACTTTGCCGGACAGGATGTCCTTCATCGCTTCAAAAAGCTCCTTGTTTTCGTTCTCTTCCGCTTCCGTTGGCTTGTCCGCTTCGTCGGCTTCGATCCCCAGATCTCCGCTGGATACGGATTTAAATTCTTTTTCCTTATAAGACTGAATCATCTTGATCGCAAATTCATCAATATCATCAGTGAAGTAGAGAATTTCATACCCTTTATCCGATACAAGCTCGGTTTGCGGGAGCTTTTCGATTCTGTCGATCGACTCTCCTGAAGCATAGTAGATATACTTCTGATCTTCTGGCATTCTTGAGACGTATTCGTCCAGCGTAACCAGCTTCTTCTCCTTGGAGGAGTAGAACATCAGCAAATCTTGAAGGGTGTCTTTGTGCATCCCATAATCGTTATAAACACCAAACTTAAGCTGTCTGCCAAAAGCATTATAGAACTGCTCATATTTCTCTCTTTCATCCTTCAGCAGGCTTTGCAGTTGGCTTTTCACTTTATTCTTAATGTTCTTAGCGATCAGAGTCAGCTGACGGTCATGCTGGAGCATCTCTCTGGAAATGTTCAAGGAAAGATCCTCTGAGTCCACCATACCTTTTACAAAACTGAAGTAATCAGGCAGCAGATCCGCACATTTGTTCATGATCAACACACCGTTGGAATAGAGCTCAAGACCTTTTTCATATTCCTTTGTGTAATAGTCAAACGGTGTATTTTCTGGGATGAACAAAATCGCATTGTACACTACAGCACCATCAGCACTGATATGAATATGTTTAAGCGGCTTATCGAAGCCGTAACGTTTCTCTGCATAGAAGTTATCGTAATCTTCTGTAGTCAGCTCGCTTTTGTTCTTGCGCCAGATTGGCACCATGCTGTTTACGGTTTGTTCTTGAACAACTTCTTCGAACTCATTCTCCGTGCCTTCTTTTGGCTTTTGTTCCTTCAAGTCCATTTTGATTGGGAAACGGATGAAGTCGGAGTATTTTTTAATGATGGATTTCAGGCGATATTCTTCCAAATATTCATCATATTGATCTTCTTCAGTATTCTCTTTAATCTTCAAAATCACATCAGTGCCGACAGAATCCTTCTCAACAGTCTCGATGGTATAGCCGTCAGCGCCCTTAGACTCCCATTTAAAGGCCTCGTCGCTGCCTAATGCCTTACTGATCACTATAACGTCATCAGCCACCATAAACGCAGCGTAGAAGCCCACTCCGAACTGTCCGATGATATTGTGGCCATCTTTAGCTTCGTTCTCTTTCTTAAAAGCAAGAGATCCACTCTTCGCGATTGTACCTAAGTTATTCTCCAGCTCCTCTTGTGTCATCCCGATACCTGTATCGGAAATCGTCAAGGTTCTGTTCGCCTTATCGGCGGTCACTTTAATATAATAATCCTCTTTATTGAAGACCAGGCCTTCATCAGCTAAGGCTTTGTAATAGATCTTATCAATCGCATCACTTGCATTGGAAATCAGTTCACGCAGGAAAATTTCCCGTTGAGTATAAATGGAGTTAATCATCATTTCCAGCAATCTTTTCGATTCGGCTTTAAACTCTTTTTTGGCCATGAATAAATAAATCTCCTTTCAAAATAACCTTATTATTCATCATTCCGTGATTAGCACTCTTCTTAGATGAGTGCTAATTCTTCTTTTTATATAACATAAACTGATTTTCAATGTCAAATTTTTTGGCTACTTTCATATGAAAATATAACCATTTACAATTCCCTTGCAATCCTATTGATTGTATGATTTAAATAGATTAGATACATAATTTCCAAATAAAGGTTTATCCATTTCGGATTTGGGAGGTCTTTAAATGAATGAACAAGCAATGTCCGCTTTAAATTCCACAATAAAAAGCCCCGTAAAGAACTTAATTGGCAGTGTATTCATTCCCGTACATGATATTGAAAAATCCCGTCGCTGGTATTGCCAAGTCCTGGGGCTTCCAGAGACAGATTGTAAGATCATGAACGGTCATTTATGCCCGCTGCCTATGCAGGGAAACACTGGAATCATCCTGGATACCATGCCGTTGTGGGGCGGCTTAGAACCTGAAGGAACACCGCCCATTACAACACCAGCTTTTTTGTTACTGACCGATGATTTGCAAGCCTCTTTCAATTATGTGAAGGCTCTCGGTGTAGAGCTAGTAACTGAAATTCAAGATGAGCATTGGTTTGTTGTGAAAGATCCTGATGGGAATAAATTAATGATTTGCAAGCAACATTTGGATTAAAAATTGCAGCGGTTGTGATTTCCACTTCTTAGGGTGCATCAGAAGCTGCAGATCAAAGTGAATTTCGGGATGAATAAAGGACAGCTCCGCCAAGCTTCCTCGTTCAATTTCTTCCTCTGCCACGATTTTTGGTAACAAAGCAATTCCAAGGCCATTCATTACACAACGTTTGATGGCCTCCAGATTCGAAAGCTCAAAACCTATGCGGAATATGATCCCGTGCTCTTTTAACAAATTCTCGAACAGACTGCGGTAAATACAGCTTTCCTCCGAGACTATTAGCTCACAGTTATTCAGATCGTTTAGGGTTACCGTATCCATCTGGGCAAGCGGATGATGAATGGGGGCTATCAATACAAGCGGCTCATCTCTGACGATCGTACGCTCAAGGATGGAATCCGCAGTGGTGCGATCCAACATTAAGCCTAGATCTACTTCGCCATCTTTTATTTTGGCAAGAAGATTAGCTTCCTGCATCGTTTGCAGATGAATATCCAGCTTCGGAAATTTAGTCCTTAGCTGCTGCAGGTAAGGAGGTAAATAAAAGGCCGCTAAAGAATCTATCGTCCCAATAGTTATCGTTCCTCCGATTTGCTGGGCGATGGTTTCTTTTGAACGATCATACAAATCCAAAATCTCCACGAACAGCTTCAATAACTCTTCTCCTGGCGGGGTAAGCCGCAGCTGACGGCCATGCCTCTCTATTAAAGGTACTCCATATTCCTTCTCTATCTTCTGTATCTGCATCGTCACACTTGATTGTGCATATCCCAATTCTTCAGCAGCTCGCGTAAAGCTCTGACGTTTAGCCACCTCGCGGAAGGTTCGTAAATAGGTTAAATCCATTACCTCACCCTAACATCAATATTTTTGATGATCCATATCATTTATTATAGCTAACGACGATGCTACTTTCCATGGTAAAGTGTATGTAGAGGAATTAAAATATTTTGGAGGCCGATAATTTATGCTTACAGAACAACAGATTTATGGAGTTTATGTCCCCGTGGTCACCCCGTTCAATGCTGCTGGTGAAGTTGATTTGGATTCGTATCAGCGTTATGTAAAGAACATTATTAACAACAGCATACAAGGTCTGGTCGTTAATGGAACCACCGGAGAATCGCCCACTGTAACCGTAAATGAAATGCAGCTTCTAGTAAACACTTCCCGTGAGCTTCTACAATCCACATCAATCCCCTTAGTAGTTGGTACAGGTACCAATGATACAGCCTCTACGGTTGCACGCACGGAAATTGCTGCAAACCTTGGTGCTGATTGTGCACTAGTAGTCGTACCTTATTATAGTCGTCCTTCACAAGAGGGTATCATTGCCCATTTCCGCAAAGCAGCAGAAGTAGGCATACCTATCATGGCTTATGATATTCCAAGTCGTACAGGTACCGCCATGACGGTAGATACTGCACGTACAATCCTAGAAATGAATAATGTTGTCGGTTTAAAAGACTGCTCAGGCAGTACAAAAATGGTTACAGAGTTAGTCCGTACAGGTGCTAAACCTGTGCTTGGCGGCGATGATTCCCTCTTTTATGAAATGCTTAGCTGCGGAGCAGCTGGAGGTATGCTCGCTACTGCCAACGTTTATCCGGCAGAATGCCTTCGTATCTTTGAAGCCTTTACATCTGGTCAAGTGGACTTCGCTAAAGAAAGCTTTGAACAACTACTGCCGATCATCCGCCTATTGTTCAAGGAATCGAATCCCGCTCCAATTAAATGGATGCTTAACCAAAACGGCCTACTATCCTCGGATACGCTTCGCCTCCCTATGACTTCCATCAGCACAGGACTTCAGCAAGAACTGAGCCCCTATGTTCAGGACAATACAATTGAAGCAACCGCATAAATGAAATAACAACAGCCGTTGTACAGTGAGGAACTGTTTAGCGGCTGTTTTTTGTTGTAAATCATCAGGACATAAAACATAAAAAACTGCACCTCCAAATGTTAGTTGTGTCTAACAATTGGGGTGCAGTTCAGTTTACTCTGACGTTTTTTTATTTTGCTATAGAAACGATACGCATTCAAACTTACTTATCTGCTGCTCGTTTTTTGTCTTCCTTTTGTGAACCACTCGGACTTTGGCTTCAATGGAGGGTTAGACTTAGGTTTTGCTTTAGCTGGTTTGGATGCCGCTGATTTTGTTGCTGCCGGTTTTGTTGCCGCAGGTTTAGCAGTTGCTGGTTTGGAATTCGACGGTCTCGAAGACGATGGTCTCGAAGCTGCTGCTTTCGAACCTGACGGTTTCGCAGAACGATCTGTCTTCATTTGCGTTTTACGAGACATCGGATAAGGATGATCCTTAACTTCCGGAATCGATTTTCCAATCAATTTTTCAATATCTTTAAGGAAAGGAAGCTCTTCAGCTTCGCAAAAAGAAATTGCCGTTCCGCTCAATCCCGCTCTGCCTGTACGACCGATCCGGTGCACATAGGTTTCCGGAATGTTCGGTAGATTGAAGTTGATTACGTGAGACAGCTCATCAATATCAATTCCCCGGGCAGCTATATCCGTAGCTACGAGAACACGAGTCGCACCGCTTTTAAAATTCCGCAAGGCGTTCTGGCGATCATTTTGTGATTTATTGCCGTGTATGGCTTGAGCAGAAATGTTCACTTTAGCCAGATCGCGGGTAACACGGTCCGCACCACGTTTGGTACGAGTAAACACCAAAGCTGAGACGATGGATTTATCCTGTAACAGCAGGTTCAATTGGTTTTGCTTATTTCCGTTCTCTAATAAATAGATCGATTGATTGATTCTATCCGCAGTAGATGACACGGGTGTGATTTCTACCTTCACTGGATTCACAAGCAATGTTTTGATCAATTTAGAAATTTCAGTTGGCATCGTTGCCGAGAAAAACAGAGTTTGCTTCTTCGTAGGCATTTTGGCGATGATTCGTTTCACATCATGGATAAAGCCCATATCCAGCATCCGGTCAGCTTCATCCAGAACTAAAATTTGTACATATTGCAGATCTACACGTTTCTGATTGATCAGGTCGATAAGTCTACCAGGGGTAGCAATAAGAATATCGGCACCTTGATTCAGTGCACGTTCTTGCACTTTCTGTGACACACCGCCAACAATGGCAGCAGAGCGGATATCTGTATATTGGCTATACGCTTTTATGTTATCAGCAATTTGAATCGCTAGTTCTCTTGTCGGTGTTAAAATCAACGAGCGAATGCGTCGCACATTATTGGATTTGTTTGGGTTGGATTGTTCGCTTAACAATTGAATAATAGGCACGGAAAATGCAGCTGTTTTTCCTGTTCCCGTTTGCGCGCATCCAAGTAAATCTCTACCCGCTAATACAGCTGGAATCGACTGCTCCTGTATTGGTGTAGGTGATGTATAGTTTTCTTTGCTTAAAGCCTTCAAAATTGCAGGCACAATATTCAGTTCATTAAATGTCATTGGGTCTCCTTAATTTCTAATACATATATTCTTAACAATAAATCCTTTTGTCACGTCATAAACCATAATCATAACACAATAAGTTACATAATAATAGATTTTCTTTATCATCACACCAATTTTCATTAAAAATCCATTTCAGGATACTATTCGTTCTGCTCGTACAGAAATATTTTGCTAACCGTAAAATACTCCTCCTCAATTTATCCTGGGGCGTATCTTTTGTTGATCCTGTTGATCCTGTTGAGCAATCGGACTCAGACGCCCTTATTTTGAGGATTCATGGTTTTTGGCGATGCTATCGGACTCAGATGCACTTATTCACACCTTCGAAGCCCAATTCAGTACAAATATAAGGCAATAAGAGCTATGCGGTCCGATACCTTGGCAAAATAGATCAAAATGCTGAAATAGCTGCGATACAGTCCGATA
Organism: Paenibacillus sp. FSL R7-0189; assembly: GCF_037969925.1. NCBI lineage: Bacteria > Bacillati > Bacillota > Bacilli > Caryophanales > Paenibacillaceae > Paenibacillus > Paenibacillus sp. FSL R7-0189. The sequence goes on along the minus strand of NZ_CP150223.1, from coordinate 5,268,737 downwards.
CGTACAAGCGGTCGGGTAAACCACGCAAACTTTACAGCACGCGGATCAGACACGCAATCCTTACAGCACGCAGATCAGACACGCAATCCTTACAGCACGCGGATCAGACACGCAATCCTTACAGCACGCGGATCAGACACGCAATCCTTACAGCACGCGGATCTGACACGCACAAAAAAGCGGAGGATTTCTCCCCCGCTTCTTATCTTTGCTATAACTATGATGACTATTCTACGATTTCAGCAGTATCGCCGTTGTTGGCACCTGCAGCGTTAGCTTCGTCAGTGTCAATATGCATATCCAGTTTAAAGCTGTCTGATACGCGTGCAATTACGTTCTCCAATACGAGACCACGATCGCCTCCGAGACGAACTTTAAGCAATTGCTTATCAGCAATGCCCCAAGCTTCAGCTTCAGAAGTATGGAAGTGAATGTGACGAGCGGCGATGATAACGCCTTGTTCCAATTCTACTTCGCCAGCAGGTCCTTTAAGCGTAATGCCAGGTGTTCCATCAATATTTCCAGATTCGCGAACTGGAGCTTTCACGCCAAGTGCGAAGGAGTCAGTACGGGAAATTTCTAATTGGGAAGCCGGACGAGCAGGTCCCAAAATTCTTACTTTGTCAAATTTACCTTTGCTGCCGATAACTGCTACTTGCTCATTTGCTGCAAACTGTCCTGGTTGAGAGAGGGGTTTGAACTCCGTTAGTTGATATCCTGGGCCAAACAAAGCCTCCACATGCTCTTGCGTAAGGTGAATATGTCTAGCCGACACACCTACGGGTACAGTCTTACTCATAGTAAAGTCACTCCTTGTATTTTCTCTAGTATCTGTACAAGCCATTAACCATTATACATCTTCTTAACCAAAAATAAAAAGCCCCACATCATAACGAGGGCCTTTTTTTCGACAATTCATACTTTTAGAACAGGATTGTCATGATTTAGACACCTGTGAAGGTAAGTTTGTACGCAAGTAGGAGACCGCATTCTCATATAACCAACCTTTAACGGAAGCTTCTGGATAGTAACGAAGCAGGTGCTCGGCAAGCTCAGGGTATTTTCCCGGATGTTCCATATTCTCTACCCAAGTGTCAATGCCGTCAAAGTCCGAACCAAACATCATATGTTTCTCCCCACCTAGACTACATACATGATCAATATGCTTTAACAAATCATCTATACGAGCTTTTCCATCATCACATACAAACCACGGATAAAAGGTCAGGCCCATTCTTCCGTCCATTGCAATTAATGCTTTAATCTGTTCATCATTTAAATTTCTAACATGCCCGCAGATCTTTGCGGCGTTCGAATGGGAAGCTATAAACGGACGTGTGCTTAAGTCGGCTAGCTCCCAAAAACCTGCTTGAGACAAATGTGACACATCAAGCAGCATTCCACTGTCGTTGCACCATTCGATCAGCTTTCGCCCTTTTTCCGTAAATCCGCCGTTTCGCTGCTCCAATACTCCGTCCGCTGCCCAATTGGCATAATTCCAAGTGATCCCCAAAAACCGCACGCCAAGCTCAAAGCAGAGCTGTGCATAAAATAGGTTCCCTTCTAGACCGTCTACACCCTCCAGAGAGAGCATTCCCCATGGAGGTGCTCCAACTGCTCGTTTACATACCTCCTCCTTCCAACGCAGCCACTGAAGGCTCTCTGCGCCTAATATTTTTTGCCGGAACAAATCAATTTGTCCTAAAACATTCTCAAAGCTAGGTCTGCCTCTCCTTGCCGAAAGGTATATCGCAAAAATCTGCAATTCTACACCGCCCGCTACCAACCGCTCTCCGGTAACATCCAACCGGGGATCATTCTTAAAATCCATATCCGGTGATGCTTGCATTTTACTCAGCACATCACAATGAAAATCCGCAACCTGTAGCTTATCGGTTCTCATCCCAAGCCCTCGCTTTCATGCAGCCCTATTCCAGATTCTATGCTTAAAAACGCCAGACTATATACCAAAAGCAAAAAACCTGTTTACATAAGTAAACAGGTTCATCCGTTCTATGCTTCTATTATCTGGGTTCTACAATCAATTTAATCGCGGTTCGATCCTCTCCATCAATCACAATGTCTGTAAATGCCGGAATGCAGATCAAATCTACTCCGCTTGGTGCAACAAATCCCCGGGCAATGGCAACTGCTTTGACTGCTTGATTCAGTGCTCCAGCTCCAATAGCTTGTAATTCGGCCGATCCACGTTCACGAAGAACACCTGCTAAAGCGCCGGCGACGGAATTTGGATTGGATTTAGCTGATACTTTTAATACATCCATAGTAAGTACCTCCCCTGGGAAAATAATGGTGTTCTTCCACTACTTTAGATGTTATTCGCGAGAGAAGAAATAATTCCTTCTTTTTGCGGACTACTCTGGAGAAAATGGTACAATAGATACTCTTTTTCGATATAATAAATATCACACTTTACCCTTATTCGGCGAAATTACCCAGAAAATCACTTATCTTATCCTACTACTAGCTCATTACCCATTCATCTTCACGTAGCCGTATTTTCTCCAGACGGGTAGCCGCGCCAGTATTCTCGTCTAATTCTGCAAATAAACCGTGAAGCTGCCATTTGCCTTCATCAACAACAAATCGTGCTGGAAGCTGTGTAGTGAACTTATAAAGTACTGCATCTCTTTCCATACCCAGAATCCCTTCGCTTGAACCAACCATACCCGCATCGGTCAAGTAAGCCGTTCCACCTGGCAAAATCACATCATCATTCGTCTGCACGTGAGTGTGGGTCCCAACTACAATTGATGCGCGACCATCCATGAAATAACCCATGGCGATTTTTTCAGAGGTAACCTCTGCATGGAAATCAACGAGAATGCATTTATGATCTCTACGTAGCTCTTCCACAATTTCTTCACCCACACGGAAAGGGCAATCAATCGCAGGCAAAAATGTACGGCCTTGCAGGTTAACTATAGCCAGCTCTTTCCCGTTACCTTTAACAACCGTATATCCTCTTCCTGGTGTTCCTGGAGGAAAATTAGCAGGACGGATAATCCGGGCCTCATCGTCGATAAACTCGAAGATATCCTTGTTGTCCCATGTGTGATTACCCATGGTGATTCCGTGAACGCCCCAGTTAAAAAATTCATTTGCGATCGCTTTAGTAATCCCTCTACCGGCAGCAGAATTTTCACCGTTAACTATGATTATATGTGGTTGATATTTGCTTTTTAATGAGGGCAACATCTCCCGAAGTGCCTTCCTACCTACACTACCTACGATATCTCCAATGAATAGTACTTTAATGTTTCTCTCCTCCTAATCTTAACCTCTTCATCTAACTGATAAGTCTTCATATTTAAAAGAAAAAAGGCCCCGCTTAGGGGCCAATTTTCATCAAATATAAGAAAGTATAAGTTATATCTTATCCTTTAACCTTATATTCCTAGCAGAAACATGTACCAGGAAACGATCATAAATATCGTTATTTCCGAAGCGTATGTTATCTACTTATTGCCTATTTAGCGTATTCAACAGCCCGTGTCTCACGAATAACGGTAACCTTGATATGTCCTGGATAATCCAGTTCACTTTCAATCATCTTCGTAATATCGCGAGCAAGACGGAATGCCTCTGCATCGTCAATCTTCTCTGGCTGTACCATCACGCGCACCTCACGGCCCGCTTGAATAGCAAATGATTTCTCAACGCCTTCGAACGACTCTGAGATTTCTTCCAGCTTCTCTAGACGTTTAATATACGTTTCCAGTGTTTCACGGCGAGCACCAGGTCTAGCAGCCGACAATGCGTCAGCGGCACCAACCAACATAGCAATAACCGAGGTAGCTTCGCAGTCTCCATGATGAGATGCGATACTGTTGATAACAACCGGATGTTCCTTATATTTCTTCGCTAGTTCAACGCCGATCTCAACGTGCGAACCTTCCACTTCATGATCCAGCGCTTTGCCGATATCATGAAGTAATCCTGCACGTTTTGCAAGCACGATGTCTTCCCCAAGCTCACCGGCCATCAGTCCTGTTAAATAAGCAACCTCCATGGAGTGCTTCAATACATTTTGACCATAGCTTGTACGGAATTTCAGACGCCCCAGAATCTTGATCAAATCTGGATGCAAACCGTGAACGCCCACTTCGAAAGTAGCTTGCTCACCATATTCCCGAATCCGTTCGTCCACTTCTTTGCGGGATTTCTCCACCATCTCTTCAATACGAGCGGGGTGAATACGTCCATCAGCCACCAATTTCTCAAGTGCCGTACGGGCCACTTCACGGCGGATTGGATCAAATCCCGACAAAATAACTGCTTCCGGCGTATCATCAATAATGAGGTCGATACCTGTAAGAGTTTCCAACGCACGAATATTACGGCCTTCACGACCGATAATCCGACCCTTCATCTCTTCATTCGGCAACGTAACAACTGAAACCGTTGTTTCCGCCACGTGATCAGCTGCACAGCGTTGGATAGCGAGTGTAATGATTTCACGGGATTTCTTATCCGCTTCTTCTTTCGCCTGCTGTTCAATTTCTTTGATCATTTGTGCCGTTTCATGGCGAACTTCTTGCTCAACATTGCTAAGAATGATACTTCTTGCATCTTCGATGCTTAAATTGGAGATACGTTCCAATTCAGTGACTTGGTTTTTGTAAATAACATCAATTTGCTGTTGGGTTTCATCAATTCGTTTCTCTTTGTTAGCTACTTGTTCTTCTTTTCTTTCAAGCGATTCCATTTTTTTATCCAGAGATTCTTCCTTTTGCAGCAAACGTCTCTCTTGCCGTTGGATTTCATTCCGACGTTCACGAGTTTCTTTCTCAGCTTCAGTACGGATTCTATGGACTTCGTCCTTAGCTTCCAATACTGTTTCTTTCTTCAGCGCCTCAGCGTCCTTCTTCGCATTCTCAACGATGACAACGGCTTCTCTTTCTGCGCTTTGGATTTTAGCTTCTGCAAGGGATTTACGAATAAAATAACCGAACCCAAAGAATATTGCAGCTACAACGAGAACGATAATGACCCAGATCCATGATTCCAGCATCTGTTCACCTCCTCGTTGGTTCCTCTCCAAGGTATATCCCTGGGAATTGTGCAGTTGTTTAACTATCCGTTCATCACCATACAAAAAACCGGTAAACAACCGATTGCCATACTGCACATGCTGCACATGCACACTGCCCGCCTTATCCGGCGATTACATTTCATATGAGTTGTACGTGAACCGTTTAAAACAGTCTCCTTTTTGGGAAGGAAAAAGGATTCTAATTTTATGCCGATTCATGTTATATTTTATTATTTATAAAAAGACATTGTCAAGAGAGTCGATATACGCATTAATGTCAAGAGAATCAGTGATTCTAGTAAAACTCCTCATCTTCACCTTCATAATTGTCTTCCGCAAGTAAAGTATTGATCACTTGGCGAACCATATCGCCCGAGAATCCACGGCGCATAAGGAAGGCTCCAGTCTTTCTTCGCTTATCTGAAGCGTCTCCACGGATGAGATTCCATTTCTTGCGCCCTGTTTCGAGTGCACTCTCCAGCTCTTGTTCAGTAGTAATATTCTCCAAAGCTTCCGATATAAGGGTTTTGTCAATCCCCTTCTCACGTAGCTCTTGTCGAATCCACATCTTCCCTTTCCGCTGGTTCGCTATTCGTTGCTCCGCCCATTGCTTAGCATATAAAGGGTCATCAAGAAATCTTTCCTGCTGCAGCCGCTGCACCACTTCCGCAATAATAGTCTCTCCTATTTCCTTCTGGCGTAAACGGCGAGTCATTTCCATAGCGGTGCGTGGTTTACGTTCAAGATAACGGAGGCCTTCCACATAAGCTCGTTGACGCTCATCAGCTACAACAATTTCTTCCAAATCAGCCTTCATAAAAGAATTACCAGTAATCATTCGATATTTAATCATGACGTCCTCGTGCACAGTCATGTTATATGCTCCGAAATGTATGATATAACGGTGGTCAGATTTCTTTTGACGTTCTACTTTAGTGATCTCTAAGAGTTCTCCTTCAGGAAAATCAGATAACACCTGCTCATCTTGTTCTTCTGCTTCAAAATCTAGTTGTATTACCATAGTTGTTTGTCACCTCATAGCAATAGATCAGTTATCATCTTACTTTCAATACTTGTTAAGAAAAGACACCCTGCAACAATCAATCACAGGGCGTCCTATTGTTTAATATACTATTCGATTTCGAGGAGCAATTTTTCTTCTTCCTCTTGCTCTGCAACAATCTCATCATTATTCGGCGCAGCAACAATAGTGGATAAATTACTTGCTTCACGGATCTTATTCTCAATAATAAGGGCAATATCCTGATGTTCCTTCAAAAACTGCTTAGCATTCTCACGACCTTGACCGAGACGCTCGCCTTCGTAGGAATACCATGCACCACTCTTATTCACGATATCCATTTCAGTACCGATATCTACAAGACTTCCCTCTTTGGAAATCCCTTCACCATACATGATATCAACATCAGCCTGTTTAAATGGAGGGGCTACTTTATTCTTCACAATCTTGATCTTAGTACGGTTACCAACCACATCGTTGCCCATCTTGATGCTCTCTACGCGACGTACATCTAAACGTACAGAGGAGTAGAATTTCAATGCACGACCACCCGGAGTTGTCTCAGGGTTACCGAACATAACACCGATCTTCTCACGAAGCTGGTTGATAAAGATAGCAATCGTATTCGATTTGCTAATGGCACCAGAAAGCTTACGAAGTGCTTGAGACATCAAACGAGCTTGCAGTCCGACGTGGGAATCACCCATATCGCCTTCAATTTCAGCCTTAGGTACCAAAGCAGCAACGGAGTCAACGACAATAATGTCAACGGCTCCACTACGAACAAGTGCTTCGGCGATTTCCAGCGCTTGTTCACCCGTATCTGGCTGAGAAAGCAGCAATTCATCGATGTTTACGCCCAAGTTACGTGCATATTTCGGATCAAGCGCATGCTCGGCATCGATAAAAGCAGCTTGTCCGCCTTGTCTTTGCACTTCTGCAATAGCATGAAGAGCAACTGTTGTTTTACCTGAAGATTCCGGTCCGTATACTTCAATAATACGTCCCTTTGGAAGTCCGCCTATACCTAACGCAATATCAAGTGCCAAAGATCCGCTAGGTACAACTTCCACTTGCATATGCGTGGATTCTCCCAGTTTCATTACCGAACCTTTACCAAATTGTTTTTCTATTTGACGAAGCGCCATATCAAGCGCTGCACGACGATCTGACAATCAGACCACTTCCTTCACTGTTTATAGTAATATAATAACGTGTTTTTAAGGTCTTGCCAAGCTTTTTTTCGAACATACATTCGTTTTTTTTGTCTTGGGCGTTATTTATCCCTTTTATTGTAAGCCTCCCTCCGGAGATAGAAGTTAATTAAATTCTCCACTTCACCGGACATCAACGACTTATGATCATGAGAAAGCATCGTGATCAAAATCTCTGCAAATATACAAAAAACCGCAGCAAAGAAATCTCAGTGCCACGGTTCTTCCGTATGTGTTTATTATAACTGGGCTAATCTCCCATTACAAGTCTGAACCCTCAAGAGGTGTCTCCACCTTGCATTCCTCAAGTCTCCGCCAGAGACGATACAGCAAAGCCTTAACTGTTCGTAAGCGGATATTTTCCCGCGTACCTTTAAGATTAAGCTCATAAACCTCTGTCTTACGTCCCCGTTCAGCCAAGCCGATAAATACAAGTCCAACAGGCTTTCGTTCAGAATAACCCGGTCCAGCTACACCTGTAACAGATAAGCCGAAATCGCTGTCTGCAATCATTCTCACTTGGTCAGCCAACACCTCGGCAACTTCTCGGCTTACGGCTCCAGGGGCATTGGGTCCCTCCAAATAAGCACTTGGCACATTCAGCAGCTTTTTCTTTAAGTCATTTGAATAGCAGACGATTCCGCCGGCAAACATCGAAGCACTGCCTGGAATATTTGTTATACTCTCCATCAGCAAACCTCCGGTGCAGCTCTCTGCCGCACTTAAGGTCAGGCCGGCATCCGCCATCCAATCCACTATCAATTGCTCTAGCGGCACATCAATGTTCGCATACAAATGTTCCGGCAAAATCTCCTTGATTTGTTGTTCCAGTATCTCCAGCTTTTTTGTAGCTTCATGCTCAGAAGGGGCCTTTGTCGAAATACGAACAGTTACCTCTCCCTCTTTGGCATACGGAGCAATCGTTGGATCAGTCTGACTGCGAATCAGCTCAATGAGCTTGTCCTCCAGCAGTGATTCTCCGATGCCGGCAAATTTGAGCATTTTTGAATAAAGCGGTGTTTCGTTCGTCAAGGCGTGCTGCTGTAGCCACGGTACTGCTTTATCTACGAACATCGGTTTCATCTCACGAGGTGGACCTGGAAGCACAATATAATATTTCTTCTCATGCTCAAAAGCAATCCCAACCGCAAGACCGATTTCATTCGGCAACGGTGTAGTTCCTTCAATTATAAGTGCCTGTTTGCGGTTATTTTCGGTCATAACGATCTTACGATCATCAAAGAAACGTTGTACATGATCCATCGCCAAACGATCAATGTGGAGCGTTCTACCTAGCGATGCAGCCAGTGCGTCTTTAGTCAGATCATCCTCAGTGGGGCCAATTCCGCCTGTAAAGATAATAACGTCGGCCCGACTCTGAGCGATCTCGATGGCTTGCTGCAGGCGGCTGCTGTTATCACCGACAACAGTTTGAAAGTATACATCGATCCCTATGGCAGATAGCTCTATAGACAAAAACTGGGCATTACTATTCACGATTTGACCGAGCAAAAGCTCTGTCCCTACTGCAATAATCTCCGCTTTCATACCTGGCTTTCGCCTCCTAGTTATAATGTAGGTACACTGCTTTTAGATTTCAAAAAAGGTAATAGGTGCTTCACCTATTACCCTTCCTTGTATGTCCAGCTTACATTCTTACGCATTATGCAGCTGTAGCAGATCCTTATTCTTCACAAAATAATCAATTCCAGAATAAATAGTGATCAGCGCTGCGGCCCAAATAGCAATATCGTCTACAGGAATACTGACAAATTGAAATGGGAAATTATTCAACAACAGCAGTGAGATCGCAACAATTTGTACAACCGTCTTTATCTTGCCCCATTTGCTGGCGGCAACCACTTTTCCCTCTAGCAATGCAATCTGGCGAAGTCCGGTGACTGCAAACTCACGACTGATGATTACAATAGCAATCCATGAATCGCATCTGCCCAGCTCCACAAGTGAAATCAGAACTGCAGATACCAGCAGTTTGTCCGCAAGTGGATCAAGGAGTTTACCGAGATTGGTGACCATATTATATTTCCTAGCAATGTAGCCGTCTATTCCATCCGTGCTGGCCGCAAGCAAAAAGATTACAGCTGCTACCAAATGATTAACAGATAGCTGAAACGAGCCCCAATGTATCGGTTCTGGATAAAAACTGAAGTCCACCAGTAAAAAAAACATCATAATCGGGATCAGGCAAATACGAGCTAGCGTGATGCGGTTGGGCAAATTCACTGAAGTTTTCCTCCCCTAAATCGTTCATACAAATTGCCTAAATCAGGCTAATCCATTTCTACTTAAGCAAGTATATTATAGCAATAAATAGGTGTCAAAAAAACAGAAAGCACCCCGCGTTGTTAGTGCTAATAAGCACTGCGGGGCACAAAATTCTATTTCATGTTCATGAATTGTAGATCCAGCGGCAAATCAGCTTTACGCAAAATCTGAATAATCTGCTGCAAATCATCGCGGCTCTTGCCGGTTACACGAATTTGATCCCCTTGGATCTGGCTCTTCACCTTTAATTTTGAATCACGGATCAGAATATTAATCTTTTTCGCATTCTCCTGATCAATGCCTTGCTTAAGCCCTAAACGTTGACGTACAGATCCCAGGGAAGCCGGTTCTACTTTACCAAAGTCCAGATTCTTTAGGGTGATGCCTCTTTTCACCATCTTTGATTGTAAAATATCAATAACAGCGTTTAGCTTATATTCGTCTTCAGAGGCGATTATAAGTGCGTCTTTCTCCATCTTCAGACTGCTTTTGCTGTTCTTAAAATCAAAGCGGTTGTCGATCTCTTTCTCTGTTTGGTGAATAGCATTCGTTAACTCCTGCATATCCATTTTGGATACAATATCAAATGAACATTCTGAACTCATTAAACTCCACGTCCTTTATACAATTAGTCTGCTACTATTATAAGAGAATGGTACTATTAAGTCTAATTTTGGATAAATCATTATGTAGCTCACCCGACATAGAAAACAGCCCCACTAAGTGGAGCTTTTCCTTCGAGTGAGTTTGGTTCAAAGGGTAGAAACACGTCTCCACCGGAAGTACGCCGTTGGAGACGTTCATTTCTACAGCTTCTATCTGCTTCGGACCGGATTACGAAACATATCCAGAATTCCTAGCACAATATGTGCAATACCGAATCCGAGAATTCCGTATCCCCAAGCACCTGGTGTCAAATAGTATCCGATGAGACTGACAACAACCCCAAGGCCAGCTACAATCCAGCTAACTGTCATAAGATGTACACCTCACTTTGGCTAAAACTGAAAACAGTCTTATGTTCTCCCTAAAGCCAAAGTCTATACATCCTATTTGTTATTCGCCTGTCCCTTCACTTCCAGAACCGTCGTCAAGATTAAGCAGGAGACGTGAAGAAGTCTTCTCATCCGTGATTACTTGACCATTTACGGTAATCTCAGTTGCTGGGGAATACCCAGACTTAATATACATGCCCTCACTACCAAGAACGAAGCTCATAGTTTCTCCTGCAGCTGTATTTCCGAAGGAGAGTTTTTCACCTTTAGAGTTCTCGCCTTTGTAAACTTCAAGCCAGCTTACTCCGGATGCAACAATCTCAACCTTAACTTCGCTTCCGGCAGGAGCTGTGACCTTAAATTTCGTTGTTTTGCCTGACTTCCCATCTGGTGTAACCGTGATAGATTGAGGAGTCGGCGTTGGTGTCGGTGTTGGCGTAGGCTCCGTAGTTGGCTCTGTAGTTGCTTCAGCACCTGCCGAGGAAGTAGGCGCTACAACACCGCCTCCTGATGCGGGTGGAGAAGTTTGTGCTGTATTAGGATCCTGCACATTATTGGTGATATTTGTTTGATCAACTTGATCAGGGTCTGCTTTGTTTAAACTAGAAGCATAAATGTAAATCACTACAATAATCAATATAGGGAATGTCCACATAAGCACCGTTGGCAGCCATTTTGCATTCCGTTCGGTTTCGGGTCTACGGCTGCGCTTTTGAATCACCGTCTCCATGGTCGTGTCTGCGGGTGGTGCAGGTACGTTCCCATGCTCCTCGAGCAGTTCGTCAGGACTCATGCCTACTGCTTCTGCATACGTTTTGATAAACGCCCTCACATAAAAACTTCCTGGAAGCACCTTGTAGTCTCCAGACTCGATGGCTTCCAAATACTTTTTGCGAATTTTTGTTACTTCCTGGACATCGTCAAGACTCATCCCTTTTTGCAGACGTGCCTCTTTCAATTGCCGGCCCAGTTCCGACATACCATCACCTCCTGTAAGTTCTATGAATGTAAACTTCCTTAACCAGCTTTATAAAAAAAACATGCTAGGAAGTGTATTCTTCATTGTTTGTGTTCTATAAATCATCACTGTAGCTCGTCGTAAACGACTCGTACAAGATTTCTTCAGTTGGATTATTCCGCAGCTCAATAATAATATCAAAGTCATCATAACTGTACTCAGATTCGCGTACGAAAATATCTGGATGCTCTATAACCTTTGTGCTTGGCATGCTCATAACATTTTGTAATAAATTATAATGTTTCTCATTAGAGCGGATCGTACTAACTATACCATCAATAATAAATACATTATGTGGGTTCATCTCATCTTCAGCCAATTGACTCCGCACCGTCTGCCGCAACAGTGTGGACGAGACAAATGTCCAGCGTTTCATAGCACAGACACTGCCAGCTATAATGGATTCCGTCTTTCCTACACGGGGCATACCACGCAGTCCTATAACCTGATTCCCATCTTTTTTAAACAGCTCACCGAGAAAATCAACCAATAGACCTAACTCATCGCGGGTGAAACGAAACGTCTTCCGATCATCTGAATCCCGTTCAATATATCGCCCATGGCGCACAGCCAGCTTGTCCACGAGCCTAGGAGACCGCAGAGCTGAAACTGTAATATTATCAACTTTTTTGAGCATTTCGCCCATCAGCATAATTTTCTCATCATCATTGGTCTCCAGCAACATTCCGCGAGTTTTTCCTTCAACTCCATTAATCGTCAGAATGTTAACTTCCAGCATCCCTAACATTGAAGCGATATCACCAAGCAGACCGGGTCTGTTCTTGTGAATCTTGTATTCCATATACCACTGTTTATATTCCACTTGTACACCTCATAGATTCCTTTTCCCTACCCTTTGCCAATACAGCAAAAAAAGCTGCCCCGGCAAAGCGGTCTTTTACACGGGTCATGTTAATGATATATAAAATAAAAATGAAAGGCAAGGTCAGTCCTGTAATAATTGCAGAAAAGCTCCCACAGGGGGAGCTTTTCCGCAAGCTTAGGCGTTGTCTTTCGCCAACTTGACCATGAGTTTAGCAATCGTTTGCTTTTCTTCATCGTTGCCGACATCCCATAGCTCTTTGATCGCACGGTTTTGAGTGTTTGCTGGATCCACTTTTTCATCAAGGAATTCCCCGATTTCAAAAGCCAGCTTTGAGATTGTGTCTTGACTCATCCCAAGTTTCTCTGCCTGTACAACCCGTTTACCTAAGAATTTCTTCCAGGTGTCAAAATTTTTGATTACGCTATCGTCTTGTGTCATCTTAAATCCTCCTTCATGTTTACGGTCGAACACCTGCATACAGGCTGTAAGCCGCCTTACGAGAGATTAAAAAACAACACTTATAATATGTCTCAGACGATAGCTTCTTATGCTGGAGCTTTTCTCCAAGTTAAGCATTACGTAATCCAGCCACCGTTAGGGCTAATGATCTGCCCAGTAATATACCCGGATTCTGGCAGTGCCAAAAAGTAAATCAATGAGGAGATTTCGTTCGGAGTAGCCAAACGTCCCGCCGGAATCTCATCCTCCAGCATCCGGACCTCATCCTCCTGTAGGTTAGACAACATATTCGTATTAACCGCTCCTGGAGCTACCGCGTTCACAGTTACGCCAGAAGGTGCTAATTCTTTGGCTAACGCCTTAGTAAAAGCATTTACTCCGCCTTTACTAGCTGAATAAGCGACCTCACAAGAGGCTCCCGATATTCCCCACACGGAAGAAACGTTGATGATTCGACCATAACGCTGGGATACCATGTACGGCATAAAAATCTGGCTGCACATAAAGGTACCTTTCAAGTTAATGGCCATAATATCGTCCCATTCCTCTTCGCTCACATCAGCGAGCATCCCGTAATGAGATTTACCGGCATTGTTAACAAGGATATCCGGCTGCATTCCATTGCTTTCAAGCTTCTCCGCCATTCGTACAATCTGACTGCGATCCTTCATATCCGCATTTACAGTCATTACCTTTGCTCCAAGGGCCATACAACGCCGAGCGACATCATTAGCAGCTTCATGTGAGTGCTTGTAGTGTATAACAATATTCATGCCCACAGAGGCAAACCGTTCTGCAATGGCGCCACCGATTCCCCCGCTGCCCCCTGTCACCAGAACTGTCATTTCTCCTAATGGTTTGTTGCTCTCTCCCAAAAGCGCCATTTAAGGACTCACCACTAGTGAAACAGCGAGCTGCTCCCAATTTACATGGGCATGTAAACGCTCATTCACTTCAGCTAAAGTAATCGATTCGTAAATAGGCAGAACTTCAAACAGGTCACCACCGCGGAATTGGTAACGTGTAAATTCATGTGCGATACTTTCAGGGGAGTTCAGCATGCGCAAATATCCGCCTATTTTCTTTTTCCGTGCCCGCTCGAAATCCTTCTCAGCAAAGCCAGACTTTAAGATCTGATCCACTTCTTCTTTTATTCGTTTTAGAAGCAAATCAGGGTCCTTGGTATCTCCACCCATAGCTGAAAAAGCATATTGTTCTGAACTATTAAATTCATGACCAAAGCTGTCAGAGATCAGTTCTTCATCATAGAGCTTTTGGTACAACGCTGTGCTGCTGCCAACCAGCAAATCAAGCATAAGCTTAGTGGCCAGATCACGCTTAAGCGCAGCTTCACCTGTAAGACCATCAACTTTTTCCTTAAATCCAAACATAATCTTAGGCATCGAAACGGCGAGTTTACTTTCCAAGCGCTTCGTAGCGACTTGTTCCGGCTCCTCTTCAAAAATACGCTTAATCTCACCTTGTTTACCATAAGATTTCCCCTGCTGATTGCTGCGAATCAAGGAGAATACCTTCTCCGGATCCACACCACCTACTACGAACAACAGCATATTGCTGGGATGATAAAAAGAGTTGTAACAAGTGTACAGTGTTTCTTTCGTAATCGTACTAATTGATTCTATAGTTCCAGCAATATCAATCCGAACCGGATGTTTCGAATACATCGCCTCAATAAGGCCAAAGTACACACGCCAGTCTGGATTATCTGCATACATATTGATTTCTTGACCAATGATCCCTTTTTCCTTTTCTACATTCTCATCCGTAAAATAAGGTCGTTGCACAAAATCAACGAGTGTACTAAGGTTGGTCTCTATGTTTTCTGTTGCCGAGAAAAGATAAACCGTCTGATCGAAACTTGTAAAAGCGTTAGCTGAAGCTCCATTTGAGGCAAAAGTGGCAAAAATATCGCCTTCTGGCTCTTCAAACATTTTGTGCTCCAAAAAGTGAGCTATACCATCAGGAACAGTGGTCTCTTCTCCACCTGCGACATGAAAATGGTTATCTACAGAACCGTATTTAGTTGCAAATGTGGCGTAAGTTTTTTTGAATGTTGGTTTTGGCAATACATAAACCTGAAGCCCATTATCCATCACCTCATGATAAAGGGTCTCTTGAAGTCTGTCGTATTGAATCTGTTCCATCTCTATTCCTCCTTCCCTGTCAAGAAATAAATCGTATCCAGCTGAAAGGTCTCCGCTGCGGCTTTTACTTCCCCTGCACCGATTTGTTCCACCTCTTCTAGCAGCTGATCCGCTGTCCGTTCTTTTCCTGACAACTGGCGGTTGAAGTCGTAAGAGATCATCTCAAAAGCAGAATCCGGAATCTCGGAAAGCTGATTGCGGATCATGGCTTTGGTCTGGCTTAACTCCAGATCACTGATGTTGCCAGCTTTCATCTCTTCCAGTTGTTTCTCTATAATTTCAACAGCTTTGTTGTAATTTTGCGTTTCGATGCCTGATTGTATCGTTCCAATCCCCTTGTGACCGTCATAGCGTGAAGAAGCATAATATGCAAGACTGGCCTTCTCCCGTACATTGACGAAGAGTTTGGAGTGTGGATACCCTCCTAATATTCCGTTGTACATAAGTGCGGACGCATATGTATCGTCCTTATACGTAATTGATGTGCGCAGACCCATGTTCAACTTGCCCTGACTGACATCCAGCTTCTCCTCTACCGTCCTTACCTCGCTAACGGATACTGGGACAAACTTGGAGCTATATAAGCCCACCTCCGACTGAATGCGTCCGAAGTGATGCTGCACAAGCTTTTCAACTTCCTCAGTAGTCGTATCTCCCACTACATAGAGATCCAAAATAGCTCCATCCAGCCATGAATTATAGGATTCGTACAAACTTTTTGGGGTAATCCGGTCCAAATCCGCTCTTTGACCCAGTGGATGAAGACGATAGGGCTCGTTACGGCACATTTCTTCGATACAGCGCTCCGCTGCATAACGAATCTTATCATTTACGATAGATTCCAGCTTCTTGCGCACTGTTTCACGCTCTGTTGCAACATAGGAAGGACGGAAGCTTCCATCCTCCACCAATGGACGGGTCAGGACTTCTCCTAGGAAAGCAAAGGATTGTTCAAGCAAGCTCTCCTGACTCTGCACGAAGGAGTCATTAATGGTGTCCATGCGAAACTGAACAATCTGATAATCGCCTCTTTTATAAATATCAAAACCAAATCCAGCGCCATACAGTTCCTCCAAACGCTCGCGGAATTGAGTAGTCTCTGGGTAAGAAGCGGTACCTCTGCGGAGCACAAATGGAGCAAGTGCTGTAGGGGTGACCGTATCCTCATTAAGTGGGACGCCGGCATAAAGTGAGATGGCGTAGGTCTTGAACGCCTTGGTAGGCATCACGTGAATACGCATACCTGCAACGTTGCCATGCTGAAATACATTATTAGTCAAGTCCAAAACTCCTTTACCGCGTGGATAGTTGCTCATTAACATGTTTATGAATTAATAACCATTCTAAACCATTCCAAAGTAAGGAAGCAACCGGATGCCTCTTCCCGGTTGCTCTCTGGATTTACTTCTTTACTTATCTACATACAGAAAATATGCTGGCCGATAGTCTTGACCTGTGGACGAGTCCAAATCCATTTGGAGGTCGCCGTTTTAGGGTTGAAATAATACAAACATCCACCCGAAGGGTCCCAGCCATTCAGCGCTTGCTGCACTGCTTTTCGTGCCTGCTCATTTGGCTCCAAATAAATCTGCCCGTCAGCTACAGCTGTAAAAGCTCCCGGCTGAAAAATAACGCCAGACGGTGTATTAGGAAAGCTCGGAGATTTTACCCTGTTCAAGATTACTGCAGCAACAGCAACTTGACCTTCGAAAGGTTCGCCTCTCGACTCACCATAGACGGCATTAGCCATGATTTTGAGATCATTTTCTGATAATCCCATCGTATTCCCTGAAGACAGAGACGCTGAATCCGAATTATTGGTTGTATTTGTTTTGTTACCGGTGTTGTTGTTTGCTGTATTATTTCCGGTTGCTGAAGCAGACTCTGTCGGCTTCCAGTTCTTAGTTGCGTTATACAATTTCAGCTTAGTCTTAGCGCCTACGATGCCATCAGACTTCATTCCAAACTTCCATTGAAACCACGTTACTGAATTTTTCGTTTTCGGACCAAACTGACTGTCTATTTTCCCTTCATAAAAGCCCAGATGTTTTAAACGTCCTTGCAACTCATAAACATCCTGACCAGAAGAACCGAGTTTAATCGGAGTCGTGCTGAAGGCAGGCAAGGCCTCTTCTTCAGGATGATTTAGTTCATGGACAAATGACGCAGCAGCACTTTGCTTGGTCTGTACTATGCCATTACCCTGGAGCAACATTCCTGCAAACGGTGCGGCAGCAAGTGCAAGGGTTAAAGAAGCAAAGATCCACAACTTATGTTTCTTCATAGGGGTTCGCTCTACCTTTCTTTTGTGAGTTCTGCATGAATGGCTAAAGTTATTATGACGACTGTCAGGACATCCTATGCATTACTAAAAAAGAAGTAATAGCATTTCATTGTAATTGAGAATGATTATCAACTATAATCGAAATAAGAAAACGTTGGAGTTGATATTAATCATGAATTTAAAGGACCACATGTTATTGTGGAACCACGCATTAATAGAAATTATTGATATACGCCATGCTTTTCAACGATCAGGTGATCTGAATTCACATTATCAGCTGCCCTCAAGTGCATTCTTGTTGATCATAAACGGCAAGGCCGAAATACTAATTGACGAGGTCCCGCACGAGATCAGCAACTTTCATATCCTTCATGGTGGAAAAGGAATGAACATTCAATTTTTACGCACGGAGGAACTACTGGAGTTTTACTTAATTTTATATAAAGCAAACCTTTCACTCGCCTCACGCAACAATCTAAAAGCAATCATGGAACACAATAATCCCTTTAATCTCCAATATGGATTCACGCCTACTAGTCCACTGCCCTTATTTGATAAGATGGAGAACATGTTTACTGATTGGGGCAAAACAGGGCTTTTGGATCGGCTGCATGTCAAAACACTTTTTTATCAATGGATTTATGAGATGCTCAGGCAGCTGCATACGCTGGAAACACAGTTAATTCAACCTGATCCGCTAGATCAAGCAATTCGCTATATGCAGACTTATTATAAGGAAACCTTCTCTCTTGAAAAATTAGCTAAAGCGGTAAACAGCAGCCCTAGAACATTATCCAGATTATTCAGAACACAGCTGCAGACTAGCCCTGCTCAGTACTTAATCAACATCCGCATGGAAAAATCGAAAATATTGCTCCTGAACACAGAGGCCAGCTTGCATGACATCGCAATTGCAGTAGGTTATCCTGATGGCTATTATCTAGGAAAAATGTTTAAAAAATATTACGGAATCTCCCCTGTCCGATACAAAAATAAAGTTATCACCCACTCCAGTTGGCGTGATATGCCATCTCAAGGTGCACAAATTGACATTGCCCGAACGCAACCTCTCCGTTATATTGATTATGATAATCATTATCAATATAACGGAGAAGGGGAATTACCAATGTTTAGAAATGCCAAACCATCATTACTGCTCACCCTGTTATTATGCTTTACCATAGTGTTAAGCGCTTGTTCCACGGGAACCACAAATTCAAATGCATCAAGCAATGGGACACCAACCCCCTCAGCAGAAACAAGTACAGGGGCAAATACAGACAAAGCTGCTGTCGAAGCACAAACCCGGATAATTTCCACAGTTAAAGGAGACATTGCCGTTCCCACTAGTCCACAAAGAGTTGTAGTTCTTTATTTGCTCGGTGATGTACTGGCTCTCGGCATTAAACCTATAGGTGTATCCGATGTATCCGAGGGTGCTGCATTTGAAGATGAGCTAAAAGATGTGCAAAAGCTTGGCACCTGGTTTGAGGCTAGCCCTGAAGCAATCCTTGCTCTAAATCCCGATCTTATCATCGTGCCGTCAGAGGAAACTTATGAAGCCCTTCACCAAATTACGCCAACAGTCTTAGTTCCGTATGAAAAAATGTCAACAGAAGAACGGGTGTCCTTTATTGGACAAGTCGTAGGCAAAGAAGATCAAGCAAAAGAATTATTTACTGATTTCCATAAAAAAGTTGAGGTCAGCAAACAAAAGCTGCAAGAAGCTGGTATTCTTGATCACACAATATCCATCATGGAAGGTGGAAAAGACAACAGCATGGCTGTTGTGGCGAGCAAACAATTCGGACGTGGTTCACAAATCATTTATGAATATTTAGGCATGAAGGCGCCGGACATCATTCAACAGAAAATAGATACGGCGACTGGTGCGGATGGGGAATCCGTATCCTTTGAAGTCCTTGGCAAATACAGTGGTGACTATATCTTCCGCTCCTCTTATGATGGTATGGCTAATCTGACCCAAAACCCAATTTGGAACAATATCCCTGCCGTGAAAGAAGGCCGTTTGATGGAGATCGATTTTGGCTTAGGTTATTACAGTGATATCTATTCTCTAAATGTGCAACTGGATTATATTGTTGAAGCTTTGCTTGCTGCGCCAAGAGTCAAATAAGTACTCAGGATACAAAAAAAGAGATGGTCCACTTCATAAAGTGGCCATCTCTTTTACTGTCTATTGAAGGTTTCGACGGGCTTCTCCAGCTTAGGAGCTGATCTTGTTATGCTGATATTGCTCAAGTGACATCAGCACCTCACGCGGCTTGCTGCCCTCGTAAGGACCGATGACCCCACGAGCCTCCATAGAGTCAATCAACCGGGCTGCACGGGTATAACCGACCCGCATACGACGCTGCAGCAGCGACACTGAAGCCTGCTTAGCCTCTAGTACAATTTGTACGGCTTGCTCGTATAATTCATCCTGTGGCTCCTGATCCTCAGTGATTGTATCATCCACTTCAGGAACGATGGACTCATCGTATTCGGCTTCACCTTGACTGCTGACATATTGAACAATAGTCTCTACTTCTTGGTCACTCATAAAAGCTCCCTGTACACGAATAGGCTTAGATGCGCCCATTGGTAAGAACAACATATCACCTCGGCCTAACAACTTCTCTGCACCGGGCATATCCAGAATGGTACGTGAATCCACATTGGACGATACGCCAAAAGCGATCCGGGATGGAATATTAGCTTTAATTAAACCTGTGATGACATCTACTGAAGGACGTTGTGTAGCGATAATTAGATGAATCCCTGCCGCCCGCGCCATTTGTGCAAGTCGGCAAATCGCATCCTCAACATCATTGGCTGCAACCATCATCAAATCCGCAAGCTCGTCCACAATAACAACGATATACGGTAGAATAGCCGCTGGATTCTCAGCCATTAGCTTATTATAACCTTCCATATTCCGTGTTCCCGATTTGGAGAATAGCTCATAACGCTTCTCCATTTCGACTACGATCTTCTTCAAGGCTAGGCTTGCCCGCTTTGGATCTGTGACAACCGGAGCCAAAAGATGGGGAATTCCGTTATACACATTCAGCTCGACCATCTTAGGATCGACCATGAGGAATTTGACCTCATCAGGTTTAGCTTTGTATAAGATGCTTGTTATAATCCCGTTGATACAGACTGATTTACCGGAGCCAGTTGCACCGGCCACCAATAAATGGGGCATCTTAGCCAGATTGCCGATAATGGTCTGGCCGGAAATATCACGGCCAAAAGCAATCGATAATCTGGATTCAGCCTCCTGAAAAATCTGTGTTTCCATAACTTCGCGCATGGTAACAATAGACACTTCAGAGTTCGGAACTTCTATCCCGATCGCAGATTTACCCGGAATCGGTGCTTCCATCCGAATGTCTTTGGCTGCAAGTGCAAGGGCAATGTCATCCGTCAGATTTACAATACGGCTAACCTTAACCCCAATATCCGGTTGTATCTCATATCTTGTAACAGCTGGGCCTCTTACTACCTCCAGCACTTTAGCTCGTACCCCAAAGCTTTCAAGTGTTGCTTCTAATTTACGGGCTGTCTGCATATAATCATTCTGATCTCCAGCTTTGCCACCATTGTTAGGTTTGGCTAAAAGACGGAACGATGGCAGCTTATATGGCTTCGGTGGCGGTGGTGCTGGAGGAGCGGGAATAATCTCTCCATCTGGAGAAGCACCTAGCAGGCCTTCCAAGTCAATACTTACATTCTCCTCAGACTCATCCGTAGCCTGCTGCTTAACGGCATTAGCTCCGGCTACAGCAGGTTTAGCTGCTTCACCACGAGCTGCGGGTGAGAATTCACTCCACTCTTCCCGATCTTCTTCGTTTAAACCTTCTGAACGGATATGTTCAAAGAAATCTCGAATAATAGGCGTCACAGGTTCAATATCCAGATCCGCATCGTCAAAATCATGATCGATATCCTCTAATGGAATTACACGGCTATCTGGTGTTAATCCCGAAATAATCGGACCGCTCGAAGCACTTGTCACAATTGGACCCTGATCGTCATCCTCAGGATCTGCTTCCACCTGTGAACGCGTGGAGCCTGAGAACCAGCCAGATATTTTTTTCAAAAGGACGGGTTGTTTGCGATTAGGCAGATACCGATCGTCTTCGTCTTCTTCATCCTCGTCATCATAGACAGGCTGCTTCACCTGCCGAGCTTTAGCTGGAGCAGCGGCTCTAGATGGTCTCGCCGCTACTGGGACCGCCTTCGGGCGATTTGCAGCATGGAGACGAATCCCCTCCACAAACTTAACCGAGCGCACTCGCAAAAGCGTAAAAATCTCCACATATGACAAGTTGGTAATTAGCATAAAGCTGATCGCCAGCATGACGATCATAAGCAGCTTAGCGCCCAGACTGCCAAAAAGCCATAACAGCGCTGCATACTCCAACCCGCCGATGTAACCTCCGCTTATATCCTTACCCAGCATATAGACATTGCTGTCGTTCGAGCCAGGTGAAAGTGATCCCGAAAGATCATTATGTATTTGTGTCATTACATTGCCAGGATGTAACAAAGACAACGGGCCAAGCTTCTGCTCCATTGCAGATATTGTGCTCATAAGGCACATAGACAACAGAAGCAGAAGCACGCCAGTATGCCTGCTGTTCCACGAGGAAGGCCATCTTCGATGGATCATAACCATAAGTCCATAAAAAATGCCGACAAGCGGCAACACAAAATAAAATCTCCCTAATAAGTAACCCGCCATACTTGAAAGTGAGCGCCCTACGGCTGCTTCACCAGACAGTGCAATGACGGAAATAGTTATTAATAAAATTCCATATATTTCATATTTTAAAACGCTGCCGAGCAGCGCTTTTTTCTTCTTCTTTTTTCGTTTAGCCACGCCAGCCACCCCCGGAACAACATTATACCATATAATGGCGTGGCGTACCTATGTTCTCTTTTGTCAGAAATTGAATCTTTATGTTAATGTAATTATCGAACCTGGAGAGAACGCCGGATCTAGATAACGGTTCAGTGGACAATCCAATAATCTCACGATCCGCGCACGCCCTTCCTCCATCGGTTCTACCTGCATCAGCATGCCCTGCACACTCACTTCTCGGGTTGTTGCATAATTGTTAAATGCCCCCTCCCACACCTGTTCCATTGCAACTACTGTGTACAGTGTCATTGCGTAATCCCTCCTGGAGTCGATGCAGAGAAATCCCCGCCGATCATTCGGTTGAGATGCGCTAGAGCCGCTCCGATCCCGCCGACCTCATCCATAAGGCCATATTTAACGGCATCCAAGCCCCCCACAGCCGTCCCGATATCACGATTGAGCTCACCTGTCTTAAACATGAGATCACGGAACTGTTCTTCAGAAATACGCGAATGGGAAGTCACAAATTTAACGACACGTTCCTGCATTTTCTCCATATACTCGAACGTTTGCGGCACTCCGATCACTAAACCATTCATACGAATCGGATGAATCGTCATCGTTGCACTTTCGGCAATGATCGAATAAGTGGAGGAAACTGCAATCGGCACCCCGATACTATGCCCGCCTCCAATGACCACGGTTACCGTTGGCTTGGAGAGGGATGCAATCATTTCCGCAATTGCTAATCCCGCTTCTACATCTCCACCTACCGTATTTAAAATGATAAGCAGACCTTTGATGTTTTTATTCTGCTCAGCAGCCACCAACTGTGGAATGATATGCTCATACTTTGTTGTTTTGTTCTGTGGAGGCATTACAATATGTCCTTCAATCTGACCAATAATCGTTAAGCAAAAAATATCAGGCTCTCCACTAGGGACTACCGTTTGTCCAAGCTCCTTAATCGCTCCCATTGCAGTGGGCGGCATATTTTCATTAGGATTCGGATTAGTTTCTCCTGGGACAACTTCCTCATTTTTTGCTCCATTTGATCCTTCGATGTAGTTCATCTTCGCAGCTCTCCCTTGTCATATGCAGCTCTAGTCTGCTGTTGCCTTACTAACAATCCTTAGTATGACATTTCAGGGTGCTGCCTTATGCAATTTTCAGCTTATGAAGTAATTATGACATGCAAAAACCCCTTCTCCCGAGGAAACCGTCCAATATTTCCGGGGAAAAGGGGCTCAGCCCTAGCTATATATTCATTGAAGGAGAAACTCTCCTTACACTTCCATGATAATTGGCAAAATCATCGGTCTGCGGCGCGTTTGTTCATATAAGAAACGGCCCAGCGAATCTTTTACGCTTGTTTTAAGGGAAGCCCACTCATTTACTTTTTCACTCATCAGGCGTTGCAATGTACTGGATACAATTCGGTTAGCTTCGTCGAGCAGTCCTTCGGACTCCCGAACATAAACGAAACCACGTGAAATGATGTCAGGTCCAGAAACAATGGCACCATTCTGTTTGCTAAGTGTAACCACGACAACCAAGATACCGTCTTGAGATAGCAGCTTACGGTCACGCAATACAATGTTACCCACATCGCCTACACCTAGTCCGTCAATCAATACGTTACCAGCCGTTACTTTACCAGCTTTACGAGCGGCACCGCCTTGGATCTCAACAATTTCACCGATTTCAGTGATGAAAATGTTCTGTGGATCTACGCCAACGGATTCTGCCAGCAAAGCATGTTTGCGTTGCATGCGGAATTCACCGTGGATCGGAATGAAGAATTTCGGCTTCATGAGGTTGAGCATAAGCTTAAGTTCTTCTTGGCTACCGTGACCGGATACGTGAACGCCGGAGTTGGAACCGCTGTAAATCACATCAGCGCCAAGACGGAACAATTCATCGATGGTACGGCCTACATATTTCTCATTACCTGGTACAGGTGTTGCCGCAATAATAACGGTATCGCCTGGCAGGATATCTACTTTACGATGACTGGAACGCGCCATACGTGTCAATGCAGACATTGGCTCGCCTTGGCTGCCTGTGCAAAGAACAACGACACGATTAGCTGCCATTCTATTCATTTCTTCTGGTTCGATCAGCATACCGTCAGGTACGTTCAGATACCCAAGCTCAGAAGCGATGGATACAACGTTGACCATACTACGGCCAATTACTGTAATCTTACGACCCGTAGATTCTGCTGCATTAACCACTTGCTGAATACGGTGCACATTGGAAGCAAAAGTTGCTACAACGACACGTTGCTCAGCCTTGCGGAAAATATCTTCCAGCACAATACCGACATTCTTCTCAGATGGGGTAAAGCCTGGTTTCTCAGCATTCGTACTATCCGATAAAAGAGCAAGTACGCCCTTTTGGCCAATCTCTGCCATCCGATGCAGATTTGCAAATTGACCGTTGACTGGGGTGTGGTCAAATTTGAAATCGCCCGTATGAACAACATTTCCTTCCGGAGTCTCAATGCATACACCTACGGAATCAGGAATACTGTGGTTGGTTCTAAAGAAAGTTACCTTAAGTGAGTTCCCCAATTGAATTTCTGAATCTTCGTTGATCAGAATCCGTTTGGTGTCACCCAGCAGGTTCGCTTCCTTCAATTTGTTCTCTACAAGACCTAAAGTTAATCTTGTTCCATAGACTGGAACATTCAAATTCTTCAGGACATAAGGCAAACCACCGATGTGATCCTCGTGTCCGTGAGTAAGCACAATACCTCTTACCTTGTCACGGTTCTCTGTCAAATACGAGATATCAGGAATTACGATGTCAATACCGAGCATATCCTCTTCCGGAAACTTGAGTCCCGAATCCACGACTACAATGTCAGCTCCGTATTGAATAACATACATGTTTTTCCCGATTTCTCCGACTCCGCCCAATGCGAAAATCGTCAATTTATCGTTGTTGTTTTTTTTGGACAAATGAATCTAACCCTCCTATGATGTTGGACGTCATACTTTTATTGGTAAATATCGAACTTCGATTATTTCAGCGGCGCTGAACACATTCTTCAAACAGCTAATAACTTCCAATCAACAAGGAAATTCCTGAAATCTGTAAAATGCGCAATGCGAAAGCTCCCGATTCCGGGCAGTAAAGTTCATATTGAAGCGGACAAACGCCGTCAAAATTCACCGTCGCGCCCCTCGCGCGAAGACATGTCATTTATTTAAACAGACTCATCTTGGGACCTATCCTGTCTCACAATGTATTACATTGACGGAAGATTACCGCATATTTAATTTTAACCGCACCCAGTCACTTAAGATCATTATACATGATTTTTTTGGCAAAAGACAAGTCATCCGCCTCGTATCCAAATTCTTTCCTTAAATTCGCCTCAATATTTCAGAAAAAAAATATAAATGCAAAAACCGGCTCCCCCAATAGAGTAGCCGGTTTAGAACGTTCATCATCAATGATTAATTCTTAGTGAAATAGTCCTTCAATAAAAGCCGCTTCTGCTTCCGTTGGCGAAATAAGTGGCAATCTGACTCCGCCCACAGGGATCCCCTTGAGTCCTAAAGCATATTTTACTGCTGATGGATTGGGCAGCGGTTGTGGGCATTCAAACATTCCTTTAAAAATCGGGAACAGCTGGCGATGAATCTCTCCAGCAAGCTGAACATTGCCGGAGGTATAAGCGTAAATCATTTCTGACATCTGCGCACCAACCACATGGCTAGATACACTTATAATTCCGTATCCACCAACAGCCAGACTGGCAAGACCCGAGGCATCATCACCTGTATATACACGGAAATCATCTGAACAAGCAGAGGCAATAAGTGTTACCTGATCCACAGACGCGCATTCTTTCGTAGCAATGATGTTCGGAATCTCAGCAAGTCGCAGGGTAGTGGCCACGCTCATACTTACACCTGTTCGACCTGGAACATTATATAGAATCACTGGTAATGAAGTCTCTGAAGCAATCGTGGAAAAATGCTGATAAAGACCTTCCTGATTCGGTTTATTATAATAAGGAACGACCAAAAGCACTCCATCTACACCTATTTTCTCTGCTTCCTTCGTCAGATGAATGGAATGTTTCGTGTTATTGCTGCCAGTTCCAGCAATAACTTTACAACGTCCATTCGCCTTTTCCAGCACAAAAGAAAACAGCTGCAGCTTTTCCTCATCGCTTAACGTAGGCGATTCCCCTGTCGTTCCGCAGACAACCAAAGCCTCTGATTTCTGTACCTCAATTAAATAATCGACAAGCTGTGAAGTTACATCCCAGTTGATTTCTCCATCCCCATCAAAAGGGGTTACCATGGCTGTTATTAATCTTCCGAAATCCACTTTGAATTCCTCCTTGTCAGCGGTGCAATTCAAACATAGCATGCAGCGAACGCAAGGACTGCACCATATCTTCTTTTTTCACAAGCACCCATATCGTTGTATTCGAATCTGCGGATTGTAGAATTTGAATGTTTTGCGAGCTAAGCGCCTCAACGATGCGCGCCATAATACCAGGCACACCGTTAATTCCTCCCCCGATAACAGAAACTTTGGCACAACCCGATAAACTCTTAGGTCGCAAACCCAGCTGTTGCAGAGCAGAAATAGCCTTCTCTGATTTGTCATCAAAAACCGTATAAAGAGCTTCCGTAGGTGTTACATTAATAAAATCAACGCTTATCCCGTTATCTGCCATACTCTTAAAGATTTGCAATTGCACTCCGGTTCCGTTACCGTCCGGGCATTCCACAGAAATCTGTGTAACGTTGCTGACATAAGCAATCCCTGTAACGAATCGATCCACAATACCCCCTGCTTGGATATCGTTAAATCCTTCTGGATTCGTAACCAGCGTACCTTCAGCTTCTGAAAAGGTTGAACGAACACGAACTGGAATCTGTGCCTGCATAGCAATCTCAACCGCACGTGGATGAATGACTTTTGCTCCCTGATGAGCCATATTGCAAATTTCTGTATAACTAACGTAAGTTAATGGCTTAGCATCTTCAACGATCCGTGGATCAGCTGTAAGTATCCCGTTAACATCCGTATAAATATCCACCATATCAGCATGAAGAGCAGCACCAAGTGCTGTAGCAGAGGTATCACTACCGCCACGGCCTAAAGTTGTTAAATCACCCGCTTCAGTCTGGCCCTGGAACCCGGTAACAATAACCACTTTATCCTCACGCAGCTCACGGAGAATGCGTTCCGGACGTACATCCAGAATTCTGGCATTGCCATAGTTGCTGTCTGTCAGAAATCCTGCCTGAGCTCCCGTTAATACTGTAGAAGCGATACCTTCATTCTCCAACAGCCCACATAGAGTAGTAGCTGAAATAATTTCACCGCAGCACATCAGGAGATCTTTTTCCCGGTCAGGAAGTGCATCTCCGTTCTGCACGGCCCAATCCAGCAAAGTGTCTGTTGCGTAAGGCTCTCCGCGACGGCCCATGGCCGATACAACAATAACAAGACTGTAGCCACTTGCCAGCTCTCTTTTGACATTGCGGATTACGTGTTCTCTAGCTTGCGGTGTGGATAGCGATGTTCCTCCGAATTTTTGTACCAGAATACCCATGTATAATTCCCCCATTATTATCAAAGCAAACACACTAATCATTCGTGAAAAGATTACGGTACGTGAGCTTATTCGTTAAGTAAGTTGTTAAATGGCTGTACCGCCCTCGAACCTGAGGACGGTAGCAATATTGCTTATATTTTTTTGATAGCAATGAACTTAGCTGTTTCCACTACGTTATCTTGGCACTTCTCATTGCTCATTTGGTGCATCTCCCCTTTTATTGTCCACAACAAAATCAGCCGAGCTCTGTTAATTTTCTATGCTGAATGAAACCGTTCGATGATCATCGGCTGTAGTTGTTTACCTTGCAAAGCGGCATAGCAAGCTTCCGGGATAAGATCCATGCGTGCCACGAGCGAGTTAGGTTTACCCTCAGGGTTATCTTGACCGAATGGTACAAAATAAATATGTTTAGCCACCAGAAGCTTAGCAATATTTGCGGCATTTAGGCCCAATCCATCATTTGTAGATATCGCTAGAACTAGTGGACGTCCGTTGCGCATCTGCGATTTAGCTGCCATTAGCACGGGACTATCCGTCATGGCATTAGCCAGTTTACTCGTTGTATTTCCTGTGCAAGGTGCTATTGTCAGCACATCCAGCAGCTTGGAAGGACCCAGCGGCTCCGCTTCAACAATTGTAGAAATGATATCATTCCCTGTTATATCTTTCAACTGTTTTAACCAATTTTGCGATGTCCCAAAGCGGGTGTCTGTTCCTAGTACAGATGCTGAAACTATAGGTACTACGTTTGCTCCCCCGTCTACGAAGCGCTGAATTTGTGGCATTACCTCAGCAAAAGTGCAATGAGATCCAGTGATCGCATACCCTACTGTTTTTCCGTGCCAATCCATTTTATTCGTCCCCCTTGATTAAAGCCTCGTCCGAAATCGACTGTACCAGCGCATTTGCCATAATAATCCCAGCGCTTTTTGGAGCTACAATGCCAGGGAGTCCTGGAGCCAGCATCGCCTTAATCCCACGTTTTTCAGCATAACGAAAGTCACAACCGCCTGGTGCAGATGCCAGATCAATAATTACGCAATGCGGCGCAAGCCGCGAGAGCACCTGAGCGGTGATGATCATACTTGGTATCGTATTAAATATAAGATCCACATCCGGTACGTGAAGCAGCAGCTCACTGGTCATAAAAGGCTTCCAGCCCATTTCCTCAGCACGTGCATAATGTTCTTGTTTTCTGACACCAACCTTTACACTAGCCCCCAGTCCCTGTAGACTTCGAGCCATTGTAAATCCAGTTCTACCTAAACCAAGCACCATTGATTTCGAGCTGTGAATCGTAAAATCCGTGTTCTGAATGGCCATTACCAGCGCTCCCTCCGCTGTCGGGATAGAGTTGTAAATAGCCACATCATCACGATTAAGCAGTTCGATTAACTTTAGTGAGTGCTTGGTACACATCCCGCGCAAGTAACTTTTAGCCATACCGGTATACACTAAACAATCGGATGGCAGCGCAGTGAAATGCTCCTCCAGAATCGTTAAACGCTCAGAAGAAAATAGAGCACTAATATTTCCTTCATCGTCACAGCCTACCGTAGGCAACACTAATACATCTGCATTACTTAGCAGCTCTACCGTCAATTGTTCCAGGCTCACCCCTGGGCTAGGGGTCTCCCACTTATCGAACCCGGCAGCGCTTACCGTCGCATCCAATTCCACACATTTCCGAATCACTTCAAGCTGTCTCGCGTCCCCGCCCAGGAACACGATCCTGACGCCAGTAAGCATAGGGATGACGCTCCTTTCAACATACACTATCGACTATAAAGCATCTTATGCTGGGCATAGTTAATGGGTGAAGAGCGGAAATGAAATCCCCGGCACGCATGGCTGATGGCTGATGAGCAGATGGCTTACGGCTGATGAGTTACGGACCGAGATGCAACTATTTGTGTATTTTTTGTCTTTTAGGAGGAATTTCGGACTGGAGAGCTCTTATTCGACATAAACAGGTTCGATATCAGGTGTTTTTATCCAATAGTGACACTGGGGTCCGAAAACAGCCAAATTAAGAAGATTTGTTGTAAATAAGAGCGCTGAGGTCCGATAGGGGCTTCGTTTTTAATTTGACGGTAGGGTTAGAGTTGTGGCAGAGCGCCAATGAAAATGCTGAGTTTATTCGATGGGGAAATCGGATGTAGTAGGAGTAGCAGATAGCACTTTATAAAATGC
The DNA here is from genome assembly GCF_037969925.1 of Paenibacillus sp. FSL R7-0189. NCBI lineage: Bacteria > Bacillati > Bacillota > Bacilli > Caryophanales > Paenibacillaceae > Paenibacillus > Paenibacillus sp. FSL R7-0189. The sequence goes on along the minus strand of NZ_CP150223.1, from coordinate 5,238,754 downwards.
TATCTGCATAACAATCGAAGAAAATAATGTTTAATGATAATTAACTCTGCATAACAATAAAAGCTCACGAATCATGCCTTGGGCATGAATTCGTAAGCTTTTTAAATGAATTATATCAACAATCTTATTTGCCAGTATGACCAAAGCCTCCGGCTCCGCGTTGTGTTTCGGACAACTCTTCCACTTCCACCAAATTAACCACTGGAACAGCTTGAAATACCATTTGGGCAATCCGCTCATTGCGAGCGATAGCAAACGGCTCCTGCCCCAGATTGATCAAGAGTACTTTGATCTCTCCGCGGTAATCAGCGTCTATAGTTCCAGGTGTATTCAAGCAGGTAATCCCGTGCTTCAAGGCCAGTCCACTACGCGGACGGATCTGCGCTTCAAGCCCCTCTGGCATAGCCAGTGAAATCCCTGTTGGAATTAAAGCACGCTCTCCTGGTGCAAGTACAATTTCACCCGCAACTGCAGCATAAAGATCATAACCGGAAGCTTGCTCCGACATTTTACAAGGAAGATTTACATCCTCGTTTCCAGTAAGTTTATTGATTTGTACGTAATAAGACAAGATCATCTCTCCTAACATTTGCAATAGCTTTATCTGATGAGCCTACCATCGCTAAAGAAAGCGGCTCCGCGAACATATGGTCCAGCACACTGTTGATATTGTCCATCGTCACTAGCTGAATTTTGGCGATCATATCGTCCAATGTATTATGTCTTCCGAGCATAAGTTCATTTTTTCCGATACGGTTCATTCGGCTGCTAGTGCTTTCGAGACTAAGAATGAGACTGCCTTTAAGCTGCTCCTTGCCTTTTCTCAGCTCATCTTCACTGAGGCCGTTGGTAGCAAGTTCGTACATCATTTCCTTGATTAACTCCATGACATCTTTTGTTTGCTTGGGCGCTGTACCGGCATAGACCGTAAACAGACCAGAATCTGCCTGGGAGCTGTGATAGGAATACACCGAATAAGCTAATCCGCGTTTTTCACGAATTTCCTGGAACATACGGGAGCTCATCCCTCCGCCTACGGCATTATTGATCAGCACCATAGCATATTGCAAGGGATCGCCAGAACGTACGCCAGGCAAGGAAAGACAGATGTGATTCTGCTCTGTTTTCTTGCGGTGAAATAAGAGTTCTCCATAGTAATCTGGTGGAGTCAGCGGTGCACTTGTACCATGATTATCAAAAGAACCAAAATGCTGTTCCAGCAGTTCGATCAATCCATCACTAATGTTGCCGGCTACACTTATAACCGTATTCTCAATCGTGTATTGTTCCTTCATATACGCCCGAAGATCATCCGGCTTCATCTCCATCAGCCGTTCCTTCAAGCCAAGGATGGAATACGCTAGCGGATGGTCCTTGTAGGCAGCAGCACACATCAAATCATGTACAAGATCATCCGGCGTGTCTTCGCACATGGAGATTTCCTCAAGGATGACATTCTTTTCTTTCTCCAGCTCTTCAGCGTCCATCCGTGAACGGAAGAACATATCCGCTAATACATCTACAGCGATGGGCAGATGCTCATCCAGTACTTTAGCATAATAACATGTATATTCCTTTGAGGTAAACGCATTTACATTGCCCCCGATGGCGTCAAACTGCTCAGCAATATCCTTGGCGCTGTACCGATCCGTACCTTTAAAAAGCATATGTTCTACAAAATGGGATATCCCGTTGTTTCCAGGGTGTTCATTCCGAGAGCCTGTCTTTACCCAGATTCCGAAAGAAACGGACCGGCCAGTCGGGATTTTCTCCATTACCACTCGTAAACCATTGGATAACACTATTTTTTCCACTTCAAGTCCTCCTGGCAAATAGCCATGTTCTATCTAATTTAATTACACGTGCCTATAATCCTACCAGAAATACAGCTCTCACTCAACATTAGAGGGGATCAGCCGCTCTGCTGAGAGCGTTTGACTAACTGTGCCTAACTGCAACCCTTTTGCTTTGATTCCACGTATCATGGCCCTCAGAGCTTTGGAGGATGAGGCTGTGGGATGCATTAAGACTAGAGTGCCTGGTTCCGCTTTGCTTGTGATTTTGGCAACTACAGATTCAGGAGAAGGATTACGCCAATCCACGGTATCCACGGTCCATAGTACGGTCTTGAGCCCTAAACTGCTGGCAATTTCTACTGTCTCCTGATCGAAATCACCAGAAGGGGGTGCGAACCATTTATTAGTGACTCCAAGCGATTCCTTTAACAGCTTTTGTGTCTTCTCAATTTCTACAGTAGCTCGCGCACGACTTAAAGTACTCATATCAGGGTGGGTATAAGCATGATTCTCCATCTCATGACCACGTTTTAGCATTTCTTTAGCCAGCTCCGGATTTTTACTCAGCCAGCTCCCATCCAGAAAAAACGTAACTTTAACGTTCTCTTCATCCAAAACATCCAACATTGGCACAATGTACTCATTTCCCCACGCCACATTAATCATCAACGATACCATCGGTTTGGCCGGATTCCCACGATATATGGGTTCAGCTCCCAGTTGATTCAGGGATATCTGTGGTTCAATCTGCCGATACACAAATTTTATAGGTTCTTTTGGCGCCAAAAGAGCATTCCGATATGTACTCTCTACATCAATCTCAAGTCCGTTATAACCCGGAATCGCCTTCCATACCCGATCAACCACGGCATTCACTGGAGGGGCATTAAGTTTGGCTGCGGCGGTCTCAATCCGTGTCCGAAGATCATTGTTCTCCGGCTTAGAAATATCCTTCCACACAGCTAGGTCATCCTGCGGCTTCAATTGCGCAAGCATGTCCTTTACCGGTCCCTGAGTGCTGCCAATTCCTATCACGATCGCAATACAAGCAACCACTAAAGCCACTTTTTCCGTCTTCATGACGACTTCCTCCCCGGCAGAAACGACTTGTAGTCCGTTCCACACGAATACAAAGACACTTTGTCCCAATCTATGAGACAAGAGAGGAATTTATGTCATAAGAACAGAGGCAAGAGGCGTGATAGTGATGCACTTTACTTTATTTCATATAAAAAAAGAGCCAGAACGCAATCGCTTCTGTCTCCTTTTATTATGCTATTAGGTACTTTAGAAAAGGTACCTCTACAATTGAAACTTAAGCTTTAGCTCCAGTTTCCGAAGTCAATACCGCTTTACGCGACAGGTTAACCCGGCCTTGTTGGTCGATTTCGGTAACTTTAACGGTAATTGTATCCCCGACAGCTACAACATCTTCAACCTTAGCTACGCGCTCAGTGGACAATTGGGAAATGTGTACCAATCCGTCTTTACCCGGAATTAGTTCAACAAATGCTCCAAATTTCTCAATACGTCTAACTGTACCCACATAGATTTCTCCGACTTGTACTTCACGCACTAGTCCTTCGATAATCGAACGTGCCTTTTGGATCATCTCTTCATCTGAAGAACCGATAAAGACACGGCCATCTTGTTCGATGTCGATTTTTACGCCGGTTTCTTCAATAATTTTATTGATAATCTTACCACCAGCACCGATAACATCACGGATTTTGTCCGGATTGATGTTGATAATAATGATTTTTGGAGCATATTTGGACAGATTAGGTCTTGGCGCAGAGATCGCTTCATTCATTTTGTCCAAGATGAACAGACGGCCTTCTTTAGCCTGCTGAAGTGCATCCTGAAGAATGTTGCGGTCGATACCGGCAATCTTAATGTCCATTTGAATAGCTGTAACACCTTCTGCTGTACCAGCTACCTTGAAGTCCATATCTCCGAGATGATCTTCCATACCTTGAATATCCGTCAGGATGGAGACATGCTCTCCGTCTTTGATCAGACCCATTGCTACTCCGGCTACCGGTGCTTTGATTGGCACACCAGCGTCCATCATAGCCAGAATGCTGGCACAGATACTTGCCTGGGAAGTAGAACCGTTAGATTCAATCGCTTCTGATACTAGACGAATCGTGTACGGGAATTCAGTTTCACTAGGTATAACCTTGGATAATGCACGTTCTCCAAGTGCTCCATGACCGATTTCACGGCGTCCTGGTGCTCTAAGCGGACGAGCTTCCCCTACGCTGAACGGCGGGAAGTTGTAATGGTGCATGAAACGTTTCGTTTCAGTAGGATCGATTCCGTCGAGAATTTGCACATCACCTAGTGCTCCAAGGGTACAAACGCTAAGGATTTGTGTTTGTCCACGTGTAAACAGACCGGAACCGTGTGTACGCGGTAACAGACTTGTATCACATTCAATCGGACGGATTTCATCAAGTTTACGTCCATCTGGACGAACCTTATCATGTGTGATTAGACGTCTTACTTCATCCTTCACGATATCATGTAGGACTTCTTTAACATCTTTCAGAAGCTCCGGTGCTTCTATGTACTTCTCTACGAAATACGCAACCGCTTCATCATTAACGACATCAATCGCTTCCTGACGCGCATGTTTTTCAGCTATTTTAACGGCTTCCACCAGACGAGCCTCAGCAAATGCACGGACCTCAGTATTCACGTCAGCATTCACTGTATGCAGCTTCACAGCCATTTTTTCTTTACCAGCCACTTTAACCAGTTCTTCAATGGTTGCAACGATCTTGCGGATTTCATCATGACCGAACATAATCGCTTCGAGCATCACATCTTCCGTCACTTCGTTCGCTTCTGCTTCAACCATCATGATTGCATCCTTCGTTCCAGCAACCACTACATAAACATCACTGATTGCTTGCTGAGACATATCCGGATTGATCACAAACTCTCCATTAATCCGACCTACAGCAACGCCGCCGATGGGTCCATCAAAAGGCACATCGGAAATACTAAGTGCAGCTGAAGTACCGATCATAGCAGCAATATCTGGTGCGCAGTCCTGATCCACACTCATTACCATGTTCAATACCTGAACATCGTTACGAAATCCTTCAGGGAACAGTGGTCTGATTGGACGGTCTGTCAAACGGCTTGACAGAATCGCTTTCTCACTCGGTCTACCTTCCCGTTTAATAAATCCGCCAGGAATTTTACCTACCGCATATAATCTTTCCTCATAGTTAACTGTAAGCGGGAAAAAATCCAGATCCTTAGGCTCTTTCGAAGCCGTAACGGTACATAATACCGAAGTATCCCCGTAACGCACCATAACAGCTGCATTTGCTTGTTTAGCCAGGCGGCCCGTTTCCAGCACAAGGCGTCTTCCACCCAGCTGCATTTCTACACGTTTTTCCATAAATACCTCCTTGAATAGTAGTAGACCCGCAGTCTAAAATAGCAGGTTCACATATCGATCTAAATGATTTGGAAAGGCTTGTCCCAAAAGGAGGTTGCCTATTCTGTATGCATATAAGAAGAAACGGCTGGGCCTTACTGAAAAGTAAAGCCGCCGTTTTTGCGAATAATCTCATCGATCCTAATATTAAGTTTTCCCTAAATTTTCAAAAAGCAACCCAGCTGTCCCGCTGTCGCTCCGAGAAGGACATACGGTATACAACCAGGCTGCTTTAAGAGTAATCTTATGGAAAATTAACGACGCAATCCCAGTCTTTCGATCAGGGCGCTGTAACGTCTGATGTCTTTGTTTTTCAAATACGCCAGAAGTTTACGACGTTGTCCAACCATTTTCAACAATCCACGACGGGAGTGATGATCTTTCTTGTGCGTACGCAAGTGGTCAGTCAAATTAACGATGTTCTCCGTTAGGATAGCAACTTGCACCTCAGGGGATCCAGTATCGGATTCGTGAGTTTTGTGCTCGTCGATCAATTGATGTTTACGTTCTTGAGTTAATGCCATCCTGTTCACCTCCTTCAATATAATCGCCACTAGCCTCGTCACCGTCGGTGAGAACGTGCAACCAAGCTAAGGTTATGATGCTGTAAGCCAGCAACGTTACTTAGTATAGCATCTCCATTAACAAAAGTAAACGGCTTGTCCGGGATGACTATAAATTATACTCCAGAATCTTCTTCGCGGTTTCTGCATCCTCGCCAATCTGAGTAATCAATGCCCCAATGGAGTCAAACTTCCGTTCTGGACGAATGTAAGATACCAATTCTACCTTAAGCTCTTGATCATACAGGTCACCCTCGAAGTCAAAAAGATGAACCTCAAAGCTCGGAGTTAACACACCCTCATGAAAGGTTGGTTTAACACCCACATTCATAACCCCGTACAAAACTTTATCCTTATAAAAGACTCGGACCGCATATACACCTTTGGTCGGAATGACAAAATGATCACTGAGCTTCAAATTGGCAGTTGGAAAACCAATTGTGCGGCCTCTCTTCTCACCATGCCCCACTTCACCACGCAGATGATAGCAACGTCCGAACCAGGAGTTTGCCAGTCCCAGATCTCCATTTTGGAGACTTTTGCGAATGCCGGAGCTGCTAACCTTTTCGCCTTCAAGCAGAAAAGGAGGAGCAACTTCCACATTCATAACACCTTCACCCAGCTTACGAAGCATCTCAACATCGCCTTCACCTTGGTAGCCAAAGCGAAAGTCAAAGCCAACAACTGCAGTTACAATATGTAGCGGCAAAAGCATAACAGAGACAAAATTCTGAGGACTAACCCGGGAAAGCTGTTCATTAAATTCAACAACATACAGGATATCGACACCCATGCTGGCAAGAATCTCTTGCTTTTCAAAGGGTGGCGTCAAGTACCCTTCATAATCCCCCTTACCCATAACATCTTTGGGATGAGGATGAAATGTAAGGACTGCAGCCGGCACACCTTGTTTACGGGCTAAGGCCACAGCGGATGTAATGACGCTGGCATGTCCACGATGCAAGCCGTCAAACTGCCCTAGAGCAGCCACTTGAGGTTGTGCCCATTCGGCAGCAGTCTCCGGCGACATCGGATAGGTTAACGTTACGGTTCTCACGCTGTTTCTCACCTACAATTCACTTGGTAAAATTGATTTAAGCTTGTGCAAACACTTTTACTGGGGCAATAGCACCTGTCTCTTCCAGCTCATAAATGCCAAGAAACAATCCCTGAAGATCGTATAGCCGAATTTGACCTGCTGTCTTCACTTCTGGAGCAATGAACCGCGAAGACAAACGTTGACCCTGCAGTGCTGCCTTCTTCTTCTCATCCATAACGGTATGCTTAGGCAAATGCGAAATTGCCTCATCAGCAGCGATTAAATGATCTTCCAATGTTCCGGCTTCCTTGTGCGCGGCAATATCCTCAAGGGATAAACAATGGCTGGCAGAAATTCCTGCCGACATTGTTCTCTCCAGCTTCACCATTACACCCGGCAGCCCAAGCGCACGACCGATATCAACACAAAGTGTACGAATATACGTGCCTTTGGAGCATAATACCCGGAAAGTGATGTCGGGATGATTACCTTCCCAAGTCATATCCGTCATTTCGATTTCATAAATCTCTACTTCACGACTTTTCCGTTCAACGGTTTTGCCTTCTCTAGCCAATTCATAAAGACGTTTGCCGTCCACTTTCACCGCAGAGTACATGGGAGGAACCTGAGAAATTACGCCTTTGAAAGAGGCAAGCACTGCAAGAATCTCTTCCTCAGTTACATGAACCTCATCTACAGTTTCCGTAATGGTTCCAGTTAAGTCTTCAGTATCACTGGACATCCCCAGTCTCAGTGTTGCCACATATTCTTTGGGCAGCTCCTGAATATACTCCACAACGCGAGTCGCACGTCCCAGACAAAGCGGCAATACACCAGTCACTTGGGGATCTAGTGTCCCCGTATGACCAATCCGTTTCATGCCGAGAATACGACGTGCCTTGGCTACAACATCATGTGAAGTGAAGCCTGCCGGTTTATAAACCGCCAGAACACCTTCTAGTTCACTCATAAATGACGTCTTACCTCCTCAAGCACCTGAGCTATTGCCTCTTCAAGCGTAGCTTCTATACGCGCACCTGCAGCACGGGTATGACCGCCGCCTCCAAACGTTTGCGCCAATGCAGCCACGTCTACTTTACCGGCAGAACGTAGGCTAACCTTGACCGCATGTTCGTGAATAACTTTAAAAAGAATGCCTACTTCCACGCCCCGAATATTACGAGGGTAGTTCACGATTCCTTCCAAATCTTCATTAGCAGCAGCACATTCGATCATATGCTCAGGTGTAATATATAGCCAGGCAATATCTCCTTCAGGAGATAATTCCAGCGTATTTAAGGCTTTATTTAATATTTTAACCTGTGGCAGCGTCATTTCTTCAAGCAATGTCTCAGCGAGTTCAGGACCGTTAACTCCAAGGGATAATAGCTCAGATACAGCTGCCATTACTTTTGGTGATGTGTTGGTATAACGAAAACCACCGGTATCTGTTAACAGACCCGTATATATAGCTGTGGCGATATCAATATCCCATTCGATCTCGAATGTCTTCAGCAGGTCGAACAAAATTTCCGCTGTCGCAGCTGCATCCGGTTTGATTAAATTAACGAATCCATAACCGTTATTTGTTGGATGGTGATCAATATTCAGGATAAGAGCCTTATTCGCAAAATAGCGATTTGTCAGCCCTACTCGCTGAAAATCCGCACAATCCACACAGATGACGTTGCTGTATTGACGGGGCGGTTCACTAGATGCCATATTGATGATTTCATCCGAATGCCATAGGTATTCCATTCGCTTCGGGATTGGTCCTTCATTCAGCATAGTGTATTTTTTGCCCAGACATGAGAGAAGCCAGCCCACCGCAAGGGTGGAGCTGACTGCATCTCCGTCCGGCTGAACATGCGACACTACAAGGTAATCGTCGTGTTCCAGCAGAAACTCACGGGTCTGCTGGAGACTTTGTTCATAGCTCTGCATTCGCCGTCTCCTTTTTAAAGGTTGTTCAAAATAGCATAACGCTATTTTGAACCCCACTTTAATCACTTATTTCTAATCGTTCTTATGAAGCTCTCCGAGAAGCTTCTCAATATGACTGCCATAAGCGACAGATTCGTCGATCTTGAAGATCAGCTCCGGTGTATGCCGAAGGCGAATGGCCTTGCCAAGCTCTGAGCGAAGAAAACCATTGGCTTTCTCAATCGCTTTAAGCGAGTCTGCCTTCTGCTCTTCATCCCCGAACACGCTTAAGTATACCTTGGCTTGCGATAGATCGTTAGTCACATCTACGCCAGTTACAGTTACAAAACCGATTCGAGGGTCTTTCAGACCGCTTTGGATAAGTTGACTAAGCTCTTTCTTGATCTGCTCGCCCACTCGTCCTGCTCTAATTTTAGACATCTATATTCACCTCTTCGCTTAGCGCTCTACAGTTTCCATAAGAAACGCTTCGATAATGTCGCCCTCTTGGACGTCATTATAGCGTTCCAAAGTTATGCCACATTCATAACCTTGCGCCACTTCTTTGGCATCATCTTTGAAACGTTTCAAAGTATCAACCTTACCAGTGAACACTACGATTCCGCTACGGATCAAGCGCATTTCAGCATTACGGGTAATTTTACCGGAAGTAACCATACATCCTGCAATGGTACCCACTTTGCTGATTTTGAACACGCTGCGAACTTCGGCGTGACCGATAACATTCTCTTTATAGATAGGATCGAGCATACCTTTCATGGCACTTTCGATTTCTTCAATTACGTTGTAGATAATGTTGTGCAGACGAACATCTACTTTTTCTTGCTCAGCAGCTGCTTTGGTCTGTGCGTCTGGACGAACGTTAAAGCCGATAACGATAGCATTAGATGCTGCTGCAAGCGTAATATCGGATTCAGTAATCGCACCAGCACCGCTGTGAATGATCTTCACGCGTACGCCTTCTACTTCGATCTTAGCCAAGGAACCTTTAAGCGCCTCAACTGAACCTTGTACGTCAGCTTTGATAATCACGTTAAGGTCTTTGATCTCGCCATCTTTAATGTGCTGGAACAGATCATCCAAAGTTACACGGGTGTTCGTATTCAGCTCAGATTGACGTTGGGAAGTGGAACGTCTATCAGCAATCGCACGGGCTTTACGCTCGTCTTCGAATGCCATAAACGGATCGCCAGCTTGTGGCACCTCAGTCAAACCAGTAATTTCTACTGGAGTAGATGGTCCAGCTTCTTTAATCTTACGACCTTTATCATTGACCATCGCACGTACACGTCCGAAGCAGTTACCTGCTACAAAGGCATCGCCGACTTTCAACGTACCGTTCTGAACGAGTATACGAGCAACTGGTCCACGGGATTTATCAAGCTCAGCTTCTATAACAGTACCGCGTGCCCGTTTGTCAGGGTTCGCTTTGTACTCATTAACTTCAGCTACGAGCAGGATCATTTCCAGCAGTTCTTCCAAGTTAATACGTTGTTTCGCAGAGAGGTTAACGAAGATGGTATCTCCACCCCACTCTTCAGGAACAAGTTCATAACTTGTAAGCTCTTGCTTCACCTTATCAGGATCTGCGCCCGGCTTGTCGATTTTATTAACAGCGACAATAATCGGAAGTCCAGCAGCCTTAGCGTGTGCAATAGCTTCAACGGTCTGAGGCATAACACCGTCATCAGCAGCAACTACGATAATTGTCATATCCGTAACCTGTGCACCACGAGCACGCATAGCAGTAAATGCTTCGTGACCAGGTGTATCAAGGAACGTGATTTTCTTTTGATTAATTTCGACTTGATAAGCACCGATGTGCTGAGTGATTCCGCCGGCTTCGCCTAGCGTCACATTGGTCGAACGAATAGCATCAAGCAGTGTAGTTTTACCATGGTCAACGTGACCCATAATAGTAACTACTGGAGGACGAGTCTGAAGATCCTCTTCATTGTCATTCTCTTCCACTGTTTCGAAGCTGTCCTCATCAACAGGAATCTTCACTTCTACTTCTACGCCAAATTCAGCAGCGAGTAGCAAAATGGTGTCGATATCAAGTTCTTGGTTGATGGTAGCCATAACACCCATTGAAATCAGCTTTTTGATTACTTCAGAAGCATCCTTGTGAAGCAATTTCGCTGTTTCACCAACGGTCATGCTGCCACGAACGATGATTTTCTTAGGTGTGTTATCGATCTTCTCGCGGTGTACCATTGGTTGGTTCTTGCCACGACCATTCTTACCACCACGACCGCGGTAGTTACCACCTTTACCATCATCAAAACGTCTTTGATTATTATTCGGTCTGCCACCAGTTGTGTTCTTTTTAGGACCTCTGTCATCACCGCGTGTGAAACCTCCGCCTGTGCCAGATTGACCTTGTGGACGACTGTCAGTGCGTGGTGCACTGTTTTGTCCTTGCGGACGGCTGCCACTTGTGTTGCTTCCTTGTGGACGGCTTCCACCAGTGTTGCTGCCTTGTGGGCGGCTACCACCAGTATTGCTGCCTTGCGGACGGCTGCCACTTGTGTTGCTTCCTTGTGGACGGTTGCCGCCAGTATTACTGCCTTGCGGACGGCTGCCACCGGTATTGCTACCTTGTGGGCGATTGCCGCCGGTAGTGCTGCTTTGCGGGCGGCTGCTACTAGTACTGCTAGTACTGTTAGTACGTGGAGCACCGCTTTGTTGCGGACGTGCATTCTGCGTTGAACCTGTTTGTGTTCTGCGGGAATCTTGTCCGCTTTGGGGCCTTGGGGACGTCGTCGATTGGTTGTTGTTTTGGTTACTGTTCATACCTACCTGCTTTTCCTGTTGATTTTTGTTGGCATTCTGAGCACTTTGAGGTTCGGCTGTTACCGCACCGGTTGTTACCGGCCGGCTGCTGGTGCCGGTATCCCGCTTGGCTGCAGCGTTTGATTTGATATCCTTAAAGAACTGTTCAACTTTGTTCACGGATCCATTCTCCATGACACTCATATGATTATTCACGGGGACATTCAAACGCTTCAGAATAGTAATAATTTCTTTACTGCTCATGTTTAGTGACTTTGCGTATTCGTACACGCGCAATTTATCTTTGTTCTCTTCTTTAGTCAATAAATCCACCTCCGACAGTATCTCCGAGTTGCTTGGAGATCATTTCCGCGAATCCTTTATCCGTAATGGCCAGTACTACACGCTGGTCTTTACCAATACTTGCACCGAGTTCATCCCGGTGAAATGCGATTACTAGTGGAATATCGTAAGTTCCGCATTTATCACGGAACTTTTTTTGGGTATTATCTGAAGCGTCACCTGCCAGAACGACCAGCTTCGCCTCTGAAGACCGTACAGCTTTGAGTACAGCCTCGTCACCGGTGACTATCTTGCCTGCTCTCATGGCAAGCCCTAAATAAGAAAGCGCCTTACTCATTATCCTCACTATCCTTTGCTGCTAGAAACTGCTCTTCCACGGATGTAAACTCCCGGGCTAGCTGGGCGTAGATTTCAGGACTCACTTGACATTTCAATGCACGGTCAAGTGCTTTGTTCTTTTGTGCCAGCTGAAAGCATTCAAGCTTGCCGCATATGTAAGCACCACGGCCTGACTTCTTACCCGTCAGATCAATCAGCACTTCACCTTCAGGCGTTCTTACCACACGAATCAGCTCTTTTTTAGGCATCATCTCTTGGGTAGCAACGCATTTACGCAGCGGCACCTTTTTTTGTTTCATACCAAACGCCTCCCGTCAAGCAGGTTAATTAATCTATGGAGACGGAATCCTGATGCATTTCATCAATAGAAGATTTCGGTCTGCCGTATTCCTGCTCCGCTTGAGTTTCACTCTTGATATCAATTTTCCAGCCGGTAAGTTTAGCGGCAAGACGTGCATTTTGCCCTTTAATACCGATAGCCAGTGATAATTGATAGTCAGGAACGATAACTCTCGCCATCTTCTCCGCTTCAAAGACTTGAACTTCAAGAACCTTGGAAGGGCTTAGTGCATTCGCAACATATTCCTGCACCAGATCAGAATAACGGACGATATCGATCTTCTCACCGCGAAGCTCAGTAACGATGGTCTGAACGCGTGTGCCTCTTGGACCTACGCAAGAACCAACGGGATCTACTTCTGGATTGCGGGAATACACAGCAATCTTCGAGCGGAAGCCAGCTTCACGAGCTACAGAACGAATCTCAACTACACCGTCAAATATTTCAGGAACTTCAAGCTCGAACAGACGCTTCAGTAATCCAGGATGACTGCGGGAGAGCATAATCTGCGGACCTTTTGTTGTATTCTCAACTTTTGTGATATAAGCCTTGATGCGTTCGCTTTGTTTGAACTTTTCACCTGGCATCAATTCGCTAAGCGGAAGAACCGCTTCGATTTTACCAAGATCAATGTAAATGTTCCGCATATCTTGACGTTGAACTAGTCCAGTAACGATATCATCTTCTTTGTCGATAAAAGCATTATAGATAAGTCCACGCTCTGCTTCGCGAATCCGTTGAGTTACAACCTGCTTAGCAGTCTGTGCGGCAATACGTCCAAAATCACGCGGTGTCACTTCAAGCTCAGCGATATCTTCCAGCTGGAAATGCGGGTTAATTTCTCTGGCTGCCGGCAATGAGATTTCAGTCCTTGTATCCAGGACCTCCTCAACAATTAACTTGCGGGCAAACACTTTAATGACACCTGTATTGCGATTCATGTCAACACGCACGTTCTGTGCTGCATTGAAATTACGTTTATAACTAGAGATCAGCGCCGCTTCAATCGCTTCAAACAGCACATCTTTACTGATGCCTCTCTCCCTCTCCAGCTCATTCATTGCTTCAATAAACTCCATACTCATGAATTTCCGGCCCCCCTTTCAAGACGTTAAAAAATAATGGCCAATCTCGCACTTGCGACCTTGGCGTACGGTACTGCATGTTCTTTTTTGCCCGCGGAGATGAGCAGTTCCTCGTTCTCGAACGAGAGCAAACGACCTTCAAATTCTTTGAGTCCTTGAATCGGCTCATAAACAGTCACATACACGTCCTTACCTACCGCTTTAGCTACATCCGCAGCTTTTTTGAGAGGACGCTCTGCTCCCGGCGAGGAAACCTCAAGGAAATATGCCTCAGGAATAGGATCATTCTCATCTAACTTCTGACTGAAATATTCGCTAATGATCCCGCAGTCATCAATATCAATGCCGCCTTCTTTATCTACGAATATACGCAGAAACCAATTGGAGCCTTCCTTCACGTATTCAACGTCCACCAGTTCGAAACCATTGTCGTCGAGATAGGGCCCGAGCATCTGCTCTACCGTTTGTTTAATTTTAGATTTGGGTGTGCTCAAAAGAAAATTACCTCCACGAACTTGTCTTTTGCTATATACCAAAGATAAAGAGTGGGTTTCCCCACTCTTTACACAACGGACTTATCTCATTATTACCAAAGAAATTATACCATAGGGAAACTGGACTGACAAGTGCTAGCCCTTGACTCCCCCTTTGGAGCACTCTTTTCTAGCCATGAAATAAGTGTTGTTAAAGCCTTTAAAATAGGGAAAGTTGATTGCTTTCCGGTAAGCCGCGGAAGCAGCCCATGCCAGTCAGCAGCTCAATAACCGTCTTACTTGCCTTTGATTTCTGCTGGAAATCTTCAATAGACAGGAACTCGCCAGCATCTTTCGCAGCAGCTATGTTGATAGCAGCATTCTCACCAATTCCCGCTAATGCGGAAAACGGAGGAATCAAACTCTTGTCATCAACAATAAACTTATTCGCTTCTGAGCGGTAAAGATCAATGTTTTTGAATGTAAACCCACGTGCCGTCATCTCCAAAGCCATCTCAAGGACAGGCAACATAGCCTTTTCCTTAGGCAAAGCCTGAAATCCTTTTTGCTCGATTTCTACGATCTGACGGTTGATGGCTTCATACCCCTTACAGCACAATTCAATATCAAAATCTGCTGCACGTACAGAGAAATAAGTCGCATAATATTCAATAGGATGATACAGCTTGAAGTAGGCGGTACGTACTGCAGAAATTACGTATGCAGCAGCATGCGCCTTCGGGAACATGTATTGAATCTTCAGACAAGAATCAATATACCATTGTGGGACCTTGCACTTTTTCATTTCCTCGATCCATTCGTCAGACAAACCTTTACCTTTACGAACACTCTCGGTAATTTTAAAGGCCAAGCTCGCATCCATTCCCGCTTTATAAATTAAGAAGAGCATGATGTCATCACGACAACCGATAACGGTCTTAATGTTACACGTGTTATTCTTTATAAGCTCTTGAGCGTTACCAAGCCAAACTCCAGTACCATGAGACAAACCTGATATTTGCAGTAAGTCAGCAAAGCTGGACGGCTTCGACTCAATAAGCATTTGACGTACGAACTTGGTCCCCATTTCGGGCACACCATAGGTCGCAACCGGTGATCTGATTTCGTCAGGTCTCACTCCAAGTGCATCTGTAGAGTTAAACATGCTCATAACTTTCGGATCATTCATCGGGATAGAAGTTGGATCCACACCTGTCAAATCCTGAAGCATCCGCATCATCGTCGGATCATCATGACCCAGAATATCAAGCTTCAGCAAATTCGCGTCAAAGGCGTGATAATCAAAGTGCGTGGTCTTCCATTCAGCATTGACATCATCCGCCGGGAATTGTACTGGCGTAATATCTTCTACCTCCATATAGTCTGGAACAACGACTATACCACCCGGATGCTGTCCCGTACTACGTTTAACACCTGTACAGCCAGCCGCCAGACGGCCAACTTCAGCTCCACGCCAACGTTTCTGGTGAAGTTCTTCGTATTTTTTTGCAAATCCAAAGGCTGTCTTCTCAGCTACGGTACCAATCGTTCCGGCACGGAATACATTTTTCTCACCAAACATTTCTTTGGTAAAGTTATGTGCATTCGGCTGATATTCCCCTGAGAAGTTCAAGTCGATATCGGGAACTTTATCCCCTTTAAATCCAAGGAAGGTCTCGAACGGAATATCCTGGCCTTCACCTTTGAGCTTCTGACCGCAATCCGGACAGACTTTATCTGGTAAATCGAATCCGCTCCGCACACTACCGTCCAGGAACCATTCACTATGGCGACACTCGGGATCTAGGCAAATATAATGCGCAGGCAACGGATTAACTTCTGAAATCCCAAGAAATGTAGCGACTACAGAAGAACCTACGGAACCCCGCGAGCCTACGAGATACCCATCCTGATTTGATTTTTTTACGAGACGTTCAGAAATCAAATAGTTGGCAGAGAACCCGTATTTAATAATCGGTGCAAGCTCTTTCTCCAAACGGGCAATAACTACTTCAGGCAGCTCTTCACCGTAAATGGATTTGGCTGTATTGTAGCAGGTCTCGCGAATTTCTTCGTCCGCCCCGTCAATAATTGGTGTAAATAGCTTATCTGGAAATAGCTCCAGTTCTTCAAAACGCTCCGCCAGCTCAACTGTATTTGTGACAACGACTTCCATCGCTTTTTCAGCACCGAGAAATTCGAATTCAGACAGCATTTCATCCGTTGTGCGGAAGTGTGCATCCGGTTTGCGTTGGTCTTTAAGCGGACTAAAGCCTGTGATCCCATTAATCGTAATATCACGATACAGCTTGTCCCGGGGTTCAAGATAATGCACATTCCCCGTTGCGATAACAGGTTTATTCAACTGTTCCCCTATTTCGCAAACCTTGCGGACTACATCGCGAAGCTCATCAGGGCCTGCTACAAAACCCTTGTCCACCAAGTGCATGTACATGGTCAATGGCTGAATCTCCAGCACATCATAAAAATGAGCAACCTCCATGGCTTCCTCAGTCGTTTTGTTGAGTACTGCTTCAAAAAACTCTCCACGTTCACAACCGGAAATGACTAGCAGTCCATCTCTATGCTCTTCCAGCTTGGATTTTGGAATACAAGGTACACGTTTGAAATATTCCGTATGTGACATGGAAATGAGCTTATAGAGATTTTTTTTGCCTATTTGATTAAGTGCATAAATATTACAGTGGAACGGTCTTGTGTTCGAAAGATCATTACCCACATAATCGTTTAGCCGATCAAGGCGGGTCATGCCCTTCATCTTTTCAGCATCTGCGAGCAATCCTGTTAATATACCGCCGAGTGCTATGGTATCATCAATCGCACGGTGATGGCTCTCCAGAAGAACTTTATATTTATCGGCTAATGTGTTCAGCCTGTGATTCTTCATGCTTGGATATAGTAAGCGAGCGAGCTCAAGCGTATCAAGAGATGGATTCGGAAGATCAGGTTCACCTATTTTACGTAACGAGGCCTGAATAAAACCCATATCAAATCTGGCGTTATGAGCTACAAGGATACTGTCACCCACAAATTCAACAAACTTACGCAGTACTGGTTCAAGATCAGGAGCATCCTTAACCATTTCATCCGTAATATTGGTCAATTGCTGAATATGATAAGGGATTTTCTCATGCGGATTAACAAAAGTAGAATAACGGTCTACTTCTTTGCCTTCGCACATTTTAATGGCCGCCAGCTCCGTAATATTATTGCGGGTAATCGATAAACCCGTGGTTTCTATATCAAACACTACATAGGTAGCTGTCTTCAAGTCCAAAGGCTGAGCATTCTCGACAATATTCACAGAGTCATTCACAACATTAGCTTCCACACCATAAATCATTTTTATCTTATGCTTATGAGCTGCATGGTTTGCATCAGGAAAAGCCTGAACGCCACCATGATCAGAAATAGCAATCGCAGGATGACCCCACTGGGCAGCTGTTTTGACATAGGTAGTGATCGGAGTGACCGCATCCATCGTACTCATCGTAGTGTGAAGGTGGAATTCCACCCGTTTCTTAGGAGCAGTATCTTTACGTGCAGGCGGTGCCTTAACTTCCGTTAAATCTGAAGGGATCATCACGAGCTCAGGAATCTGCATAAAACGGTCATATTCTACTTTTCCGCGTGCTCTTACCCATTTGCCATTAGCTAGCTGACTCATAATCTTCAGATCATCTTTAGTCTTCGCGAACATCTTCATTTGTAGAGAATCCGTAAAATCGGTCAGACTGAAAGTGAACAAGGTACTGCCATTGCGAAGCTCCTTACGATCCAGACCAAAAATGGTACCCTGAATTGTAATTTTCTTCTCTTCATCTTGAATTTCAAGAATCGGCACAGCCTGTTCCTTAATTTCATACCCCACTTGAAGCTTAATTACTTCATTAGGATCGCTATCATCAGCAGGAGCTTCTGTTTCAACAGCAGTCATCATCTGCTCAACAATCTCGCGTTGTTCTTGCTGAAGCTTTTGCTGAAATTCTTCGAATGCTTCAACATTATTATTTTCGTTCTCCGCCATTAGTAATTTAACTTTTAAGGAGAGACCGAAATACTTATCATAAAATTTAATAATTGCTCCATCGATGCCTTTTTTGCGAGCCAGCTCCATCGAAGTGGAATCACTCATCGTTAACATTAAAGTATCCTCTTTAAGCTCCTGTGAGGAGCGGGTCAGCCAGCCGTTTACCGATGGAATCTCCCGATGCACCCACTCCAGAAACAGTCCCCAATATTCTTGGACAAGCTCCGCTCTACTAACCTTCTCATCATATAGGAACAAAAAGCTTACTTTAGCTATATGCTGTAGCTTCTCCCGCATTCTAAGGCTAAATGTCCGATATACCTGTGCTGGAACCAGACTTTCTTTCGTAATAACGATTTGCCAGTCCCGGTTGCCGCGACTGATCTCAACACGTTCTATATACCCGTCTAAAAAGTAGGGATCCATGATTGCAGGCGGAATTTCACCCTGCTTCATCAAGAGCTCGAACCTTTTTCTTCTCTCCTGGTTTTGTTCCATGCTTTCCTCCCACCTTTAATAACCCAGTTAAAACTATCCATGATACACAGTGAAAGTACAATATGATAAGAAGAAACGATGTTGTCGCCTTTTAAAGACGATAACTGTTTCTCGTAAAAATATAAGGATAATTTATAGCGAATTCCTATAAATTCTTATATTTTAAAAAGCTTCTGGTTTCAAAAAGCATTGGGTTCTTACGGCCCGCCGACTCCTCTCTCCAGAAGCTAAATTAAAATACTACAAGACTGTTGATCGGTGCCTAAAGATTAATATGCCTTTGCAAAAACCACAGTATGCTTGGCTGGTTGGCCACAGCAAATGCAGACTTGCTTAGTCTCCGCTGGATCAAAAGGAATATTGCGGCTACCCGCACCTGTCTCTTCCTTAACTTTGGACTCGCATTCTTCGGAACCACACCATCCAGCTAGAGCAAATCCACGTTTTTCATCCATCGAAGCCTTCATTTCCTCCAAGGAATCCACAGAATAGAAGTGGTCCTCGCGGAATTTCAGGGCACGTTCGAACATTTCGTTGTGAACCTGTTCAAGCATTGTTTGAACCTCTTCTACGAGGTTTTCCTGTTGAATAACCTTCTTCTCACCGGTGACACGTGAGACGAGAACGCAGACGCCATTCTCCATGTCGCGTGGTCCAAGCTCCAAACGTACTGGCACTCCACGCATTTCATATTCATTAAACTTCCAGCCTGGAGTAACATCTGAACGATCATCCACACGTACACGAACGCCAGCATTCTTCAATTCCTTGAACAGCTCGTCCGTCCGCCCAATCACAGCTTCGCGGGTCTTAGGAGGTCCGATAGGAATCATAATAACTTGCGTTGGAGCTACCTTAGGCGGCAGAACAAGACCGCGGTCATCTCCATGTACCATAATCAAGGAGCCAATCAAGCGAGTGGTTGAGCCCCATGAAGTAGTGTGTACATACTCCAAATTATTGTCACGGCTTAAATATTGAATCTCAAAAGCTGTGGCAAACTTGGTGCCGAGGTAATGTGAAGTAGCAGCCTGAACAGCGCGTCCATCCTTCATCATCGCTTCAATAGAATACGTATCTACCGCACCGGCAAAACGCTCGGAAGGTGTCTTTTGTCCAGTAATAACCGGAATGGCAAGATAGGTCTCGACAAAATCACGGTAGTTATCCAGCATCCGCATAGTTTCTTCACGAGCTTCCGCTTCATTCTCATGCGCGGTATGCCCTTCTTGCCAAAGAAACTCAGTCGTGCGGATAAATGGTAATGTACGTTTCTCCCAACGAACCACGTTCGCCCATTGATTGATAAGTACAGGAAGGTCACGATAAGATTGAATCCATTTAGAGTACATGTGGCCGAACATGGTCTCTGAAGTAGGACGAACTGCGAGACGTTCCTCAAGTACGTCACCACCCGCTTCTGTTACCCATGGCAGCTCTGGATTAAAGCCTTCAATATGATCCTTTTCCTTCTGAAAGAAACTCTCTGGAATGAACACTGGAAAATAAGCGTTTCGATGCCCAGTTTCCTTGAGGCGACGGTTCATTTCCTCCTGAATATGCTCCCATATTTCATAGCCTTCTGGCTTAAATACAATACAGCCACGAACAGGAGAGTAATCCATCAAGTCTCCTTTTTTAATAACATCAATATACCAGCGTGAGAAATCCTCGCTTTGCGGCGTGATTTCCGTAACGAATTGTTTATCTTTAGCCATGTAATGGAATGCCTCCCGAAGAAAATTAGCCGCTGATCAAACGTAAAATATCATTATACGTAACAGCAATCATTAATAAAAATAGCAGTGCAAAACCTACAAAGTGAACCATGCCTTCATGACCCGGATCCACAGGTTTGCCACGCAGTGCCTCAACACCTAGGAATGCCAGACGGCTTCCATCGAGTGCCGGAATCGGCAAGAGGTTAAATATCCCCAGATATAGACTCAAAATAGCGGCCCAGTATGTAAGATACTGAATACCTTGTTGAGCAATTTGACCGGTTACCTCAAACGTACGAACCGGACCTCCAATATCATCCATATTGAATTTATTGATCAATTGTTTAAAGCCCAAAAAGATAGCTTCTGTCGTATCGACCATAGCTTTTCCTGAACCTGTTATCGTCTCGCCAAAACCAGCTTTACGAGTAGGTAGCTCAGGAGTGATGCCTATTTTACCGCCTTCTTGTCCTTCCATACTACGAGGAACTAGCTTAACGTTAAGGGTTTCTTCTCCCCGTTGCAGCGTCCAGTTCATTTCTTTACCTTTGGACTCCGAGGTCAAGCTAATCATTTTTTTGTAATCAGCACCGATTTTCTCACCATTGATGGAGACAATGATATCGCCCTTTTGGAGTCCTGCTTCTTGCGCCGGCATTCCTTCGGAGACGTCGCCAATCTTAACAAAAGTAGGATTTTCAACTTGAATCCCGACCATTTGCAAATGAATGGCGAAGAGTACAAAGGCTAACAGAAAGTTCATCACAGGACCCGCAACGATAGCCAACGCACGCTGACCCACGGTCTTGCTGCCGAATTGACGATCTTTAGGTGCAATTTGTGTCTGTTGCGTCCCTTTAATCATCATCGCTTGCGGATGAACATCATAAGTAGTAACTTCTCCGTCCACATCTAAGGTAATCTGCAATTTATCTTCGAGATCGGTACTCAGCGCCTCACCACGGATAACATTTCTACGGGTGTCTAGTGCATCCAGATAAATGTTTTTAACTTTATTGTCTTGTCCGAGCCTTACCGCAATGGTCTGTCCAGAACCAATCTCGACAATCTCAGGATCTTCACCAGCCATGCGGGCATAACCGCCAAAAGGCAGTAAGCGAAGAGTGAACTGAGTCTCATTCCGTTTATAAGAAAACAGTTTCGGACCGAAACCGATAGCAAATTCCCTCACGAGAATACCGGCGCGTTTGGCAAAATAATAGTGACCCCATTCGTGTACAGTCACAAGTACAAAAAACATGAGCACCGTTAAAAAAACGACCTGAACCATTTCCAAACGTATCATCCCCCTTTAGGTGTAAGACCGAAGTATGTCCTCTTAATTTATCATTATTCTCCGATCAGGCACAAGAGAATCAACTGTCCCAACCTATTTTTAGGGCAAAGTAAGTATTTCCAGTCAAGCAATAACGCCATCAGTGTTCCTTAAGGAGACGGTACGCGTTTACGCGAGAAATATAAGGATAATGTATAAAGTGAAACTTATACTTTCTTATATTTTTAAAAGGAGATCTTTCTACGTTCTACAGCGTAGCTGCCAGCTCTCGAACACGTCTATCACAGGATTCAATTTGTTCCAGATTCGGATTATGCTCGTTATTATGACAATCTAGCACTTCTCCGATAATCTCCTCAATACGCAGGAACGAGATCTCATGACTTAAGAATCGAGCAACTGCTATTTCGTTCGCAGCGTTGAAAGCAGTAGTCGCCGTTCCACCAGCTTTTCCGCAATCTATCGCTAGCTTCAGTGCAGGGTAACGTTCAAAGTCCATTTCACGGAAGGTCAAACGTCCTATCTCAGCTAACGACAAACGCTGTGCCGGAGATTCCCAACGATCTGGATAAGTAAGTGCATATTGAATCGGGACACGCATATCGGGATTGCCAAGCTGGGCAATAATACTGCTGTCACGGAATTCAACATAAGAGTGAATGATGCTCTCCGGGTGCAGCAGCACATTCACTTGTTCATACGGAAGACCGAATAACCAATGCGCTTCAATAACCTCTAAGCCCTTGTTCACCATTGTAGCAGAATCTATCGTTATTTTCGCGCCCATGCTCCAATTCGGATGACGAAGCGCATCTTCTACCGTCACATCCTTAAGCTGATCACGCGTAAAGTCACGGAATGAGCCGCCGGATGCTGTTAAAGTGATGTAGGCAATATCTGAGATATTCTCGCCATTGAGACATTGATAAATAGCTGAATGCTCACTATCAATCGGCAACAGCTTAACTCCCTTACGATTAGCAAGATCAGTGACCAAATGTCCGGCCGTTACTAATGTCTCCTTATTGGCGAGTCCAATATGTTTGCCGGCTTCAATTGCCGCTAGTGTTGATTGAAGCCCTACGCTTCCCATAACAGCCGTTACGACCATTTCGGCATCGCCGCCAGCCGCCACTTCAACAAGCCCTTCATTCCCGCTGTAAAGCTCTATACCAGAAGGTAGGCTGGATCTAATCTCATCTGCCAGCTCTTTCGTTGCCACAGAGACTCTACGCGGGTTAAAACGACGAACTTGCTCCAGTAATAATGCTGTATTTGTTCCGGCCGCCAAGCCATCTACTTCAAAAGAGTCTGGGTGCATTGCGATGACATCTAGAGTCTGAGTGCCGATCGAACCCGTCGAACCTAGAACACTTATTTTTTTCATAGTTATACTCTCTCTCCCTTCGTTTAATAGTAAGGCATAAGCATTACAATATGTACGAATGGAAATACGATAATCCAGCTGTCACATCGATCAAGAATACCGCCATGCCCTGGCAAAAGTGTACCTGAGTCTTTAATGCCATACGCACGTTTATAAGCTGACTGCACAAGATCTCCAAGCTGTCCTAATATCGCACAAGAAAGCCCAATAAGCAACGCTCGTCCTATCGTCAAGTGTTCAGGAGCAAGCAGCGCAAACACGATAGAAATAAGCATCGAGATCAGTACCCCGCCAACAGCACCTTCCACCGTTTTGTTAGGACTGATGGCCGGCCAGAGCTTGTTCTTGCCAAAGCTTCTGCCTACAAAATATGCCCCCGCATCACTGCCCCAAATGCAGAACAGGAGCAAAAAAGTCCAGAACAAACCATGTCCGTCATCCGATGCACGAGCCACGGCCATATAAGAGAAGCCCATTCCAATGTATACTATACCAGTAAACAGCAAGGCTGTTACTCGAATATCTAATTTATTTTTAGTAAAAACGGTGACCAGAAGGAACAATAACAGCAGAATCCAAATCCCTTGCTCCCAGGACAACGGCGCAGTAACACCAAGCAAATTCCATGGGATCATGAAGCTTAGAATAGCTGCGTAACCCAGAACAGTAGTACCGGAAAGCGTAGGAATACCTATCATTTTGACAAATTCATAAAAACCTATAAGAGCCATAGCAATAAGCAGAACCTGATACGGCCAGTTTCCCAGTACACATAACCCTAAAAATAATACTCCGGCAACAATTCCGGTAATCAATCGCTGCTTCAAAGGTTCCATCTCCTAACAAGCTACTTCAGTCCACCATAACGGCGTGTTCGTCGTTGATATTCAGCAACGGCCTGATGCAAATGCTCTTTGTCGAACTCAGGCCAGTACACATCAGTAAACCACAATTCACTATAGGCAATCTGCCATAACATAAAATTGCTAAGCCGAATTTCTCCACTTGTTCGTATCAACAAATCAGGATCGGGTAAACCAGCAGTTAATAGTCTGTTGTTAATCAACTCTGATGTAATTTCTTCTGGCGACAATATACCAGCTTGGATATCTTTCCCTAAACTGCGCATACAGCCTTCTATTTCATTGCGTCCACCATAGTTAAGAGCAAAATTTAAGATCAATCCAGTATTCTCTTTTGTTCGAGCTACCGCCTCTTCCATAGCCTTACGGGTATATGAAGGTAAAGCGTCAGCGTCACCCATCATGCGTACTTGAACATTCTTCTCGATTAGCTCATCAAGCTCAATCGCCAGAAACTCCCCAGGCAAACGCATCAAGTAATCGACTTCTTCTTTCGGGCGTATCCAGTTTTCTGTCGAGAACGCATACATCGTTAAGTATTTAATACCTAATTCGTCTGCAGCGATCGTAGCACGTTTGACAGCCTTCATGCCGTTCTGATGACCCATAACGCGCGGTAAGCCGCGCCGTTTAGCCCAGCGTCCATTACCATCCATAATCACAGCCACATGCCGGGGAATGTTATCCGGTGAAATCTCGACTGACTGTTGCCTGTCTTTACGGCTCAGCCACGCTTGAATCCGTTTGATCATTTCCGTTTCCTCCAAGCTCTTATCAGAAAGAGACAAACCCCACCATTAACGGAGGGGCCTTAAGTCTCTTGAATATCATTAAACTTCCATAATCTCTTTTTCTTTGGAGACAAGCACTTTGTCAACTTCGGCTATGAACTTATCCGTTGTTTTTTGAATGTCTTCCTGATGGCCACGGGACTCATCTTCAGAGATACCGTTTTTCTCCATCTTTTTAATATCATCGTTGGCATCACGGCGAATGTTGCGGATCGCTACTTTCGCTTCTTCACCAAACTTCTTAGTCAGCTTAACCAAGTCCGTCCGACGCTCTTCAGTCAGCGGAGGGATAGAAAGACGAATAATGGTGCCGTCATTGGCTGGCGTCAATCCGATATCGGATTTCATGATCGCCCGTTCAATATCAGACATCGATGTTTTGTCCCACGGCTGAATCAACAGTGTCCGGGAATCCGGAGTACTTATGTTGGCCAGCTGATTAATTGGAGTAGGTGCTCCGTAATATTCAACTTGAATACGATCGAGAAGCGATGTTGTTGCACGTCCTGCACGTAATGTTGCCAAGTCACGTTTCAGCGATGAAATCGCTTTGTCCATACGCTCTTCGGCATTTTTTTTGACCGATTGTGGCATTAATCTACACTCCCTTTAACAATCGTTCCGATCTTCTCACCGAGAACGACACGTTTGATATTGCCTTGTTCTGTAATGGCGAATACAATGAGCGGTATATTGTTATCCATGCATAAAGATGAAGCTGTTGAATCCATAACACCGAGGTTTTTATTCAGAACATCCATATAAGTAAGCTGTTCGAATTTCTCAGCTGTACTATCTTTGAACGGATCAGCAGAATATACTCCGTCAACCTTATTTTTCGCCATCAGAATAACTTCTGCTTCGATCTCTGCCGCTCTAAGTGCTGCAGTAGTATCTGTTGAGAAGAATGGGTTACCTGTGCCTGCTGCAAAAATAACAACCCGGCCCTTCTCCAAGTGGCGAATCGCACGACGACGAATATATGGTTCAGCAATTTGCTGCATCGAGATCGAAGTCTGCACTCTTGTTGGCACATCAATTTGCTCCAATGCGTCCTGAAGAGCAAGTGAGTTCATTACTGTTGCCAGCATGCCCATATAATCTGCAGTAGCGCGATCTATGCCGCTTGCGCTGCCCGCGATCCCGCGCCAAATGTTACCCCCGCCACAAACAATTGCAACCTGAACGCCAAGTTCTACAACTTCCTTGATCTGTTCAGCGATGGAAATAATCATGTCGGCATCAATACCATATCCGTTTTGTCCTGCCAAAGACTCTCCACTTACCTTAAGGACTACTCTCTTAAATACCGGCTGTTCCAAATGTATACCCTCACTTTCTGCAAAAGACGGAACACTACGTGTACGTGTTCCGCTCTTCTGATGCTTGCCTTTATTCAATTCTTCATATTTATGATAAAGCTATTATTGATTAACTTGTGCCATAACTTCTTCAACAAAGTTATCCACTTTCTTTTCCAAACCTTCGCCTAGTTCAAAACGAGCAAAACGACGGATCGAGATGTTTTCTCCGATTGTGCTGATTTTTTCATTCAACAATTGGGAGATTGTTTTGTCTGGGTCTTTAACGAAAGTTTGCTCAAGCAAGCAATATTCTTCGTAATATTTACCAATACGTCCTTCAACCATTTTTTCAATGATTTTCTCAGGCTTACCTTCGTTCAAAGCTTGAGCTTTCAGGATTTCTTTTTCTTTTTCAACATCTTCTTGTGGCACTTCTTCACGACGAACATAACGAGGGTTTGCTGCAGCGATTTGCATAGCGATATCGCGAGCAAATTCCTTGAAGGAATCTGTTTTACCAACAAAGTCAGTTTCGCAGTTGATTTCTACAAGTACACCAATGCGGCCGCCAGCGTGGATGTAAGATTCTACAACGCCTTCAGTAGCAATACGTCCTGCTTTGTTTGCTGCTGCGGACAGACCTTTTTCACGAAGCAATTCTGCTGCTTTAGTAATATCGTTATTAGCTTCTTCAAGCGCTTTTTTACAATCAAGCATACCAGCGCCTGTTCTTTCACGAAGTTCTTTTACTGCTTTTGCATCAACTGCCATTGTTTATTCCCTCCAGGTAATTGTCGTTTTCTTACATTATTCAAGGCCTTTATCCTAAAAAAAGGGCAGTGAGAGGTTATCCACCTGCCAACCACCCTTTTCATTTAAGTTCTTGTATGTGCTAGTCGCTACTTAAGCAGTAGTTGTGTCTTCGCCTTGGTGAGCTTCAACAACAGCGTCTGCCATTTTACCAGTCAACAATTTAACAGCGCGGATAGCGTCGTCGTTACCTGGAATTACGTAGTCGATTTCGTCTGGATCACAGTTAGTATCAACGATAGCTACGATTGGAATACCCAATTTGCGAGCTTCTGCAACTGCAATACGCTCTTTACGCGGGTCAATGATGAACAACGCGCTTGGAAGACCTTTCATGTTCTTGATACCGCCCAAGAATTTTTCAAGACGATCTTTCTCTTTGCGAAGAAGGATAACTTCTTTCTTAGGTAGCACTTCAAAAGTACCGTCTTCTTCCCAAGATTCCAATTTCTTCAAGCGATCAATACGCTTTTGGATAGTTTGGAAGTTAGTAAGCGTTCCACCCAACCAACGTTGGTTAATGAAGAACATACCGGAACGTTCTGCTTCTTCTTTTACGGAATCTTGAGCTTGTTTCTTTGTTCCTACGAATAGGATTGTGCCGTTGTCACCAGCGACGCTTTTTACAAAGTTGTAAGCTTCCTCTACCTTTTTGACTGTTTTTTGCAAGTCAATAATGTAAATTCCGTTTCTTTCAGTGAAGATATAACGATCCATCTTTGGGTTCCAACGACGAGTCTGGTGACCGAAGTGTACCCCAGCTTCTAGAAGCTGTTTCATGGAGATTACTGCCATCTTCACACACCTCCTAAGTTTGGTTTATTGTGTGTCTCCTCCGCCATGCGTCATCTTTCAGCAAGACTTTCTTCAGAAGAAAGCACCCCTTGTCGAAATCAACCGGCGTGTGTTTTAACACCGTCAATTACTATACCATATTATATCAGTGTATGCAACGATCACTTTAAAGTTATTAATTTCTCTATTATGGAGTCAATACTCTCTCCCTTATTAAAGCTATAAGAACCGGATTGAATTTTCGTATTAATCTTTCGTTTGTTTGCAGCCTCTAGAAAAGTAGACTTATCCTTAATGACGCCAGCCTTCGCTAAAATATCTGTTGTTGCGGTCAATGTGCTACCAGATGGAATTCGAACGGAAACACTAGCATTTGCTGTGACTTTAGGCGTTGCAGGAGCTACAGCGGTTGGAGCGGCACTGGCCTTTGGAGTGACCTGTGGCTGCTCAACCTTGCCGTCAGTAGCCGTAGATGGCTTCTTCGGCGCAACGGCTTTATCAGAGCTCTCAGGTACTGTAGGTGACACTACCGGTGTGGGGGAGGCTGCAGCAGCCGGCGCAGAGGGGCTGACGTTCTCCTTGCTTTCTACTGTCGATCCCTCGGTCTCTGTGATTTCCTCTTTATTATCATTCTCAGCTTCCCCCGAGGCAGATTCTGCAGATTCATCGATGACTTTCATATTCAATTTTTCAGCACCCTGTAGAACTTGTTCTTTGGTAAGTGGAGCCGCTCCACCGGAGATCATTAACTGAAGTAATAAAGCGCCAGTAATTAGTCCTGTGCCTAGTCCGAACAAGAATGAACGGTTCTTAATCATACCGATTCCTCCTGTTTGGCAAGTTGCAGAATCAGTTGCACTTCCCCTCGCTGAAGTCCAGCCGTCTTGGCAATGGAGTCTATCGATTTGCCCTGCTCATGCAGTTCAAACAATCTTGGGTAACGTAATTTTATCGAACTAATAGGTTTCGCTTTCACATCTGGCGACACTGAACTCATCTCTGCTGGCAGAGACGTATCTTCGTTAACACCAACTTTAACCTTCGAACCTTGTTCAACCGTCACTGCAAGTTCTTTCAAACCCTTCTCTTCCTCGGCCACTCGTGCTTCTAGCTTTAAAGAGCTGTTCTGCAACTCTACCACTTGACTCTGTAATTCATTAACCTGTCCCTGCAGTAAATTATGATTAGTTTGCGATTGTTGTTTAATACTACTAACTAATTGTACCAGTTCCTCATTCTCGCGCTCTATGTCTGCCATATATAGCTCAAGCGCAGCCTCTGTTTCCTTGAGGCTTTGCTGATTAGCTTTTCCTTCCTTTACACGTGCGGGAAGTAAAAGGGCATAAAGAATAGCAGCGACACCTACTAGCACAATATAAACCCATGGTTGCAAGTGCCTTATCTCCTTTTACATTTCAGATGTAGATTCATGTGGATTCTTATTAAAGACTTAGATCAATGCGTTGGCCTTTGTAAGGATGCTCGGCATCACGGGTTGCAGGCGAGTTCGAGTGTTTATCTGAAGAAGAATTTCCACCTGAATGAGGATTGCCTTTTCCACCGCCATCCCGTAAAGCTGATTCAGAAGACTCATCCACTTCAGTGCTCCGCATGGCCAATTCCTGACTTTGTTTTACATTTTGCCCAGCCAATTGATGTTGGTCGATAGCAGGACGTTGCTGAGATTCATTCTGAAGCTTGCCCGCCTCCGTGGTGCGAGGCAAAGCAATTTGCAGTTCCACCGGTTTTAGGCTCATCTTAACCCTTCTCTCACAAGTAATGGCCGGCCGCAAATGCTGCCCGCCCGATTAATTGTACGGCGTTAAAGATATATCCCCATCACTGTAAATAAACACAACCCGCTCCGTAGCATCCTTAACAAATCGGGTATATCTGCCGATCATGATCTTTGAACCGCCATAAATGGTTTTGATAACCTCAACTCTCGCTCTACCTGTATCTTCTAACATTCTTTCTATCTCTAGCACTCGTTCTTTAATTCTTTTTTCTTCACGTTGATGGGATTGTTTAGTAGCATTTAATTTGACGCGAAGCGCCACTTTATCCGCAGGGAGCTGACCGTTAGTAGCCAATTGATTTAATAGATACAAAGCTTTAGAGGTTTTATCCTCGTTCTCCAGCAGCTGCCGCAACTCTTGACGAAGCTCGTTAATCTCATTTCTAAGCTCTGGAACCACGCCTACCTCAATCACAGTCGCAGTGGACATGGTGTTACCTATAGTTCGTGCTACAACTCTATCTCCAGACTGAACGATTCCACCCACAATCAAACCTTTAGAGCCGTTACAGATAACATCTCTACCAGCACGTATATTGGAATGCATAATACTCTGAGAAACAATTACATCTTCACCAGCGGTTACGTTTCCATCTTGAATGAAAGAAACCTTCACACTTTTCCCAGCAGTAACTTGACCTTTGTTATATCCGATAATTCCACCAGTAATTTCAATGGAACCCCCAGAGATTAACTCTGCACCTTCAACGCCGCCTACAACCCGAATATCACCGGCAGACTTTACAGTGAAGCCTGAAAGGACATTCCCGCGTATGACGACTGTACCTACAAAATCAATATTTCCAGTGCTGTAATCCACATCACCATTCACTTCATATACAGGAAACACATTGATTTTCCCGTTATCAGTTAACGTTACCAGTCCATCAATCGCTGCATACATCGAAGTGCCGTCATTATCAATGAGTACATTTTTCCCGATTTTAAAATGAGCTTCCTTTCCAGCCTTGAAAGCAAGCTCATCACCAGTTACAGTCATCCCTAGCTTTCCAGGCTGGGCAGGGATAATTTTAGCTATTAACTTTCCTTTAAGTACATTACGAAGCCGGACCAAGTCCTTATAGTCGACCTTACCATCCGCTTTCTCAAGCGGTTTGCGGTCCTCTTCCAGATCTACTGTAAGCATAACTCGTCCATCCGTGCCATGCACAGCAGGATAACCTGCAGCAATTGGAACTTTACTCCAAAAAAACTCCTCAGGATGACTACAAATACGTTCGACAACATCACTCTTGATACCGTAGCGAATATTGTGACTGTGCAGGAAGGCTTCCAGTTCTGTAGATGAGCAGGAAAAATTCTCATCCTTTTTGGAGAACTGCAAATACGCGATCCCTTTGTCCTCCGAAAAAGTTATACTCAAGTACTGATTCAAAGCATATTGACCGATCAAATTTTGCTCCCCCTTGTCACCGCTAACGGTTAATCGTTCTGCATAAGGAGATCACGGTTCTTCTCGAGCGTTCCCCTCAGCCGCAAAATAGCTTTGGAATGCAACTGCGAAATTCTTGAAGGAGATAACGACATGACCTCTGCAATCTCACTTAAAGATAAATCTTCATAATATAAAAGGGACACAACGGTCCTTTCTTTCACCGTTAATTTCTCAATACCTTTGGTGAGCGCTTCGCGCAAGTAGAATTCATTTACCTTGCTATCCGGATTCTTAGCTTTATCGTCCACCAGTATGGACATTCGGGTCTCTGATTCCTCTTCACGAATCGGGTCTTCCAGTGAGCAAAGTGACATCACAGCCACATCCTGCAACATATTTTGAAATTCCAGTTCACTAATATTAAGGTATTGGCTCATTTCCTCGTCACTAACTGACCTTAAGTGCTTCTGCTCCAGCTGCTGATAAGCGTCCTCGATTTTTTTAGCTTTTTCCCGAACGGATCTAGGTACCCAATCACTTTGGCGTAATGAATCTAATATCGCACCACGCACACGCCAGGACGCATAGGTCTGAAATTGCAATCCTCGTTTGTAGTCGAATTTCTCAATCGCATCAATTAGTCCCATAACCCCATTGCTGGCTAAATCATCTTTGGATACATTTTTTGGTAATCCCACAGCCAAACGACTGGATACATAATCAACAATATGGAGATAACTCTCTATCAGCTTCTTTTTGGCTTCAGGGTCTCTGTGTTCTTTCCACTGTTCCCATAGCTCGTCAGTTTCCAATTGAGAAGCTTTACGCTCGTTCAATAGCTTTCACCCTTCCCAAAGTTTAGTCAGCGAGCATTCGCGGCGAAATGTACCTTCCAATAAGATCACCGATTCCGCCTCAGCCCTCACTTATTCTTCTTTCAGGTGACGAACGGCCTTGGCCAATTCTTCAGGATCCTTCATCGAAACTAGCTTAGGAGGTGTAAGAGGCTTAAATCCCTCGCTATTTTCGTTTCCTTGTCCTGGCTTCGGTTTTAGTAGATTGATTAATTCTTCATCCTCATTAGGGGTGCTGATGTCCAGCTTCGCCCCAAGTTCTTCACCGCCAGTGTCCACTTCATCCGGAGGCGATGTTTGAATCATAATAAAACCCAATACCCATCTTAAGAGAAAAGCAAGCAGAAACCAGATGATAAATGCAATTAGGCTTCTTAATAAACTAGTACCCAATACATTGTTACTGTAGGTTACAAAAAAGGTAAATATGAAACCTACCAAACCCGACACCAAGTTTATCAAAATGTTTCCAATCATATTCATAATTATAGTTCCTTAGCGCCTTTTTGCACACTGCGAATAAACAATATACCAGTGTTGCAGGCTATTTCTATCGTACGGCCATAATTGCCGCCTGTGTCTTCTGCGATTAACGGAATTTTTAAATTTTCAAGTGCTAGTTTACAAGATTCAACATTACGAGGCCCGATCCTCATGGTGTCGCTCCCCCCGGCAAAGGCAAACATTTGTGAACCTCCGGCCATCTTGGCTACGATCCGGCTCCGAACCGCCCCAAGCTCTAGCAGACGGGATAAGAGCTCCGGCACTGCGGTATCTGCAAACTTAGCGATGTTTAACTGCCCTTCCCTAGCAATCTCAGATGATGGGAGCATCACATGCGCCATCCCTGCGAGCTTTTTTCCAGGGTCAAACAATGTTAATCCCACGCAGGAGCCAAGACCTGTGGTACGAATTAAACTATCTTGGCTGCCAACGTTAAGATCCGCCATCCCTACTTTAATAATGCTTTGTTCTTCAATCATTTTCAAAAGGAACTCCTAGCGATTTGAAGATTTTCGGGAATGATTCCGGATCGGGAATAAGGAAAAATTGCCCTTCAATTTCGTTTTTCCCCTCAAAGAAGGTAGTGTCGATCAACAATGCATCGTCCCCCATCTGCCCGAATTGCAGCAGACCGTAGCTAAGGATGGCGCCAGCCATGTCCATAGCAAGGGCCGGAACCGTTGGATACATAGAAAGTGAGGTGAAGTCTGCTAGAGAAGAAAGATATGAACCTGCCAAAATATTGCCAATTTCGCTTAGCGCAGAAAGTTCCATTTCTCCAAGCTCTTCATCACTCGACAGCTCAATGCCTGCAATACGACTAAGCAAGTTCATTGCCGCTTCTGGTGACAGAATGAAAAACAGGTTACCTGGAGCTTCACCCTCCACACGTAGAAACACCGCATATACTAGTTCTTCGGCTCCGCCAACTTTATCAGTAATTTCCTCAAAGTTAAGGAGCTGTACCTTAGGAACAGCCATATCTATCGGCTTGTTCAAGAGCTGTGATAATGCGGTGGCTGCATTTCCAGCTCCAATGTTCCCAACTTCCTTAAGCACATCCATTTTGAAATCCTTATAGTGCTTAAATAGTTCCACAGGTTAGCCCTCTAGGCTTTCTAATTGAACGATTTCGCTTTTGTTAAGCACTTCTGACAAGTTGAGCATAATCAGTAAGCGCTCGTCCCCAATCTTGGCCACCCCATCCAAATACTTTGCCTTGATGCCGCCAACAACATCAGGAGGTGTATCAATAGAATCTCTGTTCAGATCTATAACATCATTTGCAGAGTCTACAATGAAGCCTACTTCCATTTCATTAACAGATACGATGATGATTCTTGTCTGATCGGTGTGTTCAGCCTCTTCGATACCGAAACGGCCCCGAAGATCAATTACAGGAATAACAACACCACGTAAATTAATTACACCTTTGATAAATGAATAGGTCTTAGGTACACGAGTTATGGGCATCATACGCTCAATAGTTTGTACCTTTTCAACTTCAATTCCATATTCCTCTACGCCTAATTTGAACACTATCACTTTAATATCTTCAGCCATGGAATGAACCTCCCTGTTCTATCCTAGTTATTTAATAAAAGCGTTGGGATCAATAATAAGTGCTACTTGACCATCACCAAGAATGGTTGCGCCAGATATTCCTTGTACTTCAGGCAAATATTTACCCAAATTCTTGATCACAATCTCGTTCTGGCCAATAAAATCCTGTACCGCTAAGGCAACTAGCCTTTCTCCTTTACGCACAACCACGATTTCTGTTTCTTCTTCAGTACTCTCATCATAATCAGGCACCGAAAAGAGACGGCTAAGAGAAACCAGTGGAATATGCGAATCACGGAATTCCACCATTTTATTGCCATGAATTGTACGAATCTGGGATTGCTTCACGATTCCGGTTTCCACTATGGAGGTCAAAGGAATGGCATACTTCTCAGAGCCTAAACGGATAAGCATTGCAGCAATGATAGATAGAGTAAGAGGCAGCTGCACTGAGAAATTAGTTCCTTTACCTGGAGACGAATAAATCGTTACATTGCCGCCTAAAGAAGAGATCTTAGATTTCACTACATCCAGCCCTACCCCGCGGCCTGAAACATCAGAAATGACCTCTGCTGTACTGAAACCTGGTGCAAACAACAACTGAAAAGCTTCATCATCCGACATACTGGCTGCCTGCTCTTGTGTTATAACACCCTTCTTCACAGCAGATTTCAGAACCTTCTCTGGATAAATCCCTGTTCCATCTTCCTCGATCTCAATAAAGACGTGATTACCACTGTGGAAAGCCCGCAAATAGACCGTTCCGGTCTCCGACTTACCAGCAGCAACACGATCTGCAATAGATTCGATACCATGGTCAACTGCATTACGCAATAAATGCACCAGCGGATCACCGATTTCATCAATGACCGTACGGTCTAGCTCAGTTTCTGCTCCTGTGATGATAAGATCTACTTTTTTGTCTAGTGACTTGGCTAGATCACGAATCATACGTGGGAATCGGTTAAATACTGTATCTACTGGAACCATCCGCAGCTTCATTACAATATTCTGGAGATCTCCACTTACCCGGCCCATATGCTCAACCGTTTCCGTGAGATCACCGTTTTGAACCTCAGAAGCCAGCTGTTCCAAACGAACACGGTCGATAAGAAGTTCACTGAATAAATTCATCAACACGTCCAAACGTTCAATATCTACACGAATGGTACGTGACGGTGCCCCACCTGTTTTGTGAGTTGCAGGTTTGTTACCCTCTTCTTTGGTTGGCAGTGGTTTAGCGGCAGAAGCGGCAGGTGCAGCTGCTGCTGGCGCCTCAGTAGTCGTGGCTGCCACTTCAGAGGCTGCTGCTGCTTCCTGACCCAGCTGTTGCAGAGAATCTTGATCCAATACTACTGCCGATACCTTGTCAATCTCAGACAGATTTAGAATCATAGCCTGAATTTGATCAGCACTTTTTTGAGTTATGTAATAGAGAGAGAAGCTTTGATCAAATTTCTCTTGTTCAATATCCTGAACGGATGGGAAGGATTTAACCACTTCACCTGAACGCTCCAAAAGATCAAACACCATATATGCACGTACTGCCTTAAGCTGACAATCCTTGCGAATGGTTACGTCCACATATAATACTTGATGTCCTTCTTGAATCGACTGTTCTAGAACAGAAAATTGAAACTCATCTAAATGAATCGGGGTTTCAACCGCTTGTGCAGCAGGTCCTGAGACAGAAGCTGCCTCGCCACCCGCAACAGGAATCTCTCCCCGGACTATAGCCTGTAAGGAGGAGACGATAGACGAAACATCCGCTTTACCCTCGCCTCCTCCCGTAATATCCTCAACCATAGACTCCAAGGCATCCAAACTTTTGAACAACGTATCAAAAATGAAATCCTGCATGCGCAGTTTGTTGTTGCGTACCAAATCAAGAACATTTTCCATTTGGTGTGTGAGTGAAGCCAAATCTTCAAAGCCCATAGTTGCTGCCATACCTTTTAAGGTGTGCGCAGAGCGGAATATTACCTGTACAATACTAATGTCCTCAGGATTCGCTTCCAGCCCCATCATGCTCTCGTTCAATGACTGCAGATGATCGTTCGACTCATCAATAAACATGGATAAATATTGGTTCATGTCCATCAGTGAGCACCTCCCCTTTGAGTTCGCTTTTCTGTTATTTAACAGCTTGCACCAGCCTTGGAGCAATTTCTTGCAAAGGCAGTACGTGCTGGACGCACTGTAATTCCACCGCAGATCGCGGCATTCCATATACGACACAAGTTTCTTCGCTTTCAGCAAAGGTTGAGGTTACCCCAGAGTCGTATAAGGACTTCATCATTCTTGCCCCGTCACTACCCATCCCTGTCATTAGTAACAGATGACGTTCTAACGATGTGAGCGGCAGCAATGATTCAAATAAAACATCCACAGAAGGTCGATGGCCATTACGCGCCTCTTCCTTTGTGAGTACAACCGCATATTGCCCTCTAGAGGATGGGACAACTTGTAAATGATAGCCTCCAGGTGCTATATAAGCAGCTCCTTTTTGCAATATCATCCCCTGCTCAGCTTCAAGCACTTCTAGCGGGCTGAAGGTATTCAGTCGCTGAGCTAGTGATTTGGTAAAGTTAGGCGGCATATGCTGCACGATAACAATAGGCGCTGGAAAATCCGCAGGAATCTTCTCCAGAAATACCTTTAGAGCACGTGGTCCACCTGTAGAGCACCCCACAGCAACCAACTTTTGCAGATCATTACTCCCATACTTCCGGACCTGAGGATTTGCAGGAGCGTCAGAAGACACTTCCACTTTAGGCAACGGTTTTGGTGGGGTAGGGTTATTCTCTACTCGAGACCTTGCATTACTCTTTGCCGATAAAGGTGGTGGAGTAGAGATTAATGGTTTGGCTGCTCTTTTAGGAACAGTATGATCTAACGGCTGCTTCACCCGCGTTTTTTTGGTCACTTCATTTTTGAGTGAAGCTTTAGGTTCTACCTTGGGTTTGCCGGGCATCACTCTCGGTACAGTTGGCGGTGCGACTTCTACTGGCGGTATGTCTGGCAACTTAAATGCAGAAGCACGTGCTTCGCGCTGCTCCCGGGCCATCATAGCCTCTTTCATTTGTTCCCTTAAGGATTCTCCCACTCCCATGATATCCTGAGAGTTGGTAATCGAAGGTTTACGAATAAAGTCAAAAGCGCCCCATTCCAGTGCAAGAATGGTTTCCTTCATGCCCTCTTCATTGATCCCTGACAGCATAATCACTGGCAGAGGGTCTGAGGCCATTATTATTTTCAGCGCTTCCAGGCCGTTCATTTCTGGCATTTCTACATCCATAGTAACCAGATCTGGACGAAGCTCATTGATTTTTTCGATAGCCTCACGACCGTTTTTTGCTGTTGCCGTCACCTGAAAGTCAGCGTCATTTTCAATTAAATCGGAAATGATCTTGCGCATAAATGCCGAATCATCAACAACCAATACTCTATATGGCTTCATATCATTTCCACCTCTGTCCCAAATTCAGAACAACTATTTACTCCGCTTTAACCATTTATGGATAAAGCCTTTAATCCCTTGGACTTTTGTGGTCTTTTTAGAATCAATGGTCAAATAACTTAGAGCAAGCCGATGTATATCTTTTGCAGCAATACTGTTTGGAAAAGCCAATGTGAATGGTGTTTGCCTTTTGACAGCTTGCACTACATGGGCATCTGAGCTTATATGACCAAGATAAGAAATATCTAATTGCAAAAAACGACTGGCGGCCATTCGGATCTTATCGCTTGTCGCTATGGCTTCCCTTTCATCACCTGCCTGGTTCACAATCAATTTAAAGGAAGTCTCAGGATAGGAACGATTCACAACCTTCATTAATGCGTATGCATCTGTGATAGCTGTTGGTTCTGGTGTAGTAACCACTAGGCAATCGTCGGCAGAAGTTATAAACTTCATCGTTTCCTTAGATAATCCAGCACCAGTATCGAACAAAATATAATCCATGCTGTCCGCGATAAGTGTTATCTGATTTGTGAAATAATCAAGATCAGACTCTGAAAGCGTGAATAGCTCATCCATTCCAGAGCCACCTGCTATAAAAGGGAGCGAATTCGGACCGTATTGAATAATCTGCTCGATATCCGCTTCTCTTTTTAACAAATGATAAAGATTATATCTCGCCGATACGCCCATCAACACATCTATATTAGCCATGCCGATATCTGCATCGAACAGCAAAACCCGTTTGCCCATAGCCTTTAAAGTTAGAGCGAAGTTAAGTGTAAAATTCGACTTACCAACGCCCCCTTTACCACTACACACCGTAATGATCCTGGCGGATGATCCCCCTCTTACAGCTACTTTAGAATCCTGACTGGATACAAGCTGTCTTAAGGATTGTGCCTGATCCATCATGGTTCACCTGTTCCAAGAAGCAACTCACTCAGCTGTCCTTTGGTAGCCATAAGCAGGTCATCAGGAACATTTTGACCATCGGTCATATAAGACAAGGTAAGCGGGAAGTCATTCAGGACATTAAAGAGCGGGCCGTAACTCCCCGTCTCATCCAGCTTTGTGAAAATAACCTTATCCAGCCTATATCTGCCGAAATGCTCTGCAATAAGTTTCATATCACGGCTTTTCGAGGTCAAGCTAAGCACAAGATAAGTTTCACTTCTCAATTCCTTCGCAAGCAAGCTTTGCAGTTCGGCTACTAGCATATCATTACGATAATTTCGGCCAGCTGTATCCATTAATACTAGATCACAACTCTCCAAGCGAAAGAGTGCTCTTTGCAAATCTCCTGGCGATTGGACAACCTCCAATGGAACATTGAGAATAGCAGCGTAGGTTCGCAACTGTTCCACAGCTGAGATTCTATACGTATCGGAGGTGATAAAACCTACCTTGCGTCCGTGCTTAAATAGCTGTTCTGCCGCAAGCTTAGCTATGGTTGTGGTCTTTCCAACTCCAGTGGGTCCGGCAATATATACAATTTGAGTATCCCGGGCAATTCCATCAGCAATTCGTCCCGTCAGGAAACCATCAATCTGTTCTTTAAGAGATCCCATAAATTTCTCTGGTCCCCAAGTACGCCCTTCATCCACCCAACGTTCCGAGATGTTACTGATCCATTCCTCAACAAGCACAGCATCCATTTCTTGCTCTAATAAAAGATCCCGTAGCTCCTGCAGACTGTCTGGCAGTTCTCTTCCACCTGAGGATTGTCTGGCAATTCGCTCCATCCAGAGCTTCATATCTCTAATCTCACGAAGAACATCATTTTCGAGAGCAGTGGCAACCTCTGGCGATTGTTCTAATCCTAATGATTCATACAACGCTGATATAGAAGGTGCATCTTCCAGATTTAATTCAGGAAGTTTTTGCTCAGGTTCTGGCTCCGGATGCTTGGCTATCGATTCTTGTACATTGATAGCTTCCGATAAGGCTGCAGCAATCTCTGCAAACGTCCGTGACTCTTCTGGCTTTTCTAATGAAACAGAAGGTACGGAAGGTATAGAAGGTGTAGAAGGTGTAGTGGAAGCAGATGAAGCTTTTTGATAAGCCTGTGGTACTGCACTCCGTGGAATGTTCATCGCTGGCGCAGCCGGCTTTTTTGGAACATTATTCTTCTCTGCCTTTTCTACTGCTGCTACAACTTCTATTTTTTTCTTCTTAAATAACCCTAAAAATCCGCCGATTTTGATTTCCTTTGTACTTAAAATGACGGCCTCGCTCCCAAGCTCGTTGCGAATGGAAAGCATGGCGTCAGGCATCGAATCGACCACGTAACGCTTCACTCTCATAAATTCACCACTCCGACGCTTTGTATTTCAATGTTAGGCTCTAGCTCGCTATAAGACAGTACAGGAATATCCTGCATCGTTCGTTCAATCACCTGCCGCAAATACATACGAATGGTTGGTGATGTGAGCACTATTGGCTGTTGCCCTGTCTGCAGCAATCGATTAATCTGTTCACTTAACCGCTGATAGATCGTTTGTGTCGAAGTTGGATCTAGTGCCAAATAACTTCCCTGTTCAGATTGCTGCACACTCTCGGAAATTTTCTTTTC
This sequence comes from Paenibacillus sp. FSL R7-0189, assembly GCF_037969925.1. Lineage (NCBI taxonomy): Bacteria > Bacillati > Bacillota > Bacilli > Caryophanales > Paenibacillaceae > Paenibacillus > Paenibacillus sp. FSL R7-0189. The sequence goes on along the minus strand of NZ_CP150223.1, from coordinate 5,198,973 downwards.
AAGATTAGGCCCCACCGTGATGACTTTCAGCGTCTCTCCTACTTGTGAGAATTGCTGGGTAATCTGTCTGGACAAGGACTGACGAACATATTCAGTGAGAATATCAGGATCCTTGGTGTATGTCCCATAATCCGCCAATGTCTCAAAAATCGTAACCAAATCTCTGATCGATATTTTTTCACGAAGCAGCTTAGCAAGAACCTTCTGCACATCCCCAATCGCCAATACGGAAGGAATAAGATCGTCGACGAGCACTGGATAATTATCCCTAAGGTTGTCCACCAGCATCTTAGTTTCTTGTCTTCCTATCAGCTCATGTCCATGACGTTTGATTAACTCCGTCAGATGTGTTGCGACAACAGATGGAGGGTCTACTACAGTATAGCCGGACAATTCAGCCCGCTCTTTAACCGATTCATCAATCCATAATGCTGGAAGCCCAAAGGATGGTTCGATGGTCTCAATACCGTTTATAGATTCATCATCATATCCTGGACTCATTGCAAGGTAATGATTAAGTAATAATTCACCACCGCCAACTGTATTTCCTTTAATTTTTATGACATATTCATTCGGTTTTAGTTGAATATTGTCGCGAATGCGAATAACAGGTACTACAAGACCCATTTCTAGGGCACATTGCCGTCGAATCATGATGATACGATCTAGCAGATCGCCTCCCTGACCTGTATCCGCCAAAGGAATAAGACCATAACCAAACTCGAATTCAATGGGATCAACTGAAAGCAAATTAATGACACTTTCCGGACTTCGTACCTCTTCAATCTGCTTCTCTTCAACAAGTTGCTCTTCGGCAATCTGTTTCTTATTTAAATTTTGTCCCATACGGTAGGCTGCAAAAGCCAGCAATCCGGCCAATGGGAGCGTTGTAATCATATGTATGGGTGTAAAGAGTCCAAGAAAAGCTACCGTAACTGCGACAATATACAACAATTTCGGATAGGACAACAACTGTCCTGTCAGCTCTTCTGCAAGATTACCTTCCGAAGAAGCTCTAGTAACAATCAAGCCGGCTGCTGTCGAAATAAGCAAAGCTGGAATTTGACTGACAAGACCGTCCCCGATGGTCAATACAGAATAAGTGGATAACGCAGTAGCAAAGTCCATCCCGTGAACCATCATACCGATAATAAATCCACCGATGAGATTGATCAGCAAGATGATAATACTCGCAATCGCGTCTCCTTTAACGAATTTACTCGCACCGTCCATGGCTCCGAAAAAATCCGCTTCGCGTTCTACGTTACGACGACGCTCACGTGCCTGGGTTTCGTTAATCATGCCTGCGTTAAGATCGGCATCAATACTCATTTGCTTACCGGGCATCGCATCCAAGGTAAATCTAGCGCCTACCTCAGCTACGCGCTCTGAACCTTTGGTGATAACAATAAACTGAACTACTACCAAGATCAGAAACACGATAAACCCAACAGCAATTTGTCCGCCAGCGATCCAGCTACCGAAAGTAGATACCACTGAACCGGCATCTCCGTAAGTCAGGATCAGTTTTGTAGTCGAGATGTTAAGTGACAGACGAAACAGTGTGGTTACTAGGAGCAATGAAGGGAAAATTGAGAATTCGAGTGCATTTTTCGTATTCATAGCAACCAGAATGATAATTAATGCGATTGAGATGTTAATAACAAGCAAAACGTCCAATAGCCAGGACGGGATAGGCAGAATCATCATAAGCACGATCCCGATGATGCCTAGCAAAACTGTTAAATCTTTAGCTTTCAATGTCCTAACCCCCCCGCCTTATCTCCTCTTACCTTTAAGCTTATATACATATGCCAGCACTTCAGCCACAGCCTGGAACAGATCATTTGGAACGACATCTCCAATCTCTGCCCTTTGGAATAATGCCCGTGCCAGCGGTTTGTTTTCCATAGTCACGACGCCGTGCTCTTTAGCCAGCTCCCGGATGCGAAGTGCTACATAATCCTGACCCTTTGCTATAATCTGCGGCGCTTCCATCTTGGTACCGTCATATTTAAGCGCAACAGCAAAGTGCGTAGGATTCGTAATGATTACATCCGCATTTGGAACTTCCTGCATCATACGCTGCATGGCCATTCTACGTTGGCGTTCCCTGATCTTACCTTTGATTAGAGGGTCACCCTCCATTTTTTTGTATTCATCCTTGATATCCTGCTTGGACATTTTCAGGCTTTTTTCATGCTCGTACTTCTGATACATGTAGTCCAGAAAAGCCATAGCCAATAGGGCAGCCCCGATTTTCAAACCAAGACTCATCGTCAGCTTGGCCGCAAATTTAAAAATCCCCTCCGCACTGATATGCGACAGGGATGCAAAGTTCTTCTTTTCTCCCCATAAAGTGCTATATACCAGATAAGCGATAATTAGAAGCTTAAATATGGATTTCAGGAACTCGACAAACGAACGCATGGAGAAAATATTTTTGAACCCTTTTATCGGATTAAGCTTGCTGAATTTAGGGGTGATCCCCTCTCCCGTGGTCATAAAGCCCACCTGCGCCAGATTGCTTACCAGCGCCATAACAAAAACTATTCCAAGTAATGGAGCTAGCAAAATCAGTATTTGTAGTCCATATTGATTAAATAGCAGCGTTATATTCTCAGGAGTAACCTCCAGTGTCATTTGATTCTGAAATACATCCATATATAGCTTCATGAAGCGCTCTTTCATAAAACCACCAAACATCATCAAGCTAACTACTGCTGATAACAACACAACTGCACCGGATAGCTCAGCACTTTTGGCTACTTGACCCTTTTTACGAGCATCTTGCCGTTTCTTCGGGGTTGCTTTTTCCGTCTTTTCACCGGCGAATTGTTGAAGATCCAGTCTATACCGCTTCGTCTTAGGCATAATACGCTCCCCTTACGGTCACCTACGGACTCTTCCCCATGAGATTCAATAAATTCTCCATGGATTCGAACATGATATCGAAGAGATTCTGAAACAGCACAGCCAGACCAGGCATCAGCACTAAAAGCAGTGCAAGACCTATAATGATTTTGAGCGGAACCCCAATAACAAATACATTATATTGCGGAGCCGTTCTCGCCAAGAAAGCAAGGCCAACATCAGTCAGAAACAGCGCAGTTACTAAAGGAGCCGACATTTGAAAAGCGAGTACAAAGGACTGAGCAAATGTTCGAACCAGAAACTCTGATAAACTCCCGTCAATCATGCCTAGAAATAAATCGTTATTCATAGGAACCCATTTATAACTGTACACAATAGCATCTAGCAGATGGTGATGACCATTCATGCTCAGAAACATTAGCAGGGCTATCATATATTTGAAATTACCAAGAATTGGAGCAGACGTTCCAGTCATAGGATCGATAACATTAGCAATACCGAAGCCAATCTGAATATCAATAAATGAACCTGCTGTCTGAATCGCCATAAACATCAAATATCCAACGAAACCTAGCAATAATCCTATTAATACCTCTCTGGCAATCAGCAAAATATAACTGAAATCCTGCGGGATCGTAAGCCCTGTTCCGTTAGCACTAAAGACAACCAATGCTACAAAAAAAGAAATGCCAATCTTAAAGGTTGTCGGGACCCCTTGTGAAGAAAATACAGGAACGACAACAAAAAAAGCGGTTATTCGACAAAAAATAAGCAAAAAGACGGGTAAACTTTGCAGTATGGTCTCCATGTTCATTGATTAACCAATATACATATAGAGATTACCCAAAATTTGGCTTGTAAAGTCAATCAGCTTCGTGATGATCCACGGACCAAATAGCAATAAAGCCAATAGCACTGCGACGATTTTGGGAACAAACGCTAGCGTCTGTTCCTGAATCTGTGTCGTAGCCTGAAAAATACTGATTATTAGCCCTACCACCAGACCAAGAATCAGCATGGGTGCGCTGACTTCCAGCACTAAATATACGGCTTGGCTTGCTAGCCCGATTATAAACTCCGTACTCATCCCTCATGCCTCCTCTTTAGGTCAGGTGTTAAAACTAAGAAGTAGTGATTTAATGACTAAGTACCAGCCGTCTACCAGTACAAAGAGCATTATTTTAAAAGGTAATGAAATCATAACCGGGGGAAGCATCATCATCCCCATGGCCATCAGTGTGCTCGCCACAACAATATCAATAATCAGGAATGGTATGAAAATTAAGAAGCCCATTGTAAAAGCCTTTTTCAATTCGCCAATTGCAAAAGCTGGCACCATCACCGTCAGTGGAATATCACTGTATGTAGCCGGTTTAGTAGATCCGGTATAACCGGTGTATTTCATAAATAACAGAAGATCTTTGGTGTTCGTCTGTTTAAACATAAATTCTTTCATCGGATCAGCAGCTTTGTCAAAAGCCTCAGTCTGGGAGATTGTCCCCTTCATATACGGCTGCAACGCATTTTCATTCACTGTGGCCAGCGTTGGTGACATAATGAACAGGGTCAGAAACAGAGCAAGTCCTACCAGCACCTGGTTTGGAGGCATAGCCTGAGTACCCAGCGAGGTTCTCACAAAACCTAATACGATTACAATTCTAGTAAAGCTAGTCATAAGAACCAGAAACGCCGGAGCAATACTCAGAACCGTAACAAGAAGAAGAATTGATATGGAACTGGTACCACTGCTTGAACCTTCATTACCGACCTGAATATTAACATTAGGTATAGGATCAGCATGTATCGGCGTCATCATAACCACACTGATAATACCGAACAGCAGAATAGCAAGAATTAGCTTCTTTTTCATATATTCCTCGACTCATCCTTAGTAACATCATCCCGAAGCAGCTCTTCCATTTTCTCTTTGCGCTCTGGTGCAGAACGAAGCTTGGATTGCAGAGTCTCGTAAAAAGATGATGTTTCACTAAGTTCAATTTCCTGAGATGGAACCTCCCCACGCAGCTTTACCTTTACCTTGGCAATAAGCGGTGCGAGGAAATTATTCTGGTTAGAGGACTGATCCTCAAATGCCGCAATGATCAATGCTACCTCATCCGGATCGGTGACTTTATCCAAAATGGATATATCTTCACCAATCCCGATTAAGTAAAGACTGCTTCCCAGTTCGATAACCTGCATCGACTTATTAGGTCCAAGCCCTATTGCACCAAGCGTTCTTATAGAACGGTTGCTCATAAAGGTCTGATTACGTCGTCCAAGAAAACGAATCAGTACCACTATAAGTACAATGATTATCGCCAGGACAATAATAACTTTAAACAAATTCAGCAGGGTGTTACTGCTTCCGAGCGTTTCGGAATATAACATGACTTTATCCTACACGCCCAACGTTTTGTTAATAGCTTCGATAACCCGGTCAGCTTGGAAAGGCTTCACTATAAAGTCTTTAGCTCCTGCTTGGATTGCATCGATAACCATAGCCTGCTGGCCCATGGCTGAACACATAATAACCTTTGCAGCCGGATCTACTTTTTTGATTTCTTTCAGGGCGGCGATTCCGTCCATCTCAGGCATAGTAATATCCATCGTGATGAGGTCCGGACGCAGTTCCTTGAATTTTTCTATCGCTTGAGAACCGTCCTGAGCTTCGCCCACTACTTCAAATCCGTTTTTCGACAAAATGTCACGGATCATCATTCTCATAAATGCTGCATCGTCCACGATTAGAATTCGGTTAGCCATTTTTACAAAATCCTCCCTAAGTATGCTTATTGTAATTTCTGAATTCGGTCCCACTGGCTGACGATATCCGTAACGCGTACGCCAAAGTTTTCGTCGATAACAACGACTTCACCTTTGGCAATAAGCTTGTTGTTAACCAAAATATCTACAGGCTCACCTGCGAGCTTGTCCAGCTCAATAATTGAGCCTTGTGACATTTCTAAAATATCTTTGATCTGCTTCTGGGTCCTTCCTAATTCTACGGTTACTCTAAGCGGTATGTCCATCAATAAATTTAAATTATTTTCATCAATATGACCAAAGGCCCCACCATTCAGATTTGCAAATTGCACAGGCTGTACATTTACATTGCGATTTGCCTCAGAATTAAGCGGTGGTGTCTGTCCATATGGCATCCCTTGCGGTGGCATACCGTATGGTGGCATCCCAGGCATTCCATAAGCCGGCATACCCGCTGGAGGATAATAATACCCGCCTTCTGGCATCCCTGGATACGCTGGCATACCCTGCGGTGGATATGGTGGTTGCGTTCCTCCTGCGGGCTGTGAGGGCGCCTGTTGCACCGGAGGTGCTGGAGGTGGTGTCTCCGCAGAATTAGTCATAGCAGGTGTTTCAGCCATTGTGACCGCTGCCTCCTCCTCTGCCGGACTAACATCACCAAGTAGCATGGATACCATATCTTTTGCGAACTGAACAGGCAAGAGCTGCATAATAGTAGAATCTATCAAATCGCCAATTTTAAGCCGGAACGAAATACGAATTAGGGTTTCATCGTCTGGCAGACTGCCTACTCCTTCTCCGCTGGACATATTCAAAATGTCGATACCCGGAGGCGAGATATTAACAAAACGATTAAAAATCGTAGACATCGATGTAGCAGAAGAACCCATCATTTGATTCATAGCTTCTTGCACAGCGCTAATATGAATTTCATTCAACTCTTCATCCTTAGGTTCGCCGGCACCGCCAAGCATCAGATCGGCAATGACCTGTGCATCCCTAATCTTAATAACAAGTGAGTTAATCCCTTGAAACCCATCCACATATTGAACGTGAACAGCTACATGCGGTTTAGGAAAAGCAATTTCAAACTCCCCGCGTGTAATGATCGAAACTTGAGGGGTTGTAATATCTACTTTTTTCCCTAGTAAAGTGGAAAGTGCTGTTGCTGCACTGCCAAACGTTATATTACCAATTTCGCCCAAAGCATCCTGTTCAAACGGTGTTAGATAGTCATCTACCGTTTTCTCCGTAGGAGCTAATGAGCCCTCCGCAGATTGTCTCAGAAGGGCGTCGATTTCTTCTTGGGATAAATAATCTTTACTCGTCAAATTCTTCAACTCCTTCATTGACAATTTCGTCTATTTGCACGGCTACCCGATCTTTAACCATTCCGGGACTTCCGATGAACTTAAGCTTCTCCCCTACCTTAATTGACAGTCCAGAATCTACGTTTCTGTTGAGAGAAATCACGTCACCGACACTAAGCCCTAGGAATTCAGATATGGATAAGCTCGATTCTCCAAGTTCAGCAACAATCGGCAGCTTCGCTTTATGAACTCTAGCTCTAATGGCCAGTAGCTCATCTTCATCCCGCGTCTTCTTCTCTGTCACAAACCATTGGTGAACAGAAAGTCTGGACATGATAGGCTCTAGAACGACATGCGGTATACAAAGATTGATCATGCCTGTTGTATCTCCAATTTTGGTACTTAGAGAGATTAATGCAATGGTCTCATTGGGCGATACAATCTGCATGAACTGCGGGTTCGTCTCAAGAGCTTCCATCCGCGGATGAATATCCAGCACCGTTTTCCAAGCCTCCTGCAGACTCTCAAAACATCTACTAAAGATACGCTCCATAATCGTTGTTTCGATCTCAGTTAGAGCATTAATCTTAGAAGGTGCAGTTCCAAAGCCCCCAAGCAACCTGTCCAGCATAGCAAAAGCAATGTTTGGATGAACTTCCATTACCATGCGGCCCTCTAAAGGTTCAGCTTCAAAAATGTTCAATATCGTCATTTTCGGTATGGAGCGAATAAATTCATCATAAGGGAGCTGCTCTACTTGAACGACATTAATCTGAACGAAGGTGCGCAATTGGGCTGAAAAATACGTTGTAAGATAACGGGCGAAATTGTCATGTATCCGTGTAAGACTGCGGATATGATCTTTGGAAAAGCGGACAGCCCGTTTAAAGTCATAAGAGCGGATTTTCTTCTGAGTTTCTTCCTTTTTAAGTTCATCGGCGTCCATCTCACCTGAAGAAAGTGCAGCAAGTAGAGCATCAATTTCGTTTTGTGATAGTACATCAACCAATTCAATCACCCCCCCATCAAAGAATTATCAGGAATAAAGCTACACAGAAGCCAAAAGGAATTTGGTGATTTCGATCTGAGTAATTTGACCCTCAGTCAATGTCTTATTGATCAGATTAATAAGCTTACTGCTAAGCTGATCTTTTCCATTCGCTCCATTAAGGTCCTCAGGTTTGGTATCTGCAAGCGTCTTGATAATTATTGGTTTGATTTTGATCTCTTTTATTTTTTCGAATTCTTCCTTTGATTTCGCAGAACTCAGTTGGAAGGCGAAATCTACTTGAAGGATAAAATCGGGATCAGCAAGATTTGTTTTGATATCAATGATCTCTGCCGTCAATTCGACGATTTCATCTGCAGTTAAATGTTTTGTTTCCACATTTTGAACAGCAGCACTTACCTCGTTCGTATCTTTCGGAAAGATCCTGTCCATTAGTAAAAATGCGGCGACCACGATCAGAGTAATCGCTAGTAATATCGTGATGAGCCACGGCATCATCTTTTTCATGTTAGCTCCTCCATTGACTGGATTTTAATGGTGGCAGCATATGTGCCTATGTCCCTGTTATAATCCCGGATCTTCGTAATAACCTCATCGGCTTTTTCGAGAACGATCAGTCTTTTTCCGGTTACGAGCGTAATATATGTATCCGGGCTTTCTTCTACCATTTCGACCAGTAGGGCATTGATCCACATCGGTGTTCCATTTAATCTCGTTACCGATATCATAACAGGCCTCCTAACAAAATAGGGGGAGGAGTAACTCCCCCACGACTCCGCATGAACCATTTAAGAAAATATAGAATTTATTGATTAAATTAACGCTTCAGGTTTACTACTTCCTGCAGCACTTCATCAGAAGTTGTGATGATACGGGAATTCGCCTGGAATCCACGCTGTGATACGATCATTTCTGTAAATTCATTGGTAAGATCCACATTGGACATTTCCAGCTGTCCAGAGATGATTGCCCCGGTGCCATCTTCTGTATTGTTCGCTGTAGTCGGAACTAGTTCGCCTTCTGCATTCGCATTAAGTGTCATACGATACAGATTGCCTCCGATTTTCTCCAGACCAGATGGGTTAGTAACCTTGGCTACACCAATCTTCACCCCAGCTCCAGTCGTTCCATCTTCCATGGTCTGAACAATTGTTCCATCATTAGAGATAGAAAACGCCGTTACATCGTCACCTAATTGAATGAGCCCACCGTCGGAATCTAAAACATGAAGTCCGTCAGCGGTAACAAGATTACGCGCAGCGTCAATGTGGAAATCTCCGGCGCGGGTCAGAAACGCAGTTTCTTGATCCTCAGTAAGCTTAACCAGAAAAAAACCATCTCCATCGATACGTAAATCTGTTGGGTTGTTGGTGGTTTGAGCACTACCAGCCAAATGTAGGGTATCTATAGAAGCAATACTAACACCTAGTCCAACTTGTTTCGCGTTTACCCCACCTTGACCATCCTCACCCGGTGCTGTAACACCAGAAACGGTTTGGCTCATAATATCCTTGAACATAACACGTCCGGATTTAAACCCGATAGTGTTGACGTTAGCAATATTATTACCGATTACATCAAGCTTAGTTTGAAAGCCTCTCATTCCTGAAACCCCTGAATACATTGATCTTAACATGTTTAATGTCCTCCCAGATTATAGAGTCCTAATAACTTTCCAAGTGAATTGGGACCGCGTCAGTCGGTCAGCGGCCGCCTCGGCTTTCCGTTAGGACCAGCCTATTATGAAATCACTATTGCACTATCGATTTGTGTAAATACATTATCTTTGATCGAGTTACCATCCATAGCAGTAACTACTGTGCGATTAGGAACGCTAACGATAAACGCCAAATCCTTCATTAATATCAAGGATTCTTTACTTCCCTTAGCAGCAGCTTTGTCCACAGCAGATGAAATTTGATCCAGCTGACCACTTCCAAGCTCTATCCCTCTTTGTTCTAGGCGCTTAGCAGCATGATTGCTGAATTTTAATAGTTTCTGTTGCAGCAAACTCTCAAAAGAAGCTCCCCCCGCCACAGACTGCTTAGGCAGCGAAGATCGTTGTAACGTTGTAGAATGCAGGGACGCAGGATACAGCTGGCCTATAGTAAGCCTGTCACTCATATGCTCGCCCCGCTTCCTCCGCTATTCTCCGGAGTATTACTATCTGTACCAGAACCGCTTTCTGGCGTTGCTGCGGCATTCTGAATTTGTGTAATATCGGTTAAAGCAATTCTGTCTTTTCCCACAACCGCATATTGAATACCATTGCTAACAACGATAGATTCAACATTACCTGTCTTAGGCAGCTTTGTGGCGGTGTCTGTCCATGTAATATCTTTACCAATCAACCCGGATACAGATCCAAGGGACTGATTCATAGCATTAAGCTGAGTAGAGATATTCATCAATTGCTCCACGGATGTGAACTGAGCCATTTGCGCAATAAATTCTTTATCTTCCATCGGTTGCATCGGATCTTGATTTTGCAGCTGAGTAATCAAAATCTTCAAAAACTGATCCTTACCTAAAGTAGAATTACCCGTTGTCCGTGCACTAGAGTCGGGAGTTGTATAATTCCACTGATCTTTAGTAGAGACCGGAACTGTTGTCGCCATAACCACTCACCTCTCTTTCGTTTGTTATTAGAGTTAAGCCTTAGCAGAAAAAGATCCACCTTGGGACTGATCTTCTTGTCCCGCATTTGAAACCCAGTCCTTCCATTCACCATTCAGCTCTGCGGCAAGAACGGCATCACTGGCTTCCTCTCTGCTTTCTTTGGAACGTCTACCCTGCTGTCCACTTCCGGAATTAGGTTGGCGTCCTTCCTGCCCCCATTGCGAATTAAGTGGGGTATTATTTTGCGTAACTTCCAGCTTCTCCACTTGAAGACCCTGAGATTGCAATGCAGCGCGAAGCTGGTTCATTTGTTGCTCCAGCATATCTTTAGCACCGGTATGTTCAGTCATGAACTGGGCAACTAAATGACCATTTTGCATTGTGATCTTAACATCAACTTGTCCGAGATTTTCTGGAAAAAGGGATATAGTCGCTTCAGCGATCCCACCTTTTTGCACAATCTCTAATTTGCCTGTAATGAAACCTGTCATTTCCTGAGCAAATTGCTGAACCGGAACAGGTGTTGCTGGCACTTCAGCCTTCAGGGGTGCTGTAATTCCTCCGCGCAGAGATAACTGACCCGCAGTAACAACCTCATGATCCCCTTCGTTAGCTGTAATTCCTAGCGTGGAATCTAGAGTGGATTCTGTTGACTTCGTTTCCCCGGTTACACCTGTCTTGATTAACGGCGTGTTCGCAGTCTCTGCTTCAGCTTCTTGCACAGTTCCTGAGGTCACTGGCGAGCTGGCAACCGTATCATTTTTCACTACAACAGCTTCTCCGGAACGATTGCTCACATTCTGAAGTGTTTTATCCGTTGGATTATTTTTGCTTTCAGTGATAGCAGGCTGTTCTACGGAAGAAACAGAAGCAGCATTCACATTGCTTGTCTTTCCCTTCCCTTTATTAGTGTTAGAGGAGGACTCTTCTAAAAGCGCTGTGAAATTATTCAATAAACTGATTCCCTTAGCTGCTACTTCCTCATTGCCACTCACTGCAGCTTCCTGAATCATAGAAACTAAACTTTGCAGGTCGTCTTGAACTGCAAATCTCAATGTATCAGCATTCTGTGCCAATGGGGACAAGCTTCCAGCCACTTCTGCTTCCGTTGTAGCAGTGCCATCTTCTGCGGCATGGCTTCCAGATAAAAGTGCAGATACCTGAAGAATCCAAGCCTGTAAGGCTACCAACAGAGCAGGATCACTACTGATACTTTCATCCAGCTTCTCAACATCAGCAGCAAGTTTTTCAAGGAGATCACCCTTCTGAGTGTCTTGCCCTGCTTGCTCTTCTCCAGTCGGCTGCACTTCCTTTAACAGGCCTTGCAGCAAAGAAGCTAGATTTCCCAATAGGGGTTCAGCTGGAGTCGACGAGGTGTTGGCATTGCCTCCCATGGTTTGTACCAGGGTTTGAGCAAATGGTGCAGCTGTCGTTGTTGTGCCCGTTGTAGTCGATGTACTCCCATTTACTGCAGTTGTGTTTGCACTCACAAGCGATTGAACGACTAAACTCATTTATTTTTCACCTCCTTTCCCTATCTATTTAGCACCCATCAGACGATTAACAATTTTCGCAGTTTGCGCGCTATCATTTTTAGTCATTTCTCCCAAAATAGATGAACGAACACTATCACTTACGGTATTCATAATCGTCACAACCTTATCAGGGCTAATCTTGTACATTTCTCCTAGTAACGATGCTGCATTAGCAGGAGTCATTGAACTGAAGGTCTGATTCAACTTTTCCTTATCCAAATTCGTACTGGTTGTCGCAGTTGCTGTTGTACCGGCGTCTTTCTTCAATCTAGATTGAAGAGCTGCAATCGCCATGTCACTCGAAGATGTAGTTTCTTTTAACTTTATCGTTACATCTGCAGCTTTTTGCGGATCCATTTTTTCCAAAATCGCAGTTTTACTCGCTTTACTCATGACACTGAAGATCTGCACCATTTCTTCTGTAGTTAAATTCTCCATGATCGGTGCAGCCTTTGAAGCTTTCATGCCCGCATACAGCTTAGCCAAATCAGAAACCTGTTTCTGATAAGGATCCTCAGCTTCTTCTGTGCTTCCCTCTGCGGTTTCAGCTTCCTTCTTCATTCCTTCAATCTGTGACTCTAGCGCCTGAACCTTGGTATCCTGGGCAGTTTTTTCATCTGTAACCTTCTTCAGGTTTTCTTCCTGCTGGGCGAGCTGAGCTTTAAGCTCCTTAATCGTTGTCGCTGAGCTCACTTCCTGCTTTTTGCTTTCTTCCTTCGGTTTAGAAGGATCTGCAGGCGGATCAGGAACCCATTTTTCCAGGATAGGAATTTTATTCGCAACTTCAAGTACATTATTACGAATGTCCATATTAAAAAGCGTCAACAGTACTCCAAGCAGTACTAGCGTGAATATAATCGGTATCATTAAGAATAAGAACCGCTCAAATTTCCCCGCTGACCCTTCATTTTCAAGTTCCATATCATTATCAATATTAGCCACTAGCGGAAACCTCCCGGGTTAGAGGGATTTCATCGCGAAGCGGACGGTTGCCATCTCATCCAGTTCGTTTTGTTCCCGTAAAATCATACTTTGCTGAAACAATGTCTCAGCCTTGTCTTTTGCCTTCAACCATACTTTTTCATCTAAAACCTTAGTGCTTAACTGATCTTGTTTCTTCTGGACTTCTTGATGTGCACGGCTAATGTCCGTATGCTTACGGGCAATGCATTTATCCAGATATTCCACATACTCCTGCATTTCACGAATCTTAACCATAGGTGTCTTTTGCTCTGCGGCATTTTGTAAGGATAGCATGATAGCACTCCGCTGAAAGATGAGTTCATCCAGGCTTCTTTCCTGTGCCTGCAATTCTCCAAGCGCGCTTGAGAGCATCCATTCTGCCTGTGTCTTCTCATTGCCCTTCAAGTCAACGACTTTTTGAAAAGTATAATGAAACCTCATAATACCGAATCAACTCCTTGAGAACTGTGAAATTAAAGACTGTTGAACTTCAGCCAGCGTAACTTTTTCATTCACCTTTTGTTTGGTGAAATCCCATATACTGTCGATAAATTCCATCGACTCGTCGATTTGAGCATTAGAGCCTCTCTGATAAGCTCCAATATTAATCAAATCCTCTGAATCCTTGTAAACGGCCATAAGGCGCTTCACATTCTCCGCTGCTGCAATCTGTTCTTCTGGAGCAATATCCTTCATTACTCGACTTATGCTGGAAAGAACATCTATTGCTGGAAAGTGTCCTTTGTTAGCAATGTTTCGATTGAGTACGATATGTCCGTCAAGTATTCCTCTGACTGCATCTGCGATTGGCTCGTTCATGTCATCACCATCAACTAGTACCGTGTAGAAGGCTGTTATAGAGCCTGTAGGACCTGTACCAGCACGTTCCAGCAGTTTGGGTAAGCTTGCAAACACCGAAGGTGTATATCCCCGCATGGCTGGCGGCTCTCCAACTGCAAGTCCAACTTCACGTTGGGCCATAGCATAACGGGTGACCGAATCCATCATCAGCATTACATTAAGGCCTCGATCGCGGAAATACTCGGCAATCGTTGTAGCGATAAGCGCACCTTTTATGCGAATCAATGCAGGTTGGTCTGAGGTAGCAACAATTACTACGGATCGCTGCAAGCCCTCTGGTCCCAAATCTCGTTCAATGAAATCCAATACTTCTCTGCCACGCTCACCAATCAGAGCAATAACATTTACGTCAGCTGATGTATTCCGGGCAATCATCCCCATCAAAGTACTCTTGCCGACCCCCGAGCCAGCAAAAATACCGACCCGTTGTCCCTTGCCAATCGTTAGCAAACCGTCAATCGCTCTCACACCGATACTAATGGGCTCCTGCACCCGCGGTCTATTAAGTGGATTGGAAGGAATATTAAAGGTAGAGCTATGTGGCATTCGTGCTGGAATGAGAGAGCCATCAAGCGGCTGCCCCAGACCATCCAGTACTTTTCCTAATAATTCAGAACCTACTTGCACGCTAAGCGGCTTACCAGTGCCCACTACATCACAACCAGGTCCAATCGCCTGCAGTTCACCAAGTGGCATCAATAGTACCTTGTTATCACGGAAACCAACGACCTCAGCTTGCAGCGGTTTGTTTCCTTTAGAAGGGTAGATGTAGCATACATCACCTATACTTGCGTCAGGACCTTCCGATTCAACCATTAGACCGATTACCTGCGTCACTTTCCCATTGATCCTCACCGGATCGAGATTACGAAGTTGCTCCTTATAACGGTTGCTATTAAGCATCGTCTTCCCCATTTCTCTGCTCATCGGTGTCCAGCGCAATTCTTACCAGCTCTTTTTTGATCTCTGCGAGCTGAGTGTCGATTCGAGCATCTATGCTGCCAAAGGAAGAGCGGATAACACATCCTTGGTCTTTTACCGTTGAGTCGGGCAAGATTTGCAGTTCAGCCTGTGAATCAACAGCTAGTGATAATTCTTCCCGAGCAGCATTCACAAAAGCGAACTGCGCTGGGGATACACAAAGTGAGATCAAACCCTGTTCTCGCTTACGAGCCAGATTTTTGCGAATTAAGTCCATTGCGAATTGTGGTTCTATCGTTAATTGCTTGTCCACAATTTTTTCTGCAATATCACAGCTTAACTCTACTAAAAAAGGCTCCGCTTCCTGAATAATAACTTCTCTAGCTTTATAAGCCTCAGTCAAAACAGCACGCGCTTCTTCCATCATCTCTGCAATCTTATGCTTCATCTCTTCCTCAGCCTGAGAAACACCTTCCTCATAACCTTGCTGATGAGCTTCAGCTTTGATAGCTTCGATCAGATGTTCATCCTGCTCACGCCGTTGTTTCCACCACTCTTCAGCCTCCGCTTTCGAGGACTCTACAATCTGTTCCGCTTCAAGAGATGCATTCCGAACCTGCTCTTCAGCAAAATCCTGAGCGTCCTTAAGCATTTGCTTACGCGTCTCTTCTGCCTCTTCACGTGCGGGATCATGATAGTCAGTCTCGCTTAAAGTCTCCTCGGGAACGGGCTCCTCAGTTAGGCCCGCATATTGCCGGGCCTGTTCCAATCTTTTAAAGACATCAACCGGAACATACTGGGAGTGTTTGATCAGCTTAGACAATGATGTCATCTCCTCCGCCACGAGCGATGATAATTTCACCAGACTCTTCGAGTCTGCGGATCGTGCCTACAATACGAGTCTGTGCTTCTTCAACATCACGCAGCCGCACAGGACCCATGTATTCCATTTCTTCTCGGAACGTTTCTGCCATACGCTTGGACATATTTCTGAAAATAACATCCCGTACTTCTTCGCTGGCAACCTTGAGAGCAAGCTGTAGATCCGCATTATCAATATCACGAATAATGCGTTGGATCGAACGATTGTCCACATTGACAATATCTTCGAATACGAACATCCGTTTCTTGATCTCTTCGGCAAGTTCTGGATCTTGAATTTCGAGAGAATCCAGAATCGTACGTTCTGTCCCCCGGTCAACCCCATTCAAGATTTGTACAATCGATTCGATACCACCAGCATTTGTATAATCCTGAGTTACTGTAGCGGAAAGCTTCTGCTCCAGCACACGTTCAATTTGCGTAATTACCTCCGGAGAGGTGCTGTCCATAACAGCAATTCTTCTCGCCACCTCTGCCTGCTTCTCTTGAGGAAGCGAGGAGAGGATTGCAGCAGCTTGTTCAAATTGCAGATAAGACAATACAAGTGCAATAGTCTGTACATTTTCATTCTGGATAAAGTTGAGAATCTGATTAGGATCCGCTTTTCGTGCAAAATCGAAAGGTCTTACTTGCAATGTTGCAGTCAGACGATTAATGACCTCCATTGCTTTTGTTGACCCAAGCGCTTTCTCCAGAATTTCTTTAGCGTAGTTAATACCGCCTTGTGATATATATTCCTGGGCGAGGCATATCTGATGGAATTCAGACATGATCGACTCTTTTTCACTGCTGTCCACTTTGCGAACATTGGCAATTTCAAGAGTCAGCTGTTCAATTTCCTCGTCTCTTAAATGTTTGAAAATTTGCGCCGATACCTCGGGCCCTAGTGTGATAAGCAGGATCGCAGCTTTTTGACGGCCACTAAGTCCCTGCTGGCTAGCCTTTGCCATTAGTTCACCTCTGTTCGTCTGCAAGCCATGTACGCAGCAGATTTACGAATTCGTCTGGCTTCTTCTTGGCCAAACTTTCCAATTGCTTACGAACTTGACTTTCATTCGTCACGCTCTCCAAGTTAATAGAAGGAAATTCAGTAGGAACCTGCAATGGAATGTCTTCATCTTCCTCTTCCACAGTCTGTTTACGACTCCGGTAGATTAGATATCCTCCACCTGCTCCAACCAGCAATGCTGCTGCTCCGATAGCCCATATCATCCAAGAAGCGAGACCACCTTTAACGGTGTTGGCATCGGTGCCACCAAATTGTTGCGAGTAGACCGAAACCTTTTTGGTCAAATCAGCGTCTGTATATGTAGTACCTGAATCTGCAAGAGAAGCGCGAACAATATTCACCAAAATATTTTGAATTGCAGCTGATGTTGCATCATCTAAAGTTTTTTCTCCTGAAGGTGGTTCAACTGCAACATTTATGGTTAAGTCTTTAACAGTATACGGACTAGCAATAACATCTTTAGTAATTCGGTTAACTTCGTAGTTCCTCGTTTCAGAAGATTCCTCCGAGGTAGAAGTATCCGCACCCGCATCAGAAGGATAGCCCGTAACATCTTGAGAACCAGTGCCAGCCACTCCGCCAGTCGTGTTTCCTTGACCCGAATACGAATTACTAATTATCTGTGAACTGATCTCAATCCCCTTCATGTTCTCTGTATCCACAGGGGTAACAAGATCTTCCTTCCGGTTTTCCTTGTCAAAGTTCAACTTTGAGAACACAAGAACATCCACTTTATCAGGACCGGTAAGAGTGCTAAGGAATTGTTTCACATTTTTCTTTACTTCTTCTTCGAATTTTTTCTGAAGAGCGAAGTTTTCTTCAACTTGGTTTGTGACACCAGCCTGTCCACCTTTAGCTGTTGGCATTAATTCAATTTCATTATTTGCAATGGTAATGTTGTCAATTGGCAAATTGGGCACAGCAGTTTTCACAAGATTGAAATACCCGTCAATATTGTCTTGAGTAGGTCTAAATCCTGGATCAAATGAAAGCACAACGGATGCAGATGCCTGCTCCTGATCAGCCTGTGAGGCAAAAACTGTCTCTTTAGGCAAATTAATCAGCACTTTTGCATCTTTAATCCCTTGCATGCGTCTCATTAACTGTTCAACTTCACCGTTTAATGCATTATTGTACTTCACGTTAAACTCGCTATCTGTTGTACCAATCATCGATGAGTTTTCATCAAAGACTTTATATCCGATAGAACCACCTTGAACAATCCCCTGAGAACCGATATCCACCTTGACCCGAGCTGCTTCTGTACTTGGTACAGAAATACTCTTTCCATCTTGACTTAATCGGTATGAAACACCTGCTGAATCTAAGGCTTTCATTACTCCAGCCGAATCCGTACTGTCCAAATCTTGAAATGCTACTTCATATTCTGTTTTTGAAAGCTGCATGGTCATAACTACGATTATTATTAGAATGATAAACAATGTTGAAAAGAATAAAATCTTCTGTTTACCACTAAATCTGTTCCAATACAAGAGAACCTTCTCCCGATATTGGGCAAATCTTTCATTCACAGTGTCACCCCATCCGAAACTAAGCTAGGATTTATTATATTTGAGTTCTCATAATTTCTTGATAGGCTTCAATCACTTTGTTCCGGACTTGTGTAGTCAACTGTAAACTCAGTAGAGCCTGTTGGGAAGAAATCATCACTTCGTCAATGTTCACTTCTCCCAATACAAATTTATTACTCATATCCTTAGCTTGTTGTTCCTGATCAGCCACTTTATTGAGCGCATCCTCAAGATAAGAGCCAAAGCTCTCCATCGAATTAGCAGGAGTGGATGAAACTTCGGAAGATGTCGGTTTCATAGCAAGCTGCTGTACAGCCTGAACCCCATTAGATATATTCTGTATCAACTGTTTCCCCCCCTTAAGTTAATTAACATTCATTTATCTACCAATTTCGAGTGCCTTGCTTACCATAGCCTTGGATGCATTAAGCATCGTGACATTGGCATCATAAGAACGAGATGCAGATAACATATCAACCATTTCTTTGGTAATGTCTACGTTTGGCATATAGACATATCCTTCAGCATCCGCATCAGGATGGCTCGGATTGTATACCGGTTTCAATGGTGAAGTATCTTCTATGATCGACTGCACCTTAACCCCTTCATTGCTATTGTTCATTTTCGAATTTAGTATATTCGAGAATTTATTACTTTCGTTCGTTTCCAAAACAACCAACTTACGTCGGTAAGGAACAGCCTTGCCATCAACCACGGATGCTCTTGTAGTTTCAGCGTTGGCTACGTTGGAAGAAATTACATCCATCCGCAACCGTTGAGCCGTTAATGCAGATGCGCTGATCCCAAAACTACTACCAAAGTTCATACTCTCTTATCCTCCTTGAATTACGGCTCGCATCATCGAAATCTGGCTGTTAATCTGTTCAACATAAGAACTATACCTAAGCTGGTTCTCTGCGCTTAACGCCATTTCGCGATCTACATCCACATTATTGTCGTTATTGTTCATAGAGGTAGTTTCATCAGTATTCTCAACAGCAGCGGGAACAATTGTGTTGCTGCCAAATTGATAATGCCGGGTATCCGAAACTTTCGCTCTAAGTGTAGATTGGATTCCACTTTCCTGTTGTTGCAGGATACTTTCGAATGAAACATCAGAACGTTTGAAATTGGGCGTATCTTGATTAGCCACGTTATTTGCTAGAGCACTTTGTCGTTTATAGGCAGCATCAATGCCTCCCTGCAATCGTTGAAAACTGACACTATTCAGCAATCCCAAGACAATTCCTCCTTTCAAAGCTATCATAATGAAAAGAATTCCACAACTTCCATCAAAAAACCTGCTTGCTTTCGACAAATAAAGAAGAAAAATACTCAAAATTTACGGTATTCCGTCGAACGCTGTCGCAATGAATAACATTTAGCATTTTCACATACATTGATTTTCATTTAATTTGTATATTATTACAATAAGAAATAAGCCCTATCTTTTTAGAAAAGACAGGGCTTTTAGCACTTTATTACTATTTATTTACATTTTTAACTCATTATTTTCTTTTTAATTGCATGTTTTGACATATTTTTACGTTTTCACGACACCAATTTGTAATTTATCTAATCCGTTATGCCCAAATTCAAAATACATAGATTTTTTGTTTTTTTTGTCACATTAAAGAATATACTGACTTAAATCACGATCCTGAGCTATACTTGCCAATTTCTCGCGCACATACTCCGGGGTAATAACCATTTTCTCCAAAGTCAGCTCAGGTGCTTCAAAAGAAAGATCCTCTAACAGCTTCTCCAAAATAGTATGAAGACGCCGTGCACCTATATTCTCCATATTTTGATTCACTGAAGCCGCTATTTTGGCAATCTCATGTATAGCATCCTTCTGGAATTCCACTTCTAAATTTTCTGTTTTAAGCAGATTCACATATTGTTTAGTTAAAGCATTCTCCGGTTCCGTCAAAATAGAAACGAAATCCTCTAACGTTAGACTGCTCAGCTCTACGCGAATCGGAAAACGGCCTTGAAGTTCTGGAATCAAATCTGAAGGCTTAGCAATATGGAAAGCTCCGGCAGCCATAAAGAGTACATAGTCCGTCTTCACAGGACCGTATTTCGTCATAATGGTCGAGCCCTCTACAATCGGCAAAATATCCCGTTGCACGCCTTCACGCGACACATCCGGTCCAGACCCTTTTCCCTGACTTGCTACTTTATCGATTTCATCGATAAAAATAATGCCTGATTGTTCAGCCCGAGTCACGGATTCCTGGATCACATCATCCATATCAATCAGCTTGGCCGCCTCATCCTGAATGAGTACCTTGCGCGCTTCGCGAATAGGAAGCTTACGTTTCTTCGTCCGCTTAGGCAGCAAACTGCCGAACATCTCTTGCATATTCATACCCATTTGGTCGTTACCTTGACCTGCAAACATATCCATCATAGTTGGCGCTGTATCCTCAACATCAATTTCAATGATGTCATCTTCCAGCTGACCAGCTAACAGCTTAAATCTAACCCCACGGCGGCGTTCACTTAAACTTCCATCCTGCTCAGTGTCTTCTTTAGAGTCCTCTTGTGCAGAATTTCCTCCAAAAATCATCTCGAAAGGATTCTTTTGTGATTTATTTTTGGAAGAGGAAGGGACCAATATAGAAACGATCCGCTCATTAGCCAGTTCTTCCGCACGATCCTTAACCTTCTCCGTACGCTCAAGCTTGACCATACGAATAGAAGTCTCTACCAGATCACGAACCATAGATTCCACATCTCGACCTACATAACCGACCTCAGTGAATTTAGTAGCCTCCACTTTGATGAACGGTGCATTAACAAGCTTTGCTAGACGCCGGGCGATCTCTGTCTTACCCACACCTGTAGGTCCGATCATCAGGATGTTCTTAGGGACGACTTCATCACGCAGTTCCTCTGCTAGCAGACTGCGCCGATACCGATTACGGAGCGCAACAGCTACCGATTTCTTGGCTTGCTTCTGACCTACGATATATTTATCCAATTCGGCTACAATTTGACGGGGTGTAAGCGATTGATTCACCATCGTGAATTCCTCCTTGTCTCTATGGCACTGAGTCTATAATTGTTCTACAATAATGTTGGAATTAGTGTACACACAAATTTCAGATGCTACCTGAAGCGATTCTCTAGCAATATCCGCAGCGGAAAGATTGGGTGCATGACGTTTGAGTGCTCGACCTGAAGCCAGCGCAAAATTACCACCGGAACCAATCGCAAGAACGTCATCATCCGGTTCGATAATTTCACCATTTCCGGAGATCAGGAGCATTCCTTCCTTATCCATAACAATCATCAAAGCTTCAAGCTTCCGAAGAATACGATCTTGACGCCAGTCCTTCGCTAATTCAACTGCAGCCCGCTGCAGGTTCCCATGATGCTCCTCCAGCTTGCCCTCGAATTTTTCGAATAGGGTAATAGCATCCGCAACGGACCCCGCAAAACCTGCTATTACTTGTCCTCTGTACAGGCGACGGACTTTTCTGGCCGTCGTCTTCATAATAACACTCTCTCCGAATGTAACCTGTCCATCACCTGCTATAGCTGCCTGTCCGTTATGTCTTACAGCACAAATTGTAGTCGCATGAAAGCTGGGTACCATGATTGTAAGTTACCTCCTTAAGATGGGCTTTGTTCGCTATCGACAACCTCCGGCTCCGAATAAGCGAGTCCTGTACGGTTGGCATACTCGGCAAGACTGTCCAGAGCGCGATGAGCTAACATTTCATTCTTTTCCTTCTTATTGCGGATCTTCTTCTCTACCTTCGGCAACAGACCGAAATTGGCATTCATAGGCTGAAAATGCTCTGGATCGGCTGAAGTAATATAAGCTGGCATGCTGCCTAGAACAGTATCCTGCGGGAAGATCAGTCCTTCCTGTCCGAGTGCTGCCCGTGCAGCATTAATACCAGCTATGAGCCCGGAAGCAGCTGATTCAACATAACCTTCTACACCTGTCATCTGTCCAGCAAAAAAGAGTCTTTCCTTGCCTTTCATCTGATAGGTAGGGTGCAGAAGTTTAGGAGAATTAATAAATGTATTTCTGTGCATCACACCATAACGAACATATTCAGCATTCTCAAGACCTGGGATCAGCGAGAATACACGCTTCTGCTCGCCCCATTTCAAATGGGTCTGAAAACCAACAAGATTGTAAAGTGTGCCTGCAGCGTTATCCTGACGGAGTTGCACAACCGCGTAAGGAAGTTTACCTGTATGCGGATTGATAAGTCCTACTGGCTTCATTGGGCCAAATAACGCTGTTTGCTTGCCGCGTTTCATCATGATTTCGATAGGCATACAGCCCTCAAAGTATATTTCTTTCTCAAAATCTTTGAGTGCTGCTGTCTCAGCAGAAATCAACGCATCATAAAACACGTCGAACTCCTCTTCTGTCATCGGACAGTTCAGATAAGCCGCTTCACCTTTATCATAACGGGAAGCCAAATATACCTTGTTCATATCAATGGTGTCTTTCTCAACAATCGGTGCTGCTGCATCATAGAAGTAGAAATACTCTTCACCCAGCAGCCCTTTTATTTCAGCGGATAATGCCGGTGAAGTTAGGGGACCAGTTGCAATAACAACAATCCCCTCCTCCGGTATATGCGTAAGTTCTTCATTTATGACTTCAACGAGCGGATGATTATGCAAAGTATGGGTGATCTCACCTGAGAATCCGTCCCGATCTACGGCGAGTGCTCCTCCTGCGGGTACCGCGTGTCGGTCAGCAGCACCTAATACCAGAGAGTTCAAACGCC
The DNA here is from genome assembly GCF_037969925.1 of Paenibacillus sp. FSL R7-0189. NCBI lineage: Bacteria > Bacillati > Bacillota > Bacilli > Caryophanales > Paenibacillaceae > Paenibacillus > Paenibacillus sp. FSL R7-0189. Next base: position 5,175,926 of record NZ_CP150223.1, on the reverse strand, counting down.
GCATTTCTTCCTTCAATACACCTACAGCATTTCCTAATCCATTCGCACGCAAGGAGTTGCTGCATACCAGTTCAGCAAATTGATTCGTGTGATGGGCTGGCGTCTTTACTACAGGTCTCATCTCATATAATCTTACCGGTACTCCTAGTGATGCTATTTGCCAAGCGGCTTCGCTTCCTGCGAGGCCCGCTCCAATTACTGTTACTTTTGCTGTATCTGACACTGTCTTTTTTCCTCCCATAGAGACTATTAATCTGCTAATTCTTCTTCGTTGTCTAGAACCGCCTCTGTATGATCACAAGACGTACATTGTAGCTTGGTTCCTTGCTTATTACGTTTCTCAATCATCCAAGATCCACATGATGGACATGGTTTTATAGAAGGTCTATCCCATGAAACGAAATCACAACCAGGGTACTGGTCGCAGCCATAGAAAACACGCCCTTTTTTGCTGCGTCGCTCCACAACCTTACCTTCATGACATTTAGGGCAAGTTACGCCAATATCCTTGATAATCGGTTTTGTGTTTCGGCAATCAGGAAAGCCAGAGCATGCTAGGAATTTTCCAAAGCGACCCAGCTTATACACGAGAGGTTTGCCGCATTTCTCACAGATCTCATCAGAGACTTCATCTTCAATCTCAATTTCTTTCATCTCTTCTTCCGCGAACACCAAACGCTTCTCAAACGATTCGTAAAACTCTGCAAGAACCTTTACCCAGTCTTCTGAGCCCTCTTCCACATGGTCAAGATCACCTTCCATGTTCGCGGTGAATTCAACGTTTAGGATTTCCGGGAAAAATTGCTCCATCTGCTCTATAACAAGCTCGCCAAGTTCGGTTGGCATGAATTTTTTCTCTTCAATAGCCACATACCCACGCTTCTGGATGGTTTCCAGCGTTGGGGCATATGTACTTGGACGGCCTATACCCAGCTCCTCAAGCGTCTTTACAAGTCTTGCTTCCGTATATCGTGGAGGCGGTTGTGTAAAGTGCTGCTTAGGCTCGATCTCCTGCTTATTTAAAGCATCTCCCGCTTGAAGCGGCGGCAAATACTTGTCTTCATCTGTAGTTCCGTCATCGTTGCCTTCTACATAAACCTTCATGAACCCGGGGAATGAAACCTTCGAACCAACAGCTCTGAATGTAGCAGTACCTGCAGCAATATCGACCGAAAGCGTATCCAGCAGGGCAGAAGACATCTGACTTGATACGAATCGCTCCCACACTAGCTTGTAGAGACGGAATTGATCACGGCTCAAGAACTCTTTGACCATTTCAGGTTCGCGTAATGCCGAGGTAGGACGAATCGCTTCATGCGCTTCCTGTGCTCCAGCTGCCTTTTTAGAATACTGCCGTGGGGATTCTGGCAAGAACTTCTCACCATACTTAGCTGTTATAAGCTCTTTAGCTTCATCCTGAGCGGTGACAGAGAGACGCGTGGAGTCTGTACGCATATAAGTGATCAAACCTACGGTACCTTCTTTACCGAGTTCCACACCTTCGTATAGCTGCTGTGCAACAGACATTGTCTTAGCGGCACGGAATCCAAGCTTTCGAGCTGCTTCCTGTTGTAGGGAGCTGGTGGTAAAAGGAGCCGAAGGATGACGTTGTCTTTCCTTCTCCTTCACATCACTCACCTTAAAAGATGCGTTCTTAATGGCTTCAAGAACCTCCTGAACATCACTTTCCTGGTTCAGTTCTTTTTTCACACCATTCAGCTTATGAAACTTAGCTTCAAAGACGGAATCCCGGATTCCAAGCTTCGCTGTTATGCTCCAATATTCGGTGGGTACAAAAGCGGAGATTTCATTCTCACGATCCATAATGATCTTCACGGCAACGGATTGTACACGTCCAGCAGATAAACCTTTTTTGACTTTCTTCCATAATAGAGGGCTAATCTTGTACCCTACCAGTCGATCCAGAATACGTCTAGCCTGCTGTGCATTCACGAGATCCATATTAATCTTACGCGGTGTCTTAAAAGCATCTTTTACCGCTTGTTTGGTGATCTCATTAAAAACAACTCTGCATTCTTGTGTATTATCTAAATCCAGCGCATGCGCCAAATGCCAAGCAATTGCTTCCCCTTCGCGGTCGGGGTCAGCTGCGAGATAAACTTTTTTAACTTTTTTACTAGCGTCTTTCAATTCCTTCAATATAGATCCTTTACCGCGGATAGTAATATATTTGGGACTGAAATCATTCTCCACCTCAACACCAATTTGACTCTTCGGTAGATCTCTAATATGTCCCATTGATGCCTTTACAATATATTTACTACCTAGATATTTGCCAATTGTCTTCGCTTTTGCAGGCGACTCGACAATAACTAATGCATCTGCCATAGACTCTTCCTCCTCGTTAACACTCGCACCTCTATATTAAATTACCTTATAAATAGCTCCTGGTAATTGTGTTACCGCTTTTTTTATGATTAAAGATAACAGAACTGAATGCAAATGTCCAAAATCCCATCCTGTTCTTACAAGCAGATCGTCCAATATAAAAGGGCCTTGATGCAGTATATGGTATAGGTGAGACTCCTCATTTGTCAATTTCTTTTCAATCATAAAGTCGTCTGCTGTCTGTTCGGTAGTGCTATTATTCCCTGTTTTTATTACGTTTGTCGGCAAATAAGAAGTATATTCTTCTATAATATCTAATCCACTGGTTACCAGCTTTGCACCCTGTTTGATAAGCTCTAACGCCCCTCTGCTTTTAGGTGATGTAATAGGTCCAGGCACTGCGAAGACATCCCTTCCAGCTTCCAAGGCAGCATCGGCTGTAATAAGTGATCCACTGCGACTGTCAGCCTCCACGACCACTGTCCCCCGTGATAAACCTGCTATGATCCGATTACGCTGTGGAAATAATCCAGGATGACTTTTAGTTCCAAGAGGATACTCTGTGATGACAAGCCCTTCCTGAGAGATACGCCGCTCCAGCTCAATATTCTCAGTTGGATAGACTTTGTCCAACCCTGTTGCCACTACCGCTATCGTCCCTCCACCGCTTCTTAGCGCCGCTTCATGACAAATGCTATCGATCCCCCTCGCAAGCCCGCTAACCACCGTTAGACCTGCTGCACTAAGCTCCTCCGCGAGAATCTCCCCTACCTTTCGTCCATATGCTGTTGGCACACGAGTGCCAACCATCGCCACACTAGGAGTTGATAACAGTTCCAATCGACCTCGATAATAAAGGATCCACGGTGGCTGTGTCGTCTCCTTCAACAAAACAGGATAAGCCGCATCAAACACAGTTACCATCTTCACTGCACATTCTTCCATTAATAAGCGCCTTTTGGCGATCCACTCTAACGTATATATGGAAGCAAGATAATTCGACAGCTTTCTGTTCAATCCGATCGTTTCCCAATCTTTTGCACTACAGGAAAATGCTCGTTCTGACATTAAGCCGGCTCTGCGGATCTTGTCGATACTCTTCCAGCCAATCCCCTCCACTTCATTAAAACCAAACAGCAGATCTTTTTCTTCCATATAAGCTTACTCTCCTTTAATGGAAGGGTTAGCCTTCCCTATTTTGTAACATGAATTTGATGAATGCAATATTATCTTGTAATTCAATATTTTTCTATGTTAAAAAAACAAAAAAAGCAACCTTTCATCCCTTGGATAGGAACAAAAGGTTGCTTACCTCTGAAATAATTATACACGAAAGAAGCCCACTCGCGTAGAGTGAATTCCTTCAATTAAATAAAATAATTAATGCGTTGTAAATGCGCTAAGAATACCGCGTTCTTCAAGCACACTCACAAGCGTTGAGCCCATTTCGGCAGGTGTAGGAGCGACCTTGATTCCGCACGATTCAAGTACGGCAATTTTCTCACTCGCTGTTCCTTTGCCTCCGGAAATAATAGCACCCGCATGCCCCATACGTTTGCCAGGAGGGGCAGTAGCACCGCCAATAAACCCTACAACCGGCTTAGTCATATGCTCACGAATCCACTCTGCTGCTTCTTCCTCTGCGGTTCCGCCAATTTCACCAATCATGATGACTGCCTTTGTACCCGGATCCTCATTAAAAAGCTTCAGAATATCAATAAACTCCGAGCCTTTAACAGGGTCTCCGCCAATACCTACAGCTGAAGATTGCCCGATTCCACGCGTGGTCAGCTGATGAACAGCCTCATAGGTTAGAGTTCCGCTGCGCGAGACAACACCTACATACCCTGGCATATGAATATAACCCGGCATAATTCCTATTTTGCATTCCCCAGGAGTGATAACTCCCGGACAGTTGGGTCCGATCAATACAGTAGAGCGCCCCTCCATATAACGGGACACCTTTACCATATCAAGCACTGGAATCCCTTCGGTAATACAAATCACCAAGTCGAGTTCTGCGTCCACGGCTTCCATTATGGAGTCTGCTGCGAATGCTGGCGGTACATAGATTACACTAGCGGTTGCGCCTGTAGCCGCCTTAGCAGCTACAACAGTATCGAATACCGGAAGGCTAACCTCACTGCCATTTTCAAGCGTGATATTGACAGATGTTCCACCTTTACCCGGTGTTACCCCTCCAACCATCTGTGTTCCATAATCCAGCGCACCTTTAGTATGGAACAAACCCGTTGATCCTGTAATTCCTTGCGTGATAACTTTCGTATTTTTATCTACAAGAATGCTCATGCCTTAAGTCACATCCCTACTTATATTGTCAAATACGATAACTGGCTTCCTAAATCAGGCCATTATTGCACAAGAGACACAATCTTACGGGCACCGTCCGCCATAGAATCAGCAGCAACAATATTAAGTCCCGATCCAGCCAAAATCTGCTTGCCTAATCCAACATTTGTTCCCTCAAGACGCACAACCAGCGGTTTGGTCAAACCCAGTTGACTAGCCGCTTCTACAACACCGTTAGCGATAACATCACAGCGCATAATACCGCCGAAAATATTAACAAAAATCCCGTTCACCTTTTCATCCGATAAAATGATTTTAAAGGCTTCTGTTACCTTCTCGGTCGTTGCACCGCCCCCTACATCCAGGAAGTTGGCGGGTTCGCCCCCATAATACTTAATAATATCCATAGTCGCCATCGCGAGACCTGCACCGTTTACCATGCACCCAATATTGCCATCAAGCGCAATATAGCTAAGGTCATACTTCGAGGCTTCGATTTCCTTTAAATCCTCTTCATCCAAATCCCGCAGCTCTAGAATATCCTTATGACGGAACAAGGCATTGGAATCAAAATTCAGTTTGGCATCCAGTGCCATCACATTCCCATCCGCAGTCACTACCAATGGGTTAATTTCGGCAATAGAGCAATCTTTATCCACGAAAGCTAAATATAGCGCTTGCATGAATTTCACAGTTTTGCCTACCAGCTCATTGGGAATAGAGATGCTGTAAGCCAGCTTGCGCGCCTGGAAAGTCTGCAAACCCACTGCCGGATCAATGATCTCTTTAAAAATTTTCTCCGGATGTGTTGCAGCTACTTCTTCAATCTCAGTACCGCCTTCTTCAGAAGCCATCATGACCACTCGGCCAGTTCCTCTGTCAACTACGATACCAATGTAATACTCCTTAACAATTTGACAACCCTCTTCAATGAGCAGTCTTTTTACTACCTTACCCTCCGGTCCAGTCTGGTGAGTTACTAGAGTCTTTCCAAGAATCTCAGTTGCGTAACTACGCACCTCATCGATATTCTTAGCAACCTTTACTCCTCCAGCTTTACCGCGTCCACCTGCGTGAATCTGAGCTTTAACTACAACAACTGGTGTGCTCAGTGACTCTGCGGCTTCTACCGCTTCCTCCACTGTATAAGCTACTTTTCCATTCGGTACGGCTACACCGTACTTCTTAAGCACTTCTTTTCCCTGATACTCGTGGATATTCATAGCGGTAGCCTCCTAAAGTAGCGTGGTGACTAAACAGGCAGCCTGTCGTCATCTCGCTTTCCGTTTTGATTGCCGCGGGGTTAGGGATAGGCTGATGTTATACATGCAGCACTATTCCGGAACCAGCAGAAACTGATCTACCACTCGTAAAAAGAATGGCACTATTTCTGCAAGAGACATTGTGTAAATCTATAAGACTAAGCTTATATTTACCTATATGCCATACAAAGGAACCCAGAATAGTGTAACATGTTTTTAAAACGCTTACCTTAAATATATTCATGATTTGTACACATTTTTTCGCTTGATTTCATGCCGAAATGCGAACGATCGCATTGACTCCTTACTACGCTTACTTTTTACTATCTTGAATATTAGCTTCGTGAACACGATTCAGTAAGTCTTTAAACTGATCAAGTAGCTCTATGGATTCATTATTAGTCAGTGTCGTTTCTTCCATCATTTTGCCGGGAATACACACGGCATCACTTTGGAGTGCCCAGCCTTGTTTCGTTAGTGAGATTAATACTTTTCGCTCATCCTGCATCGAGCGTTCACGTATAATTAGGCCTGCAGCTTGCAAGCGTTTCAATAGCGGAGTCAGCGTTCCTGAATCCAAAAATAACGCCTCACCAATCTCTTTCACTGTACATTGCTGCCGTTCCCATAACACAAGCATTACTAAGTATTGGGAGTAAGTTAAACCGATCTTATCCAAATACGGTTGGTACAGCTTTGTAATCTCACGCGAGCAAGCATAAATGGTAAAACAGAGCTGATTTTCGATCAGCAGCTCTGGGGTTGTAGTCATTTTCTGCATATCTTCTTCACTCATTTTCATATTTATTCACCCGCCTTATCTCTTTATTTTATCATAATTCACTCACACATCATAATAATAGCAAAAAATTAATTTGACTTTTATATTAATTGTGATAAATTAGATTGTACACAAACTAATTAATGAATAGGAGAGATTTATTATGATGACAATTCAACAAAAGATGTATGAAACCACAGTTAAAGCGGTTGGGGGAAGAAACGGTTATATAGAATCAGAAAGTCCTAAACTCAACCTTACGATCAGTACACCACGCGAAATGGGTGGCGCCGGTGGTGAAGGTACTAATCCTGAACAATTATTCGCAGCTGGCTACTCCGCTTGTTTTGACAGTGCCCTAAACATGGTTGCTCGACTTGGCAAAGTGAAGATTGAAGGCAGCGAAGTTACGGCTACTGTTAGCTTTGGTAAAGTTGAAGATGGCGGGTTCGGCATTGCGGTTAAGCTTGACGTGCTGGTTAAAGGCGTTGACAGAGAAACCGCAACATCTTTGGTAGAAGCTGCCCATGGCGCATGTCCTTACTCCCGTGCTACTCGTGGCAATATCGAAGTAGAATTGAATGTACTGTAAGAAATTATAGAGAAAAATGTATGTGAAATTCACTAAACGATCTAACCTTCGTTTGAATACGTGGCATTTCGCATTCGAAGTAGCTAACGGACACAGTTGATCTTAAACGCAACTTAATCCCATATTTGGAATGCTATCGGACCTCATGGAAGCTATTGGAATGAAAATCACCCAATATAACCTTCTTCCGAAGGAATAGCGTCTCCAGAGTCCGAACCTACGCTCCAAGGGCTAAAAACTTGCAAATAACGTCCTCTAGGTCCGTTCCGTAAACATCAGAGGATAATAATGATTCGGCGGTGTTCGTAACTAACGGTCCATAATATAGAGCAGCGATTCTCCCATAACGGGAATCGCTGCTCTTTTATCTTTATTCCTCCGCTATTACCTGCCGATCCAGATTACGGTATTGCACAGCTTCCGCGAGATGTGCAGAAGAAATATCCTGTGCACCCTCTAGATCAGCTATGGTACGGGATAGCTTAATAATCCGATCATGCGCTCGCATGCTTAGACCTAAATTCTCCAAAATGTCATACAGCATTTGAGCACTCTCTCGGTTTAGGCTCGCATATTTCCGAAGGGAAGCACCGGAAAGTTCACTGTTCCATGAAATCGCCAGTCGTTTGTAACGTTTAGCTTGGATGGCCTGAGCAGCCAACACCTCCGCACGCATATCTGCTGACGATAAAACATGCCCCTGCCGATCCCATTCCTTCGGGCGGGGAACATCAACCTGTAAGTCGATCCGATCCAATAAAGGACCAGATATTTTTGCCCGATATTGGGCAATCCTGGCAGGACTACAGGTACAATTTTGCTGGGAGATACCGCTTCCAAAAAAGCCGCAGCTGCACGGATTCATCGATGCAGCGAGCATGAATTTGGCAGGAAAAGTAAAGGAAGCTCGGGCACGACTTATAGTAACCACCCCATCTTCGAGGGGCTGTCGCAGCACTTCAAGTACATTCCGGGAGAATTCTGGCAATTCATCCAGAAACAGAATACCTCGATGTGCAAGACTTACCTCACCTGGCTTGGGAATACCGCCCCCTCCAATTAATCCGGCAGAAGATATCGTGTGGTGTGGAGAACGAAATGGACGACTTCGCAGCAAACCGTTGTGTGCATCCTTCAAATTTCCAGCCGCACTAAAAATTTTGGTTACCTCCAGCGCCTCACTGTCCGACAATTGCGGAAGGATACTGGGAAGGCGTTTGATCAGCATCGTTTTGCCTGTGCCAGGTGGACCGATGAGCATAATATTATGCATTCCTGCAGCCGCGATAGTTAATGCTCTTTTCACATGTTGCTGTCCAAGCACATCACTGTAATCATCCATGATCTCATTAGCTTCGGAAGAAGCAGCCTCAGAATCAGAATATATAGGGTTATATTTGAGATGCTCTACAGAAAGAACAAGCACCGGAGGTTGTTCTTTTGCCCCCGCCCCCATACTCACGGATACAGGAAAAGGAAGTGGTGATCCTTCAGATTCTTCTATAGGAACTAGCTTATCTATAATCGGACCAAAGCTGGCCACAGGTTCAGCAGCATTCACTAACGCTTGCAAATGGTTGAGGGTATAAACATTCATGCCACTAATTAAAGCGGCTTCTGCCGCATTGCCCTGCGGGAGCAGAACGGCTTTAAACCCGCTTTTACGCGCTGCTTCAACCATCGGCAGCACACCCGATACCGGACGCAGACTGCCGTCGAGCGCAAGCTCTCCAATTAAAAGCATCTCTTGAGCTGAAGGCATAATCAACTGGCCACTAGTTATCAGTATGCCTAAAGCAATCGCTAGATCAAAAGCGGAACCTTCTTTACGCAGGTCAGCTGGGGCAAGATTGATCGTAATACGCTGCTGTGGATAGCGGTAACCGCAATTTTTAACGGCAGCCCTAACTCGTTCAACAGCCTCGCGAATTGCTGAATCTGGTAAGCCAATGATATTCGTCTGCGGCAATCCATTTGCAAGATCGATTTCCACACCAATCATTACCCCTTCAATCCCATACAGACACGCGCTAAACATTTTCCCATACATAATAAAAACACCTCATCTCCTGAAATACACCCTAATTTGGGGTGTCATAGCTTCAAGAAAAAAGGTGCTTCCTTATTTTCCAAATATATATTAGCTGTTAAGTACATTATAGAAGTTGTGTCCTAACGCAATCTGTGAGCAATTTATCTTTAGAATAAGAAATTCAAGTTTTACATAAAAGCGAAAGCGCATCTCTAAAGACCTACATCAATCTCCTTCTTTAACTACGACCGAGTCCCTAATCTGCTCAAAAGTCAACGGTTTATAGTTCCAATGCTCTACACAAATGTTAAAATGATTGTTTCCCTCATATTTTTGCCCATGAATATGACCGTGCACATTTACGTAAGGCATATGTTTATTCATGTACATAGGCTCATGTGAGAGGAAAAAGAAATCCTTATAAATCAAAGGATATTCACTAACCTCATCAAAACCTGCCTCAAGCCACCAGCTTCGGCTGCGGCCGCGATCGTGATTGCCAAGTATCAGGATTTTGTATCCATGTAGCCTGGCCACAATTGCACGAGTTGCCTCCTTATTCAGAAAAGAAAAGTCTCCCAAATGAAATACTTTATCGTCCGGATTCACTACCGAATTCCAATTTTCAATCATAACTTCATTCATTTGCTCTACATCGTTGAAGGGTCTGGATTCAAAATCAATGATCAACTTATGCCCAAAATGATGATCTGATGTAAAAAAAACCTTAGCCATGTGCACCCTCCTTTTAGTCCTATTCTAATGACAGTATGTATGAAAAAAGCTCCGACTACCCATAAACCCTAGGAAATTCGGAGCCCCGAGGACTTTTCCGCCTAATTTCTCATGAAATTATACGTATCATTCTATGTCATGAGGCGATGACGGAATACCTCTTTATTGTTAATGTTACTTTTCCCAGTCGCGCCGCTTACTCGAACGTTTATTAACATCACTCTGAATCAGTTCAGCTAAAGGAGGTGCCTCCTCATTGTCAATAAGCCAGCCACGCATCTCCTTGATCGCTTCCACCTGTCCATTGCCTTTGTCACGCCATGTAAGCAGTTCAATAACTCTAATTACAAGCGCTAAGAGACTGCTATTGCTGTTTTGCGACTTTTCAGCCCGGATTTTTTGAAATAACGCTTCATTTTCCCAATCTATTAATATTTCCTCCGCTATAGTGGGCCGCATTACCGTGAAGGTCTTATTGCAATTATCGCAACAGACGACAGATATTGGCTCTGCTTTAAATTTCACTTCAATCTTCTGCTGGCAATATTGGCATGTAAAACTAACCTGCATTTCAGAAGGTTTATTCTTCACTAGACAGCCCTCCTCATGATGACATTAAAAAGTTACTCCTAATGTTTACCCATTTCTTTTGAGAAATGACCCACAGTGCGGAAGGTATGTAAAGACTTTTTTATCAGAACAGCAGTAAATTCATAAAGAATCGCATGAGAAAAGTGAGTTACTCTTAAAACGCCTCGCGAATATGACTAAGTGAAGCTAGGCTAAGATCGTCATTTAACAAGACGCTAATTACATCAAAAGAAACCCGCCGTTCCTCATAACCCTTCATATGCAAATAAACCTGTGTTGTATTCCGAACCTGGTTTATTTTGCGAGCATTCACCGATTCTTCTGGAGTTCCCTGAAGCAGCTCTCCACTGCGGCTACGAACTTCGACAACAACAATACAGTCTTCACGCTCCGCAATGATATCAAGCTCTCCAGTACGACAACGCCAATTCCGTTCCAATATCATATATCCACTAGAAGATAGGTACTGCACAGCTCCGTTCTCTGCAGCAGTTCCTTTCTCTTTGCGGTTATAGTGTTTTCTTACATATGGCTCTTTCATTCTTGTCCCCGTTCACCAGCAGAACGATCGCTTTGATACACAAAGCTGAGGATTTCCGCCACCAGCTGATAGAGCTCAGACGGAATCTGTTGGTCCAGATCAAGCTTTGAAAGAACCTCCACGAGGGCTGCATCTTCCTGAACAGCAACCCCGCTCTCCTTAGCCTTTTGCAGAATAAGGTCTGCTATCGCGCCTTGTCCCTTGGCTACTACGACAGGAGCCTCGTTTTGTCCGGGACTATATTTGAGAGCGACCGCTTTTTTGAGCCCTTGTGAAATTGGCTGTACAGGCTCATTCATATACGGTAATCCACTCCTTTGTAAGCCTCAGGAACATAATCAACAAACTTATTAGTATTGGAACCAGCAAGCTCTTTAGGTAAATTCAATTCTGGCAAGGGTTCGGTTCTTAAACCTGATAATTGATAACCGATGGATTCTACTGCAGTTTTTATATCATCACGCCGCGTCTCCAGCAGCTCAAGCACCCACGGATGATCATTATGAAGCTTAAGACTAACGATTCGATCTACAACCTGCACGTCTACCAATGTCTGCCCTAGCTGCTTCATGTCCAAATCGAACCATAATCGACAGTTAGCTGCATCCAACTCCCCTTTGCGGCCCCGCCTGGACTGGATATGAACCGATGCAGTTTCCTGCCCATCTGGACCTTGCAGCGGCAAGAACAGTGTAACCTGCGCGAAGGGAGCAGTCCGGTCTGTATTCAGCAGCAGCTGTTGGCCTGTCAGCTGCTGCACTAGCCCGCTCGCGGCATCTTTTACCGCGGGCGGCACCTCGCTGCTGCTCATAAGCTGCAGCAGCACGCCCTTCAACGTGTCGGCAGCTTGCTCCCCGCCGACACTGCCTAGCGCGGCTGCAGCTGTCCCCGCTGCCGCTCGCGCCGTCTCCGCGGCCGGCAAAGCGCCGCCGCGCACGGCCTGCTGCTCGTGCTCCGCACCGAGCAGCTTCAACACCCGCCCCACCCACGACTCCGCATCCGCGGGTGGGGCGGTGTCTGGCTGCACCGGCGAAGCCGCAGCAGCCGTGGTCTCCCCGCGCGGCGCTGCCGGCGCGGGGGCAGGATCTTGTCCCGCCGCGTCAGCGGGCGGGACGTTCGCGAGCTGCGGCATGCTGCCGCGCAGCTCGGTGAGCACGCCCTGCAGCTTCGCGAGCAGGGCAGCCCCGCTAGGCGCAGCAGCTTGGCTTGCTGCACCAGCTTGGTTTGCCGCAGCAGCTTGGCTATCTGCACCAGCTGATCCAGTGGCGCTTGTATTCGCGCCACTGACACTGCCCTGCGCTCTATCTTTATTTAGACTCATTTCATTGCCATGAGTTTCGCTCCCATTAGAACTATTTTGATTGTTTACAATCCCGTCCCCTTGCGTGTTAGCGGCACTACTCTGAGTCCCGGCAGCAATCGTAGAAGTTGTCTTCCCAGCCAAAGGTTCACCAGTATTTCCACTCTTCGAGAGCTGAACAACCTCACCAGCCTCTTCGGGCACCAGTGGCTTGGCAGTTACAATACCGGTTTCATTCTCAGGAGCTTCAGCTGTACTCGTTGCTGCACTTCCCGATATTTCTGATTTCACTGAATTCAAAGGAATTGCAGGTTCGTCAGAAATAACTCCGGCTCCCATTGCCCCTCCTGTAGCAGCAGCACTTCCGCTTGTAGTAGTAACACCAGTGCTACCTTCAGCAGGTTTACTTACAGGTTGTCCAGTCCCTTTAACCGCCACCTGGTCCATTTCCGCATCAGCATCACCTGCTGATACCGCTTCCCCGTTAATCACAGCGCCTGTACCTGTCGTTACAGGAGCATTCAGCTTTCCGGTTTGGGTACCCATTTCAGCTTTAGCTTCAGCTGTTGTTGTTTCTTCACCGGCGACTTGACCTGCCCAAATCGTAATCTGTTCTTCGAGCGCTGACAAAAGCTGATGAAGCTGCGGACCAAAAACCGCCTGCTGCAATCCTTTCACACTTTCAGGGGTAACCGGCAGGCCCCGCTTTACAGAAATGACAGCTGCATCAAGCCACTCTGAGGTCGGCACGCCCGCAGGTTTCGCACTCATTACAGCATCCAGAATCGCCGCTGTCTCTTTGGTAAGCGGAATACCACCCGACTGCATCGCCAACACAATTTCCCGACCCGCTTTGGAGTCAGTAAGCCCAAGCGATTCCAACGCCTCGCCCATGTTTTGCGGGGTAGCTAACACCGTTTCGCCGAGGGAGACCGGCTTCAATACGGGCAATCCGCCTTCTCCGGGTGCTCCAACCTGCAAGTTCAGGGTCTCTCCTGGCAGTAGTGGTGTTTCCAACTCCGCACGAACAGGTGTACCTTGAATCTGCACAACGGCTTCTTTTCCCGAATCCGATACAGACAAAACAACACCACGTACAACTTGCCCTTCTTTTAATTCCAAAGACTTGGCCGCTCCCGGTTTATTATCCCCGAGCAATCCGCGGATCAATGTTCCGATATTCATACCGTTTCTCCTCCCTCCATTTTCTCTCTTCTTACTATATCGGTATTAATCCGACTTTTTTGAGCGGTGAATTTATCCAAGCTTAAGCGCCTTTGGCGTCTTTTATATTCTGATATTTTAAAAAAGGGTTTGCTGTTCAGCAAGAATCTTCCCCATAAAGCTGCGCCGATGCATAGGTGTCGGACCTAACGCCGTAATTTGTTCCCTGTGAAGCTTGGTCGCATAACCTTTATGTATCGCAATCCCATAATCAGGGTATAATTCCTCCCACACCCCTTCACACAGTCTATCTCTTGTTACTTTAGCTATAATCGAAGCTGCCGCAATGGACTGGCTGTTAGCATCCCCTTTTATGATCGCCTGCTGCGGCAACGGAAGATCTACTTTTTCAGCATCGATTAACATATAGTCCGGGGTATGACTAAGACCTTCTACCGCTTTTTTCATCGCCAGACGAGAAGCCTGCTTAATATTAATTTCATCAATCATGCGGGAATCCACATAACCTACACCAATAGCTATCGCCTGCTCCATAATAATCTCGAATAAGGCATCTCTTTTTTTCGCTGTAAGCTTCTTAGAGTCGTTGACGCCATCAATAATAAGCCCTTCCGGCAAAATCACCGCTGCTGCAACAACATCCCCAAACAAACAACCTCTGCCTACTTCATCTACGCCGGCTATACGGCGATAAGACTGTTCCCAGCCCTCTTTTTCATAGCTCAACATATCTATCGTACTCACGAATCTGTCACCGCCAATTATAATTTATTCTATAAACTACATAAGTCAGCTTACCATAGTAAAGCTCACATGGTCATGTACAAATAACCACTCCAATTTGATCCAAATCGGCAAAAAAAAGAGCCCCCGAAAAATTCCGGATGGCTCTTCCATACCCATTCATTTAAACGCCTTTAAGGTGTTTCCAGCGTAAAACGACCAAGCTTACCTGCCCGCAGCTCATGCAGCAAAGCACGTGAAGCTTTTTCCAGATCAACACGTCCACCGCTAATCAGACAACCGCGTTTGCGGCCCACGGCTTCCATAACTGCGACGATCTCATCAGGGTTCTCAAGATCCTCAGGAAGCTTCTCAATACCAAAGCGTTCTTGAAATCTGGAACCATAATCCTTCACCAAATACTTCACTGCATAAAAAGCAATGTCCTCAATGTTCAGGATTTCTTCTTTGATCGCACCCGTCACTGCCAAGCGGTAACCCACGTCTTGATCCTCAAACTTCGGCCATAAGATACCAGGAGTATCCAGAAGCTCCAGATTACCTCCTGTTTTAATCCACTGCTGGCCCTTAGTAACCCCCGGGCGGTCACCCGTAGCAGCGATACTCTTACCAGCCATTCGATTAATCAGCGTTGATTTACCGACGTTAGGAATACCGACGATCAATGCGCGCATAGCTCGTGGGTTCATTCCTCTTGCGATCTGCCGATCAATTTTTTCCTTCAGCAGCAGCTTGACCTGCTCCGGAATCTCCTTGACGCCTGTTCCAGTAGATGCATCCACAGGATGGGCAACATGCCCTTGTTCCTTAAAGTAAGCCAGCCACTTCCGAGTAATTTCCGGATCCGCCAGATCCGCTTTGTTCAAAATAATTAATCTCGGCTTGTCCCGCAAAATATCGTCAATCATCGGATTGCGGCTGGAAAGCGGCAGACGGGAATCGAGCAACTCTATAACAACATCAATCAGCTTCAGCTTATCCTCGATTTGCCGCCTAGCCTTCGTCATATGACCAGGAAACCAATGAATGGCCATTGCCGTCACCTCCTTTGACTTCTGTCAACTTAATGGTTAATCAGTGTAATATCTTTTATCGGCCAGAAGATTAAATCTGCACGACCCACAATATCACCCAGCGGCACATAGCCAATCATCCGGCTGTCTGTACTATCCGAGCGATTATCCCCCATAACGAAAATATGTCCTTCTGGTACAGTACCATCCGTGAATTTTTCATTTGGGAAATCTTTATTATTATACAGAGCGTTGTTACTATGCGCAGCATCAATAGCGCCTTGGATGTAAGTCTCGTTAACAACCTCACCGTTAACTGTAACTACATCTCCTTCTACTTTCACAGTATCTCCAGCCACACCAATTACACGTTTAATAAAATCTCTGCCTTCAGATGGCACGTGGAATACAATAACCTCACCCCGCTGCGGTGATCTTATATCGTATAAAATTTCATTAACGATAACACGTTCTCCCGTATGGAAATTAGGCTGCATGGAAGGTCCATCTACAATAAAAGGCTTGAATAAAAGCCAGCGAATCAGTATAACCAGAACTAAAGCAATCGCAATGGCCTTGACCCATTCCAGCACTTCATTTTTCTGTTTACGTGGGTTCTGCTCGCTTGATTCCAAAGTTTCGCTTTGTTCCTGCTGCATAGTTCACCGTCCTCTCTTAATACTACTCTTACTATACAACACAAAAAAACTCCTGCCAAAAACCCCTCCACAGATACTCCTTCAGGAGGCCTTTTCGGAGAAGCTTATCCCCAAGCGTATATGTCACACGCATTGTATACCAAGCTAAAACGCCCTCAGCGTCCTTTTAAGGACGGTAAGCGTTTATGCGAGAAATTTAAGAATAATGTATAACGTAAAACTTATGCTTTTCTTATATTTTCAAAAAAAAATAAAGCGAAAGGGGCTTGAACTCAAGCCCCTCTCCTCTGTCACTATTCTAGCGACGAATTTCTTTAATTCTCGCTGCTTTACCACGTAGTTCACGAAGGTAATAAAGCTTAGCACGACGCACTTTACCACGACGAGCCACTTCGATTTTTTCGAGTTTAGGCGAGTTGATTGGGAATGTTCTTTCCACACCAACACCGTAAGAAATTTTACGAACCGTAAAAGTCTCACTGATTCCACCGCCACGACGTTTGATTACAACGCCTTCGAACAACTGGATACGCTCACGAGTTCCCTCGATAACTTTTACATGCACCTTCAAAGTGTCACCCGGACGAAAACTAGGGATATCTTTACGAAGTTGCTCTTGCGTAATAGCTTGTAGGATATTCATTAAGGACTTCCTCCTTCCGTACAGGTGTTCTTGCCTCTTCCGGAGAGATCTGAGCTCTCCCTCATTATCCGCAGCGGACCACCGTATTCCACACAACAGAGTTAATAATATCATAAAGGACGGGCTAATACAACTTATTTTTCTATTTTATAACGGTAACATATCTCTTTTTTTTGCCTTAGACTGGCAGTCTTTACACAAGCCGACCACGGTTCCATTGTCTTGAGCATAGAAGATCAACTTTCCATTCTTCTTCTTGCAAGAAGAGCAAGGCTGCTCTCCTGGACTCTGTTTGGCTTTGCGATGACTGTCCATTGAGATCACATTACTGCTAGTGGTGCGCAAAGGATTGCTTGAGCTGCGTGTTTTCTTTTTCTGAACGATATAATACCCAACACCCAGCGCTAGCAAGACAAGCAAAATAACTACATATTGCATCTGGCTCCCTCCGCTCTTCATGATTTAATTGAGGTAAGAAAATAAAAAGACCGCCCTGTGATGCAAGTAAGGCAACGGTCTATATCGTATTCGCAAACTATCCTTAGCACATCTCACTATAAAAAGCGCTTTTCAGTAGCTGCTGAAGATTATATATGAGCGCATCTTCGCTCTTTTTATATGTACCTTACTCATTTTAATGTGAGCGTAAGATCTATATTTCATTTTAGCACAATTGAAATTTGAAGTGTAGTGAACACTTTTTAAATACCTAGTCTTTGGTCCAGTATATTAACCCGCCTACAGCCGTTTTTACAATAAATCCCCATAGGCTATACTTACAGAAGTACGTACATAACGTAGCGCTTAGGGAAGAACACATATACCCAAAAATAAGGAGGATTTTATTCAATGAAAAAGAGTAATACAACTAGCGTAATGGCAGCTGTAGCCGTCTTGTCCATCGTACTTCTGGCAGGATGCACAGAGTTACCGGGTAGGCAATCCGCTAATAATGAACTAGGAAAGAATATTACTGAAGATGTGCAGCAAAATATTGGTGAGGCTGTGAAGCAAGAGCTGGGTAAAGCCGCTGCAAGCGTGGAGCAAGCCGTTCAGGATACAGCTACCAAGGTGGCCGACGAAGTTAAAGCAAACAGCATTAGCAAAGAACTATCCTTATCTAAAGAGATCGGCTCTGCTTCAGTGCTTAGCATGAACAATGCAGTGGGAGAAATAGAGGTTACATCAACTACGGGTGATCAAATTAATGTGAGTGCGACAATCTTAGCCCATAACGGCTCCGCTCATAAAGCTGACCGCCAGAAAATTTTGGATGACGCTGAGATTTCAATAGACGTTAGTGGCGATACTCTGAAGGTATCTACAAATTCCAAATCAAATCCGAAGAAGGATTTATGGACTTGGGCTCAAGACAAATACGGTTATTCAGATTTTAGCATTAACTATACCATTGAGATCCCCACCCGTATGGATGAATATCAAATCACCAATAATGTCGGGCAAATTCGTCTCCGCAATCTGGACGGAAATTACCGCATCGTCAGCAACGTTGGAGCTATTGATATCGAAGGAGCTAACATCACCGGTAAGTCCACTCTAGAGTCTAATACAGGAAGCATACGTATGGATATAGCCGGAATGAAGAGTGATAGCCGTCTTAAAGCGACAACAAATGTAGGTAGCCTCAATGCTGTTCTAGCCGATGGCGTGAAATGTAGCTTGGTGGCTAAAAGTGATCTAGGCCAGATCACGGGGGTTGAGGGTGGCAAACGCGATGTTAACGGAGGAGGTCCTTTGTTGTCCTTAAGCTCAGATATAGGTGCAATTACAGTAGAGTAACCAACCACTAAAAACAGACCGTCCGGATTAGCGGACGGTCTGTTTTTACATCATCGTATCAGATTAATGCAATAGCCAACAGCGTGAACAAGCTGAGAGTTAAAATATTGTCAGCAGCATAAGGGTAACCAAAAAATGCAGAAGTCTGCACAGGTCCATTGGATCCTGTTCTTAAGTAAACATTATATCTGTCCACATCTGTAATCACACCTTCATGCTGTCTGCCATCAGTAGTCAGGATGCGTACCCTTCTATTCTTACAACGTAAGCAATTATAATAAGCCTCCACTAGTGTACTCCTCCTCATTCGTAATGATATACTCTATGGTGAGGAGTACAGGTCGGTAACGGCTAAGTTACATAGGTCATTTGTTTGGGTCGATATTTACTTTCCGTTCCCTGCATTTTTTGTATTCCCAAAGGTTATATATAAGGAAAGACATATTTCCGGCTTGTTATCCGTACCATCCTATCCATTCAAGGAGGCCAATCGAATGAATGTAGCACGTAAACAGTTTATTAAGGAAGGCGTACTGCGTATTACCATCTTTATTATTTTATCATCGCTTACCTATACCGTTCGCAACTATGCATGGGCAGTTACTGTTCTCGTATGTTTTGCGCTTTACGCTCTACTTACAGGAGTATATCGCCTCTTTCGCAAAGAGTAGAATGCGCCTCCACGAATTTTTATAGTTAACCAAACCCCCCCTTTCCAAAGAGTTTTTAATCTCCTTGAAGAGGGGGTGTTTACATTCTGGTCAGAGTCACAGGGTTTGACCTCTCTTAGTAGGAACAATAAAACCATTAGATGTAGTGAACTTTCGTTCGCTATACTCTAATGGTTTTATTTGACTTGCTTATTTCGACTTAATTATTAATCTTATATGTTCAAGCTTTAAAGGGCGAATGGGAATTACGATTTGCGATTTGTATAATAATCGATAATATCATTCACAGTGCGGAGCGGCTCCGCATCTTTGTGGATCGTGTCCACGCTAGGCTTGAATTCTTCACGCGTCTTCGTAGTCACTTCAGTTCATTCCTTTCAATAGTTAAGCTTGCTGCATCATAAGCTGCATATAGTATTACGCCACCTCTATCTATTACCCCAAATAGAAGAGTTCAACGCACCTATGCTCATTTGTTTTGGAAATTACGCAAAAAAAATACGAGATTATAACCCTTCTTATATTTAAGTAAACATAACAAAAACGCCTCCTTAACGTAAGATACGTTAAAAAGACGTAAAATATGCCTGTTTTATTAAAATTTTACTCCGGCTTGATTTCATTTTTCAGACGTTCCAGTGTTTTCTTGTCTTTCAACGTTAGTTCTGCACTTTCGAGCAAATCAGGTCTACGTTCAAGTGTACGCTGTAACGCTTGCTCTCTCCGCCATACTTCGATGTTGGCGTGATGGCCACTCAGCAACATATCTGGTACCTTCCAGCCGCGAAACTCAGCGGGTCGAGTGTAGTGAGGATATTCCAACAGCCCTGTACTGAACGAATCCGTGATCGCAGAGGTTTCATTTCCAAGCGCTCCTGGCTGTAGCCGAACTACTGAATCAATAACCGTCAGTGCTGGTAGTTCTCCACCCGTTAACACGTAATCGCCAATCGACAGTTCATCTGTAACCAGATGCTCCCGTATCCGCTCATCGTAGCCCTCATAATGACCACATATAAAGATTAGATGCTGCTCTTGTGCCAGTTCCTCAGCAATCTTCTGATTATACGTCTTTCCTTGCGGGCACATAAGAATGATACGCGGCTTCACAGAGGAAGGCGTCGGGACTGCAGATTCAGAACCATTCTCCAAAGGACTAGCCTCGATCCCCAATACATGTTCTACCGCTGCAAAGATCGGGTCAGGCTTCAGTACCATGCCCCCGCCCCCGCCATACGGTGTATCATCCACACTGTTGTGCTTATTGCCTGAGAAATCACGAAAGTTCACAGCATTCAAAGATACAATCCCTTTTTCGCGTGCCTTACCAAGAATACTTGTGCTAAATACGCCTTCGCACATCTCCGGAAAGAGCGTTAGCACATCAATTCTGATCATGGCAATAGTCCTTCCATCAAGTGAACAGTAATTCGTTTGGCCTCAATGTCGACGTTCAGCACTACATCGTTAATTACAGGGATAAGGATGTCTTGACCTTTAGCAGGCTTAACAACCCAAACGTCATTTGCACCTGGCTGTAAAATTTCCGTAATTGTGCCAAGCGGTTCACTTCCAGCATCATCCGTATAAACTTCACAGCCAACGATTTGGTGGAAGTAATATTCGTTCTCTGGCAGATCAACCAGATCATTACTTGGCACCTTAAGCAAACTTCCCTTATACTTTTCCACTTCGTTAATATTGGTATATCCCTTAAGCTTAACGATAAACATACCCTTATGCTCTCGAGCGGATTCTACAGTCACTTCGAATTTTGCACTGCCATCCGCAGGAATGACGAACAGCTTCTTGTCTTTAGCGAAACGAACCTCAGGAAAATCGGTATGGGATAATACTTTAATCTCCCCGCGAATTCCATGTGTATTCACAAGCCGGCCTACGGTTAATTCTTCCGTCATATAACCCTCTCCTCTACAAGCTTCATCTATATATTTGAACAAAAAGGAGCCGGGATATACTATCCCTAGCCCCTCATTGTACGCATTATTTAAGATAAAATATCTACAGTTACGCGTTTATCGCTCTTGACTGCTGCAGATGTGACTACTGTACGGAGCGCCTTGGCGATCCTGCCTTGCTTGCCGATGACCTTTCCTACATCATCTGGATGTACGGACAGCTCATAGACAATCAAGTGTTCTTTCTCCACAGCCCGTACCGTCACATCTTCTGGATGATCCACTAAAGCCTTAGCAATTACTCCAACTAATTCTTCCATAGAGGACCCTCGCAATCAGTCATTATTTCTGTTGCTTAAGCTCATGAAACTTCTTCATCACGCCTGCTTTGGAAAGCAAGTTGCGGACGGTATCAGATGCTTGCGCACCTGTTTGAAGCCATTTAAGAGCTTTTTCCTCATCGATCTTAACTACTGCCGGTTGTTCAATCGGATTATAATAACCGATTTCCTCGATAAAACGACCGTCACGAGGGGACCGGGAATCGGAAACCACTACACGATAGAAAGGCGCTTTATGCGCTCCCATTCTTTTTAGACGAATACGTACTGCCACGAAAAATCACCTCCTTATAATAGTTTCCAACATTAGTTGGACAGACATTCAAGATCATTTAAAAGGGAATTTCAGCCCTTTTCCACCACCAAGACCTTTAAGCTGCTTCATGGCATTTTTCTTGGAGGCTTTGCCGCCTCCGCCCATCATGCCGGAGAATTGCTTCATCATCTTACGCATCTCATCAAATTGTTTGATGAGGCGGTTGACCTCAGCGACTGAGGTTCCGCTGCCGGTTGCAATACGCTTGCGGCGGTTATGGTTAATGATCTCAGGCTGTTGCTTCTCCGCCTTAGTCATAGAATGAACTATGGCTTCAACGCGTCCCATTTGCTTATCGTCGACCTTTAAATCTTTAATGCCCTTGGCTTTGTTCATACCCGGGAGCATATCAAGAATTTGATCGATAGGACCTAGCTTCTTCACCTGATCCATTTGCTCAAGAAAATCATCGAACGTAAACTCTGCATTACGCATCTTACGTTCCATTTCTTTAGCCTTGTCAGTATCAATATTCGCCTGGGCTTTCTCAATCAGCGACAGCATGTCGCCCATACCCAGAATCCGCGAAGCCATACGTTCCGGATGGAACGGCTCCAGCGCGTCGATCTTCTCCCCTAAAGCGGCGAATTTGATCGGGCAACCGGTAACAGCTTTTACTGACAGTGCAGCACCACCACGGCTGTCGCCGTCGAGTTTCGTCAATACGACCCCTGTAAGCTCAAGCTGCTTATTAAAGCTCTCGGCTACATTCACGGCGTCTTGACCCGTCATAGCATCTACTACAAGAAGTACTTCATCAGGATTTACAACATTGTGAATCTGCTTGAGTTCTTCCATTAGTTCTTCATCAATATGCAGACGGCCTGCAGTATCGATAATAACATAATCCAGTCCGTTATCCTTCGCATGTTGTACGGCTTGTCTGGCAATTTCTACCGGACTAGTCTGATCACCCAGCGAGAATACCGGAACCTTAATCTGTTCTCCCAGCACTTGCAGCTGCTTGATAGCAGCAGGCCGGTAAATATCTCCCGCAACCAGGAGCGGACGATGATTGCCCTTCTGTAACAGCTTAGCTAGCTTACCCGAAGTGGTTGTCTTACCAGCCCCTTGTAGACCCGCCATCATAATGACGGTCGGTGGCTTGTTCGACTTGGCCAGCTTCGCTTGGCTTCCGCCCATCAGCTCGGTTAGTTCCTTGTTGACGATGTCGATAATTACCATGCCAGGCGTAAAGCTGTCCATGACTTCCTTGCCGATGGACTTTTCTTTCACCTTAGCCACGAATTCTTTAACTACCTTGAAGTTAACATCGGCTTCCAGAAGGGCTAACCGCACTTCACGCATAGCTTCGTTTACGTCTTCTTCGGATACTTTACCTTTACCGCGTAGCTTGCTGAACACATTCTGCAATCTTCCGGTTAAACCCTCAAACGCCATATGCAGATTTCTCCCTTCGTGCTACTCTAACCTCTGCAAGCGATCCACGATCTCCGCGAACCGAAGTTTATATTGCTCAGGCAGCATCCCATTCTCCGGCAGTCTGCGCAGCTCTTCTAAATATTTAGTACGACTCTCATGTTTCACTAATAGTCCAAGTTTTTCTTCATAATTCTCAAGG
This sequence comes from Paenibacillus sp. FSL R7-0189, assembly GCF_037969925.1. Classification (NCBI taxonomy): domain Bacteria; kingdom Bacillati; phylum Bacillota; class Bacilli; order Caryophanales; family Paenibacillaceae; genus Paenibacillus; species Paenibacillus sp. FSL R7-0189. The sequence continues at coordinate 5,152,560 of NZ_CP150223.1, read as the reverse complement.
ACTTGCTCAGCCCGCTTAATATGCTCATAAACAGCTTGGCGGCTGATTTCAAATTCAGCGGCGATTTCTCCCAAGGAAAAATCATCGTGAAAATAATATTTAAGAAACGTTTGCTGCTTATCTGTAAGCAGTCGTTCATAGAAGGCAAAAAGCAAATTGATACGATTCGTTTTCTCGAGCCTATTCTCCTGACTCATTAAGGACAACCCCTTCGTCAAGGAAAAACACTTTACACCTTCACAACGTCCCTTATGATACCTAAAAGAAAGAGAGATGTCAAGCACTTTTGCTTGTCATCTCTTTCTTTATTAAAAATCCATATTTTCCGCGATAAATCCGCTTGAAATTATTGGATTGGCAGTACATAAATCAATATGGCGAAGAAATGTGTGACACTGCCTGCAAGAACAAATACATGCCAGATCGCGTGATGGAACGGAAACCCTCTCCATACATAAAAAACTGTACCTAAAGTATAAAGCACTCCGCCAGCCATCAGCAGAATCATACCACCGTCCGCTACAACTGCCGAAAGAGGATTCCAGGCGATAACAATCAGCCACCCCATAGCAATGTAGAATACCGTAGACATGAACAGAAACTTTTTAACAAAAAACGCTTTGAAGAAAACGCCAAATACTGCGATCCCCCAAATGACTCCAAATAAACTCCAGCCAAGTGTTCCCCGAATAGCTACTAGCAAAAAGGGTGTATACGTGCCTGCGATAAACAGATAAATAGAGGAGTGATCGAAAAATTCGAACAAATCCTTCGCCTTGCCCTCTTTGAGACTATGCACAAGTGTTGAATTGAGATACAGAAGGAGCATTGTCGTTCCATAAATGGAGAAGCTGACCACATGCCATGCCGTTCCTTTCAGACTTGCAAAAACAACAAGCAGGACAAGTGCAGCGACGCTTAATACAGCTCCAATCCCGTGCGTAATCGCATTCGCGACTTCTTCTCTCCGGGTGTAGGTGTGAGTATTTGCCATATCCATATCCTTCCGTCTAAGCTTTCTTTCTATTATACCACGCGGACCTCACTGGATTACAGTTTGTAAATCTCCGTGTATTTCTCCTCCAAATAATCAGCCAGATAATCTGGACTGAGCGGCTCACCTGTTACTTGTTCGATAATTTGCGAAGGGGTCAGGCTTTTTCCGAAACGGTAGATTTTTTCTGTTAACCATTCTTTAATCGGCAAAAGATTTCCCGCAGCAATCAATTCATCGTAGTTCGGCAGCTCCTTGCGGAGTGTATTCAAGATTTGGGCGGCATACATATTTCCCAAAGAGTAGGATGCAAAATATCCGAAGTCTCCACCGGACCAGTGCACGTCCTGCAATACACCAAGCGCATCATTAGGCGGTGTAATACCTAAATATTCTTGATATTTAGCATTCCATACCTGAGGCAGATCTTTGACAGATAGACCTTCATTAAAAATAAGCTTTTCGATCTCGTAACGCACAATAATGTGCAGATTGTATGTAAGCTCATCTGCTTCAATTCGGATGAATGAATTTTCCACACTGTTAATAGCCCGGTAGAAATCCTCTACATCTACATTAGCAAGCTGCTCTGGGAAATGCTGCTGTAGATCACCGTAATAACGTTGCCAGAACGCACGGCTGCGGCCGATCATATTCTCCCATAGTCTCGACTGAGATTCATGAATCCCCATCGATGCGCCTTGAGCCAGTGGTGTTCCCACTAAATCTTGGCTGATATTTTGTTCGTAAAGCGCATGTCCACCTTCATGCAGTGAACTGAAGACGGCACTAGTCACGTTATCAAGTAAATAAGCGGTCGTAATACGAACGTCACCTGGATTCAGCCCTGTAGCAAAAGGATGCACACTCTCATCCAAGCGGCCTGCGTCGAAGTCATAGCCCATTTGCTTCAGAATAAAGTTACCAAACTTTTGTTGCTGCTCTTTAGGGAAAATCTGCTGCAAGAAGCTGGTATCAGGTTTATTAGGTGAAGCAGCGATAGCTTCCACTAACGGGACCAAGCGGCTGCGGAGGCGACTGAACACTTCATCCACCTTCTCTACCGTGAGATCAGGCTCATACATATCTAGTAGCGTATCGTAACGTGTGCCATTTACACCCCAATAATCGATGAACTCTTGTTTCAGAGCTACGATTTTGCTCAAATAAGGTTCAAATGTAGCAAAGTCATTGTTCTCCTTAGCTTCTTCCCAGATCGTTTGGGAATGAGCAGACAGGACAGCGTACTCTTCGAATCTTTTGGAAGGAATACTCTTACTGCGCTCATACTCTTTGCGGCAATCGTTGACGATCTTTTGTTGATTAGCTGTAAGCTGGCTCAACACTTCTGGACGGCTGAAAAATGCTGTAAAGTCACCCATCTCCTGTGAAATCTCAAGTCTGAACAATTCTCCACTCAGCATCCCAATCGTACCGGAACGAACCTCTACTCCCTTACGCGGTGCACCTGTGCGCAAATCCCAGTGCATTAATTCTATGGCCTCTGAATATCCACTAATTTTTGCCAATAACTCGCTGAATTGTTCCCATCGTTCCTTTACTTGTTGTTCCATTCTACTCCACCTGCTTTCTCTGTTTTACAGACTCCTCTTGATGATACTTTTTTGAATGAGTATAATCAACTTCAGAGATTACATCTCTAATTTTAAATATTTAATGAGTTACATAAGAAGCAGAGCATGCTTCGAACAAAAATCAAGGAGCGTGAACAGGGCTATGATGATTCAAGTTACACCTCTCGCAGAAAGGAAGTTGAAGGAAAGGCTTGGAGATCAGCCAGGATTTTTCAAGCTCTTTTATGATACGGTAGGCTGCGGGTGTGACGGAATTAATGTGTTACTGATTGTTTCAGAAGTGGAGCAAGGCGATTCTAGGATAGAGACGAATTCTCTTCCCTTTATCGTAAGCCGGCAACAGGAAATCTTTTATGAAGACAAGATGCGACTCGATGCAGAGGAACGTTTCTCTTCCTATAAGCTGGTCAGTGATTCTCAGATTTATGGCAACAATATCATGGTAAGAGATATGCGCAACGTAAGTACAATTCAAGGATTTTAAGGGAGGAAGCTAATATGAGCCACGTATCAGAAATTATTAACTTTAATAAAAGTTTTGTAGAGAATAAGGACTATGAAGCTTATTTAACCAGTCGTTATCCTGACAAAAAAATGCTGATCATCACCTGTATGGACACTAGACTCGTTGAATTATTGCCGAAAGCCATGAATTTCAAAAACGGTGATGTCAAAATTATCAAAAATGCTGGTGCGGTTATTTCTCAGCCTTTCGGTAGTGTTATGCGTAGTGTAATGGTAGCTCTGTATGAACTAGATGCTGAAGAAGTAATCGTGGTTGGACACTATGAATGCGGCATGGCTTCCCTCAATGCGGACCATATGATCAATTCCATTAAAGAACGTGGCGTATCTGAAGAAGTGCTGTCTACACTGGAGAATTCCGGAATCAAACTTACAAAATGGCTGCGTGGGTTTGACAATGTCGAAGAAGGGGTAATTCAAACTGTGGACCTGATTAAACGTCATCCACTGCTTCCCCCTAATGTACCTATCCATGGCATGATCATCGATCCGGCAACCGGAGCGCTTGAGCTTGTCGCTGATGGGTATAAGTAACGAATGACGACTCTCTAACTGCTGTTTGCGTGGATCCTGGATCCACGCTTTTTTTGTGCATAAAAGTATAAATTATGATAAATAAAATTGAAACCTTGTGGGGCAAGTCTGCGTATTACCGACCATACACAAAAATTCATGCTCACAGGAGGGTTTTCGTACTAAATGAAACCAATGAAACGCGTAATGATGATTCTAATGGCCTTCACTCTATTTTTTGCAGTGGCTGCTCCAGACTTTGCCGATGCACGTCGAGGTGGCGGCGGTTTCAAATCCGGCACTCGCAGCTATTCAACAACTCCAAAAAAATCAACAACAACAAATAACATCAAAAAAAGTGACAGCACTAAAAGCTCCACAGCAGGATCTGCTGCTAATACGAAACGTGGATTCTTCAGCGGCGGCAGCTTAATGAAGGGCATGATGATCGGTGGTTTGGCCGGATTATTATTCGGTGGAATGTTTGGTGGAATGGGAGCTTTTGGTGACTTTCTAGGCTTTGCCGTTAATATGTTAGCTATCTATGTACTGGTTATGCTCGTGATGTCCTTCTTCCGTCGTAGAAAAGAACGTCGCCGCTTAGAAGAACAGGATGGTCGTTACTAATGTCTACAATCGTTCTAAGCATGGATGAGATCATCAATGCCCTCTGTCTGCACATGGCGGAACGAAAGGCTGTTCGCCCAGAGGATGTTCAGGTGGAACTGAGCTGGGAAGAAGATACCGGTTACTCTGCAGAGGTTTGGGTACAGGGCCGCAGTCAATTTCTAGTGGAGTCCAATATGATTGAAGCGATCCTGCGTTACATGCTCAGCGAATATGGTGTTCGCGCCTATCGTGAAGATGTAAGACTGGACCTGGATGAGGAAATCACAGCGATTGTAAATACAGGGAACTAATAATAGTAAAAGGGACAACCCAAGGGGTTGTCCTTTTTTGATATTGCGCTATTCATAGAAATATTGCTTTACCGTCCCTACCCCGTCTGCCACTTCAATTTCTGCATAAGCTCCATTAATAAAAGTAACCTGCGGCGGGACATGACCACAATCGATATCATAAACGATCGGCACCTTAAGCTCTTGAAAAAGTTCAGCATAGATATCCTCGGCAGTATAGTTATCCACAGGCCTATTAGCTGGACTTCTGCCAAACATAATCCCCGAACAATTCTCAAACCACCCTGCCAGCTTCATCTGCACTAGCGATCTGCGTAAATCCGCTGTGTTCAATTCACAATTTTCCAAATACCAAACAATTGGTTCGTCATTAATCATTTCTTGCTGAAAATGCTGGAGCTTTCCATAAGGTGTGCCGATTAAATGCCTAATTACATCTATACAACCACCCAACAGACGTCCTTTCATCGTTACAGCATCTGTAGTTAGAGACTTCCAATAAGTCTCCTCTGTCAAATGAAAAACGCATGGCGAAAACACATCATGCTGCCATTCCCGCTGATATTTAAGAGATGAATGCTGGACAATGGACTCACCCACTGGTGTCTCTAGAACCGCCTGCCAGAGGGCTGTAGTATCATCTGAATACTCTCCCCGTAAATCAATGAGATTCGCTCCGTGGGCAGTAGCCAGACCGGTTGTCAGCGTGACCGCAAGCAGCAAGACGCTTATATCTGAATATCCCACGATCCATTTGTCCTGCAAAGCATCAAAATCAATATATTCCAGAGCTTCAATTAACAATTCCCCGCCCCAAGGCGGAATAAGGGCATCGATTCCGTCATCATTGATCATCTCATTAAACTCATGACCACGAACATTGGCTGGTGCAGATTTAGCCTTATCTTGCTTCCATGCCGTTTCGCCGATAATGACATTAAATCCTTGCGACTTCAACCGGCTGGAGGCCAGTGTAAGAAGTTCTGCATTTTGAATGCCTACTCCAGATGAAGGTGCTGTAACGCCTATCGTCGCATTTTTTTTCAAAAAAGGGTATCTAATCATATGCCACCTCCCAGAGTTTGTACCCATTATATCCCTAAAGTGATAATGAGAACACCTCCTTCTAACACATACTTTACGCCTACAAAAAAAGGACCTGGCGGGATGCGTCAACGTATGACCACAAATCCTGCACATGTCCTTCTTCAATTAAACCCAAACACTAGATTAAAGAGATAGCAAGCAGTTCAAACAACACAAGCGGTAAAATCACATTATTATTGTATGGAGGACCTGGATAAGGTCCTGGATATGGGCCAGGTCCCGGGCCCGGATGAGGATGATAAGGCTGATGAGGGTTGTAAAACCCGCGGGGCATTTGCCCATTAGCCGCAACGTTCAGATACAAGTGTTTATTATCTACTCCGGCTATAACGCCTTCATGTACAAAGCCATCAATTGTCTGTACGTTCACCTTATGGTTAAGGTATGGCTTGCAAGATTGATGTAAGGAATCACGGACACCGTGCAGGTGCCGGATCACAGCAGGATCGGCCTGATAAATCACATTCTGTTGCTGCCCAGTGTTAAATGTCGACATGGATGTTCTGACCTCCGTAAATGGATTTGCTCCATTCTATGCAGAAGCCTAGATTACGGTGCCTATTAAATGGGCTATTCTTAGAATGGCAGAGCGACCTTCTCAACCTTAACATTTACGGAAACTAGAGACAGTCCCATCATATTTTCAACAGCATTTCTTACATTTTGCTGTAGCATATAGCAGACCTCTTGAATCACACATCCGTAATTAACTATGACCTGAAGATCGATGGCAACATCCACTTCTTTTACTTCAACGGACATTCCTTTTTTTACATTTTTACCGCTTAGACGTTTAGCCCAGTTGTCCGAGATACTGCTTCCTGACATGCCGGCAATACCCGGTGTGTCCAGAACCACTTGCCCGACGATCGAAGTCACCACATCATCTGAAATATGAATTAGTCCTTGCTCCGTTCCTTCATTCATAGAAATCCCTCCATAATGTTTTATTACCTTAAGAGATATCAGGACTCTCCTCTACCTCTATCTCTACCCGTCGTTGCTTGACAAACAAATAATAGGCCTTGGTCAAGACGATTTTAACAATCATATACAGCGGAATAATCAGCAATATCGCTATGATCCCGCCTAAATCCCCGCCAACCAATACCAGGATAATCGTTGTCAGTGGATGAATATCGAGCTTTTTCCCAAAGATGTAGGGAGCGATTAAATTATCCTGTATCTGCTGCGCTACCAGAACAATGATGATGGACCAGACGGCTATAGACGGCGATTGAATGAATCCGATGATGAAAATAGGGATACTAGACAGTATCGCACCAATAAAAGGCACGAAGTTCATCACAACTGCGATTACAGTCAACAGCAATGCATATTGCAGGCCGATAATAAGGAAACCAATATACATCAGAACGCCTAAGGCTAAATTAACAAGCACCCGGCCCACGATAAAGCCACTAAGCGCACTGTCGATTTCAGTCATCATTGTAGTTCCTTCTTCACGATACTTCTTTGGGAAGAAACTTACAATCTTACGTCCGAATTTCCCACCTTCCTTAAGCATGTAGAATAACATAATCGGAAAGGTGAATAAAATGATCGCAAAATTCGAAACAAAAGAGAACAGTCCTGAAACGTAATTCGTTAACAGCGTAAACCCTTTATTCAAATAGTCCGTCAATGTGGAGGCTGGATTCGCATCAGCAGGGATCAACGCAGACAGAAATTCATTATCTTCTAGTTTCAATAGCTGTTGATTCAAGGAGGCAATGAGATTTGGCATATTATCGACGAAATTAACTAATTGTGTGCGAAGTGAAGGCCAAACGCCGATAATAAAAGCAAACAGAAGCACTAAAATAACTACATATACGATGATAATCGCCAAAGAACGATTCAGCTTATATTTCTCCAAGGTATCGATCAGTGGCCGCAGCAGGTAATAAAAGAAACCCGCCAGCATTAAAGGCACTATAATGACACTGAACAAAGACAGGATCGGTGTGAATAAAAAATCTACGCGTGAGCCTAAAAATACAATGCCTAACACTAAAAGGATCGCTAGACAAACTCTGATGAAATTGTTCAGTTTAGCCATAGTTTCTCTCCCGTCTTCTGATTTGGATGTCTTCCAGCTCGTTATTTCGGAATCCGGATGGCGAATACCGTAGGTTCCTTCTTTCGGCGACTGAGATGAAGTGTACCACCCATTTTCTCTGTATTTTTCATAGCTATCGAGAGACCTAGCCCTGTTCCTCCCGAAGCTGTCCGCGCTTTATCTCCCCGAACAAACGGATCAAACATTGTGGACCACAGCTCTTCTGGAATACCCACTCCAGTATCAGCGATTTCAATCGTGACTTCTTTCTCCAAAGGGATCACCTCCACACGCAAATGTGTACCTGGAGGATTATAGATCAGTGCATTGGTGATCAAATTATGAACCACACTCGAGAGCAGCTCCGCATCAAAGTTCAAGAACACATCCTCTTCGGGAACATTTAGATGCAAAACAAAGTTCTTTTGTTCAATCTCTCCGTAGGTATCTGCAATGATTTCACGAATAAATTCGCCCAGTTCTTGACGCTCCATTCGTAGCAAGAAATCCGGTGAATCTATCTTTAACAGCTCCAGCATGTTCTGAATCAGCTTAGTAACTTGTGAGGATTTATTATAAATATAGCTTAGATATCTTTTTTGGCGCTCTTCATCCTCGCCTCTACCTTCCACAAGCGCCTGTGCAAAGCCCTGTATACTCGTTATCGGCGTCTTCAGATCATGGGACAGATCAACCATCATCCGTTTCTTACTTTCCTCTGCCTGGCGTTTTTCTTTGGTCGTCTTTTCAATTACATCTGCCATATAATTAAAAGTCTCTCCAATTTGCGAAAATTCCTTCTCTGCATATAAAGCGATTCGAGTATCATAATTCCCCTGAATCATCTGCTTCAACCCAAGCGTGATGATACGCAGTGGCTTCCTGATTCGCCGCGCTACCCAATAGCTGTACACGATAATTAGCAAAAGAATCATTCCCACACCCAAAAAGACGTAGTATGAAAGCGAATGATTAAAGTAGGCCACGAAGGGATCACTATTAATGGTGATGGTGATAGCTTCCCGCGGCAGCTTCAGCAGCAGCCACTCCGATTCGCTCTGAGCATTTAGCGTGGTCAACGAGTAAAAGTAAGCTTGATCTTCTCCATTTTCCAAACTTTTTAAAAGCTGGTTACTGGTATATTGGGTTACACCGTCTTTTTTTTCTCCAACAACCTTGGTGACCTTCATGTCTTGATCCAAGACCTCGATCCATCCCCCGCTACGCAGAAGACGTTTGGTTTCTACCCCATGCTCCAGATTTTCTCGATAAGCACTAGCTTCCACCTTCAAATCAGGATCAGCGATTTTATTTTTTTCGAAAATATGGGTCACATCAAGATTAATAAACAAATAATATACAATCACAAGAAAAAACAAAATACAGATAAACAACAAAAAATCCAGCGTCAGCGATGATTGTAAAGGTCGTTGATCTCTATTGCTCCATAGGCGCTTCAATTTTGTATCCCAGCCCTCTAATAGTCTTTAAATATACTGGCTTTTTGGAGTCTTCCTCAATTTTTTCCCGGATATTGCTGATATGTACCATGATACTATTATCTTCGTACACATAGAAATCTTCCCACACGGCCTCATATATTTTTTTGCGTGTAAAGACTCGTCCAGGCTGCTTCATCATTAGTTCCAAAATTTTGTACTCGGTAGAAGTAAGCACCACAGGTTCACCTGATCGATAGAGCAGACACTGGCTTTGATCCAGCATTAATTCACCTAATACGATCTGCTCAGCTTCTTTTTCCTCAACGACTTGCGCATCGAAATGATGTACACGCCGCAGCAGTGCTCCAACACGGGCTACTATTTCTAATGGATTAAACGGTTTCGAAATATAATCGTCGGCTCCTAGTTCAAGACCCAGAATCTTGTCATGATGTTCACTTTTGGCGGATAAAAATAACACTGGAAAATGATGCACCTCGCGGATCTTTTTCAATAATTGCAGTCCATCCAGACCCGGCATCATAATATCTAGTATTGCCAAATCAACCTTATGGTTCTGCACCTGCGTTAAGGCTTCAGTTCCACTGTTCGCTTCCAAAATGTTGTACTCTTTCTCTAAATATAATCTTAGCAATTCCACAATTTCTGCTTCATCATCAGCGATCAATATTGTATACATGATAATCCCCCCATCTAACTATATTCTGTGATTATTAACAGAGCCTAAACACAATCTAAAGAATAGCTAAATTATCACATAGGAATAAAATAAAAATCGCACACGGGAAACCGTCCCATGTACGATCGTAATTTGTCTGGATTGTGAGGATCACTACTTTAAAAAGCTACGCCAATTCCGCCTTCCCCAGCATAGGTTCCCATTACCGGACCCATGCTTGAGAGTAAGACTTCTTTGAAGGGATGCTTTAGTAAAATGCGTTCTTTAATCTCGAGTGCCAGCTTCTCACAATTACTGTGTACAATAGCGATAACCGCTTTCTCGTAATCATGCTGCTTCTCATCCAAATGCGCAAGCAGACGATTCAGTGCTTTTGGAAGACCCCGGGTCTTCTCCACTACTTCGACAGTGCCTTCTTCGCTGATTTTGAGCAGCAACTTTATATTGAGTACAGACGCTACGGCTCCCGAGAGCCGACTTAGACGTCCGCCCTTCATTACATTCTCCAGAGTGTCCAGCGTAAAATAAGCGTTAACTTCCTCTATCTGCTGAAGTACCTTTTCCTTGAGCTCTTGCAAGCTTGAACAAGTTAAGGACCACTGCGCCGCCAGGCCGACAATCAATGACAGCCCGCCTGAGAAGTTTTTGGAATCTATAACCTCTATTGCATTGGTATGTCCTTCATCCTTATACATTTCCATAGCAATCATAGCCGTCTGATAAGTGCTACTAATATTAGAGGACATACAAATGACCATAATGTCAGTTCCCTCCTCCACTTGCTTGAACTTCTCAAGGAATTCGTTGGGACTTGGACTAGCTGTGGTAGGCAGCTCCTTGGATTCGCGCATTTGAGCATAAAAGCTTTTCGTGTCCGTATCTGCCGGCATTAACTCATGCCCAAAATGAACCGGTAGGTGGATCACGGAAACATTATACTTCTCCATGTAGTCAAGGGGCAGGTCTGAACCGCTGTCTGTTATGATCTTGATTGCCATAATATAAGTACTCTCCTTTCAATATCAGTACTATTATAGCCACCATAAAATGAAATCTCCAGTAACCTTTATAACTTGAAAAATTCTTCGATCTGTGCTATGTCTTTCTTCCTTAACTTGTCCTTATATGATATGGTTTATAAATAAGCGTATAGAAATGGAGTGTATGTATGAGTAAGGGAAGAGTATGGAACAGAGGCAAACATGATGGTACAGGACTATCGAGAAAAAAAACCGTAGATCAAGAGGGTACAGCTTCTACTGAAACTGAATCCACAGAACCTTCGAAGGAACCTTCCAATTCAAGAATTGATACTGTAAAACCGATGAATCGCACGAATTGGGTGACCAGACCCACCCGAGTCAGCAATAAAGATTCGAAAGACAAACGATAATTCATACATTCTAAGATTTGAGGACCCAGATGACGTTATTGGCAAATTCCCAGCCTTCTGAGCAGAGTTTCGGACTCCAGAGCCGTTATTCCGTTGAAAGAGGTTCATATATGGTGTTTTTCGTGCCATTAGTGACTATGCGGTCCGTTAGCATCCCAAATCTGGAATAAAACTGCGTTTAGAGTCATCTGTGTCCGATAGTTATCTTTGTACATGCAAAAGTAATGAAATCCAGCGAACAACAAAAAGGGTTGTCCCAGTAGCCATTTCATCATTTCATGGCTTATGGAACAACCCTCTTCTACTTTCTACGCCATATATCCTAACTCCGCTTCATCTCTGGAGGGGGCTTCGCCAATTAACTGCTTCAATAGTTTTTTCATCATTACCGAAGCTTTTACTTTGGTATGAAGACACGGAGAAACCTCTATTTCATAGTTCCCTTGTTTGATAGCTTCCTTCAATTCTTCCACAGTTGAGCAGGAGTCTTGCAGTCGATTCACAACACTGCCATACTGCAAACACTGATGACTGTCACTGCCAGCAATCACAGGCATACCCAGCTTCTCAGCAAAGGGCGTGATCAAGTTTTTATAAGTCTCCACCCCCTGCATGTAAATATCCTTAGCGTTGAAATCAAAAGCGTCTAATCGCTGAAGCAATGCCGGATCCAGTTGATGTAAAGGCGTAGAAGTTCGGAAGGGGTGGGCTCCGATTTTCCAAAGATTATGTTCGTCGGCCATATCAAGCAACTGCTTAAAAGGTATGAAATTCCCCTCCTGTGTATGTTCATCTAGTAAAGCGCGGACAGCTAGAACATTCTCCTTCAGTCCGATCAACAGGATGTGACCTGTCTCCGCGATATCCACTTCCATGCCTGGAAACAGTTTAAGTCCGTTCACATCGTAATAATGCCCGTTATAGGGATAAGTCTGATCCAGCGCATCATACATCGCAAAGAAATTAGAAGTATTAAAATGCTCGGTCAATGCTACAGCCTGTAATCCATTTGCCTTGGCTTCGAACATCATCTCCGCAAAATATTCGGGGGAAAACGTAGATTTCTTAGATAATTTACCATGGGTATGCAGATCAATATTCATCATGTCTAATTCGTCTCCTTTGAGCTTGTAAGTTATGTTAATACACCAGTTCAGGGTAGAGATAACCAATACAGAATATCAAGATGACATAAGCAATGGATCCGGATAAAAAGTACCAGTCGGACCGCTTCATTTTCAAATAAGATAACTTGATCTTCTTCACTTTCTTATTATTAAGCCCGTAGCTAAATCCCCGAGTCTCAAGAGCTTCAATCGTTGTTCGAGAACGTTTAGCTGTGTTCAACATGAGCGGGTAAAATGCCAGAATGACGATTCGCAAATAATACGTTATTGTTCGCCAGTAGAAAATTCCATGTTGAAGCGGTCGTTGCCCTCTCAATCTAAAGGAAAGTAGAATTTGATGGAATTCCTCCAGTAAAGTAGGCAAAATACGATAGCCATAAGATAAGCTGAACGCAAAGGTATCAGGGATTCCTAAAGATAGTAAGCCGTCACTAAGTCGTTCCGGATCAAGACTTGAGAAAACCGTAATACTTGCCAGCGAAATCACCGAAAGCTTAAGCGTCAGTGTCAGCATAGGCAGCAAGGATTCAATCCCCCCGCCGAAAAAGAGCGACAATATAAACATCCAGCCAATCTGGCTGATTAAGCCGAGACATAATATAAAAATAATATAAGGGCTGACCCGGGAGAGGACGGTCGTTAAAACCATAAGCACGAACATCCCTAACAGGATTGTCCGGTTATGTACAAACCAAGGCACGATGGCAAAAAAGAGATACCAGAGCAGCAGGGTTCGCGGGTCCAGCCTGCCCAGAAAAGTGCTGCTGCTGTTATATGCGGTCCCGAGTAACTCCAATTTGATTTGTTCTACAGATATACGGTCAAGTGCCCGTTTAACGGCTTCCATGGATTGCAGCTACCTCCTTCTTTTCCACTAAACTCACAAACTCTTCTAAGCTACTGCAAATTCTAGGGAGACCGAGCATACGACTTAGCTCCATCAATTGGGTCTGAGCCAGACCCGCACGCCGTAAAAGAAGGCCGTCAGCGAAAATTTCATCCTTCGTCCCATCCGCGATTATCCGCCCTTGATGCATTACAATTATTCTGCTGGCCCATTCTGAGACAAGCTGCATATCATGAGTTGCGATGACGACCGTCTTCACATGATTACGAAGCGTCTCCAGCACATGTACCATTTCTTGTTTGGTCGAAATGTCCAGATTAGCTGTCGGTTCATCAAGCAGCATGATGGCGGGCCTAACCGCGGCACCAATCGCCAAGGATACCCGGCGCTGCTGCCCTCCACTTAACAGTCGGGCATCCCGTTCAGCCAGCTCGCTTAAGCGAAACGCCTTTAGCATCTCATCCACTCTTTCATCCGTATCTGGTAGTTTCCGCGCCTTCAGATAATAAGCGATTTCCTTACGCACAGAATCCTCGATAAACATTTCCTCCGGATTCTGGAATACATAAGCTACCGTACCGGAGAGACGTTCAGGCGGCAGCCCGTTCACCGTCATTTCTTTAACCTTTACGGTTCCAGCTATAGGTCTGACAATACCAGCAATCAGCTTCATTAATGAAGATTTACCTGCTCCGTTGTTGCCAATAAGAGCAATGGACTCTCCCTGCCGCAGTTCTAGCTGAATTCCATTCAGTACAGGATGCGGCACCTTATGAATCGTACGATAAGAGAGGTGGACATTCTCCAGCTGAACGATAGAACTTTCTTCTTTTGCTGCTATGGGGAGCTGCTCTTGAATTCGTCCGATTGGAAGTGTCTCCACATTAGCATCCTGACGAAGCATCATGCGGGTACTGCCTTCCTCAGCATTTAAGGGAAGCAGCTTTGACTTCTGATCATCAGGCTGTAGCAGCCAAGCCGCCCGGGTCACATCCGGTGGGTAAATGCCCAGCTCTAGCAATTCTTCTACAGATGACAAAGCTTCACGCACAGGCTTCTGCCAGCGCATTTTACCCTGATCCATCAGGACAACATTTTTACAATAATCCGCAATAAATTCCGCATGATGCTCAATCACTACAATGGTCTTTCCATGCTCTTCATTCAAACGCTGCAAAATATCATAGATATGACGTGCATGCTGCGGATCCAGCTGGGCTACGGGTTCGTCGATAACCAGAATTTCCGGATCCATAGCTAGGGCTCCGGCCAGAGCGAGCAGGTGTTTTTGCCCACCACTTAACTGCCAAATAAATTCATGCCTCAAGTCACTAAGTCCGGTTAACGCCAGCGCACGCTCTCCCCGTTCCTTGTAATCCGTAAATCCATAATTCAGAGGTGTAAAAGACACATCATCAAGCACCGTCGGCCGTACCAATTGATTCTCGAAATCCTGATAAACATAACCGATACGTTTGGACAGCTCTGCTACACTTTTTCCATCCGCAGATTGGCCGCAAACTGTCACCTCTCCACTGAAATCACCAGTGTAATAATGAGGAATTAAGCCGTTAAAGCATTTACAGAGAGTAGATTTCCCGGAGCCATTACTGCCGATGATCGCAATAAAATCTCCTTCTCCCAGTCGTAAGTCTACGTCTTGCAGTACTGGTTGTTCAGCTCCCGGATACGTAAAGTTAATTTTGTTCAATTCAAGAATTGTATTACGCATCTGCTTGACCCGCTTCCTGTCTTTTTCGTGCCGAACGCCGAAGCAGTGTAATAATCGCCGTTGCCGCTACAACAGCCGCTACCAACATACTGAGCCAAATCAAGGTCTTTTCATTCGATTCCGCTCCTGCAAGCTCAAAATCACCGAAGTTCCAGCCCGATTCCGATAACAATTCTGACCCCACCGCTACCATCACTAGAAAGGTTCCGGCAATGACCAGCTTAGGAGATAGCCACGCTCCTGTTGCATATTTCATATTCCGCTCACGCGGCTTCATGCCAAGCAATGGTTCAATTTTTCCATATAAACGCGGAACCAGATACATAGTAGGAATTAGCGCGAACAAAATGCCGGAGAAGAGTACATCATTCAGGAACCCTACTCCCTCAATTACAACGATGCTTTCAGCCAGCCCTTTAACAGCCTCTAGCTCTTCTACCCCTACCCATACCTTCACAATATCTATAACGGAGCTAAAAAACTGGTGAATCGCCACGCCGGTAATCGCAGCCACTCCAACCTGTCTACGATTCTTCGGATCAGATACCATGCGGCCTGCGGTATACATCGCTAGTGAGAAGGTAATGAATTTCTCCAGCTCCCCTAAACCTCCAAATTGGCCTAACATCAATTCCCCGAAGATTACCTCACCAACAGCTGCTCCGACCGCCGCATATAAGGGGTGAAACAACATACATAATGTCAAAGGAATGAAGGCGAAATATTCAATGGATAATTCAATCGGGCCCAGTTTGATCCCAGGCACTAGCTCGGTAAACATATTGGACAACCCGTAAAGCGACATCGACAGTACAAAAATCATCATTTTTTGTGACTGAGTCAGTGTGTAACGCGTTTTTATCGTGCTCATGAAATATTTGGCCTCCCAATAAGAATTTATCTTCATTATAAGAAGGCCATGTCATCACAGCTTTTTTCATTTGTTAAATGAGAGTAATATTTTTTTCAATATTTTTAACGTTGTAAAAATATTTACAACATATTCGCACGTTATATTCTATCTATCGCATCATCATAGGAGGATTGAGAGATTGTATAAAGATTGGAACCATCGCGCTTTTTCGCCTAATCAACGGATAATTGCCGACTTTATTCAGAAAAATGAGCAACGTGTGGTCTATATGACCGAACAAGAAATGGCAGACGAGCTGCATTTGAGCATTGCCTCCGTTTCACGGTTCTGGAAAGCTGCGGGGTACAAACATGCCAAAGATTTTAAAAACCGGCTCCGTTTCCGCTTTGAATCCACACCTTCTGTAAAAATGCGTGATGCCATGCAGCGATCAGACGATACCTCACTCCCTCAACTGCTGCTGGACAATTGTTCACATCATTTGCAAGAAACACGCCGCTATTTAAGCGACGATGTACTAAAGCGTGCAGTAGATGCAATATCTACAGCTCGGATTATTTATGTATACAGCCCTGGCCCTTGCGCCGGATTAGCCGAGCTAATGATCTATCGAATGGCGCGTTTTGGTCTTCAAATGAAAAAAATGGCCCCCAGCGGCCATGAGCTGCTAGAGACCTTAATGCATGCTGACAAACAAGATGTCTTGCTTGTCTTTGGATTTGTGCAAATACTGCCTGAGATTGAAGTCATACTGAACCATGCACGTGAAGTAAATTACCAGGTCATCCTGATCACAGATAGACTCGTCTACCCGCGATCGCAAGATGCAGATATCGTGCTTTATGCCGGGAGAGGTGAGGTTTGGGAGTTCCACTCCATGGTTGGCCCCACCTATATTATTGAGAATCTGATCCTTGGAGTGGGATTAGCGAACAGGGACAGTAGTCTAAGCAAGCTGGATAAATTGCAGCAATTGCGCGCGCAGTATGGGGGGAAGCTCCCGCGGAGTTAGGTTTAGATTTGATTGCAAGGTGAAGAGAAATTTAATTCATTCCTAAAGCTTCTTTAATTTGTGGGATAGATAAACCGTTTGCTTTCATTTCTTTGATCCAAAGAATGCGCGCGACGGTTTCTTCTCTTTTATATCTGCGTGTTAAGTTCTCCTCTGCCTGTTCAAAGGGCAGCATGCCTTCTTCTGTGTAATGTTTGAGTGTACTATAACGAGCATTTGTGATTCTTACTAATTCCCCTATAGATACATACTCTGACGCCATAATATTCTCCATGGATCGTTGTCTAGACATTGATAACCAACTCCTTTACAGCGGGCGCTTCGGAATAAGACGCACACCTTGAATTGGCACTTTCATCATTACAAAATGTGGGATCGCATCGTAGAGCAAATTATCAATTTTAAGAGTAGCAATCGATCCTCTCTCCAGCACCTTAACTTCATGTCCATAGGACATTAATCTTGTAATAACTGCGTCTAACCTTTGATTAGAATTATCAAACCAAGACTCTGTTTCTATAAAGACAGCTCGTGATCGCTCTAGGGCAGGGAAGATAAGATTGAGACTACTGCCGATAAATGTCTTCGCAAACTTTGTCTTCAATGCTAAAAAACGTTTGATGCCTAACTCAATTCCCTGGCGGATTTGTATAGGAAACAATGCCTTTGCCCATAAGTTACTTTGGTATAGATCATGTAGTTTGATATTCACCTGTTCTAATTCGTTCAGTGAGAAGAAATCTTGCATACATCCACATTCACGAAGTAGCCATAGCATACAAATGACCTCGTCCGTAACTGGGCCCTCTTCCAAAATCTCTGCCCGCATATTCTCTGTAATGCTCGTGTACGCCTCCATATTACTGCGATAGGCTCTAATTTCAACTTCAGCAGAATCAAAATACATGTCGCTCCCTATCAGGCTTGGTATATCTTCAAGCAAATTCATGGCTTGAAGATCATCTGAAATCGCGGTTTCGAACTTTTTTAAATGATGGTTAGACTTCCTCGAAGCCTTCTTTAACCACCAATTTAGGTCACCCTTCACCTCAGCACTATTATGAAGTAAGGATTGTAGAACAGTTTCTCTATAGAGTGTTAAATGAGATTGATCAAGTGCTTCCTTGTGCAAAGTTAACTTGTTCTCAGATTGTGTAAAACATCCCTCTAAGTAAAGCTCCAATATAACCGCTGCTGCCATGCAGCGCAAAGACACTTTCTTGACAGTAGTCATCTGAAGACTTCTCTGAGCATTAAGCGCGATCAATGAAAAACTTGGTGCTAATTTAAGATCCATCATAACCATCCACCCCTATCCATTAATTCGTATTTACAGGATGATATTTATTCATTCCGTATGGTGAGCGTTTGATTTACTTACTACTTACTACTTACTACCTATCACTTACAATACACCATCTTTACAATAATTGTCAATGGTCTGGAATAACGTAAAGAAGGCCCTGCCCTTAGCACCTGCATGAGCCAACAGATAGTTCTAAGCGCTATCCCAACAAAAAATAATCCGCAGCACAAACAAGCTCCTGTGATAATCACCGGAGCTTGTTCACGTTTAGGCTAAAACTTAGCCTAAAATTAGCGGATGCCCTTTGATACCGTTCAGGCCAGCAAGGTACGGGCTACCTGATCCACAATGTAATTGATACCTGTCGGTCCGTAGCAGCCGATCCATGTAGCGGCATCTACCGGGTATATATACGGCCGCTCATCGGAATCCAACATCCCTCGCACGCTTTGCTCTGTCGCAGATATCCCCTCCTGCATCATCTCATTACTAAGTAAAAAATAATGGCTGGCATGCACAGCCGGCAGTCTATCAACTGTAATATGATAAGCCGTGTCGGAAGTGTCTGCGACAAATAGAGGAGCTGGCAGACCAAGATCCCGGTACAGCACGGCACCTGTGCGATGGGAAGCAGTATGTACCCGTACCAGCGACTCACGCGGACGGATCAAGGCCACGCTCTGACCCGCCAGCGCCGTTGAAAGCTGCTCAGACAGCAATGCTGTTCGGCGCAGGTAATCCGCAATAATACGCTCCACCTCTGTCCGCTTGTCCGTCAATTCACCGAACAGGCCCAGAATCGTCTGCCAGCTCTCATTCCGTTGAAACATTAGGGTTGGCGCAATCCGGCTTAACCGTTCATAATGCTGAGCATGCACCTCAGTACAGACAATCAAATCCGGCCGCAGCCGTTCGACAGCTTGCAGGTCCGGGTACTCATAAGTTCCGAGCATTTCCGTTGTCTTAAGCCTTTCCCTGATATATTGGGGGAATTTTAACGCTGCACTGCCCGTTCCTACACTCCCTGCCGGAGATATCCCAAGCGCAAGCAAATGGTCTGCATATTGAACGTCGAGTACGGCGATACGTCTCGGAGAAGCGGTGACGCAATATTCGCCTCGCATATGACAAATTACCGGGCCTTGCAGCGTCTCGTACGATGAGGCCAGGCGATCCGGCAGCCCAGAATATGCTGAGAGAGCACCGATCCCTGAAGCGGCAGTGCGCCTGTAGATCTGCGGGGGAACTCCATGATATTTCTTAAATGCCCTGCTAAAGTAATACATGTCGCGATAGCCCGTTTTTTCTGCAATTTCGCCGATGGGAGCATCCGTATGACGCAACATCCGCTCGGCACTCTCCATCCGCAGCTGGATTACATATTCCATCGGTCCTAGTAACTTCTCCTGTTTGAATCGCCGCTGTAACTGTCTTGTACTGCATCCGGCAAGCGCTGCCAGCTCCTTAAGCTCCAGCTCCTGACGATAATGCCCCGCTATATAGGCAGCGACAACATCCACCATATCCGCCTCTGTGCCTTTCTGACCACATTCATACTCCATAATAAGCTCGTAAAGCATTCCTTGCAGTAGCGCATTCGCATGGAAACGCTCCAGCCCTTCGCCCCGGCTCCATTTGGCTTCGATTTGTTCCGCAGTCTGATGCAGTTCAGCCAGGAGCACAGGACGGTGAACAAATGAAGTTCGTAATGGGTGATTGCGCTGCGGAAACAGAACATGGGCAGCCCCCAACATTGGAAAAGCCTTGTATATAATAATAGTATAATGAATGGTTTCTGATCCAGCAGTCAAAGTAAATGCTGATCCCTTGACTGCGTGACAAGCGAAATAGGCCTGGATATGGCAAATTTCGCCATTCATCACAAGCCTACCTTCCCCGCCGCCTGCCAGCAGCAACACATTGGCTGTTAATCCGGTTTCGCTCATAACGCCGCCGGGTGGCAAAGTACCGCTGCGCACATCAAGCATCTTGATCGTTGTATCACTCCATAAACTTGCCTGTTCTTTCAGCGGCATTTCTCTCATCTCCTGACAATAGCATCCTCTGTTAAAACGGGCGCACTTGAATAGCATTACATGCTTTAGAGAAAGCGCGTCCGCAACATAAGTGAGTGCGTTGCTGTTGTCATTTTAATTGAGATTCATTCTCATTGTCAATTTTGGGACATTTTCCGCAATATTCCGCCGACATCCTGTAATAAAAACAGCAGGTGATACGCTTGTTTTTTGCAACCGGAGCCAAGTCATTGTTCTCTGTGAACCGGGTAAACGGATTGCGTCTTGCGCCGAACAATTGTCCGGGAGCTATCCGGGTCAGGAAGGCAAAATCGGCTTGCATTCGTTGCCTCTCTTGCCCAAATTCACCTGTTCCAGGAGAATACAACGGGGCAATGCGTACCATAATATTCTCCCAAAGTACTGCCATGGAGACGGGACCAATTGCAGCAAGCGTGTGCAGCAGCGGCGCAAGACGTACCGCGAAAATTTCCTCTACGATCTCTTCTCGCCACGCTTCCCTGTCTTCCGGTGCCGCCGTCGCTCGAAGCCCGTTCAGCGCAAGGAAAGGAAAACGCGTATCCCCTTTAAAAGCTGGGGAAGCCGGATGATAGAGGAAGCAGTTCTCCAGCGGGATGGAGACTTCCCGGTTATGAAGGGTCATAGCGGTCAGCATCGGTGCGATCCACAGATAACCGATCCGCTTGGCCAGCATGGAAGCGGCAACCTGCATATCAGGTGCACCGATATAACCCTTAAGCCAGCTTACATACTCGCGGCATGCAGCTTCTTCGTGCAACTGGCTAAGAGCAATTGTCCGAACGTTGCCTTCAGGCGGTTCACCTACCCACAGACGGTATTCCTCCGCCATTTGCTTCCAAGAGGCAGACGACAGATAGTTGTCCATTTTAATGTGATCCCAACAACGCTTCCGCCGTTTGATCTACAATAATGTTGAGGGCAATTGGCCCATAATAAGCGATCCAGAGCGTTGAATTCACATTGTATACGCGGTTATTTTTAACGGCATCATGAGATTTCCAGACCGGACTGTTCGCCATTGCCTCTGCCTCTTTGGCAAACAATTCATCCGATAACAGGAAATAGTGATCTGCTCCGATATCAGCGATGGTCTCCATCGAAATTTCAACGGAGGTATCATCTTTGATCTCCTGAACGAATGCAGGGATATTCAATCCCAAATCCTCATAAAGAATGCTTCCGGTCCGATGTTCGGGACCGTGTACGCGAATACCTTCCGGTCTTGGGCGAATTAGAGCTACCGTTTCGTCGCCCAGCTTCGCCGACAGTTGCTCCCGCAGTCCGACGATTTTGTCCTCGTAGGCTTGACGCACTACCTTCGCCTCCGCCTGCTTGCCCGTTATCATACCGATGGTAGCCGATGTATCCCGCCAATCTTCATAGAAGTCGAGTACTATTGTGGGCGCTATTTTACTGACGCTATCATACACCTGCTCCTGAAAGTCGGTCATCAATATAAGATCCGGATTCATCGCTACAATAGCTTCAAGATTGGGCTCATCGCGTGTGCCCAGGACCTTCACATCACCCAATTGTTCACTTAAATATTCTGGAAACTTTGCATCCTTCGCTCCAGCTACAACGCTGC
This sequence comes from Paenibacillus sp. FSL R7-0189, assembly GCF_037969925.1. Lineage (NCBI taxonomy): Bacteria > Bacillati > Bacillota > Bacilli > Caryophanales > Paenibacillaceae > Paenibacillus > Paenibacillus sp. FSL R7-0189. Next base: position 5,130,766 of record NZ_CP150223.1, on the reverse strand, counting down.
CTGCCGGATGCTCGCCTATCGCTAACAATTGATCGATGAATTTCACATCAAGCGCGGCAATGACCTTCGGCTTCTCAGTCAACGTATATTTGCCCTTCATATGCGAGATGGTAACCGGAAAGGCTGCAGTCTGAGCCTGTGTCTCAGATGTAGGTGACGGCTCGGCTGAAGCAGATGGCAGTGCGGCAGTGCCCGCATTTGCTCCACCTCCAGTACCGCAAGCCGTTAGCACAAGTACCAGTGCCATCATCCATATCATTAATAGTCCTGCTTTTTGGGCAGCATCTACCTTTCTACCGGTTGCTTGCCTCTTCTTTGTTCTTTTCATGCTGACTCCCCCTTATGTATGATAATGATTTTCATTATCAGATCAATAAAGCGAGTATAATCTATCTTCATACTCTATTTCCATGTACTTTTGCGACATTGCAGCCGGATTAATGCGACATTGCACACCATAGGAACGACTCAGGAGAATCGCGACTGACTACAAAAATTCCACACAAGCACCTAAATCCCTAATTTTAACAAAAATTTCTTTGCTCCAGTTCTACAAATAGCCAACACAGTCGATGGTAATCTCGCTCAATTCAAGCTTTTCCTTCTCCAGAAACTGATCATCGAGCAATCTGGCTACTTCAGAAATGGTTCTCCCATTGCACTCCCTGCTTCTTCCCAAAATGAAAAAAGGTATCTTTGTATTACACAAAGATACCTTTTTTCATTAAAAGCTTACGGCTCAATCCCCCACACAAGCTGACCATTCATATACCCGGTGACCTGTTCATTGTTGATGAATTGACTGCTGGATGCCTTGAACGAATAATCATTAGCCTGGTTGTAATTGGACCAGTCGGTTTTGGAGAAACGGGTTTGAATTTCTGCGCTCTGACCTGGATTAAGTGTTCCAGCCGAACTCGTGAAACCAATTTCCAAAACATAATCTGCACTGGCAACAGGAGTCGCCAGCTTAACGAAATTGCCGGTTACATTCGCATTTCCGATGCTGGCCCAATCGATCCAGAAACTCTGATCTTTCTCGCCATCAATCGTATAGTAATACCGGACCTTCACATCACTTAGTTGAATCGCTGAATCACCGGTATTGACTACTCTGATTTTGGGTGAAATCCCGTTGGTGGAGGCACTTGTGTTGCCATTAAAAGCTTGGACCGTCAAATCTCCAGTGGGTACTGGAACACTGCTATCCGCTACGTTCACTGTAAGAACAGCATTATTTCCTCCATTAAAATGAAAGGTTAGGGTATTCTGTCCCAGCGGAAGCGTGGAAAGATAGGATTTTTTCAGAACAACAGCAGCGCTTGATGCCGTATAATCCTGACTCGCTAAAAGTGTGGAATTTCCATTTGTGATACTTGCAAGCTGGTGTCCATTTAAGGTAAGGACTACGGAAATATCCTGGGTTAGATTCGCCGCTTTATCAAATGCAGCGCTCACGGGCGCAATGGATGCGCTTGGCGTGGTATCGACAATTTTCACTTTTAATACGGGATCTTGTCCTTTATTAAAATCAAAGATGATCGAATGCTCGCCAACCGGCAGTGTCGCCAGAAATGCTTTTTTGAGCAGCAGCGTATTTCCACTCAAGGTATAATCCTGAGTCTCTATTAATGTATTTGCGCCTGCCCGGAGAGCGGTTAACGTATTGCCGTTTAAATTCACGGTGATGGCTTTGTCACTCTGATTGGAGGCATTTTTATCAAATTCGACGTTTGCAGGTGTGATAGACGCACTTGGAATTGGATTGTTAACCTTCAAATCAGGTAGCTCATCGAGCGTGATTACATAATTGCTTTGGTACAGCGTTGTTAAGGTAGCCGGATAATTAAAGGCGGAACTCATGAGATGCTCACCATACCACGGTAAGAAATAGAGCCAGCCCGATTTTTCCTCTGTCAGATTTTGAACGCTTGGAACGGTGTCGTTCTCCGTCATGGCTACCATTTTCGTACCGCCCGTTAAATCAACAAGCTGATAGAAAATCGAGGTAATCGCGTCCTCATTGGGCACACCAGACAAACCGTCATAGCGGTTATAGATCGTGTTGTATTTATCATAGCCTACAATATCCACCTGATCATCGCCGGGATACCATGCGGGAGAAGTGCTGTACACGTAGCTGTTGTAGGTCCAGATCAAATTGTGCAGACCGTACGTTTCTGTAAGTTCAGTATAGAGCAGGTCCCACAACTGCTTGTACACCTCCGAGCCTGCCGAAGCCCACCAGAACCATGCACCTTCTCCATTCAATCCACCGTTGCCCTCCGCCTCATGGAAGGGTCTGAAGATAACCGGCACATTGTTATTTTGCAGAATCTGCAGTTGCTCCGCCAAATCCCCAATGGCCAGTTGTACATATTGGTATTCTTTCGTACCTGGAACTACCGCATTGGCTGTATTAAAATTGGTTTCTGTCGGCTTGTAGGTGGCTTTCTTCCAATCTACAAATTCCCCGAGCTGATAGGCGGTGAAATCTCGGGGCACAGTGATATGCCAGCTGTTTGTCGCGATCCCGCCCCGGTTATTCACCCAATCGATCATCCGGGCGGTCGTACCATCCTCCCATCCGTAAAGCGGATTGTAATTCATCAGATCAAATCCGCGGATCGCCGGATACTTTCCCGTTAAATTGTGAATCCAATCAAACTCCAGCTCGGAATTGCCGTCATTTCCGCCTCCGTAAATCTCCTGCTGGCCGGAGATCATATGATTGCCGTAAACCTCCGTTAAATAATTCATCAGAAGCTGAGTTTCCGGAGTCGCTTGAGTATCGCTGAGGACAGGTTGCACATCCAGGGGATCAAGATCGGCATAATCCACAGTGAAGGTATCAAAATAAGCGAAACCCCAGCCAGCCTTCAGTTGAATAGTGTTGCTGCCTTGATTCAGCTTGTGATAGCCAAAATCGAAATTCGACCATGTGGTCGTATAGGGCAGCATATACGACCCCTTCGTAACGCCGTTAACGGCTAAAGATTGAAGCCTGCCGTCAGCACTGAGCTCCTGCATATAACGTGTGGAGATCGTATACATGCCGGTTTCTGGGACAGTCACTGTGAAGGAAATTGTACCGGAATTCTGCATCCAGACAAATCCGCTTCCAGAGTATCCGGGTTTGGGCTGTCCGTAAATTTGGGTCGTCACTTGAAGATCGGAGGTGAGCTGAGCGTTTTCGCTTTCAATTGTGAAAAGTGCGTTGTCTGCATGAACGGGCGGCGCTGTCATCAATCCAAGTAGCAGAGTAAATGCCAGCATCATTGTGATTGCCTTCTTGAGCAAATTTTTCATTTCCATCTTTCCTCCCTATGTTAAATATGGTAAATAAAAGTTCAATATACCATCTATTGGATGCGCTTTCATAGATAAGATAGCATATATTCCATATTTTGTAAATCTATCAAATCGAGAAAATTTCCACATGCAAAAAAACTCCCACCGATATTTATTAGGAGGAGTTAAATAACATTGATTCATACAAACAACTCATCAATGACAAGTCGAATATCCCATACGGAGGGAGATTCGCTTGCTTATTTATTTATTTGTTTGTTTGTTTGTTTACTTAAATGCCTTAACTTCAAGCGTACCAAGGCTTCTTACAACTTAAAGTTTCGGAGCGGCTTTCCGTACCGTACCAAAACATGCCATAAGAGTTTTAATTCTTGAAGTACTTCTTTATCGGTTCCTCGGTCCCGCCATGCTGCAGGATCATGCTTTAAGTGCATAGCAGCAGATCCAATCATGCTCGCATCAATATAACCGTGATGAGCAATACGCTTAGCCAAGGAGGGCATCGTAGGCCCTCTAAAATCTGAAGGCACTTCGTCTACCCACATCGCGAATCCCATGTACCAATAGAGTTGGATGGCATACTGTAAACATATTTGCTCCAGGATTTGCCCTGTTGGAGTGCCCTTGAATGAAGGATCGGCTACTAAGATTTCCACATCTTCCTTTAGACGGATATTTCCATGAACCTGCGCTTCAATATAGTGGTTAAGATTACGTTTAGCTTCACCCTTTGAAGGGTCTGTAAACGGCATTGTGAGGCTGACCCGAAGATGGTCGACTAATTTTTGTGATTGAAGATCTTTTTCCCCTAGAGCGAAATCTCTTAAGAAAATCTCCTCTAATAATGCCGCCATCATATCATCAAATTCTGCATATGTCCCTTTCTGTACAGGGTTTTGATGCGAATCCATATAGGTGTATGTACTGCGATAAGAAACCTCAGGGGATAGGAGGAAATAGCAGGAGCCAAAGCGCGGAGCTGGCCCATCCGAATGACGCATCAAATCAAGAGCGCCATATTTAGGGCGTTCGCTATTCGAAGCACCCTCTTGTTGGTATGCCCCTCCAAATAGTCTTTCCTCCCACAAATCACGTGGACCGCCAGAATAGGCTGATACACTACCACTGGATAACAAGGTCTCAAATTGGCTCTTGTACACGCCTTGCTCCAATAGCGCCTCTGCAACACTTTTCTTTACCGGATCTAGTCGATCTGGATGGAAATGTAGAGCAATCTTCGCATGTGACTTTATTTTGACCACAGCATCTTCAAACTCTTCCCGATCTACATTAGACATTTGAAGAATTTCATGGATGGTCTGAACTGCTTCACTTTTTCGAGTTCGCGCGTAATTCGTAACATATTCTAAAGCCGATAATTGTGACTCCGATAGTTCCTCAGTGAACTGAGACTCTCTTATTTTATTGGCATTTGCATCGCCTTTCCACTCCATTGCTTATTCACTCCTTTCTAGACCCAGTCCATAAGAAAAGAGACTTGAGTTCTCCTCTCACTGTATCAAACGCTTCTTCACTTGAAACTTCATATCCTTACAATCGCGGAATCCGATAACTTTACGTGGACCTGGAATGATATAAATTCAAGATCGAATGGTGATGGCTTGAACATCGTATACGCGTTATGCGTAATCTTCCTTTTTCGCAGGAGTAATCAACTCGATTTGCTCGTAAGGTGCTGTCAAATAGGGACTCAAAACAAATACCATTCAGTTAACCGTCAGTGTCACAACCACTCAACCATTATTAGAGCGTCTCAGCCAATTTCTGAATCTTTGAGTGGGAAATTAAATATACATTGCCTATAATGTCGATTTTGCTGTCCTTCACACGTACAGCACCATCTTTGTCTGCCGCCACATAAATATCCATTTCATTCGATAAAGGGAAACGCTCCTCAATCATCGCGGTGTTATCATGATCAAAATGAGCTTCAAAAGAAAAGTGATTAAGAGCCATACCTTCACAAACAGTGCATTCATCCACATATTCATCAGACATGTTCATCCCACCAGCACTTGTTCCCATTACAACAGCATTGCTTTTTTTAATCAAATCCGATAATTCATATTCCGTCAAAAGGTGCTTTTGGTTCCGAGCGGTTCCACCACATAAAAAAACGACAGAGGCGTTTTGAATTAATCGCTGGGCATCTTCCTTCTGCGTGCGGTCATCAATGAAATGATATTCATCAAAATAAATGTTAGCCTGATTAAACCATGTCCTTTCAAAAACACTATCAATATTAACTTGTTCATCACTAAAATCAGACGATTCAGCGCTAATCATAACCAGCGATTTTCTGTCTGTTATATCCTCATGCAACACATTGACTAACTTCTCAGAAAAACCCTTATCATAAAACCAATCTAAGTAATAGTGAGTTTTCATCCGTAATTACCTCCATATGTAATATTTAAATTTATCCATTATGTTTATCAAAATCCATAGTGCCAAGCAAGAGAAATTATCTTCATTCCTTTTATACCATGGATATCGTACCATATAATGGAATTCAATAAATCTTACAAATTGATTAAAACAAAAAAATGCCAGCATCATTAGTACCTTCGGTGAATAGCAAAAAGACTTACTCGAGGTATCGATCCCTTCAAGTAAGTCTTTATTTCTAAAGTTATAAAGATACTAGTCCCTTAAACGAAAACATACTCCCCATCACCAATCCGAATCGTCTTCCCTTTCAGCTCTAACGAATCCGTTTCAAAAACCACCTGCTTGAATTGGTTCTCGTCTCCTTGCACGAAAGCAAATGATCTATCGCCAATCTTAAGGCTGAAGGTATCATCCTCTGACTTCGTAACAGGCAGTCCGAATATGGTTCCCCAATGGTTGGCTGCAGCTTCAGGATCGGAGACATGAAATACAGCACGGACGATTTCGACTTCTCCCGCAGGATGAGGCTTAATGACTCCAGATGATGTTAATCTTTCCACTCGCTCTGTATCCGTTCCGCTCCATTGAATGATGAACGGATAGACCAGTCCCCCAAAGTCACCAGCAATGGTCATCATCCGCCACTCTATTAATCTGCCCTCGTTATCTAGACGCTTACCATCGATAATTGGAGATAATGATAAGCCTGCTGCTTTCAGAGAAGCCGCTACTTCTTCAATATCATCCGTCCGGATAACTACTCTACTTAGAACTTCATGTTCTGGTAAAAGTTCAACTGCATCTTTCACCACTAGATTATGTTCAGTTGCCTTTGCCAGCTCAAGATTCTCAATGCCCAGAAACTCGAGATAGGTTAGCCCAAAGTAACTTAAGGCATTATAGGTTCCCCAATCTTTATGAGATCCTCCTTTAAAAGCAACCAATCCATGAGCTCCAAAGATCTCAACCGGTTTGGCCAAATCATTGACATAGTGAACTAAATGATCCCATTTCATCGTTGCCATGATTACTTCACTCCCAGCTCAGTAGTACGTTTTACGGCTGCCAGAACACTTCTTTGCAGGCCCGCTGCGAAATCACTGTTGTTTAATTCGTACAAGCCATGCATGCCGACACCGCCAGGTGAATTATTAATATCCAGCAGCTGTCGTGGATGCAGCCCTGTCTGTTGCAGCATTGCTACCGATCCCATCATATTCTCCAATGCAACCTTCCAGGCTTGCTCACGCGGCAGTCCGGCAAGTACACCTGCATCCACGAGAGATTCAATGAAATAATAGATATAGTTAGGACCCGCCACACCAAATCCAGTGAAAACATCCATTAACGCCTCATCCAGATATTGTACTTTTCCAAAGCCAAGTAAAAAATGCTCCACTTGATCACGAGTAGCATAAGCATTTAACGCTACACCACTATAGCCATATCCTGTATCGGTTAAAGTATTGGGGATAACCCGGATAATGGACCGTTCAGCTCCAAAATACCCAGCTAATTGATCATTCGTCACACCCGCCACAATCGATACGATAGCGGCAGAAGCTGTAGCGAATTGTTGTACGATTTGACCAAGTGTAGTTAAATCATCCTGTGGACGAACTGCCACTACTATTACATCTGCTGTAGACAGGTTATGCTCTTGTGAACTCTCCGTATCTACACCATATTTGGTATTCAAAAACTGCAGCCGCGCTTCATTAATATCCGATACACTAATTTGATTTACAGACAAGGTGTTATTCGCTATACATGCGCGGATGATCGCTTCCGCCATCTGTCCGCCACCAATAAAATGAATCTTTTCTTTGGTCACTCCGTTCACTTCCTTAATTAATTGTTGTCCCAAGCTTCAGGTAGAATGAAACCATCATATTTTTCTAATCCATGAATATATTCTTCAAACTCTTTGGATTCATAAGCAGCTTTCAAATCTTTAGCCCACTGTGAATTTTCATCCTTTTTATTAACCGATACGATAATTCTGTGTTCCATAGGTGTGTTTTCTATTTTCAAAGCATCCGTAATCTTTCTGTCCGAATTGGCAATATAATTACCGTTTACAACGCCATAATCAACATCTTGAAGGGAGACAAGGATTTGAGCGGGGTCCAGTATTTTAATATCAATATTATATTTATCCGGTTCCATACTATTAATATTGAAATCCGCTACGCCCGCCCCTTCTTTAATTTTGACCCAACCCAATTCTTCCAGAATACGTAGTGCACGCTCTTGGTTTACCGGATCGTTCGGAACAGCTACGGTTGTACCGTCTTTAACATCGTCTAGCGTGGTATGATTTACAGAATAAAGACCTTGTGGAGCACCTGGAACATAAGCAATTCCGACCATATCTGCATTGATTTCTTCGTTAATGGCCTCCATATAGGCTGTACTTTGGAATATACTTGCGTCAATGGAGCCTTCCTTCATTGCTGGATTGACCTGCATGTTTTGCGAGAAGGTTTTAATGTCAACGGAATACCCTTGTTTCTCTAGAATCGGTAGAATCGATTGGCGGAATTGTTCCTCATAGGTTCCGACACCAAATCCAACGGTAAGCTTTTTCTTATCTCCAGAATCCCCCGCCTCTTTATTGCCACAAGCCGTCAACACTGCAAGAACACCTATCATCATCACTAACATTAACTTTTTCATGCTTACTTCCCCTATTCCAATATAGATTTTTTAAATTGTGCCAACGCCTCATCCGTCACATTGAGTGGGATTGCGCAATTTGGAGATAGAATAAACGGCTGGTCTTTCATTAACTTTAATGCATCTTCAGCCTGCTGCTTGATTTGGGCAATATCGTTTACCGCAAACAACCCATGATCGACTCCACCCACTTTAGTAGCTTTGAGATTTGCCTCTAACCCTGGATTCCCCTCGGCTATCGTATCCCAACTGATCCCGTCAATCCGATAATCGTTGAACTTCTCAGGCTGGGCGTAGGCTCCACAAGTATGAAGAATGTTTTTTCCATAGCTTGCTGCTTCTAAAACAATAGAATCATAAGGTCTGGACAGTTCGTCAAACATAGCTTCATCAAATAATCCTGGGTGAGCTGTGCCCGTTACTGCGTAGAACAAACCGTCAGAACCCGCTTGCTGTAACTCTTGTACATAATCGGCTAAGGTTAAGGAAATCGCATGTAGCGCATGATGTGCTGCCGCTCGATGTTCTTTAAACAAGGATTCCAAAGTTACCGGGTGCTCAATGCCAAACACCGTTTTAGTAACGTAAGCAGAACGCCCTACAATAAATAGCAATACTGTTAATGGTGAAAATACAGTTTGGATTAGCGGGGTGTCTGGTAACCCTTGACGAATTTTTCTAACCGCATCTAAATGCTCTGCCAAAGGGGCTGACTGGACTGCCTTTTTGACGTCGATATCCCACAGACTAGCCGCTGTTGGAATAGCCGTCGTTTGCTGTCTCGGAAATACGGTCTGATAATCCGTAAAATCGTATTGATTCCCCCAAGCTTCCGCCAGATAAGTCGCTCTTGGATTAATCTTGACCCAATCCCAATCATATTTTTTCGTAAAAGAAATCGTAGTTTCTGCTAAATCATCTGCAGTTTGTTCTTTGTCGATAAAATGGCGCCAACCACTTCCGATTGGACGATCCGCCCGTTCTCCTGATAATAATGCGTTAAAACGATCTTGCTTACTCCATTCACTCATCTGTCGAGTCCCTCCCAGAATATGTAGTAACTAGTAACGGCGAATTTTTCTTGCTAGCGTGTTGCCTAAAGATTGAATCCCTTGCACTAAAATAATGAGGATAATCACGGTGGCTACTACGACAACAGTGTCAAAGCGTTGGTATCCATATACGATCGCCAAGTCTCCCACGCCGCCTCCCCCTACCGTTCCAGCCATTGCAGTTGCACCTATCAGACCAATCGTCGCTGTTGTAAGAGACAGGATTAAGGATCCAACCGCCTCTGGCAATAAAAAGTACCAAATGACTTGAAAAGGAGTGGCTCCCATCGCCTCAGCGGCTTCAAGGATTCCCGGATTCACTTCAAGCAGTGAGTTCTCTACCAACCGCCCTATATAAGGTGCGATATAGATAATCAAGGGTACGATCGCTGCGCTTGTCCCAATTGAAGTATGAACAATCAATCGTGTGAAAGGCACAATCGCAACCAGTAAAATAATAAAAGGCAATGAGCGAATGATGTTGATAATCGGATTTAGTATGGCGTAAAGCGCTTTGTTCTCCAAAACCCCACCCGGACGAGTGATGACAAGCAATATCCCAAATGGGATCCCAATCAGGGAGCCAACAAACAAGGAGAACCCTACCATTTGAATTGTTTCTATAATCGCCTGCAGAAATTGATCACCTGTTACTGTGGTCGAAAACATTAGATTCTACCTCCTCTACACCGACTCCATTTCTTGTTAAGAAAGATAATGCATTGTTAATCTCTGCTGCCTCACCATCGAATTGAATGATCACTGTTCCCAGTGTTGTTTCTTGAATCTCCGTCGTATTCGCAAATAAAATATTGACCTTTATATCGCAGGAGCGAATCATTTCAAACAGGATAGGCTCAGAGGCACTTGCTCCCACAAAATTAAGCTTGTACAGCTGACTTCCGGGTTCTGTTTTGATAGATTTCCGCACGCTAGAGGTCATGCTATTTTGAATAACCGTCTTCACGAAATTTTGCGTGGTCAGATGTTTTGGACTTCCGAATACATCTAGAACACTTCCTTGCTCAATAATCCGGCCTTCTTCCATGACCGCTACCTTGTTACAAATTTCTTGAATCACGGACATTTCATGTGTAATGATCATCACGGTAATGTTGTATTCAGCATTGATTTTTTTTAATAGCTGTAAGATAGAATGTGTGGTCTGTGGATCTAAGGCAGAGGTCGCTTCGTCACATAAAAGGATAGACGGATTCGAGGCAAGCGCTCTGGCAATCCCGACACGTTGCTTCTGACCACCTGATAACTCACTCGGGTAACTCCCCGCTTTGTCACTTAATCCAACAAACTCTAGCAGCTCCATTACCCGTTGGCGGATTTCATTTTTATTCTTTTTTAGGAGAACTAGAGGGATCGCCACATTATCAAAAACTTTTTTAGATTCTAATAGATTAAAATGTTGAAAAATCATTCCGATATTTTTCTTAGCGGTACGCAACTCTTTATCGTTGTATGTTCCCAAATCACGTCCAGCGACCATAACTTGTCCTTTGGTGGGTCTTTCCAAATAATTGACTAAACGAATTAATGTACTTTTCCCAGCACCGCTATAGCCGATAACCCCAAATATATCGCCTTTTTCGACCTTTAAATCAATCCCTTTAAGAGCATCAATAGTGGTCCCTTTCCGAGTGAACGATTTGTAAACATTCTTTAATTCAATCATTTCCATTCCCCTCAATCATATATAGGATTAAGCTTCCTCTTGCTGCTTCACCAGCGCTTGTTCTGCCAATAAAGCGAAATACTTAGCAGCTGGTAATATCGCAGCTTCATCAACATCGAAACGAGGGTGATGTAAGGGATAGGCTGGACCTGATCCTATATTCACAAAAGCACCCGGTATCTGTTGTAAATAAAAAGAGAAATCTTCTCCACCCATCTGTGGAGGAATATCATGTACTTCATAGCCGAAATCTGAGGCGATCTTTTTGGTAAAGTCCGCCCATTCCCCATGATTTATCGTTGCGGGTGGACCTGGATACCAATGTAACTGTGCCTCTGCCCCAGCTCCCGCAGCAATCCCTTCGATAAGACGAGTCATTTGTATCGGAATATTGCGGCGAATCTCTTCATTGTAAGTTCTTACTGTACCTTCTAATTCGACTTTTTCCGGCAATACATTCCATGTGAAGCCTCCATTAATTCGGGTAACACTTAACACTACTGGTTCCGTGGTGCTGTTTTGACGACTTACGATGGTTTGTAGAGCGGTAATGATTTGAGCCGCAGTTACAATCGTATCCACACCTTTTTCAGGATAAGCAGCATGAGCGCCGACACCTTTTATTGTAATTTCAAACCGGTCAACACCGGCTGTTAAAGCTCCTGTTCTTGTTCCAAAAGCTCCTGTAGGCAAGTCAGGTGAATTATGGAGACCAAATATAGCCGCCACATCCTGGAGTCCTCCCGAGGCTAAGACACTTTCCGCCCCATGCCCTGTTTCTTCCGCGGGTTGAAACAATACTCTAACCTTTCCAGGTAATTCACTTTCACGAGCCTTTAATAATAATGCAGCACCTAAAATAGTAGCCGTGTGAAAATCGTGACCACAGGCATGCATCTTTCCTGGGATCTCTGAGGCAAAGGACAATTCAGTTTGTTCCTCTATGGGAAGTGCATCAATATCACAACGAATGGCCACTATGGGTCCGTGACCCTGCCCGATCTCTGCGATGAGTCCGGTTTGTAAAGGCAAGTCAAGGATGTGAATATTGGCTTGGGTCAGCCATTCCCGTAATTTTGTTGTGGTTTTAAACTCTTCATACGCTAATTCAGGCTCACGATGCAGGTTTCTGCGAACCTCTATTAATTGATTAGCTAAAGCTTGCTCAACCTCATTTAGTGGTTTCATAGCTGATGTACTCCCCTTTCGTTATGCTTCCAGCTTTTCTTCAATCCCTTTGATGCGATCAAGCGCAGTCGATAGACTGCTTAAAATATGATCTTGCATGGCTTTTTCAGCACCATCTTCATTTTTAGCAGCGATCATTTGTAAAATAAGATCATGTTCTTCATCCGCTTGTGTGTTCCAATCCCCATGCATAGAGACGAATCGACAATAACGAAGCGAATGATCTCTTAATTGATTCAGAACCTTCTCGAAGGTTTTAAGTTCACTGATTTCTGATAAATAATCATGGAACTCAAATCCATAAGTAACAAAATTCTGATTATCACCAAGCTGGAACGAGTGTTTCATTTTTGTAATCATCGTCGTTAAGTTAACAATATCTTTCTCTGTGGCATGCTTAGCTGCACTTCTTGCAATATAGCCTTCAAGCATGCTGCGAATAAGAAATATTTCTTCAACCTCTTTACGGGTTACTGAAGCTACCCGCAGTCTTCCATTTGGCTGTCGAACCAGAAAATCCTCGTTCTCCAGTCTCTGTATCGCCTCTCTTAGAGGTGTGCGGCTGACTCCGAGCAAGGCCGCCAAATTTTCTTCATTTACAGGTTGATTCGGTTCAAACTCGCTATCAATAATTTTTTGTTTTAATTCATAGTAGGTATTATCCTTTGATAACCTTCGTGATCGTATCGCCATTTCTATACTGCTCCTCATCGATAATCTATGGGGTCCGAACCCCAATAATATATTTGTATAATTGTATACAATTATTAGTTAAGGATTGATTAGTTAGTTACATTCCCTTCCATACCGTTCAAGCTTTTTTATACTATATTCCAATTATTCCACCTAGTCAAGTAGGAATTAAAAATCAATCTAATCCCCTCTTTTCAACACAAAAAAACCCTACAACCAACAAGGGTCGTAGAGCTATTTTTGAATAAATAAATTTCAGAATTAGAAAGAAATAATTCCCGAGGTATGGAGCAGCACTAGGAACACTAGGATCGGCGCCACATAACGGAGCATAAACAGCCAAACACGGAACCAGCGCGCCTGTAGTCCAGCGGCTTCCGCTGCACCTTTCCAGAAATAACCGGCGAAGATGGTAATCAGCAGACCTCCAAGCGGCAGCATAATGTTAGAGGTGATAAAATCCAGCCCATCAAATAGAGATTTGCCACCAATCGTTAGCTCCGGGAACATTCCCAGTGACATCGCTAAAGGAATACTAAGAAGGAAACAGATCAGCGTCAAAATCCAAACCGAACGTTTCCGGCTCCAATTCCAGCGCTCCATTGTGAAGGATACAGGCACTTCAAGCAGCGATACAGCTGAGGTTAGAGCAGCAATCGCCAGCAAGATAAAGAACAAACCGCCGAAGAGCGCACCAAAAGGCATAGCCGAGAAAGCGGCTGGCAAAGCGATAAAAATCAGCGAAGGCCCCTGATCAGGAGCAATACCAAATGAGAACGTCGTCGGAAAAATAATCAAGCCTGCGATAAAAGCATATAACAAATCTCCTGCACCGATTGCGATGGCAGCGGTACCCAGCGATTGTTTTTTATCAACATAAGATCCGTAAGTCAGGAGAATCCCCATCCCGAGCGATAATGAAAAGAAGGCATGTCCCAATGCAACTAGCGCAGATTCCGCTGTCAACACTGAAAAGTCCGGTTTTAGGAAAAAGGATACCCCTGCGGATGCACCCGGTAAGGTTACCGCGCGAATCATTAACACTACAAGGAGTACGACCATACCAGGAATTAATACTTTGTTAAATTTCTCAATCCCGCCTGATACACCAAGGATGACTACACCCGCCGTAATCAGAATGGCTATCCCCTGCCAAACGATTGGCATATATCCAGAGACAAACGAATTGAATTCGCCTGCATAATCAGTAGTGCTGAATAGTTGTCCATTAAAAGCAATCATCGAATAGTTCAGCGTCCAGCCAGCAACAATAATATAAAAGGAGAGAATTAGAAACGGCGCAAGCACCTGCAACATTCCAGCTGCAAACCAACTCTTCCCGCCTCCAGCCCGCATAAAAGAGGTCGCCGCACTACCACGCCCACTGCGTCCGATAGCCAGTTCTGCCAACAGCACCGGTAACCCTATCAGCACCAAACAGACGATGAAAAGAAGGAAAAAAGCTGCCCCCCCATTTTCCCCTGTAATATAAGGAAACTTCCACATATTCCCTAGCCCAACCGAGCTGCCAATGGCGGCAAAAATAAAGCCCGCGGAAGAGAAGCGTTCCTCCTTCTCCGAGAGAAGATTTTTGTTACCCTTAATTTGATTCATTATAACGCCCCGTTTTCTTTTTTAGACCTCATTATAGCTTAAGTAACAAAGCACGTCATATGGAAATTTTCTGACTATTTTTATAACCACTCGAATTTTCTGTTTGTAAACGCTTATATTATTCATTCGGCCCTTGAATCTCATTATATCCACTAATGTCGTGCCTCATTGCTTCAATGAAACGAATTGTCTATATCCTGACGATATCTTTTAACAAAAAAGGCTCCCACTAAGGGAGCCTTTTCTAAACATTATTTGCGGACAGAGAGAATGAACCTCTCAAGCTTAGCTGTATCGGTTATGCTCCGATTACATTCCTGATTATCCAAACATACGTATTGACCCACAGCAGAAATATTATCCGGCGAAACGTTCACATTCTTGGTCTTAACATAAAAGAATGCAAGCTCTTGATGCCGATTGCAGAACATGCAGTACCCTTTTTTGTGCGTTGGTGTAATTCTACCCTCTATACCAATGAACTGTCCTTCGTACGGATAGATAATGAATAATTTATTACTGGCAATATCTATCCAACTCAAATACGTTATGTTGCGATAGTCGATGAGTTGTAGATCAGGTACTTTCAGTTTCTTATTCTTAGGGAATAGCTTCTGAATCTGCTTCAGCGTAATCGTCGGATATGACTCTAGGTATGGTTCTAATTCACTAAGATATCTCTGGAAATCTTCTGCAGTTTCGAAGGTCGATATTTGTTCCAGCATCTGCTTGTGATTCTCCGTAAGAGAAGGAAATGCCTCAATAATGTTCGTAGCAGCACTATATCTTACAGTCTCCAAGACTCTGCGATCCGCAACGGTTCGCAGGGTATGCAGAACAAATTTCGTTTGTTTCTTAATTAAGTTATATTGATGGTTTCTAATAAATGGTGTACACATCGCTTTTCAGCCCCTTATTTATATTAAAAGTTCATAAGGTGCAAAGCCCATTTATAGAAACGATAAAATTAAGTTGGGCGATATATCCATCCATCGCACCTCACGCAAAGTATCGCCCTATATTAGGCTTTGCGTGAGGAACTTCTAGCTAATGGGCATTTCAACATTAGCACTGTACCACCTCCGAGCATATTTCATGCCAAAAGTATAGCACCGTATTTTAGAAGGCGCAATTCATCTCGGGTGTCTATTTTTCATGCCATACCTACAAAAAAAGGGAGCTACATGGACTAGTCCAGTAACTCCCTCTTTTTTGACTATTCTTTTACAGCGCCGACTACGATCCCTGTCACAAAATAACGTTGCAGGAATGGATAAACCAACAATATCGGTAGCGCACTTATGAAAATCTGTGAAGCCCGTATGGTCCGTTGAGACAAGTTAGCTACGGCTGACGGATCAAGCTTGGACATATCTGCCTGAACGATAATGGTCTGCATAAACGTCGCCAGCGGCAGCTTATCCGAATCTCTGATATAGATTATACCGTCAAAATAAGAGTTCCAATGACCCACCATCATGAATAGAGAAACCGTTGCAATGACTGGTAAGGAGACTGGTAAATATATTTTCAAAAAGGTCTTAAAATGTCCTGCCCCATCAATAAAGGCCGCTTCCTCAAGGTCCTTAGGTACACCACGGAAGAAGTTCAGCAGCAAAATGATGTTAAATACGGCTACCAATCCAGGTAGGATAAGTGCCATCAAAGAATTCATCAGCCCGAGCTTTAGAATCAGGATATATCCCGGAATCAGACCCCCACTGAACAGCATGGTTACGACAAAATACCAAAGGTAGATATTACGCGCCCGGAAAACTCTAGTTTCCTTAGAAAGAGCATAGGCTGCAACCGTATTTACTACCAGTGCAAGTGCTGTTCCTAGGATTGTCCGCTCTACCGACACCCACAGGGATGTAAGAAAATTAGTGTTGTTAAAAGTTTTTGCATAGGCCTCCAAAGTGAAGCCAATTGGCCAAAAGGTGACCAAACCAGCATTGGCTGGGGCGGACGCACTAAGAGATACCATGAGTAAGTGATACAATGGCAGCAAGCAGAGCACCGAAAGGATAGTTAGGAGCACATTGTTGAATATGCTAAATATTCGATATGGAAGGGTTTTATGGTACATTTGTTGTCATCCTTTCTAGAAAATTCTGTACCCTGCAAATCTATAGGCAAGTCGGTATGAAATAACGATTAGAATTAAACTAATTGCCGATTTAAAAAGATTAACTGCGGTCGCAAAGCTGAATTGTCCGCTGAGAAGACCTTCTCTGTACACAAAGGTATCAATGATATCCCCTTGTTGATAGATCAAAGGACTATATAGATTAAATACCTGGTCAAAGTTGGCGTTCAATACATTGCCCAGTGCCAAGGTCGCAATTACAATAGCAATTGGAATAAGTGCTGGTATGGTAATATACATCGTTTGCTTCCAGCGACCTGCCCCATCCACTTCAGCAGCTTCATAAAGTGATGGATTAATGCCGGATAGCGCAGCTAGGAAAATGATCGTGTTGAAACCAAATTCTTTCCAAACATCACTGGCTATGATGGTAAATCGGAACCAATTGCCGTCCCCTAGAAAAAAGATCGGTTTTATGCCGAAAACGGACGAAATAAACTGATTGACGATCCCTGTTTGTGCTAGGATATCGATCAGAATTCCTGAAAGGGTAACCCAAGACAAGAAATGCGGTAGATAGACGAGTGTTTGAATAGATCTTTTAAGACCCATATTCCTTACCTCATTGAGCAACAAAGCGAATATAAAAGGAATAATCAGGTTCAAAACAATTTTGGAGCAAGCAAAAAACAGTGTATTCCAGGTGATTTGCAGGAAATAATCGTTCTCCCACATGTACCTAAAATGCTTAAGTCCGACCCATTCGGAATCAAAAAATCCTAATGCAGGCTTATAATCCTGAAATGCCATGAGTATTCCTGACATGGGGATATAAGAAAAAATAAAAACCATAATTGCCGCTGGTAATACCATGAAGTGGAGCACCCATGGTTGTTTATAGCCTTTTTTTCTTTTTCTTTTTATACTTGGTTTATTTTCCAGGCCTACCTGCTGTATTGAATTAGCCTCCATAGCTCTCTCCTGTTCCCAAAAAAAATATTTTGTGTGTGATGGGGATCTCTGCTATAAATAGTATCAGGCGTTTCTCAGGTTTGACTATATAACATTGTTAGGCTTGATATGGTTTTATTAGGACATCATCTGGAGGGTACATTTATGAATATTTGGAAGCGCTTTACATCCCTGAGAGAATTAACACAATCCCGGTTTAGTTTGTTTGCCAAAATAAACTGCCTGATCATACTCTTGTTCATCCCCATCATTATCATGTATACCTTTTCAAATAACGTCACATACGATGTTGTAAGCAAAGAGCTGCAGGTGTCCAATACGAAGCAGCTCACTTTTCTGTCCAGTCAAATTGATTCGCGTATTAATCAGATGATGGACTTCGCCCTTATCCTTTCTAGAGATCCCAATGTCAGAGCCTTCAACGGATTAAACATTTGGGCGGATCGATATGATCAGATGCAGACCCGGTATGTCATTCAGGAAAAGATGGTGCTTCAATCCGGGGTTGCAGATATTTGGCCTGCCAGATATGCCGTACATTCACAGCAAAATAAAGATGTCATCTCCAACTACAACCGGACATTTGGGTATGATGAGGATTACTTAAAAAGAAATATGAGTGGAAAATGGACGTATGGCGATCATAGCTTGGAATCTAAAGACGAGCTAAAATCCTTTTACTGGTTCTATACGGATTCCTTAGCTCAGCCGGGGATGTTGACGGGAAGCAACTTGGTGATTGAAGCCAGCTTCAGTTATGAGAATATTCAGAACATGCTGGATACGTACAAGGAAGGTGGACAAGGTGATCCTTTTTTCTATCATAAAGGGAACTCGCCAATTCTGAATCGCAGTGCGGACAAGCAGTTATCTGAAGAACTCATTCTTTACCTGGATAAACACTCACCTGAGAACACTACCCAGGATGTAGTCAAACTCAATGGCAAGAACTACCTGGTCAGCTCTGTGAAGTCCTCCTATTTGGATTGGAATTTAATAGATGTTGTCCCTCTATATCAAATCCTAAAACCCATTTCGCTCAGTCAGGATTTGTTCTATATCTCGATGATTTTGCTGTTTGTTATGGGAATTTCCGCTTCCATATTACTATACAGAAATGTTCAATATCCTATCAAAAAGCTAATTAAAGGCTTACGGCGCGTGCAGCGTGGAGATTATTCTGTACGTCTTCATAACGAGGGCCGGAACGAGTTTTCGTTTCTATTCCATCGCTTTAATGATATGTCCCATCAAATTCAAGACCTGATAGAGAATGTGTTCAATGAGAAAATCCGTGCCCGCGAAGCTACACTTAAGCAACTGCAGGCGCAAATCAATCCACATTTTCTCTATAACTGCCTTGGTTATATTATCAATATGGCCCAAATGAAGGATGAGGACGCTGTCGTCTCAATGGCTTATAATTTAAGTGCTTACTATCGTTATACTACCCGAATGGAACGGGAAACCGCGTCACTGGATGAAGAAATCAAGCTGCTCGTCAACTATTTGGATATTCAAAAGCTGCGCAATGCCAGAATTGATTATCATATCGAAATCCCTGAGAACATGTTAAGCCAGTCTGTGCCACGTCTAATGCTTCAGCCTATTGTGGAGAACTCAGTCATTCACGGAGTGGCCAAATCGTATTCATCGGGTGAGATTAGCATTAGTGGTGAGATTTCGAACGGCTTCTGCAAGATTTATATTGATGACGACGGGCCTGGCTTGAATCCGGAGCAGTTAGAAGCTTTGAATCGTAAAATGCAGGAGCCATTGCAGGAAGAAATGGGCTGTGGGCTCTGGAATACGAATCAGCGGATCATGCACCTGTTCGGTAATCAATCCTGTCTAACCTTTAAACCATCCCCTCTTGGAGGTTTCCGAACAGAGATTATCTGGGAAATCCCTACTGAGGATGAATATTCTAAATTTAAGAATCATCAAGGAGAATAACAACATGCAAATGATTATAGTAGACGATGAAGCGCACTGGGTAGATAATCTTGCCATGACTAAACCCTGGCATACGCTAGGAATTGAACAGGTGCATAAAGCGTATTCGGCACGTGAGGCGCTACAAATTATCGATACCAACCCGATTGATATTGTGATCTCGGATATCCAAATGCCCGAAATGACGGGAATTGAATTAATAGAGCGGATAAGAAAACGTGATAAAAAGATTAAATGCATTATTTTATCAGGCCATTCGGAGTTCGATTACGCCAAAAAAGCACTCCAGCATAATGCTGTCGATTATTTGCTTAAGCCACCTACCGATGATGAAATCATCGGTGCAGTCAAAACTGCCATCGAGCAATTGAACACAGAATGGGAACTTATCAGTTCGCTTAAACGAACCCAGTTTACCCTACGGGAAAATCTGCCGCTTTTACGTGGTCAACTGCTGCTTGATGCCTTGCAAGGTCATCAATTTCAAGCTGGCGAATGGGAACGGAAGCTCGTAAATTATGATTTGCCCTTCCATTCTGGCGATTGCGCTTTGATGCTTGTACGCATGGAAGAAGAATTTAGCCATTATAACAATAATGATCAAACCTTAATTGAATATGCCATCATCAATATGGCTGAAGAGATTATGGGTGAATTCATGCAGGTCTGGGGCGTTAAAGAAGAACATGGATATCTTGTGTTTCTGCTTCAGCTTAAAGAGAAAGGATCCGACATCGGCAAAGAAACCATCCTAGAAAAGCTTTCTTTACAGCTTCAGTATAAGGTTAAGCAATTTCTGAAAGGTTCCCTGTCCATAGTAATCACCGAGTGGTTCCAGTTTCCCGAGAAGGTGTCGAGCCGTTTCCGTCAGGCTACAGCTTATTTCCGGCAGATCGTGGGAGACGAGCGCGAATTCGTAATGCGGGTCAGCGAATTTGAACCTTCCACCACCCAAGGACCTTTGGATGCCCTTTACACCCCGCCGACACTAATTCACCTGCTTGAAAGTGGGCATTGGGATGCTGCGGAAGAGAAACTACTCGCTGTCTGCGCGGAGCTGGATGAGAAATGGTCTGAATCGTGGGAGCATTGCATGGAGGCCGGTTTTTTAATCACTGCATCCTTCACGAATCTCGCACACCGAAATGGACATACTCTAGCTAACTTAGTGGGAGACGATCTCGGTTGGTTGCAAAGCGGTGAAGCGTTCTCGACCATCGGTAAACTTAGAAAATGGTCCCTCAGCATCCTGAGCAAATTGAAAGAAGGAACGTCTAACGAAATTAAGGACATCAGGTCTGAATATGTGAAAAAGATTCAAGATTTCACAGACAAAAACCTGCATTTAGATGTTTCATTACGGGTTCTGGCTGACCATGTAAACCTCCATCCGACTCATTTATCAAAAATTTATAAGATTGAAACGGGTGAAGGAATAAGCGATTATATCTCGCGCCTGCGCATGGATCGGGCCTGCCATAAGCTGAAAAACACTTCTAAAAAAGTCTATGAAATCAGCATGGAGATTGGCTATATGGACCCTGCTTATTTTATAAAAGTATTCAAACGACAGTTCGGAGTAACACCGCAGGAATATCGAGACAATAATAAATAGCATGATAGAGTCCTATCGAAACTAAAAATCTCATATAGATGCCATCCCCGACTAGTTGTTAAAGTTACACTTGTAAAGATCATACACAGTAGGGGGAATTAAAGAATGATCAAGTTCAAAAAAATGTGGTCGTTGTTAACGGTCACAGCACTTATCACACTCACAGCCTGTGGCAGTGGCGGCGGAAATAATGAAAACGCCAAACAAAACAATACCACATCGTCTGAGACTAGTTTATCTGAAGCAGATGCTGCTTTTGAAAAAGGTAAATACGATCCACCCATCGAGTTCAGTTCGGTATTGATGCCGAAGAAATATGTTCAAGGCGATACAAAAGAAAACAATGTTCACGATCGCTGGATGCTGGAAACACTGGGCATGAAGCATAAAGATACTTGGTATCCTGCCAATGACGATCAATACAGACAAAAGCTTCAGCTTGCCATTGCTTCTGGCGAAAAGCTGCCTGACTTCGTTTCTGTACCAACCAATGCAGTGTTGACCAATCAACTGATTGATTCCGGTCAGTTCATTGCTATCGATGAGTTGTTTGACAAGTATGCTAATAAAATTCTAAAAGATCATGCTGCAGCACACCCAGAACTTTGGTATCCATTCACAAAAGACGGTAAGAAATACAATATGCCGATCCTTGAATATACCGATAATGACGATACCCTTCTCTGGTTACGGGAAGATTGGATGGAAAAGCTGAACCTTCAAGCTCCAAAAACAATCGCCGATCTTGAGATCATTATGGACAAATTCAAGAACGAAAACCCTGACGGTCTAGCACCTAAAGATGTTTTCCCACTTGCGATTTCTTTGAAAAACAATACAAACACCTGGATGGGCCAACTCGACTGGTTATTCGGTGCTTATGGTACGATTGAGGAACAATGGAATAAAGATGCCGATGGCAATCTAGAATACGGTTCCATTAATCCTGGTGCTAAACAAGCCCTTGCTAAGCTTAGTGAGTGGATGGAAAAAGGTTATATTCACACAGACTCCGCACTTTGGGATGAAGGTAAATCTGCTGAAAGCTGGACAAAAGGCGCCGCAGGTATTCTACCAGGAGCAAACTGGGTTCCAGACTGGCCGGCTCCCGATCTTATGAAAAATGTACCTGGAGCGAAGATCAAAGCTTATCCGGTTCCAGCAGGTCCAGACGGACTCATCGGTACCAAATGGCAGAACTCTGGGGTAAACGCTAGTATCATGATTAACAAAGATGCTAAGCACCCTGAAGCAATTTTCTTATACTACAACTACTTGCTTGATAACCTAGCTAATCCTGCAGCTGGTAGTGAATTTGAATACGGCTTTGCTAAAGGCTACGATTGGGACATGATTGATGGAAAGCCTACTAGTGATAAAGAGAAGATTAAAGACTTCTCCAATGAGTTTCCTTTCTTAACTGGACCGGCTCGTATTCCTGATCTGTTCATGAAGACATTGGTTAAACTTGCTGATGGTGAAACACCTGTAACTCCTTATGAAAAACAAATGGCTGAGTTCCGTAAACCGGAAAACTGGGCCGCTGCAAAAGTTGTTATGTCGCAAATAGACATTCGTAGACAGAACTATTTCACTGGTGCTGCGACACCAACGATGGTATCCAAATGGAATCTGCTTCGTCAATCCGAAATGGAAACCTTCAACAAAATCATTTACGGCAAGCTTCCAGTAGATGCCTTTGACTCCTTTGTTTCCAACTGGAAAGCAAATGGTGGTGACCAAATCACCAAAGAAGTTAACGAATGGTTCAAGTCTGTATCCACCAAATAGACTAAAGTAAATAAAACAAGCCGGAGCGTGTTCCTTACGCTCCGGCTTGTTTTTTTATGAATTCATCATTAACTTTCGCCCGCTAGAATCCCTTTCAAATACCCCGTCAACTCTTTTGCCGCTTGTTCATGAGCTAATGCTCCCGGATGACTTCTTGCCCCTATGGTCTCATCCGTCATATTTGGAAGCTGCAACACTGAAACCTGCTTGTCCCCTGTTTTCTTGCTATAAACATCGACCGCTCGGTAGATCGCCGGCATCATGGGGATACCAAGCATCCCGTATGCCCATACGAGATGTGCATGTTGATTATTTTTTCTAAGCTTCATCAGAAATTTCTCGGCGGCATCGACAAAAGCTTGTATATCATCCTCATGATAGGTCCCGTCTTCATTTAAGCGTTGTTTATGGCTTTCCCCTGTTACCTCATCTTTCCATTCTGGCGATTGAAAAGCGCCCCCATCATTTGTTCCTAGATTAACTACCACAACATCTGGCTGCCAGGATTCAAAAGAGTGTTCTTGAAAAGCTCCTAAAGCTTCGTTTTTTGCTCCAGTTAGAAGACCACAAACCTGTTCATAACAATCAGGGATATTACCGTGCGGATTATTATCCCAGCTAGTAAGGACGCCCCAGCCACTTTGAGAAATAACTCTATATTCTGCATTTAAAGCATCTGCCGTCATGCTAGTATAGTTGTTAATGGCACTAAACCACATTGGTATCCAGTCTTCTTCAGCCTTGGCACCTATACTTCCTTCACCGGATGTTATACTGTCACCTATGAACTCTATCTTGTGGGGTTTGTCCGCAACCGGCAGAAATTTCCCATCCATCTTCACCGCATGTATCTGCAAAGAGCAGCCAGGGTCTCCACTCATTGCCTGCACATCTTTTACAATACGTACATTTTTCACAACACGTTCATTCATGCCTCTAAATACACAAATCCAATACCGGCCTGCTACTAACATTTGTCTGCTAACAGGAACAGAATTGATCAGGATGCTAATCCAAGGTTCATAAACATCATAATCTGCTTCTACTTCAAGCCATAGCTCAGAACTTTTAACATTTAATTCGACCGCACTGCCTGTCCAAAATAACGTTAGTGGAGAAAGTAAACCTGTTGTTCTGCCGTGAATTTTCAGATGTTCGATATCAGCTAATGTATGTACCTTTAAGTTTGTATTCTGCTTCATAAAATCCCTCCTAAATTACCACTAGAATCCTAATCTACACTTCTACTTCACTACTTCTTCAATACTATCTTATAATCCTTTTCCAAATAGCATATAGCATATAGCATATACTCTGCCTCTGGTACAATAAAAATAAAATGAGGTCATGAACAAAGGTGGGATTGAAGTTGAAAGTTATACCTAATTGTATTACACTTGGCAGAATTATTTTGGCAATCATGCTGTTATTCTTCGAGCCCCTAAGTTCGGCCTTTCTTGTAATTTATATCCTTTGCGGAGTCACCGATCTGATAGATGGTCCAATTGCCCGAAAATCAGGCACAACAAGTCATCTCGGAGCAAAGCTGGATTCTGCTGCCGACACGATACTAATCGGGATCTGCTTATTTACTTTGTATCCGTTTCTGGGTCTTGCACTCGAATTCATCTTATGGATCTTCTTGATCGCGGTCATCCGCATAACATCGATAGGGATCGCCCTCCGGAGATTCAAAACTTACGCAAGCATCCATACCTACGGCAATAAACTTACCGGGCTCCTCTTATTTATAACTCCTTTATGGCTTTCCCATAGTACCCACACCATTTGGACAACCATTGTCTGTATAATTGCAACCTTATCCGCCGTGGAAGAATTGATCATCCAAATCACATCCACTCAATTACAGCTGGACAGAAAAGGATGGTTTTACAACCATCCTAATCAGGAATAATGAAAGACACTGTAGTTCCCACCCCAGGAATACTTTGAATCTTCAAGCCTTGTCCATATAATTGTGTTAATCTCCGATCTGTATTAAGGAGACCAATTCCTTGATCCTTAAGACTTTTGGGCTGTAATAACTTGCTGACTTGAGCTTCATCCATTCCAATCCCCGTATCTGCAATGATAAAATGAACAGCCTCCGCATGTGTCTCGATGTGAATACGCAAGGTTCCACCTTTTGCCCGACTTAAGATCCCATGCCGGACGGCGTTCTCGACCAGTGGCTGAATCGTCAGCGGAGGAATTAGAAGCTGGAGATTCGCGTCTACTTCCCATTCAACTTGTAGCCTCTCCTCAAAACGCTGCTGCTGGATATATACATAATTCTCGACCAGCTCCAGCTCTTGCGACAGCGAAACAAGTTTGCCTGCATTTAAGAAGTCAAAGCTGATCCGCAGATAAGTAGTGAACGCATCTGAAAGATCTTTCATTTTGACAGTGTCAAAATCACTCAAGGACATAATCGAATTTAATGTATTAAAGAGAAAATGTGGATGGATCTGCGCTTGTAAATAAGCAGCCTCCATTCTCAAACGATCATTGACTGCTTGCTTCATAGAAGTGAGCGACGAAGCACGATACTTCAATTCTATGGCATCTACTGGCTTGGTTACATAGTCATTAGCGCCAGCCAAGAAACCTGCGTAGACATCCTCCTGCTCACTGCGGGCGGTCAATAGAATAATAGGAAGTTCATACATCGTGAACCGCTCGCGTATCAATCTTGTCAATTCATAACCAGACATGCCCGGCATCATCACATCAGCGATAACCAAATCAAACTGCTCATGATGCAACATATCCAGCGCCTCACGGGCTGAAGTCGTTGTATCAATCCGATAAGCTCCATCTGATAAAATATTTTGCAGAACTTTTAAATTGACCGAATCATCATCAACCGCCAGCACATGTATGATGTCAGCGTCTGTATCGAGCTTCGAGAGTGCCTCTACTTCCTTTGTATTATAGGTGGCAGCCACCATAGCTGATTTCTCAGCAGTTATCCACGTGCTGAATGGTGACAATGGATCCGAATCTTTTTCTGTATGAACATCTGGAATAGATGACTGCAGGCCCCCTTTAGCTACAGGTAATTTGAAGCTGAACTTACTTCCCTGACCCGGCTGCGATTGCAGCAATAATTCACTGCCATGCAGTTCGACCAGCTCCTTACAGATGCTAAGTCCCAGCCCAATGCCGCCTTGACCGTAAGCCCCTTGTTCATAGCGCATAAAAACACGCTTTTTCAAAGCTTCATCCATACCTACTCCTGTATCCGTAACATGTATCCATACATCCCCACCTACTTGTTCTGCGGCCAGTTCAACACTTCCCTGTTCGGTGTACTTTAGTGCGTTATGAACTAAATTAATCAGAATCTGCACCAATCGCTCCTCATCCGCATAAACACGAGGCAGTTTCTCATCTATAGACATTCGAAGCTCTACCTTCGTCCCACCGGTTAAGAAGCGTAACATATCCAGTACACCTTCAGCCAATGACCTCACTTGCAAGACCTTTATATTCATCACAATCCGCTTATCCTGCAATCGCACAACATCAAGCAAGTCATTCAGCATAAGCGACATCCGGCGACTGACCATAATTAGCAATTCCATGTCACGCTGGCTCTCTTCATCCAGCACATGTTTTTTTCTTGTTAACACACTTTGGGCAATATTCATAATCCCATGCAGTGGAGTGCGCAGCTCATGTGACGTATTGGCTAGAAAACGGTCCTTTAATTTATTGGATTCCGCCAATTGAGCGTTCAGTAACACATTTTGATGGGATTGATGAAAATATCTCCTAAACCAATAGGCGGAAAATGCGGCAAGGGCAGCAATTAAATCTACGGGATAAAACATGAATTGTGAGCTACCGGCATAGTAGACAGCCCCCCACAACATATTATTTAGTACTGCTAACACTGAAAACAATAAAAATAGAGCACCTTCAGCTCGTAAGGATACCATCTTCCAAAAATAATATACCGTCCAACACACTGGGACGTAATACAGGATCATGTAATACCCTTTTCCGATGATATATAACACTGCCTCTTCAGGACCTACAATAATAAATAAAGTAAAAATGAGAACTGATAGGATGTAACTATAAAACGCCTTGCCTTTCCGTCGATTCCCCAATAGTTCTCTTCCCATCAATAAAAGGAATAGACAAAACCCTATATACGAAAGAACCTTTAACCTCAACATCCAGGCAAAATCAACATGAAGAAACCGGAACAACAGTCCATTATGTTCAACCCCAATGGATACAGCCGCAGCGACCATCATTAGGAAAAAAATAATCAGCTCTGTTTTTCGTACATCCATCAGATAGATAATCAATAAATACAACCCATGTAGAAGAAGCATGACCCCTACGACTAACTGCAAGCCAATGGAATTCCAGTATATAGTGTCTACTTCATGTTGAATACCAAACTCCACCGACCGAATTATGCCCCCTTTTAGTGGAGACTCATAGTTTGACGTCCGGACAAACAGATCCAGATGCTTCTGATCTGTAGGTGTATAACTGATTAAGAATGCTTTCGTCACATAAACATGCTCTTCCTTCTCGTCAGATAACACACCAAACCGTGCGAGCACTGTTCCATTGATCTCCACTTCAGAAGAAGTATAGATGGACTGGAACCAAAAGCTTAGCGGCTCAGACAAGGGTTGATCTAGCAAAATACGCATATGATAAGTTCCGTATCCATATGCCTTTTTTTGCTCTGAAGGATTAAATGCGGTACTCCAGTTACCCGGCACCTGAAGCATTTGGCCTTTTAAAACGCTATCCACATTGGCGGCATTCACCCATTGTTGAGGATAAAACTCCCATTCTCCATCCAATGGAAAAGAGCTTAGTGATTCAAGGTCTACTCCCCGCAAATCGAGCACACCTTGCTCCACTACCGGGGCATTGGATAAAGTAAAATGATTGTACCAGCTCCAGCGTATTGCAATCAGCAGGCAGATGAATACTACTATGTACAACATATGACTTAACTTAATTTTATTCTCCGAAGTTCTCATAGACTCCTCATTCGTCAATAGTATTTAATAGTGCTATATCCCTATCTCCAACTTTGAGCAATACAGTATGATTATACTATATTAAGAGGCCTATAGACGTATGTAATCCTATGTTTAGAGGAAAAAAATCAACTATCCCATAGAGCAGATAGTTGATTCCTTCCTTAACGCTTCTTCTAATGTAGAGTTCGATGTGTTTAGATTTCTAGCAATGAGAATACTTTATCGAAACCTGCTTTGGAACGGGAAAATAATTCAGATGAACTGTGTGCGGAGGCTGGTGCCAGCACTTCTTGGGCGATAACGCCGGTATACCCGATCTTTGTAAGGCTTCCCAGGAAGCCTGTAAGATCAATAGCCCCTTCCCCTGGATACAATCGATCAAAATCAAGCAATTCTTCTATGGGCAGAGGTTTAGCATCATTGATATGGACATACGCGATTTGATGCGGTTGTAATTTCAGCAGATCCTCACTTGTTAATCCATTTGTATGCCAATGATAGGAATCCAGCAACAAGCCGATATTTCTCACTTGAATGGTGTCTATCCAGTTCAACGTATCATGCATCGTCCAGATCAGCGGATTTGCCCATTGTGTACGTAAGTGATGAGGGCCAACGAACTCTAAGGCTAGCGAAATACCATAAGCGCCTAATATTTCTGCACATAGTCTTAAACGTCTAGTGGCTGCAATCATAAACGGTGCGACCGGAAGATCAGTCGAAGGTAAAATATATGTGCAGCATGTGGTGCACTTTAAGTCAGCAGCGGCCTCAGCCATCTGGGTAAGCGATTTCAGACTCTCCCTAAAGCTATCCTCTGTCGTGCGCCAATCTACCTCTAAACCAAAAGATCCTAGCATGACGCCATGACTTTCCAACAATTGAACTGCCCCATCCTTGCCATATTGATGTACCAACTCTAATGGATTGACGTCTATGGACCGAAACCCGAATTGGCTCGCAAGTCTGATGTATTCTTCATTGGAACTAATCTCACCCAAACCTGCTGTTGTTAATCCTCTTATCATCGTCGTTCTCCCCCTTTATGACCAATCAAACAGTACATCATTGTTCTGGGTACCCATTCCTAGTCTAGCGCATTTGGCACTCGAATAAAACACCTCAGAGGACATGTCATTCCTTTCATTTTTCTTCAAAGATCCTTATACTTGCTTGAAGAAGCATTTCAAGGGAGATTGAACAGTATGGACATAAAAAAGTTACAATACTTTATCGCAGTAGCAGAGGAACTTCATTTTAACCGTGCAGCAGAGAAGCTAAATATGACGCAGCCTCCCTTAAGCCAGCAAATTCAAGCTCTGGAGAATGAGATTGGTGTGAAACTATTAGAACGGAACAAAAGACAAGTTCGTCTCACGCCAGCGGGGGCGGTATTTCTAGAGGAGGCTAAATCCATTTTATCTCAACTGGAACGCTCTATTAAAACAACACAATTAGTCGATCAAGGAATTATCGGACATTTGAACATTGGATTTATAGATTCTGCAGCTGGTGGAGTATTGGTTAATATGTTAAAAATGTTTCGGGAACGTTATCCACAAGTACAACTCAGATTACATGAGATGACGTCTGCTCAGCAATGGCAGGCTTTACATGAAGGAACGATTCACATTGGATTTGTACGTTATACAGAGTCGGGCAAACATATCGGCCATCGTCCCTTAGTCAATGAATCGCTTATTGCCGTTTTGCCAGAGCAGCATCACCTATCTCAATTACCGGTGTTATCCATTCGCTCTTTAGCTTTAGAGCCGTTTATATCGTTCCCGCGTCATTTAGGAGCTCCTTTTCATGACCTCATTATGAGCTTCTGCGCCCAACACGACATGTATCCGAATGTTGTACAGGAAGCCATTCAGATGTACACCATTGTAAATTTGGTAGCTGCTAATCTTGGAGTTTCCATTGTGCCCTCTTCAGTTGCTATTTTTCAGCGTGAAGGTGTCGCATTTCGTCCCTTTGAAGAAAGCACACCATCGATTCCCCTTTATGCCGCTTGGAGAACCGATTGCGATCGTGCCTCCTTACCCGCGTTACTAGAGATCATAGGACAAATGAGTTCAGAAGCTATTAATGGTGAATAATATAATATTCAGCCCGTTTTTCTAGGATCACGTTCAACGAGTCCTTCTAGCACCCTATCGATTTCCAACATTACTTCCCTATCCAGACGAACTCCCGCAGCTCTGGCATTTTCTATAACCTGCTCAGGCTTGGATGCCCCAATAATTGCAGAGGAGACTTGTGTATTTTGCAACACCCATGCTATAGCCAACTGCGGAAGCGTCAACCCAACTTCACTGGCGATGGAAGAGAGATTCGAGA
Organism: Paenibacillus sp. FSL R7-0189; assembly: GCF_037969925.1. Taxonomy (NCBI): domain Bacteria; kingdom Bacillati; phylum Bacillota; class Bacilli; order Caryophanales; family Paenibacillaceae; genus Paenibacillus; species Paenibacillus sp. FSL R7-0189. The sequence goes on along the minus strand of NZ_CP150223.1, from coordinate 5,100,339 downwards.
CCGCCTCAAGCACCTCAGTCCGAAGCCACTGACCCGCCAATTTATTCATAAATGGTGAGCCCGCAGCGGTTGAAGCACGAGAACCCTCTGGCAATGGTTGCCCTGGCATATATTTACCTGAAAGAATCCCTTGAGCAAGCGGTGACCAGACCACCTGTCCAATCCCTTCCCGCTCACAAGCTTGAACTACCTCCGTCTCCATCACGCGCCATAACATCGAATATTGAGGTTGACTAGCCACCAATGGCACCTTCAATTCCCTCGCCAAAATAGCACCTTCTGCTATCTGATCCGCCGTCCACTCACTTATCCCGACATAGAGAACCTTACCTTGACGCACCAGATCCGAAAAAGCCAAAAAGGTCTCTTCAAGGGATACTGTTGCGTCAAAGCGATGCGCATAATAGATATCAATATAATCGGTCTGTAATCTGTTCAGTGAAGCATGGCACGCCTCCATAATATGCTTGCGAGACAGACCTCTTGCGTTACGTCCCGTCCCTGTGGGATGGCACACCTTGGTACACAATTCGATATCAGCTCTGTGCACTCCTTTTAATGCTTGGCCCAGCACCATCTCAGCTTTCGTATCGGAATATACATCTGCAGTATCAAATGTTGTGATCCCTACATCCAATGCAGCGCGAACACAAGCATGGGCAGTATCATTGTCCACTTGAGCACCATGTGTAATCCAATTACCATAAGCAATCTCACTTAGATGTAAGCCACTAGTTCCTAATTTGCGATAGTTCATTTTATACCCTCCTTTAGATAACAATCTGATTGTAACAAAGAGATATTAATACGAGAAATACTCTTTAATATGTAGTTTAATTCAAAATAGATATTACTGAGACACTTAAAGATAATAAAAAAACACCCTTTAGGCGTTTTTTTCGGTAAATATTCTGTTTCGAAACTCTAACTTCGTCTATACTCCGGTGAGTATTAACCTCCAAGCTTTGTTACCGCACCACAACTAACAGTACAATAATTCCGAGCCAAAACAGCCAGCTTACTGGGTGACCGAAATTTAATCCCCAGCCGACTCCGAGCCTTTTCTTGACGATTAGGTTTGAATCTTTGCTATTGAAATAAATCATACCTAATAGCCATTTTTCATCATCATGGACAGGTCTGACATTGGAGCTATCGGCAGATCGCTCCAAGCGGCTTTCACCCTGACCAGCCCAGAACGTTAAGGCCAAGGCGTATAAAATGATAAGGGCTATTATGATTAGGATAATAGGGATAGCGAAATTCATGTTAAGCTGAGATATCATATTTAGTTGCACGACGGAAAACAGGATAACTATTAAGAAGCTTGCTGTAAGCATAAAATATGACCAAGTACGGCGGTAAGTTGCGTCTTGTCTGATGGAACGGTTAGGATCATTGGGTTGAACCTGCTGCTTCACTCTGCGAATACTCCAATTCTCAAATATGAACAAAAGTGTTATGAACACTTGCATGATCGTAGGCATAAACACAGAACTATAAGATTTAGCTGCATAGCCGTCTACGTTCCAACTGCTGTTGTAATGGATCGGAATCTGATCAGGAATCTGATCGTAGTTGCGTAGCACATTTACAATAGTAACAACAATAATTAAAACATGAATGAGGAACCATTTATTAGACAAGCCAATGTTTCTTTTCCGAAATCCAGTGTCCACTGCCATGATCGATGGTTCCAGAGCAATAGGCAGCATAGGTAGTAAACTTTTCATTTTGAAATGATAGCTAATGTTTATGACTAGGGAGATTACGACCATGGCGAGTGAATAAGTGACAATGATCCAACTTGGTTGCTTGGAATGTTCACCACCGTATATTAGACAGATGATACAAACAATGAATAGGATGGTATGTAAGGTAGCACTAATCCTAGCATATGACTTCCGCATCTGGCGCAGAGGCTCACTATGGAATTGTACAGGGCTGACGGTGACCCCAAAACTAATCGTTTCTCTTGTTAAATAAGGCATGCTTACCATGAGTACAATGGCAGGTACAAATACTAAGATCATTACTATAACAGGCATTATCGTCATATCATTCGCCTCCTCTTATACATAAGTGTGTATTTGAAAACTCTATAACCCTTATAGCATAGGCGATTCATCACTATGCCTTTTTGCGTATGATTATCCTATTAACTTAGGATAGGTAATCGGCTTGAACATAAATTTTATTATAATCGATTTTAGTAACTATAGGGTGAAATTAACAATTTATCCAGTTTTTTTGCTACGCAGTGCTACTCATCTGACAACTGAATTATGGCAAGTACATCTGTTTGAAATTCTGTGAAGGTAAAGGACTCGCCGCGTATCTGCAATGGTGCGGATTACTGCGTCAGAGTATAAATAAGTCCTTCCATGATTAAAATAGTACTTGCTCAGGTTTGTTACATTAAGATATTTCTCTACAATCGCTCGATAAATCGGACGCTTCATTTCATCCACTATCAATGATAGAATGCACCGTTTTATTCGATTCAACATCAAAATAACCAACATACGGCGTATTTTCTACTTCCGCTGATAATCGGATTTTCAGTGCAGGGAAATCATCTATTCCTAGCGACCTGCAAAAACGAACAACCGCCGCACTGCTTGCCTCCGCTTTCGTTGCTAAATCATGTATGGTCATATGCAGCACTTCTTTAGCATTTGCAAGAATGTACTCCGCTACTTTTTTCTCTGATTCTGGCAATTCATTTAAGTCTAGCTCAATTTGCGAAATCATACTTCCCCGCAATTAAACCCGCTCCAACAAATGCAGGAATCAATGGTATGAAAATATTTCCGATTTTTCGCAAAAATTTCTTGAACGGTTTATCATTCTTCTTTTTAAGCTGCGCCTTCATTTGTGCGCTTTGTGCTTTGTAATTGCTCAGCCGAAGTCGCTATTTTCCTAATACTCATTTAGACTATATTGAGCAATCTAAATTTTGTATCACTTCTATGATTCCACACGTTCCATTATTGACGAATTTTTTTTTCAACATTAAACTATAAGTTAAGAAATTAAATTTCAAAAAAAAAACCGTTTTTTTTCATTTATTAAATTTATCCCAACATTACGGCGCAGGAGGAAATGAAAGATGACGACGACACCAAACATCATCGTAATGAACCATCCAACTAGAGAGCAGCTTGAAAAGATTTACGATATTTTAGATGAATGCTTTTCCGTAGGCCGAGCTTTTTTCCAAGAAAGATTAGACCTCGACACCACATATGATCCAGATACAACATGGTTTGCGATGGTAGACGGTAAGATTGCATCCAATGTACAAATTTTCCCGTTTCATATTAGAGTCGGTCAAGCGATCTTGAAAACAGGTGCAATGGGGAGTGTCGGTACAGATCTAAATTACCGCGGGCTGGGGCTTGCACACAAAATTCTTCATGCGCAGACCAACTATATGAAAGAAACCGATTATGATATAAGCTTGCTTTTGGCTAGTAAGCATGCGTTTTATGAAAAAGCTGGCTGGAGACTTATTCCCGAGACTGCTTTCGCAATTGAAAAACCAGCAAGTTTGGAGCAGCAGCAAAACAGTGATGAAATCATTCCTTTTGAAGCCTGTTATCTCGATGATATCCGTTTCATCTATGAACAATTTAATAAGAATCGTACCTACACCGTGATCCGAAGTAAAACGTATTGGAATGATTTATTGACCTGGCCGGAATGGAAGAAAGTTGACTGCTTGCTCCTTCGCAGAAATGGGAAAATCGTCGCTTATGGCATCATTGAAAAGAAAGATACTGAACAAGTATTTATTAATGAATTATTGTATTTGAACGAAGCCGAAAACGGCGTTGAAGCTTTGTTTCATGCCTTATGTCAGCTGCGACAAAATGCAAAGCAAATATTAGCGATGCTCCCAGAGGACCATAAGCTATATTCCTATTACCAACAGCATCAAGCAAATTCAATTCAAATCAATATGGCGATGTGGAAAATGATCAATCTCAGTTCAACTTTCCATAAGCTTCAGCCTGAATTAGAAGATCGCCTAAACCGTAGCAACATAATTGCAGGCCAGGAGCTGCATATTGCACTTCGCAGCAATGAGGACTGTATCTACTTGGATTATAAGCAAAAGCAGCTTTCTGTTTCCGATGCTAGTAATCATACCAATCCCTATACTTCAATAGAAGTAGATGAACGCGAGCTAATGACTTATATCATGTTCGGCTATAATGAAGCAGGCGCAGCAAAGGACAGTACTGAGCACGCTAACATCCTTCAAGCTCTATTTCCGAAACAACAAGCCGTGTTTTATTTGACTGATAAATTTTAAGCCATTTTTGATTCCTACCATTTTAAAATAAGGGTGTGTCGCAAGTCCAACTGCTCGGACTTATGACACACCCTTATTTTTCCATAGCGACAAAAACTAGTCGTTGTTCTTTTTTGATCTTCCTAACAGGACAGCACCGTAGGCTGCATCCTTAATCGGCAAAATCAACTTTGTTTGCGGGTAGCTCTGTGCGAGCTTTCGCTCCAAGGCTTCTTTCACAAAGCGAGACTTTTGCAGCACACTTCCTGCAATCGCAATCGGACTTTCATATAGCTTAAGCCGTTCAATAACAGGCACAACAAGCTCATATAGATTGGCTGCACATTTCTCCGCTAACGCTATTGCATGTGCATCGCCCTTCTCGCATGCGGTCGTCATAATCGGTGCGAGCTGCGCAATATCTTTTTTCGTCGTATTTTTATCATAAACAAAGCCAATAATCTCTTTCACAGTGCTTAATCCAAGCTGCTCATATACCATCGCTGGGATGACCGTATCGGTTATTCTTCCGTCCTCCACTTGAACTAATCCGGATAATAGATCGCGCCCAATACTATAACCGCTTCCCTCGTCATCAATCAGATGACCAAAACCTCCTGTGCGATGCTGCTCTCCTTTTTCATTGACCCCAAAGCAAATCGATCCTGTACCGGCAATGAGAATGATGCCTTGCATCGCATTTTGTGCCCCGTATAATGCGGTTTCTTGATCGCCAGTAATCGTTAATGGCCCGATATAACCGTTATTTCTCACATGCTGCTCCAAAAAATTGATGACCAGCGGATTACTTATTCCTGCCGCACCTATACATATATGAGCAACTTCTTGTAAATTACTGCAGTAGAGCTTCATTTGACTAAAAATTTTCTCAAAGGAAGCGGCAATAGCATCAGCATCACCACCGTTATAATTAATAGGCCCTACAGTAAAGGTGAATAAAGAGTCTTCCTGGTCATGCGTAATGGTGACAGCTGTTTTCGTGCCACCCCCATCAATTCCAACGATAAATGCCATACCTATGTCCCCTTGTTGTACTTTTTATCTACATCTGTATCGTAATCTTGGCGGTGGGTACAACCTCACCATTTAGGATTGGAAGGAGTGATTTGAATGCATCAAGTGTATACTCAAATGCCGCAATTCCGCAGAACTCGCCTTCGATTAACGGTAAATCATACGGGCGACCTAATGTAATGGCCGTTACTTTGCAGCCTGCTGCCAGCAGCTTCTGAACAAGCGCAAGCTGACCTTTGTTTTCACGCGCATTAAACAAGCCGATAACAATATGCTTGTAGCCTTGTACCTTTGGCAGCGCAGCGTTGATTTGCTCCTCACTCGGGTCAATGTCGATAATCTCATAAGCTGTATTAAAATGCTCCCCCATATATTGCGGAAAGCTAAGAGCTTGATTCAAGCTGCTGGACGCAAGATCGGTGCGGTATGAATAGGAACCCATAAATAACACTTGCTCGTCACCGGTATGAATGGGCTGGAGCTCACCTTTAATGAGGCAGATCGTTTCCGTACGCATTAGCTCATTTGCTCGGCGATGTACATCGCAGCCAACTAGTTCATAATCTAGCTCCTCAATCGTCGCATATTGTGCTTTATAAGCTAAAATTTTTGTAACAGCTGCATCAATTAGCGCTTCATCCAAGTCACCGGTGGCTACAGCTTCTTCGATCAAATGAATCGCTTCCTTCACTGTCTCAGGAGTATGACTAATGAATACCAAATCAATACCTGCTTTAACAGCTCCTAACGCTCCTTTTGCCGTACCATAGTATCGTTTGATCGCGTCCATTTCTAAACAATCCGATACAACTAACCCTTTATATCCTAATTTTCCTTTTAATATCTCTGTAATAATGGTATGAGACATAGTTCCGGGCACACCGGATTTTTCAATTTTCGGAAATAAAATATGTGCACTCATAATCGCTTGAGCTCCTTGCTCAATTGCTGCCTTAAACGGCAGCAGCTCAAGCTGCTCTAATTCCTCAAGTGTTTTTTCAATGCTAGGCAAGCCAATATGTGAATCGACATTTGTATCACCATGACCTGGAAAATGCTTAAGTGAGGACATGACGCCTCCATCGAGCAATCCCTTCATCATTTGAATTCCATACTGGGATACTGTTGCAACAGAATCACCATATGAACGAACATTTATGACTGGATTCAATGCATTATTGTTAACATCCATAACTGGAGCTAGATTAAAATTAATACCTAATGCTTTCAATTCTCTGGCAGTCATTCTGCCTGCTGCATACGCATTTTCAGGTCGTCCTGAAGAAGCAATTGCCATGGCTCCAGCAACATTGGTCGCGTCTTTAGGCATACGAGTGACTCGACCGCCTTCTTGGTCGATCGTAATAAAACCCGGGATACCAGTATGTGTCGTGTACCATTGCTGCAGCTCAGTAACAAGCTGGCCTAATTGATATTTATTGTCGATATTATGTGAGAATAAAATAATATTGCCCACTTTATAATGCTCAATAACTTCCTTCAGCTCAGGAGTGATCTCGGTTGAAGGGAAGCCTGTTACGAACATTTGTCCAATCTTTTCGCGCAAGCTCATATGTTCTATTGTTCTCATCAATTATTCACCTTCCTCTAGCGATATAAATGATACTGCTGTGTTATTTCTGCAAATTGCTTGCTTTCCGCTGCAAACTGTTCAAGCAGCTGCTTGGCTTGCATATTTTCCGTACGATACATGCTGTCTCCCCCCAGCAAATCGATAAATGGGCGAGAGCCCTCCTTCACAGGAGGCAGGAATGAAAATTGCTCGTACAAATCTCTTATCGTAAATAATAAGGTTACCCCAACTTCTAAAGGCCTCAGCACTTGGAGATCTGTAATGTAAATTTGTACCCCGCCGCATAGCTCGCCACAATGTTTAGATGACGTTGGCTTGAAATAAACTGGACGAAAAAGCACACCCGGGATACCTTTTGCATTCATCTCATCTGCCAATTGCTGCGCTTGAATGAACGGAGCACCAATCATTTCAAACGGGAACGTTGTGCCTCGTCCTTCCGAGCAGTTCGTGCCTTCAAATAAACATGTTCCTGTATATAATAACGCTGTTTCATATCGTGGCATTCCAAGTGAAGGATGAACCCAAGTTAATCCTGTATCCGGGAAGGACATGCTCCGTTCCCAGCCTTCCAAACGAACGACATGCAGCGATGCATTCCAATTCATTTGATCATTTGCCATCGTTGCTACCTCACCTGCTGTTAAGCCGTATCGCACGGCTAGCTCGTAATTTCCAACAAATGATTTGAAGCCGGGCTTCAAGACATTCCCTTCTACCGTTACCCCGTTAAGCGGATTAACACGATCAAGAACAACAAATTCCACACCTGCATTTGCACAATCTTCAAGTGCATATAGCATCGTATAAATAAATGTGTAATAGCGTACACCAACATCTTGAATATCGTATACAATGATGTCTACTTCATTCAGCATTTCTTTTGTTAAACGCTTGGAGTCTTTACGGTACATGCTATAGACTGGAACATTCGTAAAAGGATCCATGTAAGTGTCTACTACTGCCCCTGCATCCAAATCTCCGCGAACGCCATGCTCAGGTGAAAACATCGCAGCAAGATTAAAATTTTCATGTAATATAGTAATCGTTGATGCAAAATCCTTCGTAAGACCTGTCGGCGCTGTAATCAATCCTACGCGCTTACCTTCGAACAAATAACGATAATTCGTTATAGAATCAATCCCATTTAACACCATATGAAGCTGCCTCCTAGCTGCTTTTTCGCATAAATGGATAGAACAAGGGAATGTTTCCTGCTATACATAGAAACACTCCCTCTTAGCTAGTTGAATAGTTACCAAAGACTAGACTGCCTAACCTTCACCGTTTCAGCTGGCACCATAAATGCTTCTGCATATGTCTTTCTTGCTTCACAGCCGCGAACAACTGCTAGTGCTTTATAATAATCCATGTATTTGAAAGATTTGCTATTCGTCACAAACCAATGCTTGCTTAAAGCATCTATCCATAGATCAAATGCCGCTTGATCGAAATCCACATATACGTAAGGGACATAATCAACCGCATCCTCCCAGTTTTCGGAGTAATATAATCTTGCTGCAAAGTGCGCGGGGAGCGCTCGTTCAAAGGATGATAGACTTGCGAAGAAACGGGCATCATTTACGATATGATGCGTTAGCGCATGGTCCTTATGCATACTGTTTTTCCAGTGTGTAATAATAATGTTAGGCTTCACGCGACGAATTACATCACAAACCTCCATACGAATTTCTTGATTGTCAGGCAACTCTCCGTCACAATAATCATCGAATACAATGGCTTCACCGCCTAGCATATCCGCAAAAACCTGTGCCTCTTTCACTTTTTGCTGACGATATTCCTTCATATCCTGTCCTGCCGGGACCCCTCGTTCACCCGCAGTTAACGCTAGTGTCACAATGCGATCTCCCTTTAAACTATGACTAGCGAGCACACCACCAGAAGCTAGCTCCACATCACCAACATGCGCTCCAATTGCTAATACTGTGAATTTTTCGCTCATCTTTAAAGTTCCCTCCGCAATATAGAAAATTGTTTTTCAATAGTAAAGCCCGCTTTTTGATAGATTCGAAGAGCCGGATTATTATTTCCAGTGAATAGAGAGATATATTGACAGCCCACATTTTGAAAAGCTTCAACCATTCTGAAAAATAATACACTGCCAAGGCCATGACCCTCATGCTCTGGGTGCACTCCGATACCGCAAAAAAATGCTCTTCCATCAGGCTGCGAAATAATTGGACCCGCAAAGCCCACAACCTCGTTGCCGTACACAGCTACTACAAGTGGTGCGCCAACCTTCACATAAGTAACAACATCCTTCTTCCACTGCGGATTTTGCAGGGCAGCAAGCGTTGCTTCAAGCCCTGTATGTAAATCAGGGACATAGGAAGTAATGTAATAGTCCTTGCTATTTGCATTGGTTTCCTTATCTAAAATACCTTCGGGAACTATAAAGCTTCCGAGTTTTAAATACATGCCGCATTGCCTCGCTCGATCTTCGTAGCCTCTAGCAATTAAAGCTTCATATAGTGGCTGGTCCTTACTGATGCCCGGGGCATTATTATGCTCATGCTGAGGTGCACTTGGTATACTCCACTTCAGCTTAACAGGGTTGAAAAACAATACATCCGCTTGTCTTTTCCCAAGTTCTTGGAATCTTTTTTCTAAACGCAATAGAAAAGCATCGTAAAGCTCCAGAGAAGCCACATGGGTATCTATAATAACACTCGTAATATAACCCGCCACATCTCCAAGAGGGAGATCGTCACCGCAGCAGCCAGCTGCAAAACCAACAATCCCTTTTTCGTCACAGCCTACCCATATACAGTCAGCGTCAAAATAAGGATGGTCGATGAATGTATCTTGAAACTCTCGCTCTGTAAATGGCTTATAATCATATTTTGTAGCCTCACGATTCCAAAGCTCTACAACTGCAGAGTGATCTTCAATTGAAAAGGGTCTGATTTGCATCATTTAAGCCTCCTGTGAACGTCCAATATAGGGCCAGGAAATTTTGCCCATTACTACTGGCTGTGAAGCTCCAGTTACTAGCGGGATATTGTTTGGTAAGCGCTCCATCGTGTAATACGCTAGCAGAGCAAAAGCAATTGCTTCCTTAGCATCACTATTACCACCGATATCCTCCTGCGTCAGCACCTGCACGTTATGCGGTGCAAATAAGTGTTGTAAATCACGCAAAAGCGTCTTGTTATAGCTTCCACCGCCGCCAATTAACAATTGCTCAGCCTGATGCTGCGGTGCAATATACCGTTCATAGCTATCGACGATGCTCCAGGCAGTTAAGTACGTAGCTGTTGCAACAACATCTTCCGCTTTCCAGTGATTAACCTTCATCATTTCAATAATTTGTGCCACGTATTGTTGGCCAAACCGTTCTCTGCCTGTCGATTTTGGTAACGGCATCTTATAATATTTATCCTGCTGCATCCATTTCAATAGCTCATCAATCACTTGACCGCCCGCACCAATTTCGCCATCAACATCCATGGTCATAGGTGCAAATAATTGCGATACAAGGCCATCGATAATCATATTTCCAGGACCCGTATCAAAAGCAAATACCTCATCCAATGAGGCATTTACAGGCAAAACAGTCACATTGCCTATTCCGCCAATATTTTGCATCAGAATTGTTTTCTCTGGATTGTTAAACAATAAGTATTCGGTAAATGGTACTAACGGAGCTCCTTGTCCACCCATTGCCATGTCAGCAACTCGAAAGTCTGATACGCAAGGAATTCCTGTGCGATTGGCGATAACTGCACCATCCCCAATCTGAACAGTACAATGCAGATTATAGCCGCCCATAACATTCTCTTCCGGAGCATGATAGATTGTTTGACCATGCGAACCTACTGCGAATATTTGCGAAGGCGAAAGGCCGCATTTCCCTATAACGGATAATGTGGCTTGGGCGTATAATTCGCCAAGCCACATATTCATTGCGCCAACCTTATCAATCGTAGCGCTAGCGGGATCAAAAAGCTCAAATATGGAGTTTCTAACTTGCACCTCAAAAGGTGTGTTTTCAAAAGCCAGTAATTCAATCTCTACTCCATGCTCTTTTTCGGCTGATGGGAAAAGCTTAACTACTGCTGCATCAATACCATCTACTGATGTACCTGACATCAAGCCAACTAAGTATGTTGCATCAACTTTTGATTGTTTGTCCATTAACCTTTCACCGCTCCAACTGTTACCCCTTCAAGGAAGTATTTTTGTAAACTGAAGAACAAAATAAACATTGGAACTGCTGAAATGGTTGCCCCCGCCATCATCGGTGCAAAGTAAGTTGTATTCGCAAAGCGAAAGTTTTTCAAGCCGACCTGAATGGTTTGCATATCCATCGTATTCGTTACTAGGAACGGCCAGAAAAAGTCATTCCATGCCGCCATGAACGTTAGGATTGCTAGTACTGCCATAATTGTTTTAGATAGAGGCATAATGATATACCAGAAGATTTTAGGCTGGGAACAACCTTCGATTTTAGCAGATTCAATAATTTCACCTGGAATGGAGGACATGAACTGCTTAACCAAGAAGATATTGTATACCGTTACTATGCTCGGCATAATCAACGCTGTGTACGTATTTTGTAATTCAAAAATGTTTACGATCAAAATATATAGTGGAACCTGAGTGACTTGAACAGGAATCATCATAGATCCCAGCAAAATAGCGAACAAAATGTTTTTCCCTTTAAATTTCATTTTTGCAAAAGCATATCCAGCAAGTGTAGCAAAAAATACGTTAGATACCGTGATACACGCTGCCACTATAAAGGAGTTCAATAACCAGTCCCATGTATGTGGGCTGAAGTTAAAGAAGAATTTATAAGATTCAAATGAAATCTTCGATGGTAGGATAGAATAGCTCATTGCACCAGCTTCTACCGGATCACCGAACGAGGAGATGACCATAAAGTATATCGGGAATATGGTAGCTGCGGCAAATAGGATAAGGAACGTAATGTTTGCACCATTACGTATAAACAGATACCCTTTGCTTCTTAAGCTATTGTTGTACAAACCCATAGTATTCTGCTCCTTTTCCTAGTATTCTACATCTTTACCTATAAACTTGAATTGAAGGAATGAGATAAATCCGATAATCGCTGCTAGAACTAATGATTGTGCCGCTGCCTCACCAAACTCAAAATATGTGAACGCATTGTTAAAGATTAACAAACCTACCATTGTTGTTGCATGGTCTGGTCCACCGCCTGTCATAAGATAAGCGTTTTGGAATACTTGGAAGGAACCGATAACACCAGTAACAAGTAGGAATAGCGTTGTTGGCTTAAGGAAAGGGACAACGATAAACCAAAGCTTTTGCAGGAAAGACGCGCCATCAATTTCAGCTGCTTCATAATAGCTGTTATCAATAGCGAGTAATGCGGCTATATAAATAATAATTGCTGTACCATGACTTGATAACCATGACATTAATACAAGTGAGAACATTGCAGTTGCACTGGAACCAAGCCAGTTTTGATTTTCAATACCTAAAAAACTCACGAGCTTATTGGCAATACCTGATTTTAACGGATCGAAGATCCACAGCCACACAACAGAAAGCGCTACACCAGATGCTACGGCTGGCAAGTAATATAGTGCTTTAAAGATCGTTTGTGTTTTTTTCTTGAAAGGAATAATCAAAATTGAAATTAAAAATGATAGAAGAATATTAAACGGAACAGTTAATAGCGTATATACTAACGTATTTTTCAGCGCTTTCCAGAAAAGTTCATCTGAAAAAGAGTTAACGAAGTTATCCACGCCGACAAAAGTGGATCCTAATGGACCATATTTTTGTAAGCTGATAATAAAAGCATTGATGACTGGATATGCGGTAAATAAAGAAAACGCAATAAGTGCTACTGCGATAAACGCGTATCCCCAACCTGAGTCACTTTCGAGTTTCAATTTTTTTCTTTTAGTCAACGTTTGATTCATTGGGTCGCACCTCTCTTCTAAAAACAGTACAAGCTCTAGCTAATTTAGAAGGAAAGCTGTACGTTCTAGCTACGCACAGCTTTCACATGTCAGCCTACGACAGACTAGTCAACTACAATACCATCTTTACCGAAAGATTTAATTGCAGCTGCTTTAACTGCATCATACATTTCTTGTGGAGCAATCTCATTTGCAAGTAAGGCTTGTAGTTTAGGAATAATAACTTCTGTTTCAATTTTTAATGCTTCAGCAGCCAGATCAGTAGGAATATCTGTACGAGCCGGAAGCGCTTTTGCCATCATAGCTTTACCTGCAGCAACGTTATCTTCGTTACGAGGGAATTTTTCAAGTACTTCTGCATTACGTGCAGATTCAGTAATTGGTGATAAGAACAGCTCATTACTGTAGTTAGCAGCAATTGAACCAGAAGACAAGAAATTCGTTGCTAGGGCAATATTTTTGATGTGCTCTTCAGATGGAGCTTTTTTACCACGAAGTGCGATATAACCATCAACGATTGAAGTAGGGACATAATCGGCACCGTTGAATGTTGGGACTGGAAGTGAAATATAATCAACTTCAATAGAATCTGCAACAGCTGAACCATCGTTCGCTTTAATCTTCTCATTGTTTAGACGAGCAGAGTTTTCAAATGCAGATAAACCTTTACCTGTGATCATCGTTTGACCCGTTAGGAACATGTTCCACCGTTTACCAGCATCGATAGAGCTTAGCTCTTTAGGCATAGAACCATCGTTGATCATTTCGCGAATAGATGTAAGTAGCCCCAAGAAGTTTTTGCTTGTATACGTATATTTAAGATCTTTATCGAAGTAATCTGGTAAACCAGCAGTTTTAGCAAGAATAGCTAGATAGTCTTTAGATGCTACACCAGATGTTGCGAACACGAAACCATAACGAGTAGTTTCACCTTTATCATTTTTCACTACGCCTTTAGAAATTGCATTACGGAACTCTTCATAAGTCCAACCGTTTTGTTGAATGCTTTTCCAATCAATTCCGGCTTCTTCAAGGAATTGTTTGTTACCACCGATAGTGTGGATTTCCATATACGCTGGTAGGCCGTATTGAGCGTCACCTAGTTGGAAATATTTCAATGGAACTTCGTCATAATCTGCCTTGGCTTCATCAGAAAGGGCACCGTTAAGGTCGATTAGTACATTAAGTGCTGCATATTTCGAAATTCCTGAAGCACCGATAAAAGCAATATCTGGAGGAGAACCTGCATTTACTTGAGTATCAAGTTTTTGCGTCATATCTTCCCAGCTCGCTGGCTCGATTTTCAAAGTCAAGTTAGGATGTAGTGTATTAAATTCTTTTTCCATATCAGCAAAACGTGTTTGATAGTTCGCTGATATCGGAGGTAAAAGTGCTGTAATCGTATCCTTTTTAGGCTCAGAACCACCGTTACTAGTTCCTGTGTTACCGGAATCTGTAGAAGCTGGAGCGTTATTTCCGTTTCCTCCGCAAGCCGATAATAGTGATACCATCATGATTCCTGACAAAAACAGAGTTAATCCACGTGATCTTTTTTTCATCGAAAACAGCCTCCTCAATTATTAATAGCATCCATCCTGTTATTCCACTTTTCACACCTAAACCAATGATGCGATTGCCTGTTTCAAGCGTCCTCCGTTTGTGTTAAGTACTTGTTCTGCTTCTTTTGCATCTAACCCCGATTTAATCATCATAATTGCCAGCTTACAGTTCATAGATGCTTTTTCAAGTGTTTCTGCGGCGGTTGATGTATCTACACCAGTCGTGTTCATGATGATACGAATCGAGCGATCTACGAGCTTAAAATTACTAGCCTTCAGATCAACCATCAAGTTGTTGTACGTTTTTCCTAACTTGACCATTGTGCATGTTGTCAGCATATTAAGCACCAACTTCTGAGCAGTTCCTGCCTTTAATCGAGTCGAACCGCTAATGACCTCAGGTCCTACAACAGGTGTTATACAAACATCTACAATGGGTTCGAACTTTGAGCCTCTGTTGTTACAAACACCGATAGTGGCTGCTCCAAGTTCCTTTGCTTTCGCTAAAGCTGCAATAACGTAGTTTGCACTACCGCTTGCCGAAATCCCAATAAGTACATCTTTGTTTGTTACACCAATGCTTTCGATTAATGCGATCCCTTCATCCATATCGTCTTCACAGCCTTCAACCGCAGTACGCAAAGCAATATCACCACCAGCAATATAGCCCTGCACCAAGGAAGGATCTGTACCAAAGGTAGGAGGACATTCGGAAGCATCCAGAACACCTAATCTTCCTGATGAGCCAGCTCCTATGTAAAACATTCTTCCACCATTAGACAACCTATGATGTAGAATATCTACCGCCTTTGCAATCTGCGGAATCTCCTCAGCTATAGCTCTGGGGACCAGTGCATCTTGTTGATTCATTAACTGGATCATTTCTTCCGTAGTACATTCATCAATCATTAATGTGTCTGGATTCACAGCCTCTGTTGTCAATCCCGCAAGGTAGTCATTCATAGCCATCCTCCTTCTTCCCAGCCTTAATCTGTCATTTAATTAACAAAGCGTGTTAGATTAACTTACAATTATTATGTTCTTATACTAATACAACACCATCGCTTCGTCAATAGATTTTGAAATATAATTTCATTAAGAAATTAAATTCTGATGTTTTATTTCATTTCTTACATACTATGTTATACCACATTTATAAAGCGCTTACAAGATGCAATTTAAATTTTTAACAATTGCTTTGATCGCTATGGCTCTAAGGTTAAAGCGATTTAAAAAAATGTATTATTTGCTGATTATCGCTCCAAACGAAACATAAAGTTACATCATCCGTGTTCAACCGGATGATGTTTCGTCTTCGATTCCATTCATTTTCTTCCTCATAATTGTGTGCCAAGCTATTAATTATTGAATTAAACTACTTATTATATTCATTAGATCAACGTATTCATCATGTAGATAATCTGACATGGATTGATAAGTAGTACATTTTAGTACACGAATAAGTGAATGAAATACAAAAAAAGAAAGCATTGATCCATGATCAATGCTTTCCTCCACATTCATTCTATCAGAACCTAATTTCTAAGTTTTTTCTTTAATATATTATGCGTTTTTGTTAAGTAGGTTTTTACTTCTTCATATTCAGCACTTGCGACACCAGCAAATAATATGTCGATGATCGTAAGCATCGCAATACGCGAGCCCATAGCCCCACTGCGGATTGTTATTTCAGGTGTGGATATGCTCAGTACAATATCCGCCCGCTCCGCAAGCTCACTTTTATTGTACTTCGTAATCGCAATACATTTCGCTCTATTCTTTTGGGCAATTTCCAGTGCATCAATAATATCACTAGTTGCTCCAGAGTTAGAAATGAAAATGGCAACATCATCTTTCTCAAGTAAAGTTGCTGCCGTGAGCTGACTATGACCATCTGTATAGGCATGACACATCTTATTAATTCGCGAGAACTTCTGTTCCCCGTCCATACAAACGAGTCCCGAAGCACCTATTCCAAAGAAAACAATTCGCTTACTATGACATAGTAATTCTACAGCTCTTGTAATTTCTTTTCGATCAATAACGCTAAGCGTATCCTCAATGGACTTGCAATTATTCAATGAAATATTTGATATAATTGTCGAGAGATCATCACCTGGCTGAATATCAGTATATTGAGCCTTTGAATCCTCATCACGAGAACCCAAAGATGCCGATATACTCACAATAAAATTGCGGTATCCGCTGTAACCCATCGTCTTACAGAAACGAAGGACAGATGCATCACTTGTCTTACTCGATTGAGCCAATTCCTTAATCGACAAATGAGGGATCTCTTCCGTATTTTCTAAAATGTAATCTCCGACCAATCGTTCAACTGGTGTATAACTCTCTCGCATATCACGAATTTTAATTAATACGTTGTCATTTAGACTCATAATCTACCTACTCTAGATTTAATTAACACCTTTATTAATATCATAAACAATATAAACAACCTATTTCAATAACAAAATACGTTTCGGCATATCAAAAGCTAATATTAATTAAACTATTAAAATCATCCTACTCTTAGGTCATCTGCTGACTTTACGTTGATTATAGCGTAATAAAGTTGTAAGGTATAGTCGATAATTATATACTTTCTGATATGGTGAAACAAGGGACCACAAAGGTCCCCGAAGATTCTTTCTATTGTTCTCAGCATACGTAATACGCATGTATTTTTAAATTTTACTGCCCTCTAAATATGACTCGATTTGTCAACTACATTCTTTGATGTAGCACCGTTGCTTGAACCATTTAATTTGCTAGCAAGCTGCTTTAATGCAGTCAAGAACACCGGCATGGCCGCTACACTTAGTAATAATAGTGCAATGATTAATACAAATGCTACCTGTATAAGTGTCATTACGCCCGAAGGAATCAACGCGGCGCAGGTGCCTCGAATAAAGGCAGCAGACAATACTACACCAACCATATAACGTGATGCCACTCAATTCTTGATCCAACATCCCCTTCAAGCTCGTTATACCGCATCATCAGGAATATGCTGTAATCAACGCCCAGGGCTGCAATCATAATGAAGCTCAAAAATGAAACGATCCAGCTCAAGATTTCACTGATTCCAAGAGAAGTAAGTAAACTAGCACCAAGGAAGCAATAATGAACAGAGAACTGGACACAGAGCGCGTAATGACTATTAGCACAATTATGATTCCGACCAGCATAATCACGGTTGTACGTACAAAGTCATCCTGTGAAATATTCTGCAAATCAGCATTGGTTGCAGTTGTTCCTGTTAAGGCTGCTTGCACTCCTTGCAAGTCGCTGCAATCTAATAGCATTCCAAAAGCTGTCTGCAAGTTCTTCTTCGAGCTCAAGCGAATACAGTAACTCACCTTCTTCCATCATTTTAGCGAACATCTTCAAAGGGCCATATACAGTGCAGATCAATGCCATGGAAGGCAGGGGGCGTAACAATTTCTCCTCCTTACCTGATTTGGCTATATCTAGAATGAATTTTAATAAATCACCGAATATTGCTTTGCTATGTTCGTCTAAGTAATACCCATCTTCATGCAAGCCTTTCTTTTGCGATTTTTTTGCGCAAGAAATAAAGAGTCCTTTATAATGTAATAATGTACATAAAGACGGATTTGGAGGGAAATAAATGGCAAGTCGTAAATGGGTATTAATCATAGACGATGAAGATGATTTAGCGCGTCTAATGAAGGCTGTTTTACATAAAGAAGGTGTTCCAGACGTTGTAACTGCCGGGACCGTTGCAGAGGGTTGGGACAAGTTCCAGGAGTATAATCCTGAGCTTATATTGCTAGATATTATGCTCCCAGATGGAGAAGGATATGACTTATGCAGAAAAATTCGGGAAACATCAAATGCACCCATCTTATTTATGTCTGCAAAAGACGAGGAAATTAATAAGCTGTTAGGACTGGCGATAGGTGGCGATGATTATATTACTAAACCGTTCAGTCCGAAAGAAGTCGCTTATCGGGTAAAGGCACAACTGAGAAGAGCTGGCTTTACAGAAGAAAAAAAGGCTCCGAAAAGCTTACAAGCTGGTCCCTTTGAACTTAGTGCCAATGAGACAGAATTAAAAAAGAATGGCGAAGTCCTCGTGCTAACCGCCAAAGAAGTCGGTTTAATGAGCTGTTTTATGCATCATCCCAATCAGATTCTAAGCAAAGAAACCTTGTTTGGACAGGTGTGGGGTGAAGATTTTTTTGGTTCCGATAATACAGTGATGGTACATATTCGGCGATTACGTGAAAAAATTGAGGCCGACCCTTCAAATCCTTCCTTTATTTTGACGGTTAAAGGGTTAGGTTATAAATTACATACCAAGGAGTGAGACTAGTTGAAATGGAAATTGACACTCCGCTTTTTAAGATCGGTTATGACTATTGTTGTGATCGTTGGTATTGTAAACGCGATTTTGTTCCTTTCCCTATTCTTTATAAAGGTAAATAATAATAACTTTGGCACTGAAGAAGCATCTGCAGAAACCTTTAGCCGAACCTTTTCACAATACGTAGAACTACAGGCTGGCAAACCTGTTGTGAACGAAGAAGGTCTCAAAAAACTACAAGAAATGAGCGCCTGGGTACAATTCTTGAATGACCAAGGGGAGCAAGCAGCAGCCTTTTATACCCCTGAAGAATTGAAAACAGAGTATTCTCCTATTGAAATTGTCCAAATGTATAAATATAAAGAATTAGATGCACGCACGACGGTTTTTGTCAGCGAAGCCCAAAATTTCAGTTACTTTTTAGGGATTAATAATCCTAAAATAGGCCGCTACGTAATGACCTATGACTACGCTAAAATTTTCAAAGATGTTAATGTTTTTCTTTCCATTTTTTTAATCGTTGATGTGCTTATTGTAATCATCATTGGATTTCTATTTGGGAAAAAGTTAACTGCACCCCTTCATACATTAATAGAGGGTATTCAACAGCTCAGGGAACGACGTTTTAAGAAAATGCCTACTCCCAAAGGTGTTTATGAAGATGTTTTTCGTAATATGAATGAACTATCTGAAAAGCTCGATCGGCATGAAGAGGAGCGTAAACGTCTCGATCAAATGCGTGAGGAATGGATTAGCAATGTTTCACATGACATGAAAACACCACTTGCTTCTATTCAAGGTTATGCAGAATTTATTAACGACAGTGCCACAGATTTAACAGCCCAAGAATTACAGGAATACACGTCAATTATCAAGAGTAAATCGATGTATATGAAAGATCTGTTAGATGACCTCAATTTAACAACACGTTTACGTAATCACCAGCTATCCCTGCAATTTGAAGAGGTGAATCTCGTTCAGTTTCTACGAGAAATGACGATTGAACTTTTAAATGACCCGACCTTTGGTGAACGGCAGATAGAGTTTGAGGCGAATGTGGCTAAAGCAATGCATAAAGTAGATAAAAAGTTACTAAAACGAGCGATCCTTAACTTGATCTACAACGCGCTGGTGCATAACGATGAAAATGTCGTGGTGAAGATTCGAGTGGATACAGGTCCAGAATCTCATACCCAAATTTCGATTTCTGATAATGGCCAGGGTATTCCAACTAAAGATCTGGAACAGGTTTTCGAACGCTACTATCGGGGTACAAATACAACCAGCAAGCATGGTACTGGTTTAGGAATGGCCATCGCAAGAGACATTATTTGGGCTCATGAGGGGAACCTCGATATGACGAGCATTGAAAATACCGGAACCACCATTACTATACTTTTATAATACAAATGCCTTACTTACTCATTAGGCAGAGAAAAGGGCTGTGCTCCATTACCTTTATTGGAGACAGCCCTTCTTCAATTTATTAGTTTTTTATTGCTTTTAGCGGAATATCCTCTACTTTCACTTCATCGTATGAGGAGACTTGATCACCTTTTTTTACATACATTTTTAAGTAGGCGCCTTTACGAAGATTTTTTTGTGCATTAAATTCCAGTGGAATTGTATTACCTTTAGCATTTGTAGCCTCTAGTGTATACGAATAGGAAGTCATCACTGTACCATCACTCAGTTTATATTCATGGGGTTCCCCATCCTCTGTAATTTGTAAATAGTAATTTTCGGCATTCATGCGATTGAAATCAATCTTTGCTAGAGCAAAGACACCTACAACCCCAATAACAAACAAAATACCCATAGTAATTAGAAATTTTTTCATCTCAATCATCCTTCTGTTCTATTATTTAGTGTGATAATACGATTGTATGAAGCTACGGTTAAGAAATAATACAACCCGTAAATTACGGTATAAGCAATCATCCAGAGCAACACTGGCTTTGCTAAATCTATCATCAGTAGACTAGAGAATGCTTTTAAAGCCACTACACTATGCAATAACCCTACTATAAGCGGTACAACAAAGATAACGAATACCTGTGACGCAATGGATTTCTGCATTTCTTTTGCACTGACACCCATTTTATGCAGCATATTGTACTGTGCTTTATCCTCTTCTGCCTCTGTTAAAACTTTAAAGTAAATGATACTGCCTGTTGCAGCCAGAAATACGAGCCCAAGGAAACTTCCTATAAAAAGTAGAGAACCCACACTTTCCAAGCTTGTTTGGTAATCTTGAGGCCTACTAGAAAATGGCGCTTCTTCAGGCAATTGGTTTGCAATTTTTGCAGATAAATCCACAGAGGCATCCTCTACCCCAAGAACACGATAGCGTAGCACTTCTCCATCATTCCGTAATACTTTATACTGTTCATCCGAGACTACAACTGTTATACCTGCTGTGCCTGCATTCAATACGGTTTGTGTTTTAAAGCTTTGGAATATGAGTGGATGGCCGTTGCCTGTTGTTATAGTTTTTCCTGTATACATAGGTGAGAACCTTTTGTCATATCCGATATCTAAAATAACCGCGTAACCATCCTTTACATTTAATTTTTCTTTATGCTGTACATTTGCTAAGTTGTTATATGTTTTTTCATCGATAACTGTATACCCTCTTTTATCAGAGCTATCGAACGAGGATGGTGAGTTTAATTCTTTCGTATGAAACGTAATGGATAGCGCATCGATATTTTCATCGTATTTTGTAGCTGGCAGTACAGCATTTACTTGTTTATCCATTTCTGCATCTGTTAATTGATACATAAAGGTATTCGGATTAATCGTTTTTGCCGAGTCATTCGTATTGTAATACAGGCTATAGACCGCTCCACCGGCAGTTACTGTTGTAGCACTCAACACAGCAATCACAGTTAATGTACGTGCATTCCCACGGATACGATGGAGCAGCTGCGATATGGTTATTACATGAAGGTCTTTCCACAGCCACTTTTCATTTTTCTTAATCATTGCTAATACAAAGCCAGTCACACTGTGGAACAATAAAAATGTACCCACAATAACCGTTGTTAAAATAATTAATACGGTCATGAGAAATCCGATTTTTGCCCATACCTTAGAAGTGAAAAGGTCCTGCATTGCAAGCCAATAGCCCAAGACAATAAGTAACACTCCAAGAACAGCTACTATCATAGATGGTTTAGGCGCCACTTCTCCCTTTTTGGAAGCATGAAATAAATCAATCAGCTTAAATTGATAGATCAAGCGGTAGCCTTGAAATGATGTCACTAAGAAAATAACCAGAAATACGATAGCCGTGTTCATCGCAGCCGCCATTGAAAAAGTAAAGGGTGCTACAACGTCATAACCCATTAAATGAATCAAAATCGTCATAAATCCTTTTGAGCAAAGGAAGCCAAATACAATCCCTACTATTAAAGAGAATAATCCTAATAACAAATTTTCAAAAAAGAGCATAAAACCTATTTGACGATTACGTACCCCCAGCAACGCATACAGTGCGACTTCTTTTTTACGTTTTTTCATAAAAAATGAATTGGAATAAGCTATAAATATGAACACGAAAAAGATAAGAATGACTGCCGCGCCACTCATTAGGGAACCCAGTTTTTGGGATGAAGCCGTCTGTTCTGCTATCGTATCACTATATTTTAAGGTCACAAATGTAAAGTAAATGATGATACTAAACACCATCGATGCAATGTATAAAAAAAATTGCGAGAAGTTTCTGGCTATATTTTTTCTTGCTAGACTAAATAACGTCATCTACCTCACCCCCAATGGCCGCATGAACATCTAAGATCTCTTGGAAGAAGGCTTTGCGTGTCTGATCACGACGATAGATTTCTGTTGAAAACGAACCATCCTTGATGAAAATAATCCGGTGGCAGAAGCTTGCGGCAAAGGCATCATGGGTCACCATCATAATGGTCGAATTGTTATTTTCATTTAAAGTACTTAAGCTTTCCAATAAATCTGTTGCTGATTTAGAGTCAAGTGCACCTGTTGGTTCATCAGCCAAAATCAGTGCAGGCTCTGTCACGAGCGCTCTAGCCGCAGCGGTTCTTTGCTTTTGACCCCCAGAGATTTGGTAAGGATATTTCCCCAGTAAATCTTCAATCCCAAATACTTTAGAGATCTGAGTCACGAGGTGATTAATTTTCTTCGCTGGAATTTTAGCAATCGCCAGGGGAAGCAATATGTTCTCCTTTACCGTCAAGGAATCGAGTAAATTGTAATCTTGAAAGATGAACCCGAGATGTTCACGCCGGAAGTCTGACAAAGCTGCTTCCTTCAGATCATGAATACTCTTGTTCTTCATATATATCTTTCCTTCTGTTGGAGAATCTATGGTTGCTAACAAATTTAGCAAGGTTGATTTTCCCGCTCCGGAAGGTCCCATAATCCCTACAAACTCACCTTCATGAATGTCAAAAGACACGTTTTCCAACGCTGTGTAAGCAGCACTTAACTTCCCGTACACTTTTTTTACGTTTTCTACTTTTAATAATGGTTCCATTCATTTCACCTCATAATTTGCTGATACTTATACTATAGGCACCGAACCTTACAGCAAATTCATGCCAACCTTACAACAAGCTTAAATCTACAAAAAAAAGGATACCCTGTAGCCATTTAAGACTACGGAGTATCCCTTTGCTATTGAATAGCATTCATTTTTTTCTGGTTGTATATAAATCAGAAGCTTCATCAAAGTAAAAGCGGCGTTTTTGTTTGCCAAACACGACTAAGACAATATGGATGAACAACACGATCGTTAAAATAATGGAGGTCAATCCAGCACCTAGCGTTAAGAATATAGATGCCTTATAAAATGGAGAATCCATTGATAGTTCCACATTATTCAAAATATTCGCAATGACTGTTATGAAGTACATCGCGTAAATGGCACCAAAGCGTTTAAATAATCGCTTGTTAGTTTCCACTCGACTTATTTTACTGTCATAGTGATAACGCATTATTTTCGTACCGATTGTCGATCCATTCCAAATCATCGGAATAATAAAAAAGGTTACAGAAAGTGTAATTGTGCTCGCAATAAATTCACTAACCATATTAACGTTGGTCATACTCAACACAACTTTAACTACTAGGTTGCTGATAAATAGATCAATAATAACAGCCAGTAACACAGACATCCCTCTTACTTCATCAAGAGCTAATAATCTTTCTGCTTTCTCCTTAATTTTCTTTTTTGATGGGAATAACGCCAACACGGCTGGAGCAATAAAGAACCCCAGTACTCCGCCAGAAGTATTTAACAATAAATCATCCACATCAAAAATACGATAAGGGCAATTATAAATCCCGTAAATGCCGGTTACCTGTGTTATCTCATAAAATAAAGTTAATAGGAACGTGAAGCCTAGAGCTTTCTTCCAATATTTTTTATCATGAAAAAAGTATCGCAGATAAACACCAAAAGGTAATAATAGCAAGAAATTAAAAAAAGCTTGATAGAATGAGGGTTGGCTAAATAACAGTCTATACGTGGCTGGCTGTGATAACACGATGCCACTATTGCCAAAGGTGCCCACTATAAATTGAAATGGCATAAGTGAATAATGTTGTGTGCCCGGTTTTTGAAGAGAACAAGTATTACGTATTTCCGGCAACGGCAACAATACTAAAAATAACGCTGCTAGAAAGTAAAAGATAAACGAAAACGAAATTAACGTGGTAGAAAAGGGAAGGTAATTATATTTTCTATAGGTATAAATGAGCCATGGGATAAATAAGGCAAATGCTAAAACCACAAAAAAGATCGCTGCCACAAAGATCGGTTGAGTATATGCTGACATTTCTAGTTCACACCCCAAAATGATTTAGTATTCATATTAACCATAAAACTGATTCTAATTCAACTGGAGTTGGAACATTTTATCAAATTTAAGGATCCTGTAATGTTGGCATCAATTTAATGTAAGGTTCGCAACTTATACTAACTCCTAAGCAAATAAAAATATTTTCAAAGGAGCACTATTAATGAATCCCTCCATTTCGCAAAAAGAAAGAATCATTTCACTCGACATCATTCGCGGACTTGCTCTTTTCGGCATTCTGCTTATAAATGTTGGAGCCTTTAAAGTTATTATGGAAGGAGATCCCTTACCAGACTATAGTGGCATTAATGGAATCATCCATAGCTTGATAATCATCTTCGTACAAAAAAAGTTCTTTTCTATTTTTTCCTTTCTATTTGGTGTAGGTCTATACATTTTCGCCTCAAGAGCCGAAAGCCGGGGAGATAAACCCAGATGGCGTATGGCTAGACGTTTACTAATCCTTTTGCTGCTGGGAATCATTCATGTATTTATCTTTTGGGGAACCATTCTGCCCGCATACGCCATTATCGGATTGTTTCTGATCCCTTTTTATCACTCAACGGTTTCTACACTTAAAAAATGGCTGATAGGTATGACATCCATTTACATCATTTCCTTGGTGGCAAAAATATTTCTACCCACTCTAGGGGTTATATCATCTATCCTTGATATTTTTTCTAATGATGCTATACAAATCTTTATTATGTTTTTAGCTGGTTTTTTAACCGCAAAGTCAGGTTGGCTGACACACATACAAGAATTGTCTAAACCAATTAGAGGAATTCAAATGGTATCATTTCTGTTGTTCATTGGTTTTTCACTATGGATTTGGAACGCTTCTCAAAGTGGGAGCAGCAATGTAGATTCAGTTACGGGCTTAGGATCTCTCCCAACCACTTTGTTCTACTTAACAACATTATTTCTACTATTAGAAAATAAACAAATGGTGAAATTCCTGAAACCCATATCACGGGTGGGTCAAATGGCGTTTACAAATTATGTAGCACAAAGCATTATAGGGACAGCAATCATTTCAATGATAGGTCTCGAAGTCGTTTCACCGAAAGATATTCTCTACATCGCCGTTCTGATTTATTTTATTCAAATCATTTTTAGTACCATCTGGTTCAAGTTCTTTTCCATGGGACCCTTAGAAAAGCTTTGGCGCTTGATGACCTATGGAAAAAAGCCTGCAACAAAACGATAAAAACTTCACTTTCCTCCTCTTAATGCAAGTCGGAATTTATTTTTCCAACCCAAAAACCCCTTATAAAAAGGGGTTCTCAAGTTTAAGCGCTTTAACTTTTATCCGACAGATCACAACATGAACATTAAGAATCAGAGAATCAAGTCCAAAGCATCCTGCGAAATCCACACTTTATCTTTAATCATTACCGTCAGCACATTTAGTTTCGTTGTTTTGCCATCCTGTATGGCGATATTTTTATCTATAGGCAGCTTGAGAACTTGGCCTGCTTTTTTCACTACAACCACCGGATTATTCTTATCAGTCTTATCTAGGGTAATCGTAGCTCCTTTGGCCTTGAATTTATCACTGGATACGTACAGTGTATCCTGAAGCTGCGCCAGATTGAGTCCGGTCACTTCTTGAATATACTTATTCACATCCGTATTCTGGATTACACCGCTGTTCACGAAATCAGTCGGTTTAAAATTAGCCGGATGGTACGCGAATAAGCCAACTTCTTCCGATGTGTGATCATCCGTAGAGAAGGTTACACCTATTTTATCCCCCAAAATTTTACCGATGACCGGCGAAAGGTTATCCTGCATTCCCAATCTGACTTGATCTGCTTCTTCTTTGGTTAGATCACTAAGTCCATAATGATCTGCAAGGACCTTTTTGAAATTGCTCTCATTAATACTGCCTTCAATGTAATAACTGGTATGCTTCGCTTTCTTCAGCACGGAGATTAGGTCTTTGGTAGAATCATAGTTCGTCATATTGAGCCCGCCGGTAGCATGATCCGAAACCGATAAGACTGCTGTATTGCCATCTTTTTCTGCAAAGTCAACAGCGGCTTTAAAGGCTTTATCAAACGCTAAGGTCTCACTCATAATACCCACTGGATCGTTATCATGACCATACCAGTCAATCTGGCTTGCTTCGACCATCAGAATAAAACC
Organism: Paenibacillus sp. FSL R7-0189; assembly: GCF_037969925.1. Lineage (NCBI taxonomy): Bacteria > Bacillati > Bacillota > Bacilli > Caryophanales > Paenibacillaceae > Paenibacillus > Paenibacillus sp. FSL R7-0189. The sequence goes on along the minus strand of NZ_CP150223.1, from coordinate 5,073,585 downwards.
GTTCTCGTTCTGCGACAACTTCTCTATCGCTACTTTGGTCATTTCAGCAAGGCTCGGTTGCTTTTGCGGGTTCAGGTCAAAATCAGCATCCAGTGCTTCGGGGTTGAAGAGACCCCAGATTTTATTCGTTTTAGAATTCATTAACCCTGCTTTATCCGTTACGTATTCATACCCATTTGATTTCAGAACTTTGGTTAAATCTTCTCCGTCCTTGCGGTTAATGTCTTCTTTGCCGGGTACCAAATACCCGGAACCACCCCCAAGTAGAACATCTACACCACTATAGACCATCTGTTCTGCAATAGACTGCGCATTGTCACGCGTGTATGCATGACTTAAAAATGTAGCCGGCGTCGCATCCGTTAATTCACAAGTGAATACCGTTCCTGTACTTTTCCCTGCCATTCTCGCTGCATCCATAAGGGTAGGCAGAGGTTTGTTCACGTCCTCTGGCTTAACTGCGCTTATGAAAGGCATCGTTATTCGGTCTGGAAGTATGGATACCGTCTCACTCTTAACCTTATGGCCTGTAGCATAAGCCGTAGCTCCCGCAGCGGAATCTGTGGTCAGTGAATCCGTAGAATATGTTCTCACCAGCCCGCTGAAATACTTATCCATCGCAAGCGCCTGCCCTCCCTGATACCATCTGGCCAAGTTCACATCGGATAAGCTCATCCCATCCGTAATAAACAGGATTACGTTTTTGACCGATTTGTTGGTAGGAGCATCAGAGTTATTGGCGCCATCGGCGTAGGTCGTTCCGTTGCCTGCTGCAAGCAGACTGCAAATCATAACTGTACTGCAAATTCTCCCGATAACCTTTTTGCGCATTTGAATCCTCCTCTAGCAGATTTTGTTAAGTACGTTACTAGTTTAAAGGAGGATTGTTTGCGGGAGCAGCACCTATTCTCTTATTTTATATTAAATTCTATGCATATTTTGTCTTGACCTGTGCTACTGATATTTGTAAAAAAGGGGCGCCCTAGGGCGCCCCCTTTGCATTATTATTGTCTTATTACGAGGACATCTCGAGGCGCTCTACCAGTTCTTTGAATTTGCGAAATTTCGGAGCTTGTAAGGATACGTCCTACCAATATCAACGAAGATGTGACATTGTTAAAGTTAAAATTATTCAAGTTCGCTACGTTTTGGCTGCCACGGAACACACGGAACGATCCCTGAAAGTTAATTCGCGAAAAAAGCACAAGCGTTACTTGAGAGCTTTCCACAACATTTCTGAGACGGAAACTCGAGAGAACGTTGTTAAACCGAAACGCTCCAAGATCACGAACCGCAACTCCTCCACGTCTGAATCGAATCCGACGATTGGTAAAATTAGTACCCGACCAAAGAGTAAGACGTATATCACTGTTAGCCAACTAAATCAACTCCTTTTCTGAGATTGATATAGTTTATTACTAACTTCAAAGAACGGTACAAGACAAATACAGTTGTACAAATGTTTGTTTTTCAGATTTCCCTACGGTGGTATTATCCAAATAACCGTATCGAGCCTCGGATATGTTAGCAATTGAAGTGATTTTTACAGTTATATTCTTCTAACTATTAGACACTTTCTTATACGTTAGGTGCGAATATGAAAAGAATAATTCAAGCATTCGGGTATTTAGGTAGTACAATTTTGGCTGCAGCTTTACTGTCATGGATCTGCGTATTTTTGATTCACGGCTTACCTGATGTCTATGAATGGATGGCACTTAAATTTTTCATCCCCATTCTAGGTTTCGTAGGACCCAACCCAAACCCTCTTGCCGATTCTGGCCGAAGGTCTGCCGTTATACTTTGACGGAACAAAAGTCACGCCAATGCGCAATGAATCATGATCTGGTAAAAAGTGAGGCTATCTTTCTGAGGAGTTACCGTAGGAGGAATGGACAGCTTCAACAACTAAAAAAAGGCGTTAACGGATGCCTAAGCTCCGTCAACGCCTCCTCTATCCTTTCATTGTATTCCTGCCTCTGCTGGAAGCGAGTTATTTCTTGTCCCCACTGCTTTAATAACGAAATTGTAGGCTTTAGCAGAATCTATGCCGTTTAATGTATAGCTGTAACTCGTCTGACCGCTTACCGTCGGTACATACACGCTCCAGTTTGTGCTGACTTTATCATTTTTCTCGTAAATCCGGTAACCTCGCACCGGCTCAGAACTATTTGCTGGCGCTTTCCAAGAAAGAACTGCACGGTTCCCTGACTGTCTTACTGCGCTTGGATTTTGGACAATGCCGGGTTTGACATCAGTCCGTTTAATACTGTAAGCATCATAGACGGCAAGGGGTTTATCTTTAACTGCTGTGTAGGATGTGAATTTCAGCACGTCGCTTGTAATGGAAACATCCACGAACATTTTCTTGTTGGGCTGATCGTTTTTTGCTGCAAAAAAAGTGTCTGCATCTGGATTAATAGCATAGAATTTCGAAGCTGCCGAGTTGCCCATTAGATATACGGTCCCTTTGGGATTCAGCACATTTCCTTGCTCATCGGTAATGACATTCTTAATCGGAACGTTGTTCAGCATTTGAAAAGACCTCATATACATATGGTCATGACCTTCAAAAACCATGTCCACACCCAGCTCATCCAATACAGGAATCAGATATTTCCGGTAAAATTCTACCCGGTCGCTTTCTGCCGAAGCATTATCCCCTGAAGAATACGCTCCCTTATGCATCGAGACGAATTTCCACTTTTTATCGGTCTTTGCCACCTGATTCCGCATCCATTCCAATTGTTTGGTGAACTGAATATCCGCTTTGTATGGCTTGACCTCCCCTTCGTACTGGGAATTGATCTGCATAAACAGGGCATCGCCGTATTCGAAAGCATATACCGAACCGTCATGAGCACCCGTCCCGACATCTTTTGGAAGATTAAAATGGTTATAGAAGTTGTTATTCGGATAATCTTCTATCTCATGGTTGCCGATAATCGGTGCAAATGGCACATTGGCAAATTCCTTTTTCGGCACACCCAAGAACCACTGCCACAGCTGCTCCAGATCACCGTCATCCGTTAGATCCCCTGTAAGAAGAACAAACTTGGGATCTACCGTTTTCTCAATAGCTCTCTTAAAAGTATCCTGCCACAGATCAAAATTCGATTTACTTGAGCCTTGGGTGTCGGTTACATAGAGGAAATGGAAATCCTGATTATCCGCCTTGTCCGTGGTAAAAGAACCCGCCTCGCTCCAGCCGTCCGCATCACCGTTACCGGCCCGGTAGATATATTGGGTTCCAGGCTTAAGACCGCTTGCAATAACCTTGTGGCTGGCGAACTTTTTATACTTTTGAGAACTTCTGTCTCCTGATGTCATTAAGGTTTCAATAACTGTTGAGCTGCCCTCATAAGAAGCTGCCAGTTGTTCCGGAAACTCGCTTCCTCCCGCATTGGAGGCCTCCACTACTTGCACTACTGTACCTCTGACGGTTTCGGCTGTATACCAGTCAAAGGCGATACTTGTCTTTGGGTCCCCGTTAAAAGTCATGTTCAGCAGCGTTGGTGTTTTGATGCCGGTATCCGGAGACTTTGTCTTAAAGCTCCAGGTAATATCGTTCTCAGGTGTCCGGCCATCCGCAGTCCCCTTAACAAGCTCTTTAGGGACGGTCACGTTGTAAGTTTTGCCGGCAGTAAAATTAGGGTGGCTGACTCTGACTGTGTCTTGACCGAGGAGCGAAGCAGAAATGTTATTAAGAGGGAGATTGTTTTCCGTGATTACAACTTGATAACCACTGTCGAGACTGATCGCTTTGTTAAACTTCACTGTGATCTCTGCGTTAAGGGAAACATCTGCAGCCCCTGAAGCGGGAGTTTTGCTTACCTCAAGTGTGGGAGTGTCCCCAGGTTCGCCGCTGCTGCGTGTTCCTTTAATTATCACATCTTTGATTCTGCTTGAGCCTGAGCTGGACACCGTTCCCCCGCTTACACTTTTCGCAGAGTTTACCACCCAGCGGATATAGAGTACATCTTGATTGTTTGTTCCCGCAGGCAAAGCGAGGTTAGTTAATTTGCAGGAATTATTGGAACAATTAAAATTGTTCTGGGCTAAAACAAGGTTGCCGCCCGTAACATCTGTCCATTCCTGTTGATCTATACTGTATTGCACCTTAAAATCCCTGGGTCCTGTACTTGAAGAAGTTTGCTGTGAAGAGAGGAAGATACCTTCGAAACCTTTGGTAGAAAGCGTGGCAAGCCAGTATTTCAGGCCCGTTCCTTCATGCCACCCCTGGTTGCGTACGCTGTTCTCACCTGACTCATAGGTGTACGCATTCGTATTAGTTCCTACATCACGAATGGATGAAGCCGTCTGATATACCCCGCCTGTAGCCGGAAATACACCGTTCTCGCCTTTGTCTTTAAAAATCCACTGGGCAATCGTTTCCTGAACTGCAGTTGCTTCGCTTGCAAGATCTTCCTCATTTCCCTCTCTTCCTGCTGAGACAAACCCGGTCAACTCCATGGCAAGCAGCAAACCTATAACCATTAGACTGATTACCTTGTAAAATCTATTTTTGAGATAAGATTGGTTGTTATCCATTCAGCCCATCTCCCTCTTCCTTAATCTCACTTATCATCGAACCGCAGTCACCGAGAAGAACGGTGGTTCTACTGCCCTTACATTCCTGTTATTGGAGTTCCCAGTCGGTGACTTGAAGAATTGCCGAATCTGCACCTTTCAGGTCTGTCTCTCCCATGTTCAGCAAATTGCTCCACTGCTTCACACGGTTCTTGCCGTTAGGCGGAGAGTTGTACTCATTAGTATCCACAATCTTGGTCCGTTCTTTATAAAATTTGGTCATGAAAGTCTTCTCATCCGTGCTGCTTCCGGATTTACCCAAAAGCCCTTGAAGGGTCTCGGAGCCGCCGGTAGCTCCATGGTTCAGCGCTGCATCCACGAAGGAACCAATAGTTAATGCCGAGTTAAAGCCGCGTTTGCGGGCCTGCTCCACACTGTATTTAATATAGATATTGTAGAACGTTTTCCACATAGCCTCTCTCCACTCGGGATCATCTTGCAAATTGCCGATTTTTCTACAGAAGCTCTCTTCGCTTTCATTGATCTCGAGGATCTTCCCTTTCATCGAACCCTTAACACCGATCCGGGCCAATGCACCTTTAACCGAAGGATTACTCGCGCCTTTAGCAGCGTCATATGCCTTGAACAGATCCGGACCGTCAGGACCGGTATCATTTGAGCCGCCTGTAGTTGCACCAAATATTCCAATCGTATACCCGCGGTCATCATCAATATCTTCACAATATCCGTAAAAATCGATCCAGTTCAGATCGTCCTGCTCCGGTTTGTTGACAAGCATCATAATATTGTTCCACTGCTCACCATCCAGTCCTGTGTTGTCACGCAAGAATTGAAGTGTTGCCGGTGAGAAGTTAGAATCAGGGTTCCCTGCCGCATAACTTTTCTGTTGAGATGTTTTGGACAGACAGCCATAAGAAAAAATCATTGAAAAACTGAGCAGAATCATCAATGAAAATTTCATCTTCTTGGAAACCTTACTCTTCGTTGAATTTAGCACCGCAATCTCTCCTTTAATTGAATAGTTTAAGCGCTTTAACTTTTAGCGGCAGTGAACCTTATCCCCAACCCATCTGAGCATGACAGCCCTCCTTTTACCAACACTTGGTAATTCAGTTCAAGCTTATCTCAAAAAGTTTGTCCAAACAGCACGTATTTTCTTGTATTTATTAATTTTTATACATATGTTGCTACAAACCATAGATTAAGTCTACAATCCTCTTAGGAGGTGCTGAATGAAGCCGGTATTTTATGAGTCTACTCTTTTTGACATCAGCCGCAAGAAACAGGTATACACCAGCATGCCTGCAAGACACTATCATGATGCATATGAGATTCTGTATTTAATATCCGGGGATTTTTATTATTTTATAGGGGACAGAACCTATCAGGTTGCGGGCGGAACACTGCTATTTATGGATATTCACGAAATGCACAAACTGGTCAATTCAGGCTGCAATATGTATGAGCGGGTAACACTCCTGTTTAAAAAAGAATTCCTGCAGCATTTCTGCACCGGCAGTCAATGTGAGGAACTGCTCGAATTGTTCAAAAGTGATTACCGCGCTTTGAAGATGACCGGGATGGATCAATATTTCATCGAACAGCTTTTTCAGAAGATGATCCAGGAGGGAAAGAAGCAAGCCCGCGGATACGAACAGTACCAACAAATATTATTGGTGGAGCTGCTCCTCTATCTTAATCGTAAACTATTTGACAGCCGCACAGCTTCATTTGTGGAATCCAATCGTACACATAAGAAAGTCCTGGACATCGTTAATTATGTAAATCAACATTATATGGAACCACTTAAGCTCTGTGAGATTTCACGGCAATTCGACATAAGCTCCTCCTACCTTTGCCGAACTTTTAAAGAATCCACCGGGTTCAGCTTCATTGAATATATCAATAATATCCGCATCAAAAAAGCGCGTGATTTGCTGGTTGGCTCTTCGTTTAATGTTACTGAAATTGCGGGAATGGTTGGGTTTGATAACACCTCCCATTTTGGACGAACCTTCAAATTAATAATGGGCATCTCGCCGCTCTGCTTCCGCAAACAATTTAAGTCTAAATAGCAACGTCAAGACATTTCGTCAAGCCGAACAAATTGCAGGTTTCTTGCCTGCAGTTGGTTTAGCACTTCTTCTAGAGCTTGCAGCATAAAATAAGGAGCATGCCGGTCCGCGCCCGCAGTCTCACCGCTGTCGTGAAGTAAAACAACGGAGCCATCGGTGATTCCACCTAATAGAATGGCCTGCATCCGGGTTTGACAGGCCCGGATGTTCCAGTCGCCCGCCTTCAGGGACCATAAAACAATTCGATACTGCTTGTGCCGAAAGAAATCAAATAGATTGATTAATCCCCAGGGTGGACGGTAATGATTGGGTCTGATTCCGACAATAGACTCTATAATATCAGCGGAGCGGTCCAGATGTTCTCGCCTAACAGTACTGGGCAGCATCAGCCAGTTAGATGTATGGCAATAATTATGGATGCCAATCTGATGGCCTTCCCGATCCATTCTTCTGATCAGATCTGGATACTGCTCCGCTCGCGATCCAAGCACGAAAAAAGTAGCCTTCACTTGATGTAACTTCAATAAATCCAGCAATTCCGGCGTATATTTCGGATGTGGCCCATCATCAAAAGTGAATGCCACCTGTTTTTTTACCGTTCCTTTGCGAAAGACACCAAAGCCGCTCACTCGCGTAATCAAACTTGGAATAAACATGTAAAGAGTAGCGGCACATAGTATTCCTCCTATCAGATATGTAAGTATGATTACACCTCCTTATAACAAGCCTAAGTCCTATCCAGAGTAGTTCTGTCCGGGTGAGAATCGATTTTTCAGTGAGGCGCGTGAATGGATCAGTAACATCGGGACCAGTTGCTCTGTTCGCCGATTGATTCTTTGTCTCCCTTCCGGATGCATGGCAGACAGCAGCAATCGAAGATAGATGGTGGTGATGCGTTCGAAAACGCCGGACTTTATATTTTGTTGTTCAAAACCAAGACCGTGTGTTAATCCCCGATGGAGCAGTGTAATCCCCAATAAAGCCTTGACCTGCCTGAACTCGGACTGCGATTCGAAGGCTTCATTGATTTGGTGCATTGATTTGCGCAGCATGCGAGCCGTTTGCAGTGCGGCACGATCCGATCCTTCGGACCGGATCAACTTCAGGATTCTTTCATTGTCGAGGTGGAGTTCTCCCACCCACTCTCCCTGATTGATGACCGTGGCGTCTTGGCATACAATAGGCTGTCCCCGGTGCTTTTTTAGCATCACGGTACATATTCCAAAGCGTGACTTATGCGATCCGCGAAAATGTGAAAGCAACGCAAAAGCTTTTTCCCACATCATCCAGACGGACTGCACCGTGTTTTTACGTATTTTGAAACCCAACTCATTCACCATCCTTAAAACGGTTATTGTCTCTCATTTCATACATTGTACCTAACGGAGTTTTCGATTTTCTTAACGTCTACTTATATTTGACGCTGTACACCGGAATTTCTCTGCGTGTATATCAAATTTCCATACAATTATTTTCATAAGTCTAAATTTTTGGCATCCAACTACATAAAGAAAAACCCATGTCTCTTGGACATGAGTTTCGGATGTTATCTTTTTGACTAAATCAATCTGGTTTCACTATCAATCCAAACTACCCAACTCCACCACATCTCCGCTAGTAGCCTTCACTGCAAAATCACAATCCAGCTTCCCGCACAGCACATACTTCTTCTGCCCAGGATTATACACATAGACGGGTGTTAATTCGAACCATCCCCTGAGCTTGTCATAAGCTTCGTCATGGCTCACAGCAATTTCCCCTTCGCTCTGGAACTCATCAAACGTATCGAGCATTAACTTGTTATCCATATAATTTATAACCTTATAATTTTTCGTATCGATAAACAGGAGGATCTTACGCTGAAAAATACGATTACTTGGCGCATTCCTCCTCAATGTCGCTTGAATATGTCCTCTTTCCCGATGTAAAGTCTTCAGTATCCATTGTCCGGATTCATCCGGATAGAGCTGGCTTAAACCAGCTTCGACTGCGGCTATACATTGGGCTTGTTCTACGTCTGTGATTGAAAATGAATCTGGATGCGGCTCACGTGCTACTGCCTGTTCGATTGTAACTACTTCTTGCAGACGGATCTCCGTCCTTGTGAACTGTTCCGTGTCCACTTGCTCCCAATGTATTACTTGATCAATATTCAGTCGTGCTCTCGTACCTGATATCATCTCAAATGGAATTGTGGTTGTTCCATCATTTGTAATGTAGATTTCTTCTATCCCATAGATCGGCAGGAGATGCTTCATCTCGTACACTGGATATTCGATAAGCTGTAGTTGTTTTTTCGCCAGTGGCTCTACCGCTTGAAGCGTGAGAGAATAATGCTCTTTGTGCACAAGGGAGCTAGAAGGAAACTGGCCATATACACTATAAAAAATAATCCTACCTTCCGCATCGAAGCGTAACTCCATTCGCCCGCCGGGGGAGATGGGGATACCGTCTATACATTCGGCAAAATGATATTCTCCTCTTTCTTCCTTCAATAGGTAGAATTGTTTACCATATTCAAGCCCTACTTCAGCTTCCATCCACTGAATAACGCCGTTTATTTCAATGTTTTGGAATGGTGTTCGATTTGCATAAGATTTCCCTCCAACAAAAATAACACTTTTATAGTTTCGGGATAGTAAGTCAATCGTAATGACTGCAGTTCCTTCCGGATTATAATCCTCCTTCCATTCCTTAATGTGAGAAGGAAACCATTCCATACTAAGCAAATAGTCGGTTTCTCCCAGCATCGTAACTTCGCGATAAATTTCATTTGTATGTAAGTAGTAGTTGTCCAATCCATAGGTTTGCTGTGTAGCATTAACTAGTTCTTTGATTCGGAAATCCATATCAGTGCACCCCACAAAATTGATGCCTATATCATATCATTACTTAGCAATGATTATGAAGCGCAACGAATCATATCTGCTACATATTCTAAGAGCTTATGTAATGGGTTTTGCTGGTGTTCAGAAAATGATCAGTAGCTTGGGGTTTAATAATGCAGAGTGTATCAATCTATTGTACCAAGTCAGGGAAATTCACCCTACTGACTTACAACCTTGCCAGAATACTAAACATGTATAGTGAACACATATTTTAATGGAGGTATATCATCATGATTGACATCATCGACGGAAATGCGGCATTAATACATTTTTTTCCACTTCCGGCGCATCTTTATTCTAAGAATATTGCTTGTATTGTTGCTGTGGCTCATGAAGAAGAACGGGGTCCAAATTTAACAGCCCTCATAAATGCTCTATACTCGAAGGGATATACAGATCTTGAACATCTATTAGATTCCACATGGAAAAAACTATACCAAGTTCCGAGGTTGGGCCAGCAAAGACTGGTGCTTCTACTTAGTTTACTAGAACGAATTTCTGCAGATCCCAAGACAATAGAAAACTATACAACTGTCCCTCCTGTTACCATCCACAGTAAAAAGGAAATGAAAGAATTAACTTTAAAGAGGATCATTAAGAAGTATAACGAAACATCTGTAGAGGTATTAACTGAAGACAGCGAAAAAGAAGCTCGTTTAAAGAAAATTAAAGATAGACTCCGAGAAATGGGGATGATCGTATAACAAAACCCCGCCAGTATAGTAAAGTGCACCCCTTAGAATAGACATTGGATAAACCCCTGGGTCAATCCGATTTCTATTCTAGGGGTGTGACATTCAATTCATTTAGTAATCGCGCGCTGCATCGAACCAGTGTTGAGCCATCTCCTCTGTGATAGGCTGGCCAATCAAGTGGTCAGACTGGCTAAGTTGCCATACCGCTTCACCAAGATCTTCTCGTTCGGTGGTTTCGATGCCCTTAAGATTGTTGAAGCGCACGGTGAAAGCGGTAATGGCGGCCTCTGCTTCAGCAAAGCTATGGGCCTCGGACAAGGTTACCTGTGCAACGTTGTAAGCTTCATTAGCCAGCTTGGCTAGACGTTTAGTCCAGGAGGAGAATGGGCGGCCAAACTCGGTCGTCCACCACTCTGGCTTTCGTAATTGGCTCACTGAAGCATGGTCGGTCCAAGGACGGATTTCAGCGCGAGTTTTCATTTGCTTTTTTAGATGCTTGCCAGCGCTCTCTTCCACATTGTAGGCGATAAATCTGTCAAGCAACGGCCACGCGTTCAAGGTCGGCAAATCCTCCAGATCAGGCATGAAGCGCAGCTCCAGATTCGTTAACTCGGTATGATGAGCCAATAGATTCAAATCGCAGAAGTTTCCCCACAAACTCAGTGATTTAAGGTTTGGGTACCGGTTTAGACACTCTAGCGAGATGGGCTGTCCCAGCGGTGCGTTATGTAGCGTCAAGCTCGTTACCTGGTGCAGCTCCCCCATATCGGGCAGCAAAAAAGGGGAATCATTCTTACGTCGGCCGGTGCGCGGTGCTAGTGTAAGAGAAGATGGCATATCACCTGTGGCCGAGAAGCGTGATAGATCACCAGACACACTCAGGCGGAAAGGCTGCTTCGGAAGTATTAGGCTAAGGGACCTCCCGGATGGTTCCAACTTGACATGCAAGCCATGCAAATTGGACTGACTGGCGTCCGCCACCGTGTCTGCAGACAGGATCGGAGTCCATATCATCTCTTCAATGGGACGTTTCTGTGCCCAGTCAAAGAAGCCTAAATCACTGCCTGTATAATGCAGAAATCTCGGCCAGGGAGAGCCGGCCGGTGTGGCAAAGACATCGAATACGGTCCAATCGATAGGCGCATCAGACGCGACATGAAGGTCAACCTTTTTCCCCAATTGCGACGGACCCATGGATAGACTGCCCACACCGGGCTTAAGGACAAGAGTATGACTACGTGGACCTGTCAGGTTGATAGGATAACTACCAACTTCTCTAACAGAACCAGCTGAAGGACCAGCTTGGCTATCATTTGGCATTTCTATCATCCTTTCCTCTAAAGCATATCAAGATCTAACTATTCACACCTGACTCTATCTTTTCAGTAATAAATTGTTTAAATCTTGTAAAATACCGCTCTGATGCTTCCCAGCGCCTAAGATCCAAATAGGGCATGTCCTGCTTACCATATTGATCGGGCGGCTGATAATGCCGGGAAACATAAGTTCCATTGTCCAGTGTATAAAAATAATACGCTTCATCTGGAGTCCTGATTTCAATCCGACCATGTAGGAGGTCTCCGTCCTCGTCCGTATGCGTTTGACGGAAGCTGTAACATTTGGAGCCGTCCCAGAACCCGCCATTCTCCTCCACTTCCGAATATAATTCCTGAATTAAAGTGTGTTGCAAAATGTCTTGCACATACTGTACCTCAATGTTTGGTAAATAAAGCTCAGCCATATTAACGCAGGTCAGCAACATCGTCCAGCAATCGCTAATCTCTGCTAGTTGTTCCTGAGACTCTTCTGTAATGTCCTCCCACTCAGACCCTTCTTCTATGGTTCTCTTCAACAAACCGACAGAATGATCTTGCTCCAGCCAAATATAATAGTGATGCCGGTTATCATTCATATAAACGCTAAGATCCCGCTCATCCCCGTCAGCATCAATATGCTCCAGTTGAACTTTGAAAAAAACGTCTTGCTCGCGAAAATTAAAAGAAGGCTTGTCACTTGGCATTAAAATACACTGCGTCAACTTCAATATATTTTCTTCATTGATCGTGTTATGGATGAAATATAAATGAACTGCGTTCTTGCTAGTGGGGGATTCATTTATTTTTTTTAGAGCAGAACGGCCTTCTTTAATTACGTTCACCAGTGTGGCAAAGGAAAAGTCCTCCTCATCCTCATCCATATCCAAAAAAACTTCATCAATCAACACCTCATGAATGTCCACCGGAAGCCTCTGAAATACGCCGTCCCCCTCCCACACATTTACTAAGCAAGCGATCGATTTATGGCCGTCCACTTTGAAACTGTACTCGTCATCCTGAACTGAAACCGCAGCGCTGAGATCACCTTTAACAATCGTTTCTCCATGATTGTAGGAGCCGCATAATATTTCCTCAATCATCAGGTTGCCCGAAACATAAATTTCCTGACCTCCTACAGCTATATTTTTTGCACTCAAATTACCGGTCACCAAAAGCCCTATGGCGCCATCAGTTTCTTTATTATAAAGATTGTCTACAGTAAAGTTTCCTTCTATAAAAATGATGATTACCTCTTTTTGTTGCGGGAAAGGTTGCTCCCAATCTAGATTAAGAGAAGGCAGCGTCAAATCCCCTTCATAGTAAGCGGCAAGTTGCTCGTCACTAAAATCTTGGTAAAACTTCGCCCACCAAGATCCTTCGGGAAATTTATCTGCTAGCTGGCTAATAGGAATGAATCGGAAAAGATTGCTCATACATTATTTTCCCTTCATTTTGAAATTTCCATTATTTCCTCACATGCCCCAAGGCTTACGCCCTGCTTAATCTCGACCATTTTATTAAATCCGAATATAGTAGACGGTTCCCGAAAGCGGAGGCTTCTACTCCGCCGCTTCCGCCAACCATACTTGCATAGCCGAAGATTCTGCCCGATTCAAACGGAGGGCGATTTCAGTATTGATCTCATCCGGCGGCATGACTTCGACAAGGACGCATACTGACTCTCGCAGTTGATTCAAGGCAAACACACCTTCATCATCGAGCATTTTCATCGCCAGCTCCATGGCCTTCAGCCTCAAATCAAACTCACGATTCCCTTCGTCATTCTCAAGATCCGCAATGAAAGGACGCTCGGTAAATCGTTGTTTAACGTTATCGAAGTTCTCATCGCCGAAACAACAATAGGGCGAATCCGCATAAGACCATTTGATAAGTTCCGCAATCGTCGATGCCGGTGTGTCACTTTCCACTCCTTGCCTGGCTGCTTCCATCTCCAAAGCTTCCCACGACCAGGCGGAGATACTTGGCGCATGTCCCTCGCCAGTAGTGTATAGAGTACAGTAATAGTAACGTTCGCCATTTTCAAAAAGAGTGCGAAAAGACGTTCTAGCAGCATCGGCGATCTCTATCGCCAGCGTCTCTATTTCTTGCATCGGCTTCCTCCTTTCCGTTAGTGGATCCGCTCAGGCAGGATGTCTTCTATTAGCTCCAGCCTTCTACAAATGATATGGCGGCGCTTTTTCTACTACAAGGTTATCAGGATGAATATCAGTTGGCTCATAGTCATTCATACGGAGAAGGATATACTCAATCTCTTCTAATGGCATCTGCAATTTCTGGCTGACTTCATAAAGACCCATGTCTTGCGAAAGTAGTTTCCGTGCTTGATTTAACTTTCCATTTAGCCAATTATTTTCGAGCATCCATTTTTTCACTAGGTCCAGTAGTTGATTTTGGGTTTTCTTATCTGCATGCTTATTATATTTAGCAACTGACTCTGACAAATAGTTAAAAAGGTGAATACCTAATCCCTCACGTTGCTCATGCTTGGACATCCGTTGGTATTGCTCATAACTTATGCTGATATCTAATTCGAGGGTATGATCCCTGCTATCAAACCGTCTGGATGTTTTTCGACCATAACCTTCAGGTAAAACACGCAAAACAAAAAAGATATCATAGGGAAACTCCCATGTATTTGCTAATTCCTCTAAGGGCAGCAGTTCATCTCTCAATTGACCCACACACGTTCCATGTGTATCCAAAGTAAAAACTAGTTTCATGCCTACCTCCCTCTCCCATACGTAAGGAGCACCCAGATCAGCTGTTATTTTCTGAAATCGCTTCGCAGCCTTTCGACAAGAGCCACTGCTCCATATCGGCAAACGCCTGCCCCGTATCCTGTTCATAGAAGACGGCCACCTCTTGCTGGTAGGCATAATTCAATCGTACATAGCCTCCCAGCTGCCGGTAGAACAGGAAACAAGCATAGGCATTCTCATTAAACAAATCCGGCGGAAATTCATGTTGGCACAATCCAGCCAGTTCGGGTAGCGTAAGCTGGTCCTGCCCTTGTGGCAAACGCAAAAAGCGATGGCTGCGAGTGCCCGTCCACGGTTCATAATAGACGCTCTCCCCTTGAATGATTCCATACACCTGACGATATATTTCGTCCAGCACCAAAGCGTACATCCCCTCGTCTTCCTGCTCCGGTGCCTGCAGGAAAATCGCCTTCACGTGCTCCGCATGCCGAGGTAGCCAGAGCAGCCCAGCTGTCTGTGGATACACTGCCAGAAAATCACCGTCAACCGTTGTACCTATAACGATACACTCCCCGATCTGTTGCTCAGTAATGGGGCTGTTTTCGTCATGCTCCCATAATCCGTACTCTGCAAAAGGTTTGAGCACCTCCGCATCCGGAAGCTGAACATTCAACCACCCTCTGTAAGTTCCTTCGCCGAATCGCCGCAAAAACCGGAGGTAGCCCGGTGGATAAACAGCGGCATCTTCCTTCGCAAGTGCTTGGTTTTGGTCATCAGACAGCGGTTTTGGCCGAGATACGATGTACATAAATACTCCTCCTGCTGCCCCCAACATGCAACTCTTCCAAATAAGAGAATTCTTTAAAATATTGCAGGTTGAGGAGCTTTTTTATCCAAGATAATACTGAAATTTTAGAGAGTGCAACATATCAATCCCCAATTTTTGAATTCTCCAGCTTGGCCAGTGCTTCGGTGTCATTTGCCCTGAACTATTTTCCACCCATCACAAGCCCATATTTATTGAAAATCCATGATTTGCTCAAATCTTGCATCGCACCATGGCTTATACGCACAGAAGGCTTTTGCTCCTTCATAGCATCTGCATCATGCGCCGAGAAGCGAAGCGGCCTTGTCATTTTTTTAATAGTACCCGTTATTTCATCGAAAAACGTATATGTTAATGGCTTATGGTCCCGAATATCCTCATAGATATAATACTTCCCTTTTTCATCTTCCAAATCTATTTGAAAGCCTTTAGGAAATGATAGCAAGATACACGGCAGTTCATCCTCTGCCCATTGTCCGTAATATGGAAAATAGACACCTTCATTTCTCGCGAAAAATCCAGAGCTTTCATTATCAGACGCAACAGAAATAGAATAAACAAAGAAAGGGAAACCCTCATTCCTTTTTTCTTCTGCCCTAAAATAATCATAAAAGGTCTTATACGCCTCATACACCTGATTCAGATCATGCTCTGTCTGGGCATAATTGGTTAGATGAAATTGCGCTTGCTTATGTTCAAAAAGCTTCAAAACGCTTTCAAACTCTTCCGGCCTTATGAAGAATCTAAGCTTATAAAATCCGCTGTTCTTTAATCTATCCATTTCTTTTCGCTCACCGCCATGTACTAAAATGTCATCTCAGCTGTCCTTAGCCATTTGCTCGTGTATTTTCAAAATTCATATTTCACAAATCGTTTTCTGAGAGTTTCTTCGTACGGGATCCACTCCCAATCACTCCATAAAGACATACTTACGAGTTCTGACAGCTTATCTACGGCTTGTCCCGGACTCGTTATGTCAATGAAGCCGTCAAAATCCTCATTACGGATATCCAACGCTTTTCGCAGGTAGTCATCATTGAGACGCTCTTCCCGGAGTTGTTCATATTCATCCCTCGTCCACTGTTCACAAAAGATCTTTTCGGCTTGAATGTCTCCATTCTCGAACAACGACAACTCGAATATTTCCTCATTCATATATCCTGCGGTCATCACTGGCTCCCCGATAAGCTGGGACAACGTTTTGCCGGCCTCCTTCACCGTACCCCATACAAAATAATCGTGGAGCACGCTGATCCAGTTCTCGTTGCTTTTGCTTACGTACATGACAACTTTGCTCTCTGGAGCCTCATGATTGGACTTGCCTAATACTTTGGCATGCCCTTCGCTTAGCTCTCTTAATGCTTCGACAGTCTTCTCAAGGTTGTTCGACTTGATATGCAAATTTGCGAATGATCTTCCCACGAGATGGCCTCCTCTAATCGCTTTTTTTTACTCAGCCGGATTCTATTTATATCCTATTGATCGGTTCTATGAATGTCTCATATTTCCATTATAGTGATCGCTTGTCCTGAGTCTACCTACTTTTCACCTGAATTTTGGAAATAACCTTTGCATAGAAAGAGATATAACCTTGACCGTTCAGCACAATCTCTAGCTCCTTCCCTCCTTCTCGCTTCGCTCACTCATTAAAAAAGGAGGGTATCCCTACGTCAATTTATGACGTTTGGGACACCCTCTGTCGAACTATTTCACACCCTTATTACAGCACTCTCCAACTTTCTGCTCAAAAATTTCCTGTCGTCACTAATGGTACGGATCAGCGCGCTGGCTGTAACGGCAAGTTCTGATTTTAACTTACCGTTGTTCGATCAATCCATACTTTGGGCAGTTACCGACTCGCTGCCTCCATGATCCAGTCGGTCAATTCGTTGATTTGTCTTTTCACGGCGATTGGGTCGCGGTACCAGGATTGGTTCTCCGTCCATAAAAATACCCGATTGTTGCGAATCGGCTCGAGCGTCCCCCAGATCGGATCAGCCTGCAGCGATTCCAAGCTGGCTTCTGTCGTCAGAATCAAATAATCACCCATGTACTCCGAAAGTTTCTCCAGCGAAAATTCATAGTAGGATTCTTTCAGCATAAATTCTGGAACCGTCGTCGGCGGTTTCAGCCCCATTATTTCATACATTAGCCGGCCGCCTCGTCCCGACTTCGGACCAAAAAGGCTCACGTTTCCATCGTACTCTTGCATAATTGAAAGCGTCTCTCCTTCGGGAACGGCTTGTTGGACTTTCTCCCGAATGTCTGCAATGTCCTTCTCGAATTGTTCGTTCCATTTCTCCGCTTCCTCGCGTTTATCCAGCAAGTCGCCGAAATACATCATTTCCTCCTGAATGGATGCAAACTGATTGTAAGGAACAGATACCGTAGGTGCGATCATCTGATATTTATCGACTACCTCAGGCTGTGGATTATGCGTTATGATTAAATCCGGATTGAGCTCCAGCAGCTTCTCTAATGAGTCACCTACATCCGTCACGACGTCCAGCATTCCCTCAAGATAAGGACTCGACATCAAGAACGATTCGGCTGCGATCGGCTGGACTTCCAGCGCAAGTACGGTGCCGAGATAAGAAATTGCCGCTACGCGCTGAGGATGTGCAGGAACCTCGACATCGCCGAAAGCAGTCTTAACTACCTTGATCTCCGAAGATGTCAAAACCTCTGACTCTTGGGTGACCATGGTTGGAGAAGCGCTAACGGCAACCTGGCTGTTCGTTGCGCCTCCGTTGTTCACCGCCCCACCACAAGCTGTTAACATCACGGTCAAACATAACAGCATCACTGCATAAAAACTTCTGGTTGCTCTAGTCATTTTATTCGCCCCATCCTGTTGAAATTGATAATCAATATCACTCACATAAAAAGGATAGCTTAATGACCGGCTTAGAACAACGGACGATTGTGACATATTCCTTGCATAATCTGAAACGAACTGGCCGTATCGTTTACGATATTGACCTGGCGTCATGCCGGCATGCTTTTTGAACATGCGGCTGAAATAAATGAGGTCCGGATAACCGACATGTGATGCTATTTCCTGTTGTGTTGCTATCGTACCGGCCAGCAGAGCCTTCGCATCTTCCATTCGGAAACGAATGACGTAGTCCAGCGGACTGAGCCCTGTCTGTTCTTTAAATTTTCGCGATATATATTGTTGGCTGTAATTCAATTGCCGAGCAAGCTCCTCAAACGAGATCGGCTGGCGATAATTCCTGGACAAATGTCGAATAACTTGCTCCGATAAAGATGGCTCGCCGGCTCCGAACAGACGCTCCCTCAGGACAGCGTGAACGAAGCGGATAAAGTCTCCCTTGGCCGACAGCCTGGTTAATCCGTCGTCAGATTTAAGCCAACCGTCGCGTATCGTTTGAAGCAGCTCAAGCATGGCCAGCGGTTCGCCAGGCGGGAACCCCCAGCTTTCCAGAAACGGGTCGGATTCCTCCATCATCATATGAAATTCGCGCGAGGCCGAAGCGGGGAGAAACGCTTTGTAGAGTACGATATATACATTCAGCGCTTCTCGGCTCCGAACCGTCACCAGAGAGCCTTTGCCGGCGTGCAGTACATGGAAACGATCGCACAGCCATACCTCATCGTCAACCCACAACTCGCCTTGTCCTTGAAAAGCGAATAAAAATGCGCTTGCCGGCAAACGGTATTGATTCAAATCGTTGTCGATTCCGGCCTGCTTTAGCCGTACGTCCAGCACACTCATAATCACCTGGTTCCATATTTGTATAAGTTTCAGAACATCCATAACTGATTCGCAAACTCCCTTTAAATTCTCAAGAGATAATCATTCTCAATTGAATCATGTTTCTAAACACAATAACGAATACGTCTAGCGCTGTCAATAAGGTGTTGCCGAATGAGACGAGGATGCGAATAGCGAGGCATACGGCTATTTTGCCGGAGTCTAGCCCAAAAGCAAAAGACGCTGATCCGCAAACATACGTGCGGAACTAGCGTCTATCAATGAATCGTGAGGGCCCTTTTTTTGATCTCACAATTATCTTAATCATTGGCATACTTTTATGTCGCCTGCTTAGTAAATGCCTGTCTCTTTCGCAAGGGAATTTTTGTAGGCTGCAATTTTGTCTTTCAACATCTTCTCTGTGGCTGTTAAGTTTCTGATTTGGCTCTGTATAGAGTTACTATGATTCTCAAGAAGATTCAAGCGGGCTTGGGCCGTATGCTCTCCTTCTAAATATAACTGCGCATATTCTCTAATTTGTGAGATCGGCATTTGGGTTTGTTTCAACCTCATCACAAATCGCAGCCAAGCAAGATTGGAGTCATCATATATTCTTTCTCCATTCGCATTCCGTATCGGAGCAATAATCTTTTCCTTTTCATAATATCTCAGTGTATATGCGGTAATCCCTAGTAATTTGGCTACATCGCTGATCGTATACATACAAGCCCCCGAATCTATGTTGATTTTAAGAGTCCCCATAATTATAAAAAATATTTGACTTAGAGTAAACTCTAAGCTTTATGATTACATCGTTGTTGAAACACTAAATATTCTTGTAAAAACGGAGGAATTCACATGAAATATACTGTAATTACAGGCGCCAGTTCAGGTATAGGTTATGAAACCGCTCTAGCCTTTGCGGCTCGCGGTAAAAACTTAATTGTTACAGCCCGCAGAAGGGAGCAACTGGAGGAGCTAAAATCTGAAATCAATCATAACTACCCCGATGTAGATGTCGTTATTCGAGTAACTGACTTATCCGTTTCTAGTAATGCTTATAAGCTTTATGAGGATCTACAAGGGTTCGAAATCGAAACTTGGATCAACAATGCGGGGTTTGGAAATTTCGCTTCAGTGGCCAAGCAAGATTTAGATAAAATTTCTGCAATGCTGCATCTGAACATTGAATCGTTGACGATCCTTTCCTCTCTATTCGTTCGTGATTATTCCAATGTTGAAGGAACACAATTAATCAACGTTTCATCCGGTGGCGGCTATACGATTGTGGGAAATGCCATTACGTACTGTGCGACTAAGTTCTATGTGAGTGCCTTTACTGAAGGACTCTCTCATGAGTTGAAGAGTCAAGGTGCACTTATGCAGGCTAAAGTGCTAGCACCTGCCGCAACAGAAACAGAATTCGCGAAGCTTTCTTTCGATGTCCCCGAATTCGAATATCATGGGACTGTGCCGAAATATCATACCGCGAAGGAAATGGCTGGATTCATGCTTGACCTGTATGATAACGATCATGTTGTGGGGATTGTTAATGGTTTGACGTACGAGTTCGAGTTGAGAGATACCCTCTATAATTATGTGGCGAGCACGCGATAAGCTCATCTTGTAATGGCAAGTTAAGAAGCATGACCATCCATTACGGATCGCTATGCTTCAACAATGATGTATCACCTAAATCCCCTATCAAAAAAAGGCTGCCAATCCCTTATGGGCGGCAACCTTTGATTTTTACTCTACGACAACGCCAACATCGCGTTCATATCTTCTTCAGCAGTAGTAATTAGCTTCAATCCAAAAAGCTCTACCAGAACATCCAGTACACCTGGTGAAATGAACTCGGGTGGCTTTGGTCCGATGCGAATGTCCTGAATGCCGAGACTGAACAAGCCTAGCAGAATGGCTACTGCTTTTTGCTCAAACCAAGACAGCACGATGCTGACAGGCAGCTCGTTCACCGTACACTCAAATGCCTCAGCCAGAGCCATAGCAATCTTCACTGTAGAACCGGAATTATTACATTGCCCAAGGTCAATGTAACGTGGAATACCGGTGTCTCCAACGGTGCCATAATCTACGTCATTAAAGCGGAACTTTCCGCAAGAAGTCGTTAAAATGACAGTATCGTTCGGTAAGGAAGTCGCCAACTCACGGTAGTAATTCCCGCCAGTACCTGGCGCATCACAGCCAGCAATGACGAAAAACCGGCGGATATGCCCGTCTTTGACAGCTTGAATGATCTCTGGTGCTAACCCGATTACAGTTTCATGATGATATCCGGTCGTAAGTACCAGATCTGACTCTACATCAGCCGCAGGTAGTGACAACGCACGATTAATTAATGGGGAGAAATCGTCGCCCGTTATTTTCTCTACACCTTCCAGCCCCGCTACTTCATATGAGAAAAAGCGGTCTGCATACGTGCCTTTAATCGGCATTACACAGTTTGTGGTAGCAAGAATTGCACCGGGAAACTGCTCGAACAATCTACGCTGATCATACCATGCTTTGCCGATGTTGCCTTTCAGATGTTTATACTTTTTGAGTGCAGGATATCCATGCGCAGGCAGCATTTCTGAGTGGGTATAAATGTTGATGCCTTTCCCCTCTGTCTGCCGCAGTAATTCCTCCAGCGCATATAAATTATGTCCTGTTACAACAATACATTGACCTTCAATTTTGTTCTGACTGACTGTGATCGGTTGCGGAATGCCAAAGCGGTCCGTATGCGCACGATCCAGTACATCCATGATGCGAACCGCCGCATCCCCGACCTTCATCGCCATCTCCAAATGTTCCTGTGTATTAAAGTTGGAATTGGTCAACGTCATATACAAAGCTTCGTGGGTGATACGATCCACCTCGGGATCGCTATATCCTAGCTGCCGGGCATGTGTCGCATACGCTGCAATTCCTTTTAATGCAAAAATCATCGTATCCTGCAAACTCGCAATGGTTTCATTTTTGCCACATACCCCTACAACGGTGCATCCGCCATTCGGTGTCTGTTCACATTGGTAACAAAACATATCGTTATCCTCCATATCTAGATAATCATTCGTTACTTCCAACGTAACAGAACACCAAAGCTTGAGTTGTGATTACACACACATTTTTTAGATCAAGCAGATTTAAATGTCCTTCTATTTATAACAACCATTAATACAATAACGCTTAAACAAATGAAAATATTAATCTCAAAAACCAATTTGAACGCCTGCAACTGACTCCCTTGTCCTGTCTCTCCACTCATCACACCAAGTCCAAGTGCTGAGCCAAAGACCATACCCGCATTTCTTGTTAAAGCAATTAATCCGCCAATCGAACCCACGTGTTCCCGTGGTGTCTGCTGCATAATGAAGCTATTATTAGGAGAGGCAATGAGCCCCATACCAAGGCCAATAAGAGATAGAATCGTCGCGATTCCATAAATCGGTATATGATCTAAATACACCAGTAACAAGATAAACCCGCTTCCCATGCAGCTCAGTCCCATAAGCATCAGACGATGAGAGCCATAACGGTCGGAGCAGTAGCCTGCGAGAGGACCTGCAAACGCCAAGGCAATGGGATAAGCCGCCATAATATATCCTGTCGTAGATGACGAGAACGGAGCCGACGCCCCCATCAAATAAAATGGAATGAGGACAAGCAATGTATTAGATAAAATAAAAGAGGCACAGCTAACGATCAAGCCTCCCGCTACAGTTGGAATTTTCAATGCTTGTAAGGGTAGAAAAGGATTCTTTTGCTTCCGCTCCCAGAATAGAAAAGTAATCAACAACAAGGAAACCCCCACCAAACTTGTCATTGTCCGCACGGACACCCAGCCCCATTTGCTCCCATTTGTTATTACGAGAAGAACCAAGGTGATGAATGCCATAAACAAGCTGGCCCCCACGAAGCTGACAGCACCCGGCTTGCGCTCTTGCACACGGTTCGGTATGTACCGATATGCCATAATTGTAGCCACAATCGCCACAGGAACATGGATTAAAAACAACCATTTCCAGCTCAGCCACTCTGCAATCAAACCTCCCGCTATAGGTCCCGTCATCCCGCCCAGCGCGACAGCTGTACTTAAAATTCCGAGTGCACGACCTCTTTGCTCTTTCGGCATATGAATGGTAATGAGTGCAATATTAGTTGCTTGAAACATTGCAGCTCCTACTCCTTGTACAACTCTGAGCGTTAGCAATATTGGCAGATTAGGTGAAAAAGCGACTAGGACAGAACCAACAGTAAAAATAATAAATCCAAGATTGTGAATCCGGCGAAAACCATAACGGTCGCCTAGTTTCCCCATAACAGGAAGAAGAGCCGTAATCACTAGCAGATAACCTGTTGTGATCCATAATCCCTTCCCAAGCTCTGTCTGAAAATAATTCACAATAAAAGGAAGCGACACATTCACAATTCCAGCTGTAAAATGGGAAATAAACGCCCCCATACAAATAGCCGCCATCATTCCCAGCCGCTGCCCGTGTGTGCTTTTAAACTCTATATCTTTTGCTGCCATCATGTTGATCCCGTCCCTACTCATATTGTTTAAGAATTACTAACAATTATAAGTAGATCCCTTGCAAGAACAATCCCATAAAGATGGGATGGAAATGGTTTAGGCGAATATGTCTATCAGTATAGGTGAGGAAAATCAGAGGTCCTGCGAAACAGCAAAAAGCGGCACATTTAAGTGCCGCCACTGAATTATTATCTATAAGAGTCATGCGTTGGGCGAAACAAATCTTCTTCGGAACTTCTGACCATAGAAAAATGTTCGACATTGTAGTGCCCATGTAATGTTTTATTGTGATGCTTGATGATTTGTTCTGCACTTAAAACATCATTGTCCGTTGTAGAATGACCATCTCCGACCAATGTAACATCCATGCCGCTAACCGTAGCCGTCCGAACCGCAGTATCGATGCAGTGTTGAGTTTTACATCCCATAATCACCACATGCTCAATCTGCTGATCTTTCAGATATTGTAGCAGCTCAGTTCCGTGAAAAGAATTCGTTGCCAGCTTATCAAAGATTTTGGCATTTGCAGACCTGTTGATTTCATTGTGAACTTGAAAGCCTGTACCTGTTCCTTCAGCGACATCTAGATCCCTAACGAACACAACTTCGACATCGGCTTCTTTTGCTTGTTCAATCACTTTATTAATATTCCGGATAAGCTGCTCTTTATTGAATACTGCACTTTCCTTTTCGTTTCCATCCATTAATTCTTGTTGTGCATCGATGATTAATAATACCTGATTCAAATGATTTTCCCCTTTCGAATGGTGGGGAAACGTCAACGCTTGATCAGTTAAACGTTATCCCCATATCATTTTGCAAGCTGACATTGTTTTTCATAATATCTACCTCCCAATAAAAATGGTATATAAACTTTAATCTTATAATTTAAGACTTTTTTAGTTTACCATATTTTTAAAATGTACTCTCTAAAAACTTTGATTGCTACATCCATTGATACATCATAAAAATGGTGGAAATCAGATTAGTCAGCCCGTGCAGAACCCAACCTGGAATGATCGAACCGCCGGATAATTTCTCATCCAACATTCCGATGCTCCAACCCACAAAACCTGTAAGAATCATTACAACAGCAGAATTCAATAATCCGGAACTGCTGTATAACAGCACAGCATGTACGACACCAAATAATAAAGCTTGAGCACAGTTTCCAATTCCGAATCCGAATTTCGAACTTAACCGTTTACCAATGAAGCCGCGGAACAGAATCTCTTCGGACAAGCTAGTCTGTAACCAAGAATAAATCAATGCCGGAATCAAACCTTTAAGACCTGTACCATAAAACTGTGAGCTGGCCAAAGTATTCTTATCCAGCATATAGATTGCTGTAAGCATTCCCAGGCTGGTGAATATAGTCATGGTAAGTATAAACCATAGTATGAACTGCTTCCTAGAAAGCAAGTGGGGTTTCTTCCAGCCAATCCACATGGCAAAGGATGAAGTTGTTCTGCTTGTAAAAAACCAGTATGTATAGGGAATGATGCTGAATAAGATGAGCTGAAGGACTGCACTGATGAGCAATGACAATGTCAACGGAATACCCTCCCTTTAATAAGAACAGCCTCAATATATCATGGACCGCTGCTTACCAGCGGAAAGAGACCGTAACTTGCAGGTTAGGTGGAGTAGTTGGTTGCGGATTGCTACTCAGGCAGTGGTAATACCGCCAACATCATGAACTGCCCATTCTCATATCTGAAACTGACGCTTCCTTGAAGCTGTTGAACCGCATACTCAATGCTTTCGATTCCGAACCCTCTACGCCCAAAGTTCCGCTTGCTGGACAAAAAAGAGCCCTGCCCGTCCTCTGTAAGCAGAGATGCAGGATTCTTTAAAGAAATCACCAATAACCCGTCGCAATAAATCACTTCCAGCCCAATAACATTCTGCTCTGACTCTGGCAATCTCTGAACCCCTTCGATTGCATTATCTAATGCATTGCCTAAAATAATTGCAATTTCAACCTCTTTGCCTGCAAGTAACAGGTCCTGCGGGATGCAAAAATGAGATTGCATTGTAACTTGATGTAGCTCGGCTTTGGCGAACTTCTCATTATAGATGGCATCAATAGCTATATTTCCAGAAGAAATATACTTTTCTCCTGCCTCCTGTGTCGAAGCAAGCTCCGCAATATATCGCTTGGCTTCTTGTACAGCTCCTTCATCCAGCAGAGAATGAATAAGGATCAACACATGGTTCAGATCATGCCGCAAACGCTGTGCTTCCTGATTATCTTTCAGTTTACTCGTGTAATCCTTCACTTGCTGCTGAAGCACATGATTATGCAATTCTATTTGCATCCGTTTCATTAACTTTTGATATATAAACATTACAGCCACATTAATTACAAGAATCCCAAGCAGGATGAATACAAAATCAAACGGAATATCAAAAGGTTTATCACTGGAATGTCTCAGATTCACAATAATAATAAGCAAAGAACCCGCCGAAACAAGATTCAGCACAGCCCAATCCTGATTCGACAGTAACGTTGTGGTATCCACTTTGAACAATCGCAGCAATAGCAGACATAACATGATGCTTAGCAAAACAACAAATAGGAAAGCAAAAGATAACCACCAGAAATTAACTGTATCTATTCCCTCGGCATTGAGTGGGATATGCTGAATCCCAGACCATACCAGCATCTCAATAACCACCGTAAACACTGTATAGAAACTGCTAAAGAACAGCTTTTGTAGCACACTGCCGCGGAAATAAAAAATAGTAATCAGACTATACACAAGCAGGTGAAGGATGACCGAATCAACTAGAGGTAAGCTAGCAGCGGTAAGCGATTTAATTATATAAAAGATAATAAGACAACCTATAAATGACTGTTTGCTCCTGCTCAGGATCAGGAATTTCTTGAGAAAAATATAAAATGTGACCCCTTGCGGGACATATATAAGGACGAGCATAAATACACCAAAAAAGTAAGGACTAATCTCCCGGATGAAAGACATTTATCTTAAGAGCCTCTTTTCTATAAAGGCATGGTATGACCGTAAAGAATCAGAGCTTCTACTGCGGCTGACGGGAAGCTCCACCCCGTTCTTCAGCTGAATAAGTTCTTTGCTTAAAGAACGAACATACAGCCAATTTACCAGGAATCCCGTATGTACGCGACAAAAATCATGTGATCCCAGCTGTCCTTCCAACTCTCTCAGTTTGCCATAATACGAGTAAGTCCCTTGTTCAGTACAAAGGACCAATTTTTTGCCTCGTTCTACCGTGATATACATAATATCATCTACCCTTAAATTATAGCTCATATGATGGATTGAGAATGACAGCACGTTGTTTCTTTGCATGCATTGCTGAATGGCTTTGACTGTGGCGGTCTGCAGTTCATGTTCATCAATGGGTTTCAGTAAATAGCGAAAGGGATGAACCGCAAAGCTTCTTCTCATATAACTTGTATGGCTGGTGACATAGATAATTAATACCCTGGCATCTTTGAGCCGGATCTTCTCTGCGACTTCTATACCGTTATACTCGGGCATCTCCATATCCAGATAAACTATATCGTATGCGGTAGTCGTCATTGCCTGAAGCAGGGTTTGGCCTGATTCAAAAATCTCAATAGAGGCAGTCATCCCTTGCAGGCTAGTTATCTGCTTCATGAGTAATTCTTCCAATCGCGAGGCATCTTGCCTCTGATCGTCACAGATTGCAATGTGAAGATTCATATTATGTATCCCTCCAAGTGAACGTAATTCTATCATATTATAATTTGAAAAAATATGAAGAACCGCCAAAAAGCCGATCCTCTCGGACCGGCCTATAAACTCTTTTTTACAGGGAAGTTTCTACCCTAGTCAATTCATCGGAAGAGCGGACGCCAGCCGCCGAAACTGGATGAAAATAAACAGAGCGGTCAGCATCACCACAATTCCTGAACCGAGGAACCATAGCTGCACACCGTATCGATCCACCACAGGTCCTGCCAACAGCAGCCCAATTGGCGAAGACAACATCATAATGCTGGTCACGAGTGAAATGACACGCCCAAGCATCTCGGGTTCAAAAGAACGTTGGATCATCGCCATGAAGGGACCGTTGAAGAAGGGTGCCGCACTGCCCATCAAGAACGAGAGAATGGCAAAGATCACAAATGCATTCGGACCAATCAAACCACTGATCACACAGGTAAGACCGATGACTAGCAGACCTACGCTCATATAGCTAATGTCGCTCCATTTAGATGAGAACATCGACAATAGCAGACCACCTAAAATCATCCCGATGCTGAACACCGCTTCCACCAGGCTGGCACTGTATCCTCCACGGCCAAAATGAGACAATGTCATATAAGGAAACAGTGTCGCTAACGGCATAAATGCGATACTAAACACCGCAGTAGCCCCCGTAATCAACACAATGGGTTTCGCTTGAATGAGTGCGTTCCAACCCAAACGGAATTCTTGAACGAAAGACGGCGCAACTGTAGCCTGCACTTTAGGCTGATGGATCTTCACCATGAACAGCATCAGATTCGCAATCAAAGCCCCGGCCACATCGAGTAGTAATACTGCCCCGAGCGAAGTTGCCGAGTAAACCGCTATCCCAAGTGCAGGACCCATTACATTCGAGAAAGAGAACACCATCTGCTGCCAGCCCGCGACTCTTGTCAATTCTTCTTCAGGTGCAATCAACGGTACAGCCGCCTGAAAAGCCGGAGCATGAAAGGCTGATGCCGCCGAACGCAAGCTCAGAATGACATACACAAAGCCAAGTCCCGGTTCCCCCCACATGAAATAAATACCTAATATCAGACTGAAGAGCGCAATTGCGCTATCAGCAATAATCATCGTTATTTTACGATTCCAACGGTCCAGCCAGACCCCTACAAAAGGACCCAAGACCGCTTGCGGCAAAAACGCTGCCAACCCAGCAATCATCAAAACTGCCGCTGACCCTGTCGATTCCGTCAAGTGCCAGATCACCGCGAATTGAACCATCGAACTCGTGAGAATCGAGAAAATCTGTCCGCTAAAAATAAGGGCGAAGGCTTTTTTCCATTGTATTTGCATAAGGTCATCTCCTTTGATTAAAAACTTAAATAAACTCATTCCATGAGCATAGGCACACTGAAACAGGCACATCACAAATAAACTCATTTCCATATCTCAAAAAAATGAATGAGTCCACTTGTCTTGCACCACTGATTACCATAAACGAATGGAATGGGTCACAAGGAGCACCTCCTGGAAAAAATTATGTTCATTATAACATCGCATCTCTTCCCTGAGCCAGTTCCAATTGTTCTTTTTACGAAAAATTTGATCTATCTCTATCTTCCGAATAAATTCCTAAATAAGGGAGAAGATAAAAATCACTTAACATCTCATTTATTTAAGGAGAATTGCATGCGGAAATTTTTTAACGCCAAGACACCTCCGTCTAATCCTAAGGTGCACCCTCAATTGGAAGCCGAAAATGAGCTTTCAATGAAGGATCTTTTTTCCCATGCTATCTCTGCGTCTCTCGAAGACAACTTACAGATTATTAATAAATGTTTTGCCAATTGTTCGGACCTAAAGGTTATTCCATGGCATTATGGCCCGGATCTTAAGTATGAAGCCTCATCCGTCTATTTCAATACACTTACTAAGTCTGACCCTACAAATTATTTTAAAGATGTCTTGCAGAATTTAGTTCCGCATGAGTTGGGTCCCACCTTGGACGTAACCGTTGAAGATGTCATCTCCTATTTTGAAAAAAATGGTGTTTCATCACCGCTGCTTGAATTAATGGACAATATCGGTCAAGCCATTAAGGGGATTCTTGATGGGAAAGTTGTCCTTTTCTTTACAGGTTGGCAAAAAGCCGTTGCCTATTATGCCTTCGATGTAGAACAGCGCCAAACCTCTGAGCCCATTTCAGAGCCTACTGTTCAAGGTCCCCACGTCAGCTTTATAGAAAGCTTGGAGCGTAATGTAGGTGTTATTCGTAGTTTGCTGAAATCTACTAATCTTAAGTTCGAGTTCTTTACCTCTGGTAAGCAGGTTCAAAGAACGTTGTCCTATGGTTATCTGGATGGAGTAGTCAAAGCAGAAACATTAAATCAATTCAAACAACGGATAGCAAGTATTGATCAGGAAGAAATTCTTGACGTCTCCTATCTCGAAGAGTGGATCGGTGATTCGCTCTACTCACCATTTCCACAAGTCCGCTATACAGAACGACCGGATACAGCTATAACAGCTCTGCTAGACGGGAAGATTATTGCTATGGTTAACGGAAGTCCTTCCATTCTGATCTGTCCCGGGAATTTCATGGAGTTTTTTACGAATAGCGAAGATTATTACTACCGGACTATTTTTTCATCATTGATAAGACTGATTAGGGTCGCTGCCTTCATCATCGCCCTGCTGTTACCCAGTACCTATATTGCCTTATCCAACTTCCATTCCGAACTAATTCCCACGGTTCTGCTGCTTGCTATTCTAAACACACGCGAAGGAATCCCCTTTCCGGCTATGGTTGAAGCTTTGATCATGGAGTTTTTCTTTGAACTATTGAGAGAGGCGGGCATACGCTTACCCAGACCGATTGGATCGGCCGTCAGTATCGTTGGGGCTTTGGTCATTGGACAAGCTGCTATTCAATCGCAGATTGCCTCTCCGGTCATGGTCATTGTCGTCGCTTTGACGGGCATTGCCTCATTTGCGCTACCACAATACAATATGGCAATTGCGCTGCGGATTTTACGGTTTCCCTTAATGATTCTCGCGGCAACATTCGGAGGACTTGGCATCATGGTCGGTTTTATTCTAATTTATCTCCATCTGGCTACCTTGCGCTCTTTAGGAGAACCGTATTTAGACTCGTTAGCTCCGTTAGATCTTAAAAGAGTACGTGATTCTATTTTTCTACTTCCGAGAAGACTGCTGCTTCATTCACCACGGAATCGACACCTATATAAAAAGACTTCGGGAAGGAAGTAGATATAGTGAAGCGGCTTACTACCATACTAATTTCCCTTCTTGTACTCACTCTAACTAGCGGATGCTGGGATAATAAAGAATTGGACGAGTATGGGTATGTGCAGGCGGTCGCCATTGACCAAAGCGAAGACAATCGGATTGTAATCACGACACATTTCTATAATCCTTCCACCAAAATAGAAATGGGACAAGCAGGGGATCCAGCGTCCAAGGGAATTAATATCGTTACGAGTGGAGAAACCTTTTTTGAAGCAATAAGGGAGATCCCGGCAAAATTTGGTCGAAAAGCCAAATGGGATCATATGCGTGTCATATTAATCGGGGAGCAACTAGCCAGAACCACGAACATCCGGGAGGTACTTGATTTTTTCTCCAGGGATCAAGAACCGCGTGGTACCGTTCTTCCTCTCATCGCTGAGCAATCTGCGGCACCATTTTTAGATATCAACCCGTTTATCGAGCAGACCATTGGTCAACAGTATAAGAGAATGGAGACGAGCGGTGCTCTATATGCCGCAAAAACTTCCAAGATTCCTCTCTATGAGCTGGCTATACAAATGTGTAGCCCCTCCAATACTTCCATCATCCCTTACCTGCATAAGACCAGTTTGGATCATAAACCATTGATATCTGGGCTGGCTGTAATTCATGACGGTAAAATGATTGACATTCTAAAGGAGAAGGATACCGAAGCATTCATGATGCTGACGGATAGATATATCTATGGAGTACTAGAATTTCCTTGCCCGGATGAGACCGAAGTACCGCTTCGGAAAAAAGAAACGCTTGAAGTGCTTACCTTCAACAGTACGCTTACTCCAATCGTAAAAAATGGTTCTGTGTCCGTCGGTGTAAAAATTGCTATTGAAGGAATGATCGGAGAATTACGTTGCTCACATTTAAAAAACAATAAGGACATGAAGCTTTTTGAGCAGCGTATCATAACTCAGGTTGAACAACAGGTTGAGCACGCAACCAAGTTTTTGAAAACAAAAAAGATCGACGCACTCGGAATTGGCAATCAGATTTACCGGAAAAATCCGCAGCTGTGGAAACAACTAGAGCCTCAATGGAAGGATACATTCGCCCAGACTCAGTTCGATATCAACGTTGATGTCAAAGTGTTAAGCACTGGAATGAACTCAGGCACAATATTTGGAACAAAGGAGAAGTAGCTATGGTGGGAAAAATAATCTGCGTTCTCTTATTAGCTTCCGCTATGCTAGCCCATGACATCCCAAGGTTTAGACAAGCCTCCATCCGCGATCGAGTAGTTTATGGAGTATTATTACTACCCGTACTTTATCTCGGATTTATCTTTATTGCAGCTAAGCCATGGCCCAATTTAGATTCCATCTTCAATTTATTCACGGCTCCAGCTGAGCACATCGTCCATTGGATCAACCCTGCCATTTCATAAGCTTAAAGAATGAGGAGGAACGTATGAATAAGCAAGAACGTGTTAGTTCGATCCAAATGTCCATGCTGTTTCTCTTCTTTATGACCGGTTCCTCAATCGTTATCGTCCCTGCGTCACTAACTAACTTTGCTGGCAACGGACCCTGGATATCCCTCTTAATCGCCTCTGCCATAGGAATGGCTCTGCTTTCCGGTATTCTATATTTGAACCGACGAGCGCCAGATCTTTCGCTTGTGGAACAAAGCCGCTCCGTACTTGGAAACGGACTGACCCTCGTCCTCCTGATTCCTTTCACTTGTGTGCTGTTTTGGAATGTCGCAGGAATTGTAATTGAGATCGGAACCTTTTTCAAAAGTACGATGTTAAAAGAAACGCCCACTTACGCGGTAAATACCATGTTTTTTATAACGATTGCGATGACAGCTCTAGCTGGAATCGAAGTAATTGCACGCATGGCAGCCGTCCTAATGTCACTAATGTTCGGATTTATCATCTTAGTCTGGATACTCGTAGCAGGGTTGTATCATCCCGAGTACCTACTGCCCATCATGCCTGATGGATTTAGGCCTATCCTAAGCGCTGCATATGTAGTCTATGGCTTCCCCTATTCCGAGCTTATCGTTTTTTCGATGATTTTACCGTTCGTGCGTAAAGAAGACAATTCTAAACTGGGAAAACAGATGTATCTTGCACTCATCATCAATGCCCTGACGTTAATTGCTTCTGTCATTAGCAGTATTATGGTATTGGGACCACTGTCCGGCAGCTTGAAATATTCATTATATCAGTTGGCGAGACTCATTTATTTTCAGGAAACCATTGAAAGAATCGAATCCGTGATTGGTTTTTCACTCATTATCGGCTTCTATTTCAAGGCTTCTATCCTGCTGCTTATTCTTATTAAAGTACTAAAGGAGCTTCTGAGATTGAAGGATGAACGTTTAATTGTTTTCCCACTTGCTTTTGTCTGCCTGCTGTTATCTGTAACGACTTACACACAGGAGTCTGAGCTTGAGAAAATCGTGAATACTACATGGCCCTTGATCACTAACCTAGCTTACATCCTGCCGTTTCTTCTAATTCTATTGGTCACTTTTATTCGTTATCATATAAATCAACACAAAAAATAACCCGTTCTAAACGGATTCAATATCCCCTATCTCATTTCGCAGACTTCAGAAAAGTAGGGATGCCCTACAGCCACTTTTAGCTTATTAGGACACCCCTGTTAAGTTTATTACTTTAATCGCACTAACCAATAAATTCTTGAACCCACTCGCTGTTATAGTAACCTATTCCAATTTCTGTGAAGCTGCTATTCAGGATGTTGGCACGATGGCCAGGACTGTTCATCCATTGGTTCATTACTTCTTCTGCACTCGACTGACCTTTGGCGATGTTTTCCCCTGCTGAATTGTATGAGATCCCGAAGGCTTTCATCATATCAAACGGAGATCCATACGTAGGAGACTGATGGTCAAAATAATTGTTGTCATACATATCCTGCGCTTTAGCCAAAGCCATTTTCGAAAGTTCGCTATTTAAACTAAGGGGCTTCAAGCCTGCATTCGTTCTTTCTTTATTCACCAGATCCAATACTTGCTGTACTAATTGGGATGTATTGGCGGATGGTTGTGGATTTGCAGACTTCTGCGGGACAGCAGAATGTTGCGGATTTGCAGAATATTGTGGTTTGGCCGACTGCTGCGGATACGTTGTTTGGTCTGTTGTGCCTCCTGTAGGTGGATTGGTGCGGATGAACCCATCCAGCCATTTCGTTACATCGCCAGGAACTTGTTTAGTCTTAATTGTTGAATTCCCTGCATTCTCCGTGGAAATGGAAGATGCTTGCGTTAAAGTTGACGTTGAAGTAGTTTTACGAGCATGATTGTCAACCTTCGTTTGTTGAGTAGTCATTTGGTTGTTGGCCGAGTTATTACCCGAACAAGCAGTAACGAGTAATAGCGCTACTATAACGATAAATGGTTTAATAAGAACCCCTCCTGATTTGGCAAAGTAGTGACTTAATCGAATAAAGTTTTTGTAAAGTACCACTGATTTATTCATCCCTAATTCAAAAATATAAAAAGCAAAAAAGTCCACCCGCAACATGGTTGCTGTGGACTTAATTTTAGTGGATATATTAGATTCGTTGATTTTGTTACACTTTTAGGAATTTATAGAATTTTTTACTAATTAGTGTTATGCTTTATTAAGATAATAAACTATAACATCACAAATTTTTTTGGACAAACAAGCTTATAGAAATGAGCAGGCGTTGTTAGGTAAACAGATACTTTTAGATTACTTAATGTAATGTGATTGCAAAATTATTACAAGGGGTGATCATGCTATGTTAGAAGGTATCTCGATAAAACAAGTCTCCATTTATTGTCCTGAAAGAGTGATTAACAACCAATATTTTATTGACCATTTTCAAAAGCAAGGCATAGATATTAAGCGGATTCTTAAAAAGACAGGCAGAAAAAACCGCCATGTTATTGAAGGAACGAAGGAGAACTCGTTGACGATGGCGATTAATGCCGCTCAACAAGCAATTGATGGTGCTACATTGAAATCTGCAGATATAGACCTGATTCTTTTTTCCAGCTCAACTCCGGAATATCTATCACCAACGAATTCATTGCTTATTCACAAAGCTATCAAAGGTAAAGATGATACGCTTTGCTATGACTTGAATGGGAATTGTATAGGAATGTTTATTGCGGTTGAACAGGCTGCTCGTACTTTATACGATGATCCTGATAGAGATAGAGCGTTGGTTATCGGTTCGGATTTTTTAAATTTATGGGCTGATCCATCACATCCAATAACATATTCAATTTTTGGCGATGCCGCCGTAGCCCTCATTTTAGAAAAAGACCATTCAGAGAGTGGATTAATTGACGTAAGGTATCTTTCGGACAGCCGTTTTACAGAAGAAATTGTGTACCCCGCTCAAGGATTGGCTAAGTCTTTGCGTGATGGGGCTGAACACCGCTACTTACACTGGGGGAGATTCAGCGGAATAGACAGTGTACGATTTGCGGAAACATCTATTGTTGAATTATTGAACAAACATCACCTAACATTCGAGGATATACAAGTTTTTTGTTTTTCACAATTTACATTGGCTAATATTAAATTACTTCAGGCTAAGCTGAACCTGGATCAGCATAAAATAATTTATGTAGCCGACGAATATGGCTATACTGGCACAAGCAGTCCCTTTCTGGCCTTATATTGTGCAATTGAACATGGTTTGATCAAACGTGGCGATAACTTGTTATTTTGGACATTGGGATCAGGTTATCAAGCCGGTTCAATGTTATGGCGTTATTGACATGAGGCTTCATTTATTCATCCTATCACTATCGAAACTCCACAATACACTAACAACAATCCCATCAGTATATTAAATTGACTTCTATATTTAGATATCATTTTTTTGAAAAGAGAACCACATAAACACCAACTAAAAGTGCCCATAAAACCTATGAGAGCTAAGACTATAGAGTAACTCAATAAACTAAAATAGGAAGAATGAGAGGTAAGAATAAATGTAGATGTAACTGTGATTCCATATAATATCCCTTTTGGATTAATAAATTGTAAAAGCATACCCGGAATAAAGCTGTTGTGTTTATCGCCACTTCCATCATTTTCTTGATGTTTACTTGTAATAATTTTAAATGCTAAATAAAACATGTAGACTCCGCCTATCACAGCCATAATAGATTCAATCTTTGGGATAAGATTAATCAGAAGTATATTAAAATAGCAACATAACAATATGATCACGAAAAAACCTGTGCCCACTCCTAAACAGAATTTCATTGTTTTTCGTAAACCAAACTGGTTTGCAAAAGTCATTGCCATAATGTTATTGGGTCCCGGAGTAAAGCTAGCAACAAATGCATATAAAAACAAAGAAACAATCACTAACTCATTTCTCCCCTTCCCTTTTTGTATGTTATAATGTATTTATCGAACGTTATAACGTCCTCATGTGCGTTTTATTGTATATCTTGGTCGTTATAAAGTAAATAGGGAGTGGAGAATTACCGTGGAAGAGATAAATCAAATCATTGCGGAGAATATAAAAAAGATTAGAAGAAGTAAAGATTTAAGCCTGGAAAAGGTGGCAGAATTAACAGGAGTAAGCAAAACAATGATTGGTCAAATCGAAAGAGGCGAATCAACACCTACCATTACAACCATTTGGAAGATCGCTAATGGATTAAAAACTTCATTTTCTACGCTAATAGATTACCCAAAGCCTGACACAAGAGTGATATTAAGAAATGAAATTCAACCACTGCTTGAAGACAACGGAAAATATCGAGTGTATCCATCTTTCCCATTTGATGAAAGCAAACGATTTGAGGGTTATACAGTCGAGATAGACGAAGGTGGATACCTTGATGCCAATCCACATATGGAAGGAACTGAAGAATTAATCACTGTATTTGATGGTGAATTGTCTTTGCGTGTCAATGATAATGAATATCTATTAAAATCTGGTGATTCTATCACGTTTAACGCAGACAAACCCCATGTATATTATAATCCAGGAGAATCATTGACCCGTTTAAGCATGATCTTATACTATTCTAGTTAGCAAAAAAACCAAGGTTCTTAAACCTTGGGATCAAATCTTACTATGATAACCTGCGGAGACGCCACTCAGCCTCCCCATTATGAATCGTCCAGCATAAACTTATAAACCTTACCGTCTTGTACATATTCATTATTAAAAAGCAGGGCATCCCCTTCTCTTTTCAGGAACTTCAGATTATCTCCAAAAAAAGGAAGGTCGTTTGTTTCGGCATATTTTTGCTGCTCTACGTCAAGAAGTGCCTTGTACAACAATGTTTTGGCACTTGTTTTGCGATCTATCATCATGAGGAAACCTTGTTGATTGGACCGAATCAGCAGAAAATCCTCGTCCATTCCTGGCGAATGACCATTCCATCCTTAATAATCATCGTATACCATTTATTATTGATATGTGGTTCTCCGTAAACATCTGTTACGGTTAGATAGATTAGACCTTTCGGCGTCTTCTGAAAATCGAATTGAACAGCATCGAATAACTGCGAACCAAGGTTCGTTAGCAAGCGAGTTTGTCCTGCGGAATCTGTTAGATATAAACTCCCTGTTTACTTCCAATACGAACGGCTATCTTTTTTCCCCATCCAGTAAACTTCGCTCTTTGATGCGATTTATCCCATACAACCTTCAACCCTGCCGCTTCCCAGTGACTAGCTGATACATAAGTAATCCCATCCTTTACTAGTGCAGCGCTCCTACCTTTCCCGCCTCCATCCATAATGAAAGTAAAATAAGCGATCAAAGTCTCTCCTTCTATTAATCCTCTCAATCTGCCTCTTTTTCTCTCATTTCGTGGTTCCCCCAAGAATCTGTGAAAGTTTTCTCATATATTGATAGGGAGGTTGGCGCCAAACCTTAAACAAAATAATTGAAAGAAGGCAATTACAATGGCTTTAGGTTGTGATACAGCTACAAATGTAACAGCAGCAAGATTAACTACACTTAAAAATAATAAATTCACATTCGTTTGCCGCTATTTAAATCGCGTGGAAGGATATCAGGATGGTCTCACCTCAGCTGAGATTACACGGATTTCAGATGGGGGATTATATATCATATCCCTTTATCAAATCAGCAAATCGCTCGATCATTTTACGAAAGCCAATGGTGTTAAAGATGCTGAAACGGCTGTAGGCTTAGCAAGTGATTTGGGACAAACCAGCAGCACTCCGATTTATTTTGCCATAGACCGCGATATGACCTCTACCGAAATCACAAACAATATAGTACCTTATTTTCAAGGCATAAAATCAGTGCTAGACAGCAGTACTAAAAATTCCAAAGGCTATAAAATGGGTATCTACGGATCACGAGCAGTCTGCTCTCATATTCGAGGCACTAATTCCGCCACAACACGTTACACCTTCATCGTAGATAATGACTGGCAGGGAACCTTCGATGATTGGAACCTGCGACAATATAATTTCAACACTGAGGTAGGAACGAGCACTGGCAAAATCAACGTAGACTATGTAGAGTCCTCCTCACATAGCGGTGGAGGCTGGAAAAAGTAATTTATTCCTCTTTTATCGGTGACGAGGCGTTATACTAAAGCAGATGATGATAGATTCAAATAAAGTCTCGTTATTAAAAAAATAGTAAAAAGACAACCAGGCATTGACTATCCGATTATTGGAGAAGCTCTGCCTGGTGTTTTTGGTTTGTAGCGGAAGTTTAAGCAGATAATGATAAATCGTAGCTATCCGACTTTAAGGTCTCCTTTGGGCAACCCTCGGAGAAAAATCGCTGTAACTTTATGCAACCTATGAGATAACTGCACTCTATACACTTATTTCGTCTGTAAAAGGCTAACTTCTCACTTTAACTGTATTCTATACAATTAAAAATCACAGTTATCAGCTTTAGCGGCAAAAAACTAAAAAATAGGTGTACAAAATACAACTATCTTCAGGAGCGAGTTTTTCGAGC
The DNA here is from genome assembly GCF_037969925.1 of Paenibacillus sp. FSL R7-0189. Taxonomy (NCBI): domain Bacteria; kingdom Bacillati; phylum Bacillota; class Bacilli; order Caryophanales; family Paenibacillaceae; genus Paenibacillus; species Paenibacillus sp. FSL R7-0189. Next base: position 5,035,319 of record NZ_CP150223.1, on the reverse strand, counting down.
GAAAATAGCTGTACGAAATACAATTAAAAGCCACTACATATTAAAATCGTCAGCCCTCCATATAAAAAAGGGGCGGGATCTTTGTAGACCACCCCCTGCTCCACTTGCTCCTATTTAGAATCGCCCATTTGATCATATGCTGAATCATACGTCCACTTCAGGCCGTTGTCCTTACTCGACAGATAGATGGTACCTACAGTGTTGCCCTCTTTGCTGAGCAGAATAGGATACAATCCCTCTTTTCCATTAAAAATAGGTGAAAGCGGCGTTTTTTGATATTCATCAAAGGTTTCCGGCAGGGATACCACGAGCTTTTCCCATGACTTACCCTTACCTTTAGTCCAATAAATAACAGGCCCATTATCTTCATAATATCTGAACCCCAAGAATCCGATATCCTTGTTAGAAAACCCTGCCCCGGCTAAACTTTCCGCGTATAAATCGTTAGGATTTCCAAGCTCCGTCCATGTCTTCCCGCCGTCAGAGGTCTGATATACATAATTTAGCGAACGTCCCACACCTACAGAACCTCCGGAGACGATCCAACCATTTTGCTTGTCAGTAAACCCGATGAACTTGGCATCATAACCCTTAGCACCTTCAATGTTGTAGTTATTCCACGATTTCCCCATGTCATCGCTGATTAATACATGTAGAGGGGATTCTTTACCATCCGCAAATCCATATACAATTGCGGTTTTGTCCTCGGAGATATAAAATCCGGTATCCGCTCTCCCCATCCCCATTTCAGTTCCAGTCGTATCAAGTTTTAAAGGCGTTTGCGCTTGGATCTCCCCTTTCCGATAGGAGACAGAGACATTACCATCCTCGTCCATGGAATACGTATTCCCAGCGTCACGCACAACAACTTGTTCACCACTAGAGCTGTAGGAATAAATAGTACCTGGTTTGAGCGCCGTATCTGTAGATTGTCCGGTTAGGTTCGTACAGGCTGCTAGCACTGCAGTTATACCAACCACCATTAAGACCGCAAGAAATGCACCTACTCCATTTCGTTTTTCTTTCATATTTAAAATACTGCCGAATCGCTGCTTCATCGAGTGTTTTCCTCCTGCAAAATTCGTTGATAAAGCTACATGCCGAGTAGCATTACTTTGCATAACCGATAAAATAGCTTCGCAGTATTTCTTTCGATATGCTGCATTTTGCTTACGTACAACGGTGTCATCACAATAAATTTCAATTTCGCGGACAGCTTCGCGTGCCATGAACCAGACCAATGGATTAAACCAATGCACTGCCTGCACAATCAGTAGCAACAGCTTATATATGATGTCATGCCTTTTGTAATGGACCAGCTCATGTTTTAAGATAAACTCCAGCTCTTCCTCACTATATTGATCATGCGGCAAGAATAGTGTTGGCTTGTAAAAACCCATTAGCATCGGATTCGGAACTTTACTGCTTATCAGAACCGGAATGGCGGGTGTTACATGCATTTCTTTAGCGACTTGTTTGAGCTTGGAGAACATATCCTCTCTCTGAAGAGGGCTGCTCCAACGTAATACCTGTTTTCTGAAAAAGAAATAACTAAGCAAATGATACCCTAAAAAAAGCACAGCTCCAGTAACCCAGATGTACGCTAAGATATTAGTTATAGAAGGGATATGGCTTACATCCCCTGTCTGGACCGGCTGAGAGATTACTGACGTATCCGCCTGCAAATTCTGGGACACTGAGCTTTGAAAGACAGTTGCTATGGCCTGACCTTCGGGTAGCTGAATCGCCACAGGAGGATTGGTAAAGGAAAAGTTGAATGGCAACAATAATCGCAGGGTTAGGATCAACCATATCCAATAGCTCAACTTAGCCGAATAATGTTTTCTTAACAAGGGAGTTAATGTGATTAAGCCGATAATAACTAAACTTATGGTCACAGAGATAACCAGAAAATCTGTAAAAAGACCTGTTATCATCAGGATTCCTCCTTATCTACTCTATCGAGCATTTCCCGCAACTCAGCAAGATCGCTTTTATCAATCGCCTTCCCATTGTATAAGGACATCACCATATCCTGCACAGAGTTGCCAAAAAGCTTTTCAAGGGTAGACTTCCCTTCGCTCTCTTTATAATCTGTCTCAGAAATTGCAGCGAGATAACGGTTGCTCCGCCCTTCTTTTTCGCAAGATAGAAAGCCCTTTTCAACCAGCCGTGACAGCACTGTCATCAAAGTTGCAAGCGCCCACTTACGTTTATCCCCCAGTTGATTCAAAATGTAAGAGGAGCTAACCCAACTCTCGGCTCGCCAAATCACCAGCATAATTTCCAGTTCAGCATCTGGCAAGCGTTTGATTTTGATATTCATCCCTATTTCTCCTTGTTATACATTTGTGTAATACATTCATTATACAAACGTATAATTAAAAAGCAAGCACATTATTTCTAAAATATGTATACATTCTTAGACGTTTATTATTTTAATAAAGGTTTCACCAGTCCAGTAGCAAATAATAAATAGAACCCTAGGAACTTTTATAAGATTCCAACAATGAGATAACCAACGCACACTCAGCTGAAATTTATAACTATTTTGGAAACTAAGTGATTGGTCTGCATTATTCTTAAGTAAGGAGGGCAGGTTATGAAAAAATTTAGTATTCTATCATTTTCACTGATAATTTTACTGATTTTATTATTTGTATTAGTCAGACCCACGCAAAAGATCTTAAGTGTCAATCTTGTATCCGAAACAACAGAAATCACTTATACTGACCGTGAAAGCCTTCAAATCTTCGAAGATGCTATAAGAACTGTAAAAAAAGTACGCGGGTCTGTTGATGTCGGTCAACCAACTTATCGAATGACTGTTACTTACGCTAATTCAAAGGTGGTCGGATTCAGCCTTTATATGGATTTTAAAACGAAAGATGGTTTCCTGATTAAAGCTAGCAATAGCGAAAAGATGCTGGATTTAAGAAATAAGAATTCGGTTGAGCTAGCTGATCTGTTAAGTAAAGAAAAGGAAGATTAAAATTTGGAAACTCAATCTAAAAATAGGCATGGTTTCATACAAATGCAAAAATAAGCCACCCTTTAGTACTAACTAAGGATGGCTTGTTCGTAATTATATTATTTTCCTGCGCTTAAAATATACTGTCCCGCTCCGCTCAGAGCGCTGCAATTCTCTGCTGGATGCGTGGGAATAATGCAAAGGCATTCTCATAAAATACTTTCTCGTGGTGCTGCTCAGGCACAAGTCGGCGGACGAACTCCGCATACAGGTCAATAGGCGCGAGTGGCCAATCGGTACCGAACAACATTTTTTCATAGTGATCAGAGTATACCAGCGCCCGGCGAAAATGATCCATAAACAGGGGTTCATTCATGAACCGCTGAAAATGAGGCCGATCACCAACAACGAGACCGGACAAATCGGCATAGACGTTCGGATTCTTGGCGACCACTTCGGCAGCATCCATCACCCATGGATCGCCTAAATGGCAGATCATAAAGTTCACGTCGCGCCGTTGGAACGCTAGTTCGTCCACGGTAAGCGGATGCGCATACTTAAGCAATCCATTCATCGAATACGTATCACCGGTATGAATAACCACAGGCGTGCCATACTTGGCCGCCAGCTCATAGATCGGCGAGTAGATTTTGTCATAAACGTAATGATGATAGTACCCGGCATAAAGCTTAATACCAGCTACCTCAGGAGCTTGCAGCCGTGCCTCAATTCGGTCCAGCTCATCCAAAGCATCCTTTCCTCCGAGCATATTCGGATTAATGCCCACGCATTCCATTAAGAATGGCGGCACACTATCTTCCAAGTCAAGCCCCATCGGATTGGGAGAGGCAGAGTCAGGAAAGGCACCCTTCGTCTGCTCCGTGACCCCCATTCCAATGCCGAGAACAACGTCGTTCTTGTCAAACTCCGCTTTGAGCCCAGCAGCTGTGTAATCAACTTTGGAGAGGTCCTGTGCTGTCTGATGAAAGCTATCGATGTCCGACAGATGTATGTGAATATCAATGATTGGCATTTATAGTCTCCTTTTTGTCAGAAGCACTAGCAAAGGTCACCTTCATAAGATTACGAATTACCTCTGGATCCAGAGCGAGCTCTCCCATGATCATGAAGGTCGGCTGTGTCCAAGCGGTTTCTCCGTTCAGAAGTAGTAGATGGTGATTCACACCATATGTGAATACCTTATTGTTCACGTAAGACATAGCTCTCTGATTAGGATAACTATGCACCACATGCAGCATGTCTTTACGCGAAGTTGCACCGATTCGGATAAGCCCCTTGGATTCCAGATGGGCTTCGACCTTCCCGATAGGGAAGTTGCCTTCCTCTGGGAGCTCCATCCAGCCTTCCGAATAGATTGGTGAAGGCTTAAAGTAACTATCCTCGGATAGCGAATAATGCGGCAGCGTCATTCCACTTTCATTGGTTACTGAAATCAACACACAGAGCACAGGAACTCCGGGCAGCATGAGGTAATGCTGATTGATCGTGATCCCCCGGTTTGCTTCCTGCTTCTCCATCGAAGTGGTCAGTCTCAAACCCTTCCAGACGTTGCCGTGATCATCCATCTGCTCCGTCCAAGCTGCGCTTCTTGGCTCCTGCAACCGGCTAAATCCGCCTATTCCAGAAATACCCACACCGAGTCCACCATGCCAAGGATTCCACCAGGAGCGTGGTTCTGCTTTCGGAAAGGTGCTGTCCAACCACTCTTCTCCTCGGTGCTTCAAGGAATGCACAACACTGCCGAAATCAGGAGCAGCTGCAATAGATAGAACTCCGTTGGTCACTGTGTAAATGGGACCCGCAGGTCCTTCTTCTATCCCACAAACAACGCTTGTTTCCGTTTGTGGAAACCAGAGGCCTGTTCGCTCTTGAATGCGGTCCTCACCGCGATAGACGACCCGGACCTTACGGCCAGATTCGTTGTGTTCTGGTGATTCTGTATCCTCAGTAGAGAGCTCAAAACCTGCGGAGTGCAAATTTTGTCCTCTTTGCAACTCCATCTCAGCGACACTTCGCTCCTCTTCTCCATCAGCCTGTACATACAATTCAAGGCTTCCATCAAGCGGTGTCACCTTTCGTTCGATTAGCTCGGCATGAAGTGCCCCTGCCGCAAACGGATTTCCACCGCCGAGCGTTAGCTCAAGATGGTCATCCAACACCGGTATGACCGAATTCTGCTGTTTTAGGGCAAAGGCGCGAAATTCCGACCACTTAAGGAAGGTGTTAAGAGCAAACATCATAGTTTTTGTCCGTACGACATCTCCAGCGGAGATTCGGCCAAGATTATGCTCCAGCCCAAGCGGGTATTCCGGGCGAAGTAATTTTAGCGAAGGATCCCAGCAGATTCCGCATGTGACGTTCTCTTCCTTGCAGAACAACCAGTTCTCCGTAATTTGTGCACTGTCCCAAAGACTTGGATCGCCTGAGTAAGCATCGCCCATGTCCACGTATTGGCCCTGATATGGCAAGATAAGCTGTTTACCGAAAAAGCCGAAATTCGTCAACAGATACATGTCTTCTTCCAGGATGTCACTATTGGTATTGCAGACCTCGCTATAAAACTCAGCGATTCCGTTAGCAAATAGCTTAGCCACTCTTTTTATCTCAAGACCCGGAAATTCTTCCGACTCGTAAAGGGCTTCGAGCACCTGACTCTCCCCTTCAGAATAGATCTTTACTTCTTTGGCCTGTTTCTTAGAGAATTCTTCTGCGAATGGCTTGCCTAACTTCGGATGGGTCAACCAGAAATTATGGCTCGAGCCGGGATATTCAATCCACATTCCATTGTCGGTATTATTAAGATGAATGGAGTAGGCGCCATTTACAGCCACCCACTGATCCCCGTTTTCCCCACCAAAGCGGCCATGCGTTCCCTTCATTAGAACGGATAGCTTGCTGATAAAGGTGACTGCCTTCTCTCCAACCGGAACGGCCGTTACCTCAATAGCCTGTGAATAAAGACCGTATGACTTTAGGGTAAAGGGTACTTGAATAGAAGCCTTACTCTTAGCTGGAACAGTAAAGCTTACTGTACGGTCCGCCCACATCAGGAATTCGTCTTCGGGCAAATCAAAAGAAAATTCTGCTTCTGAAGCAAAATTATTCTCCACATTAAGGTACAGTTCCGAAGGAAGACCCAGATATAGTTCCCGGTGTGGCAGCGCTATCTTCATTTTGAGTGGGAATTTAGGAGCAACGCCAATGCGGAATTCAGCACGCTTGCCACCGATGATCCACTTGCTCAAAACAACGGGGTGTGTCTTCTTATCGTTCTGCTCTTCCCGAACCGAATCAAGCTCAAAATCACCTTCCACGATAACCGTTTCACCTGGTGCTAGTGTTCGCGCAGCAGATAGAGTAAAACGGATATTTTTATCGTTCTGGCCTTCGATCTCAATGGCCAGCTCAGACGCCGAACGATTCTTGATGCGATAGCGAATCTTGTAGGTCGAACCGAACACAAGATCATGATCATCAATCTCCGTGGAGATTTCATAGTCTGGTGTATCAAGAGCGGTCAGACCGCGGCCAGTCTTCTCGAATTCCGCCCGCAAGGAGAGTTCTCCCTTTTGCCAAGTATAATCAAAGAAATCAAAGCCACGCTCCTGGCGGCCATCTGGCTGGATGGGAAGTTCACGGGTACTGTCTGCATACCAATCCAGTTCTTCAAAATAAGGAGCAAGTGCTTCCGTTTGCAATACAGTTGGAATGAAGTTCATCAGATGGACGTAATCTTCATTTTTCTCCCAAAAAAATCCGCATTTCTTATACATCGGTACGGCTTTCGTATTACCTGCCCAAGTGAACAGATCAAGACGTGGCCAGCCCGCTTCTATTGTTTGGCGAACAGCGTTCAGAATCAGATTGCGGCCAACCTTGTATCCGTGATAATCGGGGCGCACATTTAATAGCGGGACATACAAAGCCCCTTCATCTTGACGGTAGTGGGCGAAGCTGCAGAAGCCGACTACCTCTTTGCCATCAACGGCAAGAAAGGCATTAAGATTGGACGAGATCTCCATCTCACGGCGCACACTGTCCTCAGTTCTCTGATTAGTGCCTCCGCCCCAGCTTTCGTTGCTGCGGTTCCACATTTCTGCGACCGCCCCAGCATAAGAAGAATCGTATTCGATAATGCGGATTTGTTCCGCTGTAGTTTTTACAGTCATGCTCTCATCTCCTTATTCCTCAAAAAAATATGAGTATGTATTCGCATAAAGTTATTGTGGATAAGCTCTCTACAACATATTGAAATAACTCCTACGAGTTCTTATTATACTATTAATTGGAAGCTCAATACGAGGTAAAAAACTCTTTCACCTTATTTTCTACATAAACTCACAGCCGGCAGAAAGCTACAAAAAAACTGCTCCTAAGAGCAGTTTTTTGATGTTAATCCACCGTCCCAACATTCTCCAAGTGTAATGAGCTTTCGGAGCTGACGCCTGCTTCCGTACTCAGAGTAGTAAGTGCTTGTTTTAGATCCTCTTTATTCACATAGACATACGGACTCTTCCAAAGAGATTCCACATGTAAGGAATTAATATGCTCTGGTTTAAGTTTAGGGAAGTTGAATAACCACTGCTGCAGATCTGCTTGAGGAATATCCGTCTTCACATTTTCACCAATGATATCCAATACATTTCCCCATTGGGACACGCCTTGGAAATTTCCTAGCTTATCCAGAATCTGCTTGATTACTTGCTGCTGCCGATCATTGCGCTGGAAATCGGAGGATTCAGCCGTTCCTTGATTCGATTTACGGTACCGTACAAAATCAAGAACTTGTTTGCCATCCAGCTTCTGCAAGCCTTTCTTTAAATCGATGTGTGTACCATCTGCCGTATCGGTATATTTCATATCCATATCGACATCTATAGTCAGTCCGCCAAGCAAATCCACGGTCTTCTGCAACACATCAAAATTCACCACAACCATGTGCTCTATCGGCAGACCGAGCAAATTGCTGAAGAACTCTTTTGTATTTGGAATAGCCTCTGTTTTGTCTTTTATGTAATGATAAGCATAATAATAATTGGCTTTGCGGGAAGGCAACGATTTAGGTTTTAGCAACAAATCCCGTGGTAATGATAAGAAACTCGTCGACTTCGTGTCCGGATTGAAGCTGACAAGCATCAGAACATCGGTATTCATTACTCCACCACCGCCATCCCGACTATCTACCCCGGCTAGCAGAAAAATCATAGGTTCAACCGATACCGTCTCCTTTTTTTCCTCTGGAGCAGCTGTGGGCTGGATGGTGACTGGAGCTGCCATACGCTGTATCGCATCATCCGTCTTTTTATATAAATACCCTGCATATACTCCAATCCCTATAATAGCTGCGCCTAAGACAAGACCAATGCTCGTCAGAATTTTACGGGTTGTTGTCCACTTGCGTTTGTTAGACATAATTTCCTCCACTCAGTTCCAATAGCTAATTCAATCAGTGCTTTCATCCTTATGAACTTTAACACTTAACACCATGCCAATCGCAATCATATTAGTTAGCAATGAGCTGCCTCCATAACTAATAAAAGGCAATGAAATCCCCGTCAGGGGCAGCAACCCAATATGCATCCCAAGATTAACGGAAACTTGAAAGATGAACATGGCGATAAACCCGGTGACAATATAGGTACCCGCACGGTCCCTACTATCCAGCGCAATAAAGATCATTCGGTACACGAGCAGTAAATAAAGCATCAGCAGCACGGATGAACCTATAAAACCGTATTTCCCCCCGATGACTACATAGATCGAATCGGAATACGCATATGGAATATATCCTTTTCGCAAAAAAATACCTTCATTGCCCGATAATCCTCCGGAGCCAATGGCTATCATTGCGTTTTTCACATGCCAAGATTTATCAGGATCGCTCTGCGGGTCCAAAAAGGATTGGATTCGTGACAGTTGATGGGGCTCGACAATCTTGGATAACAAGTCGAAGTTGGCATAATACAGCCATAGTATCGTGCCGATCGAAATAATCACAACACTAAGGATCAGAATCATATATAGAGCACGGATGTTGCCAATCCACAGCATACTAAGTAATATGCCAACAAATACGAGTGCTGTACCCAAATCGGGCTGCTCCATTATTAAAATGAAAGGAATTAAAAAAACGAAACAAACCGGTACTAAATCTTGAAAAAACCGCAGCTGCTGGCCCTCTCGTGTACCTAATAGATGAGCAATGAGCAGCACCGTACATATTTTAGCCAGCTCGGAGGGCTGAAGCTGAAAGCTCCCAATGCTTAACCAACGCACGGCACCATTGAGATTTTCTCCAACCAGCTTGACTAGTACGAGTAAACCTATGCCCACGCCATAAAAGAGATACGCTAACCTGCCTAATAGAATCTTATAATCTACCAAAGCAATGAATAACATGGGTAGGCAAAATAAAGCAAATAAATACAAATAACTTATGTAAAGACCGTCTAACCGCGTATCCGTAGTCGCTTCATAAATAGCAACAGTACCCACGCCAACTAAGCAGGTGGTGAGAAAAAGTACGGATCTGTCCAGCTTTGCAATTTTGGTAGAGATGAGCATAAAACAACCTCTATTTAATTTCTGTAGTTTTCTTGTTGTGCTGAGCACTTTTACTTCTTTTTTTCACATTGAAGCGCTACGGATGATTAAATTGAATGATTACCTCAGATCAAATTTGCCCTGATACGCTTTCTTCGATAACAGCTTCAGTTTATCTTCACTTAGCGTATAGATATCCAGACCATTCCCAGCCTCACCCAATGACCAGCCCAGCGCGAGCTCCTTATGGCCATCTTCATCAACATCAAAGAATCCGGCATAATCTAGACCATACCCAAACCCCTCAACCTCGGAAATCTTCTGCCAAGCTTCATTTTCCTGCCTCAACAACATTGCTTTTATAGTATATCCTTTGTTTTTACTGTACTCATACACAACTACGGCTTCGTCAATTCCGTCTCCATCCATATCGCCAAAAGAGATGGCATTATCCTCTTGTCCCTTCATCGGAGTTATCAATTGAGCTTTGTCTGGAAGCCACTTAATAAATTCCTGGCTCGTTTTGTCTCGCTCTAGGCTTGCTTCTGATGATGGAGGTTTAATCAGCTCTCCGGGTGTTGCCGGGACTCCGCATCCTCCGAGCAAAAATAAAGTTGTAAACAGGGTACCAATTTTTATGAATTTGCCCGGCATTTGGATCATCGACTCCTCGCTTGTCCGCATATATAGTATTTTATCTTTGAAAGAGGTGAAAGTGGTTATGAAATAGTTAAATTTGAATTCTTATTCTATCGGTAAGTCAAATTGGACAATCGTTCCTTTGCCTAAAGTGCTGCTTATTCGCAGCTCTCCATGATGCAATTTAATGATCTGTTCCGAGATGGATAAACCCAAGCCACTGCCCGAAGCCTGTTGATCCCCTTTGTAGAATTTTTGCCGCACATTCTCTAAATCCGTCTCTGCGATACCTGAGCCTGTATCCTCTACAGAAATCACGACTTTCCCTGGAACCGTATGGGCGCTGATTAAAATCCGATCTGATGAACCAGTAAATTTGAGTGAATTATCAATGAGATTAATCATGACTTGCTTCACACGATTCTCGTCAGCTTGAATCACTGGCAGATGTTCTTCTATTTTCACTTCTAGTGAGATGCCTTGTCGGGTCGCTCTAGGGGTAAGTTGTCTGCCGATATGCTGCAGCAGTTCTGTTAGATCCACTGATGTGAAGTGAACGGCGATTCTTCCGTTATCCAACTTAGAGAAATCCAACAATTCATCCACCATATGAGTTAACCTGTCACTTTCGGATTCAATAATATCAAGCCCATCATAAAATAGAGGTTGATTACTCACCTCACTCGCCTTTAAGGTAATTGCCCAACCTTTGATCGAGGTCAAGGGTGTTCGCAGTTCATGGGATACGGAAGCGATAAAATCATTCTTAAGCTGTTCACTCTTGGAGATTCGGCTTGCCATCATATTTAACGTATCCGCCAATGAACCAAGCTCATCTTGATAGCGCTTATGCACTCTGATGCTGAAATCTCCTTCGGTCATCTGGTCTGCTGCCTGCTTCAGATCTTTAATTGATCTGGTTATGGTCCAAGACAGCAATAATCCAAGTAAGGTGACAATGCCAATAACGATTATCCCCACCCCGATCAGTAAAACCGTAATATGTTTAACTGTATGTATAGTTTCCGTTAAGGACGTGATAAATCTGACTCCCCCCACTATGTTTCCATTAGCCTGCAAGGGATAAGATACCGCGTAAATTGCTTCCTCTGTGTTAGGGTCCGCACCTTTCCAACTGCCGGGCTGCCCTTTTATTGCTGCTTGTACATCTATGTACTCAGTCATAGTTAGATCGCCTTGAAGTCCATTTGAGTCCTGCAACAGCCAGCCTTCAACATTAATAATCTGCACCTGTGCATCAGAATGACTCGCAAAACCCTTCAGTAACCTATCCGATTGTTCCACCAGATCCTGGTCCCCAAAGTATTGCTGAAAAAAAGAAGCCGATAGCTCTGCTTGATTCATCAAGGTTTCCTCTATGTTATGAAAATAATAATATCGCAAAGATACATTAAGAATGATTTCAAGAATGAGCACAGTAAGACAAATGAGTATAAAATAGCTTCCTACTAATCTTTTCTGAATCCCCATTCTTCAACCATCCTTTCTAAAGCGGTAACCGAGCCCCCATACCGTCTCAAGCCAATGCGGATTAGAAGCATCAACCTCAATTTTCTCTCTTAACTTACGCACATGAACATCCACCGTTTTGGGATCTCCAATATAATCCTCTCCCCAGACAAGATTCATTAATTCATTTCTAGAGAGTGCTGTATCCGGATGCTCCAGAAAGGTTTTCATCAACTGAAATTCCTTCGGAGTTAATTCAATGCTGTCATCCTGCTTAAACATCTTGTTCGCGTTCAAATCCAGCCGGATCGGTCCAGCTTGAAGTATAGTTCTTTGCGGCTTTAGAGCGGATTCTGTACGGCGCAAAATAGCTTTAATACGTGCTACCAATTCTAATGGATTAAAAGGTTTAACAATGTAATCGTCAGCACCCATTTCAAGGCCATTGATTTTGTCCAAATCCTGTCCACGTGCGGTTAAGAAAATGATGATGACCCCAGCGTCTTTCTCTCTTAGCTTTCGGCATATTTCGAACCCATTAGAATCAGGCAACATGATATCCAGAACCATAACATCTGGACGGCTCACCTCAAAGCTCTGCAATGCTTCTTCTCCACAAGCAGCTTCACTAACCACAAACCCATTATTCGTTAAATTTATAGATATAAAACGTCTAATATTATCGTCATCTTCCACAATAAGCACATGATTGCGATCAACAGTATCCACGATTTCCACCCCTATTACCCAGAGTCTAAACAAGTAAAAAAACAAAAAAACTCTCCCGGTAAAGAGAGAGTCTTGTCTCGGATCCCTATAATTAAATCACAAGTGGATATTACTCTAAATCGCTATAGTTGTCAAAAATCTAATCCAGATACACAGCCTTGCCGGTCTGCGCCGATTCATAAATAGCTTCCAATATTTGCGAAACGACAAAAGCCTGTTCAGGAGTTACAACCGGGTCTTTATCCTGTTCAATCGCTTCAATCCACTTTCTTAATTCTATATCCGGAGCACTTTCAGCTTTTCCTTCATAATAGGCAACACCGCCTGCCCCAAGCTCAATTTTATTGGTGTACAGCTTGCTGAATTTCTCTCCGTTAATTCTAAGTCCGTCCTTCATATCTGCGCCTGCTTCCGTCCCACTTAAGCTGCATTTCGCTTCATGTATGTCTAGTGAATTCAGAGCCCAGCTCGCTTCCAGCATGATTGTTGCACCATTCTCCATTACGACCATTCCAAAGGCTGAATCCTCTACGGTGAACTTTTTAGGGTCCCACGGTCCCCATGCGTTGGCGGCTTCTTCTTTTTGTGAAAGTTCATGATATTTAGTGCCCAGCACAACTTTTGGTTTATAGTTATCCATCATCCAAAGGGTTAGATCCAGCGCATGGGTTCCGATATCGATAAGCGGACCGCCGCCTTGTTTCTCTTCATCAAGAAATACTCCCCAGGTCGGTACGGCTCTCCGTCTGATGGCATGTGCTTTTGCAAAATAAATATGACCAAGCTCTCCGGACTCACAAGCTTTTTTCAAATATAAGCTGTCTTCTCTGTACCGGTTGTCATATCCAATGGTCAGCTTCTTGCCTGTACGTTTCGCTGCTTCAACCATTCGTTTGGCATCTGCCGCCGTCTTAGCCATTGGTTTTTCGCACATCACATGTTTTCCGGCTTCTAGAGCAGCGATTGATATTTCCGCATGGACATCATTAGGCGTAAGCACATGAATAATATCAATGGATTGATCTTTTAATAGTTCAGTGTAATCCGTATAGACAGTAGCTTTATTATTTCCGTATTTCTCCGCTGCTTCTTCAGCACGTTCTTTAATAATGTCACAAAAAGCCACGATTTCAACCTTACTTTGTCTGCTCAAGCTTGGAAGATGTTTGCCATTCGCAATACCACCACATCCAATAATCCCTACACGAAAAACCTTACTCATATCCTTCACCCTCACCTCTAATGGATTTGTTTGCTGTTTCGATAAGTTGCCGGTGTCATACCTAACCGCTTGCGGAAGACAATATGCAAATAGGTAGCATTGGTAAACCCTTCCGACTGTGCGATTTGTTCTATCGGATAATTGCTTTCTTCAAGCTTGCGGCAGACCGCTTGCAATCGAATATCCTCAAGCGCCCTACTGAATGATTGTTCTGCATTTACTTGCTTAAACACCCGCTGCAGCTGCCTTGAACTAATATTTAGCTTTTCCGCAACATTTTCTAAGGTAACCGTTCCTGAATAATTCGCTTCCATATATTGCATTGCGTATTGATACCGGTAAGTCAGCATATCTCTAACCGGCGCCTCCGTGCGGATCCCGCCTGAATCATACGCTCTAACGGCCTTTAGTAAAATACTGATCACAAGATGCTTAATTGAAGTATAATATCCGGTCAACTTCCCATCGCATGCTTCGTACGCTTCTCGAAAACACTTCATAGCCCCGTGATAGTCTTGTGCTGGAACCAAGGGTAAACACTTCAGCTTCTCCACACAGGTTTCAGCTTCCGCAACCTCCCAAAGATCAGCATCATCCCTGATCCTCTTTTTGATGTCAACATGCAGACATAGCTCTTCCATAGATTCATCAGCATCCGCCTCTTGACGATGCATAACACCTGGTCCGGTTAGATAGAACATTCCTTCTGAAAGAGGATATTTTTGATCCCCAAGAATGACTTCTCCCTTCCCGCGCGGAATGAAATGAAATTCAAATTCAGAATGATTATGGAACTCGACTACTCTGCCCGGTGGAAAAGATGTCAAATGAAATCTAAACACTGTAATCTCGTAATGTCCCCATAGAATCGTGATATCCAATCTTTCAAGCATATCCTGCTTCTCAAACATCATCTCATAGGGAAAGCTGCTCAACGTTAAGTCCTCCCAATCGGAATTACACAGCCTTCTTTAGCCGAGCGGTTCGCCGCCTCCATTAATCTGGTAAGCTCAACTGCCATTTCAACATTTTGAGTGCCAAGTGTATTATTTTGAATATGATCAACCCATTGATGGAAGGCGCTTTCACGATTGCTTTGCAGGGCTACTTCTTTCCAGCCTTCTTCTTTATCCGTGGATTTGTTCGTTCTAAGAAGAAGCTTATTCTCTGGTGTTCCGTAAAGCAGCGTTCCTTCAGTTCCATGCACCTCGATAGTAAACGGCGAATGACTATTCACGAAACCAGCCTCCACCACACCAATTGCTCCTGAATCCGTAAATAGTGTCACTACGGCATTATCTTCCACTTCTTTACCGGTTACATAACCAAAATTAGCACTTACCCCAGTCACATCTTGATCTAAGAAAAGCTTCGCCAAATACATGGGATGACAGCCCAGATCAATCAAAGCTCCGCCTCCACATTGCTCCAAGCTAAAGAAATGATCAGGAAGCCAGCTTTCCGTTGCTCCGTTATGGGATAAGCGAACTCTAACGTAAGTAATCTTGCCGAGCAGTTCCTGACTTAGAATCTCTTGAATAGTTAATGTATAGCCGTCATTTAAACGAGGCAAGGAGACCGTTAGCTTCACTTTGTTCTCGTTAACTTCTGCGATGATTGCGTTAACTTCTTTTAACGTTGGGGCAATAACTTTTTCTGTGAAAATATGTTTACCCGCTTTGGCCGCAGCCATGATTACGTCTCTATGCATATTCGTTGGTGCATCCACGATAACGGCATCTATATCCTCTTGCGCAAGCAGATCATCCAGTGATTCAAAATAAGGAATATTCAAGCTTTCCGCAGCTTTGTTCCCACGCTCTACGTTTTCGTCCCAAACTGCAGCTAATACGGTATCTTCATGCTCCTGAGCTTGCTTGGTATAATCCCATGCATGCACATGCCAATAGCTGAGCTTACCAATTCTAATGGTCATTTACTTGTGCCTCCCGTATATATGTTATTCTGACATCTGCTATAAAAATAACACATAATAAACAGCTTTTTTAGTAGGAAAATGCGACAAAACATATATAATATTACGACACATAAAATCCGGAGTGAAATACGATCCAAAAAAAAGAAACCCTTGCTATGAAAGCTAAAGGTTTCTTTATACTTGGCTTAATGGGTAAGTGGCTTATTATATCCTTTGTCATCAAAGGGTTGCAATTTCTCGAACCACTTCTTTTTCAATAGTTTAAGCTCCCAGCGCACGTCGGTTAAGTCTTCTGACTCCTTCTGCTCTAATACCTCATAGCTGAAAGCTTCTGCTCCAAGTTCCTTCCAGTCCTTTTGCAGCTCTGCATTCGCAAATCTGCCCATATCTAATTGCATCTGTATAGTCATCCATTTATTCTTCAGGTTGGGATAGCTGTCAACGAATATTTTTCCGCTTATTTTGTTTGTAATTTGAATAGCACCCATGTAAGTCTTGAGCTGCTTATATTGCTCCTGAAGTTCTTTACGTTTGCTTTTGTCCATTATGATTCATGATTCTCCTTCCACAAACAATTCTGCTAAATTTCAGTACCCCATTTCTTTTAATAAACGGGACAATACCGAAAGTCGTTCTCCAATCATTTCACCATCATCACTAAGCGCCTGGGCGAACAGCTTAATATCATTATCAATCATGGGATTGTCTGCACAGACAGATACACTCATTGCATCTCCTTGCAGCCCAACACGATCAATCATAGGGCTCTCGGGATCATACATTTTCGGAAAACGATAGGCCTCTTGAAAATACAAACTACTTCTGCAAATCAAAATTGCCAGGTCAAGCACTCTGTGCATTGGCAGCTCTTCGGACTGTCTCGACCATTTGTCCCCTGTATGTCTCCATACCTTTGCTGAGATGTCGACTTTTCCTCTATCGTTCCATTGTGCTAATCCTAGGGACAGACCTTTTGCATCTGTGTCCCCGGCGTAGCGGCCATCAACCTGCTCGTAATTTTCTGACACGATTACAGGTTTATGTTTTAGAGTTGTTGGAATTTTCATGATTAGTCACTCTCCATTTTATGATTTACTAATTTACTCATTTACTAAATTACTAATTTACTAAATCTAAGATTCATATTACCCGGCAAAAGATCATCTGTCAAACGACATTACACCCGTTTTATCCAACAAAACAAAAAATCCCTCTGCGCGCAGCAAAGGGACTGTTATTTTTATGAAAAATATATCTCTAGCTTAAATGATCACTCACATTACACAACCAAACCATATGGACGGAATCAGGTCCCCAATAGTCTTCCACTACTTTATAAGGTTTCCCAAATTTACGTTGCCACCTGATTTGTGCACGTTTATACCCGCTGTCCAGACAAAACCGCTCTACCCCTTGCTTTTTTAGAAATATCATCATTTCCTTAATTAAGGCTGAACCCACACCTTGACCCTGATAACTTGGCATAATGTATAGACTGCCCAATTCCCCTATTTCATCTAACTGATGATCCGTGCAGGTTTGAATATCTTCGCCACAAGCTCCAAAGGAAATCGTACCGACCACCTGCTCTTCTATTTTTGCAAGAAGGAAGTAAGGCTCCGCAGTTGTAGTATCCAGTGAAGTCATCACCATTTGCTTTTTATGATCTATTTCACTTTGGATATCGTCTTGTAAATGATCAAGCCCTTCTTTTTCAAAAGCATCTGGGATTGAAATTTCAAAAACAGAGCATGTGGATTCAAAATCAGCTGGAGAAAGTGTGCTTATGGCCATTTGATTACTCTTATTCATTGATTCGTACACCTCTTCTATTCCCGGCCGGAATTCTTAAAAATCCTGCAATAATATACTATCAGCATTCAGACTGAAAGGTTTATATTCATAGAACTACTTTACTGGAGGTCATCATGAATATATTGTCCTTTCTGATCTATTGCGTTGTCGCTACATTTACACCCGGTCCTACCAATATTGTTATTCTTTCTTCCGTGCAACATTCCGGGGCTAAAAAATCAATGGGGTATGTATACGGATCCACGCTGGCTTTTGGCTTATTACTTATCATTTCTACTCTGCTGAACCGTGTTCTAGTAGAAATCATCCCAAATATCCTGATCATTATGCAAGTCATTGGGAGTTTATATATGCTCTACCTTGCTTATAAAATCTTTAAAATGGGTTCAATGGAAGACCAGCCTGACCCCAATGCCAATTTCCGCTCAGGCGTGCTTATGCAGCTTGTGAATCCTAAAGTGCTAGTATTTACACTAACGGTCATTCCCAACTACGTAATGCCATTCTATACCTCTTCGCTTGCCTTGTTTATGTTTGTTATAATTATAACTGTGATCGGATTTTTTGCATTTACGACATGGGTTGTATTTGGGACAATCTTCAGAACATTTATGAAAAATCATCAAAAAGTTCTAAATACCGTGATGGCACTGTTTTTAGTATACTCAGCCATTATGATATCGGGAATCCTATAAAGTCGCGGAGGTTAAGAACGTGGAGAGATTTAACTATAAAAAGTCAGCAGAGATCCTGTCCTTATCCGCCAGCCTTACTGATTTCACCTATAAAAAACATTGCCATGAGGAATATGCACTCGGTGTGACCCTTCGTGGCATTCAGCAATATAATCTTGACGGTAGTTTGCAATCCTCACATAAAAATGGCGTAATGTTGTTTAATCCAGAACAAACACATGATGGCAATGCGTATGATAAAGGTGGCATTGATTATGTCATGCTTTATATTAAGCCAACCCTAATGCGAGAGATACTAGATAAAAAAGAACTCCGCTTCGCCACTCCTATCTTATACGATGACAAATTGGCGCAGTGCATATTAGCCCTAAACCATGCCATCCAGAATGGCAAAGAGGAGTCTTTGTGCAGTGAACTGTTATTCACTCTGGTTCATTTAGTATCTAATACTGAAATAGTTACCGATCGTAGAACGAATAATAAATTTCTCAAAAAAGCAAAGGAAATGATGTACTGCAGTTTAGACCATGTGCTGAAGCTGGACGATCTCTGCACAGAGTTTGGTCTGTCCAAATATCAGTTTATTCGCGAGTTTAAGACACATACAGGAATATCACCCTATCAATATTTCTTAAATTGCAAGGTAGAGCGTGCCAAGCAGTCCATTGAGAGAACCAAGGATATCTATGCAGCTGTTGTAGATTGCGGATTTGTGGATCTAACTCATCTGAACAGGCATTTTAAAAGCGTGTTCGGAATAACCGCACATGAATATCGGTCACAGCTGTAAGATTTGCCCTCCTACCATTGTCCAGAGCACTTTAAATTCATCATCCAAGAGGACTAGGTCAGCATCTAAGCCAGTGGTTATCGTCCCCTTTTGTTGAAGTTCAAGAATATTAGCAGGTGTAGTTGAAGCCATTTGTACGGCATCTGTCAGCGAAATTCCAGTTTCGACAGTATAACGTAAGGCTTCATTCATGGTAACTGTACTGGAGGCCAGCGTGCCATCTTCCAATCGCGCTATGCCCCCAGATACCGTAACCTGATGTCCTCCAAATATATAGTTCCCATCCCCTAACCCCATTGCTTGTAACGCATCTGTGATCAAGACCATTCCTTCTGGTCCTTTCATGGTATGCATCAATCGGATAATTGCAGGATGCAGATGGACATTATCCACAATAGCTTGCAGGCTTACATGTTTCTCTTCGAAAGCGGCAACCACAATCCCCGGATCGCGATGATGGATCGGCCGCATGCCATTAAAACAATGCGTAACATGACTTGCCCCAGCGGCAAAAGCTTGTTTGGCTTCCTCATATGTGGCATCCGAATGAGCAATTGCTATCACCACTCCCCGTTCCTTCAAAAAGGAAAGAAGCTCCATGCCTCCCGGCAGCTCAGGAGCAATCGTAACCATTTTAATGAGTGATCCAGCTTCTTGGAAAATGAGCTTCATTTCTTCTAAGTTAGGATGCCGCAGATACTTTTCATTTTGCATTCCTTTTCTCTTGGGGTTTAGATAAGGTCCCTCTAAGTGAATGCCTGCGATCTTTGCTCCCACTTCATGCCCAATTACACGTTTGACACTACGAATCATCTCTAAAAGATCTTCCATCGTAGAACTCACAGAGGTAGCCAGAAATGAGGTGCAACCAGATGCTGCGCAAGCCTTCGATACTTCTTGAATACTCTCTGCAGTACCGTCCATCATATCAAACCCGTTAGCACCATGAATATGCACATCTATCATTCCGGGCACTAACAAATGCCCTCCGCCATCAATCCGTTCATACTCACCCTCTGGAATAGAGGTATCTCCTGAGTCTATCCTCATCACTTTTCCTTCAGAAATCCATACATTGGCCGCTGAAACTATACTATTCTGAAGCACTACTTGTACATTTTGCAAAATATAAGTCATAAACGTTCTCCTCCATTTCGTTATCACTCTTGATTTCGAACCTCTTCAGCTTCATCTTGACACTCAATAACTGTGATGTTCTTCTGATCTAGAACTTCTCTGATCTCGATTGGAAGCTCTCGATTTGTAATTAAAATATCAATGAAGTCAAAGTCTAGCCGATAAAAGGATTTGGCATTAAATTTGGTGTGATCGGCTACTAAAATCACTTGATCAGATCTTCGAGCCATTTCTCTTTTTACCCGCGCATCTTCTTCATAAGGATAATAGAGCCCATCAGCACAGATCGCCGACGCTCCAATAAAGGCTTTATCCGCACGAATTTCACTAAGTTTATCGATAATGGAAGAACCATATAACAAGCGGTTTTTCACATTCAAGTAACCACCAAGTACATAAATTTGCAGATCCTCACGATGGGATAAAATCCCTACATTATCTATTGAATGCGTGACAACCGTAATATCCTGTGCACTAATTTGTTCAGCAACAAACTGTACAGTGGTCGATACGTCTAAAATCACAGTCTCACGATCTTGGATAAGCGCGGCTCCGATCTTCCCTATTCTCTGCTTACTCTCGGATTCATCGATCAAACGATCCTGGTAAGATAATAATTCTTTTTGTAATTCTGGTAACGCTAGACCGCCATGCGTCCGAACAACGACGCCCTCTTGTACTAACCTAACAATATCCCGTCGGGCAGTATCTCTTGAGACTTCAAATTGCGTACAGATATCTTGAACACTCATTGCTTGGTGTTGTTTCAAATATTCGAGTATTTTTAATAATCGTTCCTCTTGATACATAAGGTAATCCACCTCCTAAAGTCATCATAAGTCATTTAATAAGTATTTACAAGCGTTTATGAGTATATGATTAAGCATATGTAAGTATTAATACGTAAAAAAAGACGAAAGCCAGATGAATGTGCATCCGCTAACGCCTTTTTAATTTTATTTTTTTAGGATTTACTTCACAATGTCACTTCACCTTGCGGTTCCAGCTTTTTTGTATTTTTCGAATAAAAACAATCTGGCCCACATGATAAGCATTATGGGTTGTTACATTTCCGAGTACTTCCCACCATTTACTGTCTGGGAATCCTTGAACATCAGCTTCCAATTGTTCTTTCTTAATCAATTCCTGCCAATGTAAAAGAACCTCTAAAAGTTGTTTTTGCAACGCTTCGAACGTTTTCCCTTCTGCAACGACAAAGGTATTATTATTATCCACTGAAGGAACCACATGAACACTGGCTTCTTTATACCTTGTTTGCCAAGTTTCATTCCAGTAAAGCAGATGCTGCACAATCTCAGCAATACTATTGCTTTCTTCCGTTACCTTCCAAAAAGCTTCTTCTTCACTTAAGTCTTTAACCGCCACTTCAAAGGGCACATACCAACTCGGATCATTTGCATTGGCCAGCAACTGGTTGGCTAGAACATCATAAGCATGAAACATTCTTCCTTCCCCCATTTTCCAGATAGATTATAAGCAATTTAAGTACCGCAGAATGTACGATATGGACATGCGGATTCCTCAGGAAGTGCCGAGTATTCCTCTTGTTCAGGGGAGTAGGCGTATGGGTTAGACAATGCTTGAAGTAACCTCTCCATCACATCGTAATCTTTCCGCTCTACCGCCGCCTCAAGCGCTTCTTCCACACGATGATTCCGCGGAATAATCGCAGGATTACTGGTACGCATCAGCTCCTGTGAAGAGGATTGTGATTCCTGCTGCCTGCTAAGGCGCGCCTGCCACAGCTCATTCCATTGCTTAAATTCAGGAGTGCCAAACAGATCAGCATCTTCCATTACGCCTAAAGTTAAAGACCGAAATGTATTAGTGTAGTCAGACCGATATTTTTGCATCAGTTCAAGGAGGGTATCAATCAGAGCAACATCCTCTAACTCTTCGTTAAAGATTCCCAGCTTCGCTCTCATTCCCGTTAGCCAATATTGATAGGACCGCTCCGAAAAATCTGAAATTGCCTCCTCAGCCAGCTTAATCGCCTGTGCCTGATCGTCAGCCAGCAATGGCAGTAGAGTCTCGGCAAATCTGGCGAGATTCCATGCGCCAATCCCGGGCTGATTGTGGTAAGCATAACGACCCTGCTGATCTATGGAACTAAATACCGTCTCAGGATTATACACATCCATGAAGGCACATGGACCATAATCAATCGTTTCTCCGCTAAGGGCCATATTATCGGTATTCATCACTCCGTGAATAAAACCTACAAGCTGCCATTTAGCAATTAGCGCTGCTTGACGTTCCATTACTTCCCGAAGCAGAACAAGATATGGATTAACTTCCACAGGAGCTTCTGGATAATGTCTATGCAACGTGTAATCAGCCAGAATACGCAGATCCTCCACAGTCCCCCATGCAGCAGCATATTGGAAAGTTCCAACACGCAAATGACTCGCCGCGATCCGGGTCAAAACAGCCCCCGGCTGTTCCGTTTCTCGAATTAGCGACTCCCCTGTAGCTACCACCGCCAAGCTGCGAGTCGTAGGAATCCCGAGTCCATGCATAGCTTCACTGATGATATATTCGCGTAACATCGGTCCAAGCGCTGCCCGGCCATCGCCACCACGAGAGTATGGGGTTCTTCCCGCACCCTTCAACTGAATATCTACACGATCACCTTGAGGGGTGATCTGTTCGCCCAGCAGCACTGCTCGACCGTCTCCCAACATGGTAAAATGTCCGAATTGATGTCCAGCATAAGCTTGCGCAAGCGACACGGTACCTTCAGGAACTTCGTTGCCGGCAAGAATCCCAAGGCCCTCCTTGCTCTGTAGTGCTGTGCTATTCAGCCCTAGAGTAGCAGCCAATGGTTCATTAAAAATAATCAGTTCCGGTTTACGCACAGGCGTTGGCTTAATTCTTGTAAACATTGATTCCGGCAGATGAGTATAACCATTCGCAAAATTCCAGCCTATATCTATTTTCTCTGTCATATTATCTCCTTTTTATACCCTCAGTCTCTATGCCTTTATTAACTCAGAATAAGTTATGTTAAAATTTAATGCAAATCTTCTCGCAGACCTATGTTTTTGCCGAAGTGTTACAAAGACCGCCCGGCTTCCTGCCATTTTATGCAGGGAACCGGGCGGTCTTAATTATGATGTTCTATCTTGTTTTCAACTTATTTGGAAGCTAATTCGCTCCGCCTTTGGAGAGCATAATATTGAGAATGGTCTTGTCAGTTTCCGCCAGCCCTTCCTGAACCAAACGCTCCATGTTGCGGATGGTATCTTCCACCTCTTCGAAAATCACACCATCCTTGGTTGTAGGAGCAATGTTGTTCATAGCCAGTGTGGCTGCCTGGATCGCCGTATTGGTGGAGGTGGAAATCTTCAGCGCACAGGTAGAATTCGCACCGTCACAGATCATCCCTGACAAAGAAGCTATCGTATTCTGTATCCCATGCTTGATCTGCTCAAGACTGCCGCCCATGAGATAAATGATCCCGCTATTTGCTCCTACTCCTCCTGCAATCCCTGAACCACATAATGGGGACAAACGCCCGATATAATGTTTGATGTGCACAGTGACCAGATTGCTCAGTGCAAGCGCCCGAGCTAGCATTTCTTCATCTTTGCCCAGCAATTCCGCCAGAGCTATAACGGGTAGTGTACAGGCGATGCCTTGATTACCGCTGCCCGCAGTTGTCATCACAGGCATTGCACTGCCATCCATTCGAGCATCTGAAGCCGCTGCAGTGGCCGCGATAATTCTGTTCGCTACATCATTGCCGAACAGATTCACCGCAGATTGCTGATTCATTTTCTTACCTACCTGCAAGCCATAATCGCCTCGCAATCCCTCATCGGAGATCGCTTTGTTCATCCGTGCCCCTTCCAAGAGAAAGCTAAGCTCTGAAAAAGGAGCGTTACAGATAAACTCGAATATCTGGTCTACTGAGCCCGCATACTCTTCCGTGTCGGAAAGACTAGGCTTGCCACAGTCGGCTTTTGAATTCCGGGGTGTTATTTTCTCCCCGTCCAGAGCCAAATATTCTATATGGGTGTGCTCTCTGGCAATAATGGCAGTCGCCGTATGGTTCTGCGTAAACAACTGGGCTTCAATATATAATTTCTCAGGAGTGTCCTTTATCTCCACTTTTAGCAGCTTTCTATCCAGCAGGTCATTTGCCATCTTCAACTCAGCCTGTGTCAGACCTGACAGAATTTCCAGTTCCTTGTGAGAACGGCCGACCACCGCTCCAAGGGCTGCTGCGATGGGCAGGCCTGTCTGGCCTGTCCCGGGAATGCCCACTCCCATTGCATTTTTGATAATATTACCGCTGAGATGCAGCTGAATCCCCGTAATTTCTTCCTCGAGAAGCTCTGCCGCCAAGGAGACGGCATACGCAACTGCAATCGGCTCCGTACAGCCTTCTGCCGGTACGACTTCCTTGTGTAAAATTTCCAATAAGTTGCTCATGTATGCATTTCCCCCTTCTCTCTCCTGTTGGAGTTATTTATATATAGTAACTCAGAGAGAAGTTTCAGGGAATCCTTTTTCTTAGGAATCACTCCTTCATCCCCCTAATATAGTGTAGGAAAGAAAGGCGGGATGCACGTGAGTAAGAGGAATGAGCAAGGGCAAAGGGCGATCTTTCTAGCTGCAGTCTGCGGGCAGACCTATACACAATTTTCAAATATAGATGGAGTTTTCGTCATTCCATTAGATTATCAGCTATGTCATCCCATTGAAGCACAATCCTTCAATAATGTATGGGAACGTTTCGGCTTTATTTTGGAGTCTCCACAAGAGATTATTATTGCCTTTCGGGGAACCAGTACGACGACCAATTGGATATCCAACGTCCTCGCTTCACAGGAACGGTTCAAATATCTTAAAGAAGACTCTCTCACCCATCGTGGCTTCACCAACATTTATTCTTCAGCTCGGGATGGCATCTTCTCTACGCTCTCCAAGCTATCTCCCGACAAGACCTTATACATTACGGGCCACAGCCTCGGTGCAGCGCTCGCCACCTTATGTACCTTAGATATTGCGGCAAATACCTCTTACACCACACCTAACCTCTATACTTATGGTTCCCCACGGGTAGGCGATCCGGACTTCGTTAATATTTTCAAACAATATGTGCGGAAGAGTTACCGGTATGCCAATCTTTTTGATGTTGTAACCTACGCACCTCCACATGTCTATAAGCTCCCCAAACGGGAAAAAAAGTATTATTACAATCATGTCCACACTTTTAACTCACTGTCTTTCCAAAATGGATCTACAAGTGGTAATCACGTAATCAGCAGCTATTTCGCCGAGCTCTCCAAGCTCCAACCGGAATTCGCTCAAGAATTATGTATAACGAACCCTGGATTCTGTCCACTCGTGGCTACGAAAGCAGAAGTATAATGTGAACACAAAAAGGAGGTGCCCAACACGCCATAAGCTGGCTGCCGAAACACCTCTTTTCTTCGTATGATTCGATGCCATCAGCAGTTACAAAGTCACTAACGGACTCCATTGACACTAACAGCAGTATATTTCCACTTTAAGAATTCCATCGGACTCCATGGCCACTATTGGCATAAAAAACACCTAATATAAGTCACTTTCTAACGAATAGCTGCACTGGAGTCCGAAACGCTGCCCAAAAGGCGATTATTTTGCAAATAACGTCATCTGGGTCCGAAGCCGGTACGAATGAAACTAGATCAGAATATAAAATAAACTAATACCACACCCAGGACTAACAGAATAAGTGAAACTATGTGCTGTTTCGTATGTTTTAGAAATTTCCAGTCGATGAACGACTGAAACCCTATTGCTACTACTATAACTACAATCCAAAACCATTTTATAACCGTACCCTCTGGGCCATCGGCAATTATTATCACAATCCCCGTAATTAATCCCACAAGTGCAAGTATAAGCTTCCCTTTTATATTAAGCTCATAACCGTCTTCAGGAAGTTTTTCTTTGTCCGGGCCAACAATCCATATCCTTAGAAATAGATTAGAAAAAGCAAGTATTATAAGTATAAGTCCAATTTTCACTTTCGTTCACCTCCACCCTTATATAGAATTCATTCGTATTTATTTCTGATCATTAGTTCTTTGATTTCTTTTAACTCATTTAATATTTCTTTTGATAGTTGCGTACTTCTAGAGTTATCGATGCCTACTTTAATCACAAATATTCCAAGCAACAAATAGATGATTAGCATTACGATGATCCCCAATTTACGTTCACTCCTCTTTTTTTGTATATTTCATTAAAGATATTGTTAGCATTAGATTAATATTATTCCCATGATACCATAATAAGGATATCTAATTAACACTCAGGAGCTTGCCGTTGGCTTGACAAATGATCAGTATATTCGATAAAATATATTATATCTTGATAATCAAGATAATTGATTTGCGAGATTTTTTCCATGAGGGAACGCGATTAATCTTAACTGAAAAGAGGGAACACAATGGCAGTACTTATTCTATACGCTACAAAATCTGGAGCAACAGAACAATGTGCAAAAGTATTATCAGAAGAGCTACCTCAGAGCAAAATTTGCAATATCGAACTAGAAAAGCCAGATATCGAGGCATTTGATAGCATTATTTTAGGGGCAGGAGTAAGAGATGAAAAAATATATAAAGCCATTCGTGACTTTATCAAAAAAAATAAAGATGAGTTACTGACTAAGAAGATGGGCTACTACATTTGCAACGAGAAACCCAAGAAAACCGAAGAATTAATAGAGAAAAATTTCCCTGATGATCTGAAAGAAGCTGCGATTTGTATTGAATCTTTTGGAGGTTATAAGGCATATAAGGCTCCAAAGGAAGGTACTGATCAGCTCAAAGGGATATTGGTAGATAAAATAAAAGAATTCTCACAAAATTTCAAATAAAAAATCCTGTTACCAAGACGAAAATCTTGATAACAGGATTCTTTTTTTATATACGTTTATTGCGCCTTGAGGGTCACTTCAAACTTCGCACCGACATCACCTACAAATACAATTTTGCCGTTGCTAGGAAGTTTGACTTGCTTAAGACCGCTAATGGTAAAGTAATTCACACATACACCATTCACATCATAGACGGCAAAGGAACTCTTGGTTGGCAGCTCTACTGTCATTATCTTACCTGTTGCCGTTTCAGGAACTCCATACCATCTAGCGTATCCATCTGATTGGATAGTTACCATAGATTGCGGGCCTGCATAAATAGGTTTAACTGCATCTTGATGTATAAATAATTGATTGCCAATCTTTAAATACTCCACACCATTTTTATTTTCAAAAATAAGATCCGCAAGATCGCGCCCAGCGATGGTTGGGATTTGCACGGTCATTTCTGCTTTATTAGGTCCAGTTATTTTATTCGAGCCCATATAACCAGGTGCGTCAGGGAACATAGCGATTCCAGCTACCGGCATACTCATGTAATATTGGGAGCTGTACTTCTCGCTGACATCAAAATACAATTTCCCTTGACGCTGCTGCCATGCAGTAATGACCTCTTGAGATAGGGCATTAGGTTCAAGCTTCTCAGCTGCATATTGGGTAACGGCAGTTTCACCAAGTCCTGGAATTACCCCATACCCTTGACTCCAAAGATAGATACGGCCATTGCTCTCCTTCACAAAGCTAACTTTACTTGTACCCTCGGCATCTAAAAATTCACCGTTCGAATTATATGAAAATTTCTGCGCTGGCATTGTAGGAGCTATAATCGAAGATATACTCAATTCCCCAGCTTTACTAACTTCTATCTTCATTAGTTGCGTAGAATCACCATAGACACCCGCATAGTTTACCAATTCTTGCGGCATATCCTCTTTGTTCGAAGCTTTAAAGGTAGGTGTAGCTTTCAGTTCCTTAATAACTCCCTTTTCCTGTAAGGCACTGAGTAAAATTTCGTTGGCAAGCATCTGGTCCGTTGTACTTGCTCCGCCAGAAGATATTACTGCTGCTGCCATCCGTTGTTCGGGCAATACAACTAATGAGGTATGATACAGACCCGTATCTCCCCCCTTTGTCAAAGCCTTGATTTCGTACTGGTTAAATGGATATAAGTTCACACTGTCCCAGCCTAATCCATAAGCTAACGAATTATCTGTTCCCTTAGGCCATATTCCACGCTTATATTCCTCTTGTTCCATCGCTTTCACAGACTTTTCTGACAAAATGCCAGTCGATTGGCCCGTAAAAATAGTTGCAAAGCGCACCAAGTCCTCTGCAGTGGAATAGATACCACCTGTTCCAATCACATTAATGGTTTCTTTGGGTAAAGCTGCTGAGTAGGTAGCATTGTAGACACTAGCCAGCTGAGAAGAAGCTACAGAATCTACAGGCGTTTTCGTATGTTCAAGCCCTAGAGGTTCTGTGAAATTTTGATGAATGAATGTGGTAAAGTCCGTGCCGCTGACCTTTTCAACAATCAACTCAGCCAGCGTAAATCCATCATTACAATATACTGAGTAGGCACCTGGATCGGCCTTCAGACGTTGTGTTGACAACGTTTCTAGTAAACTATCTTTTGCAATAGGATCAGAATCATTAAATAAGAAAGAATTGGATAAGTTCGAGCCAGCAAGACCTGAGGAATGATTCAACAGCATCCGTACAGTGATTTGCTTATAACGAGGATCTTCCATCGTAAAATTATTCAAATAAGATACGACTGAACCGTCCAAGTCTACTTTCCCTTGCTCAACAAGCTTCATAATAGAAGCTGTTGTATACATTTTACTCGTTGAGCCAATTCCATACATCGTTGTAGCGCTTGGTGCTGT
Organism: Paenibacillus sp. FSL R7-0189; assembly: GCF_037969925.1. Lineage (NCBI taxonomy): Bacteria > Bacillati > Bacillota > Bacilli > Caryophanales > Paenibacillaceae > Paenibacillus > Paenibacillus sp. FSL R7-0189. Next base: position 5,006,558 of record NZ_CP150223.1, on the reverse strand, counting down.
CTTACTCTCCACATGACTATATCCAGATTGACCGCTCACAACGATATTATCGCCATCAATAAGAGCATATTGGAGACTAGTCGTTCCCAGCTTTTCCGTTAAGAATGCTGCCTTCTCTGCTGCCACCTTCTGAGTGTTCACATACGTTTGCCCTTTGCCGCTATCTGCTGCTAATGCACTCGTAGGGACATACATTACCAGTAGAAGCAATGCAACTAATAGGGATGCCAAATTCTTCTTCATACATAACCTCCCGATATGAAATCGTCATCCTTTAAAGGATAATTTATCCATGGAGTAATGTAAAGGAAGTTTGCAATTTTGGGACCATGTATCTAATCTACTAATTCTACTTTATCTCCGATTCGAATTTGCCCAGTTTTGATTACTGAAGCATAAACTCCAAAATGCAAATCAAACTCTTTATGCAGTTTTTTCAAAAGTACTGGGTCCTTCTGGAGACTATCCGGGTCCATCGTAATCACAACACATCTCTCGCAAAAACTATCTACCTGTAGCTGTGCATCCCCAATGTTGAGCCGGCGTCCAATCCAATCTCCTTCAAAAAGAGAATCATCATTCAGCGCAATAACAAAATTCCCGCGAAAACGCCGTTGATCCAAGGAATGCCCCCAGGTTGCCTCCAGTTTTTTTAAGCTGGCATCCGTAATGAGTAGAATACTAGCGCCATCCACGGATAGGAGCTGCGGATGTTCTGGCTGAGGATGTACAGCTTTTAGACCAGACATAGTGATTGGAGTTTTGGTTTGGCTTTGGATTTCTTCCAATAGAATATCATCCCATCCAAAGGTTCGCCCGTCTGATGCCGTTACATGGATTTGTCCATCTATAAATTGCGCTTGATAGGTAAGCATATTCGGAATATTTCTAGCGGTGATATATTTTCGCCAGCCCTCTTTTGACTCATCGTAAAAGGAGCAAAAACGGTCACCAAGCATTCCATACGGTTCAATCATACAACTTTCTAAATTCTCACCCGCAAATGACTTGACCGGGTAACGATTAATTCCTTGAATTTCACCAACAACTGATAACATGATACAACGCCTCCACTTGTCTTAAAATGCAACGTATCTTCCCATTCTACCTGATTTTATTTAACTGTTGTATGAATATCTAATAACCCAGAAATTTTATATGTTTTATTGAGTTATATGTTTTATACTATGACTGTTGGATATATTGCATTTTGAGATAACACTCACTCCCCTATAAAGAAGAGAGGTAACCTGCTGTGCGGACAAATGATTTTCAAGGTTTTGACTTTGTTTTTACCCAAGCCGTGATGGGTATGGCCCTTATTTCGCTTGATGGAACGTTCCTAAAACTGAATTCAGCATTATGCGACCTCTTGGGGTATGATGAAAACGAGTTAACGACACCCTCTCCAACCGTCCGTACCCTTCTAGATCAGATTCATAAATTCATTTCATTAGGAAGCTCTCTTCCATCTACGAGTACTGATCCGCAGAGACTCGAATTAGATTATTTCCATCCAACCGGACACCGGTTATCTTTAAACGTCTCCATATCTATCCTTCCGGATGACAATGGTGAACCCATATTTTATCTTACTCAATTCGAGAATAAGACCCTGATCAGGGAGATGGAGACTCAGCTTCAGGTTGTGAAGACCCATCTACTTGAAAAAGAGAGCTCTTTTCTACAGCTGCTGGAGGAACTGCCTCAGCCCGTGCTTATCACTAGGGGAGGGATTGTTCTATATGCAAATTCGGCAGGTTTACAATTAATCCATGCAGAAAGCCTAGATCAAGTGCTTGGTCTATCGACTATGGATATTGTAGACTACTCTAATTATGAAATTCTCTCAGAACGAAGAAAGAAATTCAACACTGATAGAACAACAGGTTCTGTCTGCTACCTGATTAATTGTTTAAATAACCAGCAGAAATATGTGGATGGAATTACATTGCCAATCATTTATGAGGGAAACGAAGCGTACATTGGCATATTCAAAGATATATCCGAGCAAGTATTGGAAGATGAACGACTGATACAGTCCGAGAAATTATCTACAGCAGGACAGTTAGCCGCTGGAATCGCTCATGAAATACGGAATCCTCTGACAGCCATTAATGGCTTTATGAAGCTACTGCGCTCTTCCGAGCGGATGAATGATAAATATATTTCCATTATTGAGTCAGAATTGAAACGCATCGAGTTCATCGTCAACGAACTGCTTGTCTTATCTAAACCCCAAACCACTCATATTAGTAAACCAGTGGATTTATTGTCTTTGCTGGAACAAGTCACCACACTAATGAATGGACAAGCTGCTCTAAAAAATCTCAAGATCCTCCCTGTCTGTACTGATCAATCCATTTGGATTAATGGTGAGGCTTATCAGATGAAGCAGGTATTTATTAACTTACTTAAAAATGCGATGGAAGCAATGAATCATGGGGGAAACATCTATATTCATGTGCAAACCTATGACAGAGAAGCCCGAATCAGTGTGCAGGATGAAGGCTGTGGGATGACAGAGAAACAGATCAATGCCCTTGGCAAACCATTTTATACGACCAAAGAAACAGGAACAGGCTTAGGTTATATGATCACACAAAATATTATACATAATCATGGCGGAGCGATCTCTGTAGAAAGTATTCTGGAGCAAGGAACAACTTTTACTGTGAGTATTCCAACGATCATTACACCTGAGGAACCTATCATGTAGAAGATGTGGTATCGCAACATCATGCAAGAATGCCCCTAATTTTCACAATATAATGGTTATACATAATTGGAAAAGAAGGTGCAGCAATGACTCGAGAAGTTCGAACTGTCGTTTTCGATCATGACTTAAAATTTGAGGCGTATCGATTCGAAGGTATTATGCAGAAGTTTCCCAACCATTTTCATGACTATTATGTCATAGGTTTTATTGAACAAGGAAAGAGACATCTGCTCTGTAACCAAGAAGAACATATTCTTAACAGCGGAGATGTGGTCATCTTTAATCCGGCGGATCCTCATGCCTGTGAACAGATAGACGGGAGAACGCTTGACTATCGCTGCATCAATATTCAGCCGGAAGTCATGCGTGAGTATGTGCTAGAAATTACCGGCATAGGCTACTTACCGCGGTTCACACGCAATGTTCTCTACCAAAGTGAACTGTCGAGCCCTTTACACGATCTGCACCAAATGATGTTAGAGGATCAATCCGATTTTCAAAAAGAAGAGTTGTTTCTATTTCTCCTTGAGCAGCTTTTGAGAGAATACATGGAGACAGAAACCCCCTATCCACAAGAGCCTACTTCTGAAATTAAAATCATTTGCGATTACATAGAGTTACATTATGCGCAGAACATTACGCTAAACCAGTTAAGTGAATTAAGCGGCTTAAGTAAATATCACTTGCTGCGTTTATTTACCAGACAGAAAGGAATATCACCTTACCGTTACTTGGAAACTATTCGCATCAACCACGCCAAAAAGCTTTTAGAACAAGGAATATTGCCAATAGAAGTGGCCTCTCTAACCGGATTCAGTGATCAGAGCCATTTCACAAATTTTTTCAAAAGACTCATAGGCTTAACCCCTAAGCAATATATGCGTATATTTGTTCAGCAAACGGGAGTAAAGTCATCAAGGAACTTACGAAATGATAAATCAACGCAAGATTAACACAGGACATCTGCTGGCATTACTTACGATTTTAATCTGGGGAACCACCTTTATCTCCACTAAAATACTGTTAAAAGACTTTACGCCTGTGGAAATTCTGTTCTTCCGTTTTCTTATTGGGTACTTTGTACTGTTACTGATCTATTCACGTCCAATCCGAACTACATCCTTTAAAGAGGAATTACTCTTTATCTCAGCAGGTCTTTGTGGGGTCACGTTATATTTTCTTATAGAAAATATTGCCCTAGTCTATACCCTTGCATCCAATGTAGGTGTGATTGTCTCCATCGCTCCATTTTTCACGGCGGTGATCGCTCATTTCTTTTTAGAAGAAGAGAAATTTCGTAGGCAGTTTATTATAGGATTTTTGATAGCCTTGGCAGGAATTATATTAATTGGGCTGAACGGGAGTTTTCTTCTGCAGCTGAACCCCATCGGTGACTTGCTGGCATTGCTGGCACCTGTGGTTTGGGCAATTTATTCAGTGTTGATGAGAAAAATAAGCGTATTAAAGGTTCATACTATAGGGGCTACCCGCAGAGTATTTTTCTATGGTCTGCTGTTTATGCTGCCTGCTCTGTTTCTGTTTGATTTTCAGCTAGGTCCGAGTAGATTTAAAGAAATTTCAAATGTAGCTCACCTGCTTTTCTTAGGTTTGGGTGCCTCGGCACTGTGTTTTTTGACTTGGAATAAAGCTGTAGGGATTCTAGGGGCTGTAAAAACAAGTGTATATATCTATATTGTTCCTGTAATTACAGTGGCAGCTTCCGCCCTTGTTCTGAATGAAAAGATCACCTGGGCAATTCTAACGGGAACTTTTTTAACGCTTATCGGTTCTTATATTTCCGAACGCAAACCTAAATAAACAAAATATCTTTAACATTTAATAAAAAGAAGCCCCAGCAGCGTGATGCATACTGGAGCTTCTTTAAGTTTCATTCCATACTCAGAACAACGAGACAGGAATAAGCTTTCTTCCTCCCTTGATCAGGGTTGATTCCAGCATGTCCCCTTTGACGCCTCCAAAATAAAGCTGCCAATACACGCCAAAACGCACGCTGACATCATTCTTCACCAGCTCCGGCGGCGTAACAATCAGCCATTGGAATTTGAGCGCCTTGGAAATTTCGAAGACGGGGTCAAGCACGTTATTGGAGACCATTTCTCCGAAAGGATTGTCATATAAAAAGACCGTCCAGCCTTTATTCTCACGATTCACACGTTTATGCGTCATGATCATCATTGCGACCAGCAGCTGTACAGATTGACGTTGCCCACCACTGCCGACTGCTTCATCCAGTGCGCCGCGATTAATAATCTCCCAGTCCGAATAATGATAATCTTCCGGTGCGGCGTAGAGGAAATAATTCTCCGTTACCGGTTTATACACTTGAAGTATCGGAAAGCGGTTCTGCAGCGCCGCATAGACAATTCGTCCGTCATTAATAACCTCTTTGATTACCAGCGCCGGCACTTGTTCTATCTTTGGATACTTTTTGAGCAATTCATTGATGCATTGATTGAAGTAGTCACTCACCATCGGCTCTACCTCATCGCTTGTTCTTGGCACATTGATATTCTTGTAATTCAGACGTACCAGCGGAAAGGCATAATTATTCTCGTTATGAATAATCATCCGGCGTTCCATTCGCTTCATAATATCAATGATTTGTACCACTCGTAGAGATGCCCGGCCTACCCACATCTTGCGGGAGAGATCCATGCCTTCCTTATCACTTTGAATGCTCTCGATCTGATCGCTCGAACTGCGTAACATGGAATCTAGGACTTGCAGTGCAATGGCGAAATTATCCCAATGGACCGTATTCAATCGATCTAGAATCTTGGTCTCCAGTTCGGAATTCCGTTCATTTTTCGCAAGTTTTTCGGTTAAGGAATTTTTCTCTTCCTTCACCTTTTTGGAGATCTCATCCTGTCTAATCCGGCTATCTTTAATGCGGAGAAGCCAGTCGGCTACTAGAGGCTCGCAGCTTTCTCTAACCCTCAGCGTTATTTCTTCTGGTACACTCCGTAGGTTGACGCGATCCTCAATATGCGCATTCATTATTTTGATTTGATTGGATAAAGTCTGGATGAGGACATCCATTCGATCCAAGGATCTTTTACACTGGTTAAGCATAAGCTCATTCGCTTGGCAGCGCTCCTGAATTTCTGTCTCCTTATCCTCTAGCGCCTCATTCCAAAGCTCCACGGCACGTTCATGTTTCTCCTTGATACCCTTCTCTACTTTGCGCAACTCTTTCTGCAAGTTCTCCAATTCAGTCTGGCAGCGGATGTAACCGTCGTGAACAATCTGATAGTCTTCCTCTAACGAAGTAGTATCCGTCTTTTGGCGATTTCTTGCAGCCATAATAGACTCGGACGTTTCCGTAGGTTCAGTCGCCTTCCGCCAATTCACATCTACTTGATTCAGGCTGGATTCAAGCTCAGCCAGATTCTCGCTTGCTGCCTTAATCTGTGCAGCTCTTGTCCGAACTTCCAGCTCATTTTCGGTAAGTGATTGCTGCAGGCTTTCAACGGTACTGAGCTGCTGCAAGAGAAGATTCTGCTCTACAGGATCTACAGGTATGACTTCTCCTTCATCAGAAAGCTGGTGATCTGTTGGGAAAACAATCTCAGGAAACCATCGTTGCAGTCTAGGGAACATCGCATATTCGGTTTCTCTCGTCCATTTATTGCGTTGTCCGCTCAAGCTTTCCATTTGCACCTTTAGGTGTTCAAGCTGCTGATCTTTACCTGCTAACTCTTTGCTCACCAGATTCTTTCGTTCGATTATTTTTTGTTTTTCCTTATAATCTTGTTCCTGTTTCTTCGTCCGTTCAATCCAAGCTTGCAGAACCCCCGCTCTCTGCTCATGTTCCACACTTAGAACTTTGTTCTCAGCGAGCTCTCGTCCGATCCGGGTAAGCGTCCCCTCATTCTCATCCATCTCATTGCTCAGATTGATAATGCTCTGCTGAAGTTCAGCCTGCAGTTTAATAAGCGCATCATGCTTGGCTGTAAGCGTCATGGTATTCTCGACTTGAAATAAACGTTCATACTCCTGACGCACCGATTTCAACTTAGATAAATAGGCTTCAGAGTCCTGAAGGATCTGCTCCTGTTCCTTGAGCTTCCCCTGAATACTGCTCTTCCAATCCTGGAAACGATCCGGCTGCAAGACCATTTGCGGCCCTTGATTCGCAAAAAGCATGAAGGATGCTTGATGCGAAGCTGCCATCTCTTCACGAATAAAGATCGGCACCGCTGATTTCAGCAAGGTGTCCTTCATCAGTTCCGGCTGAATTTTATCAGCTTCGCGCCGGGTCAAAATCAAACTATATGGAAGTAACGGATATTGCTCCAGTTCTTCCTCACGTTCAAGATACGGACGGTCATTTAAGTAGGAACTACCTAGCGTTGATTGAATCTTTAACGAATCGAGTGTATCTTTGACCGTCAGAATATCTGAATTGGGTAGCCAGTAGGATTGGTTCTGAAGTTCCACATCCATGAGCTGATTATAGTAATCCCTTCTGGAACGTTTAGTCTGTTGCTCTACTTCATCTATTTTTCGGATAAAACGTGCCGGGATAACATCTTGTTCTTCAAAAAGGCCGGTAGCACCTAAACGATTATGCTCTTCATACATTTCCAGCAGTACAACGAGCTGTGACCATAATTGGGATTCTTTCTGAGTCTGTGACTCAAGCAGAACCCCAAGCTCGTCCGCTTCACGCTCATAAGAACGCCGTTTCTCACTCAGCTCAGCATGACTCTTATGCAGTGCCAGCTTCCGAATCTCTTCCTGCTTGTGCTGTTCTTCCAAGTCTCCAATGTCTTGAAGAATCGTTTTGGCCGCTGAGACCGTACGCTGCAGCGCAGCTGCCGGAGAATGGGCGGCATCCTGCCCATATTGGGCTGCGAATGCTCCGAGTTCTTCCGTATATTGCCGAATAGATAAGGTCAATTCATTGATCTGATTATCCAGCCCCGCCAGCTCTACCAAGAAACTTTCCCTTTCCTTGCGCAATTCCCTTTCTTCCGCCGTCAGGTCTTGCTGCGCTGTCTCAAACTCTCTAATCGTTTGCTGCCAGAGATTAAACACCACATCCCACTGTTTCCGCAGCTGTTCCTTGGCTGTCTGAATGACCTCTTGCCGTTCTTTCATCTCCAGAGAACCTTCGATAGCTTGAATTTCTTTTTGCCACTGCTCAATTTGCCGGGTATGGAGCAAACGTTTAGCCAGAAAATAAGCTACTTCAAGCTTCTTCTCTTGCGCTTTGGAATCCTCCAACCGACCACGCGCACGGCTCTGATCATCACTGAGCTTCTTAAACTCTTCTTGCTTCAGTTCCGTTTCTTCCTTGCTGCGTAAGTATTTAAGATTGTCTGTCTCAAAGCGCAGTTGCTTCGCATCCTGATAACGTCCAGCCAGTTCATCAGCAATCTTACTTCGCTCAACTTCTGCATTTCTCTGCTCTTCATAGATAACCGTATAGATTTGGCGTCCACGTAGTTCAGTTTCTTGTACTACGTTTTCCGCCTCCACGCCAAGTTTCACCAGCTCATAAAGCGGTGCAGCCATACCAAGAAACTCTGAATAGACCTGCTCCCGCTGTTCAAGCATCGGCAAGCGCTGAGCCACTGTTGCTGTATCGATAAACATCCGCTGCAGCGTATTGTCGTCTTCCTTTAATCCTTCATTCAGACTAGATCCGATTTCAGGAATAATCAGCTTTTCGAACAAGTTATGATTGGTGAAGGCATCATTCTTTTTAAAATAACCTTTGATACCGCCCTCTTCACCATTGATCCGCCGCATATTACGCCACTCGGCGATATGGATATCCCGGATAGCCAGGAAGTCATAATATCTTTTCAAATCCGAGCTATGGCTGCCAAAAGGTACAATCTCCCCCCGCCGATCGCGTACAAATTGCTGGATCGTTTCAAAACTCGTAGGTTCAGCAGTCACTTCGTCAAATAACGGCAACGTTGATAGCGTAAGTTCAGCCGCTTCACCGTAATCTGTAAGTGCGTACAGCAAGTAATCCACTTTGATATCCTGCTGATCAAGCGAATTATGTGCCGTCATAGCGATTCCCGTAGTCATATACTCATTGCGCTCATTGTTGTCGAGATGCCATTCGATAGCTACGTGAAAAGTGTACGGTTTAAGTTGTTTTTTATGATTATGAAAAAAAGCCTCAACCTGGTTCTCACTGTCTTTGCCCCATGGTGTTTTGGGCATTAACAGCTGAAAAATGGATTGCAGCAGTACTCCCTTTCCACCGCCATTCATGAGCGTAATAAGCGTATTAGCGGGTCCCTCTTCGTTGCAGAGGTCCAGAATCATATCGTCGTATTTCTTGAGCATCTTCTCGTATTTAAGTCCTGTAATTCGTATGCGTTCAATCCGCGGCATAGGTAGCACCGTCTTTCTCAGCTAAAGTTCTTCCAATGAGGCTCTTTAATTCCTGGTATCGATCGACATCATGATATAAATAACGCATTCTCTCATACAGCTCTTCCCGAGGAAAGATACGCTTCTCTGTCTCAGAGATGAATACGAGCTTCTCCTCTTCCAGAAGTTTCATGCCTTCATGGATCAGTCCAATTCGTGAGCCTGCGCCTCTGGTCAGAAGATCGCTTTCTTCCTGACTCTTAGTCTGCATGTAGAGACTGGTCCATACCTTAAACATCGCTTGGATATCAAGCTGCCACTGCTGGCTAAATCGCCCATCCTCATCCATCTGAATCCACGTCTGAAAGAGCGAGGACACCTGATCAGCAATTTGAATATAGGACATACTGTCCTGCCCCGACTTAAAATGAGTCTCATCCTGATCCATTTCGGCCAGAAAAACCAGAATAATAATATTGATAATATGTAAGTGAGTTTTACGCTCAACACGTGAATATTTGTTCTTTAACTGGGTGAAATTGGTTGCAAACACTGACCCCAGTGGATTAACCAGCAGATGGAGACGGTGCCCCGAATTCATCACCCGACAGCCCCCTTCTTTAGCAACATACTGAAGCGCATCATAAGTTCCTGCATCCTGAAGGCATTCTGCCGCTGCAGGGTCATCGAGAGGAATTACTTTTTTACGGAGCAATTCAAAAAATAGCCGCGAAGCTTGCTGTACCTGTTCTAATGTATAACTCATGTTAGTAACTTCTCACCTCTCCACGATCGTAATCATATATGGACTCATATCCAGACCAGGACACCGTACCCTTGAGGCTGGCTCTGGAGCAATGCTCGTCCGCAGCATTTTGCCGCGTAAACTCTCAAACAGAAGATCTTCTGCAAGTACATATTGGATTAGCTGTTGGCATTCATCAGAAACGCCGCCACCACCTTCTGGTGCCTGTTCCTGCACTAAAATCTCTGTATGAAAAAACTGCACCCACAGATCAACAGCATCCGGTGTATTTGCCCACCCTGTTAGTTCTTCGGCGGAAAAAGCCTCTGCAGTAAAGGTAAAGCTTCCCTGCTCAGCCAAGGCAGTAAAAACCGGCTTCCACAGATCCACTACTTTTGCCCATGGGATACCTTTAGGAATATATTGAACAGGCTCTGCGTCCACCTCATCTTCGAAATCATCCATCACTAAGTCGGGGATAAAGCCTACCTCTTGTTCCTCCCAAGCCCAAGGAAGCGGATAAACGAAGTCCTGATTCGGAGCGAATAATCCGCTGAGCAGCAGTTCAAGACTGTCACCGCTTGGCAGACCCTCTTCTTTCACCCATTCCTCCCATACGTGAGTACGGAAGTTAAACCCGGCTGCTCCCCAGAATAATTCAGGAAAGTTCAATCTTAAATTGGTCTCCATCTCAAAAATATTCAATACTACCTCAGCCAGCTCATCGTGCACACGCCTAGAAAGCTCGACTCGTTCAGAGAGAATACGGATCTCATTGAAGTCGATTACGTCTTTCTCATCATTGGCCAGCCGGGCCAGAGAACGGTGAATACTGTCAAAATGTTTGCGTTCCTCCTCGAACTGATGATGAATCTCTTCGAGTCGCTGATGCCGAGCCACTCCGAATTCACTAAAAATATGCTTCGGATTGCGGCGTAACGCATTGCGGTATTCTTGCTGTTGCTGGGTCATCTTACGGACACGGGAGATCAGTTCATTAACATCCTGAAGAGCCCGAGTTACGCGCCCATGTTTAATATGCATTTGAATCTCGAGCAGTTTGATGCTGATCTGAAATTCATCAATAATCTCATGGCTCATAAAAATGAGCTCCATTGCATATTCGGAGAGACGATAGATGGTTCTGCCATTCTCTTCCCAACTGCTGCGGGTCGCATCCTCGTCCACCGTGAAATACTTATATTTCTGCACGGACATTTGCCGGGTCACATCATCATAGAAAAAGGATTCGAAATCTCCACCATTCCCGCTCCACAATAAACCGTCCACGAGACGCTCTACGGATTCGGTAGTCCCAAGATTGGCGATATTAAAACGTTCCAGTGCAGTCCAAGTAAGTTCTATAATATCCTCCTTGGATCTTCTCTCATTCGATTCTAGCTCCAGATAATAGACTTGCAGCAGAACGCTTAAAGACACCATTTCTTTGTACGGTTGGATTTCGCCAAGGTTCATGCCAGCCCCCAAATTCCACAGGGGATTCAATCGTTTGTTTCGTTCGCCAAAATCCGACCAATTCATCTTTCTGCTAACCTCGCCATCACTTCATAATTTAAAATTTCCTGCGGAACTCTCCGGTCCTTTTCTCCCTGTACGGACAACGCCATACTTATTCTCGATCACCCTCACTAAAAGAAATAAAACCCCTATACATCCTGTATAGGGTTCTGAAACACGGGAATATATGTTTCTATTATAACAATCCTTCGAAGCTTATGCTATTTTTGTTAAACAAAATAATAGATTCTAGCCGGATGACAAAAGATCGCGGAATTACAGGGAGAAATCCCCTGATTTTTCTCTTGAAGCTTCATTAACTCTTATGGACTAAGCAAAAAAAGGCTGCCCCATAAACCATGAATTGGCTGAATGAGACGGCCCTTTTTTATTAACTACTCAGCAACTCCTTGCGTAAACGCCATACAATACTGCTCAAGTGGGCTATTAGGTAGAGGAATGACTTTAACCGTACGGAAATGATAATGCTCATAAATGGGCAAGTTGCTCGGCGTCTGTGTCTCTAACGTGCATAATGTATTGTTCACACGACATTCCGCGAGCAGCGGTGTCATGATTTTTGATACATATCCTTGGCCTCGATATTGTTCTTGCACTGCAAGCATATCCAAATGTTTATACTTCTGATCCCCAAACATTGATAACCATAAAGAACTCATACTACGCAAAATAGATAAACCACGTATAAATCCTCGCACCCCAATGATTCGGCAGATCGGTAATGACTTGATGATCGCAAGGACTATCTGTTTCATATACCTGACGTTCGAAATCAATGTCCCTGTCTGACGCTCCGAATGGAACACTAAAGCCACTGCTTCAAAGTTAGTAGAAGTCGTTAGTAAATCCGAATATGGATACAACATCTCAATGTAACGATGGAAAAAAATATTCAACACGCGTAATCTGGTTGATTCATCAGGCAAGATATGCTGATATAACGGATCATTTTTAGCAAATGCTTCGGCCAGAACACTGGCTGCTCTCGGAATATCATGCTGCTGAATTTTTAGTAATGTACTACAAATAGTTCCACCTCATTTAATAGTCTTACGAATTAGTATAACTCGTCCAATTGAATATGGCACGATGGTTCTATTGTCATTTCTTTATTGAATACGATATGATTGAAAAGATTACAAAAATACTGGGAGGTAAAATGGAAGATATTATACTGTGGCTTAAATACTTGTTTCTAGGGTTTGTTCAAGGGGCAACTGAGCCAATCCCCGTCTCTTCGAGCGGCCATTTGATCATCGCACAGAAATTGCTAGGCTTAAAACAAAATGGGCTATCATTTGAAATCTTAACAAATACGGCTTCACTAATCGCGATTTGTTTTATTTTCCGTAAAGATATCGGAAGATTGATCACTGGATTCGTTCAATTTATTCTGACCCGCAAAGAGGAATATAAGTCAGATTTCCTGTTCTCTTTGTACATCATCATCGGTACCTTGCCTGCGGTAATCGTTGCTTTACTCTTCAAGGATCAGATTGAGGATATCTTCTCGTCAGTTCATACCGTATCTATCGCCTTGCTGGTTACAGGGGTAGCTTTATGGTTGATCCGTAACCTTCGCGGCCGTAAACAAGATGGTGACTTAAAAGCGAAGGATGCAGTTATAGTCGGACTTGCCCAAGCAGTCGCCCTTATTCCTGGGATAAGCCGCTCTGGTGCAACTGTCATCTCTTCCATCGCTGTGGGAATGAAGCAAGAAACTGCTTTACGCTTTTCTTTTATGCTTTATATTCCTGTCAGTTTGGGCGGACTTGTTATGGGTGCATCTGATATTGCCCACGATCCTAACCGCTCGCAGCTAGCAATTCCATACTTGATTGCATTTATTACTACACTTATCGTTACTTATTTCTCCATGCGCTGGTTTATGGGGATTATGGCTAAAGGTAATTTGAAGTATTTCTCTTATTACTGCTTCTTAGCTGGGATACTTCTCCTCATCTTTATGTAAGACATAACTTCAATTAAAAAACCTCATGACAATCTCTGAAATTACAGAGAGAGCCTGAGGTTTTTTTATACTATTTCAACATGGATATTACTTCATCGCTCGACCGGATCTTACCTATACGAGGGAAGATAGTTTTGCATACATAATCATGCTCTTCTTTTACCATCGCGGTCATAGCGTCTTCTACAAAAACTTGATGATAACCAAGCTGATAAGCTTCTCTTGCAGTAGTATCCACACCAATCGAGGTAGAAATACCACATAATACGATCGTATCTATTCCGCGGCGCCGTAACTGCAAATCAAGATCTGTACCGAAAAATGCCCCCCACTGCCGTTTGGTAATCAGATGTGCATTTTTGATATTCGCTAATTCTGGCACGATGTTGTCCCAACCTTCTGGATAGGTGACAGAATTCATTTGTAAATCAGTTTTAGGTTTAAGCATATCTTGCCCATCTAGCCATGACACCCTCACTAGAACAACAAATCCTCCTTTCTCCGTAAAGGATTGAGCTAATTTGCAGGCATTCTCAACCACCTGAGCACTTGTATGCGGCCCCTGCTTTGGACTGAGGACAATTCCTTGTTGCAGGTCGATCACGACTAGCGCCGTTTTACTTGCCTCAATACTTTCAGATACTAAGCTTGTTAATTCTTCCATGGTCTTCTCTCCGATTACTATCAATTTTGTGTACATCTTAAAATAGACCCACTGTTAGTTAGTTTAATACAACAATTACCCTATATTACCCAATAGGTGTCCCATTAGGTAATTTAATATCTGGCTTCAAGAGAACCACATCCCCTTTATCCGGTATTCCTCCAAGAACTAATACTTCTGATAGGAAACCCGCTATATTTCGAGCAGGGAAGTTAACTACCCCAATGATTTGTTGCCCTACAATCTCTTCAGGCCTATATCGTTTAGTAATCTGTGCACTTGATGTTTTGCTTCCGATATCTGGTCCAAAATCAATTTGGAGTTTAATCGCAGGTATTTTTGCTTTTGCAAAAAACTCCGCTTTAATAATCGTTCCAACACGAACATCAAGTTTCAAAAAATCATCAATAGTTACCATTTTCCATCCCCCTATACATATTTCCGACTACTCATTTACTTATTTTGAATGTTGTACTTTAAAGATTTCGACCAAAAATACATTCCCATACCGAGTAAGGTTATTATGCCGCCTAAAAGCTGGAATAATGACATAGTTTCCCCTAATAATAGGTATGCAAGGACAATGGCAAGAACAGGCTCACCAATAATCCCAACCGAGACAGTAGTTGCTCCAATCGACTTTAACAAAAGGTTAAAGATGTATTGACCAAAAATAGTTGGAATTATTGCAAGAAGCAAAAAATAAATCCAATCTGATGAAGCATAATTAATTAATGAGACATTATCTATCAAATTGTACACGAGCATAACAGTACCACCAATAAAAAAGACGAAAATGCTGTATATATTTGCATTGATTTTGCCGCTTACTTTTTGCCCGGCCAACAGATAGGCTGAAGCGAAGAATGTACCAATTAACGATAAAGCATCACCGATTAGTGCATCTTTCGAAACCCATATGTCTCCCCATGCAATAACAATCGAACCTAAAAGAGCAACAATCAGGCAAAAAACGGTTAGCAGGTTAACATGTTCTTTGAATAAAAAGTAAGACCCTATCATAACAAATAGTGGCTGTAACGATAAGATCACCATGGAGCTTGCAACTGAAGTATAGACCAATGATTCCATCCAGAATAAAAAGTGTAACCCTAGAAATAGGCCGGATAAAATAACGATGACCCAATCTTCTTTATTCATCTCAGTAGAACGAGCCATTTTCCCGGATGTAAAACAGAGCATGATGATTACAGAAATAAACAGTCTATACATCCCAGCCACTGAAGTAGGTGTATCTGAAAGTTTAATCATAATTGAAGAGATAGAAACGGACAAAATACTAATAAATAACAGAATAAACGGATGAAATAGTATAGACGGTTTATTTGAACTAACCATAGTTCCTCCAAAATGTGTGACAATCCCTGTGCACAGAATTGTATGATAAGTCTAGGCTGGATATAATAATATCATCGCCAGGGTCTATATTGTGCAACTATATCTTTAATTTATATTGAAATATCGTCAAATAAGGAGAATAAGCACTTTGAAAAAGCAATTACACGAAGCCATTCAATTTCCTGATGATTCATTTCCATACATCCTGTACACTCATACCAATTATGAATCTATTCCTAATGGCAGAGGGGTTAACGATCTACATTGGCACCAAGAACTACAAATTACTTTAGTGACCAAAGGGAAACTAACCATACAAGTCAACGGAATCAATTATGATTTAGAAACAGGTCAGGCCATCTTTATTAATAAGAGCGTACTTCATATTGTTACATACCTTAGCCAAGAGGGTGAATATGTTAGTTTTAACTTCCCAGAGAAGTTACTTGCGTTTTATTCTGATAGTGCAATGGAAAAAAAGTATGTACTACCGTATACCAATTCATTCTTGTTAAGTTTAGAAATCAAAGGGGATAAGGACTGGCATAATCAAATCCTACAAATTCTTTGGGATATGAAAAAAGAATTTGAATCGAAAAAAAAATGGGGATGGGAGTACGAAGTTTCTATCAAAACTGCCCAGCTATGGTTAATCCTTATATCAAATTTTTCTCTATCCTCCGAGGAATCGTCTAAATATAACAGACTCCAGCAAGAGAGACTACAATTAATGCTTAGCTTTATTCACAAAAACTATTCTAATAATTTGACATTGAAGGAAATAGCAGATATAGCACATTTAAGTGTATCGGAGTGCACTCGAGGTTTTAAAAAAAGCATCCATATGACTCCGTATTTCTACTTAATTAAATATCGCATTAATAAAAGCTGTGATTTGTTAATAGCAACTGACTACACGATAACTGAAATCGCACAGCGAGTTGGTTTCAATAACGCAAATCACTTTATCCAGTCTTTTAAAAAACACTTAAATATAACTCCTAAGGAGTTCAGAAAAATTAGAAATGAACGAACTTAAAAAACAACAAAAGCAGAGTCGATCGCTTTGGCTGACTGCCAAATCGTGTTTATTGAGCTATCGTTCTCCGTTAGCGTAATTTCGATGTCCTTCGTAAATCTCGAATTTATTTCCAAGACACAAGCTTAATGTTTTCATTTTCTAATAGTCTATGATTTCGGGATCGCCATATAAACGATATTCCATTCTCTTTTCCAATAATGTTACGTCTATATCTTCAACCTTTTCGTCCTGCATGAATTAGTGTTCAATTCTCCTATATGATAAACTTGCAAGAAGTTATCTGCTATTTATCTATTAATAAAGGAGCGGAAAAATGAGATGGGCAAAAAGAAAAAAACATTACCCGCCACTTTTGCCGAGCTGGTTAAAACGAATGATATGTCTGCCTTAAAAGAGGTATTTGAGCTATGCGAATGGGATGCCCGTGGGGGTTACAGCAAAGGTACCGCCCTCAGCTTCCGGCAAATACCGGATGAAATGGTTTCCTGGCTTGTGGAGCAGGGTGCTGACATCAACGCTGCCGACAACTATAAGCGTACCCCTCTTCATGCTCAGGCTGCAACCTGGTCCGGAAATGTCCCCTTACTCCTTGAGTTAGGTGCAGATATGGAAGCCCTGGATTACCAGAATGAGACACCGCTGCACTCAGCAGCAGCTTCTTACAAAACAAAAGTAGTGCGGGATCTGGTGGTACGCGGCGCAAATGTCCATGCAGAAAATAAGCAAAAAAACACACCTCTCGCCAAAGGATTATTACAATGCCGGAATATCGATATAGTTCAGATGGCAGAAATCTCGCGAATTATGCTGGATGCAGGAGCAGTAATCACGCCGGAGATGAAGGAATCCGTGCGGCGTATCGGCAAGGAATTTGAATTCATCAGAACAAATTACAATAAAGATCGACTGGATGAAACTGCAAATGCTCTCCTGGAGCTGTACCAGCAATTTGATGTCGAGCCTATAGCGAAACTGGTGAGACATGATGGAATCTCTCCTATCAAGGTAACGGCAGCCGCATGGCCCGCACAGCACCAAGAGCTGTGGGATTTTCTCGTCCCTGCTTCAGGACACGCGATAACGGTGCAGGGTGAGGTTATCCGCATCACAGGGCGGGTGTCTCATGAAATCCTTAATAATGGCGGAGGAAACTGGGATGCCGATTACCGTAAAATGCTGGATGCACTGATGCGGCATTTTAGCACGGGGACGCCTTTAACGCCCGTCCTTCTTCAAGAGGCAGCTGCACTCGCCAAACGGTTCCGCAACATCGCTGGCAATGAGCAACCAGCCAGATTATGCGAGCTGGCGGTGCAATGGGTACTTGCCAATCCTCAGCCTATTTCTATGACACAACCCGATTATTCCCGTTAAGTCTATCCTGCTAAAGAAAACAAAGAAACGCCCCGAAGAAAAAAACTTCGGGGCGTCAATTTACATAAATTCTAGATCCAACAAGTTTTAAGGATAATGACGAGGAGAATGTAAAGCACAAGAATCGTACCCGTTGATGTCCAAGGATTAATACAAACTGGAGCCTTTTTTTGTTCTTGAACGCCCCCAACACAGTTATACCCCATTTAAATCCCTCCCTAATTATTTTATTTTAATTTCACAACAGCATATGACTATGTATCATCAAGTGATTGGGCATTAAACAACTTTACCGCTTGTATTTAATTCTATGATTCTATTCATTTTCTTTAACTTGACAAGCATCCATAACTTTATGCTAATATAGACAAATCAATAACGTTGATATATCATCTATTCTTCAATTAGGAGAGATCATATGGATTCAAGAGAACCTTTAGGTTTGGTCATTCGAGATTTGCATTTAGAAATAGCAAATTATTTAACAAAGTTACTTGCTCCTTTCCGACTTGCACCTGAACAGCATCTACTTATGGCTCTGATGCTTGAGAAAGAAGGTCTATCTCAGAACGAGATTGCTGCTAATCTTGGTAAGGACAAAGCCAGTGTTGCCAGAATGATCGCCAGCTTAGAGAGCAAAGGTTACATACGCAAAGTAACAAGTGCGCAAGATCGCCGAGCGGTAAATGTATATGTAACAGAAGAAGGACGGAAATTAGAGAATACTATAAATGAGGTGACGGTCAATTTAAACGAAATTATCGAGTCAGGATTATCTGCTTCAGATTACTCAACGTTAAAGACTTTGCTAACACATGTGCTGAATAATGTAAGAGATGCTTAAAGCATTTCTCTCCCCCTTATAGTTGATATATCATCTATCCTGTAAAAATAATCCGAATCAAAATACTGAAAAGAGGTTCATCATTATTATGGAATCATCATCAACTGTTCAAGTTAAACGTCCAGCCCTCATGGCCTTCTCGCTTATGTTAGGTGCATTCGTCGGGCTATTTAGTGAAACCGCCTTAAACATGGCTTTTACAAATTTAATGGATGAATTTTCAATCAACGCCTCAACGGTTCAGTGGCTAACCACAGGATATTTACTTGTATTAGGTATCCTCGTTCCAATATCCGCCCTATTAATGCAATGGTTTACCACTAGACAATTATTCACCGCTTCCTTGCTATTTTCTATTATCGGTACTTTAATTGCTGCCCTCTCCCCTAATTTCAGCTTATTATTAATTGCACGATTAGTGCAAGCCTTAGGGACAGGGTTATTGCTTCCATTAATGACCAATATTATTCTTATTATTTTCCCTGCACATAAACGCGGAACTGTCATGGGAATGATGGGGCTCGTTATTATGTGTGCACCGGCCCTTGGACCTACTCTATCTGGTTTAATTGTAGATCATTTTGGCTGGGAGTATATCTTTTGGATAAGCTTACCTTTATTGTTATTTACATTAGGTTTCGGATTAACATTCATCAAAAATGTAGCCAACATCACAAAACCTAAAATAGATATTTTATCCATCTTGCTTTCTACGCTTGGATTTGGTGGAATCGTCTTTGGTTTTAGTAACTTTGCTGATCATTCTTTGAGTGAAATCATTGTTTTGTTGCCTCTTATTATTGGTTTCATCAGCTTAATCTTGTTTGTATTACGGCAATTTAAATTGGAAACCCCAATGCTGAATTTACGGGTATTTAAATATCCCATGTTTACGATAGGTCTTATAATGCTCTTTTTAGGAATGATGATCATTTTATCTTCTGCAATTTTATTACCTTTATATTTAAAAGGAGGTTTATTGTTATCGGCCACAATGGCTGGTACTCTACTTCTTCCAGGCAGTGTTATTAACGGGGCTATGGCTCCAGTTACGGGTAGAGTATTCGATAAATACGGTCCGAAATTATTGCTGCCGCTTGGATTTTTTATCGCAACCATTGCTGGTTTTCTATTTACAAGAAACTCTACTGAAACCAGTAGCCTAACCTTTATATTAATACACTGCGCAATGTTTATCGGATTAGCAATGGTCATTATGCCCGCTCAAACCAATGGGTTAAATCAATTACCTGTGAAATACTATCCGGATGGGGCTGCTGTTATGAGTACACTTCAGCAAATTGCAGGTGCTCTTGGTACAACGTTCGCTGTTACGCTAATGTCTAGCGGACAAACACGATTCGCAAACACACATCCAACCGCTGCACAGCCTGAAATATTAACCGCTGGAATTACACATGCTTACTTATTTATCGCAGTAATTGCAGGTATTGGATTTATTATATCGTTATTTGTGAAGCGTATTCGAGTGTATTGATTTGTATGTTAAAAAGACAGTGGGCATGAACTGCCCGCTGTCTTTTTTTTTAAGTATAACCCTAAGGCTTTAACTCATATGTTTTTCATAAAAAACTAATGTTAAGTTGTCATTTATTTTTTTGGTTTCCCCCGTGCTTCTATACCCTAACTTTTCATATAAATAGCAATTCCTTTGCTCCTGTATAATACTATCCAGCTCCCATTTCTTTGCATCTTTATATCTCTGTTCAATCATTGCAAAAACCTGCTGGGCAATCCCCTTTCCATGATGTTCTGGCAATATAAAGATGATGCTGACCCGATAAGTTTTATTATCCTTTTTAACGATGCGGACACCGCCCACAGCAATATCAAAATACTTAATCATATAATAATCTGCAAAAGACTGATTAATTCGATCCCTGATTTGTTCCACAGTTTCATTGGCTGGGCTGGTTTCATAATCTTTATATTTCTCCAGCAATGGCATAAAGGCTTTAACTTGCATTTCGTGAATAAACGCTGCGTCGCTCGCGTCTGCTTTACATAAAGAAATCTCCATAAAGTTATACCCCTCCGAAAGTTAGTAAATATATAAGCTGTCAGATATTCTTTTTATCCTCCGATTTAGAGGAATCTCTAAAAGAGCCCAAGATACCCGTAAACAGCCCAACTAATCCAATAAAAACGCCTATCCCGCGGCCACCCTCATAGGCTAATATCACAACTACTCCAAACAATGTAATGTGAAGCCCAAAAAGTTGAGTTTGCACTCCTGATTTCAAATAAAGACACTTGAGCCTCCCGGCTCCAGCGTCTCATCATGTGGATTTATGGTTTGTTTTTGGGAAGGATATAGAGTGTTCCGTCTTCTTTATATTCAGCATAGGCAATATCCTCAATGCAATTATAGCCCTGCTCTCTGACGCGTTCCTTAATCTGCTCCTTGTTCATCGATCTGCCACGCATAGACTCTTCCAGTACCCTGCCTTTATCAATAACTGTAACGGAAAAAGCAGAAGATTGCTCATCTTCAGACTTGCGCATTACCGATAGAGAACCGTTCGTTTCGAGCAGAGCATACCGTACTTCACTTAGGGAAAAGATATTTTGTTGCCTCAGCATGAACAATAGTTGGGTATACTCAATATCGTATTTCTCCAACAAATCCTGATTCACTTTGCCATCGTCAATTAGCAGCACTGTCCGGCCTTCCGCCATGTTCCCGAATTTCACAAAATGGGTGGTCACCTTTTCGAACAAATAAGATAATGCGGTCCAAACAAAAAGAGCAAACAGCAGATGCCAGATCTTCACCTCATCATCATATATCGTATTGCCGACAATTTCACTTAAAATCAATGAAGACAGAAAATCGAGTGGTGTCAATTGACTAAGCGTCTTGCGGCCGGTAATAAAGGTAATGATCCACAAACCAAAAAAGCTGATGACCAATTTGACGCCTATAGTTACAAATATCTCCATTGCTGCACCTCCAGATGGGACTCGCGCAGGCACGTTGCCCTTTTTACACGAAATCCATTCATGAAAGGTATTACACACTCCTAGTGGGGTATAAACAGCAAAAGATACTCTCTGCAACTTGCCTATGTTGGGATGGTTATAAGGAATGTTGTCCCTTTGCCTTTTTCACTATCGACTTCAATATTTCCTTTCACTTTATCGACGGTACTGTAGACCATAAGCATACCCAGCCCCGTCCCTTCTGCTTTAGTAGAATAATATGGTTTACCGAGTCGCGATATTTCATCTTTAGTCATGCCGACTCCGTTATCTTTGATACTGATCATAATATTTTGCTTTTTTTCAAATATATCGATAAATAGCGTTCCGCCATCGGTTTCCTTCATCGCTTCTATACCGTTTTTATATAAATTAATTAGACACTGCTGAATCTGGTTCCGGTCATAATTTTTATTTAAGAAATTATTAAAATTGAATTGAACATCTACTTTGTGCATGGTGGCATAAGGCATTATGATATTTTTAGTATATTCTGATTCTGCCTTCATATTGGAGTAAACCATGTTTTCAGATTGTGGCTTGGCAAAGGAGAGATAATCACTTACAATTTTTTCTGCTCGCTGTAGCTCTTGTAGAGACAACTCTACAAATCCCTTTTCCTCTGGCGTCATTGTTTTAGATTTATTTAATAGCTGCAAAAAACCACTAGTCACTGTAAGTGGATTTCTGATTTCATGGGATACACTTGCCGCTAGCTCGCTGACGACATTTAATCTTTCCGATTGGACAATCCGTTCCCGATTTTTAATATTAGATATAATTTTTTCAATCAAAATCATAATGACACTCATCACCCCAACATGAGTCGTCAAAGCATTTAATGAAAGAATCCAAAATTGCCTGTCTAAAGAATCCTGAACCAAACCTAAAATAAACAGATAAACCCCCATAATTAGCAAAGCAATCAGATTTGCCGCAATCACACGACCTTTCGATGGTAATTTTAAAAATCTGTTTTTATATAACGGCACCAAAATCAGAATCGCCGTCGCAAATAGAAACGAATAAAATACGCCATCTCCACCCACATAGAATCTGTACGCATTCAAAATAATATATAGAGGAAAAACACTCCTATATCCTCCAAAGAGTGCCACAATAATAAACGGAATGTACCTTAAATCAAAAATATAGCCAATTTCTAGTCTGATAGGTTTAGCGATACAGAGACTCATGGTCACTGCTGACATAAAAACGAGAATCAATCTATTGTAGGAATAGGCCCGATTCTCAAAAAATATCAGAAATGTTAATACTGGAAAAAGCAAAAACAAAAAATTCAAAAGTAGGGTTTCAAACAAGAGATGACTTCCTTTCAGCCTTTTGCTGCGTAAATGAATATATTCAAGGTTATATTAAGGGTTTTAGATCATTACCTAAGCTAACATTATAAGTCACAGTATTGACTATACACTATGTATTTCTCAACCATTTTTCAAATAATCCCAAAAAATCATACTATAGAACCACAATTAGCAAAAAAATACAGACATCTGAAGTCTGTGTGGGGTCATCAATTTTCGTATTCCTGAATATCTACCTTGTAAACTGTACCTTCGTAGTTTTTATGGCTGGAAATGAATCATTGAATTTGTTTTACACAGAAAACAGCCATCCCCTCAGGATGGCCGGTTTTTAATTCACTAAAATCCGTTAACTGTGATATGGAGCGGCGCCTAATTTAACTTCGCTCGGATCTCCACTTTTGATCATAGCAATGGAGACAGCTATAAGCAATATTTTCCGGAGAATAAATAAGTACTACAGCCTAAAAACAATTCGATTTCCTGTCTCATTGTTCTTGAAGGGTTTACCATATTCCCTGAACTCTAATATAACACCTGAAGGATCGTCAGAAAGCGGTGGAGAAATTACGTAATTATAACAAGCTTGTCCGGTTGAACTTCCGCCATTCATCATTCGACTATCATATTCTTCTCCTATAAACAGCTCGAAAAAGCTATGGCTATGAGAATTTGCTGGAAGCTCAGTTGTCATGTCCCAATCTATATTAAGGGTGACCACACTAGCATTACTGTATTGGCGTATAGAGGTCAGTGTATAAAAAAACTCATCTTTCTCAATTGATTTAAGAACTGCAATATGTTTTCTAAAATCAATTGGCTCAACCATCGGCTTAAAATGCTCTTCACTTAGCAGCGTCCCAAATACCGCTTTCAAAAAATCCTCATAGAGCTCATAATTATCTGCCCATTTAGTGATAGATTCAAACGGTGGGAATCCTGGATTATTATTCGAGATTTCCTTTCGTTGCTTGATCAATGCACATATTTGCTCGTCGATATCCTTAATTTGCAGATCGTAATGTTCGGTTGGTCGTACAAACGGCATCCTTTTCATTTTGAACCTCCTTTTTGCACAAATGCAAAAGAAATCTCAGCTTCACATACCAGCTCACTATTTACTGTTGCGGTGCCTTTGCCTTTTACAATCTCACCTTTCATCCGATTGACTTCGAATTTGAGAAGAAGCTGATCCCCAGGTGTTACTTGGCGCTTAAAACGGGCATTATCAATGCCTACTAATAACCCTATCTTGCCCCTCAGCTTCTCGTTTTTGCACATTGTGATTCCGCCTACCTGGGCTAATGCCTCCACAATTAAAACACCCGGCATAACAGGATGCTCAGGAAAATGGCCGCTAAAAAACGGTTCATTAATGGATACATTTTTTATACCTACTGCTCTCTTGTTCTCCTCCAACTCAATAATTCTGTCCACTAAAATAAACGGATAGCGATGAGGAATAAGTTCTACAATCTGCTGTATATTTAGCATAATTCCCGTCTTAGCCTCCTAAAATACTTTTTGGGTAATTTTAACACCAGAAGAGATTTTGTACTACTCAAAAATACCAAAGCAACTGGCTTATAACATCACTTCTGGAGAACCTAAAAAACAACGGCAGCCCTGAACTAGTAAATAAAGTCCACGACTGCCGCTTTTTATTGATCTACTGTATCCTGTTAGCTTAAGATTCAAACTCAATTAACAAACACCTGTGTCTTTCTCCCTGCTTCAATTCGTTCAGTGAATTTTCCGCCAGTGTATTCCTCTATTACCTTTTTCCAAAAGCGTTGTGCGGGCTCATTATTATCTATTTGATAAACTTCCCATTGCCCCTTATGTAAATTAAAAATATCTTTTGCAACTAGTCTACCTAATCCTACTCTCCGATACTTTTTTATAATAAAAAACTCTGCAATGGAAAAGTATAAATCATCATCTCTATTTTTTAATTTGACTAAAACGAATCCAGCATTTTTCTCATTCAGAGTTAACAGATATGGGAAATTCGACTCTTCTGTCCAGTAATCGTTGAGAGGATAATCATTAAATTTTCCGTTTTCTTCAAGGTGCAAATCCATATACTCGGAGAAATCATACATATAAAATTGCATTAGGTTGTTGAGGATTTCTTTTTCTTCAAGGGTCGCCCTTTTAATTTGATAGTTCATTTAATAATCATCCCATATCTATATTTTATCTAATTAGTAAAGGAATCTTCTATTTTCTCGGATAAGTTTCTTCGCATCCTTTTGAAATAAAACAATTGTTGTTGTACGCTTCAATGGATTGATTCCCAAATTACTTTGCAGTTGCAGTAATATGTTACCACTCAAGAATACTCTCTTTCAACTTTACAAATTTTCACTTTGTAATTTTGGTACCAATCATTCTTCCCTTTCTCCTGAGCAACTTTGTGAGATTGATGCTGTTTCCAGTTACTAATCGCCTCTAAGCTCTCCCAATAAGAAATCGTAATACCCGCTCCTGAAGAATCCCGGACACTTTCCACTCCTAAAAACCCAGGTTGCCCGGACGCAAGCTGCTCCATTTTTTCAGCCATAATGTTATATCCGTTATCCCCCTCCGTACGTTGACTTGAAAATATGACTGCATAATAAGATCCGTTTGATTCATGAACCATTCCGCTCAAACTCCCCTTTAATCGTAGATGTTTTTATATAAAACAGATTATACTATTATAATTAAGATAAAAATAATGAATATTAATTATTAGTTTAATGAATTTTTTTCATATATTATTGAGGAGAGAAATCATTATGAATCTTTTAAAATATCAGA
This sequence comes from Paenibacillus sp. FSL R7-0189, assembly GCF_037969925.1. Taxonomy (NCBI): domain Bacteria; kingdom Bacillati; phylum Bacillota; class Bacilli; order Caryophanales; family Paenibacillaceae; genus Paenibacillus; species Paenibacillus sp. FSL R7-0189. Next base: position 4,980,807 of record NZ_CP150223.1, on the reverse strand, counting down.
TTTTCAGTAAGGTAGTTGAGATTGGAACTGTGAAAATAGGTACTTTCTCTAGTGTATCGATCCAATGGATGCCCCAAATCATTAAACAATTTCAAAATCAGTTTCCACATATTGAAATAAAACTACTTGATGGTAACTACTCTGAAATAGAAGAATGGATTGCCGATGGAACCGCTGACTTGGGATTTGTAAATCTGCCTAGTAAGTATACTCCCCGAAATGATTCTGTCACATCTCCCCGACAATGTATGTTATCGCCCATTAGAAGGAGAGCATTATCGTTCTATTGGCATTGCAGCCGCATCCATTAAAAATGCCTCTCCAGCGGCAAAAAAACTAATTGAATTCATAACAGAATGGATCACCCAACGTGCCCAACCCTCCGCATTACCGTGATTAATGATACGGCTCAACGCGCTGTCTGTAACGGCAAGCTTTAAGGTTATCCTTCGCAGAGTGGTCCTTTTTTGAATCTAGTATTAACGTCAGCGTCAGGGAAAAATGAACCTTGTCTATGTATCTTTTGCGTAATTCACTACTCCCGGAACACGAAAATTCGCATAACATAGAGAACAGCCTGCTGGCTGTTCTCTATCGCTGTCTGCCTTAGAAGCACGTGAACGAGCTAATCCGATTCAAATCAATGCCGAAGTACGACCAGAAAAAACCGTTCCATCTGAACCCTGCAATAGAATTACGCCCGACGAATACTGGAAAGAACCAAAATTGCTCGCCGTTGTTCAGCCAAATGTATGTGTTGCGGAACAGGCAGCGTCTGATCCCGCCGGGATCAATGGCAAATGTGGTAGTCGACATTTGCGGCACGAATTGCGGTGGAGGAGCCGTCGGCGCTTGAACGCCTCCTGGTGCACCCCCCGGAAATTGTCCGGGGGTTCCCGGAAACCCTGGTCCCCCGGGTCCTCCAGGTCCTCCAGGTCCTCCGGGTCCTCCCGGCATGCCAGGTCCGCCAGGTCCTCCAGGTCCGCCCGGGAATCCTGGAAATCCTCCGCCGGCTCCCGGTGTTGGAAAAAATCCCATATGTGATCGCTCCTTTCAATGAGTAGGCATAATCATCATATGCATTCGTGGAAAGGGCGCTTAGGCGCAATGGGCGTTTTTTCAAAAAATGAAAATCAACAATAAGATCTAACATAGGCAATATCAAAAAACTAAACTTGCTCCTACTTATAGTACGGTTCAACGCATCATAAATAAACTAAGCCAATTACACTCATCAGCACCTGCTGAATTAATTCCGTCCACGTCACCTTGTTAAGTTTTCAACTTTAACGTTAAATCGTCACTGATTAGATGCAGAAGCTTGGTCAGCCTTCACACAATCAATAGCGACAACAAACGCAATCATGAGCGTTTCCATCTCATCATTCAATATTTGAACCTTATAGCTATCACCCCAAGTGAACCACTCTTTGTTCACTTTACCGATGACTACACCACGCTGTAAAACCTGAAAATCCATGTCCCACCAGTTACCATGTACCTCAATGTCAGTCGCATCAATCGTATAACGTGCTTTAAAGAAAGAAAACTCCTTCTTAATCGTCAACACCTCTCGACCATCTACTTCTACAAAAAACTTTGGTAAAAAACTGAACACTTTTTTCGTAATAAGTGCAACTTCATCTCTTGTTGTATTCATAATGGAGAATGTCTTGGGAATTTGCATAAAACTGCCCTCTACGTAATAGACATCTTGCTCCTGCTGATTCTTTACCGTGAATTTACCACTTAGACTGAATATCTTTTGTTTTATATAAAGTTGCTTCATTCTAAGCCTCCTAGCGCTTCTCTTAGTTAACATCATTTTAGACAAATGTTATAGTTGTTTTGTCATAATAAAATCTATTTGTTCTTCTTCACCCATATAAAAAGAATGAGTTCCTGTATGAACAAACTTCATTTTTTCATAAAAGCTAATAGCTTTCTTATTCTTTTCCCAAACCCCTAACCAAATCTTCTCTTTATTACATTGTACCGCTATTTCTATAGCTTTATTTATTAGATATTTCCCAAGCCCCTGTTTATGAAATTTTTTTCTAATATAAATCCTCTCGATTTCAAGTGAATCATTACCCATTACTTCAGATTGAGCATCCTCGGTGTTAACCTTTAAATACCCAGCGATTTCTTCATTAAAATAAATAAAATAGAATTCTGATGAGCTATCCGACAATTCTTTTTCTAATTGCTTTAAGTTAAAAGCTCTATCCAGGTAGGCTTTCATATTTTCAGGTGAATTTTGATTACTAAATGTCTCATTAAATGTTTCAACACTAATTCCTTGAAGTGAACCCAAATCTTCGAACGTGCACTTTTTTATATTGATAGCCATATCGTTTTCTCCTTTTAAAATATCAATTTACAAATAAACTCTTATTTCGAGCTCTAATTATATGGTGTTATGCAGATGTGACAGGAAAATAGTATACCATAATTGTTGTATTTGCAACAAAAAAACTAAGTATTTTCCATCATTCTACCTATTAGCGTATTGGCGTAATCAGTCGCTATACGGCAGTCAGGACTCCAAAACTGGAAGCGATCGATGTTTTGGGAGTTCGATGATGGATGACGGTTACTTTCGGACTCAGATGACGTTATTTGCGAAGATTTCGGCTTTGGAGCAAGGTTTCGGACTCCTGTGCAGTTATTCCCCCGAAAAGGCTGCTTTCGGGGTGTTTTTCAGGCCAATAGCGACTATGCGGACCGTTAGGATTCCAAAAGTGGAATATAACGCGTTTAAGGGTCATCTGAGTCCGTTAGATGCTTCCGGGCGCGCAAATGTGATCGAAGAAAGTGTGGCTTAAAGGTGATGATAGCGGAAGTGAGCCAACTTTGAGGAATCGGTGATGGAGAATAGATCAGCGTGGCTTGGGGATCTACGATGGAGAATGTCAGGGGGATTTTGAAAATCGGTGATAGCAGCAGCAAACGAAGCATGAGGATTCGCGGATGGAGGAAGCGAACAAGGTTTGGGGATTCGATGATGGAAGATGGTTACTTTCGGACTCAGATGACGTTATTTGCGAAGATTTCGGCTTTGGAGCAAGGTTTCGGACTCCTGTGCAGTTATTCCCCCGAAAAGGCTGCTTTCGGGGTGTTTTTCAGGCCAATAGCGACTATGCGGACCGTTAGGATTCCAAAAGTGGAATATAACGCGTTTAAGGGTCATCTGAGTCCGTTAGATGCTTCCGGGCGCGCAAATGTGATCGAAGAAAGTGTGGCTTAAAGGTGATGATAGCGGAAGTGAGCCAACTTTGAGGAATCGGTGATGGAGAATAGATCAGCGTGGCTTGGGGATCTACGATGGAGAATGTCAGGGGGATTTTGAAAATCGGTGATAGCAGCAGCAAACGAAGCATGAGGATTCGCGGATGGAGGAAGCGAACAAGGTTTGGGGATTCGATGATGGAAGATGGTTACTTTCGGACTCAGATGACGTTATTTGCGAAGATTTCGGCTTTGGAGCAAGGTTTCGGACTCCTGTGCAGTTATTCCCCCGAAAAGGCTGCTTTCGGGGTGTTTTTCAGGCCAATAGCGACTATGCGGTCCGTTAGGATTCCAAAAGTGGGATATGACGCGTCTAAGGGTCATCTGAGTCCGATAGCTACTTCTGGGCACGCAAATTTGATCGAAGAATGTGCGGCTTGGGGGGATAGAGGAAACGAGCGACGTTTTGGGGTTCGATGATGGAGCAAAAAAAATGAGGTGCCCCAGTAGCCATTTTCGGCTTTTTGGGACACCCATCCTCTCCGCAGTGCGCATATAGCGCGGTATGGTGGACTGGTCAGAGCCCGGTTAAAGCCATCTCATAAATCTTTTTTTAGATAGTTTAATCTGATTATGTTCGGCCCATGCGGTTAGTTCTTTCATTCCCTTGTATTCTTCGTCAAGAAAACTAAAACATAATCTATAGGGAGGAAATTTGTGATCTACAGGTTTAATGCCTATTACGGGTATGAAATAGCCCTTTACATAAATATTCTCAATTTGTTTCGCTTGAATTTCTTTGTTATCTACTAGTATAGAGTCTGGAAGAATCCGAACCTCAATGAACTTTCTAATCGTAATGATCCTATAGAGCAATATGATTACAACAATCAGACAGAAGGTCAACCATATATAACCAAAATAAAGTAATACTTTATACTCCATATTATTTCTGGCATTTAACAGTAGTATGCTACTTGAAAAAATCATAGAAAACAGAAGTGACATTAACGACGGACGACTCACCTTATAAGCTCCTATATTTTCCATAACCCCCTCACTTTCTCAGACTATTATAGCTTACTATATTTCATAAATTATGGATATGGCACCTCTTTTTAATCCACTGGAATCTCAATCACCTTGTTATATTCCTTCATATAATGTATTCCTTCTATCAGAATATTTTCAGGTTTCGTTTGTGTATCAAATAATAAGGTGCGTTCCTTCATGAGTTTACCGTTGTTTTGTTCTGACTCTTTTTGATTAATTGTTGTTTTTAAAGCCGTGTTTTCGCCAGCATTTTCTATAGACACACCATCCAGCATTACATCCTCATCTGTAGCAATAGTTACTTCAATCCCTTGAGCGGTATTGGACACATCCTTAATCCATAATTCTTTATCCCCCAGTAGAATCGGCTCATTACTATCAGCATTTAGAGGATACTTCTCTTCCAGCTTCTGATATCCAACAAACTCTTTAACAACCAGCTGCAATGAATGTAGTTCTTTTGGCAAGGTGTCATAACGAATATCAAATGATCTCCCACCCAGCGAGGTTTTATTGCTACTACCTAATATTTCTACAGGCTTTCCATTGGCAATTAATTGAATGCCTTCTAGCCCTAATCTTATTCGATCGAAATTCTCGACATTCATACTCCCTTTAATCACTGTCATGGTTGGTGTGGCCGTGATCGATTTGAAGGTAATTGATCCTTTGTCGGCTTTGACCTTTTTATTAATCGACTGTTTGATCTGAGTCACCATCGCTTGATTTGGATTATAAGAAAACGTTATGCTCCCTTCACTCATCTGCCCTTTCTGTAGAGGTCCCCAGTAATGAAGTGTTAGTTTTTTCGAAAATGGGCTTACGCTATCAAATGTCATCGTGCCTTTTATTTCTGTATGTTCGTCATTGATTAAAGATACACCACTTCTTATGTTGGAATTCGTGAGAAACCCTTCTATTTTAGAAGGACTAAAATGATCTCCCGTCTCCTCTAGTCCCTTAGGATTGTTTAACGTGTAATACACAATAAATTGATTGGCATCTGCCATAATTCCGTTAATCTTAAGTTCTGTACCATCTGCTAACGTCGTCTTTTTGTCTATGCTTTGTCCCATTCCTTGTTCATTGAGTTGTTGTAAAGTTCCCTCTAACACCTCATCAAAACCAAATAACTTTTTTCCATAATAAGCGAAGGCATTATAGCTGTTTCCAGAAACCACTATCACTAATAAGATGACGGCTGCAATCTTCCAGAGGGGGGAGCTTTTTCTTTTTATTCTTTTTGGGGGTGCCGAGTCTAAAGCATTTCTTAATCTCATTTCTAAACCCTCAGGTGCAGTTATGGACTCTAAATTCCTCTTCTCATCCACTAATCGTTGTTCGACGTTATCGTTCATCAACATCACCTCTGTAATGATTTTTTAGCGTTTGTAATCCATTGTAGATTCTTGATTTAACAGTTCCGATCGAGACCTGTGTAATGTCAGCTATCGTTTGATTATCGAGATCATGAAAATACTTTAATTGAATTGCTTCTCTTTGCTGCTCGTTCACATGTAACAATAACGCCTGCATATCCATTTGCTGTTCACTTTTATGATAAGGATCGCCTGGTGCAACATGGACGCTTTCCATCTTAACATTGGAGCTCCAATCCTCTAATAACACCAGCTTGCTTCGCTTATGAAGCTGCCTTTTGCAGCCATTTACCAAAATCGTTTTACTCCAGCTGTAAAAAGACTCCTCTTTCTTAAGTTGATCAATCTTCTCGTATAACGTAACTATCATTTCCTCCATGGCATCCATTGCATCTTGCGCATTTCCCATATAGCTGTACGCAAGCCTATAAAAAACATCTTTTTCAGACATAATTAATTGCAGCAAAACTTCTTTATTTCCTTTTTTGGCTTTTTTCACCAATCGTATAACATCCATGCCTTCACCTCTCTCCCCTATATGAGTCAGGAGCACTGTAAAAAGTTCATCTTCATAAAAAATTTTTATATATCGCGAACTATTCAATCCACCTAAACTGTAATATTCAGGAAAATTTCACTCAGACATACCCAAATCTAGTTGATTTTAAACGCTTCAATGTAATAGAATGAACTAATCTAAAAAGAAAAGGATGGGCATAAGCAATGCCGTTTAAAGAACCTCGTACCCTCAGTAAAAGATCCCTGCTATTCTTCTCTCTCATTATGCTTGTAAAAAGCTATTTTGCCTGGTATTTTCTATTTGAAGATGGCCCTACTTGGACCACTTGGCTTAAAGAAATCCCTTTTGTACTTCTAGTCTTTTGCTTGATTGAATGGTTCGCTACGAAACGAAAAATTGCAATTTACATGTTTGTCAATGTGTTGATTACTACTCTATTTTTCTCATTAATTGTATATCATAATCATTTTGGCATCATTGCTACTTCGCAAGTATTAGATCAGGTCAAACAAGTGGGAGCCGTAAAGAAAAGTATATTTTCGGTCCTTCGTCCTCAATATATGCTTATCTTTGTGGATATCATTGTCATCAGCTTGGTGATGTTTAGAAAACAGAAAGCACTGGATTGGAAAAAAGCCATGTCGCGCAAAAGTAACCGTAAAGCGGTGGCAGTCCTGTTCTGTATTTCCATCATCATTTGTGCAATGAATATTTTTCCAAACCGTGCCAGTATGAACGAAACGATTAAAGCGGAGCAAATGGGCATTCTTAATTATGAAGCCTACTCTCTGCTAGCTGATCAAGAGGAAGAACAAATTGACGTCTCTGAGATTACGCAATCCACTATTGATAAAACCAAAGGAATTCAAGCGATCTCTAACCCGGTTTTATTTGGAGCCGCCAAAGGAAAAAATCTAATCATTCTGCAAATGGAGTCTTTCCAGAACTTCTTAATCAATCTAAAGATTGATGGACAAGAAATCACACCAAATATGAACAAGCTTGCGGCCAGCAGCTTCTACTTCCCGCGTTTCTACCAGCAGGTTGGACAAGGCAACACTTCTGACGCAGAGTTTATTGTAAACACTTCTTTTTATGTACCACCTGATGGTCCAGCTACCCAAATGTACGCTCCTAAAGAGCTTCCAAGCTTACCCAAGCTGCTGCAAGCACAAGGTTACGATACGGCAACATTCCATACGAACGAAGTCGACTTTTGGAACCGTGGTGAGCTTTATAGTGCTTTGGGATTCAATCGTTATTATGATAAAACTTACTTCGGGGAAGAAGACACAGTATTTTATGGCGCTTCTGATGAAGTTTTGTATGAAAAAACCGCTGCAGAGCTGGCAAGAATGGATCAGGATGACCAGCCCTTCTACTCCCATGTAATTTCGATGTCATCTCATAACCCGTTCTCCATCCCAGAGGATAAATACAAAATGACACTTCCAGTGCGATTCGAAGGAACGCTTGTTGGCGATTATATTCGGGCTCAGAATTATGCTGATTATGCGCTAGGACTTTTTATTGATGAGCTCAAACAAAACGGAGTGTGGGATAACAGCTTGATCGTATTGTACGGGGATCATCGTGGGCTGCCTATCTTCTCTCTAAAAGAGGATGATCATCTCCTACTGGAAGAGATTCTCGGCCATGAATATTCGGAACGTGAATTGATTAATATTCCGTTGATCATGTCAGCGACAGGGATTACAACACCTAGTGTAAAAGAACAGCTGGGCGGGCAAGTGGATATTTTACCTACCGTATCTAATTTATTGGGTGTCTCTCTTACAGATCATATTCATTTCGGACAAGATCTCTTGAATCAATCAACATATAACTTACTTCCACAACGGTATTATTTGCCAACAGGATCTTTCGTAAATAACGAAGAGCTCTTCTTATCCGGCAGTGGCTTCGAGGATGGCCAGCATTATACTTTATCTGGTAACGGCGATCAACCTCTGCAATCCACAGAAGACGAATTCGAGCGTGCCTTACAGCTGCTCCATTTGTCAGACAGCTATGTTACACAGCTACCGGATAGAGTTATTGAAGAATAAGCTGCAATGTACAGCAAAAAAGACTGTGCTCGCCAAATCGGTGAGCGCAGTCTTTTTCTATAATGGTTATTATTTTGACTCTTTAACAACTAGTTTAAGCGGTGCCGCAATCAGCTTTTCTACGGTTTTGCCTTCTAATACATCCTTAGCGGCTTGAATGGCTAGTTGGCCAATTAATTCAGGCTGCTGAGCAACGGTTCCTGTTAATTTACCAGCTTCGATGGATTTAAGTGCATCTTCATTTCCATCAAAACCAATCACAGGGATATTCTTGCCTGAACTTTGAATGGCTTCAATGGCACCTAGCGCCATTTCATCATTATGAGCGAAAACTGCTTGTACGCCAGGATTTCCTTGTAGAAGGTTCTCCATAACGGTCAGGCCTTTCGTACGGTCGAAATCAGCCGTTTGCTTAGCAATGACATCTAGCTGGCTGTCCGCAATTTCATGGAATCCCTTACCGCGTTCCCGAGTCGCTGACGCTCCTGGGGATCCTTCTAGCTCGATGACCTTTGCACCTTTCCCAAGCTGCTCTACAATATATTCTGCCGCCATAGAGCCACCCTTTACATTGTCAGAGGCAACTAGAGCTTTGATATCCCCTTGATCTGCGGAACGGTCCAACGTAACGACGGGAATATTTAAACTGTTAGCTGTTTGCACTACCGTCGAGATCGCTGATGAATCTACAGGATTGATCAATAACGCATTCACACCTTTTTGCATCAAATCTTCGACGTCATTACTTTGTTTAGCAGAATCATTTTGGGCATCAATGACAAGGACTTCCAAGCCTTGCTTCTTAGCCTCGGCCAAAACACCATCTTTAACGGATACAAAGAAGGGGTTATTCAATGTAGATATGGATAATCCAATCTTCATATTCTCCATGCTTCCACCACTGCTAGGCTTAGCCCACTCTGGAGGCTCCAAGGAACATCCTGTCATGAGAATTAATAGTAAGGAAGTAAGAATCAAAGTTAACTTTTTCATGTTGGAATCCCCCTTATACGGCTTTCTTACGGTCTATGAGTACGGCAATGGCAATAACGATCCCTTTGACCACCATCTGGTAAAAAGAGGATACGCCGAGCAAGTTCAAACCATTGTTCAAAATCCCGATAATCAGTGCACCAATCAATGTGCCTACGATACGTCCACGACCACCAGTTAAGCTCGTACCGCCTAATACTACAGCTGCGATAGCATCCAGCTCATAGGATGTGCCTGCTGTGGGTTGTGCTGAGTTCAATCTGGAAGTCAGGATAGCTCCTGCCAATGCGGACAACATACCGGTCAATGAATAGATCATAATTTTAATGCGGTCTACTTTAATCCCTGAAATAATTGATGCTTTTTCATTACCACCAATGGCATAGGTTTTACGACCAAATGGAGTTTTGTGCAATACAACCCATAAGACTGCGAAGACGATGAGCATTGTTATAGCAGGTACAGGTATTCCCAGTAAATATCCACGACCAAACAATTGGAAGGTCATGCTGTCTCCAAGACCTGTGATTGGATTACCGTCTGTGTATACAAGAGTTAATCCCCGGAAAATCGTCATGGTCGCCAACGTAGCGATAAATGGTGCCATTTTACCTTTGGTAATCATGAGTCCATTGACCATCCCCATCACACCACCCGCTAAACAACCTACAATAATAGCTAAGACAGGATCCCAACCTGACAACATCAGGTTAGCTGTGAAGGCACTGGATAGGGCTAGAATAGAACCCACCGATAAATCGATACCACCCGTTAGAATAACAAAGGTCATCCCAAAAGCGATAAGCGCATTTATGGCAACTTGTCTAAGCAAGTTCAGGATATTAAGGGGCTCCATAAAGCTTGGGTTCAACACCGTAACGATAACAATTAGAATAATCAGCCCTAGTAATGGACCTAGCTTCTGTGTAATTTGCCCGATTTGAAAACCTTTATTTTCTCTCTCACCTTTGATAGTTGTCATTACTATTGCCCCCCTGTAGCTAACGTCATGATTTTTTCTTGCGTAGCTTCTAGTTGTGATAGCTCTCCACTAATTTCCCCTTCATGAACCACTACGATCCGGTCGCTCATTCCTAAAACTTCAGGAAGCTCTGACGATACCATGATAATGGCGACTCCACGTTCCGTTAATTCGTTCATGAGCTGGTAGATCTCCCGTTTAGCTCCTACGTCCACTCCACGGGTAGGTTCATCGAGGATAAGCACACTTAAGCCAATCCCAATCCATTTAGCGATGACCACTTTTTGTTGATTCCCCCCGGATAAATTCCGGACTAAAGTGGAGGAAGACTGTGTCTTGATGTGCAGCCGTTTGATAAGTATGTCTACAAATTCTTGTTCTTTTTTATCAATGATTACACCCTTAGGAGCGAAGCTATATAAATTTGTAAGGACCATATTGTCTCGAATAGAGAAATCAAGCACTAACCCTTCATCTTTCCGATCCTCCGTAACGAATCCTATCCCCACCTTCATCGCATCATTGGGATTTCGAATCGTGACCTTTTCTCCCCGTACCATAATCTCACCACGGTCTAACGATTCCAATCCGAATAAGGTTCTCATCATTTCTGTTCGTCCAGATCCCATTAATCCTGAGAAGCCTAAGATCTCACCAGAACGAACGGAGAAATTAACATCTTTAAATTGCCCTTTTTTCGTGGCATTTTTGACTTCAAGAACAACCTCTCCGGGTTTGGAGGTACGCTCAGGAAACCGGTCAGTTAATTCACGCCCTACCATCTTCCGAACTACATCATCGAAGTTAGTCTCTGGAATGGGCTTCGTGTCTACTGTTTTCCCATCTCGCATGACCGTTATTCGGTCACATATCGTAAAGATCTCTTCCATCCGGTGCGAAATATACACGATGGAGACGCCTTCCTTTTTAAGGGAAGTTATGACTTCGAACAATTTTTGGATTTCCCGTTCGGTTAATGCCGCTGTCGGTTCGTCCATGACGATAACTTTTGCATGAGTCATAAGCGCTTTTGCAATCTCAATCATCTGTTTCTCACCTACCGAACATTCCCCCGCCTCTTGATTTAAGGGAATCGTTACGGAGAGCTTACGAAATTGTTCATTTGCTAACGCTTTCATCTCTTTCATATTTAAGATCCCTAGTTTGGAGGTTCGTTCCTTACCAATAAACAGATTATCTAGAACCGTCATATCCGGCCACACGTTCAGCTCCTGATGGATAAAAGCGATCCCATAACGTTCAGCCTCTTTGGGATTATTAAAGTATGTTTCCTGACCATCTATAGTAATGGTCCCTTGATCACGCTGATGCAGTCCAATCAGAATGTTCATCAGAGTAGACTTGCCTGCGCCATTTTCTCCCATCAGGGCATGAACTTCGCCATCCTTCAGTTCAAAATCCACACCCGTCAACACACGGTTAGCCCCAAAAGATTTATAAATATCTTTCATCGTAATGTGCATACGCTTTGAACCCCCTTTTTATCAAAAATAGACCCCGGCTTGTAAAATACAATTTGCATAAGGCTTAGCTTCCCCCGTACGAATGATGACCTTCGCATGCTGGGTTAACCATTTAAATTGTTCATGTGAAATCGCCTCTATAGGTATTTCCTTAAATTTGTCATTCAAGTATTCAGAGGTATCTTTATTTTTTTCAGCTAATTCCTCTGCTACGATAACTTTCTCAATGACCATATCCTCTGAAATGATTTCGACAAGCTCTTGAAAGCTGGGAACTCCCAATTTAAGTGCTAAATCAATCTTTGGAACACCAGGTGGAACGGGTAATCCAATATCAGCAATGACAATCGTATCGGTGTGGCCTAAATCAGTAAGCACTTTGGAAATATGACTGTTTAAGATTCCTTGTTTTTTCATAATTAAAGACTCACCTCCACCTCTACTCTTGTTGGCATGCCACCTTGGGCACCAAATTTTGTGACGGATAAAGAAGCCGCGCGATTGGCAAACTTTACACTAGTTCGAATAGACTTGCCTTCAGCTAGAGCAACAGCAAATGCCGCATTAAAAGTATCTCCTGCTCCAGTGGTATCTATAGCATTTACTTTATAGGTGGGAACTAAAACTTCCTGTTTACCATCGTAATAACGCACACCATTGCTGCCCTCGGTTATAAATAACTTATTGGGATATTTGCGTAAAGCTTCAGCAGTACTCATCTCAGGAAATAATATTGCACATTCATGTTCATTGGGTGTTAAATAGGTGGCATTGTTTATAATCGTTTCACTGATAGGACGAGCAGGTGCTGGGTTAAGCAACATAGGCACATTGAATTTGTGGCAAATCTCACTTACAAAAGACACCGTTTCTTCCGGAATTTCTTGTTGGATTAATACCATGTCAGAGCCTTTAATATTCTCAAGTGCCCGTTCAACCAATGCAGGAGTAACTAAATCATTGGCTCCTTTTACAACGATAATGCTGTTATCGCCTTCCGCTAAAATGATGTGAGCTGTTCCGCTTTCGGCATGTGTAACCGGTTCCACATTGGCGGTAAAAACGCGATTCTTTTTCAGATTATCCATGATAGCGGTACCATAGAAATCATCACCTACACAACCAACCATCGTAACTTCTGCTCCAAGACGGGCTGCAGCGACTGCTTGGTTCGCGCCCTTACCGCCCGGAACGGTGGAGAATTGTTCTCCAAGCACAGTCTCACCCGCGTGAGGTCGCTTATTCGAAGTCACTACTAAATCCATTGAACAGCTGCCAATTACACAAATCTTAGCCATTTTCATCAACCTTTCTCATGTTGTCATCTATTCTTTACTTCTTGTAGTTTCCCGCTCCACAAAGCTAACGGGTAGTTGAATAATCTTCTCTTCCACCTTATCTTGCTCAATTAGCTTAATAAGTAAACCCGCGGCTTCTCTACCCATATCATGTGCCGGCTGGCGAATGGTGGATAAAGCAGGTGACAACAAGCTGCTAAGCGGGATATCATCAAATCCGATGATTTGCAGATCCTGCGGCACTCTTTTACCTAAACGATGTGCTTCATGAATGACTGCCGTCGCCACAATATCATTACTGGCAATTACGCCATCTGTATCTATATATTTAGCAAATAACTCCACAGCCCATTGTTCTGCTACTGTATGGGAGAAGGATGAAGTTTGGATCACATTATAGCTGATTCCCATTTCATTAAGTACTTCAATCGCCCCAAGAAATCGATCTTGTGCAGGTTTGATATGCGCCGGTCCTTGTATTACTGTGATTTTTTTGCTTCCCCGTGCGATAATCTCTTGTGCTGCAAGACGTCCGCCCTTTTTGCCATCTGCGTATACGGAAGGGCTATCGTTAGAAGTACGGTCCAGAAATACGACCGGAATTTTCAAGTTAGAATAAACGTCGCTCTCAGGGAAGTTGGTTGACGATATCATGCCAATGACATTATTTTGGATAAAGGTTTGAATATAATCCATCTCTTTGTCCTCGTTCTCATCACTATTGCCAAAGATGATCCGATAACCTTGCTCCTGCATCCGATCCTCTATCCCCCGCGCTAACTGCGGGAAGAAGGGGTTGGTAATATCAGGCAAGAGCAGCCCGATTAATTTAGATTTCCGCTTGTACAATGATCTTGCAACCTCATTAGGGGTATAATTCATTTCTTTGATCGCTGCCTCAACCTTTTTGCGAGTATCGATATTCACATATCCAGATTCATTTATAACCCGTGAGACTGTTGCTACCGAAACTCCAGCTATTTTTGCGACATCTTTGATCGTCATCATTCTTTAATTCATCCCCCAATGTGTAACCGGTTACATGTATTACATAAATTAGATTATCACATAACCTTTTCATTTACAAATCTTTTTTTTGATCATAAAGCTAACAAAAGATACCAATTATATATCGATATCTTTTGTTATTTGAATTTATTTATCTGCAAAGCGATTTAATAATTTTATTGTATTGAAGTGCATACCTTCATGGTAAAGTGTGAAATTTATGAATTCACCGATTGAATTTAAGGTTAATCCACTTCCTGTTGTAAGAGGGGTTACTTGCTCACTTAAGCGATTGTGAAAAGCTTCCTGGATCCGTTTGGGTTGCTCCGTAAGCATCTCAAGTAAAACTTCAAGCGTTGGCGGTTCCTCATTCCACTCGGCTGGTTTAGTCCCTTTCGCAAATAAGCGTTCAAAGCTTGCCGGCAATTGCATAAGCTCCCTAGCAGAATGAAAGGCAAACTTCTCTTGCACCAAATAAATATGTCCCAAGTTCCAGCGGATATTGTTATTAAAACCTTCTGGAATACTATCTAAAATTTCCTCAGATAGTCCCTCGACAGCACGCACAGTAACACTACGCACAAACTTAAGTTGTTTGAATATGATTTGATCCATTATGACCCCTCCTAACTTTTATCCATAGTTTACCATAAGCTTATCTTTAATTTCCTAATATTATTTTAAACTTAATTGTTTCATAACGAGCGTAATAAACGACTGCATATAGCTTTCTTGAAGTTCCTTCTTTCTGTAACCCATCCATATCGAATGCTTGGAGACTACATTTTCTACTGCTACATTAGCTAATGTTCCCTGATCAAGATAAGGTTTCGCCAACAAAGCGGATACATAACTAATTCCATAACCGGCAATCACAGCTTGAATAACTTCATTCACTCCATTAAATTGAAGCCCAATCGTTGGTTGCTGTACACTTCTTTCTTCACACAACCGGACAAGCCGCTCTCTGGCTGCACTGCCCTCTTCTCTCATAATAAATGCTTCAGACATCACTTCTTCAAAGCTAACCTGCTGATTGGCATAAGGATGATGGGAAGAAACCACGAATACATACTCGTCCCTATATAACTCCCGATGTTCGAACACTCCTGTATTATGCGAAGGAAACTCCATATCACTGTAAATCGCCACGTCTGCTTCAAAATTATTCAATTTTTCCATGACTCCATGAGAATTAGTAGTAGTGATCTGAATGTTAACTTCCGGAAAAGATTGTTTAAATAATGACGCCCACCGGGGAATGAGGATGCTTGTCGCCAAATAATTACCTGCAATCCGCAGATTCCCCTCAGGAAATTTGTGATAGTCTTCAATGATTTGCTGGACTTGATCACCCATGGCAAAAAACTTCTCAAGAGGTTCGATTAACCTTTTTCCTAAAGGGGTGGGCACCATCCTCTTTCCTTTAATTTCAAATAATAAAATATGATTCTCCCGTTCAAACTTACGGATTTGCGCTGATATAGCGGGTTGACTGATATGCAAACGTTCAGAGGCTTTGGTCACACTACCTGTGATCGCAACGTAATAAAACAATTTTAATACATGATAGTTCATCGTGATCTCTTCCTCACTTCATAAAATAATATCTGTATTCGCCGCTTATCCTCAGTCATTTTACTATAACTATACATTATGGATGTTAACTATTATATATTGTTTATTTATATTTATTTCTTTTATACTTACAACTATTCATAAGGGAGGTTTTGTTAATGACAAAGACAGTATTATACTTAACCCGCCACGGGCAAACAGAATGGAATTTACAAAAACGAATGCAAGGCCATCAAAATTCTGCGCTTACAGCCTTGGGCGAACAGCAGGCGGAATGGTTGAGAGATCGTTTGCAAGTAGAAAACTTAGGCGCAATTTATTCTAGTACTAGTCCAAGAGCATTGCATACTGCACAGATTTTACGGGGAAAGCGGAGTTTACCTATTCATCAGCAAGTTTCTTTAATGGAAATTAACATGGGGAGCTGGGAAGGAATGAATACGGATCAGATACAACTAGAATCCCCTTTACAATATTCCCATTTTTTCACCAGACCCGATCTATATATTCCTCTAACCTCAGGTGAAACTTACAAGCAGCTTGAACAAAGAGTAGTGCCGACAATGGAGCGCATCATAAACGATAACGTAGGGCTAGAAGTGCTCATCGTCACCCATCGGATGACTTTAAAAGTCATTATGGCTTATTTTCTCAATAAATCATTGCAGGAAATAGGGGAGTTACCGGATATTCTCTCTACTGCATTATGTAAAGTAACCCTAACTGATAACAATACAACCATCGATCTGTATGGAGATACTTCACATTATCAATGACTATGGGTCAAAAAATAAAAAGGTAACTCCGATTAACGGGGCTACCTTTTTAGCGTTCAACATTAAATATCCACACTTTTGATTATAAAACTGCGGACCTTCATCCATTTGCCTGAAATGAATTCATCAATCGTTTTCGTCTTTGGTCTAACGCAAAAGCGGTGTTTTGCCCCTTTATCAAAGCCCACAGCTTCAAAAATTAGGCTGTCCCCTATTTGCTCCTTGAAGAACACCTGCTTTAATCCCAACCTATTTAACATTTCAAGCTTTACGCTCTCAATATATGTGCGCGAATACTCCTTAGACATATGTGTTCCTCCTAGTAGTGGTAGTAATATTATAAGTCAATAGGAAGAAAATCAACAATAGTTCATATATTCATCATCCACAAAAAAACAACCAGGCAGCAATTCTCCGTTATTGGAGGTTCGCTGACTGGTGTTTTGGGTCTGTTGTGATTTGCTTGATAGGTTATGAGCTAAGCTTAATCATTCGTAGCTTTCGGATAACCACTCCGTTGTAGCGCACTATCTTGATATATCTGTAAGATAACTGCAATCTATAATCCACAAGGGCTAATTCTAACTTTAAGTGTATTCTATACAATTAAAAACTAGAGAAATAGCCTATAGAGTATTAAATCAGTAAAATAGATGTACAAAATACAGCTATTTTCATTGGCCGGGCGTTTTGAGCATTTTAGTTGTACAAAATACAGTTAAAACCATCTACTGTACACTTCAATGTTTCATACTCCATTACTTCATACTCCATTACTTCATACTCCAATAATTCACTGCTTCAATACTCCATTACTTGTTACTTCGAAGCCGTTGGCTCTCATATGGTAACTAGATGGGGTGTAGTCCATTATGAGTCAGCCCATTCATTACTGATTCCTTTTGCCTATCCTATCCGGATAATTCTATCTATTTAGTCCTTCTACTTCTACCTAATCGAAATCATCACTAACTTATTTAACTTCAGTTGCCCCAGTCACTTTACCTTCAATCCCTGCAGTTGCTTTCACATCTTCGTTTGCGAAGTAAAGATTTCCATCAATAGTCGAGGTTTCATGCAGGTTAAATCCGTTCGCTTCTACATAAACATCACCTTTAATGGTTCCGCCTTGAACTCGCAAATTTTCACTTTGTACGGTTAACTTAGGTACAGTGAGTGTGTAATTGGCAGTAACTTTGTGATCAGCGTCTTGGGCATAAAGAGCAATCTTACGGTAGATGTCGCCGTCTGCGGCCCCTTTATCATGGAATTCGCCTTCAACAACAACATCTTGGGCAATGGTCACATCATTTAGAATGGCAATAATCCAGTTTCCATCTTTACTTACAGCCTTGGTAAACGCATCTGCTTGATTTACGATTGAAGCTGTAGTAACTGCATCCGTTTGCTCTGTAGCTGGAGCCGTAGTAGCCGCTGAATTAGTTGCATTATTATTATTCGCACCACAACCAGACAAGACTGCAACCGAGACGCCTGCTACTAACATCATTTTAAATAACTTCATTTTAAATCCCCCTTGTTTTTGATTATAAATTAATTATATATTAAAATTTTTAATAAACAGGTGAAAATTTTCACAATATTGTGTCGTTATCTGAAGCGGTTTCACAAAGGTGATTAATTCCATACAAAAAGGACACTCCCAATAACTGCGGAAGTATCCTCATAGTCTTTATTACTATAATTTTTTAGATTAAATACCCTCTTGAAAAAGATATGGAACCATCATACTCTACACTTACTTTTTTAATGTTAGGTTTATGCAAAACATCAGCATAAAAATAATACAGCGGAAGGATGACCATTTGGTCAATGAGCATTTTTTCAGCTTTTGCATAAAGCTTGTTTCGTTCGCTAGTGTCTAATGTAAGCCTAGCTTGTTTAATATAACTATCATAAAGTGCACTGCTCCAGCCCGAATCATTATCGCTGCTCCAAGATGTGAAATAATCTAAAAAAGTCGATGGATCGTTATAGTCGGCTGCCCAAGCCGCTTTTGCCATTGTATAATTCAGCTTAAGACGATTATCAAGCAGATCTTCCCAGGGTTGAACCTCAAAGCCTACTGTAATGCCCAGATTTTTGTTCCAGCTGTTAATAACGGCTTCTGCAATTTCTTCATGACCTTCATTTATAATAATCGAAAAACTAGGAAGCTGAGTTAAGCCCTCTTCCTTCAAACCTTCCTGAAGTAATTTCTTAGCCTGTATTACATCCTCTTTGAAATACCGTGTATCAATAATCTCTGATCTAAAATTCAACTTGGAACCACGAATACTCCGAGGAATAAAACCGTAAGCAGGTGTACCATAGCCGATAGATTCTCGGTTAGCTGCCATGGCTAATGCTTTACGTATCTTCAGATTTTTGAAAGGTGCTTTGCTTAGATTGAACTGATAATAATATGTAGAAGCATACGGCAAAGCATATAACTCCTGAGGGAATACAGAATTTAAAGAAGCCTTATCTATCAGCTCATCTTTTGCCCCTACCCAGTCAACTTCATTGTTTAAGTAGGCCATAGTTGGCGAAGGTGTTCCAGCTTTAGGCCGAAGTAGATGCACCTCTGAGAAACGAATTTCTTGCGCCGCATAATAGTTTGGATTTTTAATTAGATGAATCGAATTTTCATCCCACTGTTGCAGTTTAAAAGGGCC
This sequence comes from Paenibacillus sp. FSL R7-0189, assembly GCF_037969925.1. Taxonomy (NCBI): domain Bacteria; kingdom Bacillati; phylum Bacillota; class Bacilli; order Caryophanales; family Paenibacillaceae; genus Paenibacillus; species Paenibacillus sp. FSL R7-0189. The sequence continues at coordinate 4,961,758 of NZ_CP150223.1, read as the reverse complement.
ATTAGTAACCATAGTTTTAATATTGTACGCCCAATTCTTATCTGCTTTCGCGACTTGCGCATTAATTGGCATGTAAATACTTTCCGCGAGAAGCTGCGGGAAATGTGAAGTTTTTTCATTCAAAGTCACTTGGAGTGTATCGTTATTTAACGCTTTCACACCCACTTTCGAAGACTCCTTTAGCTTCCCTTTATGATAATTCTCTGCGTTAGCAATTATGAACATTTTGAATGCATAGCTATTCATAGACTGAGGTGCAAGCGCTTGTTTCCATGCATACTCAAAATCTGAAGCCTTAACCTGCTGCTGATTACTCCATTTTGCGCTCGGCCGCAAGGAGAACGTGTATGTTTTCCCATCCTTGGAGACTGTCCACGACTTGGCTATCCCGGGAACCGCCTCTCCCGCATCATTCAAACGCACCAATCCCTCAAATATCCCTTTAATGACCGTAGTCGTACTACTATCTGTGGAAGAGGCAGGATCTAGATCTACAGGAATATAATCAAAACCAATACGCAACACCTGTTTAGCCTGTACAGCAGATGCAGTGTTCCCTTCACTTACATTTAAACCTATTAGTAATACTAAAACAAAGAGAACATGGAGCAATTTTTTCATCGACACTTCCCCTATTTCTATTATTTTTATTAACTAGAATAACATGGAATCTATTGATTCCGATAGATTAATTTCACCGTAATTCTTCCATTTCTAGAACCTAGCAGGGTCATCTAACTGCACACTCACTTCCCATTGACGCTTTGGGATCAGAATGTTAATCTTTAGAAAATATCACAAGGATAAGGGAGCTATTTACTGGTGAAAAAGACAACCATGAAGGACATCGCACTTCGTGCCAATGTCTCCGTCGCAACAGTGAGCTATGTTCTGAATCGTGTCGGCAACCAAACCATTCCTGAGAAAACGCGCCAGCAGATTCTTCAGCTTGCCGAGGAACTACACTACATACCCAATCTGGCGGCACGTTCACTTGCGAATCAGAAAACAGGATTGGTAGGTGTGCTTGTTAACACCTCAGCCCATACACCACACTGGAAGCTCCATGCCCAGTTCTCATTTATACATGCCTTGGAACAACGGTTAACAAATGCTGGTTACCATACGCTGCTATATTCACTTGATGTTGATCAGCCTTCTTTGGATATTATCGTAGAAAGAAAGCTGGAGGCTGTATTTCTAATCGATGTGCGCGAGGAAGCCTTTTATTCGATCTCCAAGCATTTTGTAGAAGGAATTCCTTTGATTCTGATCGACAGCATGATTGAAGATAAACTCTTTAAGCAGGTCCTTTTCAACTATCGAGCAGCTCTACAAAAGGTAAAACCACAGGACCTTTCACAGGTATGTTTAATTATGGAGAGCTTCAATAACTCTTTCCTCACCCGCTTTATTCAGGACAGTATTCCATTACCTGAAGAAGCGATATTTACCGTTGTCAATTTGGAGGAATTAAATACATTCTTACAGGAGGGGGGCTATAAAGAGGCCATTGTCATTAATGAGTTTATTGGAAGTTACGTTGAAAAAAACGGGAGGTTCGAACAACTCTCTGTTCTTTGCACCTGCAATTGTCCGGAAATATTAGGCGATGACGTTCATAAATTCATTTTCACAGGGGATAAAGCGGCTACTGCATTTGAACTAATGGACAAATTATTGCATCATTCTGACTACTCCGCACAAGAAAATAATTGTTATTTTGTAGAATAATTTTTTTGTCTATTCACTTAAGCGTTTAAGTTGAAGGGAGCATAACTTATGTCTGGTCCTGTATTAGTGAAACAAGTTCCCCCTGCTGTTCAAGCTCATCCCTCTCTTTGGAGAAATCGGAGATTCCTGCTGCTACTCAGTTCGTACTCCATTTCCTTATTCGGTAACACTTTTCATAGTATTGCTTTAAGTTTATGGGTACTGCAAACGACCGGCAGCGCCAAAATGATTGCCATCATCACGATAATCAATTTAGTGCTCAGTTCTTTACTTGGATCGATAGGGGGAACTTTTGCGGATAGGGTCAATCGTCGAACCCTCATGCTGATCACCGATCTGATAAGTTGCGGACTCGTAGTGACACTTGCTTTAGCCATTTCCCTGCCCTCTACATCGTTCATTATAGTCGCTATACTGACGGGTCTTACGACCGTTTCAGCTTTATTCCAGTCCCCGGCATACCAAGCTTCTATCACTACTGTTGTTGGTAAAGAACATCTACAAAAAGCGGTAGGATTGTTGAACTTGTCTGAAAACATCTGCCGGACTATTGGTTATTCAGCCGGTGGGATTTTCGTAGCGAGTTTTGGAGCAGCCGACGCTATTTTATTTGATGGAGCTACATTTTTCCTCTCCTTTCTGCTCGTTTTAGCAGTTCGCTCCCTTCCTTTGCCAACTCAATTAAATAACGCACCCAAGAAAGAACGGAAATTCACACAGGATCTGGTTGATGGAATTCGCTATATTAGGAGGTATCCTTTCGCACGCGCCGTTATGATTATGCTTCCTACCTTAACCTTATTTTTTGTCCCCTCCCTGATGTTGACGCAGGTTATGGCCGTCAAAGTGTGGGATTCCACTCCCTTTCAGTTTGGACTTATTGAAGCCTGTATTCCACTTGGTTATATGATCGGGTCCGGACTGATCTTGCTGCTTGGCTCCAAATTGAAAAACAGAGGTTTCCTTATTATGACTGGACTGCTATGTCTCGGTCCCCTGTACCTCCTGTTATCATTCGTCACTTCCGCTGCGATTGCCATTCCTATCATTCTTGTGATTGGCTTCATGTTCTCATTCTCCACGTTGCTGATTAATACAATCCTTAGGCTGGAAGTTTCAGAAGACATCCAGGGTAGGGTGTTCGGTGTATTAGGTTCTATCATGAGTGTAGCCCCATCCATTGGTCTTACTGCTGTCTCGTTCTTGTCTGATCTCTTCAGCCCTGGTCCTGTCATGGGTTCAATCGGAGTCTTACTGCTGCTGTTTGCCTTATCAACTATCACTAAATTAAAGGTAATTCGAAACTACAAGTAATTTCAGAATGTATCCTGTGTTCTTTATCTCCCTCTTTTTCTAATAACGCGTCTAAGATGAAGCTCAAACAGTAATAGAACAACCAGAAAAATCAATAACAGGAGACCCGCTATTCCAGTTAGAAACGGAAATAGGAGTGGGAAGAAAATACTAGGATAGGCCTTAGTAACATCTGAATAATACCCCATACCTATAAGGGAGGTACCGGAGAACTCGATTAGCTTGACACCTAAATGATTGTTGCTTCTTTGCGCATAGCTGAGAACCTCTTCGTCTACATCTCCGTTTTGTGCAATCGTGATGATTTTCCATTTTCTTGTTTCCATGGGTTGACTATCATCGGTCAGTCTTTGGACTATACTTACTTGTTCCTCACCAGTCTTTCGGTCCTTTACTGTGAGAATATCTATCCACGAAAAATATCTGCTGCCTCTGTCCCGATTGGATAGCCATATTTCATCAGGGGTGGAGATTTTTTGATCATTTAATAAGAACTGAACTTTGACAATAACACCAGGCGGGGCCTTCTCCTCTTCATCCCATGGAGTCATATCTGCTTTCCTGCCTGTTTTTTCTTCCCTGATTTTAATATTCTTATGAGCAACCGTTATCTCTTGTACGTTTATTGGGTTATATTCTTTTTCAGCATGCTTTATCTCATAACGCTGATTTATTTGATCAGAAATTATATACTCACGTATATAGTTGAACAATGGGTTAAAAGAAATCGCCAGTAAAAATAGCGAGACGCCAGATATAACTATAAACTTCTTCATAAGTCCTCCTTTTTAACTTACAGTCAGTTTAAACTTTTGGCGTGAACCCCCATCCGGTCCATCGGGAACATATTCCTGCAAAGGACTAAATCCTAATTTCCGATAAAACTCCCTGGCAGGTTGGCCTGCTAAATGATCCTCACCAAAGGTAGTGACGGTTATCTAAATCTCCCAACCATAATAAACATTGTGGAATAAAATCTGCATAGTTCTGTAATGCATTAATCGTACGGATTACCTCACAAGTACCCAGCTCCCGTTCTGCGTCATCCGAGCTCTCCAGTCCTAGCGAACGTCTGATATTGTAAGCTAACCATTCTAATTTTCCCAAAAAGCCATAGTTGAGCACAACCTGCCAATCCGCATAAATCTCTCCGCCATGCTCCAGATAGCTGTTAATCAAATTTGAGAATGCCTTTTTGCTTAAATCTCCCGATTCAGAACCTGACCAATATAAAGCTACATCTATCAGCTCTAACGTCGGATGAATAGGTCCTGCTGCTTCCCAATCGATTATTATTGGAGCTTGCCGCTCATCCCACAAGACATTTTTGGGGTCTAAATCCCGATGGCTGATAACATAATGATTCGTCAATAGACTCGCTGAAGAATGAATCAATGCCTCCCAATTCTCTATCTTATGCAGGTGATCTGCCAGCAAGCTTGACCATTCTGCACGCTGCTGCTCTCCTTTGAGAGCAAGCTCTTTCCAATTGGCAACTGCAGCATTAGACGCTATAAGCGTTTCAAAGTGATGATCATCCGTTCCCTGTGAGAAATCGATGATGTGGAGCTGCGCAAGAATTGCCCCAATCTTTTTACAACAATCTAAATCTATTTCACCTAAAGGTAATGCCTTCCCCTGAACCCATGGAAACAATAAATAAAATTGCCCCTCAACCTCGTGCATACTACTGCCATTAGATACGATTGCCGGAACAGCATGGATCCCCTTTTGATAAGCCAGATTCGCAACCATTTCAGAAAAAATATAATTAGACATGGCTGTATCTCGTTGCATAATTTGAGGATTTAAGGCCTTTACTGCGTATTGCGCTTTATCCGTTTGCAGGCGATACATTCTGTGCAAGAGTCCACCTGTTATCGGTTCAGGTTCATTCATCAACAGACCCAGATTATATTTGGCACAAAGTGTAGCGAATTTTAAATTATAGCTTATATTTTCCATGTTATGTATTCCTTTCTGTGTGAGTAAAGTCGTACTCATTTAAAATGGTTCAAGTAAATTTAAAACATATTTTTGTCTTTATGAAATATTATGTACTGTTCACTATGACATCCTGTGTAACCCTCGTGAACCAAAAATGAAAAGGAGGCTTCGTTAATGAGTAAGCGGTTACATCAGTCAGGATATCTTGTAATCATTTGGTTTTTAGTCTTTACGTTAGGGACGGCAGCTTTTGGCTCTCTTTCCTCTGTTTCGGCAGCAGCTGCCCGGCAAGCGGAAAAGCTAAGTCGGGGACTAGTAGCAGTCAAGGTATCCAGCGGTGTATTTGTGAGCTGGCGGCTACTCGGAACAGAAGAACTGTCGGTTTCTTTTAATTTATACCGCAATGGCACAAAAGTAAACGTTACCCCAATCACGGACAGCACGAATTATCAGGATAACGCCGGCACAGCTTCGTCTAGCTATACAGTTCGAGCAATCGTTGGCGGTATTGAGCAATCTGATTCTCCAGCAGCAAATGTATGGGCCAACAATTATTTGGACGTTCCAATTCAAATTCCGGCTGGCGGCACTACGCCAGATGGCGTAAGTTATACCTATAGTGCCAATGATGCCAGCGTGGGTGACTTAGACGGTGACGGGGAATATGAAATCGTATTGAAGTGGGATCCTTCCAATTCCAAAGACAACTCGCAAAGTGGCTATACTGGCAACGTCTATCTGGATGCCTATAAGCTGAATGGAACTCGGCTATGGCGAATTGATCTGGGCAAAAATATTCGGGCTGGCGCACATTATACTCAATTTCTAGTCTATGATTTCAATGGTGATGGTAAAGCCGAAGTAGTCTGCAAAACAGCAGACGGTACGGTTGACGGAGTTGGCGTAACCATTGGAAACGTAAGTGCAGATTATCGCAATTCCAGTGGATATATCCTGACCGGACCTGAATATCTGAGTGTATTTTCCGGACAAACGGGGAAAGCCTTAACCACAATTGATTATGTTCCTGCCAGAGGAACGGTATCCAGTTGGGGTGACAATTACGGCAATCGAGTAGACCGCTTTTTAGCAGGAGTAGCCTATCTGGATGGAGTACATCCAAGCATCATTATGGCACGTGGTTATTATACACGCACAGTCGTTGTAGCTTTTGACTGGAATGGCAGTGCTTTGACTCGTAAATGGACCTTTGATAGCAATAGCTCCACCAATGCTGGAACCGCCGGTCAAGGTAATCATAGCTTAAGTGTAGCCGATGTGGATAACGATGGTAAGGATGAGATCATTTATGGTGCCTTAACCATTGATAATAACGGTGCGACCTTATACAATACAGGGCTGGGTCATGGAGACGCGCTGCATGTAGGCGATTTAAATCCGAACCGCCCCGGTCTCGAAGTTTTTAAAGTCATGGAAAATACTAGTTCTCCCTATGGCGCTGCGGTATGGGATGCTGCAAACGGGACGGTCTTATGGGGTGTATACACGGGAAAAGATACCGGCCGGGGGATGGCTGCCGATATTGATCCCAATTATCCCGGGGAAGAGGTATGGGCTCACGGCGTTGGCCTCTACTCCATTACAGGCACCAAAATAAGCAGCACAATGCCTTCTGTGAATTTTGGAATTTGGTGGGATGGCGACTTGTCCCGCGAACTGCTGGATGGTGTCAAGATTGATAAATGGAACCCTGCAAGCAACTCCGTTACCAATTTATTAACCGGAGCGAGCGTAGCATCCAACAATAGTACCAAAGCAACGCCAAGCCTACAGGCCGACCTGCTTGGAGACTGGCGCGAAGAGGCTATCTGGAGAAAGTCCGATAACTCGGCTCTACGAATCTATACAACTACGAACATCACCACTAATAAAATATATACCTTAATGCATGATCCAGTATATCGGTTGAGCATTGCCTGGCAGAATACAGCTTACAATCAACCTCCGCACACAGGATTTTTCCTAGGCAACGGTATGCCCACTGTGTCTAAACCCAATATCTACGTAGTGCCGTAAGCTTTCTAAAGAATTAGTAAGTGAATAAAAAAGCAATTGCAGTTATCCGGATGTGCCGGGGCAATTGCTTTTTTGTTCGGTTTATATCAGCAATGATCGAGGTGCGTTAATAGTTTTTTTAATTGTTTAATGCCTTCGCATTGAGTGGTTATTATTGCATATAAAATAGGTTTTAGTGCTGGGCAGATATTAAACTGTAAAACGTTGTTTGACATTCGTACAGCGCCCTCATGATGGGGTATCATCTCTCGTACAAAATTCGCATTCACTCCGTTGGTTACAGTTGCCGATCCCATTTCTGAGAACATCGTTTGCGTTATTTGCTCGAATTTCTTCATGTATTGAGATCGTTCAAAATCTGTATTCGTCAGCATTCTACATTTGCACTGGATAGCTTGCATATTGGAGATACTTTTGGTTTGTGCTGAAATGATACTTGTAGCAATACGCTGTATTTCAAGATTGGTCGTGTATTTAAGAATATTACGAGACATCTCAATAGCTGCGATATGATGCGGTATCATCTGTTGAATAAAGGTGTCTGATATACTACACGATAGCGGAACACATGTCATTCTTCTAATCATGGTATTTAGAATATTATAATAAGCATTCAGATAAGCTTGTGTCACATTGCTTAGTTTGCAGTTTCTATCCATAAGGTTCATAACTCCTTTCTGGATAGTGTATGAGAAACGTTATGGGTATGATCCTAGATCCCCAATCAGAATCCCAGCTTTAATAGCCAGGCCGCAAGCTTCTCCTCCCGCCTTTTCAATTCACCATCTACGCGATTATATTTTCCAAGCCGTTGCTCAGCTGCAATGCTGCCATCTAGCATATATAAGACACGCTCAGCTTGAGCAGCGACTTTGGCATCATGTGTGGCGATTATAAGCGTTGTTCCTGATTGATTAATATCTGCTAATATGTCCATGATTTCACTAGCTGCTTTTGAGTTAAGCGCCCCGGTTGGCTCATCGCCAAACAATATATCTGGCTGATTAATGAGTGCTCTGCAGATTGCTGCTCTTTGCAATTGTCCTCCTGACACCTGTGTAATATCACGTTCAGCCAGCGTAGCAATTCCTGTTTTGTTCATTAACTCGGCTGCTCTTTTATTGATAGTTCTACGGCTGCTGGTTCTCGCCCGATAAGCAGACAGGATGATATTGTCGCGGATATTCAAGTTTTTTAACAGATGCATTTGCTGAAAAATAAAGCCCATATGCTTTAAGCGCAGTCCGGCTAATTCGTTCTCTGAAACTCCGCTGATCTCCTGCCCTTTAAAAATAACACTTCCCGCTGTCAACTTATCCATCCCGCTGATCGTATACAGCAATGTTGATTTTCCTGAACCAGAAGGTCCCATGACAGCTATGAATTCCCCCTGTGACACCTGAAGCTGAACATCCTTTAATATCGACTGCGGAGTTCCTTGCCCTGTTGAATAACTTTTTTTTAACCCCTTCGTCTCTAATATGAACATTCTGCCACCTCCTATCATTCGACAATTAGTTTGGCTATACTGGATTTTCTCATTGAGATCGTGCTTGTTACGGTGGTGAGCGCTACAATCAGCATGAAAAGTAGCGGAAGAATAAGATAGGCTACCGCCGGATTGATTACAAACTGTATCTTAGAAGCACCCATAAAAGAGCCTAGCATTTGAGCAATTTTTTGCCCGAGAGTGTTAGCCGCAAAAGTACCAAGAATGACGCCCAGCCCTGATATTATCAGCATCCTTACCAGATACTGCCTACGAATATCTCCTAACGTAAAGCCAACACTTCTCAAAATAGCGGTTTGCGAAGAATCCTTGGCAAGCAGCATTTTCAGAAATAAAGAGGTAATCAATACCGAAATCGAAAATGCGATAACGATGGATAAGCCTGTAACTAGCTTCAATTGGCGAATTGTATTTCCTAATGTTTGAGCTAAATAGCTTTGCAGATGAGTGATTTTTGCTGGATAAAATAAATTGGTGTACTGATCCATTTTTGCCTGGACGGAAATTCCCGGGTTCACATCCAAAGCTACTACATACCAGAGAACCGTCTTCGGATCATATGGCAATTGCGCTTTTGCGGTTCGGCCACCATTAGTTATATCCTGATAGATCCCGCTAACAGTCAATTTTTTTGCCACCCCAGCAACCTCTAAAAAAACGGTATCCCCCACCTTTTTATTCAGTTCCTTGGCGTTCAGGTCAGAAAGAGCGATCTCACTTGCACTGCTAGGAGTTCCTCCATTAACATACGAGAGCGGAAAAATAGTAAAGTCACCGGTTTCAACATTTAGCGATTCCCATACACCATCACTACCTAATACCTTAAATCTAGAAGTAATCAGTGGAGATAATTTAGAGATGTCCGGGTCATTTTCAAGCTTGGTTATCATCTCATTAAAACGCTTCTCTATTTGGTTCGATTGCTGCAAATCTATACGAATATCGCTCTGACCGACGCCCATATAAGAAACAAACCGGGGAGACTGAAGGGTATTCAATATATTCACTGGCACTAGAACGATAAACAAACTGATCACAAATACGAAGAACAATAATCCGTACATGGTGAAGCGCCCGTAAACATCTTTTACCCCGAGAAAAGCATTCACGTTAACAAATTTACGCTTACTAAGTGAAAATCTGCTTGTGTTAATCCTTGCTTCACCCCTCGTACCTGACCGTAAAGCTTCTACAACCGTGATGCGATTAAAGCGTCTAAGAATCATCCGGCAAAAGAATACAACAACTCCAAAGATCAAACCTACCGCCAGGACAGGAACAAAATATTGAAGTATACTGGCAGGAGCAACGCCCAAATACAAAGTAATATTGGCTGTAAACAAACGCACCACACCTAAAGATAGTAAATATCCACATACAGAGGCGACGGCTGCCATCACGATATATTTTGCTAAATAAATGCTGCGAATATCTTGCTGCGTGATCCCAATCGCTTTCATGACACCTATCTCTCTGTAATCCTCTTCCAAGGTAGCGATCATCGTAAATCTGAGACATAAAATAGCAATCAGCATCAGCAGAACACTTACCAAAATAATAACAACTGCGATAATCCCATCCGTCAGTGCATTCAGCGTTTTAAATAAAGGATAGTCAATAGAGGGGCCTTTATTGGGCAGATTTGAGGATTGATACTCATTGCGGAAATCATTGAGCTTGGATAGATCCGTAAGCTGAAATTCAATCAGGTATTCAGGTTCGCCGAGCTTTTGTTTAAGCGCTGTAAAGTCAGCAGCGTTTACGACAAAACGTTTGGAGCTGACCATGGCTGGATTCATTTGGACATCCCTTACAAAATCAGTAATCACAAACTTTTTATCGAACTGTTCACCTAAAACGCTAACTACGTCGCCGATTTTCAGATTCTTTTGCTTCATATAATAAATGGGGACAGCGATTTCTCCTGCCGATACCTCAATCACCTTGTTCTCTAAATTCAGCAGCAAATCAAACGAAGGATTCTGCTCTACAAAGCCGATATCCATCACGCTGTTTGCTTCCGAGCCTTGGTTACTGCCTAGATAAACGTTAGATCCATCCAAGTTAAGCATCTCTACGGTTTGTTGATCTTTCACCAGTGGATTAGTAGCTGTAAAGCTCTCGATTGCTGAGCTGTCGATTTGTCCTGCGTGCATCTGCACGAAATGAGGGGCTTTGGATTTAATCAATAGCTGATTCAAGGACCCCGACAATTCCATAATCACTTGCGACGCAGAAGCAACAAGCAAAGCCGATAACATGATAAACACAAATAATCCGAAGGTAATGATTTTATTGCGTTGAAGGTCTCTTTTTACAATTCGTAGCAGCATTGACGGGCCTTCTCCTCTCTAATACAGAATTCAATTATCCACGTTCAAGGTTACGGATTGATTTCATTCGGGGGATCACAAATGCCATAATAATGATGAGCAAACCAGAGATGATAAATAATAAGCCGATTCCCCGTCCTTCCCCTGTGCCTATCACCTTACCTACTGATGAAGTAAGCAGACCTCCCTCTCGTAAAAGAGGATTAAACACTTGATCAGCCAATATGCCAGCAAAAGCATACGCAGCCACATAACCAAGTTGTGATAAAATGCCAATGATCCCCCATGCCCGCCCCTGTGTGTCATTTGGGATATGGTTGCGAATCATAACGTCAGCACTGGTATTAACAAAAGGCAACGTTGCAAAAAATAAAAAGCCAGCAGCTGTAATAAAAGCAACATTCGTGGTCAGTCCCACCAAAGAAAAAAACAGTCCGGCGAATCCTAGGCCGAGCGCTAATACTTTGATATATTTACGATCGATGCTAAAAACTCCAATAATCAGACTGCCGAGCAACATCCCTATAGCACTTACAGACAATACCGTGCCTAGAGTTTTCGTATCCGTAAAGGGTAGAAGCATAGGCGTATATAAGGTTTGGAGAAAACCCACATAAAAAGTAACGACAGACAAAATGATCGTAAGCTGCAGTACACCTTTCGTGTAAATAAGAGCATCCCAGCCCTCCTTCAAATCTTTTACAAACGACTGATTCGTTGGGACTCTGTGTTCAGTCTGTAGATTCCTGCGAACAGCCATCACTGCAAGAACTGTAACTAGAAAGGTTGAGATATCTATAAGCAGGATAGTTGTTATATCCATAAAGCTAAGCAAAATCCCGGCAAGGATAGGGGAAAGAAGATATTTTGAGGACGCAGCAAGCTGAACTAAACCACTGGCCTTGGCAAATTGCTTCTCTGTTAATAAATCTGTAATGGTAGCCTTGTAGGCAGGTTCAAGCAAGGATACAAAAATCGAACTAAACGTCACGCCTAGACAAATCTGCCATAAATGAGGTTCACCCAGCAGCATGATGATGAGAACATATACTAGTCCAAAAGCAGATAACAAATCCCCTGCTATCATCATCAATCGACGATCAAACCGATCCGCTAACACGCCGCCAAAAGGACTAAGCACAATGGAAGGGAGAAAAGCACATAAGGTTAAAAGTGCCACGCTAGAGGCAGTCTGCGTCATCTGGAACACATAAACCCCTAAGGTGAAAGCCGTCAACCCGCTGCCAATACTGGATATCCACTCCCCCATCCAAATGATCATAAAATTTCCGAAGGATTTGTTGTTCAGAATATTCCCTCTCCCCTACTCAAACATTTGAAACACATAGTCGAAGCTACCTTTCTCCGCCCCTAGCGTAATTTCCATCGTATAGATAAAAGCTCTTATCTTCTGGATGATTTCCTCAGGCTGCCACTTGAATATACCTTCATCAAAAAGAAATTGAGAGGTGATCAATAGAAATTCCATCGTCTCCCGGGGATACGGATTGTGAAACAGTCCCTCCTCTATGCCCTGCTCAATGACCTCCGTCAAAACAGGAGTTAGCCGCAAAATGGTTTCCACCAAGCTTTTCTGGTGCAGCTGTGCATTATCAGCCTGATGGAACTGCTCAATCATTTGGCTTTTTCTGTCCGTATCCGGCTTTTGCGCCATAATGATTTGCAGCAGCTTTTCATGAACGGTCAGCTTAGGATCTGCAGCAATTTGCTTAGCGGTTGCTACACCAACATCAATAAATCGCAGCACTACAGCATCCATGACCTCTTCCTTCGATTTAAAATAATAGTAGAAGGTTCCCTTCGCAATACCTACAGCCTGCAAGACATCATTCACTGTCGTTTTGGTATACCCTTTCGTAAAAAACAGCATTTCTGCTGTATCCAATATTTCATTTCTACGTTCTTCCGCTTCTTTGGAAATTCTCATCTGAAACGTCCTCCATTCTATCGACCGACCGTCGGTCTATTCCAATTATATACAAATATATTAGATCGTGTCAAGATTAATCCGGCATCACAAAAAAGAGAGAATTCCAAAAGCTACGTTATGGCAGCTGGAACTCCCTCTTTTTTGGATAAACTGTTGGGTTTTACTGTTGGGTTTTACTGTTGGGTTTTACTGTTGGGTTTTACTGTTGGGTTTTACTGTTGGGTTTTACTGCTGGGTTTTAGTCTTACTGTTTACTGTTTACTGTTTGGTCTTATTGTTTATTGTTGGATTTTACTGTTTGGTTTTACTGTTTGGTCTTACTGCTGCGTTTTACTTTTAGCTTGCTCTTTGATCTGATCCGTTGAGCGAAACCTTTGCTCGTGTTGTAACACTAAACTTCGTTTGCTTATATCACATTTACACTTACGACATAGCCTATCGGACACAGCTGACCTTATATGCTGCATTATTCCCCATTTGGAATCCTAACGGACCGCATAGCCACTATTGACATGAAAAACACCACAAAAGACCCCTTCCTCAAGGAATAGCTGCACTGGAGTCCGAAAACCGGCTCAAAGGGCTATAAATCTGCAAATAGCGTCCTTTGGGTCCTTAAGCAACACGGGATAGGTATTCTATAGGTATTCAATAGGTATTAATTACCTAAGTACGGACTAAGTGGCTTCCGGCTGCAGATTTTGCCCCCAAACGGCTTCCCTGTATAGAATGCTGCTATTTCGCATGAGCTTCTGCAATCCCGTCTCAAATAGATTAACTAATCCGCCGGATTGTACTAATGAAAATTTGCTGCCCAAGGAATAGGCTATATAATAATCCGCCCAACTGCTATAACGTTCTTGTAGCTGCCTTGCTGCTTCTATTTTGTATTCCCAGGCTTCTTCCTTCTTCAAATAATCCTCAACATAACCAATCCGGCTCAGATAAATTACCCAAGCTAACCCAAAAGCAGAAATGTCACCAGAAGGCAACTGATGTATTCCTTGTGCAACAACCTTCAGATTAACAAAATCCTCATGATCCTTATGTGCCTCAAGATATTTACTGCGTGAGGTTTCGGAAAGTGTGGCTAAACGAGCATGTAAAGATCTATATTCTGCACGGTTGCCATCTTCTAAAAGCCAGCGAATTTGGCGATGAAAGGAGTTAGCATCCTCGATATTCCATCTTTCACAAGCATTTTTGATTAATCCTCTTTTGAAGAAGACATTACTGAAATCAAACTCATAAACCACATAGTATCTCCCTAAGAGACCACGTATGCAGGTAGAGGAAAGACAGCGGAAATACATTTCCAATCGTTTTCTTTGCTTAACATTGTATTCCTTCAGCATGTAGAGCCTCCTGATATTAGTTCGAGAATAAGTATGCTGTTTTGCAAATGTTCCTGATTTTCCATAGAATAATAAGAATGAACACCGCATTGACAAGCGGGGGAAGCTCAGAAACTGAAAAATAACATATGGTATATACCAAAATATAGAACCAGCTTAATTTCAGGAAAACCAATAGATAGAATAATATAGGCCCTATAATGTTCTTTCCAATGGTTACTAGCGAAGAGATACGAAGACGTTGTGGATACAGTTTTTTGTTCTTCAACATGTACTTATTCGCAAGATAACGAAAATGAACGAACTCGTCTTTCTTAGGCTCATTTGTCTCCGTTTGTGTAAGAGCTTCCTCAATTTGAGAACGTGCAATCTTACATTCCAGAATTAAACATTGCACATCTTTATTTCCAGCATCCTCCTGCAACAGATATTCACAATCCTTCATCGCTTCCTCATAACGCTGCAAATAGTAGAGAAGCCGCCCTCTTAATAAGTAACCGTCTCTTTCGTTAGGCCACATAGTGGTTACTTGGTTTAAACACACCAGCGCTTCCATATAATCAGCAGTATCCAGACAATACTTAGCTCGCATTAATTGCAGATCCGGATCATTCTGAAACAGCTTATTTGCTTCGTCGAGCAGTTGACCAGCTTCAGTATGTTTATCCTCCATCAGCATGAATTGAGCGGATTGCCTCAGATTTAGATAGTGTTCTATGTCAAACTCAAGAGACGCCTGCAAAAGGAAACACTCATAACGCATCTCCAAACTTCCGTCGACCTGCCCTAGTATGTACTCGACTAACTTATTATCATAACGTTGAAGAAATATTTCCTTGTCCTCACGAAAATGAAAAAATGAATCCAAAGCCTCCCATACGGCATGAGGCAAATTCCGATGCTGATCAAGGAACAACATAAGCTTATCCCTTAGCCGATCACGATGCTCTATACTCCACATGAAATCTTCATTCAAAAGTGAATGCCACGAAGCTTGTTTAATCCGGCGCGAGAAATCCGCATACAGTTCCCTAATTTGTCTGTCAAAAATATCTGCTGGCTGTTCTTGAAGATCAGCATCAAGTTGGATGGGAAGAGGGCGAAACAGCGCCCACTCGTTTTCATGCGGTATAGAAGTTGCCCCTTCTACTTCTTCCTCGGTGTCTACCTCCTCAACTTCTTGTTCTTCCTCCTCGCTTTCTTCCTCCTCAGCTTCATCTACTCGTGTTACTTTTTCTGCTTGTATCACCATTTTTTCTATTTCTTTTGATATTGCTTCTGCTATTTCTTTCTTATCCTCACCTACCAATGAAGGGACAGTGCTTGCTATACGCTGCCCGGAGCGGGCCCATTTCACAGCTGTATCATAAGCTTCTCTAAGCTGCTGGTATCCTTCAGGGTCATCTTCGGGGTGATGCGATTTCAGTTTCTTGGCATAGGCCTTCTTGATGATAGCTAGTTCATCTGTGGGTTCAATCTCCAACATACTCCAGATTGTCATGTGAAGTATGACCACCCTTCAATTTCCGCCAATTGCTCATTGAAAGCTTGTGCCGCTTTTTCAATCACTTTCTCGTTCTGAGTATATAAAGCATCTTCGAATACTTTCAGACATTGTGCGATAAATTTCCGTTGGTCCCCAAGCACCTCTTCATATAAACGCTCACCTCTAGCAAGCAGAAGCCTGTTCTCGGTACGCTCACGCGGATGAATTTTGATACTCCGCAGTTCCAGTAAACGAGCTTCAATTTGCTTTTTCGTCATTGCACCAGCATTTTGCTCGATGATCATCTGATGCTTCTGACCTGTTGAAACTGTTGTAACCTCCACCTCAAGAATCCCATTCACATCATATGTATATCTGACATCTATACTTTCTTCTCCCCGAGGTGCTTGCGGAATCTGAAACTCCATTTCTCCCAGGAAAAGATTATTTTCAACGCGAGGACTCTCCCCCTGATACACATCCACACTTATGATCTTTTGATTATCTGCAGCTGTATATAGACGTTCTACCCGGCTAACAGGAATCGGAGTGTTACGTTCAATGATCGGAAAGTAATGTCCAGATGACGTTTGTCCGCTTGAACCTCTACGCAGAACACTGGTCCCTAATGTATAGGGGCAAACGTCCGTCAAAATCATTTCATCCAGCGCTTGATCACGCTGCTTCAGAGCTACCTGAACCGCAGCTCCAAGTGCGACGGTCTCATCTGGGCTGATATTCGCATAAGGCATTTTCCCGAACATACGGCTGATAATTTGCTTAATCAGAGGCATTTTAGTCGCACCCCCAATCATCACAATCCCATCCAGATCGGAAGGCTGCAAAGAAGCATCCCGCAATGCTCTTTCTATCGGCTGCCTTAGACGTATTAGTAACGGTTGCACCAATTGCTCAAGCTCTAAGCGATCTATAGTCAGCACGTATTCTTCCTCTTTAATAACTATCCGCATAGTCGCAGCAGACTCTGTACCAAGAATTCGTTTACTCTGCTCTGCCTGCTTATACAACATCGACCTCGTTATTGGTGTTAACGATTCCGCGTCCAGCTTATTCTTTTGGATAAAATAGGCCACTAGTATCTCCGTGAAATCTTCCCCGCCTAGATAGTTATCTCCGGCAATCGACTTAACATCCATTACCCCTTCGAAAAGCTCCAGAATTGACACATCAAAGGTTCCTCCACCCAGATCAAAAACAAGAAATGAAGTCTCCTGATTCTGATGCAGACCATAAGCGAGTGCTGCCGCCGTAGGTTCACTAATAAGCCGCTCTACTTGTAAACCGGCCAGCTCAGCCGCTTTCTTAGTTGCTTTCCGCTGAACATCATTGAAATAAGCCGGAACACTGATTATAGCTTTCGTTACGGACTCACCTAGATGATTTTCCGCATCCTCTTTCAGTGACCGCAGAACAAAAGAAGATAACTCTTCAGGAGTAAAAGTCATCGTACCTAGCGTGTATTTTTTTGCTGATCCCATAAAGCGCTTAAAAGTCGAGGCAGTTAACTGTGGATGTGTAATCAGTCGTTCTTGTGCGATTCTTCCAACTAATACTTCTCCCCCTGCATCTACACTAACAATCGAGGGTGTTACATGCTCCCCGAGTACATTGGGAATAATTACAGCCTGACTGCCGTCCCAATAAGCAGCAAGACTATAGGTCGTTCCTAAATCAATTCCGATTGTTCTCACTACTATGTCCACTCCTTTTATATACAATAATATACAAAGAAAAGAGTCCAAGAATCGAAATGTCACTAATTCAACATATTTACATCCAGAGCATAAAAATGAAATCGTCCTTCTGCAATAGACATAAAAAAGGTATCTCAAAAGCCACAATGGCTAATGGGATACCTTCATTTATTGGCGGAGGATATTTTTCTGTACATCATCTATAAAAAACAGTCTCATTCATTCTCTGGACGTCCTAACATCTGATCTATCTTCTCTTTTGCACCTTCCCATGAGGTCAATAATGGAAAAGCATATTGTTCACGGGCCCGCAAATTCCATGGATGCGGAATACAAAGCACTTTTCTTCCCTCCTGCAATGCCGGAACCAGGTTATGCACCCCGTCATCGATCAATAGATCGTAGTTAATAAGATTTTTTCGCTTACAGGTAAAGAAATTTTCAATCGGAATAAACGGCATATGCTTCTGCAGCCAGTTCCATTTTTCCACCACCGACTGGGGTTGGGCTGCCGTAACAATAATTACATCATAAGCGTTATGCAACTTCTCCATTTCTCCTACGACATGTTCGTCAAACAGTTCAAGCTCTTCATACAGACCGGGCCGCCCATAGAAAATCTCTTGTGTACAATCCGGATGACGTAAATGATCCGTATTCCAATCAAGCATTTCCTCATACCGTAGCAGATGCGTGGGAAAATCATTATTATTATGGTATATGGCTCGCTTCACTAGATGGCAAATTGTATCATCCATATCTACTGCAATTATTGGCTTCCTCATCTGCGCCTCCATTATTTTTTTAGATTACACTTTAATTATATACAATGAAATTACGGTTTTCGTCGAGAATTAATTAATATCCCGGTTAATGTTTATTAAATGCTTCTACGCATTTTTGGCAGATACAAGCTTTCCCTCTCAGTTCTTCCGGGATCTGTTCCTGCAATTCGAGTGGAATTTCTGTATGGAAACACCAACAGTCACCACTTTCAGCGCCACAATGATTCAATTTTTTACACAAAGGACAATGGCGTTCTTCCACCAGTATGTTCATCATATCCAAAATTTCTACTCCCCCAAAAATCACAAACTATTTTTCTTTGGAAAACCATATTAATAAAAAAATCCAACAAATGACAATACGTCAGTAAGTAAAACAAACAACCCCCCGAATAGGTTTCCGCCATAACCACTTCTGAAGATCCCTAGTTTAGTATAAGCCCAATTTCTCTATTATTCCTAGACTTGTGAACTCGGTTCACTTGCATTAAGATAGTGAACATTACGAACTCAAATGGGAGAATAACAGATGAATGATAAGAGTATGAGCTTTTTAGAGTGGGTTCGGGAAAGAAACAGTCTCGTATTTATCCGCTTCAAACCCCCACTGCCATATTTTCATGTGTACCTCCAACAGTATTATTTCACTCTTCCAAGTGCTATCTTTCCTTCTATTAAATCTTTTCTTATTTCATGCAAAACTTTAACTCCTTCATTCGTAAGTGCGACCTGATTATAGTTTAATCCAACAACCATCCTTTGCCTATCATCCAGAAGGGATGCAAATCAGTGGTCGTTAGTATCTCTTCACCTATATGGATATTCCAGTATCTGGATTATTGGACCAGACCATATCACCAACTTGAACCTGTTCAATCGGCTTGGCACCTTCTTGGTTATTCACCTGTGTGCCAGGTGAGAAGCAATTACACGGGTTGAATTTATAGATTTGCCTGAATATCCGTGCTACAAGAATAAGTTTCTGTCCACGAACAAGATATAAAATGGAGTTGAGTCCATCAGGACCCGCCCCAAGGATTTTAATAATATTTCCTGTTAGATCATAGTGAAAACAAGGTGGGTCGTCAGAATTAATGCATACTGTCACTTCGTTGTCTATTAATTTTTTGATTGGATATTTATCCCACGACGGATATACTTCTAAGCTTATATTAGAAGCTGGACATAGAGTAAGTAATATTTTTTTATCTGCCAACCATTCTAATAACTTTTCGTCCTCTACAGCACGAACACCATGATCTATTCTATCAAATGGTATCGATTGGATGGCATCCCAAGTACCTTCTGGACCAACTTCTTCACCAACATGACCCGTAATAAAGAATCCATTTTCTTTTGCAACAGCAAAAGCCTAAATAATATTTTGTTCTACCATTTCACGAGCACACTCAAAGACCATGTCAGCGAAGTCATTTTCTGTTTGAATTGAAGAGATCGCTGTTAACATCACAGTAATAAATTCATTAGCAATAATTCTCAGAATACTATTTCGCTTTAATCCAAATATTTTTTCTTTTTCTGGCCAGGTTAAATTATCCATATTTCTATTTGAAAGAATCTCAAAAGCCCTTATGAAATAAGTTCTCTCTATTAATTCTTTGCTTGAATTCAAACCGTATTCACAACTACAGTCAGGACAAAGAAAATACTGTTTAGAATGCAGCAAGTGTGATAAGTACGCCCTGCAGAAGACGAAGCAAGGATGTTGGGAGTACTCTTGATACTAAAAGTGAATTAGGTTCATCGATATCTGGATGAAGAGAACTAACCACAATTACAGCGACTACGGGTACTGTTATTTTATAATCGGCTAACCCTAAGATCGAAATAGTAACTCCGGTACTTATGGCTAAGTGAGCTCTTCCCATCATAAGAATCAATAACCTTTCTTTAGCAAGGTAGTATGTGAATGATATCCACTAATTTTCTTGAATATTGACACATTGGGAGACTACGAATGACTCTTCCCCCATATCTCTTGGTTAAGATCCTGTTATCTAGAATGATAAAAGCGCCTTGGCACTTCATGGATCGATTTAAACGCCCAATCCTTGCTGAAGCTTTACCATCATTTTAGGGAACATATAATCAAAGAAACTGCTGCGCTTGGCTTAGAGTAGCACAAACCTCGGAAATTTCAATCTTGGTTGTCATAAGCTTGAAGGCAAGTAATCCTCCTTGATCATCTCTCATCTTCTTTCCTACTTGAGCGTACACTTCATCAATTTGCTGGTGAAAAGTTTGACGAAGCTGAGCAAGCTCGATTTGATTTCCATGATCGAGTTCCGAAAATGCACTTCGTTTGAAGATTGCTTCGTCAAAAATGACGGCATCATATGCTGGAAGAGTACCATTCCCCGTCTTCATTCTCATTTTTAGATCATTAAAGAAGTAAGCGAAATTTGTGACAATTATATGGGAGGTATACATCTTTCCTTTCAGGTCTTCTAACATGCAGTTGCTTGGTTTAGTATTGGCTGGACAATTGGAAGCACTAATCTTTTTTCACACATTGTCTTCAACATCGAATCCTAGAGCCGCACGATCCCCAACCCGTTCTTGTTTCACCATCTTTGAAATTTCACGTACAAGTTTAGCTTCAGAATCATTACTGCGTAATTTTTCTTGCCAGAGAGCTTCTAATTTTGTATTACAAATATAATGATCTTTTCCTTTGACATGTTGGAACTTAAGTGATAACTTCTCCATCTTAAGAATGTTAACTACTCTTGGCAGCTCCACATTAACGATTTGATTCATTAAAGGGATCGTATGCGTACAGACAATAACTGTTTTCTTATTAACGACAGCCCATCGAGCTGCAGGAGTTAAATATCCAAGTGATTTACCAGTCCCGGTGCCGGCTTCGCAGATTAAATGCTGTGAATTTTCTAAAGATTCGCCAACCTTTTTCGTAATCATTATTTGGGGGGCTCGTGGGATATATCCATTTACTAACTTAGACAAATGCCCTTGAGCCCCGAAAGCCCGTTCAATAAATAATATATTGTAAATGCCTTTGTAGGAAGCTTGATAAATAAAATCTATGCTATCACTCTCATACTTATTTATTCATCTAAAATTTTGGAAGCATCTGATTCGTAAAAGTATTCATTTTGTCGATCTTTATACTCCTGCGGAATTTCCTTCCCCCAATATTTTGCATACGAATGTAATGTCCTCTTGTTCCCTCCACTTCCAGGTTTCCCAAAATAAAATTCGAGATAACTCTCGGGTTTGCTAATAGGATCAAAATCCCGATCACTAATATCTTCCACGATGGATTAGGCAACCCTCTAGCTTTTCTACTGACGGGTGGTCAAGTTATTCTTTTCCAGCGATTGAATTGCTTCAGGAGTTAGATATTATTGGAAGTCACATTCTTGGCGACAAAGCCTATGGCTCAGAAGCGATTCGGAACTGGATTACGACTAAACAGGCCACTTACACCATTCCGCCTAAAACGATTAGTCAACATCCATGGAAGGTCATTGGTATCGGTAGAAAGAACTCCACTTGGTTCAATGCTTTTTCAATAAAATCAAACACTTTCGCCGTGTGGCCACTCGTTACGATAAGTTGGCTAAGTCAATCCTCGCGTTTATATACATAGCTTCCATTTTTAAATTGACTCAATGATAGTTTTCAGACACGCCCTAAATGACAATATTAAAAAAAGTGGCGTAATGGCCTCCTCCTATGTAGGTGGGCTTAATAGTAGAGCCTTTATTCCGGTCAATGAAGATCACGCATGATTCAAGCGGCTCAGTGGGGTACCCTTACACTAGAGAAGCTGGAAGCTATGACCTTTGGTCGAATTTGGCGGTCTGCTCGGATATGCACCAGTTATAGCAGTAAACGGCTTCAACTGCGCGAACTTCGTTAATCGTGGCGGACGAATCCCAGCTCCAATTCATAGCTTTAAGAATTAATTGAAACCTCAAACAGCAAGTCCCTATTTCACTTCACTTAGGAGACTTGCTGTTTTTTTGTGTTAGTTGGTCAGTCGTAGAAAAAAACTATAGCTGAATGAAGAGGCATATCATTTGATATACCCCTTTATCCATCTTATTGCAATTAAATCAAACCGTTTCCATTCTATTTGAACTGGAACCAAGTTAAATTTGCAACTGTGGTTGAATCTGACTTAACAAAAGTAACATATACCGTATGGGTTCCTACAGCTGTCCCGGCATTAAGCGAGATATTCTTGACTGACCATGTCTGCCATCCGCCTGTGGTTTCTGCCGTCCAATAACCCAGCATAGTGCCTGTAGGGCTGTCCAAGTGGAATTCTATTCTTCCGCCGGAATTAGCGGATGCAACCTTCAAATCAATACTTGTTTTAGCTGTACTACCAAAATCTACATTTTTAAATGCTATATAGTCGCCATTACTCCCTCCACCAACATCCAGCCCACCATCAGTGCTTGCCTCATAGGATATAACACCTGAACTAAGGTTATAGCCTTCCGCTTCAAATTTCAATGTGTTGAATTTTGGAGCTTCAGCATAGCTGTTAGTATCTGTTATTTTCAATTCTGTCAATGTAGTTGCCGCAACTCCACCGACGCGAACATTGTTTAATGTAACTCCGGAGACAGTAAATGTATCACTCCAACCCTTCATTACTGAAATTTCACCTAAAGCGCGTAAATTGATATTATTATAGACCACATTTTTTATCGGACCGCTTTTTGCAGAAAGATCAAACCATCTGGAGTGAACACCGGATCTTGGCCAGAAGCCTTCTACATCTATATTGTCAAATATGATGTTTTGTGCTGGTGTAGTCCCATAAAGATGACCTACCGCTAAAGCGCGCCAGCACCTGTATACATAAGAGTTTTTAACAACAATGCCATCCTGAAGCTGTTTAACTCCATCTCCAACCTTAAATGCTCCACATCTGCTCCAAGCCAAAGCATCATCCACAACTACATTTGACTGGTTTTCAGGACTTCCCGGCCAGTTTGCAGCTATATCCGTAGTTGCTACGTCCCATGTCTTAAATGAGTATGTGTCATCCTCCGATACTGCTACCGTGTGCTTTATTAGTACATTCTGGCTCTCTTGAATGTCTATTGCATCATTTTCATAATCAAGTTCATTGTTGTTGAAGTGCTTTGTATTCTGGAATGTGACGTTATTGGATCTTGTAACTATGGTAGCCCAGCCCCCGCTGTCTCTTATTGTTATGCCGTCAACCGTGAAGTTGCTGCACTGCAAGGGTACAAGAATATTGTTCAAATAATTCTTTGTATTTCTCATATAATGGCCATTGCCGTCAATAGTCCCCCTGCCGTATATCTTAATATTGTTTGCATTTGTTTCGGTGTAAATAAACCATGTTCCATCCTTACCCAGAGAATTCTTATGAAAATGGGTAGTGTAATCGCTCGGATTTCCTGAACCCCTTATAACAGAACCACCCTCCAGATAAACCGAAACATTGCTTTTTAAAACAAGGTTTCCGCACTTATAAACACCGGCTGGAACGTATACTATACCGCCACCTGCTGCGTTAGCCGCATTTATGGCGTTTTGTATTGCAATTGTAGCCATAGCGGCACCGGTACTGTCGGCACCGTATTGAGTTTTAACATTGTATATACCTGTACCGGATGAAGCCGGAACATTGGTTTCAAGAGCATCTGCCGCAATAACCAGATCTTTCAGGTTATTGATTTTAACTATAAGATATGTTGGTGATGAAAGTGTAAATGTAAGTGTATTTCCGCTCTTTGTTGCAGTAATTCCCAAAGCTTTGGGAGAAATATTATAGGTATTGATTGTCTCGCTTGCTGTTATTGTGATTGTAGTAGTACCTGAAAAAGAGAAATTACAATAATTATAGTTTACAAATACCGCCGAAGTGTCGATTACCGGTATATTTGTAGAGTCTGCTGTTACCGTGTATTGACTGGTCGTGGTATAGATCGACGGTAATGGATAGCTTACAATTGTATCCGCCGCTCTTGCTGTCAAAGGAACGACAGCTAAAAGACTGGCGAGCATACAAACAATTAAGCTTAATAATTTTAACTTTTTCAGCATAAATAAACACCTCTTTCATATTTTTAGGAAATACTCTGTCATCAGTGAATAATGATTTCACCAGTGATGCTCTATTACTCTTTTCATAAAATCGACATATTCCTGTTCAGCTTCGGAAGTGGCAGAGTAATACTAACCTTTTCTGCATCAGCAAAGTTTCCTTTTAAAATACGGTCCTGGTTTTGTTGCACCTCGTGCAGGATTTCTGCGTTGGTCGCTACTACTGAGCTGTATTGTTGCATTTTATGGATAATCTCCCCACGGTCGCTGTTGTTGATTTAGCATTGTTGCACTTCATGCACAAACTCCGCGCAAGCCGCTCCAATCATGGCACATGGCCCCACTGTTACTCCGCATTTCCGCCCTCAGCCTGCTTCCAATCTTATCTATGCTCCGGCTCCAGACAGAGTCGGAGCAGATCGTCCACATGGGCCGTTGCCAGACATTCTACCGTATCCGCAGAGCCATAATAGATCTTGACCTCGCCGTTATCCTCCAGAATCATCCCTCCCGGAAAAATCACATGATTGCGGAAGCCCCCGCCAATCTCATAGTCTGTCTCCGGTGCCAGCAGCGGCTGCCTGCTCATGCCGATCACCTTGCGGGGGTCCTCCAGATCCAGCAGCATAATTCCGGCGGTATAGCGCTTCTTCCAGGTGTCCTCCCAACCATGCTTGCCTCTGGCCGGGTCCACATCCACCGCATGGAAGGTGGTCAGCCAGCCCTTATCCGTCCGGACCGGAGGTGCGGCCGGACCGACCTTGTCATTGGCAAACGGCACCTGCTCGACGGCGAGCAGTAGGCTGGAGTTGCCCCAATGCTTCAGGTCCGGCGACTCGGAGATCCAGGCATCGAAGCGGTCCCTGCCGCCGCGGCTGTATACCGTGAAGGGACGCTCCAGCCGGACATACTTGCCGCCGATCAACTCGGGAAACAGTACCATATTGCGCAGGTCCGGTGTAGACAGGCTGAGCACCTCGAAGTGTTCCAGATCATCGGTAACGGCAATTCCGCCGCGGATGCCATGGTGCGTATCCATGGCAAAACACATATAACAACGGCCGCCGATCACGGTCAGGCGCGGGTCGTAGGCGCGGATAATTTCCTCGTCATGCATTTTGAACACTGGCTTCGGGCCGGCGGTCCAGCTCAGCCCGTCGTCACTGTAAGCAATGCCGAGATCCGTGGTGTGGTGCGGCTCAAGCGTCTGATCGGCCAGTGAGCCGTAATCATTGCGGAAGATCATCACATATTTGCCGTTAAATTTCGTTACACCGGCATTGAATACCAGTGCGGTGGGGTAAGGAATCTTCGCTGCAGCCAGCACCGGATTGCCCGGATACCGCCGGATGAACGGGGCAGATTGCAGAATCGCCGGAACGTGTTGAGTCATGGGGTGTACCTCCTTGAATGTTAAAGATGGATTATGGGTTGCGCAGGGCCGGACCGCTACCCTTTGAGGGAACCGGCCGTCATCTGCATGAAGGATTTGTTGGCGAACAGATAGGCCACGAGAATCGGCAGAATGGACAAGCAGGCGCCCGCCATCATATAGTGGGTCTGGGAAGCGGCCGAAATCCCGTATTTCAGGTTCGCCAGCCCGACAGTCAGCGTCTGCAGCTCCGGCTTCGTCATCGTGAACACGAGCGGCAGCAAATATTCATTCCACGCGCCGCGGAAGGTGAACAGCGCACCTACGCCGAGTCCGGGTCCGAGCAGTGGCAGAATAATTCGCCAGAAGGTGCGGCCAGGGGAGCTGCCGTCCATCAGCGCCGCCTCATCCAGCTCACGGGGAATCCCCTTCATGAAGCTGGACAGAATGAAGAAGATCGAAGCATGGGCGGAGATCAGAATCAATATGACCCCCCACAGGCTGCTGTGCAGATGAAGCTTGACCATCAGATCAAACTGCGGGCGCAGCACGACCGCCCCTACTGCCACGAACATAGTGAAGGATTGCAGGCCGATATACAATTTCTTGCCTGCAAAATCCATCCGGTCCACCACATAAGCCGCCATGGATGATACCAGCAGCGTGCCAACCACCGCCGCCAGAGAGACAATCAGGCTGTTCAGCGTATATCTGGAGAAATTCGCCTGCGCCCAGGCTTCGGCATAGTTCGAGAAGTGCCAGCTATCCGGCAGGAAGGTGGCTCCCGCAGTCAGTTCGGCATTTGTCTTGAAGGAGCCGAGAATGGTGATAACGACCGGAATCAGGGTGATAAAAGCAAATGCCAGCAAAAAAATCCACAGGATGATATTGCCCAGTATGGTTCTTAGTCTCATAATATCCTCTCTCCTCAATCGGTCTGATTCATACGTCTGGATGCGTAGAAATAAATGAGCGATATGATCCCGACGATGACCGCAGACACGAAGGCGACCGCACTGCCGTATCCGAACTCTTGGACCTGGACCGCCGCGCTGCCTCCGCCGACAGGGAAAAATAATTTGTACAAATACAGGAACATCACCTCTGTCTTGCCTACGGGGCCGCCTTCGGTCAGCACCATAATGCTCTCGTAGCCCTTCAAAGCTGTAATGATCGCCAGCATAATGACCATCTGCATGACAGGCCCGAGCATTGGCAGGGTGACATAGCGGAACTGCTGGATTCTGCCTGCTCCGTCCAGGGAAGAGGCCTCATAAACATCCTCCGGGATATTCTGCAGACCGGCAAGGAAGAGCAGCATGTAATTGCCGACCGCCCCCCAGGCTGCAACCAGAATGACGGTGAGCATGGCATATTTCGGCCCCAGCCAGTCCACACCGGAATCGGAAAGGCCCGAACGGATCAGAAACTGGTTGAGAATCCCGTTATACGAGTTAAAGATCGTGAAGAAGACTACGGCCATTACGGCAGTACTGATGACGGTCGGCATGAAGAAAATCCCCCGCAGCAGCTGTCTGCCCCGCAGCCCTCGATTCAATATGGCGGCCAGCAGCAGAGCCAGCGGAATGGTGATCAGCAACTTGCCGCCTGCATAGACAAACGTGTTCACCACCGACTCCCAGAACTGGGTATCCTTCAGGATGCGTCTGAAATTGGCCAGCCCGGTAAACCGGGCCGTTCCGAACCCTTTGTAATCATAGAACATATAGCGGAACGCCCAGGCAATCGGATAAATCCCGAGGACCAACGTGAGCAAGGCACTTGGAAAGATAAAGCTGTATGAAAATAAGGCTTGTTTTGTTTTGTTCATCTGGTTTCTTCCGGCTCCTCTCCCTTGCGGCCAGAGCAGAGGGAGAGGAAAGCTGCTTCCCCATCCCTCTGCTTTGGCCTATATCTCTATCCCTAACCTTCCGTCTACTTGGCGAACTTGCCGCCCAGTGCGGCGGGGTCAAAGCCGGCATCCGGCTCGGCCTTCACGCCATCATTCGCAATCACGCTGTCCAGTGCAGTGTTATAGCGTTTGTTCAGATCGGCGATAATCGCCTTCAGATCGCCGCCGTTCAGCATATACTTGAAGAAGGCGTCATCCGATTTCATCCCTTCCGGTGCTACAGACGGATAGACCGGCCACACTCCATCGTGTTTGTTCGGCAGGAAGCCTTCAATGCCGTTCACATCCGGTGTCTTGGCTACTGCGCTGACGGATGGAACCATGGAGATGCCAAAGCCTTTTTCCTGATAATCCGTCAGCACCTGATCGCCGTACATGAACTCCATGAACTTCCAGGCTGCTCCTTTGTGCTCCGACTTCGAGCTCAGCGCCAGCCACTGGCCCCCGAGGAAGCCCGAAGCCCCCTTCACGGTGCCGTCGATGGTCGGAACCGGAGCGGCTGCCCAGTCAATCTTGGCCGGGAACTGATTCTTGTAGACGCCCGGCTCCGAGGAGTAGGACATATACATTCCGATTTTGCCCTCTGCAAACTGCGACCGCAGCGGATCAATATCCAGTGATTCCACACCCGGCAGCATGCTGCCGTTGTCCCGGATCTGCTTAAAGGCATTGATGATCGGCTCGAAGCCGCTGAAATCGTAGCGGGCCGTCTTGAAATCATACCCGAAGCCGCCGTAGCCGCTCATCTCCGCAATCACCCGCGCCGAACGCCCGAACGCGCTTCCGGGGCTTTTGAAGTTCTGGGCGAAGCCGTAAGCGCCATCCGCTTTACCGGCTTCCGTCAATTTTTTGGCGGTTTCCACCAGCTCCTGCAGGGTAGCCGGCGGATGCTCAACGCCTGCTTTGGCGAACAGATCCTTGTTGTATACAAGACGCATGGTTGTTCCATAATTCGGCAGACTGTAACGCTTGCCGTCGAATTCATTCAGATCCGGCATGGCCGGGAATTTCGTCTTCAGCTCATCGGTGAGGAACTCGTCAATGGGAGCGAGAAAGCCTTTTTTGTAGAAGGTCTGGATGGTATTCTCCTTCACCCGGATTACATCCGGCGCATCGGAGGTCTGGAAGGACAGATCGAGTGCGGTATCGAAGTCATCGCCCTTGACGACCAGTTCCACCTCAATCCCGTCGGTATTGGTTGCGTTGAACTCGGCTACCTTGTCCTTCACGAAATCCGCATCATGACGGTCGCCGGTCCAGTAGCTGATTTTGGTCTTGTCCCCCGAGCCGCCTGTCTTCCCGTCTTCCTTACCTTCTGCAGCATTGCCGCCGTTACCGTTGCCGCAGGCTGTCAGGCCAAGTGCCAGGACCAGGCTCAGAGATGTTATTAGCATACGCTTCATCATTGGTAGTTCCCCCTTATATATCCCTGCTGTATTCGCTTACAACCTGATTATAGACGGATTGGCGCATCCGGATAAGGCGGGTAAGCCCACTTTAAGGGCAGATTTCTGCAGAAGCTTTATACAGTGAAGGGAGGCCACCTCCGCCCTGCGGACATGCCTCCCCTGCGCATTTTTATTCTTTTCCAAGATAATGCAGTTTGAACTCGGACGGGGTCATTCCGGTATATTTCTTAAACACCTCGCTGAAATAGCGCCTGTGCTCATACCCAAGATCCTGGGCGATCTCCTGAACCTGCCGTCCGCTGATCAGCATCGCCTTGGCCTTCTCCATCTTCTCGTGCATCACATACTGCTGAAACGAAATCCCCTGCACCTTCTTGAACAGGTTGGAGAAATACCCCTGGCTGAGGTTAATCTGCTTCGCTACCTGCTCCAGCGACAGTCCCGTATCCAGATGGCTATCGATATAAGCGGCGGCCTGGCGGATAATCCGCGTGGACTCCAGGGAACGGGTCTCTGTAACCAGCGCACAGGCCTCCCGGCACAGCCCGGACAGCAGGTCCCGGATATCCTGCAGGGAAGGATGCACCTGGTTCTTCATGATGGCAATCCTGCGCTCCAGCGGCTCCACCTGCCCGTAGGGGAACTGCTCCAGCAGGACCCGGCAGATCCTGTAGCCCAGCTCATAGCCGACGCTTTCCACATAACGCGGCTCAGGCAAAAGCCCGCTGTCCAGCAGCTCCGCGAATAGCTGATCGAGCATCTGCAGGCTTTTGGCAGAATTGCCGGAACGCAGGGCGAACAGCAGCTCCCGCTCGGCGGCGGCGGAGTAGCTGTGAAGTGCGAGCGGTTTATTCTCGATATTGCTGTAAATGTAGACCCCGTTGCCTCCGGTGTAGAAATGATAACCCAGCGCGCTAATCGCCTGCCTGTATGCTGCGCTCAGCTCCTGAATCGCCGCTGCGCCCAGCCCCACGCCAATGGAAAGCGTATGCCGGGAGAACCGGCTTACATTCGTGCAGCAGGCCTCCGTAACCAGCGCGGCCGTATCCGGGTCCGAGCCGTTCATGATGCAGACATACCGGTCTGTCGCCTCCCGGATGATGACGCCGCGGGTCCAGGCGGAAATCGTCTCTTCGAGAATATTGTGCAGGCTGAACCGCAGCAGCTCGACCTCCTGCACAGGCTGGCCGCTCAGTTTCTCCGTGAAATGATCGATTTCGGCGACAAACACGAAGAAATCATGCTGGTCCAGAGGGATATCGAGATAGGCCCAGCGGGAACGTGCATCCGATTCTGTCGTCTGGTGGTGCAGCAGGAAGATGAGATATTCCTGGCGGAGAATAGGCAGACTTTCTCTGATTTTGGCCTCCATCACAGCAAGTCTGGTGGTCTCCTGACGCTCCTCCCGGCACAACTCCCTGGCCTTCATCACAGCCTGCATAATCTCGTCCAGCGAAAAGGGCTTCTTGACGAAATCAATCGCCCCTAGTCGGATGGCTTCCTGGGCATAAGAGAACTCCGAGTAGGCGCTGAGGATAATAATCTTGCAGTCCGGAAGCACCTCCAGAATCGCCCGGGTCATCTGCAGGCCGTCCATTCTTGGCATTCGGATATCCGTCAGCACAATGTCCGGCCGGGTCTCGCGGATAATCTGCAGCCCCGCATCACCGTCAAGCGCCGTACCGACGACCTCAATACCGTGCTCCTGCCACGGCGGCTTGCGCGAGACCATCTCCACCACACTTTTAATATCGTCGATTACACATAACTTGAACCTTTCCTGCTCCAGCTCCCAGTCCATCCTTCATCTCTCCTCCCCTAACGGAATCCACAGATCTGTCCGTGATCCCTTACATGGTTCGCCGCCAACGTCCATACGTGCTTCGGCCCCGTAATACAGCGCCAGCCGATGCCTGATGTTGAACAGGGCATAACCTTTCCTCGACTGCGGAGCCCTGACCATCCCCTGCTTGACCCGTGCAGCATCAAGACCCCGCCCGTTGTCGGTAATGCAAATATGCAGCAGTTCCTGCTCCCGGCTGACCGTGATGTCGATCCGGCCGCCGGCAGTCCGGTCGCTGAACCCGTGCTGAATGCTGTTCTCCACCACCGGCTGCAGGATAATCTTGGGCAGCAGGCAGGACAGCAGGGCCTCGTCCTCAACAGTCACCGTGTATTCAAACAACCCTTCATAGCATTTCTGCTGAATGGCGAAATACTGCTGCATGTGGGACAGCTCATCCTCAAGGGGAATCAGATCCTTGCCGCCGCTGAGCCCGATCTGAAACATCTGCGACAACGACAGGATCATCTCATTCACATCATCATTCTCGCCCATGACCGATTTGCAATAAATGGTATTCAGAGTATTGTACAGAAAGTGCGGCTCCATCTGCGCCGTAAGTGCGCGGATCTCTGCATGACGCTTGTCCTCCTCCTTGGCCTTCACATCTGCAATCAGCACCTTAATCTCCGACATCATCCGGTTGAACTGATAGCCGACCTGGGCAACCTCATCCTCATAACGGCTCTCATAAACTACGCTTAGCTGGTTCTCCTCGACTCTGCGCATCAGCCGCCGCAGCTTGAACAGCGGCTTAAGCAGCACAGACGTCAGCTGATTGGAGATCAGCCAGGTGGCCAGCAGGAAGAATGCGATGACATAGAGGGTGATGCGCTGCACCCGCTGCAGCTTGCCCAGCAGCTGGTCCCTCGACTGCATGCCGGAGATGATCCAGTCCGGCGATGCCGCTGAGCCTGTATAATTAACCAGATACTCCTTCCCGCCATAGCTGTAGTTGTAATCCTTGGGACCGGCTGCTGTCCCGGCTCCGGCAAGCATCGGCTTCCAGGGGAACCTGCCTTGGAAGGGCCAGTGGGACTCCACCACCGCCTCGCCTTCCCCGCTCACCAGGTAATAATCCCATCCCGCTTGTTGTCCCCCTTTATTCAGCAGCTCATTTATCCGGCTTTCCCTGATATTGACCACAATAAATACATTGCTGATCGGTGTGTAAGGGTATTCATAAATTCCCCGGACCACGAAGGAGACCACCCGCTGGCTGCCCGTGAATAACCGGTCATAATGTCCTTTGGCCCAGTAGCCGCCCGGCTTCCCCTTGCTCAGACCATATAATTCCGAGTCGTAGAATGAATGGTCCTGCGCCCGGGTCTGCGTAGTGGAATAGAAATCGCCTATCGGGGTAACGATCAGTACATTCTCAATGATCGGCTGATTGAACGTTGCCTGGGAGAGCACATATTGTAGATCCGACAGATGCACATAGTAATTCGACACATCATGGCTGAACACATCGAGCATCATCTTGCGGTACGCATCGCTCAGCATCAGGGACTGCACGGACAGCGCCACATCATTCAGGCGGGAATCCAGCAGCTGTGCCGTCTTGCTTACGGTCTCCTGGCTGCCCGCGTAGGCATTGTCCTCGATCTCCTGCGCGGCAATCCAATACGAGAAGCTACCCATTGCACTGATGGACAGCGTGATCAGCACGATGAACGAGAACAGAATTCTCTGCTTGATGGATATCCGGTAATACCTGCTGACGATCTGCCGCCGGATCTGTCGGCCATAGGCTGTGAATTTATTCATAGTTCCCCCTTCTTGAGCATGTGTTTGTATGTTTGTATGTTTGTATGTTCTTGTCACTTGTACCATACGGCTGCTCCAGCCCGGCGTCAAGACAGGGCATGACTATTTAGCTGATTCTGTCCCTTATTATCAATAGGCAGGGGGCCTCCGCTTAACATGGTGCGGATTCATTAATCATGGCTCAGGTTGACGGGAAGCTACGCGATTGAGTAATTATGCTTGTGACGGTCAGTCCATTCCGTTTGATGCCTTTCTGCGGCAAATGTTGAACGATCCAACAGTAGCAGAGCTCACTGATTTTGTTGCCTCATACGTAAAAAATAATACAATTAGCCAAACTGACGGTTTCAAGGGCGATTCTATGAAGCATGAAACAGAGATGGGGGGAACGTTGAGCGAAGTCCTGCCCCAACTGAATACTGGCGGCAACGCAGTGTTCACTTATTATGGCGGCAAGCAATCTGGTCCGCTTCATGTGGTATTCCATGTATAGGTCTGGGAACAATAAACTGCTTCCATTTGCTGCTTCGACACCTGGATGAATAAGGGCTGGGACCAGTTGTTGGCATTACGATTGCGGATGTAGAGCGCTATTGAGACTAGGAACATTGACGGATTGATCGAACGACTGGCTGACGACTATGCGGCCCGTCTTCTGGATACCGGACATCGTCAATTTCAGCTAATCGGCTAATGTTTGGGAGGACTGATCGCGGTTGAAACAGCTGGTCGTTTGTTGGAGGCAGGGACTGGAGGTTGTAGACTTGATGCTGGTAGACAGCCATCCTGTTTTTCATTCCATTGAAGATGAATTAGCAATGGAAGCGCTATTAGTACCGAACCTTAATATTTCACTGGAGCAGACCGGTTTTGTCGGAGTTGCCTCGGGACAACTTATTCGCGAAATACAGACAGTTTTTCTGTGAAAATAAGGGGAACTAGACGAATGGACGAATTTTAGTTTTTGGAGTCGGCCTTCTAAGTAAGCTTCTTTGTTTTTCAGCATGCTATAGGCTATGACCAGTAGGGTTCGTGCCATAGCAATTGGCGTTAGCATGAAAGAAGTACAAGAATGGCTAGGTCACAGTGTCTATTCCACCACAGCCAACATCTATGCTCACTTGGAATTCAGTTTTAAGGTCACTTCCGCAAACCGAATGAATGAAGTAATAAAAATAAAAATAGTCCACCAGATTTTTAATCTATTGAACTGCTCTTAGTAAAGGGCGAGAGGACTCGAACCTCCACGGTTTCCCACTCGATTTTGAGTCGCGACTGCTATTGAGAAGATAGCAGAAATTAAGTCCAAGAAGAGGAGTTTAAAGACCGCTAGAAATCCTTGTAGAATCAAGGTTTTTAGCGGTCTTTCTGGTCTTTTCCAAGCCCGTAAGGGTTCCCGGCATCTGGGCAAAATGAAGCTTTTTGGGACGTTGGAGAGAACTCGGGAAGAACTCAGAAAGAACAACAACAGAACGGCCCGCTCCCTACCATTGACAAAATAATGAAGCATCTGTGTAGGGCGTATCTGAAAACTATCATTGAGTCAATTTAAAAATGGAAGCTATGTATATAAACGCGAGGAATGACTTAGTCAACTTATCGTAACGATTGGCCACACGGCGAAAGTGTTTGATTTTATTGAAAAAGCATTGAACCAAGTGGAGTTCTTTCTACCGATACCAATCGACCTTCCATGGATGTTGACTATTCGTTTTAGGCGGAATGGTGTAAGTGGCCTGTTTAGTCGTAATCCAGTTCCGAATCGCTTCTGAGCCATAGGCTTTGTCGCCAAGAATGTGACTTCCAATAATATCTAACTCCTGAAGCAATTCAATCGCTGGAAAAGAATAACTTGACCACCCGTCAGTAGAAAAGCTAGAGGGTTGCCTAATCCATCGACCATGGCATGAAGTTTGGTCGTCTTGCCGCCACGACTGACGCCGATGTGTTGGTTTACTTCGTGTCCATCTGCGTTTTTTTTTGCACCGGCACTGTGTCGGTGGGCTTTGACCGATGTAGAATCGATGCTCAAGTTTTTAAAATCGGGTTCGATGTGAAGGGCTTGGAAGATGGCGATAAGGAGTCCGGAGTCTCTCCATTTGCAGAAACGACTGTAGGCCGTTTTCCATGAACCATAACGTTCTTCCGGCAAGTCTCGCCATGCCGCACCACTTCGGGCAATCAAGGAAAGGCGTTAAACATCGTACGATTGCTTAATTTCGACGGTCTTCCTGTTTGATAGGGGGAACATGTCCTTTATTTGTTCCCACTGTTCATCGGTTATTTCGTACCGTCTTGGAATCATGCTTGTTTCTCCATTCGTTTTTCTCATATCATACCATAGGATTCTTTAGTTTTCAGACACGACCTAGATAAAGCGTAAGCAAGATTGTATGCAGTGGTCGTTTTGCCTGTACCGCCTTTCTGATTGGCAATGGTAATAACCGTCGTTTTGGACATTTCAATCCCCTCCCTGAAAACAGTAGGCTATTAAAATGAGTAAAAAAGATTTTATATCGTTCTCCTTTAACTGTTTCGCTTCTCTTCAAAGTCAGTCAAAACTGGCTCGGGAAGTTTGCGTTTCAAATGTGCCAGTATATGCTCAAAGCAATATACCAATGATTCGCGATTTAAGTTCGGTATCCGTCCTAGCAACTCCCACTCGGCATTAGTCAGATTCTCTTTACACTTCAGGCATTTATGGTTTGAAACCGCAAATGATTGTATTGGAGCGGCTCCATCCTCCACTCCTGCAGGTGGTCCACTCTGTTGTAAATGTGCAAGCGCTGGGTTCCCTGCCCAGTCCTCAAGCTTGTAGGGGGCGAGATCCTTCCATCCCATCTCATAAGTATCAATCGCGTCGATGAAAGCTTCATTGACTGCCTGATCGACCGCTGTACGTATTAACTTGGGCTCGGCAGCAGGATCTCCATTCATAATCAATACTCCGTAGCCATCACGAGTATAGGGTCCAATACGGATCTGTACGATCGCCTTTACATAGCGATGTGGCACACTAATATCCAGCTACTTAATCTCCTTATCCCACTCACTGCCTGTTGCAGTCTCAATTCGATCTGTATAGACCTGATTGGGGATATAAACTCCCTTCTTATCTTTTCGGTGTGTTACTGTCCCTTCCGGAAAGCGCTGCTTCAGCGAAGCTATGATCTCCTGATAGTTATCCATCCTCTCATACCTTTCTATTAGTCATATTTTTTCATGATTTTAGAAAATCGTTCATAAACCTGGATGGCCATGTTTACTTCTATCCTACATAGTGACTTACTTGCTACCATGGAAGAAGTATATAATCCTTGCAGGTTTGATTGCTCCGAACCAATTCTTGAACCGCAAAATGCGGAATACGGAGCATATATCTTTACCTTAAATGCGCTGGCCATTAGATTCCGGGTGGCTAAAATCACACCCACTAAAGTCGGGCAATTTGTGACACTATGGGAGCGAATTGGAGATCATCCCATCCAACCCTATGACATCTCAGATCCTGCTGATCTCTTCGTTATAAGTACACGAAATGGGAATCACTTTGGCCAATTTATTTTTCCAAAAGCTGTCCTAGGAGAACAAGATATTCTATCTGATAAAGGTGAAGGTGGAAAAAGAGCTTTTCGAGTCTACCCGCCTTGGGACAATCCCACGAGTCGCCAAGCTCAAAAAACGCAAACATGGCAGTCGGAATATTTCTTGGATATCCCTGTAAATAAACCCGTAGACTACCTTCGTGCACAAGCACTTTACGGTTTACCTGTAAATCTTACGGTCTGACCTATCTCCTCCACATGTTCCTTATCGCCCTGCAAAATAAAATAATAGTATACATCATCTCCTATTTTCACTGCTTCGGGATATTTAATTATAAGCGCCGCTTGATGATTCCATTCCTCTCCTTGGTCAGTAGAAGGCATTATCAACTTTGCCTTCTCTTCCTCTTTTAACCCCTCTAATGTCAGTTCAGTGATTTGCGGATTGGAGCCATATGGTTTCAGCTGATGGGAGGCAATGATTTCAGCTACTTCATCTATTGATTGTCCCTCTCCAGACATAGCGGATAATTGAAAAAAACCATCCTCCCCCTGACCCTTCTCATCATCTGCTGAATCGACGACCCATTCCGTTGGATACTTCAAAGAGACTCCATAAGCATTGGAAGTAAAGGTTGCAAGCCCAGTTTGCGTAAGCAGCATACCGATTACAGTACCTGCAAGTGCAATAACCACGATAACCAACACCCAAAGCCACCGTTTTTTGTATACATTTGTTTTCACGATATCCCCCTAAATCAATAATTAGTTGACATGTACAATATTAGGAAATAAGATATAAACAAACATATGAGCAATCATTCATATGTATTGGTAAGGAGGAAATCATAATGAGCGATCTTAAAAATATCCTATCTCTACTTCTTTTCTGCATCTTCCTAATTTCTTATCTATTAAAGCTCCTTATACTTTA
This sequence comes from Paenibacillus sp. FSL R7-0189, assembly GCF_037969925.1. Taxonomy (NCBI): domain Bacteria; kingdom Bacillati; phylum Bacillota; class Bacilli; order Caryophanales; family Paenibacillaceae; genus Paenibacillus; species Paenibacillus sp. FSL R7-0189. The sequence continues at coordinate 4,924,728 of NZ_CP150223.1, read as the reverse complement.
CAAGAAAAACCACATTAAAGGAAACGTTCTGGCTAAAGGCGATAAACTATCTAAGATCCATTATACCGAGCTATTGGTAAAAACCTCTACTTTTTTATGGGGCGCAGCATGGTTTGTTTTTTCCGTAGCAGAGTCCTTTATGGTTACACTTGTAGGTAAACCGTTTGATATTCCTGTAATTCACTTTAGCGGTGTTGGTGTAGCTGCCCTCGGATGTTTTATTTTCATTCAAGCTATGATTGCTATGCGCACTTCATGGAGAGTTGGGATTGATAAGACTACTGTAACCAAACTCATCACACACGGTATTTATAAATATAGTAGAAACGCTGCATTTGTCGGGTTTGATCTCATGTTTCTGGGATTGTATCTGATGTACCCCAATCTGTTAACACTCCTAATATTCATTCTTAACATTGCCGCGATTCATTTACTAATTCTTCAAGAAGAGCAACATTTAAAGTCCGTATTCAGAGATGAATATATCCAATATTCCAATAATACACCTAGATATTTTCTATTTTAAAATCTTTTATCACAGCTCGGATAATTTATATTCGCTTTATCATTTTACATTTTTTACAAGACAAGAAAACATTCTCTTAATGTAACTACTATAATATGAGACTGTAAACATACATTAGGAGGGAAATTATGAAATCACCGAAAAAGCATGGCGTCAAAACAGCAATTGTAGCGACAGCGGCAACGGCTCTTTTTGTATCCAGCATAGTCACTACTCATGCACCTAATCAAGCAGACGCAGCATCTTCGAACACAAGAAATGTAATTCTGTTTATTGGAGACGGAATGGGTGCTGCTCAGCGTGATGCCATCCGGCTTGCCACCGTAGGTGAAAAAGGAAATCTAGCAATGGATTCGATGCCATACGTTGGATTAATTCATACAAGCTCCACTGTCCCTGTTACAGATTCGGCTGCTTCTGCTTCAGCCTATGCCAGCGGTGTGAAAACTTATAATGGAGCTATCGGAATGGATGCCGATAAAAAAAGTGTTAAAACCATTATGGAATATGCTAAAGATGCCGGAAAATCAACAGGTGTCGTTACTACTAGTCAGATTACAGACGCGACTGGCGCCGCATTTGGTGCTCACGTCGAAGACCGCTCAAAGCAAAGTGATATCGCCCTCCAGCTTCTGACTAAGAGCAAGGTTGATGTTCTGCTTGGTGGGGGTGAGGATTTCTGGTACCCTGCAGGCAATCCCGGGAAATTCCCAGATGAACCCGCTGAAGATCCTTCAGAGAAAAGCAAAGGAACACAAGGTAACCTTGTTGATAAAGCTAAACAATTGGGCTACACCTATGTAACGAACAAAGCGGATATGCAAAAAGCAAAAGACGGCAAGCTACTGGGAATATTCGCAAACGAGGAAATGTTCCAGCAAAATCCTGAGGGTGAAGGGGATATTTATAATCCGGTGGTATCGCTGCCCGAGATGACTAAGAAAGCTATAGATACGCTAGCAACAAATAAAAAGGGATTTTTCCTTATGGTGGAAGAAGAAGGCACTGACGAATTTGCACACCAAAACAACGCTAAAATGACGATTAAATCAGGTCAAGAACTGGACAAATCCGTGCAAGTAGCCAAAGACTTCGCCAAAAAGAATCCAGATACACTGGTTCTAGTTCTTGCCGATCATGAGACCGGCGGATTTTCTATTGAAGCAGTTGACGCAGATGATGAGTCCGGTGACGGCATATCCAAAGAAGACGGTCCATTCGCCATCGCCAATTCCAAACACAATTTTGTAGTGGACTGGACGACCTCAGGCCATACTGCGGTTGATATTCCAATCACAGCTATGGGCAAAAATGCACAATTATTTACTGGAATCTACGAAAACACCGAAGTATTCACCAAGCTTATGCAAGCATCAGGTTTTAAAGCCAAAAAATAAAGGCGAACAATAAAAGACTAGCCAAATTAAGGAGGATGCCCCCTGCTCTCTATTGAGCAGGGGGCATCCTCACTTCTGATTACCTCGGTTGATATTAGCATCAATTAAAGCATTTTTGTGATTGTTATCTTTTTCTTCTTCTTCTTCTTCTTCAACTGTTACAACTACGCTTTTCAAAAATAATGGACTGTTATTAGTAATCATCAAATTATACTCATTATCGTTTTCTACTTTTGTATCATACTTAACCATTTCTTCACAGTCATAAGCTTGACTCTTCAATCTTATATTCTATTGTACCTCCTCATATTTTTAAAAATTGATTGCCTCAAAGGGTGCTAAACTGTGTGCTTATGCTTCTAATTTACGTGACAGCTCCTTAATTAACTCGATCTCTCGTAAAACCATACTTCGGGTGTAAAAATAGAGCTCCTCAGAGTAATCCATATCCTCACTATTGCCAACTACTTTGGATAACTGCTGTAAATGGTCCAGCTTTTCGTTCATATAGGTCTCTCTGTAATCAAGCAATCTTTTACGTGTCTCCTGATCCAAAAGCTCATAATAAGCAAGACGAATAGACCATTCATTATCAATTCGAATCGTCTCCAGCGTAAATTCTGTTAAGCAGGTGTTAAACCGCTCCTCACCCTCAGTAGTTATAGAATATACATAACGTTTAGGCCGGCGTTCCTGAATTTCCGTTTTTTTGATTACCCATTTTCGCTTTTCAAATAATTTCAGCTTTGGATAAAGCGAGTTATTGTTTACGATTTTATCATTGCCCATTACAAAAATAATGTTTTTTTTAATTTCATAACCATGTTTGGCCCCTTTCATTAATTGGGCCAGAATCAAAACTTCAATATCCATAATCATCCTCCGGGCTTCCGGAATACGTATCCGGTTCATCATTTTCTTATATTACCTCAATTACTACATTTCTGCCAAATCACTCGTGATTTTTTGCACATACTTTCAGCCCTCCCTTTCGCTAATATAGGTTAAAATAACCTATTTATTTTTAACCTATATGTAGAGAGGAAGTTATCGTATGGAATTCACACATTTATTCAGCAAGGGCACAATCGGAAATATGGAGCTTAAGAACCGGGTCATTTTACCAGCGATGGGCACGAAAATGAATGCGCCGGGTGGATACGTCAGTGATCGTCTGATTGATTACCATGTAGCACGAGCTAAAGGTGGCAACGGCTTAAATACTGTAGAAGTAACAACTATTCACCCAACGGCGGCCTCCGATGATGCTCCAGCCCTTTATGATGATAAATTCATTCCAGGTATGGCTCAATTAGCATTAGCTATTCGAGAGGCAGGAGGCAAAAGCTGTCTACAGTTATGGCATGGAGGTAAAGTAACTCCCAACCTAATTCAGGTCTCCTCTTCACCTGTTCCATTTGAAGGCGTAAGTCATATACCACGTGAACTTGCGCATCATGAAGTCGGCGAGATGGTTCAAGCTTACGCAGATACAGCCTCACGTGCGAAGAAAGCCGGATTTGACAGCGTGGAATTCCATGCCGGCCATGGTTATTTGCCCCAACAATTTCTAAGTCCTGCAATGAATTTTCGTCAGGATGAGTACGGCGGTTCTTGGGAGAATCGCTGCCGCTTCCCGTTGGCTTGTATCCGCGCTATCCGGGAAGCGGTTGGACCTGGATTCCCTATCTTGATGAGAATATCTGCAATTGAGGATCTACCGGGCGGACTTACGCTGGAAGATATGAAGCTCTTCTCAAAGCTCGCTGAAGAAGCTGGAATTGATGCTATTAATGTATCTCGTGGGGTCCCTGCTGGCGCTGCGATTAAATATGAAGTTCCGCCAATCGATTTACCTGTGGGTTTCAATGTAGATAACGCAGCGCAAATTAAATCTGCGGTGAACATCCCTGTTATTGCCGTAGGCCGTATTAATGATCCAGCAATTGCAGACCGGATTATTGCGGAGGGTTTGGCTGATTTTGTAGCCATTGGGCGTGCGCAACTGGCTGATCCGGAATTCTGCAATAAGGCTTTAGCCGGACGTGCAGACACCATCGTTAAATGTGTGGGTTGCGACCAAGGCTGCTTTGATGGATTCGTGAATCCTAATGTTCCATTTATCAGCTGTGTGTTTAATCCTGCAACCGGCCGTGAAAGTGAATATGAATTGCAGCAAACGAATATCCCCAAGAAAATACTTATTGCTGGTGGTGGCCCTGGTGGATTAGAAGCAGCTGTCACACTGAAACGACGTGGGCATCATCCAATATTATGCGAAAAAAATGACATTCTAGGCGGACAGCTTTATATTGCCGGCGCCGCACCACGTAAAGAGGAAATGGCTGCAGCCGCTCTGCATATGGGAGAAACCGCTAAACGTGAAGGTGTAGACATTCGATTGAATACAGAGGTTACACCTGAATTAATCCAAGAAATTGGTCCAGATGAGGTCATTCTTGCAATCGGATCTTCTCCTATTATTCCGCCTGTGGAAGGCGTCGACAGTTCACATGTGGTCAATTCACATGATGTGTTGTGGGGAACGGTTCATCCAGAAGGAAGAGTCGTTATTATCGGTGGCGGTTTAGTGGGGCTTGAGGTCGCAGAGCTGCTTGTAGAACGCGGACATCAAATCACTGTAGTTGAAATGCAAGCCGATGTTGCTAATGATCTAGGACTTTTGCGTAAAATCTGTGTCATGGAAAGTCTATATGGACATGGCGTTGAATTAATAACCAACAGCAAATGTATGGCGATTCAAGGGGATAGCGTAATTGTTGAAAAAGACGGCGAATCTCACAGCCTACCTGCTGATTATGTAGTAATCGCCGTAGGTTCACGCGCCCTCAACAAACAACCTCTTCAGGATTTCTTGGAGGAAAGCTCCATCCCTTATCATGTAATTGGCGATGCGGTGCAAGCGCGTAGAGCGCTTAATGCGATTTGGGAAGGCGCTGAATTAGCTAGACGAATCTAATTAAGCTAGCTATAAGATTTATGAAACAAACCCGGCAGGTCGCCCTGCCGGGTTATTTTTTACTCAGAGTGCATTCGTGAGCGGTTATCCGGTAATCGGTATCCATTCAACCATTCACCCATTATGCCGTTCTGTCGTTCGGACTCAGGAGGCGCTATTGAGCTAAAAGTAGTCTTTTTACGAATCTATCGGACCCAGATGCCGCTATTCCGCAAAAACAGGGGGCAAAAGTGGTGCTGCGACGGGAATAACTGCATTGGAGTCCGAAAAGCTCAGCAAATCAGCATTTAGGAGCTAATAAGTGCACTGGTGTCCGTTAGCGTTAAAGGTGCGCACAAAAGTATGGTAAGAAAGATGAAAACGGTGAGAATGATGAGAATAGTGAAATACTCATGTCAATGAACCACTCACATTCATTTTGAGTATCGGCAGCCCGATAAATGCCGCATATCGCTCAGCTTCTTTAAGTACCAACTTTTCCGTATCGCCCAGCTCGGCAAAAGGATGGATCACAATCTCGATCCCCTTGGTCTTTAGAGTTCTTTTCCATATACCCACAACCTGACCCTCCACAACAATCGTCGGAAGAAAAACACCATTATTCCCTGGAACTATCAAAGGAGCAACGTCAGGCTCTAGAACGGCACTTCGGTCTTTATAACCAAGAATGTACTCATCAAAACCCGGAAGCAGATGAACGCCCGATTCCTCAGCAGTTGACTCTAGCCGATCAGCAGACATCCAATACTCAGTGCCATCAATAACCTCTAACTGAAGTTGACTTTTGGCCGCTTCCAGCCCTCGTCTGGCATCTGTAAGGGTTATGCCTGCCCACCAAGCAAAGTCTTGAACAGTTGCTAAACCATGTGCGGTGAAATATCTCTGAGCGAGTTCATACAATGACTCATCGTAAGAAAGCTCTCGAAACTGTGGCACCCATTCCTCTAGCAAAACAATCGTTTGCTGCTTACCATTCATCGGTCCGAAACAAATCAACCCTTGGTACGCAACATTCCACAACATATGATAACCACGCTGGTTCCCCGTGTGAATACCTTCTTCTTCTATTAGCTGAAGTAAAAGAGCACGATCTAGCTGCATTCCACCTTGTAAAGCATTAACTATAATATGTCTACAAAGTTCTAGTGTCTGATCATCTAGCCCAAGCTCTGCATTTCGTCGCTTTGTTTGTCCCGCTAAACGCGGTACAGATAGCTGATGCATCCACTTCACATCTTCCGGTGGGACAAAATGAAGCGTACCTCGCAGCGTCCAATTCAGAATCATCTTACGATCAGCGATAGCACGCTCTATATCAGCTAAATTCGAAGATGGAGTACGTAACCCGATCGCCCACATCGCCTGCATGTAATCCTGCGCCTGTATTGCCCCTAATTCTTTAACGACCTGTTCAGGCTTGATTAGCTTGGAATCAACGATCTTCTGGTTATATAAACGTTGCGCAGCTATCATTTTATTCGTCACACTTTGCCTCCTTAAGTGAACCTTATCAAACCATCGTCTAACCTTATAGGAATGATTTTAATATAATTTTTTCCAATCTCATAGTTTTCTTATTTCTTAGCTATATTATTGGATAGGATGAAGTTTCGATTCAATCTCTTCCCGGCGTTCTTCCAGAAAAGAAGGTAAGGTCAAATTCTCGCCCAGCGCATCAAAAGATTCATCAATCTCAAACCCTGGACCATCTGTAGCAAGCTCAAAAAGAATATGGTTCGGATCACGGAAATACAAGGAATGGAAGTAATAACGATCAATGACCCCTGTGTTCTTGAACCCTGCAGCTGTGATTTTAGCAGCCCATGCGGTTAATTCTTCCAGATCCTTCACTCTTATAGCCACATGATGGATACTGCCTTTTCCCGGTCTTTCCCGGTCTTGATCATTAACTTCTTTGAGCTGAAGTTCAGTGTACAAGCCGCCTTTAGCTGTTTCATAAATATCCACCGTAACCTTCGAATCACCCATGGATGGCACTCTACGAACTTGTGTATAGCCTAAAATATCCTCTAAAACAGCCTTTGTACGGCTAGCCTCACGGACAGTCAATTCAACGGGACCCAAACCAACAATGGCATATTGTGGTGGAATATCATCAGTAATCCAAGGTTCTACCAGCTGAGTCACATTATCTTTTTCTGCGGACACCAGATGAACCGTTAATTCATCACTATCCTGAAAAGTAAGCGAATTGCGCTCCTCTATACTTACGATAGCTTCATGAGCGATTTCAAATGTATCTAATCTGTTAGCCCAATATACTAAGGCCTCATCGCTAGGAACGAGAAGAGAGATTGCAGAAATGCTGTTCGTTCCTTTCCGGGTCTGGCCTGCATTTGGCATTTCAAAAAAGGATACCTCGGTGCCTGGAGCGCCATTAGGGTTGCCATAGAATAAATGGTACATGGTTGGATCGTCCTGATTTACGGTTTTTTTGACAAGTCTTAGTCCCAGAACTTTTGTATAAAACCATAGGTTTTGTTTAGCGTCTTTAGTAATCATTGATACATGATGTTGTCCGGTTATTTGTTGTTGGCTCATTTTAATTTCCTCCTAATATGATTATGGTTTACTAGTAAACTGATGCTGAAAAAAGGAAGCTTTATTCAGAATAAAGCTTTTACAATACTACTAAACTCCTCGTGGAATTCGATTCTCATTCTGGCTATGGCGGTGAATCTTCTTAAGCATGCTGTAAAATACCTTTTTCTCCTCGTCCGTCAGTGGATCGAATAACGAAGCTTGGAAATCCGATTGCAAAGGAAGAACCTTCTCGATAAGCGCCTGGCCCTTTTCAGTTAAAGAAATATACTTCACCTTCCAATCCTGCTTACGCTCAATCCATCCTTCTTTTTCTAATCTGCCAAGCATATGTGATACTCCACCTTTAGTAATGGTTAAATGCTCGGCAATATCCATCTGTGTCACAGGCTGATGTAATAGTATTTGTACTAACGCATCAAACTGGCTAACCGTTAAATCAAACTGCTTCAAGAACTCATTGGAAAGATCGTTACTATTGTCATAAACTCTTACCAGCCGCAGCCAGATCAACAAGCTTAGTTTGTTGTCTTCAGTGAATCCATTGTTTCGCATTATGCCACATCCATTGCTTTGGAATTGGATCTATTTGATTATCAGTTTACTAGTAATCTGATGTGGAGTCAAGTTTCGTATTAACTTAAGAAATAGAGAAGCACAGATAAACCATTACTAAACATGTGTGCACTTATTGGCACTAATATATTTTTTCTTTTCTCATATAGGTAGGCAAAGATTAATCCAGCAGTCATATAGGAGAAGATATTCCACATTTCGTTATAGTTACCCTGAAAAACCACGGCTCTATAGACATGCTGGAAGCCAAATAAAAAGGAAGATATCAGATAAGCCAGAAGACGACTTTTCCTGCGGATCGTTCTGTAAATGGTCGCCCGATACACTAATTCTTCAATCACGGGACCAATCCATACCACATTCACTGTAAAAATAAATGGATACGAAGACAACATTGCCCGTAAATCCACCTCATTAACAGACTTTGTAATGGGATGAAAGATGGAAATTAGTGTGGGAATCAACATACTTCCGATGATAATAATCAAACAAAGTCCCCAAACCATCCATACCATATTACGCACCCAGTGTTGTCTGAAATCATGAACAGCTTGTTTATAGAACCCTCTAATACCTATAATCACTCCTATGTAGATCAGACTATTCAACAGTAAGGCCATTCGATTTTGTTGTTCTGGCTGCCAAATAAAAACATGGTTAAGAATCTCCATAATCGGCCGGATCAAGAGAATAGAGAACAATCCTAAAAAGTACATTACTGCTAATATAACGCCCAAGATCAATTGCCTTTTACTTAATTTCTCATCAATCATTATAATCTAATCCCCCATGTAAAATTGTTAATAGACTGAATATCAACCATTTTAGCATTGGGAAATTTCATACGACTTAATGTAATCTTACATAGACCTTAAATTTTCCAGTTCAGCCCAATTATAATTTCAAACTGGTTATCCTGCGTATTCAGCTGAACAGTCCCTCCATGAGCAGTTATTATTTTCTGAACAATGAGTAGCCCTAATCCAGAACCTGCCGGGTTCAAGGCTGATGGTTGACCGTAATTAACAAAAGTAAGCTTGGCTCCATCACTCACCTTTTCCAGCACAACTTGAAACTTAGAACCTCGCTCCTGATAAGCGATGGCATTATAAAGCAGGTTTGAGAATACACGGTTCATTCTTTTTTTATCAAACTGTAGAATTATTTCTTTAGACTCGATTACAAAATCAGGGATCAGACCCGCAGCCTCAAGCTCGGGCAACATATGTATCATTTCTTCTCTCAAGTATTCTGAGAAATCATCTGTTGTAACATCCAAACGAAATTCGGGACTTTCCATTCTCGATAATTCAAACAAATCCTGAATCAATACATTGGCACGGATACTATTTTCGTATATTATTTTGGCAAATTCCAAATGTTCTATCCGACCGCTCACTTGTTCTTTTAGTTCAAGCTCTGCGTAACCCATAATACTTGTTAATGGATTTTTTAAATCATGGGATATATCCAATATTAGATTTTTTCGATTATTTTCACTCTGTTCTTTTAACGAGGTCTGGATCTGAATCACTTCTGCCATATGATTAAAAGCCTGCTCCAGTTGACTAAACTCCCGATTCCCGCCTACCTGCACTCTTGCTGAATAATCCCCATTCTTAACCTTTTCTACAGCAGCGGACAACTGGTCTAAGGGTTTAATGAAACTAACCGCCGTAATCTTTGCATAAATCATCGTGCTTAGAATCAAAATCAACAAATAACCTAACCCAATAAACCCAAGCATTTGAAGGGTATGATCCTGCATAGGTGAATCTGAATTCCAATGGAAACTGCCTGTCATCTTCACTTGTATAGGTAAAAAGACGATCAGCCAAAAATGTTCCTGCTCATTATATTCAACAGTGATCATATCTTTGTTAGCTCCAGTATTCATTAGAAAATCCGTAAATTCTTTGACACTAATCTGCTTGGACGTAAATGGATTGTTGCCAATGGAGTGTATGACTTCGTAATTGGAATTCACAACCTGTAAACTGCCCCCGACATCATTAATAACACTAGTGTCAATTCTTTGATAGTCATTTTGCATAAGTTTAGCAGCCGTTAACTGATTATAAATAATGTCCTTAGATCCCAGCCTGTTCATGCTAAACAAAGCAACAATCACCAATATCGTGATAACCGTTGTTATAAGAAAGATCGCGATATAGTTTTTTAACAATTGATAGGATATATTATGTTTTTTCATCTTATTTACCTGGATTGTAGAATTTGTAACCTAGTCCACGCACTGTGACGATAAATTCGGGATGGTGTGGGTCCCGTTCAATCTTATTCCTTAGACGGCTGATGGTAACCATAATCGTATTATTATCACTATAGAAATCCTCTTCCCACGCCGCTGCATATAACTTTTTGGGCGTAAAAATTTGATTAGGACTCTGCATCAGACATTGTAATACCTTATATTCCTTGGCATTTAAAAGAACCGGACTTTCATTTATGTACAACATACATTCCTTTAAATTCAGCTTCAATTCTCTATGTTGGATTGTTTCTTCAGTTATCGATTGGCTAAGATCGTATACATTTCTTCGTCTCAGCTGCGCCTCAACCCTAGCCACAAGCTCTGAAGCACTAAATGGCTTCACCATATAATCGTCCGCTCCAAGACCTAAACCAACAACCTTATCAATTTCTTCACCGCGGGCAGTTAACAAGATAACCGGAATATGGCTTTTCTCTCTTATCTGTCGCAACAGATTAAGCCCATCAAGCTTGGGCATTACAATATCCAGAATGGCAAGATTTATTTCATGTTGATTAACAACCTCTAAAGCCTCAATGCCATCCTTGGCTTCGAATACTCGATATAATCGATCTTCTAAATGTATTTTCACTAGTTTTCTTATATCAGTTTCATCTTCAGCAATCAGTATATTCATCGCTCAATTCCCCTAACTAATCTCAAATAGCTGAGTCTTTTCACTCAGTATAACTTGCCAAATACCACTTCGGTATAAAAAGCCTAAAGAATAGCTCTGGAACATCATGATTAAAATACCCATGGATTCGGCCCGATGCGAACTCTGGACTCGTTAGTGCACACCAAGAAATGCGATTAAATTCCTCCCAAGGATCACCATAATCAAATCTATTAAGATCAATAATTCCAAGTTCCCTCGACTTCGTAATGATCATATTCCCTACATGATAGTCGCCGTGTTGAAAAGTCTGCGGCCGCCCCTCCAATAAGTAACGATTCGCCTCCACAAACTCAATGACCTGCTCTGCTCCCTTTAGAACAATGCCGAATGTTTGATATTTCGTGAGTACTTATCGATCTTCCACCCCAAACTGAAGAGGTCATTTCACAACCTCCTTTTAATCAAACTGCTTCACAAAATAGAAAAATTTTCTTATTTATTTCTTAGAAGATTATTTTATTCAATTGATGTTGGAACAACAATAGTGTATGATGCATAGTATAGATCGAATACTGTATGACACATAGTAAGTATAAGCGGCTTCGACGTCCTCTCAAGGACAACAAGCGTTTAAACCAAAAATATAAGAACAATTTATAAGAGATTATAAATCCTTATATTTTAAATAATGAGGTGGGTGAATGAGTACTTTATTAAATTCTTTAATCACAGAGCTTAGAAGAGGTACGTTAACGCTAGCCGTTTTAAGTCAATTACGAACACCCCAGTATGGATATTCGCTCGTTCAATTGTTGGAGGAATCCAGCATCATCATCGATCAAAGCACCTTATATCCATTACTTCGCCGATTAGAGAAACAGGAATTAGTGACGAGCAGCTGGGACACATCCGAGAGCAGACCCCGTAAGTATTATGTTCTAAGTGACTATGGCGTAGAGATTTTTTTACAGCTAAAGGAAGAATGGCTTAAGAATTCGAAAGAACTCTACGGCCTATTACAAGGGGAGGATGACCATGAAGCTAATTGAGATTTACATTCATGAAGTTACTCGGAGGTTACCGGAACAAAATCGGGAAGACATCGCATTAGAATTACGATCAACCATCGAGGATATGTTACCGGATGATTATGACGAAAAAGAGGTAAAGGCCGTCCTTGAAAAATTGGGCAATCCAGCTATTTTAGCTAGTGAGTACCGCGATCAGCCCATGTATCTCATCGGCCCACGCTATTTCGATTTATATGTTACGTTATTAAAAATGATTATACCCATCGCTGTAGTTGTTTCTTTAATCGCTCTGGTTGCTGATTACTTGATTGGCTACAGCGGCGATAAAACAGTTGCGGATATTGTTACTGCAGTTATAAGTACAGGAATTGGAACCTTCCTTGAAGTAGGAATCCAAGTCTTTTTTTGGATAACTGTTGTGTTCGCTATTATCGAACGGGCGGATAAAGGAAAGGAAGGGCATCCGCTTACTACAAAATTAAGGAAATGGACTCCTGATGATTTGAAGGATATCGCGCTTGTCCATAAGAAAAAAGCAATTACAAGCTTCGAAGTGTTCGGAAGTTTACTGTGGACTGCCATTTGGGCTACTGTTTATTTTAATGCTGAACACCTGATCAGAGTCTATAGAGGCGGTGAAGGCGCACTTAACTTCGTAGCCCCAGCTTTTAATCAGCATGTGTTACTTGATTATTGGCCTATTATTCTTATTGTGATCGGATTAGAAGTCGCATTAACTATATATAAATTAATCAAGAGACAATGGACTAGAGAATTAGCATTATGTAATACGGTCCTCGAGCTCATTGTACTTATTGTATTCGCTGTTATCCTTATAAATCCGAATGTATTTAACCAAGAATTCATTAACTACATGTCTAATTTATTAACTACTACAGCTAACCAATTTGAAACGGGGCTAGTAGGTGGAGGTATAGCAGTCTTGATTTTAGTTGCGGTCCTCAATATATATGAAGGCTTCCGCAAGGCTCGCCTCTAGTATTCGCAGAGCGGTGATTCTCCTGTTATTTAGAGAATTGCCGCTTTGTTTTCTGACTCGTTGAATGCCTGCTTAAAATGCTTCAACAGTATTGTCACCCTCTAAGAGTTACGGACCCAGATGACTTAATTTGCACATTTTCTGCCTTTGGAACAGGGCTTCGGACTCCAATGACGTTATTCCCTCGAAAGAGCTCCATATCGGGGTGTTTCAAGGCAATAGCGGCTATGCGGTCCGTTGGCATCCCAAACGTGCGATATTTCTGGGTTTAGTGTCATCTGTGTCCGATAGGTGTTTCGTATGTGCAAATGTTAGCGAAGAATACGAAAAAAAGGAGTTGTCCCATAAGCCATGAATGGCTGCTAGGACAACTCCTTCTGATTTAATTAAATAGTTCAAGCTCGATAACCGTATCCATCTCATCAGGTAACATCGCGCCTTTTAATGTAATAAACGCTCCACCGTCAACATCCGAATATTCCTCAGCCATCCACGGCGCCTCCACCTTTAGCTCGGTACCATCACGTAGTAATCTGGCCTTTTTAATCTTCCCTTTCAAGCCTTGGAAATAGATCGGGCCAATTCCACGGTCGTAAACGTGCGCATATAACTTATTGCCCTTTTGCGTATAACGTCCCCACTCTGGCTTAGGTAACAAAGACTTCCCGCATCCATAAATACTGTCTCCATTAAGGCGCATCCACTCCCCAACTTCGTCAAGGATAACCAGTGATTCCCGTGTCATTTCACCTTTAGCATCTGGTCCAACATTGAGGAGCAGGTTACCATTCTTACTGATACATTCGACCATCGTACGGATGACTTGCTTGGTTGATTTATAATTCTTATCCTCGGAATGATAACCCCAGTTGTCATTAAGGGTAATGCAGGCTTCCCAAGGGATGGATTGGCCGTTTACGTCAACAATGCCGCCAGGTGGAATGATCTGCTCGGGGGAGAAGAAATCTCCAGCATATTCCTCAGGTTCTGCCGCACGAATATTGCCACCTAATCGATTGTCGATAATAATATCAGGTTGTATGGAACGAATCATCCGGATAAGCTCCGTCGCCTTCCACTTCTCCCCTGTCATATTATCGTAGGAGAAGTCAAACCACATAATGTCGATTTTACCGTAATTGGTGAGCAGTTCCTTTACTTGCCCATGCATATACTCCAAGTATCTATCGAAATCAATCGGCTTATCTTTAGCCGCTTCGTTATCCCGATCAGGATGTGCCTTATCTCCATATCCGGGATAATCCTCATGGTGCCAGTCTATGATAGAGTAATATAGACCTACTGCAATCCCTTCAGCCCGGAAAGCGTCTACATATTCCCGCACTAGATCACGCCCAGCGGGCGTATTAGTGGCTTTGAAATCAGTCAGCTTACTATCGAACAGACAGAACCCGTCATGATGTTTGGTCGTAAGAACAGCGTATTTCTGACCCGCAGCTTTTGCTGCACTTGCCCATTTCTTCGGATCATATCGAGAGGCGTCAAATTCATCGAAATACGTCATGTAATGCTCTCTACTCATCCGCTCGTTACCGCGTATCCATTCCCCTCTAGCAGGAATTGAATATAATCCCCAATGGATAAACATCCCGAACCTATCCTGTAAGAACCATTTCGTTCTTTCTTCTCTTGCACCCATCTCTCCAACTCCTCGTTAATGAAAGCTATAATCAATCTTTCACTCCACCTAAGCGGTATGAAATAATGCTGCGGCTCCAATTAAACCTACATCGTCTTTGAGAGCGGCAGGTTCAATTGTAAAAGTACCCTTATATGGATCCATGACAAATTGCTCCGTCTTCTCCACCAGTGCAGGGAATAACAAATCTCCAGCCTTACTCACGCCTCCACCGATCACGATCCGATCAGGATTGAACGTATGAACTGCATTGGCTAGACCTAGTGCCATATAATGAATACTGCGGTCAATAACCTCGACGGCCACGGCATCGTTAAGTGCCATGGCTTCAAATACGTGCCGCGAAGTAATTTTTTCTCCATTTATATTAGCCAGTTCCGTAATCATCGACGGTCTGCCCTCCATACTTCGCAGCGCCATATCCCGAATCGCTGTGCCCGAAGCGAAAACTTCCCAGCAGCCGAATCTTCCACAGCTACATTCCGTTCCGTTCGGGTCAATAATATTATGACCTAGTTCACCAGCAAATGAATTTTTGCCAAGAAGCAGCTTGCCGTCAATGACGATACCTGCTCCAATCCCTGTGCTAAAGGTAACATAAACCATGTTGTCTGCACCTTTGCCAGCTCCTCGGACATACTCACCCCAAGCCGCAGCGTTCGCATCATTCACTACCTTTACTTCAACGCCTAGCTCCGACTCCATCCAGTGCTTCAGCGGAACATTATCCCATTCCGGAAGATTGGTGCCGTGAATAACGATCCCGTCCTGGCTATTTACAGCTCCGGGAGAAGCCAGCCCCACTCCAGTGAGTGGTCGTCCTTCGGATACGGAGCGGATCATATCGATCATTCGCTGCACCACTTCTTTAGCGGTACGTGCCCCAGCCGTTTCCATCAGTTCCCGTTTCAACACGGTCCCCTTTGAATCGAACAATGCTGCGGCAATTTTTGTGCCTCCTAAATCGATTCCAACTACGTAGCTCTCAACCTTCTGCATAACCCATTCACCTTTTCACTATCTATTATTAGCCGTTAGAATGAATACTCTCTGCTAACGCCCGTAAGGCTGCTGGATCGATTGGCGACAAAGCGTCTTTATCATAACGAACAGCCGACCCAAAATGCACTTCTGTTACTCCAGTCTGATGTATAAATGAAGTAATACCTTCCGGCTTCAAACCGCTTCCAGCCAGTATACTTACCGTTTTACCTCTTGATTCCTCGACTAGCTTCCGCATAGCAGGAATAGCTTCTGGTGCCGGACCTGGCCCAGCAGAAGTGAGTACACGCGTAATTTGCGGATACTTACAAAGCGTTCGATAACCTTCTATTTGATCCTTCAACTCATCAAAAGCACGGTGGAAGGTTACTTGCAATCCATCGGTCAACGGCAATAATGTTTCAAGCGCTCGCTCGTCGATAGTCCCTTCCGGTGTTAACGCACCAATCACAATCCCCGCCGCTCCGCTGGCTGCAATTTGCTTTATCTCTGCTGCCATGGTCAAAATGTCATACTTTGAATAGCAAAAAGAACGGCTGTGCGGGCGAACCATAACAAACGCAGGAATGCTAACCGATTTAGCAACTTGTTGCACCAATCCTATCCCTGGTGTTAGACCGCCTTCCGTAATCGCAGTAATGAGCTCCAGGCGGTCAGCCCCGTTCGCTTCGGCTGTAAGAGCATCGTCCATACAGGTAGCGATGACTTCCAATCTCATAACTTTCCTCCACTCTTCCGTTGTTATTGTTGTGCCTGTTTCATGACATAATCAGCGAGCAATCGAGCACCATAGCCCGTTGCTCCAGCTTCTGAATACCCCACATCCTGCTTGTACTGAACCGTCCCAGCCATATCAATATGAACCCAGCTCAGCGATTCCGCTACAAAACGCCGTATAAAAAGCGCTGCTGTAATCGCACCTGCAAAAGGTGAAGTACTAACATTACGTAGATCAGCGTAATTGCTTCGAAGATCGACTTCATATTCATCCATAAGCGGCATGGGCCACAGTCGCTCACCATTGCGCTCACCGATTTCGACGAGGTTCTGCGTCATCTCTCCATCACCCCATATGCCGGCGATACCTAATCCTAGCGCTGCGCCAACATTTCCAGTAAGTGTTGCAATATCGATGACCTTAGTTGCCCCGATATTTGCTGCATGAATAAGCGCATCCGCGATAATAAGCCGCCCCTCGCCATCCGTATTTGCAACCTGAACCGTCAGCCCATTAGGATAGCGTATAACAGACGATGGCAGCATCGCTTCAGCATCTGGTACGTTATCAACAACTGGGATCAATACGGTCACATTTACATGAGCTTGATTCCGTACTAAAATATCCAGCGCCCCAATAACAGCTGCTGCACCACCCATATCCATACGTGCATCGCTGATATCACTTGCGGTCTTAACATTCATCCCACCCAAATCGAAGGTAACACCTTTACCCACCAATGCCAGCATTGGCAATTCAGGGTTACTCTCATAGCGAATTTCAACGAGGGCTGGGGAGTGTTTACTGCCTGCTCCAACCGCCAGCAACCCATTCATCTGTAGGTCAACCAGCTCCTGCCCCCGGTAAACATGAACTTTCACTGCTGCGTTATCACGCTCGAAATATTCGACCATCCATTCTGCGAACCGATCCGGATTTAGAGTCCCGGGCACCTCATTCACCAGATCGCGAGCAACCACTGCTCCTTCAGCGCGTATGCGGCCAGTACTTAGTACAACTTCCAGTTCAAGCTTAGTCAGCTCAGGCCAATCGGCTGTCTGGAGCAGCAAATCAACTGAATTGTCTATTTTAGTAACGCCACGATAGGTTTGGAAACGATATAATCCGAGAAGCCAGCCTTCAATCCATGCTTGCAGCTCATCCGCAGCGGAAATATCACTTTCTGCTGTCCTACGAACAAATGAAGCGAAATTCAGCCCTTCTCTTAGAGCTAAGCGGGCGGCAGATCCCGCTGCTCGACGAATTTTCTCAAGCGTAAGAGCCTTGCGTTTTCCCATTCCAACAGCTAACACATCGGACTCTTCCTCAGAACGAGCATATAACCATGTCACACTGCCACTC
This sequence comes from Paenibacillus sp. FSL R7-0189, assembly GCF_037969925.1. Taxonomy (NCBI): domain Bacteria; kingdom Bacillati; phylum Bacillota; class Bacilli; order Caryophanales; family Paenibacillaceae; genus Paenibacillus; species Paenibacillus sp. FSL R7-0189. The sequence goes on along the minus strand of NZ_CP150223.1, from coordinate 4,907,023 downwards.
TGTTTGTGAGCTTCTCCCAGCCGAAGAGGAAAAGGCTCCTCTTCATAGGCTAAGTAGATAAGCATATCCGCCCCATTAGCAGAATCGAACAAGATATTCATAGCTGTCCCTTCTTTTCCGTAAAGTGTACTCACATTTAAAATTATCGTTCTAGTTTCAACATTTCTTCATCAAACAGATGACAAGCGAGCTCATGACCTGGTTCAACTTCCCGGAATACAGGCACATGTTGCTTACAGATCTCCATACAGGAAGGGCATCTTGTATGAAAGCGACAGCCCGTCGGCGGATCAACGGGACTTGGAAGGTCACCTTTTAGAATAATGCGTTCCTTCTTCAAGCTTGGATCGGGCACGGGAACTGAAGATAGCAGCGCTTGGGTGTAAGGATGCAAGGGACGGTCATACAATGTATCCTTATCAGCCGTCTCCACAAGGGAACCCAGATACATGACCCCAATTCGATCACTAATATGCTCGACCACACTAAGATCATGAGAGATGAATAAATAGGTCAGGCCATATTCCTCCTGCAAGTCCTGTAACAGATTCAACACTTGGGACTGAATCGATACATCCAGTGCTGACACGGGTTCATCCGCCACGATTAGACTAGGGCGCACTGACAAAGCCCGGGCAATCCCAATCCGTTGCCGCTGTCCACCGCTGAACTCAAACGCAAATCGCTCAGCGTGCAAACTGTTCAATCCAACGGTCTCCAGCAGTTCGCAAGCTAGCTTATCCCGCTCTTTGGAGGACAGCTTTGTATGAATAAGCAGGGGTTCGGCGACAAGATCCTTCACCTTCATGCGTGGATTAAGTGAAGCGTAAGGGTCTTGAAACACCATCTGCATATCTTTGCGCAGAGGCCGCATTTGGTTATCTGAGATATGGCTAATATTTTGCCCCTTAAACCACACTTCTCCATGATTGGGTTCCAGTAAGCGAGTCACTAGCCTGCCCGTAGTCGATTTCCCACAGCCACTTTCACCTACAAGGCTGAACGTTTCTCCTTTACGAATGGCGAATGAAATCCCATCAACGGCGTGCAAATATTTAGTCGTTCCGAAGAAGCCCTTCTTCACAGAAAACAACTTCTTCAAACCCTTAACTTCAATTAGTGGAGTCTCTTTCATAAACATCCCGCTCCTTCCGTGTCCTCCTGCTGTGTAAGCCAACAACGGCTCTTGCGCTCTAGTCCCTCAATCGGAAGTAGCTCAGGTTCGTGCGACAGACAACGCTCCATGGCAAATTCGCAGCGAGGCGCAAACTTACAGCCGGCAGGCATTTGTGAAAGGTCTGGCACATTCCCTTTTATAGACTCCAAGCGATGTACATTCTGGCGCAGCTTAGGTACCGATTGAATCAATCCCTTGGTATACGGATGCTGCGGTCTGGCAAACAGCTCCTGAACAGAGGCTTCCTCCACCACACGACCTGCATACATTACAACTACCCGGTCACATAATTCGGCAACTACTCCAAGATCATGGGTAATGAGCAGCATTCCCATATCCTGTTCATCTTTCAACTGCTTCATCAGATCAAGAATTTGCGCTTGAATCGTTACATCGAGTGCGGTCGTGGGTTCATCGGCAATCAACAGCTTAGGATGACAAGACATGGCCATTGCAATCATGACCCGCTGTCTCATCCCGCCGGATAGTTGATGCGGATATTCATCGATTAATTCCTCTGCGCGAGGGATACCTACAAGCCGCAACATATGAATCGCATGCTCACGAGCCTTCTTGCGTCCATAACCCAAATGCAGTCTAATCGGCTCTGTTAATTGCAGCCCAATCCGCAGCACTGGATTAAGAGAGGTCATCGGCTCCTGAAAAATCATTGCCAGATCATTTCCCCGGATTTGGCGCATCTCCTTCTCAGAAATCTTCGTCAAATCCTTTCCTTCAAAACGCACAGAACCTTCAGAAATTCTACCCGGCGTATCTTTAAGCAACCGCATGATCGATAATGAGGTTACACTTTTGCCACAACCAGATTCACCAACCAGGCCTAGCACTTCACCTTTCTTAATGGCAAAGTCTACCCCCGCAACCGCAGTAATACTTCCATCGCCGCGTTTGAACTCCGTTTTCAGCCCTTGTACATCCAGCAAATGTTGAGTCATGTCTTGTCCCTCCTTAGTTTTTCATTTTGGGATCAAGAGCATCACGCAGTCCGTCCCCGACCAGGTTAAATGCAAGTACAGTTAAAAAGATGGCTATCCCCGGAAAATAAACGATATGTGGAGCAATACTTAAATAATCACGTCCCATACTTAACATTGCGCCCCAATCAGGCTCCGTTGTTTTTGCACCCATTCCGAGAAAGCTTAGTGATGCAGCAGCCAAGATCGCTCCGCCAATCTTCATGGATAGATTAACGATAATACTGGGCACGGTCTCAGGAAAAATATGACGCCAAATAATCCGGCGATGCTTCGCTCCCATGGAACGAGCCGCTTCGACAAACAATGTTTCTTTCGCAGATAGCGTTACGCTCCGAATAATCCGGGCGAACGATGGAGTCCCAAAGACTGCAACTGCGATAACAACGTTGGATAGACCCGGACCGAGGATGGCGACGATTCCAATGGCAAGCAGCAAGTCAGGAAATGAAAATAGTACATCACTGCCACGCATAATAATCCGATCTAGCCAACCGCCATAATATCCACTTAACAGACCTAGGATGGTTCCAAGTACGCCTGCGATGAAGACAGAACTGAGACTGACCGCTAAGGTTAAGCGAGTACCATCAATCAAACGGCTTAGAATATCACGGCCATATTCGTCTGTCCCGGCCCAATGTGCAGCAGAAGGACCCGCCATAAGGGCATCGTAGTTTGGTTCATCAGGATTATACGGGGTCAGAAATGGCCCGAAAATTGCAATTAGGAATAGCAATATAATAAAAAATGCGGCCACAAGGGGCATCTTTTGTTTACTGAACTTACGTAAAAAAACACCCATACGGCCTTTTGTTTTCCCCGGGGCCAGTACCTCTCCGGGTAATGGAGATTTTGCTCCCATCACCGCCGAATTGTCACTCATGATATCCCTCCTGATCCTAAATTCACCCTATAAATCTATTGAAATTCTGCTTCTTAGTCGCATTAGCTACTGAGAAAACCTTATTTTCGGATTAAGTACGCCATACAATAAATCTACTAATAGATTGATAAGAATAAATTGTGTAGCAAACAGAAGCAGTAAGGCTTGAATGACTGTATAATCCCGGAACAAAATGGAGTCTACTAGCAGCCTGCCAAGACCCGGAATACTGAATACCGTCTCAACCATTACAGAGCCGCCGAGCAGGAACCCAAACTGAAGTCCAGCTACGGTAACCACCTGAATCAAAGAGTTGCGCAGCGCATGCCTGCCGATAACAACATACTCGCGTAAGCCTTTTGCACGTCCTGTACGGATATAATCCTCCCGAAGGGTCTCCAGCATAGATGACCTAGAATAACGGGCCAACATAGACATAATTCCCATCCCAAGTGTAATGGAAGGAAGAATATAGGACTTCCAGGAATCAACACCACCTGTTGGAAACCAACCAAGCTCTACCGAGAAAATTTGAATGAGTACCAAGCCTAACCAAAATCCAGGAATAGACATCCCTGAAATGGCTGTCAACGTCCCTAAATGATCTGGCCACCGATTGCGATAAACGGCTGAAACCACGCCAATTAGAAGACCAATAATTAGAGCCCAGGCCATACTGAGAAAAGTCAGCCACAACGTTGGCATTACTCTGCTTTCTAGCATGTCGGTAACCGGGATCCCTGAACGGATCGAATTGCCCAGATTCCCACTTAGCAGATCACCCATGTAGTTTATGTATTGCTTCCACAAAGGCAGATTGAGACCCAGCTGCTCCTGAATTCCACGAATCTCTTCAAGTGTGGCATCTTTACCGGCAATAAGTCGGGCTGGATCGCCTGGGATTAAGTGAATAAACAAAAAGACAAGCACCGATACAATGAACAACAGCGGAATAACCCCGAGGAGTCTTTGTAAAGCATATCTACCCAACTCATAAGCCCCCTTCAGTATCGACAAATGATTTAGTGAGGCCGCTTCCCACCATACTACAGAAGCGGCCTCGTTCATTTCTTGGGATATTAAACCTAACGTTTGTTTAGCATTATTTCACTTCTGCATTCAGGACATTAATGGAACCATCCGGGAAGACCTTAACTCCTTCCAGATACGATCTTTTGCCTGAGATGATTTGGTCGACGCCCATGAATGCCCATGGAGCATCTTCCCATATTGTTTTTTGAATATTGCCATAAATGGATTTAGCCGCTTCTGGATCAACAGATTTATTCGCCTCAGCGATCCACTTGTCTACATTTTCATTTTTATAATAAGCTGTATTTGAGCCAGCAGGCGGGAACATTTCACTACTGAACAACCCTCTGGTTGCACCATCTGCATCACCTGAAGACGGAGACCAGCTGACATACCACATTTGAATTTTGGCTTCTTCTGGCGTCTTAGCAGAGTTAATTTGGTCGGACAATGTGCCGCCTTCCATGGATTTCACGTCTACCTTAATCCCTACAAGTGCTAGCTGTTGCTGAATAAATTGCATCCCCTTCATAGTTTCGGATTCATTTTCACCCCAAATTTCGGTTTCGAATCCATCAGGATATCCTGCCTCAGCAAGCAATTGTTTAGCTTTTTCAATGTCATAGTCATAACCTGTTTGTGGGGAATAGTATTGTGTTTTGGAAGACATCGTGGAATCAAGCTTAGCGCCAAGACCCGATTTCACAACTTTGATATAAGCTTCTTTATTGATAGCATAGTTAATGGCTTGACGAACCTTCACATCATCAAAAGGTTTTTTCATCGTATTTAACGTTACATAACGAACAATTGTCGAATCGATGGTATCTACAGTAATTCCTTCAAGACCTTCAACCTCAGATACTTGCTCCGTTGGCATTGGATAAATGAAATCTGCCTCGCCGGTTTTTAGCATGGCTATCCGTGATCCATTCTCTGGAACAGGTCTAAAGGTCACACTATCCACTTTTGGCAACCCAGCTTGCCAGTAGTCAGGGTTCTTAACGACAACCAAGCGGTCGCCTTGCACCCATTCTTTGAACTTAAATGGTCCCGTTCCTACAGGATTTTTCGAAATATCGGTGCCATTTTCTTCTAAAGCTTTCGGACTAATAATAGGTGCCATAGCTACTTTATTTAAAAATGCATTGTACGGCTCGCTGAGTGTAATAACCACGGTTTTAGCATCAGGAGTCTCCACTTTCGCTACCTTTGCGAAGCTTTTGCGCAGTCTTAGATTGTTCTTCTCATCTTGAATACGGGCGATGTTTACTTTAACCGCTTCAGCATTAAAGTCAGTACCGTCTTGGAATTTAACATTCTCTTGCAGTGTGAACGTGTAGACCAACCCGTCTTCACTTATGGAATGGCTTGCGGCAAGAACAGGAACTACGTTCATATTCTCGTCAAAACCCATCAGACCTTCGTACATCGTTCTGGCAGCGCTGATTGAATGCGTATCGCTTGCGTTATGAGGGTCCAGCGTAATAAAGTTAGAATTGATGGCAATTACAATGTCTTTATCATTCTTTGTAGTTGGGGTGCTAGTTTCAGTTCCACCAGCAGTATTGCCGTTTTGTCCCTCGTTGCTCGCTTTGTTGCCGCACCCTGCAGTCACTACTACTGTAATAAGCAGCAGCATGAACATTGACCATACTTTTCCTTTTGCTTTCATTTTTTACACTCCCCTATTCAAACGATGTATTAGAAAAGCTTCTAGTCCGATTAATCACCAAACTTGAAGATTATTCTTGACCTTATGCTCTAGATCTCCCATTGAAATACAGCACGGCGTTCGCCGACCACAGTACCGCCATCATTAACAATCGTGTTAGGCACGAGTGCATATAAGCGATCAATTGTGTCTTGATTGCTGTAACCAATACGTTCTAGAATCGATGCGATAATACATGGCCAGACTTGTTCTGATCCGTCGGATACCTTCAGCGATATCCCCATTCGTTCTTTACGGAGTCCGATACCGTATACCCCTTTTGCTCCACCTTTAGCTGTCAGATTGTCATCCTTCAGGAGCTCTGAGCATACAAATTTCGTGTCAGCAATCATAACTGGGTTATCGTTCATAAGTTTTGCAATGGCAGCGGCTGCCTTACGTATATCCGTATCCTCTATCAAATCGGGACACGCTAGCTTTAGATAGGAATAAGCGATTTTATGAAGCGGAAGTGCGAAGATAGGAAGTCCACAGCCATCAATACCTTGCGGGATGGACGCTTTGGGAACTTCAGCGATATAAGCCATCATCTCAAGAATCTCCTGTTGTACAGGATGGTTAGGATCGTAATAAGTGTCTATATCCCAACCCATATATTTGCTAAGGCCCATTAATCCTGCATGTTTGCCTGAGCAGTTATGAAAGATTTTACGAGTTGGCTCATTTGCCCGGTGACGTTCTGCTTTGGCTTCCTCATTCAGGGGGTATGTAGAGCAGCAATGAAGTGACTCTTCTTTTAATCCCATTTTCTGAAAAAGAGCTTCAAGCGCTTCAATATGGAAGGCTTCTCCCCGGTGTGAAGCGGTAAACAGCGATGCTTCTTTACTTGTCAAACCATATACTTCATCGATCCGGCGTTTCATTACCGGCAAAGCTTGGAATGGCTTAGCAGCAGAGCGAAGATAAGTCATATGCTCCGGATCACCTGCTTTGTACAAAATGCTGCCCTTCTCATCAACTACACTTACTGCACCATAATGCACATTCTCCAGCAGGCCTCCACGATATTCTTCTACCAATGTTGTAAATCCCATCTGTACACCCTCCCTAGCAGTAGTTAATTTAATCTAAGGCGAAAAATCGGTTCTGCGATAAAAGTCCCGATCCGATAATTACACCCTTCTCATTCAGCAACGAACGATGAATCGTAAAGGAACCACGAAGCGGCTCCCATGTAAAGCGCGAGAGGTACAGCTGCTCAACTTCTTCGTATATATCCGGGAATTTGTCCACGAGTTCTCCACTTAAAATCACGCTGTCGGGGTTATACATGCATACGACATTATTAATGGTGATGGCCATATACATGAGTGCACGGTCGATCAAGTGAATCGCCCATTGTTCTCCTGCATGTTTTGCTGCGAATAACTCCTCAATCGTACGGATCGGGCGAATCCGATTAGCTTCAGATAATAAAGAACTGATATTTATATAGGTCTGTAAACAGCCCGCTTTGCCGCACTCACACATCATTCCGTTAGGATCCACTGTCGTATGCCCAATTTCACCCGCACTGTTCATCACCCCTCGATAAATCTCTCCCTCAAGAATCATCGCAGAACCCACGCCTTGACCGAAACCCAATAATGCTGTACGGCGGGAGCCGACTGCGGCTCCTTTAAGATGTTCAGCAAGAGCCCTTACTTTCAGCTCATTGTCCACAGCGATTTCAAAACCTGTCAGTTCCTTCAAGCGTTTGGCTAACGGCACATTTTTCCATCCTAGCTGAACAGAGAAGACAACAATTCCTTCTTCGTTATTCACAATGCCGGGAAGTCCAACGCCAATACCCACGATACGTGTTCTGTCAATCACATGCTGCTGGAACAATTGATCGATGGCATCCTTAATTCGTTCCAGCGTTCGATCTGGACTTTCGTCTGGTGTACGGGGAAATTGACTACTGCAGATAAGCTGTCCTTGTAAGTCCACAATTCCAATAGACATAAGACTGCGATCCAGTTCAACGCCAACCGATAATACAGAAGTGTCAATCATACCTATTAACGTTGATTTCCGACCTAATCCTGATGATACTTGCTCAGAGTCGAGTAAATATCCTTCCTCCGTCAACTCTCCGACGATTCGACTTACAGTCGTAGGACTCATACCAGTCTGTTTAGCAATAGAAGCGCGAGAAATCGGTTGTTGATTTTTTATAATTTCGAAAACCGTTAAACGATTTTGTCGCTTCATGAAATCCTGATCGTGCTTTTTCACGGGCATTCTCCTAATTATTTTCTCCAGTGCATTAATTGGATTAATAAACCACAAAAACAAGAAAATATTTGCAAATAAAGCGCTGATAATGTATTGTTTGATTTAAATTTTAATTTAGTTTCTCCAGTGATGGGATTAATAATAAAGGGTCATGGTTTATGTGTCAATATAAATGACATATTTTTTATTTAAAAATAAATGTAAGCGGTTAACGAAAGATAACCGACACAAAAACCGTTAAATATATAACACAGACATAACACACATACCCATGAATTAGCATTTAATTTGAATCTTGAACCTATTAATTGGGATAGAAAGACTGAAAGAAGTATTTTGTTTGGATTAATGTGAGGGGGTTGAATGAAAGATTGATAATGGGAGCTGGAGCAATCTGTAGATTGAAAATATACAAAACGATGTGTGAATCGAAAATACAATGGAGGTAACACTCGCATCAAAAGGAAGCTCTCTAAAGGGAGGTAACCTTTGATGCGAAGTGAGTTAGTTACATCGAGGGTGCTAAAAAATCATTGAAACTCAACGGTCTTAACGGCTGCGTCCTCTTGGATCATCGATAACAATTGCACTGGATTAAATGATTCAGGCAATCTTACAACGATTTCTACGTTTAATTCGGATTCTACACTGTTATTTTCAGCATGAAAACTTAGAACAGCAATTTTGTGTTCTTTAAGTAACTCTTGAATTCGGCCCATAGCGCCTTCTGTGTTAGCTAGACTTATAACGAGCTGTTGGGTTTTTGGTGCGGCCAGCCAGCTGTTACGACTGTGTAAGATCTTTTGCCCAAGTAAAATGATTATCGTTGCTCCTACGCCAAGAATATAAAGACCAGACCCTATAGCCATGCCCACTCCGGCTGTTGCCCAAATCCCTGCAGCAGTAGTGAGCCCTTTGACTGTGTGTCTTTGCATAAAAATCATCCCTGCTCCCAAAAAACCTACTCCGCTTACTACCTGAGCAGCTATCCGAGCGGGATCAAGAGAAAGATTAGGCCAATCCGCTTGGTCCTGAAACCCATATTTGGAGATGACCATCATGAGTGCAGCACCTAAGGCTACAACAAAATGTGTTCTAACTCCAGCTTCTTTCATCCGGCTTTTGCGTTCATATCCAACTAATACGCCACAAATTCCCGCGCCAATTACACGAAGCAAATACTCAAACTCCATACCTTCACCTTCTTTCATCATGATATGTATGTTGGATTAGTACCACGTAGGATAAATTCGATAATCTATTTATTGTATCACAAACAAAAAACCATAATACGTCCTCTCGCATTATGGTTAACTTGCTTTTATTAATTTTACACTTCTTAGTTCGTATCGGAAGCTAACAAAGAGCAAATCTCCGCATCTACAAATCTACCTTTTTCAAAAAAAGATTCGCGTAACAACCCCTCATACTTAAAGCCCGCTTTCAAAAGCGACTTCTTGGAGGCAATATTAGCCGGATCATAAAACGCCTCAATTCGATGGAGCTTCATATGCTCAAAGCCATACGCAATAATAGCTGTCAGAACTTCCGTCATCACACCCTGCCGCCAATAAAGTGGAGATAATTCATAGCCAATCTCTGCTTTGAAATTTCTGTGCGCCCAGTTATGATATCCGCATGAACCAATCATTATATTATCCTCACGCCTGGCTATTCCCCAGCGAATGCTTTGTTTGCCTTTGAAACGTTCATCCCATCTTTCGATAAGGTTGATCGCTTGCTGTATATCGGTGAAGCTATCCAGATCATAATACTGGGTCACTTCATCTTTTGAAAAATAATCATATATTTCTTTAGCATCATCCAGTGTAATTCTTCTCAAAATAAAGCGGTCAGTTTCGAGCACCGGAAATACTTCAACGTTATCATTCATATTTTCCTTAAGTCTCCTCTCATTTCTCTAGTAGTACAGTTCGTCGTGGAAAGTGAAACTTCCTTTAGGATATAATGTATTTATAAACTAGTGATTTATTTCACCTTGTAATCATTTGTTCATATTGCGTTCTTAATTGCTTGATACACTTCAATCATAACGATAACTACAAAGGAGATATTCTTATGAAAAAATTGTATTACACGTCTTTTTTCTATGCAATTCTTGGTTTGATAGCCGGAGTGGCCTATCGCGAAATTACTAAAATGAATGATTTCACAGGAGATACTATATTAGTTGCGCTTCACACCCACATTCTAATCTTAGGATTCTTTTTCTTTATTATTGCTATGATCTTAGATAAGTTATTTAATATCCATGAGGCTAAATCTTTTGGTGCATGGTACATTGTCTATAACATTGGTCTTCTAATCACGATTGGTGCAATGGCTACACGTGGAATGCTGCAAATTAACGGCAGTGATATTAGCTTCCTGCCCCATATTGCGGGGCTTGGTCACGCCATTGTTGGGGCTGGAATCATCTGGCTGCTTGTGCTACTCGGTAAACGAATTAAATAATACAGAAAGAGCCGCCAGGATCACTCCAGCGGCTCTTTTAAATATCCCCTGCTTTCCGTTACGGAGCAATCCCCCATACGAGAGCATCACTTTGATAAAGCGTCACTTTATCCCAGTTAGTATAAGCAGTTTTAGTAGCATCAAAGGAGTAGTCATTGGCTTCGTTAAAATTAGTCCAATCGGATTTATATATTCTGAGCTGAATATCTCCGGACTGGCCTCCAGCTGGAATGGAACCAGCTGCAGAAGTAAACGAAAGCTCAACGTAAGTGTCTGCATTCGTGCCTGTGTAGTCTGCAAAGGCGACTTGAATATTATTGTTGCCAACTTGTGCCCAGTCAATTGCGCTGTTTAACGTCTGATTACTATCTTTAGTGAAATAATAACGGATTTTAAGATCGCTTAAGTTCACTGCGGCTGTGCCGTTATTTTTAATATTAAAATAAGGTTTGATCTGATTGTCTGTCGCATTAGTATCTCCCGCCCGATACTGCAACGTCAGACTAGTTGCTGCCGGAACTTGTGGAACAGCACTCGCTTGTGCCGAATTCACACTCTCTCCCGCACTATTGGTTGCGCTTACAACATAGTAATAGGTTGTTCCGTTCGTTAAGCCCGTGTTGATGTAGCTCGTTGCCGTTAGCCCTGTTGCTACAGTGGTGTACGGTCCTCCGCTTGTGGTCGCACTTTTCACAGTGTAACTCGTCGCACCACTGGATGCGCTCCAGCTCAGGCTCACTTTCGCATCTCCTGCTGTCGCTACCAAGTTAGTTGGTGCCACTGGAACAGTTGCCACCGCTGCTGGGGTCGCACTCGCTTGTGCCGAATTCACACTCTCTCCCGCACTATTGGTTGCGCTTATAACATAGTAATAGGTTGTTCCGTTCGTTAGGCCCGTGTTGGTGTAGCTCGTTGCCGTTAGCCCTGTCGCTACAGTAGTGTACGGTCCTCCGCTTGTGGTCGCTCGTTTTACCGTGTAACTAGTCGCACCACTGGATGCGCTCCAGCTCAGGCTTACCTTTGCATCTCCCGCTGTCGCTACCAAGTTAGTGGGTGCCTCTGGAACTACAGTGCCCCCTCCGTTGCTCAGAGGAATTACAGGGTAAGCATTCTGTACCAGCTGAACAAATTGATCATGGAACCAGTGACCTGATACAGGCGCATTAGGTAATGCACCGGTCAGTGTGCCGCTTGAGCTGGTATAAGTCGGATCACACATTCTGTCAAAGCCCTTGCCTTCATTATTTGGAATGGCACTGCTGGAACCATCAGATTCTCCCGGAGGTTTCACCCAGACAAATGCGTCCAAATGTGAGGCTGCATAACCTGCAGGGGCTGCTTGTGGAACTTCTCCAATTCCAGCGCCGCTGGCATTACACCAATTGCCGCGATGGAGACGTTTATCAATCCGACCGGAATCTGCATAAGCGTTAACGGTTGTTCCGCTTGCACTAGTCGGGCGATTAGGTCCACCCCACCCGTTACGGGAGGTATCAATAAGGAAGCCGATCGTGGAAGGCCAACCTTTTGCTACAAAACCTGAATACAAAGCTGCTGTGAAATCGGCTTCATCAAAATACGGATTCCATTCATAATAACTTGCGGAGCGAAGCTGCTGGCTGCCTATCGTAAGATTCGGATCTGGAAGATTAGGTTCTACTAGTGGAGTGGTATTGGCTGTATTCGTAATAAATCCATCGACACTAGCAAGTCCAGCTGTAGTGCCTGACACAACCGAAGTAAAGAGGTCGATAGCGGGGCCACGGTTAGTATCCCATCCGAGCCAGCCGGAGTGGCCAATATCCATGTAAGTATATACATTCGGAATGGCATGGAGAGCATTTAAAGTGTAACGCGTAGCATCACGGTAAATATTCGTGGAGTTAGCTTGAGCACACTGTGGTGTGCTGAGATTGGTGACTAGATTCGGAAGCGAGTCCGGCTCTACGATAGTCACTATACGAATGTCACTATATTTGGGCTTTGCAAAAATACTGGCGATTACGTCAACATAATCTGACTTATAGGTTGTAAGACCCGCAGCTGTCAGTGGCAGCTCGCCATTGGAGGCAAGAGCGTGGCAATCCCGCCCAGGCATGTCATAAATTACGAACGTGGCTGTGATCGGCGTATTGGGTTGCTTTTGCGCGAGTACGGCATCTAAAGTCTGTTCCAGACTTTTTCTACCTCCATTGTCCTCTCCGCCATAAATTGCAGCAATTCGATCCAGCCATACGGCTGTCGGATATTTTTTAATGGTCTCCATCTTGGAAACTAAAGTACTATCGGTAACCTGAGCAATAGAGGTATCAATCAGTGCGGCATAATCAGGATTCACATATGCTGTAGCTCCTACAAACGGATTGTCAACATGTGCCTCACTGGCATACGTGGTAGAAGGAGCATATCCGGTGATAACTAAAGCCATGATCGTAAGCAATAACAACATTTGCTTCCTTAGTGCTTTTGTCATTTATTATTCTCCTTTCGACAATTAAATAAATTCGTAAATAATTTATTAATAGCCACGCGATGCTACAATTGCAGTATTCACTCCTTTAAAGAATTGTCACCTCCTCTATGCCTTACCCGCACTCACCATCACCTCCTCTCAGTGGTAAAGATCAAACACGAGCCCAAATCCACACCCCAACTATTTAACATAAATATAATTTTATTTAATTTATAGAAAATTATCCCTTTTCTTGAATACTACCATATCCTATTTTTAATTAGAAGATAGTAGATGAAATAAAAGTTTAATAATGAGACTAAAAGTATATTTGTTTATAAACTGGTAAATGATACAATGTGGATGTGATAAGGTATTTTGAATTTTAAGAATTTTTGATGTGCCGCTAACAAACCTTTAAGGAGTGAAAAAAATGTCTATCGATGTTTATCTTAATTTCAACGGGAATTGTCGTGACGCAGCAGAGTTTTACGCAGAGGTGTTTGGCACTGAACGTCCACAAATCATGACCTTTGGTGAAACACCACCCGATCCCAATTTCACTCTTCCTGAGGAAGCTAAAGATTTGGTTATGCACACCCGCTTGAATATCGAAGGCAGTAATGTAATGTTTTCTGATGTTTTTCCAGGCATGCCTTTTATCGAAGGAAACAATATTAGTCTTTCCGTAGTTAGTAAGGATTTAGATAACATAAAGAAATATTTCAATAAACTTCAAGAGGGCGGTAAAGTAGTTATGGAACTGCAAGAAACCTTCTGGAGCTCTTGTTATGGTAGTCTAAAAGATAAATTCGGCATTGATTGGCAATTCAATTATGATGACGGACGAATGAATATGTAAAAAAAACAACGAGTATGGAGTAACAAACCTCCTGCTCGTTGTTTTTTTGTCTTTTGCTTAGTCCATAATCAAATCGTAAACACTAACCTTCCGAATTCGCCGGGCAACAAGCATAGACACCGCATAAGCGACTACTAGAATGGCTGCACACAATAGCAATACTTGTGGCAAACTAACCGCCAGTTGGACGTTATAAATCCCTAAACTCGAGAGCAATAGTACAAACGCAGAGTCCGAGAAAAAATAACCGCCTATACTCCCCAAAGCTACTCCCACCACAATCACCGGAAACAGACTAAAGGTAATCTGCGTCATCAGATTAAAAGTGGTATAACCCATTCCTTTAAGAATGCCGAACTCACGCTTCCGCTTCAGAATCAAAGTCTTAATCACTAAATATAAAATCAGGCTTACTACTATAATCGTCACCACAGTGATGACTGCTGTCATAGAAGATACTGCGGCAGTGAATGTACTGAGCGTACTATCAACCGTTTCTCGAATGTTAGTAATATTCCATTTTCCGGGGAAATGTGCTTCCAGATCCTTCACAAAAGCTTGCGCATCTCCCCCCTCTTTCAGATACACATTGATGGACAGAGGGGTGTACTCCGGTTGAAGTCTTCTCATTCCATCACCGGTCATACTCGCCACCATTCCAAGTTGGCTAATCTGCTGGCTTAAGCCAGTGACCAAATAATTCTCCGTCACACCATTAAAAGTGATAGGTACCTCGTCCCCTATTTCTGTATTTTTCAACTTTGCAATAACACCGGAAATCACAATTTCATTATCATAAATAGGCTCTCGCCCTTTGTATATGGTTTGTGTCTCCAGCTTGCTATAATCGTCAGATACCCGGAGCATAAAGCTGGTATTTTTAATCGAAGCGACCATGCTATCCAATACAGTCAACTTTTCAACCCCTGGCATGGCTTCTAATTCTGTAAACTTCCCCTGCTGTAGGTCACCGTTTTTCGGCAACAACAAAAAGTCGCTGCGTTCTATACCTACCAGTTTTATAACTGCTGAGGTGTCTCCCTTAAAGTTGAAATTCAATATAGAGCAAAAAATACTAGAAAAGGTTAATCCGGCAACGATCAATACGATCATCATATTCTGCTTCATTTGCCTTACTAAAGCTTTAAGGCTTAAGCTGAATTGCAGATTCATTCGGGATGTTTCGAGTGGAATTGGGTTCCGCTTAAAATTGTGAGTGAGGATTCCGCTCTGCAGAGCTGTAATCGGAGTAATGTTCCGAATTCGCCGGCTCGACAGATAGGTAACAAGTAGCACTAGTCCAGAGACAATAACCAAACTAAGTACTGCACTGACCCCTTCAAAGGATATTGGCCACAGAAGTCCGATTGAAGACGAAATCATATTCCCTACCAACGGCATAACCAGCCCAGATAACCCACCTCCCGGTATAGCTGCGATGATTGACACTGAGGTGAACTGTAGCAGAAGCGCGTTTTTAATCTGCCATGAAGTATAACCGTTGGCTTTTAAAATACCGATATTCGTCAAATTGTCTTCAATATGTCCCAATATTTGAAACCTGATGACAATAAGCGAGATCAGAACCATAATCAGGGCAAATACGATCAGAATGGCCGCTAAAAGATTAACAAAAACACGGTTCCCTTGGAGACCAACCTCTGCCCGCATGACTTGAAATTGATCCGTACTTCCTGAGGCAAAAATCCGCTCACTTAGCATTTGTTCCAGCTTTACATCCTTTAAAGGATCGGTTAAATCTGCTGATAGAAAGCTGTACTGAGCTTCTATTCCAAGACGTTTCTCCAACTGCTTATAACCTTCATCATTCAAAAATACTTTTAAAGCTCCATTAGTTAACGTCCCTAGCAACGGCTCCTCAATAAAGCCACCTATGGTATAAGAGAATGGCTTATTATCGTATACAAAAGAAAAGGTATCGCCAAGGTTATACCCCGATCCAACATGGAACAAATAAGGCAAATAGATCATATCCGCATCCTTAGATCCTAGCGGAGTCGTTGTCTTGAATAGTCCCTTGGTCCGCGGTGTATCCATGTTAAGAATTATAAAAGCTACCGTAGTGTCCGTTTGTCCGTACTTCATTTTAGCGTCTGCTAACAGAATTGCTGCTTCATTCTCCCAGGTTTCTGTATATGAATAACTATCCACAAGCTCCTCATACTCTTCTAGATGATCATCTTTTGGGAAAAATGCACTTATTTCTGGAGTCCTTAATTCAGTCATTTTTTCTTGCTGAAAAGAATTTAGCTTTAAACTGACCGTAAGGCCAATGTTCAGCAGCAGCACAGCTATCATGATCAAAATGAAGAGTGTAAGCGTGGCGCTTTTTCTTTTACGAATATTTGACCAAGCTAGTTTTCCTATTAGGCTGCTCATCCCTACCACCCCAATTCGGTTAGAAAGGACTGTACTTGCTGCTGCCGTTCAGGTCCGTTATCTTCGCTATAAGGGGTAAGACGCAAATCACCAACGATGACTCCGTCCCGCAGATACAATATCCGATTACCACGCAACGCGGTTTTAAGATCATGTGTAACCATAATTATGCTTTGCCCTTGCCTATTCACCTCAGTGAGGACGCGCAATACACCTATTCCTGCTGAACTGTTTAACGCACCTGTCGGCTCATCAGCGAAAACCGCTTTTGGACTGTTGATCAATGCCCGGATAATACCCGCCCGCTGAGCTTCGCCACCTGAGATTTGCGCCGGAAACTTGCCCCAGACAGAGTCATCCAGACCTACATCTGAGAGTAGCTTTTTGGCTTTTTTCACAGCCCCTGCTCTATCCTTTTGTACAAGAAAAGCACTAGATAATACATTGTCGAGGACACTCATCGTATCCAGCAGATGAATCTGCTGAAACACGAACCCACAATTCTTCCGCCGGAATACCGCAAGCTGATCATTACTCATGGCTGTGATATCCTGACCTTCAAATAGAACCTCTCCAAGCGTTGGCTTATCCATACCCGAAATGGCATACAGCAGTGTTGATTTACCAGAACCAGAGCTGCCCATGATAATCGTGAAATCACCATGATATAAGGTCAGATCCAGATTTTTCAAAACATGCTGCTGAGTTCCTCCATGGGAGAAGGTTTTTCCAAGCTTATTAGTCTGCATCAGCACTTTATTATTCACTTCGCTCATGTTGAACACTCCATTTACATTCATGCTCATTAATTGCGCTAAAAGAAAATCATTGCTCTACGCGAAATATAATGGCTGCAATCACAAGCTCATTCGTAATTGCAACCTTATCGTACGTTAAATGTTCTTAACATGTCTTTGTGCAATCCTTAGCTAATTCTTAATTCTGTCCTGCTAAAGGAATTAGCAGTTTGACTGTAAATCCATCCTCCCGATTGGAGCACACAATGTCGCCTTGCATTTTTTGCATCATATAACGGGAAATGTACAGGCCTAGACCCGCACCATTCTGGCTCACGGCCAGACTGCCCCGAAAAAATTTATTAAATACTAAAGGCAGCTCCTCCTCCGGAACCCCGGGGCCATAATCCAGAATATCTACCTCCAGATAATGATCCGTAATCTCGAACCTAATATCAATAGGTGTGTCTATGTAGGCATATTTGTAGGAATTATTCACAACATTATCAATCACCTGCTGCAGCCGCAAGGAGTCCACCGTAATGATACAGTCAGGCACTGCTGCTGCTGAAATCCGTTCATAGAAATTTACATTATTTATAATTTGGATCAGCAGGTGGCTTTGCTCCTCCGTTAAGCTGACTTTAAGTTCATTTAGTTCCTCTAAGGTCGAATGGAACATATCGGTCACCAGACGATCAATCTGATCCGCCTTGGAATACAAAGTGTTAAGCTGTCTGCTGGTCTTCTCATCCCTTGCGCTTAATAACATCAGTTCCGTAATCGCCTTTAACGAAGCAACTGGTGTTTTAATATCATGACTGAGACTAGCAACCAGTTCCTTTTTACTTTTATTCGCCAAATATTCGCTGTGTCTAGCCGCTGCAAGCTCTTCCCGCATCATATCAAAGCTTTCGGTAAAAGCACCAAACAGATGATTACGATCCATCTCCAGCGGAACTTCCAGATCACCTCTCGCGATATGCTTCGCGAATAGCTGCATTTTGCGAAACGGACGGAGAACCGATCGATTCAGGAACCAAATATAGAGAATGCCTAGAACCGTAAGCAGTAGCAGCATCACAATAGAAACTTGTATAAATTGTTTTTTCATATGTATAAAAATCGCATGGTAATCATTATTAATAATCACCTTACCCACCATCTTATCCTGAACAAAAACGTCCACTAGAGTATCCCGATTGTTGATGGCTTCGTTAACGGTAACGGAAATCGCATTTCCCGTCTGATATTTAAGTACTCCCGCGGTATCGATAATGGCAAATTCATAAGGACCTTCCTTGTACAGGTTCGGATCAAGCTTGTCCCAGTTCTGTTCCGTGAGCTTCACAATGGTATTGATAGCCACTCTATCTGTTCCTGTCTCCTCCTGCAAATTAAGAATTAGGAATGTGAGCGTTAAACTTGCGGCAAATATAGTAAGTAGAAGAGCCAACAGCAGTTTTTTAGTCATAACTATTTGTCCTCAAAAGCATAACCGATGCCCCATACTGTACGGATGTACTGAGGATCATTAGGATTCTGCTCAATCTTCTCGCGTAGATGGCGAATATGTACATTTAAGGTGCCATCCCCCGCAAAAACATCTCCCCATACCTCTGTAAATAACTCCTCTTTGGGGATTACCCTATTTTTATGCTGAATCAAATAGCTGAGCAGTTTATATTCCATCGTTTTCAGCTTGAGAGCTACGCCATTAAGGCTTGCCCTCCTAAGTTCAGGGTCTATCTGGATAGATCCGGCTTGAAGGACCGCTGCCTCAGCTATAACTTCGTTATTGTGGCGTTTAAGCACTGCCTTCACTTTTGCGAGCAGCACTCTCAGGGTATACGGCTTATGAATATAGTCATCTCCTCCGATATCAAGAGCAATCAATACATCATCTTCACTGGAGCGGGCACTAATAAACAAGATAGGAATCCCCATCGTCTGACGCAGCTCTTTGCATAACTGGAAGCCGGATTCACCGCCTAAATTAATATCAAGCAGTAACATTGAGACTTGATGCTCACGCAAAAAGCTCCGGCAGGCAGCAGCGCTTGTAACAAACGCGGTTTGAACATCAAACAAATTAAAATATTCGCAGGTGCTCTCCGCAAGTTCAGTTTCATCATCAATAATTAAACAATCATATCTCATGGATTTCTCTCCGCTTCAACAGAATTTAGTATTATGTTAGAATATGCCTTTAAGGAGGGGTTACCTGTGGATAAACAATCCCAGCGTCTGGAGCAATATTTAGAAAAATACGAACAAAGCTGGCCACTGAGCGGCACAGTCTTAATAGCTCAGCATGGAGAAATCAAGCTACAAAAAGCATACGGATATGCGAATCTTGAACATCAGGTTCCGAACACTATAGATACCAAATTCCGGATCTGGTCATTAACCAAGTCATTCACTGGCATGGCAATTCTGATGCTAAAAGAACAAAAACGTCTGCGACTGGAAGATCCGATCCTTAAGTATCTTCCTGAACAGCATGCATTCGAGGGGATTACCGTCCTTCATCTGCTGGGACATACCTCGGGTATAGCCAACTACACTTCTCTACCCGAATATAATCAAAAATTAAATAAGCTGAAGCTGACTCCACTGGAGATGTTACAGCTATTTGTGAGTCAACCGCCTGCATTTATGCCTGGCACATCGTTTTCCTATAATAATTCAGGTTATTATTTATTAGGAATGATTATTGAGAAGATTACAGGCATGACATTTGAAGATTATATCACTACTTTTATATTACAGCCTCTTGGCATGGTAAATACAGGAGTTTATAACAATCAGCAAATCATTTCAAAATTAGCCTCACCTTATCATTCCTCATGGGGTGAGTATACTCAGGGTGAATACATAAATATGAGCTCTATCCTATCAGCGGGTGCTATGTATTCGACGGCTGCTGATCTTTTCCTGTGGGATCAAGCGTTATACTCCGATCAATTAGTATCCCACGATACTTTGGAGATGGCTTTTCATTCAAGTAATCTCAAATATCGTTTTGGTTGGTTTTTGGACGAACGTTATGATCGCAAAAGAATGTATCACGGCGGCGCTTATCGCGGCTTCCGAAGTGAAATGCACAGATATCCAGAAGAGCAGACGACCGTCATCATGTTGACCAATTATGATTGTGTCCCCATTACCAAGTTAACGGAATCTCTATCTGGATTAGTATTCGGTGAGCCTGCCGAGATGCCGATATTCCCGCAAGCCTTCCCACTTGATGATAGCATGTATGCTGAATATATGGGGACCTATGAGGGATTTGGCTGCAAAGCGAGCGTAGAGCGTAGGGGCCAGGACTATTATTTTGTCTGGAATGATGAAGAGGTTACACCGTTCTATCCTATCTCAGAAACAAGATTCCATCATACCAAGCATGACAGTGAATTTGAATTTAAACGGAATGAACAGGGTGAGCTTTCATTTCTGGGGATGAAAAAAAACAAACGAGTGCCGCATAAGCCATGAAATGGCTGCTGGGGCACCCGCCTTTTTTTTCAGCTAAAGCCTAAGCCTTGGCCAAAATAATAAATTGTGTGAGCATCACGATTACCGCTGAAGACACCCCCAGCGAATTAATGATTGTTAAAGCATTTGGATAACTTTCTTTCCGAAACTGTGAGAACAAAGATACCGTCCATAACACGCTGAAAAATAACGACGACAACCCAGATACAGCTTCACTATCAATTCGTCTGCTCCGGAGAAACAATCCGGCAAGGGTGGCGACAGTATAAACAATATATATTACTAGCTCTATCGATGTGATAACGATCGCCTCGCCGGCAGAGAACAAACGCATTAACAAGTATTGAAAACCTAAACAGATAAACACAAGCTGGTTAAAAGATAGTCTCTTCACTCTCATAGCTTAGCTCCTTTAGGATATATTTTCACAAAAAGATAACGCTTACATTGTACTAGTGATTGAATATATCTTCTGTGACTTTCCATACCCTGCCAAATATTAGTCAGATAATATCCTCACATACAAAAAAGGAAGTACACTTTGCGAAAAAGATCCGCAAGGCATACTTCCTTTTTTTACGATTCGATTGTAGATTTAGACGGAATGGGACATCTTAGTTCCAAAATAGAATGAACAGTGGATTTATAAGATGTTTTCTTAAAATTAGGAGGTCATTGCTGTGAGAAACAAACAATCCATTGTCTTCGTGACCATTCCATTATCCGAGATCAAGAAGTTCATCCTTATTGATATTGTTGCTGGATGGGTCTTTTATTTTGCTATAAAATTCCCCTTCCATTCCTTAATTGCCGCCTCTGCCGGAAGCATGTTTGGTCCTATCCTCATACGCCAATCCATGAAGTTAGTTCAAAATCGCGCCAAGGTTTAAGGTTTTAAGAACTGCTCAATCTGTTTTTTATGATGCTTATCATGTGGGATAAAACTTCTCAAGTACTTGCGAACGCTGAATTTTTTGCGATCTCCATCCTTATATTCCTGATTGAATTCATCTTCCGTTAAGCCTGCAGCTGCATCTAAGATTTTAGTTCTATAACGTACAAATTGTTCAATTAATGTTTGTTCAGATAATAATTTAGCATATTCTACAGCATTAGCATTAAACTCGTTAAAATCCAAATGCTTAGTTGTGATCGGTTCCCGGAGAATTATTTTCTTAATCGCACCTTCATAAAAATATTTATCCCATAACATGAGATGACAGATGATATCCTTTACAGTCCATTTACCAGCTGCAATAGGCTGATTCCAATGTTTGTCTGATACTTCCCCTAAAGATTCTACGAACGGGATGAGGGACTTAAATTCGAGTAACATTTGCTCATTTGTTTTTGCAGCCAGAGAGATCAACCTCCACATGAAAAATAAAATAATTCAGTCACAACATCTATGCTGCGTCATCCGCAGAAGCTGCGGCCAGATCCATATCGGTAGAGTCAGGATTCAGCCAAATCTCAATCAACTCATGGGTACGCTTCACATCATTTTCGTCAAGCATATAATACCATTGATCCTTCCGTCTGCCTTCACCCTGCAACATATGGCTTGTGATCTCAGGAGTACCCCCCTCGAGAATTACTCTTTTCGCCAAATCAAGAATAAAGTCTGACTTCATATTGGTTTGGAAATTACTGCCTGCTATTTCGATGATTTTCTGTATATTAAGGATATTATCTACTCTCTTCATCCGTTCAAGCGCAGATTTCAAAAAGATCCGCTGCCGCTCCGTTCGTTTAAAATCAGAATCCTCACGGTATCTTACATACATTAATGCTTCAGCGCCAGAATAAATCGGTTTGTTCGGTTCAATTCTTAATTTCTCATGATCCGGGCTCTTGTTCTCAATCACCTTGGTAATCGGAAGTTCAACACCCCCTAGAGCATCTGTAACGCCCACAAGACCGTTGAAATTAATAGTAGCGTAATATTCGATAGGCGCGTTTAATAAATTTTTAACGGTGTCTACACTCATCTGAGGACCGCCATAGGAATGTGCTGCATTAATCTTGGTTTCTTTCCTAGCTCCTTTAACATTTTCCGCTCCGATAATTTCTGCATAGGAATCACGAGGGATCGACACGAACAATACTTTATGATCAACTGGCCGAATCACAGTATATATAATCGAATCAGAAAGCCCGTTCTCTTTTCCCCGCTGATCAGTACCCAATAGGAGGATAGAAAATGGACGATCCTTATTATCCGTCGTGGGTTGGAATCCAGGAGCTTCAGCATTTTCATTATTTTTTAAAGGAACGTATGACCCATCAAGCGTGTGTTCAATAGTCGGAGCCACAACATTATTAAATCCGAAAATCAGCAGTTCTTTACGAAAAACATAAGATCCTAGCCCAGCAATAAGTACGATAGCAAGCGTAAATAGCCAGATCTTTTTTTTCTTGCTGGTCTTAGTTTTCTTCTTCACCTTTTTTTTCTCAATTCTACTTAAAGAAAATGAAGAAGCTGAATGGGTAATCTGTTTATTTTTCATTCGGATCCTTAACCCTTCCTGATGACGGATTCTACCAGCCGGTAATAGGGAATCATGTAGGTTGTCTCAAAGCCTAATCTATGCGCTAAGTTGAAAGAACCTTCGTTATCCAGACGACACGCCCACACCGGCTCAAGCTGATGTTCTAGACAGTATTCGATTAAGGCTGAACAGACAGCGTAGGCATAGCCCTTCCCCCGATGTGCTTCTGAGGTTTCTATGCCAATTTCCAGTTGATGCTCATTAACAAAACCCGAAAATGCCGTAGAGGCAATTTCCCCAGCATCAAGAATATTGAAGCCCAGCCCCTCAGCAAGAAATTGCTCTTCATTCCTCCAAAAATCCTTAGGATTGACACCTCCTGTTGCCGCCATAAACCGTTCTTTGTTCATTCGCACCACTTCAAGGTCTTGGTTAAGATAAGAAGCTTTCTGGTTCAGATATCTCTCGCGGTTAAAGCTGAAGTTGACCCTTGTATTTCTATGGAGCATTTCCTGTTCACTCCAATGAGCGATAACTTCCGGCCAACCTCCCGCTGGATCAGCCTGCAGCAACTCTTGATGATGCCGAATCATATTTTTATTGGTTATGTAATCAAAAAGGTCGCGCTTAAACTCTTCATTATCCGACTCTCCAATTAATAAAGACATTCCACAAGGGTGTGCAATGTAAAAAGCACGCGGGTTAACGATATCGTCAACATATACGCTGCCAGCAATGACTTGCTTCACCACTGACTCAGCAAACATCGTATTTATTTTCACATTTTCTAAAGGCTCAATTGCTTTGTAATAATCTTTACACTCTAGTCGTTTCATAATTTTCTCCTTAGATATCACGTAATGTTTTGATAGATAACCACCAGCTTGTGAGAATATTTTTTTACTGGATGACACCGTTACCTAAAATATCCCATTATTATAGACGATCTTCGGGTCGATAAGTTTCTATTTATAAGAAATTTGTGAGACAAAAAAAGACCATATCCTATCAAGGATTGGTCTACCCTATTTATTAATGATGATCTTAGGTTTTTTTCACAATCATATCGATCTCGCTCTTCAGTAAAAGATATCTGACGACACTTCTCATGATCGGAACTTTAGTCAACTTATGCTGATCTACATAACTTTTCATTTGATCTTTAGACAGCCCAAGCAAGCTTCCCGCTTCAGATACCGTCAATACTTCCTTGTTACTTGTAGCGTTAAAGGTTTTCTTAACTTTTAAATTCCAGTCTTCAAACACCTGCATTTACATCCGCCACCTTTCTATAAAAAAATCCCCAAACGATACGTTTGGGGATTCATTTTACTACTTACAGTTTTACAACATTCTCAGCTTGTTGACCACGATTGCCTTGAACTACGTTAAATTCTACACGTTGTCCTTCATCCAGGGACTTGAATCCGTCACCAGTAATTGCGCTGAAATGTACGAATACATCTTCTCCACCTTCAACCTCGATAAAACCAAAACCTTTGTCTGCGTTAAACCATTTCACTGTTCCTGTTTGCATAATATAATTACCACCTTATTTTTATTTACATGTTATTCTTATCCTCAAAAAATCTCTTACAAAATCTCTAAAAAAATAAAAATTCACATATGGTACAAGGTTATTAACGTCTAAAGAATAACCCTCTACGCTATGTGAATTCGCCAGGTAAATACTTTCGATAGATTGATTATAGCACAGCTAACACCAAATAGATACTCTTCTGCATTATGAACAAAATGGGAAGAAAGAAGGAGCTGTGTCATAAGTGATTCTACGAGTGGAGACTGACCTCCTCACTTTCAAAATCTTAAAATCAACAAAACAGCGATTCTTCTGTTCTCGAAGAATCGCTGTTCGGCGTTTTTTGGTCATTCGCGGTCTGCTTCAACTACACTTTCATTATCCTGCGGGGCTTTCGGACTCAGTTGACGTTATTTACATGTTTTTATCCTTTACAGCTAGAATTCGGACACCAGCGACGTTATTCCTTGGAAAGAGGCTCATATTAAGCATTTTTTGGGCCAATAGCTGCACTGGAGTCCGATAACATTCCAAATATCGGATAATCCTACGTTTAAGGACCACTGTGTCCCTTAGCAGGTTACTAAGCGTATTTTCCAGTGACTAAGCATGTGCTTTCGACACAGCAGTCATTTTCATAGCTTAGGGGATAGCCCTTTTTCTAAAATTTGAAAAGGGAATTTAAATTTTAAAATAGGACAATTTATCCAACAGGTCTTGCACCATTGAGCTAAGTGACTCCGACGAAGCTGAGATCTCTTCCATAGAAGCAAGCTGCTCCTCTGAGGCTGCTGCCACACTTTGGGAGTCAGATGAAGCTTCCGAAGCAAGATCGGCTAATTGTTTAACTGTAACTGAAATTTGCTCCGTACCCGCGGTCATCTGCTGTGCAGCTGCTGACACCTCTTGGATTTGATCAGTCACCTGCGTCATCTCTGTCAGAATCGAAGTAAATAAAAGATCACTATCAGATACACTTTGCACACCAAGAATTACTTTTTCATTGCCGACAGCCATTGCTTGTGAAGCTTGATTAGTATCTTGCACCACATCTTCAACCAAAGCAGTAACTTGTTCGGCAGCTTTTTTAGTCTGATCTGCCAGCATACGAATTTCTGAGGCCACTACAGCAAAACCTCGGCCATGTTCACCCACTCTGGACGCCTCAATAGCCGCATTTAGTGCCAACAGATTGGTCTGTTTACTTATGTTCGAAATCAGGCCTATAATCCCGCTGATCTGAGCAGATCGTTCGCCTAAACGTTCGATTGCCAGACTCGTCTCATCCACAGACAGCTTTAACTCTGACATTTGGTTCACTGCCATTTGAAGCTGCGCACTGCCCTTTTTCGTCTGATCGGTAACTTCATCTGCAGACGCAGACACCGATGACGAAGAGTCAGCGATCCGTTGCACTCCAACATTCAGCTCGCTCATCGCCATTGAAGAATCACCCGCATAATCACTCTGCAGCTGCGCTCCTTCGGCTACTCGTCCAATTGCCACAGCAATTTGTTCAGCAGCTTTCCCAGTCTGCTCAGCGTTAGCTGTCAGCTCTTCAGAGGTAGCTCCCACAGACATTGATAAATCAGCAACAAGTCCAAACATTTCTCGAAGCTTATGGGTCATATGATTAAAATGTGTAGCCATCTTGCCGAATTCATCATCATTTCGAACCTGCAGGGTTTGAGTCAAATCACCCTGAGACATCAGCTGCAATTTATCAGATAACAAGCGAAGCGGTTTAACTACCATCAACCATAGCTGAAGACCAACAATAACAGCTAAAATCAAAATACCAATAATCATAATGATAAAAAATTCTGTTTTGGCTTGTTCATAATCAGCCATGATAACATCCTTAGAAATCGCTGTCTGTGTGTACCAGACCTGGTCACTTCCAGGCATTGGTATCGGAACAAAAGTCCGCAGCACGTCTTCTCCCTTGGAATTTATCGTGTATCCCAGTGTGGCCTCCCCATTCTTCACACGCTTCCACAGTAATGTTTTATCTTCTGTATCACCGAACTCTTTGAGTACACTTTGAGGATCATTTGGATTGGCTGCATATTTGCCATTACCAGTGATTAAAGAAACATAACCTCCCAGAGGTTTATAGTTAACAGCTTCTTCCTGCAATTGGGTTAACGAAACATCGAACCCTACAGTCCCAAGAAATGCACCCGTTTTATCCAAAATCGGCAGCATGACCGAAATCATCTCTATTGCTCCACCAGTCGTCTCATAGGAATAGGGTTCAATATAGACCGGTTTTTTCTCTTTTTTAGGTAAAAGGTAATAATCACCCGCACCTTCTACATCGTAATTTTTTAAGGGATCAACCTTAATTGCACCTTGATTTCTAAAGACATAAGGAATAAAACGCCCCGTACCGTCATCATATGGCATCTTATTTATATTAGCCTGATCGTTCTGATCAAAAGCATTGGGTTCCCATAATATGCTCATCCCAAAAATTTCTGGTCTGTGCTCAAGCATAGTTTTCATTGTAGAAACAACATCTTCACGGTCCAAGGTTTGACGTTCTCTTGATTCTATCAGTACCTCAGCGAGCGCTTCACCCGTCGACTGAATGTCTATCATTCTATTCTGAATGGTCTCCGCATAACTTTTCCCTGCGATCTCTGCCTGAAGTTCACCGTTGGATATGCTCACACTACGCAGATTAGCCAGGTTTGCGACTAAACTAAAGAAAAAGATCACAATAATTACTAAACTTACCACCATAACAAACTTAAACGTTAAAGAAAGCCTTCGATACAATGCCATCTGAACAACTCCACTCTAGGATAATATATCTTTAATCGACAAAATACGACCTCTATTCAATAGGACTTATTACCTATAATTTAAGGGATGAAAATTTAAAATTCTATCCATTCCAAAAGTATGTTTAAATAAAAGTAGCCTAATCAAAAAAACATAATACAAAGGAGTTCATGCCGATGGAAATATCCTCTTTTTTGTTGCCAAAAGATCAAGTTGCCTATATCACTAACTCACTATCCATGCTGGAAGCCTTAGAACAATTAGAACAGCACCATTACACGGCTATCCCTATTATTGATAATGAAGGAAAATATGTAGGAACACTTTCGGAGGGTGATCTATTGTGGAAGCTGAAAAACACAGCAGATTTAACCTTTGACAATATAGGGGAAGTTCCAGTAAGCGACATCCAAAAGCATGTTCATAACGAAAGTGTTCTCATTAATGCAGAAATGGAGGATATGCTGACGCTTGCTGCGGATCAGAATTTCGTTCCTGTGATTGATAATGAGGGTGTATTTGTTGGAATTATTAGGAGAAAAGATATCATTGAATATTACACTCGCAACATTACAGATTAATAAAAAATGACCAATCTCCATTACGGAGACTGGTCATTTTATTTTTCATCAAAATTACAGTTCAGTCAGGATAATCGTTCCTTGTGGGGTAATCGCTAAAGTATGCTCATATTGTGCTGACAATCCGCCGTCAATGGTACGCGCAGTCCAACCATCCGCATCAATTTTTGTTCTGTAACTGCCTGTGTTCAGCATGGGCTCAATGGTAAATACCATCCCCTCTTTAAGACGAGGCCCTCTCCCTGCTGGACCATAGTGAGGCACTTCCGGAGCTTCATGCATTTCTGAACCGATCCCGTGGCCAATAAAATCACGTACTACAGAAAATCCGTTAGACTCTGCATAAACTTGGATGGCATGCGCAACATCCCCGATACGGTTGCCTGCAACCGCCTGCTCGATTCCACGGAATAACGATTCCTTAGTAGTGTCTAGAAGTTTGGTCGCCTGTTCACTAATATTGCCAATGCCGTAAGACCAGGCCGAATCTGCCAACCAGCCGTTTAAGTTAACAACCATGTCAATGGTTACGATATCCCCGTCTTTTAGCGGCTCTTTTTTCGGGAATCCGTGGCATATTACATCATTTACAGATGCACAGGTTGCGTACGGGTACCCATTATATCCTTTTTGCTCAGGAGTAGCTCCTTGAGACAATATAAATTTTTCTGCAAATTCATCAATTTCCCAGGTCGTAATACCAGGCTGCAAAATTCGCGCAATTTGACGATGACATTCAGCGAGAATTTTTCCCGCCGCACGCATTTTTTCGATCTCTTCCATCGTTTTCATGATAATCATAATATCGCCTCTTCTGTACAGAACTCATCGCTCTCGGGCAACGGTTCTTCTTTTGTATTTAGTTTACCCTTTATATTATGAAAGAAAATCGCGAGAAATCCAAATCATTAGTCAAAAAAAATTATATTTTCCTTCCTGAATCTAAAAATAACATCATTTTTTTATGATAATGTTAGATGAAAGACGAGTGCCTGATCAGCACTTCGTCTTATTTTCTAATAAAACATAAAATTATTGTTATCGTTATATTATTTATTATTCCTAAAAATTCCTTTATATGTTATATTCAAAATAACTGAGGAGGTGATACATGCCTGTAATTGAGTGCATTTACTGCAACCACCTGAAGGATACGCATAATCTAAGAAGCAACCCTATTTGATTAAGGAGGAAATGTTGATGAAATTCAGTAAGCATTTTTCGTTCCGGAAAATCAGTTTGTTAGTATTAATTAGTATCCTTACTCTTTCTATTTCTTTACCTCAACAGCAGGCAGCGGCAGCAAACACTTCTGTTAAGGGCTTTTATGTAAGCGGTACCACTTTGTATGATGCCACCGGCAGTCCTTTTGTAATGCGTGGGGTTAATCATGCACACACTTGGTACAAAAACGATCTGGCTACTGCAATACCGGCCATTGCAGCCACTGGCTCCAATACCGTCAGAATTGTACTTTCTAATGGCAGCAAGTGGTCTCTCGATACCTTGGCGGATGTCCAAAATATTCTTAAGCTTTGTGATCAGTATAAATTGATTGCCATGCTGGAAGTGCATGATGCTACTGGCTCAGACAACACATCTGATCTTAACGCTGCAGTCAACTATTGGATCAGCATCAAGGATGCTTTGATTGGTAAAGAAGATCGTGTCATTGTGAATATTGCTAATGAATGGTACGGTTCTTGGAACACTGCAACATGGGCCAGTGGTTACCAAGCGGCAATTCCTGCGTTAAGAAATGCGGGCATTAAGAACACTTTAGTTGTAGATGCAGCGGGATGGGGTCAATACCCACAATCCATTTTCACTAGTGGTCAGGCTGTATATAATTCAGATACCTTAAAAAATACTATTTTCTCGATTCATATGTACGAATATGCCGGAGGTAATGCTGCTACCGTTAAGAGCAATATCGATAGTGCCTTGGCCATTGGAGCCCCCGTGATTATCGGCGAATTCGGTGACAAGCACACGGGTGGAGATGTCGATGAAGCCACCATTATGAGCTACACTAAGGAAAAAAAGGTAGGATGGCTCGCCTGGTCCTGGTATGGTAATGGCGGAGGCGTCGAATATCTGGATCTAGCCAGCGGTCCAGCAGGAACACTCAGCAACTGGGGAAATACAGTCGTTAATGGAGCAAACGGAACCTTAGCAACCTCCGTGCTTAATAAAATTTATACAACGCCTGGTTACCAACCTGTGCCGGATGGTGGCACAACTCCTACACCTACACCTACACCTACACCTACACCTACACCTACACCTACAGTAACACCTACACCTACACCAACACCAACGCCAACACCAACGCCAACACCAACAGTAACACCTACACCTACGCCAACACCAACGCCAACGCCAACACCAACGCCAACAGCAACAGTAACACCTACAGCCACTCCTACCGGCTCGCCATCCAGTAATCTGGCACTTTACTACCGTGCAGCAGATACCAATGCTACAGATAACTCAATCAAACCTTACTTCAACATTTATAACAACGGAACAACGGCAGTCAATCTAAATGGACTGAAAATTCGTTATTACTTTACTAAAGATGGAAGCGCCTCCCTCAATGGTGTGATCGATTGGGCGCAGATCGGTGCTTCTAATATATCGGTTGCCCTTGGGTCCACTAGTGGAACGAACGCCGACTCTTATGTTGAGCTTACTTTCAACGCTAGCGCGGGCTCCATACCTGCCGGTGGACAGTCAGGAGAAATCCAATTACGAGTGCATAAAAGCGACTGGTCTAACTTCAATGAAGCAAATGACTATTCGTTCGACCCAACCAAAGTTTCCTTCAGCACTTGGAACAAAGTAACCTTGTATCAAAACGATGTACTGATCTCCGGCATCGCTCCTTAAAAACATAAACCAGCGAGCCTCCCAAGATTGGAGACTTGCTGGTTTTTAAAATTAGATCTGTTGTAGCGCAGATGTTAGGATAATGCTTACTTATTGTAGCTCAAAAGATGACTGTTGTTAGATTTGTCAGTCAACAGTGATTTACTGCTGTTAGTCTGCTCCCGGACTGTTGTTACTTTGATGTTAGTCTACTGCCGGACTGTTACTACTTTGATGTTAGTTTACTATTGCTCGTCTATTGTTCCGCTAGTCGGTTGCTGCTCTTTTGTTTGGCTATTCTGCGTACTACTCTACTGTTGCTCCTACTGATCTGATTTCACTCTTTCACACTATCTAATTCGACTCTTTCATTACTCTGACGTTAATCTACTATCGCTCATCTGCCGCTCATCTGCCGCTCATCTGCTGCTCATCTGCCGTTCTTTACTTTTTGAACACTCGGTTGTGGTTTTCGGACTCAGATGACGCTATTTGTGCAATTTAAGCCGTTTTGAGCAACTTTCGGACTGGAGGGACGCTATTCCTCTGAAAAAGGCCTATTTCGGCCTCTTTTCATCCCCATAACAGCGCTGGTGTCCGAACACTCGGCAAATTGGCAAGATTTCAGGAAATAAGGGCTCCTGAGTCCGTCACCTTGTTAGTCTACTGCCGCTCGTCGCGCTCATCTACTGCTCTACTATCGCTCATCTGCTGCTCATCTGCTACTCATCTACTACTCGTCTGCGCTCGTCTGCGCTCACCTACCATTCTTTACCTTTGGAGCATTATGTTTACGACACGACACCTCTCGCACCTAACTACGCCCAAACCACAAAAATCCCGGCAGCCATCAACTGGCCCCGGGACATTTTTAAATCTACTTTCATTTAGTCATGGAAATTAAGTCCAGAGGTAACGGCTTTAACATAGTCTGCACGGATCACGAAATCTCCAAAATGCTCGCCTTGTTGACGTTCTTTGGCATATCGGTGAAGAATAGGTTCAAGCGTCTCTAGGATCTCCTTCTCATCTATGTTTTCTTTATACATTTTATTGAGGCGATCACCCGTAAAGCCTGCTCCTAAATACATATTGTATCTGCCAGGAGCCTTGCCGATAAACGAGATTTCACCCAACGCCGGTCTAGCACAGCCATTAGGGCAGCCGGTCATTCGGATCACAATTTCCTCGTCACGCAAACCAGCCTTATCTATAACAAGCTCCAGCTTATCTATCAACGAAGGCAGATAGCGTTCCGCTTCAGCCATCGCAAGTCCGCAGGTTGGCAGTGCTACACAGGACATGGAGCTGCGTCGCAATGCAGAAAGATGTGCTCCATCTGTTAGTCCATGCTGTTTAGCCAGCTCAGCTACTTTTCGTTTTTTGGCAGTAGTGACGTTGGCAATCGTTAGATTCTGATTCGGCGTTAGCCGGAAATCTCCAGTATGAATCTTAGCAATCTCCCGCAAGCCAGTCATCAAGGTGTATCCTTCTTGGTCATGAATCCGTCCGCTTTGGATATAAAGTGTCAGATTCCATTTTCCGTTGGTACCCTTCACCCAGCCGTAACGGTCTCCGTTGTGATCAAAATGATAATCACGTGCTGCTTCAAGCTGCCATCCGAGTCTTTCATGCAGTTCGTCTACGAACCATTCCAGACCATGGCGGTCAATTGTATATTTGAACCGTGCATTTTTGCGGACAGAGCGATTGCCATAATCCCGCTGGATTGTTACGGTCTTTTCTGCCACATCAATCAACTGTTCCGGACGGCAAAAACCAATTATACGTCCCAACTGAGGATAAGTACTGGTATCGCCATGAGTCATCCCCATACCGCCGCCTACAGAAACGTTGAAGCCGACTAGTTTCTCATTTTCCAGAATAGCGATAAAACCCAGATCTTGCGAGAATACATCCACATCATTAGAAGGAGGCACCGCTAGACCAATCTTGAATTTACGCGGTAAATATACCGGTCCATAGATCGGTTCTACTTCCGCACGTTCGCCTAAGCTATCTACTACCTTCTCACCGTCCAACCAGATTTCATGGTAAGCAGGCGTACGTGGTGATAAGTGATCACTTACTTTGCGCGCCCATTCGTAGACCTCTGCATGCACCTCTGACTGGTAAGGATTCGGATTACTCATTACGTTACGGTTAACATCGCCGCAAGCTGCCAGCGTCGTCATCAGCGTATCATTAATGCTGCGGATGGTTTTCTTAAGATTCCATTTGAGTACCCCATGCATTTGAAACGCCTGTCTGGTAGTCAGACGTAAGGTTCCATTGCCGTATTTTTGTGCCAGATCATCCATCACTAGCCACTGCTCTGGTGTCGCTACCCCGCCTGGGGCAACTACACGAAGCATGAACTGGAATGCAGGCTCCAGCTTTTGCCGTTCGCGCTCGTTGCGTAAATCCCGATCGTCCTGCATATAGCTTCCGTGAAATTTCAGCAGCCGATTATCATCTTCCGGCAAGCCTCCGGTAATCGGATTGCTTAATGTCTCAACAAGCGCGCCCCGCAGATAGTTACTCTCTTGCTTAATGTGCTCAACATCGCTTGGAGGCCCGCCGATCGGCTTAACCTTTTCATTGTTTGCCATTGTTGTTATCTCCCCCCGAAGTCATTCGATAACTTTCCTCTATCCATTAGTAAACATCACGTTGGTAGCGCTGCGCCTGCTGCATATTATCCAAATAAGCTGCCGCTTCTTCAGGACTCAAACCACCCTCATGCTGGATGACAGTAATCAGAGCAGAATGAACATCATGTGCCATATGCTTCTCGTCTCCGCAAATGTAAATATGAGCTCCCGCTTGCAGCCATTCGTAGACCTCGCGGCTCTTTTCCAGAATGCGATGCTGAACATATACTTTCTCTTCGGTATCACGGGAGAAAGCA
Source organism: Paenibacillus sp. FSL R7-0189 (assembly GCF_037969925.1). Lineage (NCBI taxonomy): Bacteria > Bacillati > Bacillota > Bacilli > Caryophanales > Paenibacillaceae > Paenibacillus > Paenibacillus sp. FSL R7-0189. The sequence goes on along the minus strand of NZ_CP150223.1, from coordinate 4,873,369 downwards.
ACATCCAGCTTAGTTAACAAGCCGTCTTTAAGCATTCTCTGCCAGTCCGTCTGATAGAGGAAGTCCGTCACAAAATGCCGATCTCCGTAGAACAGCCATGATTTACCTTCCGCCCCAAGCTCGCCACGTTCCTCCAGGAAAGAGCGGAAGGGTGCTACACCTGTGCCCGGTCCAATCATAATGATCGGTGCATCAGGATTCGTCGGAAGCTTAAAGTTCGGATTATGTTGAATGTAGATGGGCAACGTATCTCCCGGCTGGACTCTTTCAGCACAATGTACCGAGCAGACCCCATAACGCTCACGGCCATGTGCCTCATAACGTACAGCTCTAACCGTTAAATGAACCTCATCTGGATTAGCTTTATAGCTGCTGGCAATTGAATAGAGTCGTGCCGGAAGCTTGCGCAAAATAGTCACAAAGCTACTGGCCGAACCCTCCCATGGAGAGAAGTCCTGAACTAAATCGAGCAGATCGCGGCCTTGAATATATTCCTTAAGCTGTTGCGCACGTTCTGGCGACAATAGATCCCTTAATTGGTTAGAAGAAGATAACTTCGCCGCTTGTTCAAGTAACGGTTTGGTCAATACAGTGATTTCATAGTGGTGAAGAAGGGCCTCACGTAAGGTGCCGTCTTCCCCTTTTTTATTAAAAGGAACAATATCATTAGGATTCCAGCCCATAGTATGAATAATAGCGTCTACCAATTCAGGATGATTCTCCGGATAGACACCCAGCGCATCCCCTGGCTCAAATTGTATGTTAGAACCTTCTAGGGATAGCTCCAAATGGCGGGTCTCACGGTCAGAACCACGTCCGTTCAGATTTAGATTCTCCAATACTTCCGCTTTAAAAGGATTGTTGCGGGTATACAAAGGCTCCTGAGAATCTGCGTCTTCCGCAGCTTGAACCGCTTTTGCCGCAATGGCCGGAGCATTTAAATGTGCATTTAAGGCACTAATGACGCCTTCAAACCACTCGGTAACCGAATCATCATAATCAAGATCACAATCCACACGTGGACTTAACCGCTTGCCGCCAAGTTCCTCAAGCCGCTGATCGAAGTCCTTGCCGGTCTGACAAAAGAATTCATAGGAGGTATCCCCCAGTGCCAGCACTGAGAACTTCAGATTCTCTAATTGAGGAGCTCTTTTGCTATAGAGAAATTCATGGAACATCCGTGCATTATCTGGCGGCTCGCCTTCACCATGTGTACTGACCAGCAATAGGAGGTTCTCAACCTTCTTAAGCGCATTGGGCTTAAAGCTGTTCATCGCAGCGAGTGTGACCTGAAATCCTTGCTCCTCCAGCTTGCGGGACAAGCTCCCAGCCAGCCGTTGGCAATTCCCTGTCTGGGACCCAAACAACACGGTCACTTCACGTGAAACTGCAGGTTGACTAACGGTACTACCTTCCACATTTCCTATCGTATTTGATTGTACTGCTTGAACCCCGGCACTTGCCGATGGTGCAGTAGTAAAGCCCATGGCTGACAAATAACCGCTAAGCCATATTTGCTGTGTCTCCGTTAAGGATGGTAGAAGACGATTGAGTAGCTCGACTTGGCTCTCGTTAAAAGGACTGTTCGTTACCTGTAGTTGCAACAATATCCACCTCTCCTAAACATGAAATCTTCTGATGATCCGTACCTCATGAAATCAGGCTATCACAATAATTGTAAACGATCAATGATGTCGATTTACCCTAATAATTGTAATTTATTGAAAAAGTATCTATAAAGTACGTAAAAACCGATCAAAACAGTATGATTTAACCTGTTTTGATCGGTTTCATTATAAAAAGTGATACTATTTATAAAATATTGTGATAAATAAAAGCTATAATTTTTGCTGACTTTCGGGAAATAACACCTCGCCGATCCCCGTCTTAATCTTCACTATCTCCTCAAGCGTATTCGACAGCTCGCCGGGCGGATAAGGTTTAGTTAAATATTTTTGAATTACATCGTTTAATTGGTTCTTATCCGATTGATCCAGAGCAGAAGAAATAACGATAGGTATATTTTCAGTTCTTGGATCTTCTTTAAGCATTCGGATCAAATCCCAGCCATCCAGTTCTTCACCCAACATCAAATCTACCACAATCGCCACAAATGGTGTTTTCAAGGCCTGATCAAAAGCTTGCTGTGGATGGTAATGATGGGTAACACGGAACCCCTTCCCTTTAAGCTCTTCTGATAAAAGCAACGAAAGACTGTAATCATCTTCAACGATCATTACATTAGGCTTGAGCTCTTTTTCGGTGCTCCATTTATTAAGCTCATCCCGTTGCCGGCTCGCTTCCGCATGGAGGATAGGGAGGCTAAACCAGACGGTAGTGCCCTCTCCTTCAACGGAATCTATACCGATATTTCCCTTTTGTTTCTCAATGATCTCCTTACAGATAGCAAGTCCGAGTCCTGTTCCTCCAATTCTTTTAGAGGCGCTATTATCCACTCTTCTGAATTTTTGGAATAGCTGTCCTATTTGATCCTTAGGAATGCCAAGACCATTATCCTGGATACGTACAATAATTCTATCCGACTCGTTATGCAGCAGTACTTTAACTTCATTGTTATCAGGTGAGAATTTAATCGCATTACTTAACAGATTCGTCAGAACTTGGACAATCTTATCCTTGTCCACATCAACATCCGCATTTAAAGCCTCATCCACTAGGAGCACATGATGGGTACTGCTCAGTTTATATTGATCAATTACACCTAATACAATTTCACTGAGATTCAAATGCTCCGTGATATATTGCTGCTTACCTGACTCCATTCTCTGCAAATCAAGAAAATCATTAATGAGCTCCGTCAGTCGTTTAGCTTCTTTATGAATCGTCTCCAGATATTTAAGCTGCTTCTCAGGCTTCATGGTCTTAGACAATAACAGTTCTGTGAAACCAAGTACACTCGATAGCGGTGTTCTTAGCTCATGACTTACCGTACTGACAAGATCAGATTTCATAAGGTCCAGCTCATATTCTCTAGTGATATCTCTGTAGACAAACAATGTACCAATACGCAGCTCGCGACGGAATACAGGGATCGCATACACGTCAATATGCTTCTTCGATTCAGTTCCAATGGAGTATTGCATGCTGCTGGATTCCAGAGCATCCTCAGCAATCGCTTTTTCAAAAAACATCCGAAGTTCATGATTCTCATTCGAGTGCTCAATGAAATAATCCATCCATTTCTGACGGGGAATCAAAGCTCCTTCTGTCCACTCATAATTAAAAATGTTGCTCAACGCTTTATTCATCTGCAGGAGCATACCTTCTGTATTCACAAATTGTATGCCCTCGTTCACATTATTTACGATGTCCCGATTCAGCTTTCGTCCATGTTCAATCTCTTCATACATGAATAAACGTTCAATCGCCAGCGCTACGCGGTTCATCATCCCCTGAACCTCATTAATCTCTTCTTTGCTGAAGGAATGACCAATCCGGCTGCCACAGAACACTGCAAGAATCTCATCCTCTGCGTTCACAACAGTAGTGTAGAAGTCGTAAACATAGACCTCACTCGCAGAAATCCCTTGCTCTGATTGTGTTGCCAGGCGCTTGATTAGGTACGTTTTTTCCGCTTGCAAGCGATATAACATCTCATTATTCTCATGATCAAGATAACGCTCCACATTCTCCTGTGGAATGCCTTTCACAGCCGCAATATTATCTTTCACAAGCAGGAAGAAACTCGAATCAAAGGCATACAGGCGATGCATAAACTCAATAAACTTATCGGCAAATTCATGTTTATCCAAAGTATAAGTAATATCATGATTCAGCTGATTATTAAGTTCAAGCATCATCTTGGTCTGTTCTGTGTTTTTTAACGTTTCGGCTAGCTCCTGCTGCACGCTTTTCATTGAGGTGATATCGTTCGCAATAAGGATGTATTGATAAATCACACCCTCTTCATTCAGGTACGGCACAATCGTCAGATGCAGCCAGATGGGCAATCCGTCTTTGGCTAGAATCTGCAGCTCATTGTTCCACACTCCGCCTGTATTTAATTTGTTAAAGATTTTCTGATAACCCTCATCAGAGAGATTATAAAGTTCAAATAACTTATAGGTGTAACCGATAATCTCAGACTTCTTATAGCGGGTATATCCACTTAAATTATCATTCGCGTAGGTAAAGACACCTTTAGCAGTAAGGATCCCCACCGCAGACGATTGATCCAAGGCTTTCATCATACTCTCAATTTCACTAAGCGAGCGCTGCAGCCTATATTGCTGATCCTGAAGTTCATCCTGCTGCGCATGCAGCTCTTCATTCTGCATCATCAATTCTTCTTCTTTATCTTGAATACTTCTAGCCATATTTAGAAAAGCATCATAAAGTCGGCCAATTTCATCTTGATTCTTAAGCTTGCCCAGAAGAATTTCTTCTCCTGCAGCCAGGGAATGGGTTGCCCCTTCCAGCTTCAGAATAGGATCTATTAGGTTCTTCAGAATCCGCCAGATCATAAAGGTGAAGATTAGCAGAATAATCGTGCTGAAAAAGAATGCGATAAAGGTAAATTCATTGGCACGTTTGATGTAATCCATAGCCATAGTATTTAATGCGGCATCGGATCGTTGCTTGTACTCTTTTGTATACATTAAAAAATCATTTACTGATTTCGTGTTGCCATCTGCGGATAGAGCTCTCAAAGACACATAATCGTCTGCCTCGACAAACCGAATCGCTTCCGGCAAAACTTTAGTTTTGTACTGAACATAAAATGCTTTCAAACCATCTCTAAACAAGGCTTCTTCCGGAGATAAATTGAGATTAGAATAGGTATCCAGAATCTTATCAAAGTTAACAAGTCCTAAGTTTAAGAGCTCTAATTCATTGTCACTCTTAAGTGCGCTGAATCCCCTCGCTCGGAAAAAAACCTCATTTAACGCAGTCGCCAATTCGTTAATCGTGTCCGCCTTATTTTGCAGAACTTCACGGTCTCTACTTAATTTGTTCTGCTCATTGTTTATGAAAAACAAAAATACAGATCCCATAAGAATGATTAACGAAAAAACCAAGGCAATGATACGAAAATATCTATTTTTAATACTGTGATTAGAGCTGCTACCCTTTGTCACTTAGGATCCCCTCCACAATCTGCAAGAGTTCCATCGGACTAAAAGGTTTTGGCATAAAATAACGTGCGCCTGCATCTACCGCTCGAAGACGGTCTACATCTTGGGCTTTGGCTGTTAACATTAAAATAGCTGTAGCCTTCTTTTTCTCATCATCCAGTTGGCCTAGGACTTCAATCCCTGTCATTTCAGGCATCATATAATCCAATATCACCAAATCATAATGATTCTGTGACAATTTTGAAAGCGCCTCTAATCCGTTCTCGGCAGTGTGGATCTCCACGTCTTCCAAATCTTCTAAGGTGTCTACGATTAACATTCGTAATACTTCTTCATCATCCACTACCATTACCTTTTGCATAGCTGCCTAGTTCCCTCCGCTTTAGATCTCTCCTGGTGCTCACAACATATTCAGAACCCAATTAGAACAAAAATCTATGAGCCAACCGCTCTATCCTCGACAATAACTCAGGCATATGGACCGGTTTGACTACATAATCATCGGCACCCATCTGCAGGGCATGTACAATATCCGCCTGATTGTTTCTTCCCGTCAACATGATCACTAATATATTTACTTCCGGATACGTTTTGCGGATTCTTTCCAGAACTTCTACCCCATCCAGATCAGGCATCACACCATCCAGCAAAATAATATACTTCTCATCCACGGCATACCAATCCGATTGCAGGAAATCAAGCCCATTCGCATAGCTGCTAACCTTCACCTCAGCAATATTCTCCGGCTCCCAAATGGCGAACTGACTGGTCACAATTCTCCGAATTAGCGTATCGTCATCCACAACAATCACATTCAGAACCGAATGCTTTTTAGTAGTGGATAAATGGTCCGAATAAAGCGTTGTCTGATTCCTTCCAGCATGCTTACTAGCATAAAGAGCCTGATCTGCTTCCTCAATCAATTTATCGGCTATATTCTCGGCATCTGTTACCTCAGAAATCCCGCTAGAGATAGTCACATGAAAGATTTCATTTTTCGCAAAAAAGTCAGTCGCCGCAAACCGCTCTTGAATACGTTGTATAACCAACATTGCAGATTCCGCATCCGTGTGAGGTAAGAACACTGCAAACTCTTCTCCCCCATAACGGCAAAAGGTATCCTCCAGACGGATGGAATTCTTCACAAGCTCGGAAAAGCCCTGCAGAACTTCGTCTCCGATTAGGTGACCATATGTATCATTAACGTTTTTAAAATAATCCAAATCAATCAGCGCTAACGAAAATACGCGGTTGGTCCGCTTAAAATCACCAATCAGCTGCTTCATGACTTGATTGAAGTGTTTGCGATTAAATGCGCCGGTCAAATCATCGACGATGATGGACTCCTGCCATTCTCTTTTGAGCTGAAAGCGATTTTTGATCAATACCAGAAATAAATCAATATCTACAGGCTTCGGTAAAAAATCCATCACCCCCAGCGAATACGCCTGCATTTGCGTCGCTTTGGAGTACTCCCCGCTTATAATGATAATGGGAATTCGTTCTTTTTTAGCCTTGCCGATAATTTGGTTCAACACCTCAATCCCGCTTTTATCCGGTAAAAGAATATCCAGCAGAATGAGATCTGGTTTCGTTTCATAAAAGATTTTGAGTCCCCGTTCAGCAGATAAGGCAATGCTTACATAGTAATTCTGCCTCTCCAACGACTCTTTCAGATAAGCAACTAGCTCTACATCATCGTCGATAAGAAGAATATCATTCTGTGTGAGCGTCTCAGCAGGTCCCTTTTTATCCAATGCTTTAACAGAGCTTGAAGCTGCCAATGAATGGACATTAAACAATGGAATCAGTGGATATAAATAATCCCCCCATTCCTCGACTGACCAACTCTTAAGACTGCTTTCCATGAAATAGGGCAGCGTATCCTCGGCAAATTGTTCGACATCCGGTAATCCGACAGTACCAGCAGTGCCTTTTAAATTATGCAAAAAACGATAAATGTCCTTTTCCTTCACTTCCGCCTGTTCCGTCCATTCCTGGAGGGTCATCTTCGTTCTTTGCTCAACCATATCTTTATATTTTTGTGTAGTCATATTTACTCCTTCAGACTAGCATATCAAACTCTCAGTTCATCACATTTTTTATAGGCTGTCAAATGAATTTTCTATAATTTCAGCTGCCAAAATAAATATTTAATCAAACTGACAAAAAACCTTTGGTTGAAGCTTGTTTCATCATTTGCAATAATAGTTGGAATGGTTCATTCCGTATACACGGTGAAATCAACAAATACAAAGGGAGGCTGTATTCATGAAGGGGATTATTACTGTATTGGGAAAAGATAAAGTAGGGATTATTGCTAAAGTATGTACATATCTAGCCGAACACAATTTGAACATTCTGGATATTTCGCAGACGATTGTTCAAGATTATTTTAACATGATGATGATTGTAGACATTTCTAGCTCAACTAAAGCTTTTGAGAATATTGTAGAGGAATTACATTTGCTTGGCGAATCGATTGGCGTGGAAATCAAGCTTCAGCATGAGGATATTTTTAATATTATGCACCGAATCTAGGAGGATGGCTGACCATGATATCACTAGTGGAAGTACAAGAAACGAATAAGATGATTCGTGAAATGAATCTGGATGTGCGTACCATAACGATGGGGATCAGCCTCATGGATTGTGCCCACACGGATATGCGCACCTTTAATCAAAATGTATATGACAAAATCACCAGATCCGCTGAAAAGCTCGTAAAGACGGGTGAAGATCTGGAAAGACAATTTGGGGTTCCTATCGTTAACAAACGGATCTCTGTCACACCCATCGCTATTGCCGCTGGTGCGGTGAAGACAGATACCTATGTACCTGTTGCTGAAATCCTGGACAAGGCTGCAAAAGAGGTAGGCGTTAACTTTATCGGCGGCTTCTCTGCACTTGTACAAAAAGGCTGCACCAAAGGCGATCGTATTCTGATCGACAGTATTCCAGAAGCATTGGCAGTCACTGAAAGAGTCTGCTCCTCGGTCAATGTCGGTTCCTCCAGAAGTGGAATCAACATGGATGCTGTGAAATTAATGGGCGATATCATTATCCAAACTGCGGAACGCACCAAGGATCGGGATTCCATCGGCTGCGCCAAGCTGGTAGTCTTCTGTAATGCCGTTGAGGACAACCCTTTTATGGCCGGAGCATTTCACGGGGTTGGAGAGCGGGAATGTGTCATCAACGTTGGCGTCAGCGGTCCTGGTGTCATCAAACGTGCGCTTGAAGAGGTTCGAGGACAGGATTTTGAAACCTTATGTGAAACCATTAAACGGACAGCCTTCAAAGTCACACGTGTCGGTCAGCTAGTTGCTCAAGAGGCTTCCAAACGGATGAATGTTCCTTTTGGGATTATCGATCTATCCTTAGCTCCTACTCCAGAAATCGGAGATTCCATTGCCGAAATCTTTCAAGTCATGGGTCTGGAGGAAGCTGGGGCTCCGGGAACAACCGCTGCTCTGGCGATCCTAAATGACAATGTTAAAAAAGGTGGCGTGATGGCCTCCTCCTATGTAGGTGGACTTAGTGGAGCCTTTATTCCAGTCAGTGAAGATCACGGCATGATTCAAGCGGTTCAGCGGGGTGCCCTTACACTAGAGAAGCTGGAAGCTATGACCTGTGTGTGTTCCGTGGGACTGGATATGATCGCTATCCCCGGAAGCACCACCAAGGAGACCATTTCCGGCATCATCGCGGATGAAGCTGCAATCGGCATGGTGAATAACAAAACCACTGCGGTTCGCGTGATTCCAGTAATCGGCAAGGACGTTGGTGAAATGGTCGAATTTGGCGGCCTGCTCGGATATGCACCAGTTATGGCAGTGAATGGCTTCAACTGCGCGAATTTCGTTAATCGTGGCGGACGAATCCCTGCACCAATTCATAGCTTTAAGAATTAATAGAAACCTCTAACAGCAAGTCCCTATTTGTACTTAGGAGACTTGCTGTTTTTTTATATTCTAAAGCTGAGAATATTAGTTTATCTTGATTAAGCCCGTTGAATGCCGATATTAGGCGTTCCGCCAGTCAAATCGATAAATAATACATAATCATTTCCATCTGTGCCCTTCAGCACGAGACCCGTCTGACCTACAGCACCTACAGAAAAGTATCGAACCTGTTGCAGGCTGGTAGGAGCGCCTGGTGGCAATGTTGCTTGGTTCGTAGCGATCAACCGGGTTGCAGCTCTGATGGTGCCTGCCCCGCTAATTTCACCGGTTACCCCCAGATGACCGAGTATGGATTCACTGCCGTTCACATTTAGGCTTCCCATTATAGTCTGACTACCATTCAAATGCAGATTCGAATCGATAGTCTCATTTCCATTAACGTGCAGATCATTTTGAATGGTCTGACTTCCTGTAACTAGAACGCTATCGAAGGTTGGCAAGGCGATCATCCCTTTCAGGTTTTATAGTATATCTTATGTTAAACAAGCCAGCCCTGTCATAGATAGATATACAGCTTTCACTAAATCCGCTTTTTATCTTCGAGACTCTGATTAATGGTCTTATACCTAAAGTCAAAATAACCCCCTACACATATAATGATTAGCAAGACTCGGTGCTAGAGCGGACGACTGGCTCCACAGAATACAGGAGGAATTATGAAGAAGACAGCTAATAGGCTCACTCCTGAAAGGCCTTCAAGTCACGAAGTCACCATCAGCCAAGTTAATCCATCGCAACACCATAACCTCATCCTAGAGATGAACTCTTATAGAGCAGAGCCTTTGCAACGGGAACTCAAGCAATTAAGAATATTGCTGCTGGTTCCTACAGTGGCAAGTGATAAAATGCCTAATGTACGACTTTTTAAGGATCAACTAAGGCATTTGGTCAAAGAAGTACTTGCTATTAAATTCCAGCATAATCTGGAGGAATATTTAGCTCATTTTCAACCTGATCTAATATTAGCTCTAGGATCGGAGACCCTATTTCCGGAGGAGAACCTCCCTGCTCTGAAAGCTTCCAACGTTCCCAAAGCGGTATGGATGGCAGATGCCGCTTGTCTTACTCCAACAGAACGTAATCTGGCATTGTTGTTCGATTATATTTTCACACAGAACATAGCTAATCTGATCTATTATCAGGGTTTATGGGGCAAACATTCCAGCTTTCTCCCATATGCTGCGGATACGGATCTCTATTATCCAAGACGTGTGGAGGACTGTTATCAGAGTGACGTACTCATTCTTGGCGATTTTCAAATCGATAGTGTGCTTTACACGTTGGCGTATTCAGACCTACTTCAAGGCCTTAAGGTAATGATCGACGGGCGTGGTTGGGAACCCCCCAGAAATTTCATTGATATCACCCATGGTAAAGATATGTCCAGCTATTATAATGGAGCAAAAATCGTCATCAATTGCACTGGTTCTGTGCAGCAGATTATGGAGGTCACCGCTTGCGGTGTATTTCAGTTAGTGGAGGATCATCCCCATCTTCATAATTACCGAATTGCAGAAGAAGATCTCATTCGTTTCCAGAACTTCAAAGAGCTCTCCGATAGCTTTAAGCACTATTTTTCACATAGTGAAGAAAGAAGAATTTCTGCCTCTCGTGCCCTAAAGGAACTTAAATATAACCATTCTTATATCCAGCAAGGAAAGTTACTGCTGAGAAAAATATTCAAGGAACCATAGGGGGTGACCTGACTTGAAATGCATTGCTTTTGTATTGCCTCAGTTTCATCAGATCTCAGAGAACGATTCCTGGTGGGGTGAGGGTTTTACAGAATGGACAAATGTCAGGAAGGCTGCAGCCCTTTATCCTGAACATGATCAGCCCAAGAAGCCATTAAATAATTACTACTATGATTTAACGGATCCTAAAGTGAAACAATGGCAGGCAGAGACGGCAAGGGCTCATGGCATTTACGGTTTTTGTTATTATCACTATTGGTTTAATGGCAGGCGGCTACTGGAACAACCGGTTCAGCAGATTCTTGCGAGCAAAGAGCCTGACTTCCCCTTTTGCCTTTCTTGGGCTAACGAACCCTGGACACGTAGCTGGGATGGTACCGAAGAGGATGTCCTGATGCCACAGGAATACGGAGAAGAACGGGATTGGCGAATGCACTTTTTTGCTTTGCTGGAAGCCTTCAAAGATGATCGTTATATCCGGGTGGAGGATAAGCCTGTCTTTATCATTTATCGATCTGCTAGTATCCCGCACTGTGAAGAAATGCTTCAATATTGGCGCGAATTGGCTCTGCAGAACGGACTTAAAGGACTTCATCTAGTCCGGACACTGGGCGGTTTCCCCCTAAAGAAAGAGCAAGGATTCGATGCCAGTCTGGAATTTGAGCCGCATTACACATTCGCACATGGCGGAGTTAAGCATTTATGGAGCTCAAAGCAGGTGGAGGATCAGAGGCATATCGTAATTGATTATGATGAGTTATGGGAATCCATGTTGGAGCGGACACCCCATAGAGACGGAGAAATCATATATCCGGGAGCCTTTGTCAACTGGGATAACACACCACGTAAAGGTCCTGCCGGACAAAGCACCTTAGGCGCTAATCCTCAAAAATTCGGCCAATACCTTTCACGACAAATTGAGCGCGCCAAAAAAATGTTCAAAAGTGAATATATTTATATCAACGCCTGGAATGAATGGGCTGAAGGGGCCTACCTAGAACCGGATGTACGTTATCAATATCAATACTTGCAAGCCGTTAAGGAAGCCTTACAGTTTCATCACAAAGAAGATCCTTCTTAGCCGTAGCGCCAGAAGGATCTTTTTCATGGTATGTTATCTTTCCGATGACTGCACTCTGGCGCTTCTTGCACTCACCAATCTCCAGCCAGTTAATAAAGCAGCCACTAGACATATCGATGCCGAGGTTACAAACACTACATGCATGCCCTCGATAAATAACTCTGGCCGACCAGGAACTAGCCCTGTCACCCTATAGCCGGCTTTTCTGCTCATCACTTGAAAAAGAATTGTAGTAGCAATTGTTATGCCGACAACCATACCCACATTACGAACTAACGAATTGACACTACCCGCAGAACCAAGCTGTGTTCTTGGTACCTTAGACATGACAAGCGAATTGTTCGGCGATTGAAATAAACCACTTCCTATCCCCAGCATAGCGATCCACACACCTACCAGCACAACAGAGCTTCCTACATGAAGCTGTGCTAATCCGAACTGCGCAATAACCATGACCACCAGCCCTGCAAAAGTCAAAAATTCCGAGCCTATTTTATCCGATAGCGCTCCACTCATTGGAGCCACGACTACCATACATATCGGCAACAGCATTAACAAAAAGCCTGCATAGAATGGCGATAAATTAAGCATGTTCTGTGCATAAAACGGCGCGATAATATTGAAGCAGAAATTCGCTGTAAATACGAGAAAACCACATAAGATACTTAAAGAAAACAACGGATTCTTAAATAATGACAGCTGCAACAGCGGTTCTTTTCTGCGAAGCTCCATCCATATGAAAGCAACGAAGCTGACTACAGCAACAATTATTGATGTAACAATTAAGCTGTTACCATATCCAAGCTGTTGACCTAGTAATAATCCTGCGAACAAAGTAATGATAAAGACAGCGAACAGTAAACTGCCCGGCACATCAATCGAAGATTTCACTCTCGTTAAATCCTTAGGCAATACCTTCCAGCCAAAAAATATAGCGATCAGGCCAATAGGGACGTTTACCCAAAAGATATACTCCCAGCCTAAGGTGGAAACCATAATCCCGCCTAAACTTGGGCCAGCTATACTTCCCAGAGACACGAATGTACCAATGAAACCAAGGGCTTTGCCACGCTCCGTGGCAGGAAAGATATCCGTAACAATTCCCTGACTGTTCGCCATGGTCATCGAAGCACCTAAGGCTTGAACAACGCGTGAAGCAATTAAGGCTGGTAAGCTTACACTAAGCCCACACAGCATAGATCCAATAATAAATACAATCGTGCCAATCTTAAAAATTCGAATCTTTCCTAGGATATCTCCAAGCTTGCCGAAGAAAAGGATCGCCGCACAGATCGCCATTAAATATCCTGTTGTTACCCATTCGATTTGCGCCATGGGCAGCTTCAGTTGTTTGGATAGCTCAGGCAGAGCAATATTGACAATACTACCATCAAGGGTGGACATAAACGTAAAAATATTCAGAACAATTAAGATCATCCAGCGCTTCTTCTGAATTTCTTTATCCTCCTGATAGGTTGCACTTACAGAACTCATAACTAACACCTCATTAAATATTAATAATCACTGTTTAGTTGCGCACGCAACCAAACTCGCCATACCCAGTGTACAACAATTTAGTTGCGTGCGCAACGACTTTATTGTACACTTTATTTCAAGGCAACAAATGAACGAACATATAACCCAAAGAGGTGTCTATATTGGCAAGAGAGCCTATCGGGAAGCTAATTTCCCATCTTCACCGTCAAAATCAAAAGAAACTGGTTAAGCAATTTGTCCCCTATGGAATCGGTAGTGGTGGACAGCATAGCTTTCTTAAATTGATTCTCTCTCGGCCAGGCATTACTCAGGATCAGTTAACTGCCGAATTGAAGTTCGATAAAGCAACTACAGCACGTTCTGTGAAGCAATTAGAGAACTCGGGATATATCGAGCGCAAAGACGATCCTAATGATCGACGCTCTCACCTTCTATATCCTACCCCGAAAGCCATCGATTTCTTCCCAGTTTTACAGTCCATCTTAGATGAATTTAATAAAAGCCTTGTGGGCCATTTAACCGATGAAGAAGTAGAGCAACTACATTTCCTGCTGCAAAAAATCAGCAAAAACGAAGAATAGAACATAAGAAAAAGGATGTCCCACAGCCATTAGGCTGTTGAGGCATCCCACGTTTACTTTTGCTTTACGAGCTCAGTAACTTCTTCCGTAATCTCTTCTCCGCCCATACTCTTCCATTTAGCTACAAACGCATCAAAATCACTAAGCGGTGAATCACCCACAATGATATTTAAGAACGTCTCATTCTCCAGATTCTGCAGTTCCGGCCATTTAGTCTTCATAAGCCGGGTGTTCCCATAAAAGACCCCACGCACTCCCTCTATAGCAGTTGAGGTTAACACAGCTACTCCGTATTTATACGCATTTGCTGCTTTCCAGCCTTCAAGATCTTTTTTGGGCTGCTCTGTTTCTGCTACCCATTGATCATAAATGAGCCGGGTATCAGAATTTAATGTATCCGGGTCTATCTTTCCGTGCAAAGCCTGCTGGATATCAGCATAATGTTTCTCAATCGCATCCCTATAATCTATCAGAAGATCGAACGGATAATATGCACGCAGCTGAATGCCTGTCTGCGCAGAGAAATCACCCAGCTTTTTTACCTCCTCTTGATTAGGATCCTGTCTTCTTTCGAGTCTTGTAAACACGTTTAATTGCTTGATTACAGCCTCAGGATGTTCAAACCCTTTACGCACAACAAGATATCGATCTGTTACCGGCGCTAAATGAGCGACAAACTTACCGGAATCGTCAACTGGAGCTGCATATGCTCTCCATTCTGCCTTCGTATCCAAAGCCACTGCCTCTGATAAAGGATAATAAGGCATCCACCAAGGACCAAAAAACATCCCGGATTTACCTGTAATAATAGGCTCCTGAGTTTCCTTATATAGTGCAAAGTCCGGATCCAGCAACCCGCGTTTATACCAATCAGCAAGTTTAGCAAGCGCTTGTTTGGTCTCTGGTGTAATGGAGCCATACACGATATTGCCGTTGTTATCCTTAATCCAATTCGTGGGGAAAGCGTGAAATGCACTAAACACAGCATCCAGACCATTAACTAATGGTTTAGTTCCATATACGATATTTTTGTAGCCGCTTAGACCGACGGTATCTCTTTTTCCATTTCCATCAGGGTCTTTTTCAATAAAAGCTTTGGCAATTTTCTCGATGTCTTCAAAAGTTTGAGGAGGCCGCAGCTCCAGCTTCTCCAGCCAATCCTGACGAACCCAGAGCAGCACGGGAGAGTCAGCATCAATAGCTACATTCGGTAATCCATATAGTTTACCATCGCGGGAAGCGTCCTCTAATGCCTCACCCTTTGTAGAATTGTACATATCCTTGATAAGTTCAGATCCATATATTTTATAAGTCTCTGTCAAATCTTCAATCATATCATTATCAATTAATTTCTTCAGTTGATCCCGATCCACAACCATGGCATCAGGCAAATCGTTGCTATCAATGGCAAGCTGTACCTTTTGCGTAAAAGCATCCTCACCCTTCGCTTCCCAGGAGTGAACCACTTTGATATTCGTAATGCTCTCTAAATAACGGGTGATTGGATTGTTATCGTTACTGTCACCTGTATTAAGCCGCGAGTCGGGAACCTTAAACCCTACTCGGATCACAATCGGATCCTCATATTTGCTATAAGCGATAGAAGTAGCCTCATCCCCTGCCTGAGGGCTTGCAACCGAATCTACAATACCAATATTGTCACGACATGATGTCATTCCAATGACCATAAACACTAGGAGGATAGATTTCCAAAATTTCATATTTGGTTTTTCCCCTCCGCACGGAATTCACTTGGTAATTTACCAATACGTTCTCTGAACAATCTGCTGAAATAACGATCATCCTCAAAACCGGACCGCGAAGCAATCTCACAGACGGGAAGAGTAGTCTCCAGCAGCAGTGATTTGGCGAGCTCCAGCCGCATTCCCCGTAAACATTCACCAAATGTCTCTCCGGCAAAACGAGCGAAACATTGGCTGAAATAACCACGGCTCATATTAATGACGGCTGCTACATCGCTCTGATTGATTTTGTCACCTGCATGGCTCTGCATATAACGAACTGCACGAATAAGACAGGACATAACCTCTTTAGTTAATCCAAGTTCCAGCATTCTTCGTCCCACATGATCAGAAAATCGCCGCAGCCAGTTCTTCCAATGGCACCAGTTCAGATTATGGGAGATGTCCCTTTCCAGTTGAGCAGCATCTTCAGGCTTTAAAAGTAAAGAACTCCAGCTTTGTATTAGAGAGTGTGCAAACGCCAGAAACTGATCAGAACGGGGTTTCTGCTGAAGTATGTTTGCTACAAATTTCTCCCACTCATTTCCATCAATTGTCCACTTCAAATTCTGTGCTTGCTCCAGCAGATTATCCGACTCTTGTTTTGAGTAGGGAGCCGCTGGTTCCTTCTTTATGTCTTCATATTTCAATGAGGTCAAATCCTCAGGTTCAGGATGATAAAATAGAATACGGTGTAATTTCGCAGTGAGCTGTTCCTCCAGTTCCTGCAAGGGTTGATCTCTCAATCCACTGATCAGCGCGGTCTGCCATCGTCCGGATAGCTGGATCTTAAGCTCACGTTTGCTCTCATCTATTGAGAAACGATGTAATAAGGGCGACATCCACATCTCATGAAAAGTAATGAGCGGATTATTTTTCACGCTGGACAGCTGAAATAATTCTTCTTCATTGCACTGATGATATAGGGGCAAATACAGCAGAGCCTTATCAGCAGCCATACGTTTACTTTCCCCACGAACCAGAGCATCCCGTGTATTGTCCTCCCATTTAATACGATCGACAAGACGTCTGATGGTTTCATCCGCATTTTCCATCTCAAGCAGTGTTTTTACAATATAGTCAACGGCTCCTAAACGCATAGCCTCCTGAACATAGTCAAATTCATGATGACAAGTAAGGACAACACAGCGAATGCCTGCGAACCGTTGTCTAACCATTTTAATGAGCTCGAAGCCTGAAATGCCTGGCATGGTCAAATCCACAAATAATAAATCTACTTCCTGCTGTTGAAGCAGCTCCAAAGCAGATTTACCATCACCTGCCTCCCCAACTATAACAATCCCTAAGGATGACCAGTCGATCAGGGATATGAAGCCTTTTCGCACGAGTCTCTCGTCATCGACAACTACAGCCTTAATCATCGAAGTCCTCCTTACCTTTCCTCGGAATCACAATGGATACAACCGTACCTTCTCCTGGATTACTGAACATCTCTAGCTTCATTTGTTCTCCATAATAGGTTCTAAGCATCCGGTTCACATATGAAAAACCAATTCCAAGTCCCCTTTTTTTCGCTCCATCATCAGACAACAGCTGATCTAATGTATCTGCATCCATCCCAGCGCCATTGTCTCTCACACATAGCTGAACCTCTCCTTCACCATGTTTCGTTATCTCAACATCTACCTTGCCATTATCGCTTAATCCATGATAAATCGAGTTCTCCACCAGAGGCTGAAGCAAAAATCTCGGGACAGCCACAGACAATACATCCTCATCAGCTTCAACGTTAAATTCAAATTCATAATCATAACGAATACGCTGCAGCTCCATATAATTTCGAATCGCTTCAATTTCCTCGCCAATGGTAACAATGATGCTTTGCTTGCCCAGATTATAATGCAGCACCTTTACAAGAAGAGTGACCAGCTTGTCGATCTCCTTCTGGCCGTTTAACCGGGCCATCCACTGTACCGTATTTAAGGTATTATGCAAAAAATGAGGATTGATCTGGCTGAGCAACTTCTCAATCTCAAATTGGCTTTTCTGTTTCTCATTATGGGCAACCGCAACAATCAGCTCATTCACCTGTTTTTTCATCTGCTGAAAGTTGGTAAGCACGAAATCAAATTCTTCCACATTCGTATAGGCTACCGGAGCGGTAACATTTTCCGCCATTCGGTTGATTTCAAGGTTGACCTTACGCAACGGACCATAAATTTTCCTCCAGATGATCCAAGCCAGAAATCCGGCAAAAAGAAGGGTGGAGAAGGCAAGTAAGATCATTTTATAAAACCAAGAATAAATTTCACTGTTGAATTCTGATTTTTTCACAACAGCAATAAGTTTCCAGCCCTGAGGACTCGCGTAACGAAACAGATGATATCCGCTTAGCGTTTCATGGGTGAGATTGGAGTTGCTTCCCGCAGCTTTAATAATACTTAGCGGAAGTTTGCCGTCGATCACTTTTGTACTATTACCTTGCTGATTGACCAGCAGATGATTTACTTTCATCCCGTAGGACTCCTGATTGAAGATTTTGCGAAACAAACTATAATTCGTCTCCAAATAAATATAAAGCTTATGCTGGCCCGGCACACGGACAATCCGCTGCTCCGAGAATACGAGATTATCACCAACAGCGTACATAGTGGGATGTGGTCCATAATAGTCAGCCCCGTTATATCGCATAAAAGACGGCAATGTACTGATATCAAAATTTCTGCGTGCGCTCATGTTGGTGAACAGAACGGGATCATCGCTGTCCGGCATAATGTAGGCTGTAAGTCCAATATAAGGGTTCGTAAAATTGACTAGATTGATCTTCTGGTTGATGGAATTCATCATTTGCGATTTGCGAAAAATTTGTTTTTCCTGAATAAATGAGGACATCTCCTGCACAATCTGACCGTCCAGAGCAAACTGCTTGGAGGCAAAATCCATATTGTCGATGGCATTCTCCAGGCTTGAGGCTTCCTGTCTCAGACTAGCGCTGATCCCGTTGCCAATTTTACCTGAAAGGATGGAGTAAATAGAGGTGTAGGTTACGAATCCTACTAAGAGAAGCGGAAGTAATGTTCCGATTACTAGATAGATAAATAAGGTATTGCGTAAGGATTTGACAGCTGGAGTATGACTCCGCAGGGGTACTCTTACCATCTGGATTATCCTCTTCTTTCTATTTGAAAGCGTTTTATATTAATGTGAGAATACCACATTTATCCTTAATTGAATAGAATAAGGCAGAACAGCCTCCACGCCGCCCCGCCTTATTTTATAGTTACTAGCCGTGTTTATTTAACGCTTTTACGGGCCTCGAACAATTCCTCAGCCTTTTTAATCGAGAATTCCATAACTTCGGAATACCCAAGACCATTTACCTTATCATGCATTTCTTTATTCAACTTATCGTATTCCGCTTGATCTTTAGCAAAGACCATTTTCCAGGAAATCTGTTGAATAACCGTACCGATTTGTTTATTCTTTTGTTCCACTGTTTTATCCATGGTTAATGGCTCTTTGCCAGTGAAGCCTTGTGGTGCTACAGCCAATAGATTGTTTTTCTCAAAATACTCCTTAGGAGTCAGAACGCCCATTTTCGCTCTCCAGTCACTATCAAGCTTGGAAGGGTTACGCTCTAGGGTTGTTGTCCACAGATTATGATCGAATGGCTCACTATTCTCTGGATTCACCATCGCCGGAACCACAAACGAGAAGTTCATTTGATTGGAGCCATAGTAGTAGTCACCCCCGCCGTATTCAGCAGGAACTTGAGTATTCTGTTGATCAGTATAAGCTTTCCAACCAAAATCAGTCACTGCAGGTTTGCCGTTTGCATCAATATCCCAGGTCAGACCTTGAGGTCCGTTAGGTACTGCTGTACCACTTCCTGCAGAAATCATTGCACCTTCCGGTGTGTACATCCAGTTAATGAATTCCATAATTCTAGCAGGTTCCTTAGCTTTTGCGCCGATTGCAATAATACCGTTACCACCGTAAACATTGAAACCTGTGGAATACATCAATTCATCTTTGAACGGAACCAGCGCAAAACCTTTACCTTCGGCTGTTCTTTCTGGTGTATTGTAGTTAGCAGCTCCAAGCCATGGGAACCAAGAGAACAATAGACGACCATCTTTGTATTTCGCTACAACATCGTCAAATTTTTGCGTCATAGAGTCCGGATCAACCAGCCCCATCTGGTTAGCTTCAAAATACAGTTTGAGCGACTTCATGTACCAGCTATCTTCGGATAAAAAGTCATAATACTTTTCTTCATCTGCCTTAACATACACAGCAGTATCAGGAATTTCGTCATAGCCCATCATGTTAGCGAACTGTTTAGCCAATGTCATTTTATAGTTGCCATCCCAATCAGACCACATCGAGAAAGCATAGGTTTTTTTGCCTTGTTCATTCTTAGGCTCGAGCTCTTGCATTTTTTTCAGCACAGGCAGATAATCTTCAATCTTTGTAATTTCTGGCGCTCCAATTTGTTGGTAAAGATCAAAGCGCAGGTCTGGACCCCAAGTCATATCTTTTCCTTCAGAAGGTCCGGATGGGTTAGAAGCTACGCTGTTCCCCATACCAAAGACTGATGATCCACCGCCAAAAGCTACCTTTGCTTTCTCAATAGCTTTTGGAAAAGTGCTGGAAATGTCTTTTCCGTATTTGTCCAAAAGACCGTCCTGTGTCCAGTCCAAGAGCAGCTTTCCTTTGATGGCGTTTGGATAGTGGTTCTTGTCGTCACCGAAAATGATGATATCTCCAAGATCTCCGGAAGCCATCATTGCAGAGATTTTGGTATCTCCACCAGTCAGGTTTGAAGCTACAATGTCCATTTCGATGTTGAACTTATCCTTGATGATTTTTGCAAACCATCCGGTCTGTGGACCGGCATAGTTAGCGGTTGTTGAGAATACAGTCAGCTTCAGCGGCTTGGAATGATCAAGCGCTCCGTCATCCGGTGCTGCTGTCTCTTCCGCCGGAGCATTCGTGGCAGCCGACGTAGGTTTCTCTGTGCTCGTGTTTTTGCCCGAGTTAGCCGTATTATTCCCCCCGCCACATGCTGCAAGAACGAAGACCAGGATTACGGATAGCATGACAAGCGATGCTCTTCTTAATCTCATTGCTTTATACCCTCCCTTTCATCTCTTCACTTATAGTTCAACTCTGCTTATAACAGAGGAAAACCCAGTTCTGGTCCAGAGCGGCCACCCATCAGCCTTTAACCGCACCGATCATAATTCCTTTGACGAAAAAGCGTTGGAAGAACGGATACACGATCAAAATCGGCAATACAACGATCATCGTTACAGTCATCCGCACAGAGGTTGGAGTCTGCATATTCGCTGCACTAGCGGCCATATCTGGCGAATTACGAATTAAGGCTGCGAGCGAGCTGGATTCGTTCAAATAACGCCATAATAAGAACTGGAGCGTAAAGTATTTCGTATCTGTCATCAGAAATGCCGTATCAATAAAGGCATTCCACTGATTCACCGCTGAGAAAATCGTAATCGTAGCCAAGATAGGTGTTGTAAGAGGAACAATGATACTCCAGAACACCCGGAAGTACCCTGCTCCATCCATTGACGCCGACTCCTCAAGTGAGGGCGGAATAGCCTCGACGAAAGTTTTGACCAAAATGATATTAAAAGGAGTAATAATGGTTGGCAAAATATAAGCCAGGTAATTATTAGTCAGATGCAAGTTATGCATGGTGATATACCATGGGATCAGCCCTGCGCTGAAATACATCGTAACTACAACACTGCGGTACCAAATACTCCGGCCCCACATTTCCTTTTTGGTGAACAAGTACCCAAGAAATGCCGAAGATCCAACGGTGAGCAAAGTACCAACAACTGTTCTATAAATAGAGACTGTAGCCGCATGACCTAAACCACTGATTCTTAGAACCTTACTATAGTTATCAAAATGGATCTGCCTTGGATAAAATTTGATATACCCTGCTGCGCTAAGATCATTCGAACTGATTGTATTAATGAACAAATAGTAGAATGGATAAATGCATGACAGGGTGAACAATCCAAAGAGTGTGTAGATAATAATTTGAAAGATTAATTCTCCAGAAGTTAGTTTTTTCTTTCTCAAATGGGATCACCCCTGCCTTAAATGATAGATTCGTCACGCACCATCTTGGATAAGGTGTTTGCCGCGAACAGTAGAATTACACTGACGACCGACTTCAGCATACTGACAGCTGTGGCAAACGGAAAGTTGTTAGCGAACGCAATATTGTATACATAAAGATCCAGCACTTCTATGGAATCTTTATTCATCGCATTTTGAAAGGCAAAGTACTGCTCCATCCCGTTATTGACTAAGTTACCTATGGAGAGCAGCAGTAGGACAAAGAAGGTTGGGATAAGACCCGGAATGGTAATATGCCAGATTTTACGGAACCGGCTTGCACCATCCACCTCTACGGCTTCATACAACTCCTGATCAATGCCTGCGATTGCAGCAAGATAGAGAATGGCACCCCAGCCTAACGATTTCCACCAATACCAAATGATCATCGTGACCCAAATATTCGAGCTGGAGGCTAAAAAGTTATAACCCTCATCAACGATTCCAAGCTGCACTAAAATATGTGTGATGACCCCGTTATCAACGGAGAACAACGAGAAGGCCAATGCATATACCAGAATCCAGCTGATAAAGTTCGGAATCGTGGTTAGCGTCTGCACCATCTTGCGATACCAGCCTGACTTAATCTCGGTCAGAAAAATCGCAAAGATCACTGGAAATATCGAGGTAATTAGTCCAAGTGAACTCATGGCAAGAGTGTTCTTCAGCACGCGCACAACCTCTGCGGTCTGTGTTGGATTGGATACAATCGTCTTGAACCATTTCAACCCGACATATGGCGTGTCAGACAACGGTATTCCGGGAATGAAATCATAAAATGCATAAATCCATCCGCTGATCGGCAGATAATAGAAAATAAAGGTGACAATAAGAAACGGAAAAGCCATGAAGAACAATTTATGTTTGTTCTTCATCTTCCAGCGGGATCGATGAACCGGATCGACGCTGGGAAGTAATTCACCAGAAGGTACCCCCATGTCGGAATCTCCTATACCCAGATTTTGATTACGTTTTCATAGTATCAGAACCTTTATGTATGGCGAGATAGAACACAGAACGGCCTCACTGGAGAACCGTCTGATGCTTGTGAACCAAATTCGCATATATTTCGACCATTTTCTACCTAATCACTGTGGGTCTAGTGATGGAGAGCCTACATGCCTTTTGGCTTATAAAAAGCGGCAGGATGACGGGAATTCCCCTCATCCTGCCGCTGAAAGAGATGGTTTCTAAGGAGCGCTTGGGAGCTATGGGCAACTAGCCCCTCCTCGTTCCCTACATCAACTATGGTACGTTTTTCCTCTTCATCTGCTACATCAACTATGGTGCGCTTTGTCCTCTTCGTCCGCTACATCAACTACGGTGCGCTTTGTCCTCTTCGTCCGCTCCATCAACTATGGTGCGCTTTGTCCTCTTCGTCCGCTCCATCAACTATGGTGTGCTTTGTCCTCTTCGTCCGCTCCATCAACTATGGCTCGCTTTGTCCTCTTCGTCCGATACATCAACTATGGTGCGCTTTGTCCTCTTCGTCCGTTATGGTCTTTCACACTTCATAGATCTTGCATCGGACCCAGATGCACTTATTTCCGGG
The DNA here is from genome assembly GCF_037969925.1 of Paenibacillus sp. FSL R7-0189. Lineage (NCBI taxonomy): Bacteria > Bacillati > Bacillota > Bacilli > Caryophanales > Paenibacillaceae > Paenibacillus > Paenibacillus sp. FSL R7-0189. The sequence goes on along the minus strand of NZ_CP150223.1, from coordinate 4,850,044 downwards.
ATTCAACACATTTTCTCGTACTATCGGACTCAGGTGCAGCTATTCACACAAATATAGTCCAAATATCAGCAAATTCATGCCCATAAGAGCAATACAGTCCGAAACTACCGCAAAGTAGCTTAAAAATCAGCAATAGCGACTATACTGTCCGAAACACACTTCATGCTGCGAAATCAGGCACACGTCTATCGAGAATTCATCGCATTCACTCATACAGTCTGACTCATTCTTGGATCCACCGCATTCCCTCATGCTATCGGACCCAGATGCACTTATTTCCGGGATTCAACACATTTTCTCGTACTATCGGACTCAGGTGCAGCTATTCACACAAATATAGTCCAAATATCAGCAAATTCATGCCCATAAGAGCAATACAGTCCGAAACTACCGCAAAGTAGCTTAAAAATCAGCAATAGCGACTATACTGTCCGAAACACACTTCATGCTGCGAAATCAGGCACACGTCTATCGAGAATTCATCGCATTCACTCATACAGTCTGACTCATTCTTGGATCCACCGCATTCCCTCATGCTATCGGACCCAGATGCACTTATTTCCGGGATTCAGCGTTTTTCCTCGTGCTATCGGACTCAGGTGCAGCTATCCACACAAATATAGTCCAAATATGAGCAAATTCATGCCGATAAGAGCTATACAGTCCGAAACTACGGCAAAGTAGCTAAAAAATCAGCAATAGCGACTATACGGTCCGCAACACTCCACGCATCATTCTTAGGCGCACTTCTATCAAGAATCCATCACATTTGCTCAAGCTATCGGACTCATTCTTGAATCCATGACATTCCCTCATGCTATCGGACTCATTCTTGGATTCATCGCATTCCCTCATGCCGTCGGATCCAGATGCTCTTATTTCCAGGATTCATCGCATTTACTCATCCTTCAACGCAGCTCCCTTACTTCGTGGGTTCATGCTCATTTGTACTCCCAACCACACATAAAAAAGCAGCCTCTCAAATGAGAAGCTGCTCCATCACTTTACAACCATAGTTTGTTTACACCAATCACTGCATTCCGTATAATACGCACTAATTTCCGCTCATTATTCGAATGCCCAACGTCTTCCGCCACAGCCTAATGCCCGGGCGTCTTAACTTCCCCCTCCGCGGAGGCATCCATTTTCTGACGCCCCATAAAAAAGGAAGCCAGCAAAGCTAATGCAGCTGGAATAACCGCCCAAGCGAAGGTGTTCGCAATGGAAGAGGAAAGTCCCTCTGTAATTTTGCTCAAAATTTCCGGTGGAATGAGTGCTCTAGTCTCAGGCGACAGCAGGGAATGCGGATCTTTAAAATCCATAGCCCCCACAGCCCCCACAGCCCCCGCAGAAGCAGCTCCTCCTCCATTTGCTGTGAGCAACTTAGTTAGACTGCCCGAGAAATAATGGCTTTGAATAATGCCAAATGTGGTAATTCCGATGGTCATGCCAAGCGAACGAATGAAATTTAGTGTTGCGCTGGCGGAGCCGCGTTGCTGCGCTGTCAGACCATGAATAGCTGCTGTGCTTAACACAGAGAAGGAAGCGCCGATGCCCAATCCGATTAAAATCATGTACAAGGTAACCAAGAGACGTGAAGCTTCCGGAGTAAGCGTTGCTACCAGTCCTGTGCCGATCACCAAAAGTACAAACGTAGGTATCAGCAGATTGCGGTAACTGGTTTTTGCCATCAGGAATCCTCCCGTTGTGGCGGTAATTACTGAGCCGACCATCATCGGCAGCAGGACAAGTCCTGAATTGGTAGCCGAACCCCCCAATACACCTTGAATAAAAATAGGAATGTATACGGAGGCCACAATAAATGCAGCACCGCTAAATAGCGCACACAAAATGCTGACGGCGTACAGTCTTTTTTTGAATAAAGCAAAGGAAATGATCGGCTCTTTCGCTCTCGTCTCTACAAAAAGGAACACTGCCGCCAATATAGCAAAAGCTGCAAATAAGCCGAGGATCATCGATGAGCCCCAAGCGTACTCTTTTCCACCCAGCTCCAACGCAAACATTAAGCAGATGACAGAGCCCAGCAGTGTGCCCGCACCCAGCCAATCAATAGGTTGTTTAGAATGCTCGTGTGATTCTTTATAAAAGAATACGACCATCACAAAAGCCAACAGTCCAAGCGGCAAGTTAATATAAAATATCCACTGCCAAGCAATATGATCGGTGATATACGCGCCTAGCAATGGACCAAAAATACTTGATAATCCAAACACCGCACCAAATGCACCGCCCAGCTTTCCCCGTGTCTCCAGTGGTACGGCGTCGAACATTATGGCAAAAGCAATCGGCACTAGCGCGCCGCCTCCAATTCCCTGAACCGCCCGATAAGCAGCCAACTGAGTAATTGTATCTGCCGTCCCGCAAAGCGCCGAACCTGCCATAAATACAATAATCCCAAAAATAAAAAACTTTTTACGCCCATACATATCAGACAGCTTGCCAAAGATAGGCATCCCCGCCATCTCAGCTACGAGATAAGCTGATGTTACCCAGACAAATTTGTCCATACCGCCTAGTTCCCCAACAATATTGCCCATTGCTGTAGCAACGATGGTGCTGTCCATGGAGGCCATCAGTATTCCTAACAGCAGACCTGCGATAACAATGCCCAGATTGGGCGCTTTGGCAGCACTCATTTATTCCACTCCCCATTGTCAAAAGATCTATAACTATGTGTTACAACTTCACTTGATGCCTCACTATTGCATTCTTGTGAATCTCCAAAACACTACGGTATTCCACAGTATCAATCTCACAGTCCACACCGATGATTACCCGATCTCCTCTGACAATATTTGCTTTTGTATTATTCAGCTCTATCGTATCGCCTTCAATGAGCCCAGCCTCAAAAAGCACTTTAGGATTCTGCTTCATCAAATGCAGGAATTTTCCGGTCTTGCTTTTTTTGATCGTTAAAGCACTGCCTCCAACCTCTTTCGCTCTACTTATTCCATATAAATTGATCTCCAGTTGCTCCGCACTTAGCAGTCCTGCCACATTGAGAGCGCCCGAAATACGCAGATGTTCACCTTCACAATCACCATTGACCTCCAAATTACCATTAAGATGAATATCGTCGATTTTTACGGAGGTTGCTTTAATTTCACCCTGACCCCGCAAGGAATCCCCTTCAAGATTACCCAAAAGTGTCATCTCACCGGTTATTTTCATTTTGGTCATTAGCAGGTTTCCATCTACTCTGGCATTTCCAGTCAGGCTCAGCTTCTCACAATCTACATCACCTGCAAAATGACCTTCCCCAGTAACTTTAATGTCCCGAAAGAAGCCTCCCGCTGAGGTCGTTGTGCCTATTATTTTCAAATTACTCCGAGTTGTTTCTTCACTCACCGATCTTCTCCACCTTTCCAACCTTTGCTTCTGGATGTACTGTGATCTGATCACGATACTCTATCCGTTCGATAGTACAGCCTGGCCCTACAATCACAATATTGCCCCTGATAACATCCGCTATTGTATACTCTAAATCAATAAAATCTCCTTCAATAGTCCGAGCCCGCAGCTCCGATCTTAATTTAGGGATGATTCCACTTAACATTTTGCTCCAGACTCCACTATTCGTTTGCCGGATCACTAGACTCTCCACACCAATTTCATGCGCCTTTCCCTGCCCTTGCAGTTTGAAGTCTACATGTCCTGCACTAAGTAAACCTCCGACACTAAAGCTTCCTTCCCCCGCAAAATCCTCAAGCTCACAATCACCCTTGATATTCAGCATTCCATGAAGAGTGCAACTTTCTCCCCGAAAGCTCTCACCGACAGTAATCATTCCATCCACCTTTAGGGAGTTAAAACGCAAATGTCCCAGCACTTTCATCGTCCCATTGCATTCCGCTTCTTCCGCCGAGAGATCATTCTTCAAATTCATATGCCCATTTCCTTTAAAAATTCGCGTCACGATGGGTCCCGTTACTTTGCCTACACCATCGATTTGCACACTGTTATAAGTACCTCCTGCCCCCCCGCTGACTCCGTTTATAATCAGATCCGGCAGCTGTCGTTTATCCATTACAGTAACCCCCTATTCAACAAGCTTAAAAGCAAGCTTACCTTTCAATTGTTCTATTACATCTGCACTGAGTATTTTACTGACCAGCTTTACCCCTTCATCGAACCATAACTCCGCTGGTGCCTGAGCCAGAATAAAGGATGACACCCCCATTTTGCGGATAAAAAACAACTCCCAGCTTTCACTCTCAAGATTGGAGGCTTTATTCATTAAGGTTCGAAACAGGAGCTCTGCTTCCTCCATATTCATCTCCCCTGCACTAAGCAGGCGGTCTACAGCCAATAAATAAGTGAGCTGATCGAAGCTATATCCATTCTTGACACCAAGCCTCTCTCCAAATTTCCCCAGTGTCACTGACGAAACAATGTTACGTTCTATAATTTCCGCAGCAGATACACTTACTCTGTCAAAAGAAGCCTTATCTGACAGCTTATCAGCCATTTCATCCAAAGAAAGTCCATCTTTCATATTCACAATATTATCGATACGGGACAAGATCATGTCTTTTGGAAAAAAAGTCTCCTGTCCAGTAAACGTAGATTTACGGATAAACCATTCCTCTGGAATCAACTGCTTCCGCTTCCAGCGGTACAATTGCCCATAGGATATACCGGTTAATTCCAATAGCTGCTTCTTCGAGATCAAATCCTCTTCCATGCTTATCACTCCTTGAAGCCATCGTAACATAACACTGTTACGTTGTAAAACCAATAAAATAAACTCACCTCATACCTACCTACGCTAGTGACCATCGAGTCCTAACGTCTCCCCCAAAGATTTTAAAGCATACCTTAAGAGCAGACCTCCGTCTTGAGAAGGATTTAACGGTTATTCACTATTTTTCCCACAAAAAAAGACTGCCCCCGCCGCTTATAAATGGCAGCATGGAACAGCCTTCTCTTAGAATGATTTTTACGAACTGCTAATCTTACTGAACAAAAGTATAATGTGCTGAATCATATTGCGGGCCGGATTTCTCATAAGTGAACCAGTACTCAATACTGCTGCCAGCGCTTAATCCACTCACCGTCTGCTTCCATGTTCCTGAGTTATTAGTCATCCGGTAATTAAGCTGGGAACCACCGCTAATCTTGTAATGTACATCTACATAAAGAGCACTGGTTACAGGTGTAATATACACACTCGCCTCTGTAGCAGAAAGTCTCGTTACCCCTGCTGTAAAGTCAGCCGTCACATGATCACCGCCTCCGCTGCCTCCAGTGGAATTAGTAGTAACTGTTGCGGTATTACTAGCGGAGGATAAATTACCTGCTGCATCCGTAGCTTTTACTGTAAACGTATAGGCTGTGCTTGGAGTAAGTCCACTAACAGTAGCTGTAGTTCCCCCCACAGTGGACACCTGCTGTGTTCCGCGATAAACAATATAACCTGTAACGCCAACATTATCGGTAGAAGCGGACCAGGTTAAGCTAACTCCTGTATCCGTCTTACTGGTTACCGTTAGATTAGCGGGAGCGGTTGGCGCGGCTGCATCCCCAGTATTACCACCACCCGTCAAATATTGACCTGTGAATGGATTAAACCGGTGCAGGGACATTATTAACCAGCCTGTGCTGGAAACACAGTTTTGCTGCGCCATCACCCAATAACTGTTGCTGGACCCTTTCAGCGAGTAGGGAATACCCCCGAGCGAAGCACCGCTTGTGCCTTGTTTTTTAATAATCTCTGTATTAATGGCGTCTGCCTTTGAGGCATTGCCTTGCAGATAATAAGCGAGTGACATGAATGCGCTTCCTTCAAACCATACGTCAGCACCCGTATTGCCAATTTGATTTCCGTTATCGTCATACGCCGGCAATACTTCGTCTGTCCAGTCAAAATCGTATCCGGTGAGCGTATTCCCAGCATCATTGTAAGTAAGCGTCTGCTTGTAACGCGGATTTGCTAGTGTTCCCGGGGTGCCGGAGGCATTTTCCACATAGGTTAAGCTTGCGCCGTAGTTATGGGCCCCGGATACGCCTAAAGCTAACACTCCCCAAGGGTTCACGTCTAAAGGTATTTTGGGGTCGATCAGATTTGTATCGTTTTTCCAGCCCCCCTTGAAACGTTTGACAGTGTCATCCCACACATAATTATCCAGGAAGGTTTTGACTCCAGAAGCCGCACTGTTATAAGTGGCTGCCTTTGAGGAATCCACCGAAGCATAATACTGCAATACCCGGTAAATATCGATATTGTGCTCGGTTGAGCTCCAAGGCTCATCGGAATTACTCCAACCACTCCATCCTCCTGCAATACTGCCATTAGCCTTTTTATACTGTAAACTCCAATCGAGTGCTTTAAGTGCCATCGGACGATACCGTGTATCATTATATTGCTTCTCATAAGCCATAGCAGCCATTGCCATCCATACAACGGGTCCCACATGTTTACGGATTTCTTCTCCGAAGCCGTTGTTATACCAATAAGAATTCAGCCAGAAGCCGGAAGGATCTTGAATGTCCCGCATTTTGTTCAAAACCTGCTCTGCCCGCGTCCGTTCACCCTTTACAATAAAGGCGATAGCTGCAACCGCTTGATCATACGTGTATACAATCTGTTTGGGGTTGTTTGGTCCCCAGAAATCTTCAAAGCTATCTACCAGTCCCTCAAAAGCATACCCCGCTGTTGCATCCTGCTGGGCTTTCAACCAGATTAAAGCACGATTTGAAGCGTCACTTGCAGCATCTGCATTCGCTTTTCCACCAAAGGGTAGAGCTACCCCAAGCACCAGCAAACTTGTCATTAAGATCGAAAACAGCTTCCTCATCTTCATAACTTTCCTCCTCTTAATCATGATGAACTAGGCAATGAGAGTTCTTTGAAGCATAAAAACTAAAGCGTTTTCAAACAGCAACAACAGGGACTTTTGAATATTTCACCATGGTAATTGTCCTCATTTTCAGGCTTAGAAACCCGTTCGTCAACGATTTTATGTAAATTTTTAACTAAATGAGGCGAAACAACCAAAATTGCCATTTGAGAAACCATACGAAAGACCAGCATATTTTTTATGAATTCATATTTATGAAGGCAAAACAAAAAGAGCAGACAGCTCCTTTATAAGGATTCTATCTGCTCTTTACTATTTATCTCTATACTATTCTGCTTTATCTTCGCCAGCAGTTTCAGCTGCAGCGGGTTCAGCAGTATCTTCTTCTGTTGGCTCTTGCGCTGCTGGAGGTGAAATACGGACAATCAAAGTGTCCTCAGGCGTTAATACTTCCCAGCCTTCATGCTTCGGCAAATCAGATACCAGCAATTGATCACCAATATCTAGTCCACTGATATCCACTTCAAAGGATGCAGCTATTTTATCTGGAAGTGTGCGAATATCCAGCTCATGCAATTCAATTTGTTGCACGCCGCCGCTCTTCACACCTACTGGTTCACCTGTAAAGTGGAACGCTACTTTGGTATCCAATTTGGCCTTCATATCAATCTGCTGAAAATCAATGTGCAGCAGTTGTTTGGAGATTGGCTGACGTTGGATTTCTTGAATAACCACGTTCTTTTTGCCCGCGTCTGGCAATTCCAAAGTAAGAACAGCCCGTGGGTTGCTGGCTAAAATACCTGAAATTGTCTTAGCATCCGCTGTAAAGGACTGGCTATCTGAACCTGCACCGTACACGACTACCGGTACAAAGCCTTTTCTGCGCTGTGAAGAAGTCGAGCCGGATCTTTCTGTCAAACGTACTGTTGTATTCACGATGATTCCTCCTAAGTAGGGATTTTATACTAGACCGATTAGATATGTACGCCTAACCTAACCACTCTCTAATTACCCCATTGACCTGGCTTTGAAACCTCTCAAGACTTTTGAGCCCAGGCAAAAATAAGGTCAAATTGTATTATTATACAATTCAACATTAATTATTCATGTCTTAGGAGTAAATCATTGCTATATTTGTGACAACTATCAAACTAAATGACAAGCTACAAAATGGTTACTGCCAACATCACGAAATACCGGGATTTCAGATCTGCAAACCTCTTGCGCAAAGGGACAACGGGTATGGAATTTACAGCCAGAAGGCGGGTTCACCGGACTCGGAATATCTCCCTTAAGTACAATCCTTTCCCTTTTCAGCTTTGGAATAGGAATCGGAACAGCCGACAGCAGCGCTTTGGTATACGGGTGGAGCGGATTCTTAAACAGTTCATCTCTTGATGCCGTCTCCATCATAGAGCCCAGGTACATGACACCGATTCTTGAACACAAATGCTCCACAACACTCAGGTCATGGGAGATGAACAAATACGTTAACCCTCGACTCTGCTGGAGCTTACTGAATAAATTAATAATCTGTGCTTGGATGGAAACATCCAGTGCTGAAACTGGTTCGTCTGCAATAATCAGCTCAGGATTCAAAACAAGCGCACGGGCGATCCCGATCCGCTGCCGCTGCCCCCCGGAGAATTCATGCGGAAAGCGATCAATATGATAAGAAGATAAACCGCAAGCCGCTAGCGCTTCAAGCACCAGATCTCGCACCTCGGACCTTGAGCATAAACCATGATCTAGTAAAGCTTCACCAATGGCATCACCTATACGAACCCGTGGGTTAAGAGAGCTATAAGGATCTTGGAAGATCAACTGCATTTGGGGTCTAATATTGCGCAATTCAGCGGGCGACAGGGAGTGAATGTCTATCCCTTTGAATTTGATCTCACCTGCCGTTTTATCCGTTAGCCGTAAAATCGTCCGTCCGACTGTACTTTTGCCGCTCCCAGATTCCCCTACAAGCCCAAACGTCTCCCCAGGTTGAAGTGTGATGCTAATATCATCAACAGCCTTCACATGCCCAACGGTTCGATTAAGCAGCCCCTTAGTAACAGGGAAATATTTCTTTAAATGATTGACCTCAAGCAGTGCCTCAGGCATGAACAACCGCCTCCTCATACAACCAGCAAGCTACCTTTTGTCTGCTGGCCACCTCTTTAAGCCGGGGCTGCTGGCTGACACATACAGGCATGCAATGCTCACAGCGGTCATGAAAATAACAAGAGGGCACCAGCTCAAGCGGATTTGGCACTTGACCTGGAATGGAATACAGCTCATCCTGTCGCTGATTGATTACCGGCTTCGATTTGAGCAGCCCTTTTGTATAGGGATGTTTGGGGTTGTTGAACAATTCAACAACTTCCCCCTCCTCCACAATCTTTCCGGAATACATAACAATCACATAATCGGCCATCTCTGCCACTACACCAAGATCATGGGTGATTAGTAGAATGGACATGCCCGAGCTATCTTTAATTTCACGCAGCATATCCAGAATTTGCGCTTGAATCGTTACATCCAGCGCCGTGGTCGGTTCATCAGCAATCAATAGCTTTGGACTGCAGGCAATGGCAATAGCAATCATAATCCGCTGCAGCATACCTCCACTTAATTCATGCGGGTAACTATCAGCAATTTGCTCTGGTCGTGATATGCCTACCTGCTTAATCAGTTCAATCGCCCGGATACGCGCCTGTTTCTTGTTCATCTTCAGATGTACAATCAGCGGCTCCATGATTTGCTCACCGATCTTGATTACAGGATTAAGGGAGGACATGGGCTCCTGAAAGATCATCGCGATCTCATTCCCGCGGATGGTTCGCAGTGTGTTTTTGTCCATTTTCAACAAATCTTCACCCTGAAAATCAATTTTCCCTTGGGCTACCTTGCCCCCTGGTTCCTCGACAAGTCCCATGATGGACATCGCAGTCACGCTTTTGCCGCAGCCTGACTCTCCAACGATACATACCGTCTCTCCCTCGCGAACACGGAAGCTTACATCATCAACGGCTTTCACTTTTCCTTCTTCCGTGAAGAAGTATGTACTTAGACCGTCTATATTCATTAAATCACTCATCTGAGGGTCACCTACCTCTTCTGTTTAGGATCAAGCACGTCCCGGAGTCCGTCTCCAAAGATATTGATCGCGATCACTGTCGCAAAAATCGATAACCCTGGTGGAATCCACAGCCACGGCCGATCCTGAAAGTCGATCATATTATTCGCAGCATCAATCATATTGCCCCAGGTTGGAGTTGGCGGCATAACACCTAGCCCAAAAAAGCTAAGAACCGATTCACTCAATATAGCGCCACCGATGTTAAGTGTAGCCATAACGATCAGTAACGGAACGATATTCGGCAGCAAATGATTAAATAATTTACGTCGGTCACGGAGGCCTAATACTACCGCCGCCTGCATAAACTCACGTTCACGCAGGCTAAGCATTTGCCCCCGTACCATACGTGCCATACCCGGCCAGCTAACAATACTAAGCATCAGCATAACGATATACATCCGATAATCCGTTGGAATCTTCCACTCCGATAATAACGCACCAAAAATAAAGAGCAGTGGCAGACTCGGGACCGTCAATAAAAGATCCGCAATCCGCATAATGATTTGATCGGCAATACCGCGGTAATACCCAGCAATAGCCCCCAAAAGAGCACCGATGAACACCGAAAGAACCATTGATGCTAGTCCTACGGTCAGTGAAATGCGCCCCGCCTGCATTACCCGGGTCAGAATATCTCTGCCCAATGCATCAGTGCCCAGCCAATGCTTCATATTGGGTGCCTTGTTCATCATAGCCATATTAATTTTGTTATCCGTATAAGGTGAGAACAGCGGACCAATAAAACAAAGCGCAAACATAAAGATCACCACCACAAATCCGGATACCGCCAGCTTGTTCTTCAGCAACCTCCGCATGGATTGCCGGAATAAAGAGGATTTTCCTTTGGTGGTCTGCGGCTTCGCGATCCCAGCTACATTACTTTGAACTGCCACGTCAGCTTCCTCCTCTCTATAGCCGAACTCTAGGATCGGCAATCCGGTACAAAACATCCGAAAGCAACGTTCCTATGACGGTAAGTATGGCAATAAACATCGTAAAGCCCATCAGCAAAGGATAATCCCTTAGTCCGAAGGACTGCATATACAGTTGGCCAATCCCAGGCCAATTGAATATTTTCTCAATAATAAGTGATCCACCAAATAGTGCTGGAAGCTCAAAACCAACCAGTGTAATTGCGGGCAGCAAGGCATTACGTAAGGCGTGTGTAAAGAGCACCTTGCGTTCTTTTAGGCCTTTGGCGCGTGCCGTACGGATATAATCCTGTTTTAAGACATCAATCATATTGCTGCGGAAATAACGGGTGAGCGAACCTAATCCCAGAAGGGTCATAACTACAACCGGCAGGGTCATATGCATTACGATCTCCTTAAAGTAAGCCAAACCCGTAGCATTACTACCCGTGGTGATTATTCCACCTGGAGGCAGCCACTTGAGATCGACGGCCAGGATTTTGATCAGGAATAAGCCTATAAAAAATGACGGCAGCGACATTGCTGCAAATATAGCGATCATCACTAGTGTATCGAACCAGGAATATTGCTTATAGGCAGAGATGACGCCAATAATGACCGCAATCACCCACGTTAGAAACGTAGATACGGCAGCCAGCAAAAAGGAATTCCAAATATAATCATTAAAAAGCTGCAGCACAGGCTTTTGTTGAGCTAAGGAATACCCGAAATCACCATGCAGCGCATTCTTCATCCAGATCCCATACCGTTCAAGCACAGGCTTGTTTAAGCCGTAGATTTCACGAAGCTCAGCTTTGCGTTCAGCGGTCAATTTAATATTTCCGGTTATGAAATCACCGGGAGTTGAAGCATACAGACAGAAGATCAATAATGATGCCGCAAATAAGATGATGACCATGTACAACAGTCTTTTCGATAAATAAGCGCTCATGACAGACTCCTTATGATTCGTCCCCTGCCCTTGAATCCAGTCAGGGCAGGGGACACTGGTTTATTTATTTCAGGCTCCAAGTTGGCAGACTGCCAGCAAGACCGATGAACGGGCTGACCGAGAGATTCTCAATACGTCCGTTATAGGCGTATACTGTCTTTTTATAACTTGTAAAAATAATAGGCAGTTCATCATTGAAAAGCTGATACAGCTCTTTATATACCGCTTTGCGTGCCTCAATATCAGTAGTGGCCAAGGCTTTGTTGTACAGCTCTAGGAATTTCGGATTGTCATAATCCGTGATTTCTCCATCGAAGAATTGCATGAACCCGTCAGACGGATCAGTCAACATGCTTGTGGAGAAGGATACGAGATCATAGTCCCCACCTTCTACTTTCGATACCAGTGAGTTAAAGTCTGCGAAAACCTCAGGCTGGAATTCGATACCCAGCGCTTCAAAATTCTCTTTAGCTACAGCGATGAAAATATCTGTGTTTTTGCTCTTCGAACCGAGGTAATGGATGCTCAGCGGTTTGCCATCTTTTTCACGGATCCCCCCCGCGCCTACCGTCCAGCCAGCTTCATCGAGCAATTGTTTTGCTTTTTCCGGATCATATTTGTAAGGATTAATACCTTCCTCAGTGTAAGACCAGGAAATCGGCGATGCCGGGATGTTGGCAATAGAACCTGCACCTTGTGCTGCATCCACATAAATACTCTGACGATCCAAACCGTACACAATAGCTTGACGTACAAGCTTATCCTTGAGCTGCTCATGCTTGAGGTTAACTTGCAAGTAACCATAGGTACTTGGAGTGTATGGAATAATATTCACAAAACCAAGTGCTTTCAGCTTCTCGATATTCTCGTCTGTCGCACTAAAGGAAGCGTAGTCCACTTCACCAGTTTCTACGAACTGCCATACGTCGCCTTCCGTAGTTTTGTAGATGAAATGCTCCGTCTTTGGTTTACCTTTGAAATAATTCTCATTCGCTACAAAACGCACTTCTTGACCTGGAATAAATTTTTCCAGCTTGTAAGGTCCATCGCCAAGTGGCTTCTCATGCAGCTTTTTAATGTATTCAAGATTTCCAATTTTATAGTCCTTGCCATAGTAAGCTTTCGATAGTACATTCGAGCCGAGCTGTACCAGCGCCGTTGCGTTTGGTTGCTCAAGGGTTGCTGAGATCGTCTGTGGATCAATTACTTTAATGCCCTCAACTGTAGGGGATGTACCTTCCTTATAGGCTTTGCCGCCTTTAACATTTAGCGATGGAAGCTGGGAGCTACCGTCATACGATTTGTCGTATTGGATCGTCCATGTAAATGCCACATCATCCGCTGTTAACGGTGAACCGTCGCTGAATTTCAAATCTTTTCTCAAGTGGAACGTGTATGTAAGCTGATCATCTGAAACATCCCAGCTCTCCGCAAGCTCCGGCGTTGGAACGCCTTTGTCATCAACAGTTACGAGAGAAGCGTATAGCAGTGAAGAGACATTGCCATCATAACCACTTTGTTGAAAATAAGGAGTGAACGCTCCGCTTGGGTCCGTAAGCCCGACGATAATGGTATCTGTACGTTTCTGGGCCACCGCTGGAAGTTTGGATAAATCCGTGGCAGTAAAAGGTTCGCTTAGAGCACCCGCAGGAACAATCTCTGGTGCAGTGGTTGCTTCCACATTGGTTGAATTGGAGCCTGCAGCCGCATTATTTGCGGATGAGGATTCGTTATTACTGTTGTTAGCGCAAGCAGAAAGTAACAGTGACCCCGTAAGCAGTAATGAAGTGATTACAATCGCATTTTTTCTCATGTACCTATCTCCCTTTTCTCTCTGATAGAATAATAACTATAATTCCTACCCGTTAAGTATGAATAACATCTGATGTTCATTATAGAAAGGTTTTCGAGTTCTGTAAAGAGAGAACTTCAAAAAAATTCTCCATAAACAGAATTAGGCGATAATTAAAACAAATAAAAAAGCCAAAACCCCTCTCTGCATAAGAGAAGCCCTGGCTTTCAGACGGTTATTTTTTTTCGAAATCATTATTTCAAATACTCGAATAGCTGCTCGTTCATCCGATGAATACCTTCAAGACGCAGACTGTATCCGGTGACATTCTCTCCTTCAATATAGGCATGAAGCAAACCTGCACAACGAAGATTAAAAATATGATCATGCACAATCCCCTTCGAGATCCCCGCATGCTTAACAATTTCGGTAAACGTCTTACGGCCATCACTAAGGGCTTGGAGGATTTTTAGCCGGCTTTTTTCACTCAGACTACGGATCGCTCTGTACATAAAAGGGGAGATTTCCTCATTCTCCATCGATATCCACGCCGCATAATGGCAGATCGTTAATTCCCCATAGCAATAGATAATATTAGCAGGCTGAAAATGATACTGTGGAATCAGTACGAGCTTCTTAAGCCCATCCGTAGGCATGAAGTAAAATCCGTTGGTCGTCTTGTTCACGAAATCCGCAGTGTCCAGTTCATTAAGCTCCGTGTTCTTCGAATCCGCATGCTGCTGCAGTTTGCTCAAAATCGCAGGATTGCATTGGCTAAAGTACTGGCGGTTCCACTCGGAAAGTAAAAATACTACGCGGTTACGGTAATCCTCCATATGGCTTGGAAATACCTTTACATACTTTGATAAGGTCTCATATAACTCACCAACCGATAACCCTTCAATCCATTTCAACACACTGTCTACATCATCTTTAAATGGACAACAGTAAATGAGCAGATTCAACATTTTCCACTCATTGTTTAGTTCGGTTTCTTTCAGACGGGATAACAGCTCTTCACTGAGCGTGCTTTCAATTTCATTAGCCCATGCTACCCCTAAATCAATCTTCTTATAGGATTTTTTGCAGAGATAAGTATGTAAGCTGTTCAACAACTCATAAATCGATCCAAATTCAACCTCAACCTTGTATTCCACAATGATTCCTCCTGCTAGCGGTTCTTTTCAGTAGTGAGATATTCTCTTAATCTTATTGTATTATCCTGAGAATACGCAAGCTACTCTATAAACGGGAGTGCATAAAAATTCATTAGCTGCTATTTCAGCACCGAATTTCCTGTATTGCACGCTGGTTTAGTCGTCATTTCCGCGAGCGTGGGCGCTATCGGATACAGCTGAGCTTGTGCTAATAGCGTTTGCTCGATCCGCAGGCTTCAGCGGGAGATCAGGACTCTGCGCTATCGGACTCAGTTGACCTAATTCGCAGTATTATCTCCTTTTCAGCATGCTATCGGACTCCATAGGCACTATGGGCATTAAAAATACCTATTTCGTGCCTATTCCAAAGGAATAGCTGCTCTGGTGTCCGAAAATTTACTCAAACGGCTAAATATGTGCAAATAGCGTCTGCTGGGTCCGAAAGCATCAGTGAGGAATTAGGATTCTGGTCCGTAAGCTTCTGCGAAGAATTAGGATCCTGCGCTATCGGACTCAGTTGACCTAATTCGCAGTATTATCTCCTTTTCAGCATGCTATCGGACTCCATAGGCACTATGGGCATTAAAAATACCTATTTCGTGCCTATTCCAAAGGAATAGCTGCACTGGGGTCCGAAAATTTACTCAAACGGCTAAATATGTGCAAATAGGGTCTGCTGGGTCCGAAAGCATCAGTGGGAAATTAGAACTCTGGTCCGAAAGGTTCTACGGAGGATTAGTATCGGACACAGTTGACGTTACGCTATCGGACACAGTTGACGTTATTCGCAGTATTATCAAACCTAAATATGTTTTTGGGTCCGAAAGCAATGGGAAATTAGAACTCATGGCGAAAGGCTACGGAGGATTGTACTACGCTATCGGACACAGTTGACGTTATTCGCAGTATTATCCCATTTTTTGTGAGCAATCGGACTCCATAGGCGCTATTGACACTATAAATGCCTATTTCGTGCCTATTCATAAGGAATAGCTGCACTGGTGTCCGAAAATTTACTCAAACGGCTAAATATGTGCAAATAGCGTCTGCTGGGTCCGAAAGCATCAGTGGGAAATTAGAACTCTGGTCCGAAAGGTTCTACGGAGGATTAGTATCCTACGCTATCGGACACAGTTGACCTTATTCGCAGTATTATCCCCTTTTCAGCATGCTATCGGACTCCATAGGCGCTATTGACACTATAAATGCCTATTTCGTGCCTATTCATAAGGAATAGCTGCACTGGTGTCCGAAACTTTGCTCAAACGGCTAAATATGTGCAGATAGCGTCAGCTGGGTCCGAAAGGTTCTGCGGATAGGAAAACCAAGGGTTCGGAAGTTCGGGGGTCGGGGTTACGGGGTTACGGGGTTACGGGGTTACGGGGTTACGGCATTCCAGGGTTACGGGTTCCGGCGTTCCAGGGTTCCGGCATTCCGGGGTTACGGGGTTACGGGGTTACGGGGTTCTGGCATTTCGGGGTTACGGGGGTCCGGGGGTTCCCAGCGTTCCCAGTTTTCAGCTTACCAAAACAAATACTTGAAGTTAGTTAACTCTCACTTGCTATATTCTGCTTGACCAAGTTGCCCACATGAACAAAAAATACAGCGCAGCGATCCACGGGTAACAAGGAAAGCAACATTCAGCCCGAAGAACAATCAATCTGGTTCGTTCCTCGCTTTTTGCAATTCATGGTAGTAAAATATAGGCAATAACTAATTAGGAGTGAAGCCATAAGATGCAAATTCAAAATGAAAACGGACGTTTTTTTGTTGCTAATGACGGTAAGGACCTTGCCGAAATCACATACAGTTTGGATAAAGAAACCGGGGAATTGGTCATTGACCACACTCGTGTCTCCGAAGAACTGCGCGGGCAAGGTACTGGACAAGAGCTTGTACGTGCTGTTGTGGACAAGGCTCGGAATGAGAATTTAAAAATTGTACCCGTGTGCTCCTATGCTGCGCATCAATTTGAGAAGCACCCGGAGTACAAAGACGTGCTGAGCGGGAATACTGGCGGGAGAGCTTAAAACCTGCTCCCGTTTCCGCGAAGCTTTTTTAGTAACTATGCGAACTTATAATAGTTCAAATACACTTTAGGGGGAAACGGGTTTGACGACTGCCGACACTTTTAAGAATATTGAGGAATTGCAACAACGCTGTGAGCAATATGAAGGAATCTCATTAAAACTGAATTGGGATATGCTCCGCCAGCCATCAAGCGCAGGTGATACGGAATGGCTTGTGACTTATGAGGACGAATTACTGGTCGGTTTCTTGGGACTCTATGGTTTTGGAAGCGATATGGAGGTCTGTGGCATGGTTCGGCCAGGCTACCGTCGACGCGGAATCTTCACCTCTCTGTGGAACCGAGCACAAACCATAATCAAACGCAATAAAGTCTCTACTCTTCTTCTAAATGCACCCGCCGCTTCTTCATCTGGAACTGCTTTCCTGCAAACCTTGCCTCTACAGTTCAATCACGCTGAATATCAAATGAAATGGGATGGCAATTCCATGGTTTCTTCTGATGTTAGCTCAGCAACAGGGACTGTGGTCTTACGGCCAGCTCGTGAAGAAGAGGCACATATTCTGGTCGAACTGGATTGTGGAGGTTTTGATATGAAGACAGAAGATGCTGCCGAGCAGTATGAGTTGCACAAACAGGAAGGTATGCAAGAGAATATTATGATCGAGATGGACGGCAGGCCTGTTGGGAAAATGCGAGTGTGGACTGAAGATAATGAATCCTGGATCTATGGATTTACAGTCGACAAAAAGCTACGTGGGCTTGGCATTGGCCGCAGCGCCCTTCTTCAGACCATCGAACGAGAGCGCCAAAATTATAATGGTGTAAATCTGGAGGTCGCACTGGATAATCCCAATGCACTTAAGCTGTATGAGAGCTGCGGCTTTGTCATTCAGAATAAACAGGATTATTACCGATTTATCGGCTAATCCCCCGACCTAACTCTTGAGATTTTAATAAAGCAGTAACAATAAGACCTCCTTACTTGCTGGTGTTCTAACCTGCAGATAAGGAGGTCTATATTTATTATAGTAAATAATTCGCTTCGCCTCTCTCATTTCTACGATCGCTGCAGCTTAAGGAACCGTCAGCTAACACTTCACGCTCAAGAAATACGGATAACAAACGCACATAATCCAGTGACTCCATAAGCGAGATTGCCTCTCCAGCAAAGCAGTATTTACGTCCATCCAGCAGCGAGAAAACTTCCACGGTCTCCGCTGGCTCACCATAAGCATGATGGCAAAAAACATTGGCCATATGCATAAATCCAGTGATGATATCCTCATTGCCATTAACCATAAACTTCTGAATGTTCACGCTCCGGCCACTTTTTGAAGAGTTCCAAGCCAGCTGCGTAATCATCGATAACTCCAAATTCAGCGCTGGAACTGGGACATGCCACTGTTCATATAACATCACTGGAATCTCCTGTAGATGATTGCTTGAAACGATACGCATAAGCTCATCAGCTACACTCGTTTTGATATCCCAATATTGCAAAAGGGAGGGAAAAGCATCTCCCCTAGGAGGCCACCGGCGTTCTAACAGAAATTGTATAGGTGTCTCTCTTCGCACTTCCGGCAGCAGACTATAGAAGTCATTAAGTGTATGCCCCACAGCATATTGAACCTGCTGGCGCCAGCGTGGGAGCCCCGTCGCTGGAGCTCCGCTAGCTAAATTCTCAGTCCCGCCCAGCATAATATGCTCCATGCGATAATCGTGCAGCCGTTTATACGGAGGGGTATGTACATCCCTTGGTTTGTTAAACCAACTTCCCACTGGCCCACCCATCTTAGTTTACCGCCATACAGACTTCGATAAATTGACGGCCGAATTGACGGCAGGCTTCTTTTTCGGCAGCATTAGGGCCATACTCAATCTTTAGGCTATCTTGCAAAATGACTGCTCCACGCTCCTTTAACTTCTCCTCGATAACATCCACTGCCCCACAATAAATGGCGTAGCCTGTATCCCCACTACCAAAAACTGCTGACTTCATGGCAGTCAAATCAAGTTCATCCATCTCCTCATAGAAATCAAGAGATTCATCCGGCAACTCTCCGTCTCCCCAAGTATATGCCCCTAGCAGAACGCCTTCATATGATTTTATCTCAATCGCATTACATTCAGTGACCGACTT
The DNA here is from genome assembly GCF_037969925.1 of Paenibacillus sp. FSL R7-0189. Taxonomy (NCBI): domain Bacteria; kingdom Bacillati; phylum Bacillota; class Bacilli; order Caryophanales; family Paenibacillaceae; genus Paenibacillus; species Paenibacillus sp. FSL R7-0189. The sequence continues at coordinate 4,831,109 of NZ_CP150223.1, read as the reverse complement.
CAAAACAGCCTCACCGCCTGCTTGGCGTATTCCTTCTACAATCAATTCAGCCATTTCTTCAGTGTTACCAGTTAAACTAGCATATGCCACAAGCACTTTAGCCATAAACTCCTGTTCCTCCCCTACTAACACCTTAAATTTAAATCATATACGCTTCACCTCATTCTATTTGATAATGATTATCATTGTCAATAAATAAAGTTAAAAAAACGCAAACTCCCCGTTATTACACACGGTTGAAGTTTGCGCTCCGTCTCATTTTTCTTAAAAAGAAGCTTAATAAGCACCTTCCAGCAAGGTTATGTGATTCCCATCAGGATCACGAAAATTCATTTCTTTACCGCCATATTCCATCGTAACAGGTGGCTGACAATCCAGTCCCTTAGCTTTCAACTGCTCGTATGTCTCATCAAGATTATCACAGCCGAATACTAAATTAACAAAACCTGTCGTAAGATTTTCCCACTTTGCAGCATCCCAAATAATAATTCCCGGCTGTTTCTTGTCAAAACCAAGCTTTGCCCCGTCGAAATTACCGTAGCCTTCGAAAGGCATAGGAATTCCCAGTACCTCCGTATAAAATTTAGCTGACGCCGCAGTATCTTTAGTGTAAATGTTAGTCCCTTCAAAAGACGAAATCATAACTTGTCCCCTCTCATTTTCATAATATGTCTCATTTCTTACATGGGTTTAGTCTAACAAGGTTAACACGCTTTGTATTGCAAAATTACGACATTCTTCGGCCTGCATAGACCAAGGCTTCAAGTGGGGTTCTTCCTGCATATTTTTTGAAATTATTGATAAAATGGGACTGGTGACTGTAACCATACGCGAAAATAAGATCCTGCATATTCTTTGTCTGCCCAGGTAAATGACACATCTCCCGCCATACATTCTGAAACCGCACGAGATCTGCTGTTTTTTTGGGCGATACACCTATATATTCTTGAAAAAGCCGTTCAAGTTGTCGTCTGCTTAAATTAGAACTGGTCTCCAAATCCTCAGAGGTCACAATCCCTTTTTGTTTTACCATAGTATAGACTGCGTTCATCATCCGATCGTTAGTCCGCCCTCTACGCTCAAGACGACGAAGCAGATAGGCTTCAGCGGCTGCAATCCTTTCGTCCATCGAGTTTACTTTCTCCAATAGATGACCAAGCTCTTTTTTAAAAGTGCCAAAATAATGTTCTACATCGACATGTGCATTCAAGACATTCCGCAGATGATCATCTGCAAAAAAATGAACCGCCCAGAATTGAAACCGGATACCAAAGGTTGAACTCCCCCCTGGCTTTCCGTCTGAAGAGACTTCAAATGGAGTGTCATTGATACCGGAGAAAAAAGTGTTTGTATTGCCTGATTCTCTATCCAAATCCCAAATAATATCCATACAGGTATCCGGAATTATTGTCTCCGTCTCAGGTTGTTGTATAGACTCCACATCTACAGAACCCCAAAAACAGCGAATAAACGGCTGCAAGGCATGGCTGGGCAGAAACTCACTAGTGTGGTTGGGTTTTGCAGTTATAGGGAAATACAGCGGTGAGAGATTGAACATAGCTTTAGTTCTCCGATCGTAAATAGGGTAAGAACTCTACTATCTGATCATACACAATCAAGTCTTGCAGCACCAGTTGAATAGCCGCATAAGCATGGGAATATTATACACCTCATTAGCATTGGACAAAATAATTGGTGAAGCTGGCTGAGGCGTAATTTGTTTGTAGCAATCAGGTGAAATGTTGTACAATAAAGGCTAAATGAATTTTTTTGAAGGATGGATTAAATCATGTATATAGCGAGCGATTGGAAAGACTATGAAGTAATTGATACAGGCGGTGGAGAAAAGCTCGAACGCTGGGGCGATATTATCTTGCGTCGTCCTGATCCACAGATTATTTGGCCTCTAAATAATGAGACCGCTAAATGGCGTGATGTGCACGGACATTATCACCGTTCCTCCGCTGGTGGCGGACAATGGGAAATGAAAAAAACCATTCCGGACGATTGGAAGATTAGCTATGGTAAATTAAAATTCCACTTACGTCCTACAAACTTCAAGCATACAGGACTATTCCCGGAACAAGCAGCCAACTGGAGCTGGATGATGGACAAGATTGCTGCGGCTAACCGTCCAATCTCAGTGCTGAATCTTTTTGCTTACACAGGTGGAGCTACTGTGGCAGCGGCGAGTGCCGGTGCGTCTGTCGTTCACGTAGATGCAGCCAAAGGTATGGTGCAGTGGGCGAAAGAAAACGTTCAGCTGTCTGGTCTTGGAGAACGTCCAGTCCGCTTTATCACGGATGATGTATTCAAGTTCGTACAACGTGAACAACGCCGCGGCAGTAAATATGACGCGATTATTATGGACCCTCCTTCTTACGGAAGAGGACCTGGTGGAGAAATGTGGAAGCTTGAATCAAGCTTGTACCCTTTCCTTGAGAGCTGTATGGAGATTATGAGCGACAACCCTTTGTTCATGCTCATTAATTCCTACACCACAGGAATTTCTCCAACTGTACTGCGCAACATGTTGTCCATGACCATGGGCAAACGTTATGGCGGAAAACTTACCTCCGGCGAAATCGGTCTTCCGATCACCTCCTCCGGCATGAATCTGCCATGTGGTATCCTGGGTCGCTGGGAGGCGTAAGCCATGACACAACATAGTTCCGGCAACAATGAGGCTGTAAGCGGCGGATCGCAACGCTTTGAAGTGTTGTACGAAGACAACCATCTTCTGGGGATTGTAAAACCCGTGAATATTCCTGTTCAGGAGGATGCAACAGGCGATCCTGACCTGCTGAACCTGCTGAAAGAAGATGTGAAGGAACGTTTCAACAAACCCGGCAACGTCTATATAGGTCTGGTCCACCGTTTGGACCGACCGGTTGGGGGAGCAATGATTTTTGCCAAGACTTCAAAAGCGGCTTCAAGACTATCCGAGAGTGTCCGTACTCACGGCTTTCATAAGGTGTATTTAACAGTCGTGCATGGTAAACCGCCAGCCACTCGTGGCCGTCTTACAGATACGCTGCTTAAAGACGCAAAGAGTAACACCGTCACTGTGGTTCGAAAAGGAACTCCCGGCGGCAAGGAAGCAATTCTGAATTACACAGTGCTTGACAGTGCAGAAGGATACAGCCTGCTTAAGATTGATTTACTTACAGGGCGTTCCCACCAAATTCGGGTGCAGCTGAGTTCGATCGGCTGCCCATTATACGGTGATCAGAAGTACGGGGCTTCAGTGAACAGACCGGGGCAACAAATTGCGTTATGGTCAGCACTTGTAGGATTCCCTCACCCTGTTACTAAAGAAGAAGTGGAACTCATCTCTCTGCCCCCACAAACCCATCCTTGGGATCTGTGGCCGCGGGAAACACTAAAAAAAGGGCTGTTCTAAAGCAGCCGTTTCTAGGCATTGAAACGATAAAAACGAGGCAGTGATTCTCCGGTTAGTGGAGAATCACTGCCTCGTTTTTGGTTCTGCGTCTGCTACTTGAACAGACTATGGGAAGAGGGTCCACGTTGGAGTGTTCTTCCTAGCTCCGCAGGATATGCTTAGTCCGATTATTCCAGCCGGGCATTGAATATCCCTTTGAGATTAAACATCCTTTCGAGATTAAACATCATTTTGAGATTAAACATCTCTTCTACCTTCCAACCTGAACTTAGCCAACTGATCCACCGCTCTGTTTAGCAGTGGATCAGTAGTGGATCAGCAGTGGATCAGTAGTGGATCAGCAGTGGTTCAGCAGTGGTTCAGCAGTGGTTCAGCAGTGGATCCTAGATGGAATCTGAAATGAAAAGTAAGATAACTGCATTCTATACACTTATTCCGAATAAAAAAGCAGTAGATCGGATTTTAAGTGTACTTTTTACAATTAAAAATCAGGGAAACTGCAAAAAGAGAAGTAAATCAAGAAAATAGTTGTATAAAATACAGTTATATTTCATCAATCGAGTAATTAGCAAACAATAGCTGTACAAAATACAACTAAATGCATCTAGATGCATCTAGGTGCCTCTAATTGCTCTAAAACACTCTAAATGCTTCTACATACTCTAAATGCACTAGTGATACAGCAAAGCTATTTGCTTCAAGGTGTTGAGCCCTCCGGTGTGGTTGTAACAACCATTTTGCCCATTAAGTAGAGCAGTAACTGTTGGTTATGAGAGGAGATCGGATCAAGCGCTTCCGCAAAAAAATCACTGCGGATCTTTAGACCACGTGCAGTTTCTTCCTTTCCAGTCTCCGTTATGCTCACCCATACAATCCGCCGGTCCGAAGCATCTCTTTCCCGCACAATAAGCTCATGCTTCTCCATCCGATCAAGTAACATCGTAACCGCTGCAGGACTGGTCGCCAAATGTGGAGCCAGATCAGAAGGCTTCATGGCGTCGCGTTCCTGAAGCAGTTCAAGTACAGTAAGTTGGGCATCCGTCAGCGTTGGAGCAAGATTACTGTCCATATGTAATTTATAATCTTTTAAAATCTTATGCCAAATTTTACTGAATTCAGAAGCATGCACACTTATTCCTTCCTTTCCTCGCGGTTCTATCCGGTATATCTACATTTTCGCGAAACAACTTCCATTTCCTGCAAAAGAAGAAAAAATAAATCTGCCGGACCTTCAGCATAAAAAAATAAAAAACGACGCTTAGTCAACCCTCCAAAAGAGCGGACTAAACGCCGTTATAAAATCACTTGTTAATCGCTAGTTTTAATGAACCGATGGGAAAAGATTTATGATCTCATCCTTTTTCTCCACAGCTACAATCTGTTTGCCTGTAGAACGACGCTCGCCCAGCGGCGCTGATTCAGAGGAGAACGTATGGTGGGCATTCTCACGAGTAACGGCATTCAGTTCCAATGGCTCCTTGCAATAGAAAGCCCCTGCTAACCTGCTGCCATTTGGACGTATTCGTTTGCCTTCCTTGAATTCGAAGGTTGGCATTCCTTTGCCACCACGGCTTTGTGATGGATAATCCACAAGTAATGAACGTTTCGCATAACCAATATCAGAAATAGCAAGGATTTCGCCTTCATCTTCGCTGACCCAGAAGCAGGAAATCACCTCGTCGCCCTCGCGCAGCTGAATTCCTCTTACACCAGATGCAACGCGACCCATAGGGTTAACCTCATTCTCATGGAATCGGATACTCATTCCCTCACGGGTAACCAGCACAATGTCCTTGTCATTCGTACTGGAAGCCACTGTAATGATCTCATCACCCTCGGCTACCTTACAGGCCGCTACAGCTCCAGAACGGCTTGTAGAGTATTCCTTGAGCTCTGTACGCTTCACCTGACCCCGACGGGTGACGAACACAAGACTTTGCTGCGGATCATCTAGATTATTAACCGGAATCACACTAACGATTCCATCTCCTTTAGACAATCCAATGACATTCACAATCGCTGTACCAGGCTCTTTCCATTTAAACTCCGGAATCTGGTGCACAGGAAGCAAGAAGTATTGCCCCTTGCGGGTAAATACCAGCAGACTGTCACGGGTATTCACATCCAGCAGCCTGACGATATGGTCACCTTCTTTGACGCCTGAGGTATGACGCTCCCCACCTGAACGGGTGAAGGAAAGCATACCAGTCCGCTTAATATAACCATCTGCTGAAAGAGCAACTAGCACATCCTCCGCGTTGACCAGAGCTTCAAGGCTAACCTTGAGCTCCTCTACTTCGCCTTGGATCAGAGAACGGCGATCAATGCCGTATTTGTCGCGAATCTCCAGCAGTTCCTTACGGATTACAGAAACTAGCTTTTTGTCGCTTTCCAAAATGCCGCGCAGATGTGTAATCTTTGCCATCATTTCATCTAACTCTTTCTGGAGTGAAGTGATCTCCAGATTGGTCAGACGATACAATTGCAAAGTAAGGATCGAATCGGCTTGGCGTTCACTGAAGCCGAACATCCATACGAGATTGTTCTGAGCATCCTGACGGTTTTTCGACGCTTTGATCGCAGCGATAACCTCATCCAGAATGTTCAGTGCTTTAACTAAGCCCTCTAAGACATGAGCACGGTCTTCTGCGCGTTCCAGATCGAACTGGGTGCGATGAGTCACAACTTCACGCTGATGCGCGATATAAGCTTCCAGGATGGCTTTTAGACCAAGCTGCTGAGGCGCTTTGTTAACAATAGCAACCATATTGAAGTTATAGGTAATTTGAAGATCGGTTTTTTTGAGCAGATAGGCCAACACGCCTTGAGCATCAGCCTCTTTTTTGAGTTCGACTACAATCCGCAATCCCTCACGGCCGCTCTCATCACGAACCTCGGCAATGCCATCGATCTTTTTCTCCAGCCGAATATTCTCCATGGAAGTAACCAGCCGTGATTTTACAATCTGGAATGGAACTTCCGTAATCACTATTTGCTGCTTACCGCCCCGCATATTCTCAATCTCTGTCTTGGAGCGCAGGTAAATACGGCCTTTACCTGTGCGGTAAGCATCCATGATGCCGTCTCCGCCCATGATCGTGCCGCCTGTAGGGAAATCCGGACCTTTCATAAAGGTCATAATTTCTTCCAGCTCAATATTTGGCTTCTGCATCACTGCGATACAAGCGTCAATTACTTCACGCAGATTATGTGGCGGAATTTCAGTAGCAAAACCCGCAGAAATCCCACTCGTGCCATTTACGAGCAGATTCGGATACCGGGAAGGAACCACAACAGGCTCTTTGGCGGTATTGTCAAAGTTATCTTTAAACAAGACGGTCCGCTTCTCGATATCACGCATCATCTCCATTGCAATGGGAGACAGCCGTGCTTCTGTATAACGCATTGCCGCAGCTGGGTCATCGTCCATGGAGCCCCAGTTGCCGTGACCGTCAACTAGCACATGCCCCATCTTCCAAGGCTGTGCCATACGTACCATACCATCGTAAATAGAGGAGTCACCATGTGGATGGTAATTACCCATTACATCTCCGACGGTTTTGGCTGACTTGCGGTATGGCTTGTCAGGTGTGTTGCCGGAGTCGTACATCGCGTAAAGAATCCGGCGCTGCACGGGTTTAAGTCCATCACGGACATCGGGGATTGCCCGGTCCTGAATAATATATTTGGAATACCGACCAAAGCGGTCACCGACGACCTCTTCCAGAAATGCCGGCAAAAATTGTTCTGATAAACTACTCACTTTGCTCACCTTCTGTTCCTCAAACTGCCCGTTTTAAAATAGTGTGGTGATTCTCGGGTACTTCAGGGATTTTTGGAATTCCGGGCACTATCGCTCCTACAGTTCCAAAAATCTTCTAGGTCCCATAAATCACCAAACTCTTAGAAAATCGGGATTATCGTCACTTGCAGCACTGACATTACTCTACAATTTCGGTGAAATCGACATTTTCAACAATCCAGCGTTTACGTGGATCGACTTTGTCACCCATAAGTGTTGAAACACGGCGCTCCGCCTTAGCGGCATCCTCAATCTGTACCTGAAGCAGCGTACGCGACTCTGGATTCATCGTTGTCTCCCACAGCTGATCAGGGTTCATCTCACCCAACCCTTTATAACGCTGAAGCTCGAAGTTTTTGCCGAATTCCTTTAAGTAATTTTGCAGCTCTTCATCACTCCAGGCATACCTTACGGTCTCCAGCTTACCCGTTTTGCGGGTCAACTTATAAAGTGGAGGCTGAGCGATAAAGACCTTGCCTGCATCTAATAAAGGCTTCATATAACGATAGAAAAATGTCAGCAGCAGCACCTGAATATGCGCTCCATCGGTATCGGCATCGGTCATAATGATAATTTTGGAATAATTGCTGTCTTCGACAGTGAAATCCGGACCAATTCCAGCGCCTATCGTAGAAATAATTGCTTTATACTCGTCGTTCTTCAGGATGTCCAGCAGCTTAGCCTTCTCCGGATTCATCGGTTTACCTTTTAGCGGCAATATCGCTTGAATCTTAGAGTCACGGCCCTGCTTAGCTGAACCACCAGCGGAATCACCTTCCACGATGAACAGCTCCGTACGTGTAACGTCCTTTGATTGTGCAGGAGACAGCTTACCGCCAAGATTCGAGCTTTCGCTGCGTTTCTTGCCTGTGCGGATCTCATCGCGGGCTTTACGTGCCGCTTCCCGGGCTTTCGACGCTTGAATCGATTTCTTCAGCAGGCTCTGCGCAACTTGTGGATTTTCTTCCAAGAAACGCGCCATATTTTCAGAAACAATATAATCTACTGCACTACGGGCGGAAGCACTGCCAAGCTGATCCTTCGTCTGTCCAACAAATTCAACCTCGGACATTTTTACACTGATGACAGCCATCATGCCTTCCCGCAGATCATTACCTTCCAGGTTTTTATCCTTTTCTTTAAGCAATTGCGTGCGGCGGGCATATTCATTTAATACACGAGTGTACGCAGTTTTAAAGCCGGTCTCATGTGTGCCCCCGCTGCGAGTTGGAATGGAGTTTACGAAGGAAGCCAAGGTTTCTGTGTAGCCTCCGTTGTATTGAAGAGCTACTTCTACCTCGATATCATCCTTTTCTGCACTGAAATGAATAACATCATGGAGAACATCCTTACCTTCGTTGAGGAACTGCACAAATTGACTGGCTCCACCTTCATAAAAGAACTCATCCTGACGGTTGCTCCGCTCATCTTGCAGTGTAATACGCAGACCGGAATTCAGAAAAGCAATCTCCTGAACCCGCTCTGCCAGCGTGTCATAATTCAGAGCAATTCCATTTGGGAAGACACGAATATCTGGCTTGAAAGTAATTTTCGAACCAGTTTTATTGGTGTTACCCAAGATTTCAAGACCAGTTACAGGTTCGCCGACATGCTCTTTGCCCTTCTTGTCCACCCAGTACTCAAACCGCTGACGATGGATTTTGCCCTCACGATAAATCTCTACTTCGAGCCATTCAGACAAAGCGTTTGTGACAGAAGCCCCTACGCCATGCAAACCGCCTGATTTTTTATAACCCGATCCACCAAACTTACCGCCCGCATGCAAAATTGTAAATACAACTTGCGGTGTAGGTACCCCTGTCTTATGCATTCCAGTCGGGATCCCCCGTCCATTATCGCTAACGGTTACCGAGCCATCCTTGCGAAGCAGTATGTCAATCTTTGTACAATACTTGGCTAAATGCTCATCTACGGCATTATCTACGATTTCCCATACTAAATGATGTAGTCCTGAAGAACTCGTACTGCCGATATACATGCCAGGTCGTTTGCGTACTGCAACCAGACCCTCGAGCACTTGAATGTCGTCAGCATCGTATCCAGTACGGCCATTCTCGCCGTTATTAGAAACTTCAGCAAACATATCGATCTGTTCGAGCATTCATGCTCCTCCTTCTTTTCTCTATACTAAGAAGAAACGGCTTGGCCGTCCTTTTTGTTAAGAACGGTATCCGTTACTGCCAAAAACCTAAGGATAGAATATAACGTGAAATTATACTCTCCTATATTTCTAAGAAATGCAAACAAACGTTTTGGTCACTTTGTTCATTCTAATTCAAAATATCCCTTTTCGTAAAGACGGCGAATGAAATGATCACCGAAGCGGCTCCCCATACAGCCAGCACAGCCATGGAAAATGACAAGGACATCCCTTCAATGGGGGCGGGAGTACCAGACAAATAGCTGGTCAGTCCAAGATTTACCATAAATAAATATTTCGCTGTTGTCCAGGCAGAGGCCATATTGGTCAGTATACTACCTGCAATCAGCGCGGCCATCATAACTACTATACTCGCGGCAGTACTGCGAACAAGCACCGAGATCATGAACGCGAGCAGTGCAACCACTACGCTGACGAACCAAATCAAACCACCTTGCATAAGCATATATTTCCACTGGGGCACTGCATGTACAGTAGACATATCTAGCGAATCACCACTTATTTTAAAGCCTGTGAAAACAGGAATGTTAAAGCCTTTAAAACCAAAGGCGAGACCAGAGATAAAGTAACTGATTGCAAATGTGGAAAGTACGATAAGCGAGACAAACATTAGCAGTGCTGTCATTTTGCTAAAAAGCACCTTCCAACGCTTGACCGGCCTAGTCAACAGCATTTTGATAGTTCCAGTTGTCCTTTCGGCCGAGACCAAATCTGAGGCCACCGCCATAATAAGCAACGGAATAAATAATGTAACCGAATTATCCATAAATTCACGGGTAAAAGTAACCCCGCTAGGTTCATTCGGATTAACGTCATGGTGAAGATAATACTGAAGCTGTTGTACAAATATTCGCCGATAAGTCTTCCATTCCTCTGGAATCCGGTCACTGCCCAGTGAATTTTGATTATCGATAATCTGCTGCTGGATCTCAAGCCGCCAATCGGAATTAAACTTCTCCCGGCTCCGTTCGGCTGAACGCATCTGTGCATAGGTGAACATAGGCACCAGTACAATCAGAATCAGCAGTATAACATAAAACCGTTTCTTTTTTATAATCTTCAAGCACTCATTACGGATTAGCGGAAGCAAGTTACTCAACATTCTCACCCTCCGTTAGTTTCAAGAATAGCTGTTCCAGTGTCGGATTAATTTTATGCACAGCCCTCACCTCGATTTCAGCAGTAACCATTACGGCCACAATCTCGGGGATCAGATCCTGATCCATGATCGTTATTAAAGAATTGGGGCCCATCCCTGCAATAATGGAGTCATCTAATGTGACGTCTTCTAGTTTCTGAATCTGAATATCTGAACGATCAGCCAGCATTTCCCGAGCCTCAGCAAAAGGCTCCAGCTCCCAAAGTACATACGGCGAATTACGAGCGATCAGCTCATCTACCGCACCAACAGCCAATACACGCCCTTTACTAATTATCGCTACACGGTCGCAAAGAAGTTGAATTTCGCTTAGCAAATGGCTCGATACGAACACCGCCAGCCCTTCATCCGCCAGCTTGCGAATGAATTCTCGCAGCTCCTTAATACCTTTAGGGTCAAGTCCATTCGTCGGCTCGTCCAAAATAAGCAACCGTGGACGTCCCAACAGTGCCTGCGCAATGCCTAATCGTTGTCTCATCCCAAGCGAGTATGTACTTACCTTATCATGTATCCGCTGATCTAATCGAACAATATCTACCACTTCGCTAATACGTTCATTGTCTACACCAGGCTGCATCCGGGCAAAATGCTGCAAATTCTCCCACCCGGTCAAATAGGTATATACCTCAGGATTCTCAACGATAGAGCCTACATATTGCAATGCTTTTTCCGGATTTCGGTTCACATTGTACCCACATACTGTAATCTTGCCCTCAGTAGGACGAATCAAATCCACAAGCATGCGGATCGTGGTCGTCTTCCCAGCGCCGTTAGGGCCGAGAAAGCCGAAAATCTCCCCTTTTCTCACATCGAAAGTAACATCATCTATTATCCATTTCCGTCCTATTTTTTTACGTACCCCGTCCACAGACAAGACGACTGTGCCGGAGTCTTCACTATTCGCTTTTGTCATATTTAATTTAGCTCCTTGTGACTGTCATTTTCTCGGTTTGTACTTGCTCAAAGGGCATTTACCTACATGATCTTACTGCAAAATTTAACACTCACCTATATACTACTGCACAGCCTGTATGAACCGTTCTCCGATTCGCTGATAGCCATCACCATTAGGATGAAAATGATCGGTGGATAGATACTTGTCCAAATGTCTGTTAAACAAGTCAAACGTAGGAACCAAGGTCATGTTGCTATGCTTATTAATAATATCCATTGCCGTATTATTCCACTTCGTTACCGCTTGATTGCCTGGTACCAGTAATTCTGGAATATCGCCAAAGGGATTATACAGCCCCATATAGTAAATTTGCGCATTTGGATTGATCTGTGAGATTTTATCGAGAATCTTCTCCAGTCTAGCTGCTGCCTCTGGCAGAGCGGCTAATAAAGACTCTGGAGTCAGCTCCTGCTCAGTGGTTGATGAAGTTGTGTTTCCTTGCTGCGCCCCATTATTCTCAAGAATATCCGAATCCTTAAACAGATCATTTCCTCCGACAGATAGCAAAACAACATTCGACATGCGCAAGGCATACTCCACACCATCTTCGTTCAGTTTGCTTAACAGCCCGGCAGTAGTCAACCCGTTAATCCCCATATTGCCTAAAAAGTCTACTGTGACACCTTTTGCAGATAAACCAGTAACCGTACGCTTAACAAACCCTTCTCCGGTGTTATCACCAGTCCCCTTGGTAAGCGAATCCCCGAGCGCAACAATTTTGAGGAGCTTGACAGTCTCCGTCACCGGTGCGGCTGTTTGCTGAGGCAAGCTGCTCTCGGTAACCTCTCCGACCGGATAGATAATATCTTTAACCGCATAAACTAAACCAACCATCAAAACTATAGTTGTTACTATGGAAATCAAGCTGACGCTGCGCCATGTCCATTTCGAATCCTTCAAAGCTATCCCTCCGTATGCCGTTCTATTATGTATTGTTCCACAATTTACAAAGATCTTAACTATGTTACATAAACATAATTCTTCCATAGAAGTTTTGCAAATGTCTAGCAAAGAAATAAATCCCGCTGTTACAGTGTTTATGCCGAGGAGCGAGTGTGGACTTTTTTGAAAATAAAAAAATACTGGCTTTTTAATTAATGCCATTATATAATATTTCCCGTTGACTCTTTAGACATTACGGGTTATTAGCTTAGCTGGTAGAGCAGCCGACTCTTAATCGGCAGGTCGCAGGTTCGACCCCTGCATAACCCATAGAGCTAGACAGAAGAAGTAAGGACAAGTTCCTTGCTTCTTTTTTTGTTGCATTTTTGATCTTCACCACACAAAAAAAACCGCTCCCCGACTTACATCGGAGAACGATTTCTTCCTGAAGCATCTACTCGTATTATTTACCAATAAACTCTTGAACCCAGTAATTATTATCATAACCTACACCGATATAATTGAAGTTAGCATTCAAAATATTAGCGCGGTGACCTGGACTATTCATCCATGCCTTCATAACTTCTTCTGGTGTTTTTTGTCCCATTGCGATGTTCTCGCCTGCGGCTTTATAAGTGATGCCAAAGGATTTCATCATATCAAATGGTGAACCATACGTAGGTGAAGTATGTGAAAAATAGTTATTCGAACGCATATCCGTAGCTTTTGTAGCGGCAACTTTGTGCAGGCTGTCCAATCCAGCTACAGGTGACAAACCAGCTGCTGCACGTTCTTTGTTTACCAGCGTTACGATTTGCTGAACATAGGTTCCTTTATTGCTCACAGCACCTGTTGTAGTTGTATTATCTGTCGGCTTAGTTACAGTAGTTGTGTCTGCTGGCTTTGTAACCGGTTTTGTAGTTGTAGTTGTGGTCGTGTTGTCTTTGTTTGGTACTGTTCCAGTTTGCGGCTTAGTCACCACGATTGTGCTATTCGAAAAAGGGAATCCCTCAAGATTAGCTTGTTTAAAATATTGTAATATTTGCTCATAACTTGTGCCTTTTATTGTTACTGTCGATTCATTCGATGCCGCATTTGCTTCCAATGGAAGAGAAATACTAAGTGCCATAACAGCTGCCACACTACCACCGATGATTGCTTTTAATGTCTTGTTCTTCAATCTGCCATCTCCTTTTTTCTTGCGTGTAATATATGCTTGTGCCTAGAGTGACCATCTACAAATGTTACAAAGTTGTAATTTGTTCCTCAGTCATTGTAGCATAAATCTCTCAAATGTGCGCTTCTAATTTTTTACATATAATAGTCTTGACTGTAAGATTTCTGATTCCTAGATACATTCGCTTTCTTTCGCTGTTTTCCTGCCTAAAAATACCAATTCATCTATTATTCGCGAAAGAAAGCACAAAAAAAGTCGCCCTCCCCGAAAGGACGGCAACTTCAGCAAACCTATGGATAGCTGTCAATTAATGAAACGACTGCCAGAACTCGCCCTCCGTAGAGATCAATCCCATGATCTCCGCATAAGGAATCCGGAAGGTTGGAAAACCTGCAGAATACGGAGCGATCTCATAAGGTGCGAAATACAGATACAACGCTTCATTATCCACAAAGAAGGGTTGATCCGAGGTAATTCCTTTATACGTATCCGGAAAAACATATGAATATTGTGGATCGTTCTCGATCTGTTTGCCCACAATTTTACTGAGCTTCTCCACATATCTGCTGCCCGGCTTGAACAAATCTCCCAGCTTATAGAACCTGCCGCTGCGCAAATTAATATGCGGATAGATTTTGGTAGGCATTCCATGTGCTGCTCCAAAAGGAAAACGATATCCGGTCAGCTCCAGCACCAGCAGGTTTTTACGGAAGAAAGAGACTGAAAAATCACCATTATAACTAAAGTCCTGGGAAACCCCTCCACTCCCAACGTCTTCAGCAAGGGATAGCTTGCGCAGCTTATCGTTAACCTCTCGCGAAACTTCCGCACTGGCAATCCCTTCAACGACCGGATAATACACCAGATAATCCCTGTTCGGTTTGTATTTCTTCTCCACTACGGAATAGGGAGGTCTCAGCGGAATGACTCCATTTTGGCGCCAAACCTGCTTTCCCTGCCGATCATAATAAGAGGTGCGTTGATCTACATCTGCTCTTATCAAACGTCCGCTAAGGGTGAGTGTTCCTGCACCTGGAATAACTGGAGGCTGGGCTGCCTTTTTTCCACTTCTATCGATAAAATAGGTATCTTTAGCATCAAATACAGACGCCAAGCCTTCCTGATAATTGTTCACGCCAAGCAGGGTGTGATTGCTCAGGACCGCTCCCGTTTCCGCATCTGCAATTACATAACGTGATCCGCGATAAGGCTGGCTGGGGAATACAGGCGTTCCTATGGCTACTCTGCCTTCACCTAGCTGCAATACTTCATAATATTTTGCCGGGATGATCATTTTCCCTTGTTTATCAATCAGCCCATAGGCGTTGCCATAATTCTCAGCGGTATTCACCACCGCACGTCCCTCTGAAAAAGGTAAAGCAGAGGTGAATTGCGGCTGAATAGCTACAGAACCATCCGTATTTAAATAGCCATATTTACCGTTTTCAGTCGCTTGATAGGCGAGTAAACCTTCTCCCGGACTTCCTACAAAAGGATGGTTGTAAGTATGCAGGATGTTCCCAGCCGGATCGATGAGCGCATACTCTCCTTCTTTGATTTTAACCAAAGCCACGCCGTTCATAAAATCATTGGCATCCACATAAATCGCGGGCAGCACCTCTTTACCTTGCGCGTCCACATATCCATATAGCGATTGGCCACCGGTTGTATTTTGTTTTGAAAATAGTGCACGC
Source organism: Paenibacillus sp. FSL R7-0189 (assembly GCF_037969925.1). Classification (NCBI taxonomy): domain Bacteria; kingdom Bacillati; phylum Bacillota; class Bacilli; order Caryophanales; family Paenibacillaceae; genus Paenibacillus; species Paenibacillus sp. FSL R7-0189. The sequence continues at coordinate 4,815,855 of NZ_CP150223.1, read as the reverse complement.
CCCTCATGTAATGAGTTCAGATAATCATACCGGGCGGACGTCACTTCTTTGCCTTTTTCATCAATAAAAGTGTACCCCTTGGCATCCGACACGACCGCGCGCTCTTCCGAAAAAGGCGCAATAAAGGAATAGATCGGCTTCACTCGTTCTCTTCCAGTGCTGTCAATGAGCCCGCTGCTATTTTTTCGCTGAACTACAGCAAGACCGTTCTTTTGAAAATCCTCAGCATATTCGTACCGAGGTTCAATCTGAACACGGCCTTCGTCATTAATATATCCCCAAAGTGTGCCCTCTTTGAGATTAAACGGCGCCGGATGCAGACCCGTGGTCCGCAGATCGTCCCCCACCCACTCCGGCAATAAGTATGGCGCCTCAAAAGGCTTATTAGAGTAATCTACACGATATAATCCCGCTTCTGCCGGAATCGTGACAAATAACTCCTCTTCCGTGCGTATGAAATCCTCATCCTGCTGAGTAATATATTCGTTCCAGCCAATGCCATCCCATTTCCATACATCCGCCTGTATCAGACCATTGTCATTCCCTTTCCCCAGCTCATTCAACCTAATCCTTAACATCCAGTCGCTCCCCTTTAACAAAGGCATTTGCCTATAGAATATGGGAGAACGTTGGTTTATGTGCTTTTTGATCTTTGGGGTTGGGGGGAGAGGAGCTTTGGTGGGGAATCCGCAGAGGGGGTAGGCGTATTCTAGGGCATTTTCGCCTCTCTTTCGTCCTCTGTATATCATTTCAGCTAATTCTGCGGGATTTTTACCGTTCATTCGCCTCACATAGCTCAGGTCGGATAGTTCTGCGGGATTTTTACCGTTCATTCGCCATACATAGCTCGTTTCAGCCAATTCTGCGGGATTTTTACCGTTCATTCGCCTCACATAGCTCGTTTCAGCCAATTCTGCGGGATTTTTACCGTTCATTCGCCATACATAGCTCGTTTCAGCCAATTCTGCGGGATTTATACCGTTCATTCGCCACACGTAGCTCGTTTCAGCCAATCCTACGGGATTTATACCGTTCTTTTTCCTCACATAGCTCAGGTCGGATAGATCTGCGGGATTTTTACCGTTCATTCGCCATACATAGCTCGTTTCAGCCAATTCTGCGGGATTTATACCGTTCATTCGCCACACGTAGCTCGTTTCAGCCAATTCTACGGGATTTATACCGTTCATTCGCCTCACATAGCTCGTTTCAGTCAATTCTGCGGGATTTATACCGTTCTTTCGTCCCACATAGCTCGGTTCAGCCAATTCTACGGGATTTATACCGTTCTTTCGCCCCACGTAGCTCGTTTCAGCCAATTCTACGGGATTTTTACCGTTCTATCGTCCCACATAGCTCAGGGCGGCTAATTGTACGGGATTTATACCGTTCTTTCGCCTCATGGTGCTTCTGTTCTGTTACTAATATTAGTTTGTTGATATTGTTGGGGAGCTATGATGAATATGATGTGTTTTCGTGGTGCTCCTGATGGCGATGGTCGTGTTATTGCTGCTGATATTGATTTGTGGCCGTGATTGCTGTGTTCATGCTGATAATATTGAGTGGAGTGTGATAGCCGTGTTTGTGTTGATGACATTAATTGGTGATGGTAATGATGCTGTAGATGTTCCGTGGCGGTGAAGGTGCAACTATTGGGTCGAGTAAATCCTATTGGTGGAATATTAGATTTGATGGAGCAAGGGTGGCAATGTTGATTGAAGTTTGTGGTGGTAAATAATGTTGATGTTGATGTTGATGTTGATGTTGATGTTGATTTTAGTGTTGCTGGCGCTGTTTAGTTGTGGTTACATTTTCGCGGGTAGTTTTTGTGGTGTGTTTGTTTCATGTTGGTAGTAGCCATTGTTAATCTGTGTGTTGGTGGTGTTGACGCTATTTGGTCGTGGTGTCATCTTAGTGGGTATTTTTGGTGTTGTGTGTAGTTGGTAGTACTTTAGTTAGTGGTGTTTTGGTTGACAGTCCTGTGGTTGACAGTGCTGTGGTTGGCAGTACCGTAGTTAGTAGTACTTTAGTTAGCAGCGCTGTAGTTAGCAGTGCTGCTAGTGGCATTATTGGTGTAATTGATATTATTGGTGTAATTGATATTATTGGCGTAGTTGATGGTGGTGCCAATGGTACAAGTGGGAGCGGAAGTGGTTTATCCCCAACTAATTAAACCAGTTTTTGTGTGTAGTTTTTCATACATAGTTATGGTGGGTAGTGCTCGTGCGTAGTTTTTCTATGCGAGGAGGAAGGGGGCGACGTTAAGTACTTGTGAATTGGTACTTGTGAATTGGTACTTTTAAATTGCATCTTATGAATTGGTACTTTAAATTGGTTCATATGAATTGCATCTTATGAATTGCTTCTTATGAATTGCTTCTTATGAATTGCTTCTTATGAATTTCTTATGAATTGCTTAATCTCAGCAAGCGAAATGGACAAACCAAAAAGCGTTTGCCATAAATAGCAAACGCTATGATCACCATACATCCAACACGCAACTATTTCTTCGAAGAATACTTCCGCATATCGAACGCGACGGCGGCAATGATGATTAGACCTTTGATAATCAACTGATAGTAAGGGCTGATGCCAATGAAGGTCAGGCCGTAGTTGATTAAGGTAAAGATAATAACACCGACCAGGACACCTGGCACCGTTCCGATACCACCGGTTGTAGACACCCCGCCCACGACGCAAGCAGCAATCGCATCAAGCTCATACATGTTCCCGTAGTTATTGGTTGCGCCACCTGTTCTTGCAGCCTCTAGCACACCCGCCAGACCATAGAGGGCACCAGCAATGGCATAGATATAGATCAAGTTCTTGGAAACATCGATGCCAGATACTTTAGCTGCCTGTATGTTACCGCCGATAGCGTACATGTTCTTACCCAGCTTGGTTTTATTGAACACCACCCATACGATGGCGGCGACACCCAAGGCTATCAGCACAATATACGGGATTGAATATTGCCCCTTGCCAATAAACCCGGAACCGATTGTAGTGAAATCTGGACGCAGACCGCCAATCGGCTGCGATTGGTTCGGATCCATGTCAAAGTACAAGGAATTCAAGCCGTAGACGATAACCATCGTACCCAGTGTTGCGATAAACGGCGGGACGTTCAGCTTGGAGACGACAATACCATTGACGAGTCCGCAGAGAAGACCAGCGATGATAGCTATAAGGATCGGAAGCCACACTTGCACCTGCGGCAGATCAGGAAAAAACCGCCGGGAATAATCCGGAATTTGCAGCATCGAAGCAGAGATTACCGCCGTAAAACCAACCACACGTCCAGCAGACAAGTCCGTCCCAGCTGTGATAAGGATGAAGGCAACACCAAGCGCGATGATAATCCGTGTTGACGATTGAATAAGAATGTCCCGTAAAGTATTTACAGAGATAAAGGCCGGCTCATATAAGGCAATACCCATAATCAGAATTACCAAGACAATATAAATGGCATTTTGAGTAATAAAAGATTGGGCTCTTTTAGCGTTCATTAGTAGTGTTCCTCCTTAAAGTTACGCGAAGAGTAATTCTCTTCGTAAACCAATCTAGTTTCGCCCAGCAAAACTATCATTGAAATCCTATCCTAATGCTGTGCAGCGAGCCGCATAACTTCGGTTTCCGTAGCTTGCCCGCCTTCTAGTATTCCGGTAAGCTTACCTTCCGACATGACCATTACACGGTCAGACATTCCGAGCAGCTCCGGCATTTCTGAGGAGATCATAATGATGCTTTTCCCTTGCTGCGCCAAGTCGGCAATAATCGAATAAATCTCGAATTTAGCCCCTACGTCGATACCGCGAGTCGGCTCGTCCAGAAGCAGGATTTCGGGCTCGGTTAGAAGCCATCTGGCGAGAAGCACCTTTTGCTGATTACCACCAGAAAGATTCATGATCAGCGTTTTGGTTGTTGGAGTTTTGGTCCGTAATTTTTCAATCATTTTATCGACTTCTTCTTTTTTCTTTTTTCCATCTAGTAAAAGTAGTAGTTTCTGGTATCGATGCAGATTAGCGATTGCGCCATTTTCATGAACAGACAAGACTGGAAAAATACCAGTGACACGCCGTTCCTCGGTAAGCAAGGCCATTCCGTGTTTCTTAGCATCCTTGGGAGAATGGATATGAATGCGCTTACCATCGATAGAAATCGTCCCCGATTTAATAGCCCGCAGGCCGAATAATGCTTCAATAACCTCTGTTCTCTGAGCGCCTACCAGACCACCAATCCCTAAAACCTCACCTCGTCTTAATTCAAAAGAAACATCTTTAAACGATCTTTCTTCAGGGGAGGTTAATCCTTCCACCTTCATATATACTTCGCCAGGTACGTTAAAGCGTTCTGGGAAACGATTGGTCAAGTCGCGGCCAACCATTTTGGAAATGATAAGATCTGTGGTCAATTCCGACGCTGGCCAGGTTCCGATTTTTTTCCCGTCCCGCATAATGGTAACTTCGTCAGAAATTTCGAGAATCTCTTCCATTTTGTGAGATATATAAATAATAGCTACGCCTCTACTCCTAAGATCCCGTATGATCCGAAATAAATGCTCCACCTCCACACTGGTCAGGGAGGAAGTAGGTTCATCCATTACAATAACGCGGGAGTGAAAAGAGACAGCCTTCGCAATTTCAATGGATTGGATTTTGGATACAGACAGCTTACCCACTAATGTCTCGGGATTCAGATCGATATCCAGATCTTTAAACAAATTCTCCGTGTCAGTGTACATTTTCTTATGGTCAACAAACTGAAAAGGTCCAATCCCTTTGGTTGGGAAACGTCCTAACCAGATATTCTCCATCACACTTCGGAACGGCACGGGATGCAGCTCCTGGTGAATCATGGATATCCCATTTTTCAAAGCGTCATTTGAGCTTCCGATAGAGGTCTTCTCACCCTCCAAAAAAATCTCACCGGCATCCGGTGAATAAATACCAAAGAGACATTTCATTAAAGTGGACTTACCCGCACCATTCTCGCCCATAAGGGCATGCACCGAACCTGGTCTGACCTTTAAACTAACTGCATCCAGCGCTTTGACGCCGGGGAATTCTTTAGTAATGTCATTCATTTCTAGCAAAAACTCAGCTTTTTCCATGTTGTTACGCCCCCTACGCTTTTTTCTTTTTTCATGAGAGGCACAGCGGTTTCATCCTGTTCCCTGCCTGAAAGAAATCCGAGGAGCGAATATCCGCTCCCCGTTGCTGCTATATGATCATGAATTCCATCTAGATTAGAGCGTTATTATTTGGCGTCATCGATATTATCTTTGGTGATCTTTTTATAGGAAATCCACACGTATTGGTTGTCTGTGATATCAAAGCCTACGTTATCTTTTGTAGGTGTTTCTCCTTTAGCAAGCAGAGCAGCAACTGTGATCGCAGCTTTACCTTGGTTGTTCGCATCATTCAGCACGGTACCAAGCATCGTTCCATCTTGCAGCGCTTGAATCGCAGGAGCAGTAGCATCTACACCTACTACCGGCATAAATTTATCACCCGTGAAGTAACCTGAAGCTTTCAGAGCTTCGATTGCACCGAGAGCCATATCGTCGTTGTTCGCAAGCACAGCTTCAATTTTGTCGCCATGGGAGCCAAGGAAGGCTGCCATTTTTTCTTGCCCTTTTACGCGGTCCCACATCGCAGTATCTTCAGCCAGCTTTTCTACCTTGATGCCGGCATCTTCAATTGCTTGGATGGAGTAAGTAGTACGAAGCTCAGCGTCTTGGTGCCCCGGTTCGCCTTTTAGCATAACGTATTGGAGGACACCGTCGCCGTTTTTATCCGCTTCAGGATGTGCCTTCCAGTAGTCCACGATCAGTTGACCGGACATAGTTCCGGATTCTTCCGCTTTAGCGCCTACATAATAAACCTTATCCCATTTCTTCATATCTTCTGGCAGCGGCTCGCGGTTCAGGAAGACCACCGGAATATTTGCCGCTTTTGCTTTTTCGATAATAACGCCAGCCGCAGTACGATCAACCGGATTGATCAGCATGCCTTTATATTTTTTGGTGATGAACAAGTCAACTTTGTCATTTTGTGTGGGTTGAGAATTTTGGCTATCTACGATATCTACAGTAGCAATGCCTTTGGCAGCAGTGTCGATTGCGTTCCGAACACCTGTCATGAAGGTATCGTCAAATTTGTAAATGGCTACCCCTACTTTTGGCGATTCAGTGGAAGAACCCGCATTTTCAGTTTTTGGAGCATTGGTAGCTTTACCACTGTCTGCATTATTGTTGCTATTGCCACAGCCTGCCAGAGCGGCACCCAGTATTGCGCTTGCTAAAAGAACGGAAGTGATTTTTTTCATTATTCATTGACCTCCTGTTTATACTTCTTTTTTTTGGTTTAACCCCGAATTCTCTCGGGCACATCCATATTATGCCTTAGGTGAAAACGGTTTCGAATATAAAATCCTACTCACTTTTATAAAAATTCTACTGAACCCAAAAAACGAATACCTCCCATTTTAAGGATGGCATTCGTCTTTTCAAAAATAACCCGTCCACTATCTGACGAAGGGAAATAACAATTTTTGATTCTCAGGCCACAGCATATTGTCCAAATCAATGAGTTTAGTGCCCGTATCGACACGTTCAGGAACATCCATTCCTTCGATTACCTCAACGGCATGTTTTACGGCTAAATACCCGTTACTAAAAGGATTTTGGATTACGGTCGCTTGAACCGTCCCCTCCTGCAGCAACTCCATCATTGACGGGGAGCTGTCGAACGCAACCATTTTAATATTATGCAGCCCTCGGCTCTGGATAGCTTTTGCCGCCCCTTGTGAAGCTGTCTCATTCAAGCTGGCGATCCCGCGAAGATTTGGATGTTTCAGCAGCATTAACCGTGTCAGCTCTTCAGCATCACTAATACTCGAAGTGGTATAAGAAATCTCTACTACCTGTATGTTCGGATATCGGGCAGCGTAATTTAGAAATCCCTTTTCCCGTTCCTCTGCATCTCTTGCACCATATTCAATGCCGTTTGAAGACTCCTGCTCCGCCCCCAAAGATGAATTTGTGAAGTTAATGATGCCGACCTCCCCGTATCCATTTAGCAGCTGAATGAGTCTTTCTGCAGACTTTTGTCCTGCTTCATAGCCGTTTGAACCCACATAGGCTCTTACTCTGGCCGAACCGACTTCTGCATCCACAGACAATACGGGAATCTTGGAATATGCCGCCCGATCGACTACTTGTGCAAGTCCCATGTAGCTACTGGCAGCTAAAATAATTACGTCCGCCTTCTCTTTTATGGAGTCTTCAACCATTCTGACCTGTTCCGCAATATCGCTCTCAGCATTCGGAGCTTTGAACGTTAGTTTCACATTAAATTCCTGTGCCGCGGCTTCTGCACCCAATCTAACTGTATTCCAATAGTCGCCTTTGTTCATTTTCACAATAAGATGAATATTGCGGGTTTTGTTCGTATTGATATAATTAGGTGCCGAATTAAAACAAGACGTGATCGTGGTCCATAACACCACACATACCAGCAGGGTTAGCCAAAAACGAACGATTCTCATACCGATGTCTCATCCTCCTCATGTCCAGGATTGCCCTCGCCTGCTGCGAGTGCCGGGAAGATAAGAGTAACCGTAGTGCCTTCTTCAATTTCACTTTCAAAAGAAAGACCATAATCACGCCCATAATACAGCTCAATACGCTCGTTAACATTTCTAACGCCTACCCCGGAGCCATGCATACTCTTACTGCCGCCAGTTAAAAGAACCTTCATAGTCTCCTCGGACATACCCAGTCCATTATCACGAATGCGGATGATGACAAGATCATCCTTCAGCTCCGCTTGGATCGAAATAAAACCTTCATCAGGCATCATTTCAATCCCGTGATACAGGGCATTCTCCACAATAGGTTGTAAAATTAGCTTAATAGTCTGACACTGCAGCACTTCATCCTGAGCCTCGATCTCGTAGCGGAACTTATTTTTGAACCGAAAGCTCTGAATCACAAGGTAATGACGAACATGATCAAGCTCTTCCTGCACGGTAATCATATTATTCCCTTTACTAAGGCTAATCCGGAAAAACTTCGATAAGGACTGAATCATCGTGACTACCTCCTCAGTCTTGCCGCGTTCAGCGAGCCGGATCACAGAATTCAGGGTATTGTACAGAAAGTGCGGATTGATCTGGGATTGCAGCACTTCAAGCTCACCTTTACGTTTGGTTTCCTGTTCATAAATAATCTGATCCATCAGTTGGCGGATACGTTGCAGCATAAGGTTAAACCGTTTGGACAGCTGTTCCACCTCATACGCCCCGCTGACATCTATTCGAGTGTTGAGATCTCCTTCGCCCACCTGCTGAAGCGTCCGTTCCAGCTTGCGGATAGGGCGGGCAATACGTGCAGACAAAAAGACGGATACAATAATTACGCATAAAATGACTACCGCTAAAAACCAGGATAAAAAAGTGTTTAGATCACGTTTGGTGGTTACAATCTCATCGTAATAAGCCACGCCCACGATCTTCCAGCCTGTCTGTTCCAGTGTCCTTACGGTGATAAAACGTTTTTCACCCGTAGACTCATCCAAATAGCTACGAAAAGCATATTCCAGTACTGGCTCCACATTCTCATATTTTAAGCCAGCGTAAATCAGCTGCTGCTGGGGATGGTACACAATATTTCCTAGCTGATCGAGGATGTAAGCGTATCCTCTTTTGCCAAGCTTAACCTGCTTGCTCAGCTCATCAATGGTTCGAAAGTTAAAATCCATCAGCAGGATGCCGGTTTTTAAGACTCCGTTCTCCTTATATTGAATTAATTTGCTGATAGACACGACCCAGATATATTGACCTTTGAATAAATTCTGAATATGAGGTGCGGAATAGGAGAGCTCTGATGTTCTTTGCGCCGTCGTAAACCAGCTCTGAGTCTCCAGCTGTGTGTTGCTGCGCAGCTTCTGACCGGGTGTACCCACGACATATTTCCCCTGTGGTGTAAAAACAGCCGCCGAGACCAGATCCTCTCTGCTCCCCATTAGCATAGCCATTCTTTCCGTCAATAAAGCGGAATCCACGGAAGGGCTATTCGTAATCTGCTCCTCCGCTGTCTCAAAAATATTGCGCATTCCCTTAACATAAAGACCCAGATTGTAATTCACTTGCTCAATGATCTGCTGCATATTCATATTGGCATTCTCTTCTGCGGTCTTGGCAAACTTGTTGTACAGCATAAGACTGACAACGACAGCTACTAGCACGGCAACAGATGTAAAAGTGAGTGTAATCGTAACTTGAATGCTTCGGAGCTTGGAGGACAACCGACGTTTTCCGCCTTTGGGATGCTGCGGTCTTAGAGGAAAGGAATATGGTTTATCCTTCAGCATCTTTACCCTCCTCTGGAGCTGTTTTTATACTCTTTAGGAGATTGGCCATATTTTTTGCGGAAACAAAAGCTGAAATAGTTAGGATCGGCAAAACCTATTTTTTCTGCGATTTCAAAAGCCTTTAGCTCTGTGGACCGCAAAAGTTCCTTGGCTGCCTCTAACCTAATTTGCAAAAGATAACTAACGAATGTCATTTTCATTTCCTTCTTAAAAATACTGCTAAAATAGCCGGTACTTATATGTAAATGCTGACAAACCTTGCCGATGGAAATATCAGATTCAACATAGTGGCTGCGTATATATTCTTTAGCTTCATCAATAAGCAGCTTATAGGAAGATTGACGTTCTAATGCAATCGTATCCATCAAACCGCTACAGACTGCAATAATCCATTGCTTGGCTTCGGCCATACTATTAAATTTATTGATGGCAGTTAGCGACGAAATGCCAGAACCAATATACTTTGCAGCTTCACTGCCGGATTCTTTAGCCACTCGCAGGATAGATGTAAAAATCTCCAGCAAAAAAATCTGATAATCCTGTGTAGACACCTGCTCTGCGTCAAGACCGGCAAATAACTCCTCAACAACCTCTTTAAGTTCTTGCACCGTACCTAGTTTAATCGTCCGGATTAAGGATTGCTGGGTTAGTTCATCATAGGTTAGCAGTGTGCTGGAACGTGACTCAACGTCCTCAATCCAGATCACCCGGTTATTGCCGAGAATAAGCCGATAATCTAATGCCTGCAAGGCATCCCCAAAAGAATTAAATAACAAAGCAGGCGATGAACAGACCGTTCCGGAGCCTGCCGTTACCGTCAGCTTCAGAAAACGCTGTACGTTCTGGCGGATTTCTTCAAGAAGCTCAAAAGTCTTTCCAGTGATATCAGTTTCTTCCCCTTCTTCATGGATTGTGAGCAATACGACCTCATCACGATGAATAAACACCCTTCCAAAACCATGCTTCGAGCATATTTCTTCAGCAATATTCAGCACAGCGAATAGCTGTAAATTCTTTTCACCAGTGTCTCGTAAAGAAATTTGCCTGCCTGTTGCACCCCCAGCAGATTCCCGCTCAGGACGAATATAATCCACACTAATTACCGAAGCCTGAAACCACCGTCCCGTTAATTTTATGCCATATTCAGTGCTTTTCTCAGCAATTTCATCCGTACGCAATCTACGCGAAATAAGGGACGATAAAAATTGCTCCCTTAACACAGGCAGACTTTTCCGGTAATGCTCACTGAGTACAAATACATTTTCTTTTTCTGCAATTTCAGCCTCGATAGTGGCTCTAACCTTAAGCAATACTTCAATTAATTCCTGCGAAGAGAACGGTTTCAAAATATACTCATCAATTTGCAATTTTATCGCCTTCTGAGCATATTCAAATTCATCATACCCAGTCAAAATGATAATCTTAGTGTTAGGATGATGACTACGAATCCATTCAGCCAGCTGAAGTCCATTCATAAAAGGCATTTGGATATCGGTAACTACCACATCCGGCAGCAAACGGTCTATGGCATCCGCAGCTTCCCGTCCATTCTCCGCCTGCTCAACAATCTCAAATCCGTAACGCTCCCAGTCAATCTGCCCGATAACGCCTTCCCTAACGTCTTCTTCATCTTCAGCAAGAACTAACTTATACATGTCTCATCCCTCTTTGGAAACGTTTTAGATGTCATAAATTTTATTGTATATGATTCAAACCAATCCATCTATGGTTAAGTTATTTAAATAGTTTTAGGTATTAATATATTAAATACATATAAAAAAAGAGTCCCAGAGCAAAAAAAAACCATCCCGCCGTAGCTGGGATGGGGATGATCGGTAACCTATAAGTATTATAGCAACGCTTTGTTAAAGCGATAGCCTGCTGTCTTTTCGAAACCGATATGACGATAAAAAGCATGTGCCGGTGCGCGTTCTACGCGGTTGCCACTTCTAAGGAAAAGCTGACAGCAACCTTGCTCACGTGCCCATTCTTCTGCTGCGGCCACAAGTCTTTTACCGAGTCCGTTTCCTCTGAGTTCTTCTGATACGATAAGTGCAGTAATCTCAGTGATACAATCTGTCTGTTTGTAATACGAGCTTACCTGTCTAAGGCCGATCATACCCACAACTTCATTGTTCAGCTCTGCTACAAGTGTGCATTGGAGATTGCTGTTCTCCATGCTTTCCAGTCTCTCTTTCATCACGCTTAGCGTTGTTGGATAGCCGAATTCCCGCAGAAGCGCTGTAACTCTCTCCAGATCATTCAAGCCGCATTTGCGAATTTCCAGTACAGGTGCCATGGTACTACTGTTCATCCTCATATACCTCCACTTTTAGCATAGACGCCGCCTGCTTGGCTATCGTCCGCGCGATTTCCACATCTTCCGCCGCACTTAACGCTACTGCCATCCGCCGACCAGGACGAACTTCCGGTTTACCAAATACGCGAACCTGAGTCCTGGACAGTTCCAAAGCTTCACTAATTCCGGTCACAGCAAAGGCTCGTCCTTCTCCATCAGCCTTCAGCGTAGCTGAGGCACCGGGTGTCAGCAATTGTACTGACTGGACAGGAAAACCAAGAATAGCTCTGACATGCACTGCAAATTGAGATAAATCCTGCGTAGCCATCGTGACCATCCCCGTATCATGGGGTCTAGGTGACACTTCACTGAACAATACGCCTCGATCTGTCAAAAAAAGTTCCACTCCAAAAATACCGAAACCTCCGAGCTGATCCGTTACTGCTTTTGCAATAGATTGCGCTTCTTCAAGCAGCTCTGGCTTCATAAAGTGAGGCTGCCAGGATTCCACGTAATCTCCATCCTTCTGAATATGTCCAATAGGTGGACAAAATACCGTACCAGACACAGAACGCACCGTCAAAAGAGTAATCTCGCTCTCAAAAGTAACAAAAGCCTCCACGATAACCCGTGTTCCTTTAGCTCTCGCTCCATCCAAAGCAGTGTTCCAGCAGTTTTCTGCATCCTCAGGGCTTTTGCATACGCTCTGACCCTTGCCAGAAGAACTCATAATCGGCTTAATGACACATGGAGTGCCTAGCTCGGCTATAGCTTGTTGCAGCTCTTCCAGACTATCCGCAAAACGGTAATCAGCGGTTGGCAGTCTAAGGTCTTCAGCCGCAAGACGACGAATCCCTTCTCTATCCATGGTCAGCCGAGCCGCCCGCGCCGTCGGAACAACGAAAAAGCCTTCTTCTTCAAGCTCTTGAAGAGCATGAGTGGCAATTGCCTCAATCTCCGGAACAATGACATCCGGTTTCTCAGAGCGAATCAGCGCTTTCAGCGCCTCTGCATCCAGCATATCAATTACATGTGAACGATGAGCTACACCCATCGCCGGTGCATCGGTATAACGGTCTACAGCTACGGTCTCTACGCCAAGGCGTTGAGCTTCAATTATGACTTCCTTACCCAGTTCCCCGCTGCCCAGCAGCAACAGCTTGCGGCTTTGAGCTGAAAAAGGAGCTCCCCACATTGTCGATTCCAACCTCTTTCGGCAAATTGACTGTCTCGTTTTTATGAATTTCAGAAAACGTAACAGTTTCATTGTATATTTTCAGGCTTCTTTATTTTCATCCATCATACGCCAGATTGCAAGTGTTCTTCGACATTTTCCTACAAACTTCACAGAACTTTGTCGACTTTATCAACGAAAGTTTGTTCTAGACGTGATAATTGGTGGCTTATTTGGCCCCAATGATCTGCAGTCTCACCCCCTTTAAGGAGATCTAACATCGCTTTCTCTTGCTCCGCAAGCCCTTCTTGCAGGCTTTCGGCAGCAGATTTTAATTCTCTGCTGATATTCTCGACGTAATGAGCAATTAATTTTTCCTTCTGCACTGCCGCTGCAAGATTAACCGCTTCTTTCAAAAGCGGCTCTGCCGCACCTTTGACCAATTCCCGCCCAGTTCCCTCAAAGAAATAACGCGGGGATTTGAAATGGCCCCATAAAGCGGACCACTGCACAGGCTGAAGCTGGCATTCCAGACCCTTAGGAGATGGCCAAGCCTGCTCCTCATTCTCCATAAGATGAAATTCCTCCGTGGAAAAGAGTAGCTCTGTAGCTGCCGCTTCAGCAGCTTCATGAACAAGCCTGCGTCCCGTGCTCTCTAGCCGCAGCGTTGTTGCCCATAGCTCTTGCTCAAGCTCGCGCTGAGTAGTACGCATTAGTTCGGCACCACAGGCAGAGAAAATGGCTTTTAAATTCCCTGCATCCTCACGCAGTAAGGAGGGATGAAAAGATTCCTGAAAATTTCTATTGAAGGAGAAGCTAATCCGCTGGCACACATGATAGATCAGTTCTTCACTTTCGTGAATAAGATCTCTGCTAGGACGTTCCTCAGTCTCCAAAAGAGACAACCGCTTCATGGCGAACTGACGCCGTTCCTGCAGTTCTTTTAACCCGGCTTCACGCTCGCCCGCCGCCTTGGAAGCCAGATTCTGCCATTCCTCAGCCCGGCGCCGAACCGATGCGATACTCTCAGCAGCTGCGTTAAGTGAAAGCTGAGGAAGCTCATCACCAGCAAAGCTGGATAATGCTTGCTCAAATTCATTGAAGCGGGAGGTTCCATAAAGATCGTGATTATGTTGAGTTTTAGCTTCTAGAGCAAGCAAGCTGGACAAAGCATAGATTCTCGGAGACCGCAAACCTCCGGCACGCAGATTTTGAACGACATGTGCTTTAACCTCATCTAGTTCTTCTTCGCTTGAAGCGAGATCGGAGGCATTAATAATAAAGAACATTTTATCGAGAGCAAAGCTGTCTTTAATGCGGCCCAGCTGGGCCAAGAGGCCGCGATCCGCCTTCGAAAAAGCGTGGTTATAATAGGTCACAAAACAGATCGCATCCGCATTTTTCATGTAACTAAAGGTTACGCCAGTGTGACGTGCATGCAGTGAATCTGCTCCTGGTGTATCTACGAGCACAATCCCGCTCTCAGTCAAAGGACAGGCATAATAGAGGTCAATCCCTTGCACAAAGCAAGCTCGGGTCTCTTCCGCAACTAGGTTTCGATATTCTTCCAAATCAACCGTCCGCACCGTTCCTAGCAACGGCTCCGCTTCAGCCCAACCGGATGCTGCGGCTCTTAGAAATCCTGCATGCGGCAGCGCAGAGGGGTGGATTCCCCGTGTTGGCAGGTTCGCAAGTACTGCTGTCCACGTATCCTGTTGCGGCTCTCCAAGCTGCAGCACGCTGAAGGAATGGCAGATGTCATCCCAGAAATCCGCCATGCTCTTCATCGTTACAACCGCGCTGGCATGGCGGAAGTCTCCTTCCGGCGCCAATATGCGGTTAACTGCGGCCGTGGCAGGGTGTGGCGACACGGGCAGCACTTCTTCGCCGAGCAAAGCGTTGGCGAAGGAAGATTTGCCTGCGCTGAACGCACCGAACAGCGCAAGGGTAAAGCGGCCGCCGGCGAGATCCTCCGCCCGTGCGGCCAGACTGCGCGCCGCCGATGCCATCGCTGGCTCGCGGCGCAGCAGCTCTGCCGCAGCCGCCAGCGCGTCAGCGGCTGCCGAGAGCCGGCGGCGTCCGCCCGCCGGCGAAGCCGTTCCCGCCGCCCAGCTTGCGGCGGCGGCACTTCCAGCCGCGGCGCGTTCGCGCGGCTGGGTCTCCCGCGGTGCGGCGCTCTGCGCAGCCGCACGCAGGGTGACCTTCACCTCCGGCAGGATGCCGGGGGTGAGGGTCCGGCGCGGCGGCAGCAGCGCCGCTAGCTCGTGCGCGCGGGCGTCAGCCGCGCGGTCCAGGGCGGCTAGCGCGCGGGCAGCGCTCGCCTGCCGCGTAAGGGCCTGTTCGCGGCGCTGGAGTTCCGCGCGCTGCTCCTCGATAAGCGATGGCAGCTTCTCCAGCAGCTCATCGCCAACTAACAGCGCAGCGCGGCGGAATTGGCTCTTCAGATCTGCCGCAAGTGTGCGGCAGAAATTGAGCAGCGCCTCGCCGCTATACCCCGTTCCCGGCTTAACTGCAGCCGCCAGCCATTCCTGGCTCACCGCCGGGAACCCTTGCTTCAGAGTCGTCTCTGCCTCCTCTGCCCACAGTCCGAGATTCTCCGCCCATTGACGTACCAGCTGAATCAGATGCCATTCCAGCTGTGCGGAAACCTCTCGGACCAGTAATCCTTGCCAGGCATCCAGTCGTTTGTCTTGTTCCTTCTCCCGCCGTCCGGCTGTAGAGAACAAACCTAAGCGGAAGCCTGGGCTGACACTCTCCACATAGCTCCCTGCCGCCTCTCTAACATCCGCAGGCATTAAGTTAGCATTATTGAGTAAGGCATCAAGATCACTTCGCAGGCTAGCTCGTGATTGCTGAGGCAGCTCCTCAAGCAGTGCCTTCTCTTCTTCCAGCGATTTCAGCTCTTCCATCACAACTGTAACCGCTGCACCCTCTAGCTCAGCTAAAAAAGTTTCCCGTTCCTCCTGCTGGTCTTCACGGAACGCGGTTAGCGAAGAATCTGCTGT